>NZ_JBNHFE010000001.1:0-2043153 GCF_059089905.1 Arthrobacter sp. Y3221087
CCGCCCTGGCAGCAAAAGAACTCCGCGAAGCCATCGCATAACCCCACCCCGAACCGTGTACTGCCCGCACAAAACACCACCGCGGGCAGTACACGGCCACCGCACCTGCTTTTGGAAGTTAGAACCCACAATGTCTCTCACGTACGTTGACTCACCTTCTAGGTCCAGGCGCAATTCGTTGCGGGATCCGCGGGACCGCCGTTTGAACCGGATTGCGGGTCCGTCGTCGTTGGTGCTCTTTGGGGTGACGGGCGATTTGGCGCGGAAGAAGTTGATGCCGGCGGTGTACGACCTGGCGAACCGGGGGTTGTTGCCGCCGAGTTTCGCGCTGGTGGGCTTCGGGCGCCGGGCGTGGAGTGATGAGGATTTCGCCGCCCAGGTGAAGTCCTCGGTGCAGTCTTATGCACGTACACCCTTTGATGAGGCGGTGTGGAACCAGCTCGCCGAGGGCATCCGGTTCGTGCAGGGCGAGTTCGACGACGACGGCGCGTTCCAGCGGCTCGGTGACACGGTCAAGGAACTCGACGACGTCCGCGGCACCCGCGGCAACCACGCGTTCTACCTCTCGATCCCGCCCAAGGCGTTCGAGCAGGTCTGCCGGCAGCTGTCCAAGCACGGGCTCGCGCAGGCCGACGGCGACAAGTGGCGCCGCGTGGTGATCGAGAAGCCGTTCGGGCACGACCTCGAGTCCGCCCGGAAGCTCAACGACATCGTGGAGTCCGTGTTCCCGCCGGATGCGGTGTTCCGGATCGACCACTACCTGGGCAAGGAAACGGTCCAGAACATCCTGGCGCTGCGCTTCGCGAACCAGCTGTTCGAGCCGTTGTGGAACGCGAACTACGTGGACCACGTCCAGATCACCATGGCCGAAGACATCGGCACCGGCGGCCGGGCAGGGTATTACGACGGCGTGGGCGCAGCCCGCGACGTCATCCAGAACCACCTGCTCCAGCTGCTGGCCCTGACCGCGATGGAGGAACCCATCTCCTTCAACGCCGATGACCTGCGCGCCGAAAAGGAAAAAGTCCTCGCCGCCGTCAAGCTCCCCGAGGACCTGTCCACCCACTCCGCGCGCGGGCAATTCACCGGCGGCTGGCAGGGCGGGGAACAGGTCCAGGGCTACCTGGAAGAAGAAGGCATCCCCGCGAACTCGACCACGGAAACCTACGCGGCGATCCGGGTGGACATCCACACCCGCCGCTGGGCCGGGGTCCCGTTCTACCTGCGTGCCGGGAAACGCCTGGGGCGGCGGGTGACGGAGATCGCGGTGGTGTTCAAACGCGCCCCCAACCTGTTGTTCCGGGACCACACGGATGATGACTTCGGCCAGAACGCCGTGGTGATCCGGGTCCAGCCCGACGAGGGCGCCACGATCCGGTTCGGGTCAAAGGTCCCGGGCACCCAGATGGAGGTCCGGGACGTGACCATGGACTTCGGCTACGGCCACTCCTTCACCGAATCCTCCCCCGAGGCCTACGAGCGGCTGATCCTGGACGTGCTGCTCGGTGAGCCGCCGCTGTTCCCGCGGCACGAGGAAGTGGAGCTGTCCTGGAAGATCCTTGACCCGTTCGAGGACTACTGGGCGTCCTTGAAAGAGCAGCCCGAGCCCTACGCCCCCGGCAGCTGGGGCCCCGCCTCGGCGGATGAGTTGCTGGCCCGTGACGGACGAACCTGGAGAAGGCCATGATCGTAGACCTGCCCGATACCACCACCTCGAACGTGTCCAAGAAGATCATGGCCCTGCGCGAGCAGGGCGGGGTGATCGCGCTGGGCCGGGTCCTGACCCTGGTGGTCGTGACGAAGTCCGGGCTCGAGGAAGAAGCGATCGAGGCCGCGAACGAGGCCAGCCGGGAACACCCCTGCCGGATCATCGTGCTCGCCGACGCCGGGAAGGACCACGCGGACCGGCTGGACGCGCAGATCCGGGTCGGCGGGGACGCCGGCGCCTCCGAAGTGATCGTGCTGCGCGGCTACGGCCAGCTCGCGCACGAGTCCGAGTCGCTGGTCGCGGCGTTGCTGCTTCCGGACGCCCCGATCGTGGCCTGGTGGCCGCACGGTGCCCCGGAAAACGCCTGCGAAACCTCCATCGGCCGCATCGCGCACCGCCGGATCACCGACTCCGCAAATGAACCCGACCCGCAGGCCGCGCTCGAAAACATCCGCGCCACCTACAAAGCAGGCGACACCGACCTCGCCTGGACCCGCCTCACCAACTGGCGCATCCAACTCGCCGCAGCCCTGGACCAGGCCAGCTCAACCGCGGTACTGGCCGCCGAAGTTGAAGGGGCCCCGGATTCCCCAAGCACGCTGCTGATGGCAGCCTGGCTGAACACCGCGCTGAACGTGCCCGTGACCATCGTGCCGGGCACCCCCGGAACGGGCCTCCGCCGGGTCCGCCTCACACTTCCCGACGGCGACATTCAACTCCTCCGCCCCGGACAAACCGTCGCTGTACTCACCCAGCCGGGCCAACCCGCCCAACGCATCTCCCTCCCGCGCCCAAACCTCCGCGACTGCCTCGCGGAAGAACTCCGCCGCCTGGACCCGGACCACGTCTTCGGTGAAACAGTCGCCCAACTGGGGCGGGCAAACCTCATGGCAACCTCGCAGGATTCCGGTGCTGTGCTGAACCCGCGGCAGGCGTGCCTGGTCCCGGCTTGATTGGTACAGGTCGACGGCACTCGGGACAGAACGGTGGCGGCACAACAACACATCCGGCTTATGGCCACCCATATCACCGCCGAGTCACGGGGTCCGGCCGGATCCATGAAAGGAAACCAAGCAATGGTCCATAAAGTTAAAGCGGTGGTAGCCCGGGAGAAGGATGCCCCGGTTTCGCTGGAGACCATCCTGGTGCCGGACCCGGGGCCGGGGGAGGCGCTGGTGGATATCTTGACCTGCGGTGTCTGCCACACGGACCTGCACTACAAGCAGGGCGGCATCGGCAACGAATTCCCGTACCTGCTGGGCCACGAGGCCACCGGCGTGGTCAGCGCGGTGGGCCCCGATGTGACGTCCGTAGCCCCGGGTGACCGGGTGATCCTGAACTGGCGCGCGGTCTGCGGCCAGTGCCGGGCGTGTGCCAAGGGCCAGCCGCAGTACTGTTTCAACACGCACAACGCCACCCAGAAGATGACGCTGGAGGATGGCACCGAACTTTCCCCCGCGCTGGGCATCGGTGCGTTCGCGGAGAAGACCCTTGTGGCTGCCGGGCAGTGCACCAAGGTGGACCCGGAGGCCGACGCCGCGGCGGTGGGCCTTCTGGGCTGCGGTGTGATGGCCGGCATTGGTGCCGCCATCAACACCGGCGAGGTCAAGCGCGGCGAGTCCGTGGCCGTGATTGGCTGCGGCGGGGTGGGTATCGCCGCGATCGCCGGCGCCAGGCTGGCGGGTGCGACGACGATCATCGCGGTGGACATCGACGATAACAAGATCGAAATGGCCAAGTCCCTGGGCGCGACCCATGGCGTGAACTCCCGGCAGGAGGACGCGGTGGAGGTGATCCGTGCCCTCACCGGTGGCAACGGGGCGGACGTGGTGATTGACGCCGTCGGCCGTCCCGAAACCTACAAGCAGGCGTTCTATGCCCGCGACCTCGCCGGCCGGGTGGTGCTGGTGGGCGTCCCGACGCCGGAGATGCAGCTGGAGCTGCCGCTGCTGGACGTGTTCGGCCGGGGCGGTTCGCTGAAGTCCTCCTGGTACGGCGATTGCCTGCCCTCCCGGGACTTCCCGATGCTCGTCTCGCATTACAAGCAGGGCAACCTGGACCTGGACGCCTTCGTCACCGAACGCATCAGCATTGATCAAGTGGAGGAGGCTTTCGAACGGATGCATAAGGGCAAGGTCCTGCGTTCGGTGGTCGACCTGACGCAGAGGAGTGCAATCTAATGGCCGTCAGGATTGAGAACGTGGTCACCTCGGGGACGTTTTCGCTCGACGGTGGCACCTGGGACGTGGACAACAACGTCTGGATCGTGGGCAACGACGAGGAATGCGTGATCATTGACTCCCCGCACGACGCCGCTACGATCATCAATCAGGTCCGCGGCCGGAAGGTCAAGGCCATCCTGCTGACCCACGCGCACAACGACCACATCGGCGCTGCCCGGGAAGTTGCCGTCGCCGTGGGTGCCCCGATCTACCTGAACCCGGAGGACCTTGTGCTCTGGGAGCAGGTCTACCCGGACTACGAACCTGACCGTTACCACGGAGACGGAGACGTGTTCGAGGTGGGAGAAACGGCCCTGTTGGCAATTCACACGCCCGGCCATTCCCCTGGCTCCACGTGCTTCTATCTCGAAAGCGAAGCAACGGTCTTCACCGGGGACACGCTGTTCAACGGCGGCCCCGGCGCCACCGGCCGGTCCTACAGTGATTACCCGACCATCCTGGCTTCCATCCGGGAGCGGCTCCTGGTGCTGCCGCCCGAGACTGTGGTCCGCACCGGCCACGGCGACGACACCACCATCGGCGCCGAGCAGGAAACTCTTGCCAAGGTTCCGCAGTAGGCAGCAATTTCACCAGGAGTGAGTAAGTGAGGCGCGCCGGGAATGCCCGGCGCGCCTCTGCTGGTGTCAAAAAGCAGCGTTACCGGAGTCCGTGGCTGTGGGCCAAGGCGATAGCTTCGGTTCGTGACCCGACGTCGAGCTTCCTGAACAGGTTTCGCACGTGGAACTTGACCGTGTTCTCGCTGATGCCCATTGTTGAGGCGATAGTACGGTTGCGGTGTCCGGCGGCGAGGTGCTGGAGTACCTCGAGTTCCCTTGCGGCAAGATTCCATCCCGCTACATCTCCGGTGGGGCGGGCGGGCGGGTCCAGGGGGAGTGATACGAAGATGTCGGCCCCCCAACCGGACATGACGTCCATCCGCAGCTGTCCGGAGAGCGCTTGGACCCGGCGTTGCAGGCCCACGATGCTCGGCGTTTCGGCGGTGAGTGCACCGCCTCCGTCATCTCGCACGTTGATCAGCAGGTTTCCGCCATCGCAGTCCCACTGTGTCCGGATTCTGGTGATGTCTGTTTGTTCCATCATGGCCAGGACAAGTCCGCGGACGATGGCACGGGCAGCATGGGCGATCTCGCCGGGGAGGGCCCTGCCATTCAAGGGTGGTTCGATGAATTGGACGTCAATGCCGCTAAAGCCCGTGAGCGGCCGCAAGTCTTCCCGCAGCCGTTCGAAGGCTTTGGCGACGGGCTCTTCTGCTATGTCTGTTGTCCGGTCACTAAGGGTCCTTAACCCGAGGAGGGCCTTGGCAGTGAGTTCTATGACGGTTGTGCGGGCAGCTGCATCGTCCAGGGACGCCGAGCGCAGGGCTGCCATGAGGGTTTCGAGAGTGGTCGAATGCAGATCGGTCAGTTCGGCCGTCACACGGATGCGTTCAGCTGATGCTGCCCGGGACTCCAACAAGTACGACGGCGGTGCATCCGCCACTTTTTCCTGGATTCGCCGCGCCGCGATGCGCCATAGGAACGTCACAAGGTCCAGGTTGGCGTCATCTCCCGAACCGGTGGGGGAGGGATCGGTGAGGACGAGGAGGGCCTGGCTGGCGGCATGCTTGTGAGCTAGCACCTGCCGGGGTTTGCCGGCCAGGTCGGCTTCCCCAAACCAAGGCGTTTCGTCGGACAGGGTGGCGCGAAGCTCGTCCAATTCCGGGATGCTGACACGGGAAATGATGTCCTCCGCACCCGCCTTCTTCTGGGGCCTGCCAGTACAGTCCTCGGTGAAGATGACCAGCGCACTGCTCTTGATGTAAGGCAGGGTGGCGTTACGGAGCCGTTCCGCTATTTTGGCCAGTGGGGCATCAGCCAGGGCAGCAACGGTCTGCAACAGTGGCCATGGCAGGTCTGTAACGGTCATGTCATCTTCCTAGTGGCTGGTCGAGGAGAGGTGGATCACACCACCCAGTCCTAAAGTATAGTAAAAACTGCCAGAAAACAGGATTACTGCTACCCCTTTGTTTCGCGATGATGGATCTAACCGAAAGTTCATGTGGTCGTGCAAGGCCAAATCATTCAAACAAAGGGGATTAATAGTGAACCCGACAGCAAATGCCGTACTCACCCCGCGTCCTGATACTGCTGTACTGGACTGGACGTCCCAGGACCAGCGCGCGGTGGACACACTCCGCGTCCTGGCAGCCGACGCCGTTGAGAAGGTAGGCAACGGACACCCGGGGACCGCGATGAGCCTGGCTCCTGC
Organism: Arthrobacter sp. Y3221087; assembly: GCF_059089905.1. Taxonomy (NCBI): domain Bacteria; kingdom Bacillati; phylum Actinomycetota; class Actinomycetes; order Micrococcales; family Micrococcaceae; genus Arthrobacter; species Arthrobacter sp. Y3221087. The sequence continues at coordinate 6,199 of NZ_JBNHFE010000001.1, forward strand.
TGCGTATCTCCTTTTCCAGAAGCTGATGCGCCACGATCCGCGCGATCCGGACTGGATCGGCCGTGACCGGTTCATCCTGTCCCCGGGGCACTCCTCGCTGACCCTCTACAGCCAGCTGTTCCTGTCAGGCTACGGCCTGGAACTGGAGGACCTTCAGGCGCTGCGGACCTGGGGGGCACTGACCCCCGGCCACCCGGAGTACAAGCACACTGCCGGTGTGGAGATCACCACCGGCCCGCTGGGCCAGGGCCTTGCATCCTCGGTGGGCTTTGCCTACTCCCAGCGCCGCCAGCGCGGCCTGTTCGACGCCGATGCCCCCGCCGGCGAGAGCCCGTTCGACCACACCATTTGGGTCATTGCCTCCGACGGCGACATCCAGGAAGGCGTGACCTCGGAGGCTTCCTCCCTGGCCGGCCACCAGGAACTGGGCAACCTCGTCGTCATCTACGACGAGAACCACATCTCCATTGAGGACGATACCGACATCGCCTTCACTGAGGATGTCCTGAAGCGTTACGAAGCCTACGGCTGGCACACCCAGCGCGTTGACTGGACCGAGACGGGCGAATACGTCGAAGACGTCCAAGAGCTCTACTCCGCGCTGCTGGCGGCCAAGGCTGAGACCTCCAGGCCGTCCATCATCTCGTTGCGCACCATCATCGGCTACCCCGCCCCCAAGAAGCAGAACACGGGCAAGATCCACGGGTCAGCCCTGGGCGCCGATGAAGTTGCAGCTCTGAAGGAAGTGCTGGGCTTCGACCCCGCCAAGTCCTTCGAGGTGGATGAGGACGTCCTTGCCCACGCCCGCAAGGTTGTGGACCGCGGCGCAGCCGCCCGCTCCGAATGGGAAGAGTCCTTCTCCGCCTGGCAGTCCGCCAACCCCGAGGGCGCCGCCCTGCTGGAGCGCGTCGAAGCCCGCCGGCTGCCCGCCGGACTCGACGCCGCCCTGCCTGTCTTCGAGGCAGGTAAGGACGTCTCCACCCGCGCCGCGTCCGGCAAGGTCCTGAACGCCATCGGACCGGTCATGCCGGAACTCTGGGGCGGTTCAGCCGACCTCGCCGAGTCCAACAACACCACCATCGAGGGATCGCCGTCGTTCATCCCGGCTTCCCGCTCCACGGAAGCCTGGAAGGGCAACCCCTACGGCCGCGTCCTGCACTTCGGCATCCGCGAGCACGCCGCCGCCTCGATCGTGAACGGCATCAGCCTGCACGGCAAGACCCGCGCGTTCTCAGGGACGTTCCTGATCTTCAGTGACTACCAGAAGCCGGCCATCCGCCTCGGCGCCCTGATGGGCGTCGGGTCCATCTATGTGTGGTCACACGACTCCATTGGACTGGGCGAGGACGGCCCCACCCACCAGCCGGTGGAACAGCTCTCCACCCTGCGTGCGATCCCGGGCCTGGATGTTGTTCGACCGGCCGACGCCAACGAGGTTGGCATCGCATGGAAGACCATGCTGCAAAACCACAGCAACCCGGCCGGCATCGTCCTGACCCGCCAGAACGTTCCGACTTTCGCCCGCGGCGAGGGGACCGCCGAGGGTGACACGTTCGCTTCCCCGGCAGGTGTGGGCAAGGGCGGCTATGTCCTGGCCGAGGCATCCAATGGCGGTGCCACCGTCCCGGCCCAGGTGCTCCTGATCGCCACCGGCTCCGAAGTGCAGCTGGCAGTCCAGGCCCGCGAAGCACTCCAGGCCGAAGGCATCGCCACCCGTGTCATCTCCATGCCGTGCGTTGAGTGGTTCAACAAGCAGGACGCTGCCTACCGTGAGTCGGTCCTCCCGTCCGCGGTCAGGGCGCGTGTCTCCGTTGAAGCAGGACTGGCCCTGGGCTGGAAGGAATTCGTCGGTGATGCCGGCCGTTCCATCAGCCTCGAGCACTACGGCGCCTCCGCTGACTACAAGCGTCTCTTCCAGGAGTTCGGCATCACGGCGGAAGCAGTCACAGCCGCCGCTAAGGTCTCCCTCGCAGGCCTGCAGGCCTAACAACCGATTTCAGGAGAAAAGACAATGACTACTCCCACCCAACAGCTCTCCGACGCCGGAGTATCGATCTGGCTGGACGATCTTTCCCGAGGCCGGCTCTCCAGCGGCGGGCTGCAGAAGCTCATCGAAGAGAAGAACGTGGTTGGCGTGACCACCAACCCGTCCATCTTCCAGGCCGCGATAACTTCGGGCACCGACTACGACGCCGCCATCGCCGGGCTTGCCGCGCGGGGCAGCAGCGTGGAGGAGACGATCTTCGAGATCACCACCACCGATGTCGCGGACGCCTGTGACCTCTTCGCCCCTATCGCCGCCGCGACGAACGGCGTTGACGGCCGCGTGTCCATCGAGGTGGACCCACGCCTCGCCTGGGACACCGCCGGCACCATCGCCGAGGCCAAAGAACTGTTCAAGAAGGTCGACAAAGACAACGTCCTGATCAAGATCCCGGCCACCCTTGAGGGCCTTGAGGCCATCACTTCCGTTCTGGCCGAGGGTATCAGCGTCAATGTGACCCTGATCTTCTCGCTGGAGCGCTACCGTGCCGTCATCAACGCCTTCCAGGCCGGCCTGAAACAGGCCAAGGAGAACGGCCACGACCTCTCGAAGATCCATTCGGTGGCGTCCTTCTTCGTTTCGCGTGTGGATACCGAGATCGACAAGCGCCTCGACGCCATCGGCACCGACGAAGCCAGGGCGCTCAAGGGCAAGGCAGGCGTCGCCAACGCCCGCTTGGCTTACCAGGTCTACGAGGAGCTGTTTGCCACTGAACGCTGGGCAGTCCTGGCTCAAGCCGGCGCCCGCCGGCAGCGGCCGCTATGGGCCTCCACCGGTGTGAAGGACCCCGCTTACTCGGACACCCTCTACGTCACCGAACTCGCCGCCGTCGACGTGGTAAACACCATGCCCGAGAAAACGCTGGACGCCACTTTCGACCACGGCGTGATCACCGGCGACACGATCACCGGCACATACGAGGAAGCACAAGGTGTGCTCACCGCCATCGAGCGCCTCGGCGTCTCCTACAACGACGTCGTCACTCTCCTGGAATCCGAAGGTCTGGACAAGTTCGTGGCCAGCTGGAAGGAACTGCTGGCCGATGTTGAGGGCGCGCTCTCCAGCGCCCGGAAGGCATCCTGAACCATTGAGTGCGCCCTGCGCGGGACCCATAGGGGTCCCGCGCAGTGGCCGCAGATCAGAAAGGCGGACACCATGTCCAAGCCACCCCTAAATTGCTGTATCAATCCCAGCATCCTGTCGGCCGACTTCGTCAACCTCGAAGCAGAGCTTGCCCGCATCAGCAATGCCGATGCTGTCCACGTGGACGTTATGGACAACCACTTCGTCCCGAACCTGACCATCGGCCTGCCTGTCGTGGAAAGGATCCAGAAGGTCAGTCCTGTGCCGCTGGATGCCCATCTGATGATTTCCAATGCTGACACCTGGGCCCCCCAGTTCGCTGACGCCGGGATTGCCTCGGTCACCTTCCATGTTGAAGCATCGGTTGCACCGATCAAGCTTGCCCGTGAGCTTCGCGCCCGGGGCTCGAAGGCCGGCATGGCCCTGCGCCCTGCCACGCCGGTGGAACCGTACCTGGACATGCTTTCCGAACTGGACATGCTGCTGATCATGACCGTTGAACCGGGCTTTGGCGGCCAGGCCTTTTTGGACGTGATGCTGCCCAAGATCCGCCGGGCTCGCGCCGCCGTCGACGGTTCAGGGGTGAACGTAGCCATCCAGGTGGACGGCGGCATCACGGAAGAAACCATCACCCGTGCCGCCGAGGCCGGCGCCAACGTCTTTGTCGCGGGCTCGGCCGTGTACGGCAAACCTTCCCCTGCTGAGGCAATCGAGTCGCTGCGCGCGAACGGCCAGCTTGCCTTCGCATAGCAGCAGGCCGCCCCATCACCGTTACCAATCTTGAAGGACCCATAATGCGCGTTCACATCGCAACCGACCACGCCGGCATGGAGCTCAGCTCCCATCTGATCACCTCGCTCGCAGCCAGCGGCTACGAGATGGTGGACCACGGACCGGCCGCCTACGACGCCGAGGACGACTACCCCGCATTCTGCATCAACGCCGCCGCCGCCGTCGTGGCCGACCGGGCGGCAGGCATGGACGCGCTCGGAATCGTGCTGGGCGGCTCCGGCAACGGCGAGCAAATCGCCGCAAACAAGGTCAAGGGAGTCCGGGCAGCCCTCGCGTGGAACCTCGACACAGCCAGGCTCGCCCGCCAACACAACGATGCCAACGTGGTCGCCGTCGGAGGCAGGCAGCACAGCGTCGAAGAGGCCACGGAACTGGTCAAAGCATTCCTGGCAGAACCATTTACTAATGCCGAACGCCATGAGCGCCGCATCGGCAAAATCGCTACCTTCGAAACCACGGGCGAGATCGTCGAATAACCCCCACCAACAAAACCCCGGGCCAAGGTTGTCGTCAACCCTGCCGCCAGCCATCCCGGAAAGTTCTCCCGCTGCTTAGACCAGTCGGGGATCCCAACACCGACTCTCCCGTCCCGGGGGAGCAACCCAGAAAGGAAGATTCACATGAGCATAACTTTCGAGCCGACCGCCCTCTTCCAGGGGAAGCTGGACGAAGCACCGCTCGGTCCACCCCTGGCCGAAGTGCTGGGCGACGAGATTCCGACGCGGATCACTATCCCCTTTACCAGCGATGATTCCCGGATCCTCTCCGGAGTCTGGGAAGCTGACCCAGGCCTTTCACGATGGGAGTTTCTGGAGCGCGGCGAGTCGATCTACGTCCTTGAAGGCCGCATGGTGGTTACCGAGGATGGCGGAGAGCCGACTACCGTAGAGGCCGGAACCGCAGCTATCTTCCCCATCGGTTGGAAGGGCACCTGGGAAATCCAGGAGCGCATCAGAAAATTCTTCGTCATTTTCACGCCCTGACCCAGGGAAACTGTAAGGCCTGGACACGTGCCAGGCCTTACAGTTTGTAGCCATTCATACAACGACAGGGGAGCGCCGCCATCCGGCACTGGCCATGGCCGGGGACCGCAGGTGGGCGCTGAGAGTGCGGACAGCCGCAGACCCTCGAACCTGATCCGGCTAGTACCGGCGCAAGGGAGTCGAGTTCTCGAAGTCCGGTAACGGCAGTAGCCGCGTGCCGTGCTTTCCCCTCCTGTTTCCCAGGAGGATTTTTTCATGAGCACTGCAGCAATCAAGAAGACCACCAGCAAGTCCTGGCGCGTCGTGGACATCGTGGTGGCGGCCCTGATCGCCATCGCCGGCGGCGTGATTTTCTGGGCCTGGTCCCAGGGCGCGGCCGCGGTCTCCGGGCCCATGAACGCGGTTTACCCGCCCCTGACCGGCCTGATCGCCGGCGGCTGGATGATCCCGGCAGTGCTGGGCATGCTGATCATCCGCAAGCCCGGCGCGGCATTGTTCTGCGAGACCGTGGCAGCCACCGGTGAGCTCCTGATGGGCTCGCAGTACGGCGCCTCGGTGCTGTTCTCAGGCTTGGTCCAGGGCCTGGGCGCTGAAATCATCTTCGCGATCATCGTTTACAAGAAGTTCAACCTGCCGGTGTCGCTGCTGGCCGGTGCTGCCGCGGGCCTGTTCTGCGGCCTGAACGATTCCTTCGCGCCGTGGGGCTGGAACATTGCGTACTCCGGCGGTGACAAGCTTGCCTACATCATCTTCACCGCGATTTCCGGCGCGGTCATCGCCGGTGCCCTGTCATGGATCGCGACCCGTGGCCTGGCGAAGACCGGGGTCCTGAGCTCCTTTGCCTCGCGCAAGGCAGCCACGGAGTCCGTCCTCTCCTGAGGCCTGAAAGGTTAGCTGATGACCATCACCACCGAAATGTGCGTGGACAGCGATCCGTTGATCATTGACGGAGTCGAAATAACTTCGCGGCTCATTATGGGCATTGGCGGAGCCCCCAGCCTGGACGGACTCGGAAGCGCCCTCGTTGCTTCTGGGACCGAGCTGACCACCGTCGCCATGCGGCGCTATTCGCCGTCGGAGGCCGGTTCCTTATTCCAACTCCTGCTCGACCACAAGATCCGGGTGCTGCCCAACACCGCAGGCTGCTTCACGGCAAAAGATGCGGTGCTCACCGCCGAAATGGCGCGCGAAGCATTGGAAACCGACTGGGCAAGCTCGAGGTGATAGCTGACGAGCACACCCTGTTGCCCGATGCCGTGGAACTGGTCGATGCCACGGAGCAATTGGTCAACCGCGGCTTCAAGGTATTCGCGTACACCAACGATGATCCGGTCCTGGCCCTACGGCTCGAGCATCTGGGAGCCTCCACCGTTATGCCCCTTGGCTCACCCATCGGCACGGGCCTGGGCATCCCGAGCCCGCACAACATCGAGCTGATTGTGTCCCGCGCTTCCGTGCCCGTCGTGCTCGACGCTGGCATCGGAACCGCCTCGGACGCGGCCTTTGCAATGGAACTGGGGTGTGACGCTGTCCTGCTGGCTACAGCTGTCACCCGGGCACAGAATCCGGTGCGCATGGCCACCGCATTTAAACACGCAGTCCTCTCTGGAAGGCTGGCGAACCGCGGCGGCCGCATACCCCGCCGCGAGCATGCACTGGCGTCATCACCCTTGGAAGGACGAGCCGAGTTCCTGTAACGGGGTGCAGGCACCACCGACTGCAAGCCGTCCAAAACGGTAGGTAAAACCATCCTGATACAGCGTTTCCCACGACCACACATGACGGGATCATGGATGCCGGGAAGGAGCAGAGATGACGACACAAACGTCCGTCCGGCTGCTCCGCGCCGGTCTGGTGGGATCCCTGATTTTCATTCTCGGTGCGGGCGGACACCTCGCTGGTGGCGGTCACGCGCCCCGGCCCGAGGTCATGGCCGCGCTCTTCGTTGTGACCTTGGTTCCGATAGTGATGCTTTCCTCACACCGGTTCTCGGTACCTGGGCTTCTTTGTTCGCTGGGCGCCGGCCAAGGGTGGCTGCATTGGTCCCTTGACGCTCTCGGCCCCGGACAGCACCCCACCTCGGCTCTGCTGTTGCCCGCTTCCCGCATGCCGGACACCTGCCGGCTCCTGGCACAGACACTTCCGTGGGGATCGTCATGTCTTCCGCTGACGCAGCGAGCGGATGGCTGATGTTCACTGCCCACGCCGTTGCCACTCTGGTCACAGCGCTGCTCCTGGCTCGTGGCGAGGATGCGTTGCGCCTTGTAGCCACCTTGCTTGAGCCGCTCGTGCGACTCCCTGACTTCATCGCCTTGCCGCCGACGGTCCGCACCCGGTGGCGCACCGACGTCGTAACTTCCCCGGCAGCCGCCTCGCTGCGACTTCCTACCCGGCGAGGTCCGCCACCAGCCGTCCCCGCGGCCACCTGAGTACCCGCCTTCCGTCTGGAACACAGGAAACCAGGGACCGGCCGCCGCCGACAACAGGCGTGCGCCCCATGCCCCGCCTGGGTTTCTTGACCTCACCATCCCTTAGTTCCGCGAAAGGCATTCTGCCATGAAGACATCACCTCGCCGTACCCTTAGCACCGTCGCCGCCACAACATTGGCTGCCGGGCTGGTGGCCCTAAGCACAGGCACAGCTTCCGCCCACGTCCGCGTCGACCCTGACGGCACAGCCGAGGGCAGCTACACCCAACTAACCTTCCGGGTGCCAAACGAATCCGAAACGGCCAGAACCAGCAAACTCGAAATCTCCCTGCCCACGGAGACGCCATTCACCTCCGTCTCCGTGAAGCCCGTGGTCGGGTGGAAGGCAGAGGTGGTGAACAGCGAACTGCCGCAGCCCGTCACCGTCAACGGCGCAACCGTCACCAAGGCGCCGACCTCCGTCATCTGGACCGCGGATGAAGCTCACCAGATCGGTCCGCATGAGTACCAAACCTTTTCCATCTCGGTCGGCGTGCTGCCCAAAGCCGGTACTGAACTGATCCTGCCTGCGTCCCAGACCTACACCGACGGGAACACCGTGAAATGGGAACAGGAAACCAGCGAGAGCCAAGCCGAGCCAGAATACCCGGCCCCCGCCTTCACCACCACGGCAAAGACGGATGGCCACTCACAGGGCAGCACTGCAACTCCCAACGCCCACGTTCCGGCCGCGGCTGCGTCCAGCATCTCCGCTGCCACTGATGCGGGATCGGCAGTAGGATGGCTCGGCCTTGCAGCAGGCTGATCGGGCTGATCACCGGTGTAACTGCCCTCGCACGTACGCGCACCATTCGTCGAGGAGATTTAGATGAGCGATAAATTGCGTTGGGGCGTGCTCGGCACCGCCCGTATCGTCCGTAAGACAATCCCGGCGCTGCAGGAGGCGAAGAACGGGGAAGTCGTTGGCATCGCCTCCCGCACCGAGGGAAAGGCCAGGGAATACGCGGACAGGCACGGGATCCCGCAGGCGTTTAGCTCCTATGGCGCGCTTCTTGCTTCCCCGGACATCGACGCTGTGTATATTCCGTTGCCGAACGCACTCCACCTCGAGTGGATACTGAAGTCCTTGGACGCAGGCAAGCACGTACTCTGTGAAAAACCACTGGTGACCAGCGCCGCCGAATGCGATGAGGTTAGACAAAAGGCCGAGGAGACCGGGCTTAAAGTCCTGGAAGGCTTCATGTACCGCTTTCACCCGCGTTTCGAAAAGCTGCAGGAACTGCTCGCGGGCAATGCCGTAGGCAAACTGACCTTTATTCACGTCGGGCATTCGTTCGACGCCGGCAGCGGTGACAACATTCGCTGGTACAGCCAGCTCGGCGGCGGCGCACTTTTCGACACGGGATGCTACTGCGTCAACGTCAGCCGTATGGTTACCGCCCAGGAACCGAGCCGAGTCAACGCATTCGGCAACTACCGCGACGCCAACGACGAGGGTCGAATCGACACCAGTATTGCGGGCATACTGCGCTTCCCCGGCAGCGTAACAGCGCTGTTCGATACCGGAGTAAACCTCGAACGACGCAACTTCCTGGAACTGACCGGAACCGAGGGCCGCCTCTACCTCGATAATCCGTTTGGCCTTCTTGAGGAGGATTCGGTTCTGGAGGAGCACCACTTCGGAAAGGACACGATTTATCACAAGATCAAGGGAGAAAATCACTTCGTACGGATGAGCGAACACTTCTCTGACAGCGTCCTGAACGGTACTCCGCTCCGCTACGATCTCACGGACGCGGCCAACAATGCCCGGGTGCTTGAAGCCCTCGATCGGGCGGCACGCAACGAAGAGGCGTTCCGCTCCGACTGAAACAGCTGTGGCACTGTCATAGCGGTGGGTGACCAGCAAGGAGACCCTTTCGGTCGTTGACTCTCCGCGTTGCCGCGGTTAGCGGCAGAGTTGTCCTCAGACGCCGGCCCTGGTCAGCAGTGCATCAAGCGTCATGAAGAACAAGGCGCGGTGGTCGGCCGCCGTTGGGTCGGTCAGGTATTGAAGGGCCGCCCCGTCGTAGATCATCAGGAAAGACCTTACGAGCTCAGGGATGCCAATACGGCACTCGTCGCCATTGCTTTGGGCTGCCGATGAGAATATGCCTCCCAGCTCCACTTCGTAGGCAGGATAAATCTTCGCGGCCAGCGGGCTGACGGCGGCGCCGCGTGTTGCCCACAAAATGAGCTCGATCTCAGCAAGGAGACTGCCCGGCTCTTCTTCCAGTGCTCGCCAATAGCCTTTAGCCACTTGTTCCACCGCATTACGAAGGCCTAGGTGGGCCGGGACGTCCCCGGAAAAGCTGCTCAGGTTTTTTAGCCAAGCCTCGGCGGCCGCCTCCATGAGCTCTTCCTTACCGCTAAAGCAATAATTGGCAGTGGCCAAGGGAGCATTGGCCTCTTTAGCAATGGCGCGCATGGTTACAGACTGAACACCCTCGCGCCTCATAAGTTCCACGGTTGCTGAAATCAGCTGTTCTTTTCGATCTTTTGAGGACACCCGCATAATTCACTCTCCAGTCTCGCGTTCGGCGGCCCTCCTGGGGCACCTCTTAAGACTATGGCCTGGCGAGTGAAAGGTTCATTTCCTGTCTAGAACGCTTGACCCGAACTTGTGTTCGTTTCCCTTAGTGCCCATAATTTGCCCGGATTTCGAGAGCTTTTAGGAAACACTTCCACCACTCCACGCAGTAACCGAACTGGTTCCTCCCCACGAGAGGTGCCGTTGTCGATGCCACGAAGGTCATGAGGTAGAAGTAGTAGGGCTGACTCGTACACGTGGCAGGCCGCCGCCTGGTAAGCCCAGCCGACGGCCTGACGCCACGTGACCTTGGTTAGGTGGCGGCTACGGTCTCCGTGAGATCGTCAGGTGCCACGTTGTCCAGATCCTGGGAGGCTCCGTGCAGGTAGCGCTCCATCGAGTCATCCATTGCATTGATCCAGCGTGTATGGTGCTTCGTCGCCATGGTGCCGGTGACCACTGAACGGTGGAGCATATCGCGGTACCCCAGGATGTCATCGTGCTTGTGGTGCATCCAGTCCTTGAACAACTGGCAGACGGCGTCCAGATCGAAGGGAGGGTAGTCTGTTGCCTCAATGAGTTCCCGCAGGTAGTCCGTCTGAAAATCGGCTTCTGCGTCGTGATCGGACAGTGCGGCCTGGCGGTCGAGCCAGAGCTGGATATCCGCCTTGCGCTCCGTGAGGGATGGAAGGTCGATCTTTCCGGTCATCACATCGCGGGCAAACCATGCTTGCGCGTCGAACATGTTGAACGTGTAGTACTGGTCCTGGGCGCCCAGGTAGAACAGGTTGTCGTTCTGTAGCCACACCACACCCTTGTAGAGGTTGCCAGGGTATAGCACGTTCGGTGATCTCAGCGACAGCTCCCCGGGTAGGAACGGGTATTTGTGCTGGTATCCGGTGCAAAGGATGACGGCGTCAAAGTCATCGTGTGTACCGTCGCTAAAGTACGCTGTGCGGCCCTGGAAATGGGTGACGAGCGGGCGCTCCACCGTGTTCTCCGGCCAGTGATAACCCATCGGGGCCGTGCGGTAGCTGAGGGTGATGGATGCGGCGCCCATCTTGTGAGACTGCATGCCGATGTCCTCTGCGGAATAGCTGCTTCCGATCATGAGCAGCTTCTTGCCGTAAAAGCGCTCGGCGCCGCGGAAATCGTGGGCGTGCAGAACCTCGCCCGGGAAGGTTTCGATGCCCTTGAACTCGGGGACGGCGGGGACGTGGAAGTGGCCGGTGGCCACTACGAGCTTGTCGAACACATGGGTCTCCGTGAGGTTGGTTTTGAGGTCCTCAACCGTCACCGTGAATTCCTGCGTGGCCCCGTTGTAGCTGGTGTGGCGGGCAACCGTATTGAATTTGACGTACTTGCGAACGTCTGACTTTTCCACGCGGCCCTTGATGTAGTCGAAGAGGACCTCGCGCGGCGGGAAGGAGGAGATCGGACGGCCGAAGTGCTCGTCAAAGGAGTAGTCCGAAAACTCCAGGCACTCCTTGGGCCCATTCGACCATAGGTGCCGGTACATGCTGGAGTGCACCGGCTCGCCCTGACCGTCCAACCCGATCCGCCAGCTGTTATTCCACTGTCCGCCCCACTCGCCCTGCTTCTCAAAGCATGTGATCTCGGGGATCGAGGCGCCTTTCTGACGCGCTGATTCAAACGCCCGCAGTTGTGCCAGGCCGCTGGGGCCGGCGCCAATGATTCCGACTCGTAATACCATGGTCTTCTCCTCTACAAAGATGTTTTAGGTCGCCGGTGTGCGGCGGTGTAAGTTGCGCTACGGGTCTTGACCGCCCGTTGGTTGGTCTAGGCAGCGAAATTGCGGTCACCGACGAAGAACCCCAGGGCATACTCAGGGGTCTCGAACTTCACTGTTGTGCCCTTGGGGAAGAACAGAACGTCGCGCTCCTTTGCGTGCGTAACCTCGCCCGTCAGCTGATCGGTGAGGATGAACTCACCCTTAATGACGACTTTCATTTCGTCGTACGTGTAGGTGTAGACCAGCGGCTCGGAAGCCTTCAGCTCAAAAAATCCGGCGGACATGACCGAGCCCTGCGGGTTGTGGAGGGAGTCGCCGATGGCAGCTACAGTGCCAGGTTCGTTCATTGACGGCAGGCCGACATAGCCGCTTTCTACCTTGTGGATGGATCCGGCCTTGCTGAGCGTTCCGATGAGGGTGGTTTCCATGATTTCTCCTTTGAAATGGGGGAAGAACTGGTGGTCTGTGATGCCGTGCAGAATTGCCCTGAAGGTCAAGTTGGTACCCCTGTAGGGGCTCTAGGGATCGAAAAAAGCCGACATGCCCTAGCCTCGCGGGTGGCCTCCTGGGCGCTGGCCCGAGCTAAATGCTGTGATGCCAGTCACGTTTGCTCGCTACAAAAAAGGTGACATGAACAAGCGTGCAAGTCAACCGTTCATGTTCGCTTTTTTCACGTTTCGTTGATGCGGCGTTCGAGCCCGGGCACCTATCCTTTTGAACGATTGACTTGAACGGATGTCCCTGTCACAGTGGACATCGCCGTGACCCACATCACGATGACGCAACCTGGCCCCGGATCCAGCGAAGCATTCGGACGGCAAATCGCGCGCCTTAAGAAAGGGTTCAAAAACTATGGCTACTACCAGCAACTCTCAGCCCTTGGCACCTATGGCAGGGGAAAAGATCGACTTCTGGCCGATTAAGTCCATGAAGCCTATGAAGGACGAATGGCAACGGTTGCACTGCAGATTCATCAATGCCGATCCAGTAGGCAGCTGGGATGATTTCATACTCTCGGAGTGGGAACTGAGGTCCTGCGGTTGGGAAGACTTCCACCCGCATAGCGAGACAAACTTCGTTCTGGAAGGTGAGCTCCACGTGGAGAGTGAGGGCAAGACTGTCATCCTGAAGCCGGGCGATTCAGCTCGCGTTAATCCCGGCCAGCTCGGCCGATACTGGGCCCCGGTCTACGCACGCATGGTCACGATGTACGGACCCAATCCCGAAGGTCTGAAGTCGCACTCCTTCCGATACTTCGAAATATAAACCCGAGTAGCACACAGATCGTCGAACCACTGACGAAGCGTTCGTCTCAAAGGCGACGCAACCATCAAGCTTGGCAGGAAGAGCAATCACCAAGGCTCACCTGGAGCAGTTCAACCTGTGACCCTTGGGTGTCTGCGAACTAAGAAACAGCGGCAGCCAACCCCTATCTCCGCCTCGTGTCTGCACAATCGGGAACCCCCTTCAGCCTCACGGGTGATTCATACCCCGGCCACCCACTTTTGATCACTTAGAGGTGCCTGGCAAAGGCAAGTGCCCGCGTCACCCCTACGAGCAGAATTCTTTAGTTTTCACCGCTATTCAAAGGAGAATTTTATGAGTGAAAATAGCTTGGATACAGCCAATCACCTGAAAAGATCAATCGACTGGAAGCAGGGGCTGTCCATTTCACTGGGCGTGCCCCTGCTGATATTGCCGTCGCTGGGTTATATCCCACTGTATCTATCTGCCGCGGCAATCCTCGTCTGGGGATTATCAGTCATTCAGGGCTTCATGCAAAACGCCGCGTATGCTGAAATGGCCACAACCTTCCCTAAGGCCTCAGGCCTTCCGGGCTATGCCCAGCACATATTTCGCACTGAGAACTACAAGGGCAAGTATGACAAGGGCAAGCTGATCGGTGGCTTCAGCGCCTGGAGCTACTGGTTTGCCTGGAACCCGGTGCTGGCAATCTTCGCCATCCTGGTCGGCGGCTACCTGCATGGGCTGTTTCCGGTGCTGGCTGGGACATTCACCGAGTATCAGCTCTCGTTGATCTCGGGCTTGGTAATTTTCGCCGGACTGTTCGTGATCAACTGGTTCGGTCTCAAGGACGGCGCCATCCTGGGTTACATCCTTGCGGCAGTTTCCCTGATACCGCTCATAATCCTGACCGTCGCGCCTTTTGCCACCGGCCATGTCGACCTGGACAACATCACCGGCAGTTGGATGCCGGCTGATTGGGCCTGGGATATGCACCACATCCTGATTCTCTTTGGCATCTTCGCGATTGCACAGTGGAGCGCCTGCGGTTGGGAAACGGCCGCCATTTACGGCCCTGAATACAAAAACCCCTCCAAAGATGTTCCCAAAGCGCTCTTCGCCTGCGGCATTATCTGCTTCTTCTCATATGTCCTGGTGCAAGCTGCAGTAATCGGTGTGCTTGGCGTTGACGGCGTCATCGCCGAGCCGATTTCCCCCCTAATTCCAGTCGCCCAAGCGGTATTTGGCGGGGCGGGCACGACCATCACGATCATCGTGTTGATTGCGGCCATGATACTCATCATCCAAACCGCATACCTGGGTTCCTCGCGCGCTCTGCACTCCATGTCAACCGAGAACAACCTTCCCAAGATCTTTGGCAAAACCAACCGCCACGGAACCCCGTTCATCGCCTTGCTCGTCACCGCAGCGTTCAACATGGTCCTCATTTCGATGGGCTCCATGACGGCAATTCTTGCGGCTGCCGCGATCGGTTACACCTGTGCCAACGGCATCAGCCTGTTCGCCTACGTCAAGGCCAAAAAACATCCGGCATTGGCAAACCTGGAAAGACCCTTCAAAGCACCCAAGGGATGGAAACGTGTCGCCATGCTCTTCGGACTGTTTAATCTGCCCTTGTGCCTGATCGGTGTCGTCTATCTCAACAGCTTGGAAATTGGCTGGGCGCCAACCTGGCTCGGCTTTATAGTACTGGCAGTCTATATACCCATCTGGTTCTACTCTCAGCACGAATCAAGGCGGACGAAACAAGAACCATCCCCTGCTCGCTCTTCAGACGATGTCGAAGATCTCGAAAAACTTCCAATTCCATAAGCAATACTCACGACTACAAGAAAGTTTAGGACCGCAGGCGGCTTCAACTGCTCATCGCAATGCCGATGCTCGCACACCGTCGCTCATTCAGGACCTTTGGAAAAATATAAGTTTTTCGTACCTAGTTATCATCGTGAAAATCGCCGAGGTGCCTGGTTGCGTTTTGCCCGGAGCCGGGTAAAGCGCGACCAGGCCTTCGGCTGCCGCAAGGGTGGACAAATGTGACGCCGAGACCGAGGCTGGACGGGACTCGGTTCTGGATTCGCGTCGAGCTGGCTCGCGGCGAGCCTGAGGCTTGGCATCGATTCGAGCTCCCGGGCTTCCTGGCTCCGAGCCAAGTACACCATGTCCTGAATGCAGCCTTTGACTGGCGTTCCAGCTCCACAAACTTGGGGGAAATCAAAGCAGCGGAACCGCCGGCGGAGGCGACGACGTCACTCCCCACGTGATGGTTCACTTTTCGACCGCTACCGACAGCTTCACTCGAAATTTCAGGGCGAGGTTATACCGGTAGAACGCGGGCCGTGCGTTGCTGCCAGCACCGCGAGGTCGTGGATGAGTTGTTGTATCTCGAGGTCGCGGTTTCGCGGTGGCGGGATTTGTGATAGCTGGACAAATTCCCCGGGGCGAAGAAGAACAAGCGGCCGGCCTGGTGACGGCATCGCAGTAACCTCGGGAACGACTGGATCATCGGACTCTACTTTTCCCACACAGACTCTCCCTATCGCGTTTCCTATGCTGTTCCAGGGGTGTCGCGCAGTTTGCGCACTCGCCCTGCAGTTCGGACACAGACCACTTGGACTTCGCTGGGGCCTGCACGGTGTCGCCGCTCGGTTTGTATCTGGGTCAGTTCAGCGATCAGTGCGGTCACTTTGCCTCCTGAATGGGCTAAGCCTCCATCGTCCGGCCCGGAACGAGTAGGAGAAATCCCAATTTAGGATTGTTTAAACCACCCTTTTGAGCGGGGCCCATGGCTGGCCGTCGCCGCTCCCGAGGCTGACTCCGCGCTGGCTTCCGGCAATTGGAGCAATCCCGTTCAGGGATTGGAATGGCTGCTAAAAAAGCTGGACTATATGATTTATGCGCGATACCTTTGCTACAGCCAACACGATATGTGATGCCACTCACACCGCAAAGCCTGGGGATGAGTGCCGCAGCCTCGCCGAAGGCAGGCGCAACGGTAACCCGCCCAGCGAAAACAGAAAGGAAAGACCATGACCGCCTTCCTTGACTCCATCGATATTCACGTCACTAGTCGCCGCGTCCTGGACGAGCGCCTCAATGAAGCCGTCAAGACGCTCCAGGAGCTGGCAATGCTTACGGGCGATCACGGTATCTTGGTCGTTCGCAACCGGCCGGGACACTATACGGCCGCGCTCTCAGACCAGGTTCCATTCGGCATGACGCACGAAGTCGTTCGCTAGTTCTGTCTTGTCCAGAGGCTTTTGGGGCCGGCCGTGCGATGCACAGCGCAGCTGACCGCCGTGGCGCAAAAGAAGGAATAGAACATGTTCAAGGAGGCAACCGGGGGAAGGCGCTTGTTCCCGGGCCAGCAGCCTGTCCATGAGTGGGCTACCCTGCAGCAAGGGGACTGTGTTCAAGTGTGGTCCAACGGTTCATTCCTTTACCCAGCCTTTGTAGATGACTGCGCCGACAACGGCCAGGTGATCTGGGTCATCGAGCACGGCACCGGCTCTCGCCGTCTATTTGTTCGTGATGATCCCGTCACCCTGTACACCAGCTAAGACCCAATTCCGTCCAACTGCGGTCGAATACCCCCCAATCAAGGAAGTCAGCATGCCCGTTGCAACCCCAGAGATCTACTCCGAGATGATCGACCGCGCGAAGGCAGGCGGCTTCGCTTACCCGGCCGTGAACGTGACTTCCTCGCAGACCCTGAACGCCGCACTGCGCGGTTTCGCCGAGGCTGAGTCCGACGGCATCGTCCAGGTTTCCACCGGCGGTGCCGCCTACTGGTCCGGCGCCTCCACCAAGGACATGGTGGCCGGTTCCCTGGGCTTTGCAGCCTTCGCCCGCGAGGTGGCCAAGAACTACGGCGTGAACATCGCGCTGCACACCGACCACTGCCCCAAGGACAAGCTGGACGGCTTCGTCCTGCCGCTGCTGGCCGCCTCCGAGGCTGAGGTCAAGGCCGGCCGCAACCCGCTGTTCAACTCCCACATGTGGGACGGCTCCGCCGAGACCCTGCAGGAGAACCTCCGCATCGCCCGCGAGCTGCTGGAACGCACCGCCGCCGCCAAGATGATCCTCGAGGTTGAAATCGGCACAGTGGGCGGTGAAGAGGACGGCGTTGAGAACGAGATCAACGAAAAGCTCTACACCACCGTTGAGGACGCCCTGGCCACCGTTGAGGCGCTGGGTGCCGGCGAGAACGGCCGCTACATCACCGCGCTGACCTTCGGCAACGTCCACGGCGTGTACAAGCCCGGCGGCGTCAAGCTCCGCCCGGAGCTCCTCAAGGACATCCAGGCCCAGGTGGGTGCGAAGATCGGCAAGGAAAACCCGTTCGACCTGGTGTTCCACGGCGGCTCCGGCTCCTCGGACCAGGAAATCGCGGACGCCGTGTCCTACGGCACCATCAAGATGAACATCGACACCGACACCCAGTACGCGTACACCCGTCCGGTGGCCGACCACATGTTCAAGAACTACGACGGTGTCCTGAAGGTGGACGGCGAAGTGGGCAACAAGAAGACCTACGACCCCCGCGTCTGGGGCGCCTCGGCAGAAGCAGGCCTCACAGCCCGCGTCGTGGAGGCCACCAAGCAGCTCGGCTCGGCCGGAAGGAAGCTGTAGCCATGGACCGCCATCAGCTGAATAACCTCATGGAGGCCGAGGTCACCCTGCTCGCCGAGTTGGAGCCATGTGCTGCGAAGCGTCAAAGACCAGCGCCACGGGTTGGACCGTCTCCTGCTGACCGGGATGAAGGCGCCCCCTCCACGCGACAGCCCAAGCCGGCCAGCGAGCGGGAGGTAGACGGCAAGCGGCTGATTGACGGCTTTGACGGGGTGCTCGCGGACCTGGACGGCGTCGTCTATACCGGACCGCAGGCGATCGACGGCGCCACCGAAGCACTCGACAGGCTCGCCGGCGAGGGCAAAAGCCTGGCGTACGTGACCAATAACGCTTCGCGCTCACCCGAGGAGGTTGCTGCCCATCTGCGCGAACTAGGAGCACCGGCCACCGCTGAGCAGGTCTTCGGATCTGCCTTGGCCGGTGCAGAACTGCTGGCTGGCGAGGTTCAGCGCGGTGCGTCTGTACTCGTCGTCGGCAGTCGGGTCCTCGCGGACTCCGTTCGGTCACAAGGACTCATCGTCGTACCCACTTCGGATGACCGGCCAGACGCAGTCATTCAGGGGTTTTCCCCCGAACTCGGTTGGAAAGACCTGGCAGAAGCTGCCTACGCGATCACGGCGGGCGCTACATGGGTAGCTACGAACCTGGACATGACCCTTCCGCAGGAGCGGGGGTTCGCTCCCGGAAACGGATCACTGGTGGCAGCGGTTACCGCCGCCACCGGAAAAGTGCCCCTGGTGGCAGGAAAACCAGAAGCAGCCCTGTTCGAGACGGCAGCGCGCCACTCAAGCGTCAAGCGCCCTTTGGTTGTTGGCGATCGACTGGACACCGACATTCTGGGCGGAAACCGCGCAGGTATGGCTACAGTCCTCGTCCTCACGGGCGTCGATTCAGTCCAAACGGCACTCGTTGCCCCCGTAGACGAGCGCCCAAGCTACGTGATCCGCTCCCTGCGCGAACTCTACGAGGAGTACCCAGCAGTCACAGCCGAGGACGGCGCCTACTCCTGCGGCGGGGCAGTGGCCAGGGTGTCGGGTTCCGCGCTGAGCATCAACGGCCCTGAAGATGACCTCAACAGCTGGCGGGCAGCCTGCGCCGCATGGTGGGCGGCCCACGCTGATACGGCACCCGCCGCTAAACCGGAGATCGTGTTCAATCCGGTTCTTCGACAGCCAGGCTGAGTCGGTCCACCCCGTGCATGGCGTCGGCCGCCCTGACGAGGGTCAAGTGTGAGAATGCCTGGGGAAAGTTACCGGCCATCCGACCTTCATCGCTTGCGTACTCTTCGCTCAGCAGGCCGAGCTCGTTTGCGAGCCCCACGAGTTTGTCCATCAAGGTCTTTGCCTCGCCGTGCCGACCTGTGCGTGCGTATTGTTCCACCAGCCAGAATGAGCATGCGAGGAAAGGGTGTTCGCCCGGCTCCAAACCATCAACGCCGCTCTCTGTCCGGTAGCGGAGCAAAAGGCCGTCGCCGGTCAGGAGTTCCTGTTCCAACCGTGCGACCGTGCCGAGCATGTGGTCGTCGTTGTACGGAAGGAAACCGACCTGGGGCATCACCAGTAACGCCGCGTCTGTTTGAGTTCCACCGTAGGTTTGGGTGAATGAGCCGATGCTCCTGTTGAATCCCTCGCGCATGATCTCCTCACGCAACCGGTCACGAAGGTGCTCCCACTTCTCCACATCGCCAGTCAGCCCGTGCAGCCGTACCGCCCGGACCGCGCTGTTGAAGGCGGCCCACATCATGACTCGGGAGTGGGTGAAGTATTGTGCTTCGCCGCGCATCTCCCAAAGCCCGAAGTCCCTATCATCGATATGCTTTTCGACGAAGCCCAAGAGTGCCTGCTGAAGTGCCCAGGAGAAATGGTCTTCTTTTCCTCCGGCCATACGCAGTCTCTCCAGGGCCACCATTACTTCACCAACAACATCTGCTTGGAACTGCGATACGGCGGCGTTGCCAATGCGCACTGGCTTAGAGTCGGCATAGCCAGGAAGGTGGGTAAGTTCGCGTTCCGGAAGTTCCCGCTCGCCCCCGACCCCGTACATGATCTGCATTTGCTCAGGGTCACCGGCGAGGGCACGAAGGAGCCAGTTGCGCCACTGAAGCGCCTCGGTTTCATAGCCGTGAGTCAGCATGGACTCCAATGTCAGGGCTGCGTCGCGCAACCAGCAGTACCGGTAGTCCCAGTTCCGCGGTCCCCCGAAATCCTCGGGGAGGGACGTCGTGGGCGCTGCGACGATGCCGCCGGTTTCCATGTGCGTGAGGGCGCGAAGTACCAACAACGAACGCTTAACCGCGCCTCCATAGGCACCGTCTTGTCTGCAGTGGCTTCCCCAACGGCTCCAATACTCGGTAGCCACTTCGAGGGCAGCATCTACGTCCGTCGCTGCAGGCAAGGGGCGGTGCGAAGGGAACCACGTTAGTTCGAAATCCACCGTCTCGCCCTCGGAGATGATGAACGTTCCTTCATGTCCGTGCGCATGGGCTTGTGGCAGATGGGGGCCTCTCAGCGCGAAAGCATCCGGACCTGCCATTGCCAACAGAACCAACGATGCTGTCGACCCACTGTCGATAACACGGCTCATCCACGGTAGGACAGTGGAATATCCTGGCCGGATCCGGAGTTCTTGCCGCATTTCCATGCTCCCGGCCAAACCTGTGACACGGCGGACTAAGGACGAACTGCTGTCTCCCAAGGGCATGAAATCCGTCACCAGGATTCGTCCGTCGGAAGTTTCCCACATCGTTTGCAGCACAAACGTTGATTCGACGTAATGCCGGTCGACAACCACAGCACCTGAATCGCTGGGGGCTAACAGCCAGTGACCGTGTTCATCAGAACCTACAAGCCGGCTGAACACAGACGGTGAATCGAAGCGCGGGAAACAAAGCCAGTCCACGCTGCCTTCCCGGGAGACGAGAGGACCGGTCTGAAGATCCGAAAGCAACGCGTAATCCTCTATGAGTGCAGCCATGTCGACACTTTTTCACATTTCAGCCTTGCCCTGCAGTATGAACGTGAATCCAGCCGGTCCCACCGCTGAAGCGGACGTCACCGCGGCAAGCAGTGCACCGCCATTTTCCCTGAAACCATTGCCGTTCAGCTGTACTGCGGCAGGGGCTGATTTCCGGACAATCAGCTTCAGCGCTGGACTGCACCATTGCAGCCAACATGCCCCGGATATCGGTTTCGTAGTTGTCCAACGCGTGGAAGTCGCGCAGTTCGCATAGGCGCCCGTACAGGCATGCCCTGTCGTGCAACCAACGGGCAATCGCAAGCACCGCCTCGTCGTTGACCGAAACAGTCAAGACCGGGGGAGTGGAATCCGCTGCCGGGCAGGCTAGGGGCGTTGGGAGGTCCTCGAACGAGCCCTCGGCCAAGTCGTTGATAATGGCGGTCATCGGTGCTCCTTTGCGCCGTTTTGTTTCCTTGCCTCTAATTGCGCGGCGGCCGAGGCAGGCACCTGAAAAAGTCGGGCTGCTCGACGGGCACAAGCGGGACTACGAGCCACTGGCCGCCGTAAAATTCGACGTACGAATCCGAGGGGCATCGTGCGTAAGCTTCTTCTCGTGTCATGTCCGTGTCTGCCTTTCTTGCTGGTGCATGGTTGTTGGAGGGTCATGCGGAAGGTAATCCATACGCGAACTGTCCGACAAAACAAGCAGTTCAGATGTGATTCCGATCACCACTTTCTCTGTACCAGCAACTCTACGGCACTATAAAACATCTAGTCCAGTCTTTTTTGTGGCTTAATCTTGCTGAATGAATGGCTACTAGGCCTGGGCGGCTCGCCGTTGGACGCCTCACCGCGCGACGCCGTCCAACCCGATCCTGTTCCGATATCTTGAAGCCGATGCCAAGTCCAAGAAGTACGACGCCGTGAAACTGAAGCTCACGCCGCATTGAAGGATCGGCGGCCTGAGAGCTGCACGCCGGCTCTTAGCTCCCTGAGCATCGACTCCCACATTGATCCGCCTTACAGTCCGAGATGCGGCGCCACCAGGTCGCGGCCTCCAGTACTTATCAGCGGGTCGCCAGCACGTGTTTATACCTAAGAATGCTGGGAGCATGCGCTAGAAGTATTCGGAACACATGAGCCTCCCTGCCGCAACGGCAGGGAGGCTCATGAAACGGGTGGAGCGGTGTACTCGGCGTCAGCCGGCGTAGGGGTCTGCGATGCCGATGTATTGGGTGGTGGTGTATTCGGCGATGCCTTCGGTGCCGCCTTCGCGGCCGAGGCCTGATTGTTTGACGCCGCCGAAGGGTGCGGCGGCGTTGGAGATGACGCCTGCGTTGAGCCCGACCATGCCGAACTCAATTTGCTCGGCTACCCTGAGCAACCGGTTGAAGTCGCGGCTGTAGAGGTAGGACGCGAGGCCGTACTCGGAGGCGTTGGCGAGGTTGATGGCTTCTTGCTCGGTTCGGAAGGTAGTGACAGGGGCGACGGGGCCGAAGATTTCCTGGCCCAGGATCGCGGCATCGTTGGGGACATTGGCCAGGACGGTGGGCTGGTAGAAGTAGCCTGGCCCGTCCACGGGAGCCCCACCGGTGACAGCGACGGCACCGGCGTCAACGGCGGCACTCACCAAAGCGTGGACGTCGTCACGGGCGCCGGCGTCGATGAGCGGGCCCACCTGGGTGGCTGGGTCGGTGCCGCGGCCGGTGGCCAGGGCGCCCATGGCGGCGGCGAACTTCCGGGTGAACTCGGCGGCGACGGATTCGTGGACGAGGAACCTGTTGGCGGCGGTGCAGGCTTCGCCCATGTTCCGCATCTTGGCTGCCATGGCCCCTTCGACGGCTTTGTCGAGGTCGGCGTCTTCGAAGACGATGAACGGTGCGTTGCCCCCGAGCTCCATTGAGGTGCGGAGCACATTCTGGGCGGCGTCGGCCATCAGCCGTTTGCCCACCGGGGTGGACCCGGTGAAGGAGACCTTCCGCAGCCGGGAGTCCTTCAGCAGCGGCCCGGAAATCCCCGACGCGGACGAGGAGGCGACGACGTTCAATACCCCGGATGGCAGGCCGGCGTCGAGCATGGTCTGCGCGAAGTACTGGGCCGTCAACGGAGTGAGCTTGGCGGGTTTGAGGACCATGGTGCAGCCGGCCGCGACAGCGGGTGCGACCTTGCGGGTGGCCATCGCGAGAGGGAAGTTCCAGGGGGTGATAAGCAGACAGGGGCCGACAGGTTTGTGCTGGACCAGGATCTTGTTCTTGCCCTCAGGAGAAGTGAGGTAGCGGCCGTAGTCCCGGACGGTTTCCTCGGAGAACCAGCGCAGGAACTCCGCCCCGTACGTGACCTCGCCGCGGGCCTCGGCCAGCGGCTTGCCCATCTCCAGCGTCATCAGCAGCGCGAAGTCCTCGGCGCGCTCGGTGACCAGGTCAAAGGCCCGGCGCAGGATCTCAGCCCGCACCCGCGGCGCGGTCCGCGCCCAGGACGCCTGCGCCGCGTCGGCCGCGTCCAAAGCCGCAACGGCGTCCTCGCTTGTGGCGGAAGCGAGGGTGGCGAGTACCTGCCCGGTGGCAGGATCGTCCACGTCGAACGTGCCGCCGTCGGACGCGTCCACCCACTCCCCGTTGATCAACAGGCCGGTCGGGACCGACGCCAGCAGCGCGGCCTCACGCTCCGGCGAGACGGCAGGGGGCAGCGCAGAAGTAACTGTCATGGGGGAAGTCCTTAAGAGTCAGTAGCTGGCGCGGGTGTCGTCGCCGGCTTTGGGGATGTACTGCGCGGCGAGGGCTTCGGAGCCGCGCGCGAGGAGTGCGACGTCGGCGCCCACCAGGATGAAATCAGCGCCGTGGTCCAGATAGTGGCGCGCGGTATCCGGGTTGAAGGCGTTCACGCCCGCGGGCTTCCCGGCCGACTTCGCGGCCGCAAGGCAATGCTCGACGGCGGCGCGCACCTCGGGGTGTTCCTGCTGTCCCAGCAGGCCTATGGAGGCGGCGAGGTCGGACGGGCCGATGAAGACCGCATCCACGCCGTCGACCTTCAGGATGTCCTCGACCGCGTCCACGGCGGCGGTGGATTCGATCTGGACCGTGACGCTGATGGTCTCGTTGGCCCGGGCCAGGTAGTCCGGCACCCGGTTCCAGCGGGCGGCCCTGGCCAGGGCCGAACCCACGCCGCGGACGCCGTGCGGCGGGTAGCGGATGGCCGCCACCGCGGCCTCGGCTTCGGCAAGGGAGTTGACCATGGGGATGAGCAGGTTCTGCACACCGAGGTCCAGGTACTGCTTGATCACCACGGTGTCGTTCACCGGCGGCCGGACCAGGGCGTGGACGGGGTAGCCGTGGATGGCCTGGAGCTGGGCGAGGATGGACTCGAGCCCGTTGGGGCTGTGTTCGGCGTCCACCAGGAGCCAGTCCAGGCCGGACCCGGCGCACAGTTCTGCAATGAGTGGGCTGCCGGAGCAGACCCACATCCCGGCCAGCGGGCGGTCCGCGGCGGCAAGGGCGTCGCGGAAGGTGTCTTCTATTCGAAGCGGCATGTGACACTCCCCAGGGGTCCGTAGTCGGCGTGCACGGTGTCGCCCTTGTAGACCCACATGGGGCGGGTGAACGAGCCGGCCAGGATGATGTCCCCGGCCTTGAGCGAATCGCCATGCGCTGCGATCTTGTTGGCCAGCCAGTGGACGCCGTTTGCCGGGTGGTCCAGGACGCCGGCGGCGACGCCGGTTTCCTCCACGGTCTGGTTCTTGTAGAGGATCGCAGAGACCCAGCGCAGGTCCACCGCATCAGGCTTGACCGGGTTCCCGCCGATCACCATGGCACCCATCGCGGCGTTGTCCGAGATGGTGTCCACGATGGTCCGGCCCTCCATTTCGATCCTGGAGTCCAGGATCTCGAGGGCCGGGACCACGTAATCGGTGGCTTTCAGGACATCGAAGATGGTGACGCCGGGGCCCTTGAGCCCGTCCTTGAGGACGAACGCCAGCTCCACCTCCACCCGCGGATGCGTGTAGCGGTCCCACTGGACCGAGCAGCCGGTGTCCAGGACCATGTCATCGAAGATGGCGCCATAGTCCGGTTCAGTGATGCCCGTGGCGGCCTGCATGGCCTTGGACGTGAGGCCGATCTTGCGCCCCACCAGGGTCCTGCCGGCTTCCTCGTTGCGGCGGCGCCACAACTGCTGCACCGCGTAGGAATCCTCCACCGTCATGCCCGGGTACCGGGCCGTCAGGAGGGGAACAGGGGTCCGG
Organism: Arthrobacter sp. Y3221087; assembly: GCF_059089905.1. NCBI lineage: Bacteria > Bacillati > Actinomycetota > Actinomycetes > Micrococcales > Micrococcaceae > Arthrobacter > Arthrobacter sp. Y3221087. The sequence goes on from NZ_JBNHFE010000001.1 coordinate 30,939, forward strand.
GTCCGGCCGGCTTCCACCAGCTCGTCCGCGATGGCCTCAATCGTCGTCGGCTCGAGCATGGGTTAGACCTGCGCTCCCAGCTTGAACCCCGTCCGGTCACCTTCCGGCGAGCCCTCCTTGCGGGTGTAGGAGAAGCCGTCGGCGCCGACGGTCACGGCCATTTCGGACTTTTCTTCGCGTTCGATGACCGGCTGGGGGTTGCCGTCGAGGTCCAGGACCAGGGAGGCTTCGGTGTACCAGGACGGGACCACGGGGTTGCCCCACCAGTCGCGGCGCTGGTTGTCGTGGACGTCCCAGGTGATGGTGGGGTTGTCCGGGTCTCCGGTGTAGTAGTCCTGGGTGTAGATCTCGATGCGGTGGCCGTCCGGGTCCAGGATGTAGAGGTAGAACGCGTTGGAGACGCCGTGCCGGCCGGGGCCGCGTTCGATCCGGTCGCTGATGCGCAGGGCGCCCATTTTGTCGCAGATCTGGATGATGTTGTGCTTCTCGTGCGTGGCGAACGCGACGTGGTGCATGCGCGGGCCGTTGCCGCCGGTCAGGGCGGTATCGTGCACGGTCTGCTTGCGGTGCATCCACGCGGCGTACGTGACGCCGTCGGAATCCTTGATTTCCTCGGAGACGCGGAAGCCAAGGTCCTCGAGGTACTTGCGGCCGCGCGGGACGTCGGGGGTGACCTGATTGAAGTGGTCCAGGCGGACCAGTTCGCCGGCGGAGTAGAGGTCGTAGCGCTGGGTGAGCCGCTCGACGTGCTCGGTCTCGTAGAAGAACTCGTAGGGGAAGCCCAGCGGGTCCTCGACGCGGACGGAGTCGCCGATGCCCTTGGTGAAGCCTTCCTTGCGGCGTTCAGTGCGGCAGCCCAGTTCCTTGTAGTAGGCCTCGGCGGCGTCCACCTCAGCGGGGGACTTCACCCGGTAGGCGAACGCGGCGACGGCGGCGACCGGTCCCTTGCGGAGCACCAGGTTGTGGTGGATGAACTCCTCCAGGGAGCGCAGGTAGATCGCGTTCTCGTCCTCTTCGGTGACGTGCAGGCCCAGGACGTCCACGTAGAACTCGCGGGACTTGGCGAGGTCGGTGACCACGATTTCCATGTAGGCGCAGCGGACGATGTCCGGTGCCGGGACAGTGGGGGTGGGGACGAAGTTGGTCATGATGGTCTCTCTTCTTTGAGCAGGTAAAGGAGTGTTCTTCTTAGCCTTCGTTGGCGGCGGAGGCTTCGACGCTGCCGAAATTGGGGGTGTGGCCAAATTTAGGAGTGTGAACCGGGCCGAGCGTGATGTGCACGGCCTGCTGGTCGGTGTAGAAATCGATGGAGCGGTATCCGCCCTCGTGGCCCAGGCCCGACGCCTTGACCCCGCCGAACGGGGTACGCAGGTCGCGGACGTTGTGGCTGTTCAGCCACACCATGCCGGCCTCGACGTTCTGTGAGAAGTTGTGCGCCCGGGTCAGGTTCTGGGTCCAGATGTAGGCGGCCAGGCCGTACTTGGTGTTGTTGGCCAGGGCGAGGGCTTCGTCGTCGTTCTCGAACGGGGTGATGGCCACCACCGGTCCGAAGATCTCCTCCTGGAAGATCCGGGCGTCGGGGGCGACGTCGGCGAACACGGTGGGTGCGATGTAGTTGCCTTCAGGCAGGTGGTCCGGGCGGCCGCCGCCGGCCAGGAGCCGGCCTTCGGACTTGCCGATCTCCACGTAGGAGGCCACCTTCTCGTAGTGCTCCGGGTGGACCAAGGCGCCCACCTGGGTCTTGGGATCGTGGGGATCGCCGACGACGATGTTTTTTGCGCGGGCGGCGTACTTCTCGCAGAACTCGTCGTAGATGGCACGCTCCACCAGGATGCGGGAGCCGGCGGTGCAGCGTTCCCCGTTGAGGGAGAAGACCCCGAACAGGGCCGAATCGATCGCGGCGTCCAGGTCGGCGTCGGCGAAAACGACGCAGGGGGACTTGCCGCCCAGTTCCATGGACAGGCCCTTCAGGTTCGCGGCCGCGTTCCGGAAGATCGTCTGGCCGGTGGTGGTCTCACCGGTGAAGGAGATCAGGGGCACGTCCGGGTGCTTGACCAGTGCGTCGCCTGCTTCCTCGCCCAGGCCGTTGACCAGGTTGAAGACGCCGTCGGGCAGGCCGGCTTCCTTGAAGATGGTGGCCCACAGCGAGGCGGACAGCGGCGTGAACTCGGCCGGCTTCAGGACCACGGTGTTGCCGGTGGCCAGGGCCGGGGCGAGCTTCCAGGACTCCAGCATGAACGGGGTGTTCCAAGGCGTGATCAGGCCGGCCACGCCGATCGGCTTGCGGTTGACGTAGTTGATCTGCGAGCCGGGGACCTTCATGGCGTCGTCGAACTGGGCCACGATCAGGTCCGCGAAGAAGCGGAAGTTCTCGGCCGCGCGCAGCGCCTGGCCCTTGGCCTGGGTGATCGGCAGGCCGGTATCGAAAGTTTCCAGTTCAGCCAGGCGTGCTTCCTGCGCTTCGACGGCGTCAGCGATCCGGTTCAGAACGCGGGCCCGCTCGCGAGGCTTCATCTTCGGCCACGGGCCGTTCACGAAAGCTTCGCGGGCGGCCGCAACGGCCAGGTCGATGTCCTCTTTCTGGCCGGCCGCGGCGGTGGCGTAGTTGCGGTTGGAAACAGGATCCAGGACGTCGAAGGTCTTCCCGCCCACGGAGTCAACGAACTCGCCGTTGATGTAATGCTGGATATGGGCGGGCAGGTCCTTGGGGACGTAGTGCCGGGAGGTTTCTACGGAGGTCGTCATCGTTGATGTCCTTACTGGTGCTTTGCTTGGGCGAGGTATGCGTCCAGGGTGGCCGCCCGGTGCTGGCGGGCGGCTTTTTCGATGGTGTCCGGATCGGCGCCGGATTCGATGAGCTGCAGCAGCCCTTCGTGCTCCTCCACCGATTCGCGGGCCCGGCCGGGGACGAAACGGAACGTGGAGGACCTCAGTGCAGCCAGCCGGTTCCAGCCGCGGTGGACCAGGTCCAGGATGTGCGGGTTGGGGCAGTGCTCAAAGAGGACGCTGTGGAAGTCCTGGTTCAGTTGGGTGAAACGGACGGGGTTGAAGTGTTCCAGGCATTCGCGCATTTCCTCGTTCACCGCGCGGGCCCGGGTGATGGCCACCGCATCGATCAGCGGGGCGGACAACGCGGTGGCCGCACCCTCCACGATGCTGAGTGTCTGCATGGTGTACAGGTATTCGGTGGGGTCGATGCCGGCTACGGTGGCGCCCACGTTGCGTTCGAACTTCACCAGGCCTTCGGCCTCCAGCCGGCGGATGGCTTCGCGGACCGGGACCACACTGAAGCCGAGGTCCTTGGCGATGGTGCCCAGCACCAGCCGGTAGCCGGGGGTATAGGTGCCCTCGACGATCCGCGCCTTGACGGCCTGGTACGCCTGTTCGGACTTGCTGCCGGGAGCGGCCACTTCGGCCAGGTCGGTCAGTGCCTCAGTCATCAGCTTTTCCTGCCTCCCATTCGTTGTACCTGGCCTGCCATTCGGCGTTCATCGGGTACAGGCCGTCCACACTGTTGCCCTCCTTGACCATTTCGAAGATGAAGGCTTCTTCCTTCTCCTGTTGGATACAGTCGTCCACGAGTTCTTCGGCGATGGCCGGCGGGATGACCAGGATGCCGTCGGCGTCCGCCACGATGATGTCGCCGGGCTGGACGGTGGCGCCGCCGCAGGCGATGGTGATGTCCGTGTCCCAGGGGATGTGGCGGCGGCCGAGTACCGCGGGGTGCGGGGTGGCGAAGTAGGTGGGCATGACCAGCCCCGCCACGGCAGTGAAGTCGCGGACGCCGCCGTCAGTGATGATGGCTGCAGCCCCGCGGACCTGGGCGCGGAGGGCCAGGATGTCGCCGACGGTGCCGGTGCCCTTCTCGCCGCGGGCCTCCATCACCAGGATTTCGCCTTCGTTGACCGAGTCGATGGCCTTCTTCTGCGCGTTGAAACCGCCGCCGTGGGTCTTGAAGAGGTCCTCGCGGTTGGGGACGTAGCGCAGGGTCCGGGCCAGGCCCACCACCTTCCGGTCCGGGCGGGTGGCCTGCAGCCCGTCGATGCTGACGTTGTTCAGGCCGCGCTTTCGCATCTGCGAGGATAGGGTGGCGGTGGCCACGGACTCCAGCTTGGCCTTCAGCTCAGGGGAGAGGGAAGGCACAGGGGAGAGGGAAGGTGCGGCGGCCTCCGCAGCAGGTGCCAGCCCGGCGGCCTCGCGGGAACCGTACGCTTCCTCGCGCTGCAGGTCATCAACCTTGGGCCCGGCACCAAAGTCCGCGAACGGCGTCGTGCCTTCCTCCACGGTGGTGGCCAGCCGGCCTGTGGTGAGGTTCCCGGCGGAAACTTCCACCTCGAGCACATCGCCGGGCTTGGCCACGGAGGCGCCGGCGGGGGTGCCGGTGAGGATGATGTCGCCCTCTTCGAGGGTAAGCAGCTGGGACAGGTCCGCCACCAGGCGGGCGAACGGGAAGAGCAGGTCCTCCGTCGTGTCATCCTGGACCAGGTCGCCGTTGTGCCAGGTGCGGATGCGCAGCCTCGCGGGGTCGACGGCGTCTGCCGGGATCAGAGCCGGGCCCACCGGGGTGAAGCCGTCCCCACCCTTGGACCGGAGGTTGGACCCTTTGTCCGCCCAGCGGAGGTCGTACACACCCAGGTCGTTGCTGGCGGTGACGGCGGCAACGTGGCTCCATGCGTCCTCGATACTGACGCGGCGGGCCCCCTTGCCGATGACCAGGGCAATCTCGCCCTCGTAGCCGAGCAGTTCACAGCCTGCCGGCCGCTCCACCCGGCCGCCCGTCAAGGCCAGGGAGCTGGAGGGCTTGAGGAAGTAGGAGGGCTGGGCGGGGGTGCGGCCGCGCTGGGCCGCACGGCTGGGGTAGTTGATGTGCACCGCAATCACCTTGCGGGCTGATGCCAGGGTGTCCTCGTTGACCTGCTCCAAAGCTTCTCCTCATCAGGTACGAAATCGTATACGATCACTATTCACCCGTGGCCCGCCGTTCGTCAACCCCTCTTTTTCCGTGGCGTTGCGGGCGAGCAGGGGGCACTTGTCGCCCGCATCACATCGGGCGTACAGTGGATGCCAAGTTCCACTGTTTCCATTATCGAATCACTTGTTCTGATATAGAACAGCTCAGCCGCCACAAAGAAGTGAGGAATACCGTGCAGTTCCACCACCACGGCTACGTATCCGGCGACCCGCGCGTCAAGCCGGCCGCCGGCGTCGGCATCAACCGCCCCGAAGAACTTCCGAATGAAGTGGATGTGCTGATCGTCGGCACAGGCCCCGCCGGCATGCTCGCCGCCGCACAGCTTTCGATGTTCCCCAACGTCACCACGCGCATTATCGAGCGCCGTCCCGGACGGCTGGCCATCGGCCAGGCGGACGGCATCCAGGCGCGCAGCGTCGAGACCTTCCAGGCATTCGGCTTTGCCGAGAGGATCACGGCCGAGGCCTACCGGATTACCGAGATGGCCTTCTGGAAGCCGGACCCGGCCAACCGTGCCAACATCATCCGTTCCGCCCGGGCGGTGGATGACGAGACAGGCATCAGCGAGTTCCCGCACCTCATCGTCAACCAGGCCCGAGTCCTGGACTATTTCGCGGAATTTGCCGCCAACTCGCCCTCACGCCTGAAGCCGGACTACGGCTACGAATTCCAGGGCTTGGAGGTCGCGGACAGCGGTGAATACCCTGTCGCCGTGACCCTGCTCCACACTTCCGGGCCCAATGAGGGGCAGGAGCGCATTGTCCGGGCCAAGTACGTGGTAGGTGCCGACGGCGCTCGCAGCAAGGTGCGCCAGGCCATCGGCTGCACCCTCGCCGGCGACCAGGCCAATCACGCCTGGGGTGTCATGGACGCGCTTGCCGTCACTGACTTCCCGGATATCCGCACCAAGTGCGCAATCCAGGGCGAAAAAGGCAGCATCCTGCTCATCCCGCGCGAAGGCGGGCACCTGTTCCGCATGTATGTGGACCTGGGAGAGGTGGACCCCGCCACCCACCACGCGGTGCGGAACACCAGCATCGACGACATCATCCGCAAGGCGAACGAGATCCTCCACCCCTACACCCTGGACGTCCGCAACGTGGCCTGGCACAGCGTGTACGAGGTGGGCCACCGCCTCACGGACCGGTTCGACGACGTCCTGCCGCAGGACCGCGGCACCCGCACCCCCCGCGTCTTCATCACCGGCGATGCCTGCCACACCCACAGCGCCAAGGCCGGCCAGGGGATGAACGTGTCCATGCAGGACGGCTTCAACATCGCGTGGAAGCTGGGCCATGTCCTGGAGGGCCGCAGCCCCGAAAGCCTGCTGGCCACCTACTCCGCCGAACGCCAGGTGGTGGCGAAGAACCTGATCGACTTCGACAAGGAATGGTCATCCATGATGGCCAAGAAGCCCGAAGAGTTCGAGCACCCCTCCGACCTGGAAGACTTCTATGTCCGGACCGCCGAATTCCCGGCCGGGTTCATGACCCAGTACGCCCCGTCCCTGATTGTCGGGACCGACGACCACCAGGACCTGGCCGCGGGCTTCCCCGTGGGTAAACGCTTCAAGTCCGCCCCCGTGGTGCGGGTGGCGGACACCAACCCGATCCACCTGGGCCACCACGCCACCGCGGACGGGCGCTGGCGGATCTACGTGTTTGCCGACGCGGCGCAGCCGGGGACCGGTTCCGCCACCGACCTGCTGGCCGAATGGTTCACCAACTCACCGGAATCACCGCTGGCTGCCACCCCTGCCGGGGCGGACCCGGATGCATGGTTCGACCTGAAGGTCATTTACCAGCAGGGGCACACCGCCGTCGACATCAACCAGGTTCCCGCGGTGTTCAAGCCGCAGGTGGGCCCGTTCAAGCTGACCGACTACGAGAAGGTGTACGGCACGGACCCGAACGCGGACATCTTCGACCTCCGCGGCCTGGACCGCAACGGTGCCGTGGTGGTGGTCCGCCCGGACCAGTATGTGGCCAACGTTCTGCCGCTGACCGCCACCGCGGAACTGGGCGCGTTCTTCGCGCAGTTCCTGAAGCCGGGGCAGCAGCCGCGTCAGGCCGTGGCGGCCGCCGCGCGGTAGTCGGCGGCTGCGTAGACGCCCAGGATCCGCACCTCGGTGGTGAAGAAGTCCAGTTCCTCGAGGGCCAGCTTCAGCGGCAGGTCCTCGGGGTGGCCTTCGACGTCGGCCATGAACATGGTGGCGGCGAATTCGTTGCCCACCATGTAGCTCTCCAGCCGGGTCATGTTCACGCCGTTGGTGGCGAAACCGCCCAGAGCCTTATACAGGGCAGACGGGACGTTGCGCACGCGGAACACAAAGCTGGTGACTGCCGGGCCGGGAAGCTCGTCCCGGGCCGGCAGTTCCTTTTCCCGTGCCAGGACCACGAAGCGTGTGGTGTTGGAGGGATCGTCCTCCACCCGGGACGCAAGGACCTCCAGGCCGTAGATCTGCGCGGCCAGCGGGGGAGCCAGGGACAGCTTGCGGGGATCATTCCACTCGGCCACTTCGCGGGCGGATCCTGCGGTGTCACCGGCGATGACCGGGCGCAGGTTGGCCTCGCGGATCAGGCGCCGGCACTGGCCCAGGGCGTGGATGTGGCTGTGGACCTCGGTGGCCCCCTCGATGGTGCTGCCCGGAATGCCCAGCAGGTCGAAGTGGATGGGCAGGAAGTATTCGCCCACGATCTGCAGGTTGGACTGCGGCAGCAGGATGTGGATGTCCGCCACCCGGCCGGCAATGGAGTTCTCGATGGGGATCATGGCCAGGTCGGCCTCGCCGCTGGCCACCAGCTCGAAGGCGTCCTCAAAGCTGGCGCACGGCACGCTTTCCATGTCCGGGAACATCTGCTGGCAGGCAATATTGGAATTGGCGCCGGGTTCACCCTGGTACGCAATCTTCTGGGGCATGATCCGTATGGTTTCACGGCCCGCCCCCGGTTGGGAAAACGGGCGCCCGTGCTAGACGGGAGTGACGCGCAGCCAGAGATACTGGCGGGGGAGCAGCGTGACGCCTTCGGCCAGGTCCAGCGTCGCTTCCGAGAGAAGGTCGACGGCGGCCGGCAGGAATCCGCCGAAGGTCTCCGCTGGCAGCTGCCGGGAAGAGTCGCCGAAGTTGGCGAGGGCAAGGATCCGCGTCTGGCCGCCGTCGGCCGCGCTTGCCGGCCGCTGGTACCCCAGGACACTTCGGTTGTGGGTTTCGAAGTCGAGCAGCGTGGTTCCGGCCAGCTCAGGGGCAGCTCCGCGGACTTCGATCATCCGCTTCAGCCCGGCGTGCACGGCGCCTTCCGGTGTGGAGGGGTCGTTTCGGCGGGCGTATTGTTCCGCGGGGTAGTGCGGCCGGTGAACCCAGCGGCTGTCCCCTCCGTGGCCCCGCTCCTGCGCATAGTCGTAGTCATTGAGCTGGGCCACCTCGTCGCCCAGGTACAGCAGCGGGATCCCGCCGGTGCTGAAGGCAACCGAGTGGGCCAGGAGGATCCGTTCCACCGCCTCGGCGGGGTTGACCTCCATGCCGCACAGTGACGCCGTCGTGCCCGAGATCCGGCAGTCGCCGGTGCGCGGGTTGTCCTGGAAAGGCACGCCGCGGGCGAAGCTGCCAGGAAACCGGTTGACGTAGAAGGAGTTCAGGAAGCGGCGGTGGTCGAAGCCGTTGATGCCCAGTTCCGCCGCGTCCTCGTCCGCGAAGGTCCAGCCGATATCGTCGTGGCTGCGGACGTAGTTGACCCAAGATGTGCCGGCCGGGATGTTGTGCCGCCGCTTCAGGGCCTGGGCCAGCAGCGAGGTGTCCCGCGTGGCCAGGGATTCCCAGATCAGCGCCATCTGCAGCGGGTTGTAGGAGATCTGGCACTCGGCGGGGTCGATGTAGAGCGCCACCTCGTCCGGATGCACGATGGCCTCGGATTTGAAGAGCAGCGACGGCGCCGCCAGACGGCACACCGCGTTGAAGGCGCGCAGCAGGGTGTGCGCCTCGGGCCGGCTCTCGCAGGAGGTTCCCAGCTGCTTCCAGATGAAGGCCACGGCATCCATCCGAAGGATGTCCACTCCCTGGTTCGCCAGGAACAGCATTTCCCCGGCCATGGCGCGGAAAACGTCCGGGTTGGAGTAGTTCAGGTCCCACTGGTAGGTGTGGAAGGTGGCCCAGACCCACCGGCCGTCCGCCATCTGGATGAAGGACCCAGGGTGGTTTTCCGGGAAGATTTCACGCACGTTCTGTTCGAAGGCGTCCGGCATGGTCCGGTCCGGGAAAATCCAGTAGTAGTCGCTGTATTCGGGGTCGCCGGCGGCTGCCTTGCGGGCCCACTCGTGCTCGTCCGAGGTGTGGTTGAAGATGAAGTCAACCACCAGGCTGATCCCGTTGCTCCGCAGGTCCGCCGCCAGGGACCGCAGCTGCTCCATGGTTCCGAGCTTCGGGTTGACCTCCCGGTAGCTGGACACCGCGTAGCCGCCATCGGAATGCGGCTCGGGAGCCAGGAACAGCGGCATGAGGTGGAGGTAGGTCAGGCCGAGCTCCTTGAAGTACGGGATCCGGGCGCGGACCCCCTCCAGGCTTTCCGCGTACCGGTCCACGTAGCAGACGCCGCCCAGCATGGTGTTGGACTGGAACCAGCCGCTGTCGCCTTCGCGCCCGGCGTCCAGGTCCTTCAGCCCGGCCGGGCGCTCCTGCCAGGACCTTGCCGCCTGGACAATGAGGGCTGCCAGCTGGTCCTGCCAGTCCGGCCGCGAGCCGTACAGGGAGCCGAAGAGATCCGCCAGCAGGGGCAGGGTCCGGTCCAGGCGGCGGTCAAAGGCCGGGTCCGGCAGCAGCCCGTTGCCCCGTTCACGGGACAGAGCTGCCAGCACGTGCTCCAGCGGCGTTTCGTCCACCCTGACCGTTTCCTGCATTACGCGTGGCCCTTCCTGCGTCCGCCGGCGGTTCCGGCTCACCTACGGAAGTATTCCACGTCACACCCGGGCAGGCGTGTCCGGCGGCGGGGTGTTAAGCTGCGCAGCGCGGGCTGTGTTTGTCACGGAGACTGTCCGCGGAGCCTGGAACGACAGGAGGCGGATCCATTCCGGAGCGCGGTCCTGTACGCGGATCAGGGGAAGAGCTGTGGCCGTTTCCTGGACTATGACGCCGGCTTCCAGTTCTGCGAGCTTGGCCCCAAGGCAGCGGTGGATACCGGAGCCGAAAACGAGGTTGAAGTTGGCTGCTTGTCGATGTCCGCCCGTCTCCACTGGTGCCAGCGGGACCTGAGCTGATGCTCGTGAGGTGATGGGATTTCCGCTCAGCTCGAGGAGAATCCCGGTTCCTGCGGCCACAGTTTTGTCCCCAAGGTGTGTATCGTGCGCCGCAACCCGGCGCCAGGTGGGTACGGATGATTCGTTGACCAGCACGTGCCGGACCGCGGACCTGGAACCCGTGTCGGATGCAGCATCGGCCCAGTTCACCGGGATCGTGCCCTCCAGGAGGCGGAACAGGGTAGTGCTGATCAGCTGGGTGGTTGTTTCCTGCCCCGCGATGAGCAGGAAGTAGCCGAGAGAGCAGATTTCGGGCGTGGACAGTCCGTGTTCGGCCAGGGACTTGAACAGGTTCCTTCCTGCCGCTTTCCTGGATTCCGCAACGAGCTGCCGGAGCCAGACATAAAAGTCTGCGGCGCTGTGGGCCAGTTCCAGTTGCCTGTCTTCATCAGGCCAGCCCCAGAACAGCTCCATGGAGTCGCGGCCCCACCGTTTAAGGTCGGGAAGGTCCCGGACAGGCAGTCCGAGGAGTTCGAGCATCACCACTGCCGGAGGAAGGGCCGCCACCGCAGCAACAAGGTCGACGGCGTCGGCAGACTTGAGCTGGCGGGCTGCGGTTCGCGCCGCTTCCTTTGCCAGCTCACGGATCCGCGGCTCGATTGCGGCCACCGTGGCGGGGGTAAAGAAGCCGGCCACCACCTTCCTGATCCCGGCGTGCGTGCCGGTTTCGTTGCTCGCCAGCACGGCAGGCAGCGCAAAACGGACTTCCTGCAGCACACGCAGGGCGGGCGCGCCCAGCGGCGTTACGGCGATCAAGGCATTTGCGGGGCTAAAGTCGGCGGGCCGGTGCAGCACGTCCCGGACGGCGGCAGGATCGCGCACCACGAGGTACGGGCACTGGTTGGGACCCGCCTGTCCTGCCGCCGTGGCCACCGGCATCATGCCGGCAGCCCGTTCAGCCAGGCCACTGCGCCGGCACGGAAATCCGCCGGGGCCAGCTCTGCGGCCCGCTCCGGGAGCGCCCCGAGGAAGGGTACCTGCAGCGATCCGAGCACCTCCCGGTTGCTGTGGTGCACCAGGCCGGGAACGCGGGGCCAACTCCCGAGTACCACTCCCAGGACCTGCAGGTTCCGCACCGCCAGGGCTTCGAGGGTCAGGGCGGTGTGGTTCAGTGTTCCCAGGCACGGCCGGGCAACAAGCAGGAACGCCGCCGCCAGGTGGGATCCGAGGTCCGCCAGGGTGCCGCCGTGGGAATCCAGATCCACGAGCAGCCCGCCTGCACCCTCAACCAGGACATGCTCGTGCGAGGCTGCGAGCTCCCGGACACGTCCGGCATGCACGGCCAATCCCGGCAGCGGCTTTCCCTCGAGGGCGGCAGCGGCGGCCGGTGCGAGCGGCTCCTGCAGGACCACTCCCGTTTCAACGGTCACCGCGCCGGCGAGCCGGACAATTTCGGCGGCATCAGCGTCACCGCCGGCAGCTCCTGACTGGCACGGTTTGTAGACAGCCACGCTACGGCCGGCAGCCTGCAGCACGGCGGCGAGGGCCGCCGTCGTGATGGTCTTTCCCACCCCGGTGTCCGTTCCGGTGATGAGGATGACGGCGGGCAGGTTCATTGACGTTCCTCCAGAATGCCGCGCAGCACTGCGCAGCTGTCTTCGATTTCCTTGGGCGAAAGGGTGGCGCGGGCGGTGAGCCGCAGCCGCGGGATGCCGTCAGGTACCGACGGCGGGCGGAAGCAGCCGATGCGCACACCGGCCGTGCGGGCTTCCGCCGTCGCGGCCAGGGCAGACTCAACGGACGGCATGGGGATGGACTGGACGGCACCTGCCGCCTGGACGGACGCCGCCCGCGCCGCCGCGGTCTCAGGGTGGGCGCCGGCAAGGGCCACAACGGCAGGCGCGAGCCCGGCGGCCAGCGCCGCCGCATTGGTGCGGACCAGTTCGGCCCGCCACGGTTCGTCCCTGATGATCCGCACCGCGGCGAGGGCAGCCGCGGCGGAGGCGGGCGCCAGGCCGGTGTCGAAGATGAAGGTTCGCGCCCGGTTAAGCAGGTGCTCGCGCAACAGCGCTGATCCGAGCACCGCTCCACCCTGGCTGCCCAGCGCCTTGGACAGGGTCGCCGTCGTGATCACGCCCGGGTGCCCGGCCAGAGGAGTCCCCGCGACCGCGCCGCGGCCCTGGAACTGGCCGTTGCCGGTGACGCCCAGGCTGTGAGCCTCGTCGATCAGCAGCACGGCGTCCTGCTCCTCGGCGAGGGCCAGCAGGGCGGCCAGCGGGGCGTCGTCGCCCAAAACGCTGTAGACCGATTCGACGGCGATCAGCGCCCGCGGCTCGGACCGGCCGGCCAGCAGCCGGCCGGCGTCCTGCACACTGTTGTGGGTGAACGATTCGATGCGCGAGCGGCTGAGCCGGAAACCGTCGATCATCGACGCGTGGCAGTGTTCATCCGCCACGATCAAAGTTCCCGGGCCTCCCAGCGCCGTGATCACACCGATGTTGGCCAGGTAGCCGGAGGAGAACACCAACGCCGTTTCCATCCCCGCCAGCGCTGCCAGTTCCTGCTCGAGGTCCAGGTGCAGCCTGGTTGTGCCTGCCACCAGGCGCGAGGACGTGGCACCTGCGCCCCACGTATGTGCGGCATCCGCGGCCGCGCCGGCAACCCGCGGATCTGACGCAAGCCCCAGGTAGTCGTTGCTGGCGAGGTCGATGAACGTTTCGTCTGCCCCGCGGGGAAGCGGGCGGCGGACCAAACCGCGGCGGTCCCGGATGGCCGCCTGCCCCTCAAGCCACTGGATCATGGAGGTACTCATGCCGGACCTCCGGAGTGCGCCGGAATGCACTCGTGGATTTCGGCGACGGCGGCGATCATCCCCGAAGCAATCACGCCAATGTCCTCGCTGGTGCTGATGTACGGGGGCATGGTGTAGACGAGGTTCCGGAACGGCCGTACCCAGACTCCATGCCGGATCGCGGCAGCGGCCACGGCGGCGACGTCCACCGCGTCGTACAGTTCGATCACCCCGACGGCGCCGATGGTGCGGACCTCCCGCACGGAGGCCAGGCCCAGGGCGGGAGCCAGCCCGGCTTCCAGGCCGGTGCCGATGCGGGCGACGTCGGCGCGCCAGCCGCCGTCGTTGATGATGCCCAAGCTCGCGTTGGCAACAGCGCATGACAGCGGGTTGCCCATAAACGTGGGGCCATGCAGCAGCGCGCCGGCCGTTCCGTTGGAAACGGTGGCGGCCACGTCTGCCGTGCAGATCATCGCGGCAAGGGTCATGTATCCGCCGGTCAGGGCTTTGCCCACGCACATAATGTCCGGCACTACGCCGGCGTGATCGGCCGCGAACAGCTCGCCCGTGCGCCCGAAGCCGGTGGCGATCTCATCGAAGATGAGCAGCATCCCGTACTGGTCTGCCACCTGCCGCAACACTGGCAGGCACTCGGCCGGGTAGGCGTGCATGCCGCCGGCCCCCTGCAGGACCGGTTCGACGATGATCGCGGCGAGCTGCGTTGAATGCGCAGCCGCAATGTCCGCCAGCCCGGCCGCCCAGGTCTGCACGGCTTCGGGAGTTGCTGAGGCCGCTGCCGGAGGCCGGGGTGCAAAGATGTTGCCGGCGAGCAGTCCCGGGAAGGCGGAGTGCATGCCGTCCACGGGGTCGCAGACGCCCATCGCCGCAAACGTGTCGCCGTGGTACCCGCCGCGGATGCTCAGGAACCGTTGCCGGTGCGGGTGCCCGGACGCAGTCTGGAACTGTACCGCCAGCTTGAGCGCGACTTCCACGGAAACCGATCCCGAATCAGCCAGGAACACCCGCTCCAGGCGCTGCCGCCCGGGCGCTTCCGGGGCCATGTCCACCAGTCGCTCGGCCAGTTCCACCGCGGGGGCATGCGTCAGGCCGCCGAACATCACATGGCTGAAACTCTCCAGCTGCCGCTTCGCCGCAGCGTCCAGCACCGGGTTCCGGTAACCGTGGATTACCGACCACCACGAGGACATCGCATCCACCACCTCGTGGCGGGTGCCGTCCTCGGCGCGGAGCCGCAGCAGCACGCCGTTGGCCGCCTCCACCTCCCACAACGGAAGGTCCGCCGACGCGGGGGCATAGGGATGCCACAGCGTTTCCCGGTCCCGCTGGATCAGGCTCCTGCTGCTCATGGTTTAAGCACCCCGTGTCGGGAGCACTCCGCAGTCCAGCCCAGCGGTGTCACCTGGACTTTCATGCGGCGCCGGCAGGTGGCGCAGTACCGCGGAGGCTCCATGGCCAAACGTTCCACGCAGCGTTGGTGAGCGTACGACGGCGGGCCGTCGCCGCCGTCGTACGCCTCGCCGCAGTGCCCGCAAAAGTTGCCGGTGGTTGAGCTGGTTGCTGCCGCGTTCATAGCGTCTTCTGGAGTTCCTTGATGGGCATGTTGAGGTCCACCAGCAGGTTCAGGTCGGCGGTGGCGGGCCGGCCCAGGGTGGTGAGGTAATTGCCGACGATGACGGCGTTGATGCCGCCGAGCAGCCCGTCGCGGGTGCCAAGGTCGCCGAGGGTGAGCTCGCGGCCGCCGGCGTAGCGCAGGACTGTGCGGGGCATGGCGAGGCGGAAGGCGGCGATGGCGCGGAGGGCGTCCTTGCCGTCCATGACCTGCTGGTTCGCCAGCGGGGTGCCGGGGCGGGGGTTGAGGAAGTTCAGCGGGACCTCGTGCGGGTCAAGGGCGGCCAGTTGGGCCGCGAGTTCAGCACGCTGTTCCAGGCTCTCGCCCATGCCGATCAGGGCCCCGCAGCACAGTTCCATGCCGGCGTCCTTAACCATGGCGCAGGTTTCCAGCCGCTCCTCGTAAGTGTGGGTGGTGACCACCTGGGGGAAGTAGCTGCGGGCGGTTTCGAGGTTGTGGTTGTAGCGGTGGACGCCCCAGCTGGCCAGTTGGTCCACCTGCCGCCGGGTCAGCATGCCCAGGGAGCAGGCGATGTTGATGTCCACTTCCTCGTTGATCCGGTCGATGGCGAACTTGATCTGGTTCATGAGTTTGATGTCCGGCCCGCGGACGGCGGCGACGATGCAGAATTCGGTGGCTCCGGTGGCAGCGGTTTCCTTGGCGGCCTTGACCAGTTCCGGGATGTCCAGCCACACGCCGCGGACGGGGGAGTCGAAGAGGCCTGACTGGCTGCAGAAGTGGCAGTCCTCGGGGCAGCCGCCGGTCTTGATGGAGATGATGCCCTCCACTTCCACGTCCTCGCCGCAGTGCCGGAGGCGTACCTGGTGGGCCAGGTCCAGGGCGGCGGAAATGGCTTCGTCCGGCAGGCGCAGGACCTCTTCGAGCTGGGCCTGGGTCAGGCCGATGCCCTCCTCGAGAACCTGTCGGCGGGCCGTCTCCAGGATTTCGTAGCCCGTGCCGGTGGGGGTCTCATTGGTGGGGAGGTTTGTCTCGATCGTCATGGATTGGTCCTCTGCGCTTGCCGGGAATATTCCTTACAGCAGACGCTAGTTCTCCATTGACGGCCCCATTTTGGAGGGGTTCAACAAAGAATCTGGTAGATGGGCCAACGAACTTCTCCAGATGAGACCTAAGGCCCTACCCGCCCACGGATACCAGTCCCCCAGGAGTGTGTACCGCTCCGGTGCAATTCAGCACTTCAGCTTGACTGCAGCCTAAGGTTCAAGGAGCCGGGAGCTCATGGTGGTTTGTCGCTGCGGGTGGGTTACCCGGTAGTGCAGCCCCAGGTTGTGGTTGTCCACCCAGGTCGCGCAGGCTCCTGTTTTTCGTACAGTCTTCTGCTGCCGACCGCTGGCTGGACCCAGTCAGTGCGGTCCAGTCGTCGATGCGTATGAATTTGGCGGCCATGCCTTTTGTCCTTCCGGGGGTGTCCATCCGGGGGTGTCCGTCCTTTTAAATGGTGGAGTGCGGGGGACCGGTATTTGGTCTCCCGCACTCCGTCTTCCGTGACTTGGTTCAGCCGAGTTCGGCGAGGACCTTGGCGACGATGCGGTCGGCGGCGGCCAGGCCGTAGCGATCATGGAGGGTGGGCAGCGCGCCGGCGTCGAGGAACTGGTCCGGGAGCGCGACAGGGACAACGGCAGCCTCGGAGGCAAACCACCCATCAGCAGGTGCAACCAACCTACTGGCTGAGTACACCTAGAGCACGTTCAGTGGGTAACCGAAGGCGCCCGGAGGACTCCTCGTTGCTCGTTTTGTTGATAAGCGAATTTACGAGGCCGGCCAGATCCTTTGCTCCGAGCTCAATCAACCCCCGTTCGACTGGCGGTTCCCTGCCGCTAGTGCTTTGAAGGAGTAAAGGAAACCGCCGTCGCTGCCGCTGACCGTGATGTAGGCCTCGGTTGTGCCGGGTTTGATGGCGATGTTCGTCGCTGAGCTGAGGCCGGCTGTGTCTTTCGCAGGGATGGAGACTGTTTTCAGGAGTTGACCATTGACGTCGTAGATGAGTACTGCCGGCCGGTTGTGCAGTCCTACGTAGAGGTTGCCTTCCGCGTCCACGGCGATCGAGTCGACCTGGGCGGCTCCTGCGGAGGCGTAGATGGCAGGGTGGGCTGTTGTGACTGCTGTGCCCGCTTCCGTGAGGGTGAAGTGATCGATGCGGTTGCCGGTGTTCAGGCTCACCCAGAGCGAGTCTTCGTCCGGAGAGAAGCTGATGCCGTTCGGCGACTCGAGGTTATCGGCCAGGACTACGGGCTTGGCCGTGGCGCCGTCGATGCGTACAAGGCGTCCCTTCGCTTCCCAGTACGGCGAACGGGCGCCAGTTGCGTCGGTGATGTAGAGGTTGCCGTCAGCGTCGAAGGAGATGTCGTCGGGCTGCATTGGAATTCCTGCGACGGGCCCGGAGAACACGTCCTGAACATCCTGGCCGTCTGCGGTCATGCTGCGGACCGATCCGCTGAGGAAGTCCGTGACGTACAGGCGCCCGTTCCGGGGATTAAATTGGGCGGATGTGAGCGCGCTCCGGTCGTCCGTGTAGGCGGTGCTTACCGTTTTCGCTGTTGTGTCTACCCTCAGTACCTTGGGCGCGCCGGGCGGCGCTGTCACGTCGACGAGGTAGAGGTTGCCGTCGGGACCGAAGGTTGGTCCCTCGAGCAGCGTCATTCCGGTCGCCTCGTGGACGGATGTCACCTGCATGACGCGTTTTGCTTCGTGAACGGATGCGTCCTCTTTGTTCGAAGCCGCCTCCATTGATGCGGGCGGGGCGCTGCAGGCGGCGAGGGCCATTGTCAGGAGGAGGGCGGCCGCTGGCGCCAGGGTCCTCGCCGTGGGCAGGAAGCGGCTCACCGCGAGGCCCCCGCAGTCTCGGTCACCTGCGCGCACTCGTCCTGCCCCAAGGACAGGATCTCGGCCATGTCACCTTCACGCCATTCGCGCAGAAGCCGGTGAAACGCTACCGGACCTGGACTGTACGAGGCGCCGGCTATGGAGCGGGTGCCTTCTCCGTTGTAATACCCGGGAGTGCATTCGGCTTGGAAGGCCCTGTTGTCGATCGCGGTTTCATGAACCGTCCGCACCCATGCTTCCTCGGCTTCCGCGGTCGGCTCGATGAAGCGTGCTCCGACTGCGCGTCCCCGTCCGATGACCGCTGCGATGTGTTCGGCCTGTTCGAGGAGTATGTGGCCGAAGTTGACCGAGTTGGCGTTTTGGATGCCGCTGAGGTGGAACAGGTTCGGGAAGCCATGCGAGGAAAAGCCATGAAGCGTGCGTGGACCCTTTGACCAGGCTTCGAGCAGGGTTCTTCCGTGGCGGCCGATCACGGGCAGGGTTCCCGACATGACTCCCGAGATGCCGACCTCGAATCCCGTGGCGAAGATGACGCAGTCGACTTCGTATTCCGTGTCGCCGACGACGACTGCGTTCTCGGTCATGCGGGTGATGCCGCCGGTATCGGCGGTGTCGACGAGTCTGACGTTAGGCCGGTTGAAGGTCTGCAGGTAGGTGTCGCTGAAGCCAGGGCGCTTACACATGTACCGATACCAGGGTTTGAGGGCTTCGGCTGTTGCCGGGTTCTCGACGACGTCCTCGACCCGTGCGCGAAGGCGGTTCATCGTCAGGAAATCATCGATCTCGTCGAGTCGTTCCCGCTCCTCGGCCGGGAGGGTGGTGTCCACGGAGCCGGAAAGGATCTTTCGCTGCAGGTTGGTGGTGGCCGTCCAGCCGTCCTGGACCAGGCTTTCCTCCACAGGCTCCCCGGCGAGTACGGCGAGGAAGTTCTCCATCCGCTCCCGCTGCCACCCGGGTTTCAGGGATGCTGCCCATTCCGGGTCGGTGGGGCGGTTGTCCCTCACATCCACGGTGGAGGGGGTGCGCTGGAAAACGATCAGTTCCTGCGCGTCGGCTCCGACATGCGGGACAACCTGAAGGCCTGTTGCCCCGGTGCCGACCACCGCCACGCGCTTGTCCGCCAAGCCAGTCAGGCCGCCGTCGGGGGTGCCTCCCGTGTAGCTGTAGTCCCAGCGGCTCGTGTGGAAAGTGTGCCCGCGGAAGGATTCGATACCGGGGATACCCGGCAGCTTCGGCTGGGTCAGAGTCCCCGAGGAGGTGACCACGAACCGTGCACGGAAGCGATCACCTCGGTCGGTCTCAACGATCCACTCTTCTGCCTCTTGATGCCATTCCAACCGGGTTGCACGAGTCTGGAAAAGGCTGTCCTGGTAGAGGTCGAACTTCTCGGCGATGGCGATGGCATGCTGGCGGATCTCCTCCCCGGGCGCATAGCGCCACTTCGGGATGTATCCGACCTCTTCGAGCAGCGGCAGATAAACGTAGGACTCGATGTCACAGTGGATTCCGGGGTAACGGTTCCAGTACCAGGTGCCTCCCACATCGCCCGCCTCGTCCATCAAACGCACGGAGTCCACGCCCTGCTCGCGGAGGCGTGACGCGGTGAGCAGACCCCCAAAACCGGCGCCGATGACCAGGACTTCGACCCTGTCTGCCTTGGGTGCGCGTTCAGTCCGCGGTGTGTAGGGGTCCTTGGCGTAGTAGCCGAACTCGCCGGCGGCCCGTCGGTACTGCCTTGTTCCGCCGGGGTGGATGCGCCGATCACGCTCGTGGCGGTACTTCGCGCGAAGGGCTTCGACGTTCAGGTCCTCTGCAGAATCCCGGGCTGAACTCGTTTCGCGGTTGGCGGCCATAGTGGTGTTCTCCTGTCGTGGATGTCGTGGATGTCGTGGATGTCGTGGATGTCGTGGATGTCGTGGATGTCAGGGGTGGTGGACTTTGGCAATCCCGGGAGTTTCGGCTGAACGGAATGAGGATGGTCTGCATGAAGGAAGCATTCATGCCCCCGCAAGATTCGGTCGGACAGGCGTTATGAACGGGCGGCGTTTCAAGAGTGGCTGCGACTTCACTCATTAATCCCCCTTGACGGAACTAAGTATGAGATCTCGTATCTATACTGATACTGCGTATCACATTCTATACTAAGGCCGTGATGGTAAGCATTCGGGACAGAACCCGCGAGGCGGTTCGAGCGGAACTGGCGAAGGCAGTTCTTGAGGTGTTCCTCAAGCGCGGGTACGCGGCCGTGACGGTCGACGACGCTGCCCGGGAAGCCGGAATCTCCCGGGCCACATTCTTTCGCTACTTTGGCAGCAAGGAAGATGTGGTGATCGCATCCGTTGAGAGCGCAAAGATCGATTATCTTGCAGCCCTCCGGGACCTGCCCGAAGGCAGGCGTCTCAGTGGTTGGCGCCTGGTCCGGGCTGCAATCGAACCAGTAGTCCTCACAGCCACAAACGAGCCAGAAAGCCTGCGCGCCCGACTTCGGCTGATTGCCAGTGAACCGGCTTTGAAGCGGCGTCTGCTGGAGCGACGGGCCGCCAATACTGAAGCGTTGGCTGCCGCGCTCGATGAGCATCTGCGTGACATCTTTTCAGCCCGTGTCCTGGCCGCCGCTGGCCTTGCTGCAGTCGATGTTGCCTGGGAGGACTGGGCGCCGCGCGAAGAGGCCGATTTCCGTGCCATCGTCGACAACATCTTCCAACGCCTTGAAGCTGCCGCAAAAAGACGGCAAAACTAGCCGCAGGCCCTGTTTACAGGCTTCCTGGTTCGCCAGACTCTATTGCCCCCTCCCTGTGCACCCGTTGGCAGATTCCCCGGCGCCAAGCCTCAGCGAATAAGGTGACGGGACTGGAGCCCGGGGTTCCGGAGCGGGGCAACGGATGACTCGCGGGCACTGGGTCTGGGCGAGAAGACCCCGTACGAGGCACTCCAACGGCACTCTCGAGGCAGGGTCCGAGCGGGAGCTTAGCGGTCAGTACTAAGTGGAGGCAGTCCCGAGCTGAGCTGTTGCTGGCGCGCGTCCGTTCCGGTGAGTGGCCCTTTGGTGGCCAGCCTTCGGCCGAGTCGGCCCTTGCCCCACACCCTGCTTTGCGCGTGAGTCCACACGAGCAGACGGTCCCACGCCCAACTGGCCTTACAGGGGCGTAAACAGGCCCGGCCGCTGCAGGGTGCAGCGAGTTCGGAATCGCGAATGGGGCTAATGCACCGGCGCCGAGACGGCCACGCAACCCAAGCCCACCACCACGGACAGCTCGCCGCCAAGCTGGCGGACCCGAAGGAGCCTCATGACGCCCTCTCAGACCCCTTTCCGGCTTCCTGCGCAGGGGTCAACGCTGCGGGAGGCGATCCGTCAACTCTCTGGACGAGGCGTGGTCTGGGCCCGTCAGGGCGCGGGCGTCTTCGTCGCGGCACTCTATGTGCCTGAGGACAGGGACGTCGTCCTGCAACGCGCAGACACCGCATTGGTGCTCGAAGCGTGGATGGCCGTCGAGACAGAAGCAGCCGGGTTGGCCGCGGTGCGCCGAACGCCTGCTGAGCTCCGACTGATGCGCCGGGCCTAGCGAGTAGGTTCGAGCAGGGGCGCAGTCTGGAGGAGTACGTCGATGCCGACACGATGCTTCACCGCGCCATCGTCGCGGCGTCGCACAACTCGGTGCTCCTGGACCTCTTCGACAGTTTCAACTGCTCGACACGATCAAAGTTCTCGCCCGCTCCGATGCCCAGCAGGCATCCCTGCTCGTCACGCACCATCTCGAAGAAATACCCGAGACCACCACGCACGCACTTCTCCTGGCTCACGGAAGCATCGTGGCTGCTGGCCGGATCGAGGACGTGCTCACCAGCGAAAACGTCACGAGTGCCTTCAACTACCCTGTCGCCATTGAGCGACACGGCAGCAGGTGGAGCGCCCGCACAGCGCCTGGATTTACAACAGTAGGATGCGCAGGAAGACCTTCGACGAACTCTCGTAGAGGAGGCAACGGAAGTCTGGATGGCGGCAGAGCACGAACCTAGGGGAAGAACAGCCAGCGGGATCTCCATTAGACAATCCAACGGCGGGTAGCCGTTGTCCGGAATGGCCAGCATGGCCATTCCGGACTGACGCCTCAATTACCGTCAACCGCTGACCGCGGAGCACGCACGAGGGTGTGCCCCCTCTGGCTCTTGGATCAATTTTTGTTGATCTTGGTGGTGAAGGTCAGGGGAAGGTTAGCCGAGGAGTTGCCGACGAAGATTTGCCGGTCCCCTGTGCCGAGTTCCCAGGTCTGGGTGGCTGTGTTCCACGAGGAGAACTCCTTGAGCGGGATGGTGATTTCTACTCGTTGGTTTTCGCCGGCTTTCAGGTCCACTTTCTGGTAGCCGATGAGTTTGCGTTCGACTTGGGGAACTGCGAGCTCGGCGCTGGGCCCCGCGTAGACCTGAACCACTTCCTGGCCGGCGCGTGTGCCCGTGTTCTTGAGGGTGTGCCGGATGGTGACGGTGTCGTTGTCCTGCTTGGCGGATAGTCCCTTGTAGTCGAAAGTCGTGTATGACAGGCCGTGGCCGAAGGGGAACAGAGGCGTGGTTCCTGTCTTGTGGTACCACTTGTAGCCGGCGTGAATTCCTTCGGAGTAGGTGACCACGTTGCCGACGCCGGGGTAGGTTGCGGCGTTCCCGGCGATGGGCGTGGCGGTATCGGAAGCGGGGAAGGTCTGGGTCAGCTTGCCGGAAGGGTTGACATCACCGTAGAGCAGGCGGGCAGTTGCTTCGGCGCCGTTCTGTCCCGGGTAGTACATGTTCAGGACGGCGCTGACCTTGGAGATCCAGGGCATCGTGACCGCGGATCCTGTGTTGAGGACGACGATGGTGCGGGGGTTGGCCGCGGCTACCTCGGAGATGAGCAGATCCTGGTCGGCGGGCAGGGACAGGGTGTCCCTGTCGGCGGTGGCGGTGGCGTTGTCGTATGCGAAGACGATCGGGGTGTGGACGGCCTTCGCCTGCTCGACGGCTTTCGCCCGCGCGGCGGCGCTGTGGGCCGGGGTGATCCAGGTTAGGTTCATCGTCGTCGGCGTTCCACTGAGTGCCAGCCCCCGGAAGGACACTGCATGTTCCCCCTTGGTGAGGCGGATGCTTCCGGTGGCAGGCTCCTGAATGCTCGCCGCCACCGAGGCGCCGTTAATCGCTAAGGTCGCATACCCCAGGGGTGCGTCGAGGACGAAAGAGTAAGTCCCATCGACCGGGACGGTGAGTTTTCCCGTGTAGGAAACGTTTTTGCCCTGGGCCAACGGGGCCGTTCCGGTCGAATCGAGCGGGCTGGCAGGGCTGAAAGCTTCAGCAGGGATGGGTGTGCCGCTCTCAGGGATGCCTGGGGTCCAGGAGACTTTCGTGCCGGTGCCGGCCCGTGAACTGATGGTATCCAGGGGTGAGGCTGCAAAGGCGGGAACGACGGCGGCGCTGCCGCCACCACCGATCTTTGGGTCCTTCGCGGTCGGCCCAATCAAGGCGATCGAGTTCGCCGCGCTCGTGAGGGGGAGTGCGGCGTCGGTGTTCTTCAACAGGACGGCGCCTTCCTCGGCGACCTTCTGGGCGACAACAGCACCGGCGTCCAGGTCCAGCTTTGGGCGTACCCGTTCCCCGTCGAGGAAGCCGAAGCGTTCCATCTGTCCCAGGATGCGCGCAACTGCATCATCAAGGGCGGCTACGGGGACGGTGCCGTTGGCGAGTGCTGCCTCAAGCGGTTTACCGAAAAATGACTGCTGGCGGCCAATCCAGTGCATTTCCTGGTCCAGGCCTGCGGTCAGATCGGTGGGGGCGTGCGTTGCTCCCCAGTCGGACATGACCCAACCTTGGAAACCGAGCTGCGTCTTCAAGACGTCGTTCAAAAGTGTGTTGTTGCCACACGAGTACTCGGCGTTGACCTTGTTGTACGGGCACATGACAGATCCGGCGCCTGCGTTGATGGCTGCTGCGAAGCCGGGGAGTTCAACCTCGTGCAGGGCTTGGTCATCGACCGTGACGGAAACTTCCGAGCGGTTGTTCTCCTGGTTGTTCAGGGCGAAGTGCTTGACCGTTGGAATCATGCCCTCGCCGGCAATGCCCTCGATCTCGGCAGCAGCTGTCCTTGACGTTACGAGGGGGTCCTCGCTGAACGTCTCGTAGTTGCGGCCACCCTGAGGAACCCGGATGGTGTTAACCATTGGTGACAGGGAAACGTCTTGTCCGAGTGCCTTGCCCTCCCGCGCGATCACCTGGCCGTAGTTGCGAGCCAGATCATCATCGAAAGCCGAGGCGAGAGCTACAGGAACCGGCAGAGCCGTCGTGGACTGGGGCAGACGCACCCCTGCCGGCCCGTCAACTAACCTCAGCTCCGGAACACCAAGACGGGGAACGCCGGGAATATACCCGGCCTCCCCAAGCGCATGCGGATCCGTGCTGGGTCGGACAAATGAGAGTTTCTCGGCCAAGGTCATTTGAGTGATGAGGGACGACACACGGGTGGAAGGCGTGATCGTGGTGCGGGAACTTTCTGCAGCGACTGCTGGCGCGACGCCCAGCAGGGCCGGCACGGATGCGGAGGCAGCCAGCAGTCCAGTTGCAACGAGCAGTGAACGCCCACGATGTCGAATGGGTGGGGTTCCAGGCGCGGGAGAGGAGGGATCCATGAGTCGTCGTTGACCTTTCGAAAAATACTTACCAAGTGGTAAGCGATTACCGCGAGTCTACTAAGATCGGGAGGGCGGGGCAAGGAAGCCCGTGACGGATGTAGGGGAGAGAAGGGGACGTGGAGGACTCACGGCAGTCGACGCGACGCGCCGGGACCGCTGCCCGACGGCAGGAAATACTGAATGCCGCGTTGGACTGTTTCGTCGAGAACGGTTTTGATGGCACGTCGTTACGGCAAATTGCGGTTCGTGCCCGCATGACACACGCCGGCCTGCTTCATCACTTTGAGAGCAAGGAGGCCCTCGTCGCTGCCCTTTTGCGGCGCCGGGATGAGCAGGACAGCGAACTCGCGAAGCAATTCGCCCACGAAACAAGCGAAGTTGATGGGCGTGCCCCAGCCCTTCTTGCGCTTCTGGCTCATAATCGTGCGTCGCCGGGAGAATTGCGTTTTTGGAGCGAGTTGTTCGCTGCGGCGTCCCGGCCGGACCATCCATCGCGGATTTACTACGCCGCGCGCTATGCAAGCCTTCGTACTCTAATGGAGGCGGTATTTCAGAGGCGTGCTGAGGCTGGGGCGTTGCGGGAAGGCGTCCAGCCGGAGCTGATCGCCATGCTCCTGCCGGCAGTACTGGATGGCTTGCAATCCCAATGGCTCCTGGACCAGGACTTGCCTATCGATCGAGCGGTTGATCATTTCCTCACTCTCCTCCTGCGACCGGGCGCCACGCTTGTCGGCGACACTACAACCCCGGGATCTGACCGATTGGTCAGCCGGGACTCCCAAGTCGTTCCGCCAGCGGCCGTGGGCCGCCAGCAACGGATCTTGGCCGCGGCAATCGAGTTGTTCACCAGCAGGGGCTTTGGCGGCACGTCGATTTCGGAAGTTGCGATGGAAGCTGGGTGCTCGAAAGCCTCCGTCCTGTACCACTTCGCGACAAAGGATGAACTGCTTCATGCTGCGCTACAGCCCCTCAACGCTGCATTCGATGGCCTCCTCGCGCAGTTAGGTTCCATGCCCCCTGCAATGCGTACCAAGGCTGGTTTACCAGCACTCATCGAACTCTGCGTCCAGCACAGCTCACTGATGGCGTTGATGGCAGTACTGCCCACGAGCGCTAATGGAGGAGCGCTGGTGCCGGCATGGGCCAACGGGTCCGTGGTGGAGATGCTGGTTGGAAGTTCACGAGCAGGTACGGCTGATACTGCCAACTTCGCTGTCGCCGCGATTCCGGCGTTTTGCCGTCAATCAGCCTCGCTCGCTGATCACGTGCTGCGTGAGCAGCTGACTGCAGCGCTGAGCGTCCTCCTCGGAAACGAGTGAAGTAGGCCAACGTCAGGACCGACAGCTGGTAGATTCCGGTGTTGACGAGCCACGCCAGCAAAGCAGGCCTGCAATTTATCCGAGGAGCTTTCCGCTGGAACCCCTAACCACCAATTCCGTATCAAGGTACCTGGTGGAAGGAGCGTCTTCCGGGCCCTTGAGAGCTCTCAACAACGAGCTCGCTGCCTCGACGCCGCAAGTTTCCATGGGAGTGCGAACAGTGGTCAGCCCGGGTGTTGTGAAGTCTGCCCCGAAGATGTCATCGAATCCTACGATGCTGATCTGGTCCGGCACCGCGTAGGCTGCAGCTTGCAGTTCTTGCATGAGTCCGATGGCCAATAGGTCGTTGAAGGCAATAACGGCTGTAGCGCCGCTGCTGACAACTGCACGTGCGACTGCCCGACCCCCCTTGATGGTTGGGCTTTCGGACTCCATCTTGATGGCCTCAATCCGTGACCATTCGCAAGCTGATTTGACACCTTGCCAGCGTCGATTCGTCATCCACGAAGCGCTTGGGCCTGCAATGAAGGTGATCTTGTCATGTCCCAGACCCACGAGGTGGCGGACGGCCTCGCCCAAGCCCTTGTCCACATCGGGCAGGACGCACACAATGCCCTCCACGTCGCGGTTGACGACCACGACGGGCTTTTCTTCCGCCAGGCGCCGAATGTGATCATCATCCATTCGTGGAGCCGCCAGGATGAGCCCGTCAACGCTGGTCAGCATACGCTGGGCTGCGGAAAGTTCCTGCTCAGGAGACTCTGCAGATTCGGCGAGAATGACGGAATAATCACGGTCGGCAGCGGTGGA
Source organism: Arthrobacter sp. Y3221087 (assembly GCF_059089905.1). NCBI lineage: Bacteria > Bacillati > Actinomycetota > Actinomycetes > Micrococcales > Micrococcaceae > Arthrobacter > Arthrobacter sp. Y3221087. Next base: position 57,178 of record NZ_JBNHFE010000001.1, read on the forward strand.
CTCTGCTCCTCGTATCGTTCCAAAGAACGTCGGGTTGGCTATGTCAGCAACGATAAGGCCGATCGTGTTCGTCCTCCCGGTAGGGAGAGCTCTCGCAAAAGGGTTGACCTTGTAGTTCAGTTCGGCGGCAGCGTCCTCGATAAGCTTCCTGGTCCCCGCACTGACCCGGCCCGGCTTGCTAAGGGCCCTTGAGACGGTGGACGGGTTGACCCCTGCCAGCTTGGCGATGTCGTAGATGGTGGCATTGGGCTTGCCCGCCTTGCCATCGGCTTTGCCTCGAGGAAGCTCGGCCTCTACTTCAGGGACAGGAAGTTTAGTCATGGCTCAATGATATCCGCTCATGCAGCAAATCCCATCCGGTTGCCAAATAATCGAATGATGTCCCTGCGGCAGCTAGTCAGGACGGCGGCTGGTCGGCCTGCTCTCGGGCTCTATTGACGTCTTCCGCGCGAGCAACCGTTTATGGCAACCGGTTGACAAAGACCGCGTGCTAAGCCACGATGGGTGCCATGCCTCAGTCTCTCGCCCACCCAGACCGGCTCCTGCCCGCTGACCCCGGAATGCGGAGCATTGCCCGCGATCTGCTGGCGCGCGTCCAGGACTTGCCCATCATTTCTCCCCACGGCCACGTTGACGCCGCCGTCATCGAGCACAACACGGCATTCCCGGACCCGGCAGCGCTGCTTGTCAGCCCGGACCATTACGTGACCCGTTTGATTCACGCGAGCGGCGTTGACCACAACCTGCTGCGCCCCCAGGCCGGAGCGCAGGGGGACCCCAGTGCGGTTCCGGATGCACGGTCGGTCTGGCGCGAGTTCTGCAAAGCCTGGCCCCTGTTTGAGGGAACGGCCTCGGGCTACTGGCTCCGGAATCAGTTCCAGAGTGTTTTCGGTCTCCGGCAGGAGCCGAGCGCGGACAACGCGGATGTCAGTTACGATGCCATCTCGGCACGGCTCCAGGAGCCCGGGTTCCGTCCCCGGGAGCTTTTCAAGGACTTCAATATCGAGGTGCTGGCCACCACTGATGATCCGCTCGACAGCCTTGCCAGCCACCAAACAATCGCCGCGGATCCCTCGTTCCACGGCCGGGTCCTACCCACCTTCCGGCCAGACCAGTACCTGGACGTTAGCCACCCGCAGTGGCAGGGCAACGTGGAACGGCTCATCGCGGCAGCAGGCGATGGCCGCACAGGCTACACCGGGTACATTACGGCGCTGGAGAACCGCCGCCAGTATTTCGTGGAAAAAGGGGCCGTCTCGGCGGACCATGGTGTCCGCACGCCCGCGACGCTCAAGCTCAGTCAATCAGAGGCAGCTGGCCTTTTTGAACGGGCACGCTCCGGCAACGCAACGCCGGAGGACCGGGACGCCTTCGAAGCGCACATGATGTACCAGATGGCGCGGATGTCCGTGGAGGACGGCCTGGTGATGACCATCCACCCAGGTTCATACCGCAACCACCACGAACCCACGTTCAACACCTTCGGTGCGGACAGCGGCCATGACATTCCTTTCGCAGTCAACTACACCGAGGCTATCCGGCCTCTGCTGCAGGATTTCGGCACCGCCAAGGACTTCCATCTGGTGCTCTTCACCTTGGACGAAACTGTCTTCTCCCGCGAACTCGCGCCCCTTGCCGGGTTCTACCCGTCTGTCTACCTTGGCGCGCCGTGGTGGTTCCTCGACGCGCCGGATGCCATGCTGCGCTTCCGCTCTGCCGTCACCGAAACTGCCGGGTTCTCCCGGTCCTCCGGCTTCATTGACGACACCCGCGCGTTTTGCTCCATCCCGGCCCGGCATGACGCCGCCCGGCGTGTGGAGGCTTCGTTCCTGGCCCGCTTGGTCGCAGAGCACCGGGTCAGCGAGGACCGCGCCCACGATCTCATCATCGATATTGTTGACGCCTCACCCCGAAGGGTCTTCAAACTGTGACCGGGGGAGTCGACTACCCGGTCACGACGCCAGTGAAGATACAAAACCTCAGCCGCTCCCTGTGGCCATCCCCTACGCCTCCAGTGCGAATCGTCCACCTTGGCCTTGGTGCTTTCCACCGTTCACACCAAGCCTGGTACACCCAACACGCAGGCGACGCCGCCGAGTGGGGTATTGCAGCGTTCACCGGGCGGCGTCCTGACGCTGCAACCGCCCTCGCGGAACAGGACGGGTTGTACACTCTCGTGGAACGAGGCGACACCAGTGACACCTTGGAGGTCATCGGCAGCATTGTGGAAGCGGTGGACGGCGCAGACATCGGCAGGCTGACTGCGCTGATCGCCGCGGCACCCACCGCCGTCGTAACGCTGACTATCACCGAAGCCGCCTACGGCCTCGGCCCGGACGGACGCCTTAACCCCTCCGCCCCCCATGTTGCCGCGGACCTTCAGGAACTGCGGGCCGGCGCTTCCGGGAGACCCGCCACGCCGGTGGGCCGCTTGGTCGGTGCCTTGGCTGAGCGCAAACGTGCCGGCGCCGGTCCACTCGCCGTCGTCTGCTGCGACAACCTGTCCAACAACGGCATCGTGGCACGCAATGCCGTGGTGGGTATGGCCGAAGCATGGGACCCGGAGCTCGGAGTCTGGATAGGGGACAACATCAGCTTTGTCAGCAGCTCAGTTGACCGCATCACACCGCGGACCACTGAGGCCGACGTCCAGGCCGTGAGAGAGGCCTGCGGCTACCTGGATAACTCCCCGGTGGTGGCCGAGCCTTTCCGCAACTGGGTCCTGAGTGGCCGCTTTCCGGCCGGGCGTCCCCGCTGGGAAGATGCGGGTGCGGTCTTCGTGGATGAGATCGAACCTTACGAAAACCGCAAGCTATGGCTGCTCAATGGCGCACATTCCCTGCTCGCTTACGCGGGCCAGCTGCGCGGTCATTCCACCGTTGCCGAAGCATTGGCAGATACTGTGTGCCGGTCCGCCGTTGAGGGTTTTTGGGATGAGGCGGAAGCGAACCTCGCCGGACCGGCAGCGCATGGTGCCGACCTGCAGGTTCCGGCTTACCGGGCGGAGTTGCTGGCCCGGTTCCGGAACGCCCGGATTGCCCACCACCTCGCGCAAATCGCCATGGATGGCAGCACCAAGCTGCGGATGCGTGCCGTTCCGGTGCTCAAAGCTGAGCGAAAGGCCGGACGGTCGGGATCTGGTGCTGCGCTCATGATCGCAGCGTGGATCGACTATTCCCTGTCGGCTGCTGTGCTCCAGGATCCACTGGCAGAGGCCATTGCATCCGCCAACCTGCTCAGAGGCGCGCAGCGAGTTCGTGCCCTGTTGGAACTTGTCGATGGTGAATTGGCCGCCGATGCCGCCGTCGTAGATCTCGTCGCTGGTCAATGCGGCGCTTTTTCCCTGCCCAATCAAGATTTGAATTAGTCTTTTTCAGAAAGGACCTGCTGTGAAAATCACTGCCGCAGAAGTGTTCGTGACCAGCCCCTCACGGAACTTCGTGACCCTCCGGATCACCACCGAGGACGGTGTCACCGGCATCGGTGACGCCACCCTGAACGGCCGGGAACTGGCCGTTGCCGCCTACCTCAAGGAGCACGTTGCGCAGCTGCTGATTGGCAAGGACCCGCACCGGATCGAGGACACTTGGCAGTTCCTCTACCGCAGCTCCTACTGGCGCCGCGGCCCGGTTACCATGGCCGCGATTGCCGCCGTGGACATGGCGCTGTGGGACATCAAGGGCAAAATGGCCGGCATGCCGGTCTACCAGCTCCTGGGCGGGGCATCGCGCAATGGGCTCCGCGCCTACGGCCACGCCTCCGGCTCGGACATCCCGTCGCTGTTCGACTCCGTCCGTGAGCACCTGGAACTGGGGTACAAGTCCATCCGCATCCAGACCGCTGTTCCCGGCATCAAGGCCGTGTACGGTGTCGCCGCGCAGGCGCAGGCCTCCGGTGAACGTTACGACTACGAGCCCGCCGGCCGCGGCGCATTCCCTCTGGAGGAGGACTGGGACACGCGTGCCTACCTCCGCCACCTGCCCACCGTGTTCGAAGCGGTCCGGAACGAGTTCGGCCCGGAAATCCCGCTGCTGCACGACGGCCACCACCGGATGACCCCCATCCAGGCGGCCAAACTCGGCAAGGCACTGGAACCGTATGACCTGTTCTGGCTCGAGGACTGCACCCCTGCTGAAAACCAGGAAGGCCTGCGCCTGGTCCGCCAGCACACCACCACCCCGCTGGCCATCGGTGAAATCTTCAACACCGTGTGGGACTACCAGACCCTGATCAAGGAACAGCTGATCGACTACGTCCGTGCCGCGTCCACCCACTTCGGCGGGATCTCCCCGCTGAAGAAGGTGATGGACTTCGCTGCGCAGTACCAGATCAAGTCCGGCTTCCACGGCCCTACCGACATCTCCCCGGTCGGCTTTGCCGCCCAGCTGCACGTCGGCCTGGCCATCCACAATTACGGCATCCAGGAGTACATGAAACACTCCGATAAGACCAACGAGGTCTTCGAGCAGTCCATGACCTTCAAGGACGGCTACCTGCACCCGGGCGACAACCCCGGCATCGGCGTCGAATTCAATGAGGAAGCCGCTGCAGCCTACCCCTACCAGCAGGCTTACCTGCCCTATAACCGCCTCGTTGACGGCACCGTCCATGACTGGTGAGGCGCAGGCAATGACCAAGCACCGGATCATCGTGATGGGTGTGTGTGGCTGCGGTAAGACCACCATTGGTGACCTCGTGGCCCGCGAACTCGGCGTCCCCTTTTTGGACGGTGATTCGCTCCACCCGGTGGAGAACGTGGCCAAGATGGCGGCCGGGACGCCGTTGACGGACGAGGACCGCTGGCCCTGGCTCGCCACCGTGGGTTCCGAGCTGGCCAAAGCAGGTGACGGGGGCATGGTCCTGGCATGCTCCGCGCTGCGCCGCAGCTACCGGGATGCAATCAGGAAGCAGGCGCCGGACACCGTTTTCCTGCACCTGCACGGCAGCAAGGAAGTCCTCAGCCAGCGCCTTGAAGGCCGGTCCGGGCACTTCATGCCGGCAGCACTGCTGGAATCCCAGCTCGCCACGCTGGAACCGCTCGAAGCTGACGAAGCCGGGATGGTCGTCGACATCGCGGCCCCCGTTCAGCAAGTAGTGGCCGAGGCACTTGCCGGGATTGCCAGGGTGAAACTAACTGCCGGGCAGGTGTAATAGCTGCCCGGCCTAATCCAAGGTCCCCCCGCCCTTGATTGAAGGGACGGGGGGTTCTTTGTTGGTAGTCATACCGGGATTTTGGTTGGCACTTCTGCAAGTACGCGCCCTTGCAACGACCCTTGTTAAAGAGGTCGATAAACCACAGCATCCAAACGGGTTAAACGCAGAAAACCGCCGTCGTGATGTACGACGGCGGTTGTCCCGTTTGTGCTTGTTATCGCGCCTTTGGCGCGGGTGCTTTACTTCCGGCCGCTGAGCTGGAGGACCTGCTTGAAGAGTCCGGAGTGGTCCAGTGCGCCGTCGCCCTGGTTGACGGTGGCGGCGACGAGCTGGGCGACGACGGCGCCGAGGGGGACGGCGACGTTGGCTTCACGGGCGGCGGAGGTGACGATGCCGAGGTCCTTGTGGTGCAGGGCGAGGCGGAAGCCGGGGTCGAAGTTGCGGTCCAGCATCTTCTGGCCCTTCTGGTCCAGGACCTTGGAGCCGGCCAGGCCGCCGCCGAGGACCTTGAGGGCGGCGTCGGTGTCCACTCCGTAGGCCTCGAGGAAGGCGATGGCCTCGCCGAGGACCTCGATGTTGACGGCGACGATGAGCTGGTTGGCGGCTTTGACGGTCTGGCCGGAGCCGGAGGGGCCGACGTGGACGATGGTTTTGCCGACGGCGTTCAGGACGTCCTGGGCGGCGTCGAAGTCTTCTTTGTCGCCGCCGACCATGATGGACAGGACGGCGTCGATGGCGCCCTGTTCGCCGCCGGAGACCGGGGCGTCGAGGGGGCGGATGCCGGCTTCGCGGGCTTCGTCGGCGAGGCGCTTGGCGACGTCGGAGCGGATGCTGGACGCGTCGATCCACAAGGTGCCCTGTTTGGCGTTGGCGAAGACGCCTTCTTCGCCGCTGACCACGCCCTCAACGTCAGGGGAGTCCGGGACCATGGTGATGACCACGTCGGCGTCCTTGACGGCGTCAGCGATGCTGGTGGCACCCTTGCCGCCTTCGGAGACCAGCTTGTCGATCTTGTCCTGGCTGCGGTTGAAGCCGGTGACCGTGTGGCCGGCCTTGACCAAGTTGATGGCCATGGGCAGGCCCATGATTCCGAGTCCGATAACTGCAACGTTGCTCATAAGACTTTCTTTCACGTTTCTAGGATGGATTGGGCAACCAGGTGCTAGTGGAAAACCGGGTTTTCCACGGGGGTCTGGAGCTCGGGAGCAGTAGCTGAGGGCTTGCGGTTGCCGATTCGCCGCCAACGGGCGCGAAGCGCATGTGCCGCAGCCTTGGGCTGCCGTGCCCGGGTGAAAACACCCTTTTTGTTGCCGTCAACGCGGTGAATGCCGTTGCTGGTCTGGAAATCCGCGAAGTTCCATATCTGTTCCCCTACGAATTGCGGAAATTCGTCGAAGACACGGTGATGCATGTCCAGGAACGCTGTCTGGTATTCCTCCGACCAGGGCTGATCCCATACAGAATGAACGCCCGGCTGCGTATCGGCGCCGTACTCGGTCATCATGATGGGCTTGTCCACCCGGTCAATCCAGCCCTGGATATCCATCCGGAGATATTTTTCTGCGGACTCGAGGTCCCCGCTCATGATGTACCAACCGTAGTAGCGGTTCAGGCTCACAACATCGAAGAGGTCAATGATCTGGTCATTTTTGAAGGTGGCAAACATGACGATTGCGTAGGTGAGGGGCCGGGTAGGATCCAGTTCCCGGGCCAATTCCACCAGCGGCGAAAAGTACTCGCGTGCTCCGTCCTCGTTGGAAGCGGGTTCGTTGGCGATGCACCACATGACAACGCTTGGGTGGTTCTTGTCCCGGGAGATGAGCTCACGAATGTGCTGGGCGTGCGCCTCCCGGGTCTGGTCATTAAAGGTGTCAGTTGAAAATGACGGCGTAGTCGGCTTTCCTGAAAGCCCGCCCTGGACGCCGAGGTTCAAGCCAACTGCTGCTGTCTCGTCGATGACCACAATGCCGTGCCGGTCCGCGAATTCGAGTACTTCCTCTGCGTAGGGGTAGTGGGAGGTGCGGAATGAGTTTGCACCGATCCAGTCCATGAGCTGGAAATCGTGCACCAGGTAGGCATCGTCATGCCCCTTACCGCGGATGGCAGTGTCCTCGTGTTTGCCAAAGCCGGTGAAGTAGAACGGCTCACCATTGATCAGGAACTCCGTTCCACGGACTTCTACAGTCCGCACCCCAAAGCTTTCGGTGTAGGAATCGACAACCGCCTCACCGTCCAGGAGTTCAATGAGCAATCGGTAAAGGTACGCGGCGCCAGGCTGCCAGAGCCTTACTGCATCGACTTCAAGGGATCCGTGCAGCCCGTTGGACGTCCCAACCTGCGCTCCCTCTTCGTCCAAGACCGTAACCCTGGCTTCTGCTATGCCGTCTGCCTGAAGGTTGTAAGAGACGATGCCCGTTGTTCCGTTGACCTCCGTCGTGATTGTTACGTCCTGCAGATAGGTCCGCGGCGTGCTGTAGAGCCAGACCGATCGGGCAATGCCGGCATAGTTGTAAAAATCGTGAAGGTACGACTGGGTCCGGCGGCCGCTCTGCGACACGGAAATGGTGCCCGGAGGAATGGTTACGTTGGTGAGCTCGTTCCCTACTCCTACGGTCAGCCGGAACTCCTCGCCCGGGGTGACGAGGTCGGTGATGTCGGCATCAAAGGGTGTGTAACCGCCCACATGTTCAGCGACCTTGGTGTCGTTGACATAGACCCGGCTTTCATGGGTTACTGCATCAAAGCGCAGGACGATCCGGTCTTCGGCCCAACCTCTAGGGACACGCACTGCCTTCTGGTAGTACACCCAGCCCACATGGTTCCGGACCTCGGGGGAAACAAACTGATCGTTGTAACTTGCCGGTACGGCGGCTTCAAGCTTGGTGTCCAGGGTGCGGGTCCAAGGCGCCTCGCCGGCTTCGGTATCGAGGGCAAAGAGCCACAATCCGTCCAGGTTGACCAGCTCGCGGGTTGGTGTGGAACGGGGTTTAAGCATCTGGGTCTCCTGGAAGTTCAAGAATAGTTGGTCTGGTTTTGCGGCGTCTTCAGCTGCTGACTGCGTGGGCCGGTCAGTTTCCGACCGAAAGCCGTTCACTGCTCAGGGCGTCCAGGACTGCCTGTCCTATTTCGGCGTCCTGGTCCGGAGTTCCACCAGCGATACCCAAGCCGCCCAGGTGCTTTCCGTCCAGGGTCAGCGGGAAACCTCCCCGGATGTTCGTGAGCAGGTTCCCCGTTCCCATAGGCAGGGCGGTTGCGAAATCGCCTTGCATCCAGCCGCTGGGCCTCCGCGACGAGGCGGCAGTGTTGGCTTTCCGCCGGCTCGTTTCCACGCTGTGTGGCATGGACCCGTCGGCCCTACCGAAAGCCACCAGGCCCATAGTGGGGTCAACTACGGCGACTGATACGAGAACGCCCCGCTTTTCCCCTTCTTCCACTGCCAAGGAAACAGCGCGGGCGGCGGCGGCATAGCTTACCGTGACTGATTCAACGTAATACTTTTCCATGTCTAGCTCCTGCCGTGGGGGTTCAGTTGTGGATGGTCATCGCGGCGGCCTGGGAGAATTTTGATTTGGCCTCCCGGCGCCGCTTGTGCAGGAGGGGTTCGGTGTAGCCGTTGGGCTGGTTCCTTCCCTCAAACACCAGATCCGCAGCGCACTGGAAAGCAATGCTTTCCTCGAAGGTGGGTGACATGGGGCGGTACAGGGGGTCGGAAGCATTCTGTTCATCGACGACGGCGGCCATACGGCGCATGCTTTCGTGCACCTCCTCTTCGGTCACCACTCCATGGCGAAGCCAGTTGGCAATGTGCTGGCTGGAAATGCGCAGGGTTGCCCGGTCCTCCATCAATGCCACGTTGTGGATGTCCGGGACCTTCGAGCACCCCACCCCTTGGTCGACCCAGCGCACCACGTAACCAAGCAGTGACTGCATGTTGTTGTCGAGCTCCTCCCGGCGCTCTGCGGGCGACCAGTCGGGGTGAGCGGCGACAGGCAGTGTCAGTATGTCCTCGAGGGTGCCACGCCTGCCTCCACCGGCGATCTCCTGTTGCCGGGCCTGTACGTCTACACGGTGGTAGTGGATGGCGTGCAGGGTCGCCGCGGTGGGAGAAGGCACCCATGCGGTAGTGGCCCCGGCCTTGGGATGGGCAATTTTTTGCTGGAGCATGTCGGCCATCAGGTCCGGCATGGCCCACATGCCTTTGCCAATCTGGCCGTGGCCTGGCAGCCCTACTTCAAGGCCGATATCGACGTTCTGGTCCTCATAGGCTGAAATCCACGCCTGGTTGCGCATCTCTGCCTTGCGGACAGAAGGCCCAGCCTCCATGGAGGTGTGGATTTCGTCCCCGGACCTGTCCAGGAAGCCGGTGTTGATAAAGACCAGCCGCTCCTGTGCTTCCGCTATGCAGGCTTTTAGATTCACCGTGGTCCGCCGCTCCTCGTCCATGAGGCCGAGTTTAAGGGTGTTCGGTGGCAAGCCAAGGAGGTTCTCCACTCTAGAGAATAGTTCCACCGTGAAGGCTACTTCGGACGGTCCATGCATCTTTGGCTTGACGATATAGATGGAGGCTTCGGAGCCGTTTCGCCGCGGGTTTGAGGGGTTCCGGCCCGGGAGCGCAGCCAGTGCGGTGATGACCGCGTCCATGATGCCTTCCCCGATCTCATTGCCGGCAGCATCGAGTACGGCGTCGGTGGTCATGAGATGGCCGACGTTGCGGACAAAAAGCAGAGCCCGTCCCGCTTTCAGGACCTCGCCTGCTCCGTCTGGAGAGGTGTAGCGGCGGTCGTCGGCCAGTTGCCGAACCACCAGTTCGTTGCCTTTTTCGAAGGTGTCGGTAAGGTCACCTCGGTTGAGTCCCAGCCAGTTTCGATAGCAGAGAATCTTGTCCTCTGCGTCAACAGCCGCTACGGAGTCCTCGAAGTCAACGATGGTGGTGATGGCGGATTCCATGATGACGTCGGAGATACCGGCGGCGTCTCTTCGGCCGACTTCCGTCGCGGGATTGATGGTGATCTCGACGTGGAGCCCATGATGGCGCAAAAGGATTGCCGTCGGGGAGTCCGGTGTGCCTGTGTAGCCGACCAGAAGTCCGGGCTGGACCAGATTGCTGACGGTCCCGTCTGAAAGCTCCACGGTCAGTGCACCGTCCCGTACCGTGTACCTGACCGAGTCCACGTGGCGTCCGGACGCCAGGGGAAAAAATTCGTCCAGCAAGCCGCGAACATAGGAGACAACAAGTTCCCCCCGTGCTGGATCGAAACCCCTGGATGCTGTGGCCGGTGCCAGCGCATCGGTCCCGTAGAGGGCATCGTAAAGAGAGCCCCACCGTGCGTTGGCGGCGTTGAGCGCGTAACGAGCGTTCGAGATGGGCACCACCAACTGGGGACCTGCAACAAACGCAACTTCATCGTCAACACCTGTGGTCACCACTTGTACGTCGTCCGGCTCTGGAAGGATATAGCCGATGTCTTCCAGAAATGACCGGTACGCGACGGGATTGACGGGAGCGGGATTCTCGGCATGCCATGGGTCGATTTGTGCCTGGAGCTCGTCGCGCCGCGCGAGCAACTCGCGGTTCCTCGGTGACAGGCTCTGGACAATATCTGCGAATCCCCGCCAGAAGTAGTCTGGTTCGATGCCCGAGCCGGTCAACGCTTCATTCTCAATAAAGCGGTGTAGTGCAGGGTCAACGGCAAGGCCGGCAACGTGGATGCGATCTGCCTGTGTCATCAGAGTCCTGTCCTGGTGGAGCCGGGTGTACCGGCGGCGAAAATAGAGCCGGGGTTGAGAATTCCTGCCGGATCAAGGGCGCGCTTCACGTTGTGCGAGATCTCAAGCAGGTCTTCGCCGATTTGATCCACAAGCCACGGCCGCTTCAACCGGCCCACGCCGTGTTCACCGGTGATCGTGCCTCCCAGCTGAATGGCGAGATCCATCACTTCTCCATAGGCGAGGTAGGCGCGTTCCTTCATGTCGGCGTCGTCCGGGTTGAAAACAATCAAGGGGTGGGTGTTGCCGTCGCCGGCATGGGCGATAAAGGCAATGACCACCTCCCGGGCTTTGGCGATTTCCTCAACGCCGAGGATGAGTTCTCCAAGCCGGGGGATGGCGACGCCCACGTCTTCAAGCAGCAATGTGCCCATTCGTTCCACAGCAGGGATCGCGATCCGGCGTGCCTGGGCAAACCTTTCACCTTCCTGCTGGTCTGCGACTTCAAACGCCTCGAAAGCGCCGTGCCGCTGGAAGGCCTCCAGCATGATGGTGGCTTCGGCGCCGCTGGGGCTTTGGTCATCGGAGCGCGCAACGACGAGGGCGGCGGCATGCCGGTGCAACCCCATGCCGAGCTCGTCTTCGACTGCATTGATGGACGTTGCGTCCATGTACTCGAGCATCGAGGGGCGGATGCTTGATGCGATATCGAGGATCGCGCCGGCAGCCTCCTTGCTACTGGAGAACCAGCCGATTACCGTCCGTGCAGGCGGCGCTGGCGGCAAAAGGCGCAGGGTTAGCTCTGTGATGATGCCCAGTGTTCCCTCGCTGCCTACGAAGAGCTTCAGCATGGACAGGCCTGCCACGTCTTTCAGCCTGGGGCCTCCAAGTTTTACGGCGCGGCCGTCAGCGGTAACGACTTCCATGCCCAGGATGTAGTCGGAAGTAACTCCATACTTGACGCAACACAGGCCGCCCGCATTGGTAGCCGCGTTACCGCCGATGGTGCAGATTTCATAGGACGCAGGATCCGGCGGATACCAGAGCCCTTTCTGTGCAGCGGCCGCCTTTACCTCAGCGTTGAAAAGGCCAGGCTGCACGACGGCAGTACGGGTAATGACGTCGATGTTGATGTTGCGCATCCGCTCGGTGCTCAGCACGATTCCGTTGCTGAGGGCAGTTGCTCCGCCGGAGAGCCCGGTCCCTGCACCTCGGGGGACGACCGGAACCTGGTGTTTAGCCGCCCACCGCATAGTGACTTGAACCTGCTCGGTGGTTGCGGGCAACACGACCGCCAAGGGCATACCCGCAGCGGGATCCAGTGCCCGGTCCTGCCGGTAGGACTCCATGAGACCGGGATCAGTGCACACAACATCTGACGGCAGTGCGAGACGGAGTTCGTCGAGAGCCACCGGTCCGCCTGAGAGGGGCTGGTCCTGTGCAGGGGATGCGTGGGTTTCGATGGCTGTATCCTGCAAATTCGCAGCTTTCGACATGTCGTCTTGCTCCTTGCGTCAATGTTGATGAATGTGTGCCGCGCACGGGGTTGAAGTGGCATCAATAGGGCTAAGCCCCATGCACCAAGACCAGGCAAAACAACCTAAGGCGCCTGGGGTTTTGGCAAGTGCAAACCAAGCAGAAGGTGCTGAATAAGTTGGGTTGGCGTAGCTGGTTTGAGCTGATGCCATCCGATCCGATGCCCTCTCCGTGCAGGATGCGCGGACAAACGAAGCCGTCGCCGCCGGGCAATAGTCGCCGTCGGTGGACAACCGCCCCTTGAAACTGATGGCATCGCGACCCCTTTGTCGATTGCTTCTACCCATACCTTGATGGCTTGAGGTCCGCGGTAACGCTGCCTGCCAATACCGCATGAAATGAAGTAAAGCATGCGCAGCTCGTTTTGACAACCGCTTGCCGCTTGAGGTGGCACGAGCAGGCAAAGGCGGAAATACGTGAAGTTCCAAATCGTAGCGGGTCTGAATAGCCCACATAGTGGGGTGAGGGGGGTATGTGGGAAAGCTGGCTTGGCAACCGGTTGACACTAGCATGATTTGGCAGTGATACTTGCTGGAGGCATTTATCGTTGGGTGTCCTGTTGCGGACGTCCAGCTGGCTGAAAAATCCAGGGCCCGGAAAACTCGAAGATGACGGTGGCCGCAGGTTTCAGGTAGGTCTACACGGACCTCACCTAACCCCTGTCCTGCAGCGCCGCTGAGCATCGAACCTTTGAAAGGAAGTCATGCCATGAGCGGTGGCGGTTTTAACGCAGTTATCGAAAGAAGGCTTGGTTCCGGACCCGGCCAAGAAACCATCATCTTCGTCAATTCTCTCGCCACCACCAGCGGCATGTGGGACGACGTGGTTGCCAACGTCCCACCTGACTTCGACGTGGTTCGCTTTGATCAACGTGACCGCGGAGGCCCGAAAGGGAACAGCCCATTCCATCTCGATGATCTGGTCGGGGATCTGTTTCACGTTTTGGACACCGAAGGAATCGAACAGGCACACATAGCCGGGGTCTCCCTGGGAGGGCTGGTCGCTTTGCGGGCGGCAGCCCTCCGGCCTGAGCGGACAAAGTCCGCTGTGGCGATGTGCTGCGCGGCGCGGTTTTCCCGTGATGTCTGGGTGGACCGGGGTGTCATGGTGCGGTCTGGGGGAATTGATCCAATGGTTCCCCAAATTATTGACCGTTGGTTTACAGCTGAGTTCCAGCAAAAGCATCCCGATACGGTTGGCCGGCTCCGCCAGATGCTCGCATCCACTGACCCCGTCGGGTACGCGTTCGCGTGTGACCTTCTTGCGGAAGCAGACGTGCGGGCGGACCTGCCGGCCCTGCAGGTGCCGCTGCTTGTTATCAGCGGGGAAGCCGATAATGCCAACCCGATTGACGACCAAAAGCTGATCGCGCATCTTGCGCCCCATGCCCGACACGAAGTACTGCGGGGAACTGCTCATCTCGCTCCGGTCGCGGAACCTGCGCTAGTCGCCCGGCTTGTCTCGGATCACGCCAAACTGAACAGTTAGCGGCTAACAAGATGAAACCTGCAGCTCAGTTGATCAGCCCTGCGCCGCCTGCGACGTCTGACATTCGCGTTCACAGCTGCAGCCAGGTGTCCCCAGGGGACGCCATAGAGGCCAGGGTAGGAGTCATCGTGCACGTATTGGGTCATGTAACCGACGTCCTGCCGCTGATGGAATTGTTCTGGGTCGTAACACCGGATGGAAGCAGGCGAATTGTGGAACTCTCCGAATTCGACGTCTACCTGGCAGCCTCGCCCTGGCTTCCTTCCGCACTATAAACACTCCTCGAGCAATGTCTGTAAGCGATGCATTGGATAGATGGGACCAAAATCATGGCATCACTTTCTGCTAATACCAGTATTGGCGCATGGCTCGACCATCCTCTTGGTGGTGAGGTGGTGCGGGGCCTGCTTGCGCAGATAGGTGCAAGTGAGGAATCCCTTGAACCGATCAGGGGGCTTCCCCTGCAGCAACTGGTGGTGCTTAGCCAGGGCAAGATGCCCCAGTCGGTCATCGATGACCTGGTTTTGAATGTCAACGGAGGAGAAGAACCTGAACAGGATCCGGCTGGCAGGAACAAATGATTGGGGTGGCCGCGGACATCACGGACCAAGCGGCCATTGACGCCGTTGTCCGCACAGCAGGGGAAAAATTGACGCGCTTTGCCAACATCGCCGGAAACAAGGAGGACCTCTCTCCTCTGCATGAAACTTCGGACGCCGTCTGGGAGCGCGTCCTCGGCGTCAACCTAACCGGCGCCTTCAAACCTACCCGGGCTGTGTTGCCACTCATGTTGGAAGCCGAAGGCGGTTTCGTCGTTAATGTCTCCAGTGAGGCAGGTCTTCGTGGAAATGCTTCAAGGAAACGCATACTCAGTGTTCAAACACGGCGTATCGGGCTCACTAAGTCGGCCGCCTATATGTACGGCCCCAGAGACGTCCGAGTAAATGCTGTTGCAGCTGGCGGGGTCGCTACCCGCATTCCTCTCTGCAAGCACGTATCCGAGGCCGGTTTAGCATGTCTGCGCCCGTTCCAGGCACAAACCCTACTGTCGCAACCGCGGATCAGCTGGCCGCTTCAATAACGTTCCTGCTCTCCGATGACAGCGTCAACATCAACGGAGCTATTCTGGCCTCCGACGGAGGATGGTCCGTCCAATAATGCCCCAGGCTTCAGACACCAGACCTTGATCGACGCGCGCTCGATCTAGCCTCCCGGCAATTGTGCTGGGCATCTGTGGCTGGTGCTAGCACCAGGACCCTGCGCCTGGCTGCCCGGTGTGGCCCGAATAAGCGGGGTTGCAGCCGAGGTGCCATCCCTCGGCCCCAGGTAGCGAGAGCAACTTCCTGCCACAAGGCCACACGGCCGACCCCGAGATGGACCCGCCGGAAGACGGACGTTCCCGTGCCAACCTGCTACCCCGGATCCCTGCGTCTCGGCTCGAGACTTTGATACCAACACCCGCTGTTGTGTAGGGCCAGCTGAGAGCGGCAGATATCGCACGAGGTCCCGTTACCAAGCGCGGCGTCAACCCATTCGGCTGTACACGCCGCTGGTGCGACAATGGCTGGCCTTGGCATGGGCGCCAGAAGCGTGTGAACGCAACACAGTAAACACCAGGGCGCAAGTGCCGCTGATCTTGCGGAGAGTGGATGGTGATTGAACACTGTCCATCACTCTAAGCAATGTTATCCAGCCGGAATGGCGGCGTGTTAGGTCCCAACCCTCGCTACACAACCGGCCCCGAGTATTCTCGAATGATCCAAAAGGACAGCCGAGAATGCTTGGGGCCGTTTCGCGCTGTCTCTTTGCCAATGGACCTGGCCGGCTCGATTATGTGGTTCCAACAGCTCCCGCAGTAGCGGCCCCATTACTACCCGCCCTGGGTACTAATGGGGCCGACAACTTGGATGCTCGGCCGATACTGGCGGCCGCTAATTGGTCATGCGGGTGTAATCGTCACGACTTGAAAGAGATTGATCGTTGGAAGGTCGAAAACCAAGTCATTTCCTTCGTTGCGCTGTGGCAGGGTAGCTCCTCCAACGAGCGCTTGGGCTGCGACCTTCGCACCGGCTTGTCCAATAAGTCGCAGCTGGCCTCCCGAGATCGGAATGTGGGGACGATATGACCGGCGGCGAGCTCCGCTGTGGTTGATCAAATGAACGACAGTGCTCTTTCCGCTTTGCCCCAGTATCGTCTCCACAGACTCGTGAATGTCTGTAGTAACGCTTGGTTGCCACACTGAGTGGATCAAGTTGATGATGTGGTCCCGTGATTCTGATTTTACGAATTCACGGTAGGACCGTCCCACTGTCCATGGAACATGCAGGACGCTACCGCGGCCGTAGGTGGCGCGAACAGCGCCCGGGTCGCCGCTCATTATATGGCCGTAGCACAGTTCTGGAGGCCCAAACGGGGCACGAGGAAGGACAGCCCCCACTTTGGTTGCACCTGGTTTCCAGGCAAACCGCTGATAGCGCCCTACAACAGGGACCAGTGGCCCGGCGTAGCGGTACTCATCGACCCGAGGCTGCGGGGCGTCGGTGACAAAAGTTGAGCGCAGGTCGTTGCCCTCAAGTACCGGCACCAACGCCTGGAGGGCAGGAGCACTAGCCAACTCCACGGATCCGGCGTGGCTCAGGCCTGAGGACCCGGTCATGAGGAGAGCGCCCCCTCCCTGCACGTACTCGTCGACCGCGCTGGAACCATCGCGGAGTGTGCCAATGTCAGGCAGCACCACGAGGCGATACCTGGCAAGAGAACCATTGTCAGCAAGGGTACTCACTCGATCGACTGGTACTACGTCGAACGGAATATGCGCCTCCTGCAGTGCGAGATAAAAGCCCCGGAACTCTTCCAGTGCGTTCCAGTAATACCCCCGGGGGGCAGAACCGTAGTCCGGTCTTACCAGCGCTACATCGGCGGCCGGGCGGAGGCCAGCGTATAGCTGCCGGTTTCGCGCCTGAAACTGCATTACACCCCGCCCAACCGAGATTGCCGGTTCCATGGGTAGGCGCCCGGGTGCTCCGAAGAAGTAGGCTGAGGGATTTCCACCGCGAGCGATCGACTGCACGAGATACTGGGCAAAATGCTCCGGCTCCTCGTTGGCCAGCCGATAGGTGCTGTCGACAAAGGCCACACAGTTCACCATTACTGCCGCCCCAGGGCGTGAGGAGACGTGGGCACTGACCGCTTCTGCAACCGCATGGGGCCACAGCTCGTTGCCAGGCATTGCTTTGTAGTGATTGTTGCCCTCCACATATTCAATAGGGGCGCCTCGGCGGAGGATCACGCCCACATCCTCCTTCCGCTGGGCGACATGGTCGGCGATCCTCGTCGTCAGCTGGGCCAGAGTGGCGGCAGTGTACTGCCGATACAGGCCGAACGTTGGGGACGACATGTCACGGGGGTGTTCGCTGCCATTGCTGAATTTGGCGAAGCCTTCTGTGCACCCTTCGCAGTGGCATGGCCCGTGCATCACTTCGTCATAGTCACGTTCGTTGAAGTTGAACCAGTTGAAGAAGACGGCGTCAACGTCATACCGTCCCAGCACCTCGTCCAGCACATCAAAGGCGCGCGACTGATAGTACTCACCTGAGGGGCAGGTACTGTACAAGTTGTTGTAGATCTGTGGTTCCCCGTCGGCTGACCGGTAGAGCCACTCCGGGTGTGCAGCTGCAATGCGAGGGGCGACCTTAGACATGTCGAACCGGGCGATGATCTTGATGTCGCGTCGTTTCGCTGCCGCCACCGCGTCGCCCAGAAGGTCGCCCGACTCCCTTGCATCGAGCAGCGGGTTCCGTGTCTGAAACGGCAGGTCGGTCGGGTAGAAGGACGATATTCCGCCGGCATTAAGAAGCCATGTGTCGGCGCCGTATTCCAGGACCGCATCAACGGCGGCCTCTACGTCCATTCCTGCATCTATGTCCTGGAGATTTGTTTGCAGGACACCGAACGGCTTAAGCCACCGGCTGCCGGCAGGCAGATCGCGTTCCGTTGGGGCGGGATTTGTGGGCATGGGAAACCTAACTAAGTGAAGATGTGATCGTCGAAGGACCGGGGGAAGCTACCTGGCGGGGGAGGGAGCGGTGCCGCGCTCCAGCAGTTCCTCCTCAGCGAGCAGGCGCCGTTCCTTGCGACGGCGGCGCTGTTCAATGGGGTCTGCCACGGGCGCTGCGAGGAGGAGGCGCTTGGTATAGGGGTGTTCGGGATTCGAGGTGACCTTTGCCGCGGGTCCCGTCTCAACGAGGTCACCCTTATATATGACCGAAACCCGGTGACTGATGTGTCGGACGACCGCGAGATCGTGCGAGATGAACAGGAACGCTACTCCCGTCTCGGCCTGGATATCCATCAGCATTTTCAAGACAAGTGCCTGTGTCGACAGGTCCAGGGCGGAGACGGGTTCATCGCACACAATGAGTTGGGGCTCAGGTGCGAGTGCCCGGGCGATTGCGACCCGCTGCCGCTGTCCTCCACTGAATTCCCGTGGTAGACGGTCTACAGCATCATGCGGTAGTTGCACTTGATCAAGGAGGCCCTTGACGCGGCTGCGGGCGTCCTTCGGGGTCGCGCCTTGGACAATCAGTGGCTCGCTGAGAATGTCTCCGACGGTGAGTGCAGGATTAAGGGATGAGTACGGATCCTGGAACACTACTTGGATGTTGCGCGCCAGTTCCCGGCGGCGGGCCTGGTGGGCGTGGGTGATGTCCTCACCCTTGAACCGGATCGTTCCGCCACTTGGTTTGACGAGTCCGAGAACGGCTCGGCCGATGGTGGTCTTGCCTGAGCCTGATTCCCCGACCAGACCCAATACCTCCCCGTCGGCGATGGAGAGGGACACACCGTGGAGTACTTCATGGGTCTTCGCCCGGAACCCCTGCCCCTTGAACTCAACACGGAGGTCCTCAATTTCAAGTAATTTCTTGGGCATCAGTTGGATTCCTTCAATAGGTCGCCGGCCAGTCCGGAGTGGTCCTCGCGAACGGTCGTCTCGTCGAGAATTGAAGCGAGGAGCTTGCGTGTGTACGGATGCTGAGGGTTGCGGAATACTTCCACCACGTCACCGGATTCCACGACAACACCGTTTTGCATAACCGCCATGCGGTCGCAGATGTCAGCTACGACACCAAAGTTGTGGGTGACCAATAGTATGGCCATTCCCATTTCCTTCTGCAGGTCCCTGAGAAGGTCCAGAATCTCGGCCTGGATGGTAACGTCCAGCGCGGTTGTCGGCTCGTCGGCGATCAGGACCCGGGGCCTGCACGCGACAGCGGTGGCGATGAGCACCCTCTGGGCCATGCCTCCTGAGATCTGATGAGGATACGAACGCATCGTCCGCTCAGGATCAGTGATTCCAACGTGTTGAAGTAGTTCGAGAGCCCGTTGCTTTGCCTCTGAACGGGACAGCGAGGACGCCGCCCGGATGCTTTCGATCATCTGCGCACCGATAGTGAACGACGGGTCCAGGTTCGACATCGGTTCCTGCGGAACATACGCGATTTCTTTACCGCGCAGGGAGCGCAGTTGCCGCTCTGAAAGGCCTATAAGTTCCCGGCCGTCGAGCTTGATGGACCCCTTGGGAATGGTGGCTTCCACGGGCAGGACGCCCAAGACGGAAAAGGCGGTCTGCGTCTTGCCGGAGCCGGACTCACCAACAAGTCCCATAGTTTCCCCCGGGCGAACGGACAGCGAAACGCCCTTCAGAACAGCTTTGGCGTTGCCTCCTGGATCGGGGTAGTCGAGGTGCAGATCCCGAATGCTCAGCAGTGCATCATCGTCGGTGTCCGAAGATGCAGTGTCCTCGGCAACGCTGTTGGAGAGAGCGGACTTGGTCACCTTTGAAGGCTTGGGACGTGCACCCTCAAGGGCGTCGCGGAGCGCGTTCCCAAGTAAGACCAGGGCGGCGGTGGACATCCCTAGCAAGAGGGCCGGCCAAACAAACTGCATGGAATCTACATACAGGTTAGTGAACCCATCGGAGATCATGGCGCCAAAGCTTGGAATATCGGTGGAGCCCACGCCCAGGAATGCAAGGCCTGCCTGCACGCCGATCGCCGAGCCCATGAGGAATGCCATCGAGATAATGACGGGACCCCGCACGACGGGCATCACGTGGCGTCCGAGGATTCGAGGCGTTGAGAGACCTGCGACGCGTGCAGCGTCGACATACAGTTCATTCCGTACGCCCACTGTGATGTTCCGGACCAACCTGTAGATTCCGGGTGCCAGCAGCACACCGAAAATAAGCATGGTTATCCGGAAGTCGCCCTTCGTCACGGGCATCAGGACGATCAGAAGCAGGAGACCGGGAAAGGTCATGATGAGGTTGAAGAGCCATTCCAGCGAGCCTCTGACGCGGCCGCCGAAGTAGCCGCCAATCAGCCCGAAGGTCAGGCCGATAATGACACCAATACCAGCGCCGATAACAGCGGAGATAGCACTCGTATTGATGGAAAAGAGTAGACGCGCGAAGATGTCCCGCCCGTTCTGGTCGCCGCCCAGCGGATAGCCGGGCGTGCCGATTGGGGCGTTCACCGCCGACAGCGAGGCATCATTCGGTCCGTGGCTTGTAATCCAGGGTGCAAGAATGCCCAGCAGGACAACGATCAGCAGGAACGCCGCGGTAATAACGGCCTGGGGATCTTTCAGCAGCTTCCGGACGACGGAGCGGCGCGGTGCTGCCGGTGTCGGCTCGATCAGGGCAGATGGTTCTTGGATGCTCAATGGATTCTCGCCTTCGGGTTTAGCCATCCGTTGATGAGGTCTGTCAGAAGGTTCACACTTACAACGAGCAGTACGCTGAAAACCGTAATGCCCAAAATGCTCGGAATGTCACCTTGGATGGCTGAGTTGAATGCAAACACGCCGAAACCTGGCAGGGCGAACACGTTCTCAATAATCAGTGTGCCCCCCAACATGGAGAGGAACTCCAGTGACATGACCACCAGGGCAGGGGCCGCGGCGTTTCGCAGAGCGTGCTTGTAGACGATGGACCAGGCGGGGACTCCCCGGGTACGGAGAGTGCGAACATAATCCTTACGCAGTTCCCCGATCATGGTCCCTCGAATTTGTGACGCCATATTGGAGATGCCGTTAATGACGAGCACGATCACGGGAATGGTGATTGAGGCGGCCCAGCCTGAGGGGCTCTCACTGAACGGGACAAAACCCGTTGCCGGCAATAAGCGCAGATTGATGGCGAGCAACACCACGAGACCGATGGCAATGAGCAGGTTCGGCAAAAGGAGGCCGAGCAAGGAAACGCCCTGCGCCAGCCGGTCCACCGCTCCGGCCCGGGAGGCAGCCAGCACGCCCAGGGCCACACTGACAACGATGGTGAGCGCCATAGCCACAAAAATGATAGACAGGGTGACTCCGAGTCGCGCGGTGACTGCTTCTGCGACCGGCTCGCTCGTGAAGTACGAAATCCCGAAGTCTCCCCGGAACATGCCGAAGAACCAGTCGAAGTACTGGACGAGGAACGGCCTGTCCAATCCCATCTGCATCTTCAGCGCCACGACTGCCTCTGTCGACGCCGCTGGACCCAGGATGTTTGACACTACCCCGTCGAAGGAAAAGCTCAGGAGCCAGAAGGTAATGAAGGTTACCAGCACGGCCAGAATGACACCCGTCGCTGCACGACGGAGGATATATGGAAGCATCAGCAACCTCCACTCAGGCAGGTGCCTGCTCCGGTTTCCCGGAACCAAGTTCGTATCGGCTTGCATAAGAAGCGATAGAGCATCGCTAGGACCCCTTTGTCAGGAATTGGCGGGATCTCGTCCGGTGGGTTCGGACTACGGGGTTTCCCGTACCGCAGTAAAAACAAGTAAAACATGGCCCAGCTCACATGACAACCGGTTGCCGGAGTCGAGTGTAAAAATCTCGAGGGATCGCTTGTTACACCTCCCCTAGTGCCCAATGCAGGAAGTCACGCGTATGTCCACTTCCAGCGATTGTCCGTGCCGCATTCTCGGATCATGATTCCCAACAAGCATCTGGAATGCTTGTTACCTTCTCTGGGCAACCGATTGGCACCAGCCCGTCTGCTATCGATGCTGACAGCGAAAGGGCGAGGAGTCGCCAGGGGTAGGTGGAGTAGCTTTCATGTTTTTTTGGCCTGGCGTGTCTGTTTCTGGACGCGGTGGCCCACTTGCGCCTTCGAAACGGGTTGCATCGATGGCTCGCAGGCAACCGATTGGAAGCCCAAGTCCCGCGGTTGCAGGTGGACCAAAAGTGTTTTGGCCCTTTTTTCTGGCAACCGGTTGACATGCTCTAGTCCCGGCCGTACGCTGGCTCGGAAGAGCCAAAGATTCTTCAGGCTCGGTTCATACAAAGGAGTTCATACCGATGCAAGACGAGCTTCAGCCACGCGAAATCCATACTGTGCTTTCAACTGTGCTGTACCACCCGCATGAGGTTCAGCAGCTCCGGGAAGCTTTCGCCCCCGCTGAGTTCATCCATCTGCACCCCCGCGACTCCGCTGGCATTGAGGATGCCTTGCAGCGAGCTGATGTTGCCATCCTGCCGATCGACATTGATGACAGGTTCCTGGCTGCGCCTCATCTCCGCTGGGTACACTGCGACCACTCAGGGCTCGCCAAATCGGCGCGTCCCGAAACGTTCGAGCGCGGACTTATCATTACGGGTTCGGCGGGACGGTCAGCAGAGGCCCTGGCACAGCACGGCTTTTACTTCGCCCTCGGACTCACCTTCGACGCCCATCGGCTTTTCCAGATGCAGGAGGCGCATATTTGGCGCGGTATCCCCGACTACCATAACCGTCTGGCGCTGTGGGGAAAGACTCTCGGAGTCGTAGGATTCGGCAACACCGGTGAGGCCATGGCCAAGCTCGGGAAGGCCTTCGGCATGCGCGTCATCGCCTCACGCCGGCGAGCAGGCCAATCACACCCCGCAGTAGACCTCATGCTCTCCACGGACGCGGGGGACTCCATGGATCCGCTCATCCGGGAGTCGGACGTAATTATGATTGCTGCACCCTTGACGGACGAGACTTACCGTCTCTTCTCATCGCAGCAGTTCGCTGCCATGAAAAACGACGCATACATCGTGAACATGGCGCGGGGCCAGCTCATAGACCAGGACGCGTTGATCGAGGCCCTTACGGAGGGCCAAATCGCCGGGGCCGGGCTCGACGTCACTGATCCCGAGCCGCTGCCGGAGGATTCACCCCTCTGGGACATGCCCAACGTCATTATTACCCCTCATATGACGCCAGCGCTCCCCGACAGGACGCAACGCTCCATCAGCCTGATCCTGGAGAACCGGGACCGGTACCTGCGAGGGGAGCCACTTTTGAATGCAATTACCCCCCGTGACGTTTTCAGTAAATCCCCAACCCAAGTTCACCCCTAGCCACTTGGCACCCCTGAGTAAAGGAGCTCCCAATGCCAAATAAAACACCTCGTAGGCTCACGTATGGCGCCGCAATCGCCATATTGGGGCTCGCCTTGACCGGATGCGGCGGCGCTTCCGAAACCAAGACCGACAACGCCCAAGGTGCAAAAGCGACTGACGGCACGCTGACCTTCGGCATACAGGCGCCGCCGAACTCGTTCGACCCCGCCCAGATTCACGACGGAACCCAACGCTACGTATGGGGCTCGCTTTACGACACCCTGCTCTACAACGATAACGAAGGTAAACTCCAGCCAGGCGCTGCAGAGAGCTGGGAGTACTCCGACGACGCACGCAAGCTGACACTCAAGCTGCGCGACGACATGAAGTTCAGTGATGGTGACCCTGTTACCTCCGAGGCTGTCAAGGTGACACTTGAACGCACCAAGAACACGGCGGGCCCGCAGCAGAGCAACCTGGGTGCAGTCGATTCCATCGACACCCCTGACGACCACACGGCAGTGCTTAACCTGAGTCGCCCCGACCCGAATCTGCTGGTGGCACTCTCCTTCGGTTCTGGTGTGGTCGCCGACCCCGACACTGTCAATGATGAGAAGTCAGCATTGGACCCCGTGGGATCCGGCCCTTACGTGCTCAACAAAGCCCAGACTGTGAATGGAAACAAGTACGTACTTGACCGGCGGGACGATCACTGGAACGTCGAGGCCTACCCATTCAAAACCATAACGGTTCGCGCAATCCAGGACCGTACTGCCTTGTTCAACGCCCTTAAAACCGGCGAGCTTGACGCGGGCACCGTTGATGCGACGCAGGCAAAGCAGCTCGGCGGGTCGCTTAAGACCACCGAGGTCAAGGGACATACTGTTGGCCAGGTAGTTTTGGCCGACCGAAACGGCGAGGTGGCGCCGCCACTTTCTGACGTACGGGTTCGACAGGCAATCAATCATGCCTTCGACCGGCAGAAAATCATCGACGCCATTTACCAGGGTATGGGAACGCCGACGACACAGATCTTCAACCCGATGTCACCCGTTTATGACGAAGGTCTTAACGACAAGTACGAGTACAACGTCGAAGAGGCAAAGAGGCTGCTCAAAGAAGCGGGCTACCCGGATGGATTTACACTCACCATGCCGGCGAATCTGGCCGTTCAGCAGATCCAGCCGACCCTCACGCAGGCATTCTCCGATATCGGCATTAAGGTCGAATGGGAGCCGGTGCCCGCGCAATCATCCGGTCAAACCACCAGGTGGGGAATGTACTTCAACCAGGGCGCCGTAGCACCGCCGTCACGTACCACCGTTCTTTACTTCAGGGAGAACGGTTCCCACAACCCGTTCAAGGTCAAGGACCCTAAGCTGGACGCTCTCCTGGAAAAGCTCGCCACGGAAACCGACCCCGAAGCCGCGAACGAGATTTACAAGGACATCAACGAGTTCGCCATCGACAACGCCTGGTTCGCACCGATCTACCTGCAGACGGCAGTTTGGGCAACCAAGAAGGAAGTGGACTTCGTTGGTACTGCCAGCTCGCTGTTCGACGTCCGTACCTTCGCAGTAAGCGGCAAGTAAAGAAGATCCCAAGCTGCTCCCCACTGTTCAGGCTGAGCATTTCAGTTCTGAATGCTGGGGAGCAGCTCCGTTAACGGAAGCGCCCGCATCCCACCACCCTCCACGGAAGCCGGTGCTCCGACCTTCAGGCGTAGGAGGTCAAGCCGAACGAGCAGGTCAGGGCCTGCCCAGATGCAGGACGGCCAGCGCTGCCTGCAGATGCGCGGTGGGGGAAGGCTCGTTGCCGGCCGCCCACTGCAGCCAGGCTTCAAATGAGGCGCCTATGAGTGCGGCGCACAGATATCGCGCTGTCGCCTCGGGAACGCCTGGGCAGTCAGGTAGGAACGCGTCCTGTCGCGTTGTGTCCCCAGGAAGTCGTAGCTTCGGCTCATCAGTTCCGGATGTTCCGCAATCAGCCGCAACCGACCGCGGGTAACCGCCAGATCGGGAAGGGCGTTCACCCCCGCAATCAGCGCATCTCGAAGGCCAGCCATAACCTCTTCGGCCGACATATGAGGAGCTGGAGGCACCTCCAATAGAGGTGCGGAGGCTTCGATCGCCGGTTCCATGCCGCCCCAGACCAGCTCAGCTTTATTTGCGAAATGGCGGTAGAGCGTCTTGCGCCCAACCCCGGCCTCGCGGGCAATGTCCTCCATGGAGGTGTGCTCGTACCCGCGCTCAGCAAACATATGCAGCGCAAGGGCTGCAATGGCCTCAGGGTTGATGCTAATCGGCCGCCCCACTGACCGGGTGGGCGTCACCAGTTCGTCCGTACACATCCCATCAGTATTCACCCTTCCATAACGATACTGTGTGTCATAAAGTGGGCGAAGGCAAAAAGCCGAACCAACTCCAACGTCCGAAGGGACATCATGGGCAACGAAGCCACGTGGCAGGAAGCCATCAGCACTAACCGTTTTGCTGGAAAAACCGTCATTGTCACCGGTGCAGCCTCCGGGATCGGGCAGGCCACTGCCCTGCGCGTCGCGAAGGAGGGCGGCAGGGTCATCGCCGCGGACATCAGCAAGGAACGCCTCGACACACTGGTTGAAGAGAACCGCGGCCTGGACCTGGTCCCCGTGGCCGGTGACATTTCCACCGAGGAAACCGTAGCCGCTGTCGTTGCTGCCGCAGGAGGACGCGTCGATGCCCTGGCCAACGTCGCCGGGATCATGGACAACTTTGCCCCCATCCATGAGGTGGATGACGAACTTTGGGACCGCGTCTTCCGGATCAATGTCACTGCCCTCATGCGCCTCACCCGCGCCGTAACGCCGCTGATGCTCGACGCCGGTGCGGGCTCAGTCGTGAACGTCTCCTCCGAGGCCGGTATTCGAGGCTCGGCCGCCGGCGCCGCCTACACCGCGTCCAAGCATGCCGTCGTGGGCCTGACCAAGAACTCGGCCGTGATCTACGGACCCAAAGGCCTGCGCTTCAACGCGGTGGCGCCCGGGCCCACGATCACCGGGATTGTGGCGAACTTCGGGTCCCGGATGGCCGCAGAACGCCTCGGCCCAATCATGCAGGCCAGCATCCCCACCCCGGCCACCGCCGCGCAGCTGGCTGCCTCCATCACCTTCCTGCTCAGCGAGGACGGCACCAACATCAATGGTGCCGTCCTCGCCTCCGACGGCGGCTGGTCAGCCCTCTAATGAACTGAAGCGGACGACGGCGGGAGGTTCCGCCGTCGTCCGTGTCCAGAGCCTGTCCGAGCCAAAAGCGGAACGGCGTCCATGAAGTGAAGGAGCAAAGCATGTCAGAGTCAAAACCTTTTGACCACAGCTATGACGTCGTTGTCGTCGGCACAGGCGCGGCGGGACTGGCGGCCGCCATGGGTGCCGCAGATGAGGGACTGCGGGTCCTCCTGCTGGAGAGCACCGAAAAGTGGGGCGGCAACACGGCCATGTCCGGGGGCGGCATGTGGCTGCCCAATAACCCGCTGATGCAGCGGGACCGCGCCGGCGACTCCCGTGACGAGGCCCTGACCTACCTCGAGGCGACGGTCGGCGACGAGGGCCGCGCCACGGCGCGCACCCGCAAGGAGGCGTTCGTCGACGGCGTCGCCGACTTTGTCACCACCGCGGAGAAGTACGGGGTGACGTTCGTGCGCGCAGCGGACTACCCGGACTACTACCCCGAGCTCCCGGGCGGCAAGATCGGGCGTGGCCTTGAGGTCAAACCGTTTGACGTCAAAAGGATCGGGGGCTGGTGGAAAACCTGCCAGGCACCGGCCGCGCTGCCGATTAAAACCGACGACGTGTGGCTCCTGGGCCGCGCCTGGTCTACGCCCGCCGGATTCATCCGCGGCGCCCAACTTGTCTTGCGCGCCCTCGGCGGCGTAGTCACCGGCAAGAAGCTCGCCGGCATCGGCGCTGGATTCGCAGCTGCGTTCCTCGATGTGGTCGTGCAGAAGCAAGGTGCCGACCTGTGGCTGAATGCCCCGCTGCAGGAACTCATCGTCGAGGACGGCCGTGTCGCAGGGGTTCGAATTACCAGGGACGGCAAGCCCCTGACCATCGGTGCCACGCGTGGCGTGATGCTGGCCGGCGGCGGCTTTGACCACAACAAGGACCTTCGCCAAAAGCATCACGGCATTGATGGCGCCCCGTCTGGCGCTCCGGGCAACCTCGGGCTCCCCATCGAGATCGCGCAGGAGAACGGAGCTGCACTTGAACTGATGGACGACGCATGGTGGGGAGGATCTGTCGCCGGGGCGCCTGGCCACGGCCCCGCCTTCATCGTCGGTGAACGCTCCCTGCCCTACTCAATCATTCTCGACGCCCAAGGAGACCGGTTCGTGAACGAGTCCGAGTCCTACGTCGACCTCGGCCACCACATGCTCGAACACGACAAAGACGGCCCGTACTGGCTGGTCGGAGACGTGCGGCACGCCCGCCGCTACCTGCGCACCTTCGCAATCGACCCGAAGAACAACAAGGCCATGAAGGACGCGGGGATCATGGTCAAGGCGGACACGCTCGCCGAGCTCGCTGCGAAACTCGACATGGATCCCGCCCGGTTGGAGGCGACCATCGACAGGTTCAACGGCTTCGCCCGCTCCGGTGTGGACGGCGACTTTGGCCGCGGTAACTCGGCATACGACCGCTACTATGGCGACCCCACCGTCCACCCCAATCCCTGCCTGGGTCCCCTTGAAAAGGGCCCATTCACCGCATTCAAGGTGGTGATCGGAGACCTCGGTACCAAGGGTGGCGTGGTCACCGACTCCGATGCCAGAGCCCTGCGCGAAGACGGTTCCGTTATCGAGGGGCTCTACTCCGCGGGCAACAACTCTGCCTCCGTCATGGGACGGACGTACCCCGGCCCTGGCTCCACCATCGGCCCAGCCGTCGTTTTCGGCCTCCGCGGTGCCCGCCACATGGCACGCCAAGGCGGCTGAAGGCTCAGAAAGATTGCACTCTCCGGTCCTCTAAACAAGGAAGGAGCTCATAAGTTATGACAGTCACCACGAGCACGGCAGCAGCCTTAGCCTATGAAATATTCGACCTCCAACGCGCAGTCCGCTGTATTGCTGTCTCCGCTGCCCGCGGCGAGGAAACCGGCCTCGCTGTTCAGTACGTTCTCCGCCTAGTGGGCGAGGGAGAGTCCCGGGCTACCCGTCTAGCTGAGCGGCTGGGGATAGGTGCACCTGTGCTCAGCCGCCATATTGCGGAATTGGAGGAACAGGGTTGCCTTATTAGGGCGAAGGATCCGGAGGACGGTCGGGCCCAGGTTTTGGCCCTTACTCCGGCAGGAGCTGACCGACTCCGGCGCATCGAAGAGCGGCGGATAGCCATCCTGCAGGAGCGCCTCCAAGATTGGAGCGAGGAGGACGCCGGCAACACGGCCAGGATCCTGCACACCCTTAGCAAATCACTGACCAGCCGGGGGAAGGCGGCAGCCGCTGCATAAAGCTGGTGTTCTTCCCCCGATACCACGGTCGTCCAAGCCTCAAGGAGGAGGAGCTCCTTTGCATGCCGCACGGAAAGATCGATCGAAAGACAGTCATTTATGAGTGCGCTTATCCTTCCAGGATTCCACCCGGACCCTTCCGTATGCCGGGCCGGCGATGAGTACTTTCTCGTTAACTCCACCTTCGAGTACTTTCCGGGTGTGCCCATCTTCTCGAGCCGCGACCTCCTTGACTGGCGCCAGGTGGGAAATGTGCTCGATCGGGAGACACAACTCAATGTGCGTTCCGGTATCGAAGGAGCAAGTGGCGGCATTTACGCACCGACCATCCGCTTCTACGCTGGCCGGTTCTGGATGACGACAACCAACCTGCACAACGTGCGTGAGGGCCACCTTATCGTCTCAGCCGAGCACCCCGATGGCCCCTGGAGCGACCCCGTATATACACCAGGACTCGTCGGCATAGATCCCGACCTAGCCTGGGATGAAGAAGGTAACTGCCATATAACGTGGTCCGACGTCGTGCGCGGTGGCATATCACAGGCCAAGATTGATCCGCAGACGGGACACGTACTGTCCCAACCACAAGAAATCTGGGGTGGCACGGGGGGTGCCCATGTGGAGGGACCGCACCTCTACGAACGGAATGGCTGGTGGTATCTCTTGGCCGCAGAAGGCGGCACGGCGGCTGGCCACATGATCACCGTCGCTCGGGCGCGAGCAATTAGCGGCCCGTATACTCCCAATCCGGAGAACCCAATACTGACGCACCGCAGCACCTCGCACCCGGTACAAGCGGTAGGTCATGGAGACCTGCTCGAACTACACGACGGAAGCTGGGCGTCGGTACACCTTGGGACACGCCCCCGCGGGTCCTTCCCGAAGTGGCATACGAATGGGCGGGAGACGTTCCTCGCCGGAGTCGACTGGGTGGATGACTGGCCGGTCGTCATCCAGGACAGATTTGTTGCACCGGGCTTGGATACCTCATTCGAAGACCGGTTTGCCGGAGACCGGCTGCACCCCCGGTGGATTTCTCCCGGCGCTGCTCCGACCTCATTTGCTGAACCGGGCGAAAACGGGCTTGTTCTGCGGGCGGGGCGCGAGCCCGATTCTGCCCAGGCTGAGCGCCTGCTTGGCGTTCGTGTGAGAGATCTCGAATGGAGCGCAAGCGTTCACGGCATCGGCGACCTGGCCCTTAGTGTGCGAATCGATGACCTGCACCAAGTTGCCCTTCAGAGGGTAGGTGCCAAGGTAACGGCCCGGGTGGTAATCGGTCCAACCGATCAGAATTTGGCCGTGCACAATTCTGTAACTGAAGATGATGCGCTGACAATTTGCTCCGTACCCTTTGGCGGTCAACCAGGCCAGCGGCAAGGGCCTGACCGCCTGATTCTCGGCGTAGGCACCGGTGATGCGTTCCAAGAAATGGCTGCTCTCGACGGTCGTTACCTATCAACGGAGGTGGCCGGCGGATTTACCGGTCGGGTAATCGGAATTGAAGCTCTCGGCGCCGATGCCATGGTGAAGTGCTTCGCCTACAGCTCGCCCTGACACCCGACATAGCGGGGATTTCACCCGCGACTGTAAGCCCAAGCCGGCAGCCCATGTACTGCGAACCAGCTGGCTGGGCTCGAGAACCAAAAGCCAGGAACCAGCTACTAGACCAATGCATGAGAGGCTGTGAACACGTTGGTCCCTAAGAAGGAGGCGGCAGACGGTTCGGAGCCTTTCGAGGCCGAAATCGGGCGGATTCCGAAGTCCAACGTGGCGCTGCCGTCGCCTCCCGACAGCGATTCACCGACACCTGCCCGAAACCCGCAGATGCCTGTCAGTCGGGCGACGGTGGCCTTGCTCGTCATGGCGACCTTTGGTGGTGGTATGGCGATGATCGTACCGATGGCCTTCTCCCTGGCCCTCAGGCTCAACGAACTTGCCCCGGGGCGGGAGGAGTTCCTGGGATACATGCTCGGGGCCGGTGCGCTGTGCTCCCTTATTGCTTCACCGCTCACGGGCATCCTCAGTGACAGAATGCGCTCCCGATGGGGCAGGCGGCGGCCCTTTACAGTCATCGGCACAGTTCTCGGCTTGGCTGCAATACCCGTCATGGCGTTCGCCCCAAACGTTGTCCTCCTTGGGGCCGGTTGGGTCCTGTCCATGGTTGGATGGGGTACGGCTGTTGGTTCCATCGGCAACTACCAGGCGGACAACCTGCCTGGGTTCCAGCGCGGCAAAGTTTCCGGCCTCACAGGCCTGACCATGCAGATTTCCCCTGTCATCGGGATCATCCTCGTCGGACGGGTTACTGCTGACGCATTATGGGTATTCCTGCTCCCGGCTGCCATCGGGGCACTTCTGGTCGGCGCCTTCGTCATCCTTGCTCCGGAAAAGGACACCCGCGGCGCCTCAGCCGGCCCACTTTCAATTGGAAGCGTGTTCAGCAGTTTCGTTTTCAATCCCAAACAGCATCCCCGGTTTGCCTGGACATGGTCGGGGCGTTTCGTGTTCTTCCTGGGACTGTCCTTTACTACCAGCTATGCCACTTTCTTCTACGCGCAACGGCTGGACATCAGTGTTGCTGAGGTATCGACGGTTATCGCTGTCATCTCAGCTGCAAGCATTGTCAGCTCCACCGCCGGTGCATTAGGTGGAGGGTGGTTCTCCGACTGTGCCAACCGCCGCCAACCCTTCATTCTGGTGGGTGCCGTAATTTACGCGGGAGGCACAATGGTGTCGGCCTTCTCGCACGGCTTCATCACCCTTATCGCAGGATCCCTGATCTCGTCCCTGGGAATTGCAGTCTTCATCTCGGTAGGACAGGCACTCGTCCTTGATGTCCTCCCACACCGGGAAACACAAGCAGGAAAGTTCATGGCGATATCGAGCTTCTCGCAGAAGATTCCGGCCGCGCTGGCCCCCGGACTGGCCCCCGTCCTCCTCTCCATCGGGGTGACCGGGACCGACAAGAATTACACGGCACTGTTCCTCGCCGCCGGCGCCCTTGCCCTTGTCGGCGGTCTAATAACAGTGCTCGGCGTCCGCGAATCAACACGGTGACCAAGAAGCGGATTCGTCAGCAGTTGTGACGCGACGATGTCCTATTTTCTCGGCCCCTGCAAAGCGGGGCGAGGCGCCTTCAGCATCTCCCGTTCATCTGTTCGGTCACCTTTCATGTCTCCATCTTCTGGAAAGCCTTACGTTGACGGCCGTCGTGTTTGAGGACCAAACAAAACGCCGGCTGGCTGCAACGCTCTAGGCAAGCAACGAGATGGAACCGTCGAAGGGCATGGCGTCAATGCAGCCGGAAATTCTGCAGTTGTGCATTAATTGCAGTCATGCAAGAATAAACCCATGCCCTCAACTCCTACACCCTCCCTGCGCGAGCGCAGGAAGGTCGAAACGTGGACTGCCATCCATGAGGCCGCAGCCTCCCTGGCGCAACAGCGTGGCCTGGAGTTGACGACGGTGGAGGCTATTGCCGAAAGTGCAGGGGTATCACCCAGGACATTCTTCAACTACTTTCCCTCTAAAGAGGATGCCGTCCTGGGCCTCCGCGAGCCGGTCCTTGACCCCGTCCAAGCAGCGACGCTGACTGGACGGGAAGATCTCCTGGGACAGGTGGCACTGGTCCTTGTCGGCGTTGTCCGCTCCGCACTCGGCGACTCAGACCACGTTCGGCGACGCCAACTCCTGAACCGGCACCCGCAGCTTTTCGCGCGGCAAATGGAGTACATGGCTAAAGCTGAAACGTTGGTGCGCGAAGCGGTAGCGGACGTTCTCGCCGCGGACCCTGGGTGGTCCGAAGGGGTTGCGGGCTTCAGTCCCGAAGAGACCGCACGGATGCTGGTGATGCTCGGAACAGTGCCGCTCAAGTTCAAGGCCAAATCGGCTGATTTCGACCCCGCCGCAGGGCTCACGCCCGAAAACCTGGCACCCGCCGTCGCACTCTTTCACCACCTGCAAAGGAAACTTTCATGACCACGCCTGCCGGCCGCGAGACGACGCGGGCCCCGCAAAGACGGCACGTGGTGCTGCTCTTCGTGGGCCTTATGCTCTCCATGCTCCTCTCCGCACTGAACCAGACCGTCCTCAGCACAGCGCTGCCCACCATCGTCGGTGAACTCTACGGCGTCAGCGACATGCTGTGGGTGATCACTGCGTTCATCCTCACCTCCACCATCAGCATGCCCATCTACGGCAAACTCGGTGACCTGATGGGCCGAAAGTCCCTCCTGGTCGCAGCGATCCTCCTGTTCATGGCCGGCTCCGTGGTGGGCGCACTTGCCAGCGACATGGGCGTGCTGATCACTGCCCGCGTCATCCAGGGCTTTGGCGGCGGCGGGCTGATGATCCTGTCGCAGGCAATCATTGCCGACGTCGTCCCGCCCCGGGAGCGCGGAAAGTACATGGGCATGATGGGCGGCGTCTTCGCGATTGCCTCGGTGGCCGGCCCCCTGCTGGGCGGCTGGTTCACCGAAGGCCCAGGTTGGCGCTGGGTCTTCTGGATCAACATCCCGCTGGGGCTGCTCGCCCTCGCCGGCGCCGTGTTCTTCCTCAATCTCCCCAAGCACGCCGGAAAGCCCAAGCTGGACCTCGGCGGCATGGTCCTGATGGCCGCCGCCACCACCTGCCTGGTGCTCTTCGCCACCTGGGGCGGCAGCAAGTACGAATGGTCCGATCCCATCATCATTGCCTTGATCGCCGGTACCGTTGTCAGCGCGGTCGCCTTCGCCCTGGTGGAGCGACGCACCGCGCAACCCATCATCCCGCTGCACCTGTTCAGGGACCTGAACTTCAACCTCTCCACCTTCGCGGGGCTGCTGATCGGCGTGGCCATGTTCGGCGCCATCGGCTACCTCCCCACCTACCTGCAGATGGTCTTCGATGTAAACGCCACAGAATCCGGCCTGCTGATGATCCCCATGATGGGCGCCCTCCTGGTGGCCTCCGTGGCGTCCGGCATGCTGGTCAGCAAGACCGGCCGGTACAAGTGGATGCCCATCGCGGGGTCGGTGCTGGTGGCTGTGGCCCTTGTACTGCTCTCCACCCTTACCCCGGGGTCACCGCTCTGGATGGTCTGCGCCTACCTCGCCGTCATGGGCCTCGGCCTGGGCCTGAGCATGCAGATCCTGGTGTTGATTGTCCAGAACTCGTTCCCGCTTGGCGAGGTGGGAACCGCCACGGCGTCCAACAACTTCTTCCGTCAGATCGGCGCAACCCTCGGTTCAGCCGTGGTGGGAAGCGTGTTTGCCAGCCGTCTCGCTGAGCTGCTCACCGAGCGTCTGCCTGCCGCTGTCGTGGGTGAAGCACCCGGCGGGTCAAACTCCCTCACCCCGGCACTGGTCAGCGAGATGCCCACGGAGGTCAAGGACCTGATCATCTCCTCCTACAATGACGCCCTGACCCCCGTCTTCCTCTGGGTGGTCCCGCTGGCCGTGATCTCCGCCGTCGTGCTGTTCTTCGTCAAGGAAAAGCCGCTGGCCACTACCGTGGAGCATGACGTGCTCTCCGAATCCATCTCCGAAGGCAACATCCTGATCACTGCCGACGACGAGGATGCAGTGGTGCGGCGATAGTCGTGGCCAGTCCTAAATCTCTTCCCTAAGATCCACTTCCCGAAGGCGTACGACGGCGGCACGCGCCGCCGTCGTACGCCTTTCCTTCAAGACATCTCTCCGGCGTCCAGACCATTGTGCTGGGAGACGCGGCCGAGCCAGGCGAGGCTTGACTTGGGAGTACGGGCGGGCGAAGGTTTCCCTATCGACGGCGACAAGGCCGAACGTGGGCTCCCAGTGTCCCCATTCGAAGTTGTCCAGGAGTGACCAGTGGAGGTAGCCGCGCACGTCGATGCCCTCCGCCATGGCCTCGAGGAGGCCGTCCAGTGCCCCGGTAGTGTAGCGGATCCTTCGTTCGTCATCTGCCGTTGCGATTCCATTTTCGGTGACGAGGACGGGAACGCCGCCGGTGATGTCCCAGGCGTGGCGGACGGCCATGCCGAGGGCGTCCGGACGATATGCGGTGCCGACGAGGGTGTTGTCAGGGTGGGGCGGATGCGGGACGAGGCCGTTGGCGTCCACTTCCTGGCTGGAGTATGCCTGCACGCCCACGAAATCGTCACCGCGGCTGCCTTCCCAGTAGACGTCTTCCTTGCCATAGCGGATCTCGAGCAGTTTCTCCTCGCCGCCAGGTGCCGCTGTGAGCGCCCCTGCCGCAATCGTCCATCCGACCTTGGCGTTGGTGCGGGTGCGGATGATGCTGCGGGCTGCATGGTGGATTGCCGTGAAGGTGCGGCCAATTTCGGGATCAGCGTAGGTGAGGAACTCGCTGTGCGTCTGCTTCTTATCCTCCTCACCTTCGACCGTGGGGCTCCGCCACTGGGCGCCTTGGGTCTGCTGCATTCGGCGCATTGCGGTCATGATCGCTGCCTGCATGTTTGGTTCGTTCATGGTGACGACCCACTCGACGCCGTCGAGGATGCCCGTGGTGGCTTTGACGTAGCGCTGGAACTTTTCCGGAGCATCGGCGGCGAGCCAGCCGCCGTCGTTCGCGAACCACTGTGGAGTGGTGAAGTGCTGCAGCGTGACGACGGGTGTGACGTTTCGTTCAAAGCAGTACTCGATCATGCGGCGGTAGTGGGCGAGCTCTGCGTTCGAGAAGCGACCGGGGACAGGTTCGATCCGGGACCATTCAAAGCTGAACCGATAGGAGGTCAGGCCCGCGTCCGCCAGGAGCGCGATGTCCTCCCGGTATCGGTGGTAACTGTCGCAGGCGTCACCGGAAGGTTCCATGCCGGGCATGGTCAGCTCCCGGGCCCACCAGTCAGTGTTGAAATTATTGCCTTCGATTTGGTGGCCAGCAGTCGCGGCACCCCACAGGAAACCCTCGGGGAAAGTTGTCATCATACATCCTCTTCTATGGTGCGTGTCTTGGGGCCCCCGGGCCGGCCAGGCATCAAAACTGTTGCCGAGCGGTTTGGGTTTGCCGTGCTTACCTCGGAAGGCCGCTGGCCGCCCTGAGATGGCGCCGGCGACGGCGAGGGATCGCCAAAAAGTGCCATAGGATCCAAAACTTCGTCACTACGGCGTCCAAATGCCTCCGGCCGTGCGCACATTCCCGGCACATGCCCAGTACCGCGACTGGACTGGCAGAACGAATAACCTAGTTTGCTTTATGGGGCGTCCAAACTGAACTGTGTACGACGACATAGGGCTGGTTCGAAAGGGTTTCATCAAGGGCGGGTACGAAGACCGGCTGGTGCTTTTTGTGACGTACTTCCGCGCGATACATAAGCGGGTAGGGCGTGTCGGTGAAGTGGGCTGGAATAGTCGCCTTATACCCCTCTTCCGTTCTTTCCATCTCGACAGTTTCAAAGCCCTCAGCTTGGTTCACATGGCGGTATCGGAGAACGGCCCCCGCAAATTCCGCGTCGGGCGCAAGCAGACGCACTTCGACAGGCGCTCCGCGTTCAAATGGATGATCTGGGGCGAAATGGGCATCCGCTTTCCACCGCTCGCTCCGGTGTTCAATCCGGGGAAGCATCTGCCCTTCGCCGGAGTTCGGGGCCCTCTTCAGTTCCGTTGTGAGGAGGTGCAGATCTTCTCGCATCGCCATGATGCGGTCCGACCATGTCCCACGATCTGAAAGGCCAACACCAAAGGCTATATCATCCCGATAAACGCCATGAGCGATACCGGGGATGGCGGCGTATGCAGTTTGGGCCTCCTTTAGAAATTCGATCGCATCCCTTAGGTATTCTGTATTTCCGGTCCGGCGAAACAACGCGTACTCGACCGCGGCGCGAAACTTACCAGCGAAAAACCGTCCAAGCTCCGCGATTATTTGCAGGTCGTAAAATGTGCGTTGCGCCTGAGGATTTGCTTCGAGTACAGATCTGTCAGCCTTGGCGAGGGCAGTTTCTCCTTCCTTCACCATGCCTTCCAGCCATGCAGCCACTTCCAAGGGCGTATATTTGGGCGTCAACTGTCCGCCCAGGACATCGCCGACGTACTCGCCTATACCGTAGAACGTTTCGGGGTCGAAGGAACTTACACCTTCCCAAGTTCTGGGCTCCGGCGTGTCCCAGGCGTAGTGCATGGACAGCTTAAAGTCCGAGATAGGCAAGTCGACGTACATCTCGGGGGAGTAGAAGTTGTTTGCCCCGCTCACGCCATGGACGGTGGTGACCAGTGGCAGGACACGGCTCAAGCTGCCAAGGGCTGCTTCGAAGTGAGGTGCCGCTTCGCCGTAGTCCGCTCGAAGAACACGTTGCCATATGTAGGCGTCAGCGTCGGGGTTATAGAGGAGGTGACCCCATAGGGCATACGTGTAACGGTATTTTCGCCAGTCATGCACTCCCAGGCGCAAATTGTCCTGTTCGTAAGGGTCCCGTTTGCCGTGCTCGCCAGTTCCCCGTCGCCCCTTAAAAGTGAGAGGCTCACAGAATTCGATTCCCCGCGCACCACCAAAAGTCGCAAACCTTCCGAATCCGCTGGCCATCGCCGGGTCTCCCCAGAGTAGAAGCTTCTGCGTTCCTGGCCACATCCGGAAGATAACGTCGGTAACGCGATCTTCGTTCAAGTAGTCGGCATAGCCGTAGCGCGTAAATCTTCTTGCACCATCTGTCACCCCGGTAATGGACTTGTCCATGCCCGGGAAATTGAGCGGCTGGCGCTCCAGCTGGCGGATGGAAGCTTGGTGGTATGGCAGTCCCATGTGCTCTGCAAGGTATTTTGCTGAAATCGTCGTCTGGATGTTCGGCCTTGCGGCGGCGTCCAGCAATGCCTGGTCAACACCTTTGGCGTGCATGTCCACTTCAATGGGCCGGCCGACGCTGGAGAGCGCATCAAATATTTTCCCCCAAAATATTTCGTGGCCCTCATCGTGAATGCCGCCCTCATGGTGGACGCGAAAAGTCACCCCGTCAATCTCGGGAATACGCTTCATCAGCAGTCCAAGGGCAGCAGCGGAGTAGTCGGCATGGATTTCGGGGCTGATGCCCAGGATCGGGTACCAGTGCTTTGAGTCGTACCCGAAGTCATAGGCATGGTTCCAGAGCCCTAACTGAAAGCTGATTCCGCGTCGTTTCGTTTCTTGGGCAATGAAGGCTAAGGATTCCAGGTTGCGATCACGTTCCGCCCGCGTGAGGCCTTCGGCCCGGACCTGGTACCCAGGAACGTCGAGCAGGAACGGATAAGCGAACACTAAGTAATTGTCGGATGCGGTCCGGCTTTCCCAACCCGTGCCGTAGTTGTACTGCATCCCGAGAGCCAGCTGGAAACGGTTGAACCGCTGCGCCGCAAGATTGTCCAGGTACTCGACCCAAAATGCCCGATCATGAAACCAAGGGTTGTCCTCATGAACGCTGGAGAAGTTGCGCTGTATACCGCGGACCGGCGATGACGGTTGTTGGGATTCTTGGAAACCATGTGGCAGCCCTTCAAGGCCGTCCGCCAGAAGCCTGGCCTCGATCTCCCCCAGCGCGTAAACATAACCGCGTTCATCGGTGGCGGCGATGGTTACCTTCCGCTGACCCGCATCAGCGGCGATCCGGAGTGAATAGGACTCCCTCTCCTGCGCGGGCGCCGGGATCCCGGCCGACGCTAGTCCATCCACATCATCCGGTTCCAGGAGAACCACCTCAATGATCCGACCTTCGCCATAACCCGCCAGAGCCCTTCCGGCGCCTGCAGCTCTCCCCAGCCGCTCAAGCGCCCATTGAACGGGCTTCCACTCACTGATGGCCCTAGGGTCGGTGAGCGCGATTCCAGAGAGCATCTTCGACATTACTGAGTCCTATCCGTTGAGGCTGCACGACGGATTGGCAACCGGTTGTTAACCTACGTCCCAAGCCAGTGGACGCGCAATCGAAAATGAAAAAAAGTTTTCGGCAACCGGTTGGCAAGCCGGTATTTAGCTGCTTGACTGTGTGTCCAGTGCGGTAACAGGCGCACACGTTCGTATTGGGCGGCCCGCCCCTCAAAGAGGAGAACCATGTTTATACGAAGCACCAGGAGTGGAAGAGCACGGTCAAAACGTTCCTTCGCTACTGCAGTGACTCTGGCAGCAGCACTTGCGCTCAGCGGTTGCGCAGGCGGGGGAAGCAACCAGGAGCCGGCAGGCCAAAAGCCCCGCGACGAAAGCATCCGGCTAGTCGTGTCGGCCGCACCCCGCTCACTGGATCCGGTGCAGTTGGACGCGGGAAACCAGGCATATGTCTGGGCGTCGCTATATGACACGCTGCTGTATTTGGATAATGACGGGCAGCTCCAACCCAACGCGGCTCAAAGCTGGGAGTACAGCGAGGACGGCCGTACCCTTACGCTCAAGCTGCGATCCGACATGAAGTTCAGCACGGGTAGTGCAGTGGACGCCGCGGCGGTAAAAAATACTC
The DNA here is from genome assembly GCF_059089905.1 of Arthrobacter sp. Y3221087. NCBI lineage: Bacteria > Bacillati > Actinomycetota > Actinomycetes > Micrococcales > Micrococcaceae > Arthrobacter > Arthrobacter sp. Y3221087. Next base: position 96,292 of record NZ_JBNHFE010000001.1, read on the forward strand.
TCGAGCGCAGCCAGAAGACCCCTGGTCAGCAGAAGGACAAGTTCGCCTCCGTGCAAGCAATTGAGGCGCCGGATGCTGCGACAGTCATCATCAAATTCAGCCACCCTGATCCCGCGTTCCTCTACAACATCGCCATGGACGCCGGCGTCATAGCAGATCCTGCCACGGTCGACACTGACCGGACCGCCACAAACCCGGTGGGGTCAGGACCATACGTCCTGGACCAGGGCAAGACAGTGCAGGGCACAACATACGTGCTCACACGGCGGGACGACCACTGGAACGCCGATGCATACCCCTTCAAGACAGTGACAATACGCGTATTCCAGGACCAAACAGCGGGCTTGAACGCTCTACGCGCGGGCGAAGTCGACGTAGCCGGGGTTCCCGGTAACCAGATCGAGTCGGTTAAGGCGGCAGGCAACTTCAAGGTTTCCTACAACCCATCCAATGCCGTCGGGTTTATCAACTTCGCCGACCGCTCCGGAACGCGCCTGAAACCGTTGGGCGATGTACGCGTCCGCCAGGCAATCAACATGGCGTTCGACCGAAAAGGGTTCGTGGATAAGCTTCTTTCCGGCGCCGGAACGCCGACTATCCAGCAATTCAACCTCAACGGCGCCGCCTACGACCCCGAACTTGAGAAGGTCTACTCGCACAACGTCGATCGGGCAAAGGAATTGCTTAAGGAAGCCGGGTACCCCAATGGCTTTGAAGTAAATATGCCAGCCACCGTTCTCTCAAAAAACTACGAACCCTCAATAAGCCAAGCCCTCGCGGACATCGGCATCAAGGTCACTTGGGTTCCCGTCCCGCCCCAAAATGCTGCCGGGGCCGTCGTCGCGGGCGAATATCCCATGTACTTCTTCCTGTCGGGCACCACCGTTGCCCAGCGAGAAATCCCGCGCCAGCTTGGCAGTGCAACGATGAACCCCTTCAAGTGGTCCGCACCGGAACTCGATGCCTTGGTGGGCCAGGCGAACGCCGAACTTGACCCTAAGAAGCAGGCCGAACTCTACAAAAAGATCAACAAATATATCGTGGACAACGCGCTATTCGCGCCACTCTTTTTCGTAGGCAGCAACACCGTGACTACCCCGAAAGTCGAGTATCTAGCCAACGGGTCAAACAACTTTCCGACCATCCGAATGTTCGACATTGCGGGCTAGTGGAATGAGTCAGGCAGCTTGATTCAGGTCACGGACGTGTTTACATAACACTCGCCTGGCACGCTGAAGAATTGGCTCGAAAGCAAGACAGAGCAGCTGGGGCGAGACTGCATCCATGTCTCGCCCCAGCTTGTCTCTCATGGCTGGCAAATGGGAAAAAGTCGTATACCTGTCTGAATTGGACATCAGGGATCAAGAGAACTGCCGTCAGCTCAAAGGATCACCCTTCACCCACGGTCAGTACTGCCAGTGCTGCCTGAATGTACGGGATGGGGTCGGGGTCACCGCTGGTTGCCCACAGGAGCCAGGCTTCGAAGGTTGCTCCGATGAGGGCAGCGCAGAAGTACCGGGCGGTGTCCTCGGGAATGCCCCGGGCGGTGAGGTAGGCGCGGGTCTGTTCACGGCGGGTTCCCAGAAAATCCTGGCTTCGGCTCATCAACTCCGGATGCTCAGCGATCAGACGGAGCCTGCCTCGGGTTACGTCGAGGTCCGGAAGAGCGGCGACGCCGGCAAGCACCGCTTCGCGGAGTCCGTCCAAAGTCTCGCCACGGGATATCGGCGGGGCAGGGGCTGACTCCAAGGCGGAACCGGAAGCTTCTATGACCGGTCCCATTCCGCCCCACACGAGGTCGGCTTTGTTCGCGAAATGGCGATACAGGCTCTTCCGCCCGACCCCGGCCTCGCGCGCAATGTCTTCCATCGAGGTCTGCTCGTAGCCGCGCTCGGCAAACATCTTGAGGGCGAGCGCTGCAACCACCTCGGGGTCGATGCTCACGGGCCGTCCAACTGTGCGGGCGGTGGTGATCAGGTCATTCGAAAGCATCCCACCAGTATTCACTCTTTCATAATGACACTGCGTGTCATGAGCTGGTCTGGATTATCGTTTTAGCCTTCGGAGGGACATTATGGGCAAGGAAGCCACGTGGCAGGAAACCATCATCTCGGCAGTGATGTATGGCGCCATCCTGGCCTCCGACGACGCCGTACACTGGCCCCATGTCATGCCGCATCAGCGAACTGGTCCTCAACTGCGACGACCCAGAGAGGCTCGCCCGGTTCTGGTGCGGCGTCCTGGGCTACGTGGAGCTCGACCGTGAGGACGGGGCAATCGAAATCGGTCCCGCCGCCGGGTTCGGGGGGCTGCAACCCACCATCATCCTGAGCCCCAGCAGCAATCCGCGGACCGGAAGGCTGCCGCTGCACATCGATGTCAATCCTGTGGACCGGGACCAGGCCGCCGAACTGGAGCGGCTGCTCGCACTCGGCGCCCGGCCGGCCGACGTGGGGCAGGCCGGCGACGAGCAGTGGCATGTCCTGCAGGATCCGGAGGGCAACGAATTCTGCCTCCTGCGGAAGCGGCTCGAGCCCCTGGACTCGTAACCCGGCCGCGCCTAGAGCACGCTGCGGATTGCCTGCTCGAAGCTGGTGACGTGCTCCAGGGCGAGCTTGCCCGCCCGCTCCGCATCGCCGTCGGCAATTACCTCCAGCAGTTCCACGTGCTCGGAGACGTGCTCGGCCACGGACGGCACCTTGTCCAGCACCATGCACCAGATCCGGGTGGCGAGATTGTCGTAGCGGATCAGGACGTCTTCAAGATGGGCGTTTCCGGCCGCGCGGTAGATCAGCCGGTGCACCGTGATGTCGTACCGCATGAGGTCGTACGGATCCTCGGCGGTGGCCATCTTCGCAATCGAGGCTGCCGTATCGCGCAGTTCCGCACGAAGGGCCGGCGTGGCCAGCTTGGCGGCGCGCCGCGCGGCCAGGGGCTCCAGCGATTCCCGGAGTTCCGAGACGTCGGCGAGTTCGGTGATATCGACGATGGTGGCGAAGGTTCCGCGCCGCGGATAGGAGATCACCAGGTGGTCGCTCTCGAGCCGCTTGAGTGCTTCCCGGACGGGAGTCCGTCCGATTCCCATCTCGGCGGCCAGCTTGCCGTCGTTGATGGCGTCCCCCGGCCGGATGTCCAGCATGATCAGCCGGTCCCGGAGATGCCGGTAGGCGCGCTCGGCCAGCGAGAGATCCCCTTCGATCTCCAGGTGGTTCTCCAGCATCAGGCTCATCAGGCGCTCTCCAAAAGTTGCTGTTGACTGCTTAGTGACCTGCAACATACTATTGCGTTAGTTCTAATATATCAGTTACAGATCAGTTGTGGATCAGTAACCCAAGGGCTTTTCAAGGAGAACCATGCAGAACGTACTGAACGCCTCACTGGCCCAGGTCGACGCCGATGTAGCTGCCGCCGTAGCAAAGGAGCTGGAGCGGCAGCAGTCCACCCTCGAGATGATCGCATCGGAGAACTTCGCTCCGTCCGCCGTCATGGAGGCCCAGGGGTCGGTCCTGACCAACAAGTACGCCGAGGGCTACCCCGGGAAGCGCTACTACGGTGGCTGCGAGCACGTGGACGTCATCGAGCAGCTCGCCATCGACCGCGTCAAGGCCCTTTTCGGTGCGGAATTCGCCAACGTGCAGCCCCACTCCGGCGCGCAGGCCAACGCCGCCGCCATGTTCGCCCTGCTGAACCCGGGCGACACCATCCTGGGACTCTCCCTGGCCCACGGCGGCCACCTGACCCACGGCATGAAGATCAACTTCTCCGGCAAGCTCTACAACGTGGTCCCGTACCACGTCCGCGAATCCGACCTCCGCGTGGACATGGCCGAAGTGGAGCGCCTGGCACTGGAACACAAGCCCAAGCTGATCGTGGCCGGCTGGTCCGCCTACTCCCGCCAGCTGGACTTCGCCGAGTTCCGCCGCATCGCCGACCTCGTGGGTGCCTACCTGATGGTGGACATGGCCCACTTCGCCGGCCTGGTGGCTGCAGGACTGCACCCCAACCCCGTCCCCTACGCGGACGTCGTCACCACCACCACCCACAAGACCCTGGGCGGACCGCGCGGCGGTGTCATCATGGCCAAGGAGGAGTACGCCAAGAAGATCAACAGCGCCGTATTCCCCGGCCAGCAGGGCGGACCCCTGGAGCACGTCATCGCCGCCAAGGCCGTGGCCTTCAAGCTGGCCGCCGCCCCTGAATTCAAGGAACGCCAGGAGCGCGTCCTGCACGGTGCCAAGCTGATCGCCGAGCGCCTGCTGCAGTCCGACGTCGGGGCCGCAGGCATCTCCGTGGTCAACGGCGGTACCGATGTCCACCTGGTCCTCGTGGACCTGCGCAACTCCGAACTCGACGGCCAGCAGGGCGAGGACGCGCTGCACCGGATCGGCATCACCGTCAACCGCAACGCCGTCCCGTTCGACCCCCGCCCGCCGATGGTTTCCTCCGGACTGCGCATCGGCACGCCGGCCCTGGCCGCCCGCGGCTTCGGCGCCGCCGAGTTCACCGAAGTGGCGGACATCATCGCCACGGCCCTGATTGCCGCAGCCGGCACGGGCACCCTCGCCGAGGACACCGCCGCCGAACTCCGCGGCCGCGTCACCGCCCTTGCCGACAAGTTCCCCCTCTACCCGCACCTCAACGACGACGCCGCCCTGGCCGCCGCCGAGGCAGACCTGATTGGAGCCGCCCAGTGAGCACGCACCAGCTTCCGGAGCACCCGGACTTCCTCTGGCGGAACCCCGAACCCAAGTCGTCCTATGACGCAGTGGTTGTGGGCGGCGGCGGGCACGGCCTGGCCACCGCATACTTCCTGGCGAAGAACCACGGCATGACCAACATCGCTGTCCTTGAAAAGGGCTGGCTGGCCGGCGGCAACATGGCCCGGAACACCACCATCATCCGGTCCAACTACCTCTGGGACGAGAGCGCAGCCATCTACGAGCACGCCCTCAAGCTGTGGGAAATCCTGCCGGAGGAGCTCGAGTACGACTTCCTCTTCAGCCAGCGCGGCGTGATGAACCTGGCCCACACCCTGGGTGACGTGCGCGAAAGCATGCGCCGGGTGGGCGCCAACAAGCTCAACGGCGTGGACGCGGAATGGCTGGACCCGCAGCAGGTCAAGGAACTGTGCCCCATCCTGAACGTCAGCGACAACATCCGCTACCCCGTCATGGGCGCCACCTACCAGCCGCGCGCAGGCATCGCCAAGCACGACCACGTGGCATGGGCCTTCGCCCGCAAGTGCGACGAAATGGGCGTGGACATCATCCAGAACTGCGAAGTCACCGGCTTCCTCAAGGACGGCAACAAGGTGGTGGGCGTCAAGACCACCCGCGGCACCATCAACACCGAAAAGGTGGGCCTCTGCGCCGCCGGGCACAGCTCGGTCCTGGCCGAGATGGCCGGCTTCCAGCTCCCCATCCAGTCCCACCCGCTGCAGGCCCTGGTGTCCGAGCTCCACGAGCCGGTCCACCCCACCGTGGTCATGTCCAACCACGTCCACGTCTACGTCTCCCAGGCGCACAAGGGCGAACTGGTCATGGGTGCCGGCATCGACTCCTACAACGGCTACGGCCAGCGCGGCTCCTTCCACGTGATCGAGGAGCAGATGGCCGCCGCCGTCGAGCTCTTCCCCATCTTCGCCCGGGCCCACGTGCTCCGGACCTGGGGCGGAATCGTGGACACCACGCTGGACGCCTCCCCGATTGTGGGCACCACGCCGGTGGAGAACATGTTCGTGAACTGCGGCTGGGGTACCGGCGGGTTCAAGGGAACTCCGGCTGCCGGAATGACCTTCGCCCACACCATCGCCACCGGCGCGCCGCACAAGCTGAACCAGCCGTTCTCGCTGGAGCGCTTCGAAACCGGCGCCCTCATCGACGAACACGGCGCCGCCGCCGTGGCCCACTAGCCGCCGCCACCACAGAAAGACAACGCACATGCTGCTGATCTCATGCCCCAACTGCGGCCCCCGGGATGAAACCGAATTCCACTACGGCGGCCAGGCCCACGTGGCCTACCCCGAAAACCCGAACGAACTGAACGACGTGGAGTGGTCCCGGTACCTCTTCTACCGCGAAAACACCAAAGGCACCTTCGCCGAGCGGTGGGTCCACAGCACCGGGTGCCGCCAATGGTTCAACATGCTCCGCGACACCGTGAGCTATGACATCAAGGCCATCTACCCCATGGGCACGCCCCGGCCGGACCTGGCCGGAAAGCAGACATCGGAATCCGGTACTGCCAGCACCGCCGCCGACAGCACCACCACCGGGACCGCCGCGCCCGACATCTCCGGCACAAGCATTTCCCCCGCCACCCCTGCAGCCCCGGAAGGAGCAGCCCAGTGACTTCCCAGAACACCCGCCTCGCAACCGGCGGCCGCATCGACCGCACCATCTCCTGGCGTTTCACCGTCGACGGTGAGGAATACACCGGCCACCCCGGGGACACGCTCGCCTCCGCACTGCTCGCCAACGGCCGCGTCGCCGTCGGCAGCTCCCTCTACGAGGACCGCCCCCGCGGCATCCTGGCCGCCGGCGTGGAGGAACCCAACGCCCTGGTCAAGATCGCCCCCCGCTTCCCGGGCCACGTGGCCGAGTCCATGCTGCCCGCCACCACCGTGTCCCTGGTGGACGGCCTGAAGGCCGAACTGCTCAACGGACTGGGCCGGCTGGATCCGGACGAGGACCGCGCCGAGTACGACAAGAAGTACGTCCACACCGACGTCCTGGTTATCGGCGGCGGCCCCGCCGGCTTGGCTGCCGCCCGCGAAGCCGTCCGCACCGGCGCCCGCGTCATGCTGCTGGACGACCAGCCCGAGCTGGGCGGCTCGCTGCTCTCCGGCTCCACTTCGCCGGAGCTTGCCGAGACCATCGAGGGCAAGCCGGCACTGGAATGGGTTGCCGATGTGGAGGCCGAACTGGTCTCCGGCGCCGAATCCACCGTCCTGAACCGCACCACCGCGTTCGGCGCCTACGACGCCAACTACGTCATTGCCGTGCAGAACCGCACCGACCACCTCTCCAGCCCCGCCGCTCCCGGCGTGTCCCGCCAGCGGATTTGGCACATCCGTGCCCAGCAGGTTGTGCTGGCCCCCGGCGCCCACGAGCGTCCGCTGGTGTTCGAGAACAACGACCGCCCGGGCATCATGCTCGCCTCGGCCGTCCGCAGCTACCTGAACCGCTTCGCGGTGGCCGCCGGCCAGCGCGTGGTCATCAGCACCACCAATGACAGCGCCTACGCCCTGGTCGCCGACCTCCGGGCTGCCGGCGTCAAGGTTGCCGCCGTCGTGGACGCCCGGGCGCAGATTTCGCCGGTGGCAGCCGCTGCCGTCGAGGCAGGCACCCGGGTGCTGATCGGCAGCGCCGTTGCCAACACCTCGGCAGACGCGGACGGCCGCCTGAACGGCGTCACCATCCGCAGCCTCAACGACGACGGCGAACTCACCTCGGGCGTCGAGCAGATGGCCTGCGACCTGCTGGCCGTGTCCGGCGGCTGGAGCCCGCTGGTGCACCTGCACTCCCAGCGCCAGGGCAAGCTGCGCTGGGACGAGGACCTCGCCGCGTTCGTGCCCAGCACCGTGGTCCCCAACCAGCAGACCATCGGCTCCGGCCGCGGCTCCTTCGCCACCCAGGACTGCCTCAACGAAGGCATTTCCGCCGGTGCGTCCGCAGCCATCGCCGCCGGCTTCAGCTCCGCCGTCGAGCCGTCCCCGCTGGGTGAGCCAAAGGCCGCCGCCCCCACCCGCCAGCTGTGGCTGGTGCCGGGGGAGAATGGTACCCCGGACGACTGGCACCACCACTTCGTGGACTTCCAGCGCGACCAGTCCGTGGCCGACGTCCTGCGCTCCACCGGAGCCGGCATGCGCTCCGTTGAACACGTGAAGCGCTACACCTCCATCAGCACCGCCAACGACCAGGGCAAGACCTCCGGCGTCAACGCCATTGGCGTCATCGCCGCGGCACTCCGCACGGCCGGCGAAGCATCCCGCGGCATCGGCGACATCGGCACCACCACGTACCGCGCACCGTTCACCCCGGTGGCCTTCGCGGCACTGGCCGGCCGCCAGCGCGGCGAACTCTTCGACCCCGCCCGCATCACGTCCATCCACCCGTGGCACGTGGCCAAGGGCGCCCTGTTCGAGGACGTGGGACAGTGGAAGCGGCCCTGGTACTACCCGCAGGCCGGCGAGGACATGGACGCAGCCGTGCTGCGCGAATGCGCCGCAGTCCGCGAGTCCGTGGGCTTCATGGACGCCACCACCCTGGGCAAGATCGAGATCCGCGGCAAGGACGCGGGCGAGTTCTTGAACCGCGTCTACACCAACGCGTTCAAGAAGCTGGCCCCGGGTTCGGCACGGTACGGCGTCATGTGCACGCCGGACGGCATGATCTTCGACGACGGCGTCACGCTCCGCCTCGACGAGGACCGCTACTTCATGACCACCACCACCGGCGGCGCCGCCAAGGTGCTGGACTGGCTGGAGGAGTGGCTGCAGACCGAATGGCCGGAACTGGACGTGCACTGCACCTCGGTGACCGAACAGTGGAGCACCATCGCCGTCGTCGGGCCGAAGTCCCGCGCCGTGATCGCGAAGCTGGCACCGGAACTCGCTGCCAACGGCGGCCTGGAAACCGAGGCTTTCCCGTTCATGACGTTCCGGGAAACCACGCTCGCTTCCGGCGTCCGTGCCCGGGTCTGCCGGATCTCCTTCTCCGGTGAACTGGCCTACGAAATCAACGTTCCCACCTGGTACGGGCTCAACACCTGGGAAGCGGTGGCCGCTGCGGGTGCCGAGTTCAACATCACCCCGTACGGCACCGAGACCATGCACGTGCTGCGCGCCGAAAAGGGCTACCCCATCGTGGGGCAGGACACCGACGGCACCGTCACCCCGCAGGACGCGGGCATGGAATGGATCGTCTCCAAGGCCAAGGACTTCATCGGCAAGCGCTCCTACTCCCGGGTGGACCAGCAGCGCGAAGACCGCAAGCACCTGGTCAGCGTCCTGCCGGTGGACGGCACGCTGCGGCTGCCCGAAGGCACCCAGCTGGTGGAAAAGGGCCGCTCCACCAACCCGGCCTACGGGCCCGTGCCGATGGAGGGCTTCGTCACCTCCAGCTACCACAGCGCAGCACTGGGCCGGTCGTTCGGCCTGGCCCTGATCAAGAACGGCCGCAACCGCATCGGCGAAACCCTGGTGGCCGCCGCCGGCGACCAGCTGGTGGACGTGGTTGTGGCAGAAACAGTGCTTTTTGACTCCGAAGGGACCCGTAAAGATGGCTGAAACAGCAGCATCCCCCGCCCAGAGCTCCGCGGAAAAGAACCTCTCCGTCCGCATCAGCCCGGCAGCGCAGCTGCGGGAGGCCTTCACGGCCGGCTCGCTGGCGGGCACGGTGGAACTGTCCGAGCGGCCCTTCCTCACCCTGGTGGGACTCCGGGCTGACGCCGGCTCCGAAGCCGGGCAGCGGCTCGCTTCGGTCACCGGCGGCCTGCCCGCTCAGTGCGGCGGCGTCGTGGCCAACGGTGATATCTCGGTCCTCTGGCTGGGACCGGCCGAGTTCCTGGTGGTTGCCCCCACAGAGGCGCACGAGTCCCTGGGCGGCGACCTGATCCAGGCCCTGCAGGACGCCCTGGCCGACGGCCAGGGCCAGGTGGTGGACCTCTCCGCCAACCGGACCACCTTCGAGTTGAGCGGCCCCCGGGCACGGGCCGTCCTCGAGAAGGGCTGCTCGCTGGACCTGCACCCCCGGGAGTTCAAGGCCGGGACCGCCTACTCCACCGAGATCGCGAACATCCCCACGATCCTGTGGAAGACGGGTGAGGACTCCTTCCGGATCTTCCCCCGGGCGTCCTTCGCCGAATTCCTGGGCCGGTGGCTCCTGGACGCCATGCGGGAGTATGCGTCACCCGAGGTCCCCTGATGGCGCTCAGCGTCCTTGACCTGTTTTCCGTTGGCATCGGGCCCTCGTCGTCACACACGGTGGGCCCGATGCGGGCGGCCAAGCAGTTCGCCGACGGATTGAAAGCTGACGGGCAGCTCAGCTCCACCGTCCGCGTCCAGTCGGAACTGTTCGGTTCGCTCGGTGCCACCGGGCGGGGGCACGGTTCCGACAAGGCCGTTGTCCTGGGGCTGCAGGGCCTGGAACCGGAAACCGTGAACACCTTCACGGCCGATGACCAGGTGGCGGCGGCCGCCCTGGACGCTGAACTCCACGTTGCTGGCACCCACCGGGTGGACTTCAACTGGGACGAGGACGTTGTGCTGCACCGGCGCAAGTCCCTTCCGGCGCACCCCAACGGCATGACATTCCGGGCCCTTGACCACAACGGGTCCGTGCTGAGCGAGCGGAGCTTCTATTCAATTGGGGGCGGCTTCGTAGTCGACGGCGACGCCGAGGGCGCGGACAAGGTGGTGGCGGATGACACCGTCCTGCCCTACCAGTTCAGCACCGCGGACCAGCTGCTGGAGATCTGCAGCCGCGAAAACATGTCCATCTCCGACGTCATGCTCGCGAATGAGCTGACCTGGCGGACAGAGGCCGAGCTCCGGGAAAAGCTCCTGGGGCTGTGGGCCGTCATGCGCGAGTGCGTGGAGAACGGCTGCAACGCCGAGGGCATCCTGCCCGGCGGGCTGAAAGTGCCCCGCCGCGCGCCCGCCCTGTTCCGCACCCTGACGGCCTCCGCGGCCAGCGCGGAAGCCGCGGCAGCAACGCCGTCGCCCGTCCAGGCCCCGGCAGACCCGCTGCTCGCCATGGAGTGGGTGAACCTGTTCGCCCTCGCCGTGAACGAGGAGAACGCCGCCGGCGGACGGATCGTTACGGCCCCCACCAACGGTGCCGCCGGGATCGTGCCGGCCGTGCTGCACTACTACGTGAAGTTTGTTCCGGGAGCCGACGACGACGGCGTGGTCCGCTTCCTGCTGGCGGCGGCCGCCGTCGGAATCCTCTTCAAGACGAACGCCTCCATTTCGGGTGCCGAGGTAGGCTGCCAGGGCGAGGTGGGTTCGGCCTGCTCCATGGCCGCCGCCGGCCTCTGCGAGGTGCTGGGCGGAACGCCCGCCCAGGTGGAAAACGCCGCCGAGGTGGGGATTGAGCACAACCTGGGCCTGACCTGCGATCCCGTGGGCGGCCTGGTGCAGATCCCGTGCATCGAGCGGAATGCCATCGCCAGCGTCAAGGCCATCAACGCGGCCCGGCTGGCCCTGCACGGGGACGGCAGCCACAAGGTCTCGCTGGACAAGGCCATCAAGACAATGCGTGACACAGGAGCTGACATGAAAACCAAGTACAAGGAGACCTCCCGCGGAGGCCTTGCCGTGAATGTGATCGAGTGCTGAGCCATGACTGCTACTGAAACCTCCGTCCCCGCCCCGATGGCGCCCACCAGCGTGGAGCATGTCCTCACCCTTGACTGCCCCGAAGGGCCGGGCATCGTCCACGCCGTCTCCGGCTTCCTGCTGGAACACGGCTGCGACATCATCGACAACAACCAGTTCGGGGAGCGGTCCGAGGGCCACTTCTTCATGCGCGTGCATTTCGTCTCCGAGGGGGACGACTCCACGCTGCAGGTCCTGCGGGACTCGTTTGCCCCCGTGGCCGAAAAGTTTGGCATGCGGTGGCAGTTGGAACGCCAAGGCTCCAAGCGCAGGGTGCTGATCATGGTGTCCAAGTTCGGCCACTGCCTGAACGACCTGCTGTTCCGGGCACGGATCGGCGAGCTGCCGGTGGACGTGGTGGCCGTGGTGTCCAACCACCGGGACCACCAGGCACTGGTGGAGTGGCACGGCATCCCCTTCCACCACATCCCGGTCACGGCCGACACCAAGCCCGAGGCCGAAGCCCGGCTGATGGAGCTGGTGGACGGACTGGACGTGGAGCTGGTGGTGCTGGCCCGCTACATGCAGGTCCTCAGCGACGACCTGACCCGCAAGCTGGACGGCAGGGCCATCAACATCCACCACTCGTTCCTGCCCAGCTTCAAGGGGGCCAAGCCGTACCACCAGGCCTACGCGCGCGGGGTCAAGACCGTGGGCGCCACCGCCCATTACGTCAACGCCGAGCTGGACGAGGGACCCATCATCTCCCAGCAGGTGGTGGACGTGGACCACACCTACGGTCCCGAGGACCTGGTGGCCGCCGGCCGCGACACCGAATGCAAGGCCCTGTCCAACGCTGTCCGCTGGCACTGCGAAGGGCGTGTCATCCTGCGGGGCAACCGGACCGTGGTGCTCCGCTAGCCGGACGGTCCCGGCCGCAACAACTGTTCATGCCCCTGTCGGGCGCCAACTGGCGCCCGACAGGGGCATGCTGCGTTAAGAACCGGCGTTCCCTGCCGGCCCGTCCCGGCGGAGGATGATCACTTGGTGCACTTCCTCCAGGGCGGCTGCGATCTCTTCCCGGTCCACGCCGGCCAGGAACTGGAGGACCAGGCCATCCAGGGCCGCGAAAAGCGCCCTGGCCACCACCCGCACCGGTCCGCCCACCCCGAACGCTTCCAGCCCCTCCGCGAGGGCGCTGACGTAGCTCTCATAGAGCTCGGATACCGGCCCCGCCAGTTCAGGGCGCCGCCGCGCCTCCAGGATCATTTCGTACTGGAAAACCTGCAGTTCGGGTTCCGCGAGCAGCAGCCCCATCAGGGCTTCCGTGAGGGTGTCCTCCTGCTGCGCCGCCTCCTGCAAACGGGAGGCGGCAATGGACTGCTCCGAAGCCCATCCCAGGGCCGCCGCGATCAGCGCGTCCCGGGATCCGAAGTGGTGGGCCACCAGGCTGTTGTTGACCCCTGCCTCCTCCGCCACCGCCCGGTACGTCATGCCCCGGAGGCCCTTGTGCGCCACCACGTGCACCGCTGCGCGGAGTAGGGCCTCGCGTCCGGTGCCGTATCTGGAGGAAGCGGCAGCGCGGGAGGGTGAAGAGGCCATGCCGTCGATTCTAGCGAGCTCTTCCGTAGCCCAGTGGGGCGGTTGACTTAAAACTAAGCAATTGCTTAGATTGCTCCAGCGGTGATGCCGGTCACAAGCGCACCGCCTTTTCCACTCTTCCGGCGGCGAGCCCGCCCATCATTTGCGGAGCAACCATGTCACTGTCACCTGCCTTCACCACCTCATCTACCCTGGATCCCGCCAAGAACGAGCCCTTCGAACTGGGCCGGGTCCAGTGGGTGCGCCGTTTTGGCGAGGGGGAACGCCCCACCCTCGCCTGCGGGTACTGGCACGTCAATCCGGTCGAAGCGCCGGAACCCTTCGACCTCGCGATGGAAGCCGACGAAACCATCCACATCATCGAGGGGCACCTGCGGATCGAGGTGGAGGGCGGCGAGGCCTACGACCTCACCGCCGGAAGTTCAGCCTCCTTCAACAAGGGCGCCAGGACCCGCTGGTCCGTGCTGGCGCCCACCGTCGAATTCTTCGTCTACTCGTAGGAACGGCCATGGAGCACGCAAACGTGGACGTCATTGTGGTGGGTGCCGGCTTCGCAGGACTCACGGCGGCGCGGGAACTCACCCGGCAGGGCTTCGCCGTGCACATCGTGGAAGCCCGGGACCGCATTGGCGGCAGGACCTGGCTGGACAGCCGCCTTGGCCGCGACCTGGAGATCGGCGGCACCTGGGTGCACTGGACGCAGCCGTACGTCTGGGCCGAATTGAAGCGCTACTGGATCGGCACAATGCCCAGTCCTGAGCCCCAGCGAGCCTATTGGTGGGCCGACGGCGGCCGCCACGAAGGTTCACCCGCCACCTTGCTGGAGTTGATTGGCCGCCACAACAGCCACTTCGTCAAGGACGCCCGGACCTACTTCCCCCAACCTTTCCAGCCCTTGGGGCAGGACTCGTTCAAAGAGATCGACGACGTATCCGTCCTGGACCGGATCCGGGAGCAGTTCCCGCCCGGCTCCGCCCGGGACATCCTGGAATCCTTCTGGACTTTGAACTTCAACGGTCCGCTGGAGGACGCCGCACTCACCCAGGCCCTGCGCTGGGTTGCGCTCACCAACGGCGACTGGGCCGTCAACTTCGAGGCCTGTGCCACCTACAAGATCGACGGCGGCACTGCTGCCCTCGCCGAAGCGATCCTGCAGGACTCCGGCGCGTCCATCCGCTACGGCTTCCAGGTGGCGGGCATCACCGACGGCGGCACTTGCGTCACCGTCCGGAGTGCTGACGGCCGCACCATCGGTGCCAAAGCCGCCGTCGTCACCGTCCACCTGCACGCCATGCACGCGGTGGCATTCGAGCCGCCGCTGCCGGCCGCCAAGGCGGACGGCGCCGCCCGTGGCCAGGTCTCGAAGGGCGTCAAGGTCTGGATCCGGCTGCGGGGTGAACACCCGCCCTTTGTGGCACTGGGGAACGCAGACTGGCCGCTGAATTTCTTCCAGGTGGAGTACGCGCTCGACGGCGACACAATCGCCGTCGGCTTCGGTCCCGACGCCGCCAGGATCGACGCCGGCCACCCGGCGTCCGTCCAGGCGCAGTTGGAACGCCTGGTCCCCGGACTCGAGGTCGTCGACGTCGCGACGCACGACTGGGTGGCTGACCCGCTCGCGGGCGAGACCTGGCCCATGCACCGCACCGGCTTCCTCGCCACCTCCCTGGCTGCGCTGCAGGCACCGCACGGCAATGTGCTCTTCGCCGGCTCGGACATCGCCAACGGGTGGGGCGGCTTCATTGACGGCGCCATCGAAAGCGGCATGGAGGCCGCGCTCCAGGCCGCTTTCCTGCTGGCCGGTCCGCGCGGCGCTGCGCTGACCGACAACAAGTGATCGCTGCAGGACAAAGCGCTGTTGACGTCCTTTGCGAAGCTGAATTCCATAGCCATTCCCCCAACTCCTCATGACCGCTAAGAGGGATCCAATGAGTATTTCCAATTCCGAGTACCGGACCACTGACGTTCCGGCCAAGGAGCATTCCACTGCCCTCCGCGCCGGCAGCATCGGCGTGCTGGGCATCCTTTTCTTCGTCCTCTCGGCGCAGGCGCCCCTGACGGGCATCGTGGGCGCCTCGCCGCTCGCCGCAGCGTTCGGCAACGGTGCCGGCGCCCCGGGCGCCTACCTCATCGTGGGCATCGTGATCGTCATCTTCGCGGTGGGCTTCGTGGCCATGAGCCGCAGGATCCAGGCCAACGGCGCCTTCTATGCCTACATCACCGCCGCGTTCGGCAGGCGGACCGGGGCCGGTGCCGCCTGGCTGGCGCTGCTGGCCTACAACACCGTCCAGGCCGCGATGTACGGGCTTTACGGGGCCGTGTTCTCCGGGCTGCTGGCCTCCATGGGACTCGAGGTGCCGTGGTGGCTGCTGGCCCTGGCCACCATGGCGGGCGTGCAGGTGCTGGGCTCGCTGAACATCGAACTCGGTGCCCGGCTCCTGGCCCTGCTGGTGGGCCTGGAGGTCGCGGTGCTGCTGCTGTTCGGCTTCACCGTGCTGTTCCGCGGCGGGGGACCGGAGGGTCTTGAGCTTGCGGCGTCCTTCTCGCCGGCGGCAATCGGCGCCGGAGCTCCCGGCGTGGCCATCATGTTTGCCGTGGCGTCCATGTTCGGCTTCGAATCCACGGCGATCTATTCGGCGGAAGCCAAGGATCCGCACCGCACCGTTGCCCGTGCCACCTATCTTTCCGTGGGCGTCATCGCGGTCTTCTTCTCGTTCATCTCCTGGATGCTGGTCAGCTACTACGGCCCCTCCCAGGTGATGGATGCTGCCGGGGCGGCACTGGAATCGGGGGACGCCACCGTCTTCGTCCTGGGGCCCATGGTGGAACTCTTCGGCCCGTGGGCCGGGGTGGTGACCAGCGTCCTGCTGGTCACGTCGCTGCTGGCCGGCATCATCGCCTTCCACAACGGCATCAACCGGTACCTCCACTCCCTGGCTTTGAACGGCTCCATGCCTGCAGCCGTGGCCAGGACCAACCGGCACCGCGCCCCGGCCGTGGCAGCGTGGATCCAGACCGGCGCCGCCGTCGTGCTCGTTGCCCCCTTCGCCCTCCTGGGCCTCGACCCCGTGCTGAGCCTCTTCTCCTGGTTCAGCGGGCTGGCAGTTGCGGCACTGCTGGTGCTGTACATCCTCTGCTCGGTGGCCGTCGTCGGGTTCTTCTGCCGGGAGCGCATCACAGGCCAGCCGTGGCAGACCCTGGTGGCTCCGGCGCTCGCCGCCCTCCTGCTGGCGTGGATCCTGTTCCTGGTGGTCAGCAACTTCACCGCGCTGATCGGCGGCAGCACCGAAACCGCGGTGGCCCTGCTGGTGGCAGTCCCTGCCATCTACGTGGCCGGCGTTTTGGTGGAGGGGCAGGTGCAGCGCCGGCAGGCAGCCGCGAACCTGGGAAGCAGCCGCCTCTAGGACGCCTGCCCGGCAGGACCGGGAGCCAGCTTTTCACTGGCCCGCGGGGGAGCAGCAGCTCCCCGGCGGGCCAGCCTGCGTGCCAGCACGAAGACCCCGGCGAGCAGCACCGCCGCAGCGCCCGCCACGCCGCCCCCGGCAGGCCACAGCCCGGCCAGGCCCAGGAGGGCCGGAACCGTTGCCGTGACCTGGCTGGACAACACCAGGCTCCAGCCGGCCAGCGGATCCAGCCGCGTGACGCCCAAGGCCGCGGAGGCAAAAAGCAGGCCCCAGAGCACGGACCAGCACAGCCACAGGACAGCCAGCAGCGGGTCGGTGCCCAGCCATGCTGCGGCGAGGACCAGTCCGACGGCGGCCACCATGCCGCAGAACCAGCCGACGCCCTTGGATCCAAGGCCCAGCAGGACATCCAGGCCCACGTAGGCGTAGGTGGTGCCGAACAGGAACATCCCCGCGACGGTCAGCGGCGCGGTGCCGCCTACCGCCAGGCAGGCGATGCCGAGCGCCAATTGGGTGCAGCCCACCAGGAGGCTGAAGGCCCCGGCGTCCCGGCGGGGAAGGAACCCCAATGTTCCCAGGCCGTTGATCAGGAGTGCTGCCCCGGAGAGCAGCAGGCAGATGTCGGCCATCAGAAGGCCCCCCGGCGGTTCGTACGAGTCCGGAATTCTTTCACAAGACGGAATTGGAATGTCACATTCCGGATATTAGGCTGGAATCCGCGCCGCTGGCTACAGGCCGCCGGTCATAATCGTATAAGTTGAAGTATCAACTTTTGTGCGCGCCGGAACGGTGCGCCGCGGAACAGGCAAGGAAGCAGTTCATGGATGCACGGCTGGAGGCCATTCGGGACACCGTCCTGGCGCGGAATCCCGGCGAGGCGGAATTCCACCAGGCGGTGGTGGAGGTCTTTGAAAGCCTCGGCCCGGTCCATGACCGGCACCCTGAATTCCTCGACGCCGCCATCCTGGAGCGCCTCTGCGAACCCGAGCGCCAGATCATCTTCCGCGTGCCGTGGACCGATGACGCGGGGCGGGTGCAAATCAACCGGGGCTTCCGGGTGGAGTTCAACTCGGCGCTGGGTCCCTACAAGGGCGGGCTGCGGTTCCACCCGACCGTCTACCTGGGCATCGTCAAGTTCCTGGGCTTCGAGCAGATCTTCAAGAACGCCCTCACCGGGATGCCGATCGGCGGCGGCAAGGGCGGGTCCGACTTTGACCCGCGCGGCCGCAGTGACGCCGAGGTGATGCGGTTCTGCCAGTCCTTCATGACCGAGCTGTACCGGCACATTGGCGAGTACACGGACGTCCCGGCAGGCGACATCGGCGTGGGCGGGCGCGAAATCGGCTACCTCTTTGGCCAGTACAAGCGCATTACCAACCGGTATGAATCCGGCGTGCTGACCGGCAAGGGGATCTCCTGGGGCGGCTCGCTGGTCCGCCCGGAGGCCACGGGCTTCGGCACCGTGATCTTCACGCAGGAAATGCTGAAGACCCGCGGCACCTCGTTCGACGGGCAGCGCGTGGTGGTGTCCGGCTCCGGCAACGTGGCCATCAACGCCATCGCCAAGGCGGAGTACCTGGGTGCCACCGTGGTGGCCTGCTCCGACTCCTCCGGCTACATCGTGGACGAGGCGGGGATCGACGTCGGGCTCCTGCGCGAGGTCAAGGAAGTGGAACGCGGCCGGCTCAAGGACTACGCCGTCCGCCGTCCCGGCGTCTCCTATGTTGACGGCGGTTCAGTGTGGGACGTCGATGCCACCGTGGCACTGCCATGCGCCACGCAAAACGAGCTCGACGGCGGTGCTGCCGCGAGGCTGGTGCGGGGCGGCCTCCTCGCGGTGGGTGAAGGGGCCAACATGCCGTCCACCCGGGACGCCGTGGCAGTCTTCCAGGAGGCAGGGGTGCTCTTTGGCCCCGGCAAGGCCGCCAACGCCGGCGGTGTGGCCACCTCGGCGCTGGAGATGCAGCAGAACGCCAGCCGTGACTCATGGTCGTTCGAGCACACGGAGGAACGGCTGACGGACATCATGGTGGGAATCCACCACCGGTGCGCTGCCACCGCCGACGAGTACGGCGAGCCGGGCAACTATGTCCTGGGCGCCAACATTGGCGGGTTCGTCAAAGTGGCCGAGGCCATGCTGGCGCAAGGCCTGATCTAGCGGACGCGGTGTAGCCTAGCCGCCGCGCCGCCAGTCGCTGGGGGAGACGCCGAACGCATCCCGGAAGGTCCGGCTGAAGTGCGCGGCATCAAGGATTCCCCACCGGGCGGCGATGGCGCCCACCGGCTGTCCCGCGTGCAGGGGGTCCCGCAGGTCACGGCGTGCCCCGTCCAGCCGCTGGCTTCGGATCCAGTTGGCCACTGTGATGCCGGATTCGTGGAAAACGTTGTGCAGGTGCCTGGTGGAGATAAAGTGCGCCGCGGCAATGCTGGCGGGTGACAGCGTAGGATCCGATAAGTTGGCCTCGATGTATTCCCGGATGGATACAGCCAGGAGCGCTTGCGGTTTCATCCGGTCCGGGGTCATGTCCATCTCGGCGTGCAGCATGGTGGAGACCAGGTCCAGGGCGTTGGTTGCCAGGCGGGAGCCGCTGGGACCGTTCAGGACCTCCAGGTTCTCCGAGAGCTGGCGGATGAATTGCCCCACGATGCCGCTGAGGCCGGTGGCGTCCATGCGGACGGCGGCGAGCTGCCCCACGTAGTCCGGCGGCAGGGACAGGGCGTCGCAGGGGAACATCACCACCATAATCCGTGCCTGCTCTTCAAAGGTGAGGGTGTAGGGGCGGTTGGTGTCGTAGATGGCAAGGTCGCCCGGCTGGAGGACTGCCTCGCGGTTGTCCTGGATCAGCAGGCCGCTGCCCTCCAGCTGGAGGTTGAGCTTGAAGTAGCGCTCGCCGGCCCGGGCAATCAGCGCCGGCGTGCGGTGCACCTCGTGCGACGTGGCAGTGACTTCCACGATGGACATGCGGTCCAGCACGCGGGAGCGCATCTGTCCGCGGAAGCCGTCCACGTCCGCGGTGCTGGCGGCCAGAGGCACGAAGGACTCGGCCACCAGGTGCTTCCAGTGGTCGAAGGATGTGGCGGTGCGGGACGTGAGCTGCTGCCCGGCGGACCGGGACGGGCTATGTGCTGGCATGGATGATCCTGACGACGACGGACGGCCATCTGACTTCCCCCGAACTGTGTCACAGAACACAGTCCACTCAGGTTAATGCCGCGCCAATCTTTTTTCAACAGTTGGCGAAAAAAGACCTCCCCGCGGAGGGGCTAGGTGTTCCTGCCGCGGGCGGCCACGCGCCAGCGCTCTACCAGGCTTCCGTTGCTGACGACGGCGACATCGTCCACCAGGTTCATGGCCAGGCATACGTGGTTGGGGATGACGCGTAGCCGTCCGCCCAGCGCCGGCGGTTCTTCCGGGCTGCACCACTCCACGATGGCGTGGTGCTCCGAAAGGGCCGTGATCCTCGCCTCCGGATGATCAAGCAGCCGCCCGTAACCGGTGGCCCAGGAGGGCTTGTCACTGCCGAGGATCTTGCTGCCGGCGTCGACGATAAAGCGGGGCGTCATGCCCGGTTCCACCGCATGATGGCTCACCACGGTGGCTGCCACCGTGAGCGCAATATCCTCCGGGGCGCAGCGGCCCAGCTCAAGCTGCTGGGCGTCGCCGAAAACGTAGACGCCCGGACGGACCTCCGTGGCGGCGGAATTTCCGGTGAGCAGCGCAGTGGGTGTGGATCCTCCGCTGCGCACCCTTGCCGTGAACCCGCTTGCCGCCAGGGCCTCCGCCGCGAGCTGCAGTGCCTCCTGCTCCTGCGCCGCCGCCTCGGCCGGCATGCCCGGAGCGTAGCTGTGGCCGGGAAAAGTGAACACGCCCGCAACGTCCAGCCCGGCGTCGGATGCTGCCCGGGCAACCTCCGTTGCAGACTGCGGGCGTACGCCGCTGCGGTGATGGCCGCTGTCCACCTCCACCAGCACCCTGACGTTTCCCGCCGCCGGCCCCAGTCCCTGGCCAAGCCGGGCGGCACCTTCCGCGGAGTCCACACCCACGGTAAGTTCCGCCCTTCCGGCGAGGTCACGGAGCCGTCCGGCCTTCCGGTCGGACAGCCACAAAGGGTAGGCGATGAAAAGGTCGTCCACGCCGGCATCGGCGAAGACTTCCGCCTCGCCGATGGTGGCCACCGTCAGCCCCGTGGCGCCCCCGGCAAGTTGCCGGGCGGCAATCTCCGGGATCTTGTGCGTCTTGGCATGGGGCCGAAGGATGAGTCCCTTGGCCCGGACGGTATCCGCCATGCGGGCAATGTTCCGGTCAAGGATGTCCAGGTCGACCAAGATGCCCGGCGTCTCGATGTCCGCGGGGATGGTCTCCGCAATCATGCGCCGACCAGGGCGAGGTAGCCGTCAAGCTGGGCGGCGTGGCCAAAGTCGGCCCCGCCTTCCGGGGCAAGCGCCGCCTCGATCTGGGCGCCGAGCAGCATGTTGAGGAGCTGGCCGGCCAGGATGGAATCGTCGACGGCGGCACGGACGTCGCCGGCTTCGCGCGCCTCTGCCAGGAATCGCTGGATGGTGTCCAGCCACGCGGCCATGGACTGCTGGTGGATCTGCGCTTTCTGGGCGTCATTGACGGCCTTCTGCCAGAACGGGATCACGATCCGCGCTTCGTTGACGCGCTCCTCGTCCAGGGGCAGTACCTCCAGGCAGAAGGCCCGCAGCGCTGCAATGCCGTTCTTGCCCGCAGTCACCTCGGCGATCCGCTGGTTGGTCCGGTTGAAGACGTGGCCGAAGGCGAATTCCAGGAGGGTGTCCTTGGTGGGGAAGTAGGGCTTGAGGGCGCCATTGGCGAACCCGGCCTCCATGGCGATCTCGCGCATGGTGGCCCCCTCGAGGCCCTGCCGGGCGATGATCCGCCACGTGGCGTCAACGAGCTCCAGCCGGCGCTCGTCGTGGTCAACTATCTTCGGCACCGCTGGCACTCCCGGGAAATATTTCGCTCAGACTCTTGTGAGCCATGTTACGGACGTTTATTCTCTACAACTATAGAAAATAAACCACCAGCGGCCGGCTGCGGCCCGGACAAAGGTTTCACCATGACTCTTGCACCAACCCACACTGCATCCCCCTTCAGCCTGGCAACGGCGCCGGAAATCCTTGCAGTACGTTCTATCCTGCAGGCAGCAGGCCAGTTGGAACCACAGCACCGGATCGCCTACCTGGGCCTCCTGGAGCCGCCGCGTGGCGCGGCACCCGAGGAGGCGGACCGCCGCTTCCGGGTCTTTGTCCACGATGTCTCCGGCGCGGCGCCGCGCGACATCATCGTCTCGGTCACGCAGCAAAAGGTGCTGTCCGCCGTCGAACTCGATACCGCGGCAACCGGCGAACTGCCGGTCCTTGAGGAGGAATTCGAGCTGGTGGAGTCCCTCCTTGCCGCCGACACACGCTGGCTTAAGGCTTTGGAGGACCGGGGCCTGGATGTTGAAAAAGTGCGTGTGGCGCCGCTTTCGGCGGGCGTCTTTGAATATGCCGAGGAGAAGGGCCGGCGGATCCTGCGGGGCCTGGCGTTCGTCCAGGACTTCCCCGAGGACAGCGCGTGGGCACATCCCGTGGACGGCCTGGTGGCCTACGTGGACGTGGTGAACAAGGAGGTCACGCAGGTGATCGACCTCGGCGCCATGCCCATCCCCGCGGAGCACGGCAACTACACCGATCCGGAACTGACCGGCCCGCTCCGCACCACCCAGAAACCCATCAACATCACCCAGCCCGAAGGCCCCAGCTTTACCGTCACCGGCGGCAACCACGTGGAGTGGGAAAAGTGGAGCGTGGACGTGGGCTTCGATGTCCGCGAGGGCGTTGTCCTGCACAACCTGGCGTTCCGGGACGGCGACCGGCTGCGGCCGATCATCAACCGGGCCTCCATCGCCGAAATGGTGGTCCCGTACGGCGATCCGTCGCCCATCCGGTCCTGGCAGAACTACTTCGACACCGGCGAATACCTGGTGGGCCAGTACGCCAACTCCCTGGAGCTGGGCTGCGACTGCCTGGGCGACATCACCTACCTCAGCCCGGTCATCAGCGACGCCTTCGGCAACCCGCGCGAGATTCGGAACGGCATCTGCATGCACGAGGAGGACTGGGGCATCCTGTCCAAGCACAGTGACCTGTGGAGCGGCGTCAATTACACCCGGCGCAACCGCCGCCTGGTGATCTCCTTCTTCACCACCATTGGCAACTACGACTACGGCTTCTACTGGTACCTCTACCTGGACGGCACCATCGAGTTCGAGGCCAAGGCAACCGGCGTCGTCTTCACCTCCGCGTTCCCGGAGGGAGGCTCGGACAACATCTCCCAGCTGGCCCCCGGCCTGGGCGCCCCGTTCCACCAGCACCTGTTCAGCGCGCGGCTGGACATGGCCATCGACGGGTTCACCAACCGGGTGGAGGAAGAAGACGTGGTCCGGCAGGCGATGGGCCCGGGCAACGAGCGAGGCAACGCCTTCTCCCGCAAACGGACCGTGCTGACCCGCGAATCCGAAGGGGTCCGTGAGGCCGACGCCCGGACTGGCCGGACCTGGATCATCTCCAACCCCGAGTCCCGCAACCGCTTGGGCGAGCCGGTGGGCTACAAGCTCCACTCCCACAACCAGCCCACCCTGCTCGCCCACCCCGAATCCTCCATTGCCCGCCGCGCCGCATTCGCCACCAAGGACCTCTGGGTCACCCGCTACGCCGAGGAGGAGCGGTACCCCACGGGCGACTTCGTCAATCAGCACGCCGGCGGCGCCGGCTTGCCCGGGTACGTGGCCCAGGACCGGGATATCGACGGCCAGGACATCGTGGTCTGGCATACCTTCGGCCTGACTCACTTCCCGCGGGTGGAGGACTGGCCCATCATGCCCGTGGACACCGTGGGCTTCAAGCTCCGCCCCGAAGGGTTCTTCGACCGCAGCCCGGTCCTGGACGTGCCCGCCAACGTCAACGCGGCGTCGGCGTGCCACAGCGAAGGTACCAGCGGTGGCTCCTGCCACTAGCCCGGGACTTCATTCCCGGCTGTGCGCGCTGGTCACTGCGGCGTCCTGCCTGGTGCATCTGTGGGTGGCCACCTCCGGCGGGCACGGCATCTGGCTCGGACTCCTGATGGTGGCGCTCGCCGCCGTCTGCGTCCCCTGCACCGTCCACATCTGGCGCCACGGAAGAGTGGGGGCACTCCACCGGGTGGCTGCCGCCGCCGTGGTGATGGCCGGCCTGCACGCGGTCCTGCTGCTGGGCGCGGGAGGTGCGGGGCACGCCCACGGCGGGGGAGCGCCGTCGTCCGCTTTTGAAGTGACCAGCAGTAGCCGACTGCTGCTGGTTATCGGACTGGAACTAACGACGGCGATGCTCGCCGCCACGCTCGTGGCACGGCTGCGGCGGCAGGCGTCAGGCGGGACCTAACCCCGTTCCCTGGCAGGCTCCCCGGCGTGGCGGGAAGCGACGGTAATCTCCGCCACGCGTTCCAGCCGGGGGTGAAGGTTGTCCCCGCCGTCCACCACGCCTTTCTGCCACCATAGCTTCAGCCCCCCGGGCACCACCTCGAGGCAGGCCAGGTTGTTGTCGAACCACGGGCCCTTGATGCCGGACCACTGGAACGGCGGCGCTTGGACTTTAGCCGAGCGGGCAATGGCGGCGCCCACGGGGGCGGCCAGGCCGTAGGACATGACAGCGCCGAAGGACCGCAGCAGCCGGGGCAGCGGGTTGCGGATGGGGGAGCAGACCGCCTGGATGATCCTGCTGCCTTCGCTCCGCTCCACTTCAGAGACGTAGGAAAAGTGCACGTCGCCGGAAAGGAAGGTCACCGTTTCCGGTGCCGGGCCGCGCCGGCCGTCTGCCACCTCCATGGCCATCGCCGCCACTTGCCGGAAGCTCTTTTGGAAGGCTGCCCAATGCTCCAAATCGAAGGCCTGGCGCAGCTTCTCGGCGGCGCGGGCCGCGCGTTTCCCCCACGCGCCCTCCGAAACGGCCTCGTCCCAGGATTCGAGGTGATGCAGGCCCATCGGCAGCAGGAACGGCAGGGACGTGGCCACCAGCAGGTGCCGGAAGCCGCCCTGCATCCGGTCGTCCAGCCAGGCGGTCTCTGCGTCATCCAGCAGGGCGCGGCGGTCCGGTGCCAGGTTCCGAGCGGCACGGGAATCCACCACGATCAGGCGGGTATCACCGAAGTCGCGGCAAGAACTCCACCGGTAAGCCTCCGGGTTTTGGTCTGCCTGCTCCGCAAAGGTGTCCAGCTCGGTGCTGAGGTCCAATTCCCCGCTGCCGCTGTGAGCGGCAACTTTCTGCCAGAGGCGATCCGCAGCGCGCTCCTGCGGCGAAAGGTTCCCGAGGTGCTGGTAGACCCAGTAGGACGCCAGCCCGGCTACGATTCGCCCACGCCACCAGCTGGCGGTCTGCATTTCCTCCCGCCAGCTCCGCGACGCGTTCCAGTCGTCCCGGATGTCATGGTCGTCAAAGATCATGGCGCTGGGCAGGGTGGACAGCAGCCACCTGTTGGCCGGGTCGGACCAGGCCAGGTAGTAGAGGTGGGCGTACTCCTCGTAGTCCTTGAGCTCCTCGCCGGGAGGCTCCTTAATGTCCCGCCGCGCTTTGATGAACTCCTGCATCTGGTCGCTGGTGGAATCGGCGTAGACCTGGTCTCCGAGGAATGCCACCAGATCGGGCCAGGGTTCCTTTCCGTTCGAGCTCCGGTCCATGGCGTACGCGCGCAGGGCGTCCACGCCATGACTGCGGTTGCCGGAGGCATCATGGGGGACGCTGGTCCGGCAGGAACCGAACGCCAGCCGCAGCGGCTTGCCCGGCTTGAGCGTGGCGATCACCGGCGGCGGGAAACCCGGCTCCTGCTCCGGCCATACATGGCGTCCGTTGATCTCCACCGTGTACGGCGTTACCGTTCCAGGCTCAAGTCCATCCACGTCAACCAGGGCGTAATGGTGCCCGTGCACGGCAAAGGTTGAAGCCGTCCATTCCCTGCCGCCGGCCTGCACGGATACCTGGGAAGAGTCGCGGGTTTCCACCCAGACGCTCGCCGTCGTCTCATCCACGAACCGCATCATGGGACCAAGCACCAGCGCTGAGGAAGTCATCTCTCAGTTGTACCCGCTGGGGCGCGGGGCGGCTATGGGGAAACCCGCAACTTGTCTTCTAGCGCTCCGCGAACCAGTCCCGCGCGGGATTGGTCACGGCGGGTGCCGAGCGGTCCAGTCCGGGCTGGGCAGCCCATTGGACGCCGTTCGCCAGGACACGCTGGATCTGCGGGTGGTGGTACACCGGGTATTCCTGGTCGCCAGGGCTGAAGTAGAAGATGCGTCCCTTGCCGCGGGTGAACGTGACGCCGGAACGGAACACCTCGCCGCCGGCGAACGAGCTGATGAAGATCAGGTCGTCGGGGTCGGGAATATCGAACAGCTCGCCGTACATCTCCTGTTCCGGGATCACGATGGGGCTGTCCACGCCCTCGGCGATGGGATGCGACGGCTTCACTGTCCACACGAGCTCGCGTTCGCCTTCGTTCCGCCACGCCAGCGAGCAGCTGGTGCCCAGCAGCCGGGTGAAGATCTTTGCGAAGTGCCCCGAATGGAGCACGATCAGCCCCATCCCGCCCAGAACGTGGCGCTGGACGCGCTCGACGACGGCGTCGCCCACCTGGTCATGGGCGATGTGGCCCCACCAGAGGAGGACGTCCGTTTCGGCAAGCACCTCCTCGCTGAGCCCGTGCTGGTCGTCGGTGGCGAGGACCGCCGTCGTGATCTCTGACTCCCGGTAAAAGGAGCGCAGGCCTGCTGCGATGGCGCCGTGGATGCCGTCCGGGTAGATCTCCCCGATATGGGCCGGCTCGTTGTTGGCCTCGTGGACACCTTCGTTCCAGACCAGGATCCTCAGTTTTTCACCCACTAGAGACGAACCTCCCTTTGCTCGCGCGCCGACTGGTAGCACGCGTCGATGATGTGTGCCCGGTAGAGGGCCAGCGAGCCGTCATGCCCCCGCCAGGCCTCGGCGCCGCCACGGACTGCTGTCACGAAATCCTCAACCACCGCATCGTGTGCCCGGCCCGGGAGGACCGGCGGCACATAATCCGCGGACTCCCCGTCCTTGTCGGTGAACACGCGGAGCTGGCCGACGGGCGGGAAGGGTGCGCCCTGCACCTTGAGCTCGGCGCCGCCGTCGGTCCCGTAGACGGTGAAGTCCAGCAGGTCGTCGGTTTCCCGGTACGTCGCCCAGCTGGCCTCGATGAGGAGCGTTCCGCCGCCCTCAAGCCGGAGGAAGGCGGACGCGAAGTCCTCCACCTCGAAGGCGTGGCTTGAAGCCAGGGCTGAGTAGGCGCTTCCGCCACCCCGCCCCTGCGGGCCCAGCTCGGAGTGGGTGGCGGCGGACACTGCCAATACTTTGGGTTCGCCCAGCAGGTGCAGGGCGTAGTCCAGGGCGTGGACGCCGATATCGGCCAGGGGCCCGCCGCCGGCGAGTTCGGGGTTGGTGAACCAGCTGCCCAGCGTGGGGATGCCGGAACGGCGCAGCCACGATGCCTTCGCGTAGTAAGGGCGGCCGAGGCCGCCGTCGTCGATGACCTGCTTGAGCGCCTGGATGTCGCCGCGGCGGCGGTGGTTGAAGGCGACGTCCAGGACCCGACCGGCTTTGCGGGCGGCATCCACCATGGCCTGGCCCTCGGCGGCGTTGCGCGCGATGGGCTTTTCGCTCAGGACGTGCAGGCCCCGTTCAAGTGCAGCAACGGCGATGGGTGCGTGCAGGAAGGTGGGCACTGCCACGCTGATGGCGTCCAGCCCACCGTGGTCCAGCATCTCCTGCCAGTCCGCAAACCCGTGCGGAATGCCGTACTCGGCCTGGAGTGACTCGCGGAGGTCCTGTTCCATGCCGGCCAGCGACACAATGCGTACGCCTGGAAGCGCATCGTAGGCCTTCAGGTGCTGCTGCCCGGCCCAGCCGATGCCGACGACGCCGACCCTCAGTTCTGGAACAGGTGCTGCGGCCGGCGTGGCTGCCTGCTGGCCGACGGGCTGCTTGTTGTTCAAGGGTGTGCTTCCTTTGGATCGGGACTTTCACGGTTCAGAGTGGAATCGATTCCACAAGGGGGCTCCGAGTGCATTTGGATAGCCTTGGAATCGATTCCAAAATTCTTTCAGTGCGTGCTCTCTACTGTCAACCCTTTTTATCGGGCCGTGGATTCCCGCACCACCAGCTCATGGGGAAGGAAGGTGCGCCCGCGGCGGGGTTCGCCCGGTCCGGTCATGCGGTCGAAAAGTGCCTCAAAGGCAAGCCGGCCCATGTCGTACGCCGGCTGCCTGATGGTGGTCAGCTCCGGCACGCACATCTCCGCCTGGATCGAATCGTCGAAACCCGCCACGGCAATATCGCCGGGCACGTTCAGGCCGGCATCAGTAATTTCCCGGACGCAGCCGGCGGCCACGGTGTCGCTGCCGCAAAAGACGGCGTCCGGCAGCGGGTCCAGGGTTAGCAGTTCCCTGGTGAGGCGGCGCCCGGCATGGAAGTCGAACCCGCTGTCGGTGAAGAGCGTGTGAGCGGGCGGCAGGCCTGCTTCTGCTGCAGCACTGCGGAACCCTTCCTCACGCAGCCTGCCTGAGCGGGCGGCCCGGTTGCCGATCATTGCAAGCCTCCGGTTGCCGGTTGCGATCAGGTGCCGGGTGATGTCGAAGGCGGCTTGGCGGTCATCGATGGACACGCCGAACGCTGCCTCCGCGTCCCCCACTTCGCACAGCTGCACCACACTGAGCTGGGCGGCCAAAGCCTCCACGTCGTCGTCCGGCATGGTCGGGGAGAACAGCAGCAGCCCGTCAACGGAGCCGTTGCGGAGCATGTCCACGAGCTGCTGCTCCCGCTCCGGGTCGCCCGATGTCGGCGCGATGAGGCTGACATAACCGGACAATGCTGCTGCGTCACCCACTCCGCGGAAGGCCTCGCTGATGATGGGTGAGTCGAGGGTCTTGGCGAGCGCCAGGATGCGCATCGTCCGGTCGCGCCGCAGGTCGCGCGCGGAGGCGAGCGGCCGGTAGTTGAGCTGGCGGATGGCTCCTGCCACCTTTTCCCTGCTCGCTACGCTCACGGCAGGGCTGCCATTCAGGACCCGTGAGACTGTCCCTACGGACACTCCCGCCGTCCGGGCGACGTCCTGCACTGTCGCTCTCGCCATGTCCGTCTCTGTCCTTCCGCCGGCAGGGTTTGCCAAGTTGCCCGGGTTTTTCCAGCTTAGCCGCGCCAGGGAAGCGCAGCTGTGGCGCAGCCCCTGAAACCCGGGTGTGGATGACTGAAACCATCATTTAACACACCCGAAACCCAGCTCAAAACCCCCGCCATACAGTTGGAACCAGACGGCAATAGCCGCCCTCCGATGAACGTGGTACTGACTCCGCGTCCCTCCTCCGGAGTGGCTCTGACAGGCGATTTCCGTTCTCTCCTCGCATCACGAAAGGGGTTTCCCAATGGATTCGGGAAATGTCGCTTGGATTCTGGCCAGCGCAGCGCTGGTCTGCATGATGATCCCCGCCCTGGCCCTGTTCTACGGGGGCATGGTGGGGTCGCGCCGCATCCTCAACATGATGATGATGTGCTTTGGCGGCGCCAGCCTGGTCGCCGTCCTGTGGGCGCTGTTCGGATACTCGCTGGCCTTCGGGAACTCCGTGGGCGGCCTGGGGCTGATCGGTGACGTCACCGAGTTCCCGGGCATGGGGCAGCTGCTGGCCGCGAACGAGGGGGCGTCCATCCCGGCCATCCTGTTCGCCGCGTTCCAGCTCTTCTTCGCCTGCGTCACCACGGCCCTGGTGGCCGGCGCGGCGGCAGGACGCATGAAGTTCGGCGCCTGGATGCTCTTCGCCGGCATCTGGGCCACCATCGTCTACTTCCCCATTGCGCACTGGGTCTTCGCCTTCTCCTCCGCGGACGGCAGCGTGACTGGCGGCTGGATTGCCAGCGGCATCAAGGCCATCGATTTCGCAGGCGGCACGGCTGTGCACATGAACGCCGGCGCCGCCGCCCTCGCCCTGGCACTGGTCCTGGGCAAGAGCTCGGGCTGGCCCAAGATGGAACACACCAAGCCGCACAGCCGGCCTCTGGTCCTGGTTGGCGCCGGCCTGCTGTGGGTGGGCTGGTTCGGCTTCAACGCCGGGTCGGCACTGTCTGCCGGCCAGTCGGCGTCGGTGGTTTTCCTGAACACCGCCGTGGCAGCGTCCGCCGGCCTCCTCGCGTGGGCCCTCGTTGAGCGGCTCCGCAACGGAACCGCCACCAGCATGGGCGCTGCATCCGGCCTGGTCTCGGCACTGGTCGCCATCACGCCCGCCTGCGGCTCGGTCAGCCCGCTGGGCGCGATTGCCATCGGCCTGATCGCCGGCGCCGTTTGCTCGCTTGCGATCGAGCTGAAGTTCCGGCTCGGCTTCGACGACTCGCTCGACGTCGTTGGTGTCCACCTGGTGGGCGGCATCCTCGGCACCCTGCTGATCGGCCTCTTCGCCACCGACGCCGCCCCGAACGCCGTCAACGGGCTCTTCTACGGCGGCGGCCTGGACCTCCTGGGCGTGCAGTCGCTGGCAACGGTCACGGTCCTGGCGTACTCCTTCGGCATCACCTGGATCCTGGCAAAGATCCTGGACAAGACCGTTGGCCTGCGCATCAAGCCGGAGGACGAGATGCGCGGCATCGACCTCGCGGCCCACTCCGAACTGGCGTACCTGACGGACGAGGACCCGGTGGAGCTGGGCTCACCGCACCGCGGCTAGCTTCATCAGGGCCTTGGGCCCGCCCACGAATCAGGCAGGGGCCAAGCCCTGGACCGGTGCCGGCAGCAGCTGGCTTATAGTTCCAGGGTTTGGCCCGCTGTCGTGCGTGCTGCCTTCAGTGTTCGGTGCATACCACGACGCCGTCACAAACTTCCAGGACGGCCGCCCGGATGTGGCTCAGGCGCGTGCGGGGGTCCGCTTCCATGCTGCCGATGTCCTCCCCGCCCCAGTGCGGATGCGTGAAATACACCAGCAGGGCCCGCTCCCCGCCGTCCCCGCCGGCGGGAAGGGGCACCACGTCCGCATGGCGTCCGACGACGGGCGGGTTGCCTGCCGTTTCAGGCGCGGTGAGGATGAGGCCGTCCAGGTGCTCCTGCCGGGTCCAGTCGCCCGCGGCATCTAAAGAGCGGTAGACGGCCTGGCCCCGCCATTCGTCCACGATCATCCAGTACGCCCCGGCCAGCCGGAACACCTTGGGCCCTTCGTGGGGGCGCCCGGAAATCGCGACTCCTTCCAGAACCCACGATGCCGGGTCCTCCGGCGTGTCAGTGACCGCGCTGTAGGTGTTGCAGTCGCGGGTTTCGTCCTTGTACCAGAGCCGGTAGCGGCCGTCCCCGCAACGTGCTACGGCCGCATCGATGGCCCGCGGGGAGTCCAGGTCAACGGCACCAAGGTATTCCCAGTGCTCCAGGTCCTTGCTGGCGAACTGCACGATGCCCGCCTGCCCTGTCCGGTCAGTCCTCACTCCGGGCAGGACGGTGAGGTACATGATCCACTGGCCGCCGATACGGACGACGTCGGGTGCCCAGGGGGTTGCGGGCTGTTCAGTTCCCGGCGGCGTGAGCCCGTCCACGGTGCCCTGGTAGGTCCAGGTGGCACCACCATCCGAGGACCGTGCGACGCCGATACCCGTACCGTGCACCCATTCGACGCCGGTCAGGCCCGCTTTCGTGGCCCGGCGCTGCGTGTAAAAGAGGACCCACTCGCCCCTGAGGTGGTCGGCCACCAGGATGGGGTCAGTGGGGCCGTCCCATACGGGGTCGCGGTAGGGAACTGTGAAGGCGTCGGGGCGCAGGGGAGCCATGGTGGCGATGGCCTCGTCGGTGGCAGGTGCAGCCGGCACAATTCCTCCAACGTTGTAGTTTTGGTTGTGATCCAGCATAAAGGGCAATGAGCGGCGTGAACATTGGCTGCCTCGTTCTTGTTCGGATCCCTTTACCGTCATGCGCTGGACGTATACTCCGAACATGCCAATAACGAGCCTCAACCGAAGCATCCACGCTCAGCAGTCCGCCGTCGGGAAGCGCGGGAGCGAACTGTGAGCGGCGGTCTCGTTGCCCTGCTGGATGACGTCGCAGCCCTGGCCCGGATAGCTGCCGCCTCGGTGGACGACGTCGCGGCCGGCGCCGCCAAGGCAGGAGCCAAGGCCGCCGGCGTCGTCATCGACGACGCCGCCGTCACGCCGCAGTATGTCTCCGGCAGGGACCCGTCGCGCGAACTCCCGATGATCAAGAAGATCTTCTGGGGCTCGCTCCGGAACAAGCTCCTGGTCATCCTGCCGGCCCTGCTGCTCATCAGCGCCTTCGCCCCGTGGGCCATCCCGTTCATCCTGATGCTGGGCGGCACCTACCTTTGCTACGAGGGGGCCGAAAAGGTCTGGCACAAGATCCGCGGCCACCACGCCGCGGAAGAGGACTCTCCGGCGGTTGACCGCGGACCGGGTGCCGAGGCCAAGGTGGTCAAGGGCGCCATCACCACGGACTTCATCCTGTCCTGCGAAATCATGGTCATCTCGATGAACGAGGTGGCCGCTGAATCAATATGGACCCGGGCGCTCATCCTGGTAGTTGTGGCCCTCGTCATCACGGTCCTTGTTTACGGCGCGGTTGCCCTCATCGTGAAGATGGACGATATCGGCCTCCACCTGGCCACCAAGGACTCAGCAGGGTCCAAGCGCTTTGGCGAAATGCTCGTCAAGGGGATGCCCGCCGTGCTGGCGGCGATCACTTTCATCGGAACCATCGCCATGCTCTGGGTCGGCGGCCACATCATGCTGCAGGGAGCCTACGATCTTGGCTGGCACGCGCCGTATGACCTGGTCCATGTCCTTGAGAAACCCTTTGCCGGGATTGCAGTGGTGGGCGGCCTCCTCGCCTGGCTCGTGAACACGCTCTGCTCGGCAGTGCTCGGGTTGGCCTGGGGCCTGCTCGTCATGGCTGTTGTGCACCCGCTGCTGAAGGCGCTGCCGATTGGCAAGAACAAGGGCGGGCACGAGGAAGGCGACATCCGCGCCGAACTCGCCGGATACCGGCCAACGAAACGGGACGGCGAGCCCGCTCAACGGGAAGGCGATGCCGCCCATTAGCCAGTAGGCCGCAGCGCAGAGGCTGTTTTGTCAGACCCTCCTGCAATGCTTTGGGTATGGGCGGCACAACGGCGCAGGGCGTGGACGGCAGAGACGCGGTTGCAGCTGCCCTGGCGTCTGTGACCGGGTTCGCTGACGAGCTTGCGGGTGTTGTTGCCGGTAACTCTTCCGACTGTGAAGAAAGTGATCCATTACGGGCGTTCGCGACGGACTGCCTGGACGGGTTGGCGTTGCTCGCCAGACTGGAGGCGGCGACCGCGGCGGTGAAAGTGCGTTTGGTGGCTGGCCATGCCGGGGCAGTCGCCGCGCTGCAGGACCCGGACGCCGGTCCGCAGTGGGCGGCCGGCCAGCAAATGGCTGTGGTCGCCGAAGTCGCCTGCGTCCTGACCATCGGCGAACGCGCCGCGGGCGCGCTGATCGGTGCATCGCACGCTTTGACCAGCAGCCTGCCTGCAGCATTGGATGCGCTGCAGGCCGGGACGGTGTCGTGGCAGAACGCCCAGGTCCTGGTGGACGAGGCCACGGGCCTGAACGCCGCCGGCGCGTCGGCCCTGGAAGATCACTTCCTCACCCCCGGCGCGGCTGGCCCTGACGCACTTGGGGCCGGGCCCGGGGGTGTGGCGGGGGAGCTGCCGCCGGCGAGGTTGCGGCGGAAGGTACGGTCCTGGCGGGAACGCCACCACCCGGAATCGATCGAAAGCCGGCATGCTCGGGGCGTAGCGGATCGGCGGATGGAGTACTCCCCGGACCGGGATGGGATGGGCTGGATCTCGCTGTTCCTGCCCGCCGATCTGGCCAACGCCACTTGGAACCGCACCAGGGCCATCGCCCGTGGACTCCAGGGCACGGATGAGCCCCGCACCCTTTCCCAACTGATGGCGGATATCGGGGCTGCGGCGCTCCTGGGCGCCGGGAGCAGTGTTGCGCCGGGCGCCGGGGCAGCGGCCGGCCTGGCAGAGGTCCCGTCACCGGCGGCGCAGGTGCTCGTCACCGTGCCGGTGTTGTCGCTGCTGGGGGTCACTGACGAGCCCGCGGTGCTGGACGGGCACGGGCCGGTTCCGGCGTCGATGGCCCGGCAACTCGTCGCCGAGGGGGCGGCGTCGTTCTACCGGGTGCTGGTGGACCCGCGGGACGGGGCACCGCTGGAGATCGGCCGTAAGAACTACCGAATACCGGCAGCAATGCGGCGGTGGCTCCGGCTGCGGGACGGCAAATGCCCGTTCCCCGGCTGCAGCAACGCCTCGCTCGATAACGAAGCCGACCACCTGCTGGCCTGGCATCACGGCGGGACTACCGGGATCAGGAACTTGGGACAGCTCTGCCCGAAACATCACCGGATGAAACACGGCAGCGGCTGGGAACCCACCCCCGCCAGCAAGAACCGGCCGCCAGGCTGGATCTCCCCGGCAGGCCGCACCTACAACAGCGAACACCAGGACTGGGAACCACCACACCTGCCACGCATGGGCGAGGCGCAAGGCCTGCCGGAGGCAGATGACTCATGGATCTTGGCAGACGGGCGAGCGGCAAGGCTGGCCGGACATGCCGCACCCGGACACTTGGCCGGACTTCGACCGCCTGTACCCCGAACCGCCCATCGAGGAGCCGCTGAGCGGGAACTTGGAGGACCCCGACGACCTTCCGGCCGATGATGACCTTTGGGAGGAGTTCTACGCCCTGCCGTTTGTCCTGCCCAGGGACCCGTTCGAGGATCGGGAGCAGGCGCCCGTGTAGCGGCTTGCGCGCTGCGCTGTCCCCGCCGCAGGATGGGGCCGGTACTGTAGTTGGTTTCGAGGAGGCTGCCCCATGATTGAGATCCTGAATGCCGCCGAGGTGGCCCGGGCGAAGGAAACCGGCGCCCTGGTGGCCAACATCCTGCACATGCTGAAGAGCCGCACGACGGTGGGCACCAACCTCCTGGAGATCGACGCCTGGGCCAGGGACATGATCCTCGAAGCCGGCGCGGAGTCCTGCTATGTCGATTACGCGCCGTCCTTCGGGCGCGGACCGTTCGGCCACTACATCTGCACGGGCGTCAACGATGCCGTGCTGCACGGGTTGCCGCACGACTACGCCCTGGCCGACGGGGACCTGCTGACGCTTGACCTCGCCGTCCTGAAGGGCGGGGTGGCGGCGGACTCCGCCATCAGCTTCATTGTGGGCGAAAGCGAGCACCCGGAGAGCGTGGCCCTGATCGAGGCAACGGAGCGGGCACTGCGGGCGGGGATCGCCGCTGCCGGACCGGGGGCGCGCATCGGCGACATCTCGCACGCCATCGGCTCGGTCCTCAGCGACGCGGGATACCCCGTTAACACCCAGTTCGGTGGCCACGGCATCGGATCCACCATGCACCAGGACCCGCATGTTCCGAACGCCGGACGTCCCGGCCGCGGCTTCAAGCTCCGGCCCGGGCTGCTGCTTGCGCTGGAGCCGTGGGTCATGGCGGACACCGCAGAACTGGTCACCGACGCCGACGGGTGGACGCTCCGGAGCGCCACGGGCTGCCGTACAGCGCACAGTGAGCACACGATCGCCATTACCGCCAGCGGTGCCGAGATCCTGACCCTGCCGCCGCAGGGGCTTTCGTAAGTAAACGCCCCTGGCGGGCAGAGCAGGCGGGCAGCCGCTACTCCTTGAACAGCCCCGCAAGGTCCTCGGCCGTGATGGCCCCGCCAGCGAGGGCATCGCCCTCCATGACGTCGGCGAACAGCTGCGACTTCCGGGCCTTCAGCGCCATGACCTTTTCCTCGATGGTGTCCTTGGCCACCAGGCGGTACACCATCACGTTCCGGGCCTGCCCGATCCGGTGCGTCCGGTCCACGGCCTGGGCCTCCGACGCCGGGTTCCACCAGGGATCCAGCAGGAAGACGTAGTCGGCCTCCGTGAGGTTCAGCCCGAAGCCGCCGGCCTTCAGCGAAATCAGGAACACCGGAGCGCTGCCGTTCTTGAACTCGCTGACCACGTCGGCACGGTTGCGGGTGCCGCCGTCGAGGTAGCAGTACTCGATGCCCTCCTCATCAAGCCGCTCGCGCACCTTCCCCAGAAACCCCGTGAACTGGCTGAAGATCAGCGCCCGGTGGCCCTCCGCCACCAGGTCCTCGAGCTGTTCGAACAAGACATCCAGCTTGCTGGACCGGATCCCGGTCAGGGCCGGGTCAACAAGGGAGGCGTCCAGGCTCAGCTGCCGCAGCAGGGTCAGTGACTGGAAGATGGTGAACCGGTTCCTGTTCACGTCCTCGATCAGCCCCAGGATCTTCTGCCGCTCGCGCTGCAGATGCGTCTGGTAGACCTTCTGGTGCCGCGGATTCAGCACCACCTCCAGGATCTGCTCCTGCTTGGGCGGCAGGTCCTTGATCACCTGGTCCTTGGTGCGGCGCATCATCAGCGGGCGGACCCGGCGGCGGAGCTTGTCCAGCTGCCCCTTGTCGCCGTTTTTCTCCACGGGCTTCTGGTAGTACTCCGCGAACCGCTTGGGACTGGAAAACAAGCCCGGCGCCACAATGGAGGTCAACGCCCAGAATTCCATGAGGTTGTTCTCCAGCGGCGTGCCGGTGATGGCCAGCTTGAAGGCGGCCGGCAGCTTGCGGGCGCACTGGTAGGCCTTGGATTGGTGGTTCTTCACGAACTGCGCCTCGTCCAGCACCAGGCCGGACCAGGAGCGGGAGGCGTAGGAGTCGTAGTCGATGCGGAACAGAGCGTAGGACGTGATGACAACGTCCGCATCCGCGAGTGCAGCCACGGGATCCTGCCCGCTCTTGGCGAACGTCTCGCCCACCGCCTGCACCTTCAGTCCGGGCGCGAAGCGGGCTGCTTCGGCCGCCCAGTTGCCCACCACGCTGGTGGGGGCCACCACCAGGAAGGGCGCGACGGCGGCTGGCTGGCTTGAGGGTCCGGCGGCAGCACGGCCGTCGGACGCCTTTGCATCGGCGCCGGCTGCGGCAACAGCCTGTTCCTTCGCCGCGCACATCAGGGCCAGTGCCTGCACGGTCTTGCCGAGGCCCATGTCGTCGGCAAGCACGCCGCCCAGGCCGTGCTTGTACAGGAAGGTGAGCCAGTTGAAGCCCTCCAGCTGGTAGGGCCGGAGCTCCGCGTCCAGCGACGCCGGCAGCGGCAGCCCGTCGGTGCCGCCCTCCAGGAGGCCGCCCACGGCCGAACGCCAGGCCGCAGCCTGCTGGTCCACGATCCCCAGCTGCGCCAGCTCGTCCCACAGCCCTGCCTGGAAGCGGCTGATCTGCAGCGGAGCGTCCTTGTTGTCCTGCAGCGACCGCGCCTCTTCGATCAGCGCCCGCAGCTGGTGCAGCTCCGGCAGGTCCAGCGAGAAGTACGCGCCACTGGGCAGCAGCATCTTGGTCTGCCCTGCGGCCAGCGCGGAGAACACGGCAGCGAAGGAGACCGGCTGCCCCTCGAGGGAAATCTGGATGCCCAGGTCGAACCAGTCGCGCTGCTCGGTGGCCTTGGTGGAGATGGAGACCACCGGTGCCTCCTCGGCCTCCCGGTAGTCGGCGATATCGCCCGCTGTCTCCACCTCAACGTCCGGCGCCTGACGGAGCCGCGGCAGCACCTCCTCGGTGAAGGCCAGCGTGTCCAGGCCCTTCAGCTCGGCCGACGCCGCCAGCCGGGGAGTGCCCCAGCCTCCGGTTGCGGACTCACCCAGGGCAGGAACCACGTCCCAGGGCTGGCCGATGCCTTCCAGGATGCGCGCCTCCGCAGCGTCGTCGCGGTAGCCGTGGTCGCCGGGGTGGCGCCACAACGGCTGGGCGGTGACCAGGTTGCCGCTCTTGTAGTGCCACTCCCAGTGCAGGCGCACGCGGTGGTCGGCGCCGTAGTTTGCCAGCAGCGAGAGGCTGGGAACGGCAAGGGCGGGCAGCTCCACCGACTCGTCCCGTGCAGTTACCCGGGCCTTCTGCTTGAGTTTCGGATAGAAGCCGGTGAGGAACCGCGATTCGTCCTTCGCGGGGATGTGGAGGGTGCTGCCGGCCGTGACGAAGGCCAGGAGCTCCTCGCTCAGTCCGGCCTCCAGCGGTGCCAGGGTGATGACGCCGTCGGGATCGGGGACACCTGGCAGCGCGGCTTCGCCCGTGGTGAAGAACAGCCCGTGCGCAGGCCGTCCGATCGTCCCCACCGATGCGGGATCAACCTGGCTTCCCTCCATGGTGATGGTGGAAGAAAGTTCCAGCCCGCCGTCGGGCGCGGTGTCGTGTCCGCCGTCGCCCCCGGCCTGCGCGCCGTATCGCCCAAGGTTGAGTCCGACGGCGGCGGGGGCCTCTGCGATCCGGACCGGCTCCGTGCCGCGCGAGTGCACCAGTGCGAGCCCGATCTTGCGGGCGTCGGACAGCAGGCTCCACAGGTTCTTGCCCGAGTAGGAGTTCAGGCCCAGCCACAGGCCGGACGAGTTGTGCATCCGGCTGGCGGAGGCGGAGTGGGCGGCTAGGAATTCCTGCATCCACTCGATATGTGCCTCGTTGCACTCCCGGCGGAAGTTCAGGTAGCTCAGGGTGTTCCAGGAGACGTCGCCGCGGATCCACTTGCCCTTGGCGCCCATGATCACCGGACGGGCCTTGAGCTGGCGGACGCTGCGCACCGGATCCCGGCGGCCGGTGTAGGAAAAGTGCGGTGCCGGTTCCTCGATCTCGAATTGGAGCGCCAGCGGGACGCCGTTGGCGGCGGGTGCGTTTCCGGCCTGCGAGATGAGCGGGCTGAGTGCCTGCTCCCAGTCGGACAGGACTGCGCCGGCGGGCTCCCGGGACACCTGGGTGGCAACCCCCGGGGACAACAGCTGCACGCGGATGGCCGGGTTGTCCTCCGCGGCAAAGAGCAGGGCGGCCACGTGCTTGCAGTCCTTGCGCACCGGGCAGCTGCAGACGCCCACCGTGCAGCTCCAGCCGCCACCCCTGCGGACCAGCTTGGCGGTGGTGGAGTAGGGCACGTCGGCACCGCCCCGGACCTTGCCCAGCATGAGCCCGGTCCCGGCGTCGAACGAGATCCCGGAGACGCGGCTGCCCATGGCGTAGGCAAGCCCGGCCGCAAGGGAGCGGTCGTTGATTGCGGGGGTCTGTATTGCCAGATCCGTACTCTCGTCCGGTTGGGATGGAATGGCGCGCGCTACTTTCGGCAGGACACGGCGGAGCCGGGTCCGGTGGTTGGCTATCTGATCCATCTTAGTTCGCCGGGGTGGGAGGCGTGTGTCCCCGTCCCGCCGATGGTGGGCGTTGGTCAGATACGCGTCCGTGGCGTGCTAGCCACAGCGCCCTCCTGCTGAAGTAGGAGGGCGCTGTCCCTGAATGCATTGAGGCACTTCTGGAAGGACGTGCGCGGTTCCAGCGTGTACGATCCATCGCCGAATAGTTCAAACGTGAACGATTTCGTGTACTCCAACTGCCCTAACGCACGCAGGATTGCCGTCAGGTCCAGGTTGCCGTCTCCCCAAGCCAAGTGACCGGCGGGTGAGCCATCTATCAGGTGTACGTGGCGCACCCTTTTCCCAAAAGCCTCGCCATAGTCACTGATCGCATCTCCTGCCACTGCCAATGCCACAGTGTCGATCACCACCCCAAGGGCAGGATGCCCCACGTCCTCGACCATGCGTCGAAGCGATGACAGGTCGGTGACCAGATTCGACTCCACCCGCTGCAGCGGTTCCAATACGCAGGACACCCCCAGTTCCGAGGCCCGTTCACTGATCGCCTGCAGGGCGAGGACGCTTCGTTCCCAGGCAAATTCCAACGGCTCGTCCTCGTAACCGCGGCCGGAGGTGAGGAACAACAGGGGCGATTCCAGGTCACTGCATATTTCGGCAGCCCGGAGGAAAAGCTGCACGCTGCCCTCCCGCAGCCATGCCTCGCCTGAAGCGATGTTGACAGGGTAGGCCACCTGCTCAGGCGTCAGGCAGGCTAGGGAGAGCCCACGTTCACGCAGCAGCTTCGCTACCTTCTTGACCCGGTGCCCGTCTGCGTCCGCGAGGTGCAGGTGGGGAGCTATGCCCCACAACTCCACCTTGGTGCGCCCCAGCTCCACCATGTCGTCCAGGCAACGCTCGAGGGTGTGGTGCTGATACGCGAAGTTGGAGCCACAGACTTGGTCCAAACCGAAACCGGCCATCATCACTTCCCCACGCCGTCTGCCAGGCCACGGATGAAATAGCGCTGGCCCGCGAAGAAGAGCACGATCACTGGGACGGCGGCGATGGCCATTCCCGCAAACACAACGGGATAGTCCGTGCCGTGTTTGGCCATGAGATTCGTAAGTCCCACCGGCAGCGTCTGCAGCGCCCCGCCGCTGGTGAAGATCATGGCGAAAAGGTATTCATTCCAGGTGAAGAGAACGTTCAGCAGGATGGTGGAGATGATGATTGGCCGGCACATCGGCAGGATGACCTGCCAGAACGCCCGTGCCTTGGAGGCGCCGTCCACGGAGGCGGCCTCATCCACCTCCGACGGCAAATCCAGCATGTAGGCACGGATCAGGAAGGTGGTGAACGGAACCCGGAAAGCGGTGTAAAGAATCAGCAGCGCCCAGAAGCTGTTGTAGAGGCCCAGGGCCTGGAACATCTTCACCAGGGGAATCAGGGCCACCGTCGGCGCCAGCATCAACCCGGCCAGGATCAGAATCAGGATGGTCCGGTTGAAGGGAATCTTGACCCTGGTCAGGCCATAGGCAGCCCAAGCACTGATCAGCACTGTGGCTACCGTGGAGGCCAACGTGACAAGTACGCTCGTGGTGAGATAGTCACCCACGCCGCGGTTCCAGGCGGTCACATAGTTTTCCCACCGCCAGGTTTCCGGAAGCGCAAACGGATCGGCGAATAATTCGGAATTCGATTTCACCCCGTTCAGCAGCATCCACAGCAAGGGGTAGATAACAACGATAGCCAAGGCCACCAGGAAGGCCTGGACAAAAACCCGTCCCAGGAGCATCAGGACTGAAGCGCGCGTCACCATTCCACCCTCCTGCGCTTGGCCAGCCGGAGCTGGAGTACTGCGAGGACGAGCGTGATGACGAAAACAGCGGTGGCAATGGCGGCGGCATAGCCGAAGTCGTTGCGGACAAAACCGCTGCGGTAGAGCCAGGTGCCTAGGACCTGGCTGGAATTGTTGGGGCCACCCGTGGTCATGACCATCACCTCGTTGAAAACCTGGAAGGCCCCTGAGACTGTCACTATCATCATGAGGCTGCTCATCTCGCGGACAAGGGGCAGGGAAATAGAGAAGAACCGGCGGACGGGGCCAACGCCGTCGATTGACGCCGCCTCGAAAAGCTCGGTGGGAATACGTTGCAGTGCCACTGCGAAGAGCAGCGTGCAGTAGCCAAAGCCCTGCCACTGGCTCATGCCGATGATGCCGAAGATCGCGGTGTTTTCCTGGCCGAGCCAGGCTTGTGCGAGGTTTCCGAGCCCCAGGGTTTCAAGCGCGGCGTTCAGGATGCCCATACGCGGCTCATAGATGAAATAGAACAGGAGCCCGGCCACGGTCAGGGATATCGCGGAGGGAACGAAATAGATTGCCCGGAGAGCACCCCGCCACCGCTGACTGGGCAGTCCCTCGACAAGAGCTGCCAGAACCAGCGCTCCGAACACCTGGAAGATGATTGAGATCCCGGCATAAAGGGTGTTGTTGACGAGCGATTTCCAGAAAATCGGGTCATTGACCATCTTGACGTAGTTGTCGGCGCCAACAAAGGTCTGCCGACCGCTGTAGATGTCCCACTTGAGGAGGCTGAAGCCCAAATTCTGCACGAGTGGCAGGTAGCAGAAGACACCAAGGAGCACGACTGCTGGCAGGACCCACACCATGTTGCGCCACCGGCGGGCGTTACTCCCGGGCCTTTGCCGGCCGCTGGGGAGACTTCTGGCGTCAGATCCGGAGGCCGAAGGAGCAGGCCTCCGGATCGTGTTGGAAGCTGTCATGGCAGG
Organism: Arthrobacter sp. Y3221087; assembly: GCF_059089905.1. Taxonomy (NCBI): domain Bacteria; kingdom Bacillati; phylum Actinomycetota; class Actinomycetes; order Micrococcales; family Micrococcaceae; genus Arthrobacter; species Arthrobacter sp. Y3221087. The sequence goes on from NZ_JBNHFE010000001.1 coordinate 137,654, forward strand.
ATCCGCTACCTGGCTGAGTTGGACGCGGAACGTACAGCGTCAAGGACTTGTTGCGGGGACTGGGTCCCGGCTACAAGGGCTTCGCCGCCTGCGAGCCAGGCGTCGGCCACCTCGGGAACGGTGACCGAGTCCAGCCAGATGATGGCGTCGGATGCTTCATTCACCTGTTTGATGCCTTCGACCACCGGTCCGGACGAGTTTTGCTCCGATACCGCGCCCCTGACAGCGCTGGGCTGACCGTAAGGCGGCGCTGAAAGCCTCGTGGCGTTCTCCTTGCTCGTGGCGAATTTCATGAAGTCAACAGCCAGTGCCGCGTTTTTCGATTTGGCATTGATCAGGTATCCCTCCGGAGAACCTTCAATTGCCTTTGTGTCGCCCTTCGCCGTGGTTGAGGGGGGCAGCCTGAAGATGCCCAGACCGTCGTTTTTGAGCCGGGATCCCTCCGAGGCCGTTGTGTCGAATTCGAGGACCTCCTGGTAGTACATTCCGGCGGCACCGGTAGCCAATGCCTGCTGGGCGGTGGTGTATAGGACGCCGTTCGAGTCCTTGCCGCTGCCGGTGCATTCGTTGATGAGCTCCGTGAACTGCTCCATGGCCCGGAGGTAGCCCTGATTCTCGAGCTTCGCCGTCTGGGGATCGAAGTCGGCTTCCAATTCTTCAGCAGGGACCTCATAGGCGAACAACTGCTGCAGGTAGTGCAGGCCCGGCCAGCCGTCTTTGTTCCCGAACGCAATAGGTTCGTAACCGGCCCCTTTGAGTACTGAGCAGGAGGAGATCAGTTCCTCGAAGGTGGACGGCGGGTTGAGGCCCAAGTCCTTAAAAACTTTCTGGTTGTAACCCATGAATTTGCCGTTGTTGTAGAGAGGTACGGCAAAGTACTTGCCGTCCTTCTCGAAGGCCTTGAGCGACGACTCGCCGAAGGTGTTTCCCCAGTCGGTTCCAGGAGCAATAGCCGGCGTCAGATCCGCTGCAAGGCCACCGTCGATGAAGTTGTCTGCCCAGTTCCCCGCCCACGTGAAGTAGATGTCCGGCAGCGCTTGGGATGCGGTGAGGGTCTTCGTTTTGTCCTTGATGCTCTGGTCGGTTTCCTGGATGAGTTCGAAGGAGACATCCGGGTGGAGTTTGGTGTACTCCGCTGCCAGGTCCTCGAAGTACGGTTCGAGGGGATCGCCGCCAAATTTGGTAAGGATGCTCAGAGTTCCCGAGTACTCGGGCTCCTTTTGCAGATCCAACTGTGCAGCGGGCTGGCTCCCGCCGGCGCAACCGGTCAAAGCAAGGGCTGTGCCCGCCAGCAGGGCTGTGATCATGTGCGTGCTTTTCCGCATGGTTTTCTACTTTCGCTCGGATGGCTGAATAGCCGAGGTCCACGGGACGAAGAGCGCCGCCCTCCGTTGGATGGCACCTACACCACGTGTGCTTTTGGGACTAAGTGATACCGGTACCACAGTGAATCATGATTAGCCGCCCCGGGGAAGGGTTTCAGGAGGAAATACTTGCCGTCGGTTTATTCGGCCGCTCGTGAAGGCGCAGGGCCGTCGGAAGAGCGGGCAATAAGGGTGGAGGGCAGTACATGCTTCCTCGGCGCGGAGGAATCACCACCGATGCGGGCGAGGAGCTGCTGTGCAGCGGCGGCGCCCAGCTCGCGCATGGGCTGCTGGATCATGGTCAGGGGTGGTTCCATGACCGCGGCCCACGGGCTGTCATCGAAGCCGATCAGGGACACGTCCTTGAGGATTCGCCGGTTGTGCATGCGTAGTGCATGGAGGGCGCCCACTGTTGCCTCGGTTTCCGTGGTGAAGACGGCAGTGGGGGGATCTGCCAGGGCCAGCATCCCGCCGATGGCCCTGGTTGCCTGTCTTTCATTTTTTAGGACGTGCGTTACCAGGGCGGTGTCGAACGGTATGCCGGCTTCTTCCAGGGCATCCAGATAACCGCGAAGGCGTTCACCGTCACTCCAGAGGGCCTCATCGAGGATTTTGTGCATCTGCTGCAGGTCCGTTGCGGGGCTTAGGGTCACCGGGCCCCAAGCGAAGGCAATCCTGTGATGGCCGTTCGCAATCAAGGACGCGACGGCGGAGCGGGCGGCTTCCCGGTTATCAATGACCACCGAGTCGATATCCAGGCCGTCCACCAGACGGTCGATAAGGACCACCGGTATTCCACGCTCCATCGCGGCGGAGATGTGCGAGACGTCGTCGTTCCTTCCCGCTGCTGACGCAACAACAAGGCCGTCAACCTGTTTGGCCAGCAGAACCCCGATGGCGTCGCGTTCCAGTTCCAGCTTCTCGTCAGTGCTCAAGGTGATGGCATCGTATCCGGCTTGTTTAGCCGTTTCAGAGATGCCCCTGAGTACCCCCGAAAAGAAGGGGTTGGCCACGTCTGCAAGAACAATGCCCAGCGTTTTGGTGATGCCGGTGCTCATGCTGCGTGCCAGGGTGTTGGCTTGATAGCCCAACCGTTCGGCAGCCAGCAGGACCTTTGCGCGGGTGGCATCACTGACCGAACCGTAGTTGCCCAGGGTGCGGGCGACGGTGGCCCTGCCAACTCCAGCGGCAGCGGCAACTTCCGAAATGGTCGGAGCGCCCCCGTGCTGATGATCCGGCGACATCCGGTTCCCTTTCTGGTCTGGAAACGCCCTGGCGCGGTTCCGATGAGGACAATTCTGCTTCAGATCCTAGTTGCTGCCGCGAAGCGATGGCCGTGCCCGAATGCACCTTCAACGTAGCACTGCTCGGCGGCCGTTTCCGCGGCGAAAGCAAGGGCACGACGCAGGGAATCTGCAGTTGGCGGGGCATCCCGCGCCCATCCGGACCGAAGGAGGCTCACGCTCAATCCCGTAACGAAGGCATCTCCGCAGCCCATGGTATCGACGAATCTGTGCACGTCAGTTGGTGCTGCTACTTGCGTGAACAACTGCTCGCCGTCGTACAGTACTGCGCCGGCGGCCCCCCTGGTGGCAACGGCAAGCGAGGCGCCTGCCGCTGTCGCGCGGGCTAACTCTTGTGCAACAGCCTCAAATGGTGCGTTGCCCAGCGATAACAGGGCCAGATCCACGAACGGGGCCGTCCGCCGCAAATATTGGTCAGTCCGGCGCTCAGGCTCCCAGGAATAATCAAAGCTCACCAAGGGTCCGGCCGCCCGCAGTGCCGGGAGTTGGTCTTCGGAGGCGGAGTAAACGCTCGAATGGACAAGAGCTGCAGCGGCAAGGTGGTTCCGGTGTTCAGGCTCGAGTACGAACGGTTGGCTGATGGTGACACCCCCTTCGTTCCAGCCCAGGAAGATGCGGTCTCCGTCGATAACCTTTATGTCAGTGACGCCGTTAGGGCCCTGGCGGGTCTGGCACCTGCTGACATCTACTCCCTCCGCTTCCACCGCGGAACGGACAAAGGCACCCCACGGATCGGAACCGAAGACACCCATGTAGGCGGATTCCAGGCCGAGGTGGCGTGCCATGACCGCAAAGTTAACGCAGTTTCCACCCGGATAAATAACCCCGCGGTCCAGGAACCGGTCCACGATGTTGTCCCCAAATCCAATTACTTTCATGCTTATCCTGTCTTGCCGGCCGTGTCTCCGCCGGCAGCGTCTCCGGCCTGCGGCCAATGCTTGGCCGCGCCCCGGCAGGGGCGCGGCCCACGGTGCCTGTCAGTATTCGACGACCCGGTAGTACCGGCGCAGGTCCAGCGAGTGGTTGCGGACCCGTTCCAGATGCTTGCTGATCCGGCCCGCCACGGTGTCCAAAACCAAAGGTGCCAGAAGCCCCCGGAACCTTGGGCTGATGCCAGCCAGTTCATAGTCCTTGGTGTCCAGGATGGTGGTGTTCTTGTTGTAGTTCTCGGCAAACTTGACCACCCTTTCCATGAGCGGCCTGCTCTCGTCTTCGCCCAGGAAAAGCACCAGGCTGGTGTCTTCCTCGATCAGTTCCAGGGAGCCATGGAAAAACTCGGCACCGTGGACACGCGTGGTGCGCAACCACTGCATTTCCTCGAGGATGCACATGGAGTACAAGTAGGTGAAGCCCCAGAGGTTGCCGGCGCCGACGAGGAAGTGGTAGTCCGCGTCCTTGTTACGTTCCGCAAACGCTTCCGCCACAGGTTCTGCCTGGCGTGCCACCTCAACGAGGACTTCGGGGACGGTCTGGAGTTCGCCCGCGAATTCTTCATACCCCTCAAACTCTCCCCGCGCAGCCAGAAGCCGGGTGGACAGAAGCAGCAAGGGGATGTCGAACGGCCAGGTCTTGGGTTCGGTGATCAGGGCGACATCCAGAGCCTTGGCGAAGGGACTGTCGTCAAAACCGGTGAAGCCGACCGTGTAGGCGCCTTTGGCTTTGGCGAATTCAATCGCCTCGATGATGTCCTCCGTTGTCCCGGAAACAGAGGCAAAAACGGCGATCGATCCGGCCCCGAACGCTGGGTCACCGGTAAGCATCAACTCCCTGCCGATTGCTGCCCGCACGGGAAGGTTGGAACGTGAGCGGATGAAGTGTTCATAGGGAAGCATCGCGGCATATGTGCCACCGGCCCCAATGAGGAAGAGGTTGTCGAAACCCCGCTCCTGGATAGATTCCACGAATTGTTCGAGTTGTCCCCGGAGCGCGAGTGCACTGCGGGTCTGGGCGAGAAATTCCTCTTCTTTGAAGCCGAGCACGGGCTGTCCTTTCGTCTTTTGGGTAGTTGCTGTTGATACGTTTGATACCGGTATCACAACTGCTCGATATGCTTTCACGCCCCTCGCGGGAGGTCAATAGCTGCGCATAGGGAATTCCAGCAACTACTGCTGTTGGCGGCAGATCCCCGAAGATAAAAACTTCGCTTGACGTTCACTTCCTCCTCAACGGGGCGCGGCCCCGGCACACGTAGCGTGAAAAGCGTCCCAAACAGCACCCGCCATCAAGCAGTGAGGATTTCCATGATCACGAGCCAGCCCACCATCCTGACCAGCAGCAGCATCGAAGCAAGCGATGAGGAGGCAGTAGAGGCAAACGTGAGCGTGGTGGACGCCATGCACACCGCCCTTCTGCACACGGACGAGATGTCGCCGGTGGCCGTCCGCAGCTACTACGTGGACTTCTACCTCGCCCAGGCGCTGGAGGGCGGCTTCGCGCAGTACGCCTTCGTGGCTGGTGACAGGGCCGAAACGGACACCTTCGTCCGCGAAGGCATGGCCGGCATGGGCGCCGCCGCCCACCTGGAGCTCTTCAACCGGGCTGTTGAAGCGTATGACCACCTCTCCGACGAGGAGGAGGAGTTCTACCTCGACGGCGGGCTGGACAACACCGGGGAGACCCCCGACGCCGTCCTCCGCATGGAGGAGCTCGACGCCGAGTTCGAGGCGCTGCTTGAGCGGGAAAACATCACGGCGCTCAACGCCGCCTGGCTGCGCGGGCAGGCCGACCTGCTGGTCCTCGACGACGAGGAGGTGGGCGCGTACATCCAGCAGCTCGTTGCCCAGATCCCGGACCTGCCGGAGCGCCAGGCCAAGGCGGAAGCAGAAGCACTTGAAGATGCCCCCGATTTCGAACTCATCATCCGTGAGCTGTGCAGCATCGTGGGCTACGAGCTCGTCAGGATCACCATGGGCGATCCCAACTACATGCACGACGGTGAGAAGACCCTGGCCTGGCACTTCTCAACCGACCACGGCGACTTCCTGATGGTCGAGGAGGACGACGAAGCCTTCATGATCAACCCGGAGACGCTCGAGATCGTTGCCGCTGTGGAGTTCGAAGAGGCCGACGCGGACCTGGTCGGTGCCTAGCAGCCAGGCCGGCGGGCCGGAGCCGGTGCCGCCACGGCGGCATGCGGCCTCGGTCAGCCCCGGCTGTTTTGCTCCAGGGCCGTGGCAAGGATGTCCAGCAGTTCGCCGTCCACCTGCTCCGTGGACGTCACCCGCACCCGGAGGGTGAACGGATCGTCCGGACGCGTCCGGATCCTCTCCAGCCGGCCTTCCGGGGGAAGGTCCAGCCGCAGGGTGACATCAACGGCCGTGTTGGTGGACCGGGTGACCTGCGCGAATTTCCTGCGTGCGCTGTGCAGGGACACATACCCCTTGCGCATCTGGATGTGCACCCCCTCGGTGGTGGACGCCCACGCCAGGATTGAATCGGCGATGGGCCGCAGCTGCGGGTGGCTGGCGTACTGGCCGTCAATCAACTCGTCGGCGTCCCGCAGCATGAATTCCGGATAGCCGAACATCTCCCACGACACGGCGTACTGCGCGTAGCCGGTAACGCCAAAGTTGTCCCGCATCCAGTCGCGGAGCTCCCGATCCGTGCTGATGCCCGAGGCCTGCGCCTGTTCCACCCAGTAGGTGGTGTCCTTGCCGGTCTTGCGCAGCAGCAGCGACTTGTTGTTGTCCACCATTGACTGCCAGGTGCCGGTCTTTTTCCCGGCAGGCTCCTGCGGCCCGTCGTGTGGCCGCCCGGCTGGCCGGGATTCTGGTTGCTGTGGCTCGGCGGTATCAGGCATGCATCGATGGTAAGCACCTTTGCCGACAAGGCGGCCGGAAGAAAAAAGTTTTCCGCCGCCGTAACCTTTCCGCTGCCGGGGGCGATGTAGGAGGTGATGGGTCCGCCAGGCGGGCCCGACCCCCGATAGTTGTCTAGGTTTGGAGTGCTTGATGTCTTTGTTCACCGTTCTCGCCAGCAGTAAAGTCGCCGCGTCAGTCCTGGCCGCCGGAACCCTGGCCGTTGGCGGAACCGGCGTCGCTGCCGTTTCCGGCGCCCTCCCCGCTGAAGCCCAGCAGACCGCCCATGAGCTTTTCGGCGCACCCGCCCCGGAGCTGGCTGCCGAGGCAGCTGCCAGCGGACAGGCCACCGCTGAAGCCGCCACCGACGCCGCAGCCAACGCTGACGCTTCCGCAGAAGCCGATGCGGCTGCTGACGCCGACGCCACGGTAACCGGAGACAGCGTCGCGGCCCAGGCTTCGGGCTCCGCCGCCGCCAGCACCGCCGTCGACGCCGCCGGTGCCGCAGCCTTCGGCCTGTGCACCGCCTTCACAAACGGCGGCCTGAACGCCAACTCCGAGGCTTTCTCCTCGCTGGTGATTGCCGCTGACGGCGAAGCCAACGTTGAAAGCTACTGCGCCGATGTTGTTGCCGAGGCCGGCGCCGCCGCCGAAGCTGGCGCGGACGCCACGGGTTCCGCTGCCGTTGAGGTTGAGCGTCCCGAGGTTCCTGCGGTTCCGGCTGTTCCCGCCGTTCCCGGAGTGGATGGCGGGCCCGCCGTTCCTGCCGTACCGGCCGTTCCGGCCGAAGCCGGCAACGCCGTGGAAGCCCCCTCGGTTTCCGTCCGCTAACCACGGTTAGCTAGGGTGGACCGCAGCTGTTTACTGCTGCGGCCGCCGCCTGGACTGCAGGACCCGCCCCCCCGGGGTCCTGCAGTCCTGCGCTGCCGCCTGATACCGGGGCAGTTACAACCGACCATGGGGACTGGCAATCCACACTGGAAAACCGGAAACGGCAGGAGCCGCCTTCCGGGATGGGAGCCGCTGGTGCTGGACACTCTGGCCCAAGAAGAAACCGACATATTCGACGATGCAGCCGGAACAGATCCCGCTGTGCTGTTCGGTGCTGCCTATCGGTCCTTCGCCGGCCCCGTCCAGGGCTATCTCAAGGCCCGTGGCGTAGACGATCCCGAGGCCGTCACCCAGGACGTGTTCATGGCGTTTTACCACAGGATCGACGCGCTGACCGGCGGCCTGCAGGGCGCCAAATCGCTGATTTTCTCCATCGCCCACGCCCGCATGGTTGACCACTACCGCCGGCTGGAGCGCAGGCCCCAGCTAAGCCCGTACGACCCCCAGCATGATGCCCGCACCACACCCTCCGCTGAGGACTGTGCCGTGGAGCTGACCGGTGGAGCCGCTGACATGCTGGCCGGACTCAGCGAAGAACACCAGGAAGTCCTGGCACTGCGCGTCGTGGCGGACCTGTCCATCGAACAGGTGGCCGCCATCATGGGCAAAAGCACTGGCGCCATCAAGCAAATGCAGCGCCGGGCCCTTCAAAACCTCAAGGCACAAACGCTCTCAAGAAACCAGGCGAATCATGAGTGACACCGCAGGACCCCGCAGCGACGGATTCGTTGACCAGCTGCTGCTGGAAGCGGAACTGGACGACGACGGCCAGCTCCGCCCCGCGCTCCTGCAGCTCCGTGCCCTGGGCGACGTGACGCCGGAGCCCTCCGCCGGCGTCGCCGCCCTGATGCAGCGTGCGGAGGCCGTGCAGGCCGCTGCGCCATGTGCTGCAGCGCCATCCGCTGCAGCGCCATCCGCTGCCGCGCCGTCCGCGGAGGTGGCACCTGCCGCCGCGTCCGCACCTGTGGATGAACTGGCCGCCCGGCGCCGCGCGAAGCGCCGCATCACCCTCACCGCGCTGTCCGTGGCCGTCTCGCTCTCCGCGGGCGGAGCTGTCGCCGTCGCCTCGGACCAGGGCTTCCGCGACTCCTTCAGCAACCTGCAGCGGACCGTCACCTCGTTCGTCACCGGAACCGCGCCGGCCGCTCCCGCCGGGAACCAGGCGGAGGAGCCAGCCGCGCAGGTCCCCTCCGTCCCCGCTGCCCCGGCCACCGTTCCTACCGCCGCCGTCAAGGCCCCGGAGCCCGGGCAGCCCGCGGAGGCAGCGCCGTCGGACGTTCCTGCCACGCCGGCAAAGGGCGCCGGGGAATCCGACGCTCCCGGCAGGCAGGTGGAGGTCCCCGGGGCCAAGGACCTGCCCACCGCCGTCCCCGAAGACCTCACGAACGGGGCCGGCCAGCAGCCGCAGGTGCCCGTTCCAGGCGCGTCGGATCTGCACCTGCCTGAAACGCTTCCCGCAGTTCCGCTGCGGTAAAGGCGCCTGCGGCCCGATTGTCAGCCGCTCCGGCTGCGCGGGAACTCACCCTGCCCTAATAGCCGGCACCGCCCATCTGGATCATGCCGCCCGCCGGGTCGGCCAGGTACCAGACATTGTTGACTCCCTGGCCCAGGATGTCGCCGGGCTTGGTGTCCTGGGCGAAGTAGTACAGCGGCATGCCGTTGAGGGTGACCTGCTGCTTGCCGTCCGGCGTCGTGATGGTGCCGAGCTCGCCCGTCACACCCTCGGCGGACGGCGTGGCGGACGTGGTGAGCACCGGCGGCCACGCTGCCAGGCACGCATCCGTGCAGGCGCTGGTTCCGGAATCCTTCACGTCCTTGGTGAAGAAGTACACGCTCCGTCCGTCCGCACCCACCACGATCTCCCCGGCGCTCGAGGAGGCCGTCTTGAGGTCGACGGCGGCACTGGCCGTGGTGGTTGGCGCCGCCGACGGCGGGGAAACGGACGCAGCAGGTGCGGTTGCCGAAGCAGGGGGAGCACCAGTGGTGACGGCGGGGCTGGTATCCGCCGGTGCAGTTCCGGTGCCGCCGCCGCAGCCGGCCAGCGCCGCGGAAAGGGCCAGGATGGCGAGGCCTGCGCCCAGATGGTGTTTCATGGGTTTGCTCCTTGGCTGGGCCCGGCGTGGGATCACCGGACGCTAACCGTATGACGCATCCGGGTGAAGAATGGTTCACAGCGGCTGCCCCCTGAACTTTTCTGCGGGCAGCAGCGTCTTCAGGTGGTAAGCAGGAATCCTGAACAGGTCCAGGCGGGAGGGACGTCATGCCGCTCGACGAGGACGTGGTGGAGTCCATCTACCGCGAGCACGGCGCTGCCCTCCGCCGTTTCGTCATCAGCGCCTCCCGGGATCCGCAGCTGGCGGAGGACGTGGTCCAGGAAACCGTGCTTCGGGTATGGCAGCATGCACCGGAAATCAACGGCAGCCTGCGCAGCTACCTGTACCGGACGGCCAGGAACATCATGATCGACAACTACCGCCGGGCGCGGCGCCGGCCGGAATCCCTCGAGAACAACCTTCCGGACCCCGCGGACGCCCTGGAAAAGGTGGACGGGTTGCTCAACCGGGTGCTGGTGGAGGAGGCCCTCCTCCGGTTGAGCAGGGAACACCGGGATGTCCTGGTGGCCCTGCACTACCGCCGGTTCACCGTCAACGAGGCCGCCGTGCAGCTCAACATTCCCAGCGGGACGGTGAAGTCCCGCGCGCATTACGCGGTGCGGGCACTGCGGACAATCCTGGACGAAATGGGGGTGGAAGGATGAACGGCGTGGATCCCCACCAGCTGCTCGGTGCCTACCTGCTCGGCGGCCTTGAGGCGCCTGACCGGGAAGCCTTCGAAGCCCACCTCCGTACGTGCGCCGCCTGCCGGGAAGAACTGGCCGGACTGGAGACGCTTCCCGTGACCCTTGACATCCTTCCCGTTCCGGACGCGGTGGCGCTGACGGTCGTTTCAACCCTTGCTGCCGCTCCCAATGCACCCGCCCCGCCTCCGCTCCTTGCGAAACTGGCGCGCCGCCGTCGTGCCGTCCGGCGGCGGTGGGTGGCGCTGGTGGGCGCGGTTGCCGCAGCCTGCCTTGCCGCGGGCATCCTGGCCGGACCACTGCTGGCGCGGCCGGAGCCGCCCGACGCCACGTATTCGGTCCAGTCCGGCGGCGGACTGCAGTTCAGCATCGACCTCGCCAGGAAGACCTGGGGAACCGAGCTGGCGGTGAACGGGAGCAGCCTGCCCCAGGACGGGACGCTCTCACTCTGGGTCCGCGACCGTGCCGGCAGCGAGGACCGGGCCTGCTCCTGGACGGCAACGCCCAGCGGCAGGGCCCGGGTCACGGGGGCCACACCGATTCAGCTGGGCAGCATCTCCAGTGTGGAATTGCGGGACGGGACGCAGAATGCAGTGGCTGTCATCACCGTGCCCTGAGGTTCTCCCTGAATTCGGCCACCAGTGCCGGGTCCTCGCACGCCCTGGCGAACGCCGCAATCCGGCGCTCAATTTCGCGGCCCAGCAGCCAGGTGCCAACCCGTTCCATCAGCGGCCGCAACAAAGCCGGCCGGCATGAGAAGGTGTACTTCCAGACAGCCCGGGTGCCGCCGTCGACGGCCGTAAAGCGCCATCCGCCGCCGAAGTTCCCGAAGAACCAGGGCCCCGAAACCATGGTCATGCCCACGTTGCGCGGCGGAGCGTAGGAGACGTATTCGCTGACCATTGCCAGTCCCAACCGCGAGCGGGTCCGGGTGCGGACGCCCTTGCCCGCCGAACTGGCCCCGTCCAGGAAACCCTGGGAGGAGATGAACGGATCCCACTTGAGCCGGAAGGAGCCGGTGGTCTGGGAGAAGGCGAAGACGGTCTCCGGGTCGAGGCGGATGAGGCGTTCGGCGCGTACCTGGGGCATGGTCCCAGCCTAGCCAGCCGCCACACAATCCCCGCGGTTTGCCGTTACTGGGTCATCTTGGCAAGCCGGGCCCGCACGATCATGAACGCTCCGTAGCAGATCAGCCCGGCTCCCACAGCCGCCAGCAGGTAGACGCCCAGGGGCTGGTCGCGGAGCGCACGGAGGCCGCCGTCCAGGCCGGTGGAGTCCTCCGGGTGGGCCTGCAGGGTGGCGATGGCGATGAGCAGGCCGGTCAGGAACAGCACGATGCCCTTGGCCAAATAGCCGGTCACGCCCAGCACGGTGACGGCCGTCCTGGCCTTCTGGTTGGCCGGCATCACCAGGTGCTTTTCGAAGGACTTCTTCAGGCCACGGATGGCATACACCACGCCCGTCACGGCGATGGCCACGCCGAGCACCACCAGCAGGGCCACGCCGCCCGGCGCCTTCATAAGGTTGACCGTCATGTCGGTGGCGGCCTGCTGGTTGTCACCCCCCGAACCCGTGCCCCTGGCGAAGGACAGCAGGGTCAGCGCAAGCCCGGCAAACACCAGTGCCTGCGCGCCGGCTTTTGCCTTCTTCCCTGCCTTTTCCTTGGTGGGCAGGCGGTTGTAGTCAAAGATGGCGTCACTGGTCTGCCACAGCGCCAGAGCCGCGCAGGCCGCGAAGCTGGCCCACAGCAGGAAGGGCCCGGCGGGCTGGGTTGAAAGTTCAGCCACGGCACCGCTGAAATCGGCATTGCCGGTGCCGCCCGTGGCCAGCCGGATGGCGATTGCACCCACCAGCAGATGCAGGATGCCGCTCGCCGCAAACCCCGCCCTGGCCAGCACCTCCAGCGTCCGCGAGTTGGTGGCGTTCTCTGCAGCGGCTACGGCCTGCTTGAGTTCTCTTTTGATGGCTGTTCCTTTGTGCGTGCGCGGCACCCGCGCGGTGGTTCACTGGTGTGCGTGCCCCACACAACCGTAATGGTCCCACGCGGACCGGGCCCGGAACAGTGTGCGTGGCTCAAGGATTGCCAAGGGCAACTGCCAAGTGCCGGCGTCGGTGGGTCCCACCGGAATCCCGGCCCCGGGAGGGCCGCGGTCCGATGGGGAGGGATCCCCATCGCCCGCTTGGTGCGGCCGTGCGACCATGGGCATCAGCGGTTGAACACGCAGCGCAAATTATCCCGGGGGACCAATGACTTTTTACGGCGCCGACGTCAGCCAGTTGAGGGCGCTGGCCAAGGCGGCCGAGCAGGCCGCATCGCTCCTGAGCACCCGGGCCGGCGTCCTGCAAGGCCAGATCCAGGCTGCGCCGTGGAAGGGTGCGGACGGCGAACGCTTCCGGCGGGAATGGACCGGCACCCACCGCCCGGGGCTGGAACGGGTGGTGGCCGGCCTGCGTGAAAACTCGAAGCTCCTGCTGCAGCACGCCGATGAGCAGGAGAAAGCCTCGTCGCCCTCCGGAGGCGGCACCGGCCTGTGGGACCGGATGGCGATGCTTCCCGGGCAGGCCCGGGACTGGCTCCAGGAGCAGGCCGTTGCGGCGGCCGCGGCTGCGGAACACCGGAGGGGACTGGAGGCAGGCCTGGAACGCATGTTGGATGCCGGCCCCCGGGACCAGGCGGAGTGGTGGGCCGGACTTTCCGCCGCAGACCGGAAGTACCTGATCGAGGGCGTTGGCGCGGACGGCCCGTTCGCCGAGGACCTCATGCGCATGGACGGCGGCATCCCCGAGTCGGCGCAGGAGCAGGCCAAGGACCACCTGCAGGAGCTGGCCAAGGCGGATATTCCTGTCTACTCCGAAACCGGGAAAGCTTCCATCGAAGCGCGGGTGGCCTGGGTGCACGGTGGCGCGGAAGTGGGGACCGAAGTGGTGGAGAACGCGGACGGCTCCGCCACCATGAAGGTGTACGGAAACATGGGCCTGGGCGTCAACGACACCACCGGAACCGCCGGCGTCACCCTCAACGGGCAGGTGTCCCGCGAGTATACGTTCGGCAGCGTCGAGGAAGCCATGGCCGCCCGCGAGCAGATGTACCGGGACCTGCCGCCGGACAGCGTGGGCGAGATCAGGGATGTGGCCGGCAACCCGCCGGACTACATCCTGGACACCATCCACGATGCCGCCGACGACAACGGATCCACGGGCCAGACGGACAAGGCCAAGGGCACCCTCTCGCTGGAGGCCGAAGGGGAGAGCGGCGCGGCTGCCGGCTCCGCGAAACTGGACCTGGCCTACGAACGGAACCTCACGGACGGCACTGCCACAGCCAGCGGCGAGGTATCGGCCCAGGGCAAGCTGAACCTCGACGGCCGGGTGTTCGAGGCCTCCGGCAAGGGCGGCCTGCAGGTCAACATGGACGAGGACAGCAACATCTCCTCCGTATCCGTGTCCATGGACGGCACCGTGGCGCAGGGCGTGGTGGCCGGCACCGACGTGAAGGCGGTGAAGGTGGAGTCCTCGGTAACCGCGGGGACCCAGGGCACGGTGAAGATCGACGTCGACTACTCTCCGGAGAACCGTCCCATCATCGACAGTTACCTCCGCAACGTGGCCCTCGGCAATGAGACCGCCGCAGCCCGGGACGCCGCCAGGCTCTACGAGGCAGGCTCAGCCACCGTCCAGGTCAACAACGTTGTCACTGCATCCAGCCAGACAGGGCTGGACGTGAAGGTGGGTGAGGTGGAAGTCAGTACCGAGAACCAGTCCACCACGAACGTGTCCACGTACTATAAGGTCCCCAACGACACCAGGCTCGAGAGGCTGTGACCATGTCCGTCCACATCGAATCCCCGCTGGGGTTCACGGCAGACTTCCCCGAGCACACCCAGGTACTTGAGTCCTCCAGTGCCGGACCCGGCAGCCAGCAGTACGGCCTGCCGGGCGGCGTCCTGGTGACCGTCATCAAGGACGAGACCTCCGTCCGGGATGCCCCGCAGGCCAATGGGTGGGCGCATCTCATGGCCGGCTTCTACCTTGAAGAGCGCAGCGGGACCCTGTTGGCTGAAGGTGAACTGGACCTGCCTGGCAAGGCCGCCTACGCCGTGGTGGTGGGCTACGGCGACGCGGGCTCGGGCAAGGTAGCCGCCACTGTGGGTGTCAGGGAAAACGAACGGTTCATCGGCGTCGTGGTGATCTGGCCTTATGCCGACCCCGAGGTGGAACCCCGGCTTGGCATGCTGAAGGAGATCGTGGCCGGCATCAGTGTTGGCTGACCCGGTGTGCACGTCCGCCGCTGCCCGTGACTGCTACCGGCGGCGGTAGCAGAGATCGAAGATCAGCCGCCCGGCCTCGTGGGCTTTGGCCTCGAAACTGGTGCGGATCCTGCCCTCGAACCGCGGTGCCCAGCCGCCGGTTTCGTCAATGCCCTCGTTGGGGCCGGTGTGCTCGGTGCTCACCGGTGCGCGGCCTTCGCGGACGGGTGCCCCTCCCACCACGGTTTCGACGCCGGACTGCCAGACCTGCGTGAGCGGGCTTTCGGGTCCCCGGCGCTCGCCGGTGTGCAGGTTTTCGAAGTCCCGGGAATCCGCCAGGACGTCGCGGACATGGATGGCGTAGTTGGACCAGTCGGTGGCGATCCGCCAGAGCCCGCCGGGCTTCAGGGCGCGGGCAGCGAGCGCGGCGAATTCGGGCTGGATGAGGCGGCGCTTGTGGTGCCGGGACTTGTGCCAGGGGTCGGGGAAGAAGACCCATAGTTCGTCCACGGACCCGGCCGGGAGCATGGTGGCGAGGACCTCGGGAGCGTTGGCTTCCACGACGCGGACGTTGGTCAGCCCGCGGCTGTTGATCTTGATGATGGTGTTGGCCAGGCCGGGGGTGTAGACCTCCACGGCAAGGAAGTCCGTGTCCGGGTTCTGCTCCGCGGCATGGCAGATGGCGTCACCCAGGCCGGAGCCGATTTCCACGATCAGGGGCGCCTTGCGGCCGAACTCGGCCTCGGCGTCGAACGTGTAGTCCGGGTGGACGGAGGTGTTGGCCACGTGCCGGGGGACGTCCACCGCCCACCGTTCCGCGTGTTCTTCCCAGGCGGCCTGGCGGCGGCCCTGCAGGCGGGTGCCGCGGCGGACGAAGCTGACCGGCCGGCCGCCATAGGTGCCGAAGGAGGCCTGCGTCCCGGGCGTGACCGGCCTCGGGACATGCGGCTGCTGGGGGTTTTCCGGGGATTCACTCATCCCTTCAAGGATACCGGCGCAGGAACCGCCGGAGGGTCCCGGTACCCGGCGGCCGGAGATGGCTGCGGAAGGGATGCGTCAGCGCATCATGTACACGAACCGCAGCGTCATGATCAGCCCCACAGTGAAGATCGCGCCGTTGATACACAACGCTGCCAGCGCCAGTCCGGACCCTCGGGCGCGGATTCCGGACCTTCGAAGGGCGTAGCCACCCAGCGAGGTGGAGGCAATGCCGAAGATCAGGGGCAGGCTCCAGAACACCAGGGGAGCCAGCCACGGATTCTGCGAAGGACCGCTGTACGGGAAGGTCAGGAGCATGGCAAAACTGGCGAACGGTGCCGTGAGCAGGAGGCTCACAGGGGCCACGATCGCCAGCACAAGGCCGGCAACGGCCTTGGCGATGTGGTCGCCGCCTGCTGGTGCCGGAATCACGGCCTGAAGCTGCGGGGATGTGTCGCCCATCCCGGGGCTGCTGCGCTCGGACTGTGGTGGCATGTCCATGGTTCTCCTTGATTGTGAATGACTGGCCCGGCAGGTGCCCTTCAAACGTAGGGAGGCTACCTGGCTCTCCAAAAGGGCGCAGATGCCGCATGTGGACAACTCCTGCCGCAGCGGGCGCCTGCAACAATGGGCGGGTGACGGAAGCGACAAACTCCGAAGCAAGGAAGCAGCGGCCGGGAATCCCTTCCCGGACGGCGCCGCCGGCCAGGGCTGAGCCCGGCACCCTGGTGGACGCCGAGATCGATGAACTGCCCGCGCCGCAGCCCACCCGGGTGGGAAGCCGGTGCCAGCTTGCCTACCTCGGCCTGTGCCTGGTCCTTATCGGGCTCAATCTGAGGACCTTGTTCTCCAGCTTTTCCGCGGTCCTGCCCGAGGCCACCTTCCAGGCGGCGTTGCCGGGATGGGCGGTGGTGGTCCTAACAACCGTTCCCGTGACTCTTCTTGGAGTGTTCGCTCCGCTCGCCCCCGTCCTGGCCCGCAGGTTCGGCGCCGAGCGCGTCCTGCTTGGTGCCATGGCCGTCCTGACGGCGGGGCTGCTGGTGCGCCCGGCGGATCTGCCAGCCGCAGGGCATCTGCCCGCCCTCCTCGCCGGGACGGCCGCCTGCGGTGCCGCAATCGCCCTCTGCAACGTCCTGCTCCCCGGGCTGGTGAAACGCGACTTCCCACACCGGCTGGGCCTCATGGGCGGGCTGTACACCACCGCCATCTGCGCGTCCGCGGCGCTGGGGGCCGGCTTCACCTACCCGGTCTACGTGGCGGCGGGGGAGTGGACCCTGGCCCTGTGGTTCTGGGCGCTGCCTGCCGCCGTCGTGCTGCTGCTGTTCCTCCCGGTGGCCGCCCGGCAGCAGCCGGTGCGGCACACGGCCGTCAAGGACGGCGTCAACGTGTGGCGGTCCGGCGTGGCCTGGCAGGTGACGCTCTTCATGGTGCTGCAGGCCATGATGTCCTTCAGCGTGTTCGCCTGGCTGGCGCCCATTCTCCGTGAGCGCGGCGTGGATGGCGGGACCGCGGGCCTGATCGTGTCCGTCAGCATCGTGCTGCAGATGCTCGGCTCACTGTTCGCGCCGGCGCTCGCCGCGAAGTTCCGGGACCAGCGGGCCATCAATACGGTGGTCGCGCTGATGACCGGCGCCGGATTCGCGCTCTGCATCTTCGGGCCGCTGGACCTGGTGTGGGTATGGGCGGGCCTGCTGGGGCTGGGGCAGGGCAGCCTCACGGCCGTGGCGCTGACCATGATCATGCTGCGGACCCGGGACGGACACACCGCCGCCCACCTGTCCGGGATGATGCAGGGCGTGGGCTACGGGCTGGGCTCCACCGGGACCCTGATGGTGGGTCAGCTGTACCAGGCAACCGGGTCCTTCGCGGCCGCCGGGTTCCTGTTCCTGGTGGTCGGGCTGCTCGCGGCGGTCTTCGGTTACCGCGCCGGCCGCAACAGGTTCGTCGGTTAGGCCGTGACCGTGCCCGAACCCACCCTTCCAGCCACCCATCCCGCCGCAGGGATCCTGCAGCGGCCCTACCTCTGGGTCACCATCGGCACGTGTGCACTGGTGTTCCTCGCCGCGTTCGAATCGCTCGCGGTGACCACCATCATGCCCCTGGTCAGCCGCGAGCTGGACGGAGCCGGCCTCTACGCCCTGGCCTTCGCCGGTCCGCTGGCCACGGGTGTCATCGGCATGGTGGCCGCCGGCAACTGGTCGGACAGGCGCGGCCCCACCGCACCCCTGTACGCCTCCGTGGGACTGTTTGTCCTGGGCCTGCTGATCGCGGGGACCTCGGCCACCATGCCCATGCTCGTTTCCGGCAGGCTGGTCCAGGGCCTGGGCGGCGGCGCCCTCACCGTCGCCCTGTACGTGCTGGTGGCCCGGATCTATCCCGGTGCGCTGCACCCCAAGATCTTCGCGGCGTTCTCCGCGGCGTGGGTGATCCCGTCCCTCGTTGGCCCGTTTGCCGCCGGGATCGTGGCACAGGTCTTCAGCTGGCACTGGGTGTTCCTCGGCGTGGTGGGCCTGGTCATCCCGGCGCTGCTGATGATCGCGCCCGTTCTGCGGGGAATGGCCCCGCAGCCGGCAGAAGCCGCCAAGGCTCCGTGGGCGGTGGGCCGACTGGCGTGGGCGGCGCTCGCCGCGCTGGCGGTGCTGGCGCTGAACCTGTCCACGGAGGTCCGGATCCCCGGGCTTCCCGCAGCCGCGGCGCTCCTGGCCGTTGCCGCCGTCGTCCTTGCCCTGCTGGCGGTCCGCCCGCTGGTTCCGCGCGGCACGCTCCTGTCCCGGCGCGGCCTGCCCAGCGTCATCCTTGCCCGCGGACTCGCCTCGGCCGCGTTCTTCGGCGCCGAGGTCTACCTGCCGTACCTGCTGATCGAGCAGTACGAATTCTCACCCACCTTCGCCGGGCTCACGCTCACCGGCGGGGCGCTTGCCTGGGCCGGGGCAGCGGCCGTGCAGGGCCGGCTGGGCACAAGGCTGTCCCACCGCACCGCCGTGACGGCCGGGGCGCTGATGGTCCTGGGCGCGGTGCTGCTCGCCCTGGCCCCCACCGCGCTGCACTGGCCGGCCGCGGTCGCCATCGGCGGCTGGATCTTTGCCGGCGGGGGGATGGGCCTGCTCTATCCCCGGCTCAGCGTCATAACTCTGGCCCTGTCCACCAAAGACAACGAGGGCTTCAACAGCTCCGCCATGTCCATCGCGGACTCGCTGGGCGGGGCGTTGGCGCTGGCCACCACGGGCATCGTCTTCGCGGCATATCCGACGACGGCGGCCTCCTTCTCTGGAGTCTTCGGCCTTGCCGCCGTGATCGCCGCAGCCGCGGCACTGGTTGCGCCGCGGGTCACCACCAAAATCCCTTGAGTTTTTGTCCAGATATGCGACTTGCAGGCCGCTGAAGTCGCCATATCTGGACAAAAATTCTTCCTGCGTCAGGGGAGGCGGGTTGCCCGCAGGACGACGTCCGCGATGGTGGCCTGCTCGCCTTCCGGTCCGGTCACCGGGCGTTCCCGGCTGGTGAGGACTTCAAGCTGCCACCCGGGACCGTCCAGCCCCAGTTCGTGAACCAGTTCATCGCCGGTGTAGAACATGTCCCGGTGGTTGTGGTGGTTGGCGCCCCACGGTGGAAGCCGGTCCGGGTGATGCCCCACCACCAGCAGCGTCCCGCCCGGTTTCACAGCCGCAGCGGCCGTCCGCAGCGGCCCCTGCCAGGCCAGTTCCTGGGAGTGGAGGAACTGCGAGGTCACCAGGTCGAAGGTCCCCTCGGGCTGCCACTGTTCCAGATCGGCCTGCTGCCAGGTGATCCGGCTGGCAATGGCACCATCGGCCGCGTGAACGCTTTCCCTTGCCAGCGCAGCTTTCTCGTGCGACTGCGCGCGTTCCAGCGCGACGGCGGACACGTCGACGGCGGTCACCGTCCAGCCCTGCTGCGCGAGCCAGATGGCGTCGGCGCCCTCGCCGCAGCCAAGGTCCAGCGCCTTGCCCGGCCTCAACCCGCCGGCTTCCCGCACCAACTGCGGGTTGGGTTTGCCGCTCCACATCTGGGGTTTGGTGCGGTAGCGCTCGTCCCAGATCGAGGCGGCGTCGTCGCCGCGGATCCCGCTGCCGATGCCACCAGTACCGCCGCCCGGGGAGGCGTCGCCGTGGTGCCTGTCGTGGTGGTGTGCCGCCTGTTCGCTCATGCCTCAACACTGCCCTGCCCCGCCTGCTGAGGCAACGCCCCGGGGCCGGCCGGGCGGGGCGGACCCGCGCGGGATGCTAGACTGGTGAAACTTGATGTGCAGTGATGCCCGGGTTCCCTCCATTTAGGGACTGGGCTTTTTTCATGTGAGAGGCACATCCTGCGTCGATGAACGCGTTCCATTTGGTCCCGGCCGTCGCTTTGCATAAGCGGCAGCAGGCTGGTGTGACCACCTGAATTTTCTTCGGCGAAACCCTTGGGCCAACCGGCGCCGGGGGCCGATATCCGCACGGATACCGCCTGAAAGACCTTTGACTTTGACTACTTTTGCTGCCCTCGGCACGCCCAAAGCCCTTGCCGATACCCTTGCCGCGCAGGGAATCGAATCCCCGTTCCCCATCCAGGTGAAGACCCTGCCGGACACGCTGGCCGGACGCGACGTCCTGGGCCGCGGCCGCACCGGTTCCGGTAAAACCATTGCCTTCGCCATTCCGCTGGTGGCCCGCCTGGCAGAACGCGAAGCGCCGTATTTCCGCAAGCCCGGCCGTCCCATGGGGCTGGTCCTGGCGCCCACGCGTGAACTGGCAACCCAGATCAATGCCACCATCGAGCCGCTGGCCAAGGCCGCCGGCCTGAACACCACCGTGATCTACGGCGGCATCTCCCAGGCGCGCCAGGAGAAGGCGCTGCGCGCCGGCGTCGATATCGTCATCGCCTGCCCCGGCCGCCTGGAGGACCTGATCCGCCAGCGCATCCTCACGCTCGAAGCAGTGGAGATCACCGTCCTGGACGAGGCCGACCATATGGCCGACCTCGGCTTCCTGCCCGTGGTCAAGAAGCTGATGGACATGACCCCCAGCCAGGGCCAGCGCCTGCTCTTCTCCGCCACCCTGGACAACGGCGTGGACAAGATCGTCCAGCGCTACCTGTCCAACCCGCTGACCCATTCTGTGGATGATCCGCAGGCCGCGGTGACCACCATGGAGCACCACGTGCTGGTGGTCAACGACCAGACCGTCAAGAAGCAGCTGATCGTGGAGCTCGCGTCCGGCGCCGGCCGCCGCGTCCTCTTCATGCGGACCAAGCACCACGCCCGCAAGCTCGCCAAGACCCTGACCGACGCCGGCATCCCCGCCGTGGACCTGCACGGCAACCTGTCGCAGAACGCCCGGGACCGCAACCTGGCCGAGTTCTCCTCCGGCGAGGTGCGCGTGCTGGTGGCCACCGACGTCGCTGCCCGCGGCGTGCACGTGGACGACGTCGAACTGGTGATCCACGTTGATCCGCCTACCGAGCACAAGGCTTACCTGCACCGCTCCGGCCGTACCGCCCGCGCCGGCTCCGACGGCACCGTGGTCACGCTGACCCTCCCGGAACAGCAGACCGACGTCAAGAAGCTGATGAAGGCCGCAGGCGTGGACGTGAACTTCGAACGCGTCACGGCCAGCTCGCCCCTCGTCGCCGAGCTGGTGGGCGAAATGGCCGACAAGGTTGATCCCCGCACCCGCGCCGCACTGCTCGCAGCCAAGGCCCAGAAACAGGGCGGCGGCACCTCCACCGGAGCCAACGCCGAGCGTAAGCGCGCCCGCCGCCAGGCTGCCCCCACCGCGGGAGGCCGCGGCGGACGTGGCGGCCGCGGCAAGGTCTCTGCCGAGCCTGCCCGCACCGACGTTCCCCGCGCAGAGCGCCGCGCCGCGACCTTCGAAGGCCGCACCGAGGCACGTGCCGCTGCCGACTTCGTCCGTGAGCAGAACGAGGACCGCGCCATTGCCGCTGCGGCTGCACGCCGCAACGCCCGCGGCCGCGGCACCACCGGCAGCACCCACCGCAACGACGTTCCCGCCGCTGGCGGCCGCGCAGGAGCGGGCCGGGGTTCCGACGGACGCAGCTCGGAAGGCCGCACGGATTCACGCATCACCCGCAGCGACGCTCCCCGCGGAGGAACGGGACGTCCCGCTTCCGGCGGGCAGCGCTCCGGACGCCCGGCCACGGGCCAGCGTGCCGCTGCAGGTGCCGGCCGCTCGGGCGGACAGCGCTCCGGCGCGGGTGCGTCCAACACGGGCGGCAGCAAGGCCGTCTGGTCCTCCAACACCGGCGGAACGTCCGGCGGCTCCTACGCCGGCAACGGCGGCACGGGCCGCCCCGCCCGCAGCGGTCCCCGCCGTGCTTCGGCTCCGGCGTCGAACGAACGCCGCGGGCGGTAGTTACCAGCCCCGGGCGCGCCACTCCTCCAGGTGTGGCCGCTCGGCGCCGAGCGTCGTCGGCTTGCCATGGCCGGGATGCACGACGGCGGCATCCGGGTAGGCGCCGAACAGCCGCTCCGTCACGTCGGACAGCAGCTGGTCGAACCGCTCGGGATCCTTCTGGGTGTTGCCCACGCCGCCGGGAAAGAGCGAGTCGCCGGAGAAGATGTGGACCGGGCCTTCCGGGTCCTGGTACACAAAGGCGATCGAGCCCGGCGTGTGTCCGCGTAGATGGACAGCCGTGAGCTCGAACCCGTCCACGCCAACCGTGTCTCCGTGCCCAAGGCGACGGTCCACCGGAACAGGCAGCGCCTCGGCGTCGTCCGCTCCTGCGGCGGTGGGCGCGCCGGTCTCCTCAACCAGTTGCTGGAGCGCCCGCACGTGGTCCCAGTGCTGGTGGGTGGTGGCGATCAGCGCGAGGCTTACTGCGGCGGAGGTGTCCACTGCCCCGTCTGCCAGCAGCTGCCGGATGGCGGGCGCATCGTCGGCCGCGTCGATCAGCACCTGTTCACCGCTCGTCTTGGCGGTCAGCAGGTACACGTTGTTGTCCATTTCGCTGACGGCGATGCGGCGGATGGTCAGGGCCGGCAGGTCGTGAAGAAGTGAGTCCATGGGCTTCAGTCTATGGACCCGCGGTCCGCGGGACGGGCTATTCCCGGCCCTGCGACACCCAGGTGGGATCCGCTGAGCGGGAGCCGACGACGGCGTCCGAGGCCTGGTCCAGCGCGTCCAGTTGGGCGGGGCTAAGTTCCAGGGCGAGGGCGCCCAGGTTCTCATCGATCCGGTCCCGCTTGCGGGTGCCCGGGATGGGGACAACGGGAAGGCCCAGCCGCCTGCCCTGCGCCAGCAGCCAGGCCAGGGCCACTTGGGCGGGCGTTGCACCCAGCTCAGCGGCCACCGCCCGGACGGCGGCCACCACTGCCTGGTTCGCGGCCGCGGCGTCCGGGGGCAAAGCGGGGGATGTTGCGGCGGAAGTCGTTGTCCGCCAGGCTGGCGGCGTCCACCGTGCCGGTGAGGAATCCCCGGCCCAGCGGTGAGTACGGCACGAACCCTACCCCCAGCGCGGCGGCGGCAGGAACAACGTTGCGTTCCACGTCGCGGCTCCAGATAGACCACTCACTCTGGACCGCCGCAATGGGGTGGACAGCGGAGGCCTCCTCCAGCTCCTGCGCCGTCACTTCAGACAGGCCCAGGTGCCGGATCTTGCCCTGCTCTACAAGCTCCGCCATGGCTTCCACGGTTTCCACAATCGGAACGTGGAGGTTACGGCGGTGCATGTAGTAAAGGTCGATCACGTCGGTGCCCAGCCGCTGCAGGCTCCGCTCCACGGCCGGCATAGTGCAGGGTACGCAGCGCATCCGCCGGGTCCACGTCACCGTAGACGGGGGTCAGGGCCATCCCGCCGAAGCCAAGGGGACTGACGGACAGTCCGTCGCCGAGCTGTACTGCTGGTGCCATCTGGGGCCTCCCTGATGGTGTGCGCATGGTTCAGTTCCAGGGGATGATGCGGTCCGCGGCGGGCCTGGTGGCCTGGATCAGCCGGGCGTTGTTTTCGTCCGGTCCCGCGGCCCACGCCTCCGCGGCGGCCTGGTCCATCCCGAACGAGACATGCCGTGCCACCAGTCGGCGCAGCCGCAGGTCCTGCGGTGTGTCTACGAACCAGACCTCGTCCAGCTGTGCCCGGACCTCTTTCCACGGCTCCTGTTCGGCGAGCAGGTAGTTCCCCTCCGTGATGACCAGGGGCACTTCCGCGGGCACGGCGATGGAGGCGGCCACCGGTTCGTCCAGGGTGCGCCGGAACTCCGGGGCGTACACCACAGGCTCGTCCCGGCGCGCCAGGCGCCGGAGCAGCGCAAGGTACCCGCCGGCGTCGAACGTGTCGATGGCGCCCTTCCGCTGCCGCAGCGGCGTCCCGTCGATGATGGCGTTGCCCAGGTGGAAGCCGTCCATGGGGACCACCACGGCCGTCCCCTCTCCGAGCTGTTGCTGGATCCAGGCGGCGAAGGTGGATTTGCCCGAGCCAGGCGCGCCGGTGATGCCCAAGATAATGCGCGTTCCGGGAACCAGGCGGCGCCGCAGGGCATCCAGGGCCTGGCTGACTTCGGGGGAGTCCATGGCAAAAGCCTAGACCGCCCCTGCTTGAATCAGCGGCGGGCCGATCCGGCAGGTTCCGCGGCCGGCTCCTGCTTCCGGGCCGGGAGCAGCTTCAACCCGGCTGCACACGCCACGATGCCCGCGATGAACAGCAGCTTCAGCAGGCTGAACGGCTCTACGCCCGTAGCCATCGCCCAGCCCACCGTCAACGCGGCGCCGATGCCCACCCACACGGCATAGGCGGTGCCGAGCGGAATGCTGCGGATGGCAAGGCCCAGGCCGAGCATGCTCAGCACCGCGGTGACGATGAAGACCAGCGTCGGCAGGGGTTTGCTGAACCCCTCTGAGAGGCCCAGGGCCGTTGCCCAGACAGCTTCGAGGACGGCGGATGCCAGGAGCACCAGCCAGGGAACGGAACGCTTCAACATCACGCCACCACCTTCAGGCCCACCACGCACGCGGCGATCCCGGACAGCAGGAGCAGCCGCGCCGCCGTCGGGCGTTCCACCTTGGTGATGATCGCGTAGGCGGAGGTCAGGACCACGCCCACTCCCACCCAGACGGCGTAGGCGGTGCCGGTGGGGATGGTCTGCATAGCTATGGCCAGGCCGCCGGTGCTGGCCGCGACGGAGACCACGAACAGGAGTGCAGGAGCGATCCGGCGGCGGCCGGTGGCCTGGAAGGTGCGGTGCAGGGCGGCCGCCCAGACGGCCTCGAGGGCGCCGGAGAGAAGAAGGATTAACCACGACATGACAGATCCTTTGGCCAGTCTTGTCGCGTGCCGGGTACTGAACCGTCGTCCGGAGGCTCGGGTGCGGAGCCTTGGTTTCCAGCCTAGCAACGCACGACGGCGGCTGGCCACGTCTGGTGGCCAACCTCACCAGCGTGCTGGCCCTAGAGGGCGCCGCCGGCAGCCTCGGGGGCGGCGGTGTCGCGGCCGCCGTCGCCAATGGTCTCGCGGGCAATGAAGTTCTCGATGTCGAAGAGGTTGTCCGCCCGCTCCGCGATGTTCAGCAGCGTGGTCATGGACGCCACCTCCTCCACCTGCTCCTTGAGGAACCACAGCATGAACTGCTCGCCCAGGGCGTCGTTCTCGCTGCGGGCAGCCCGGAACAGGTCCTCGATGTTGCGGGTGACTTCCTTCTCCTGGTGCAGGGCCAGGGCCAGCGGCTCCGTGACTTTTGAGAAGTCGTTGCGGACGGCCGGGACGCCCGGGATGGTGAAGGGGATGTCGCGGTCCAGCATGTACTGCACCATCATCAGGGCGTGGTTCCGTTCCTCCACGGACTGGCGGTAGAAGTACTTGGCCAGCTGGGGAAGGTCCTGGTTGGCAAACCAGGTGGCCACGGCAATGTACTGCTGCGATGCAGTGAACTCGTTGGCGATCTGGGTGGACAGGAGCGAGTTGAATGTTGTTCTGGTCATAGCCTGAGTCTAGGGACGGCGGCCAACGGTAACCAGTGTGGAAAGGCTCGTCTTCCCAAGGCGAGGCTGGCCTCTCCGGCGGCTCTGCAGCGGCTCGGATCAGTCCTCGATGCGGTCGATGGACACCACGGCCAGGAAGCCGCGGCCCAGGACCTCCGGTGTGCTGCTGTCCGAGCCCATCACGGCGTCGTACCGGTCCAGGGCCGCCGGTTCATGGGTTGCATCCGCCACGGTGGCCTGGCCCTGGAGCAGCACGCCCACCTGCCCGTCCCACAGGGGCTTGGACCGCTTCTTCGAGAGCTCGATGATGGACGTGTAGGCCTTGTACGCCCCGGACCGCGTGATGACATTGAGGTTCCGGATGTCACCGGTGGGCAGGGCACCCGACGTTGCGGCCCCGCCGTCGAACCGGAAGGGACGATACTTTTCAACCGGATGCTCGGCGCCTCCAACGGTCAGCAGCAGCAGGTCCCCCTCGATCACGGTCAGGACCCGCTCCATCCCCGGGAAGGGGGAGAAGTCGCCGGCCCTGGTGACGTCGGCGATGCTCACCCGCCAGTCCCAGCCTCCGCCCTGGCCGTCCTCACCGGCGGCCGCGGGCCGGCTGGCCAGCTGGCGGGTCACGCCGCCGCCGTTGCGCCATGGTTCGGCTTTGAGGTCTGCGAAGCGGATGATCTGCATCAGCCCAGCCTAGTTCCCCGGCTGGGCCTCCCGCCGTCGCGCGTCCCGGCCTTCCCTGCTACTCTCCTGCGGGGGGTCATCACGAAAACAGCCTGAAGGAGCCCGGGAATGTTCGTCAAAGTGTGTGGTCTCAGTACCCCTGAATCGGTGCGCGAGGCGGTTGAATCCGGAGCGGACGCCGTAGGTTTCGTCCTTACCGCCAGTCCGCGGGTTGTCTCGCCGGGCCAGGTGTCCTCGCTTCTGGCCGATGTACCGGACCGGGTCACCCCCATCGGCGTGTTCCGTCACGAGCCCGTCGCCGACGCACTCGCCATCGCCCGCGCCGCGGGGCTGGAATGGGTCCAGCTGCACGGCGCCCGCACGCGGGAGGACATCGCCACTGTGCACGACGCCGGCATGAAGGTCATTAGGGCCGTCACCATGGACGCCACGCGGCAGGAGATTGAAGACTGGGGCGAGGACCTGCTCCTGATCGACGCCGCCGTGCCCGGCTCCGGTGAAACCTGGGACTACGCCGCAATGACCGAGGTGCCTGAGCTGCAGGAACGCAGGTGGCTGCTCGCCGGCGGGCTGAACCCGGCCAACGTGGCGCAGGCTTCCGCCGCCGCCCACGCGTGGGGCGTGGACGTGTCCTCCGGTGTGGAGGCATCCCGCGGGGTGAAGGACCTGGCCAAGATCCGCGCCTTCGTACACGCCGCGAAGTCGGACGCCACGGTCTGACGCCCGGGGCGGGCCGGGAAGCGGCGCTTCCGGGACCGGTGATTTCAGGGTCCGGTCAGGGGCGTCCCCCACCATGGTGAGGTGCCGGCCGGGGGAAAATAGGTGAATGAAGACGCTGCTCAACATCATCTGGCTGGTTTTCGGCGGCCTCTGGCTCGCCTTGGGATATTTTGTGGCCGGCGTGATCTGCTGCCTGCTGATCATCACCATCCCTTGGGGCATCGCCTCCTTCCGGATCGCCGCCTACACGCTGTGGCCGTTCGGCCGCACCGTGGTGGACAAGCCGGGCGGAGCGGGCATCTTCCCGATGCTCGGCAATGTGATCTGGCTGCTGGTTGCGGGCATCTGGATCGCCATCGGCCATGTGGTCACGGCCTTTGCGATGGCGGTCACCATCATCGGTATCCCGCTGGCCATCGCCAACCTGAAGCTCATCCCTGTGTCCCTGATGCCGCTGGGCAAGCAGATCGTGCCCACCAGCGCGCCGTTCGTGCCGGCCTACCGGTAAAACCGCAAGGCACGGTCAGCGGCGCGGGCTGCTCCGGAACACACCGTCCACCAGGATGGCGACGGCGTCGCTGTCGTCCAGTTCGGCGGCGATGTCCACATCCCTGCCGTAGCCTGCGCCGGCCAGTTCACGACCGCTGGAACAGCCGTGCAGCATGTCACGGAGGTCCGGCTCCGCGGCCTCAAAGACGGCCATTGCCAACTCTGCTTCGGGCGCGTAGCCGTGCCTGCCCTCCCGCCCCTCCGCCGCCTCGTAACCGCCCTTACCGGAGGCCGCCAGCCCCGCGATGAAGGCGCCCGCCCCGATCTGGTCCTCGACGGCGGGGCGGAGGGATCCGTCCGGCCAGCGTTCCCCGGCGGCCACCACGGCAATCACCGCGTCCTCCGGAAGGTTCGCCGCCACCCAGTCGGCGGTCGCCGCCGCATTCCGCAGGCACACCGCGGCCACCAGCGGAACCTCGCCGGCCAGCGCATGGCACAGCGCGGATCCATTGGGGGAGGGCAGGACCACGCGCCCCAGGCGGTCCGCCGCACGGAGGGTGGCGGGGGACAGGCTGAGCCCGCCGCCGTCGCGGGGTCCCGCCAGCCGGGCCTGATGGCGGGCCGCGAAATCCTCGGCGCTGGTGTCCTTCCAGGGGTACGGAAACACCTCGGCGCCCCGGTCCAGGGCGACGCTGACGCAGGTGCCGAAGGACAGGACGTCCACCACCACGGCAAGGTCCGCCCCGGGCACCACAGTCCTGGCGCCGTCCAGGCCCCACTCCATCCGTACCGTGTAGGGAAGCTGCCGGTGCGCTGCGTTTGCGGAATGCACGTGGAGGGCCTTCGAAGACGGGGCGTTCATGCCAGTTCACCTTTCAGGTTCCGCTGGGCGGCATCCAGCCACAGCTCCTTCGCCCGGCCGGTGTGGAAGAGCGGGTCCAGTTCCAGCAGGCGGCGTACGACGGCGGTCCGCCCCGCCGCGAAGTCGGCGTCGCCCACGTGGGCGTAGTCCTTCCGGACGGCTGCCAAATAGCGGGCGTATTCGTCCGGGTCCCCGCCGAGGACTGACAGGTCGGCATCACACAGGAGGGCGCCGTCGTCGTCCCCTGCTTCGGGGCGGTGATCGCCAGTGAGCCGGACCAGGCGCGCCACCTGTGCCACCTCGTCGGGCGGCAGGCCCGCGTCGCGGAGGCGGTCCTCCGCGAGCCGGGCGGATTCCTCCTCATCCTGCAGGGGAATCCCCTGGTACACGGCGTCGTGGAACCAGGCGGCCAGGAGGACGGTGCGGGGCGGGTCGGCCGGTTCGGTGAGCAGGTCCAGGGATTCGAGCACCGAGAGCAGGTGGGTGCAGCCGTGGTAGTGGCGGTGCGGTTCGCTCCAGCGGTCCAGCAGGTCAAGGAACAGGGCGTCATGGCTGGGCATGACGGCATCCCAGCGGAGCTGCAGCGGCATCTTGAGCGACTTGTTCCGCTGCCGGGCCGGGATCCGCAGGCCGCTGGAGATCAGCTTGCGGACCAGCATCCGGCCCTCGACGGGGAGGGCGCCGGCCGCCACCAGTTCATCGAACCGGCGTTCGGGAACGTCGTAATGGTCGCCATCGAATGCCCGCTCAGGGATTCCTGCGGCGTCGGCGAAGGCGTGGAGTTCAGCCAGCGAGGTGTCCGAGACCAGGTGGGAGAAGTGCGTGCCGTGTGCGGGCCATAGCGGCGGGTCGATGTAGATGGCCATGGAGGAAGTCTAGTAGTGCCGGGCGGGGCTGCCGTTGACAAACCGTGGGGAGCAGTCACATTCGGAAAAGCGGAAGAAAGGCAGGATCGGTTCCGCAAATGCGCTTTATAGTGGGCGAATGACCACTATCCGCGTTTCCGAGGCTGCGCGCTTACTCGGCGTCAGTGACGATACTGTCCGCCGCTGGACGGACAACGGTTCCCTCACCCCGCTGCGGGATGACGCGGGCCGGCTCGCCGTTGACGGGCTGGAACTCGCCCGGCATGCCCGGAAGCTGGCGCAGCTGCCGGACGATCCGCACCGGACAGGCAGTTCGGCCCGGAACAGGTTCATCGGCCTGGTGACGGACATCAAGGCGGACAAGGTCATGGCCCAGGTGGAGCTGCAGTGCGGCCCGTTCCGGGTGGTGTCCCTGATGAGCAGCGAGGCCGTTGATGAGCTGGGGCTGGAGCCGGGATCCGTTGCCACTGCCGTGGTGAAGGCCACCACCGTGATCATCGAAACCCCGCAGGGAAAGGGCGCGCTGTGAGGCGGAAGGCCGGCAGCGTGCTGGCGGCACTTGTCCTGGCGTCCGGGCTCGCCGGCTGCGGCGGGGGCACCGCCGCTTCCAACAGTTCCGCCGGCAGAGCGGAAGGGACCCTGACGGTCTTTGCTGCCGCTTCGCTGCAATCCAGCTTCACCGAACTGGCCCGGATGTTTGAGGCTCAGCATCCCGGAACCGATGTCACCCTGAGTTTCGCCGGCTCGTCGGACCTGGCTGCCCAGATCAGCCAGGGCGCCCCCGCGGACGTCTTCGCCTCGGCGGACACCAGGAACATGGAAAAACTGCGGGCCGCCGGACTGCTTGAGGCTGAACCCCGGATCTTCGCCACCAACACCCTTGGCATTGCCGTCCCGCCAGGCAACCCGGCCGGCGTCCGTTCCTTTGCCGACCTTTCCAGGCCAGGCACACGCCTCGTCACCTGCGCCGTGCAGGTGCCGTGCGGTGCAGCGGCGGCCGCGATGGCGGAACAGCAGGGGACGGACCTGGACCCCGTCAGCGAGGAAAATTCGGTCACCGACGTGCTGGGCAAGGTGGTGTCCGGTGAGGCTGACGCCGGCCTGGTCTACGTCACGGACATCCGCTCCGCGGGGGACAAGGTGGAAAGCGTTCCGTTCCCCGAAGCGGTCGGGGCGGTCAACAGCTATCCGGTCGCCGCAGTGGCCGGCGGCGGGAACACCATAGCCGCCCGCGCGTTCGTGGACCTGGTGGCCGGACCCGAAGGCCGGCAGGTCCTGGAACGGGCCGGCTTCGGGGCCGGCACCCGGTGAAGCGGACGGCCTACACGGGGGTGCCCCGCTGGCTCTACGCACTGGCAGTCCTGGCAGCCCTGGTCATTGTCCTACCGCTGCTGGCCATCGTCAGCCGGGTCAACTGGAGCAATTTCCTTGCGCTGGTCACGTCGGAATCCGCCGTGACCGCCTTGGGGCTGAGCCTTCGCACTTCCGCCGCCAGCACCGTGCTGTGCATTGTGCTCGGCGTCCCGCTGGCCCTCGTGCTGGCGCGTGGACGCTTTGCGCTGCTGGGCCTGCTGCGCTCGCTGGTGCTGCTGCCGCTCGTGCTGCCGCCCGTCGTCGGCGGCATCGCACTGCTGTACACGTTCGGCCGGCAGGGCCTGCTGGGCGGGACCCTGGAAGTACTGGGACTGCAGATCGCCTTCTCCACCACGGCGGTGGTCCTGGCCCAGACCTTCGTGGCGCTGCCGTTCCTGGTGGTCAGCCTGGAAGGGGCGCTGCGGACGGGCGGCCAGAAGTACGAGGCCGTGGCGGCCACGCTCGGCGCGCCGCCTGGCGTCGTCTTCCGCCGTGTCACGCTGCCGCTGATGCTGCCGGGCCTGGCATCCGGCGCGGTATTGTCCTTCGCCCGCAGCCTGGGCGAGTTCGGGGCCACCCTCACCTTCGCCGGCAGCCTGCAGGGGGTCACCCGGACCTTGCCGCTGGAAATCTACCTGCAGCGGGAGACGGACCCGGACGCCGCCGTCGCGCTGTCCCTGGTCCTCGTAGCCGTAGCTGTGGCCGTGGTGGCACTCGCCTACCGCCGTCCCCGCGGTGGTGCCCGGCAGGCCCCGGATGAACGGACGACGGCGGACGCCCCGGCAGGAGGGGCCCTTCCGTGACGTTCTCCTTCCACGCAGCCGTGGCTGAGCGGGGCTTCGACGTCGCCTTGGACCTGGCGCCGGGCGAAACGCTGGCGGTGATGGGCCCGAACGGGGCCGGCAAGTCCACCCTGCTGTCCAGCATCGCCGGCCTGCTCAAGCCGGACACCGGTCGCGCGCACCTCGACGGCCGCGCACTCTTCCACCTGGACGGCACCGCGCACCGGTGGACCCCGCCGCACAGCCGGGGCGCCGCCCTGCTCGCGCAGGAAGCCCTGCTGTTTCCGCACCTCACTGCCCTCGAGAACGTGGCGTTCGGGCCGAGGAGTGCGGGGGCGGCCCGGCGGGCGGCGGAGGGCGAGGCCAGGCGGTGGCTGGCGGAAGTGGAGGCAGCGGACCTGGCGGGGCGGCGTCCGGCCGAGCTCTCCGGCGGGCAGGCGCAGCGGGTTGCCGTGGCACGCGCTCTCGCCGCCGAACCCGCCCTCCTCCTGCTGGACGAACCGCTGGCCGCGCTGGACATCCACTCCGCCCCGATGCTGCGCCGCATGCTGAAACGGGTCCTCGCCGGCCGGCAGGCCATCATCGTCACGCACGATGTCCTGGACGCGATGATGCTCGCGGACCGGGTGGCCATCCTGGAAGCCGGCCGCATCGTGGAGGAAGGCCCCACCCGGCAGGTGCTCGAACGGCCCAGGAGCTCCTTCGCGGCCGGCCTGGCCGGGCTGAACTTCGTGCCGGGAACGCTGACGGGCAATGGGGTCAGGACCAGCCAGGGCCGGGAGGTTTACGGGCACCTGGAGGATGCCGGCCAGATGCGGGGGACCGGCCGGCCCGGCGTGGCTGTGTTTCCGCCGTCGGCCGTGTCGGTGTTCGTGACGGATGCGCACGGCAGCCCCCGCAACTCCTTTGCCGTCGCCATCACTGACCTGGAGCCCCATGGCGACCAGGTCAGGGTCCGGGCCGGTGGAATGGCGGCGGACATCACGCCCGCTGCCTCGGCGGACCTGGGGCTGGTTCCCGGCATGACGGTGCACTTCGTGGTCAAGGCAGCCGAGGTGTCCGTCTACGAGGCCTGAGTTTTTGTCCAGATATGGCGACTTCCAATGGCTCAAAGCCGCCGTATCTGGACAAAAACTCTGTGAGTCGAGAGAGGGAGCCGGGCCGGGCTACATGCCCGGCAGGTCCAGGGACTCGTACACTTGGATGCTGGCCCCCGGCATCATGAGGTGCGGGTGGCCGTCCAGCAGTGCCTCAGCGCCGGCGAGGTCCTCGGCCTGCAGGATGCCGTAGCCCGCCACCCCAGTGGTGGCTTCAGCGGACCCTGTGGCGGTGATTTCCTTGCCGGTGCCGAGCGGATTGCCCATGTCCACGATGCCGTCGCCCGCGCGCCCGGCCCACTCCATCCAGGCCTTCATGCCTTCCTGTGCAGCTTCGGGCGTGCTCTCGGCCATCTGGGCCTGGGCCGACTGCGGGGCGATATAGAGAACAACAAACTTCTTCATGTCCTGTCCCGTCTCGAGTGCGCCGGCGGAACCGTCCTCCCCGGTCACACGCCCGATCCTAGGGGCACCATGCTTCCCAAGGGAACTGCGGAACCGAATTGCGCTGCGGGAAAACTGGTGGCCGCAACAGGAAATAAACTGTCCCAAAGCAAAGTTGAGCGTAGTACACTCAACTTGAAAACCGCCCCTGAAAGGAGCTCTCTTTGGACGTCAAATTCACTACCAAGAGCCAGGAGGCTCTTTCGGCTGCGGCCATGAACGCCTCCACGGCAGGCAACCCGCAGGTGGAGCCCGCGCACCTGCTCAAGGCGCTAATGGACCAGCGCGAAGGTGTTGCCGTTGCGTTGCTGCGCGCCACCGGTGCTGACCCGGACGCGGTCAGCGTCCAGGCCAGCAGCGCCATCAAGGCGCTGCCCGCCACCTCCGGCGGTTCCAGCCAGCAGGCGCAGCTCTCCCGCCCTGCCCTGCAGGCCATCCAGAACGCCAAGGAGGAAGCCGACCGGCTGGGCGACACGTTCGTCTCCACCGAGGTCCTCCTCCTGGGCCTTGCGGGCGGAAACGACGCAGCAGCCCGGGTGCTGCGCGACGCCGGTGCCTCCCGTGAGGCGCTGCTCGCCGCCCTGCCGGGTGTCCGCGGCGACCGCAAGGTGGACAGCCCGGACCCGGAAAACACCTTCCAGGCACTTGAGAAGTACGGCGCGGACCTCACGGCCATGGCCCGTGCCGGCAAGCTGGACCCGGTGATCGGCCGCGACTCCGAAATCCGGCGCGTGGTCCAGGTCCTGAGCCGCCGGACCAAGAACAACCCGGTGCTGATCGGTGAACCAGGGGTGGGCAAGACCGCCGTCGTGGAGGGGCTGGCGCAGCGGATGGTGGCGGGCGACGTCCCGGAAAGCCTGCGCGGCAAGACGCTGATCTCGCTGGACCTTGGCTCCATGGTTGCCGGTGCGAAATACCGCGGCGAATTCGAAGAGCGGCTGAAGGCGGTCCTCGAGGAGATCAAGGGCTCCGAGGGCCAGATCGTCACCTTCATCGACGAGATCCACACCGTGGTGGGGGCCGGTGCCACCGGTGATTCCTCCATGGACGCAGGCAACATGCTCAAGCCCATGCTGGCCCGCGGCGAGCTGCGGCTGATCGGTGCCACCACCTTGGATGAGTACCGCGAGAACATCGAGAAGGATGCCGCGCTCGAACGCCGGTTCCAGCAGGTCTATGTTGGCGAGCCCAGCGTGGAGGACACCATCGGTATCCTCCGCGGCCTGAAGGAGCGCTACGAGGCGCACCACAAGGTCTCCATCGCGGACTCCGCCCTCGTGGCCGCAGCCACGCTGTCCAACCGCTACATCTCGGGACGGCAGCTGCCGGACAAGGCCATTGACCTGGTGGACGAGGCCGCGTCCCGGCTGCGCATGGAAATTGACTCCGCCCCGGAGGAGATCGACCAGCTCCGGCGCCAGGTTGACCGGCTCACCATGGAGGAGCTCGCCCTGGAAGGTGAAACCGATGCTGCCTCCGTGGAACGCCTTGCGGCGCTCCGTGCGGACAAGGCGGACAGGGAAGAGGAGCTCGCCGCCCTGAACGCCCGCTGGGAAGCGGAAAAGGCAGGACTTAACCGGGTGGGTGACCTTAAGGCGAAGCTGGACGAACTGCGCAGTGCGGCTGACAAGGCCTACCGGGAAGGTGACCTGGAGACGACGTCGCGCATTCAGTACGGCGAAATCCCAGCCTTGGAGCGCGAGCTGAACGCCGCCGCGGAAGCCGAAGCTGCCGTCACGGACAAGTCCGCACAGATGGTGGCCGAGGAAGTGACGGCCGAGGACATCGCCGAGGTGATTTCCGCCTGGACCGGCATCCCGGCCGGCCGCATGCTGCAGGGTGAAAGCCAGAAGCTGCTCCACATGGAGGAGGAACTCGGCAAGCGGCTCATCGGCCAGACGAAGGCCGTTACCGCAGTCTCGGACGCCGTCCGGCGCGCACGGGCAGGGATCAGCGACCCCAACCGCCCCACCGGCTCGTTCCTCTTCCTCGGTCCCACCGGCGTGGGCAAGACCGAGCTGGCCAAGGCCCTTGCGGGCTTCCTGTTCGACGACGAACGCGCCATGGTGCGCATCGACATGTCCGAGTACGGCGAGAAGCACTCCGTGGCACGGCTTGTGGGTGCACCTCCGGGCTACGTTGGCTACGAGGAGGGTGGCCAGCTGACCGAGGCAGTTCGCCGCCGGCCGTACTCGGTGGTGCTGCTGGACGAGGTGGAGAAGGCCCACCCCGAAGTCTTCGACATCCTCCTGCAGGTGCTCGACGACGGCCGGCTCACCGACGGGCAGGGCCGCACGGTGGACTTCCGCAACGTCATCCTGGTGCTGACCTCCAACCTGGGCAGCCAGTTCCTCGTGGACCAGTCGCTGGACACAGAAGCCAAGCGGAACGCCGTCATGGCCACGGTCAATGCATCCTTCAAGCCGGAGTTCCTGAACCGGCTGGACGAGGTGGTGCTGTTCGACGCGCTCAGCGTGGAGGAACTCTCGCAGATCGTGGACCTGCACGTTGCCGAACTGGGGCGCCGCCTGCACGAACGCAGGCTGACCCTGGACGTCACCGACGCCGCCAAGGAGTGGCTCGCTATCTCCGGTTTCGACCCCGCCTACGGCGCCCGTCCGCTCCGCCGGCTGGTGCAGCGCGAGATCGGCGACCGGCTGGCCAAGGCCATCCTGGCCGGCGACATCAGCGACGGCGACACGGTGCTGGTGGATACCGCGGCCGACGCCGTAGAACCCTCCACCGATGACGTCGACACGCTGACCGGTGCCCTGACTTCGGGCCTGTCCGTGCGGCGGAAGGGCTAACGGCTCCCCAGGCCTGGCCAAGCCGGGCCTGGCATAAGCTGACGTGCTGCCCTGGCGGTGTTTCCGCTAGGGCAGCACGCTTGCGTTAATGACGTTGCCGCCGGGAGCGGTCACGTAGCAGTCCACCCTCCGGTCCCCGGAATCCCAGCTGGAATTGCTCGGGAAGCTGCGCTGGAAGTTGAGCTGGTATTCATTGGCCGCAGGACCCAGCTTCGCCGCCTGGCACGCTTCCAGCGCCTTGGCCTTAAGTGTTTCGGCCCCGGGATAGTCCTCGGAATCCGGGTAGCGGAAGACAGCCACCAGCTGGGCGGAATGGGCAGCATCGCAGGGCACCACCTTGGAAGCCAGGGCTTCGGGGTCGAAGTCGGCAAAGCAGTCGCCCAGCGCATACTCGCCAGGCTGCACGCCCTCACGCGGCAGTGGCAGCGGAGTTGCCCGCGGTGTGACGCTTGTCTCGAGGACGCCGGAATTGCCCCCGGCCTCTTCCGACCCTGCACCCGAGTTCAGCCACATGGCGAGCCACACCAAGCCACCGACCACCGCCAGGAGTACGACGGCGAACAGCACCTTCCACAGCGTCCGCTGCCTTGCCGGCGACATCCTGGGAGACGGCTGCGGTTCAGGCTCGGGCTGGGACTGGGACCAAGCGACGGATGCCGGCGGCGGGGCGGACGGCGGGTTGGAGGGGGGTGCAGTGCTCTGGGCGGGAACCTTGGGGAGCCCGGCTGTGGGCGGCGAGGCGGGCTTCGGCGGGACGTCCTGGTTGTTCACGTGGGTGCATCCTCCTGCAGTCTGTCCGGGGTGGGCAGCCGGTCAGCCATCCAGTTTTCGGCAGTTGTTTAAGCGACTCTACCGAAGAAAAAAGCTGGAAACTCGCGGGCCGGGTGGGGGAATGGAAGCGCGGGCGACGGTAGGGGGCCCTGTCTGGCAAGCAGGGGCCGCCGAAAGCATGTAATCTAGGTGTACGACAAATTGACCAAACATTCCGGGGCCTCACCATCGCCAAAGGTGACCACCTCCGGTCCAAGTACAAAAGGGGGTCACGCCATGGGGCGCGGCCGTCAAAAGGCAAAAGCTACTAAGCAGGCTCGGGATATCAAGTACTACTCCCCGAACACTGACTACTCGGCACTTCAGCGTGAGCTGACGGGCCCGGCAAGTCGTGCCACGAGCCATTACGCGAATGAGCCGGTTGAGCCGGACTATTCGGCGTATGTGGATAAGTACGCGGATGATTTGGAAGAAGACGACGACGAGGTAGACACCCGTCGCATCGGCTAGTTGTCGCAAGCTGCCAGGACTTCAAGAGGGCAGCCCTGTGATGCCGCAGCACTAACGGAAACAGCACCTTATCCTGCCGTGCCCACCGGTGAAGCGCTTCTTTTTCGGTACTCTCATCCGTGCGGATGCAGGTCCCGACATCAGTTCGGAAGCCCGCTGCCAGCACTCTTAGAGTGCAGGCAGCGGGCTTTTGCTGGTTCCCCCGTGTAGCGTTGACGCCATGCCAGCAGTAGACCGGTACCCGCACGGCGAGCCGTGCTGGGCCGACCTTCAGACAGCTGATGTTGCAGCAGCCAAAGATTTCTACAGCCGGGTGTTCGGCTGGACGTACAGGGACTTTCCCACCCCGGATGGCCGCAGCTACTCGCAGGCGTTCGCGGGCGGGGACCTAGTCTCCGTCATTGCTCCGCAGAATCCCCTGCAGCAGGCCGCCGGCGATCCCGCCCGGTGGAACGTGTACTTCGCAGCCTCTGATGCCGCCTCCCTGCTGCAGGATGCGGTGCACGCCGGCGGGGCGGTGGAGTTCGGACCCGAGGACGTGGGCGATACCGGCGTCCTCGCCTTCCTGGCGCCGCCCGGCGGCGGAACCACGGGCATCTGGCAGGCCGGAACCCACCGCGGAAGCAGCCTGTCCAACGAGCCCGGTGCCCTGGCCTGGGCTGAACTGTCAACGCCCGAGCTGCAGGCCGCCGTCGGCTTCTTCCAGGAACTTTTCGGGCATGAGGTCACCGAGTACCCGCAGGACGACGGCGCGAGCTACAGCGCCCTGATGGCCGGGGGCAGGGAAGTGGCTGGCGTCCTCCCTGCCGGGCAAGGAGCGGCGGCAGAATGGCACATCTACTTTGCAGTAGCGGACCTTCGGGCGGCCGTCGATGCTGCGCTGGATGCAGGCGGCCAGGTCCTGGTGGAGCCGGCGGACGATCCCGCGGAGGGGCCGGCCACCATTCGCGATCCCCAGGGCGGCGTCCTGAGCCTGGTCCAGGTTTCCGGTTAAACAAAGAGGGCTTCCCACCGCAGTGGGAAGCCCTGTTTGGATGTCAGGCGTAGGCGTTGACCAGGCGGACCGCGCCGCCGTCCACGCCCTTGGCGCCCTGGACGTAGTCCGGGCCGGACTTGAGGATGGAGTCCGAATCCTCGGTCACCGTGCCCATGATCCAGGATGGCAGGCCCCGTCCGTTCAGGCGGGCGACGGCGGCGTCCGCTGCCTCCGGCGACACGATGGCAACCATGCCGACGCCCAGGTTGAGGGTGCGCTCCAGGTCCGCCAGCGGGACGTTGCCCAGTTCGGACACCAGCTTGAAGATGGCGGGCAGTTCCCAGGTGGCGCGGTCCACCGTAGCCACCAGGCCCTGCGGCAGGACGCGGGCGAGGTTGGCGGCCAGCCCGCCGCCGGTGACGTGGCTGAAGCCGTGCACGGCCGCCGCGCCCGTGACCGGGAAGGCGCGGGCAAGGTCCAGGCAGTCGGCGGCGTAGACCCGGGTGGGTTCCAGGAGTTCTTCACCCAGGGTGCGGCCCAGTTCGGAGACCTGGCGGTCCAGGGCCCAGCCTGCGTGGTTGATGACGCGGCGGACCAGGGAGTAGCCGTTGGAGTGCAGGCCGGAGGAGGCCATGCCGATCACGACGTCGCCCGCGCGGACGCGGTCCGGACCCAGCAGGGCATCGGCTTCCACCACGCCGGTGGCGGCGCCGGCGACGTCGTACTCGTGCTCGCCCAGCAGGCCGGGGTGCTCGGCGGTTTCGCCGCCCACCAGGGCGGTACCGGCCACGGAACACGCGGCCGCGATGCCGCGGACGATGCCGGCGATGCGCTCCGGCACCACCTTGCCGCAGGCAATGTAGTCAGTCATGTAAAGCGGCTCGGCGCCCACCACCACGATGTCGTCCACCACCATGCCCACCAGGTCGAAACCGATGGTGTCGTGGATGTCCATGGCCTGGGCGATGGCTACCTTGGTGCCCACGCCGTCGGTGGAGGTTGCCAGCAGCGGCTTCCTGTAGGTCAGCAGCCGGGACACGTCGTAGAGGCCGGCGAAACCGCCCACCCCGCCGATCACCGAGGAGTTGTGGGTCGCCTTGACGGCATCCTTCATGAGTTCGACGGCGAGGTCCCCGGCTTCGACGTCGACGCCAGCGGAGGCGTAGGTGATGCCTGCCTTCTCAGAGGCGGAGCCGGCGGCGGTGTTGGCGGAAGTCATCAGGACTCTTTCTTGTCGGCGCCTGCGGCGGCGTGTACATCTGGCACGAGGTCGGCGTCGGTCAGCAGGTTTTCAAACTCGGAGTCGGGCCCCGGATCGCAGCCGGTGGCACCGGCCTTCTCGGCGGGATCCTCTTCGGAGTCCACGGCAAGTGCTGCGGTTTCGCCGGGAAGGGCCGACGGCGACGGCGTCAGGCCGCCGAGGTCCGTGCGCTCGAGCAGGTTCTTGCCGAGCTTGTCCGCGTCCGGAAGCTTGATGGGGTACTGGCCCGTGAAGCACGCTGTGCAGAGGCGTTCCCGGGGTTGGCGGGTGGCGCCGATCATGCCGTCCTCGGAAATGTAGGCCAGCGAGTCGGCTCCGATGGCCTGGGAGATCTCCTCGATGGTGGCGCCGTTGGCGATGAGTTCCGCGCGGGAAGCGAAGTCGATGCCGTAGAAGCAGGGCCACTGTACGGGTGGGGACGAAATCTTGACGTGCACTTCCGCGGCACCGGCTTCGCGGAGCATCCGCACGATGGCCCGCTGGGTGTTGCCGCGGACGATCGAGTCGTCAACCACCACCACGCGCTTGCCGCGGATGACGGATTCGAGGGCGTTGAGCTTGAGCCGGATGCCGAGCTGGCGCAGGGTCTGCGAGGGCTGGATGAAGGTACGGCCCACATAGGAGTTCTTGACGAAGCCATGGGCGAACGGAATGCCGGATTCCTCGGCATAGCCCACGGCCGCGGGGGTGCCGGATTCCGGGACGGGGATGACGATGTCAGCCGCATGCGTGTTTTCGCGGGCCAGCTGGCGGCCCATCTCCACCCGGGACTCATACACGGAACGGCCGGCAATGGCGGCGTCCGGACGCGCAAGGTAGACGTACTCGAAAACGCAGCCGGCCGGCGTCGGCTCGGCAAATCGCTTGGAGCGCACGCCCTGTTCGTCGATGGCGATGAATTCGCCGGGCTCGATCTCGCGGATGTAGCTGGCGCCCACGGTGGCGAGGGCGGACTGCTCGGAAGCCACAACCCAGCCGCGCTCCAGCCGGCCAAGGACCAGGGGGCGGATGCCGAAGGTGTCCCGCGCTGCATAGAGCGTGCCTTCATCCATGAAGACGAAGCAGAAGCCGCCCTTGATCTTGGGGAGGAGGTCCGTGGCGGTTTCCTCCAGCGTCCTGCCGGGCTCGCCCTCCAGCAGGGCGGTCACCAGCGCGGTATCCGAGGTGTTGCCCTGCTTCATCTCGCCGGTGAGCTGGCCGCCGTTGCGCTCCTGGATCATGGCGTTCAGCTCGGCGGTGTTGGTCAGGTTGCCGTTGTGCGCCAGCGCCACAGTGCCGGTGCTGGTGGCGCCGAGGGTGGGCTGGGCGTTGGCCCAGTGGCTTGCGCCAGTGGTGGAGTAGCGGCAGTGCCCCACCGCAAGGTGCCCGGTCAGGGTGTTCAGCGTGGTCTCGTCAAAGACCTGGGAGACGAGGCCCATGTCCTTGTAGACGTTGATCCGCTTGCCGTCGCTGGTTGCAATGCCAGCCGACTCCTGGCCACGGTGCTGCAGTGCGTACAGTCCGTAATAGGTAAGTTTTGCTACTTCTTCACCTGGTGCCCAGACCCCGAAGACGCCACAAGCGTCCTGCGGGCCTTTTTCGCCAGGGAGAAGATCATGGGAAAGTTTTCCATCGCCGCGTGCCACTGGTCGATTATCTCACGATATGAGGTATGACTTTTCCGGCGCTCCCTTTATGACTGGGGATCGGTGTCCGGCTGGGAGTCGGGGACCGATTCCACCACAGCCCGCCGCTGGCGCTTGACGCTCCGGCGGTCTAGGACCAGGGCCACCACCGCGCCCAGGATGGCTCCGCCCCCTGCGAACATCACCATGAAGAATCCGAAGACCGCGCCGGAATCGAAGCTTGCGCTGCCCGGGAGCCCGTAGGCCACCACTGCCGCGGCCGCAATGCCCACCAGTGCGCCCAGGATGAGGAAGGGCACATACTTGGGCGCCCGCCGCACCGTAACCTGGCGCCGTTCCGCGGGAGGTTCTTTCGAAGACATGCCATCCAGCCTACTGCGGCGCCGGCTGATGCGCCCATCACTGATATATCTATTGACAGGGGCTGTGGCCACTGTCATATTTTCCTGTAGCGCTATGTGCGATTGGTTGCGTAATGCGCAATTGACCGTGCGGCTGGCGAACCGGGAGGACGGCTTCTGCAGGCACATTTGCGTCAGCTAGATTGGCACGTGGTGCCGACTCACCGGATCCGGCCGGATCCAGGAAAGGAACACGAGAACAATGGTCCATAAAGTTCAAGCTGTCATTGCCCGGGAGAAGGACGCGCCGGTAACGCTGGAGACCATCCTGGTGCCGGATCCGGGTGCGGGGGAGGCGCTGGTGGACATCCTGACCTGCGGTGTCTGCCACACGGACCTGCACTACAAGCAGGGCGGCATTGGCAACGACTTCCCGTACCTGCTGGGCCACGAGGCCACCGGCGTGGTCAGCGCGGTGGGCCCCGATGTGACGTCCGTAGCCCCGGGTGACCGGGTGATCCTGAACTGGCGCGCGGTCTGCGGCCAGTGCCGGGCGTGTGCCAAGGGCCAGCCGCAGTACTGTTTCAACACGCACAACGCCACCCAGAAGATGACGCTGGAGGATGGCACCGAACTTTCCCCCGCGCTGGGCATCGGTGCGTTCGCGGAGAAGACCCTTGTGGCTGCCGGGCAGTGCACCAAGGTGGACCCGGAGGCCGACGCCGCGGCGGTGGGCCTTCTGGGCTGCGGTGTGATGGCCGGCATTGGTGCCGCCATCAACACCGGCGAGGTCAAGCGCGGCGAGTCCGTGGCCGTGATTGGCTGCGGCGGCGTGGGTATCGCCGCGATCGCCGGCGCCAGGCTCGCGGGCGCGACGACGATCATCGCCGTGGACATCGACGACAACAAGATCGAAATGGCCAAGTCCCTGGGCGCGACCCATGGCGTGAACTCCCGGCAGGAAGACGCGGTGGAGGCCATCCGCGCCCTCACCGGAGGCAACGGCGCGGACGTGGTGATTGACGCCGTCGGCCGTCCCGAAACCTACAAGCAGGCGTTCTATGCCCGCGACCTCGCCGGCCGTGTGGTCCTGGTGGGCGTCCCGACGCCGGAGATGCAGCTGGAACTGCCGCTGCTGGACGTGTTCGGTCGGGGCGGTTCGCTGAAGTCCTCCTGGTACGGGGACTGCCTGCCCTCCCGGGACTTCCCGATGCTCGTCTCGCATTACAAGCAGGGCAACCTGGACCTGGACGCCTTCGTGTCAGAGCGGATCACCATCGACCAGGTGGAGGAAGCCTTCCAGAAGATGCACGAAGGCAAGGTCCTGCGTTCGGTGGTGGAGCTGTAATGGCGGTCCGGATCGAGAACCTGGTCACCTCGGGCACGTTTTCGCTCGACGGCGGTACCTGGGACGTGGACAACAATGTCTGGATCGTGGGCAACGACGAGGAGTGCGTGATCATCGACTCCCCGCACGACGCCGCGGCGATCATCAACCAGGTCAAGGGCCGCAAGGT
This sequence comes from Arthrobacter sp. Y3221087, assembly GCF_059089905.1. Classification (NCBI taxonomy): domain Bacteria; kingdom Bacillati; phylum Actinomycetota; class Actinomycetes; order Micrococcales; family Micrococcaceae; genus Arthrobacter; species Arthrobacter sp. Y3221087. Next base: position 180,060 of record NZ_JBNHFE010000001.1, read on the forward strand.
CCTGGCCATCCTGCAGACCCATGCGCACAACGACCACATCGGCGCCGCCCGGGACGTGGCCGACGCCGTGAGCGCGCCGATTTACCTGAACCCCGAGGACCTGGTGCTCTGGGAGCAGGTCTACCCGGACTCCAAGCCGGACCGGGAACTGGCGGACGGTGACGTGTTCGAAGTCGGCGGGGCCAGCCTGCGCGCGATCCACACGCCGGGCCACTCGCCGGGGTCCACCTGCTTCTACCTGGAAAGCGAAGGAACGGTCTTCACCGGGGACACGCTCTTCAACGGCGGCCCGGGCGCCACCGGCCGGTCCTACAGCGACTACCCCACCATCGTCACCTCGATCCGGGAGAAGCTGCTGACGCTGCCGGCCGAAACCGTGGTCCGCACCGGGCACGGAGACAACACCACCATCGCGGCGGAACGGGAAAACCTGGCCAAGGTGGCCCAGTAGCCAGCACAGCAAGCAGTGTCAGCAAAGGCGCGCCCGGGACCGTGGCGCGCCTTTGCTGGCGTTCGGATTAAAAAGCACGGTGCACTTTGCCGGTAAGGAAGTTGGAACGATGAAGTTCGGTAAGCAGCCCGCCCCTGTCGCGGACATCAATGAGGACGATCTTGTTGTCGGTAAGCCCAAGACTGAGGCGGCCGGCGTCAAGGCCGTGATGGTCGCCCTGGAGCGTGCGGTTGCCCAGGCGGGCGTGGCCAGGACGACGCAGTCGCTTCTGCGGTTGAACCAGCGCGGCGGGTTCGACTGCCCGGGCTGTGCGTGGCCGGAGTCGGACAAGAAGCGCAAGGCCGCCGAGTTCTGCGAAAACGGGGCCAAGGCGGTGGCGGAGGAAAACACCCTCCGCACGGTTGGCGCGGAGTTCTGGGCGAAGCACTCGATCGCGGAGCTGTCGACGAAGACGGAGTATTGGCTGGGAAACCAGGGCCGGCTGAGTGAGCCTGTGGTGATCCGTGAGGGGGACACGCACTATTCGCCGATTTCCTGGGCGGATGCGTTCGAACTGATCGGTGAACACATCCGCGCTTCCACCCCTGACCGGTGCGTGTTCTATACCTCCGGCCGGACGGCGAACGAGACGGCGTTTATGTACCAGCTGTTCGCGCGGGCCCTGGGCACGAACAACCTGCCGGACTGTTCGAACATGTGCCACGAGTCCTCGGGCTCGGCGCTGAACCCGACCATCGGGATCGGCAAGGGCACGGTGTCCCTGGATGACATCCACGATTCCGAGCTGATCTTCGTGGTCGGACAGAACCCCGGCACCAACCACCCCCGCATGCTGTCGGCGCTGAAGGAATGCAAGGACAAGGGCGGCAAGGTGGTGGCGGTCAACCCGCTGCCCGAGGCCGGCCTGTTCAACTTCAAGGACCCGCAGACTGTCTCCGGCGTGGTGGGCGGCGGCACGCCCCTGGCCGACGAGTACCTGCAGATCAAGGTCGGCGGGGACCTGGCCCTGTTCCAGGCGCTCGGCCACCTGCTCCTGGCCGAAGAGGAGAAGAACCCGGGTACCGTCGTCGACCATTCCTTCATCGCCGCGCAGACGGACGGATTCGACGCCTACCGCGAGGCCCGCGCAGAGCTGGACTGGGAGGAGACCGAGCACGCCACCGGCCTGTCCCGGGAACAGATCGAGACCGTGGCCGGGATGCTCATCAAGTCCAAGGCGTCCATCTTCTGCTGGGCCCTGGGCGTGACGCAGCAGCCCCACTCCGTGGACACCATCAAGGAAATGGTCAACGTCCTGCTGCTGCAGGGCAACTTCGGCAAGCCCGGCGCCGGGGCCTGCCCGGTCCGCGGGCACTCCAACGTCCAGGGCGACCGGACGATGGGCATCTGGGAAAAGCCGAAGGAATGGCTCCTCACGGCTTTGGACACCGAGTTCGGCATCACGTCCCCGCGGCACCACGGCTACGACGCCGTGGAGTCCATGGAAGCCTTTGAACGCGACGAGGTGGACGTGTTCGTGTCCATGGGCGGGAACTTCTCGCTGGCCTGCTCCGACACCGAGGCCCTCGAAGCCGGCATGCAGCGGATCGGGCTGACCGTGCACATCTCCACCAAACCCAACCGGTCCCACATCGTGCACGGCCGCACCTCGCTGATCCTGCCCACCCTGGGCCGCACGGACAAGGACGACAAGCACCCCAAGGGCGCGCAGTTCCTGTCCGTGGAGGACTCCATGTCCGTGGTCCACTCCACCCAGGGCCGCCTGACCCCGGTCTCCGAGCACCTGCTCGCCGAGCCCGTGATCGTGGCCCGGATGGCCGAAGCCACGTTCGGCCCGGACCACCCCGTGAACTGGAAAGCGATGGCCGAGGACTACGACGTGGTCCGGGACCACATCGAGCGGGTCCTGCCCGGCTTCGAGGACTTCAACACCCGGGTCCGCACCAAGAACGGGTTCGTGCTGCCCAACCCGCCACGGGACACCCGGTCCTTCGCCACGGACATCGGCCGCGGCCGCTTCACCGTCAGCCCGCTGGAATACCTCACCCCGCCCAAGGGCCACCTGGTCCTGCAGACCATCCGCAGCCACGACCAGTACAACACCACCTACTACGGCCTGGACGACCGCTACCGCGGCATCTCCGACGGCCGCCGGGTCATCCTGATCCACCCCGAAGACCTCACCGAACTCGGCTTCAACGACCGCGACCTCGTGGACGTCATCAGCACCTTCGGGGGCGTCGACCGCCGCGCCGACAAGTTCCGGCTCGTGGCCTACCCCACGGCCAAGGGCTGCGCCGCCGCGTACTTCCCCGAAGCCAACGCCCTGGTCCACAAGGAAAACGTCGCCCGCGAATCCAACACCCCCGGCTTCAAAGCCATGTTCGTCCGCTTCCAACCTCACACCGGCGACGCCGCAGCGGCCGAAGAACCGGCCTTCCAGACCGCCGGCGCCTAGCGGGAACAGCAAAAAGTGCCCCGCCTCCAAACAGGAGGCGGGGCACTTTTCAGTTGGGCTTGTCAGCCGCGGAGGCGCTCCATGGCGGGGTCGAACAGCGGCTCGGCTGTCACGGTGGCAGCCACGCGCCGGCCGAAGTATTCGATCTCGACGGCATCGCCCACCCCGACGGCGGTCGGCAGCCAGGCGTAGGCGAGCGGCTTGCCAATGGAGAAGCCGTAGGCGGCGCTCGTGACGTAGCCGGAGGCTTCGCCGTTCACGTAGACGGGTTCCTTGCCCAGCACGACTGACGTGCCGTCGTCCACCGTGAGGCAGCGCAGGGTCTGGGCGGCCGGCTGCTCCTTGCGGGCGGCCAGGGCCTCAGCACCCACAAAGCCGGTCTTGTCCTTGGCGACGGAGAAGCCGAGGCCGGACTGGTAGGGATGGTGCTCGGAGGTCATGTCCGTGCCCCAGAGCCGGTAGCCCTTCTCCAGCCGCAGGCTGTTGAACGCGCCGCGGCCGGCGGCGATGATGCCGTGCTCCCGGCCGGCTTCGAAGAGCAGGTCCCAGAGCTTCAGGCCATACTCGGCAGTGGTGTACAGCTCCCAGCCGAGTTCGCCCACATAGGACAGGCGCATGGCCGTGACGGGGATGCCGCCCACGCTGATCTCCTTGGTGCGGAAGTAGCGCAGGCCGTCATTGCTGAGGTCGTCGGTGCTGATTTTGCCCATCACTTCACGCGCCAGCGGGCCCCACAGGCCGATGCAGCAGGTGCTGCCGGTGATGTCCGTAACGTGTACCCAGCGGGCGGGATCGGCGGCCGACTGCTGCCGTGCCTCCACCCGCAGGTAGTCGAAGTCCACGTTGCTGTTGACGCCCAGCTGGAAGTCCTGCTCCCCAAGCCGGGCCACCGTGACGTCGCTGCGGATACCGCCGTCGTCGGCCAGCAGCAGGCAGTAGGTGACGGCGCCGGGCTTCTTGGCGATGTTGCCCGTGCTGAGGCGCTGCAGGAGGTCCAGCGCGCCCGGCCCGGTAACGGACAGCCGCTTGAGCGGCGTCATGTCGTAAAGCGCGACGGCGGTCCGCGTCTTCCACGCCTCGGCGGCGGAAATTGGGGAGTAGAACATGCCGGCCCATTCATCGCGCTCCGGGACCTGCCACTCGGCGGGCAGGTGCTCCAGGAGTCCGCGGTTGGCCTCGAACCAGTGCGGACGTTCCCAGGCTGCCGACTCGAGGAAGAACGCGCCGAGCTCCTTCTGCCGCACGTTGAACGGGCTCACCCGGACATCCCGCGGCGATTCCCGCGGCTGGAGCGGGTGCAGGACGTCGTAGATCTCCACGAAGTTCTGCTGGGAGGTTTCGCTGACGTACGCGTCGGAGGTCTGCACCTTCTCGAAGCGGGTCAGTTCGCAGCCGTGCAGGTCGGTGCGGGACTGTCCCTCCACCAGCAGTTCGGCCATGGCCTTTGCCACGCCGGCGGAATGCGTGACCCACACGGCCTCGGCCACGAAGAACCCGTGCAGGTCCGGGGCCTCGCCCATCAGCGGGCCGCCGTCCGGGGTGAAGGAGAAGATGCCGTTGAACCCGTCGTGGATCTGGGCGGTGTGCAGGGCCGGCAGCAGGTCCTGGCAGTCCTCCCAGGCCGGGGCAAAGTCCTCCAGGGTGAAGTCCAGGCGGGAGGGCATGTTGTGGTCTGACATCTGGTCCGCGCTGACGCGTGGAAGGCGGGCCATGTCCACCGGCATGGGCTTGTGGGCGTAGCTGCCGACGCCGATCCGGTCGCCGTGCTCGCGGAAGTACAGGTCGCGGTCCTGGTAGCGCAGGATGGGCTTGCTTGCCCCGTTGGGCAATTCATTGGCGCCGCGCAGCGCCTCCACCGCAGTCGTCTTGACGTACTGGTGGGCCAGTGGCAGCAGCGGGACCTGAAGGCCCACCATTTTGCCGAGCTCGCGGCCCCAGAAGCCGGCGCAGGACACCACGATGTCTGCCGGGATCACGCCGTCGGGCGTCTGGACGCCGGTGACCTTGCCGCCGGCCTGCTCTATGCCGGTCACGGGCGTGGAGCCAAGGAAGGTGACGCCGGCCTCGCGGGCTTTGCCGATCAGGAGCTGGACGGCGCGGGCCGCGGAGGCGAGGCCGTCCGAGGGAACGAACAGGCCGCCCAGGATGCCGCGGCCGTCGGCGAGCCGTCCCTTGTTCAGCAGCGGCCAGAGCTTCTCGCACTCGTCCGCGTCGATCAGCCTGCCGTCCACGCCCCAGGAGGTGGCGTAGCCGAGCTTGCGCTTGAGGTCCTCCAACCGGGTTTCGGTGGTGGCCAGCTCCAGCCCGCCCACCTGGTTGAAGCAGGAGACGCCGTCCGCGGTCAGGGAGAGCAGCTTGTCCACGGTGTAGGTGGCGAACTCCGTCATGGTCTTGGACGGGTTGGTCTGGAAGACCAGGCCGGGCGCATGCGACGTGGACCCGCCGGCCAGTTCCAGCGGCCCCTGTTCGACGACGGTGATGTTGGTCCAGCCTCGGCTGGTGAGTTCGTCGGCAAGGTTGGTGCCGACGATGCCGGCTCCGATGATGACGACGCGCGGTGATGCGCTCATAGCCTGTGGTTCTCCTGGTCGGCGGCTGGCAGGGCGGCGGAACAAGCGATGCGGGGCCGTTCAGCTTCTTCGCCATGAGCAACACGGATCGCTATATGCAACAAGAGTGATGCAGCACACAGTCAATGTCAAGCATGCTGTGGGCAGCACCAAGCCCAGGCCTCCGGACTGCAACAGCCGGACGCATGGAAACGCCCCCGGACCCTGGTCCAGGGGCATTGGCGTTCAGCGGCGGGTGTATCCCATGTTGGTGCTGACCTTCAGGCCGGCCTCTTTGAGGGCCTCCAGCAGGCCCGGCGTCTTCTCGGGATCGAACCGGAAGGCTGGCCCGGAGATGCTGATTGCCCCCGCCACGACGCCTTGGTGGTTGTAGACGGGAACCGCCACAGCATTCAGGCCGATCTCAAATTCCTCCCGCACCACTGCATATCCCTGGGCGGCGGCCTGGTGGAGCTGTTTGTCCAGTTCCGTCCGGCTGGTGACGGTGCGGGAAGTGCGGGCGGGCAGGCCCGTTTCCTTCAGGATCCGGTCCCGCTCGTCCGCGCTTAGCGCGGCCAAAAGGATCTTTCCGCTGGACGTCGCGTGCAGGGGCGTCAGGCTGCCCACCCAGTCGTAGGTGGCCAGCGTGGAGGGACCCATCGCCTGGTCCACGTTCACTGCATAGTTGGAGCGCAGCACGGCCAGGTTAACTGTTTCCTTGTATTCCAGGGCCAAGCTTTCCAGGACCGGCCTCGCCTCGCGGACCAGGCTCAGCCGGCTGGGGATGGAGCTGGCCAGCCTCAGGATGCCGAACCCCAGCTGGTACTTGCCACGGTCGCTGTTCTGGTGCACCATTTCACGGCTCACCAGTGAGCCCATCAGCCGGGAGACCGTGGACTTGTGGATTCCCATTTCCTCGGCAATCTCGCTCACTCCGGCATGGCCCTCGCGGGCAAGGATCTCCAGGACGGTCAGCGCGCGTTCCACCGACTGGACCCCGCCGTGCTGGCCGCCCTCGGCCTCGGCGTCGGATTCAAGGTCCCTGTTTGAAGCCATGATCCACTCCCACGTAGTTTCTGCGGCCCACTGCCCGCCGCAAGGTTGCACGGAAAGCCGGCAGCCCCTTCATTAGTCACCGTTCCGATCCTATGCCGGGTTTTGTGACTGGGCTGACATTCCATGAACCAGGCTGAACGCCGCGGGCGCTGCGGAGCCTAGCTGCCGCGGTAGGTGGAGTATGCGAACGGGCTTAGCAGCAGCGGCACGTGGTAGTGCTCGCTGCCCGTCACTTCAAACACGAGGTCCACTTCCGGGAAGAAGGTGGCCGTCTGCAGTCCGGCGTAGTAGCTGCCGGTAGCGAAGTTGAGCTTGTAGTGCCCCGGCTGCAGCTGCTCAGGCCCCAGGTCCTTGGCCCTGCCGTCCGCATCGGTTATGGACTTGGCCAGCTCCAGCCAGGTGCCGCCGTCGTTCTTCAAAAGTACGACGGCGACCCCTGCCGCCGGGCGTCCGGCGCCGGTGTCCAGGATGTGCGTGGTGACGTGGGAGACGCTCATTCGGTGATCAGTCCTTCCAGCCGCAGGACGGCTATCTCGCGCAGCTGCTGGGCCACGATGGTGTCTTCCTGGGCGGGCGAGTTGGCGAGTCGCTCGTTGAGGGACTGCAGGATTTCCGGGGCAGTGCGGCCGGCGGCGCGGATCAGGAAGACACGCCCGAATTTTTCCTCGTAGTCCCGGTTGCCCTTCGCCAGGGCTTCGGCGGCAGCGGCATCCGCCGGATCAACGCCTGACTGCTCGGAACGGGACATGGAGGCTTCGGCGGTGGCCGCCGTCGGCCGTTCCCCGATCCTGGGGTGGTGGGCCATGGCTGCCTCCACTTCGGCGGAAGTGAAGGGGTTGGCAGCCTCCGCTGCGAAGGCCAGGAGGTCTTCCTTGGTGGAGAACGGTCGGGCGGCGGCGACGGCGTCAACCCACCTGCTCACATCGATGCAGGGCCGGAGAGTGTCCGCGGCCGCGGCAGGGTCCGCGGTGTTGAATTCGGCAAGCTTCATGCTGGCTGGTCCTCGGTACGAATGCTGGCATCCATGGTGACGGCTATGCGGAGACCGGACTTCCCGGACCTGCCGGCAGCGTGGACGACAAGCTTCCGCATCATGGAACTGTTATTTCAGCATACGTAATATTCAACGGCAGGTGCTGCCCGGTGTCAAGAGATTACAACACCGCCCGGGCTTCACCGGTATCATCACGGAAGGGCCGCTGGGGCCCGGGCTGACATGCTGGGGAAGAAAAGAATATGGACGGTGCGGCTATGCAAATGCTGACCGATCGGGATGCCGGGCGCGAGCTTGGGCTGAGGGAATACGGGCTCCTGCCCGCGGTGCCGGGGGAAATACCGGCGCTTGCGGATGAACGGGCCCAGGACACGCTGGACAGCCTGGTCCGGCTGGCCGCCTCGCTCTGCGGGGTGCCGTACAGCGTGGTCAACATCATCACATCGGATCAGCAGCTGCAGATTGCGGCCTCGGGCATCGACCCGGGGATCTGCTCGCGCGAGGACTCCATGTGCGCCACCGTCTTCCTCAACCCTGGCACCACCGTAGTGCAGGACGCCTCCAACGATCCCCGGTTTTCTGCCCACCCCTTCGTCACGGGCCAGATCGCCGACGTCCGCTTCTACGCGTCCGTGCCGCTGGTGACTGCCGGCGGGCTGGTGCTTGGCTCGCTCTGCGTCTTCTCGGACCAGGCGGAGCTTCCCACACCGGAACAGATCGGCCTGCTCGAAGTCCTGGCCCAGCAGGTGGTGGAGCTGCTGGAGCTGCAGCACCGCACGCTCCAGCTCGATGCCGTGTTGCAGGAGCTGCAGCGCAGCAACGCGATGCTGGCCGAGTTTGCAGGAAGGGTCAGCCACGACCTGAGGTCTCCGCTGACCACCATCCTGGGCTACGTGGAGTTCGCCGAGGATGATCCGCAGATCCCGCCGGGGCACCCCTCGGGGGAGTACTTGACGCTCATCAGGAACAGCGGGGAGCGCATGCTCGCCACGCTCGAGGACGTCCTGGATTACTCCCGGGCCGATGGAGCCCTGAACCCCGAGCGGGTTTCCCTGCTGGCTGTCACCGCAGAAGCCGCCCAGGACCTCGGCGTGGACCTGGGGCTGGGCAGCGGGATCCTGTGCGAGGACGCTGAACTATTCGCCGACCGGGGACAGCTGCGCACCCTGGTGCAGAACCTCCTGGCCAACTCGCTGAACTACCGGGACCCGCGGCGGCCGCTTGAGGTCACTGTCACCGCCGGAACCTGCCCCCGGGGTGTCACCATCCACGTGGCAGACAACGGCAAGGGCATCCAGGCGGCGGACCGGCAGCGGGCAGTGGAACCGCTGGTCCGGCTGAACCGTCCGGGGGACGGCCCCGGAACGGGACTGGGCCTTGCCACCTGCCGCCGCATCGCGCAGGCGCACGGCGGCGAACTGTCCATCAGCGGGACGCCCGGCGGCGGCACCACAGTCTCGGTGCTGTTCCCAGCAAAGCCCTAACCGGACTCCCAGGGTGGGGCGGGTTGGTCAGCCCTGCAACGACGTCCGGGACAGCACCCAGGTGTTCGTCCCGTCTTGCCGCTCGAAGGTGACGGTGGTGACCAGTGCTTCGATCAATGCCAGGCCCCGGCCGGATTCGGCGTCTTCACCGGGGTCGGAAGGTTCCATCGGCCCGAACGGCGGCTTGGCATGGTAGGCGCTGACGCGGGCCTCGAGCAGCGCGGGCTGGACGGTGATGTCCACGCCCAGCCCCACCGGTTCGTCCCCGGCCGGCTCGGCGTGCTGGACGATGTTGGAGACGGACTCGATGACCGCCGTCGTGAACGTCATCTGGTCCATGTCCTGGACGAAGGGGACGTCCAGCCACAAGCTGTCCAGGTCGTTGTGGACGGATTCGACGGCCTCCTCCGCAGCGGGTCCCCGGAAGCTGCGGGAGGCCAGGACGTCAGTCATTGCTGAACGCCTCGTCGGCCGACGGGTACGCGGTGAGGACCTTGTCCATGCTGGTCAGCTGCAGGACCATCTTCACCTGCGGCTGGACGGCAGCGATCCGGAGGTCGCCGCCTGCCTGGCGGGCCGCCTTGAGGCATCCGATCAGCGCACCGAGGCCTGAGGAATCCATGAAGGCGGTCTTTTCCAGGTTGACCACGATCCGGTTGGACCCGCCGGCGATCACGTCGGTGACGAACTCACGCAGCTTGGGGGCGGATACCATGTTGAGCCGCCCGTCCGCCTTGACCTCCGCGTACGAATTTCGCACTTCGTAACTGAATTCCATCAGGACTCCTTCTTTGTAACTGCGGGTTCTGCGGCCGGTTCATACCCCTTGTACAGCACGGCGCGGACCAGGATGCTCATGACCACCAGGTCGAAAATGACCCAGGCGACGTTCACCAGCGTGCCCAGCGGTTCCGCCAGGCCGGCGGCCAACCGGATGATCCCGACGACGGCGGCCACGGCCAGCAGCGCGGACACCACGATCTGGGGCTGGATCAGGCTCCAGCTGGGTCCGCCGCTCTGGCGGGCTTTGGGGGTGACGGCGAACCCGAGGGGACGGCCGAACCAGACGTTCCGCGCCGCCGTCGAGCAGGCCTTGATCCAGGTGGGGAACAGGGCCAGGCTGTACTGCTGCCCCCGCCAGGTGGGGATGCCGCGGCCGGCCACGGCGAACAGGATCTGGTTGACCACCATGAACGGGATGAACCGGATGAAGAAATCCCAGCTCAGGCTGGTGACCGGGAGGATGCCCAGCAGCAGGTAGATGATGGGGGCGGCGAAGTAGATGACGGCCGCGTAGCCGCTGAGGTAGGTCCACATGGTGGCGAAGTACATCAGCCGCTGGCCGAGCTTCAGGCCTTTCTGCACCAGCGGATTCTCGCGCAGCAGCACCTGGATGGTGCCCTGGGCCCAGCGCAGCCGCTGCGTGAGCATGGTCTTCAGGTCCTCCGGTGCCAGGCCGTACGCGAGAACCTCGTGATGGTAGACGCTCTCCCAGCCCATGGCGTGCATGCGCATGGCGGTGGCCATGTCCTCGGTGACGGAGATGATTGCCAGGGGCATGACGGGCTGGGCCTCGTCATTGCGTTCCACGGAGAGTGCGTCCAGGACCGCCTGCACGGACTCCAGGGCGCCCAGCGGGGACCAGTCGCGGCGGGACATGCGCTGGACGGCGTCGTCGGCCACCACGGGGACCCCGGCGTCGCCCACGTGGGCGAGTTCCATTGCGGCGATCTCTTCGAGGTCGGACTGCAGGGCTTCGACGTCGGCCATCACCAGGGTCTGCACGGCGGCGTCGACCCGGCGGCGGACCCGGTAGGTGATCTCGCTGAGCGACTGCCCGGCGTCGAGTTCCTTCTGCGCCTCCCGGGTGGCCGCCTCCACCTCGTCCAGCACCTCGGCCACCAGCGGTGACTCCATGTCAGCGGACTTCCGGGCCTTCTTGATGGCGGTCTGGGACGCTGCCAGCGCGCGGCGGATGCTCTTTTCTGTTTCCTTGACGTAGCCCACCAGTCCCAGCTGCATCAGGGCCTCGCGGCGCAGGATGGCGTTGGAGCCGCAGAAGAAGGCGGCGTTCCAGCCGTCCTTGCCCTGCTGGATAGGGCCGTAGAACAAGGGTGCCTGGCTGCCGAGCGGGTCATCGGCGGGGACGTTGCTGAAATACTGCGGTGTCTGGACCAGGGCGACGCGGCGGTTGTTGAAGTAGCCGAGGGTCTTTTCCAGGATGTCCGGTTCAGGGATCTGGTCCGCGTCCAGGATCAGGAGGAACTCGCCATAGGTCTGCATGAGGGCGTTGTTCAGGTTGCCGGCCTTCGCATGGCGGGGGAGGTCCGAGGTCCAGTCCTCGCTGCGCGTGACGTAGCCCAGCCCGTGCTGTTCCGCGAGGGCTTTCAGTTCGGGGCGGGCGCCGTCGTCCAGGATCCAGGTGCTGTGCGGGTGCCGGATCTTCTGGGCCGCCAGGGCGGTGGTCATCACCATGTCCAGGTCTTCGTTGTAGGTGGTGATGAAGACGTCAACGGTGGCATCGTGCGGCGGCGCCGGCGCGCCCTTGCGGATCTTCAGCTTCCATACCGTCATGCCGAAGAGCATGACGTCGATCAGGCTGTAGGTTTCGGCGACCACTAGCGGCAGGGCGATCCACCAGGCATCCCAGTTCAGCGATGCCAGCCAGCGCCAGGTGATGTAGTTGACGCCGGTGATGACGGTGAGCACCACTACCAGGCGGGTCAGGAAGCGGGTCATCCCGTAACTTCCTCGGGCAGCCGGCGGACCACGACCACCGTGACATCGTCCTCTGCCGTCTCTGCGGGGGCCAGGGCCATGATGGCGCTGCTGGCGGCATGGGCGGAGCCATGGGCCAGCGTGGCAGTGCGGACGGCTTCCCTGAAGTCCTCCACTGACTCGAAAACGTCCAGGACTCCGTCGCTGACCACCACCAGGGAATCTCCGGGTGCCAGCTCAAAAGACGACTGCGGCCAGTCCGTTCCCGTCCACGCACCCACGGGCGGGCCGCCGGAGGGGAGCCGCCCGGCAGTCCCGCCTGACTGGACGTGAAGCGCCAGCCCGTGGCCGGCGTCGACATAGCTGACCTTCCCTGACGCCGCCTCCAGCCGGGCGTGGAACAGGGTGACGAAAGAGTTGGAGGAGTCCAGGTCCGTGGCGATGGCCTTGCTGGCGGAGGCGAAGGCGGCATCCAGGTCCGGCCGGTGGCCGGTGGAGCGCATGACGGCGCGCACCGTTGCGGCGATCAGGGCCGCGCCCATGCCCTTGCCCATGGCGTCGGCGAAGGTGAGGTGGAGCCCGTCGGGGGTCTGGTACCAGTCGTAGAAGTCGCCGCCCACGCTGCGTGAGGGGCGGAACACGCCGGCCACGTCGTAGCCCTCCACCCGGATGTCCTCCTTGGGAAGGAGGCTCTGCTGCACTTCCGTGGCGCGCTGCAGTTCGCTGCGGGCCGCGGAATCAGCGGCGGCCGAGGGCCGGCGGCGGAACAGTGCGTTGATCCGGGACTGGAGTTCGCGCGGGCTGAACGGTTTGCTGATGTATTCGTCGGCCCCGTTGTCCAGCCCGGTCAGCTTGTCCAGTTCGTCCGCCCGGGCGGTGAGCATGACGATGAACGCGTCCGAAAACTCCCGCAGCAGCTTGCAGACTTCCAGGCCGTCCAGGTCCGGAAGATTCAGGTCCAGCGTGACGAGGTCAGGCTGCAGGCGGCGGACTTCCGCCACGCCCGGCAGCCCCGCACCCACCTGCGATACCTCGAACCCCTGCTTTTCCAGCACGCGGACCAGCAGACCCCGGATGTCGGGGTCGTCCTCGATGACAACGGCACGACGAATTTCGGAGGTTGAGACCATGACTCTACTTCTACCGTATTAACCGCGACGGGGCATGTCGTGGGACTTCACAGTGCTTTTCAGGCTTGTCCGGACCCGTTCCGTCAGGCCGTCTACGGCGCTGTTCTGAGCCCTTGCAGGATCTTGCGGCAATCTTGGGATCCGCTTGCCCGGACGTTGAGCATGGTTCGGGACACTCGAAGTGACAGATCTTCCGGGCAGGAGAACGGTCGACGACGGCCCCCGGAAGCTGGACGGCTTGCGGGAAGGCGGGAGCAGCCATGGGAAAAATGAAGATCACGTACCGGACGCCGGCGCCTGCCGGGCCGGCCGTTGCCGACGGGCCGGCAGCTGACGCCGATCACGTGCCGCCGGGCTTGGCCCGGGCGGGCATCGACAAAGCCAGGGCGCTGTTGCGCGTTTACGTCCACTCCCGGAAGGTCCGTGCCGCGGCGAAGGCGCTCGCGGCGGCACTCGGGGAGTCGCGGGAAGTTTCCAGCTGGCCCGGCGACAGGCTGCCGGTGGGGGCCGCGATGTCCGACCAGGTGGAGAGGTTGACGCGCCGGCTGAAGCTGGAGACCGAGGCGCACAACAGGCTGGAGGCACTTTTCAGGTCTGTGGATTTGGGGCGTTCCGCCGCAGCGGTTTAGGTGTCACACTTAGGAGCAATCGAGTGGCTGGGGGAGACAGTCAGGAGATTGCAGTGGGTTGGATGGCCGGGTGGGCGTACCTTATCGCCGGACTCATGACTGCGGATGCGCTGCTCTTGGCGCTCTGGGCAATGGAGCGGGACTGGTCCCGGAAATGGTGGAAAAAACCCTAGGCAGTCACTAGGCTGCCGACCGTGCGGCCGGCTGCAGCGTGGAGGGAACCGAGCCCACCCCGTCCAGCACCATTGATCCCGTAAAGCTGTAGGGGTGCACCAGCCGGATGGGGGTGCCGTTGATGTTGGCCAGATGGCCGCTCCACGCCAGCCGGTAGAGCTCCTTCAAATCACCCAGGTCCGCGTCCGTGAGCTTGCTGTTGGCCCCGTAATTCATGATGGTGAAAGGCTCGTGCGTTCCGAAGACCTCCGAGGGCCACGCAGTCTCCCGGATATTGGCGAAAAAGTGGCGCAGGCCGAAGATGTGGCCGAACTCGTGGAGCATCGTCTCCACCTGTTCTTCTCTTACCTGCTGGAACATGGTGGGGTAGATGGTCAGTTGGTGCCGCCCGCCGTCGGGAAAGAATGCGCTGGCCAGGACGCAGCCGGCGGGGGTGCAGTCCGGGGCGTTCCGCAGCACGATCTCGAAATCCCACAGATCGTCGTCCCGGGTGAACCTGACGGGTGCGGCGGTGCCCCAGCGGAGCAGGCATTCGCCCATCAGCTCGCTGACCACGCCCTTGCTTTGCCCGGGGTTGGGAGCGAGCGCGAAGGACCGCTCCTGGAAGCGCCATTTTAGGATGGTGCCCGGGTGCCACAGGGGAACGAAGCCCTCCGTCGCATCGACCACAATCTCGCTCGGCGGGCGCCCGCCGGGGGTCGCGTGCCCGCGTCCCTCGGTAGCGCAGACGAAGGTGTCCCCGAGACGGTGGACCAGTTCTTCAGCGGCCGATTCCATGGCTCTCCCTGCCTTTGCATCATGTCCGGGTTTTACGTACGCCCGCATGCTAGGGGAGGAGTCGTTACAGCAGCGTTATGCCTTCAAAAGGGGAAGCACGCACTCGTCGAAGATCCAGCCGCATCAGCACCCGCGGGAATCCGTTGAGAACCGACTGCGTGTCCGCTGCCTTGGTGAAACCGGCATCCTCGAAGAGTTTGCGGGTGCCGACGTAGGCCATGGTGAGGTCCACCTTCGAGCCGCCGTTGTCCACTGGGTAGCCCTCGACGGCGGGTGCCCCGTAGGAACGGGCGAAGTCCACCGCACCTGCCAGGAGGGCATGGGAGATGCCCTTGCCGCGGTGGCCCGGCCGCACGCGGATGCACCACACCGACCACACCTCCAGGCTGTCCACGTGCGGGATCTTCCGGTTCCCGGCGAAACTGGTGTCCGCACGCGGGTGGACCGCTGCCCACCCCACCGGCTCGCCGCCGTCGTACGCCAGCACCCCTGGCGGGGGATCCTGCCCCACAAGCTTCTTTACCAGCTCACCGCGCTCCGTTCCCTGCAGCGACTGGTTCAGTTTCGAGGGGATGCGGTAGCTCAGGCACCAGCAGACGTTGGCGTCAGGCCGCTTGGGCCCCACCAGCGCCCTGACGTCCTCGAAAGTGGTTGCGGGACGGACCTCGATCGCCATAGACGCCATCCTGTCACCGCACCGGACAACACGGCAACGGATCCGGCGGTGCCCCTATGCCGGGATCAGCCCCTGTTCCTGCAGGTCCTGCCACAGCCCGTCCGGCACCTGCGCGGCCATCCGCTCCGCGCTTTCACGGATCTGCTCAGGCCTGCTGGCTCCCACCGTGACGTTAACGACGGCGGGGTGCCGGTAGGGGAACTGGATGGCGGCGGTGGGAAGTTCCACACCGTGCTCCTTGCACACAGCGGCGAGCCGCCGGGCCTTGTCCAGGATCTCTTCGCTCGCCTGTGAGTAGTTGTAGTGCGCATCGGACGGCAGGTCGGGCTTGGCGAGGATGCCGGAGTTGTAGACGCCGACGCTGACCACCCCGGTCCCCAGTTCCAGGCAGCGGTCCAGGAGTCCGGCGCCCGGGCGGTCATCGGATCCCGGCTGCTCGAGCATGGTGAACCTGCCCGCCAACATGAGGAAGTCCAGGTCCGCCGCCTCCACGCACTCCAGTGCGGCGCTGGCAGTGTTGGTGCCCACGCCGATGGCCCGCACCAGGCCCTCGGCCCTAACCTTTTCCAGGGCAGGGAGCGCCGTCTTCACCGCATCTTCCATGCTGTAGACGTCCGGATCGTGCAGGTAGGCGATGTCGATGGAGTCCAGGCCCAGCCGGTCCAGCGACTGTTCAATGCTGCGCCGTACCCCCGCCTCCGAGGGATCCCATTCGCGGCGCAGGTCCGCGGGAACGTCGAAGCCTTCCGGATCCCGGTCATCCCTGGTTGCCGGTGAGGGAACCAGGACCCGGCCCACCTTGGTGGACACGATGAATCCATCCCGCGGTTTGTTCCGGAGAAACGCGCCGATCCGCCGCTCGGACAGGCCGAGCCCGTAGTGCGGTGCGGTGTCGAAATAGCGGATGCCGGCGTCCCACGCCGCCTCCACGGTGGCAGCCGCCTGGTCATCGGAAATCGCGCGGTAAAGGTTGCCGACGCCGGTCCCGCCGAAGCCGAGGCGCCCCATCCGGCTTCGCAGCGTTGCCTGGTCCTGGCTCTCTGTGTTGTCCATGCGCTCCCCGTACCCAGGAAGGCCGGAGCCTAAAAGGTAAATAAACGCCGAACGCCCCTGCAGCAAGTGCAGGAGCGTCGGCTGGAAAGGCGCAGGAAGTGCGAGAGGGTCCTAGATGCCCAGGGCTTCCTTCAGCGCTGCGACGTGGCCGTCGGCCTGGACCTGGTACTGCGCCAGGACCACGTTGCCGTCGGGGTCCACCACCACTGTGGAGCGGACGATGCCCTCAACGATTTCGCCGTTGACCAGCTTCTCGCCCCAGGCGCCGTAGGCCAGGGCAACCGCGTGGTCCTCGTCGGAGAGCAGCGGGAAGGTCAGGGAGAAGTCGCCGCTGAAGCCTGCGAGGGCCGCGGGGGCGTCGGGGGAGATGCCAATGACCTCGTAGCCCTTCCCCTGCAGGGAGGCCAGGCTGTCGCGGAAGTCGCAGGCCTCGGTGGTGCAGCCGGGGGTGGCCGCCTTCGGGTAGAAGTACACAATGACGTTCTTGCCACGGTAGTCGGCCAAGGCAGTTTCGCGGCCCTGGGCGTCCCTGAGGGTGAAGTCAGGGGCCTCGGTTCCGGGCTGCAGCTTGGTGGTCAGGGTGGGGCTCATGGTGTTCCTTTGGAAGGGTCGGTCAATAATGGCCAAACAACAAGTGAAGCGGCTTCCCGCTCAGTGGTACAACTCCGGCGTCATATGCAGTATTCCGCCGGGCCGCGAACAGTGGCGCATTGGCCCGGCATGAACTGGTATCCGCCACCACGGACGGTGGCAACAGCGTGGCGTGCATTTCCGAGTTTCCGGCGGATCCTGCCCACGTAGACATCGATGGACCGGGCAGAGGCGCCGGGCGTCTCGAACGAGTCCAGGAACTCCTGCAGTTCCTCCCGGCTGACGGTCCGGGACAGGTGCGTGACCAGGTACCGCAGCACCTTGAATTCGACGCCGGTGAGCGGCACCGGCTTGCCATCCAGCAGGACGGTATCGGCGGCCAGGTCCACGGCCATGCGGCTGACGGGACCGGCCGACGGCGGGAGGGAAGGGGCGCCGCCGTCGTCCCCCTGCGGGGAGTCCTCCGAGGGGGACGGCGACGGCACCGTTTTGGGAGCTCCGGCAGCAGGCCAATGGACTTCCGCCTCCGGAGCAGTCTGCAGGGCCCTGGCAAGGACCAGTTGGGCGGCGCGGGCCAGGAGTTCGGGGCTGGTTCCCTCCTCCGGAACCACCCAGACGGCCAGTCCGCGGGCGGCAGCTTTGGGCTGGACCACCCGCGGACGGTGGGCCGTCCGCGGGTGGTGGACTTCCACTGCCATGGCGCGTCCTTACACTCCGCCGCGGCGGATCAGCTTGCCCGTGGGGGTCTGGCCGTCCACCACGGCGCCGCGCAGGAAGGTCTTGCGGACCACGCCGGAAAGGGTCTTGCCGTCGTAGGGGGTGATGGGGTTCTTGTGCTTGAGCTTGGACACGTCCACCACGAAGGCCTCGTCCGGGGCGAAGACGGCGAAGTCGGCATCGTAGCCGAGCGCCAGCTGGCCCTTGTTGGTGAGCCGGGCCAGGCTGGCAGGCTTCTCCGCCATCCATGAAACCACCTGCTCCAGCGGGATGCCGCGGTGCCGGGCCTCGCTCCAGATCAGGGACAGGCCCAGCTGCAACGACGAAACGCCGCCCCAGGCCACGGCGAAGTCGCCGTTCTCCAGGTCCTTCAGGTCAAGGGTGGAGGGGGAGTGGTCCGAGACGATGCAGTCGATGGTGCCGTCCAGCAGGCCCTGCCAGAGCAGCTCCCGGTTGGAGGCCTCGCGGATGGGCGGGCAGCACTTGTACGCGGTGGCGCCGTCCGGGATTTCCTCCGCCATCAGCGTGAGGTAGTGCGGGCAGGTTTCCACGGTGAGCTTGACGCCGTCGCGCTTTGCCGAAGCGATCATGGGCAGGGCGTCCGACGACGAGAGGTGCAGGATGTGCGCCCGCGCACCGGTCCAGCGGGCCCGCTCGATGACTTCGGCGATGGCCTTGTTCTCAGCGCCGCGGGGGCGGGAAGCGAGGAAGGTCTCGTAGTGGTCGCCGCCGGGGTGCGGGGCCCGGTCGATTGCGTGCGAGTCCTCGGCGTGGACGATCATGAGCGAGTCGAAGGACTTAAGCTCAGCCATGTCCTCCTCCATCTCGTCCGCGTCCAGGTGCGGGAACTCGTCCACCCCGGAGTGCAGGAGGAAGCATTTGAAGCCGAATACGCCGTCATCGTGCAGGGGGCGCAGGTCAGCCTTGTTTCCGGGAATCGCGCCGCCCCAGAACCCGACGTCGATGAACGCCTGGTCCTCTGCCACCTCGCGCTTGAGCTTGAGGTTTGCCACCGTGGTGGTGGGCGGCACGGAGTTCAGCGGCATGTCGATGATGGTGGTCACGCCGCCGGCAGCCGCGGCACGGGTGGCGGAGGCGAACCCCTCCCACTCGGTGCGGCCGGGCTCGTTGACGTGGACGTGGGTGTCCACCAGCCCGGGGAGCAGCGTCTCGTCGTGGGCGAGTTCAACCACCTCGGCACCGGCCAGGCCGTTGCCGAGCGGCTCGATGGCCACGATCTTTCCGCCGCGGACGCCCACTTCGCGCGGGGCGATCCCGGCGGTGGTCAAGATGCGCTGGCCACGGATGACGAGGTCAAAACGTTCTTCAGACACGGAGGTCCTCCTTGGTACGTGCGGTGCCGGCAAACCCTCCGGCTGCCAGCTTTCCGCTGATCTGGGTGCCCAGCTGCTCCAGAAGCGGCGCTGCCTCTGCTATGCACCTGTTTACATCGCTTTCGAGTCCGGTCAAAGCGTAAACTTCCCCGAATCCGGCGGCCGCCGCCTGGCCCTCCTGGAGCGTGGTCCGGCCGCAGACGGCAACGACGGGAATGCCGTGGGCGGCGGCAGCACGTGCCACACCCATGGGCGTCTTGCCCAGCAGGCTTTGCTCGTCCAGGCTGCCTTCGCCGGTGATCACCAGGTCCGCACCGGCCAGGCGGTCGGCGAGGCCGGTGAATTCCAGGACCACGTCGATGCCCGGCCGGCGTGTTGCGGCCAGGGCGGCGATGGCGGCGTAGCCCACTCCGCCGGCCGCCCCCGCGCCGGGCGCTTCGGCGGCCTTGACCGCACGGAATCCGATTTCCCTGGCCAGGACTTCGACAAACCTGGCCAGGGCGGCGTCGAGCACGTCGACGTCTTGCTGCGCGGCACCCTTCTGCGGGCCGAAAATAGCCGCGGCGCCGGACGCGCCCAGCAGGGGATTGTCGACGTCGGATGCCAGCACAAAGCGTGTGTCCACCAGCCGGGGCTCAAAGTCGGTGAAGTCGATGCTGTGCAGGTTTGCCAGCGCAGCACCGCCTGGCGGCAGCTCGTTGTTCCTGCTGTCCAGGAACCTGGCCCCGAGCCCCTGCAGGAGCCCCGCACCGCCGTCGGTATTGGCGCTGCCGCCCACCCCCAACACCATGCGGCGGCAGCCCGCATCCAGGGCGGCGCGGATCAGCTGGCCGGTGCCTAGGCTGGTGGCCGCAAGGGCGGAGGCGGAGTCCGGCCGGCCGCCGCGTGCCACCTGGGGGACCAGGGCCAGCCCGGAGGCGGTTGCCATCTCAATGACGGCCTCGTGGTTCCGGACCGCGAAGTCCGCTTCCACCGGCTGGCCGAGGGGGCCGGCGACGGTGGCGGTGCGGCGGGTGAAACCGGAGCCAACGGCGGCATCGAGGGTTCCCTCGCCGCCGTCGGCCACCGGAATCCGGACCACCTCAAGGTTGCCGCCCGCCCCGCGCTGCAGGCCCTTCTCCAGGTGCGCGCAGACTTCCGGGGCGGAGAGGGATCCCTTGAACTTGTCCGGGGCAATGACGATGCGCATGGTTTAGGCCTGCAGCGCCAGGATGGCAGTGGGGGCGTCCGCGGCGGATTCTGCCAGTTCCTCGAACTCGTTCACGGCATTGATTTCCACGCCCATGGAGATGTTGGTGACCTTTTCCAGGATCACTTCCACCACCACGGGAACCTGGAACTCGCCCATCAGGGCCTTGGCCTTGTCGAAGGCGGCGGCGAGGTCGTTGGGGTCCTCCACGCGCACGGCCTTGCAGCCCAGGCCCTCGGCCACCTTCAGGTGGTCCACGCCGTAGCCGTTGGTCTCCGGGGAGTTGATGTTGTCGAACGCCAGGGACACGTTCTGCTCCATGTTGAAGCCACGCTGCGACTGCCGGATCAGGCCCAGGTAGGAGTTGTTCACCACCACGTGGATGTACGAGAGGTTGAACTGCGCGCCCACGGCCAGTTCCTCGATCATGAACTGGAAGTCGTAGTCGCCGGAAAGCGCCACCACGGTCTCGTCCGGCTTGCCGCGGACGACGCCGAGCGCGGCCGGGGCCGTCCAGCCCAGCGGGCCTGCCTGGCCGGCATTGATCCACTTACGCGGACCGAACACGTGCAGCATCTGCGCGCCGGCGATCTGGGACAGGCCGATGGTGGACACGTAGATGGTGTCGCGGCCGAAGGACTTGTTCATCTCCTCGTAGACACGCTGGGGCTTAATGGGGATGTTCTCGAAGTGGGTCTTGCGGTGCAGCGAGGCCTTGCGGTCCTGGCACTCGGCGACCCAGGCGCTGTAGTCCGGCAGGGACCCTGCCGCCTTGCGCTCCTTGGCGAGCTCCACCAGCCCTGCCAGCGCCGCGCCGGCGTCGGACGCGATGCCCAGGTCCGGGGAGAACACGCGGCCGATCTGCGTGGGCTCGATATCGATGTGCACGAACTTCCGGCCCGCGGTGTAGGTCTCCAGGCCGCCGGTGTGGCGGTTGGCCCAGCGGTTGCCGATGCCGATCACGAAGTCACTCTGCAGGTAGTTCTCGTTGCCGTAGCGGTGCGAGGTCTGCAGGCCCACCATGCCGGCCATCAGCTGGTGGTCGTCAGGGATGGCGCCCCAGCCCATCAGGGTGGGGATCACCGGAACGTTGAGGATCTCGGCCAGTTCCACCAGCTGCGCGGAGGCTCCGGCGTTGATGATGCCGCCGCCGGCCACGATCAGCGGGTGCTTGGCCGCGGTGAGCATGTCCAGGGCCTTTTCCAGCTGCTTGCGGGAGGCCTTGGGCTTTTCGACGGGCAGGGGCTCGTAGGTGTCGATGTCGAATTCGATCTCGGCCTGCTGCACGTCGATGGGCAGGTCCAGCAGGACAGGGCCGGGGCGGCCGGAACGCATCAGCTGGAAGGCCTTCTGGAAGGCGCCGGGAACCTGGCCGGGCTCCAGGATGGTCATGGCCATCTTGGTGACGGGCTTGGCGATGGACTCGATGTCCACGGCCTGGAAGTCTTCCTTGTGCAGCTTGGCCACCGGCGCCTGGCCGGTGATGCAGAGCATGGGGATGGAATCGGCCCAGGCGGCGTAGAGGCCGGTGATCATGTCCGTGCCGGCGGGGCCGGACGTGCCGATGCAGATGCCGATGTTGCCGTCCTTGGCGCGGCTGAAGCCGTCCGCCATGTGGCTGGCGCCTTCAACGTGGCGGGCCAGGGTGTGGCGGATGCCGCCGTGGGCGCGCATGGCGGAGTAGAAGGGGTTGATTGCCGCGCCTGGCAGGCCGAACGCCTCGATGGCGCCTTCCTTTTCCAGGATGGCAACCGCTGCATCAACGGTACGCATCTTGCTCATGGGGTGCTCCTTGAAAGCGTGGGAAGTCTGTTTTTGGGTGTGCTGAAGGGAGTTTTTGTCCAGATGCGGCGACTTGGGAGGCCCGTAAGTCGCTTTATCTGGACAAAAACTTCGTGGGGGAGGGCTTACTTGCGGCCTGTCCTATTTCCTGCCACTGAGCTGGAGGACCTGCTTGAAGAGTCCGGAGTGGTCCAGTGCGCCGTCGCCCTGGTTGACGGTGGCGGCGACGAGCTGGGCGACGACGGCGCCGAGGGGGACGGCGACGTTGGCTTCACGGGCGGCGGAGGTGACGATGCCGAGGTCCTTGTGGTGCAGGGCGAGGCGGAAGCCGGGGTCGAAGTTGCGGTCCAGCATCTTCTGGCCCTTCTGGTCCAGGACCTTAGAGCCGGCCAGGCCGCCGCCGAGGACCTTGAGGGCGGCGTCGGTGTCCACGCCGTAGGCCTCGAGGAAGGCGATGGCCTCGCCGAGGACCTCGATGTTGACGGCGACGATGAGCTGGTTGGCGGCTTTGACGGTCTGGCCGGAGCCGGAGGGGCCGACGTGGACGATGGTTTTGCCGACGGCGTTCAGGACGTCTGCGGCTGCGTCGAAGTCTTCTTTGTCGCCGCCGACCATGATGGAGAGGGCGGCGTCGATGGCGCCCTGTTCGCCGCCGGAGACCGGGGCGTCGAGGGGGCGGATGCCGGCTTCGCGGGCTTCGTCGGAGAGGCGCTTGGCGACGTCGGGGCGGATGCTGGAGGCGTCGATCCACAAGGTGCCCTGTTTGGCGTTGGCGAAGACGCCGTCCTTGCCGGTGACGACGCCTTCGACGTCGGGGGAGTCCGGGACCATGGTGATGACGACGTCGGCGTCCTTGACGGCGTCCGCGATGCTGGTGGCGCCCTTGCCGCCTTCGGAGACGAGCTTGTCGATCTTGTCCTGGCTGCGGTTGAAGCCGGTGACGGTGTGGCCGGCCTTGACCAGGTTGATGGCCATGGGCAGGCCCATGATTCCGAGTCCGATGACTGCAACGTTGCTCATGATGGTTCTCTTTCTAAAGTCTTTACGATGTGTGGGCCACGCCCGCAGGGGTCCCCGGCCAAGCTTGCGAGGTTGGGGGGCGGGTGGGGATTAGGCCGTGGTGCGCTGGCGGATGGCCCAGCTGAAGGCGGTTTCCTGCGGTTCCTTGTACTCGAGGCCGATGTAGCCTTCGTAGCCGAGTTCGCGGCTGCGGGCAATCCATTCGCCCAGCGGGAGGGTTCCGGTGCCTGGTGCACCGCGGCCGGGGTTGTCGGCGATCTGGATGTGGCCGAACTCCTTGGCGTGGTTTTCGATGACGGATTCGACGTCGTCGCCGTTGACTGCGAGGTGGTAGAAGTCGGCGAGGAACTTGATGTTGGTGGCACCGGATTCTGCCTTGACGCGGGCGATGACCCGGAGTGCGTCCTCAGCGGTGAGCAGCGGGTACTTCGGTGCGCCGCTGACGGGTTCGAGGAGGACCGTGCCGCCGATGCGGGCCACGCCTTCGGCTGCTGCGGCCAGGTTCCTGGCGGCCAGCTCGTCCTGCTCTTCGGCGGTGGCGTCTTCCTGCCGGTTGCCGTAGAGGGCGTTGAAGGCCTTGCAGCCCAGGCGCTCGCCGATGCCGGCCACGACGTCGATGTTGTCCTTGAACTCGGACTCGCGGCCCGTCCAGGAGACCAGGCCGCGGTCGCCGCCGGGCATGTTGCCCGCGTTGAAGTTCAGGCCGGTGAGCTGCACCCCGGCGTCCTTGATGGCGTTCTCGAACCTGGTGATCTCGGAATCCGCCGGAACGGAGGATTCGAACGGCCACCAGAACTCGACAGCGTCGAAGCCTGCTGCCTTGGCTGCGGCCGGCCGCTCGAGCAGGGGCAGCTCCGTCAGCAGGATGGAGCAGTTCACTGTGTACGTCATCGTAGGTCCTTCCGGGGAGGGCTTTGATCCATCTTCCCTTGCGTCTCGGTATTCCTACCGTTTCCGCTTCGTGGAATTTAGATTCTGCTTTATGAAAAGTGTAGGGAAGGAGGGTGATGCGCGTCAAGGGGCAGGGCAAGAGAAAGGGCCGGCTGCAAAGCAGCCGGCCCGTGAGGTGATCCTTTACCGCAGGTCGAAGCGGTCAGCGTCCATGACCTTTGTCCATGCGGCCACGAAGTCGTTGACGAACTTCTCCTTGCCGTCCTCGCTCGCGTACACCTCGGACAGTGCCCGCAGCTGCGAGTTGGAGCCGAACACCAGATCGACCGGCGTAGCGGTCCACTTCACTTCGCCGGTGGTGACGTCGCTGATCTCGTAGACGTTCTCCTCCGCCTCCGACGCCTTCCACTTGGTGCCGGGGGAGAGCAGGTTGACGAAGAAGTCGTTCGTCAGGACCTGCGGCCGGGTGGTAAGCACGCCATGCAGGGAATCGCCGAGGTTGGCGCCGAGGGCGCGCATGCCGCCCACGAGCGCCGTCATCTCCGGTGCGGAGAGGCCCAGCAGGTACGCCTTGTCCAGCAGGAGGGTCTCCGGCTGGAGCTTCTCACCGGGCCGGACGTAGTTGCGGAATCCGTCAGCCCGCGGCTGCAGGTACTGGAAGGAGTCGACGTCGGTCTGGTCCTGGGAGGCGTCCGTGCGGCCGGGGTGGAACGGCACCGTGACGGGGAACCCGGCGTCGCTGGCGGCCTTCTCCACCGCAGCGCACCCGCCGAGGACGACCAGGTCAGCCAGCGAGACCTTCTTGCCCCCGGCCTGGCCGGAGTTGAACTGCTGCTGGACCCTCTCGATCGCCTGCAGGGCAGTGGCGAGCTGGTCGGGCTCGTTCACCTCCCAGCCGCGCTGGGGCTCCAGCCGGATCCGTGCGCCGTTGGCCCCGCCGCGCCTGTCCGTCTTGCGGTAGGTGGATGCCGACGCCCAGGCAGTGCGGACCAGCTGCGCGACGGACAGCCCCGAGTCCAGGAGCTGCGCCTTGAGCGAGTCGATGTCCTGCTGGCCGATCAGCTCGTGGTCCACGGCGGGAACCGGATCCTGCCACAGCTGGGCCTCGGGAACCCATGGCCCGAGCATGTGCGGGCCCACCGGACCCATGTCGCGGTGCAGCAGTTTGTACCAGGCCTTGGCGAAGGCGAGCTGGAACTCATCCGGGTTCTTCAGGAACCGCTGCCCGATTTCGGCATAGATCGGGTCGAAGCGCAGGGACAGGTCGGTGGTGAGCATCGTGGGCCGGTGCTTCTTTTCCGGGTCGTAAGCGTCCGGGATGATCTCCGGAGCATCCTTGGCAACCCACTGGTGGGCGCCGGCGGGGCTCTTGACCAGCTCCCACTCGTATTCGAACAGGATCTCGAGGAAGCGGTTGCTCCATTCGGTGGGCCGGTCGGTCCACGTGACTTCCAGGCCGGAGGTGATCGTGTCAGCCCCCTTGCCGCTGCCGTACGTGCTCAGCCAGCCCAGGCCTTGCGTCTCGATTTCTGCGCCCTCCGGCTCGGGACCGACATGGGCGTCGGCGTCACCGGCACCGTGCGTCTTGCCGAACGTGTGGCCGCCCGCAATCAGCGCGAAGGTCTCTTCGTCGTTCATCGCCATCCGCTTGAAGGTTTCACGGATGAACGCGGCGGCAAGTTTGGGGTCCGGGTTACCCATGGGCCCCTCGGGGTTCACGTAGATGAGGCCCATCTCGGTGGAGCCCACTTCTTCCGCCATCTGGCCTTCGCCGATGTAGCGTTCGTCGCCGAGCCACGTGTCTTCGGGACCCCAGAAGATCTCCTCGGGCTCCCACACGTCCTCGCGGCCGAAGGCGAAGCCGAACGTCTTGAAGCCCATCGATTCGAGGGCCACGTTGCCCGCCAGCACCAGCAGGTCGGCCCACGAGAGCTTCTGGCCGTACTTCTGCTTGACCGGCCACAGCAGGCGCCGGGCCTTGTCCAGGTTGGCGTTGTCCGGCCAGCTGTTCAGCGGGGCGAACCGCTGGCTGCCGTCGCCCGCGCCGCCGCGGCCGTCGTGGACGCGGTAGGTGCCGGCGGCGTGCCAGCTGAGCCGGATCATGAGGCCGCCGTAGTGGCCGAAGTCTGCAGGCCACCAGTCCTGGGACGTGGTCAGGACCTGGGTGATGTCCTGCTTGAGCGCCTCGACGTCCAGCTTCTGGAATTCTTCGCGGTAGCTGAACGAGGGGCCGAGCGGGTTGCCCGCCGGGTTGTGGGCGTGGAGCACGGAGAGATCGAGCTGGTTCGGCCACCAGTCCGCGACGGTGCGGGGACGGTGTCCTTTGGGCTGCGGCGAGTCGATCGCCGGATTCTCGCTCTCACTGCCGTGCGAGGTCACGCTGTCATGTGCGACCGGGCACCCGCCCTCAACCTTGCGGTCCAGGCCCTGGGCACTTCCCGGGGTGGGGATCGGGGGGTGGTCCTGGTGATCGGTCATGTGTTTCCTTCCATGTGGCCGAGGCCGTGGTCGGACTCGGGCGGCCGTACAACCCTCCCATTTGACCATGATGAGCCAGCGCGCTGAACCCCCAAGCAGGAAGTATGACGACGGCGGCCTGCCGCCATCCGGAGCACCACGCCCCCAGGCATCAGTCAGCGTGACCGGCTTATGCGGAGGCTGTGACTTGGACCGATGTCCGTTCCACCGTGGGGCAGTGGATTCTCGCCGCCTCCGCTCCGGCTGTCTCCTCCAGCCCGAGCAATATGCGCACCCCTGCGGCGCCCAGCTCGTAGTGGGGCAATGCCACGGTGGAGAGCGGCGGCCGCAGGTGGGCGGCGATGACTTCCTGGTTGTCGAAGCCGACCACGGCGATGTCCTCCGGGATGGACAAACCGTGCTCACGCAGCCCGTCGTAGAGGCCCATGGCCATCCGGTCGTTGTAGCAGTAGACGGCGGTGGCGCCGCGCTTGAGCAGTGCACCGGTTGCGCCGTAGCCGCCTTCCTGGTCCGGATAGGCTTCCATGACCAGGCCGGGGTCGAAGGCAATGCCGGCTTCCTCGAGCGCCTGCCTGTACCCCAGGAGCCGTCCGTCCTTGGCAGGGGCGGGAATGGTGGCGTTGATGAAGGCAATGCGGCGGTGCCCGTGCCGCAGCAGGATCTCGGTGGCCGACTTTCCGCCCTGCACCTCGTCCGGCACCACGGCCCGTGCCCCCGGCTCGGTGGCGAAGCAGTTCACCAGGACAAAGTCCGCTTCCCGCAGCGAGGCCGGAATGTCAGTTTCGCGGTGGAACCAGGTGGAATAGAGGATGCCGCGCACTTTGTACTCGAGCATCATGCTGATCGCGTCCTGTTCAAGCTCCCGGTTGCCCTCGGTGTTCGCAATCAGGAGGGCGTAGCCGTGTTTCCATGCCTCGTCCTGGGCGCCGTGGATGATCTGGCCGGCGAAGGGAGTGGTGGCAACGCCGTCGGCCACCAGTCCGATGAAGCGGGAGGTGCCGCTGACCAGGGTCTTGGCCATCGCGTTGGGCCGGTAGCCCAGCGCGCGGATGGCATCCTTGACGCGCTGGCGGGTTTCTTCGGCGATGCGGGCGTCTTTTTTCTTGTTGACCACCAGCGACACCGTGGCAGTGGAGACCCCCGCCGCCTCGGCGACGTCGCGGAGCGTGACAGGGTGGGCGCGTTCGGGCCGGTGCCGGGAACTGGCCGCAGGCGCGGCTTCTCCCGGCTTGTTCTCCCTTGAATTCATCTGCCCTCCGTCAGGAGTATATCCGGCTGCTGCGGCGGTCATCCCTTGGTCGCCCCGCTCTCGAGTCCTTGGATCATGGCCTTGTTGAGCACCAGGAACACCAGCAGGAGCGGGGTGATGGTCACGCACACGGCGGCAAACGTGGCCGTCCAGTCCACCTTGCCCATGGCGCCGATGTAGTTCTGCAGGCCCAGCGGAATGGTCTTCAGGTCCTCGGACAGCACGAACGTGTTGGCGAAGATGAAGTCGTTCCAGATGAAGATGCTGTTGACCAGGACCACGGTGACCACGGTGTTCAGCGACAGCGGCAGGGTGATCAGGCCGAAGATCCGGTAGGGTCCGGCGCCGTCCAGGGATGCTGCCTCGTACGTTTCTTTCGGGATGTATTCGTAGAACGAGCAGAACAGGTAGATGGACATGGGCAGCGAGAACCCAGCCAGCGGAATGATCATCGACTGGTAGGTGTCCAGCAGGTTCACCGCCGAGTAGTCGATGAACAGGGGCACCAGGGCGATCTGGACAGGGACGATGATGCCGATCAGGAACAGCCCGCGGACCAGCTTGCTGAGCCGGAACCCGAGCACCTGGATGGCGTACGCGGCCATCATGCCCAGCAGGACGATCAGGATGTTGGCGCCCATGGTGACGATGAAGCTGTTCATGATGTTCCGGCCCAGGTCACCCGTTTCGAATGCCCGCGCGTAGTTCTCCCAGGTCAGGGAGCTGGGCAGGGCGAACGGATCCCCGCTGGCAAAGTCCTGCTCCGTGCGGAGGCTGGTGAGGAACAGCCAGGCCAGCGGGTACACCTGGACGATCACAATAAGCATGATCAGGACGCGTGACAGCGTCCGGAACAGGTCCGGCCTGCGACGGCGGCGCCGGGCTGCCGGAGGCGGCGGCACCACGGCGGGCGGGCTGGCTGGGGCTGCCTGGGTGATCATGAGTCTGCCTTCCGCTTGAGCAGGAACAGGATGAGGCCGACGGCAACGAGGCACTCGATGACGATGAACACCGAGATGGTGCTGGCATAGCCGAAGTCGGTGCTGGTGAACGCCGTCTTGTACATGTAAGTGGTGAGCAGTTCGGACGACTGCCCCGGCCCGCCGTTGGTCATCAGGTAGGGGATGTCGAAGCCACGCAGGCCGTAGGTGGTGGCCATGATGGTGGTGGTGATCCAGACCGGGCGGATGTAGGGGAAGCGGATCTTGGTGAACAGCGTCCACCGCGATGCCCCGTCCAGGACAGCCGCTTCTTCAAGCTCCTTTGGCACGGCGAGCAGGGCCGCGTAGATGATGAGCATGTACAGGCCGGTGAAGCGCCAGCCTTCCGGCGCGGACACCGCCGCCAGGACCGTGGTGACGTCCGAGAGCCAGGGCCGCTCCAGGCTGCCGAGGCCAATCCAGTGCAGCAGCTGGTTGAGCAGGCCCACGGGGTCGATGGAGTAGATCCGCACGAACAGGAAGGCGATGGCCACGGTGGAGATCACGGCCGGCAGCAGGTAGAGCGTCTTCACCAGTTCCCGGCCGCGGCGGAGCGAGGTGAGCAGGCTGGCGACCACCAGGGCGCCCCCGAGCTGCAGGACCAGGCAGATGGCCAGGTAGATGAGGGCGTTCAGGAACGCGCGCCAGAAGATGTCGTCGGCAACAAACATCCGGACGTAGTTGTCCAGTCCCACGAATTCCATGTCGCTGATGCCGTTCCAGGAGAAGAAGCTCAGGAACAGGGACTGGAGGATGGGGAAGAGGACTGCTGCGCCGTACAGCAGCAGGGGCGGGAGCAGGAAGACCAGGACCGACGTCCTGGACCGGTTGGGAAGCATCCGGTTGGATTGCATGGCGGGCCTTTCGGGCGGGGGACCGGAGTCCCCCGCCGCAGTGGTTGCTTACTTGAAGAACTTGGGGGCGTTCTGCGCGATGGTGTTATCCATCGTGCTGGTGAACTGCTCAGGCGTGATGTTGCCCTGGACCAGCAGGACAAGCTCCTGCTGCAGCCGGCCGTTGGTGGTGGGGTCCAGCTGCGTGTCCCAGGGCATGGCCTGCTTGGAACCGAGGTCCTTCGCCTGGTCCAGTGCCTTCCGGTACAGCGGCGTTGCGTTGGCCGGGACGGCGGTTTCGACGTCGGTGGTGGGCGAGAGTGCGCCGGTTGCGGCGTATTCGGCCGGGTACTTTTCCAAAGCGAACTTCAGGAAGTCGCTCACCAGGGGATCGTAGGTTTTCGCGTTCACGGCCATGCCGATGCCGGAGGGCGAAACGTACTCATTGGCCGCCGTCACGGAGCCGGCCGTGGTGGGCAGGGTGAAGAAGTCGATGTCATCCCGGACCGCGGGGTTGAGTTTGTCCGTGGCCAGGCTGGGAAGCTCCCAGGTGCCGATGTTGTACATCGCCGCCTGGCCGGAGGTGAACTGGTTCTGCGCGTCCGAGTAGCCTTGGGCGGAGAAGCCCTCCTGGAAGCATTCCGCCTTGCCCAGGTCGGCCAGCCAGTTGACCGTCTTCTGTCCTGCGGGGTCGGCAAACTTCGCTTCACCCTTCTTCAGCTTCTGGACAAAGTCAGGTCCGGCCTCGCGGAACGGCTGATACGCGATATAGCGTTCCAGCGGCCACTGGTCCTGGCCGTCGATGGCGATCGGGGTGATGCCGGCGTTGCGCAGGGCCGTGCACATGGCGGGGATATCGTCCAGCGACTTCGGCACGGAAACGCCTGCCTTCTCCAGCAGTGCCTTGTTGTACCAGATGAATTCCAGTTCGAACTGGAACGGGATCATGTACAGGGAGCCGTCGTCGAAGCGCTGGTAGTCCAGGGCGCCGGGACGGTAATCGTCGTAAACGTCCAGGGTCTTCAGCAGCTTCTCGGCGTCCACCATCTTGCCCTGCTTGGCCAGCTGCTGGGCGAAGGGTGTGGCGTCCGTGTCAAAGAGCTCGGGGAGTTTGTTGGCCGCGGCCAGGGTTTCGAGCTTCTGGATGTAGGAGGGCCGGTCCGGGGTGGTGATCAGGTTCAGCTCGAAGCCGGGGTGGTCCTTGGCATAGTCGTCGGCGAGCTTCTTCATGATGTTGATGACGGCCCCGTCAGCGGGCCGCGAGAGCAGCCAGGAGATTTCCCGGGGCTTGATTTCACCGGTGGGGCTGACGTTGGAGGGATCGGTGGAACTTCCGCCTCCACAGGCTGTCAGTGCCAGTGCGGTGGCGGCTGCGACGGCGGCGGCGCGAATAAGATTCTTCATTGCGGTCTTTCCCTTGGTGTGAACGGAGGAGGGGTATTCAGTTGTCGGTGCGCTTGCGTACTTCGAGGCGTGTGAGGGTGGCGGATCCTTCGCCGGCGAAGGCGCCGATCCGGCCCGCCGGCAGGTCGTAGATCCTGGTGCTGAGGGCCACCTGCCTGTCCACGACGGCGACGCACAGGTCGCCGTCGACAATGACTTCCAGCGTGTGCTCCCCGGGGGGAAGGCTGCACGGGCGTTCGAGTTCGATCTCGAACGGCACGTCCCCGGAGACATGCCATTGGGCACCACCTGTGACGGCCCGCGGCCACCGGTCGAAGACCAGGCGCCCGCGCTTGGGTTCGAGCCGGAGGATGTAGGAGCTGTCGCCGTCGGCGCTGGACCGCAGCAGCAATCCGCACTCTGTGGTGCCCGGGCCGATCTCCAGGACTGCCTTCGCGTAGAACTGGGAGGGCAGATCCTCCCCGGAGACAATGGCGGCGTAGCCGTCCGGAACGTCCAGCCTGGCGGGCAGGCCGCCGTCGAAGGTCACGGCAGCTTCGTCCCAGAAGCTGTCCACCAGTTCGTCGGCAAAGCCGAACGCCAGGGTTCCGTCAGGGTTCTGCCGGGCCTCCAGGACGGACATGGTGCCCGCCCACTGCCAGGGGCCGCCGTCGGAATTTCCTTCCTTGCTGGCGATCCAGCCAAAGAAGAACCGCCGCCCGTCCCGCTCGGCGGTCTTGGATGCGTAGAACGCGCGCCCGTCGATGCTGTCCTGGTCCGGAACCAGCCACGGGCCGTTAGGGCTCCTGGCCATGCGGTACCGGGTGGTGAAATTTTCGGAGAACTCGGAGTAGACCATGTACCACCAGTCGCCCCAGGCAAAGACGTCCGGGCACTCGTGGGTGATGTACCGGCGGGGGTCCCAGAAGGGTTCCGCATACTGCCAGCTCACCAGGTCGCTGGACACGCACTGGGCGATGACCCCGCGGCGGCGTTCGGGTCCTTCGGCGTGCCGGGCGGCCAGGAGCATGCGCCACTGGCCCGAGGACGGGTCGTGGAACACGAAAGGGTCCCGCCAGTCCCCGGACTCGTAGCCGGCAGGTGCGCCGAACGTCAGCTCGGGGTGCTTCACCCAGGTGCGCATTCCATCGGTGCTGGTGGCGTGCATGACCAGCTGCAGCGGCAGCCCGTCCCCGCCAAGGTTCTTCGGGTTCTGTCCGGTGTAGAAGAGGTGGTGGACGCCTGACTCGTCAACCACCACGCTGCCCGTATACGCGTTGAAGTCAGGATCGTTTTCTGTTCCGTGGGGCAGTGACACCCCCTGGTCCTGGAACTGAATGAGGTCTTTTGTGGTGACCAGGTTCCACGATGTTCCCGGCTTGGGGTCGGAGCGGACCTCGTGAAGATAGAAGAGCCAGAACTCCCCGTCCTTCTGGAAAGGGATCAGGTCCCCCACCCATCCGTCGGCGGGCTGGAAGAAGACTGGATAACTCATCAGCGTTGATGTTCCGTTCTGCTAAAGCGTTTGATCACCTCAAGGTAGATGATCGCCTCGGGTTTGATCAAGCGTTTTAGCGAAAGTTTTTTCGGAGTTGGATGCGCGACGATAAAACGCTTGACCAAACACTGTTTGCATCCCTAGTTTTGGGGCCAAGCGATTTTCCGACGACGAGGTTAGCCGCCGAACCAATGATGGTTCCACCCCTACAGCAGTTACCGTTCCAAGGCCTGTCCGGCGCCACCTAGCGCCGGCGGGCCGTCCCTTCATCCGGGCCGCGACGCAACCCGCTCCACGCAGGCGCCTGTGCCTGCGAACTGCTGCGCCGCCGTCGTTATCGCCGCGTGCGCCAGTGGCTGTCGCACGCCCTGATGCAGCCCACCTTCGAGAGGAACCACCATGACGCCCCATCTGTCCCGGCGTAACGTCCTGCAGGGCACAGGCGCAGGAGCGCTGGCTCTGTTCATGAGCAACGCCATCCCGGCAGCCGCCAAGGCCGAGGAGTCTTTACGCGCCGTGTACCACATGACGCCGCCGGCGGGCTGGCTGTGCGACCCGCAACGTCCGGTGTTCGCCAACGGCGCGTACCACCTCTACTACCTGCATTCGGCCCAGAACAATGGCCCGGGAGGGTGGGACCACGCCACCACCACGGACTGCGTGGTTTTCGACCATCACGGGGTTGCCATCCCGCTGCAGCCGGACTTTCCTGTCTGGTCGGGATCGGCGGTGGTGGACACGGCAAACACTGCCGGTTTCGGGGCAGGCGCCGTCGTCGTCCTCGCCACGCAGCCCACGGGCGGGATCCGCAAGTACCAGGAGCAATACCTCTACTGGTCCACCGACGGCGGCTACACCTTTAGGGCGCTGCCCGACCCCGTGATCGTGAATACGGACGGCCGGGCCGCCACCACGCAGGCCGAGATCGAGAACGCGGAGTGGTTCCGGGATCCGAAGATCCATTGGGATGCGGCGCGCAGCGAATGGGTGTGCGTGATCGGGCGGGCCCGGTACGCCGCGTTTTATACCTCGCAGAACCTGCGCGACTGGCAGCTGAAACGCAACTTCGACTACCCCAACCGTGCCCTCGGCGGGATTGAATGCCCGGACCTTTTCGAGATGACGGCCGACGACGGCACGCGGCATTGGGTGTTGGGCGCCAGCATGGATGCCTACAGCATCGGCCTGCCCATGACCTACGCCTACTGGACGGGAACCTGGGATGGCGGGCAGTTCCTCGCAGACAACCTGGATCCGCAGTGGCTCGACTGGGGCTGGGACTGGTACGGCGCCGTGACCTGGCCGGCAGTGGAGGCGCCCGACACGCGGCGGTACGCGATCGGCTGGATGAACAACTGGAAGTACGCCGCCCGTGACGTTCCCACGGACGCCAGCGACGGGTACAACGGCCAGAAATCGGTTGTGCGGGAGTTGCGCCTTGCCCGCCAGGCCGCGGGCTGGTACAGCCTGCTCAGCAGTCCCGTCCCGGCGCTCGCCAGCCATGCCAGCTCCACTACCGTGCTTCCGGACCGCACTCTCGACGGCAGCGCTGTCCTGCCGTGGAGCGGCCAGGCGTACGAACTGGAACTCGATATCTCCTGGGCCGCCGCCGCCAACGTGGGCGTCTCGGTGGGCCGGTCCGCGGACGGCAGACGCCACACCAACATTGGCAAGTACGGGGCGGAGCTCTATGTCGACCGCGGGCCGTCGGACCTGGCGGGCTTTTCACTCGTGCCGTTCACACGTGCAGCGGCACCGATCGACGCGGCCGCCCGCTCGGTCCACCTGCGCATCTTCGTGGACAAACAGAGCGTGGAGGTGTTCGTGAACGCCGGGCACACGGTACTGTCCCAGCAGGTGCACTTCGCGGCAGGTGACACCGGGATCTCGTTCTACACCGACGGTGGCCCGGCAACCTTCTCCGGCATCACCATCAGGAACTTCGGCTGAGCAGCCCCGGAAGCCTGGGCAGTCCCGGACACGCCGCTGGGCCCCGGTGCGCCATGCACCGGGGCCCGGCGGACCCAGCTGGAGGAGCCTGGAGCGGCTAGTGCGTCAGGTCCTTACCCTTCGTCTCCGGGATGGTGAAGACGAACGCCGCGCTGATGACCAGGAGCAGCACCGCGTAGATGTTGAACACCTGCGGTGCGCCCAGCGACGAGCCCAGCCACTGCTGCAGGTATGGTGCGGTCCCGCCGAACGCGGCCACGCAGATGGAGTACGGAACTCCGACGCCTACGGTGCGGATGGACGTCGGAAACAGCTCGGCGTAGACGGCCGGCACAATGGCGGCGCTCGCGGCGATGAAGACCAGCATCACGGACATGCCCACGGCCAGCTGCCAGGCGGAATCCTTCAGCAGCCAGGTCATGGGGAAGTGCATCACGGCGGAACCGATGGCACCGGACCACAGCACTTTCTTGCGCCCAATCCGGTCGGACAGCTTGCCCCACACCGGCAGCGCGGCAATGAACACGATGTTCGCAACAACACCGGCCCAGAGCGCTTCGCCGCGGTCGATCTTGAGTGCGGTGGTGGCGTAGCTCGGCGCCACCACGCCCCAGATGTAGTAGATCACCGTCAGGCCCACCGTCAGCCCGATCACCTGCAGGGCCTGCTTCCGGTGCCGGACGATCTGCGGCCAGATTGGCGCCCGCTTCAAAGCCGTGGGTTCACCCTCGAAGGCCTCGGTCTCGTGCAGCCGGGCCCGCATGACCAGGGCGTAGAGGCCCATCGCGGCACCCAGCAGGAACGGGATCCGCCAGCCCCAGGCGTTCATCGCATCGGTAGTCAACGTCATGTTCAGGACCGCGCCCAGGAGGGTGCCGAAAAGGATGCCAACCGTTCCGGAGGTGTAGATCAGGGTGGCCCAAAATCCGCGGTGCTCCTTGGGTGCCATCTCCGAAAGATAGGTTTGCGACGACGGCAGTTCGCCGCCGTGCGCGAGTCCCTGGATGAGCCGGGCCACCAGCAGCATCAGCGATGCCCAGGCGCCCACGGCCGCGAACGTGGGCGCGATGCCGATCATCAGGCTGCCCAGGGAGGCCAGTCCGACGGCGAGCGTCATGGATGCCTTGCGGCCCACCCTGTCGCCGATCCAGCCGAAAACGAAGCCGCCGAAGGGCCGGGCCACGAAGCCGACGGCGAAGATCGCCAGCGTGGACAGTACCGCGGAAGCGGGGTCCGCCTTGCTGAAGAGCTGGCTGGCGATGAAGGGCGTGAACGTGGCGTAGATGGCCCAGTCGTACCACTCGACGGCGTTGCCGATGCCGGTTCCGACGATTGTCTTCGCGGTGGACACGCGTCCAGTCTGCTGCCTTGTTACTGCAATGGACATGATGACTTCCTGGTGGTCGGTGCGAATGGGGTTACCGGCGCGGCGCTGCTGCCGGCGGTGGGGAGTCGCTGCGGTGCTATGAAGCTGCGGAAAGCGCGGCGAGCCGCGAGATGGCCAGTTCTGCGTAGAGCGCTGCCCCGTCAGCCAGGACGCCGTCGTCGAAGGTCGCGTACGGCGAGTGGTTGAAGGGGGAGGTTGCGGGATCGCTGCCGGGCGCGACGGCGCTGAGCCCCACGAAGGTGCCGGGCACTTCTGCCAGCACCCGGGAAAAATCCTCGGAACCGCTGAGCGGGGTGGCCCAGCGCGAGAGCCGGCGCTCGCCGAACATGCCGGAGATGACCTTTTCGGCGGTGCGCGTTTCGTCCTCGTCCGTGATGGTGAGGGGGTATTCCTCCTGGTAATCAACGTGCACGTCGAGGCCATGGGCTGCGGCAATGCCCTTGAGCAGCCGGGGTACGGCCTCCATCATCTTGAGGCGGGAGCCTTCGGAGAAGGTCCGGATGGTGGCTTCGATGCGGGCCGTCTCCGGGATGACGTTCCGCTTGGTGCCGGCCTGCAGGACGCCCACAGACAGGACCACGGGATCGAACATGTTGAACTGCCGCGTCACCATCACCTGCAGCGCGGTGACCATCTCCGCCGCCGCGGTCACCGGATCTTTGGCGGCGTGTGGGGCGGACCCATGGCCGCCGGCGCCGAGGACCGTGACCTCCAGGCCGTCCGAGGCGCTGAGCATGACGCCCGGTTTGGTGCAGAACTGGCCGTGTTCCTCCAGGGAGGAAAAGACGTGCATGCCGTACGCCGCCTGGACGCGGGGGCCGGCGGCATCCAGGACGCCTTCCCGGATCATGTAGCTGGCACCGTCGCAGCCTTCCTCGCCGGGCTGGAACATCAGGACGACGTCGCCCTGGAGCAGGTGCCGCTTCTCGGCCAGGAGCGTGGCGGCTCCGGCGAGCATGGACGTGTGCAGGTCGTGGCCGCAGGCGTGCATGGCGCCGTCGGTCCGGGATGTGTAGTCCACTCCGGTCTTCTCCTGCACCGGGAGTCCGTCCATGTCCGCGCGGAGGAGGACGGCGGGCCGTTCGGTCGCCTTGCCGCCCATGGGGGACCCGCCGCCCGCCGGGGACCCGCCGTCCACGGGTGAACCGCCGGCGCCGCGCAGGACGGCAGTGACCGACGTCGTCTCCTTGCCCAGCGTGATCTCGAACGGCAGGCCGTCCAGCGCCTGGAGGACGCGCTCCTGGGTGCGCGGGAGGTGCAGGCCGATCTCCGGCTGCCGGTGCAGGTCGTGGCGCAGGCGGACCAGGTCTTCCTGCAGGTCGCGGGCGTCTTCGGTAATGGGCACTTGTACTCCTTGGCGTGGGCTTCCGGCTTGTGGACTATTCTGGAGTGGCGCGCTTCACATTCACCGAAAGCGCAATAATTATGCTGCTGGTTCTGGGTAGCCGCAGTATTCATGCACGGAGGGGCGGGTCCATGGAGCTCAGCGAGGACGATCTTGCCCTGATTCAGGTGCTGCAGGTCCACCCCCGCCTTGGCTGGGCCGATGCCGCCAAAGTGCTGGGCGTCCACGCAACCACGCTGGCCGCGCGCTGGGAACGGCTGAGGTCCAGCGGTGCGGCATGGGTCACTGCGCACCTGGCCGGAAACCCCCAGCAGATGCTCCTCGCCTTTGTGGCCGTTGACTGCGAGATGAACCAACGGGCCGCCGTCACCGCCCAGCTGGCGGCCATGCCCGAGATCGTCACAGTGGAGGAAGCGGCCAGCAACCGCGACCTGATGCTGACCGTCATCACCAGGTCGCTTGAGGAGTTCAGCACCAACGTCGCCGCCAGGCTGAAGACCATCGAAGGGCTCACCAAGTACCAGACGGCGCTCTGCACCCGGCTGCACACCAGCGCGGACGAATGGCGGCTGAACATCCTGGACAAGGCCCAGCTGGCCACCCTTCGGACGCTGGGGCAAGGCGCCGAGGGCCCGGGCCGGCAAGCTGCGGCAGCGGGGGACCTCCCAGCCAGCCACCTGGCCCTGCTCCCGTACCTGGCGCGGGACGGAAGGGCGACGGCGGCGGACATTGCCCGGGAGCTGGGCCGCCATCCCGCCACGGTGCAGCGTCAGCTGAACCGGGTGCTCGCCAGCGGGATCCTGCTGTTCCGCTGCGAGGTGGCGCAGCGCTACTCGTCGTTCCCGGTGACGTGCCAGTGGTTCGCCAACGTCCCGGCCGGCAGGCATGAGGAGGCAGCCGCCGCCTTCCGCACCATCAGCAAAGTCCGGCTCAGCGCGTCCACCACCGGGCCCACCAACTTCGTGATCATCATGTGGCTCCAGTCGCTGGCCGACGTCATGACCGCCGAACTGGCGCTGCAGCAGAAAGTACCGGGCATCGAACTGGTTGAGAGCGTGGTGATGCTGCGGACGGTCAAGCGCGTGGGCTGGATGCTGAACGACGACACCACGGCCAGCGGCGCAGTGGTGCATGCCGGAACCTTGGGCGTCGCGGACTGAGGTCAGGCCCGGGGAAAGCGTGCGGGCTCCGGCGCCTTGACCAGCGCCAGCGAGGCAGCCACGGAATGGTCCGGCTTCTCCGGCTGCTTTGCGTACGCCCGCAGGACCAGCAGCGATTTCGCCGCGAGCGTCACGGTGCCGCCCGCCTCCAGGATCCCCTGGTCCGCGTGCTCGCCGGCGGTATCGATCATCTGCTCCCACGCGGGCGAATACTCCGGGCTGGGCAGCGTGAACACCACGGGTCCCTCGCCGGAATTGCAGTAGAGCAGGAAGTTGTGGTCCCGGATCACCCTGCCCCGGTGGTCCTTGCCCACTGCCTCGCCGTTGTAGAACACCCCCAGGGCGCGGGCAAGCGGATTGCCCCAGTCCTCCGGCACCATTTCGGAAGCGTCGGTGTTGAGCCAGACGATATCCGGCAGCGGTTGGCCAAGGCTGCGCCGGACCGGCCGGCCCTCGAAGAATCTGTTGCGGCGGAACGTGGGATGTTCCCGGCGGAGCGCGCTGACGGCGGCCAGGAACTCGTTGAGCGGCTGGTCGGCCGCGTCCCAGTCGATCCAGGACAGTGGCGAGTCCTGGCAGTAGGCGTTATTGTTGCCCAGCTGGGTGCGCCCCAGCTCATCGCCGTGGGCCACCATGGGCACCCCTTGAGACAGGAGCAGGGTGGCCAGGAAGTTGCGCTGCTGCCGTGCGCGAAGGGCGAGGATTTCGGGATCGTCCGTGGGGCCTTCCACACCGCAGTTCCACGACCGGTTGTGGGATTCGCCGTCGTTGTTGCCTTCCCCGTTGGCCTCGTTGTGCTTGGCGTTGTAGGACACGAGGTCGCGCAGGGTGAAGCCGTCATGGGCCGTGACGAAATTGATGGACGCCACAGGCCTGCGCCCTGAGCTTTCATAGAGGTCCGAGGAACCGGCAAGCCGGGAGGCGAACTCGCCGAGGGTGGCGGGGGCGCCGCGCCAAAAGTCGCGGACGGCGTCGCGGTACTTTCCGTTCCATTCCGTCCACAAGGGAGGAAAGTTGCCCACCTGGTAGCCGCCGGGGCCAACGTCCCACGGCTCGGCGATCAGCTTCACCTGGGAGACCACGGGGTCCTGCTGCACCAGGTCGAAGAAGCTGGACAGCCGGTCCACTTCATAGAACTCCCTGGCCAGGGCCGAGGCGAGGTCAAAGCGGAACCCGTCCACGTGCATCTCCAGCACCCAGTACCGGAGCGAATCCATGAGCAGTTGCAGGGCATGTGGATGGCGGACGTTGATGGTGTTCCCGGTGCCCGTGTAATCCAGGTAGTGCTGCTTCTCGTGGTCCACCAGCCGGTAGTACGCCTGGTTGTCGATCCCCTTGAAGGACAGGGTGGGGCCCAGGTGGTTCCCCTCGGCCGTGTGGTTGTAGACGACGTCGAGGATCACCTCGATGCCTGCTGAATGCAGGGAGCGGACCATCGCCTTGAACTCCTGCACCTGCTGGCCCGGCCTGGTGCTGGAGCTGTAGCTTTCGTGCGGCGCAAAAAACCCAAGGGTGTTGTAGCCCCAGTAGTTGCTGAGGCCCCGGTCCTTCAGGACGCTGTCCTGCACGAACTGGTGTACCGGCATCAGCTCTATGGCCGTGACGCCCAGCTTCTGCAGATGCTCGAGCACGGCAGGGTGGGCAACGCCGGCGTAGGTGCCGCGTTCCTTCTCCGGTACATCGGGGTGGGTCATGGTCAGGCCCTTGACGTGGGCCTCGTAGATCAGGGTGTCGTTGTAGGGGATCCTGGGCGGGCGGTCGTGCTGCCAGTCGAAAAAGGGGCTGATCACCACCGAACGCATAGTGTTCGGCGCCGAGTCTTCCGTGTTGAAGGAGAGCGGGTCCCCGAAGTTGTAGGAAAACATGGGCTGCCCCCACGTGATCGCACCGCTGAAGGCCTTGGCGTAGGGGTCCATCAGGAGCTTGTTGGGGTTGCAGCGCATGCCCTGCGCCGGATTGTAGGGGCCATCCACCCGGTAGCCGTACAGCTGGCCCGGCAGGACGTGCGGGAGGTAACAGTGCCAGACGAAGCCATCCACGGCTTCGAGCCGGATCCGCTGCTCGGTGCCGGTGTCATCGAACAGGCACAGGTGGACGGCATCCGCGGCCTCGCTGAAGACCGCGAAGTTGGTGCCGCTGCCGTCATAGGTGGCACCCAGCGGATAAGGGCTCCCCGTCCAGACTTCCATGTCCCGCCTCCCCGTGAAGAGGACACCATCCAATCAC
Source organism: Arthrobacter sp. Y3221087 (assembly GCF_059089905.1). NCBI lineage: Bacteria > Bacillati > Actinomycetota > Actinomycetes > Micrococcales > Micrococcaceae > Arthrobacter > Arthrobacter sp. Y3221087. The sequence continues at coordinate 220,222 of NZ_JBNHFE010000001.1, forward strand.
AGGGGTGCGACAACTGCGGGAAGCAGGGCGCGGCCGGGAAGCCAGCCGGCCAGCCAGCCGGGGAGAAGGGAAACGGACGACGGCGGCCGCGCGCCGCCGTCGTCCTCCTAGCCCCTGGTGATGGGTATCTTCCGGCGGGCGGAAGCATCCTGGAGTTCCGGCAGGGGAACCCGTACCTCCAGGATGCCGTCTGTGTAGGTGGCTTTGACGTCACCCTGGTCCACGGCGGCGGGGAGCGTAACTGCCCGCGAGAACGTGCCGTAGCGGAATTCGGATCGGTAGCCTTCCTTGCCCGTGTGCTCCGACTTTTCCTCGTGCCGCGCGGTGATGCGCAACTGGTCACCGGTCAAGGTAATGTCCACGTCCTTGTCGGGGTCGATGCCGGGGACTTCCGCCTTGATGACCAGGGTGCCGTTCTCCCTGTACTCCTCGGTTCGAAGCCATGTGTCCAGGTCGCCTTCAAAGAAGCGCCGAAGCGGCTCGGTGATGTCCGTTCCGGTGCGCCGGAGAATGCCATTGCTCATTTTCGAGTGCTCCTTTCAATGATGGTTAGGCCGCGGACCGGTGCCCGGGCATCAAAGGCGCCGGTCCGCGGTGGCGGCCCCTGTAGCCCAGGGACTGCCCTCATCCGTTTTCCGCGGCCACATACCCGCGGAGCGGATGGTCTTAGCCCGCCTGCGGGCTCTGCTCGCGCCGGCGGGACAACTCCGCGTCGATGCGCCGGAGAAGGTCATGGGCCGGACCGGTTTCTGATGCACCGGTGCCCTTCTCCCCGCTGTCCAGCTGGCTGCTGTCCGGTTCGGCGCTGTCGAATGGGGGGCTGCCCAGTTCAAGCGCACGTTTCAAACGGAGGAGGTCCGGTGTCGGCACCAACTGCAGATGGTGGAAGGCATGGAAAATCCTGCCGGAAGGCGTGCTGCCCAGCTCGATGGCGGGCGGGAAGGTCCCGTTGGCTTTCATGGCGCGTGCTCCCAAGGGCTGCCGGTTGGCCCACTGCTTCAGCCACTATGTTTATACCCAATCTGGCCAGCTGGATCACGCAGACTTGGCAAAATTCTGTTTCAGGTTTAACCCTGTCCGGTCATACCCATGCTGCAGACTGGGCACCATGACCTTTGCGAATGTGGGAAGCCTCGGAACCAAGCCCGGCCAACGGGACGCCGTCGTGTCCATCCTTCTCAGGCCCATGCCGGGACTCAAGGAAGCCGGTTGCCTGCTGTACGAGGTAGGCGTGAACGACGACGCCCCTGACACGGTGTTTGTGAGCGAACTGTGGGAGTCGCCGGAGGCACACCGGACCTCACTGCAGCTGGACAGCGTGCGGGCCGCGATCGCCGAAGCAATGCCCCTGCTGTCCGGCGAGATGGGCGGCAGCCAGTTCACGGTGCTGGGGTCGCCGCTGCGGTAACCGGGTACCGGCGCCGGATGCGGCTGCTTCCTGCCTTCCCTTTCGTCCCTGCCCTCTTGTCTTGGCCCTGTTACCCGGGGCGGCCAGCCGCTAGGCTCTGGGCACCGACTGGATTCCAGGAAACAGGGTAAGGGAGACCCATGAAGCCGCTGCCTGTACTTGAGCTTGTCACCCGCCTCGAGGACGCCGAATGGCTTGACCCCGCGGCCAAGAGCGTCCGGAAAGTCGTCAGGAAGGTCCTCCGTCCACGATGGGCGAGGGACGTCCTCCACGGTGTTCCCATCGGTCATCCGGTACACCCACTTGCTGTCCAGGTCCCGATCGGGGCCTGGGTTTCCGCCGGGGTCCTGGACGCAATCCCCGGTACGGGGAAGGCTGCCGGGATTTTGGTGGGGGTTGGCACTGCAAGTGTGCTTCCGTCCGCGCTGGCCGGTTTCAATGACTGGCTGCAACTCCATCCGCAGCAGCAAAGGGTGGGCCTGGTGCATGCCGCCGCCAACGTGACGGCAACGGGCTTCTACATTGCGTCGCTGGTCCAGCGGGCAAGGGGCAGCCAGAACAGCGGAAAGGTGCTGGCCTACTTGGGACTTGCGACAGTAAGTGCCGGCGGCTTCCTGGGCGGCCACCTCACTTACCGCCAGGCAGCCGGGGTGAACCACAGCGAGGAGATACCGCACCGCTTCCCGTCGGGATGGCATTCCCTGGCACAGCTCTCGGACCTGCCTGAGGGAAAGCTGCTCAAGCACGAGGTTGCCGGACTGCCGCTGCTCGTCCACCGGGAGGGCGACAACGTCAACGTGCTGTCCGACGTCTGCAGCCACCTGTCCGGGCCGCTGCATGAAGGCAAACTCAAGGACGGAGATGCCAAGGGCGGCAGCGAACCCTGCGTCGTGTGTCCCTGGCACCGGAGCACCTTCTCCCTGCGCACTGGCGAGGTGCAGGCCGGCCCTGCCACCTCCCGTCAGCCACGCTTCGATACCCGTATCACTGCCGGCCTCGTGGAGGTATGCCTGCCCGGCGCTGACGGCTGAGGATGTAAAAGCGCAGTGTCCTGGATGAAAATGGAAGGGCAATGAAGCGCATCAGCCAAATCCGGGAAATTGCTCCTGGGGTTGTCCTCATAACCTCGGGTACGGGAGCACTCGCGTCCAACCTCTACTTTGTCCGGTCCGGATCGGCCCGGGTGCTGGTCGATACCGGCTGGGCCGCCAGCGCGGAGCACGTACACAAGGCTGTCCAGCGAATGCTCGGGCCCGGGGAAAACCCTCGTGCAATCCTGCTGACGCACCTCCATCCCGACCACTCCGGTGCCGCCGGCACGTTGGCCCGGCTATGGCAAGTGCCCGTGTACGTCCATCCGGCCGAGCTGCCCATGGCCCAGGGAAAGTACCGGGCCGACTTTTCAATGCCGTTGGACCGGTGGGTGGTTATGCCCATCATGCGCTCGCTGCCTGCCCGGGTACGCCGGCGGATCGAGGCCAGCGGCGACATTTCCGACGTCGTCCAACCGCTGGCGCCCGGCAGGGAAGTGCCCGAGCTGCCGGGCTGGAACGCCGTGCCGACGCCGGGACATACGCCCGGGCACGTAGCGTTTTGGCGTCCCAGCGACAGGGTTCTGCTATCGGGTGATGCGGTGGTGACGGTAAACCTGAACTCGCTTCCGGGCATCCTCCTGGCCAGGCCTGACCTTGCAGGTCCGCCTTGGTACACCACCTGGGACTGGAAGGAAGCCATGGAATCGGTGGACCGCCTTGCCAACTTGGGACCCCGGTTGCTGGCGCCTGGACATGGGCGTCCGCTGGCTCTGGACGTTGTGTCCCGGCTGCATGCATTGGCCGGGCAGGAGGCCAAACATCGGACCCGGCCCAGCCAGGTCCGGGGAGGACTCAGGGCCACGTAGCGGACGTACCGGATTAGCACTGCGGTGGGAACACGCCGCAGGCACGCTATGTCCTGGTCTTGCGCAGGTACCCCAGGAGGCACTCTTCCGCCGGGGATAATGCCGGACGAAAGTCCACACTGATGACGCCGGCAGGAGACGCGAACGGAGTCCCGGACGGCAAAAGCGGGGCCGGCCACATCCGGGGAAGGCATTCCCGCCGGCAGACGCGGTGGTTGCCAGTCGGGTTGTTCGCTGGGGTAGTGGCGGCCGGTGGGTGATTTCCAGCCGGGTGGTTCAGTTTCTGTTGCTTGGGTGGGTCTCCAGCCGCTGTTGTGTTTGAGCCGGTGGTGTTTTGGGCAGAGTTGTGCCAGGTTGCTGATGCCGGTTGTTCCGCCGTGTTGCCAGGCGGTGAGGTGGTCGGCTTCGTTGTCCAGGGAGTTGTTGTTGCAGCCGGGGAAGGTGCACTTGCCGTCCCTGAGCCGGAGTGCGTGTTTCATGGCCTTGGTGAGCCGGTAGCTGGTGCGGCCGATTTCCAGGGGTGCGCCGTCGCGAGGGTCGACGAGGACGCGGGTGAAGGAATCCGCTCCGTCGGCAAGGAGCCTGCGGGCCGTCGACCCGGGAATGGGGCCATAGCCGTCGAGGATGGCAGGTTCGTCCGTTTGGCCGAGCAGGGCGAGCACGGGGACGGTGACGATGACGTCGGCGCGGGGTGTGGGACTTTTCCGGCCTCCAGGCTGGTTGCGCCAAGGAACGCGGTGTTGGTGCTGTTTCCGGCTTGGCCGGTGCTGTTGTCCTGGGGGCAAGGGTTATTGGTTGCGTCGATGTGACCGTTGGTCCCGAAGTGAGTGCTGTCGGGGATGCCGAGGTCCCCTGCTGGTTCGTCGGACCCGACAAGCGTGGCAAGCCCGAGGAATTCATCGGGGAACTGATCCCCGATGACAGCTTGTTGTCCGCTCTCGGTACTGGGTTCGCCGCTGTTCGTGGGTCCCTCGGTACCTGCCGTGTCCCCGCTGCCTGCGAGGGTGCTGCCGTCGGCTGTGCTGCCGGCGGAAGGGCTGGTGGTGTGGGCGAGGAGGCGCCAGACAACCTCGTCGGCTGTGATCTGGGTTGAATGTCCGGGTTTCGTTGGGTCCTTGAAGGCCGCGGGCGATAGCTCTGGTCTTGTTCCAGGCCGCCATCGCCGAGTGGGCCGGGAGGTAGACCGAGAACCAGGCCATGCCATCCCGGTCACGGGCGAACTCGACCCGGCGGTCGGCGACGGACTTGGCGTTACGCTTCTCGATCGATTCGGGGTGGTGGCGTTCGCGCCAGGCGCGGACTTTGGCCCGGAACCGTGAGGGGACGAGGTTACCGGCGGGGCAGCCGCGGGCCGGGTTGGGCGCGTCCGGGTCCAGGAAATGATCCGCCAGCGCCGTCGCGGTGGCGTGGTCCAGGTTGTCCGTTTCGTCGGCGATGATCCGGGCGTGCTGCCAGGACAAGGATCCGGTGGACAGCGCGTTGTAGGCGGCGGGCAGCGAGCACACCTGCCGGGACTGGGCCAGGAACGCGGCGGCCGCCCCGGAGCTGATGGTCAGGATCCCGGCAATTTCTTCCACAGCTGATATTTCCGCGTAGGTGCGCTCGTGGGCGGAGGCATCGGGCGGGGCCATGGCCAGCTGCAGGTCGAGGGACTGGGCAGCGTCCCTAGCCTTGAGTGCGGCGACCTGAGCCCTCAAGCCGCTTTTCCAGGCCCACCCGCTCCAACCGGAACCGGTAGAGCCGTCCAAAAGATCAACACCATTGCCGCCGTCAGCCTCCAGCGAAGCAGCCGCAAGGGCTTCCTCCTCAAGGAACAGCGCGTTGATGGCAGCCGTGGTGGCAGTAACACCCTCCATCGGTGCTGCTATGACTGCGCCGTTTCCCATACCCACATCATCGTGGCAGGGTACGACATTCCCGCCCCTGCCCCCGCCCCTGCCCCTGTCCCGCACCAGGCCCCCGCCAGGCCCCGGGATCGGGCGTCGGGGCTGCCGCCGCCCCTACAGTGTGGGTGCGAGGGCAGCCACCCATTCGCCCCGGCGCAGGACCCCCGCCAGTTTGAGGTCAGGGTCGGTAACGACGACGTCGGCGGACAGGCCAGCACGGAGGTCGCCTGCCTGCGAGGACAGCCCGAGGACCGCGGCCGGAACGCCTGTTGCCGACAGTACGGCGTCCTGCAGGGGGACACCCGCGGCGATGGTGGTGCGCACAATGTCCAGCAAGGTGGCAGTTCCGCCGGCAATGGCCCCGGTGCTGTCCACGCGCGCTACGCTATGGTCCACGGTGACGGCCAGCGAACCGAGCTGGTAGGCCCCGTCCTGCAGGCCCGTGGCCGCCATCGAGTCGGTAACCAGGGCGATGTTTTCCGCGCCCACCAGGTCGAACACGAGCTTGACCGTTTCCGGCGCCAGGTGCACGCCGTCTGCGATGAGTTCCACCACCGCATTGCCCGCACGGGCAGCACTGAGGCTGGCCGATACCGGGCCGGGGGAGCGGTGGTGCAGGCTTGGCATCGCATTGAACAGGTGCGTGACGGTAGGCCTGAACCGCCCGGTTGGATTGGACGGAGCAGATAACCCGGCAGCAGCGTGCTCCAGGAACCCTGCAGCGGCCGCCGGGTCCGCGGCGGTATGCCCCAGGGACGGGATGATGCCGTGTGATGCGAGCAGATCCACCAGGCCGGACGCCCCGGGAAGCTCGGCCGCCAGCGTGATGGACGCCAGGGATGGTCCGGCGGCTTTAAGCATCTCGGTCATCAGGGCCGGGTCCGGTTCGAGGAGCAGCGAGGGATCGTGGGCGCCGCACTGCCCTGCCGCCAGGAACGGGCCTTCGAGGTGGGATCCCGCAATCAGTCCTTCCTCTGCCAAAGTCCGCAGGACAGAGAGGTTGCGCACCAGGTTCCCCGGTGACCCCGTCACCAGGCTGGCCAGCAGCGTTGTGGTACCCCGGCTGTGCAGGTAGCGGGCCGCCGACCGGGCGGCGTCGAGGGAGCCCTGGGAGAAGTCGGAGCCGTTGGCGCCGTGGCAGTGCAGGTCCACCAGGCCTGGCAGCAGGATGTTTTCGGTCGCAGGCCCAGCCTTCCCGCGGTATCCGGATGTAGGCCCCGCATAGGTGACGCGGCCGGCGTCGACCGCTATGACGCCGTCCGCAATGTCCATGCTTCCGCTAACCATCCGGCCGCGCAGGACCATTTCGTTGCTCATACTTCCGACCCTTCCGCAGCGGGTGTCCTTAGGGGTCCCCCTGCCACTGCCGCGGCCATCGCCGCAGCCAAACCAGGGTCGGCGGCGGCCGCCCGCTCTCCTCCGGAGAGCCCGTGGCGTGCCCGGGCGGAAGTGTGGACTGCCTGGACGCCGCTTTCGAGCAGCCGCGGTACCAGTTCCAGCGTCACTCCGCCGCCGGCCATGACCTGGACCGACGGCGCGTGGGTCCGGCCCAGCTCCACCAGCCGGACGAGCATGCCAAGGCCCAGGGTGCAGTCCGGGCTGCCGCCGCTGGTCAGGACACGGTCCACCCCTGCCTGCTCCAATCGGGCCAGGGCTTCCGCCGGGTCGAAGCCGGCTGCCAAAGCGGCGTCGAAGGCCCTGTGGAACGTCACCTCGGCGGCCGGCTTGCAGCGCCGTGCCACCTGGGCAAAGCGCCCGACGGCGGAGGCGTCCGGTCCGCCGTCGGCCGCCAGGACCCCGACCACCACACCGGCGGCACCTGCATCCATTGCCGCCGCCACGTCGCGCTCGATTACTGCAAGCTCTCCGGGAGAGTAGATGAAGTTGCCGGGCCGGGGCCGCACCAGGACGTGGACGGGCAGGCCCACGGTGCAGGCCTGCTCCACGGAGGCAATACTCGGCGTGATGCCGTCCGTCCCGGCCAGGGCGGCGCAGAGTTCCACCCGGGCGGCGCCCGCGGCGGCAGCCAACCGGACGCCGTCGGCATCCTCCACGGCAAGCTCCAGGACGGGGCCGGCAGCAATCCCTGCAACGGGCCGAGCTGCGCCGGCGGGATCAGCGGCCGACCCCGTGCTTACAGCCCCTGCCATGCCGGCTTCCGACCGAAGGCGTCCGTGTAGTACTCCCGGTGCGCCAGCCGGGAGGCCGCAGCCTCATCCACCAGGACGGACACGTGCGGGTGCAACTGCAACGCCGACGCCGGACAGACTGCCGCGACCGGACCTTCGACGGCGGCCGCGATGGCTTGCGCCTTCGCCTCGCCCATGGCGAGCAGCAGCAGATGCCGGGCCTCGCGGATGGTGCCCAGGCCCTGGGTCAGGACGTGGTCCGGGACGTCGTCCGCCGAGTCGAAGAAGCGGGCGTTGTCCTGCCTGGTCTGCCGGGTCAGGGTCTTGATCCGGGTCCGGGAGCCCAGCGAGGACATGGGCTCGTTGAACCCCACATGACCGTCAGTTCCGATGCCCAGGATCTGGATATCCACCCCGCCCGCCGCTGCCATCAGGCCCTCGTACCGGGAAGCCTCGGCCTCGGGATCCTCTGCCATCCCGTCCAGTCCGTGCACCGCGTCCGGGGCAAAGTCCACGCTGGCGGTGAACTCGTCCCGGATCACCGAGTGGTAGGACTGCGGGTGTACGGCGGGCAGCCCCACGTACTCGTCGAGGAGGAACGCCTGCGCCTGGGCGAAGGTCAGGCCGCCGGTGCGGTGCCGGCGGATGAGCTCCTGGTAGGTGCCCAGCGGCGTGGAGCCGGTGGCCAGCCCCAGGACGGACGGTCCGCGGCGAACCTGTTCCTCGATGGCGTCGGCAGCCGTGCGGGCAACATCGGCGGCAGTGGGAAGGATGATGATTTCCATGCGGGAGTGCTTTCGGGTTGTTGAACGGAGCGGGGGACTTACTTGGCGGCGTCGGTGTCCACCGCGACTTCGTCGTCCTCACGGCCGGGGGTGCGCAGGTTCCAGCGCTTGATGACGAAGGAGAACAGGAAGTAGTAGATCACCGCGTAACCCAACCCGATGGGGATGAGCATCCAGCCGTTCTGCGACTTCCCGAAGTTGAGGACGAAGTCGATCAACCCCGCCGAGAAGGTGAAGCCATGGTGGATGTCCAGGGCGTTGACCAGGGCCATTGACGTGCCGGTCAGCACAGCGTGGACGATGTAGAGGGGGAAGGCGACGAACATGAACGCGTACTCGAGCGGTTCGGTGATGCCTGTGAAGAATGCGGTGAGCGCGGTGGAGAGCATGATGCCGCCCACGATCTTTTTCTGGGAGGGCTTGGCGTGGCGCCACATGGCAAGGGCAGCCGCCGGCAGGCCGAACATCATGATGGGGAAGAAACCGGTCATGAAGACGCCTGCCGCGGGGTCGCCGGCGAAGAAGCGGTTGAGGTCGCCGCGGACGAGCTGGCCGGAAGCGTCCGTGTAGTCACCGATCAGGAACCACAGGCCGGAGTTGAGGATGTGGTGCAGTCCTGCCGGGAGGAGCATGCGGTTGGCGAAGCCGTAGATGCCGCCGCCAAGTTCCGGGTTTCCGGCCACGGCCTGGCCCGCTGCGGAGAGGCCGGCGTTGAAGAGCGGGTAGAAGAGGGCAAGCACGACGCCGACAACCAGGCTGGTGATGGACGTCAGGATGGGCACCAGGCGGCGGCCGCTGAAGAAGCCCAGGAAGTCGGGCAGCTTGGTGCGGTAGAACCGTTGCCACAGGCCGGCGGAGAGCAGGCCCACCACGATGCCGGCCAGGACACCGTAGTTGATCAGGGCCTGCTTGCCGGCGGGATCTACCTGCCCTGCCAGGACCAGCGGTGACATGGCCTTGAAGACGCCGTCGATCACCATGTAACCCACCACGGCGGCCAGTGCGGTGGAGCCGTCCGACTTCTTGGCCCAGCCGATGGCGATGCCGACGGCGAAGATCAGCGGCAGCCAGGTGAACACCGCGTTGCCGGCGGCCGAGATGACGGCGGCGCCGCCTTCGAATCCGGGAATGGCGCCGAGCAGGTCCGGCTGCCCGATGCGCAGCAGCAGGCCCGCCGCGGGCAGGACGGCTATGGGAAGCATCAGGCAGCGGCCCAGCCGCTGGAGGGTGGCGAAGGCGCGGTTTGGCTTCTTCTCCGGAGCCAAGGCCGTGGTCTCGGATGTTGACATGGGTACACCTCTGCGGGGTTGGGGATCGGGGCTTGTGAAGTGAAGGTTACAGCCGGTACTGTCTGGTTATGACCAGTTCAGTGTGATTGATCCCACGACCGGCTGTCAAGATCGGCGGAGAACACCGCCAGGGCTGTTGGTTCGATGGGGAGGAAGCCAGAATAGGTCCCACCGGGCCGCCGGTCCGGTGCTGAAGAAGTGCTCCACGCGGGCACCGTCAGAAAGGGCAGCAATGTCCAAAGCAGAAAAGATCATTGAAGGCCTGGGCGGCGCCGGCAACATCCTTGAGGTGGAAGCCTGCATCACCCGCCTCCGGACCGAGGTAAAGGATGGCTCACTGGTGAACGAAGCCTCCTTGAAAGCCGCCGGAGCCCACGGCGTGCTCACCGCCGGCACCGCAGTCCAGGTGATCGTTGGTCCTGAAGCCGACTCCCTGGCCGAAGACATCGAGGACCTCCTCTAGTGGCGGAGTCGATGCTGGTCCTTGCCCCAATCAGCGGGGCAGTGGTGCAGCTGTCAGACGTTCCCGATCCCGTGTTCGCGGGGCAGATGGTGGGTTCCGGCGCGGCCGTTGAACCGCCGGCCGGTGAGGCGTTCGCCGTCGTGTCCCCCCTGGCGGGAAAGGTGGTCAAGCTCCTGCCGCACGCCTTTGTTGTGGTGGGCGAGTCGGGCCGCGGCGTGCTGACGCACGTGGGCATCGACACCGTGAAGCTCAAGGGCGACGGCTTCAAGCTACTGGTCGCCCAGGGCGACACCGTCGCGGCCGGCGAACCCATCATGCATGTGGACCCGGCCCCCGCATTGGCGGCCGGTTATTCGATGGTGAGTCCCGTCGTCGTACTCGACACGAAGCCGGACACAGCAACGCTGCTGGCTGATGGTTCCGTGGCGGCGGGCGCCAGCCTGTTTTCGCTGGACTGAAGGACGTCCGGCCTAGAGCCGGACTTCCATATTGAGTGAGTAGCGGTCGGAGCGGTACCAGGAGCGCGAGTGCTCAATCGCCAGGGCGCCGGAATAGGAAATCCGGTCGAAGGCCAGGACCGGCGCACCCGTTCCGGTGCCGAGAAGCGCCCCCACATCCGCGGGGGCGCCCTCGGACCGGACGCTTTGGCGTGCCCGGTCGATCTGGTGGCCGAACTGGGCGGCCAGGGCCTTGTAGACCGAGCCGGTCAGGTCGATGTCCAGGAGTCCGGCGGCGTGCTCCGGGTTGTACCACGCGTCGTCGACGCTTACCGGGCGGCCGTCGGCCAGGCGGAGCCGGCGCAGGTGGATGGCTTCGGACCCCCGCGGGAGGCTGAGCGCCTCAGCTGTGTCGTCGGGAGCGGCGGCTGACTCCGCCACCAGCACCACGGTGCTGGGGACGTGGCCCATGGCCTCCATTTCCTGCGTGAAGGACGCCAGGTGCAGCGTGGACTGGACGGGGGAGTCCGCCACGAACGTTCCCTTGGCCGCAACCCGGACCAGGTGCCCCTCGTTGACCAGGCGGCCGATCGCCGCGCGTACGGTGATGCGGCTGACGCCGTAGGAGTCCATGAGGGTCCGCTCGCTGGGAAGTCGGGCGCCGGGCCCCAACTGCTCCTTGGCCAGCCGCAGGATGATCAGCCGGAGCTGCTCATGCTTGGGGACCTGGGAGTTGTTGATGGCCGCCCTCGCCGCCTCGGTGCCGGTAGTTGTGGCGGACACTGTGTCCCCTCTGGTCTGTGGAGCGGTCCGGTGCGGACCACTACCTCGGATTATTCCACACTGCCAAAGTTATCCGCCCGTTATTTCCCTCTGCACGCAGGACCGTCTATGGTGGAAAACACTAAGCATGCTTTCTATTTCGAAGGGGATGTACACATGCGTAAAGTTCCGGCGCTTGGATTGATGACTGCGGCAATGCTGGCCCTGGCCGGCTGCACGGGCGGAGGAGGCGGCGCGGCCAGCCCCACTGCGACCACGACGGCGTCACCCTCCCCTACCGAGGAAGAGAAGGTCTACACGGAAGACGAGCTGCGCGACCTCATCTCCGGCAAGACAGACGCCGACGGCAATGAGCTGAAGCTCTACTCGAAGGAGCAGGTGGACCAGGGCGGGAACATCGCCAACCTGCTGCTGAGCACCGCAACGGTGGACCCTGAAGACTGCAAGGACATTGCCACCGCCGGCCTGCTGGACACCGTGGAGAACGGTGAGGTGGCCGTCGCGATCTCCGAAGGCAACCAGCCCCGCACCCTGTCCGCGCAGTCCAGCGGTGAAGGGGAGGACGCCGAGCAGGTCCTCACGGACATCAAGGGCAAGATGGACCAGTGCGCCACCTTCAAGGTTGAGGCCCTGGGCCAGAGCTACGAGGTCTCCAGCGAGGAGCTGCAGGCCGAGACGGATGCCCAGGAAACCTTTGCCACCCTCAGCAGCCGCAGCGGCGAGAACCAGCAGAAGCTGATGCAGGTCTCTGCTGCGGAGGGGCGGCTGCTGGTGGTCGCCACCAAGAGCGGCGCCGAGCTGGGCGACACGGACCAGAAGGAGCTTGAGGACCTCATTAACGAAGTGCTTGAGCAGGCCGACGGCGGCGGTGCCACCTCCAGCCCGACGTCCACCGCCACGTCCACTTCGACTGCTACGTCCACGGCCTCGCCGGAGGACACAGCCTCCCCGATGGCCACGGAGACCGAAGACACCGAGTCCACGGCCTCGCCGACAGCGTCACGCTGATCCGGTAGTCGCCGATTCAACAGCAAGGGCGGGCAGGACCAGTTGGTCCTGCCCGCCCTTCGCTGTTCTAGCGGATCCAGGATCTAGGCGCCGACCGGCGGAGCGGGCAGATGCTGCCCTCTCATAATGAGCTGCTCCAGTTGCCGGGCCAGTTCCGCAGGCGGCACGGAAGCGTCAACCTTCACGAAGTCCTTGTATTCCGGCAGCGCAGCGTAGGCGTCCCGGAATGCGATGAGGTCCTCCAGCGTCTCGTCATCCGTCCCGCGGGCAACAATGCGCCGGCGCGCCTCACCGGGGTCAATATCAAAATGGACGACGGCGTCAGGCGCCGGAAGTGCCTTCAGCAGCCAGGGCAGGAAGCGGCCGCGTGGCAGGCCCTTGGTGGTCCGAAGTGCCAGCTGGCAGTACAGGTGGCGGTCCATGACCACCAGTCCCTCAAAGCGGCTTGCCCTCAGGTGGGAAACCAGCACGTTCCACACCCGGAAGGTGGTTTCCAGGGCCTCGGCCAGGCGCTTGGGCAGGCGGATCCCCGTCCTGGCGGACAGGACGGACATGGTGCGCCGTCCGGCATGGTTGTTCAGCAGGACCGCTTTGCCGCCGTGTGCTTCGACGTACGACACCAGGGCGGCGGCAGCCGTGGACTTGCCGGAACCGTCGATTCCGGTAAGAACAATGATCACGTGGCCTCCTTCTGCCATGGGTTAAACGCCCCCGGTTCCCGGGAAGTCCCGCTTGAGGTGGGATTCCCAGCTAAGGGGCCCTTTTTCACAGGTTTGCCGGCCAAACCCCAGGATCCACACTTCCATGCGATCAGGCCCCTGAAAACGTAGGCTGGAAAGCGGCCGGGCCAGTACGGCCGGAAGCAGCGACTTTCCCACGGTGAAAGGCAGGACCATGACCACATCCAATAACGAGCCCCTGAACGACGCAGACCTTCGCGGCCCCGGTGACCCTGACGAAGCCAAGACCGGCCCTGGACAGGGGAAGGAAGCTCCGCAAAGCGGCCAGCACCCCGAACTGCCCGGCGCATCCAACATCCGTGAAGAGCAGCAGGCCCATCCCGGCGGTACCGTCCCGGCGTCGTACGTCGGCAGCGGCGATCCCGGGCAGGAACACAAGCCCGAGGAAGCCCTGGAGGAGTCCGGAACCTGGGACGACGAAGTCTGACGTGATCACCCGTGCCCACGTTGACCGGGCTGCGGACCGGACCGCCGGCCTCACCCGCCTGACGCCCGTTATGGCGGCCGACCGGGGCGCGTTCCCCGGACAGGCCTGGTTCAAATGCGAGTTCATGCAGCACACCGGGACCTTCAAGGCCCGGGGTGCGCTGAACCGGATCCTGGCCAGCAAGGAACGCGGTGAACTCCGGCCCGATGTGGGCGTGGTGGTGGCCTCCGGCGGAAACGCGGGCCTCGCCAACGCCTACGCGGCAGCCCAGCTCGGCGTCCCCGCCTCGGTGTTCGTTCCCTCCGCAGCGCCGGAAGTCAAAGTCCAAAAGCTCAAGGCCATCGGCGCCACCGTGGTCCAGGGCGGTGCGGAATATGCCGAGGCCTACCAGGCGGCGGTGGCATACGCCCGGGAAACCGGCGCCGTATACTGCCACGCCTACGACCAGCCCGAAATCGCAGCGGGCGCCGGAACCGTTGGCGCCGAACTGCTGGAACAGGTGCCCGGCGTCGAAACCGTCCTGGTGGCTGTCGGCGGCGGGGGACTGATGGCAGGCGTTGCGGCCGCCGTGGAAGGCCGCGCAAAAGTCGTGGCCGTGGAACCGCACAGTGCGCCCACTCTGCACAACGCCCTTGCCGCGGGAGGGCCGGTGGACGTGGCGGTGTCCGGCGTCGCGGCGGACTCGCTGGGAGCCCGCCGCATCGGTGACATCGGCTTCTCCGTGGCGGTCCGCACCGGCGTCGAAAGCGTCCTGGTGTCCGATGACCACATTGTTGCAGCCCGGACTCAGCTCTGGAGCACCTACCGGATAGTGGTGGAGCACGGTGCCGCGGCTGCCTATGCAGCCCTCACCAGTGGCGCCTACGTGCCCCGCCGGGACGAGCGCGTGGCAGTGATCCTCTGCGGCGCCAATACGGACCCGGCCAGTCTGTAGCCGGGCGGCCGGGCCCGGTTCGCGGAGGGTATTTAGCTGCAGAACTGGCTGTAGGTGCTGCCGGCTTCCTCGTAATCGGCCTGGAGCTCGGCGAGCTTGGCCTCGTCCGGCGTTTCCTTCGCCTGCTCGTCCGTGTACTCGATGATCGAGGCGAGGGCCGGCTTCAGGTCGTCGGAAGCGACGGCGTGGATGGGGCGGATCTGGTTTGCCAGCCGGTTCATTCCCGTCTTGCCGGCGCTGTTGGCGGGGTTCGACACAACGGACTGGATCCGCTCGCAGGTTTCTGCGGTGGACAGTTGGTGTGAGGCGGAGCAGGCTGTAGCCGAAGCAACCAGGCCGGCGGCGAACAGGACTGTGGCGAATTTCTTCATGGATCCCTCAGTAGTCAATAGAGGTTTCGATTGTAAGCAGAATGGGGGCTCCGATGCCTTGGCGGGCCCAACTGCCGTACTTAAACTGGCTACACCATCGTGTGGAGCTGCCGCAGAGGGCCCCGCGCAAAATCCAGATCAGGAATCATTATGCGCCGAACAGTACAACGCCGTGCAGTCATCGGGTTCATCGCTCTAATGGCCCTCGTCCTCCCCACCGCCGTTCCCGCCTCCGCCGGTGACTCCCCTGGAGACAATGTCATCGTGCTCGACGGCGCCACCTCCGCCGAGGGCATCGCAGCGGGACGGGGGACCACTTTCTATGCAGGGGAGCTGGAAACCGGGGACATCTTCAAGGGGGACATCCGGGAGCCTAAGGCCACCCGATTCATCGATGCGCCAGCCGACCGGCAGGCGGTGGGCATGAAGTTCGATGTCCGCACCGACCTGCTCTTCGTGGCGGGCGGCAGCACCGGCAAGGCCTTCGTCTACAACACGAAGACCAAGGAGGCCGTGGGGGAATTCGCCCTGGCGCCGGGCTTCATCAATGACGTCACCCTCACCAGGGACGGGGCCTGGTTCACCAACTCCGCACGTGGAGAGCTTTACCGGCTGCAGGTGAACCGGGAGGGAGACCTGCAGGATCTTGACACGGTGCCGCTGCTCGGCCCGGCCGCCGAGTTGCCCGGGGCGTTCAACCTGAACGGCATCACGTCGGTCAAGGGCGGCCGGGTGCTGATCGTGGCCCATTCCGCCAAGCAGGCCCTTTTCACGGTCGATCCCGGGACCGGGCAGAGCGCGATGATTGACACCGGAGCACTTCCCAACGTGGACGGCATCATCGCCCGCGGCAAGACCGTGTGGGTGGTGCAGAATTTCCTCAACCAGGTCAGCCGGGTCAAGCTCAACCACGACCTGTCCTCGGGCGAGGTCCGGGACGTCATCACGAGCGACAGCTTCCAGATTCCCACGACGGCGGCACTGTTTGGCAACACCCTTGCAGTGGTAAACGCCAAGTTCGACGAGCCGGCAGCGGATCTACACGAAGTGGTCCTGGTCCCTGCACGGCAGCACGGCCAGGATGACCGGTACGAGTCAGGCCCCTAACCAGCAGCCCTCCCGGCGTCTACTTTCCGAGGTAGCGTCCGGGGCGGTGGTTCAGGGCGAGGATAAGGTTCAGCAGCGTGGCGCCGACGGCGGACAGCAGCACCATCAACGGTGGCACCAGTACCAGCGCCGCCAGCACGATGGCCACGTCCAGCACCATCTGCACATATCCGGCCCGCCACTTCAGCTTCTCCTGCAGCAGCAGCGCCAGGATGCTGAAGCCGCCCAGGCTGGACTTATGCCGGAACAGGATGAGCAGCCCGACGCCGGCCAGCAGGTTTCCGCCCAGCACCCCATAGACGGGGCCGATCACCAGCGGCCCCAGGGCCCAGGGGTGCAGGCTGGCCATGGCCGAGACCAGGGCGATCGCCGCGCCGGTGCGCAGCGCGAAGTTCCAGCCCTTCTTCCATACCGCCAGCCCAAAGAACGGCAGGTTCACCCCGAAAAAGATCACGCCGAACGGCAGCGGCAGGCTGTAGCTCAGCAGCAGGGCCAGGCCGGCCGTGCCGCCGGTGACGGCCTCGCTGGACTTGAGCAGGTACAGGCCAAGTGAAGCGGCGAAGGTTCCGGTGAGGAAGCCCAGGACATCCTCGAGCAGGGAATGGCGGACGGCCGACGGCGGCATGGCGGGTGCCGCCGTCGTGGTTCCTTCCACTGCGGCGGGCTCGGCGTCGCGAACGTTTGTGGGGGAGGGCATGGTGGCGGTACTCACTGGGTGGCAAACCGTCCGCGGTCTGCCAGGACAGCGAGGACGCGGTCGTTGGTTTCTTTGTCCGCCAGGGTGACGCGGACGCCGTCGCCCGCGTAGCCGCGCGCGAGGATATCCGCGTCGGCAAAGGCAGCCAGCAGCTCTTCCCGGAGCTCGTGTGAGGCGCGGAGCCAGTAGAAGTTGGCCTGGCTGTCCCGGACATCCCAGCCAGCGCCGCGAAGGGCGGCGATGACCCGGGTGCGTTCCTGTGCCACGGCGTCGGTCCGTGCACGAAGTTCATCGACTGCGGCCAGCGATGCGACGGCCGCGGCCTGGGCCATCCGGTTGACGCCGAAGGGAATGGCGGTCCGGCGCAGTCCTTCAGCCACGGACGGGCGGGCGATGGCATAGCCGATCCGCAGGCCGGCGAGGCCGTAGGCCTTGGAAAAGGTGCGCAGGATGCACAGGTTGGGGTAGCGCCGGTAGAACTCCAGCGAGTCCAGGCCCGGGCCGCGCTGGTATTCGATGTAGGCCTCGTCCAGCACCACCAGGACCGTGGACGGCACGGATTTCAGGAAGTCCTCCAGTGCG
Source organism: Arthrobacter sp. Y3221087 (assembly GCF_059089905.1). NCBI lineage: Bacteria > Bacillati > Actinomycetota > Actinomycetes > Micrococcales > Micrococcaceae > Arthrobacter > Arthrobacter sp. Y3221087. The sequence continues at coordinate 237,168 of NZ_JBNHFE010000001.1, forward strand.
CCGGCGTCAATGGAGACGCCCGTCGGGTTGTTGGGGGAGCAGAGCATCACCAGGCGGGTGCGGTCAGTGATGGCGGCGGCCATGGCCGCGAGATCGTGCTGTTCGTTGTCCAGCAGCGGGACCGGGACAGGTGCAGCGCCGGCGACGGTGACCAGGATGGGGTAGGCCTCGAAGGACCGCCACGCGAACACTACTTCGTCCCCGGCATCGCAGACCGCGGTGATGATCTGCTGCAGGACGCCTGAGCTGCCGGGGCCGGCGGCGATTTCCTCCGGGGACACTCCGTGGTGCCGCGCAATGGCTTCCCGGGCGTCCACCGCGCCCATGTTGGGGTACCGGTTAATCCGGGCGGCTTCGGCAGTAACAACCTCGACGACGGACGGCAGCGGAGCAAAGTGGCTTTCGTTCGAGGCCAGGGCGGCAGTCAGTTCAGACTCTGCGCTTTTACCGGCCACGTACGCGGGGAGGTTTGCGACGGCGGCGCGCAGCCCGGGAGCGGCAGTGTCGGGAAGGGTGCTGGTCATGCAAAGCATCGTGGGGCAGCGGCGTGCGTATGCGCAACACAGCTGCTTGCTGCAGGACAGATCCTGCCTTGCCAGCAGGATGGAGTGGCAAAATGCTCAGTATGCACCTTCTTGATGCTCTTGACGCCGAGATTCTCCTCACACTCGACGACGACCCGCAGGCGACGGTCCTCTCGCTCTCCCGGACGCTGGGGGTCGCCCGGAACACGGTCCATGCCCGGCTGCGCCGCCTGGTTAATGACGGAAGCCTGGCGCCTTTCAGCCAGCGGGTCAGGACGGAGGCGCTGGGGATGCCGCTGACCGCCTTCATCTCGATCTCCATCAGCCAATCCTCAAGCGATGAAGCAACTGCCGCACTGCGGACCATCCCGGAAATCATCGAAATGCATGCCACCACGGGAGATGCCGACCTGCTGGCCAAAGTGGCGGCGAAGGACCCGGCCGACCTCCACCGGGTGACCAATGCGATGCTGGCCATTGCCGGCGTCGTCCGGACGAGCACGGCTATGTCTCTGGTGGAGGTCATGCCGCCGAGGACCGTGCCATTGCTGCAGTCGGTGGCGGGCTACAAGGTCGGCGAAGACTAGAACGAGGAGATAAAAGAACAATTTCTCCCACAAAGTATCGGAATGGCTCTTGACCGCCCTGTGAAGCCACTGATAAACATGAAGGGCAGAAAGCGCTTTCCCCGCCCTCGAATCCCCTCCATGAATTTGGGGAAGAGGAGTTTTCGGGGCATATGAAACGTTCCAAACTGTCGCGCGGCATACTCAGCTGCCGCCGCATCAAAGGAGATGTTCTTTGGCTTTTTCCTCGAAATGTTCCCATCTATCCCGCGCTGGACTTGCCTGGAAGGCCGCCCCTGCCGCTGCACTGACGGCGGCGGCGCTCGCCTTTACCGGTGTACCGCTTGCCCAGGCGGAGCCCGGCCAGCCGACCCCCGGCCAGGCAAATACCGCTTCAACAGGACTCAAGCGCCAGGTGGAGAATCTGGACCGCGCACCCGTGGCGGTGTTGACGGGACAGGGCGTCACCCTGGGCTGGCGGATGCTCGGCCTTGACCAGGACAGCATCGGCTTCCATGTGATCCGCGACGGCGTCCAGATCACGGAAGAACCCATCCGCAACACCACCACCTACGTTGACCCGGCTGGAACGGCGGACTCCACGTACGCCATCAAGACCGTGGGCAACGGCAATGGACAGGACAAGCTCAGTGCCGAATTCACGCCGCTGAAGCAGGACTACCTGGCCATCAAGCTGGACAAGCCGGCCGACGACGTCGCCAAAGACGGCAAGCCCTACACCTACACGGCCAATGACGCGACCGTCGCGGACCTGGACGGCGACGGCAGCTACGAGATCATCCAGCTCTGGAACCCCTCCAATGCGCAGGACAACTCAAGATCCGGCTACACGGGCAATGTGTACGTGGATGCCTACAAGATGGACGGCACCAAGCTGTGGCGCATTGACCTCGGCCACAACATCCGCGCCGGCGCCCACTACACCCAACTGCTTGCATACGACTTTGACGGGGACGGCAAGGCCGAGGTTTCCTTCAAGACCGCTGACGGCACCAGGGACGCCGCAGGCACGGTCATCGGTGACCCTGCAGCCGACCACCGCAACAGCGGCGGTTACATCCTGTCCGGCCCGGAATTCCTCACTGTGTTCAACGGCGCCACCGGTACCATCATGGACACCGTCCACTACGACCCGCCCCGCGGCAATGTCTCCGCGTGGGGCGACGGCTACGGCAACCGCGTGGACCGCTTCCTGGCCGGCGTAGCCTACCTTGACGGGGAGAAGCCGTCCCTGATGTTCAGCCGCGGTTACTACACCCGGACCGTCCTGGTCACCTATGACCTGGTGGACGGCAAGCTGGTGAAGCGATGGACGTTTGATTCGGACACTGCGGGCGCGGAGTACAGGGGCCAGGGCAACCACAACCTCTCCCTTGCGGACGTGGACCAGGACGGCAAGGACGAGTTCGTCTTCGGCTCCATGACCATCGACGATGACGGCAAACCGCTGTACAACACCAAGCTGGGCCACGGCGACGCCATCCACACGGGCAACCTCGATCCGTCCCGTCCGGGCCTTGAGACCTTCGCCGTCCACGAGAGCATGAGCCAGAGCGGCAACCGCGGAGCCACTTTCCGTGACGCCGCCACCGGTGAAATCCTCTGGAGCATCCCCGCCACGCGGGATACCGGCCGCGGCGCGACCGGAGATATCGATCCCCGCTTCCCGGGCTCCGAGAGCTGGGCTGTAGGCGGCGACGGCGCCTGGAACTCGCCGGTTGGCCAGCTGCGCTCCGCCAAGGGCGAGCTGATCGCGAACAAGATCCCTGCCGCCAACTTTATGGCCTGGTGGGACGGCGACCTGCTTCGCGAGATCGTGGACCACGACTTCGACGCCGTTGCCGGCGTAGGCGTGCCCACCGTCTCCAAATGGAACTGGGAAACTGAGTCCAGCGACAGGCTGCTGACCGCCACCGGCGCCCGGACGAACAACCACACCAAGGGCAACCCGTCGCTCCAGGCGGATCTCCTGGGTGACTGGCGTGAGGAACTTGTGTTCCCGTCGTCGGACAGCACGGAACTGCGGATCTACACCAGCACCGCACCCACCGAGGTGCGGCTCCGCACCCTAATGCACGACCCCATGTACCGGACCGGCGTGGCTAACCAGAACGTGTCCTACAACCAGCCGCCGCACCCCAGCTTCTTCATCGGTGTAGGCATGGAGACCCCTGAAGTGCCGTCCGTCACCTACGCAGGCACTCAGAAGTAACCAGCGCAAGGCCGCACAAGAACGGCAAAGCGCCGCCCGCCTCGGGGAGAGGCGGGCGGCGCTTGGTTAGGAGATGTGCGACGGCGGGCCGTCCTCGCGGTCAGTGCTGGCCGAGGTTGCCGCCAATAGGCGGCAGGCCGCCGTCGGGACGCCGGTCGTCATCACGCCGCTCGCCCGCGCTTAGGTTTTCGCCCTCGATGGTCTCGTCGGACTCGCCGGTAGTGTCCACCAGGCCGTTCGTCTGGTCGAAGGGGTGACCGATCCGGTCATCACCACCAAGGTCGGCGACTGAACCGGTGGAGCCGGCGGCCGCCGTCGTACCCGTTGTTGCCGTATCCGTGCCCGTAGTGGTGGTATCCGTCGTCAGGGGCGTGACGGTGGCCGACTCCCCGGTAGTGGCTGGAGTTACCGTTTCGTCCGCAGCTGCAGTCTCGCCCTTGTTGCCCCCGGCAGCCATGGCGGCAGCGGCACCTGCTGCTGCCGCAACGCCCAGTCCGGCGGCCACCTTGCCCGAAACACCGGCCTTGCCGGAATCGCCCCGGGATGCTGCTGCGTCTTCCACGCCGGGCGTTCCCACCGAGGCGCCGGGGTTGACCGTGCCGCGCCAGGCGCCGCTCGCGTAGCCTTCGTCCTCGATGAATTCCTTGAAGCGCTGCAGGTCGGCCTCGGCCTGGCGGTCAACGACGTTGAGCTTGTCGCCCACCTTCTCGATCAGTCCCTCGGGCTCGTAATCAATCGTCAGCCGCACCGACGTCTGCCCGCCGCCTACGTCCTCGAACTCCACCACGCCTGCGTTCGTGGCGCCTTCGGTAGCAGCCCAGGCCACCTTGCGGTCCGGGACCTGCTCCAGGATCTTCGCTTCCCACTGCCGGCGGACGCCACCGATTTCGGCCACCCATTCCAGCCGGTCATCGGCCAGCTGCGTGACGCTCTTGACGCCGCCCATGAAGTGCGGGAACTCCTCGAACTGGGTCCACTGGTTGTAAGCCGTGCTCACCGGTACGTTCACCAGAATGCGTTTTTCCACCTTCGTGCTCATAACGTCTCCTTCGCTTTGTCACCGGAACTGATGACTCGGAAAAATCATCAGCATGCTTACCAACATACCTTTTGGGCTCGTCCATATCCAGAGCACGGAAATCGGAACGGACGACGGCGGCCCCTGGCCGGGTGCCGCCGTCGGGCGTGCCAAAGCCCGGCCGCGGGAAGGTGGCCGGGACGGGCCGCCGCCTACTTGGACGCCGGCGGGGCGGGCTCGTCGGCCCCTTCTGCCGGATCCTGGGAATGTACGCGGATCTCCGTGACGTCCGCGTCCGGATCGCCCTCGGCGGGTGCTTCGGTGTGGACTCGCTCGTCCAGTGGATAGTCCGTCATGGCTGGTGTGCTCCTTGGAAGGCGAACGGGGAAGGCGACGGGACGCCACGAAAACCGGGGTTGCGCTACAGATCATTCAGCGCTCCCGGCCGCGGCCTGTCAAGGACATCGCCGGTAAGCCAGGGGCTCTGGCCGGGACGGTCCATCTGTGCTGGACTGTTGGGTGCAGTGGCACCAACCAGCGCCGCCAGTTTTCGCAGGAAGACGGGCGGCACCTTTTCGAAAGAACATGGAAGGCCGGCGCCGCCCGGCCCTCGGAAGGAACACTCATGGCACCGTTCAAGATCGGATATTTCGTGGGAAGCCTGGCAACAGGCTCGATCAACCGGACCCTTTCCAAGGCGCTGATCAAGCTCGCGCCGGAGGACCTGGAGTTCACGGAGATCCCCATCGGGGACCTCCCGCTCTACAGCTACGACTACGACGCCGACTTTCCGCCCGCAGCCCGTGCCCTCAAGGAGGCCATCGAGGCGTCGGACGGCATCTTGTTCGTATCCCCTGAGTACAACCGGTCCATCCCCGGTGCACTCAAGAACGCCATCGACTGGGGCTCCCGGCCCTGGGGCAGCAACTCGTTTGCCCGCAAGCCCACCGGCATCATCGGCGCCTCCGTGGGCAGCATCGGTACTGCCGTCATGCAGTCCTCCTTCCGCAGCGTCCTCAGCTTCCTGGATGCGCCGCAGCTGAACGCCCCGGAGGCCTACATCCATTATGACGCCGCTGTTTTCGGCGAGGACGGCGACGTGAAGAAGGAGGATACCGCCAAGTTCCTGCGCCACTACATGGACGAGTACGCCGCGTTCGTTGCGCGCGTCCTGGCAGCCAACGCACCCGGGCACATCGGCGACCTGGAAACCGACGAGGCCAAGCTGACCCGCTAGAAGCAATATCGGAGCCGGGCATACGGAGGCCCGCCGTCCCAGTACGGCGGGCCTCCGAGTCCGTGTGCCCTGGGTGTCAGTCCAGCGGCAGGGTTACCGTCACTTTGGTGCCGTGACCCGGGCTGGAACTGATGTCCACGCAGCCACCGGCTTCCCGAACGGCCACCGACATAAGGCGCAGCCCATAGCCGTGGTGCCGCCCGCGCGTGGCGCGGCGGCTGTCAAAGCCGGTGCCGTCGTCGGCCACTACCAGGCGGATGCCGTGGTCCACCGCGGCAAGCCGGACGGTGAGGTGGGACGCCCCGGAGTACTTATATGCATTGCTGAGCGCCTCGCGGGCCGACTGGTAGAGGAGGGAGGCGCAGTCCGACGGGATCTCGATGCCCCAGTGCGGAGTATCCCAGCAGACCGCGGTCCCCCTCCGGCGGAGGGGCCCGGTCAGCCGGTCGATGCAGCCGGCCAGTCCCAAAGCGTGGAAATCGAGCGGATGCTGGTCCGTCAGCACGCCTCCCTCGGTGGTGACGTCGCCCTCAAAAGCTGTCTTGTTTCCCATGACTTCCTGCTCCCCACAAGCTGGTTTGGTCCGATGCCTCCAGCGTGGACCCGCAACTTCAGGGGTCCGCAAGGATTGGGTCAAGATCCCATCAATTCTCGGGTCACAGGGCCCTCCCCCGCCTACGCAGGACATCTAGACTCACGGCCATGGGAACCCCTCAGCCGGGATGGGCAACCGAAGTCCTGACCGTCGAGGAATGCTGGAAGCTCCTGGGCTCCTCCTACATCGGGCGGCTGGCGCTGATCAACGGGAGCACGCCGGAGATCTTCCCGGTGAACTTCGTTCCCGCCGAGAGGGCACTGTATCTGCGGACCGTGAGCCCTGGGAGCCGAGCCTCAAGGAGCACCTGATCCGCATCAATCCCACCGAGGTCACCGGGCGCCGGTTCGCCCTCCATTCGCGGACGCGCTGGTAGCCGCCTCTGGACTTCACCTCGGACTGGGAGTGACGGCGCTTGGGGCGGTACGACGCGGGACGCGGAAATGTGCCGAGTCCCGCCGTCGTCATGGCTAGAGCAGGCGCTGCCGGGTGAGCTCGCCCGTGACCAGGCGGGCGAGTTCACCAGCGCCGGCGCGATTGGGGTGCAGGGCGTCGCCGGTCATGAACAGTGACAGCGTTGCCTCCGGCCCAATCTCGGTGAAGTAGGCGGACGCCAGGACGTTCAGGTCCACCAGCGGCACGTTTTCCTCCTGCGCGAGGGCCACAGTGGAGTGCCGGTACCAGCGGTTCACGGAGGAATGGACGCCGTCCACGAAGTCAGTGGCCCGGCCCTGCGGCGTGACCAGGACTGGCGTGGCACCGGTGGCGGCCGCCTGCCGGACCATGTCCCGCATGATTTCCTTGAACTCCGCCTCCGTGGTGGTGTTCTTGGCAGCGGTATCGGTTAATGCCCATTTCGAGCAGGAACAGGTCTCCAGGTTTGATGTACTGCAGGATGGCTTCGAGCTGGCCGTCGTTGCGGAAGCCGCGCGCGATCTGCCCGCCGGTGGCCATGTTGCGGATATCGAATGCCTCGGGGTCCACATGCTGCGGGAGCATCTGGCCCCAGCCGCCCTGGACACTGGTCTCAAGCGGGTAGTAGCTGGCCACGGTGGAGTCTCCGCCTACCCAGATGGTGGGGTCCATCCCAGGATGCCTGGACACCTTCTCGATCTCCAGCGCGCCGAGCGTGAAGGCGGTGCCCACCTTGCCTTCGGTGACCAGGAGATTGAGCTGGCCGTCCAGCACCGGGATTTCGAAGGACGCCGTGGCACCGTTTCCGGTCAGGTTCATCTCTTGGAAGACTCCTTCCGCGGCGATGCTGGCCCGGGACGTATCACCGAGAGTGACGGTGACCTTGTACAGGCCTTCCTTCAAATCCACATTGAAGGTGTTGGTGCTCTTGGTTCCGAATTGGAGGAAGCGCACCGCGTCGCTTCCGGCCCCGGTTCCCTTGGCCGGAACGTTGGCCATGTGTTGAGGGGTGTTGAAGCCATACCGCTTGTCCGGGCTGTAGGCATCGGCGGCGCTGACCCCGGTGTAGCCGTGCTCCACGGGACCGTTGCCGAAATCGAAGCGGTAGTTGCTTGGTTCGGCGTTTGCGGCGGGCACGGCGACAGTCAGCCCAGCGCCGCTGAGCAGGACTGTCGCAGCAATTCCGACGGCGGCAGCACGTTTGGTATTCCTCTTCGGAGAGGCAGGGGAAGGGGCAGCGATGGCCAAAGGTCATCTCCTTTGATGGGTAGGCGGCTCCGTTTGTATCGATTCAGTGCTGGGTGTTACAGCATTTGTAACAGCGCTCTACGTTCATAGTCAAGAGATTTTGTTCGCTTTCCTGCGCGGTTCTGTGCTCTCCTGATCTCCCGCTTGCGCACCTCGGGGAGGATGCGACTCCAAGCCCGGCTAATTGTGATATCTCAACGGCTGATTTCCCGCACCTCAATTCGTGCGTTTTTCTTGACTGAAGCTTGCACCTTAATTTCCGCTTTTGTGCCGATCCTTTGCGGTCTCCTTGGAAGACTCTAAATCCATTCCAGAAGTGTCTCGTGGGGGAAATGTGAAGAAAATGTGGCGCGCATCGCACAGGCCGCTCGTGGGCGGCCTAGGGCCCCATGTGGACGGTTCGGAATTGTGATTACTGTCATAATTCCTGCGCATAATGAAGCGGGCGGAATTGCAGATACCTTGGCCTCCCTGAAGGACCAGACGCGCAGTCCGGACAGGGTCATTGTGGTGGCGGACAACTGCACTGACGGCACTGTGGAAATAGCTGCAGCTTCCGGCGCGGAGGTAGTCCGGACCGTGGGGAACACGGATAAAAAAGCGGGAGCCCTGAACTTCGTCCTGGCAGGACTCCTGCCCCACGCGGCTCCCGAGGACCTGATATTGATCCAGGACGCCGATTCCCAGTTGTCCCGGGACTTTATTGAGCGCTCTGTGGCCCACCTGCAGGCTGATTCACGGCTTGGTGCTGTGGGCGGTGTTTTCACCGGAGCGGGAGGCGGCGGATTTGTGGGGCATCTCCAGCGGAATGAATATGCACGCTATGCCAGGGACGTGCGGCGCCTCCACGGCAGGTGCCTGGTGGTAACTGGAACTGCTGCGCTGTTCCGCGCCCGCACGCTCCGTGACGTGGTGGCGGCAAGGCTGGATGGCACTTTACCGCCGGGGAATGGTCGAGGCGGTGTTTACGATACGTCGGTCCTCACAGAGGACAACGAGTTGTCCTTTGCCCTGTTGACCCTCAAGTACCGCATCCGTTCGCCCGCGGACTGCACCCTGGTGACGGAGGTGATGCCCACCTGGCGTGAGCTGTGGGCGCAGCGGCTGCGCTGGAAGCGCGGGGCGGTGGAGAACTGTGTCCAGTACGGCTGGACCAGGGCGACACGGCCCTACTGGGGCAGGCAGTTCCTGTCGTTGGTGGGTGTGGCGGTCACCCTCGCCTACGTCGGCACGGTGGCGTTGGCACTGGCCACGGGGGAGGGGCTGCACATACAGCCGTTCTGGCTCGCCGTGACCGGTGTCTTCGTGATCGAGCGTGTGGTGACAGTGCGGATGCGGGGATGGAGATACATGCTCGCAGCAGCCACCATGTACGAGCTTGTGATTGACCTGTTCCTGCAGGTAGTCCACGCGAAGGCCTATGCAGATGCAGCCTTTAGCAAAAAGAAAGCCTGGTAACTCCATGTACAACAACCCAGCAGTACCTGCCGCCGCGGGGGCCGGTTCCGGAACACTTGCCATGACGGGGGCGGGTGACCTCTTCTGGCTTGCGCTCGCCGCCTTTGCCCTTCTGGCCCTGGGGCTTGCCATCAAGCGGATTGTCCCCGTAAGGGGAACCAAGTCCTAGCAGGCGCCGGATGGCTCAACCTGCGGCCAACCATATTCAAACGAAGAATGCAGCGGTCCACGTGCACGCTGCATTCTTCGTGGCCAGGCTCGGTCCTGGCAAGCGTCATGTCACCACGTTGTCCACATTCGAGCATCCGGCAATGTCGCAAACCTTGTAGGCGACGGTGCTCCCGCCCTTGATGCTGTTGATGAAGCTTCCAGTGTTCGGGATGGTTTTCCGGGTGCCGTTGATCCACAACGTCACGCTGTTCCCCGTTGCTCCGGTCCACTTCAAGGTGGTGGAGCTGACAGACTTGGTCTTGGTGGTGGAGGCGCTCAGCGTGATTGCGGAAACCGGCTGGGCCGGCGCGGCTGCTGCGGCAGGCAGAAAGGAAAAGTCGCGGACCACTACGCTTTCCGGCTTGACGTGGGCCGGATCACCTCCGCCCCCGCCGGTCACCCAGAGGTTGAAGTGGATCTGTTCCCTGGCCGGAATTGGTACCGTTGGCCCTTCCAGGACCGTCTTCTTGAGGAGGCTCCCAGTGAAGCCTTCCCCCTCAAAGGTTTCGAACTTAAGCCGGCCGGGTTCCCATACCATTCGGTGGGTGTTGATGGGGCTGGATGTTACGCCAAAGACCGTGGTGTTGTTGCCCTCCCCTGGGGGCCTGCTGGCATCAAACCAGTACCCGTGGCCCTGGGTCACAGGCCAGGACTCTCCGTAGGCAGCCCCGCCGCCCCAGGCAGAGGCCTCGCACAGGTCGATCTCGTTGTACCCGGGCGCCGCCAGGGGATCATAAGTGAAGAGGCATCCCCACACCACTTCCTTTTGAAGGGTCGTCAGGTCCTTCTCCACCACGGTGCTGTAGGTGCCATAGCCAAATCCTTGCCTGGTGGACTGGAACTCCGCGCCAACGGGGGCATCACCGCTCGGGTTTGTGAGGCTGAGCGTAACGTGTCCGTTCGCGTCCGGGTTGCTGACATTGGCGGCGGCAAACAGTTTGTTGTACTGCGGCGCCCCACCCCAGAAGCGTTTCTCCCAGTTGAAGCCCTTCCAGGAGAAGTTGCCGGCCGGCCCGGGATTGGGATCAAGCGGAGCGGTATCCGCGGCCTGGGCTGGCGTAAAGCTTGCCATCATGGCCAGGGCTCCGGCCGCAAGCATGGCCAATGATTTGCCCCGTCTTGCGGGATGGTGGACAGAAAAGCGAAAACAAGCCATGCAAACGCCCCTTATCAGTTGCTCCCAGCGAGCAATTTGCGCCCCATTGAGCACAGCTTGATCTTCAGTCACCGCTTTGGAAAAAGGCAATAGCTTGAGGCCCCAATTTTTCCCGCAAAAACAACCTCAAGCAAAACGCAAACACTCAATGAAATCTCAAGAGATGCGCATTGGCGGTTGAGGAATGGGCGTATATCCAATTCTTTGGGTAATCTCATGAGGGCTTTCCGCGAATTAGGACCAGGGGCATCCTTTTGGCTTCCGTCTCCGAACACTTAGTGCATTGCGCCAGCAACTTTGCAGCGCGTGGGCGGAAGCGGATAAGGGTTGAGGGGGCACGGATGGTGGAGCGCGGCGTCGCCGTAGTGGTTGAGGACGATGACGACGTCCGGGGCATCCTGACCGAGGTGCTGCTGCAATCCGGTTTTGCCGTCCACTCCACATCGTCCGGCTCTGCGGGTGTCGAAGCCGTTTGGGAACACAAGCCGGACATTGTCACTATGGATGTTGGCCTTCCTGATTTTGACGGGCTGGAGGCCTCCCGGCGGATCCGGACCTTTAGCGATGCCTACCTCATCATCGTCACCAGCCGTACCGACGAAGCCGATGCGCTGATGGGATTCGAGGCGGGGGCCGACGACTACCTCACCAAGCCCTTCCGGCCGCGGGAGCTTAGGGCGCGGATCGGTGCCATGCTCCGCCGCCCCCGGACACTGCCTGCTCCGGCTGCCGGCTCACCCGGTCACGGGCAGTGGCACCGGCGGGATTCAACGGACGACGGCGGCGGGGCAGCCCCGCATGATCGGCGGGTAGGGGGAGTGCCGCCGGAGCAGCAGGAAGTACCGGGTTGCTGCGATTTCGCCCACCGCGGGCTCACTGTGCACGAGGATTCACGGCAGGCAGCCATTGAGGGGGTCCCCGTGGACCTAACGCGCACGCAGTTCGACATCCTGCTGGTCCTGATGGAGAACGGGCGGACAGTCCAGACCAAGGCCGACCTGGTCCGGAGGCTCCGGAACGAGCCCTACAGCACAAACTCCTTCGTCAGTGCGGGCGAGGAGCGTGCAGTGGAGGTGCATGTGGGCAACCTTAGGAAGCGGCTGGGGGACAGTTCACGGCATCCTCGCTGGGTGGAGACGGTCCGCGGTGTCGGCTACCGCATGACGCAGTAATTCCCCAAAGCGTTGCCGGTCGCCTGCCTTGGCGTAGTCTCGTTCAGGCGCCGGAGGTTAGAGCCCCGGCCAGGAGGAGGCGAAAGTGCCCTGGGAAACCATTGCCGGAATAGTGGCAGGCATCCTGCTGGCATACGCCGTTTTGTTGTTCCTCCTGGGGGTGTACGCCCGCCGCCATCCCGAAACGGTCTCCATGAAGGATGCCCTGAGACTGCTGCCGGACCTGTTGCGGCTCATCCGCAGGCTCGCGGCGGACCGCACTGTCGCCGTCGGCGTCCGCGTCCGGCTGGTGCTGTTGCTGGCCTACCTCCTGTCGCCCATCGACCTGGTCCCGGACTTCATCCCCGTGATCGGATACGCGGACGGCGCCGTGATCGTGGCCCTGGTCCTGCGCTCGGTCATCAAGCGGGCCGGCGAAGCAGCGGTCCGGAGGCACTGGCCTGGCAGCCCCGCCGGGCTGGACGTCATCCTGCGGGCGGCGAGGCCCGTCGGGCGGACGCAGTAAATTTTGTTGTCCCTACCGGCGCCTTTCCGGCCGCGGGCTGTTAGCGTGGAGGCCCGGCCAATGAAGGAGGAGCGATGACAATCAACTCACCCGATTCCCTGCCCGACGACGAAACGCAGGACGGCGTGGAAGGCGCCGCGGGCAATGCGGCACCTGACAAGAACGACGGCGGGATCCCACAGGGCGGCGACGGCATCGGCATAAGCGTGGACGCCGAACCCAACACCTTCGAGCCCGAGGAGGACCCGGACTCCACAGAGGAACCGGGCAGCTAACCGCCCGGTGGGCGGCGCCGCTCAAGGTTTCCTCAAGATTCCCCAAACCGGCCTGTTTTGGAAATTTCCAATACCTACCGGCCGGTAAATTCTTCTTGTTTCCACGTTATTTCCCCAACTAGGAAGCACAGGAAGCCCCCGCGCTGGAGCCTGACTCGCGCGGGGGCTTCACCCCAATTAAGCGATGTCGCTGTGTTCGGATCTGCATCAGTGCCGTCGGCTCGGATGCCCGGCACCACTCCGCTCCTGCGAATCGGTGGCAGGGATTTGCAACGCTTCCGAAAACGCGAAAAATCCTAGCGTGTAGATCTGTTGTAGATTGTTGACAATTGGTAAGCTTGGGAACGTTAGCAGCTCACCCCGTCCTTCCAACCGGACCCAGCCCCAAGGAAACACGATGAAGAAACGGCGCATCGACACTCCTGCTTTCGAGCTGGATGAAACGTCCCGCACGGGCCATCATTGCCCCAAAACCGGGTGGTGGTCAGCCGCCGGTGATCCGGCAGCGGCACGCTTCATTACCAAGGGGGAGCTCATGCCAGCTTCATGCGGGGAGCCCGTGCTGTGGATGCTGGGGAAAGCTGCCGGGAGCCGGAGCCTTCGGCCTGCAGCTGTTTTCGCTTCCAGCCAGTAGGCGGAACTGAAGGTCCTTACTGCTCCTTGCGCAGCCCGGCCTCGGCCACGAGTTCAGTCAGCCACGGCCGGTGGCCCCGATGGAACACCATCCCCTTCGGAAGTCCCCGTACGGTGGGTACCGAGTTGGCGATATCAATGGTGACCCGCTCTCCGGCCATGGGTGCATTGCTGATGTGCAAATCACCGTAGGACGGCGGCAAGTGGGGATCCATCCAGAACCCCCCGCGGGCAACGTTGGCGTCGTATCTCATCAGGCTCGTCACCAGCTGGATGGGTGACGTCGCGGCCCAGGCCTGGGGCGAGCAGGCGGTCGGGTAAGGTACGGGCTCGCCGTACTGCTCCCTGCTGAATCCGCAGAACAACTCAGGCAGACGGCCTTCCGAGTACTCGGCGGCTTCAAACAAGGCGGTGGAAATGCGCTGCGCCTCCTCGACGAATCCATAGCGCATCAGGCCTGCCGCGATCACGGCGTTATCGTGCGGCCACACCGAGCCATTGTGGTAGCTGGCAGGGTTGTACGCGCCCATGTCCGTGGCCAGGGTGCGGACGCCCCAGCCGCTGAACATTTCAGGGGACATCAGCCGTTCCGCAACCAAAGGAGCCTTGTCTTCATCCACCAGGCCAACCCACAGGCAATGTCCCATGTTGGAAGCGCACGCGTCCACCTGCCGCTTCTTGCCGTCCAGCGCGATGGCGTAGTATCCCCGGTCCGGCATCCAGAACTCTTCATTGAACCGCGCCTTCAGCTCCGCAGCGCGCTCCGCGAGCTCAGCCGCCAGGGCTGTCTCTCCGGTGTCGTAGGCGATCCAGGAACGGGCCATATAGGCGTCATAGACGTACGCCTGGACCTCGCAGAGAGCGATCGGTGGCTCTGCGAGTGTTCCATCAGCAAAGTTGATGCCGTCCCAGGAATCCTTCCAGCCCTGGTTGATAAGTCCCTGGTCATTGAGGCGCTGGTACTCCACAAAGCCGTCGCCGTCCCTGTCGCCGTAGTCCCGTATCCAGTCCAGGGCGCGGTCGGCGTGCGGAAGCAGCGCTGCGATGGTGTCCTCGGCGAAACCCCAGCGGCTTACCGACCCCAGGAGCACCACGAACAAGGGCGTTGCGTCGATGCTGCCGTAGTAGATGGATTTGCCTCCCAGTGCCAGGGAACTGGAGACGTCGAGCCGCACCTCGTGCAGGATCTTCCCGGGTTCCTCCTCGCTGATGGGGTCCACCACGGCACCTTGCCGGTCAGCAAGCGTCTGCAGGGTGCCCAGCGCCAGGGACGGGTCAACAGGCATGGCCATCTCTGAGGCCCACAGGGAATCCCGGCCAAACAGCGTCATGAACCAGGGTGCTCCGGCCGCCACCACAATGCGCTCCGGGTGGGTTGGATCTTCAATGCGGAGGGCGCCAAGATCGTCATAGCTGCGGCGGAGCGTCCTTTCGACGGACCGGTTACCCATATGCAGTTTGGGGATCTTGGCCACCCATTCCTGCCGGCGGCGGTCACTGCGCGACAGTTCGCCTTCGGCCGGGCGGACAATGGGGGCCGTGGCGGCCCCGGAGCCGGGCGCCACTGTCAGGACCGTGTTCCACTCGCCGCGCGGCGGGATGGTGGTGACACACTTCAGCTCCTCACCCTCCGCGTTCCAGGGGGTAGCGGAACTTACGACGACGGACTTCCGGACTTCATGCCAGCGGCCGCTGATGCTCAGGGTCTTTCCGTCGAACTCACGGGTCTCTGCCCACTCCCGCGGGGTTCGGGCTTCCTTGACTTCAAAGACATCCGCGAAATCAGAGCTGACGGTGAGTGAGACCGCGCATTCCACGGGCGTTGTAGAGTGGTTATGGACGGTGATGTGTTCCACGATGCCGATCCCCAGTTCCCGCCTGCGTTCCACGATGAGCGGGCTGTCCGCGTAGCCGTCCGATCTGGCGACCCTGCAGGCGAAGATTCCCCTGTATGGTTCCTTCGTCTGGGCCGCCAGGGATTCGAGGGGCTGCCCGTTGACGGCCAGGTTCAACCTGGACAGGATGCGGGTGTCCTGGAAGAAGAGCCCGTGCGGATGTTCCGGGTAGATGTCTCCGTTCGGCAGGGAGATGCAGAAGGACGTGCCTTCCACCAGTGTGACCGTGCCGGCGCCAAGTGGTCCCGCCGCCGTGTCCGCGTTCCATCCAGCCATTGCCCGGCCTCCTCGGGGAACTGCCTGACGGGCAACCGCTCCGGGTTTGGGGGCTGGTTGGCCGTCCTCTACGTGGTATGCCTGAGGCTACTCTTGCCGCCCGTTGCAGGCCAGAGCCGCGTGCCAGCGTCGGACTTAATGCCCATGGAGAGGTCGTAGTCGTCGTCGATGTGGAAGAGCCGCCGGTCCCCGATGCGGTCCACCACCCAGATTGTCCGGCCGTCGGCGGTACGTTCGTCCACCCTCCCGCTGTAATGGTCAAAGCCCTGCCGGCCCAGTGTCACCAGGTCGCCCGGCTCCAAGGATGACCACATGGTTTCCCGGAGCCTGCGGGCAGCTCGGGTTTCGAAGGCGGGAATGGCCCGGTTGTCTTTCATGTGTGAGTGCTCCTTGCTGACCGGCAGCTGGCGCCAGTGGCAGCAGGCGGTCATGGAAATAAGTGTGGTTGAGTAAGGGCCCAGTTCCGTTGGAACTGGGCCCTTATTTATGCAGTGGTTCAGCGGGTCCTTGCTTCTAGGCGCTGATCCCGGCTGCTTCAGGATCAGACGTAAGGTCCTCCACCGCCTTCTGCATGTGGCGTTCGATGGCATGCTGGAGTCCGTTGCGATCGCCTGTTTCCAGGTGGTCAAGGATCTTCTGGTGTTCCTGTACCAGGACGTCGATGCGCGGGTAAGCCACTTCCAGCCCGAGGATACACATGCGGGATTCGGCCGCGAGTGTCTCATAAATCCGGATCAGGCGGGTGTTGCCGGTGCCTGACACGAACGTGGTGTGGAACTGCATGTCCAGCCGTGCCAGCGACTGCCAGTCTGAAGCCTTGACCTGCTTGGCCATGTTTTTGATGATGCCCTTGAGTTCCCTGCAGGTGGCAGCAACCTGCTCGGGGTCCGAGTTGAGGAGGGTGTTGGCGGCAGCGAGCTCCACAGCCTCGCGGACGGCGTAGATTTCCTTCACGTCATCCGCCGTCAGCTCCAGGACGAAAACCCCGCGGTTGCGCTTGCTGACCAGGATGCCTTCCTGGCAGAGCCGCTGCAGCGCTTCCCGCAGCGGCCCGCGCGAGGTATTGAGCTGGCTGGCCAGCGCAGATTCGTTGACCTGCTGCCCGGGCCTGAAAGCCCCCTGGACGATCAGCTCCCGCAACTGGTCGGCGATCAGTTGCGCCGTGGGGCGACCTTCCAGTACGAATGTTGCCTCCGGTGCCGCCATTGACATCCCCTCATTTCATTCTTGGGCAGATTGTTCTTGTTAGAACGCTATTGCTGTGTACTTGTACTCCAGGAATTCGTCGATTCCCACTTTTCCGCCCTCGCGTCCCAGGCCCGATTGCTTGACGCCCCCGAAGGGTGCGGCAGGGTTGGAGACAATGCCGGTATTGATCCCGACCATTCCAACCTCCAGTTCCGCCGAGAAGCGCATGGCTTTTTCCATGCTCTCGGTAAACACGTAGCCCACCAGTCCCCATTCCGTGTCGTTGGCCAGGCGGAGGACCTCGTCTTCGCTGTCAAAGGACGATATGGCTGCCACCGGACCAAAAATCTCCGTGCTCATCAGTTCGGCGTCCCTGGGAACATCCATCAGGACGGTGGGAGTGAAGAAGTACCCCGGACCTTCCGGGCGGGTTCCTCCGGTCAGCAGTCGCGCACCCTTGGCCGTCGCATCAGCGACGAGGCTCTCGACCTTGTCGAGCCCCTTTTGCTCGATCAGCGGCCCGACGTCGGTACCCGCCACAGCGCCGTTGCCCACCTGCAATTCTGACATCTTCTTGGAGAACTTCTCGCCAAACTCCTCCACCACGGACCTGTGGACGAAGAAGCGGTTGGCTGCGGTGCATGCTTCGCCCATGTTGCGCATCTTGGCTTTCATGGCACCGTCAACGGCCTTTTCGATGTCGGCATCGGCCAGGACGATGAAAGGTGCGTTGCCGCCCAGTTCCATGGATGACCGCATGACGTTGTCGGCCGCCTGCCGGAGGAGGACCTTGCCCACCTCGGTGGAACCGGTGAAGCTGATCTTGCGGGCGATGCCGCTGTCTGTCCACGTGCGTACCACGCTGGAAGCCGAAGCCGTGGTGACGACGTTGAGTACGCCGTCGGGAAGCCCTGCCTCTTTGAAGATGGCCACCAGTGCCAGCGACGTGAGCGGTGTGAGCTCTGCCGGCTTGAACACCATGGTGCAGCCGGCGGCGACGGCAGGGGCGATCTTGCGGGCACCCATGGCAAGGGGGAAGTTCCAGGGAGTAACCAGCACCGAGGGTCCCACAGGTTCCTTGGTGATCTGGATGCGCGTGGTTCCGTCCACGGATACCGTGCTGTCGCCGCCGATGCGCACGGCTTCTTCGGAGAACCAGCGGAGCATCTCAGCGCCATAGGCAACTTCACCCTTGGCTTCGGCCAGGGGCTTACCCATCTCGGCAGTCATGATCGCCGCGAGATGGTCGGTATTGGCGGTGACCAGTTCATAGGCGCGGCGAAGGATGTCGGCCCGCTGGCGCGGGGTGGACTTGCCCCAGGCCGCCTGGGCCCGGCCGGCGGCTTCGATGGCCCGCACGGCGTCCTCGGGCCCGCCGTCGGCTACGTGGGCGATGACTTCGTTGGTTGCAGGGTTCTCCACGGCGAACGTGGCGCCGTCGGCGGCCTGTTGCCACGTTCCGTCAATAAAGAGCCCGGTGTGGAGGCTGTTGGGATCAAAGGAGGAGTTCATGGTGATCTTTCAGTGATCAAGGGGGATTAGGAGGTGGCAGTTTTGAGGGCCTGGGTGAACCTGGTCAGGCCGGCCTGGATTTCGTCGCTGGTGACGTTGAGCGCCGGGATGATGCGGACGACGTTGCCGTGCGGGCCGCAGGTAAGGAGGAGCAGTTCTTCCTTGATGGCGGCCTGTTGGACGGCCAGCGCCGTGGCGGCGTCGGGGGTGTTGTCCGCGGCGGTGAATTCGACGCCCTGCATCAGGCCCCGTCCGCGGACGTTGCCGATGCCGGCGAACTCGGTCTGCAGCTTGTCGAGTCCGGCGCGCAGTTCGTCGCCTCGCTGCAGGGCGTTTTCCACCAGGTTTTCCCGGCGGATGACACCGAGGGTGGCGACGCCGGCTGCAGCGGCGACGGCGTTTCCGCCGTAGGTTCCGCCCTGGGAGCCGGGCCAGGCCTTGCCCATCAGTTCAGCTGAGGCGGCGATCGCTGAGATGGGGAAGCCACTGGCCAGGCCCTTGGCCGTGACGACGATGTCAGGGGTGATGCCTGCCCAGTCGTGTCCCCAGAATTTGCCGGTGCGTCCGACGCCGGCCTGGACCTCATCGAGGATGAGCACGATGCCGTGGCGGTCGGCGCGTTCGCGCAGGCCCTGCAGGAAGGCAGGGGGAGTGGGAATGTAGCCGCCGTCACCCAGGACAGGTTCGATGATGAAGCCGGCCGTGTCCGCGGGCGTGCTGATGCTCAGGAGGATGTGGTCCAGTTCCTTGAGGGCGAAGGTGACCGCGGTTTCCTCGTCCCAGCCGTACCGGTACCAGTGCGGGAAGGGCGCGACGTGAACGCCGCTCATGAGGGGGGAGAAACCGGACCGGAACTTGGTTCCGGCGGTGGTCAGGGACGCTGCCGCGACCGTCCGTCCGTGGAATCCGCCCTGGAAGGAGATGATGTTCGGCCGGCCGGTTGCCATGCGGGCCAGCCTGACGGATGCCTCCACCGCTTCAGATCCCGACGTGGCATAAAAGACGCTGTCCAGCCCCTGGGGCAGGACGTCGCCCAGCAGCTCCGTGAGTTCCAGCAGGGGCTGATGCATCACGGTGGTGTATTGCGCGTGCACAATCTTGCCCACCTGCTCGCGGGCGGCGGCCACAACATCAGGGTGGCAGTGGCCTGTGCTGGTGACCCCAATACCGGTGGTGAAGTCGAGATACTTCTTGCCGTCGGTGGCGTGGATCCAGCTGCCGGACGCGTGGTCGACGATGACAGGAGTCGCCTGCTTCAGGATGGGGCTGAGGGTTGCCATGAATTGGTACTTTCTTGATAAGTGTAGATTGTCAACAATAAACGCTTGCGGGTAGGGTCGCAACTTTTTGTCTGCTGCGACTATGGGGCGAATCGTTCCGGCCGGACGAAGTCAAGGCCATCGAAAGTGCGTTTTCCGAGTGCTTCGTGCGCGGCGATCTCGCCGAATCCGGTGGCGTTCTTGAAGCCCGCGCCGGAGAATCCGGTGGCGCAGTAGATCCTGCTGCGCTCAACCAGCCTGCCCAGCAGGGGGTTCCCGTCTGTGGTGTAGAGGTCGGGGAAGGCGTCGGAGCGGACGATGTTGGGGAACAGGCCGGGGAAGAATTCCGTGACTGTTTCAGTGGTCTCGGTGATTTCCGCCGGGGTCAGTTCCCTGGGTACTGAGTCGGCCTGGGCTGTGGGCGAGCTGCGGCCGTCCAGGGTGGCTTTGACGGTGACTCCATCCACGGCGGGTGCGCCGTACATGGAGCGGTTTCCGGAGATGCGGATGAAAATGGGGAACTTCTCGGGCGAAAATTGGGCCGCGTCCCGGGCGACGAACCAGGTCAGGTAGTTCCGTCGGGTTTCCGTTGCCGTTTTCAGGTAGTCCGGCATGAGGCGTCGGGACCAGCCCCCGGAGGCAATGATGACGTTCTCGTAGGTCCAGGTCTTTTCACCTGAGGTGATGATGACGCCGTCGGTGGTTTCGGCGACGCTGTCGATGGGGGTGTTGGTATGGATCGTTGCGCCGTTGGTTTGGGCGGCTTCGATGGCGGCTGTGACCGCGCGGTCGGTTCGCAGGGCGCCGGCATAGGGGTCGTAGACGGCGATGTCGTCCGGGCGGAGGTTGTGCTGGGGGTAGCGCTCGGCCATCTCCTCGCGGCCGAGGATGACGTGCTCGGCCCCGTTGGTCCGGGTGGTTTCGAGCAGGGCGGTGAGGTAGGGGCCGTCTTTGGTTCCGATGGACAGTCCGCCGCAACGGGTGAGGATGTCCTGGCCGGATTCGGCTTCGAGTTCAGCCCAGAGGGCGCGCGACCGTTCAAGAATGGGGTAGTAGCCGGGGTTGCCGCGGTAGAGCATGCGGAAGAGGCGGGTGTCCCCGCCCACGGCGCTGCGGCCGTGGGCGGGGGCGTGTGCTTCGAATCCGACGACGGCGTCGGTGAGGCGGGAGGCCTGCCAGAGGGCCATGGATCCGATGCTGCCAAGGCCGATGACGGCGAGTTTTCCGTCCATGGGTTACAGGACCTTTTCGAGGAAGGATCGGGTGCGGGGTTCCTGCGGGTTGGAGAGGACTTCGCGGGCGTCGCCGCGTTCAATGATGTAGCCGTCGTCCATGAAGATCAGGGAGTCAGCCACTTCGCGGGCGAAGCCCATTTCGTGGGTGACGACCACCATGGTCATGCCCTTTTTGGCGAGGTCCTTCATGACGGCGAGGACTTCGCCGACCTTTTCCGGGTCCAGGGCGGAGGTGGGTTCGTCGAAGAGCATGATCTCGGGGTCCATTGCCAGGGACCGGGCGATCGCGACGCGTTGTTGCTGGCCGCCCGAAAGCTGGGCTGGGTTGTAGTCCCCGAAGCCGGCCAGGCCGACGCTGGCGAGCAGTTCGTGGGCCCGTTTGGCTGACTGCTTCTTGTCGGCGTGCTTGACCAGGACGGGACCGGACATGACGTTCTCGTGCGCGGTCATGTTCGGGAAGAGGTTGAACTGCTGGAAGACCATGCCCACCCTGGTGCGCTGCTCGGCGAGCTTCTTGGGCGGCAGGGCGTGGTAGGCGGTAGCCGTTTCGTAGTAGCCGAAGTCTTCGCCGTTGACTTTCAGGACTCCGGAGTCGACGGTTTCCAGGCCGTTGATGCAGCGCAGGATGGTGGATTTGCCGGAGCCGCTGGGCCCGATGATGCAGCAGATTTCACCGCTGGCGATCTCGAGGTTGATGTCTTTGAGGACGGTTTTGGGTCCGAAGGACTTTCGGATTTTCTGGGCAACGATCGTGCCGTCGTAGCTCATCGGGCCGCACCTTCCGGATCAGTGAGCACGACCGGCTTGGCTTTGCGGGGAAGCCGGGAGGTCGCGCGGGAGTATTTCTGTTCGAGCTTGGATTGGGGGTAGCTCAGCAGCAGGGTCATCACCAGGTACCAGAGGCTGGCGACGATCAGCAGCGGGATGGTTTCGTAGGTGCGGGCGTAGATGAGCTGGGCGCTCTGGAGCAGTTCAGCGACGCCCAGGACGCTGACCAGGGAGGTTCCCTTGAACATACCGATGACCTGGTTGCCGGTGGCCGGGATGATCGATGGCATGGCCTGGGGGATGATGACCTTGCGCATCCTGGTGCCGGCGCTCATGCCCAGGGAGTCTGCGGCTTCGATCTGGCCTTTACCGACAGAGGAGAAACCGCCGCGGATGATTTCGGCCATGTAGGCGGCCTCGTTCAGGGTCAGGCCGACCAGGGCTGCGGTAATGGGGCCCATGATCGCGTTCGTGTCCACGGCGGTACCGATGTCGGTGAACGGGATACCGATTCTCAGGTCCGGGTACAGGGCGGAGATGTTGAACCAGAAGATCAGCTGCACCAGCACCGGGGTGCCGCGGAACAACGTGATGTAGAGCCCGGCGGCGATGGAAACCGGCTTTACGTGCGAGGAGCGCATGATCGCCAGGGCCAGCCCGAGCAGGGTGCCCAGGGCCATGGACGCGACCGTGAGGAAGATGGTGAGCATCAGCCCGCGCAGGATCGACTCGGCAAAGAAGTACTTCGCGACGACGTGCCACTTGAAGTTGGGGTTGGTCAGGACGGAGGAGAGGATCCCGATGCCCACGAGGATACTGAAGATCCACCCGGCATACTCGGCGCGGGTCCGAAGCCGAAGCCGTGGCTTCAGGGCCGGATCAATGCTGTCCATCGTTGCTTCACTTCCTTTTGTGATAGCTGTAGCCATTGGGGGGCGCCCCGCTAGTTCAGCTTGGCGTCGGTAATGGCGCCGGACTCCAGGCCCCAGGTCTCCAGGGACTCCTTGTACTCCGGGGTCTCGAGGACTGACTGGATTGCTGCCTGCATGGCCGGGGTCAGCTCCGAGCCCTTCTTCAGGCCGATGGCGGCCAGGTCGCTGGATCCCACGTTGACCCGCCCAAGGAGGGTGAAGGAGTCCGGCTGCTGCTTCTGTGCCCATCCCAGGGAGGTGGTGTCATACAGGACGCCGTCGATCCGCTTGGAGTGCAGCTGGGTCAGGGCCTCCTGGACGTTGGGCAGGGTCACGGCGTTGATCTCCGGCTGTCCCTTGGAGGTGCAGGTCTGCTCGCTCAGGGCCGGGAGGCGCTTGAGCTGGCCCGTGGAGCCCTGAGTCACGGCGATGTTCTTCCCGCACAGGGTCTCCATCGTGAGGTTCAACGGGTTCCCGGCTGCCACGGCCACCGAGTTGCCGGCCTTGAAGTAATCGATCATGTCCAGGACCTTGAGACGTTCCTCGGTCTTCGACATCGTGGTGGCGGTGAAGTCAAAGCGGCCGCCATCCAGGCCCGGGACGATCGTGTCGAACTTCGTGTCCACGAACTTCAGCTTCAGGTCAAGCTTCTTCGCAACGAGCCGGGCTACGTCCGGGTTCAGGCCGATCGGGGTCTGGTTGTCCTCGGCGAGGAAAGTGGTGGGCGGGTAATGCAGGTCCATGGCAACTGTAAGCTCACCCTTGTCCTTGTAGGACTGCGGCAGCAGTGCCACGGCGGCTGCATCAGGCTGAACGCCTTCTGAGATATCCCTGGTGTTGTTGGTCAGCGACTTCGTCTCTTCCGTTGTGGAACTGACTCCGGCTGCACCACCACAGGCGCTCAGGGCCAGTACAGCGGCGAGCCCTACGGCTGCGGTCTGCAGTTTGTTAATGGTCTTCATGGATGTCTTCCTTCTAGGATTTGAGCCGGGGGACTGCGGTGTCGCCACGGTGATTTGGAATTGAATTGGCGCCTTGTGCAAGGGAGCAAAGGGAATGCGGGGAGCGGCGTCTTCAGTATCGGTTCAGGCCGTGTTTGTGATCCGTGTCTCTTCGGCCTCTACTGCAATGCAACCCCCTCGCAAGTAGATTGTCAACAATTCACAGCAACAATTTTTCTCGCCGGGTGAGTATCGGCGGCGAGTCCGCGAGCGTGAAAAGTTGTTGACAATTTACAATTTGGCCGCCTACAGTCGACGTATCGGGCAGGAGATCTTCCGGCTTGCGCCAGTCCTTTCCCGGTCGCATGTCCGTCACAAAACTTCCCGCCTCAAGGGATGCCCGCTCCAACCTCCTGATCAAGAACGGAACAGAACATGGCAGAGACCAACTTCCGGCCGAAATACATCTCGTTTGATGTCTACGGCACACTCATCAACTTCGACATCGACCCCACCACCCGTCGCCTGCTCGATGGCCGCATCTCCGAAGAGCAGTGGCCCACCTTCAAGAAGCAGTTCCGCGGGTACCGGTTCGACGAAGTCCTCGGCGACTACAAGCCCTACGAAGCGATCCTCCAGGACTCCTTTGACCGGGTGTGCAAGCGGTGGGGCATTGGGCCGACTCCCGGTGCGGGCGCAGAGTTCGCTGAGGCAGTACGCGGCTGGGTTGCGCACGATGACGTGCCGGCTCCGCTGAAGCTGATGGGCGATAACTACAAGCTGGTGGCACTGTCCAACGCCGATGACAGCTTCCTGGACATCAGCATTCCCAGGCTCGGCGCTGATTTCCACGCCGTGTTGACAGCTGAGCAGGCGCAGGCATACAAGCCGCGCTACCAGGCCTTTGAATACATGCTGGACACCCTGAACGCCAGGCCGGAGGACTTCCTGCACGTCTCCTCGCACACCCGCTACGACATGCACCCGATGCACGACATGGGCTTCCGGAACCTCTGGATGCTAGACCGTGGCTATGACCCCATTGGCCCGGGCTACGACCTCAACACTGCCAAGTCCCTGGACGAGATCAACAAGCACCTCGGCCTCTAAGCCGACGACGCGACGAAAGGTCACCCCGTGAAACTCATTCCTTACTGGCTGGACACTGCCGAAGCATCCGGAGACTACCGGCGCACACCGGTACCGGAAAACGTTGATGTGGCCATCATTGGAGCCGGCTTCACCGGCCTCTCCGCGGCCCTGGAATTCGCCAAGCAGGGCGCGAGCGTTGCCGTCTTTGAACGCCACACCGTGGGGTGGGGCGCGTCCGGCCGTAATGGGGGAATGGCGACTACCGGGTTGGCCATCGGTTTCAGCACCGCAGTCAAGCGCTACGGGGGAGCCCGCGCCGTCGAGATGTTCAACGAGTACAACGACGCGATCGACAGCATCGAGAAGCTCGTGCAGGACAATGCGATCGACTGCGACTACAAGCGGTTCGGTAAGCTCTCGCTGGCGTTCCACAAGTCCCACTACGACGGGTTTCTGAAGTCCCAGGAGCTGCTGGCAAAGCTCGCCGACCACCATGTCACGGTCATCCCCAAGTCCGAGATCCACAGTGAAATCGGCACCGATTTTTACCAGGGTGCGATGCTGGATCCGATGGGCGCAGGCCTGCACGTGGGTAAGTTCGTCCACGGGCTGGCAGGGGTTGCCGTTGCAGCTGGCGCGGACATCTGTGAGAACGCCGGCGTCACCGAGCTGAAGAGGATCTCCGGGACCGTCCACGACGTGCACACCACCCGGGGGATCACCCGGGCCAAGCAGGTCCTGGTGGCCACCAGCGGATACACCGGCAACGTCACCCCGTGGATGCAGCGCCGAGTGATCCCGGTGGGCAGTTTCGTCATCTGCACCGAGCCGCTGCCCGAAGACGTGGTCAACCGGATCCTGCCGAACCGGCGCCAAGCCTCGGACAGCAAGATGCTCACGTACTACTTCCGGATCACCCCGGACAACCGGCTCCTCTTCGGCGGACGGGCACGCTTTGCCCTCTCCAGCCCGGACTCGGACGTCAAGAGCGCGGAGATCTTGCGAAAGGCCATGCTCGAACTGTTCCCCTACCTCTCCAACGCCAAGGTGGACTACATCTGGGGCGGCCTGGTGGACCTGTCCATGGACCAGATGGTCCACGCCGGCGTCCACGACGGGCTGTTCTACTCGCTGTGCTACAGCGGCCATGGGGTTCAGATGGCCGCGCACATGGGCAAGCGGATGGCCCACTACATGGCGGGCGACAAGTCGGCCAACGTCTGGGAGGACCTGAAGAACCCGCCCGTGCCCGGCCACTTCGGTCCGCCCTGGTTCCTGCCCTTCATCGGGGCTGCAGCCAAGGTCATCGACCGGGTCAAATAGACCAACTTCACCAGTCAGCAAACATAAGGGTCCCCATGTCATCAACACCGGTCGCTGAAGCGCGCCCAAAAAACACCGAGGAAACTGCCTTCAAACGCGCACAGTTCGCCAGCCTTCCGGGTGGTGCCTTCTTCGAGGGAAAGTGGCAAAGCGCCGAAATGACGCTGGAGGTGCGGGATCCCGAGGACGGTGTGCTGCTGGGGCGGGTGTGCAGCTCCACGTCGCAGGACGTGGAGCGCGCCATCGGCCACATTGACCGCCATCTCCAGGTGGCGGACTGGCCGTTGCGGGCCCGGCGGGAGGCTCTGGAGAAGGCGGTGCTGCTCCTTGGGGAGCAGGCGGAGCGGTTCGCAAACATCATTGCGGCGGAGAGCAGCAAGACCATCACCGAGGCCGAGCGCGAGGTGCGCCGCGCCGCCGAAACCTTGCGGCTTTCCGCCGCCGCCTCCGTGGAACTGGCAGGGGAGACCCTGGGCTTTGAGGACAGCACGGCCGGTGCGGGCAAGATCGGCTGGTACAGCCGGAAGCCGGTGGGCATCGTTGCGGCAATCACGCCCTTCAATGACCCGCTGAACCTGGTGGCACACAAGCTGGGCCCGGCGCTCATCGGAGGCAACGGCGTCGTCCTCAAACCCTCACATCGGACACCACTGACAGGCCTGGCGCTGGTGAAGCTGCTGCTGGAGGCGGGAGTCCCGTCCGGCCGGATCGCCGCAATCGTGTCCGGTCCTGGCGTCTCCGAGGCGCTGGTGACTGATCCCCGCGTGGACCTGATTTCATTCACGGGCGGTCCGGTGACGGCGGAGCGGATCGCCGCGGCAGCGGGCGGGAAGAAGATCCTTTCCGAGCTGGGCGGAAACAACGCCACGATTGTGTGCGCGGACGCGGACGCCCAGGCTGCGGCTGAGGCGATTGTGGCCGGTGCCTTCGGGGTGGCGGGCCAGAACTGCCTGTCGGTGCAGCGGGTGTACGTGCACACGTCGCTGTTCGATACCGTGCTGGAGCTCGTCACCGCGCGCACCAGGGAACTGAAGACCGGTCCCAAGCTGGACCGCGGCACTGACGTGGGACCCCTGATTTCGGAGGCTGAGGCCCGGCGGGTTGAGGAATGGGTGGAGGAAGCCAAGACGTCCGGCGCCGCTGTTCATGCAGGCGGGCAGCGGCGCGGGGCCTACTACGAACCGACAGTGCTGGCCGACGTGCCTTCCGCCTGCCGGGTGATTCGGGACGAAGTCTTTGGCCCGGTGGTATCCATCCTGCCGTTCATTGAAGTGCAGGATGCGGTTTTCGCGGCGAACGCCACCGAGTACGGGCTGCAGGCCGGCGTCTTCACCCGGTCCATCGATCTTGCGCTGCAGATAGCCGAAAAACTGCACGTGGGTTCGGTGGTCATCAATGAAACGAGTGACGTGCGGATCGATTCCATGCCGTTCGGCGGCTTCAAGAAATCCGGTGTGGGCCGGGAGGGCGTCCGGCACGCTGTGCGGGAAATGACCGAGCCCAAGAACACCATCGTCAACCTTGCCGGGGCGCCCCTGCAGCGGCAGCACCCGGTGGCCACCCCCGAACGGAGCGTTTCTTCATGACAGCACACAGCATTGCGGCGATCGCCGGCGACGGCATCGGCAAGGAAGTTGTACCGGCCGCGATTGAGTGCCTGGAACGGATCGCGGAGCTGCATTCCCTGGACCTGAAGTTCACGTACTTCGACTGGGGGTCCGACTACTACCTCCGGCACGGCCGGATGATGCCGGTGGACGGACTGGAACAGCTGGCCCGGCACGACGCGATTTTCCTGGGCGCCGTGGGTTCCCCCGAGGTTCCGGACACGGAGTCGCTGTGGGGCCTGCTGATTCCCATCCGCCGGGAGTTCCAGCAGTACATCAACCTCCGCCCGGTCAAAACGCTCGACGGCGTGCGGTCGCCGCTTGCGTCGAAGGAATCGATCGACATCCTCATCGTCCGGGAAAACAACGAGGGCGAGTATTCCGAGGTGGGCGGCCGCGTCTACCGGGGGCAGCCGCATGAGACCGCTGTGCAGGAAACGATTTTCACTCGCCAGGGTGTGTCACGGGCAGCCCATTTCGCGGCCACGCTCGCCTCGTCCCGCCGCGGCCTGCTGACCTCGGCAACCAAGAGCAACGGCATCATCCACACCATGCCGTTCTGGGATGAAGTGGTGGAAGAAACGGCCCGGCTGTACCCGGACGTGACCCTGGTCAGCGAGCTGGTGGATGCGCTGGCCGCCCACCTGGTGCTGAAGCCCTGGACGCTGGATGTCATCGTTGCCTCAAACCTGCTGGGCGACATCCTCTCCGACTTGGGAAGTTCGGTTACCGGGTCCATCGGCCTGGCCCCGAGCGCCAACCTGAATCCGGATGGCGACTTCCCGTCCCTCTTCGAGCCGGTCCACGGCTCGGCGCCGGACATCGCGGGCAAGGGGCTGGCCAACCCGGTAGGCCAGATCTGGTCCGGTGCGATGATGCTCCAGCATCTGGGCCATCCGGAGGCTGCCGAGCACCTGCAGCTCGCCTTCGAGTCGGTGCTCCGGGAGGGCCTTGGTACCCGGGATGTGGGAGGACCGTCTTCCACCGCCGAGTTCACGGCCGCGGTCCTGGCTGCCATCGACGTCTACCATGCGCTGGACGCGATCGATGCGCGGGTACCCGGCGGGCCGGCGGCAGCACCGGCGTCGTCCTCATGACCGTAGCGGGCGGGGGCGCAAAGCCCGTTGTCGCAGTTCTGTACCGTGAGGCCCTGCCGCCGCGGCTTGCTGAGATCGAGGCGCTGGCCGAGGTCCGCCTGGCCAAGGCCGACACACTGGCCGGGGCGATGGACGGCGCCGATGTGCTGTACCAGTGGCATTCGTTCTCCCCGGCGCTGCGTGAGAACTGGGGTGCCGCGTCAACGCTGCGGTGGGTCCATGTGTCCGCCGCGGGGGTGAGCCAGCTGATGTTCGACGAGCTGGTGCGCAGCAAGATCCAGTACACGAACTCGCGCGGCGTGCTGAGCCGGGCAATCGCCGAGTTTGCGCTCGGCTTTGTGCTGGACCTGGCCAAGGATTCGCAGGGCTCCTTCAGACGGCAGCGGGAGCAGCGGTGGGAGCACCGGACCAGCCGGAAGATCCAGGGGCAGCGGGCCCTGGTGGTGGGTACGGGCTCCATCGGGCGCGAGATCGCCTCGCTGTTCCGCGCCGTCGGCATGCAGGTCAGCGGTGCGGGCCGCAGCAGCCGGCCCGGCGACGCCGATTTTGACGTCATCCATTCGTCCCGCGAGCTGGCCCGGATTGTCCAGGGTTTCGACTACGTCGTCCTTGCCGCACCGCTGACCCAGCAGACCAGGGGGCTGGTGGGCGCGGAGGTTCTGGCGGCAATGAAGCCCACTGCCTGCCTGATCAACGTGGGGCGGGGCGAAATCGTCCAGACCGGTGCGCTGGTCGATGCTCTGGCCGCCGGATCAATTGCCGGGGTCGCATTGGATGTTGTCCATCCTGAACCACTGCCCGAGGGACACCCGCTCTGGGACATGGAGAACGTGATCATCACGCCGCACATGAGCGGGGACACCGAGGACTACCTGGATGATCTCGGCGCACTCTTCGTGGAGAACCTCAGGCGGTACTGCGACGGCGAACCTCTCCAAAACGTGGTGGACAAGACCCTCGGATTCGTCGCAACCTCCTGACCGTATTGCCCACCTCTCTAAGGAAACTCCGCCATGCAAACGATCGCCCTCCCTAGGATTCCGCACTTTATCGCAGGTACGGAGGCAGCCGGCTCCGGTGACAAAATCCGCCAGGTGTTCAACCCGGCCACCGGCAAGGTGACCGCGGAGGTGCGTCTTGCGAACTGCGAGGACCTGGAAACCGCCGTCGCCGCAGCCCGCAAGGCCGCCGACACCTGGGGTGACATTTCCCTGGCCAAGCGCACCGCGGTGCTGTTCAAGTTCCGCGAACTCGTCGCCGCGCACGTGGACGAACTCGCGCAGTTGGTCACTGCCGAGCACGGCAAGGTGATCTCCGATGCCAAGGGCGAAATCGGGCGTGGCCTGGAGGTCATCGAATACGCCTGCGGGATCCCCAGCCTGCTCAAGGGTGATTACTCGGACCAGGTGTCCACCGGCATCGACGTGTTCTCCTTCCGCGAACCGCTCGGCGTGGTCGCGGGCATCACGCCGTTCAACTTCCCCGTCATGGTGCCGCTGTGGATGGCCCCGATGGCGATCGCCACCGGCAACGCCTTCATCCTCAAGCCCTCGGAGCGTGACCCGTCCCCGTCGCTGCTGCTGGCCAAACTCTGGAGGCAGGCCGGCTTGCCGGACGGCGTGTTCCAGGTCCTGCACGGCGACAAGGAAACAGTTGACGGGCTGCTGACTCACCCGGACGTGGACGGCATCTCTTTCGTCGGGTCCACCCCGATCGCGCAGTACGTCCACGAGACCGCCACCCGGCACGGCAAGCGCGTCCAGGCCCTGGGCGGGGCGAAGAACCACGCCATCGTGATGCCCGACGCCGACCTGGACAACGCGGCCGACCACCTCGCTGCCGCCGCGTTCGGCTCGGCCGGTGAACGCTGCATGGCCATCTCCGTCGCTGTCGCCGTCGGTGACGCCGCGGACCTGCTGGTCAAGAAGGTCGAAGAACGTGCCCTGGCCGTGAAGGTGAACAACGGCACCGTCCCCGACGCCGAAATGGGCCCGGTCATCACCCCGGCGTCCAAGGAACGCATCGTTCTGATCGTGACCGAGGCCGAAACCGCGGGTGCGGCCATTGTGGTGGACGGCCGCGACCTGGTGGTCCCCGGTCACGAGGACGGCTTCTGGGTGGGCCCCACCGTCATCGACCACGTCACGACCGAAATGACCGCCTACACCGAAGAGATCTTTGGGCCCGTCCTGGTCGTGGTCCGCGTCGACACCCTCGAGGACGGCATCAAGCTGATCAACGCCAACCCCTACGGCAACGGCACCGCCATCTTCACCTCGTCCGGCGCCGCTGCCAGGAAGTTCCAGCGCTCCGTGACCGTCGGCATGATCGGCATCAACGTCCCCCTGCCCGTACCGGTGGCCTACCACTCCTTCGGCGGCTGGAAAGCCTCCCTCTTCGGCGACAAGCACATCTATGGCCCCGAAGGCGTCTCCTTCTACACCCGCGGCAAGGTCATCACCTCCCGCTGGCCCGAAACCCACCACGCCTCCGGCGCCTCCTACAACTTCTCGTCCAACTGAACGCGGGAGAAATGGACGCCACGACCACGATTGCCAGGGCGTATCTGGCAACGTCGCCAACGTCAGACCTCGTACCCGGCACGGTGAAACGCCGGGCTCCGGGAAATTTCGACGTCGTGATAGCCATCAAGTTCGTTGGCATCTGCCATTCCGACATCCACACGGCGCGGGGGGACTGGTCCGTCAACTATCCGGTGGTGGTAGGCCACGAAATTGCCGGAGTAGTGGAAGCCATCGGCCCAAAGGTAACGCGCCATAAAGTGGGAGACCGGGTGGGCGTCGGCTGTTTCGTCGACTCCTGCCGCGAGTGCACAAACTGCCGCGGCGGCGAAGAGCAGTACTGCCTGCAGGGCGCGACCAGCACGTATAACTCCATTGGCCGTGACGGCCTCCCCACTGCAGGCGGGTACAGCACCAGCATCGTGGTGGACGAGAACTACGTCGTGCGCATCCCGGCGGGGATTCGCCTCGAAGAGGCCGCCCCGCTGCTGTGCGCCGGCATCACCATGTACTCGCCGCTGCGCAACTGGGGCGCAGGACCGGGGAAACGGGTCGCCATCGTTGGCATGGGGGGACTTGGCCACATGGGCATCAAGATCGCAGCGGCGATGGGTGCTGAGGTCACCGTGCTGAGCCGGACGCTGAGCAAGCAGGAGGACGCCCTCCGGCTCGGTGCGCACCAGCTGTGTGCCACGTCAGATCCGGCTACGTTCGAAAATCTCCAAGGCACTTTCGACCTGATTATTAACACTGCCGCCATGGATATCCACTTGGACGCATACCTCTCCTTGCTTGCATTGGATGGCACCATGGTCCTGGTGGGTCTGCCGTCCAAACCACTCAGCCAACGGGCCTGGTCGCTGGTTTCCTTCCGTCGCAACCTGGCCGGTTCCAAGATGGGCGGGATTCGGCAAACCCAGGAAATGCTGGACTACTGTGCCGCCAAAGGACTGGGCGCCGAGGTGGAAGTCATCCCGGCGGCCCAGATCAATGAAGCCTACGGCCGAGTCCTCGCCGGTGACGTGCGGTACCGCTTCGTGGTGGACGCAGAAACATTTTGATCTCCGCCTGCGCCAGCCATTCCGCGTTGGACTTACTACACCGCGTAGGGGTCGGCGATGCCGATGTATTGGGTGGTGGTGTATTCGGCAATTCCTTCTGATCCGCCCTCGCGGCCGAGCCCTGATTGCTTGACGCCGCCGAAGGGTGCGGCGGCGTTGGAGATGACGCCGGCGTTGAACCCGACCATACCGAACTCGATCTGTTCGGCCACCCTCAACAAACGGTTGAAATCCTTGCTGTAGAGGTAGGACGCGAGGCCGTATTCGGAGGCGTTGGCGAGCCGGATCGCGTCGTCTTCGGTTGTGAAGGTAGTCACAGGGGCGACAGGGCCGAAGATTTCCTGGCCCAGGATCGCGGCATCGTTGGGGACGTCGGCGAGGACGGTGGGCTGGTAGAAGTAGCCGGGCCCGTCCACGGGCGCCCCGCCGGTGACAGCGACGGCTCCGGCGTCGACGGCGGCACTCACCAAAGCGTGGACGTCCTCGCGGGCGCCGGCGTCGATGAGCGGACCAACCCGGCTGGCAGGATCGGTGCCCCGTCCCGTGGCCAAGGCGCCCATCGCGGCAGCGAACTTCCGCGTGAACTCGGCGGCGACGGATTCGTGGACGAGGAACCTGTTGGCGGCGGTGCAGGCTTCGCCCATGTTCCGCATTTTCGCGGCCATGGCCCCTTCGACGGCGGCGTCGAGGTCGGCGTCCTCGAAGACGATGAAGGGGGCGTTCCCGCCGAGTTCCATCGAGGTGCGCAGGACGTTTTGGGCGGCGTCGGCCATCAGCCGTTTACCGACCGGGGTGGACCCGGTGAAGGAGACCTTCCGCAGGCGGGAGTCCTTTAGCAGCGGCCCGGAAATCCCCGAAGCGGACGACGATGAAACAACATTGAGGACCCCGGGCGGGAGGCCGGCGTCGAGCATGGTCTGCGCGAAGTACTGGGCCGTCAGTGGGGTGAGCTTGGCCGGCTTCAACACCATCGTGCAGCCTGCGGCCACGGCAGGGGCTACTTTGCGGGTGGCCATAGCGAGCGGGAAGTTCCAGGGGGTGATGAGCAGGCAGGGGCCGACAGGTTTGTGCTGGACCAGGATCTTGTTCTTGCCCTCAGGAGAAGTGAGGTAGCGGCCGTAGTCCCGGACGGTTTCCTCGGAGAACCAGCGCAGGAACTCCGCCCCGTACGTGACCTCGCCGCGGGCCTCGGCCAGCGGCTTGCCCATCTCCAGCGTCATCAGCAGCGCGAAGTCCTCGGCGCGTTCGGTGACCAGGTCAAAGGCCCGGCGCAGGATCTCAGCCCGCGCCCGCGGAGCTGTCCGGGCCCAGGACGCCTGCGCCGCGTCGGCCGCGTCCAAAGCCGCAACGGCGTCCTCGCTTGTGGCGGAAGCGAGGGTGGCGAGGACCTGCCCGGTGGCAGGATCGTGCACGTCGAATGTGCCGCCGTCGGACGCGTCCACCCACTCCCCGCCGATCAACAGGCCGGTGGGCACCGACGCCAGCAGTGCGGCCTCACGCTCCGGCGATACGGCAGGGGATGAAGGGGCGGTGGGAAGCACGGAAGAAACTGTCATCGAATAAGTCCTTACAGAAAACTGGAAGCTGTAGTGCAGGCAACGGCGGCGGCGGAACCCGGTTCCACCGCCGCCTGCCGATTTATTTGCGTGTTTCGGGCTCCGGGGTGCGGAGCTTGTTGAGGTCGCTCTGGGTCAGGACGCGGGTCCGCTCGAATCGGGGGTCGTTTCGGAGTTCGATGACCAGGCCGATGCCGAGCAGGGCGACGATGACGGTGAACGGCAGGGCCGATAGCATCGCGGCCTGCTGGAGTGCGCCCAGGCCGCCGACGATGAGCAGTACCACTGCGCACAGACCGGTGAGCAAGCCCCATGTAGTGAGGATGGGCTTGGTGGGTTTGAGGGTTCCGCGGGAGGACATCATGCTCAGGACGTAGGTGTTGGCGTCAGCACCGGAGACGAAGTACATGACCACCAGGCAGATCGAGATGACCGAGGTGACACCGGACAGCGGGAGTTCGGCGAGGGTGGCGAAGAAGGCTGAGTTGACGTCCTCGAGGGCCGCTGCGCCGATCTGACCGCCGTTGTCCATGTCGAACTTGATGGCGGAGCCGCCGAAGATGGTGAACCAGGCGAAGAAGACGACGCTGGGAACAATCATGACGCCGGCGACGAATTCACGGATGGTGCGTCCCTTGGAGATCTTGGCCAGGAAGACGCCCACGAAGGCACCCCAGCTAAGCCACCAGGCCATCATGAAGTAGGTCCACCACTGCATCCACTGGACGTCTTCGGGAGTGCTCGGGGTGAGCAGGCTGACGGCGAAGAATTCGCTGGCGTACTGGCCCAGGGAGCGGAAGAACAGGTTGGAGATGAAGTTCGTGGGGCCGGTGAACAGTACGTAGAGTCCCAGACCTGCGGAGAGGACCATGGTGGTCTGGCTCAGGTATTTGATGCCCTTGTGCACGCCGGAGAGGGCGGACAGGGTGAAGAGCACGGTGATGACGGCAATGATGATGATCTGGCCCACGAGGTTCGAGGGGATGCCCAGGACGCGGTCGATTCCTTCGCCGATCTGGGAGGCGCCCAGCCCGAGGGACGTGGTGGTTCCGAACAGGGTGGCGATGATGGCGAAAACGTCGATCATCTTGCCGAACCAGCCGTCCACCAGCTTGCCGAAGATCGGGCGGAGCATCGGTGAGACCAGGCCGGCGTTGTTGCGGCAGTGGGTGGAGTAGGCGATGGCGAGGCCGAAGACACCGAATACTGCCCAGGCGTGCGGGCCCCAGTCGAAGTAGGAGAACTGCATGGCCCGGACGGCGGCTTCCATCGTCCCGGCCTCGGCCAGGCCGTGGGGCGGTGAGGCGAAGTGGGAAATGGGTTCGGCGACGCCGTAGCTGATGAGGCCGATTCCCATGACGGCGGAGAGGATCATGGCCAGCCAGGCCCAGGTGCTGAACTCCGGCTTGGCGTCCTGGGCGCCGAGGCGGATCCGGCCGAACCGGCTGGTGCCGATGTAGACCAGGAGGCCAATGCATCCCAAGGTGACAACCAGGTAGCTCCACCCGACGCTCTGTGCCACCCAGTCCATGGCGGTGGTCATGACGCCGCTCAGGCTCTCCGGTGATACCGATGCCCAGATGGTGAAGGCCCCGATGAGTCCAATGGAGGCCCAGAAGACGGCTCCAGGCCTGTTCCGCAGGCGGTCTGCCGTTTCCATAGCAGTTTCGCTGGCATTGGGGGAGTTGAGGGGATTGCGGGTATCGCCGGAGGCTGTGGTGTCCATCAGGTCTTCGGCATTTTTGGTGTGGCTCATGGGGGGCTCCAGATTGCAACGCTGCAGTGGGATGAAGTGGGGGCCTTCACGAATGGAAGTGATGGCGGGCCGGCCCGGGGGACTGGGGGGCGCCGGGCCGGCCCGCTTGACGGTGGATTAGAGTTCCTCGAGGCGTGCGCCGTCGAAGAAGTGACCGGCTTTGTAAATCATGGGGTCGACGTCGGCCACTTCGGCGTGCCGTACGCGGCCGACGAAGATGGTGTGGGTTTTGGCTTGGAAGCGTTCCTTGATTTCCGCTTCGAGCGAGGCGGCGGAGCCGTCGATCAGGGGGACACCGTTGGGTCCGGCGTGCCATTCCAGGTCGGCGAACTTGTCCGGGGCCTTCGAGGCGAAGGTCTTTACGGTGCCGAGCTGATCGTTGCTGAGGATGTTGATCCCGAAGTGGGTCGATTGGAAAAGCGCCGGGTAGGTGGACGATGTCTTCTGGACGCAGACCAGGACCAGCGGCGGGTCAAGGGAGATCGAGGCGTAGGAGTTGGCGGCAAGGCCTCGCGGCGTGCCGTCCTCATCGGTGGTGGTCACCACGGTGACGCCGGTAATGAACTGCCGGTTGAAGCCCTTCATGATCTCCAGCGGGAGGTTGCCGGAGAGATTGTCGACGACTACTTCCGGGGTTTCCTCCTCGAAGGCGGAGCCAAGGGACGGAATACCAACGTGGGCAAGGAGTTCGACGGCGTCCCACGTCACCTGTTCGTAGGCGATCCGGCCGTCGCGCAGGGTGAGGGCATTGGAGCCACGGGTTTCCACGACGCGTCCTGTGGGCGGCACTCCCCGCAGCGGGCTGGTGAAAGTTCCGGTGGAGGTCCAGAAGATGGCCATGTCGTCACCATTGGCGATGACCTTCTCGATCCGGGTGGTGAGGTCCGGGAAGGCGGCCCGGACGTCGAGGATTTCCTGCTGCAGCTCTTTCAGGCCGGACACCTTTTTTGTGCCGGCGCTTTCCCGCTGGTAATCGGGGGTGACGATGGCGTCAAAAGCGGTGACATCCCCTTCGTCCCACGCTGCTGTCCAGGCGGCGGTCACGGTGTCATTGATTGTCTGTTGCATGCCACAACCGTAAGACGTCATGTGATCTGCGTCAATAGGAAGCTCAGAATCTCATACTGAGCCGCGACTTTTGGGGAACTCTTGACGGCCTTCTTGTATGCAACGTAGATTTGATGCATGCAAGAAACCACCCAGTTGCGGAAAGACCCGCAGGCGAACGGAAACCAGAGCAGCCTCCTGGCCAAGCTGCGGAAGCTGGTGCTAAGCGGTGAATACCCTCCCGGCGCGCCACTACCGGAGCTTTTCCTGGCAGAGGAATTCGAGGTAAGCCGTACCCCGGTGCGGGAAGCCCTCAAGCAGCTGGAAAACGAGGGCCTAGTAGAAATCAGGCCCAAGGTGGGGACCTTCGTACGGATCCCCACGCGGCGCGAAATTGTGGAACTCTTCCAGTTGAAGGAAAGCCTCGAGGGCCTGGCCGCCAGCCTCCTCGCCCGGCGGGGACCCGTTCCGGAGATGGACATCCTGAAACGCAACATCGAAGAGTCAGAGCGGGCCGAACGAAGGGCTGACACTGCCCGGTACGCGGAACTGGTCCACGAGTTCCACTGGACCATCGTCAGGGGCTCGGACAACTCCAAGCTTGTGGAGCACTACGGGCGGCTCATGAATCAGCTCGCCTACCACCGGATTGTCCTCGAAACCGTGGAGCGTCCCGCGCGCATGCGGGCGTCCATCCGCGAACACCAGTCCGTCGTGGATTCACTCCTGGAGAAGGACCCTGTAGGTGCCGAGCTCGCCATGCGCGGCCACGTCAACGCCTCTAGCCTGGCCGCGGCGCGCGGCGCAGATACCGGCACCGTCGCCGGTTCTGAAAACGAAGCTTAGCCACCGAAAGGAACCCCATGACTGTCGCTAATTACCCAAAGAAGGGTTGAACCGTGCCCGAAACAACTACCCCCGTCGCTGAGGGAAACAACCCTGCGTCCCACGTCGATGATCTTGCGCGCGCAGTGGGTGTCCGCAAAATCACCGTCCTGACCGAAGAAGTCCTCCGGGATGGTTCCGGCGCACTGCCCGCCAGCGTCACGAGGGCCGCCGCAGCAGCCGTCATCCGCAACCCCTGGATTGGCTCGGCTGTCTCCACCGACCTGGCGCCGGAAACCGAACGCATCGCCCCCGTGCTGGCAAAGATCCTCACCGACCGCCTCACCGCCGCCCTGGGCGGTGCCGGAGAAATCGAGGCCTTCGGAAAGTCCGCTGTGGTGGGGCTGAAGGGCGAGGTTGAGCACGCCGCGGCACTGATCCATACACCGTACTTTGGCAACCTCGTCCGGGAGTTCCTCGAGGGCACGTCAATCCTGTCCTTCTCGGATGACCGGGCAGAACCGGGAATTTCCATCGCCGTCCCCATGTGGCACAAGGAAGCAGCCTCAACCCGCAGCCACTACCAAACCATCACGCTGAGCCTGAATGACGCCCCGCATCCCAACGAAATTGTTGTGGTTGCAGCGGCGTCAACGGGTTCGCGGCCGCACCCACGCATCGGCGACCGCACAACTGACCAGCCTGTAACCGCCCAGATCCTCGAAGGAATCCTGCAATGAACATCCGCAAAATCGTCACCCTGTCCGAAGAGATCCTGACCGAAGGCGGCCGTCCCGTAGAGCCCGGAGCGCGGGTGGCCATCGCCGTCGCGGTCCTGGAGAACCCGTGGGCCGGGCAGGGCTTCGTGGAGGACCTGACCGAGGGCATTGACGCCACCGCCTCGGACCTCGGCGCTCTCCTGACCCCCAAAGTCATCGAAGCGCTCGGTGCACCCGTCGAGGCCTACGGAAAGGCCGCCATCGTGGGCATCGAGGGGGAGATCGAGCACGGTTCGGCGCTGATCCACACCCTTAAGTTCGGTGACCACTACCGCAAAGCAGCCTCAGCCACCACGCTGCTTCCCGCCGTCGAAAAGCGCGCCCCCGCAGGGACAGTCTTCGACATCCCGATGAAGCACATCACGGACGCGACCATCCGGTCCCACCACCAGAGCGTGGAGGTCAGGATTGCCGATGCTCCCCACGCCGGGGAAATCCTCATCGCCCTGGCCGCGTCCGCCCAGGGCAGGCCGCAGGAGCGCCTGGCACCCTTGTCCACGGAGCAATGAGCCCCATGCCCGAAACGCCCGTAGCTCTCCTGCACGGCGTTGGCCTTGACTCCACCATGTGGGAGCCCATCCGGGACGCCCTCAAGCGGAACTCGGTCGCCCTCGATCTGCCCGGCCACGGGCAGCAGCCGGCACTGCAGCATGAAACCTCGCTCGCCGGACTCGCCAGGGACGTGCTGACCCGCCTTCCCGAGAAGAGCCACCTGGTGGGATTCTCCCTCGGGGCGCTGATCGCCCAGTACATCGCCCGGTTCAACCCGGAGCGGGTGGAAACCCTCACGTGTGTGAACTCGGTCTGCCGCCGGACAGAACCTGAAGCCCGGGCGGTCCTGGCCAGGCTCGCCTCTGCGGAGCAGGACTTCCCGGCGACCGTCGAGGCCTCCATCGACCGCTGGTACACCGGCACTTCCGTCCCCACGGACCTGGTGGAGGCAACCCGCCGCACCTTGCAGGCAAACGACGTCGGCTCCTTCGTCCACGCCTACCGCGTCTTCGCCACTGGAGATGCGGTGATCGGCCCGGAACTCGGCAACATCACCGTCCCTACCCTGGCCGTCACGGGCGAACTGGACCCCGGATCAACACCGGACATGACAAGGCGCCTGGCAGAGGCAATTCCAGGCGCAAAAAGCCTCATTGTGCCGGGCGCCCGGCACATGCTGCCCGTCCAGGACGCCGATGTCCTGGCCGGAGCCATCAACGACTTCATCCAAGAATCCGAAGGAGAACGGGCATGACGCTTCGACTCGACCACTTCATCGGTGGTACCTGGACTGCCCCGGCCGGCGGCGAATACTTCGCAAGCACCAACCCCGCAACCCTGGAGGTCCTCTACGAGGCCGCCCGCGGAACTGAAGAGGACGTCCGGCGCGCCGTCGCGGCCGCCAAGACCGCTTTCGAGTCCCCGCTCTGGCGCGGTCTCACGGCCACCAAACGCGGGCACCTCCTGCGCCGCCTCGGCGACCTGATCGGCGAGCACGCAGAAGAGCTCGCCGAACTTGAAACGCTGGACAACGGCAAGCTCCTGCGCGAGATGCGCGGCCAGCTCGCCGGCCTGCCAGAGTACCTCTACTACTACGCCGGGCTCGCCGACAAGGTCCAGGGCAGCCAGATCCCCACCAACTCGGTCACCATGCTCAACTACACCCAGCGGGAGCCGCTGGGTGTCGTCGGGGCGATCACGCCGTGGAATTCCCCGCTGACGCTGACGACGTCGAAGCTCGCCCCGGCACTGGCCGCCGGCAACACCGTGGTCATCAAGCCCAGCGAGTACACGTCCCGGACCATCCTCCGCGTGGCCGAGCTGGCCTCCCAGGCCGGTTTCACGGACGGCGTGGTCAACGTTGTCACCGGGTTCGGCCAGGAGGCGGGAGCCGCACTGGTCAGCCACCGCGACCTCGCCAAGATCTCCTTCACGGGATCCACGCAGACCGGAGCCCGCATCGCTGCGGAAACCGCGTCACGGTTCATCGGCTCCACCCTGGAGCTCGGCGGCAAGAGCCCCAACATCGTGTTCGACGACGCGGACGTGTCCAACGCCGCGATGGGCGTCATCGCCGGGATCTTCGCCGCCGCAGGGCAGACCTGCATCGCCGGCAGCCGGGTCTTCGCGCACCGCAGCATCTATGACGAACTCGTCGAACGCGTGGCGGAGCGGGCGGCATCGATCATCATCGGTGACCCGCGGCTGGCAGAGACCGAGCTGGGCCCCCTGGCTTTCGGCGCCCAGCTGGACAAGGTCAGCTCCTACGTGGACATCGGCGTCAAGGAAGGCGCCACGGTCCGCACCGGCGGACACCGCCCGGAGATCGGCCTCCCGGGCTACTTCTTCTCACCCACCGTCCTGACCGACGTCGACAACTCCATGCGGGTTGTCCGGGAAGAGATCTTCGGGCCGGTCGCCGCGATCATGCCGTTCGACTCCGAAGACGAGGTGGTTGGCCTGGCCAACGACACCGAGTACGGGCTGGCCGCAGGCGTCTGGACCCAGAACCTGGCCCGCGCCCACCGGATGGCCCGCCGTCTTGAGGCCGGCACGGTGTGGGTCAACACCTACCGTGCCATGTCCCCGATGTCACCGCGCCAGGGTTTCAAAAACTCAGGCGTAGGCATCGAGCACGGCCTCGAGTCCATGCATGAATACACCCGGCTCAAGAGCGTCTGGATCAACACCGACGAAGGCCCGGTGTCTGACCCGTTCGTCCTGCGCAGCTAAGGAACCCCAATGCCACTTATCGAAGTCTCCATCGCCCGCGGCCGGACCCCCGAGCAGCTCCGCTCGCTCATCGCCGAGCTGCACAGGGCAGCCGAAACCTCAGTGGGAGCGGTGCCGGAAAACACCACCGTCATCGTCCGCGAAATCGAGCACGAACACTGGTCCCGCGGCAACCAGACCATCGCCGAACGCAACGCGGCAAACCGCTAAGCAGCAGCCAGCCGTCACCGCGAACGCCACACATCACAAGGAGCCACCACATGCGCTTTTCACTTTTTGTCCACATGGAACGCTGGGACGAATCCGTCTCGCACCGCGAATGCTTCGAGAATCTGACCGAGCTCACCCTCATGGCTGAAGCGGGCGGGTTCAGCACCGTCTGGATCGGTGAACACCACTCCATGGAGTACACCATCTCACCCAGCCCCATGCCCCAGCTCGCCTACCTGGCAGCCCGCACGTCCAAAATCCGCTTGGGTGCCGGAACCATCATCGCGCCCTTCTGGAACCCGCTCCGGGTTGCAGGGGAGTGCGCGCTCCTGGACGTCATCAGCAACGGCCGGATGGAAGTGGGGCTGGCACGCGGCGCGTACCAGTTCGAGTTCGACCGCCTGCTGGACGGCATGCCGGCGGTCGACGGCGGCAAGCACCTCCGCGAGCTCGTTCCGGCCGTGCGGAAGCTCTGGGAAGGCGACTACGCGCACGACGGCGAGGTGTGGAAGTTCCCGACGTCCACCAGCGTCCCCAAGCCGATCCAGAAGCCGACGCCGCCCATGTGGATCGCCGCCCGCGACATCTCCTCGCACGAGTTCGCGGTCGCCAATGGCTGCAACGTCATGGTGACCCCACTCATGAAGGGCGACGAGGAGGTCGAGGACCTGGCACGCAAGTTTGATACCGCCGTCGAAAACAACCCCGGCGTCCCTCGCCCGGACCTCATGGTCCTACGGCACACCCACGTCCACTCCGCGGACGACCCCGAAGGCTGGCGCCGGCCCGCCGAAGGGATCAACAAGTTCTACCGCACCTTCGATGCCTGGTTCGGGAACAAGGCTGCCCCGGTCAACGGCTTCCTGGAGCCCAGCCCGGAAGAGAAGTTCGCCGAGCGCCCGGAGTTCACGCCCGAGTCCCTCCACCGCACCGCCATGATCGGAACGCCGGAAGAGGTGATCGAGCGGATCCGCCATTACGAGTCGCTCGGCGTCACCGAATTCAGCCTCTGGTCGGACAACAGCCTCACGCACGAGGAAAAGAAGCGTTCGCTCGAGCTCTTCATCGAGCACGTCGTGCCGGCCTTCCAGGAGCAGCCGGCGGTTGCGGCCCAGTAGGGCTCAAAAAGCAGGACGGCCGGCTGGTATCCACCAGCCGGCCGTCCCGCTTTTTCCAGTAATCAGCGCGCCGTGCCCGCCAGCTCATCCGGCTGGACAGATTCGTTGGCCTTGCTGTCCTCAAGGTCATCCAGCGACTTGCCCCGGGTGTCGGGGGACAGGAGGGTGGCCAGTGCTGCCACGGCACAGATGCCGAATGTAGTCAGCCCGATGACCACGGGAATGTTGGTGGAGCCCGGGGGCGCCACCGCCGTGAAAATGCTCGGGAAGAACGAGGCGATCATGAGGCCCAGGTTCTGCGACACCGCGAAGCCGGTGACGCGGATCCGCATGGGGAACTGCTCCTGGAAGAAAGTGGCGAAGGTGGCGTTCCACATTTGGAAGAAGAGGCCCTGCACAATGACGATGCAGACGAAGACCATTGCAAGGCTGCCCTGTTCGATGGCCCAGAGGTAGCCGCCGGCCAGCGCGCCGCCGCCCAGGCCGCCCGCCACCATCAGCATCCGCCGGCCGATCTTGTCCGAAAGTGCACCGAACAGCGGAATGGTGGCGACGGCGGCGATGTTGGCCACAAGGGTCACCCACAGGAAGTCGCTGCTGGAGAAGCCGTTGCCGTAGCCCTTCTGCGTGGCGTAGGAGACGCCGAAGATGAGGGTCGCCATGCCGATCACGTTGGTGAAGGTCATCAGGACGCAACGAACCAGGACCCATGGGTAGCTGCGGACCAGGTCAACGAGCGGGAACCGCTGCTTGGCCTTGCCCTCTGCGGACTGTGCCGCATACGCCGGCGGCTCCTGCACGCGGCGGCGGATCACGTAGCCGGCCAGGATCACGAAGGCGCTGAGCAGGAACGGGATGCGCCAGCCCCAGGACTGGAACTGCTCGGCGGGCAGGATCGCGGCAAGCGGGAGCAGGACCGCGGTGGCCAGGATGGAGCCCACCTGGGTGCCCTGCAGGCTGAAGCTCGCGAAGAAGCCGCGCTTGGCGTCGGGGGAGTGTTCCACGATCATTGCGCTGGCGCCGCCCAGTTCACCTGCGACCGCGAAGCCCTGGATGAGCCGGAGGATCACCAGCAGGATCGGCGCCAGGATGCCCACCTGGCCGTACGTGGGCAGCAGGCCGACGGCGAAGGTGGCGAAGCCCATCAGCAGCATGGCGAAGACGAGCACCTGCTTGCGTCCGTGCCGGTCACCATATGCACCGAGAACGACGGCGCCTACCGGGCGGGAGACGTAGCCCACCGCATAGGTGGCGAGCGAGGCGATGATCCCCACGGTCGGGTTCTCAGTGGGGAAGAAAATGGCGGGGAAGATGAGCGTCGCGGCCAGCGAGTACAGCGCAAAGTCGTAGTACTCGAGTGCGCTGCCGATCCAGCCGCTCATCGCGGCTTTCTTGGGGTCCCTCTTGCCGGCACTGGCTTCAGGGGCTGGGGACACTGCCCCGGGGGTGGTGCTCATGTGGTGATCCTTCGTCGTCATTGGCAAGGAGCCGGAACCTGGTTCCGTACGGTCAATATGACCTTTGTCGTCCTGCAACGGCTCGTGGAAAGCCCGTCCTTTGAATCGTTTCATCAAGAATACGGCGTGATCGGGGTTACGTCAAAGGTGGATCGTCCGAGACATTCCCGGACGATCCACCTGACTTCCAGTTGTGAAATTGTGCGGCAGTGCCGCGGCGTCGACGAAACGCCTCTCGCGCTCCTTTCAGTCGACGAGGCCGCCCGAGAGCCCCTTCCCCAGCCACTTACGGGCCAAAATACCGAAGATGACAGGCGGAAGGATGCCAAGGGTGCTTGCCGCGAACATTGATCCCCACTCGACCTGGAAGGCGCCGAAGTATCCGGGGATCGTTGTGGGGAAGGTATTCGCCGTCCGCTGGGTGAGGACGAAGGCGTAGAAGAATTCGTTCCACGTGAGAATGAAAACCAGGGTGGCGGTGGCTATGACACCCGATGCGGCCATGGGCAGCGAAAGCTTCCGGAAGACGCCCCACTCCGAGAGGCCGTCCACCAGTCCGGCCTCTTCGACTTCAGAGGGGATGTCCAGGAAGAAGCCGTGCATCATCCAGATACCGAAGGCAAGGTTGTAGACGATGTAGACGGCGATGATTCCAGCGTATGTATCGATGAGGCCTGCGCCTGCTGCAAGGAGGTAGATCGGCAGTGCGAAGACCACCGCAGGACCCATGCGTGTGCCCAGGACCAGGAAGAGGAAGCGGTCCTTGTGCTTGCCCTTCATCCTTGCGAGGGCGTGGCCGCCCATGGCGGACAGCGTGACGACGATGGCCGTGGTGACCAGGGCGATAAGGAAGCTGTTGAGCAATGCGCGCGGGAAGGTGCTGCCCAGAACGCGTTCGAACGAGGTCCAGTCAGGTGCCTGCAACCAGTCGATGGGGATCTGGCGCCAGTCCACCTGGGGTGTGACTGCGATGCGGAGCATCACCGCCACCGGCACCAGGCACACCAGGCTGACTAGGATCATTGCCACATAGTTGGGGATGTCCCAAAGCTTCCGGGAGTGGAACTGCCGGGGAGGGGTCGACGCGGCCGGGCTGGGACTCCGGGGCGGGCCCTCGGCGGCGGTCCTGCGCCTGGAGGTGGTGTGCGAGGTCATTCTGATACTCCCTTGCTTGCTCGGAAGAATTTGACGATGAAGGTGCTGACAGCGCTGATGATGACCAGCACTACGAAGCCGACGGCGGCTGAGAAGCCCAGATCCAAATACTGGAAGGCGTTGCGCCAGAGGTAGATCGGAAGGGTTTCT
Organism: Arthrobacter sp. Y3221087; assembly: GCF_059089905.1. Classification (NCBI taxonomy): domain Bacteria; kingdom Bacillati; phylum Actinomycetota; class Actinomycetes; order Micrococcales; family Micrococcaceae; genus Arthrobacter; species Arthrobacter sp. Y3221087. The sequence continues at coordinate 281,876 of NZ_JBNHFE010000001.1, forward strand.
GACGACGTCCCGGGCCCGCCGTTGGTCATGATGAAGAGCTTGTCGAACTCACGGAAGCTGTCCATAAACCGAATGAGGGCAACGAGCACCAGCAGCGGACGGATCTGCGGGAGGATGAAGTGCCACAGCTCCTGCCAGGCGTTGGCGCCGTCGATCTTTGCAGCTTCCATGACGTTTCTGGGGACCGTTTCCATGGCTGCCCCCACCACAATCGCCACAAAGGGAGTCCACTGCCAGGCGTCCACGAATGCGACCGTGACCAGTGAGACGCCGGGGATGGACAGGAAACTCGGAGCGGTGAGCCCCACCAGGCTGAACATCCAGGGAATGAACCCGCCCGAGTCGAGGAGGAACCGGAACATGGCTCCGACGACGAGGGGTGCCAGCACCATGGGAACGATCAGGATGATGCGGAAGAGGCCGTGCCCGCGCAGTCTGCGGGCTACCAGCAGGGCGATGGCAATGCCCACGGGGATGCTTACGGCCATGGAGACGGCTGAGAAAGCCGCTGACTGGCCTGCCGCCTGCCAGAACCTCTCGTCACCGGCAAGGCGGGTGAAGTTCTCGAATCCGATGTAACGGTTGCCTGCGGGGGCTGTGAGGGTCTCCCGCTTGAACATCAGATTCATGATGTAGATGGTGGGGAAGACCAGGACGACCAGGAAGATCAGTGCTGAGGGTGTCAGCGAAAGAAGCGTGTATCCCCGGCTTGTTTTCATTTCCTATTTCACCTCGTTCGATGCCAGCCACTTCAGGGGGTTGGCTATTGTGAGCTGCGCGAAGATGTCACGTTGGAGTCCAGCCTCCAGCGCGCGGTGCCGGAAGGACTCCGGCAGGTAGGAGATATCGCTGAAGGTGTGGCCTGCAATCGCCTCCGGACCCGTGAACTGCTGGACACTGTCGTGGCTTAGCAGGATCCTGCCGTCCAGTCCCTCGGCGGCGAGCTTCTGGATGAGTTGGATCCAGTGATCGTCGCTGTGGGAGGTATGCCCGATCCTGTCAAAGCCGACGAAAGCTCCCCGCCGGGCTATGTCGATGGCGTATCCAGGAGGTTCCTCGTCGGCGCACACGTGCGAGATGAGGACTTTGGCCAGGTCCACGCCAAATTCGGAGTAGAGCCCGGCCTGTTCGATGCCCAGCGAGCCGGTTGTATGGCTCACTATGGGCGCGCCGGTTTCCCGGTGGGCTTGCGCCGCGGCTTTGATGGCTTTGATCTCGTTGTCCGTAGCTTCACCCTGGCTCGTAGCTACCTTGATGACCCCGCAGCCGCGGCTGAGCTCGGCGATGAAGGCAGCAGCCAGGTCTTCGACGGCGGCGCGGCGCACCCACGCGGGCTGATCACTCCACTGCTCGCAGAACGTCCCGGTGCTGGCAATAATGTGGACGCCGCTCCGCTCGCTGACGCGCTGCAGGAAGTCCAGGTCCCGTCCATAACCCGGCGGCGTGCAGTCCACGATGGCCTGGACGCCCATCGTGGGGAGGGCCTTGAGGGCCCGGACGCAATCGTCCTCCGTGGCAAGCGTGGGCGGGGGCGCGGCTCCTTCCTTTTGCCGGTAGTCGATGATGACGTGTTCGTGGGGCAGTACAGCCAGGGCGGGGTCGAGTTCGGCCATGCCCCGTACGGTCCTAACGTGCATGTGATCCTCCTCCGGAGAATGAGTCGCCGTAGTCGAACGAAGCGGTCAGGCCGCCGTCGACGACGATGTTGGTGCCGGTCATCGCACCTGCTGTTTCGGGAAACAGCAGGTGCACGATCGAGGGTGCGATGTCCTCCGGGGTGAGGAGCCGGCCAAGTGGATGGCGCCGGGTCAGATGCTCCTGCGCCTGGTCCCCCGCCGGGATGCTCTTGAAGTGGCGTTCCAACAGGGGAGTCATGGTGGTGCCGGGGCACACCGAGTTGACCCGGACGCCGTAGGGTGCCAGCTCTATCGCCAGTGCGCGGGTAAGGGCGACCACCGCGCCCTTGGAGGCCACATAGGCTGCGGAGCGGTCCTGCCCGACGAGGGCCGCGACCGAGGCGACATTGACGATGCTTCCCCGCGATGCGGTGAGGAGGTCCCACAGTTCCCTGGTGCCGACGAGTACCGAGCGGACATTCGTTGCGTAGGTGGCATCAATTTGGGCGTTGGTGGTCTCGGTGAGGGGCGCTATCGGGGCAATGCCGGCGTTGTGGACCAGGGCATCGAGGCGGCCGTACTTCTCGCCGAGGTGACTGGCGAATCCTGCCCAGGCCTCGGCGTCGCCCACGTCAAGGCGGTAAGGGGACAAGCCCTCTTGTTCAGCGGCGACAAGCGCGGTCCCGTCGCGGTCGGCGACGACGGTGGGGCCGTGGGCGGCGAGCCTGCGTGCAACTGCCAGGCCAATGCCGCTGGCTCCGCCGGTTACAACTGATACTCGTGGATCCACTGGTCCACCTCCTTCGCGCCGGCGGGGTCGTTGAGGATCGAACCAAAAAATTCGTCGACGCCGGTGCCCGGCGGAGTGGGCTCCCAGCCCGTAAGGGTTTCCTTCACGCCTGCGCCGGTGAGGATGCACACTGATTCCTCGCCGCCCAGCCCCGCGGCGATGAGGGCTGTCACGGCGGCGCAGGATGACAGTTCGACGTCCAGCCCGTCATAGCGGGCAAGGTCAGTCCTGATGTCACGGAGCAGGGCGTCATCGGCGGCGCTCATGGTGCCGTTGCTGGCCCGGACGCGGTTCAGGAAGAACGTGCCCTCGGGGGCGTACCCGGTAAGCCTGTCCGCGATCGAGGTGGCCTTTGTCAGGACGGGCCCGTCCCACGGCTGGACCTCCTGGCGGCCCTCGGAAAAGGCAGTGGCAATCGGGGCGCAGCCCGCGGCCTGTCCGGCCACCAGGCGGGGCGAAGGCCGTCCTGATTCGGTTAGCCCGCGGGCTGTACCCAGAAGGACCGGGCCCACGCTGACGGCGGCGGCGAGGGAGGCAACGTGCCGATCCTTTAGCTGGGCGGAGATTTCGTGTCCGATGGATCTGCAGGCCCACTCGCAGCCGGAGGCGCCGAAGGTGGAGGCGAGGTTCGGCAGGCCGTATTTGTCTGAGACGAGTTTGGCCAGGTGATGCGCGGCCGCAGGGCCTTCGCCCACGCGGAGGGTGGTGCCCCCGCGCAACTGCACCATGGCCACGATGGGGATGGGGACCTGTTCCGGGACCAGGACGAGGAGGGGCAGGCCCGCGCGGGCGCAGTGCGTCGCGGCGGCCACTGCCGCGTTGCCTGAGGAGGCGACGACGGCTCCAGGGGCTCCTCCGGCCACCGCTTCACGAACGAGTACGTCCATGACGCGGTCCTTGAAGGACCCGCTGGGATTGGCCCCCTCGACTTTCAGCCAGGTGCCTTCGAGTCCCGGGATCCTGCTCCGGACCAGCGGCGTGTGTGAGGGGGCGCTGTCCGGCCGGGCAGTCCACGGGTCCGTCCTAAGGCACACTCCTCCACACACGGCGCAGTGCCCGGAGGTGCCGGGAAACGCCATTCCGCAGCTCTGGCAGACGGTTTTCATGCCGGCACTTCCCTTCTGGCCGCGAGGCCGGGGAGCTTGGAACCCTGCCACGATCCCTGGCTGACGACCGGAACACCCCCAATAAAGGAGTGCTGCAGTGCGCGGGGGGTGTAGGGGCCCATGGACGGGCCTTCTTCAAGCTTCTCCGGCTGGATGACCAGGACGTCGGCGGGCATCCCCGTCGCAAGGCGCCCGGTGGAAAGACCGAAACGTGCCGCGGTGCGGGACGTCATCCGGGCCACCATCTGCTCGACGGATACATCCAGCAGGCGGCGGTGTGCCCAGTCCAGGAACCGGTAGAAGCTGTTGGTTGCCCGGGGGTGGGGGATACCGGAGCCGAGGATGCCGTCGGATCCCACGAGGTGGTTGGCTGTGCTGGCAAGGGTTCGGATGTTGTCCGGATGGCCCTGGTCAACCAGTACGCAGGCCCGTCCCTGCGCTTGGACGAAGAGCTGCAGGACGGCCCGACCGCAGGAAATGGCTGCCTCTTCGGCAATGCGCGCAATGGACCAGTAGTCCCAGCGTTCCAACGGGGTCCCCTGGAGGCCCGCCACAAAGATGGCATCCCAGCCCGCCGCGAAGGTGGGGCCGGGACCGCGGGCATCCAGCTCAGCAGCAAGGTCCGCTGCCCAAGCCGCGTCGCCCGTATGGGCGAGGAGGTCCGGCGTGTTCAGGGACTGGATGGAGCGTGGCAGAAGCGCGCCGATGAAGGTGCAGCCCGCCGTATAGGGATAGGTGTCCCACGTGACCTCCTGCCCGGCACGGTGGAGGCGCTCAACGAACTCTCCCGCCATGCCGGCCCGGCCGGGACCGGAGATATGGAAATGTGACAGATGCAGTGACAGGCCGCTGCTGGTGCAGACCTTCAGTGCCTCCTCCAGCGACTCCTCCAGGCCAGGCCCGTAGTCCCGAAGGTGGGTGACGTACGGTGTGCCCCTCGGAAGCTCGCCGGTGACATCGATCAACTCGGTGGTTGTCGCAGCCAGCGCCGGGGCATAGCTCAGCCCTGTGGACAGCCCGAGGGCTCCCTGGTCCATCCCGTTTTGGAACAGGCGGCGCATCGCTGCGCGCTCTTCCTCGGTTGCGTCCCGTAGCTGCCGGCCCATGACCTTTGCGCGGACAGTGCCATGCGGAATCAGGGTGGCCACCCGTGCGAAGGCGCCGCGGTCGGCGAAATCGAGGTAGGACTGCGTGTCAGGGAATTCCTCGTCCGGGAGGGTCCCGGCGATCGGCTCGAGGGTGTCCGCCATGATCCGGCGCGACTCACCATCGGCGAAGGACAGTCCCAGGCCGTCCTGCCCGACTATCTCGGTGGTGACCCCCGCCAGCGCCCTGACTTCCATGCTTTCCCCCGTCAGCACCGCCGCGTCGGCGTGGGAATGGGCGTCGATGAATCCGGGCGCCACCCACAGGCCTCCGACGTCGATGCCGGTGCTGCCATCGACCGGCAGGTCCGGACCGAGCTCGGCAATCCTTCCATCGACGATGCGCAGGTCTCCCGGGAACCTGCGCGGGGAGGCACCATCAAACACGGTGCCTCCCCGGAGCAGGTAGCTGGTCACTTCAGGTGCCCGGCGTTCTTCATGATGGTGGTCAGCTCCGACTGGGCAGTTTCCAGCGCGTCGTCCACAGACTTGCTGCCGGCGATGGCCGCCGAGATCTCCTTGGTGAAGGTGTCACCGATGGAAGTGAACTCCGGGTAGAAGGGCCAGTGTTCTGCCGTGGTGCCTTCCCAGCTTGCCTGGAGGGCCGTGCTGAATTCCTCGAGGCCCTTCGAGGCCATGTAGTCCGAGTACTCCTTGCTCTGCAGGACGTTCAGGTTTGGCACGTCAGTACGGTTCAGCTGAGTCAGCTCCTTCATGGTGGTGTCCCGGGACATCCGCCACTGGAGGAACAGCCAGGCGGCGTTCTTGTTCTTGCTCTTCGCCGTGATGGCCAGGCCCTCGTTGTACAGCCACTGAAGCTTCTTGCCGCTGGGGCCGGTGGGAAGGGTGTACCCGATTTTTCCGGCCACTTGGGACTGCTTGGCGTCTTCAAAGATGGTGCCGAAACCGGAAGTATCGAACATCATCGCTGCCTGTCCGGAGGAGAACTTCTCACCGGCCTGCGTGAAGGTCAGGGTTGCGGCGTCGCTGGGCCCGTAATCCTTCATGAGCGTGACAAAGTCGGCCATGGCCTTCTTCATCTCCGGGCTGTTGGCCTGCGGATTGCCGTCCTTGTCGAACAGGAGTGCGTCGTAGCCGTAGGACCAGCCGATCTCGGTGCCGAGCGAAGCGAAAGTGGAGGCTCCGCGGGCGCTGAAGGGGATCAGGTCCGGGCGCCTTTCCTGGATCACCTTCGCTGCGGCGAGGATCTCATCTGTTGTTTGCGGCGGCTGGATCCCCAACTCCTGGAAGACGTCCGCGCGGTAGAAGAACATACCGCCGATGATGGTGTGCGGAAGGGCGTAAAGCTTGCCGTCGATCGTCATGGAATCGAGTGCGCCCTTGGGGATGTCCCCCATTTCCAGCCAGTCATCCTTGGCCTTGCTGACATAGTCGTCGAGGGGCTCCAACCAGTTGGCTGAGACGAATTCAGGCATGTTCCAGAAGGATCCGGATGTGATGTCGTAGGTTCCCGTTCCCGACGTGGAATCCAGGACGAGTTTCTGGCGGGCAGTGGGCTCGTCGTACACCTCAAGATCGACTTTGATCCCGGTGGCCTCCTCGAATTCCCCCTTGAATTGCTGGATGGCCTGGATCTCGTAGCCCTCCTTGAGCAGCACGCGAAGATTCGTGCCCTGGAAGGACTCCCGACCGCCGGTGGGGGTGGTCTCTGTGACGCCGCCGCCTGCGCATGAAGTGATCATCAGGGTGCTGCTGACAAGGGCCACCAGGCCAGTCAGCAACCCCTTTTTTACTGATTTCATTTAGCCCTCCCGAGCTATTGCATATGATGCAACGGCTGTTGCAAAAGGATGGTTCCATGATTACAGTCGTGGTTTGTAGTGTCAATCACACGCGCGGAGCTGAAACCCAGGGAGTGTTCTTGGAAGAAAAATCCGGAAAGTCCGCGGCAGACGTCGTCTGCGTGGGCGAGTCCATGGCGATGCTTGTGCCCGAAAACGCTGGTGCAATGGGTTCCGGAACGGCTTTCCGGCTTTCGGTGGCCGGAGCGGAGTCGAATGTTGCGGCGTACCTGTCCATGCTTGGTGCCGATGTCTCATGGATCAGCAAAGTCGGAGCCGACCCCTTCGGCCGCTTCCTTCTGGATGAGATCCACAGCTACGGCGTTGACGTTGGGCACACGGATCAGGACCCCCAGCGCCCCACCGGTGTGGCCTTCAAGGACCGGTCCGAAGCCCAGACCAAGGTCTGGTACTACCGCTCGGGATCCGCGGCGAGCACCATAGGCCCAGAAGCGGCCCGTCTTGTCGGCTCCCTTGGGGCCAGGGTGGTCCATCTCAGCGGAATCACGTCCGCGCTGTCCCCGTCATGCCGGGAGTTCCTGTCTGAGGTCATCAGCACGAGGGCAGCAGGCACCGCTGTGTCGTTCGATGTCAATTGGCGGCCGGCGCTGTGGAAGGACGACGACGGCCCGGCGGCCATGCTTGCAATCGCCCGTGCCGCCGACATCGTGTTCGTCGGGCTGGACGAGGCGAACGACCTTTGGGGATCGACACATCCACTGGAGGTGCGGCGGCTCCTCCCCGGCCCTGAGTTCCTTGTGGTGAAGCAGGGTGCTGAAGGCTGCACTGTCTTCCGCCGGGACGAGCAGGTCTTCGTGCCCGCCCTCGTCGTCGACGTCGTCGAACCCGTCGGTGCCGGCGACGCATTCGCCGCGGGGTTCCTCTCGGGCTATCTCCGGGGGATGACGATCCGCGACGCCGGGCGCCTTGGGACGATCGTGGCCAGCTGCTCGCTCAGCGTAGTAACAGACATAGGCGCCCTTCCCGGGCGACAATACATAAGTGAGCTGTTGCAGCTCACCGACGAGGCCTGGAGAGGCCATCGGTTCGCGCCCGACCTTAGAGAAAGCAGTAGCACACGTGTCCCAAACCGTTGACCGCGCCCTGCAGATCCTTCCGTTCCTGGGGGAGGGCGACAAGGACCTCGCCGAGACCGCGGAGATGCTGGGGGTGCACAAGTCCACCGCCTTGCGCCTGCTCCAGACACTCGAAGCCCAGGGTTACGTCAGGCACAGCGACACCCACCGCTACCGCCTTGGTCCCCAGCTGTTCAAGCTGGCGGCAGTGGCACTGGGCAGCCTGGACATCCGCCCGATCGCTGCCCCGTACATCCGCATGCTCGGAGAGAAAACCCAGCAGACAGTCCACCTTGCGGCCTTCGACGAAGGCGAGGTGTTCTACATCGACAAGTACGAAGCCCAGACCGCGGTACGCATGTACTCCCGCGTCGGGGCCACCGCCCCCCTTTACTGCACCGGCGTAGCCAAGGCGATCATCGCCCAGCGCCCCATCAAGGAGCAGATCGAGCTGGCACACAGGATCAAATACGTCCGGCATACCGAGCGCACCATCGTCACCGCCGAAGCCTATCTGGCGGAACTGGAACAGATCCGCCAGCGCGGTTACGCCATCGACGACCGGGAACACGAGGACTACATCCACTGCGTTGCCGTAGCCATCAGCACCGGATCGGGCACGGTTTCACACGCCATTTCAGTGTCAGCGCCGGTGATCACGTTTCCGCGGGACCAGCTTCTGGAGATCGAACCCCTCCTTCAGGAGGCAGCCGCGGCCATCAGCAGGGAATTCACCTAGGCGCCCGACGCCTGCCGCTGTACTTCGAGGGCCAGCCGCACCGACCAGAGTGCATCTTCAAGGGTCACCGCAGGCTCCACAACAGTTCCCCGGGTGTGGGCGGCGAAGTACCGGAGCTGATTCGCCAGGGCCCCGGCCGGCACACCGTAGACAGACCCCTCAAGCTCGACGGCGGGAGCGTATTCTCCCGTGGTGGTCGCAAACGACACTTCTCCCCCGGGGAGGGAAAGGACGGCAAGGGTTTCGTGCGATGAGGCTTCCAGACGCGCGTCGATGTACTTCCGGGTGTGAGGCAGGGTCCAGAGGTTGTCAACTGATGCGATCGTCCCGTCTGCGAACCGGAGGTGGACGAAGACGGCCTGCGGATGGGGCAGGGCCGGGTCGATCCACGATTGGACGGAACTGACATGTTCCAATTCGGAAGGCACCAGGGCACGGATGAGGTCGAAATCGTGGACCATGGCACTCAGGGCGGGATGCGACTCCCCGTGCATCGCTAGGCGCTCGCGGGGGACATACCGAACGGCCCGGATGGCCCTGACCGTCTCGCCGCGCATCCGCTCCCGCAAGGCGCAGAACGACGGAAGGTAGCGGCTTATGTGGCCCGGGAGTACCAGCCGCCGGAGCTGGGACGGCAGGTTCTCCAGCCCTGCCAGGTCCGCTTCGCTCGTAACCACCGGCTTCTCGACGAGGACCGGAAGACCGCGGTCCAGCGCCAGGACGAGATCCGCCATATGGGCGGCAGGGGGAGTGGCGATGACGACGGCGTCGATCTCGAGCCCTGCGAGGACCGCCTCCAGGCTGTCGAAGGGGCGGGCCCCGTGAGGTTGCGCGGCCTCAAGAGCAGCTGCCTCGTTGCGGTCCGCGACCGCGACCAGGTCGAACTCCGGAAGGGCGGCGAGTGTCGCTATATGCCGCCTGCCGAAGTCTCCGGCGCCTACTACCGCGACCCGGATTGATGTGCTGGCCATGGGAACCTCCGATGATTGGTAGGGAGACAATGCATAACGCCATTCGCTTCAAAAAAGCATTCCTCGGCCCGGATTTGGAGCCGGTGGACGATGTCTGGATGACCATCAGTGATGGCCTCATTAAGGACCTGGGAACGGGTAAGGGGCCAGGCGACATCCCCCGCCACACCTCCGCCGCGGCCATCCCGGGCCTCGTGGACTGCCATGTGCACCTTGCGCTGTCCGGCGGGGCGGACGTGAAGCAGGAGGCAAGAGCCTCGGACCCCGCTGCCCGGCAGAGCCTGATCAAGGCCAACGCCTTCCGTCATCTTCAGTCCGGAGTGACTACAGTTCGGGACCTCGGCAGCCGGGAGAATGCGGTGCTGCATGCGGTAAGGGGCGGCGGTCTGGGTTCCGCGCAAGCCCCTCGGATCGTGGCGGCCGGTGCCATAAGCTCCCCCACCGGCCACGGCAACTTCCTCTCCCGCTGGGCTACGACGCCCGGCGAATATGAGGAAGCTATCGGGGCCATCTCCGGTCTCGCCGCACACTGGATCAAGCTCTTTGCCACAGGCGGTGTAATAACCACCGGCACAGTACCCGGCGCCACCCAGATGGAGCCTTCCCTGATCAGCCACGTGACGGAAGCAGCGCACCGTGCCGGACTGGCGGTGGCAGCCCACGCCCACGGGCGGGAGGGGATCAGGAATGCCATCGCTGCTGCGGTGGACTCCATTGAACACTTCTCCTACCTCACGGCAGACGAGGCCGCCCTGCTGGCCGGGAGCCGCAGCACGCTGGTGAGCACCCTGGTGGCCACCGAGCGTTTCGTCTCGTCTGACCAGCGGGAGACGGCGAACCCTGAAACCTTGGCGAAAATCCTCGCCCATGCCCCTCACGAGCGCGCCGCGCTGGAACTGGCGGTAGGGGCTAATCTGCCGCTGGCTGTGGGAACGGATGCCGGAACAACGTTCAACCCCCACGGGTTCGGTATGCAGGAGCAGGCGCTGCACCTGCACCGCACCGGCATGGACCCGGCCTCGGTACTTCGCGCCATGACCGTCAACGGTTCAAGGCTCCTGGAGAATGGCGCGGGATACCTCGACGTCGGACGGCGGGCGGACGTCCTGTGCCTGGACGCCGATCCGCTCGAAGACCTGCGGGCGCTGTACAAAATCAATGAGGTCATCCTTGGCGGCCGGCCTGTTGGTAGGTGACATCGTAGGCCTGGGCAAGGGAGGCATATTTCCCTGAAACCGTCCCGCTGATGGCGCCCATCAGCCTCCGGGCTGCTTCCACGAAGTCCGCCCGTAGCGGGACGTGGCGGAAGTCGATGCCTGACCAGGACTCGTCCACGGCCCGCAGGCACTCCTGCAGCCCCGCCGCGGCAACGAAGTCCCGGTACCAGTCCCTCTCCCGCAGGTCCGCCCGCGGTATGTCAATACGCCGGATGCCTTCAACCTCGGCCCGGAGCACTTCCTCCGAGTGGCGCCATGCGATGAACTGCCGGGCATCCTCTTCGCTGCGGCAGCCCGCCGTGATGCCCAGGCCTTCGCCATAGACGAACTGCGCGGGGCGTGCATCGCCGACGGTGGTGTAGCCCATCCGTCCCCGCACCGGCGATCCAGGGTCCTCGAATTGGAAGGCCCAAGCGCTGGTGTCGAAGAGGTGGGAGGCCTGTCCGTCGCTGACCAGGTTCCCCACACCCGCATAGTCCAGCTCTGCCAGGTCCCGGGGTCCGCCCGTCAGTGCCTCCACCAGGTCCGCGGCGCCGTCGCGCAGGTTTTCGAAGGTAGGGTCGCCGGCGTCGGGTAGGAGCTTCACGCCCTTGGCCGCCGCCCACCCCGAGAAGGTCTCCAGGGAGGAAAACTCGCCGTTGCACCGTGCCACCAGTCCCATGCCCCGCTCCAGCAGCACAGCGTGTGCGTTGAGAACATCGGTCAGCGTCCGTGGGGGCCCCAACCCGGCTGCGTCGAAGGCGTCCTGCCGGTAGGCCAGCATGCCCCCGGTGAGGGTATGGGGCACAGCCCAGAGCAAGCCGTCCCGCCGCAGCGCTCTCAGCGCATGTGGAATGAAGGCACTTTCGTCCAGTCCGACGTCGTCCGTTGCTAGCGGCAGCAGTATGGCGGCGGCCCGCAATTCCTCGACATACCAGAAAGGCACAGTGACCACATCGGCCAACGAGGATCCCTGCACCAAGGCATCATGTGCCACCCCCTCGGGAACTACCTCGAGGGCAACCTCGATTCCCGTTGAAGCGCGGAATTCGGGCAAAAGGCGCCGGATAATTTCGACAGTGTGCCCTGCCTTCAGCCACACCCGAAGTGGTTGCACTATTCCTCCGTTGCAATATGCGCAATGCTCTGGACAGCATGTGCAACAACTATATAGGGTAGGAGCCGCACAGTCTCCCCAAGAATCAAGGAAGCGCCGTGGCCAACGATTCCGACTTCTTCCTCCGCCACCTGCTGGTGTCGCCTGTGATAGCGATCCTCCGAGGCCTGCCGGTCGCGGAAACCGTGGAGATGGCTGTCCGCTGCTGGGACTCCGGGATCCGCATGGTGGAGGTCCCGCTCCAGTCCCAGGAAGCGTTCCTCGCGTTGAAGGAAGCCGCAGAGGCTGCTGCAGGCGGTCCCGACCGGCAGATCGGTGCCGGCACCATCTGCACCCCCGAGGACGTTGACCGTGCGCAGGAGGCAGGCGCCCAGTTCCTGATCGCACCGGGGTTCTTCCCGCCGTCCATCAAGCGGGCCCAGGAGCTCGGGCTCCCCATTTTGCCCGGGGTGGCAACGCCCACCGAGATCCACGATGCGCTCAGCATGTCCCTGAACGTCCAGAAGCTGTTCCCTGCGGACATGGCAGGTCCGGGCACACTGAAGACCCTCGCCGGGCCGTTCCCGCAGGTCAGCTTCGTCGCCGTCGGCGGGGTCACCCCGTCCAATGCCCAGGACTTCCTCGATGCCGGGGCCGTGGGCGTGGGGGTGGGCAGCGCGCTCAGTGATCCGTCCGCCCTTGACTACTTCTCCCATCTCGAAAACAGGACGAAAAGGAAGAACAGTGCAGATGACTAAGCGGGACATCGTTACCGCCCTCGCCCCAACGCCCGTTGCCTCCTATTCGCAGGCGGTGAAAGTTGGAACCACCCTGTACCTCGCGGGACAGGGCGGCTTCGACGCCAAAACCGGCAAGCTAGTGGGAGAGGGCATCAAGGAGCAGACCCGCCAGACGCTCCAGAACCTCAAGTACGTGATCGAGGCCGCCGGCGGCAGCATGAACGACTTCGTCACGGTACGTGTGTTCATCAGCGAGCACGGCGAGTTCCCCGGCATGAACGAGGTCTACGGGGAGTTCTTCGACAAGCCGTATCCCGCCCGCACTACAGTCTCCGCGGGGCTGGGACCCGGAATGAAGGTCGAGATCGACGGAATCGCCGTGCTGCCGGAGTGACGGCAGGGAATCCACTGTGAAGCTGGCTGAGGCCGTGGTGGTCTCGGTTGGGCCGGCGGGAAGACGCTCGCGGGCGGCCGGAGTATCCGGCCGCCCGCCCGAAGCAATGACTGCTACTTCGTGGTCAGCATGTTCCAAAGGATCAGGTCGTGAGCGTGCTTGGCTTTGTCATCCCCGCGGAAGTCCGCTTCCTTGATGCTGCCACCGGTGTCGATTCCGATGCTCGAGGTTGACGCGAACCTGCCCATCATCGACTTGTTGGAAAGCATGGAGACCGAGCGGATGTTCTTGTAGGGCACTGACACGACGGCGAGCTTGTTTCCTACGAAGCTCTTGTCCTGAAGGATGACGCGCATGTTGGTGATGCCCACGAAGCCGGTACCGACGCCGATACAGTCGTAAACGGCGTAAACGGTTTCGCCCTGCAGGAGGCCGGCCTTAATCTGCTCAAGCTGTTCGAACTTGTCATGGATGATCTCAGTCAAGGTGCAGCCTCCTTCGGCTTATTTGCGGAGCGGAACGCCGTGGGCATCCCGCTGGAAGTAGACGGCTCCTACGAGGATCATGATGCCCTCGATGACGCCCCAAAGGGCGAGGAAGCCCAAGCCAAGCGCACTCAAGACGATCGCCAGCACGAGCTGAATGATGCCGATCTTTGTATACCCAAGGTAAAAGCGATGGACACCTAAGGAGCCCAGGAATATCCCCAGCAAACCTGCTGCAATCTTCGACTTGGACTGCGGGTAGCCATAGCCGGGCTGCGGCATGGGTGGTTGTGCCGAGTACTGCGGGGGTTGCGGCATGGGTGGCTGGGCAGAGTAGTACGGCTGCGGCGGCATCGGTGGTTGTGCCGAGTACTGCGGGGGCTGGGGCAGGGGTGGTTGTGAGGAGTTCTGCGGGCCGGGGAAGGGCGGCCGGGTGGGGGATTGGGAACCGTTGTCAGGAGAGGGCGCAGGCTGGCCGTAGGTTTCCTGTCCGGGCGAGTTGGCGTCGGGATGTTGCTGTGTCATGGTTGCTGCCTTCCGGAAAATGATGATGCGGCCCTAGGTGACCGGGCGGCGGCAGTCAACGACGGCATCCCCCAGAATCCATTGCCCTCATAAGTGTGACTGACCACGGGGCAAGTTTCGCTGTTAGTCCTAGTGTTTCCTGCCGCAGACTCCACGGCGTTCAACGACCAAGCACCTTGTACGCCCTCCGAGAACCGCTTAACTTCCCGCCCGGGGCACGGCGCCACCCCCAGCCGCCGGACGTAAACTGACCCTCGCACCACCTTTGTGGACAGTCCGTCAGCCGGGAGCCGCCCATGCTCTGGAAACTGCTTGTTGAATACCTGCGGCCACACCGCACGCTGCTGCTCGTCGTCGTGATCTTCCAGCTGGCGCAGTCCATCGCGTCCCTGTACCTGCCCACGCTGAACGCGGACATCATCGACGAGGGGGTGGCCAAGGGGAACATCGGCTACATCCTGAGCCTCGGCGGCGTGATGCTCGGCATCACCCTGCTGCAGATTGCCTGCGCCATCATCGCCGTCTACTTCGCTGCGAAGGCCGCCATGGGTGTGGGCCGGGACCTGCGCGGCGCCATCTTCCAAAGGGTGGGGGAGTTCTCCGAGCAGGAGGTCACCAAGTTCGGCGCGCCCAGCCTCATCACAAGATCCACCAACGACGTCCAGCAGGTCCAGCAGCTGGTCCTGATGTCCGCCACCATGCTGGTCACCGCCCCCATGCTCAGCATCGGCGGCGTGATCATGGCCATCAGGCAGGACGTGCAGCTGTCCTGGCTGATCGCCGTCGCCGTCCCGGTGCTGCTTCTCGCCGTCGGCCTGATCACGGCCCGGATGGTGCCGCTGTTCCGCAAGATGCAGAAACGGATCGACACCGTGAACCGGGTCCTCCGCGAGCAGCTCACCGGCATCCGAGTGGTCCGCGCCTTCGTCCGCGAGGACATCGAAACGAACCGCTTCGCACAGGCCAATGAGGACGTCACGGACACCGCCCTGCGCGCCGGCCGGCTGATGGCGCTCGCGTTCCCCGTGGTGATGCTGGTGCTGAACGTCTCCAGCGTGGCCGTCATCTGGTTCGGCGCGTTCCGCATCCAGGACGGCTCCATGCAGGTGGGCACCCTGATCGCGTTCCTCAGTTACCTGTTGCAGATCCTGATGTCCGTCATGATGGCCACGTTCATGGCCGTGATGATCCCGCGTGCCGCCGTCTCCGGCGACCGGATCGGCGAGGTCCTGCGGACCGAGTCCAGCGTCCGCCCGCCGGAGCGCCCCGTCACCACCAAGGTGAGGAACGGCGAGCTGGAGATGCGCGACGTCGGATTCGCCTACCCGGGTGCCGACCAGCCCGTCCTGTCCGGGATCAGCTTCACCGCCAGGGCAGGGCAGACGACGGCGATCATCGGCAGCACCGGCGCCGGCAAGACCACCCTGGTGAACCTCATGCCCCGGCTGTTCGACGCGACCACCGGCTCGGTGCGGATGGACGGCGTGGACGTGCGCGAGCTGCACCCGGACCTGCTCTGGGGGCACATCGGCCTGGTCCCGCAGCGGCCGTACCTGTTCAGCGGCACCGTGCGCAGCAACCTGCTCTACGGCAAGCCGGACGCCACGGAGGACGAGCTCTGGGAAGCGCTCCGCATCGCCCAGGCCCAGGACTTCGTGGAGCGGATGGAGGAAGGCCTGGATGCGCCCATCAGCCAGGGCGGCACCAACGTCTCGGGCGGGCAGCGGCAGCGGCTGGCCATCGCCCGGGCCCTGGTGAAGCGGCCCGAGCTGTACATCTTCGACGACTCCTTCTCCTCGCTGGACACCGGCACCGACGGCCGCCTCCGCCAGGCGCTCAAGCGCAGCACCGCCGGCGCCACGCTGGTCATAATCGCCCAGCGCGTCTCCAGCATCGTGGACGCGGACCAGATTTTAGTGCTCGACGACGGCAGGATCGTGGGGCGCGGAACGCACAACGAGCTGCTGGAGACCTCGGAGACGTACCGCGAGATCGTCTCCTCCCAGCTGGCGGCGGAGGAGACGGTATGAGCCCGCGCCCCTCCTCCGGAACCAGCGCAGGAACCGCACCCGCTTCCACGACCGGAAGCGCCGACGTCGTACGCATTCCCCGTCCCGCGGGCGGACCGGGGAGGGGCGGGCCCTTCGCAGGGATGAACGTCCCGGCGGAGAAGCCGATGAACTTCTGGCCGTCGGCCAAGCGGCTGCTGGGCAAGCTGCGGCCGGAACGGGCGTGGCTGCTGCTGGTGTTCATCACGGCGGTGGCCGGGGTGGCGCTCTCGGTGATCGGGCCGCGGCTGCTGGGGGAGGGCACCAACCTGATCTTCGCCGGGGTGGTGTCCCGGGACCTGCCGGCCGGGACCAGCAAGGAGCAGGTGATTGCGCAGCTGCGGGCGGCGGGGGAGAACCAGCAGGCGGACATGCTGACGCCCATGGCCCTGACGCCGGGGCAGGGGATCGATTTTGCCGCGCTGGGGAACGTGCTGACGTGGGCGCTGGTGCTGTATGTGCTGTCGTCCGCGTTTATGTGGGTGCAGGCGTATGTGCTGAACGGGGTGGTGCAGCGGACGGTGTTCGGGCTGCGCGGGGAGGTCGAGGCGAAGATCCACCGGCTGCCGCTGCGGTATTTCGACTCGATCCAGCGCGGTGAGCTGCTGAGCCGGGTGACCAACGACGTGGACAACATTTCGCAGAGCCTGCAGCAGACCATCAGCCAGGCGGTCACGTCGGTGCTGACGGTGCTGGGCGTGCTGGTGATGATGTTCATCCTCTCGCCCACGCTGGCGCTGATCGCGCTGGTGACCAT
Source organism: Arthrobacter sp. Y3221087 (assembly GCF_059089905.1). Lineage (NCBI taxonomy): Bacteria > Bacillati > Actinomycetota > Actinomycetes > Micrococcales > Micrococcaceae > Arthrobacter > Arthrobacter sp. Y3221087. The sequence goes on from NZ_JBNHFE010000001.1 coordinate 298,362, forward strand.
TCCGCTGACGCTGGGGATCACGGCGCTGATCGCTAAGCGCTCGCAGAAGCTGTTCGTGGCGCAGTGGAAGCACACGGGGGAGCTGAACGGGCAGATCGAGGAGACCTACACCGGGCATGCGCTGGTGAAGGTGTTCGGCCGGCAGCAGGAGGTGGGCGAGCGGTTCCGGCAGAAGAACGCGGAGCTGTATTCCGCCAGTTTCGGGGCTCAGTTCATTTCCGGGCTGATCATGCCGGCCATGACGTTCATCGGGAACCTGGTGTACGTGGGGATAGCCGTGGTGGGCGGCCTGCAGGTGGCGTCCGGGGCCATGCAGCTGGGTGACGTGCAGGCTTTCATCCAGTACTCGCGGCAGTTCACCATGCCGCTGGCGCAGCTGGGGTCCATGGCCAACGTGCTGCAGTCCGGGGTGGCCTCTGCCGAGCGGGTGTTCGAGCTGCTGGACGAGGAGGAGGAATCGACTGAGCCCGCTGCTTCTGCTTCGCCGGTGTTTGGGCGCGGGCGGCTGGTGTTTGAGGACGTGTCCTTCTCGTACTCGCCGGACAAGCCGCTGATCTCTTCGTTGTCTTTGGTGGCGGAGTCGGGGCAGACGGTGGCGATCGTGGGGCCCACCGGTGCAGGAAAGACCACGCTGGTGAACCTGATGATGCGGTTCTACGAGCTGGACGCCGGGAGAATAACGCTCGACGGCGTCGACGTCACCTCGGTCCCGCGGCGCGAGCTGCGCTCGCGGATGGGGATGGTGCTGCAGGATACGTGGCTGTTCGGCGGGACCATCCGCGACAACATCGCCTACGGCCGGCCAGGTGCTTCCGAATTTGAAATTCTCGAAGCCGCACGCGCGACGTATGTGGACCGGTTCGTGCGCTCACTGCCGGACGGGTACGACACCGTGCTGGACGACGAGGGCGCGAACGTCTCCGCGGGGGAGAAGCAGCTGCTGACGATTGCGCGGGCGTTCCTGGCCCGGCCGTCGGTACTGATTCTGGACGAGGCGACCTCTTCTGTGGATACCCGGACCGAGGTGCTGGTGCAGAAGGCCATGAGTGCGCTGCGGAGCGACCGTACGTCCTTCGTGATTGCGCACCGCCTCTCCACCATCCGCGACGCCGACCTCATCCTGGTGATGGAGGCCGGCCGGATCGTGGAGCAGGGCACGCACGCCACACTGCTGGCCGCCGGTGGGGCATATGCCCGGCTGTACGAGGCACAGTTCGCGGCGCCCGTGGCGGAGGTTTGACCGGCGGGGGTACCGCGTGATGGGCGGCACCCCCGCGGTGGCATCGACGCCAGGATGTCATGTGCTTTCCGGAACTTGCGTCTACCGCAGCGCCTTGAAAGCGCGGCCGATTCCATCCAGGAGGCGGTCGGCGTCGTTGCTGGAGAAGGGCATTGGCGGCCGGAGTTTCAGGACGTTTCCTTGGGCTCCGCAGGCGGAGATGAGGATCCGATCCTCGCGGAGGGCGTTCACGATGCCCGCGGCGGCGTCCCCGTCGGGTGTGAGTGAGGACCGGTCAGTGACGAGGTCAACGCCGATAAAGAAGCCGCTTCCGCGGACTTCTGCCACCTGGTCCAGGCCCTGGGCGAGGTCCTTCAACCCGGTGATGATCTTCTCGCCCACCTTCAAGGCGTTGTCGATCAGGGATTCCTCGCGGATCACGTTCAGGACGGCCTGGGCGGCTGCGATGGCTACAGAGTTGCCGCCGAATGTGTTGAAGTAGCGGATGTTCCTGCCGAACTCCACGAGCAGTTCGGGTTTGAAGATGGCCGCAGCGACGGGAATGCCGTTGCCCATGGGTTTGCCGATGGTGACGATGTCCGGAACGATTGCGTGGCGTTGGAAGCCCCACCAGTCCTGGCCCGTCCGGCCAAAGCCTGGCTGTACTTCATCGGCGATGTACAGGCCGCCGGCGGCGTGAACCTCTTCGATGATCGGGCGCAGGAAGCCTGCCGGGCCCGCGAAGACGCCGTCGGAGGAGAAGATGCTGTCGGCGATGAAGGCCGCCAGTCCAATGCCGTGCCGGTGGAGATCGGCGATGGCTGCACGCACCTGGTTCCGGAGGTGGTCCTCGAGGGAGACCTGATCCGATGAGTATCGCAGGGCGTCCGGGGCGTCGATGACGCGTACGTTAGCGCCAAGGGGCACGCCGATACCCAAGGACGGCGAGAAGGACGCGACCTCCGCTGTCAGGCCGTGGTACGCGCCGGAGGTGACGATGATGCCCTGGTTTCCGGTGGCGTATTTTGCCACGCGCATGGCGAGGTCATTGGCCTCGGACCCGGTGCAGGTGAACATGACATGGCCAAGCCCGGCGGGAAACGTGGACAGGAGGTCCTCGGAGTAATCAAGGATGGATTCCTGGACGTAACGGGTGTTGGTGTTCAGGGTCTGCATCTGTTCGTGGACAGCCGCGATGACCTTCGGGTGGCAGTGGCCCACTGAGGGGACGTTGTTGTAGACGTCCAGGTATTCGTTTCCGTCCCGGTCAAAGAGTGTGACGCCCTTGCCGCGGACCACTTCCAGGGGAGTGTCGTAGAAGAGCCGGTATCCGGGCCCGAGGCTCTGGTCCCGTCGCCGGATGTTCTTCCGGATCTGATCCGGGAGCTCATCGGTGCGGTTGGGGTCAAATCCGTTGACCATGGCCTTGGAAGGCTTGCGGATGCTTTGGACGGTGTTGCTCATCATTTCTCCTTGACGGCTAGGGTGTCTGACTCAGGGTGTGAAAGGGCAGTTTGGTGCAGGGGCTGCGGCTGTGGCGGCGAGCCGGTCCCAATCCGGTTTCGAGTGGGAGAGGAGATAATCGCGCCTTTGGGGCAGGTGTCTGGCCCGCCACTGCGTAATCAGTGCCCGCAGCAGGAGGCGGGCCTGGGCCGAGACCACCAGGGCTTCAAACTCCTGTCCCGGCAGCGGGTTGACGCTTTGGTATCCGTCCAGGACGGACAGTGCGCGCTCCCAGGGGCTTTCGGGGTCTGCCCCCAACAAATTGGCCATGGTCACGCTGATGTCGAAGATCACGGGAGTTCGGACCACGTCGCCGAAATCGATAATCCCCGTCACGTAGGCCGGGCTATTGGGGTTGACGAGGACATTAAACGGACTGAAATCCCCATGGACAACCTGCGAGGGAAGGGTGTCCAGTAGTGGAACTACTTTTGCATCGAACTGGTCGAAAATGCCCTCGGCCAGGGAGCGCTTTTCCTTGTCATCAACGTAGCCAAGCAGCGACCGCATCCTATGAAAGTGCTTGAGGTCCCAAAGGAGCAGACGGTCCGCCCGCGGATGGTCGAAGTCCTGCAAGGCGAGGCCAACGCTTGCCAGGCTTGAGCCAACCAGCTGAAGATGGCCAGCGGACGCGTCGTGCTTGGCCAGCAACTCTCCCGGCATGAAGCGCATCACCCGAAGCACCCTGTCGAAGGGGCCAGTAGGCGCCGGGATGAGGACTTCCGCGGCTCCGCCAAGGCTCCTGACAAGGCGCTGGACCGGCAACCCGGGAGCGGTCCGCTCCAGGTGAACCATGCACGCCGTCTGCAGTTGGACAATCCCTGGATCCTCTTCAGGTGAGGAGACCTTCACCAGAAAGGCCTCTTCTCCGCCTTGAAGGCGGAACGTCTCGTCCTTTTCCGTGGGAATCCGTACCAGCTTCCCCTGCAGGCCGTAGAAACGCTCAAGGAGTCGCTTCACAGTCGAGTCAGTGAGCTGCGACTGCTCTGTCAGGAGTCCGCTTTCTGCAACCACGGCATTAAAAAAATCGGAGTCGGTTCGGACGTCCATGGCTCTGGGCTCCTGTCGCTTAGTGAATAGATTCGACATGCTCGGATTGCTCTGCTGTTCAACAGTTCTACAACTAGTATGACACCGCGCACCCCGGCTGCGCAATGGAATGCACAGCAGGTCTACTGTTCAACTGTTGACAATTTTGCTTCTTGAGTTTTAAAGTCGTTCTATGAGCGGACTCCCTTGGAGGACCGTATTGATCACCATTCATCCGCCCTGTGCAGGGCCGCCTACACCTCAACGAACGGACAAACCATGGCTGACAACAACTCCCGGCCGAAGTACATCTCCTTCGATATCTACGGCACGCTGATCAACTGGGACACGGATTCCACTACCCGCCGCCTGCTCGCGGGCAGACTGCCGGAAGAGCAGTGGCCGGCGTTCAAGAAGGTTTTCCGCGGATACCGCTTCGACGAGGTCCTCGGTGACTACAAGCCCTACGAGGAGATCCTCCAGAATTCCTTTGACCGCGTTTGCAGGTTCTTCGGCATTGGCCCCACTCCCGGCGCCGGCGCGGAGTTCGCTGAGACCGTCCGCGGCTTTGGTGCCCATGATGACGTACCGGCTCCATTGAAGCTCATGGGCGACAACTACAAGCTGGTTGCCCTGTCCAATGCGGACGACAGCTTCCTAGACATCAGCATCCCCAAGCTGGGCGCTAACTTCCATGCGGTGCTGACTGCTGAGCAGGCGCAGGCGTACAAACCGCGCTACCAGGCGTTCGAATACATGCTGGACACCTTGAACGCAAAGCCGGAGGACTTCCTGCACATCGCCTCGCACACCCGCTACGACATGCATCCGATGCACGACATGGGCTTCCGCAACCTCTGGGTGCTGGACCGTGGCTACGACCCCATTACCGGCGGCTACGACTACAACACGGTAAAGTCCCTGGACGAGATCAACCAGCATCTCGGCCTTTAGTTCCAGCCGACCTGGACAGAAAAGTAAAGACCGCGGCCCCAGGGCCGCGGTCTTTACTTTTACGTCGTTGAGTGCCTCTTGGCGATAACGTCGCGGATCGATTCGCGGTACTGGATGATCGTGTCCGAGATGACCTTTTCCGCCAGGACGGGGTCACGGGAGTCAAGAGCGTCCACGATGTTCTGGTGCTCGGCCTCGAGCGCGTCCGGGTCCTCGTATTCGTGGTGCTCAATCGAAAGCACAAACATGAAGTACCGCAGCTCGGTCACCAGTTGCTGATAGAACGTCCTCAACTTCTGGCTTCCGAGGATTCCCACGATGGCGCTGTGGACCGCAAGGTCCTTTTCGACAATCTTGAACGGATCGCCAGTTTTCAACACTGCCCGGAACTCCTCCATGGCGGCGTGAACCTCATCGAGGGAGGTGCTTTCGGAGATGCTCCGCGCGGCAGTGGTTTCCAGATGATAGCGCGCGTTATAGACATCCATGATTTCCGCGTCGGTGGGGTCCCAGACGATGGCTCCCTGGTTTGCCCGGTGGCGGATGAGGCCGCCTGCCTGGACGATGCGGACCGCCTCGCGGACTGTATTCCTGGAAAGGCCGAGGTTCTCCGCAAGGAGGCTCTCCCGGAGGCGCTCACCGGGCTTGAGCCCTCCGCTGAGGATCATGGCTGTGAGCCCCTCCGCAACCTGTTGCACGGTGGACGAGTGCACTATCTTGATCTGCTCAACCATGCGTTTCATCCTACAGTCGTGGTCAACTGTAGGGCAGTGGACCATCTTTTCAGTAGTTTCTCTGGCCGTTGCCTCAAGGGGCCATGCCCCGCATGCGCAACGGGTCCGGAGCCAAAGCCGAGGCTTCAACTCCGGACCCGTCCCGCTTTAGGGTGGCACGCAGCCGTTAGCGGATTGCTGCTTCTGAAATAGCCGATTCCGCCAGGCCCCAGTACTCGAGGGATTCCTTGTACTCCGGGCTCTCGAGAACCGACTGGATGGCTGCCTGCAGGGCCGGCGTCAACGGTGATCCCTTCTTCAGCCCCATGGCAACATTGGTATTCGTCCGGGTATCCATCCTGGGCTCCAGGATGGAGAAATGGTCGGGCTGCTGAGCGTCGGCCCAGGCCAGGCCGCTGGCGTCGTAGAAGACGCCGTCAATCCGCTTGGAGTCCAGCTGTGTCAGAGCCTCTTGGACGTTGGGCAGGGTGATTGCGTTGATTGCCGGCTGCCCCTTTTCCTCGCAGGTCCACTTGGAGACGTTGGGCAGGTGCTTGAGCTGCTGCGTGGAACCCTTGGTCACCCCGATGTTCCTGCCGCAGAGCGTGTCGTTGGTCAGATTAAGTGGGTTGCCCTTGGGTACCGCCACGGCCGAGCCGCCCTTGAGGTAGTTGATCATGTCCATGACGTTCAGGCGCTCTTCCGTGGCGGACATGGTGGTCGCCGTGAAGTCGAACCGGCCGCCGTCGATGCCGGGGATGATCGTATCGAAGGCCGTGTTTTCGAACTTCAGCTTCAGCCCCAGCTTCTTTGCCACCAGGCGGGCCAGGTCAGGGTTCACGCCAATGGGCGTCGAATTGTCCTCGGCGAGGAACGTCATGGGCGGGGAACTCAGATCCATCGCGACCGTAAGCTCGCCCTTGGCCTTGTAGGACTCGGGGAGCAGGGCAACTGCCTCCGCATCCGGCTGGACATTTTCTGAGATGTCACGGGTGTTTTGCGTCTTGGGAATGTCAGTTGCCTCGGTGCCCGTGGCCGCGCCGCCACAAGCGCTCAGGGCCAGCAGGACTGCTAGTCCGGCGGCCACCGTCTGGATCTTTTTTCTGGCCATTATGTGCTTCCCTTCAGTGGGCTCAGCGGCAAGTGCCTACTGAGAATGCAGTTCTATCCATGCCTGCCGCTCGGGTATTGATGCGGCACCACGAGGGCTGCTAACCGTCTGCGCAGCAGCGCAGGTGTGATTCAGCTCTCGTTCCAGACACAATAAAACTCCGCCGGGAGCCGGTTGTCAACAATAGAACAGTTGAGCGTTGCGGCTCACGCCTGGTCCTAAGAGTCTGCGGTGTCCTTTCCCCTGCAGGACGACGAAGTTTGGTTTGCCGAGAAGACCAGTGGGGTGGCGGAGCTCTATTCGCTCGCTGATATCTCAACCAGGAAGAATGAGAATGTTGCGCGGCGGTCTCTCTCGGGACTATACGGCGCTGTGCCAACGGTGATTCGGGGCTGAACGGACCCGGGTGTTGATCGTAACGGAAGGCACCAGGATCGAAAAAGAGTACTTTGGGTTGCTCGTGCAGCACCTCAAGGCCACGGGAGTGAAGCATTGGCCTATAACGCCGTATGGTATGGGTAAAGATCCGCTTAAAGTACTGAATGCCGCAATAGCGAGGCGTGATGAGGATGAGGACTCATTCGACTCAGTGTGGATCCTTGTAGACGTTGATGAACATACCAATTTGGATCAATGTTTGGTAGATGCTGCGCGTGAGAAAATACGTGCCGTAGTGTCCAATCCGTGCTTTGAAATTTGGCTTTTGTGGCACCTGGAAGACCATCGGAGACAGGACGACAGGTTCGCTGTACAGGACAAATTCAAAGCCAGGGGTTATTCTGACAAATCGCTCCCGGCGAATTTTCCTGTTCACATTACGGGGATACGGTGGCCAGAGCTGGGTCCGCGGATCGCAACTGCTCGTGGGGCGCGGTGGGCAAGAACCCGTCGAGCTCTATGCCGGATCTCATCAATTATCTGCTCTCGATCTAAGGCTCATCAATCTCTCCCTTGTGGCACCACATCGGGTTGGACCAGCAGCGAGAGGCTGGAGTGCTTCTCGACCGTCTCCGCTTCGTCCGCTTCTTCCGGACAAAGCTCTAGTGAAGCAAGGCAGCAAGCAACAATCCTTGATTAGCGGTTGCTCACTCCTGGCTCCGAAGAGAGCGTACGACGGCGGGGCTTCCTGACTCGCACGTTCGCCTTCAGGACGAATCAGGGAAAGTACGCATATTCTTCAGTCCCGTGGTGCTGGCATAACTCCAAATGGCATGGTCGAGTTCCTTTTCGTCCACGCCCAATTTCTGAGCGGCTTCCTTGACCAGTCCGCCAGCATGATCCGAGGAGACCCGCCGCCCGATGGCTCGCCCGGCGAAATCCGTGATCCACGAGTCCGCCTTCACCCCGTCGTGGCTTAGGAGCATCGTGAAATACTCCCAAGTGACTGGGCCGAGCCCTGAAACCCGGGTGTACTGCTCCCGGTGTTCTGCTTTATCGGGGATCAAATGCGCCGGCTCAGTGACACCGATGTCGACGAAACGTTGGGCTGCTTCCACAATTGCAGATGCCTTGGTTTTCCCGGAGTGCACCTTCTGTCGGTTCAGCACCCTCTCAAGCGCGAGCGGATCCTGGTTCGCGAGATGCTCCATCTTGGCTGCCGCCGTGACGTGCTCCGAGTACTTCTCATAACGCAGGACTGCGCCTCGAGCTCCTGTCCACGTTCCATCTCTGCGTTCTCGACCGTAGCGAAATCGGATGGACATGACGGCGTCCACCAATGCGAGATCTAAGCGATCAGGATATCCGCCGGGCCACTTTTTCCATGGCGTTGGGATTGAGGCAATCGCGACGAGCAGCAAATCCAGGTCCGCTGGGGCCGCCGTCACAGGTAGCTCTTGACGCTCGCCCGCAGCGCTTCAGTGTGCTCGTAGATTTCCTCCAGCGAGTTGATGGGAACTCTAGTCTCTTCCTTGTTGTCGTCGAAGATCCCGATGTACTTCTGCGTCCGGTTGAAGTGCAGGCGCGCAATCGGCTTGCGGTTGTTATCGTCGAGCAGAACTGCAAAATAGGACTTGGCGTCTCGTTGCACCACCCGGGCAGGTTTGACCTCGCTGCACACGATGGCTCGCACGATTTGGTAGCCCTCGATCTCTTCCAGTGTCGTCTCGAGGCCGTCAGCGTCGGCCAGGTCCGCTTCGGCTACTGGAGCGCTGGTGACGCTAGCCGCCACTGCAGCTTCCTCGCTCTGGGGAAAGCCCGGGTTGCCGAGAGCCTTCTTCAGACGCTCGTTCACTTGGTCATTCAAGAACTGCTTTGAAGCCTTGGAGACCAAAGCCGTGAACTGCTCCCGCACCTTCTGGGTGTACGGGCCCGAGTACACGCGCCCGGTCAAGAACTTAACCCATTCATCTTCAGGCTCCTTGAACTGCGCGGCCAGGGTTCGCTTCAGTTCGCCGATGTACTTCAGCTCCCCGGCAGCGCTGATGATCGAGTCAAGATCAAAAACGTCCTTGGATAACTTCTGCAGTTCCGGGATGAGCATTTGGTCGATGTCGTTTAAATCCAGCACTAAGAACGGCTTCGCGTCCATGCGGTTGGGCGCATCGAGGTCAGTGAAGAACTGGTACACCTCACCATTGGTAAGGATGGCGATTCTTGCGTTGGTTACCGCGAAGTATCGGAAGAGCTGGGACGCGTGCTCGATCTTCACTGGTTCCGTGGACTTCTTGCATTCGATCAGAATTTGGACCTCGCCGTCTTTCACGATGGCATAGTCGATCTTCTCACCCTTCTTTAGTCCGACATCTGCAATGAACTCCGGCACGACCTCCAGAGGATTGAACACGTCGTAGCCCAGAATCGTCGAGATAAAGGGCATGACGAAGGCGTTCTTCGTTGCCTCTTCCGTCTGGATTACATCCCGCTGCTGACGCACCTTTGCCGCCAGAGCCGAAAGCTTTTCCGCAAACTCCATGTCCTACCCCCAGTAAGGCCGCCGTTGCTGGTCACGACTTCGTGCCAGAACTAATTTTCAAGCTGTGAAGCAAAAACCTACATCCGATCTGCGACATTTACACGCATCTAGCTGAGGAGGCTCCTGGTGTTGGAACTTTCCCACGCCTTGCCATGCTCACATTGCAGCTGTAAGGACCGGTCACGCAGTGCCCTCGCCGTAGCACACAGAAACACTAAGCAATGTAGTTGGCCTCCCCGCGTAACCTTGTTTGATGCCCCGTTTTGCGCTCGACATCGAATCCGTCCCCCGCCCTGCCCGCGCGCAGGAACTCCTGGACGCCGTGAACCACAGCGTGGTCATTGCCGACGGCGCCATGGGCACCATGCTGCAGGGCCGGGACCTCACCCTCGAAACAGACTTCCAGAACCTGGAAGGCTGCAACGAGATCCTCAACGACACCCGGCCGGACGTCATCGCCGACATCCACGACGCCTACTTCGCCACCGGCATCGACGCCGTGGAGACCAACACCTTCGGCGCAAACTGGTCCAACCTCTCCGACTACGGCATCGACGACCGCATCGCCGAGCTCGCCCTTAAAGGCGCGAAGATCGCCCGCGAACGTGCGGAAGCGGCCGAAGCAACAGACGGACGGATGCGCTGGGTCCTCGGCTCCATGGGCCCGGGCACCAAGCTCCCCAGCCTCGGCCACACCAGCTATGACTACCTCAAGCAGACCTTCGCCCTGCAGGCCGAGGGCCTCATCGACGGCGGCGCGGACGCGTTCCTCATCGAAACCAGCCAGGACCTCCTGCAGACCAAGGCTGCGGTCAACGGCTGCAAGCAGGCCATCGTCTCCCGCGGCGTCCGCCTCCCGATCTTCGTCGAAGTAACTGTCGAGACCACCGGCACCATGCTCATGGGCTCCGAAATCGGCGCCGCGCTCACCGCGCTCGAGCCGCTCGGCGTCGACGCCATCGGCCTGAACTGCGCCACCGGCCCGGATGAGATGAGCGAGCACCTCCGCCACCTCTCCAAGCAGTCCTCCGTCGCCATCGCATGCATGCCCAACGCCGGCCTGCCCGTCCTCGGCGCCAACGGCGCGCACTATCCGCTCTCACCCACCGAACTCGCCACCGCGCACGAGCAGTTCGTCCGCGAATTCGGCCTGGGCCTGGTGGGCGGCTGCTGCGGTACGACGCCGGAACATATGGCCGCCGTCGTCGAACGCCTTGCCCCCTTCCGCGCCCAGGCGACGAAAGCCGGCAGCGGCAAGACGCAGCCCGCCCGCGTGCCCACCGAGCGCGAGGCCGGCATCGCCTCCCTCTACCAGCACGTGAACTTCGACCAGGAATCCGCCTACCTAGCCATCGGTGAGCGCACCAACGCCAATGGCTCCAAGGCCTTCCGCCAGGCCATGCTCGAAGAGCGCTGGGACGACTGTGTGGACATCGCCCGCGAGCAGATCCGCGTCGGCGCGCACCTGCTGGACGTCTGCGTGGACTACGTGGGGCGCGACGGCGTCGCGGACGTCAAGGAGATCGTCTCCCGTTTCGCGTCGGCCTCCACCCTCCCGCTCGTCATCGACTCCACCGAACCGCCCGTCCTGCAGGCCGGCCTGGAACTCATCGGCGGCCGACCGGTGGTCAACTCCGTCAACTACGAGGACGGCGACGGACCCAACAGCCGCTTCGCCCGCATCATGCCGCTGGTCAAGGAACACGGCACCGCTGTTATCGCCCTGACCATCGACGAACAGGGCCAGGCCCGCACCACCGACGGCAAGGTGGCCATTGCCTCCCGCCTCGTCGACGCCCTGGTGGGTGAATGGGGAATGCGCGTCGAGGACATCATCGTGGACGCCCTGACCTTCCCCGTCGCCACCGGCCAGGAAGAAACCCGCCGGGACGGCATCGAAACCATCGAGGCCATCCGCCAGATCACCGCCAAGTACCCCGGCATCAACACCACCCTGGGCGTCTCCAACGTCTCCTTCGGCCTGAACCCGGCTGCGCGCATCGTCCTGAACTCGGTCTTCCTGCACGAGGCCACCGAAGCGGGCCTGACCAGCGGCATCATCGACGCCGCCAAGATCGTCCCGCTCGCGTCGATCCCGGAAGACCAGCGCAAGGTGGCCTTGGACCTGGTCTGGGACCGCCGCGAATACGACGCCGACGGCAACACCACCTACGACCCCCTGGCCATCATGCTCGACATGTTCGCCGGCGTCGACACCGCGGCGCTCAAGGACCAGCGCGCCGCCGAACTCGCGGCGCTGCCCACGGGCGCGCGCCTTGAGCGGCGCATCATCGACGGCGAAGGCAAGGGCCTCGAGGAGGACCTGGACCTGGCCCGCAGCGAGGGCCTGACCCCGCTCGGCATCATCAATGACCACCTGCTCGAGGGCATGAAGGTGGTGGGCGAACGCTTCGGCGCCGGCGAAATGCAGCTGCCGTTCGTGCTGCAGTCCGCCGAGGTGATGAAGAACGCCGTCGCCCTGCTCGAGCCGCACATGGAGAAGTCCGACTCCTCCGGCAAGGGCACCATGGTGATCGCCACCGTGCGCGGCGACGTGCACGATATCGGCAAGAACCTGGTGGACATCATCCTCACCAACAACGGCTACAAGGTAGTCAACATCGGCATCAAGCAGGGCATCGCCGAGATCATCGCCGCGGCCGAGGAACACAACGCGGACGTGATCGGCATGTCCGGGCTGCTGGTGAAATCCACCGTGGTGATGAAGGAAAACCTCGCCGAGCTGCAGTCCCGCGGCCTGGCCAAGAAGTGGCCCGTGATCCTGGGCGGTGCCGCCCTGACCCGCGCCTACGTGGAGCAGGACCTCGCCGAGCAGTTTGACGGTACCGTCCGGTACGCCAAGGACGCCTTCGAGGGCCTTTCCCTCATGGAACCGCTGGTGCGCGTGGCCCGCGGCGAGTCCCCGGACGACGTCGGCCTGCCGCCGCTGAAGAAGCGCCTCCACAAGGGCGGCGCGAAGTTTACGGTGACTGAGCCGGAGGCCATGCCCGGCCGGTCCGACGTCGCCGACGACAACCACGTGCCCGCCCCGCCGTTCTGGGGCACCCGCATTGTGCGCGGCGTCGCGCTCCACGACTTCGCCGCGTTCCTGGACGAACGCGCCACCTTCATGGGCCAGTGGGGCCTCAAGCCCGGCCGCGGTGAGGACGGCGCCTCCTACGAGGAACTGGTGGAACGCGAGGGCCGGCCGCGCCTGCGCTACTGGCTGGACCGCATCCTCGCCGAGGGCATGCTGGACGCCTCCGTCGCCTACGGTTACTTCCCCGTCGTCTCCGAGGGGGAACAGGTGGTGGTGCTCCACCACGGTGAAGACCGCGACGGCGTCCTGGGCACCGCGGGCCTGCTCGCCCCCGACGGCGGTTCAGGCGGTCCGATCGGCACCGACCGGTTGCGCTTCGACTTCCCGCGCCAGCGCCGCGACCGGCACCTGTGCCTGGCCGACTTCGTGAAGTCCCGCGAATCCGGCCAGATCGACGTTCTGCCCGTGCAGCTGGTCACCGCCGGCTCGAAGATCGACGAGTTCACCGCCGAGATGTTCGCAGGCAACCACTACCGCGACTACTACGAGCTCAACGGCCTGGTCATGCAGCTCACCGAGGCGCTGGCCGAGTTCTGGCACGCACGTATCCGCAAGGAACTGGGCTTCGCCGCCGAGGAACCGAAGGACACGGCAGGGTATTTCAAGCTCGACTACCGCGGTGCCCGTTTCTCGCTCGGCTACCCCGCGTGCCCGGACATGGAGGACCGCCGCAAGGTGACCGAGCTCCTGAAGCCGGAGCGGATGGGCGTGATCCTCAGCGACGAGCTGATGCTGCACCCCGAGCAGTCCACGGACGCGTTCGTGTTCCACCACCCGGAGGCGAAGTACTTCAAGGTGTGAGTTGGTGCTGGTCCCCGGCCTGGCTGGAGTGCGCCTCCCGGGCGTGGCCGGTACACCTGCTGATGTGCCGGAAGCGGAGCGGCAGGCTCTACCTATCCGCCAGACAGGAATCGAGCCCGAAAGGCTCGTGGGTGCCCAACACCGGTGCGGCCGTACCGCTGCCAAGTGTCAGTTTGGTATCTAGGGCTGGCCATGAAGAGTCTGCGGGAAACCGTTACAGACTCTAACCTGACAGCTTTTGGACGGCGGTCTGACGTCAGTTTGGGGTGTGCCCTAACTGGCTCCCTCCTCGCTTTGGGACGGCCTTGAAGCAGCGACTGAGCGATCTATGATTCATCTCCGCTGGCTGCAACAGTGCGGAAGCCACAGTTACCCGAGGAGGAGTCTGGGGTGTTGGAGGTGCGGGCCGCGACCCGGTAGCGGTTACAGTACGAGTCGTGGCACAGGTAGGAGCCGCCGCGCATGACACGCCCGGCCCCAATACTTGGCCCTAGTGGATTATCTGTGGGGGAGTTGCGGTAATACTTCGGCAAGAACCAGTCACCACACCATTCCCAGACGTTTCCGGCCATCTCGTACAGCCCGTAACCGTTTGCTGGAAAGGATTTTATTGGGGCGGTGCCCAGATGCCTGTCGTCGCGGGTGTTGATTTTCGGGAATGTCCCTTGCCAGATATTGCAACGGTGTTCGCCGCCGGGGGTCAGGTCATTACCCCAGCAGTACCGCATGCCCTCCAGCCCTCCTCTGGCCGCATATTCCCATTCTGCTTCTGTGGGCAGTCGGCGACGAGCCCAGGCGCAGTAGGCAAGGGCATCGTGATGGGAGACATGGACCACTGGGTGATCCTCGATGTCCTCCCAGCTCGAGGACGGCCCTGCAGGATGTGCCCAATCGGCACCCCGCACGTTCAGCCACCATGGCGCGCCGGCAGCGGAACCGAGAATGTCGCGGGGACGGGCCCGGACCAGCATATGGAACACGGCCGAAGTTCCATACTGTTCCGCCTCGGTACGGTAGCCAGTTTCTCCTATGAAGGCAGCAAACATGCTGTTAGTCACAGGAGTCGTGTCAATCCTGAAGGCGTTCAGCTTCACCTCATGCACTGGAGTCTCGCCGTCCGACGGATAGCCCTCTGCGAAGGCATCACCCATGACGAAGCGGCCGCCGGGAAGGGCGACGTCCTGGTGCCTTGGGGCCCGCAGGGAGTTTGTCTGGCGAAGAACACTTGGCTGTCGCGTTGTTGTAGGGGGTTCCCTCGGCGATGAGCAGCAGTTGGTGGTGTGGCTCGGTGGTGAATCACCGGATGAATGGGCGTTTGACGTTGGATCCATATCGCCTCCACACTTTGCATGTCAGTCGGACGGCCTAGCGACCTATATCAGAGATCTATTGTTCGATAGGCGTGAGTTTGTCTGCGCTTTCAGTTTATGAGGAAGGGATGTCACTGAGACTGAGTGAAGGTGTCCAGATTGCGTTGCCTCTTCCGCTAGCTATTGGACGGTTCCGGCTTGTCCCTTGAGGATGCAGCCGATGTCAGTTCCTCTGCCACTTGTTGGAGGGTTGGCCAGCTGATCGTTCCTCGCAGTGCGACGGTAGCGCGGTAGAGGGAAACCGGGCCGGAGATCCGGGGAAAGAGCCCTGTGAGGAGTTTGTGGTCGAGGTACCGTTCCAGAGTGGCACGGGTTGCCGGGTTGGCGAGCAGGTCTGCGAGTGGCGTGTGAACGCTTGGCGTCCCGGCGGGGAAGTGACTGGGCGGTAAGAAGGTGGATTCCGGTTTTTGCCTTGCACAACTCAGGTGTTCTTTTCCCACTGGTCCTTCTTCGGGAAGACCCAGCCGCTCGAACTGGCTGCGGGGTGAGTCGTTGCGTTTGAGGAGTTCCACGAGGGCTTTGCACATCCGTAGCTCCAGGTCTTCGTCTAGGAGCGGTGTCTTTTGGTGGGGGTCCGTTTTGAGGTCGAACAGGAGTGTGCCCAGCGAGCGGGGGTTTCCCATGGTTGCGGCGGGGGAGCGCAGAACGGGGACGCCTTTGGTGAACGTAAACGGTTGGGCGAGTTCGGCCCCGGAGAGTTCGTGCAAGGTGAAGAAGCCGCGCATGTGGGTTGGCATGAGGGTGTGTTCGTAGAGCGGAGAGTTGTCCGGGCTGGTGCATGTGCGCATGTACACGTACCTTCCGTCCGTGATGTTGACCTGGCCTCCGAAGGCACCGAACAAAACGAAGTCGTGGGCTGGCCTTTCATTCCGCAGGACCGAAGGCAGGGAGATACCCTGCATGTCCGGCGTTGGCTGTAAGTCAAAGTGTTCCAAGAGTGTAGGCGCTATATCGATCGTCTGGACGAGCCCGTTGTAGCGGGATCCGGCCCTGCCGGACGAAGGATCCCAAACGAATAGCGGGGTATGGATGACTTCCTCGTACCACGGCTGAACGCTCTTACCCCACCATCCGTGTTCGCCCAGGAAAAACCCGTGGTCAGTGCACACAATGAGCAGCGTGTCCTCCCACATCGAATACTCGTCCATGAGGTCCAGCACCCGGCCCAGTGACTGGTCGCAGAGTTCCATCAGTGCCGAGTACCGGTCACGGACATGGGCCCGCACCGCATTGTCTTCGATGTCCTCCATGTATTCCGGCCATTCGTACTCCGGACCGGTGTAATTGGGATCATCGTATTTCGCGTTCAACTCAGGCGTGCTGAAAAACGGTTCGTGGGGGTCGAACGTTTCCACCTGGATCATCCAGCGGTCCTGGAGGTGGTTCGTGCGGATGAACTCCTCGGCGGCATCAAAGGTTCGGACCTGAGGGTGGTCGGCGAATTCTGCCATGTACTTGCGGTTGATCTGGTCCTGCCGCCAGGTGCCTAACCGGTGAACACGCAAGTCGTTCGCGGGCGGCGGATCAGCGACCTCACCTTTCCAGGGGTCCCCCTGCTGCCCCCGGATCAATGAGTAGGTCGAGTAACGCGTGTGGTACGTAGCTCCGCCATCCTCCCAGTAATGCATGTGGTCCGTCGCCAGGTGGGTGTGCACGCCGGCAGCCCGCAGCATCTCCGGAACAGAGTCATCAAAAGGCTCCATCGGCCCCCACCCCCGGTGCAGGAAGTTGTATCGGCCGGTATGGAGCTCCCGCCTCGCCGGCATACAGGGCATACTCCCGGCGTAGGACGTTTCCATGGTGACGGTTCGGCGGGCCAACCGGGCGAAGTTGGGTGTGCTCATGGGGGTCTCGGCGTTGTATGCGGGAAGATACTCCCGGTTCAGGCTGTCGAACATAACAACTATGGCGCGTGTCATCGTCCTCCCTCATCCGAAATGTGAATGAGATTGCTGACGTCAGCAGTACCTCGAATCATGACAGTGCCAGCGGACAGGTTCAAGATGCCGGGTCGGCCAGCGTCCAGCTCCCGAAGCCATCGGCTACTACTTCGACCAGTTTGGCAACGACCGGAGAGTCATGCCAGCGACGGTGGGCGAACCAGAGTGAGGCACCGATATCACGAGGGTCCAAAGGGACGGACTTCACTCCAACCCGGGTGATGGAGGCGTGTGATGCGGACTGGATGCATATGCCTACGCCCCCGGCAACGAGCGCCAGTTGGGCTTCCAAGGTATCGCCAAAAGCCTCAATATTCGGCTGGAAGCCATGCTCTCGACAGGCATCAATGATCAGGTCATAGAACGATGAGCCAAAGTGCCGGTGCCAGAGAACGTAGTTTTCTTCGGTCAGCTCCGCAAGGGAGACGAGGGAGCGGCCCGCCAGCCGGTGGTGGTTCGGGAAGAAGACAACGAATGATTCATCCAGGAGCTTCTCTGTCCGGATCGATCGGTGGTTTGCGACGCGCCTCAGAATCGCAGCGTCGAGTTCTCCTGTGAGGATGGCATGCTCCTGGGACGTGCTATCGCGGAAGTGCCTTAATTCGATCACGCTGGTGGGTGAAGTAATCCGAAATCTCCGGATGATCTCCGGCAGCGGTCCGTTGAGACCTGCCCCCAAGGAACCGATGACAATCCGACCCGTACGTCCTGCCTTATAGTCCTGGAGGAGAAGCTCAGCCCTGTCCGCCGTTGCCAGCGTTTGTCTCGCTGGCTCCAGAAATAACGTGCCGGCTTCGGTAAGGCTGATCTCCCGGCTCGTGCGGAGCACCAGCTGGGTGCCAAGGGAAACCTCCAGTTTCTGCAGCTGCTGGCTCAGCGCTGACTGGGATATCCGCAAACGGGCCGCTGCTCTCCCAAAATGCAATTCATCAGCCAGGACGCTGAAGATTTCGAGCTGGCGCAGCTGCATAAGTAAAGCTTATCGGAAGAGTAGCTTGACTGTGTTGTTCTGCAAATTAACCGGTGTTTGAATTGAATATGCGGGCCAGCCAGCAGCTTTCACGCCCAAACATCGTCCTTATCCTGGCCGATGACATGGGTTATGGCGACTTTGGATTCGTAAATGGTCAGCTGAATTCGACCCCGGAACTCGATTCTCTTGCATCTGACTCGCTCGTCTTCACGCAGCACTACTCAGCTTCCCCAGTTTGTGCCCCCGCCCGTGCTGCGTTCCTCACCGGTCGCTATCCACAGCGGACGGGCGTGATCGATACTTTAGAGGCACGGGGGACGGACAGACTTTCCCTTGCCGAAGTCACTCTGGCCGATGCCCTGCAGGCCAGCGGCTACCGAACAGGCCTGATAGGAAAATGGCATACGGGGGCGATCGGTGAAGCATATGCCCCCGGAGAGCGGGGCTTTGAGGAATTTGTCGGTTTCCGTGGTGGTTGGCAGGACTACTGGCAATGGAACCTGGAAGTGCAGGGGAAACGTCTACATTCGGATGGCAGGTATCTCACTGACGTCCTTGCCGATGAGTCGGTGAAGTTCATCCAACGCCATGCCGGAGAGCCGTTTTTTCTCCATGTGGCCTTTAACGCCCCCCACTTTCCGTTCCAAGCCCCGAGCGAGCTCATCGGAAGGCATCGTTCGGCGGCCCCGAACGAGGTGGTCGCGACCATCTACGCCATGGTTGAGGCGATGGATCGAGGGGTTGGACGGATTAGGCAGGCGTTGGTGGATGCAGGCATTTCGGACAAAACCTTATTGCTGTTCACCAGCGACAACGGACCGGACCATGGGGGAGAAGGCGCCCATTCGGCGGCCAGATTTAACGCCGGCCTGAAGGGCGCGAAGCAATACGTTTACGACGGCGGCATTCGGCTTCCGCTCATTCTGCACTGGCCTGATGGTGCCACTCCAGGGAGCACAAACCAATTGGCCCATTTCATTGACTGGTACCCCACTCTTCTGGGAGTAGCTGGAGCAGAAAATCCGAGCGGCTTGCCCCTTGATGGTCAGGATTTGCGCCCTGTCTTTACCGGTTCAAAAGTGGAATACGGCCCCCGCTTCTGGCAGTGGACCCGCTACCAACCCATGCTGGCGTCGAATGCGGCGATGCGGGACGGGCGCTGGAAACTGGTCCACCCGGCCATCCCCGGAACCCTGGATCTGGATCCGGAGGACGAGAGGATCGATGCTGAAATAAAGGTCCGGCCAGAACTCTATCCAGAACCTGTCAACGGGCCTCCGACCGTCCCTTCGCTGCCTGAACCAGGGCCCGTCCAACTTTTCGACATCAGCGAGGACGAGTGGGAACGCTACGACGTCGCCGCTCGCTACCCCACTGTTGTGGCTCGGATGGAAGCAGAACTGAACCGATGGTTCGCGTCGGTGGAAGCCGAGCGGCGCAATACCTCCTCGAGGCCAGCAATGGGGAGGGAGAAGGGATAGCCATGAACAGTAAGACGAGACCAAATGTAGTTCTCGTCCTGGCCGATGACCTTGGCTGGGGGGACCTAAGCTGCTATGGAGCGCAAAGGATCACGACGCCGAACATAGACTCACTAGCGGCCGAAGGGGTTCGTTTAACGGACGCCCATGCAGCGTCTGCGGTTTGCACGCCCAGCCGATATTCCCTTCTGACAGGCCGGTACAGTTGGCGCAGCCCGCTGAAAAAAGGGGTGCTGATGGGTCACGGTCCTGCTCTGATTGAGCCCTTCCGGGGCACCCTCGCATCAGTGCTGAAAACTGCAGGATATTCCACCGCAGCAATCGGCAAATGGCATTTGGGACTGGGGTGGAAACACTTTGACGGCACCACGTGGAATGCCTTCAGCGGTTCAGATCCCCTTGAATACCAGCTTGGCGATCCTCTCGTGAAGCATCGGGACATGGATTTGGACTCCGGCGTTGACATCGATTACTCGAAGCCCTTCACTGGAGGCCCGCTTGAACTGGGTTTCGATCAGTTCTTTGGCATTGCCGGTTCCCTTAACATGCCTCCCTATGCGTTTTTGCAGCAGGACCGTACGGTGGGGGTTCCGAGGCGGAAGAAGAGGCGCTTCCTGCCCAGTCAGCGGCCTGGTTTTGAATCCGATGATTGGGACGAACGTGAAGTGGACCTCCGGTTCACGGCGGAAGCGGTCCACTTCATCCAACGCCAGGACAGCAAAAGTCCATTCTTCCTGTATTTCGCGCCTTCGGCCCCGCACCGGCCCCAGGTCCCCCCTGCGTTCCTTAGAGGCTCTTCGCAGGCTGGACCCCGCGGTGATTCGGTCGTTTTTGTTGACTGGATGGTTGGTGAGCTGGGGAATGCCCTTCGCGAGGCCGGCCTTCTCGATAACACCCTTTTCATATTTACCAGCGATAACGGAGCTCCGACCATCTTCCCTGATGACGGAGATACTCAGGCGCACCGGGCAAATGGCCCTTGGCGAGGGCAAAAAGGCGATGTCTGGGACGGCGGTCACCGGGAGCCCCTGATTGCCCGATGGCCGGGGACAATAAACCGGGGGGTGGTGGGTGGCTCGCCTTTCGGTCTCATTGATCTGCTTCCCAGTATCGCGGCCCTCCTGGATTTGGAGCTGCCCGCTACTGCTGCCCCCGACGGCGTCGATCGCTCTGCCGTCCTGCTGGGGGCTTCCGCTGATGAGGAGGTGCCGCTTGTTCTGCACAGCATGGGCGGGGCCTTCTCAATCCTCCGTGGGCGGTGGAAAGCCATATTCGCCACGGGATCGGGGGGCGGGCTTTCCGAGCCCAAGGGCACCAACCTCAGCCCGGACCACCCTGTAGGCCAACTGTACGACGTGGTGCAGGACCCTTCAGAAACGACGAATCTTTGGAAAGAGCACCTCGATGTCGTAACCGACCTCTATGCAGCCCTCGTCGAGATCGTTGATACCGACAGCGGGTTGCCCTTGGGGGTCACGTTTACAGAATCTTCCCCCGCTCGCGGGCCAAGCAGCTGAGAAGGAGAGAAACATTCGACCCTCACCTGACAAATCATGCGTGCAATGTTACCCATCCCAAAACATGCCGCGTCTGGCAGGTTCCTGACAGCTTAGTTGCCTGGGGCGCGAGCGAAGAGTCTTGACGATCCAAAGGAGAATAGCAATGAAGAAGCCATCGGCCCCTGCGAAAGGGCTTGTCGCGGCCGCGGCTGCGCTTGGTCTTGTCACCGGCTGCACGCCTGGAGGGGATACCTCGGATGAAAAGGTGACAGAACTTAACCTG
This sequence comes from Arthrobacter sp. Y3221087, assembly GCF_059089905.1. Classification (NCBI taxonomy): domain Bacteria; kingdom Bacillati; phylum Actinomycetota; class Actinomycetes; order Micrococcales; family Micrococcaceae; genus Arthrobacter; species Arthrobacter sp. Y3221087. The sequence goes on from NZ_JBNHFE010000001.1 coordinate 319,252, forward strand.
CCTGCGGTCGAAGCGCCCTGGTTGGAGGGCTACAGGAAAGTCATCGCTGACTACGAGAGCGAAAAAGGCATCAAAATAAACCTCACGTCATTTCCGTTTGACGGGCTGCTGACCCAAGAGGCCAATGCCGCCCAAAGCGGCTCGAATGCCTTCGATCTATTCCTGATCAATGAACAATGGGTCGGGCAGTTTTACGACAACGAGTGGGTACAGCCACTCGAAGACGTGAACTCGGACTTCGAATGGGACGAGAACCTTATCGAGTTCGCTGGAATTGGCCGCTGGGATACGGACGCACGCAGTACTACCCCGGATGGAACACCTTATTCCCTGCCCATCAACGGCAATATTCATGAATTCATGTACCGGACCGACCTTTACCAACAGCTGGGTCTCAATGTCCCGACGACTTGGGACGACGTCGTCGCCAATGGGAACGCAGCCAAGGCAGCAGGTGCTGTCGGTAACGGCTTCGTGGTGAGGGGTAAGACGCCATCGTACGACTTCAGCGCCTTGCTGTACTCCTATGGGGGGAAGTGGTTTGAAGATGAGACCGGCGGGAATTGGAAACCAGCCATTGACTCTTCTGAATTCAGGCAGGCCTTGACGAAGTTCAAGGAGCTGGCCGACATCGGGCCGGCAGCACCGCAAACGATAGCCCAGGCCGAAGCGATTTCGCTTATGCAAAGCGGGGATGTCCTGCAAACAGCTCTTGTGACAGCCAACGCTGTCCCGCTTGAGAACCCGGCTGCCTCCCGGGTTGCCGGCAAGATCGGTTACGCCAAATTGCCGGGCGGCACACCCGTCAGCGGTACGTGGACGATGGGTGTTCCGACGGGACTGCCTGATAACCGTTCTGCTGCAGCCTACGATTTCCTGACCTGGCTTACCAGCAAAGACACCATGCAGAAATGGGAAGGTTACGGCGGTGTGACCACGCGTGCGGACGTTACCAGCCAACGGCCGGAACTTCAGGTCCTCATTGATTCAGAAGAAGATATTCGCGGCGGCCTGCGGTACCCCTTCACTCCCGCCCTGCTCGACGTCACTGATCCGGCTATCGGCGAGTACCTCGCCGGTACCAAGAACTTGGAGGATTCGATCTCTGTAATGCAAGACCGTCTCACAGAGGTCGTGGAAAAGGCAGGCTTCCTGAAATGAGCACCACGGCCAGGGCCGGTGCCACTTCCGGAGGCCGGGATGTGGACCGGCCGCACGGGCACCGCATGCACCGGCGGAAGCAAATTCACTGGTTCAAGTACCTCTCGGTCCTGCCCCTCTTGATCTTCTTCCTGGTACTGGTTGCATTTCCGGTCGGGCAGCTTGTCTGGATGGCCTTCGGAAGGGTCCGGCTGGTCGCGGGTAACTTCTTGTGGAGGCCGGTCGGTTTCGACAACTTTACGGAGATGATGTCGGACAGAGTGTTCGGCATTTCACTGTGGAATTCTGCTGTTTTCATCACCTCCACCGTTGTCCTCACCCTGGTGCTGGGCGTACTGCTGGCCCTGGCAACGGAGCGCCTGATCCGCGGACAACAACTGGCACAGAACGTCATCATCTGGCCTGCCATCATTGCCCCTGTTGTCATCAGCGTTATCTGGCTGCTCATTCTCAGTCCCCAGATCGGCCTGCTGAACCGCATACTCATCAGTCTCGGAATAAACCCCCAGGCCTGGTTGGGCGACAACTTCGGGGCGATGGCCAGTGTCATCGTGGTCGACGTGTGGCACTGGACGCCGATAGTTTTCCTGTTCGTCTATACGGCGCTGCGGGGTCTTGATACAGAGGTGCTTGAGGCAGCCAGCGTCGACGGCGCCAGCTATATGCAGCGGGTGCGATTCGTCATCCTGCCTCTCCTCGCGCCAGCAATACTGGGTGCCGCGGCAATCCGGATCATCATGGGTGTGAAGGTCTTCGATGAAATGTACCTCCTCACCTTCGGCGGGCCAGGTACAGCCACGACCGTCATCTCGATTTACCTGCGCTCCGTGTTCTTTGACGCCTTTGAATACGGCTACGGGGCTGCCCTGAGCGTCACGGTCGTGCTGCTGGTCCTGCTGACACTCATCCTCGTGTTCGTTGCCCGGTCATTTATCAGGAGGTTGTCCCGTGCCTGAAGTCCAAACCGCCTCCCCCGGAAGCGAAGCCCGCCAGCGAACTGGAGCTTCAAAACAGTCAGGCGGTCACTGGATCGCCCGCCTGATTGTTATCGGAGCGGCCATCATCACCATCGTTCCACTGATCTGGATGATCTTCATTTCACTCCAGAAACCACGGGTCATCATCTCCATGGGCTGGGGCGCTGAATTCGCGGTGGATAACTTCGCGGAGATTTTTGATCCCCGCGCGGTTTTCGGTGGGCAGGTCATCAACAGTATTTTGCTCGTCATCTCAGCGACCGCGATCACACTCGTCATCAGTGCGCTTGCCGGCTACAGCCTGAGCCAGTTGCAATGGTCCAACCGGGTTGTTGTAACGGTGCTTTCGGTCTCCGCCCTGCTCCAGGTTATCCCTCCGATGACCCTGGTCCCGGGACTTTATGCAACGCTGACCAACTACGGACTCGTTAACAGCCTCACTGGGCTTATCCTGCTCAATACCGTGTTCAATCTCCCATTCGCCACGATCATGACAAAGTTCTACTTCGACACCATCCCTGGTGAACTGCGCGAATCGGCAGCGATAGATGGCGCCAGCGAATTCGGCGCCTTCCGGACGGTTATGTTGCCTCTCGCGGCACCTGGGATAGCCGCGGTGGCCATCTTCACGGCCATTCAGGTCTGGAACGAGTTCCTCTTCGGCCTGGTATTCACCACAGGTGGTTCACAGGCACCGATTACGGTGGGCATCGCCGCGCTAATCCAGCCCCAGGAGATAAAGTTCGGAGCAATGGCCGCGGTGGGAGTTGTCACCGCCGTTCCCATCATCCTTCTAGCTATCGTCGCTAACCGACAAATTGTGGCCGGGCTCACCGGCGGGGCAGTCAAGGGATAAGCGCTCATGTCGATACTTGGCGAACCGGCGCGCCCTCATAGGCAACCCAACATTGTACTCATCCACTGCCACGACCTTGGGGATTGGTTGAGCACTTATGGATACCGAGGAGTTCCAGACAGCCGCTTACAAGGCTTCGCCCAACAGTCGCTGGTCTTTGATTCAGCATTTGCGACTGCTCCACTGTGCACACCTGCGCGTTCATCACTCTTCACCGGCCAGATGCCCCACCAGAATGGCCTGATGGGGCTTACCCACCAGGGATGGCGCTACGCACCAGGGGCCAGGACGCTGCCTGAGATGCTCTCACCGCTTGGCTACCACACGACGCTGATCGGTCTGCAACACGAGGACTTCGACGCGCGGGTGCTGGGTTTTAACGAAGTCCTGGGTCTCGGGTTCATTCCCCGGGCCCTGGAAGTAGCCCGGCTGGTACAGCGCTGGTACGCACACAACCAGAACAGCAGTCCCTACTTTGCCACTATCGGGATGTGGGAAGTTCACCGGCCATGGCCTCCGGAGGACTACCGTCCCGCTGATCCCGCAACTGTGGACGTACCGCCGTACCTGCCTGACAACGGGCATACACGTGCTGACATCGCGGGATTCTATGGTGCCATTCGGCAGATGGACGAAGCATTTGGGCTGATCCTGTCAGCCATCGACGCCAGCCCGGATGCAGGCAACACCATCGTCATCTTTACCACGGACCACGGGGCGGCATTTCCGAGGGCAAAGAGCACGCTCTACGATTCAGGCGTCAAAGTGACCCTGCTTATTCGTCCTCCGCTTCAATGGGGTGTCCCACCCGCCCGGGTCAAGACGCTGGCGAGCCACTTGGATATCGCACCCACACTTGTTGAGCTGGCCGGGGGATCAGTGCGGGAGGAACTGGCTGGCAGGAGCTTGGCCCCCCTGTTGCTCGGTGCGACCCGTGACTTGAACGAGACGAGGGAGCTCTTTTTTGAGAAGACATATCACGATCGATATGATCCCATGCGTGCAATTCGCACTAACGATGCAAAGTACATCCGCAACTACGTGAACGGACCACTGCTTCCTCTTCCGGCTGATCTGGAAAACAGTGAAACGAGGGCGGGAATGGGAAATGCGCACCTCGGGCCGCGTCCAAGGGAGGAGCTCTATCTCCTGGGAGACGACCCTTGGGAACTGTCCAATCTCGCTCAATCGGAGCATCATGCCGAGTTCAAAGCCAGGCTGTCGGAGGACCTGGATCGATTCATGGAGGAATCGTCTGATCCGCTGTTAGAGGGGGATGTGGATGAGCCACCGGAACCACACAGAATGTGAACTCACAGAACTACGAGATCTCCCGTGGAATAAATGCATTGAGGGGATCCTCCCTGACCATCTCTGCTTGCCCGCCGCCACTGACCGGGAGGCAGCAGCCGTCGTGTTGCGCAGTTGCATGAAGCGAAAACCAAGAATGGAGTTGTCGGCGCAGATCGGCTATTTGCCCAGCATTGCTGGGGTTGCCGATCTCGTTTCTCCTCTCGTCGGGATCCGACTGAAGATCGTAGAGTTCGTGTGGACCGAGAGGGTATCTGTGCACGTACTTCCAATCATGGGTACGGATCATGCGGACGGGGCCATATTCGTCAAACACCACAACCGGGCGCCGTTCCGCCGCACTCCAGCCATTAGCTAGGAGCCACGCGAAGCTTCTGCCAGGGCCCTGCTCGAACTCATATGAATCAATACCCACCAGCTCCAATAGAGTCGCCGCCATGTCATAGCCGGACACTAGGTCGCTCAGGACCTGGCCTTCTGGAATCCTGCCAGGAAAGGCGAAGATCGCGGGAACCTTTACCGATGAGTCGTACATGTTTAAAGGCAAAGTTCCGTTGCCCTTTCCCCAGATCCCGTGGTGGCCGCAGTTGAACCCGTTGTCGCTCGAGAAAACGACCAAGGTGTCCTCCGCCAGGCCGAGTTCCTGCAGACGGTTCAAAACCCTGCCGACAGCCTCATCCATGGCGGTGACAGCTGCGAAGTACCCGACCAGGGCAGCCCTGGTATCGGATTCGCCCGCAATAGCCGCGCCATTTTTCGTAGCCAGCCAGGGATGTGGTCCTTCCTGCGGACAGGACTCGAAGCTGCAATCCCTGTACACCCGCTCAAAGCGCTCCGGGTGCTGGCCTGTCCACGGCTTGTGCGGGGCTGTGAAATTGAGGGATAAAAAGAATGGTTCCGGGCTTCTGGCACTCGCTTCTATAAAGGCGATAGCCTCATCAGCAAAGACATCCGTGAGATAGGCAAGGGGAGTCTCTTTAGCTGATCCCCTGTATATCGTTGCCTCGTGATAGTCGCTGCTGCCGCCTTGCAAGGCGTACCAGTATCTAAACCCGGCCCGCGGCAGGTCACTGGCACCAAGATGCCATTTCCCGACGAAGCCAAGACGGTATCCGTTTTCCGCCAGGGTGGCCGTGAACAGGTGCTGGCCCTCGAGAAAATCGACTCCCGCTTCGCCCGCCTCATGCCCCACGAGGAAATCATGTACTCCATGGCCGGACGGTACAGCCCCCGTGAGCAAGGTCGCCCGAGCCGGTGAGCAGACGGGTGAGGCACAAAAGAAATTCTCCAAGCGGGCACCACGTTCAGCAAGAGCGTCCAGATGCGGAGTGAGGATCTCATTGTTTCCTGAACAACCGAGGGCCCACTGCCCCTGATCATCGCTCAAAATGAAGAGAACGTTTGGTCGGCGGTGCACCGGACTCCCTTCAGTAGGCTCTACGCCATTGATTTTGGATTGTAACGGCGCCGGCGAACTCCTGGTAGGTCCCGGAGTGCCAAGGGAACTTCGTCGGGCCAATTACTGAAAGGCGGACGCGAGTATCGTTTGGACTAACCCTTTGCGGCTTTCCTGATCCAGGCTAGGAGCAGATTATGGCGCTAGCGCGAGTGGGGTCTTCGCTGGAGGCCTACGCAGGCATGTTGGCCTACGCGGGAGATATTCACAATCACTGTGACATCAGCTACGGCCATGGCAGCCTCGAAGAAGCCTACGTCAATGCCCGCCTCCAGCTCGATTTTGCCAGCGTCACTGGTCACGCCAGCTGGCACGATATGCCTGATCGCCCCTCTCACGTGCGTGAGTATCACAGCAGGGGATTCGCACATCTGCGTGACGAATGGGACCGCGTTCAGGAAGTTACCGAGTCGGTCCACGAGGACGGCCGATTCGTCACGCTGCTCTCCTTCGAGTGGCACAGCATGCAATACGGTGACCACTGCATTTACTACAAATCGGGTCAAGGGCCGCTGTCTCCGGCTTCCGCTCGTAGCCTGGAGCAGCTTCGCCGTGAGCTGAGGAAACTAAAGAGGAGCGGAATCGATGCCTTCGCAATCCCTCATCACATCGGTTACAAGTCGGGCCGGCGGGGCATCAATTGGGAAACGTACAATGAGGAGTTTTCCCCGGTCGTTGAAATGCTCTCCATGCACGGATGCGGGGAGTCCGACCTGGCACCACGGCCATATTTGCACACCATGGGTCCAAGGGATACAGCCAGCACAGCCCAGTACGGCCTCCACCTAGGCAGAATTTTCGGCTTTATTGGATCGACCGACCATCACAGTGCGCATCCGGGAAGCCACGGCTACGGAAGAGCAATGGTGTGGGCAAACGAGCTTACGCGGGATGGCATTTGGAACGCCCTCCGGGCAAGACGCACCTACGCAGCCACCGGCGACCGCATCATGGTGGCGACGAGTGTCAACGGTTCCCCCATGGGCTCGGAGATCCTCAGCAACGACAAAAGGGAGATCGCAATAGATGTGATGGGCGGCGACGCCATCGATTACGTGGAGCTGGTCCGTAACGGGGAAGTTATTGCGCGAACGTCTCCAGCAGGAACCAGGGACGAGGACTTTGACGGAGTGCTCTCAGTCACTGTCGGATGGGGAGAAGTCGGAGTCAAAACAGCATGGGACGTCGAACTCGAAGTCCTTGGAGGGCGCATTACCGCTGTTGAGCCGCGGCTGCATGGCAATGACGTCGTGGCTCCCAGCGATTCAATCGAAGGCACGTGCAGCTTCTCCGACTGGCGGCAAATTGACGATCATCGCCTAATCTTCTCGACCGAAACGAGGGGCAATCCCACCGTCACGACGGATGCAACCCAGCAACTTGCACTGCACGTAAGGGGGGATGACGACACTGTGCTCCTCGGTAGATTCAACGGTGTCGAGATGCGGCACTCAATCGCAGAACTTCTGCAGGGCTCGCGAGCCGGATATACAGGAGGTTTTCTTTCCGGCGGGATCCTCCTCCACCGGGCCTCCCCCCGAAGCAGCCGGCAGGTGCAACTCGAACTCCTGGACTCCGGAACTGGAGGACCTCGCGACTGGTACTACGTACGGGTTCGGCAACACAACGATCAGTACGCATGGAGCTCTCCAACCTGGGTTGACTCTTAGACGTGGTGAGGATGATCATCGGCGGAGTTGGGATCACGAAACCACCGAGGTCACCGCCCTGACAGGGGGGACGCCCGTACGCGCCCCAATTCCATGAAGCCGACCGATCAGATCGACTTCCCACAACCGGCGGCAACAACTCAACTATTCCTTCCGTAACCAGACCGCCCAGTTCAAATGGCTGCTGTGACCAAACCCAACACGTAATTATTTGTCGAGTCACGGTCGGGCATCCCATGACGGCCTGGGCCCAAGGTCGTTTCCCGCCGATGCTGGAAAGGTTCAGGGCCGGGTAGGACTGAGGGCGCGCCCATTCTGGTTCAGCTGCCTGTACACGAGGCGGACGGTATTTGGACCATGGAAGAGGGTGTCTAGGTGCCGAGATATGGCACTCCCCTGCCTATTTAAGAAGCCGATAATGGATATTCCGTCAACCTGGGCGCCTCCTCCGCCTGGACAACGGGAGTTGCTATCCCCACGGCTTGGTGGGATTCATGGGTATCAGGTGTCCTCAGACTTCGAGTTGCAGCCGGTCCCTGGCCTGCGCGGACGAAGCCTGCGCGCCCTGTCCGCCCGGGCCGGCGACCGGCTTCACCCGCCGGAACGCGGCCAGCACGGCCCGCCCGATGACCGTAATCCCTACGATCGTTGTGATGGCGCGCAGGGTGTCCCAGCCCGCCGTCGACGTGACCAGCGAGTACAGCAGGAAGCTGGACAGGTTGGTGCTGAGCGGCGCCCCCGGCTGGTACGAGATGCCCGTGCCGGCGCCGACGGCGAAGGGCCAGAACCACAGGTTGGTCAGCAGGCCGAACAAGTAGGACGCCACCGCGCCGTAGCCGCACAGCATCCACAGCTCCGCCTTACCGCGCACCCGCCGGGGGAGCAGGCCGGCCCCGGCACCCACCCACGCGCAGGCGAAGATCTGGAACGGCGTCCACGGCCCGATCCCGCCCCACAGCACGCTGGAGACGGCGATGGTGGCGGCGCCCAGCAGGAGGCCGAAGCGGGCACCGAACGCGCGGCCGGCCAGGATCAGCAGGATAAAGACCGCCTCCACGCCCCCGACGCCGGTACTCGCCACCCGTACCGCCGAACCGACGGCTGCCAGGACGCCGAGCAGCGCCACCATGTGTGCCGAGCGGACGGACCCGTCGAGGGACAGGACGACGGCGATGGCGGCCAGGGGTGCGATGGCCAGCGCTGCGTATGGGACGGCTGCGGCGGCATCCTGCGGGAGGGCCGTGGCGAGCAGCGGCCAGCAGAACGCACCAAGCGCCAGCAGGTTCGCGGCCGCGAGGACCGGAAGCTCGACGGCGCGCGGCAGCTGGATGCGGCGCGGTTTCACGGCACCGGGAAGCTCCGTCCGCCGGTCCGTGAACTGCGGTGCCGCGATGCGTGCTGGGGCGGCGCTGGCTGCCGCGGCACTGGACGGGGCTGCTTCGACGGTAGGTGTAGGCGCGACGCCGTCACGCATCGGCAGGATCCGGGCGCCGAGACGCTGCGCGAAATCGAGGTCGTGGGTGGCGATCAGGACGGCCGCGCCCGCGTCCGCCGCAGCCCGCAGTGTTGCGGCTACTGCCGTGCGGGCCGCCGGATCAAGCCCGCGGGTGGGTTCATCGATCAGGAGAACCTGCGGATCGTCCATGGTCTGCAGCGCGATGGCCAGGATCCGGCGCTCGCCAGCTGAAAGATCCCGGGGATGCTCGTGCGCGATTGGGATTGCCACGTCTCCCCGCAGCCGGGCAAGGTGGGACGCCGCAAAGCCGGAGGCGGGCTGGCCGCCGTCCTTTCGGCGTGCAAGGCGGCGCTCAGCAGCGCGGAGCTCGCCGGCAACGGTGTCCCGGGTAAAAAGGTCGTCCGAGGCGTCCGGCACCAGGGCCACCCGGCCGCCGTCGGAGGAGATGTTCCCGCTGATACCGTCACCGGCCTTACCCTCGCGGAGGGCGAGCGCCACCAGAAGGGACGACTTTCCGGCGCCGTTTGGCCCCACCAGGGCCACCACTTCGCCGCGGTGCAGGGTGAGGGACGCGTCGCGCACCAGCGGCTGGCCCTTGCGGTGCACCGCGAGGTTCGCCGCCGCCAAAACAGGTTCGTCCTGCGGCTGCTCGGCCGGGGACGGGCGGACGTCAGCAGGCCGCGGAGAGGCGGACGGCGTGGCACCCTGGACCCCTGCAGTTGGGATCAATGTGCCGTCGTCGATGGTCCACCAGGAGTCGGCGACGGGCACGAGCGGCTCCGCGCGATGCTCCGCGACGATGACGCAGACACCTGCGTCGTGGGCGAGGGCGTGCAGCACGGCGGTGACGCGTGTGCGGGCTGCGGTGTCGAGGTCGGCCAGGGGCTCGTCCACCAGGAGCAGGGCGGGATGTTCGACGACGGCGGCAGCGATGGCCACAAGCGTAGCTTCACCTGCCGAGAGGGTACTGAGGTTGCGGTCCAGCAGCGCGGTCACCCCGACGCTCTCCGCGACCTCCAGCACCCGTGCCTTCGACGCTTCGGACGGCACGCCGCGCAGCTCAAGAGCGAGGGAGATTTCGTCCCGGACCCTGGTGCTGGCAAAGGCGGCGCGGGGGTTCTGCAGGACGACGCCGACCAGGCGTGCGGTATCGCGCGGGGGAGTGGCGGCGCGGTCTGCTCCGGCCACGCGCACCGTGCCGGCGATCTCGCCGCCGTCGGCATGGGAAAGGAGCCCGGCGATGCCGCGGAGGATGGTGGACTTCCCGGAACCCGTGGGCCCGGTGATGACAGTGATGGACCCGGGTGGCGGCGCGAATTCGGAGACATACACCTGCGCCTCACCGATGCGGAAGTGCGCGTCCCGGATCAGGACCGCTTCTGGGGCGCCGCGTGCGGGCTGGTGGGACACCCGGCTGCCAAACCCGCGGAGCTCCAGGGCGGCGGCAACCCGGCCGGCGTGCTCGAGGGTCCGCTCGAGCACGGGAACAAGGGCGCGGGGCCCGAAGCGTTCGCCCCGTAGCCGGAAGGCCAGGCGCACCGAGTGCACGGCGTCCGCAAGGGCCGGCAGCGCAGCCCACGCCACCACCAGCATCCGGGCGATCCCCTGCATGGGGCCGCCGCGGGCCAGGTGGACGAAGCCGCGGGCCACGTCCACGAAGGAGTTGAGGATGCCGAAGCCCAGGATGATGCCGGCAATCGGCAGGGCGGACAGGACCGCCTCCCACAGGCCGGATCCCGTGACCGCGCCGAAGAGCACTACATGCGCGTACGGCGCGGGCAGCCGCACCGGCGGCAGGTCGAGCAGGACCGGGGCGCCCCTGCTGGCGCCGTTGAAGAGGACGCGGTAGATGACCCGCGCCGCGATGAAGATGGCGGCCAGGGCCACCCCAGCACGTAGCGGCGCGGGTCGGAAGGTCATGCCTTGGGTGCGGCCGGTTCGCCGTCGACCGTGTAGAGCAGTTCCAGGCTCTCGCCGGGGCTAACCTTCAGCGTGGACAGGCCTTCCTGGGCGTAGGCCCACTCACCGTCGGCTGGCTTAACCCAGAGGGACCAGTACGCGAAAGCGGCCGGCATGCCCTTGCATTCTTCGCGGTACGTGCCGGCCTTGTGGGTGATGTCGAGGTCCGCGGCGGGCACGCCGTTCACCCGGCAGACCAGCTCGGTGGGGTACTGCTCGGTGCCCTCGGTTTTGATGGCTGCCTCGGCGAGAATTTCAGATGCCACGGTGGGCTCGGTGGCGGACACGCAGGTGGAAGTGTCGGCTGCATCCTGCTTCAGGGCGCCGGAATCCACGATGACCTGCACGCCGTCGCAGTTCTCAGAGGCTGCGGCGGACGACGCCGCGGCGGTGGTGGCCGGTGCGGAGGTGGCGGGCTGGGTGGCGGCCGGTGCTGAACAGGCGGCGAGGGAAAACAGGAGACCTGCGGCGGCGAGGGAGCTCGCGGCGGCGGTGCGGATGTTAGTCAAAGTCACCTGATAAGGGTAGGGCGTGGCCAGTCAGGATCGGGATGCCGCCACGTTGTGTGACGCCAGGCTTCACGTCAGCCGGCGGGACGCCCCACGCGGAACAGCACCGACGACGGCGGGAGGTTCCGCCGTCGTCCGCCGTGTTCCTTTGGGACGTTTCCACATTGGCAGACCCCTCGATGCTGATGCTAATCCGTTGCAGGAGTTTTCCGAGGCACGCCTGGACGGTGAGCTCTGGGCCACCAACACCGCGTTCATGAACTTCCACCCGTTCAACGACCTTGACCTGATGGGATGTCCCGCCGTCGTCTGCCGGAACGTGCGGCTTCCTGGCTCATATCGTGACTGTCTGTACCTGCTCCTCCCTGTCCACCGGCAAGAACCGGAAGGCGAAGACCGTCCCACAGGTACGTGGAGGGTCGCATAGTTAAAACTGCCCTCCGCAGGTAGGATCCAATCTTGCGATAATGGCATCGGCAGCAGCGGCTGCCCGGCTGGTCGCAGCCGACCCAGCTGCCTTTGTCCAATTGATGAAAGCAAGCGCGCTATGACCGAACCGACGCGGGCAGTAGGCGTCCGGCACCCGGTCGGACAGGACCGGCGACGGGTCGAGATGGCCTCCGACACACTGCGGATGCTCGCCGAACCAACGCGGCTGCAGCTGCTCTTGGCGCTGACCGCCGGACCGGCCACGGTCTCGGAGCTGATCGAGGCCACCGGAGCCGGCCGAACCACTGTGAGCCAGCATCTGGCTAAGCTGCGCCGGAGCGGCTTTATCGATGCCCGCAAAGTCGGTCGCAATGTTATCTACTCCATTCAAGACCGACACCTGAACCGGCTGATTGAGGAAGTCCTGATCTACACCGGCACCCGCCTCGCAGTCGAGTCTGAAGGTGATTGACTGGCTCCCTGGCTCACGCGCTTTCAGACTTTTGCCCCGGATAGCAGACCCCGTGAGAGTCAGTCAGAACCTCGTCTTGCGGTCTGTTGACTTATGGTTTGGAGGGGAGCAAAATTCTGATCATATCCGATAGGTGCGCCGGCGCTGTCGTGTTTCTTTGGTAGCCACGCACCGCGCAAACCTCTCGTCCGGGCCTTTTGCTGGTAGTGCCGGAGCAGCCATTGCCACCGCCCTTATCCTGACGCGACGCGGACGACGCTGAAGGAGGCGCTGTCCATGAACGCGATGAGTGGCTCTTCGGGTGCCATCACCTTCCTCAACGCCCATGAGGCGGCGACCCTCGATGTGCTGGCGGGGTTGATAATTCCCGGTTCGGAGGATGATCCCGGGGCCCGCGAGGCGGGAGCTGTCACGTACATTGACCGGGCCCTGGCCGGCCCCTACCGGCACCTGCAGCGGTTGTACCGTGCTGGCCTTGCCACTCTCGATAGCAGCTGCCGTGAGCGACAGGGCCACAGGTTCATTGATCTTGACGAAGGCGAGCAGAACTCCGTCCTGGAGCGGCTTGCCCAGGGTGGGCTGGATACTGCCGTTGCCGCCGAACGTTCGGAGGCTGCGGGTGAGGAGATGTCCGGCATCGGATTTCTGCCATATTTCTTTGCGGTCGTGCGGCAGCACGTGGTCGAGGGCACGTTCGGGGATCCGGCGTACGGGGGTAACAGGAACGCCGTCGGATGGCGCCTGCTGGGCTTCCCCGGAGCCCATTGGGGTTACGGCGAGGAGGAGATGCGATACGGGTTTGATGCCTCCGCACTCCCGATCGTAACCCTCCAGGATCTGCGGAACGAGCGAGAGCAGCGGAAGGGAGAGCCTGATCGTGGCTGAGCATGCTGACATAGTGATCGTCGGTCTGGGAGCTGCCGGCGGAGTGCTGGCGAATGAGATGGCGCAGGCCGGAATGCGCGTCGTCGCCCTGGAAAAGGGTCCGCGCTATGCGGATGAGGATGTCGAGGTCAAGCACGACGAGCTGCGGTACTTCGTCCGTCAGGAAATTTCCCCTCATATGGCCAGCGATCCCATCACCTGGCGGCCTAACGCGGACACGACCGGAAAAGTCCTGCCGTGGTCCTCAGGGCCGCTTGCGCTCGGACCTCTGTTCGTCCCTCCGTCCATCGGAGTGGGCGGTGGAACTATCCACTGGGCGGCCTGGGCCTGGCGGTTCCGGGACGCCGAGCTTCGCCTCCGGTCAACGCTGATCGAGCGTCTCGGAAAGGACGCCGTGGCGGATACGGCCATCGTCGATTGGCCGATGGGGTATGACGAGCTGGAACCGTACTACGAGCGTGCCGAGTACGAGATCGGAGTGGCCGGTAAGGCCGGCAACCTCAATGGGGAGATTCAAGACGGGGGCAACCCATTCGAACCACCACGAAGGCGGGAGTATCCGATGCCGCCGCTGCGTATGACGGCCGGGGACAGACCGTTCTCCGAAGCAGCAAAGCGGCTCGGCCTACACCCGTTCCCCGCCCCGGCCGCGGTGAACTCGGTGGAGTACCAGGGGCGAAGCGCCTGCGTGTACTGCGGTTTTTGCAGGGACTACCCCTGCCACGTCCGTGCCAAGTCCAGCAGCGCAGTGGCGCTCCTTCCCAGGGCCCTGGAGACCGGGAACCTCGACATCCGCCCTTATTCGCGGGTCTTCGAGGTGAAGCGGGACGCGGCCGGACGGGCCGCCGGGGTCCGTTACTTGGACCTTGTTCGGGAAGAGGAACGTGAGATCGACGCCGGGTACGTGGTCCTGTCGGCGTACGCGCTAGAGAACACGCGGCTCCTGCTGGCTTCGGGCATCGACGGGAACGGCATCGTCGGCAAGTACTTTATGACGCACAACTACGGCTGGTTCACGGGAACGCTGCCAGACTGGAGCAACCCGTTCGCTGGTCCCGCAGTTGCGACCAGCGTCGTGGATGACTACACCTCGGAGCTCGTCACGGGGGACGGCGCGGTCTGGGGCAGCCCCATCATTGGCTTTGGCGGGGACGTCCAGCCGGTGGAAGCCACCAGGAACATGCCCGATTCCGCGCCTAAATTCGGGCCGGGGTTCAAAGACTGGATGCGGGACAATTACCGCCGCACCTTCAGCATGTACCATCAAACCGCTACGTTCCCGCGCGAGGAATTCTTCTGCGACCTCGATCCGAAGGTCAAGGATGCCTACGGTCAGCCCGCGCTGCGTATCACCCATGACTGGACGGCCCGAGATCAACAGGACGTGGAGTTCATGCAGGGCAAGAAGCGCGAGATCGCCCGCGAAATGGGAATGCGCGGGTGGTGGGAGGCGCCGAGCGCCCCGCCGTACCACGTCTCGACCCACGAGGTGGGGACTCATCGCATGGGTGATGACCCGAGTACCTCGGTGGTGGACCGTTACGGCCAGTGCCACACAGTGCCCAACCTGTACGTCCTGGGCGGGGGACAGTTCCCCACCTACGGCGCCTACAACCCCACCCTGACGATCTACGCCCTGGCCTACCTTGCAGCCGATCACCTTCGCGCGGAGGCCGGAGCGAAGGCCGCAGGGGAAGTACGTAGCAGCTGACCGGAGAGGTGCAAGGCAGTGCCAGTCGTACAGGTCCACATGCGGGCAGGCCGCTCGATCGAGGAGAAGCGCCGGCTCATCGAGGCGATAACCGACGCCGTGACTGGGGTCCTGGGCTCAAAGCGGCAAAGAGTGGTGGTCATCCTTGATGAGATCGACCCGGAAAGCTGGGGACAGGGCGGCCAGCTTTTGGCTGACGAACTATCAAATCCGGAGAAGGCATAACAGATGCTACTTATGGCCTGGGTATCGGGAAACTATTCACCGGCGTTATCCCCTCTGAGAGGTGACGCGGGAAGTGTCGTGAGATGACTGCCGAATCGGTGGCTTCGCTGCTCACGTCGTTCAGCCACGCCACCCTTTATGACCTTGAGCAGCCCCGCTACGCAGGAGCCCCGATCTTCGCTGCACACCGTCCCGGCTTCGTATACACGCTCCACCGCAGGCACGAACCCGGAACAGGTGAACCCAGGACCAGCGCCTCGGGCCTGATCATCGCCGCTGAACACTCCGGGACACACATTGATGCCCTCTGCCACCAGGCTCTGGGCCTGCAGATGTTCGGCGGACGCCAAGTGGATGCGCAGGTGCAGACTCCTGCAGGTTTCGGCGAACTCGGGGTGGAAACCATCGCACCCATGGTCACCCGGGGAGTCCTCATCGATGTCCCCCGGTACCGGGGAGTGGACCGGCTCCCGGAAGGCACCACGGTGGGGGCGGATGAGCTGGAGGCAGCCGCCTCCGTCCAGCATGTCTCGGTAGGAGCAGGTGATGTCGTCCTCGTACGAACCGGAGACGGATCACAGTGGCAAGACCCCGAGGCATACCTCCGGGGCTCGGGAATCTCCGCTGAAGCGTCCGAGTGGCTCGCCGGACAGCGCGTGCAGGCAGTAGGAGCCGACAACGTAGCCTGGGACTCCACCCAGCCAGATCCCCAGCGCGGGAGCCTCCCCGGCCACGTGGTCCTCATAGTCCAAAACGGAATCTACATTCTTGAAAACCTCCAGCTCGAAGGGCTTGCCGCATCCGGGCACCAGGAGTTCCTCTTCGTGTGCCTCCCGCTGAAAATGGTCGGCGTGACAGGATCCCCGGTCCGCCCCCTGGCGGTGGTTCCAGCATGAGACCCGGATCTCCATCCAACCAACAACAGCACGGTGACAGCCTGACCTGAGAGGAGAAGGCAAAATGGCAACGGAACAGCCGGCCGGCGGGCCGGAGCAGGCAACTCCCAGGAACCGAGGCCGCGTTCCAGCAACCGCGGTCGGGGCGCTCATTTTCCTGTGGCTGGTCTACGCAATGAACGCCAATACCCGCCAAATCTTCTACTACGTGCTGCCACCGATGGTTGAAGAGTTCGAGCTGTCACCGGAGGAGGCAGGCATCGTCAGCACAATCGTGACCGTGGCCACGGCAGCGCTGGCAATTCCGGCCGGCGCCTGGTTCGACCGGGGCGGGCACGGCTGGGCACGCAAGTACCGCAACGCAATCGTGGCGGCCGGATATTTCCTGTTCTCCATACTCACCGGCATTGCCGCGCTGACGAAGACGATCTGGAACGTCGTCGTAATCCAGTCGATCAAAAATGCCTTCGGCGGCGCCGGCGAAGCGGTCGAAGTGACCGCAATGGTCGAGTGGTACCCGGTGGAGAAGCGGGGTCTGGCACTCGGGATACAGCACGCCGCCTATCCATGGGGAACGGGTCTCGGCGCCATCGCTACGGGGGCAATCCTGGCAACCTTCGGCCCCGAGAACTGGCGCTACGTCTTCCTGATCATCCCGCTGGCGATGATCCCCATCTGGATCAGCTGGTGGTGGTACAGCTCCCCGAAACGCTACCGGAAGTTCGAAGAGGAAACACAGGCGGCAGGGCTAACGAAGCCTCTCGCCGCTGGAGCCGGCGGCGCAGAGCAGCAGCACGCCCAACCCGGTGCCTTGCGCCGAAGCCTGGCTAATCCGAACATCCTGGTTCCGGCGCTGGCATCCATGTTCGGGATCATGATTTACACCGGGATCAGCTTCTGGCTGCCCGCATATATCGCCTTCGTGGGCGGCTTCAGCTTCGCGGAAGCCGCCGCCTACAGTGCCGTGTTCACCATCACCGGCGGGATTGGTCAGATCTTCTGGGGCATTGTCTCCGACTACATCGGACGAAAGATCAGTCTGATCATCGCGTTCACATGGCTGGCACTCGGCCTCTACCTGCTGCGGTTCTCTGCGGTGAGTTTGACCGTGCTGATTGTGGTCCAGCTCATCGCGGGCCTGGCCACGAATGCCATCTTCCCTGTCCTCTACGCCTTCGGCTCGGACTCCGCAGAGAGAGGCGCGGTAGGGACTGCGAACTCGATCCTCCTGTTCTTCCTTTACCTTGGAGGTGTCTCCCCCCTCGTCATCGGATGGCTGATCGGACTTGGAGGAGGATTCGCAAATGAAACGGGATACTTCTACGCCCTCTACTTCCTCGTGGCTGTTTCGCTCATCTCTGCAATCCTCATCGCGCTGTTCACCCGCGAAACGGTAGGGCGCTTCAAGGACCGTGACCGCGCCCTGGTCTCCCGCGAACGGACTAATGTGCGGCCGGGACTTCCCCAAGAGTGAGGCCCTTTACCTGCCGCCCCCGGGCTGAGGCCCATGTCATTGATCTGATCCGATGAACAAGGAGGAGAAACCGATGGGAATGAGTTACGAGCAGGCACGTCAGGCGTTGGACGCAGCATTGGCCAAGGCCAGGGAGATCGGCTCCCCTTCCAGCGTGGCCATCGTCGACGCGGGACGCGAACTCCTGGCCTTCGCACGGCAGGACAATGCACTCTTGGCCAGCACCGAGATTTCGGCGGGGAAGGCCTACACCGCTTGTTCGATGAAGATGGCAACCAAAGACATCGGGCCGTTGACCCAGCCGGGCCAGCCTCTATACGGCCTAGAGCACACACACCAGCGTCCCCTCATTACCTTCGGAGGCGGACGGCCCTTGGAAATCGGCGGTGAGATTGTTGGGGCCGTTGGAGTCGCCGGCGGCACCGTGGATCAAGACGACGAGATAGCGGCCGCCGCGGCCGCAGCGTTCAGCCAGCAGCCTTAGGAGGACTGGATGCAGCTCGAAGGAAAAAGGGCGATCATCACCGGTGCCGCTACGGGCATCGGGGCAGTCACCGCCCAGATGTTCGCCCGGGAAGGTGCGGCGGTTATCGTAGCGGATATCAACCAGGAGAACGGTCAACGCACCGTCGAGGAGATCCGTAACCAGGGCGGCGCAGCGCACTTCATCCAGACCGACGTGACTAAGGAGAGCGACGTCGAGGCGCTCATCCAGCAGGGAGTAGAGGCACTGGGCGGCCTTGACATCCTCTTCAATAACGCAGGAGCACAGCGCTCGGGCCCGATAACCGAGTTCGATCAGACCCAATGGGACCTGCTCATGGCAGTAAACCCCCGTTCTTGCTTCTTCGGAATCAAGCATGCCGTCCCTGTCCTTCGCGCCCAGGGCGGCGGTTCCATCATCAACATGGCTTCCCTGGCTGCCGTGAAGGGAGGCGCGGGCCTGACCGCATACGCCGCGTCAAAAGGCGCCATCGTGGCCTTCACCAAGGCATTGGCCCCGGAGCTTGCGCCGCACGGGATCAGGGTCAACTGCGTATGCCCCGGATGGATAGACACCCCATTCAACAGGCCCGCGATCGATTACATGGGCGGACCGGAGGAACAGGAACGCGTCGTAAAAAAAATCGTCCCGATGGGCCGGCAAGGAAAGCCTGAGGAAATCGCGCCGATAGTCGTATACCTCGCCTCCGAAGGCTCCTCCTATATGACCGGCCAGGCGCTCGTGGTGGACGGGGGCGTGTACTAGCATCAAACGTCAGCCGGCCACTGTCATGAGGGCCGCGGCTGCCACGAACATGGAAAACCGAAGGTCGAGCATTAGAGCACCGTGATGCTGCACATAAGTGGTTGGAATGATGGGTGCGAGAAGTCCCGGTCAAACATGAACCTGCCGAGGGAGAGCAGATGAGCGAATCACGGATTGCCGAGGCGATTGCATCCGTCAAGGCCTACCTGACTGCCCACCCTGACGAGGCCCGCTACCGGGACTCGGCTGCGTCCGCCGTCGTAGAGGACGGCCTCCGGGTCCGCGTAACCGGAGTCGACGGTGCATCGCTCGTCACGGACATGGTGGCGGGGGTCGGTGGAACGGCATCGGCGCCGTCGCCGGGTTGGCTTTTCCGTGCAGCTTACGCGTCGTGCACCGCCACCTTGATCATGATGCGCGCCGCCGAACAGGGGGTGGCTTTGTCAGGCTTGAAGGTTGACGTGGACAGCGAGTCTGATGACCGGGGCATCCTCGGGATTACGGAGGAAGTCCCTGCTGGTCCTGCCAGCATGAAAGTCATAGTTCATGCAGCCTCGGACGATGACGAAGGAGCGGTCCGGGAAGTTATCACGTGGGGGCTGAACCATTGCCCTGTGGACGATGCGGTTCGGCGCCATGTTCCGGTTGAGCTCGAGGTCCAAATAACCGAAGTCTAGAAGGCATTCCTCCTTCTGGCTACAAATGACAAAGACGGCAAGCCCGATATTCCCGTATATGCCCTTCGAACCGCTCTGGCAGGGGCAATACCTGCCGAGCTGGGCCAGTTCGGTGCGATCGAGGAATCGTGGAACCTGCCGGCGAAAAGCACCTGGGCCTGTTCCGGACCATGCGGTACCCGGAGAAGGTCCATGCGCTGAAGCGGGCCTCCTGAAAAAGCTTGAGGCCGCGCTTAACGGTGGGCAGACTGACCAGAAAACAACTGGCCAGACAAAAACTGAGGAGAGTTCGACTGGCCGGTCGGCATCCTCGGTCGCGCTCAGACCTGGTCGGCAGCCTCGGTCGCGCCGGCATGACGGGCGCAGCTTGCGCAACAGTACATGCCTTCGGCGCTCTCAACCCCGTGGCCTAATCTCCGGCAACCGCAGCGGCTGCAGACAGGTGCCATGGCATGGATGGCGCATTCAAAACTGTCGAACGTTCCGGACTGGCCGCCTTTACTGATGGTGAAGGCCTTGTCGTAATCGTTTCCGCAGGTATCGCAGATCGCCATGTTCAACACACTCCCTCGTCGATGACGGGCGGTTCAGCCACCCCTCCATTCAGCAGCTAACGACGCTTGGTGTTCACGCTGTTGGAACCGGTGCGACCTTGGCCGTTCTTTTGTAGCCGGAAGTCTCACAAGGCGCCGCAGCCTGGACTCCCATCGCTGGACTGCGAACATCCCCTGCTGTTACAAGGAGTACTCCGCCAACGCCACCAACTACGTCCGGTTCAGCGTCGCAGGCAACAGCTCGGACGGCGCCGAGGTCCTGAGCTGGGAAAAGGTCCCCTTCAGCTCGTAAGGCCGGCACCTCAGTAAGGGAACGACGGCGGGTGCCCACCCGCCGTCGTTCGGGGTCTGGACACGGGCAGCGGCCGGATTTATGGTGCAAATGTGGCGGCTGCCTGACTGGCAGGAAGGCAAATGCTGCCAGTCCGCTGTTGCTGCCGCCCGTCAGAAGGAGGAAGCAGATGGAACACGTCGAAGAGACCGTGGAAGTCGATGTCCCGGTGCGGACCGCGTACAACCAGTGGACCCAGTTCGAATCCTTTCCCCAGTTCATGTCCGGTGTGGAATCCGTAACCCAGCTGACTGACCGGACGAACCACTGGGTCACCAAGGTGGGTGGTGTAAAACGGGAATTCGATACCGAAATCGTTGACCAGGAACCTGACGAC
The DNA here is from genome assembly GCF_059089905.1 of Arthrobacter sp. Y3221087. Taxonomy (NCBI): domain Bacteria; kingdom Bacillati; phylum Actinomycetota; class Actinomycetes; order Micrococcales; family Micrococcaceae; genus Arthrobacter; species Arthrobacter sp. Y3221087. Next base: position 339,847 of record NZ_JBNHFE010000001.1, read on the forward strand.
CGGATCGCCTGGCGCAGCACCGACGGCAAGTCCCACGCCGGCATCATCAGGTTCACGCCGGTGGATGCCAACCACACCAAGGTCAGGGTCCACTTCGAATGGGCCCCGGAGACCGTCACCGAAAAAGCCGGCGCGGCACTGAAGATCGACGAGATGCAGGTGAAGGCCGACATGCGCAAGTTCAAGGCCTTCATTGAGTCGCGCGGCACCGAAACCGGTGGCTGGCGCGGCGAAGTCAAGGACACCGGCCCCACCGGGCAGTTCTAGGAGTGCCGGCGGGACCAGTTGGGGAAGCAATGCCCCACAAACAGGAAGCGGACGACGGCGGGTGCCCACCCGCCGTCGTCCGTTTTTCTTTTGTCCCGGCTGCCTTCGAGGCAATCCCAGCCACAGGTCACAGCTGCGGGACGCACTCTCCGGTCCCCAGCAAGGCCAGTCCCGCCCGGTCGCCTGCGCCGAAGTCCAGCTGCCCGGAGTTCTCTGCGTACATCAGCTGGGTGGGGTCGTCCACGTGGTCCAGCCCGATCACGTGCCCCAACTCGTGCATGATGACCGCCCTTACCAGGGCGGGGCCGTCCGGGTATGCCAGTGTTTCTGCCAGGCCGGGCGCGTCGAGATGCACCTGGCCCGTGACGTAGACGTAGGGCTCGCCTTCGACCTGTATGGCTGAGCTGCCGCCGGTTCCCGCAATTTTTCCCGCCAGCCCGGGTGTTTCTTCCGGTGTGGACCACGCGATCAGGATCGGGGCCCACTTCTTGCCGTAGCGGTCGGGCTGGTAGGTATCGCGGGTATCCGAGGGCGCCTCATCGGTGGATCCGTCGAACACGAACTGCAACCCCGTGGCAGCGGACACGGAGGCCACAGACTCATGAATGAGCTGCTCCGATCCCGGCAGCGCGAAGTCCTGCCGGACCACGTAGTGGAGGGGCCGGCACGGGTCGTAGGCGACAAAGGGCTGGCCGGGGTCCGGCGACTCCTGCAGGACATAGGCCGATGAGCCGGTGGTGGCAGCAGGGACACCCAGTGGAGAGGATGCGGCTTCAAACCCCGGCGGAGGGACCTCGGAGCCGGGCAGATGGGGCAGCGCTGCCGAGAGGACGAACCTGTTGAACAGCGTGGGAGTGAAGTAGAGGCCCACCACGAGCGCGAGGCCCAGGACGGTGGCTGTCCTTGAGCTCCACCTGCGGGTGCGCGCCGGTCTTGTTCTACGGAAACCGCGGCGTTTTCCGGTGCCTGCTGCGGGAGGTGTCCGCCAGGGATCAGGCGAATCAAGCTTTCCGAGGGCCTCGTCAATTGCCCACTGGGGGATGCGTCCGCTCGGGGACCGCCGTACCCCAGGGGTTCCGCCCGGGTTGCCGCGCCCCCCCGAAGAATTGCTCCCGCCAAAACCTGCTGCCACCAGCGCCCCCTTGTTCCCCCAAACCATCTCCTTCAATGGTCCGCTCAGCATAGTGGCCCTTCGTCACAGCCGCGAGGAAAGTGTCATAACGCCAAACGCACCGTCGCCGCCCCGGCAGGGCTTTTTCCGTGGGACGATAGCACCAGCGGGCCGCTGGGTGGCCGTGCATGACGATGAATGGCCGGGGGCATCATGGCACTTGATTCGAACTGGACTGCGACGGGAAGGCCTGCGCTTGACATGGCAGCCGTAAAGGCTCCCGGCGTGCCGGACGATCCCCAGGCATCAATGACGGTGCTGGTGGCCGACGACGATGCAGGATCGCTGCTGGTGGCCAAGGCCGCCGTCGAGAAGTACGGGCACCAATGCATCGTGGCCGCGGATGGCGCGACGGCATGGCAGCTGTTCCAGGAGTGGCGCCCGCAGGTGGTAGTCAGCGACCTGGTGATGCCGGGGCTCAACGGGTTTGACCTCTGCCGCGCCATCCGGGCCTCGGAAGCAAGTTCCTACACGTACGTGGTGCTGCTGACCTCCCATGGCGCGCAGGAGGACGTGCTGGAAGGAATGCGGGCCGGAGCGGACGACTACATCAGCAAGCCGCTGGACCCCTTCGTCCTTCACACGCGCCTGCTGGCCGCCCGGCGTGTGACAGCAGTCCACCACGCCCTGGCCGACGCGCTGGATGAGGCCAAGGATAGCAATGAACGGCTCGCTGAATTCACCGGGCGGGTCAGCCATGACCTTCGAAATCCGCTCACGTCCATCCTGGGCTATGTCGAGCTGGGTGCCACGGACGCAGAATCCGGCCACACCGAGGAGGCGGCCGAGTACCTGGAAATCGTGGGTGGCAGCGCGCGTCGGATGCTGTCCATGGTCGAGGAGCTGCTGGCATTCGCTTCCATCGGCGGTTCGCTGTCCAGGGCCCGGCTTTCGCTGGCCAACCTCGTGGAGGAAGTCACCCAGGACCTGCGGCTGGGCCTGCGGGAAGCCGATGCCGTGGTGCACTGTGAGGATTTCGCTTTCGACGCTGACGAAAGCCAGATGCGCGTGGCCCTGCAGAACCTGATCCAGAACGCCGTGGCCTACCGCCGTCCCGAAGTTCCCCCGGTCATCACCGTCACGGGCCACGCCGCTGGAGCGGGCGTCGCAGTGCGGGTACAGGACAACGGCAAGGGCATCGACGCCGGGGATCGGCGCAAGGTGGTTGAACCGCTGGTTCGCCTGCACCGCGACGGCGATCCGGCCGGCACGGGGCTGGGCCTGGCCACCTGCGCCCGGATCGCTGCCGCCCACGGGGGAAGGCTGGAGATTTCTCCCAGCCCCATCGGCGGGACCACCGTCAGCATCTACCTCGGATCGCCGTAGGGCGCACCTTTCCACCCGCCAGCGATAAAGGGGAACGGACGACGGCGGGAGGTCCCGCCGTCGTCCGCCCCGGCTTAGGCGCCTGCGGCCACTGGCACCAAGCTGCTGTCCGCCGCGGTGCCGGCGAGCTGCGGCGCCCAGCCGTCCGTACTTTGCAGATAGCTCCGGACCGTGTAGTTGCCCGCCTCGCCTGCGGGCAACTGCGGGCGGTAGGCGGTCACCTGCGCGCCGGGGCCGTTGTTGTTGTATTCGTGGAACCGCGCCTCCCGCCAGGAGAAGCCGCTCATGTCCGTCCACGGCGTCCCCGAAATGTGGGCGCCGAGCCAGGAGTCCCTGACCAGGACCTGGGCTACCGCGCGGGGATCGCCGCCGGGGTGCCACGGCCTGCCCAGGTGGACGCTGTTGGCTCCAGCATCCGAGACCAGCCGGCACTGGTCAAAGAGGTAGCCGTACTTGATGGACAGGTCCTGGCTTCCCGCCGTGACGTACCCGTTGTTCGTCGCCGAACCGCGGTCCAAAGACTTGATCTCGCAGCCGCTGAAAACGGCAGTGCCGCGCCCGAAGATGAAGTCCACGTCCCCTTCCACATAGCACTTGTCGAAGTAGAAGCGGGCCGGGACCCCCGTGCCCGGCGAATTGACCAGCAGGGTGTCCTGGTTGCCCAGCATCCTGACGTTGGACAGCACGGACCGGTCGGCCGTGATGTGCAGCGCCACCGCTTGCCGGTCCTTCATGCCCATGTTGGCGGCCTCGTCGAAATCGTTGCTGATGGTCAGGTTCCGGGCCTCGAAGTCGGGGCCATCGATCCGGACCGAGGCACTGCCGGAGGTGCCGTAATTTCCCGTGCCGTCCGGCTTGGGTGTGCCGGAGGCGTTGTTGAAGACCAGCACCACGTCCTCCGGTCTGCCGCCCTGCCCGATGAACGAGATCCGCGGCTTGCTGCTGGGCACCCGGATCATCTCCCGGTAGGTGCCGGGATGGATTCGGATCACGGTCCGCTGGGTGCTGTTGGACGGAACGGAGTCGACGGCGGCCTGCACGGTCGCGAAGGTCCGGCCCGGTCCGACGTCGAGTGTCACCGGGAGGTCGACCGGGCGTTCAGCAGGCCAGTACATGCCGAGCAGGGGGTCCGTGCCGGCGTCGATGTTCAGGAAGTAGCCCGGCGGGACGATCTGCTTGGCCTGGAGTTCGCGGGCTACCAGCTTGGCAACGGCCAGGGCGCCGGCGGCCTGGAAGTGCGTGTTGTCCTCCGAGCCTTGCGGATACTGCGGGTGCTTGCCCGGAGCCAGGAAGAGGAAGTGTTCCTTGGTGCCCTCCGGTCCCAGCTGCTGCCACAGCTGCTTGGAGGAAGCCGTCAGGTCCACCAGCGGGGTACCGGTGGAGGCAGCGAGTTCCCGCACGGCTTGCGGGTAGGCGCCGTGCGAATCCTGGGCGGTTCCAAAGGAATCGAAACGGCGGCGTTCCACGCTGGTGACCAGCACGGGCTTGCCCCCGCGGGCCCTGGCACCGTCGATGTACCGGCTCAGATACTCCTTGTAGGAGGTGTCCGGGAGCGTGCCCCGCGCCGGGTCCGCCACCTTTTCGTCGTTGTGGCCGAAGGAGATCAGCAGATAGTCGCCCGGCTGCATCAGCGCCAGCACCCGGTCCAGCAGGCCGGCGTCCGCAAAGCTCTTCGAGGAAGCGCCGGACCAGGCGTAGTCGAAGACGGTGGCCTGCGGCCCCAGCAGGAGCGGCAGCGCCTGCCCCCATCCGGCGCGGGGCCGCTCGGACTGCTGGTACGCCGACGACGTCGAGTCCCCGACCACGAAGATCACCGGCCTGGTGCGGGGTTTGGTTGGATCCGTGTTCGCTTTGGCGATTGCGCCGGCCACGCCCGTGCCGGAGAGGGCCATAACCCCTGCGGTCAGCCCCAGGGAGGTGAGGACAGCCCGCCGGGTGGGCAGAATCGCGGCCATCAGTGTCCCCCTCCTGCGGTGAAGACCGGTCCGGTGTTGTTCTGGAGCAGGGCCGGGATGGCCTGCGCCGGGTGGACCTGCGTACGCAGAGTCGGGGTCCAGGATGTGTCTTCCGCCAGCTGGTCCGCGGGCGCGGCAGCGGCGTTGTAGGCGGCGCGAAGGTCGGTGATCTTCCCGTTGACGGCGTTGCCTACTGTAGTGATCGCGGTTCCCTTGAAGCGGGTGATGAGGTCCGCTGTCTCCACGCCGGCCGGCAACGTGAACGCGTTGGCCTCCGCGTACAGGTGGGAATCGAACCCGGCGCCGAAGGTGTAACCGTAGGGGACGGTGCTGTCCGCGTTCACCTTGAAGTGGTTGTTGTAGACGTCCACCTGGCCGAAGCGGACCCGCGGGGCGCGCTGGCCCACATTTTCGAAGACGTTGTGGTGGATGGTGACCCGCAGCTTGCCCGGGTCGCCGCGTCCGGGTGAATCGGTGGAGCCGATCAGGAGCAGCTTGTCATGGTCCGCGAAACGGTTGTAGGACATGGTCACCAGGTCCGAGCCGTTGGTGACGTCCACCGCGCCGTCATGCACCTGGTAGGGGCGGCCGAAGTAGAGCGGCTGGGAGCTGTCCAGGTTGGGGGCGTCGGTGAATTCGGAGTGGTCGATCCAGACATTGGTGGCTCTGTTGACCACTTGGAGCATGTCGTATTCGCTGTTCCAGTTGCCTTCGGCGCCGTCGGTCGGATCCCAGGACGGGAAGCAGTCGTGGGCATCCCTTACCGTGAGGTTGCGGACGATCACGTTGCTGGCGCCGTTGATCCGCAGTGCTGCGCCGGTGATGGTGCTCTCCGGGGTGGCGCCGACGATGGTGGTGTTGCTGGGAATGTCGATGCGGATGTTCAGGGCCTGCTTAGTGGCGGCTGCCTTCCGGGCGGTTTCCTGCGCGCCGACGGGACCCTGGCTGCGCCCGTAAGTGGCGGGGTCGTAATCCTGAAGGTACTGCTGCAGGCTGTAGCCGGTGCCTTCGGCGTAGTTCTCACAGGTCATGGCGGAACCGTCGGGTGCCGTGTTGGCATCAATAGTTCCGTGGACCCGCACGATTTTCGGGGCGGTTCCGGTGGCCGCGAGTGCGGCCTGAAGCTCTGCTTTGGTGGAGACGTCATAGACGTTGGCGTCCGTTGCCGCGGAACCTCCGGTGGTGCCAGTTCCGGCAGATGCCCAGCCGTTCCCCTCGGCGAGAACCTGGCGCTCCAGCGGCGTCTGTGCCGTCTGGGCTGCGGGGTCGGACGCCGAATTGGGCGACGCTCCGGCCGGAGCCGAGACCATCAGTGCTGCAGCTACTGCCACGGCTGCGGACATGGATAAGGTGCTGCTTTTTCGCATGTTCTCTCTTCCGTCATTGGAATGAACTCGCGCCCCTGCCGCGGCTGCTATGACGCCGGTCACGTACGGGCACTGATAGGGAGACTACCGAGAAAACGGTTTCTCAGCAAGCGTTTTCCCAGATGTATGGACAGTTTAGGTTTCATCGCACTCTTCCTCGCCGGAAAGGACGGCAGGGCCCAGAGCGCCCTGCCGCACGCGCCGCGGCAGCGCCGGACGCCCAAACCTGCGTTGTCACGCTGGGAAGTCACCCGCGGTCATGCCGCCAGTGCACTCCACCGCCTGGCTTGGGCCATCGAGCCGGACGAACTGCATGTCCTGACCGGACCGCCGTCGAGCAGGACCTCGACCTGTCATCCGGCTCGGTTAGAGCCGGAGCTCCATGAACACGCTGTTGGGATCCAGCGAGTAGTCCGCAAACGGCGGGCATTCGGTGAAGCCGTGCCGGGCATACAGGCGCCGGGCGGGCGCGAAGTAGTCCTCGGTTCCGGTCTCGAGGCAGACGCGTTCAAGGTTCCGCGCGCGGGCGTCGTCGAGGATGTGCCGGAGCATCAGGGTGGCAACGCCCCGTCCGCGTGCGCCCGCCGCGGTGCGCATGGACTTGATCTCGCCGTACTGGGCCGCGCCAGGCGCCAGTCCCAGGAGCTTGAGGGCGCCGCACCCCAGCAGCGCTGCGTTCTCGCGGGCGGTCCAGAACGTGATGGAGGGTGCGGACAACGCGGAGTGGTCCAGTGCGTGGACGCTCTCTGCCGGCGAGGTGGCTAACATATCCGCCAGGTGCTCGCTCAGGAGCTGGCGGACGTCAGCGCGTGCGGGATCGTCCCGGTCAATCGAAATCATCGTCTCCAATGTACCGGCAGCGGCCCGGGCAGCTACCCCGCGCTCTTGTCGATCACGCAGAAGCGGTTCCCGTCGGGGTCCTCGAGGACAAGGAAGTCCGGGTCCTCCGGGTACAGGTCCCAGTCCACCCGCCGGGCTCCGAGTGAGACCAGCCGCTCCACCTCCGCCACCTGGTCATCCGCGTACAGGTCCAGGTGGACGCGCGGGTGCTCCTGGACCGGCGTCTCGCTGCGCATCAGCGAGAGCTGGGCTCCCGGGCCCGACGCCGGAACAAGGGTTACCCAGGTGTCGTCACCGGGTTCGCGGGGGACATAGCCGAGGGCAGCGTGCCAGAAGTCGGTGGCGCGGGCGACGTCATTGACGCCGAGGACAAGGGTGCCGATGGTCAACATCTGCCCAGCCTAAACCGGCCGGGCAGAACCTGTCTGCGGGCATTGTGGGAGCGGCGCGCCGGGAGCACCATGGTCATATGGACGCCCAAACACCCGGAACCGTAGAGCTGAACCTGCCCCAGGCCTTCCTCCTGCTGGCCACGAACGATCAAGACGGAAAACTCGAAGTGCCGGTGTTCGCGCTGCGGACCACCCTGGCCGGGGCGATCCTCGCAGAGCTGGACATGATCGGCGCTATCCGCCTGCAGGGAAAGCACGTCCGGGCCACGGGCACCACCCCCGCCACGGATTTCCAGCACGAACTGGACCTCATTCGCCATAAATCAAGGCCGCACACGCCCAAGGCCTGGGTTTCCATGCTGGAGGGCCGGGCGGAAGTGCAGCGGGTCTACGAGGGAATGGTGTCCCGGGGCATCGTGGAGCATGTGGGGGAGAAGCACCTGGGCGTTTTCCAGACCGTGCGGTATCCGGAGAAGGACCATGCTCCGGAAGCGGCACTGCTGAAAAAGCTCGAAGCCGCATTCAGCGATACGTCGGCACCTCCCCAGGTGCCGGACTCCACGGAAGCCGTCAACGCTGCCTCTGCCACCGGAGTTCCTGACGCTGCCCCTGCCTCTGCAAAGCCTGCAGCCAAGGCACACGAACCCAGGACCCTGGCCCTGATCGCGCTGCTCGAGGCGGCCGGGCTGCTCCCCAAGCTCTTCCCGGCGGCGGACAGGGTGTGGGCGGACGAGCTTGCCAAGGATTACTGGCCGGCCCGCGCTGTGGAGGACGAGCTACGCATGATCAGGCTCGCGGAGGAAGAAGCCGCAACCCTGTAGCCGTTACGCGCCCCTTCCCTCCAGCGGGATCACCTCCACGCGGGCATCGGCGCCGAGGATCACCAGGACGTGCCGGGCTGTGATGCCCTCGAGGGCTTGTTCCAGCCGGCCCACGCTCTCGCCGGTGGCAGGAAAGGTGCCAGGCTCCGGCGGGGCCGTCCCGCCGTCGTCGGCCCGCCGCCACACCGTAACCCTCGCACCTCCGGTGATCTCACTGAGGGCCTTTTCCATTGCCTCGGAACCGGAACCGGCCACCAGGGTGACCTGGTCGATCATCCGTTTGCGGACGGGACCGGCTGCGGCGAGAAGGGCGCGGTCACGCCGCCACAGCGCGAAGTGGTACCCGGCTACCAGCCCGGCGGCCACCAGGAGCCCGAGCGGTCCGCGGATCCGGTCAACCACGCTGCCGCCCAACACCCCGCCCAGCAGGAACTCGAAGATCCGGTACGCAATCACCAGCAGTGCGATCAGTGCCACCACCGCGCTCACGCCGAAGAACGCGATGAGGTAGATCCGCCTCCCCGGCGGAATCGCCTCCGCGCTCCGTGGCTGCTTGTCCGGTTTCCACGCCAGCCACCAGGCCGGGCCACCTACCACCAGGGAACTAATGCCGCCCAGGAGCAGGGTCCGCTCCGTGCCGCCGGCCAGCGGTGATACCGCTGCGGCCAGGAGCGAATTGATGATCACGCCAATCCCGGAGGCTGCCGCGGCCAGGGCAACAGCCGAGGTGACCAGGAGGCTCGCGCGCCGGTTTTCAACGGAACGGTCGACAGCCACCGCGCGGTGGTAGCGCCACACCACCGCCCCGACCAGGCCTGCAGCCAGGGCTGTTGCCAAGGGCTCCAGGATGTCACCGGTCGAATCGGTGGGATCAAAGGCCAGCCTCAGGAGGACAAACAGCACCACAGCACTTCCACCCAGCGAGGTGATCCCGGCCGCGAAAATTCCGACGGCGATGGTGCTGACGTCAACGAGCCCGGTCCGAAGCCGGCGTCCGTCCTCGTGGATCCAGTGCCACCACCAGACCGCGCCTCCACCGGCCGCCCACACAACAGACCGGAGCACGGCATGCCACCATGGCGCCGCTCCGGTCAGCGCAAGACTGCCGCGGATGGCGGCGTCGAAGAGCCCGCCCAGCGCGGAAATGGCTGCGACGGTGCCTACCACGAGGCCGAAAACCGTTCCGATGGTGGTGCGGATGTCCGCCAGGTGGGCGGCCCCTTTGTCCGGGTGCTGCCACATCCAGCGGTGCCAGACCCAGACGGCGGTCCACACCAGGCCATTGGCCAACGGGGACGCCCACTGAGCCCGTGACGTGCCGATCCAGGAGGCCGTAAATTCCAGTAGCGACGTGGTGGCGATGATCAGCGAGACCGCGTACATCCCGGTCAGGTACAGGCCCCAGCCGGTTGCCGTGCGCTCCGCCTCGTCCAGCCTGCGCCACAGAAACCACCACAGGAGCAGGGCCAGCGGCCCGCCGATCAGGGTAAAGGAAAGTCCGCCGGCGAGCCCCTGCGCATCGGTGGTGGCGAGTACGGACGCGGACTCGAACAGGAGTTCCAGCAGCCCGCTGACGCCGGAGGGTGCAATCGCCACCAGGGCAAACAGGAGGGCGTACAGGATCAGCCGGCGCAGTGTCACCTGGGCGTGGGACAGTGATGAGGTCCCCGGCTGCAGCTGGAGGTTCATGGCCTTGCCGCTGTTCCGGTGCAGGAAAGCAGGGTGTACGGGGCCGCGGCGATCTTCCACGCTCCGCCGTCTTTCACGAGCGAGAAGGAGTCCTCTGATTCAAACTCGGACGGGCCGAAGGGGCCGCCGCCGGAAGACTCGACGATGGAGACCGTCACCGTGGCCGAATCCGCCCGTTCGTTGGTGTCCACCAGGACCACCCGGTCGGGACGGGGCATGCCGATGTATTTTCCGTCGCCGCACTGGGCCCGGGCTTCTTCTGTCAGATAGGCGCTGCCCGCTGCGGTGTCCCCGTCGATCACTGCCGCGCTGTACCGCTGGACCACGCCGGCGGGGCTGTTCTCGTCCAGCGGCTTCGGGTCACCCCGCAGGAACACCACGGCCAGCGCAACGGCCACCAGCACGCCAATGACACCGAGCAGAACCGCGAGGATCCGGTCGGGTTTTCCCGCTGCACCATCCATGCCGCAAGTATGGGCTATGGAACGCACATCGGCTGTTGGCTTTCGGGAGCGATTTGGTCACCTTTTCAACACCCGCGGAACGCCTTTGGAAGGCGGGCACGGCAAGCGTACGACGGTGGGAGGCGCCGCCGTCGTACGCCTCCGCCGGGTGTACGCCCGGTTGGGCCGGGTTACCTCCCAGCCGCGGCGCGGGGCAATGCGTCAAGGGACGGCAGCGCCGTCCCGGTAACCGACTGGAGGGCCGTCACTGTGGCGAAGCCTGCTGCCAGCAGTGCCGCATCGCTGTCCGGGTCAGGCGTCTCGGCCGTGTCCGCGATAGCCAGGCGCACGTGCTGCTGGCCGCGTTCGGCAAGCGTGGTCTGCACGATGCCGAACCTTGTCAGCGTGGCCGTGCGGTACTCGGGCAGCTCAGGGCCTGCGCTGTTGGGGACGTTGAGGTTCAGGACGCTGCCCGGGTCCTGGTCCATCAGGAACGGCAGCAGGCCGGTGGCCAGCTGCGCGGCCGTGTCCCAGTGGATCGTGTCGGGGTTGAGGCCGGTGTCCAGGGAGACCGCCAGGCCACGGACATCATTGATGCCGGCTGTGAGCGCAGCCCCCACGGTTCCGGAGTGCAGGATGGCCCGCCCCACATTGGCCCCGCGGTTCACCCCGGACAGGACAATGTCCGGCGGGGGGCCGAAAGCGCCGTGGGTGGCGATCATGGTGATGAACGCCGGGGCGCCGTGGACGGCGAAGGCTTCAACGCCGTCCAGGTCCTCCAGTTGCCGCTCTTCGATGGAAATCTTTCCGTCCTCTTCCACTGCGGTGATCGAGGAACTGCTGCCGCTCGCCTCGGCGGCAGGTGCCGCGACCACCACGCTCAGGCCCGCGCGCACTGCCCCGGCAGCCAGGGCGTGCAGGCCGGGGGAGCCGATGCCGTCGTCGTTGGTGATAAGGACGCGCGTGGGCTGGTTCATGATGTCCTGACCTTTCGTGCCAGCTCGTCGGGGCTCACCTGCTGCGCCGGTTCGTCCCCGCCGCTGTCCTCCAAGGGAACGATCCGGACAAGCTTGGCCACTTCGTGGATGGCTCCCGCCTCGCCCGATCCCAGGCCGTGGCGGGTGACGTTTTGGGCGCCAGCGGCGGTTCCGAGCACAACGGCGTCGTGCAGGTTTCCACCGTCGGCGAGGACGGCGGCCACGCCGGCGGTGAGGGAATCACCGGCACCGCTGGTTTCCACGGTCTCGAACTGTGGAGCGTGGATCTCGCTGACTTCGCCGTCATGGAGGAGGAGCGAGGGCTGGTTGGCGCGGGTGATAATGACAGTTTCGGCGCCCTCGTCGGCCAGCGTGTGCATGGCCTTGATGAGCTGGTCTGTCTCGGCTGCCTCGGCGCGGCCGCTGTCCACCACTTCGGAATCGGACATTTTGATGACTGCCGGTTTGCCGGCCAGGACGCCCTTGAGCCTTTCACCGGCAAGGTCAGCGATAACCGTGCATCCGGCGGTGCGGAGGTCTGCGGTCAGCCTCCGGTACAGATCGGGTGGAACCGAATCCTCGCGGCCGGTGCCGCTAAGGATCACGGTCCCGGCCTCCATCCCTGCCTGCAGCGCCACCCCGTACAGCTCATCCAGCTCATGGCGCGTCAGGCGGTGTCCGGGCGATTCCGCCACGACATCCCGCTCGCCGCCGCGGCGGTCATGCACGTAGGCGCCGCTGTTGCCTTCACCGGATACGGCAAGGACCCGGACCCCTTCGTCATCGATCAGGTGCCGCAGGATGCGTCCGGTTTCCCCGGAAAAGACGGCACACATGGTGACGGTTGCGCCGAGCGCCTTCAGCATGCGGGCCTGCCACACGCCCTGGCCGCCGGCATGGACGTGGATGTCGGCGGTGTCCTCGACTTCCTCCACCGTGACGGTGAGGACCGGGGACGGCGCAAAGATCACTACGGAACCCATGCGTCCCCCTGCCCCCGCGGTGCTGCAACTGGAACCGATGCCATGGTTGCCCCTTCCCCGGAGTCCTCCGGTTGTCGTCGGTAAGACACCCCCCTTCACTACTAAGCATCCTTAGTAGTTGCTTCGCCAGGGCGTATCGCGGAAGCCGGTGCCGGTGCGCCCTCCCAAAACAGGATCTCGATCCGTCATTCTGATGCCCAATAGCGACTATTTGGGAACGCGGTTGCATTCGGAGCAACACGTGGATCAGCACGGGCTGCAAGCCGGGATGGCGATATCTCCGGAATAACCGAAGAATGACTTTCCTTTGAGCTCTTGACTGTGCCGCACATCACGATCTACCTTGGAGCAACAAGGTTGCAAACAATGCAACTCCAAATTTTCTTGGTGGTCACATGAGTAACGAATCAACCCCAGCCGGGGCAGAGGTACTTGCCAACGATGCCAACACCGCTGCCCTGAACCCTGAACCGGCGGCGAACAAGGACGTTCGCCGCCGGGTGGTCACTGCCAGCTTCATTGGCAACTTCGTGGAATGGTTTGACTACGCGGTCTACGGTTACCTCGCCGTCACGATCGCGACGGTCTTTTTTCCCGAATCGGATCCCCAGACCGGCCTCCTGCTGACGTTCGCCCTCTTCGCGATTTCATTCCTGGTCCGCCCGCTGGGCGGGTTCGTGTGGGGACACATCGGAGACAAGGTGGGGCGGCGGACAGCCCTCTCGCTGTCCATCCTGATAATGTCCGGAGCAACGTTCTGCATAGCGCTGATCCCCGGCTACGACACGATTGGTATCTGGGCGCCTGTCCTGCTCCTGATCATCAGGGTTGTCCAAGGCTTTTCCGCGTCCGGTGAATACGCCGGGGCGTCAGCCTTCCTGGTGGAGTACGCCCCTGCGGGCAAACGTGGCCTCTACGCTGCGGTAGTACCGGCCAGCACCGCCGCCGGCCTGCTCCTCGGTTCACTGATCGCCGGTCTGCTCACAACCCTGTTGTCCGCCGAAGCATTGCACAGCTGGGGTTGGCGGCTTCCGTTCCTCTTGGCAGCCCCGATGGGCCTCATTGGCCGGTATATCCGGAACAAGCTCGAAGACACGCCGGTATTCCGCGAACTGGCCGCCGAGGACCATGCTGACAAGGCGCCCGTGTCCAGCCTGTTCCGGAACCACTGGCGGCAGCTGCTGCAGGCCGTCGGTGCGGTGCTGCTCAACGCCGTCGGCTTCTACGTGATCCTCAGCTACATGCCCACGTACCTGTCCTCGGAGCTGGGCCTGGGCGAAACCGAATCATTCCTGGCCACAACCATCGCGCTGATCACCTACATCGGCTTCATCTTCCTTACGGGCATGCTCTCGGACCGGTACGGGCGCAAGAAGGTGCTCATCAGCGCGTCCATCGCCTTCATCGTCCTGACCGTCCCTGCCTTCGCGCTGCTGGGGACCGGAAACTTCCTGGTCATCGTCCTGGTTCAGGTCCTCCTCGGCGCCATGCTCACCCTCAACGACGGCACCCTGCCCAGCTTCCTGGCGGAAATGTTCCCAACCCGCGTCCGCTACAGCGGCTTCGCCGTGAGCTTCAACTTGTCCAACGCCCTCTTCGGCGGCACGGCTCCGTTCATGGCAACGCTGCTCATTGCGGCCACCGCCAGCGACCTGGCTCCGGCCTGGTACCTCGTAGCTGCCGCCGTCGTCTCCCTGGTGGCCGTGGCTCTCTCCAGGGAAACCGGCAAAGAACCCCTGCGCCACGAATAGCTTCCTTCCAAGCCAACACGCATCAAACGCACGATAGAAAGGCAACACCCCCATGACCACCACCGTCGACAACGCTTCCTCCATCGCCGAACTCGAGCGCCTCAAGGTCCTCCACAACGGCACCAAGGGCAAGCTCACGTTCTCTGATGCAGAGTTCGAGCGCCGCCTGGGCGGCCTCCGCCAGATCATGGCCGCCAAGGACCTGGACGCCGTCATCCTCACCAGCTACCACGGCATCAAGTACTACTCCGATTTCCTGTACACCACGTTCGGCCGCAACTACGCCCTGGTGGTCACCGCCAACGACTCGGTCACGGTCACCGCCAACATCGACGCCGGCATGCCGTGGCGCACCTCGTACGGCGAGAACATCGTGTACACGGACTGGCGCCGGGACAACTTCTACTTCGGCCTGCAGGAGGCCCTGCGCCAGCGCGGCGTCAAGGCGAACCGGCTCGGTGTCGAGGACGACTTCCTGCCGGGCATGACCCGCGAGAAAATCGCCGCCGCCTTCCCGGGCGCCGAACTCCTGGACGTCTCCCAGGACGCCATGCGCCAGCGCATGTTCAAGTCCGCCGAGGAGATCGAGGTCATCAAGCACGGCGCCCGCATCGGCGACCTCGGCGGCGAGGCCATCCGCGCCGCGATCCGCGAGGGCATCGCCGAGTACGAGGTGGCCCTGATCGGCACCGAGGCCATGGTGCACGAGATCGCCCGGACCTTCCCGGACCGGGAAGTCCGCGACACCTGGGTGTGGTTCCAGTCCGGCATCAACACCGACGGCGCCCACAACTGGGCCACCACCCGGAAGCTGCAGCAGGGCGACATCCTGTCCCTGAACTGCTTCCCGATGACCTCCGGCTACTACACGGCCCTGGAGCGCACGCTCTTCCTCGGCCAGCCCGACGAGCGCTCACTGGAGCTGTGGAACATCAACGTTGAGGTCCACAAGCGCGGCCTGGAACTCATCAAGCCCGGCGCCGTGTGCAAGGACATCGCCGCCGAACTGAACGAGATCTACATCAGCCACGGCCTGCTCGCCAACCGCACCTTCGGCTACGGCCACTCCTTCGGCGTCCTCAGCCACTACTACGGCCGCGAAGCCGGACTCGAGCTCCGCGAGGACATCGACACCGTTCTGGAGCCCGGCATGGTGGTTTCCATGGAACCGATGATCACGGTCCTGGAGGGCCAGCCCGGCGCCGGCGGCTACCGCGAGCACGACATCCTGGTGGTGGGCGAGGACAGCGTGGAGAACATCACCAAGTTCCCGTTCGGCCCCGAGCACAACATCATCGGCGCGTAAGCGCCCAACACCCAGGCGGCGCTGCGGTCCACGCGGCGCCGCTTTCGGCGTCTCCGGCGAAGATAAGGAAAGATGATGCCTACCATGACTCCAGCAGCAGCCAAAGAAACCGACGTCAACGGCACCAACGGAAGTGCGGACACGAAAGGCGCCTCCGTCGTCGTCAATGCCATCGCCGTGCTGCGCACCTTCACCGCCGACGAGCCGCTGCTGGGCGTCACCGAAATCGCCAACCGCGTGGGCATGCACAAGAGTTCCGTCTCCCGGATACTGGCCACCCTCGAGCAGGAAAACCTGGTGGAACGCGACCCGGAAACCCGCCGCTTCCGCCTGGGCCTTGGGTTGATCGCCGTGGCCGGGCCGCTGCTGGCCGAGATGGAGGAACGCCGCGTGGCGTACCCGGTCCTCCGCCGGCTCACCGAGCAGACCGGCGAAACCAGCGCGCTCATGCTCTGGAACGGCGACGAAGCCATCTGCGTGGAACAAATCGCCAGCCACCACCAGATCAAGCACACCACGCCCCTCGGCGCCCGCTACCGGGACGCCATGAGCGCCTCCGTGCAGGTCTTCCTCTCAACCCTGCCCACCGAACGCGTCCGCGAACTGCTCCGCAGCGGAACCATTACCTTCCCAGAAATGGACGACGCAGGCCTGGCCGCCTACGAGGCCCGGCTAAAGGAAGTTGCGGGCCGTGGTTGGGCGGAAAACTACGGCGAATCCTCCATGGACGAGGTGGGGGTTGCCGCGCCCGTCTTTGACCATCGCGGGGACGTTGTGGCCGTCGTACTCATACCCGCGCCGCGTTTCCGCGTCTCGCGCGAGCGGCTGGAGAACCTGGCCGAGGCCTGCGTCGCTGCGGCTGCGCAGGTGACCACCCGCCTGGGCGGACGCGCGGTCGCCGCCAGTTAGGCCGGTGCCCTACGGCAGGCCCGCCATCCGCACCGCCAGGTGCAGCGCCGCCAACCTGCCCGTGCCCCGGGGATCGCCGCCGCACAGCTCGAAGATCCGCTGCAGCCGGTGGTGCATCGACTGCCGTTCCAGGTGCAGTTCCCGCGCGGACTGCGCTGTGTTGCACCCGGAGTCCAGCCACACCTGAAGGGTCTCCAGCAGCTGCGACTGGCGCTGTGCATCATGGTCCAGGATGGCCCGCAGCTGCCGGTTCACGAACGCGTCCCGGGCCGATGCGTTGATCCCCTTCAACGCAAGGCTCTCCACGGCGGTGTCCTCGGCATCCAGCACCACCAGCCCATGGGACGGGTGCCGCCTCCGCGCTGACGCGTTCCTGCGCCGGATCTGGCGGACATCCAGCGCGCGGCGTGCTTCCGCCAGCGACCAGGCAGCCTCCGCCACCGTGCCTGCCGGCGGCCCCAGGGCAATCGTGGCATCCTGGTCGCCGTCCAGCCCCTGCAGGGATTCCAGGAGCTTGCGCCGTCCGCCGGTGGCATCGGTCCCGACGAGGGCCATCATCACCACGAGCTCCGCGTCGTCCTGGTACGCGGCACTGGGAATCCGGCTGGAGCTCAGGAACGATTCGATGGCGCGGCGGAGTTTCTGCGGCGCCGCCGCATGAATGGCGGCCACTACGGCAGGGGATTCCGGCGGGAACCCGGCGGCCGGGGCCAGCTGCTCCAGCCGCCAGGCAGGCGCGGCCGTCAGGACTGCCCGCATGAGTTCCGCGCCGGCCTGGGCATGGAGCCCGGGTGGGGTGTGCTGCAGGAGTGCCAAACCCAGGATGTCGACGGCGCGGTCACCGGCCACGCGGGCCAGGCCGGCGTCCACGCCGGCCGGGATCTCGATCTCCAGCCGGCCCATCAGCACGCCGCGCACGGGGATATCCACGTTGATTACCGTCCGGGCGGCCGTGTCCGTAAGGTGGTCCGGCCCGCCCGGGCTGCTGCCGTCGTCGTCCTTTTCCTGCCAGCCGGCGGGCACGGCGCTGCCCAGGGCGACGCCCCATGGCGAGACGAGGCTGACGGCCGAACTGATGATGCCCGCCAGCACGCCCAGGATCTGGTCCAGCGACGCGCCGTGGGCCAGCTCGGCAGCCATGGCGCGGGTGGCGGCATCGGCCTGCTGCAGGTGGCCCGCGGATTCGCTCACCAGGATGGAGTTGATGGCCTGCATGACGCCGACGAACGGCACCACTTTCCGCAGCTCCACCACGGCCAGGCCGTGCTCCCGCGCCGCCTCCAGCATGGCCGGCGGGATCTCCGGCAGGACGCCTCCGGTCTCCACCGCCAGCGCGGCGATGCCGCGCTGGGCAAGATCGCGCACGTAGGCGGCGCGTTTCTCCGGCGTTGCGGATGCCAGCGTGATGCCGCCGCACAGGAGCAGCTCGCCGCCGCGCAGCAGGGGAGCTATGTCCAGCACTTCGCTGGAGTGGACCCAGCGGACGGGCAGCTCCGCTGAAAGGCCGGCCGAGTGCACCACCGGGTCGGCGGCGGAAAGGACGGGGTGGGCGAGGATATCGCCAAGGGAGACTGACATGACATTCCGTACGGTACTAGAAGCATCTGTTAGACACATCGTATCTTGTTGCATGTGATGGGGGCCACATAGCCTTGAGGTACTCATTTACCTCATGGAGGCTCCCATGCAAGAAAAGCTTTCTTCAGCAGCGCAAAGGCGCGCTGCTGCCGCAGGAACCCAGAGCACGCAAGGCCACTCCGAAGACCACGAGGCCTGGCTCCAGCCCATCCCGGAGTCAGCGCGTACCCGCAAGGTCTCCGGCCAGTTCTGGATCTGGGCGGGCGCCAACCTGGCACCCATCAACTGGGTGCTCGGCGCCCTCGGAATCCACCTGGGACTGGGGTTCGCGGATACCGTGACTGTCCTGGTGCTCGGCAACCTGATCGGCATGCTCCTGTTCGGCTGCTTCGTCCTCCTGGGCCAGAAGACCGGCGCCACCGGCATGGTCCTGGCCCGCGCAGCCTTCGGCCGGAGGGGCAACTATCTTCCCGCCGCCATCCAGGCCCTGCTGGTCATCGGCTGGTGCGCCGTCAACACCTGGATCATCCTGGACCTGGTGATGGCCCTCTTCGGCACCCTCGGCTGGGTGGACCCGAACGCGCAGAACTACGCCTGGAAGATCGCGGTTGCCACAGGCATCATGGCGGCCCAGGTGGCCATCGCCTGGTTCGGCTACAAGGCCATCGCCGCGTTCGAAAAGTGGACGGTGCCGCCCACCATCATCATCCTGGCCGTCATGTCCGCCGTGGCCTGGTTCGGCATGAAGATCGACTGGGGCTACGCCGGGCCTGCCGGCAACATCCTTGAAGGCTCGGAACGCATTGCCGCGATGAGCGCCGTGATGACGGCCATCGGCATCGGCTGGGGCATCACCTGGTTCACCTACGCCGCCGACTACTCCCGCTTTGTCAGCACTGAAGTTCCCAAGAAAAAGGTCTACCTGGCCTCCGTTCTGGGCCAGTTCATCCCGGTGGTCTGGCTGGGCATCCTCGGCGCCAGCCTGGCAACGAACAGCGGCGAGGTTGATCCCGGCAAGCTCATTGTGCAGAACTTCGGCGTCCTGGCACTGCCGGTGCTGCTGATGGTGCTTCACGGACCCATCGCCACAAACATCCTGAACATCTACACCTTCTCCGTGGCCACGCAGGCACTGGACATCTCCATCAGCCGGCGCAAGCTGAACCTGTTCGTCGGCGTCTTCTCGCTCATCGCCGTCGTCTTCTTCATCTTCCAGGAGGACTTCGCAGCGGTCCTGGACGCCTGGCTGATCGGCCTGGTGGCCTGGGTTGCCGCCTGGGGCGGGGTCATGCTGGTGCACTACTTCTGGCTGGACAAGCGCTGGCCGGGTGACCCCGAGCGGCTGTTCGACGGCGTGGGCACCCACCGGCTTCCCGCCGTCAACTGGGCGGGCGTCACCTCCCTCCTGGCCGGCATCTTCGCCACCTGGCTGTTCATGTACGGGCTCATCCCCGTCATGCAGGGCCCCATCGCCGTGGCCCTGGGCGGCTGGGACCTGTCCTGGCTGGCAGGCGGCCTGACCAGCGCCGGCGTCTACGCGGTCCTCGGCCCCCGGGCACACGTTCGCTACATCGGCCTCAGGAGCCCCGCCGCTTCCAAGTCCGAGGGCAGCGGCACCACCGCCGTCCTCCCAGTCCTCTAACTTCCTCCGCTACACCCGGGTGGGCGCGCCTGCCGCGCCCGCCGAAAGGATCCATCGTGAACCAGCCCGCCATCGCGGACCTCCTGCATCCCATGACCTGGCCTGAGGGCTTCAAGGCTGCAGCATCCTTCACCTTCGACGTGGACGCCGAGTCCTGCACCATTGCCCACGACCCCGCCAGCACCCGGCGGATGTCGCTGATGACCCACCAGTCCTACGGGCCCAAGGTGGCGGTGCCGCGGCTCCTGAAGATGCTGGAGCGGCAGGACATCCGGGCAACGTTCTTCATCCCCGGCTTCACCGCCGAGTCCTACCCGGATGTGGTCCGCGCGATTGTGGACGGCGGACACGAGGTGGCACACCACGGTTACCTCCACGAGCCGATGCAGGGGATCGACGCCGCCACCGAGGCCCGCTACCTGGACCGGGGCCTGGAGGCCCTCGCCAAGGTGGCGGGGATCCGTCCGGTGGGGTACCGGGCGCCGTGGTGGGAGCTGAACTGGCACTCGCCCGGGCTGCTGGCGGACCGCGGCTTCCTCTACGATTCCAGCCTGCTGGACGGCGATGCCCCCTACCGCATGGCCGTCGCCGCCGATGATCCCCGGGACATTGTGGAGATCCCCGTGGACTGGGCCCTGGATGACTGGGAGCAGTACGCCTTCTATCCCGGGGTGACCGGCAGCGGCGTGATCGAAAGCCCGGCCAAGGTGCTGGAGATGTGGACGCTCGAGGCCGAGGCGCATCATTCCCAGGGCAGCTGCTTCGTCCTGACCAACCACCCGTTCATCTCCGGCCGGCCGTCCAAGGCCGTGGCGCTGGAGCAGCTGATCGACCGGGTCAAGGGCATGGAGGGCATGTGGGTGACCACCATGGAGGAGATCGCGCTTCACACCAAGGCAGCCGTTGACGCGGTCCACACGCACGGCCGGATCGACGTGCCCACCTACCCGGGCGCCGGCGCCCGCCTGGAACCCGCGACGGTGCGGGAGGGCGCGCTGAAGTAGGACCGCAGAAAAGGTGGGCGGACGACGGCGGGCATGCACCGCCGTCGTCCGCCTCCTGCGCCTTCCCGCCGCCCCTGCCGGGTGGGACGATGTCACTATGCAAGAGAAAAAGACTGGCGGCCCGAACGACGCAGGCCCGCACCTGCATGCGCATACGGCACCCACCACGGACCAGATACGTACAGTGGGCCAGCGCCGCCGTGAGGCGGAGGAAAAGCTGGAACAGCACCTCCAGGAGGCGCGCCATAAGAATCAGCAGCACGAGGACGAGCCGGAAGGGGACCCCCAGTGAATGACGACGACAACCTGCCTGAAAGCTCCCACATCGCCACTCCGGAAACAATCGCGGAGGAGATCAAGGACGAGATCCACCTGGGTCATGTGCAGGACGACGTCAGCCACGTGCTCGAGGAACGCCTGGAGGAGGAGGGCATCGACATGCGCCCCGAAGACGTGGACGAGCTCGCCGAGGAAATCGAACGGGACGCGTCAACCTGAGTACCCCTGCCTAGTATTTAAGGGCGGGCACGAAACGGCAGGGAACAACCTGGACTAGTGCGCTGGCCGTGTTGGGCGCATGGCTCCGCCAGGAGTCATACCGGTGGTCCAGGTGGCCCGCACCCCCGCAGTTTCAGGAGCGATAAGGACGACGGCGGGAGTTCCGCCGTCGTCCTCTCCCTAAAGCGATGCGCTTGCGGCAGGCGCCTAATCTTCGTAGGTGTTGGCGATGTAGACGTCGCACGGGGCGTTGTGCGCCACGCTGTTGGCCACGCTGCCCAGGAGCCGGCCGATGCCGCGCATCCTCCGGTTGCCCACCACGATCAGCTTCGCGTCCAGGCGCATGGCTTCCTTGATCAGGGCGTCTGCGGGCTTGCCCCGGGCCGCGAAGTGGGTCACCTGCACGCCGGGACGGGCCCTGGACAGTTCCTGTGCCACGATTTCGGCGCTGTCTGCCTTCGAGATCCGGACCTGGTCGGACCCGGCGCCGAACGTCTCAGCCTTGTCGACATCAAAGGCGGTCACCACGTGCAGCGAGGCTTTCAGCGATTCGGCCAGATCCAGGGCCATTTCCGCTGCTTTCCTCGCGGACGCGCTGGCATCCACCCCTACAACCACTACTCCACTCATGATGTTGCCCCTTTGCTCGTTGGTGTTCCTGGCGTCCTTCCCCGTGCCCGACCTTACTAGAGGACACACTGCAATCAACGGACCACGGAGGCCTGGCCTGCCCCCTGCAGGTTAGTCAGGGCCCTCCGCTTGGTTCAAATAAGGGCGCAACTTTGCGTTGCCGGCCGGAGGATGCACCTGTAGCGCGCCATGGAGTCCCGGGGAGCGGAGGTGCCGTTGATCGGTAGAAATGCCCGGTGGGTGTTCGGGTCTGGACTGTGCCGGAGGCCCGGTGTCAGTAGCGGTTTTGCTGTCCGGCCGGGGGCTTCTTTGGTGTGGTTGCAGGTTTCGCAGAGCCCTTGGCCGTTCTTCGCGGTGGTGGTTCCGCCGTTGTGCCAGGCGGTGATGTGGTCGTGGTGGCGGACGGGCGCGTCGCAGTACGGTGTGCGGCAGGTGTCGTCCCGGACCTGGAGGAAGCGTTTGAGCCCGGCCGGGAAAAGCCTGGCGCGGGAGTCCATCGCGACGAGCTCGCCTGTGCCGGGTGTGGTGTAGAGCCGGCGGACCCAGAGGGCCAGGTCTTGCCTGTCATGCGCTTCGGTGCTGGTGCTGGTTTCGGTGTCGGCTGCAGCGGCGTTCGTCCTGCCAGTTTTCCTTGCGTCGAGGAGGAGGGTGCGGGCGGTTTCGGCGGGGATGATGCCGTAGCCGGGGATCCTGGCCGGTTCGCTGTCGCCATGGAACAGTGCCCGGTCGGTCATCACGACCTGAAGGTCTATGCCGGTGATCCCTTCCGGCGTTCCGGTGACGCGTTCGACCAAGGTGTCGGCCATGACCTGCCCACGGGACCGTGCATCCCCGGCCGACCGGGCAGCATCGGCCTCCCGGGCGGCCAGCGCGGCATAGGCCGCCACGCCCTGGGCGACGGGCAGCATTGCGGTCAGGTACGTCATCGTGTCCGGAGCCGGCCGCAGCGATACCCTCCGCTCCGTCACAGCATGGCCTGCCCGTCTCGCGACAGAACGCGGGTCGCACCGGTAGGCCGCGGCGCGGACGGCGCTGATGATGGCCCGGTCCCCGGCCCCGTCGAAAGTGCCGGTGTCGGCGGCGAGTTCCTCGTCCACCGCTGCCCGGTCCTCGGTGGGCAGGCAGGCGGTTTCCTTCACCACCAGGGTGGTCCGCCACTCGTTCAGCCGCCCGGTCCGGAACGCCGCAGACGTTCGCGGCATCTCCGTCAGCGCTTTCGCCATCCCAAGGAGTCGTCCGCCCCTGGCAGGGGATTCCCGCCGCGCCAACGCAATCTGGGCAGCCACACCTGCGCCCTGCTCCTCGGCGGGGACACCGGCAGCGGCCTGCTCGCGCCGCTGCGATACGTCAAAGGCGACAGCGATATCGGCCTGCCGGGCGGCGGCCAGGGACTTCAGATCCTCCAGCTGACGCAACTGGCCGATCATCCCCGCACCATCAGAGGCGACCGGCACAGCAGCCAGGATCGCCAGGGCATCAGCGATCGTGGCGACACCACCATGCCCCGCCACCGTACCGTTCTTCGGCCCTGCCGCTGCCCCAACCGCCATGAATAGAGTCTTCCAGCGACCCCTGACAATCCGGTTCAGGCGAGAACGCTATGTGGAAAACCGCGGCTAACGGGATTAGAGGAGGTCCACGCTACAACCGATACTGCGAAATCAGCAGCCCCAAACACCAAGGTGGGTTTCCACATGCCGGGCACCCGGCATCGTCCGTTGATGCCCCCTCCGGTAGCCTGTTGAAATGGTGCGAGGAATGGCCGACTACGGCGCAGAAACCATCCTGCTCGCGGGGGCGGGACGGGCGCTGCTGCTGCAGCTTGCAGACCCCGCCGTGGGGCGCGGCGTGGACGAGCACAGCACGTTTGTCGGCCGCCCGGTCAACAGGCTCAAGGGCACATTGACCTATGTCTACGCCATCGTCTACGGCACCGACGAGCAGGTGAAAGAGGTCCGGCGCAGGGTGAACCTCGCCCACGTGCCCGTCCGCAAAGCCGATTCCGAGGCATCGCCTGGCTACAACGCCTACGATCCGGAACTCCAGCTCTGGGTGGTTGCCACGCTCTATGACACCGCGGTGACCATGATCGAGAAGATCTACGGCCCGCTCGACGACGAATCAGCCGATGCGATGTACCAGGACTACGCACGGATCGGGACGGCCCTGCAGCTGCCCCGGGAGCTATGGCCGGCAGACCGGGACGCCTTCCGCCGTTACTGGAACGGGCGTATTTCCACGCTGCGGGCGGAGGCCGGCGGCCTGCGGGTGGGCCGCGGGCTTCTCTATCCCAAGCACACAGCACTCTGGTACCGCGCCATCATCCCGTCCGCAAGGTTCCTCACCGCCGGGCTCCTGCCGGAGCAGCTCCGGGAAGACTTCGGCCTGCCGTGGAATGAGCGCCGGCAGCGCCGGTTCGACCGCACCATGAAGGTCCTGGCCGTGGCGTATCCCCGGCTTCCGCGGCGAATCAGGCACTGGTTCAAGGACTACTGCCTGGCCGAACTCGATAAAGACCTTCGCAAGAACCGCCAGCCCATACAGCGTCAGGGAACCAGTGCGTAGTTCCACTTCAGTTGAGCAGCGGATCGATGAACGCGCCCGCCGCTTCCTGGCCACCGCCCCTACCGGCGGCTATAGAGCGAAACTCACCGAGTTTGCGGTGTTCGGCCTCAAGCAGGGCTGGGCATGCATCTTCGGTGCCACGCTCCTCGCCGTCCTGATGGCCGCACGGCTCTGGTACCCGGACACCGCGGCCCTGGCCCGGAATGATTTCCTGACCCTCGCCGCCGTCGCCATCCAGGTCCTCATGGTGCTGTTCAAGCTGGAGACGCTCCGCGAACTGCGGGTGATCATCCTGTTCCACATCGTGGGCACCGTGATGGAGCTGTTCAAGACCGACGCCGGCTCCTGGTCCTACGAGGCCGAGGGATTCCTGCGCATCGGCGCGGTGCCCCTGTTCAGCGGCTTCATGTACGCCGCGGTGGGTTCCTACATGGTCCGGGTCTACCGGCTTTTCGACCTCCGTTTCGCGGCGTACCCCCGGCGCTGGATCACGGCGATTCTGGGTGCGGCCATCTACGCGAACTTCTTCACCCACCACTACATCTGGGACCTGCGCTGGGTGCTGCTGGCCGCCGTCGTCATCATCTATGGGGGGTGCGTGATGCACTTCCGGGTGTTCCGCAGGCAGTTCCGCATGCCGCTGGTGGCCGCGTTCCTGCTGGTGGCGCTGTTCATCTGGATCGCCGAGAACATCGCCACCTGGTCCGGTGCCTGGCTGTACCCGAGCCAGCTGGCCGGTTGGCACCCTGTGGGGCTGGAAAAGCTCGTGGCGTGGTTCCTGCTGATGATCATCTCGGTGGTGCTGGTGGCCTGGGTCTACAAACCCCAACCGCCGGAGGACGAAGACGGACGACGGCGGGAAGTCCCGGCGGCAGCAAAGGTGCGGCAGTAAGGGGTTTCGCCATAACCCGTTTCAGCAGGGCCCTCGCTGGAACTTTGGCCCCGGGGTTTGATGAAGGCTATGGACCCCACTACATCCGTCATCAGCAGCAAGAAGGCCCCGGCGTCGGACCTCCGTGAACATCACCCGGCGCACTGGGGCGGCGTCTTCGCAATGTCGCTGTGCGTCTTCGCGCTGATCGCCTCAGAATTCATGCCCGTCAGCCTCCTCACGCCCATGGCATCCGACCTGCGGGTCACCGAGGGAATGGTGGGGCAGGGCATAGCGATCTCCGGCCTCTTCGCGGTACTGGCCAGCCTGTCGGTGTCCACCCTGGCCGGAACCATGGACCGCAAGACCCTCCTGCTGGGCCTGACCGCGGTTATGGCCGTCTCGGGAGCCGTGGTTGCCCTGGCGCCGGGATACCTGCTCTTCATGATCGGCCGCGCCCTGATCGGCGTGGTCATCGGCGGGTTCTGGTCCATCTCGGCAGCCACCGCCATGCGCCTGGTCCCCGCGCACAAGGTGCCCCAGGCATTGGCAATCTTCAATGGCGGCAATGCGCTGGCCACGGTTGTGGCCGCGCCGCTGGGCAGCTACCTGGGCTCCATTGTGGGCTGGCGGGGCGCGTTCTTTTGCCTGGTGCCGGTGGCGGTGCTCGCCCTGGTGTGGCAGCGGTTCAGCCTCCCCTCCATGAAGGTCAAGGAAGACCCGTCCACGGCCAAGAGCCCTTTCGGAGTCTTCTCCGGGCTCAAAAGCCGGCCCGTTGCCTGGGGAATGGCCGCCTGCGGGTCCTTTTTCATGGGTCAGTTCGTCCTCTTCACCTATATCCGCCCGTTCCTGGAAACCGTGACGCAGGTGGACGTGGCCACGGTTTCCCTGGTCCTGCTGGTGATCGGTGTTGCGGGTTTCACGGGCACCATGCTGATTGGCCGTCTCCTCGGGAAGGGCCTTTACAGGACGCTGGTCATCCTTCCGGTGCTCATGGCGGTCCTGGCCGCGGCGCTCGTTCCCGCCGGCGGCTGGCTCGCCGCCGTCGTGGTTCTCCTTGGCCTGTGGGGCCTGATGTCCACGGCCGCGCCCGTGGGCTGGTGGAGCTGGCTGGCGAAGGCGATGCCGCACAACGCCGAGGCAGGCGACGGCCTCATGGTGGCCGTTGTCCAGACGTCGATAGCCATCGGGTCAACACTGGGTGGAGTGCTGTTCGACTCCACCGGCTACCGCGGTACCTTCCTGGTGAGCGCGGGCGTTCTATTGGCCGCGGCCGTCCTGGCATTCCAGGCCGCTCGTGCCACCAAGCAGGCAGCATGACCAGGGGCAGAGGGCTCACCCGGCCCGTCCGTCAGAACGCGGCACCGAGTGAGGCCAGCTGCGCAGCCCCGGCGTCGGCGTACTGGTTCCCGGGCCGTGCCAGGCCGTAGTGCTCGCGAAGCGTACGGCCGGTGTAGTCGGTGCGGAACAGCCCGCGCTCCTGGAGGATGGGCACCACCCGGTCCACGAAGGCGTCCAGCCCGGAGGGCAGCACCGGCGGCATGATGTTGAAGCCGTCGGCCGCCCCGCCGTCGAACCATTCCTGGATGGCGTCCGCCACCTGCACCGGGGTGCCGGCGAAGGTGCGGTGCCCGCGGCCGCCGCCCAGCCGGCCGATCAGCTGCCGCACCGTGAGCTGCTCGCGGCGGGCCAGCTGCACAATCAGGGTGTAGCGGCTCTTGGCGCCCTCGATCTCATCCTCACTGGGCAGGTCGGCGGGCAACTGGCGGTCCAGCGGCAGGTCCTCGGGATTGACGCGGAGGGTCTTGGCCAGCTGGATCCGGGCATACTCGGGTTTGATCAGCCGGTCCAGTTCGCGCTCGAGCTCCCGGGCTTCCTTCTCCGTCGCACCGATCACGGGCACGATGCCGGGCAGGATCTTAATGCTTTCCGGATCCCGGCCGGCTGCCGCGGTGCGGGCTTTCAGGTCCCGGTAGAACTCCTGCGCGTCGGTGAGGGTCTGGTGCGCCGTGAACACCGCATCCGCGTACCGGGCGGCCAGATCCTTGCCGTCTTCGGACGAGCCGGCCTGGACGATCAGCGGGTGCCCCTGCGGGGAGCGGGGGACGTTGAGCGGGCCGCGGACCCTGAAGTGCCGGCCCTCGTGATTAATGGTGCGGATCTTTTCGGCATCGCCCCAGACGCCGTCCGCCTTGTCCGCGAGTATCGCGTCATCCTGCCAGCTGTCCCAGAGTTTCCGGGCCACCTCGATGAACTCGGCCGCCCGCTCGTACCGTACGGCGTGGGCGGGCTGGTCCTCCACACCGAAGTTCCGGGCGGCGTCCGGGCCGGCTGTGGTCACCACGTTCCAACCGGCGCGGCCACCGCTGACCCAGTCCACGGAGGCGAACCGGCGGGCCAGGTTGAACGGCTCGTTGTAGGTGGTGGAGGCGGTGGCGATGAGTCCGATCCGCTCCGTGGCGCCGGCGATGGCGGTCAGCAGGACGGTGGGTTCCAGCTTGCCGGCCGGCCGGCGACCCACTTCGCCGAACAGGACGGGGGAGTCGGCGAAGAAGATGGAGTCCAACTTGCCCCGTTCGGCGGTGCGGGCCAGCTGCTGGTAGTGCTCCACGCGGCTGCCGGCATGGGGGTCGCTCTCCGGGAACCGCCACGAGGCCTCGTGGTGTCCGGTGCTCATGAGGAAGGCGTTCAGGTGCAGCCGGCGCTGCGGGGACGGGTTCTGGGAAGCCATGCGGGTACTCCTTCGGAAGTGGGAAGAGGGGTCAGTGGGAGACGTGTACGACACCGGACGCCGGCCCGGAGGAACGGCGCGGGAAGGCGCGGAAAGGGATGAAGGGGAGTGCCGGCGTCGGACGATTGTGCCCGACGCGCCGAGTGTTGAAACACCTAAACACGGCCGCTGCTGCCTTGGCCAGCACCGTGAAACGGGAGGAAACGGCGCTACTTATTGCGCCATTCCGGGGTCAAAGCAGGCAATGCGGCGCCATGATCCGCAACGCGGGTTAATGTGGCTGGAAGGGTTGGGATATGGGTCGATGGGAGAAGCGCATGCGTCACGGGGTCCTTGCTGCGGCTGCCGTCTTTGGCGCAGGCATTTTGCTGGCCGGCTGCACCGCCGCCCCGGCGCCTGCGCCGGTCACCACGTCCCCTGCACCGGTAACCACGTCTGCCTCGGAGACCTCCGCCGCGCCGCCGTCGGCTCCGGCTTCCTCCACTCCCGCCACCGAAGCTCCCGCCGCGGCCGCCGCCATCGCCGGCGCCCCGCAGCAGGTGGCGACGGACCTTAACGCTCCCTGGTCGGTGGTCTTCCGGAACGGGACGCCGCTGGTCAGCGAGCGGAACAGCGGGCAGATCCTTGAACTCGGCCCGGACGGCTCCTCGCGGTCCATCGGAACGGTGGAGGGGGTGGCGGCCCGCGGCGAGTCCGGCCTGCTGGGCCTTGCCGTGGGCAGCCAGGGCGACCTTTACGTGTATTCGACGGCGGCGGACGGCAACCGGGTCCAGCGCTTCCCCGTCAGCGGCGAACCGGGGTCCCTCTCGCTGGGCCGGCCGGACACGCTCCTTGACCGGATCCCGTCGGCAAACATCCACGACGGCGGCCGGATCGCCTTCGGTCCCGACGGCATGCTGTACGTGACGGCGGGCGATGCGAGCCAGCGTGACAGCGCCCAGGACCGCGGCTCCCTGGCCGGCAAGATCCTGCGGATGACACCCGACGGCGACGTTCCGGCGGACAATCCCTTCCCCGGTTCGCTGGTCTACAGCTACGGCCACCGGAACCCGCAGGGCATGGCCTGGGCGGACGATGGAACCATGTTCGCTACCGAATTCGGCCAGAACACCTGGGACGAACTGAACATCATCACGCCCGGCGCCAACTACGGCTGGCCCACCGTAGAGGGAATCGCTGGCCGGGAAGGCTTCGTGGATCCGGTCCAGCAGTGGCGGCCCGGCGCCGCAAGCCCCAGCGGCATGGCCCACGCCGGCGGCACCTTGTTCGTGGCCAACCTGCGCGGCCAGGTCCTGCGGTCCGTCCCCGTCTCGGGTCCCGGCACGTCCACGGAGCATTTCAGCCGCGAATACGGCAGGATCCGGGACGTGACGGTGGCGCCGGACGGCAGGCTGTGGTTCCTGACCAACAACACCGACGGCCGCGGCAACCCCCGACCCGGGGATGACCGGATCCTCGCCGTCGACCTGGCGGACGGGTGAGCCGGCGCCCCGTTAGTTTCGCGCGCCGGCCTGCGCCAGTTCCACGATCTTCTCGGTGGCGGCCCAGGAGGCGAGCAGCTTGAGCGCCTCGTCGGAGGGGCTGCCGGGGGTGGCCGGGTACACGGTGAGGGAGTGCCCGGGGTCCTCCTCAAGGCCCAGCACCTGGTAATTCAGTTCCAGGAGTCCTACCACGGGATGCCGGAAGAACTTGGTTCCGGCGTAATGGCGGCGGACGTTGTGCGCAGCCCACAGCGTCCGGAATTCTTCGCTGCGCATGGACAGCTCACCAACCAGTTCGGCGATGCCCTTGTCGTGCGGGTTCCGGCCCGCCTCGCGGCGGAGGATGGCAACGTTGGTGTTGGCGGCCCGCTCCCAGTCCGTGTAGAAATCACGGGACCTCGGGTCCAGGAAGATGAAGCGGGAGTGGTTCCCCGGCCTGGCGGTGCTGCGGTACATGTCCGAGTAGAGGGCATAGCCCAGGGTGTTGGCCGCCACGATGTCCATCCGGTTGTTGCCGATGAAGGCGGGCGCTTCGGTGATGGCGTCCAGGAGGTACTGCAGCTCCGGGCGCACCCCGGACGGGACGGGAGCCGCAACCCGCTTCCGGCCCGAAGTGTTCGCTGCCCGGGCAAGATCGTAGAGGTGGTCGTGCTCGGCGCGGTCCAGTTCGAGGGCCCGGGCAATCGCATCCAGCACGCTGTCCGAGACGCCCGATAGGTTTCCGCGTTCCAGCCGGGTGTAGTAGTCCACGCTGACCCCGGCCAGCCGGGCCACTTCCTCGCGCCGCAGCCCGGGTACGCGCCGGCGGCCCCCGTAAGGCTCCAGTCCGGCCTGCTCGGGCGTGATGCGTCCACGGCGGGTTGAAAGGAACTGCCGGACTTCGGCTCGGTTATCCATAGAGGACACGTTACGACGGATGCGGAAAGCCAGGGGTGGGCCTGCCAGAACCAGTTACAGCAGGGCCCTCGTTACGGACCCCAACTGCCGGTTTGATGGTCAGGTAGCCCTGTAGCATTTCGATAACCCCCAAAGACATCACAGGAGATCCATGACTACCGTCAAGGCCTATGCCTCCCCGTCCTCCTCCGAGGACCTCATCCCCACCACCATCGAACGCCGCACGGTTGGCCCGCACGATGTCCTGATCCAGATCAAGTACGCGGGCATCTGCCACTCGGACATCCACACCGTCCGCGGGGACTGGGGCCCGCAGCAATACCCGCTGGTCCCCGGCCACGAGATTGCCGGCGTCGTCACCGAGGTGGGCTCGGCCGTGACCAGGCACCAGGTGGGCGACCGCGTGGGGGTCGGCTGCATGGTCAACTCGTGCCGTGAATGTGCCAACTGCCAGAACGGTAACGAGCAGTACTGCCTGAAGGGCATGGTGGGCACCTACGGCGCGGAGGACCGCGACGGCACCATCACCCAGGGCGGCTACTCCACCCACGTCGTGGTCACCGAGCACTTCGTGGTGAGTATTCCGGACGGCCTGGAGCTGGACGTCGCAGCCCCGCTGTTGTGCGCCGGCATCACCACCTACTCGCCGCTGCACCGCTGGGGTGCCGGCCCCGGCAAGAAGGTGGCCGTGGTGGGCCTTGGCGGGCTGGGCCACATGGCCGTCAAGCTCGCCGCAGCCATGGGTGCCGAGGTCACCGTCCTGTCCCAGTCCCTGAAGAAGCAGGAGGACGGCCTGCGCCTGGGTGCAACCAGCTACTTCGCCACCAGCGATCCCGGCACCTTCGAGCAGCTGGCCGGCAGTTTTGACCTGATCATCAACACGGTCAGCGCGTCCATCGACATCAGCGCCTACCTGCAGCTGCTGACGCTCGACGGCGCCCTGGTCAACGTGGGTGCCCCCGCGGAGCCGCTCCCCGTCAACGCCTTCGCGCTGATCGGCGGCCGCCGGTCCTTCGCCGGATCGATGATCGGCGGCATCCCCGAGACCCAGGAGATGCTTAACTTCTGCGCCGAGCATGGCATCGGCGCCGACATCGAGGTCATCCCGGCAGAGAAGATCAATGATGCATACGAACGTGTCCTTGCCTCTGACGTCCGCTACCGCTTCGTGATCGACACCGCCACGCTGTAGCCGGGAACCGCGTAACGGCGGGCCGGCCCCGGAAGGTGCCGGCCCGCAGTCGTGCGTGGGGCGCTAAGTCCTTTTGTTATGCCCCGCAACGGTTCTGCGGCAATCAGCCCGCTCGGGGGTCCGGATTCCAGCTCCAGTTCCACAATTGAAGGACCAGTTTTCCAAGCCCCGGAGGGTGTGATGAAAAGGTCCGGCGGGTTGCTTCCCGCGTTGATCCTGGTCGGTGCGGCGGTGGCCGGATGCGGCCCGCAGGCAGGACCCCCGGCGTCGTCGCCCACCACAACGGCAGCGTCCGCCTCCCCAACTCCCTCGGCGGCGTCGTCACCGGCGGCCACGGCTCCCGTCACCGAAACCGCAACCGCAACGGCCGCAAGTCCCGCGCCCGCCACCACCGCCACGAGGGGGTCCCTGAAGACCTTTACGACGGCGGACGGCCAGTTGGCGTTCGACCTCCCCGCCACGTGGAGCGTGCGCGATCCCGCCGGGGAACTTCCCGAGGGCGGCGGTGCCTTCGCGGAGGTGACCAACGAGGCCGGCAGGCCTATGGCAACGCTGCGGACCAACATGGCCACGGGCTCCACCTGCCTGGAGAAGTACCCCTATGAGGTCCTGGAGTCGCAGGAGCTGCCGGCCCTTGCGCAGGACGGTGAGGTGCCACGGTTCATCTACGAAACCCGGGGCAACGCCGCAACGCCCGGTCCCGCTGACACGCCGGCCGCCGCCTACGGCATCGTTTCCGTTCCCGCCCCCACCGGTGACCTGGCCTGCCCCATGTTCCACTTCTTCACCTGGCCGCCCACCGCCGCCATGTTCGGTGCGTTCTACAACCCGGAGAACAACAGGACCCCGGGCGCCGAGTCCCTTCCCTACCTGGAACAGGCCCGCAGGTACATGGACACCACCGAGTACCAGAACATCCGCAGGATGATCACCTCGCTCCGGCCGGTGGGCTAGAAAACCCGCAGGAATCCCGCCATCCGTTCCCGCAGCCACAACGAATTACTGCCATGAACTACTACACCCCGGCGGCGCAGGAAAGAGTCCGGGACGCCGCATATGACGCAGTGGAAAAAGTACTCGACGGCATGTTCTCGCCGTTGAACAGGCACGCGCTCAACGCGCGCTGGAACCAGGCCTGCGAAGCCATGGCAAAGTACCTGGAAGCCCAGGACACCGGCGAGGAGTAGGGTCCGCCCCTACTCCGCAGCCCGGAACTCGAATGCTTCCCGGCCCAGGAACACCAGCTGCGCTTCCTTTTCGGGCAGCCGGACCTTGGGCCCGGCTTCGAAGCCGAAGCTGGTGAAACGGCCAATGGCTTTGGCGTTCCGCGCATCAGGCTCGGCCACCACACGGTCCTTCGCCGGATCCGAGAGCACGAACCGCACCAGCCCGGTCAGCAGGGTGGCCGTGAAGTTCGGGACCGGGCGCGCAGCCGGGGCCAGCAGCAGGTGGATGCCGGCATCCCCGGCACCGGCCGGATACACCTCGCCCACGGGATCGTGCAGCGGCTCGTACGTCTGGAAGACGCCGGCGGGCTCGCCGGCAACGGTCATCAGGAATCCGTGGTGCGTGTCCAGGCTGTCCAGGAACGCGTAGACGTCCCGGACCTCGTCCCGGCTCCAGCCGTTCATGCCCCAGAACCGGGCGCGTTCCTCCCGCACCCAGCTGTGCACCAGGTCTGCGTCCTGTTCAGGTGCCAGGCGGAGCAGCCGGAGGCGGCCCAGGCCCGGGAGGTCCTCCTCGTAGACGGCGTCCCGGGTTGTGTGCGGAAGTCCGGACTCGATGCTTGTCATGGGGTCTCCTTGGTGAGCTGGTCCCAGTCGGTGGTGACGGGGATGAGTTCGCCGGCGGCCCAGAGCGGCAGCTGGCTGAGGAAGTTCGGGTCATCGGGTTGTCCGGACGCGCCGAACGGCACGACCCACCGGCTCTTCGAACGGTCGGAGAGGTCCCAGACATAGCGGGCCACGGGTCCGCGGAAGGACGCATCCGTCACGCCCGGCAGGCTTTCCGTGCACAGCACGCAGCTGGTGTCCCCGGACAGGGAGGTGGCCGGCACGGCGGGCGCGGCGGCGCCCGCGCCCGGGAAATCCGACAGCGCGTGCAGCGGCAGGACCGTGTGGCTTTCGCCCCAGGCAGCGGACGACGGCGATGCTGCCGCCGCCTCCAGCGCCCGGCCCGCCGCGGCTGCCATGTCGAGGCCGTGCCCGGCGCCCTTGGCAATGATGGTTTCCAATGCGAAGCCAACCCGGGAGACCGGGTTCAGCCAGGGGGCGAACAGGACCGGGTGCCCGGCGGAGGCCGCGAGCGGTGCCAGCAGGGGAGCGCCGGCCAGCGCGGCTACCAGTGCCGAGCGCCAAGCCGCGAAAGCTCCGGCGTCCGTGCTGGCGGCGTGCATGTGTCCGTCCCAGCCCAGCAGCCGGTCCCGCAGTTCCCCGGCAGGGGCGGACAGGCGGACCCCATTCTCCCCGCCCAGTTCCGACAGCAGGGCACGCAGCGCAGGCCAGGACCCCAGCCGGCAGTCCATGTGGATCCGCTGCATGTCCTCCGGATCCAGGTTTTCCCCGGCTTCTTCCACGAGCTGGCGGATCCGGCGTGCCCGGTGGGCGGGGGCGAACTCCAGCCCGGTCAAGCTGCCGCCGCCGGACTCACGGTCATTGGCGTTCACCGCCAGTGTGTCCACCCGTGACGCCGGCAGCTCCACCCATTGGCCCGTCCACCGGTGCTGCGGCGACTGGGCAGGGACGGGATGGACCCGGTTCGCCGGGTTCCGCACCGGAACCTTGCCCGCCACCAGCTGCCGGACGTCACCGCCGGCATCGGCTGCCAGCACGCAGTTGACCGGCTCCACCCAGGCCTCCAGGGCAGCCTCAATCTCGGCGGCGCTGCGGCTCCGCAGCAGCGGCAGGAGGGCCTCGAAACCCAGCCGCCCCCCGGCCCGCGACGGTGCCCGCAGGCTCAGCGCGCCGCCGTCGGGCCCGCCCGAGATGACGGGGCCGCGGGCTGTTTCAATCACGTCCACCGTCTCCGTGGCGGCGCCGCGGACCAGGATCTTCTCCTGGTGGTCGGCAACCACCGGCTCCCAGCCGTCCGGGCCGAGTGCCTGGAGGGTGTCGCCGTCCCGCCTTAGCTGTTCACGGTAAAGGTCCTGGTAGTCGGCCATGGCATTGGTGACGGCCCACGCCGCCGTCCCCGTGTGGCCGAAGTGCGGCAGGCCGGGCACGCCGGGAAAAGCCAGCCCAACGGCGTCAAACTCCGGGCAGGCAAGCCGCACCTGCTGGTAGACGCCGGGAAGTTCCAAGAGCCGGTGCGGGTCGCCGGCGAGGAGCGGTGCGCCGGAGCCGGTCAGGCCTCCCGCGGCGGCCCAGGCGTTGCTGCCCGCCCAGACCGGGGCCTCGATGCTGAAAAGCTCCACGGCTTCCGGGCCAAGGGTCCGGGCCACGTGGTCCCGCCACAGCTTGTTGGGAAAGGTGCTGAACAGGATGTGGTGGACCAGGAAAACGCCGAGCGGAGTCCACGGCTCCCAGCGGGCAGGCGCCGTCGCCGTGTCCCCGAACTCCCGCGCATCCCGCCGGCCCGCTTCCAGGGCGTGGTTCACGCCATCCACGTAGGCCCCGCACCACTGCTGCGTGGCCGGATCCAGGTTGTGGAAGCAGCGGCGGGCGGTGTCATCGATCCGCGCCTGCCGGGCAAACCGGTCCCATACGACGCCGTCCGGCCCCAGGTGTTCCGCTGTCCTGCCCTCCGAGCGCCAGCGCTCCATCTCGATCTGCCAGGAGCGGTCGGTCGCAGCGTTCTCACCCTGCAGGAACGCAAGCTCCGTGGCCGACCCGGCACGCAGGTGGGGGATGCCCCACGGGTCGCGGAATGTCTCAGCGGCCATGGTGTGGACTTGGGGCAGTGGTGGGCACAGGTCTTTTCCTTCTCTTAGGTAAGCCAAACCTAAGTAAGGGTACGGTGGCGGGCGGGCCATCCCCAAAACCCGCGGCGCAACAAACGGCCCCGCAGCCTAAGGCGTGAGCGCGGCCAGGATTGAGGCGGCGGGTCCTTCCTCGGCGTGCCGGAACCCGGTGCCCGCCCAGAGGTTCAGCCAGTCCGGATCCCCGGCCGCGGCGGCCGCTGCGCGCAGGGGAGTGGTCAGGTGGTGGATCTCCGGGTAGCCATAGGGTGCCTCAGCGTCATGCCGGCGCATGAATTCGTTTGTGAGGCCGCGGGCATTCCTGCCGGAAAAGGACCGGGTCACGGCGGTGGCGGTGAAGCTCCCGGAAGCCAGCGCCGTCCGGTGTGCGGCCTTGGTCCCGGCCTCGTCCGCGCACAGGAACGCCGTGCCCGCCTGGACTGCTGCCGCACCCAGGGCCAGGGCCGCGCGGACATCCGCTGCGGTGGCAATCCCCCCGGCGGCGATCAGTGGCAGCGGAAGGTCCGCAAGCCCGCCCAGCAGGGTGTGCAGGGGCTGTGTTTCATCGGCGGCGGGATCGAAGGTGCCGCGGTGGCCTCCCGCTTCCGGCCCCTGCACGGCGAGCGCGTCCACGCGGGCGTCGAGCGCCTGCAGGGCTTCAGCGCGCGAGGTGACGGTGGCGACCACGGCGATCCCCCTCTGCTGAAACGCCTCGATGACAGCGCTGTCCGGCAGGTCGAAGGTGAAGGAGACGACGGCGGGCGCCAGCTCCAGCAGGACGTCCACCTTGTTGTCCCAGTCGTCATCGTCGTGCCGGGGATCCCCCAGCCGGACGCCGAAGCGCTCCGCGTCCGGCGCCAGGGCATCGGCATAGGCGCGCAGCGCATCGGGGTTGCTGAACGGGGGCTGGGGAACGAACAGGTTGACGCCGAACGGCCTGCCCGTGAGGCTGCGGGTGGTCGCAATCTCCGCCCGCATGGCATCCGCCGTCTTGTAGCCCGCGGCCAGGAAACCAAGTCCGCCGGCTTCGCTCACCGCGGCCGCCAGCCGCGGCGTGGACGGTCCGCCGGCCATGGGCGCCTGGATGACGGGCACCGGCAGGGAAGCGGGATCGAATCGGGGCATGGGCTGGTTACTCATGGATTCCTTGTGGCGCCTTGGCGACTCCGGTGGACGCCGCCTGTATGCCAAGCTGCTTGAGGAGTCCCACGATACCCAGGATGGCGGTAACGGCAGCACCCCAAAACACCCGGAAGCCTTCTGGCACTGGGGGCAACGCCCTAGTCCTGTCAGTGCTGGCCGCGGGGTGCCACCTTGTAGGAGCCGCTGATGGCCACGCGGTTGAAGGTGTTGATGACCATGGCCACCCAGGTGATGGCTGACACCTGCCCCGGCGTCAGGACCGCCACGGTGCTTTCATACTGGCCCACCTTGGAGTGGGACTCTTCGATCCGCGTGATGTACTCGGCCAGGGCAAGTGCAGCCTGTTCCTGGTCGTCGAAGTACCGCGTTTCCCGCCAGGCTGGCAGGACACCCAGCCGCTCCGGGTCCTCGCCCTTGGCCAGGGCGTCCGCAGTGTGGATCCGCAGGCAGTAGGCGCAGCCGTTGATCTGGGACACCCGGATCTTGACCAGTTCCAGGAGCAGCGGGGAGACGCCTTCTGCGAGCGCAGCCTGGTCCGATTCCTGTGCCAGCGTGGCCAGGGTGCTGTACAGCCGCGGATGCCTGCTGCCGACGTTTGTCCGTGCCGGGGTGGTGGTGATGGTCATGGTTCCGGTCCTTCTGCCAAGTCGGTGAAGCGCCAGTTCCGGCGCTTGTTCAACTATGGTTCGGTCCGGATACCAGGGGCCACGGAATGGAACGAAGTGGCACTGAACGTCCCATTCCGCATCACCCGGAGCCGGGCTGCTGCAGGTAGGCGGCGGTGGCGCAGCTGCGCACGGCGAGGCCTGTCAGCTGGCGAAGGAAGGCAGGATTGATCGGGTCCCCGGTGCCCACCAGGCGGTGGTAGACCGCGCCGTACACGGCGTCCACCACCGTGCCCAGGTCCACATCCGGGCGGACCTGCCCGCGGGTCCGCCCGCGCTCCAGGACGGCCAGGAAACCGTCCCGGCGGTCCCGGAGCAGTGTCTGGCGGTACAGGCTTGCGAACTGCGTGCTCCTGATGGCTTCGGCAAGCAGGTTGGCCACGGTGGACGCCGTTTCTCCCTCATCCAGGCACTTGGTCAGCGCCACCAGGTAGGCGTACAGGTCCTGCCGGACATCCCCGGTTTCCTCCACGTGGGTCAGCAGGTTGGTCTTGAAGGTAAATGCCTCCAGCACCAGAACCTGCCGGGACGGCCAGTGGCGGTACAGGGTGGATCTGCTGACGCCGGAGGCCCTCGCTACCGTGTCGATAGTGACGTCGTCGTAGCTGAGCCGGTCGATCAGGCCGCTGGTGGCCGCCAGGACGCGGAGGCGGATTTCCGATTCGCGGGAGCCGGCGGCCGGCCGCGCAGGGTCAGCGGCCCGGCGTGCCGCGGCGGATACCCCGCGGCGTCCTTGCCGGGGTTCGCCGGCTGTTCCTTGCATGGTACCCATGGGGCCCTCCCGCCGTCGTCGTGCCTTTGTCCCCAAGGTCAGCTGCGGACCGGTCCGGTCGATTCCCGGATGACAAGTTCCATGGACGGGAGCGGCGGGGCTTCCGACGCTGGCTGCCCGCCGCGGAGGCGTGCGATCAGTTCCGTCATGCTGCGGGTTCCGAGCGCCTCAAGGTCCATGTGGACCGTGGACAGGGACGGGATGTGGAACTTTGATTCCGGTGTGTCATCCCAGCCGAAAACGCTGACCTGGTCCGGTACCGGGATGTCCTGGTCATGCAGTGCGCGGATAACCCCGATGGCCACCTGGTCGTTGGCCGCCACCACCGCCGTGACGTCCCGGATGGCCGCAACCTTGAGCCCCGCCTTGTAGCCGGAGGCTGCGGACCAGTCAGTCGCTTCGATTCCGTGCGAGGTGAGCCCGAGGGCCTGGACGGTTTCCTCGTACGCAGCCCTGCGGTTGCGGGCCGACGGCCACCCGGCGGGTCCCGCCACGTGGAAAAAGTCCCGGTGGCCCAGCGAGGCCAGGTGCTCCACGATCCTCGCCGCAGGTGTCCCGTCCGCGAGGCTGCCCAGCGCCCGCATCCTGTTGTCGTATTCCCCGGCTACCACCAGCGGAACCTTGGGCGGCTGCCGGTTTCCGGCCGGTCCCGGCCAGGGGACGAAGGACAGGATCCCCGCAATATCCTCGGCGGCCAGTAGCGCGTCCAGCTGCCGTCCGCGGGCGTCTGCAGTCCCCTCCATGGCCACCACGTCCACCCGGTAGCCCGCGGAATGCGCGGCCGCGGCTGCACCGTTGAGCATTCGGCCCGGGAAGTACAGGGACGCTTCGGGCACTACCACAACCACGCGGTACAGTTCGCGGGACCGGAGCGAACGGGCAGCGAGATTGGGGGTGTAGTTCAACTCCGCCAGGGCCTTTTCAACGCGCTCCAGCGTGCTCGGCTTCAGCGCGTTCCTGTCCCTCAAGTAGCGCGAGACGGTCTGGTGGGAGACGCCGGCCAGCGCCGCGACGTCGTAAATAGTGGGCGCCTTCGATCGTCCCGCGCCAACTGTTTCCTGCACCATCTTCGTGGCGTCCCTTCACATGCCGTTCCCGCGCAGGCGGGAGGGATCCGGCTCCCAGCCTAAACCCTCCCCGCTGAACACTGGCCGGAGCTCTGGCCGGAGCCGGACTGCCGGAGCCAGCCAGGGGCGGGTTCAGTAGAGGAAGATGTCGATCCATTCCCGGTTGTGGGCGTGGATCAGCACCAGGAACAGCACGAAGTCGAACAGCAGGTGGACGCTGACAATGTAGGAGAGGGACTTGGTCACCGTGAAGAGCCGCGCCTGCAGCAGCGCAAACGGGAAGATGAAGAAAGGCGCCCAGGCGTGGAAACCGAGCTCCCACAGGAACGACGTGAAGAGTACGGCCTGCAGCAGGTTGGCCTGCCAGTCGGGGAGGTGCCGGCGGAACAGGGTGAACGCGGTGCAAATGAAGAACAGCTCATCCCAGATGCCCAGCGCGTTGGTCCCCAGGAAGAGCCGGGCAATGCCGTCCACGTCATTGACGGCCGGCCAGTTGTTGTAGACGCCGGTGCGGATCATGTAGACCGGCATCAGCGCATAGCCGATCACCAGGACGGCCGGCAGGTACCACTTCTCTGCGCGCGTCCACGGCTGTCCGGTCCTGACGGGGAACCGGATGGCATGGTCCTTGGTGATGAACCGGGATACGGCGTAGGGGATGCCTACCGCCAGGATCATTGCGGTTCCCATCACCGCCATATGTTCGGTGCTGATATCCGTGGTGATGGGCACCAGGCTCATGGCTGTCAGCCCCACAGCGATCAGCGCCAGGTCGATCAGGAGCCGCCGGCTGATGATGCCGGCGAGGACCAGTGCGGCGGCCAGGAGGAGGAAGCCGAAGAGCCTGTCCTCTCGGGCGAACAGCAGGAAGCCCGACGCCGAGACGAGGGCCGCGGGGACCACCGCCCGTGTAGTGCGGGCGGGCTTTCCTGTTTCCGCGCCCTGGAGATCGGCTTGCGCCTGTGATTGCTGCCTCATCACGTCCCTATGCTTCAGTGGCGCTTCCGGTTGGATGCTCAAAATTCTACTTGCCGGCCGGGCGCGGGACGAGGTGCGGCGGTTCACCACAGCAGCGTCAGCTCCAAGTCCACGGTGGGCCGGGAGTCCAGCCAGGCGTCAAGTACCGGGCTGAGCCGGGATTCGGCTCCGGCCAGCCCCAGCCGCGTCGCGTCGGACGATGCCGGCACGTGGTGGTGCCCGTCGTCGGGAATTCCATGGGAGCATTCCGAGCACAGGAGGCGCATGCCGGACCAGTCATCGGCGCCCATGCCGTGCTGCTCCAGGAGGTCGGAGAGTTCCTGGAGGTCGTGCGGTGTTGCCCCGGCCACCTGGGCCTGCCACGTGGGCAGGCCCGAGTCCTCCAGCCGCAGGAGCTGGTCGAATACCGCCACGTCCTGCCCGCCCAGCCTGCGGAACCCCTTCGGTTCGCCGTCGTGCAGGACGACGTCCCTGAACCGGTGCCCGGATTCGGGCAGCGGGACACTCGCGATGACGGCGTGGGCGGGGCTCCTGCGCCAGCACCAGACCACTTCAGTGGCGCCGGCGGAGGGCAGCACCTGGTGGGGAAGGCTTGGCTGGTCCGGATTCAGCCGGACCGGCGCCAGGCCGAAATTGGAGTCGATGG
Source organism: Arthrobacter sp. Y3221087 (assembly GCF_059089905.1). Classification (NCBI taxonomy): domain Bacteria; kingdom Bacillati; phylum Actinomycetota; class Actinomycetes; order Micrococcales; family Micrococcaceae; genus Arthrobacter; species Arthrobacter sp. Y3221087. Next base: position 380,299 of record NZ_JBNHFE010000001.1, read on the forward strand.
GATCGTAGCCGGTTCCCATGCCCTTGATGCCGTAGGCAGCCCAGGCCCGGCGGGCGGTTGCCCAGTCGCCCAAGGCCGTGGAGGCGATTCCCAGGTTCCAGGCTGCGGGGTTGACGCCGTCGAAGTCCGCCGCCTCCACTGGCGTGAAGAGCTCAACGGCCCGGGCGTTGCGTTCCAGGCTTTCAGCCCATTTGCCCAGCGCCTTCGACAGCAGCCCGGCATGGAACCAGACGTGGAAAGAATCCGGCGCGAGGCGCAGCATTTCGCCCGCCAGCGCCCTTGCCTTGTCCGTTTCGCCGGCGTCGTCCGCGGCTGTCCAGTCGGACCACACATCCCGGGGCCCACGCTGCTCCCCATGGCCCTGCCATTTGCGAACCGTCACCCGTCCAGTATGCAGGGGCCGCCGGGTGCGCACCATGGCCTTCCGGCCCCCTGTCCGGATTAAGGCAAAACGTACGACGGCGGGCGGGGCCGGCGTCGTACGCTTTGCCTTCGAAGCGGGTTGCCGCTTAGGCGCCCACCAGGGCGTTGTCCTCTCCGCGCAGGCTGAGCGTAAAGGTGTTGGGGCCGCTGCAGGTCACCGCAACCCGGCATGTGGTGGTGTTGTGCCGTGCCGAAAGGTCGCTGATCGCGGAGTCCAGGGTGTGGTGGAGGGAGGCTTTGTCCCAGATCTTCAGGGTCACGGTGTCAGTGGCATCGAACGTCATTATTCAACTTCCATTTCTTGCGGTCTGACGGCCTGATCATGTCCGGCCGTGTCCTCGTCGGCGAGGACAAACACTTGGGAAAGCGCATTCCCATGTTCCAGTGTGCAGGGCCCCCGGATGAATGGCAACAGGAACGGGGGTTATGTGAGCAAGCACACCGGAGGGCGGGAGAGCCCGCCCGGCTGCGGCTAAAGGGCCGGATTCAGGCTGAGGGTAAAGGTGTTGGGGCCGCTGCAGGTCACGGCGATGCTGCCCTTGTCAGTGTTGTGGCGGGCGGAGAGGTCCTCCACAAGCGTGTCCAACGTGGCGTGGACGGCGGAGCGGTCCCAGATTTTGAGGGTCACGGATTCGGCAGTTTCAAACGTCATTGTTCAGTACTTCCTTGCATTGGTCCGGCCGGTAAAGCCGGAAAGTCGGCCTGCTCGCGCCGTGTGGCGTTCGGCCGCCCGCTGGGCATGCCGGCGCGCCTCATTGCGTCACCAGGATGGGTAAGGGCCGGAAAATCCTCCTGCCCTGCCCTTCCATGGTGCCGAAACCGAAAGGGTGCTCTCAACCAAATCGCCGTTTATTGCAAGTGAATCTCATCACGTATGGACGGGCGCCGCCCCCACCGTTCCCAGCGGGATGACGTGCGGACGGCCTTCGGTGGGTTCGGCCACCACGTGGGCGTCCAGGCCGAACACCTCCAGCAGGCATTCGGGGGTGATGACCTCGGGCGGGCTGCCCTGCGCCACGATGGCGCCGTCCTTCATGGCGATGATGTGGTCCGAGTAGCGGGCGGCCAGCGAGATGTCGTGGAGCACCATCACGATGGTCCGGTGGTGCTCGCGGTTCAGCCGGCGGACCAGTTCCAGTACATCCACCTGGTGGGCCAGATCCAGGTACGTGGTGGGCTCGTCCAGCAGCAGGATCCCCGTTTCCTGCGCCAGTGTCATGGAAATCCAGGCCCGCTGCCGCTGTCCGCCCGAAAGGTCCTCAAGCGGTGAATCCGCCAGTCCCAGGATGTCGGTGGCCTCCAGGGCAGCCTCCACTACCCGTTCGTCAGCAGCGGAAAACTGCTGGTACCACTTCTGCCGCGGGTGCCTGCCCCGGGAGACGAGGTCGGCCACCGTTAGTCCTGACGGCGCAGTGGGGGCCTGTGGCAGCACGCTGATGCGGGTGGCGATGTGCCGGGTGGAGTGTTCCCGGAGCGGGATGCCGTCCAGCAGTACGTTGCCGGACCGGGGGTTCAGCAGCCTGCCGAGGCCCCTCAGCAAGGTTGACTTGCCACAGCCGTTGGGGCCGATGATTGAGGTGACCCGGGCGTCGGGGACGTCGAGGGTGAGGCCGCTGATGATGTCTGCGCCGTCGTAGCCGAGACTGAGGTCCCGGGCACGGAGGCCCTGTTGCCGGGTGGACATGTTCAACTCAGCCTCCGCTGGTATTTGAGGATCAGGTGGATCAGGAACGGTGCCCCCACCACGGCGGTGGCCACGCCCACCGGAAGCGGGGCGGCGAGGGCATTGGCGGACAGGGTGTCCGCCAGCAGCACGAAGATGGCGCCCACCAGGGCGGACACCCCCACCGAGGGGATCACGGTGGATGCCAGTGCCCTGGCAATCCGGGGGCTTGCCAGGGCAACAAACGCCACTGGTCCCGCCGTCACGGTCGCCACCGACGCGAGCAGGACGGCGAGGGCCAGGACTACCAGGCGGACCGCGCCGATCCGGGCACCGAGCCCGACGGCGGTGTCCTCACCCAGGCTGGTGAGCAGCAGCCACCGGCCGCTTAGCATCGCAGCCAGGAGCAGCACCGCAGCACTGAGCGCCATGGGCTGGACGGTTTCCCAGTCCTTTCCATTGAGCGAGCCCATCATCCACGTGAGCGCCTGGGCGGCGCTTGTCACGTCGCCCAGGGTGAGGATCCACGTGGTGAGGCTGGCTGCCAGGCCGGAGATGCCCAGGCCGGCCAGCACCAGCCGGTAGCTGTCCAGCCCGCGCCGGTAGGAGAGCAGGTAGACGGCGACTCCGCTGGTAATGCCTGCGGCGAACGCGGCAGCAGGCATGCCCACCGTCGCGGCCAGCCCGCTCAGGCCCGCGTGGCCCCCGCCCGCGATGACCAGCACGGCCACTGCCCCCAGCGAGGCGCCGGCCGTTACTCCCAGCAGGTCCGGGCTTGCCAGCGGGTTGCGCGCTACGGTCTGCGTGATGGCGCCGGCGGCAGCCAGGCAGGCTCCCACTACGACGGCGGCCACCATCCGCGGTGCGCGGAACTCCGTTACTGCCAGGTGGATCCGGGTGTTGGAGTCGTCGCCCAGAAGGGCCCGGAGGACGTCCGGGTAGGCCATGGGTGTGCCGCCGAAGGCAACGTGCAGCGCCATGGCGGCCACCGTTGCCAGGACCAGCAGGACCGCCACCACCAGCACGCGGACGTTGAAGCGGACGGAAACGGGGCCTGCCCGCAGCGCCCTGATGCCCGTGGGGCTCGGGGAAGTTTTCCGGAGCTGCGCCTTCTGGAGGACGGTCATAGCGTCTGCAGCCTCTTACGCCTGGCCAGGTAGATGAAGAAGGGTGCGCCCACCACGGCAAGGACCACGGCGACCGAGAGTTCGCCGGGCCTGGCGATCAGGCGTCCCGCCGTATCAGCGAGCAGCACCACGGTGGCGCCGGTAAAGAGCGAAACCGGTACCAACCAGCGGTAGTCCGGGCCGGTGATGGTACGGGTGAGGTGTGGAACCAGGAGTCCGGCGAAGGCGATGGGGCCTGCCAGGGTCACGGCAGTACCGGCAAGGAGGGTGACCGCGCCAATGCCCACGGCGCGTGCCCGCAGCACCGGGATGCCGAGCGAGACGGCGGTGTCCGTTCCCAGCGCCAGGGCGTTCAGGGCGCGGATGTTGAGCAGGGCAAGCAGCACTCCGGCCGCGATGAACGGCCACACCAGCTCGAGAACCCCGGTCCTGCCGGCCAGGGAACCCACCTGCCAGAACCGCAGGGTGTCCAGGGCCTGGTCGTTGAGCAGGACGATTCCGGCCACAAGGCCGGAGCACAATGCAGTGACGGCGGCACCGGCGAGCACCAGCGTCACAGGGGTGGTTCCGTAGCGGGCCGCTGAGCCGATCATGAACACCAGGACGCTGGCCGCGAGGGCGCCTGCGAAGGCCAGCAGTGCCTGGGACAGGGCGGGAAGGTCACCGGCAATGGCGGTGGCAGCCACGATGGCCAGCGCGGCTCCCTGGTTGATCCCCAGCAGGCCGGGGTCCGCCACGGGATTCCGGGTGTGGCCCTGGACCAGGGTTCCCGCCAGGCCGAGGCAGATACCGGCGCAGATTCCCAGCACGGTGCGGGGCCAGCGGAGTTCCCGGATGGTCACGTCCATGACGTCGCCAGTGGGAGTGAACATGGCGTGCCAGGCTTCCTGCAGCGAGGAGGGCTGCCCTCCGATGCAGATGCTGAGCAAGCTGGCCAGGAACAGGGCCAGCACCGAGGCCAGGAACCAGGCCGCCCGGTTCCGGGGAGCCTTCCGCGGCGGGGGAACGGGCGAAACGGGTCCTGCCGGCGCCCGTTCGACCGAGGGGCCCGGATCAAGGTTCAGCGTTTTCACATCGGACTTTCTATTACGTCACGGGTTTGTGAGCTATTCCTCCAAATCCTGCTACAGTCTACGGCAGACGCAGGTAAGGCTTACCTAATGCGTCGCAGACCCCGTTCCGTTCATGAAGGCATCCCCGTGAAAACTCGCATCTCCAGGCAGCTCACTGCTGCCGCCGCCGGCCTGGTCCTCCTGGCCACAGCGGCCTGCGGCTCCCCGGCCGCCACCACCAGCAGCACCGCCACCACCGCCGCTGCCGAAGCCGCCGGATTCCCGCTGACCATGGAACACACCATGGGCTCCACCACCATCGAAGAGGTCCCGAAGCGCGTGGTTGCGCTTGACCCCAGCTACATCGACGCGGCGCTCCTGCTCGAGGCTGACCTGGTGGGCTACGTGCAGTACCGGCAGGACCCCAAGGCCCCCTTCGCCCCTTACCTCGGCGACGTTGCCGATGCCACCAAGGATGCGGTGAACGTTGGAACCCTGGCCGAACCCAACCTGGAAAAGATCCTGGAACTGCAGCCGGACCTGATCGTGTCCGCGAAGGTCCGCCACGAGGCGCTCTACTCGCAGCTGTCCAAGATCGCGCCCACCATCTTCTCCGTGAGCACCGGTCCCACCTGGAAGGAGAACGTTGTTTTCCTCGGTGAGGCACTGGGCAAGAAGGCCAAGGCCGAGGAACTGGTCAAGGCGTACGAGGACCGTGCGGCAAAGGTCGGCGCCGAGATCCTGGCAAAGAAGCCGGACGCCACCTACTCGCTGATCCGCTTCACCGGCGGTGACACCGCACGCCTGTACTCCTCGAATTCCTTCATCGGCGAGATTATGGCGGACATGAACATCCCGCGGCCCAAGGACCAGCCGGACAGCGACAAGGAGATCTTCGTCCCGCTTGCCGCCGAGCAGATCCTGCAGGGCGACGCCGGCCTGGTGATGGTCAGCGCCTTCACCCCCGCCGGCGCCGAGGGCGACAAGGCCCGCGCACAGCAGGAGGCCTTCCAGTCCAACCCGCTGTGGCAGCGGCTCAAGGGCGAGGTCAAGAACGTTGACGACGCCACGTTCCTGGCGTCGGTCAGCATCCAGGGCGCCCACGCCGTGATAACCGAGCTGGCCAACCACTACGGCGTGGATCCCCAGCTGCCGTAATGCCCCTGATGGCTGCTTCCGCATCGGTTTCCGGACACCCTGTGCGGGTGTTCGAAGCAGTGGTGGCGGAAGTGCGGGACCTGTCCCCGCACTTCCGCCGCGCACGTTAACCGGTCCTTCCCTGCTGGACTTCGGTGTGCCGGGGCCCACCCTTGACCTCCGCATCAAGCTGCTGCTGCCCACCCCCGGCCATCCACTGCAGCTCCCAGGCGGTGCGAACGGCGTCCTCCAAAGGGGCTGGTACCAGGACTGGCTCCGGCAGGACCAGCCCGGCCGCGGCTTCATCCGCAGCTACACGGTCCGCGCGCTGCGCCGGACCCCCTCAGGCCCGGAAGTCGACGTCGACTTTGTCCTGCACCGGGGACCGGGGACCCAGGCGGGGCCATCGCGGCTCCGGCGCCGTGCCGCGCGGTGTCCGGCTCGTAAAGGCTGTGCAGCAGGCAGTTGCCTCCGGCGCCAACGCCGGATGCCCATATGCCTGGGTTGGCGCCGAGGCGGCAACGGTCAAATCCCTCCGCCGGTGCCTCACAGATTCGGGCGTGGACCCCAGGGCGTCGGAGTTCCGGGGCTGCTGGAGCCTTGGCAAGGCCGGCTCGGGCGTCAACGGGATTCCCGTGCCCAAGCGCTGAACCCCCGGAAGTGTTCGTCGAAGTAGGTAGGGCGGCATCCCGTGAGCACAGGATGGGGCAGCGCCTTTTCCCGGCGGACAGTAGGATGGGCCCATGTCGACTTCCGCGGATAACGAGTCAGTACTGCAGCTGCAGGAAGTCCTGGTGGGCGCCGAGAACGCGGTGGAATTCCTCTCAGGACTTTCCGGCTTGGCGGCAGCCGCGGTATCGGAAGCGGCCAACGACCAGATTGAATGCGCGGTCACCCTCAAGCTGCGGCGCAGGCCTGCCACGGCTGCCGGGAGCAGTCCGCGGGCCGTGGAGCTTGACCGTATAGAGCAGGCGTTGGGCGATGGTCCTTGCATCAAAGCACTGCGCGAGATGTCCCCGGTGATAATCGATGACGTTTCCGAGGACCCCCGGTGGCCGGAGTTGAATCAGAAGTTCAAGGAGCATGGCGTGCACAGCAGTCTGGGGGTGCCGCTGGAAATCAGCGGGGACTCCCGTGCGGCCCTCAACTTCTTCGCTGCAAAACCGCGCGCCTTCAACGCGGACGTCTATGACAAGGCTTTGGGATTCGCCGCCGCCGCCCACAACACACTGAAACTCTCCGTCCGGATCAACACTGCCCAGAACCGGGCGGAGGACCTCGAAGCAGCCTTGCAAAGCAGGACCGCAATCAATCTGGCCTGCGGTGTCATCATGGCGCAGAACCGCTGCTCCCAGGCCGAAGCCATGGACATTCTTACCAAGGTCTCCAGCAACCGGAACCGCAAGCTGCGTGACGTTGCCGCCGAACTGATCGAACAACTGTCCGGCGACAGCATCCAGACCCACTTCGACGGGTAGCAGCAGCCCGCTGTCAGCCCGCCCGCAGGACAGAAACGACGGCGGATCCGCCGGCCGCGTTTGCGTCGCCTGACCCCCGTCCCCGCACATCCCAGCAGTTGCCGCTGCCGATCACCTCGAAGTCCTCCGAGCCCGCCGCAGGCAGGATGAGGGCCGTGCTTTCGTCAATGGCAACAGCCCTCGCCACCACGCCTGCCGCCACGGCACCGACAGCCCGCCCAAGTGTTCCGGCCTGCGCCGCATGGACGTCCACCGCAAAGGGGGCAAGGCCAAGACCCTCGCGGATGTCCAGCGCGTCCAGTCCTTCCGAGCACTCTTCACCGCACACCTCGATGCCGTGCGCCCGGTAGCCGCCGATCAGCGCCCGTTCCGGCGCCACCATGGCGCCCGCGGAAAAGCCAAGGTAGGAAGCGCCGCCGGCAACAATGCGGGTAAGTGCCGGCATCGCGGGATGAAGACCGGCCAGGTAGGCCGGCGTCAGTCCGCCGCCCACCACCACTGCGTCCACGCCGTCGAACAGCGCCGGGTCCGCGGTTGGCACCTCGCCCAGGGGCACTGGCACCAGCTCGAACGGCAGCCGTGCACGCAGCGGCTCAACATACTCGGCCAGCCGGCCAGCGGGGTTGCCGGCCTGGTCATGGACCACCACGGCAATCCTCGCGGAGTGGCCAGCGCCCGGTTTCTGTGACACTTCCGCGGCAAAGCGGTCAAACACTTCGGGAAAGGCCAACGGGTCCGGCCCGGCACCAGCGAGGAAAATGCTCATGGGCTTCAACCTACCCGCCGGGCCCGGGGCCCGGGCGTTGTGCGGAGAGCGCAAAAGAGGGGGAAAACCTCTTGACCCACGCCCGGGATCCGAATATCGTACAACCAAATGGTTGTAGATCAGCTCCGTGATTCCGAACTGGACCGCCTCTTCCAGGCGTTCGCCGATTCCACCCGCCGGGACATTGTTCGGCGCGTGACAGTGGGCGAGTACTCGGTCTCGGGTCTCGCGGCCCTCTACGCCATGAGTTTCGCCGCAGTCCAGAAGCATGTGGTGGTGTTGGAGCGCGCTTCCCTGGTCACCAAGGAAAAGCGCGGAAGGGAGCAGATTGTGCGGGGTGATCATGAAGGCCTGCAGAAAGCCCGGCGGCTGCTCGACGAATACGAACAAATCTGGCGGCAGCGTGCCGCCCGAATGGCCGACATTCTCACTGAAGGTTAGGAAGGCATTGCCATGACAGTCATCAGTATGGACAAGAATCCCGAGGCCCTGAGCATGACGCTCGTTGCCGAGTTTGATGCCGGCGTGGATCGGGTCTGGCAGCTCTGGGAGGACCCGCGCCAGCTTGAGCGCTGGTGGGGTCCGCCCACGTACCCGGCCACGTTCCACAAGCACGAGTTCGTGCCGGGCGGCAAGGCCAACTACTACATGACAAGCCCCGAGGGGGAGAAGTTCCACGGTTGGTGGGAGTTCACCGCCATCGAAGCGCCGCGGCAGCTGGAATTCAACGACGGCTTCGCGGACAGAGATGGCAACCCCACGGGCGAGCATGGCACCTCGCACGCCCTGGTCACGATTGAACCGTTGGGGGAGCGGACCCGGATGACCATCCTGTCCACGTTCGAGTCCGAAGAACAGCTGGAACAGATGGTGGCCATGGGCATGATGGAGGGCATGAGGGAAGCGGCCGGCCAGATCGATGCGATCCTCGCGGAGCACGCCAACGCCTGACGAAAGGAAAGCGTACGACGGCGGGACCTCCCGCCGTCGTACGCTATGCCTTGGGTGCCGGCTGTTTTGGCGCGGCGGCGGCGAAAACCAGGAGCGAACTGGTGGCGGTGGCCAGCAGGCCGCCGTCCGGAGCGAAGACGCGGCCCTCGGCAAAGATGACCCGGGACCCCGACTTCACCACCGATCCTTCGGCGCGCAGGATGGCATGCTGCAGCGTGATGGGGCGGAGATAGCTGACCGAGAGGTCAATGGACGTGTAGCCGAAGCCGGCAGCCAGCGTGCTGTGCGCCGCGCACCCCACCACGGTGTCCAGCAGGGTGCAGGCCAGGCCGCCGTGCACCACACCCAGCGGGTTGTAATGTGCCTCGGCCGGCCGGCACTCGAACTCCACCCGCCCGTGTTCAACCGCCACCAGGCGCAGGTTCATCAGCGAAGCCATGGGCGGTCGCGGAATGCCGCCGTCCCGCATGCCGGACAGGAAGTCCAGCCCGGACATGGTTGGCAGGCGCTCCAGACCCACTTTCGGGTCCGTCCAGCTGAAGGTCTCCGAGCGTTCCGCCTGCCCGCTGGTGTCCATGGGCTTCTCCTCCGCCGTGGCCGCGTTTGTGTGCCAGCTTAGGCGCTGCCGGGGTTAGCCGGCAGGGCGTTCGGCCCTCTCCTGTCATCCAACGCACCAGGTTGACTGCATCCAGCGCCACGAGGTCCCCGGCCGCGGCCTCCCGCCGCTGCTGCCGGCCGGATGCCGGCATCGGCCACGTTCAGGAGCCAGGAGGAGCCATCCCAGAAACGGCAGCTCAGGAGGCGTTGAACCCTCCGAGGGGCTTCCGAAATACTTGAAGAAGGGGATTGAAGGGCGGTGGACAGGGTGAACAGCGGGTCAGGAGAATTCCGGAAGCGGCTGGAGCGCGCCGCCGAGGTGCGGTCCTACCGGGGAGCCGGCATCAGCGCCGAAGAGGAAGCCGCCCTTGATGCCCTTGAAGCCAAGGAACGGGAAAAGCGCCGCAAGGTGGGCGATGCCGCCAGGGCGGACTACCTGATCCGGGATGCCATGGCCCAGGGCAAGTTCGACAACCTCAAGTACGCCGGCAAGCCCATCCCGGGGCTGGGTGAATCCTATGACCCCGACTGGTGGGTCAAGGGCCTGCTCCAGCGCGAGAACATCAGCGGCCTCGGCCCGCCGGCCATTCTCCTGCGCACTGAGGACGCCGAGCTGGACGCCAAGCTTGACGCCCAGTACACGGAACAGCAGGTCCGCGACATCCTGCAGGACTTCAACCGCCGGGTCATCGATGCGCGGCGGCAGCTGCAGGGCGGACCGCCGGTCGTCACCAAGCTCCGGGAGGTCGAGGAGGAAGTGGTCCGCTGGCGGCAACGGCGGGCCTCCCGGACCGTCGAGCCACCGCCGCCGCCGCAAGCGCCGCGTTCGTGGTGGCAGAAGCTGTGGAAGGGCGCGGGTTAGGCAGTCCGCTCGAACAGCTCGCAGAGGGCGTTGTAGTAGCGCCCGGTCTGCCCCTTGTGGACCAGCCCAATCCGGGTGCACACCCTCTGTGAGGCAGTGTTGGCCGGAGCCGTCACTGCCACTACCTTCTGCAGGCCGCTTTCGAAGGCGTAGGCGAGGACCGCGGCCGCGGCCTCGCTCGCGTAGCCGTTGCCCCAGAAATCGGGGTGGAAGTGCCAGCCGATCTCAGTGTCCCCGGAAGGCTGCAGGGGAAGGGAGCCGCCCGACGCCGGGATGGACTTCAGGAGCAGCGTGCCGGCCAACTCCCCGGCGTCTTTGATTTGAACGGCCCAGACTCCATGGACGGGGTGGTCCATCGCCCGCCACACGCGGATCCGTTCCTCCGCCTGCGCCAGGTCCGTCATGACCTCGGGCGGATTGCCGATGAACTGCTGCACCTCCCAACGGGAGTAGAGATCCAGCACAAAAGTGGCATCCGCCGGCTCCCACTGGCGGAGGACCAGCCGCTCAGTTTCGAGGCTCTTCACGCCGTTCATTGTGGCAGGCAGGGCCCTCGGGATGACTGAGGTTTGGCGTGGAATCAGGGCTTGGGTGTCGGATTGGGTCCGATCATCGATGGGGGAGGGCCAGGGAAGGGCGCTGCCGGGTACAGCGGCGCCGCCTTCAGCATGTAGTTGGCCCACTGTGGTCCTGCAATCATGTAGCCGTCGAGCCGGGGGTAGAACGTCCCGTTGATGGTGACGTTCTGGCCGGGGCGCTTCTGGCTTTCCAGGGGGTCCCCGAAGAAGGATGCGGTGGATAGTCCGGTGGTGTAGCCGACGATCCAGGTGGCCCCGTTGTTGTTGGACGTTCCGGTCTTGGCGGCCGTGGGCCACTTGTCATGGACCTTGGGATTGATCCAGAAACCCGATCCCCTTACCAGCACGTCCTGCAGCACCGAATTGACGCCCCGCGCTACGTCGGGCTTTACGGCATCCCGGCACTCGACATTCTGCGCCGGCAGCTTGCCGCCGGCGGCATCCGTGATCTCCACCAGCGCGATCGGGGTGCAGTAGCGGCCGTCATTGGCGAAGGTCGCGAAAGCGTTCGCCATATGCAGCGGAGCCACGTTGGTGGCACCGAGCAGGTTGCCCAGCTGGTGCATGTTGATCGGTGACCCGTCCAGCCCGTTGTGCAGGCCCACGCTGTCCACCATCTTCTGGATGCCGCAGAAATCCAGCTGCGTGGCTGATGCGAAGGTGGCCGTGTTGATGGAGTTGTACAGGCCGTAGTTGATGGCCATCTTCCGGTAGAAGCCCTCTTCGGCGTTCTGCAGGTCATCCGCGGCGCCCAGTTCAGGGTTGTTCTGCGCCGTACTGTAGGCGCCCAGCACCTTGCCGCAGCTCGACCGCCACGGGAAGCCCAGCGGGTAGACGCGGCGTGAGGCGTCCACCTCCGCGGTGAGCGGCTTGCCCTCGTTCAGCCACTGGGCAAACGTGAACGGCTTCATGGTGGAACCCGTCTGGAACCCGCCCGCACCGTTCAGGTTGTTGCCCTGGGGGTCCTTGGCGTCCACATTGAAGTTCAGGTGGGTGTCGAACTTTCCCGGCTCTGCCAGGAACACCGTGTTCTGGGCCATTGCCAGGATCTTGCCGGTTCCCGGCTGGACCGTGACCAGCGCGGCGCCCCACCGGTCGGGGTTGGCCCCGGCCGTGCCGTCCACCTGCGACTGGGCAGCGGCCTGCAACCGGCTGTCCAGAGTGGTGATGATGGTCAGGCCGCCGCGGTACAGTTTGCGCTGGCGTTCGGCCTCGTTCTGCCCGAACGCAGGATTGTTCAGGATCAGGTGCGAAATGTAGTCGCAGAAGTACGGGGCCATGGTGGCGTTCGCGCAGCCCTGTCGCTCCGGACTGATCTTGAGTTCAATCGGGGTGGCAACCGCCTGGTCGTGCTCAGCCGGGGTGATCATGCCGAGGTTGCGCATCTCGCCCAAAACCTGGTTGCGGCGGGCCATGGAATTGTCCGGGTTGAGCGCCGGGTTGTAGAACGTGGGACTGTTCACCAGCCCGGCCAGCAGGGCCGCCTGGGGGAGGTTAAGGTCCTTGGCGGTGGTGCTGAAGAAATAGCGCGCGGCGGCCTCAACACCGTAGGCGTCACTGTTGAAGAACACAATGTTCAGGTAGCCCTCAAGGATCTGCTCCTTGCTGAACTTCTTCTCCAGGGCTATGGCCAGCTTCATCTCGCGCAGCTTGTCGCCCATGTCCTTCTGGCCGCTGAGGACCACCTCGTCGGGCCGGTCCTGGGACACCCGCGACTCGTTGATGACATTGGTGACGTACTGCTGGGTGATGGTTGAAGCACCCTGCTGGTCGCCCTTGGTCAGGTTGGCCACCACAGCCCGGAGGATGCCCTGCGGGTCCACGCCGGCGTGGTCGTAGAACCTGCTGTCCTCGATGGCGATGACGGCGTCCTTGATGTACGGCGACATCTGGTCCAGCGGGATCCGGACCCGGTTCTCCGCATAGAACGTGGCAATCGGCTGGCCGTCGGACGTCAGCACCTTGGTGGATTGCGACGGCGGCTGCACGGTCAGTTCCTCGGGCAGGCTTTCAAAGAACCCGATGGAGTTGCTGACGCCGAATCCTGCGGCAGCTACTGCCGGGACCACCAGGCTCGCCACCAGGACACCGCACATGGCAGACGCGGCCAGGAACCCCAGGAGTCGTCCCACGGCGCTGCCTTTACCGCGCCTGCGCTTCCTTTTTTTCACCATTCTTCAGCCCTCGGAGCTTGGAGGTGTGAAAAGACTACGCCCGGGTAAGGGGGTCTTCCATAGCCCGGCAGGTCAGGATTTGGTCACACTTCTCCCTTGACGGGCCGATAGTTACCGACATATCGTTAACTATTGCTGAATAGGTTAGTGAAGATAATGATCCTTCGAAAGGACGAGCCACCATGAAAGGCATTTCCGACGAAAAATTCCCCCACCGCGACGTCGGCAGGGGCAGGTTTGAACGGGGGAGGGGCCGCCGCGGGCCGCACGGCCACCGCGGCGGCGGATTTGGCCCGGGCTTTGGACCCGGTTTCGGTCCGGGATTTGGCCGCGGCTCGAGGCGGGCAAACCGCGGTGATGTCCGCGCAGCCATCCTCTCGCTCCTGGCCGAATCGCCGTCGAATGGTTACGGCTTGATCAAGACCATCGCCCAAAAGACGGACGGCGCGTGGCGCCCGAGCCCCGGTTCCATCTACCCGACGCTGCAGCAGCTCGTGGACGAGGGCCTGATCGAGGCGCTGAGCGAAGGGCGCGGCACCGAGTTTGCCCTGGCCGACGCGGGCAGGGCCTACGTTGCGGAGCATGCCGAGGAGATGGAGAACGCATGGAATGCCGGTCCGGACAGCTCGGACCGGGAATTCCACCAGAGCATCGGCAAGCTGATGGGCGTTATCCACCAGTTCCGCAGCGGCGTCTCGGAGGAGCAGCGTGCAGCGGCGATCGAAAAGCTGGATGAAACCCGCCGTGCCCTGTACAAAATCCTGGCGGACTAAGGCAGGGAAGTCCGCCGGTGCGGCAGCCTAGGCGAAGGAATCTTCCTTGGCGTGCCGCTCGACAGGGGCCTTGGCCGTGCTGTGAAGGTCAGAGGAACCGGGCCGCAGCGGGTTGAACCCGGCGCCCAGCTCACCGAAGGCGTAGGCGCTCTCTGCGTGCTCGGACAGGTCCACGCCGGCAGTCTCCGCTTCGTGGCTGACCCGGAACCCGATGGTCTTGTTGATGGCCCGGCCGATGACCAGGGTGCCGAGTCCGGAGAGCAGCATGGTGACGACGACGGCCGCCGTCTGGGCGATGAGCTGCTGGACGCCGCCGCCGTAGAAGAGCCCGCCGCCCTGGCCCTCAACGGGCAGGGCAATGAAGCCAAGTGCCAGGGTGCCGATCAGACCGGCACCGAGGTGGACGCCCACTACATCCAGGGAGTCATCCAGTCCGAACCGGTACTTGAGGTCGACGAAGACGGCGCAGGCGGCACCGGCCACCAGGCCCAGGCCGATTGCGGCCACCGGGCTGATGTTGGCGCAGGACGGGGTGATGGCCACGAGTCCGGCCACCACACCTGATGCCGCCCCCAGGGATGTGGGGTGGCCGTGCCGGATCTTTTCCGTGACCAACCAGCTGAGCATGGCCGCGGCCGGGGTAACCAGCGTGTTGACCCAGATCAGGCCTGCCTGTTCGGCGGTGGTGGCAGCGCCGCCGTTGAAACCGAACCAGCCGAACCAGAGGATGGCCGCACCCAGCATGATGAAGGGCACGTTGTGCGGGCGGTGGTTCGGGTCCTTTGCGAAGCCGTGCCGCTGCCCGACGATGAGGGCGAGGACCAGGGCCGCTGTTCCGGAGCTGATCTCCACCACGGCGCCGCCGGCGAAATCGATGACCTGGCCGAAGACCGCGGTGAGGGCGCCGCCAGGGCTCAGGAGCCCGCCGCCCCAGATCATGTAGGCGAGGGGGCAGTAGACCGCCGTGATCCAGAGCGGCACGAACAACGCCCAGGCGCCGAATTTCGCCCGGTCGGCGATGGCACCGCTGATCAGGGCCACGGTAATGATGGCGAACGTGGAGCTGAAGCCGGCCTTGATCAGGTCCGGGGAGCCCATCAGGTTCTGGAGCCCGAAGCTGGTGAAGGGGTTGCCGAAGAGGCCCAGCACGCCGTCGCCGGTGGTCATGGAGTAGCCCCACAGCACCCACACCACCCCGACGATGCCGGCGGAGATGAAGCTCATCATGATCATGTTGAGGGCGGCTTTGGCGCGCGTCATGCCGCCGTAGAAGAGACCCAGTCCCGGAGTCATCAGCAGTACCATCGCGGCCGACATCATCAGCCAGACGTGTTGGGCAGAAATTTCCACCGGCGGTCCCTTCGCGCAAGATCCTCCCGGGACGATTCTGACGTCCCGGCAATTCCCCCGGGGACCAATCTTTCGTTGCCTGTGTTTCGGTTATTGCCCGGGAAAGTTGCGGCGAGGTTACGCAATTCGCTTCGGCGTGAAGTTCGCGTGTCGAAGATGTTTCGGCTGTGTTAACGGGGGCCCTCGGGGCTGTGCCGGAAATGGGTGGGCGGCTCTCGCGCGCCGGAATGGCGGGGAAGGTCCGGGGGAAAAGGTGAGGAACGCCGTCGTACGCTTCCGCCGCCATGTTTCCTGCCCGTGAACGGCGGCTCACAGCCGTGGGCTAGAACTGCCGGGCGTTGGTGAGGACCGGGAGCTTGGCGCGTACGTCCTCAACCGTGGAGGGATCGATGTCCACCACGGCGAGTTCTGGCTTGCCGCCGAGCGCTGCGAGGGTGGAGCCCAGCGGGGAGATGACGGCGCTGTGGCCGATTCCGGTGGGGGCGCTGCCGGCCGGTCCTGCGCCGGTGGTCTCGGGGTCGGCCTGGCCGCAGGCCACCACGAAGGTGGTGCTGTCCAGTGCCCGGGCGCGGACCAGGAGGTCCCACTGTTCCGCCTTGCCTTCACCGGCACCCCAGGAGGCGCACACGATGTTCACCTGTGCGCCGGCCTTCGCATTGGCCGTAAACAGGGCCGGGAAGCGGACGTCGTAGCACGTGGCCAGGCCGAAGACGGTTCCGTCCACCTCGAACGTGACGGGGCTTTCCCCGGCGTCCACGTTCTTGGATTCGGTGAAGCCGAAGGCGTCGAAGAGGTGGACCTTGTCATAGGACGTGTCCACGCCGGGGCCGGTCACCAGCAGGGTGTTGCGGACCCGGCCGTCCTTCCCGGGGGTGAACATCCCCGCCACAATCACAATCTGGAGTTCCCTTGCGATTCCCCTGACTTTGTCGGCCCACGGGCCGTCCAGCGGTTCCGCAATGTCCTTCAGGGAGTGGCCGAATGCCCGCATCGCCGCCTCGGGGAAGACCACCAGTTCCGCACCGGCCGCCTTGGCCTGTGCGGCATAGTCCCGGATCAGCTCCAGGTTGGCCGCCGGATCGGCGCTGCTGATGATCTGGGCGACTGCAAGACGCATGGAAGAACTCCAATCTGGTGCCGCAGGCAGGTGCGCCGAGCGGGGGGACATTCCCAGCTTATCGAGCTACTGCTTGTAGCCCTCCACCTCGCTGACGGGCCTCGGTTCAGCCTCATTGGGGTTCTCCCCGGAGTCCGACTTCGCCCTGCGCTGGCGCAGCAGGTCCCAGCACTGGTCCAGGCTTTCCTCCACCTGCCTGAGCCGGGCCTGGTCCGGCACCTGTCCGTCACCGGCCGCCTCGCGCAGGGAATGCTCCTCCTCCACCAGGGCCTGGATGCGCGCCAAAATGTCCTGATCGTTCATTTTTTCCCTCTTTCCCTTGCCTGTCCCTCCGGTCCCCTCAGGGTACGTAGTCGCTGCAGAACCCACCACCCCCTGCGCGGTACCATCAGGTTCATGCCTACTGTGCTTGATATGGCAGGTCCAATCCTGGAAATGCTGACCTGGATGTGCCTGCCCACCGGCCTGGGCCTGCTGTTCTACACCGGATTCCTCCGCCGCTTCGTGCACCCCTGGGCAGTGGCCGACGCCGTGGTGTACTCGGACAGCACCGGCGTGGGTTTCCGCTGGCTGGACCGGAAGCAGCAGATGCACCGGGCACCCATGTCGCCCTATGACATCAAGCACCTATCCGAGGGCGATACGCTGCCTATCTACTACCATCCCAAACGTCCCACCCAGTGGCAGACCGTGGAGCCGGAGGAGGCCGGCCGGACGGCTGCGGTGCTGGGGCGTGTGCTGACCGGCATCGGGGCCGTGGCCCTGCTGGCCGGTTTTGTCCTGCCGATGTTCTGAAAGGGGCGCCCGGCGGCCGGCAGCTAAGCGGCGAGGACCACGCCGATGCCCAGGCCGCCCAGCACAACCCCCGCGAAAGCCGTCCACAGCACCGCGGCGATGTCGGCGTCGACACGTTCCCTGGCTATGCCGCGGGAGCTGGTGCTGTAGCGCCGGCGCTGGGTGAGGTAGATGGCCAGGGCGGCAGCCGAGGAAACGGCGAACAGCAGCAGGATGGGAAATCCGTGCACCGGAAGCCAGCGCAGGAAAATCGCGCTGACCGTCACCAGCGCCATCATGGTGCGGCCCCACGCAAGGCTGGTTCGTTCAGGCTGCAGGCCCGGATCACCGTGAGGGCCGGGGCGGGAACGTGCCATCGGTCAGCGCCAGAGGATGAAGACAAGCACGACGGCGGCCGCCAGGGCGCCTGCCCCGGCAAGCAGCGGCACAATGAGGGGCAGCGGCAGGGGTGCTTTGTTGCGCATGCTCCGTTCCACCCGGAGCCACCGTACGGCCGCCCCGGCGCTGAGCAGCATGCCCAGCAGCAGCAGGACTATGGCCAGGCCCTTGCGGACCGGCTCCAGGAACAGGTCGGCGGTGAACGCCTCAATGGCGATCCCGCCCGCCAGCAGCGCCAGGGATGTGCGGATCCAGGCAAGGAAGGTGCGCTCGTTGGCGAGGGTGAACCGGGGGTCCGGCTCCTCCCCGCCCGGCAGCAGCCGCTCGGCGATCTTTCCGCGCGGCGGCGGCGTAGGTTCGCTGGATGCCGGCTGGGAGTTGGTCACGGTGCCAGTCTAGGCGGTGCGACCGGACCTCCTTTAACTGCCGCTCCTAACTGCCGCTCCGTGGTGCGAACATGATCACGGCCACGCCCAGCAGGCAGATGAGGGAACCGGCGATGTCCCAGCGGTCAGGCCGGAAACCGTCGAAGACCATGCCCCAGGCGAGCGAACCGGCAACGAACACGCCCCCGTAGGCTGCCAGGATCCGGCCGAAGTGGGCGTCCGGCTGCAGGGTGGCCACAAAGCCGTAGGCGCCGAGGGCGATGACGCCCAGCCCTGCCCACCACCAGTCCTTGCCTGCCCGCACGGATTGCCACACAAGCCAGGCCCCGCCAATTTCCGCTGCGGCGGCCAAGGCGAACAGCAGGACGGCCTTGCCAATGGTCAATGTCGTGTCAGGAGTACCCACACAGCCATCATGCCAGCCGGGAATGCCACCGGGGTCGCGGAGGTTGGGGACAGGTATGGAGCGCATTGGATTCTTGTCATTCGGCCACTGGGGTCCCGGCCAGGGCTCCCGCACCAGGACCGCGGGTGAGGCGCTGCTCCAGGGCATCGAACTGGCCGTGGCCGCGGAGGAGCTTGGCGTGGACGGCGCGTTCTTCCGCGTCCACCACTTCGCCCGCCAGCAGGCCTCCCCGTTCCCGCTGCTGTCCGCCATCGCGGCCCGCACCAGCCGGATTGAAATCGGCACCGGGGTGGTCGACATGCGCTACGAAAACCCCCTTTACATGGCAGAAGAGGCAGCAGCCGCCGACCTGATCAGCGGCGGCCGGCTCCAGCTGGGCATCAGCCGGGGATCACCCGAGCCGGCCCGGCAGGGCGCATCAGCTTTCGGCTACGTGCCGCAACCGGGTGAAACCGACGCCGATATGGCCCGGCGGCACACGGCCCTTTTCCGGAAGGCGATCAGCGGCGCCGGTGTGGCAGAGGCTGATCCGCGGTACGCCGGCGATGCCACCGGACTGCTGCCGGTCCAGCCCCAGTCGCCCGGCCTCGCCGAACGCATCTGGTGGGGAGCAGGGAGCCGCAAGACCGCCGTCTGGGCTGCCGAGCAGGGCATGAACCTGATGAGTTCCACCCTGCTGACCGAGGACACCGGCGTTCCGTTCCACGAACTGCAGGCCGAGCAGATCCGGTTGTTCCGGGATGCGTGGGCCGCGGCCGCCCACCGGCACGAGCCCCGGATCTCCGTCAGCCGCAGCGTGCTGCCCATCGTGGATGCCGAGGACAGCCGCTACTTCGCGGGCAGCGCCCTGCGGGACAGCCGGGACCAGGTAGGGATCATCGACGGGCTCACCGCCAGGTTCGGCAAGAGCTATGTGGGCGAACCCGACCAGCTGGCAGAAGAACTGGCCGCAGACACCGCCGTCCAGGCAGCGGACACCCTGCTGCTGACGGTCCCCAACCAGCTGGGCGTGGAGTTCAATGCCAAACTTCTGAATAACGTGGCCAGGCACATCGCCCCGGCGCTGGGATGGAGCCCCTCCCGCTCCTGACCGGCCGTAATCTCTCCCGGGTGGCACGTAATGTCCGCCCGTCAGAGCCTCTCCAGGGTATATACTAAGCATGCTTACGATGAACGCGGGAACCGTCTGCGCACGCCAACCGTTACTCTTAGAGTGCGGCTTGGGGGCTTAGCGCCCCTTTTACAGCGTGACTGCGGAACGGTCATATGACGGAGAGAGAGAAATATGGCTCGCGCCGCTCTAGGCTTAATCGCATGATCCGGCTAAGACAGCTGGCCCAGGCGGCCTCAGTACTCACCACGCCCCTGGCGCCCGAGGACATCCTAGCCCTGTTCAACCCGGTGTACTCCGCCCGGCAGCTGCGCGGGGTGGTCACGCGCGTGGTGCAGGAAACCGCGCAGTCTGCCACCATCTTCTTCCGGCCCGGCCGCGGCTGGCACTCCCACCTCGCGGGGCAGTGGGCGCGCATCGGCGTCGAACTCAACGGCGTCCGGCACTGGCGCTCCTACTCCCTCAGCGCTCCCGCCGGCAAGGACCCGGCCATCACCGTCACGGACGTGGGCGCCGTGTCCGGAACGCTGGTGCGCACCACGCGTCCCGGCGATGTCCTCTTCCTGGCACCGCCGCAGGGCGACTTCGTGCTCCCGGAGCACCCGCGGCCCCTGCTGATGGTCACAGCGGGCAGCGGCATCACTCCGGTGATGTCCATGATCCGCACGCTTGTTCCGCGGCGCCCGGATGCCGACGTCGTGCTGGTCCACTCGGCCAAAACGCCCGGCGACAGCCTGTTCCGCGAGGAACTTGCCGAGCTTGCCGACCAGTTCCCCAACTTCAGGCTGGCCCACTGGTTCACCGGTGAGCAGGGGCGCATGGACCTGACCAGCACAGCCCAGCTGGACGAGCTCTGCCCGGACTGGAGGGAACGCGCGGCCTACGCCTGCGGGCCGGACAGCTTCCTGGATGACGCCGAAGCGCTCTGGAAGCGGGCAGCGCTCACCACCGCGGCGCCTGGCTCCGAAATAGCCGTGGCCGGCAGTGCAGGCAACCTGATGATCGAACGGTTCAACACCACGTTCAATGTCGGTGTAGGACATGACGGCGGCTTGGTCACCTTCGAAACGTCCGACCGGGAAGTGGAAGCCGACGGCGACACCCCCCTCCTGGACGTGGGCGAGGACGCCGGAATCCTGATGCCCAGCGGCTGCCGGATGGGCATCTGCCACAGCTGCCTCACCCCGCTCCGGGCCGGCCAGGTCCGCGACCTCCGCACCGGGGAAGTCCACGGCGAACCCGGCCAACTGATCCAAACGTGTGTCTCGGCAGCCGCCGGACCCGTCAACCTCGAACTCTGAGGAGCATCACGGTATGTCTGTAATTTCACCCAGCAAAGCCACTCCCTCGTCCACCAAGGGCAGCGCCGCCGGCGGGTCCAGGACGCGCCCCGGAAAGCTGGCTGAGTCCGGCAGCCCCACCGTCCGGCCGCCTGCAGCGGCGCACCTGAGCGACGAGCAGGTGGCGGAGCTGGGCCGTGAACTCGACGCCATCCGCGACGAAATCCTGGCCAAGCGCGGCGCCGAAGACGCGGCCTACATCCGCCGGATGATCAAGATCCAGCGCGGACTGGAAATCTCCGGCCGCGCCGCGCTGCTGGTCAGCAAGAACAAGGCCGCCTGGGTCACCGGCACCACCCTGCTCAGCCTCGCCAAGATCCTGGAGAACATGGAGCTGGGCCACAACATCCTCCACGGCCAGTGGGACTGGATGCGCGATCCGGACATCCACTCCACCACCTGGGAATGGGACTTCGTCACCCCCTCGCGCTCCTGGCAGCACACGCACAACGACCTGCACCACCGCTGGACCAACGTGGTGGGCAAGGACAACGACGTCGGATACAACCTCCTGCGCATGGACGAAGCCCAGCCGTGGAAGCCCATTAACCTGGCCAACCCGCTGTTCAATGCC
Source organism: Arthrobacter sp. Y3221087 (assembly GCF_059089905.1). Taxonomy (NCBI): domain Bacteria; kingdom Bacillati; phylum Actinomycetota; class Actinomycetes; order Micrococcales; family Micrococcaceae; genus Arthrobacter; species Arthrobacter sp. Y3221087. Next base: position 401,337 of record NZ_JBNHFE010000001.1, read on the forward strand.
ATCCTGGCACCGGTCTTCGAGTGGGGCATCGCCATCTACGACCTCGAACTGACCGAGTACAAGGAAGGTACCAAGTCCAAGGAAGCCCTGCTGAAGGACCTCAAGGCTTTGGGCAAGAAGGTGGTCACGCAGTTCACCAAGGACTACGCTGCCACCCCTGCCGTGGCAATGCTGACCGGTTCCGGGAAGCAGGCCCTCTACGGCACCATCACGGCCAACGCGATCCGCAACGTCTGGGCGCACGCGGTGATCTTCTGCGGCCACTTCCCCGAAGGCACGGACACCTTCACTGAGGAAATGGTGGAAGGCGAAACCCGCGGCGACTGGTACGTCCGCCAGATGATCGGTTCGGCCAACATCTCGGGCTCGAAGTTCATGCACATCATGACCGGCAACCTGTCGCACCAGATCGAGCACCACCTGTTCCCGGACCTGCCCTCCAGCCGGTATGCAGAGGTGGCTCCGCGCGTCCGCGAAATCTGCCAGCGCTACGGGCTGAAGTACACCACCGGACCGCTGATCAAGCAGGTGGGCTCTTCCTGGGCCAAGGTGTTCAAGTTGGCACTGCCGGGCAAAACCGCCAAGGCCTGATGTTTTGGCTGCCCCAGCCGCATAATTGATCCCACAGCCGCCGCGGCCTACGGAGGAATCATGCGGTTCTTGGGAGCACTTCTTGTCATCTGGTTGATCATCGGCGGGGTGGCCGCCTGGCAGCGCGGCTACTTCGGCGGGGCACCAGGGAACTGTGCCGAGGCGGGAACGGTGCTCGTCACCATCGTGGCCGGGCCCTTGAATTACATGGGGGTCAACCCGCAGATCTCCTGCGAGCTGCCACAGCCGTCGCAGTAGCAGGATCGGCACCCAACGCCATTCGCGGCCCTAGAGTGGGGAGTGCGCGGGCTCCGCACAACGTTGCCCGCACCGACCAGCCTCGAAAGGAATCTGCCCGTTATGGCTTTCATCACCGTTGGGACCGAGAACAGCACTGACATCGAGCTCTACTACGAGGACCACGGCTCGGGCCAGCCCGTTGTTCTGATCCACGGCTACCCCCTGGACGGCTCGTCGTGGGAGAAGCAGGCAGCTGCCCTGCTGGACGCCGGCTACCGGGTCATCACCTATGACCGCCGCGGCTTTGGCAAGTCCAGCAAGCCCACCGAAGGCTACGACTACGACACGTTCGCTGCCGACCTCAACGAGCTGCTGACCTCGCTGAACCTGAATGACGTGGTGCTGGTGGGCTTCTCCATGGGCACCGGCGAGGTGGCGCGCTACCTGGGCACCTACGGTTCCGCCCGCGTGGCACGTGCTGCCTTCCTCGGTTCCCTGGAGCCGTTCCTGCTCAAGACCGACGACAACCCGGACGGCGTCCCGCAGGAAGTCTTCGATGGCCTGATGGAAGCGGTGAAAGCGGACCGCTACGCCTTCTTCACCGAGTTCTTCAAGAACTTCTACAACACCGACACCTTCCTGGGCACCCCGAGGCTCAGCCAGGAGGCCGTGAACGCCAGCTGGAACCTGGCCTCCAGTTCAGGGGCAACGGCATCCGTTGAAGCCCAGCCCACCTGGATCACGGACTTCCGCCAGGACATCCCCAAGATCGACGTTCCGGCTCTCATCCTGCACGGCACCGCGGACAACATCCTCCCCATCGACTCCACCGGCCGCCTCTTCGCGAAGGCACTGCCCAGCGCCGAGTATGTGGAGATCGAGGGCGCCCCGCACGGCCTGCTCTGGACCCACGGCGCCGAGGTGAATGAAGCACTGCTCCGCTTCCTCGCCAAGTAGCGCCCCGAGCAAGGAACTTTCGACGACGGCGGGAGGCCGCCGTCGTCGAAAGTGCGAGCGTTGGCCTGCTCGGCAGTAAGTCGCCGAAGAATTCGCCCTATATGCGAGGGGCCTGTGAAACGGGAGCGGGGGACAGCTGCAGAGCCAGGTCCCGGAGCTCCGTGGGCCGGAACGGTTTGGTGAGGTACGCCGCGGCACCGGAAGCCATCCCGGCCAGCAGGTCGTCATTTTCAGACCGGGCCGTCAGGAACAGCAGGGGGGCCTTGCTGACCTCCCGGATGGCGCGTGCCACAATATGGCCGTCCATGTCCGGTAGGCCAAGGTCCAGGGTGACAAGGGCAATAGCCGGATCTTCGGCCGCGGCTATGGCCTCGGCACCGGTCGGGACCGAAAGCACCTCGAATCCGGCGCGCGAAAGCACCACGGTGATCAGTCCACAGATGTCTTTGTCGTCTTCCACGACAAGGCAGACCCTTTTATTTTCCATCAAAGCCCCCCGGCGAAAGTTTGCCTTATTCTACCTGCGCCGCGGTGCTTTGCGGATGTGTTAATTAGCCGTCGTAATGTGTGCGCGCCGGGCCCTGGCCCAGAGCGTTGACGACGGCGGCCGCCACATCATGCAGCTTCGAGTTGCGGGTGCTGGACGCCGTCTTGAGGATCTCAAAGGCGTCAAGCTGGCTGCAGCGGTTCTGGGCCATGATGATGCCCACGGCCATGTCGATCACGGTGCGGGATTCCAGCGTGGCGCGCAGGTTGGCTGCCGTCTCGCTGTAGTGGGCGAAACGCACGGCCAGGCGGAGCGCGAGCGACGTCTGGCTGACGAAATCCTCAGCGAATTCGAGGACCCGGCTGTCAAAGCGGTTCGGCCTGCGTGAATACAGCAGCAGGGCAGCCTTCGTCTCGCCTTCCAGGTGGAACGGCAGCGCCACCACGGAGCGGACCCCCTCTGCGGCCATGGCGGCGGAATACTCGGGCCACCGACCGTCCGCTTCGAGATCCGGAACGTGCACGGTCTCCCGGGTGGTGGAAGCAGTGAGGTTGGGAGCTTCTGCGAACTGGTGCTCAAGGAGGCCAAGGGCCTTGGCCTCCGGGCTGCTGCTGGCCACCGTGGCGGCCTTGCGCTGCCGGAGCAGGGTGATGGCGCACAGCATTTCGTCGCCGGGCTCGGAAAGATTGCGGGCAGACACCTGCGCCAGTTCGTTGAGGAAATCCTCGACGTCCGAGCTGTTCAGGACCAGCTCGTGCAGGTGCTCTTTGATGGATGTATCGGTTTTTGCTGTTGACTCGCTGGCCACGGTTTTTCTGGTGCCATTCGCTCAGGTCAAACAACCCGGCAACACACACCGGCCCTGCCGCGAAGACGGGAACCGGAGGAGGTCGCTGGATCGATGAACTGTCCAACGGCCTGCTGCTAAACCGATATTCCGAGTATATACATCCCGTGTCCGCCCGGACGTCACATTCACCCGGGCCGGAACACGCCACTCTGGCGCACCGCCGGTGTTCCCGGCAGAATGAAGCAGGTGCCGACGCCCCGGCGGCAGGCCGGGAGGCCCGCGCCAGCTTCCCCGGAAGGGACACGAACATGCCCAGGCTACTCATCATCGGTCCGCCCGGCTCGGGCAAGGGGACCCAGGCCGAACACCTGGCCCGGCACTTCGGCGTCCCGGCGGTCTCCACCGGGGACATCTTCCGCAGCAACGTGAGCCGGGGGACGGACCTGGGTGCCCAGGCGGCCAGGTACCTCGACGGCGGCGACTTCGTTCCGGACCACCTCACCAACGCCTTGGTAAAAGACCGGCTGCTGGACAGCGACGTCCGGTCCGGCTTCCTGCTGGACGGGTATCCGCGCACGGCCCCCCAAGTGGTGGAACTGGACAACCTGCTCGACTCCCAGGGACTGGCCCTGGACGCCGTCATCGAGCTGCGGGCACCGGACGCCGAACTCGAGCAGCGGATGCGCGGGCGCGCCGATGAACAGGGGCGGACCGATGACACGGTGGACGTGTTTCGCCGCCGGCTGGACCTATACCACCGCGAGACCCACGAGGTGGTCTCTGTCTATGCGGGCAGGGGGATCCTGGTCTCCGTGGACGGCAGCGGCGACCCGGCGGACATCACCACACTGGCGATCGCCGCCGTCGAAAAGTTCCTTGCCACACCCCGGGCCTGATTCCTGCCCATCCAACCAACCGAAGGACATCCTGATGAGAATTGCCGTCACCGGCGGAAGCGGAAAACTAGGCCGGCACGTGGTCCGCCGGCTCACCGACGACGGACACCAGGTCCTCAACCTGGACCGGGAAGGAGCCCGGAGCCCCGGACTGCTGCTGGTGGACCTGCGCAACTACGGCCAGGTGGTGGATGCGCTGCTCGGGGTGGACGACAGGCACACCGGGTTCGACGCCGTGGTGCACCTGGGCGCCATCCCCGCGCCGGGCATCCTTCCGGACGCGGCGACGTTCGAAAACAACATGCTCTCCACCTACAACGTCTTGCAGGCCGCCCGGCGCGCCGGCATCAAGAAAGTGGTCTACGCCTCCAGCGAGACGGTGCTGGGACTGCCGTTCGACGTCGATCCGCCTTACATCCCTGTGGACGAGGAATACCCTGCCCGGCCGGAAAGCACCTACTCCCTGGTCAAGCACCTTGAAGAGCAGATGGCGGTGGAGCTGACGCGCTGGGACCCGGAACTGAGCATCGTAGGCTTGCGCTTCTCCAACGTCATGGACGTGGAGGACTACGCCCGGTTCCCCTCGTTTGACGCCGACGCAATGCTGCGGAAGTGGAACCTCTGGGGCTACATCGACGGCCGGGACGGTGCCCAGGCAGTGGCACGGGCCCTGGAGAACGGCAGGCCCGGGTTCGAAGCGTTCATCATCGCGAATGCGGACACGGTCATGGACCGGTCGAGTGCCAGCCTCGCCGCCGAGGTTTTCCCGGCAGTGAAGGTGACCAAGGAACTGGGCGAGCACGAAACCATGCTGTCCATTGACAAGGCCAGGCGGCTTCTGGGATTCGAGCCGGAACACAGTTGGCGGGACCACCGGCCGTAGCCCGGCGGGCATGGTCCGGCGGGGGAAAACCTGGCGCGCGCAGGAATGTCCAAGGGTTCCCGCAGGATCCTGCGAAGACCCGCCTGCGGGCCCACCCGGGCTCCTATTCTGGTGATAACAGCGGTGGTTCCCCGGCCCCCGCACCCCCCAACACCATCACCAAGGACCCCAAAATTCGCACCCCATCTTTTGTACTGTCCGCAGCCGCAGCACTGGTCTCAGCCGTCGCCCTGACCGCCACGTCCGTCCCAGCCACAGCGGCACCCAAAGAGGATACGGGCACCGCGGGCCGCTACATCGTCCAGTTCGCGGCGAATGCCGATGTGGAAGCCGAGGCGGCAAACCTCCGCGGGCAAGGGCTCGCCGTCGGCCGTACCTTCAAAAACGCGCTCCGCGGCGCGGTGATCACGGCCAACCCTGCCCAGGCCGAGGCGCTGGGCCGGTCCGGCCGCGTCCTGTCGGTGGAGGCGGACGCCCCCGTCAGCATCTCCGGCACCCAGCAGCCCTCGCCCTGGGGCCTTGACCGGGTGGACCAGCGCGGTCTGCCGTTGTCCGGCTCCTACTCGTGGACCGCTGCCGGGACCGGCGTGACCGCCTACGTGGTGGACACCGGCGTCCTGGCCTCCCACGCCGATTTCGGCGGCCGGGTGGCCGCAGGCTGGAGCGCGGTGACTGACGGCCTGGGCTCCGGCGACTGCAACGGCCACGGCACCCACGTTGCCGGAACCGTGGCGGGATCCACCTATGGCGTGGCAAAGGCCGCAACCGTGGTGCCCGTCCGGGTGCTCGACTGCAAGGGCTCCGGCTACAACTCGGACGTGGTGGCCGGACTGGACTGGATCGCGGCCCACCACCCGGCAGGCGTGCCGGCGGTGGCCAACCTCAGCCTCGGCGGCCCCGCCAGCACGGCGGTGGACACGGCCATCCAGGCAGTGATGAACGACGGCGTCTCCGCAGTGGTTGCCGCCGGCAACTCCGCAGTGGACGCCTGCGGCAGTTCACCCGCCCGGGTGTCCGCGGCCGTCACCGTGGCTGCCAGCGATTCGGCAGACCGGCAGGCGTCCTTCTCCAACTACGGCTCCTGCGTGGACCTGTACGCCCCAGGCGTGGGCATCACGTCCACGTACTACACCTCCGCCACGGCAACCGCCTCCATGTCCGGTACATCCATGGCCGCGCCCCACGCCGCCGGCGCTGCCGCCGTGCTGCTCTCGCAGAACCCGGCCCTCACCCCAGCCCAGGTAGCCGGTTCACTCGTGTCCAACGCGACCGCCGGCGTCATCACCGGCGCCACCGGCGGAACCCCGAACCGGCTGCTGTACGCCGGCACCGTGGCTGCCGCGCCCGCGCCAGCTCCCGCGCCCGCGCCTGCTCCCGCGCCCGCTCCTGCGCCCACCGTCACGGCCGTGGCTCCCGGCGCGAACGCCACCTCGGTGGGGACCGGTGCCAACGTGACGGCCACCTTCAGCACTGCAGTGCAGGGCGTCTCAGCCGCCACCTTCGTGCTCAAGAACGCGGGCGGCAGCAGCATTCCCGCCACCGTCACCTACAACGCCACCACCCGGACCGCCACCCTGGACCCCTCTGCCAGCCTCGCCGCCGACACCGTGTACACGGCTTCGCTGGTGGGTGGCTCCGCCGCCATCAGGGATGCGGCCGGAACCCCGCTGACCTCCGCCAGCTGGAGCTTCCTGACCGGACCGGCCCCGGTGGTTACCGGCACCACCCCGGGCAGCAATGCTTCACTCGTGCGCCGCGGCAACAACATCAGCGTGAGCTTCAGCGAGGCGGTCCAGGGCGTCAACGGCACCACCTTCACCGTGAAGAACTCCGCCACGGGGGCCGTGGTACCGGCCACCGTTGTCCGGAACGGCACCACCAACCAGTGGATACTGGACCCGCAGCAGGCCCTGGCCGCCAAAACCAAGTACACCGTGACGGTCACCGGCGGCGGGACGGCCGTTCGCGACCTGGCCGGAAACCAGCTGGCCACCCGCACCTGGCAGTTCACCACCGGCTCGTTCTAGGCCGGGGAGGGTTAGGGGATTATCCCGCCCTGCGGGGATAATCTTCACCCTAGGCAATCTTCACCGCGCAGGGATGGGCACAGTGGCACAGCAGGAACCAGCAGGCTCCGGAACAGCTTCCGGAAGAACCGGGAAGCACGCCGGCAAGTGGCGGGCCTTCCACGACAAGTTCGTGGTGGAGGAACGCTACCTGGATCCCGCCGACCGGCGGGACCTCTACCGGGCGGCTGTCATCCTTGTGGCTGCCGGCGTGGCGCTCTTCGTGGCCACCCTCATCAGCGTGCTGCAGGCGGACGGGCTCTCCGCGGCAGACGGCCCGGTCCGCGACTGGTTGCTCGGCCTGAGGTCCAACACCCTGACGGTCATCATGATCTTCCTGGCCGTGGTGTTCGGGCCCATCGCCCTTCCCATCATCATCCTGATAGTCGTTCTCGCGTGGGGCTTCGCCGCCAAGCATGCCTGGCGGCCCATCCTGCTGGCCTCCGCGATGCTGACGGGCGTCATCGTCTCGCAGATCATCCTCCAGATCGTCCGGCGCTCGCGGCCACCCGTGGACCAGATGCTCTTTGGCATCGACCACACTTTTTCGTTCCCCTCCGGCCACGTCCTGGGGGCATGCGACTTCCTGCTGGTGGGTGCCTTCCTGATCTTCTCCCGGCGGAAAAACACCCGCGCTGCGGTATGGGGCTTTATTGGGGCGGGCTTCGGCATTGTCCTGGCGGCGCTGAGCCGGCTGTACCTGGGCTACCACTGGCTCAGCGATGCGCTCGCCTCGGTCTCCCTGTCGCTCATCATCCTGGGCGGCGTGATTGCCGTGGACACCTGGCGGACTGCGCGGATCCCGGGGGAGCGGATCACCGGGGAGCTGTCCAAGGCGGAGACGCAGGGCGAGTAGCCCCGCCTATTCAGGCGGGCGGCCGGGACCGGGCCCGCTTCAGGGCGCGGTGCAGTTTCACGTTGGCAGCCTCCAGTTCCAGCACCTTGGCCACGCCTGCAAGGTTCAGGCCCTGTTCCAGGAGTTCGCCGATGCGCAGCAGCACGGCGATGTCGTCGTCGCTATACTGGCGGGTGCCACCCGCGGTCCGGGACGGGGTCAGCAATCCCTTGGTCTCGTACAACCGGATGTTCTGCTGGCCCGTCCCCGCCAGCTTGGCCGCAACCGAAATGGCGTAGAGCGCACGCCCGCTGGCTGGGCGCGGCGCCCGTCCTGCTCCGTCTGCCATGGGGCCTCCAAAATCGTCGTGCGGCGGTATTGCCTCAGTTTCCCACGGGTGCTATAAAAAATCTATATCCACCACCATAGATCGGCGGAGGATACAGAACGGATCCAACACTTACAAGCTGAAGGAGTGGGAAAAATGATGTTGATGCGTACGGACCCGTTCCGCGAGCTGGACCGGCTCACGCAGCAGGTCTTCGGAACCGCCGCCCGCCCGGCTGCCATGCCCATGGACGCCTGGCAGGAAGACGGTGAATTCGTTGTGGCATTTGACCTCCCGGGTGTCAAGGTTGACTCGCTGGACCTCAATGTCGAACGCAACGTCCTCACCGTCCGGGCCGAGCGCCAGGACCCCACGCAGCCGAACGTCGAGCTGGTGGCTGCGGAGCGTCCCCGCGGTGTCTTCAGCCGCCAGCTGATCCTCGGCGACACGCTGAACACGGACAACATCAAGGCAAGCTACGACCAAGGTGTCCTGACCCTGCGCATTCCCGTCGCCGAGCAGGCAAAGCCGCGCAAGATCGAGATCGACACGCAGCAGGGCCAGAGGCAGCAGATCTCAACCTAGCTCCCGGACACCGCCAGGCAGGCGCACGGCGCCGCCCTGGCGGCGAAGTCCATGTCCGAACGGCGGCACCCGGGCCTTTCGTGCCCAGGCGCCGCCGGTGCGGAGGGCAAGATGACTGACACTCCCGATTACTACGCCACCCTGCACGTCCGCCCGGACGCCAGCCAGCAAGAAATATCGAGGGCCTACCGGGCCCTGATGCGCAGCCACCATCCCGACATGGAGGGCGCCAGTGACCCGGAAGGCGAACTGCTGCGGATCATGCAGGCGTTCAGTGTCCTGCGCAATCCGCAGCGGCGCGCCGCCTACGACAAACAGCAGGCGGCCTCCGGTCCGCGGGTGATTCCCGTGCGGAAAGTGCCCGCCCGCGGCGGAGCCTCCGAACCTGCATTCAGGGTTACCCCCGTCCGCTGGGAGAGCGGGCCCTGGTCCTAGCAAACGGCGTGCAGGCAGCGTTCCGGGTGTCACCAACGGAAAAACGGCAGCAACTAAAACCGCGAGGAGGCGGAGATCTGCATGAGCGATTGGCGGCGCTACGATTCACACCTGATTCCGGCATTCCATGAGCGCTTCGAGCAGCGGTGGGGTGTTGGGACGGCACCTTTCCTCGACCCGGAAGCGCATGAGGAACCCCTGCCCCGGGCGCAATGGATCAATCCGGCCACGGGTGCGGCGCTGGCCGTGGTGCCGGTGTGGACGGCCGAGGAGAAGCAGCAAAGGTCGTTTGGCGTGTTCTACCTGCCGCCTGGCGGGGACATCTGGGTCCTCCGGCCCGGCTATACCGGCTACCTGGAACCGGCGGACGGCGAACCGGAACATCTGGTGACGCTCCGCAATGACGCTTTCCGCAAGGCCGTTGCGCACGCCAAGGAGTTCATCTTCGGATCCCAGTAGTTGCTGGCTGCGGCGGCTGCGGCAACCGTTTCGCGCCGGGGGCAGGCCTGCTCGTCAGCAGGCTTACTGTATGCCATCCTGAGACGTACTTATTCGACCGTGACGAAGGCCCGCCCCATGCACATCACCGCCAAGGAACTCGCAGCCCTCATCCCTCCGGGGTTCACGCTGGGTGTTGCCACCGCTGCGTTCCAGATCGAAGGGGCACTGGATGAGGACGGCCGCGGACCCGCCGGCTGGGACGTGTTTGCCGCCAAGCCCGGCGCCATCGTGGAGGACCACAGCCCGGTGGTTGCCTGCGACCACTACCACCGGATGCCCCAGGACGTTGCCCTGATGAAGCAGCTGGGCGTGGATTCGTACCGGTTTTCGTTCGCGTGGCCGCGCATCCAGCCCACGGGCAGCGGGCCCGCCAACAAAGCGGGCCTGGCTTTCTACGACCGGCTCCTCGACGAGTTGCTGGCCAATGGCATTTCGCCCATGGCCACTATCTACCACTGGGACACCCCTCTGGCGCTGGATGAGGCGGACGGCTGGCTGAACCGGGACACCGCCTACCGGCTGGGGGAGTACGCCGGGATCCTGGCCGATGCCTTCGGTGACCGGGTGGCCCGGTGGGTCACCATCAACGAACCCGCCACGGTCAGCACCAACGGCTACTCGCTGGGTCTGCACTCACCGGGCAAGGAGTTGCTCCTGGGTGCCTTTCCCACTGTCCACCACCAGCTGCTGGGGCACGGTTTGGCCATGCAGGCTCTGCGGGCCGCCAAGGTTGCGGGCGAGATCGGCATGGCCAATGTCTACTCACCCATGGTCCCCAACTCGATCAACCCGCTGGACCGCATCAGTGCCGGGCTGATGGACCTGGCCCAGAACCGGCTCTACGCGGACCCCGTGCTCACCGGCAAGTATCCAGACCTGATCCGGGCCGCAAAGTTCTTCTCCTCCTTCGACCACCCGGAGGAGGACATGGCAGTCATTTCCCAGCCGCTGGATTTCTACGGCCTCAACTACTACATGCCCACCAAGGTGGCGGTGGGCCCGGGCGGCGGCGCGGTGCCCGCGAGCATGGCCGAAGCCATGGGCAGCGACCTCAGCGCGGCCGGCAGCGGCGGCACCCCCTTCCACGTGGAGACCTGGCCGGAGGCGGACATCACGTCCTACGGCTGGCCGGTGAAGCCGGAGTACATGGCGGTGGCCCTGAAGGAGATGGCCGAGCGGTACCCCAACCTGCCGCCGGTGATCCTTACCGAGGGCGGTGCCAGCTTCGAGGACATCATTGTCCGGGACAAGTCCACCAACACCCGGTTCATCCCGGATGAGCGCCGGCTGAAATACCTCTCGGACCACCTGGAAACGGCGCTGCGGGCAACCTCCCCGGGCGGCGAGGCGGAGTCCGTGGACCTGCGCGGCTACTACGTCTGGTCACTGCTGGACAACTTCGAGTGGTCCGCTGGCTACAACCAGCCGTTCGGGCTCCTGCACGTGGACTTCGAGACGCTGGAGCGGACGCCGAAGGCCTCGTACTTCTGGCTCCAGGAGCTGATCGAGGAACGCGACCTGGCCGTGGCGGCAGGTGCTGCCATAGCGCAGGCCTTGGTGCCGGAGGAGTTTGAAGCGGAAGCGCCCGACGACGGCCTGTCCCCGCTGGGTGCCAGCGCCTAGGCCTGCGCCGGTTTCAGAGCATTCCCAGCATGGTCAGCTGCTTGGCCATTCCGGCGCCGTCCGGGGAGTAGATCCACGGGACCTTGGAAGCGGTGTGGTCGCCGTCCTCCGAGTGGCCGCCGGCAAACACGGACTCGCTGACGGAGAGCTGGCGGATGGCAATGGCCGCCACCTTGTCCGGGTTATCGCTGGCAAAGCCCGAATAGATGGCTTCGTCATGCTGGCCGTTGTCTCCGATCAGGAGCCACTGCATGTCCGGAAACTCCTTGCTCAGCCGTTCCAGGTTGCGGCGCTTGTGCTCCTGCCCGCTGCGGAACCAGCGGTCCTGGGTCAGGCCCCAGTCCGTCAGCAGCAGGGCCCCCTTCGGGTACATGTTGCGGTTGAGGAACCGTGCCAGCGTGGGAGCAGCGTTCCATGGGCCGGTGGACAGGTACACCACCGGCGCGTCGGGGTGTTCAATGGTCAGCCGGTCCAGCAGGACTGCCATGCCGGGGGTAGCCATACGGGCCCGCTCGCTGAGCACGAAGGTGTTCCAGAGGGCCAGGAACGGGCGGGGCAGGGCCGTCACCATGACGGTGTCGTCAATGTCCGAAACGATGCCGAATTTCACGTCGGGGGCGATCACCTGGATAAGGGCCTCGGCGGGCTCGGTCCCTTCGGCCCGCAGCACGGCGGTGTGCCAGCCGGGAGACAGCTGGACGCTGACTTCGGTGTCAATGATCCCGCCCCGGTCCGCACGCACGTGGGTGACAACATCGCCAATGGTGATTTCGACGTCGATGAACTGCAGCGGCACACCGGTGAACGCCCGCCAGCCGCGGATGTTCTGGTTACCGTTCTTTGCAGCGGTTTCGGCCTTGCTGCCCGGGAGCGGCTTTTGCGTCATCAGGACCCTGCCCAGCACCCGGACCAGGGTGGTGGACCCGTAACCCTGGTAGGCGATGGTCTGGGGTACGAACTTCCAGCGCCTGGCCAGCTTGATCCGGACCCCGTTGAAGGCGTCGGAGATCCGGTGGGCCAGGCGGAAAACCTGGTTGCCTGACGGTCCAAGCCGATTGTCCATGTCCTGGCTGGAAGGGTTGGCGGGGTTCCGGTGCGAGTCCTGCGGAGCGGTGTCCATGGCTCCACTCTGCCACAGGGCGCCGCCGGCGAGGAGGCCGTGGTAACCTAACGCCGCTCCGTGGCGCTGCCCTGCGGCGTCAACCCGTGCCAAGGATGCCGCGCAGGGTCTCCGCGTTCCGCACTGCGTTGCCGCCGCCGTCGTTATTGAAATAGGCGTAGACATCGAGGCCGTCTGCCGCCCATCCGCGGATCCGGTCCGCCCACCAGTGCAGGTCCGCGTCGGAGTAGGAGCCTGCGTAGAGGTGCTGGTGGTCCGGCCCGTGCAGCCGGACGTAGGCGAACGGGGCCGTGGTGCGCAGGAGGCAGGGCAGGTTGGCGCCGCTCATGATGCAGTAGGCGGCCTGGTGCCGTTCCAGCAGCGCGAATACCTCCGGGCTGTCCCAGGTGGGGTGGCGGAATTCCACGGAGACCCGGATCCAGGGCGGAACCGCCGCCAGGAAGTAGTCCAGCCGGGCATCGTCGCGTTCCATCTGCGGCGGCAGCTGGACCAGCAGGACCGCCCGCTTGTCGCCCAGTTCATGCCAGCAGCGTTCGATCCGCTCCAGCCATACCTCGGGGGAGTAGAGCTTCCTGGCGTGGGTGAGGCCGCGGGGAGCCTTGACCGACATGCTGAAACCCGGGGGCAGGCGCTGGTTCCAGCCGGCGAAGGTGGTGTCCCTGGGCCAGCGGTAGAAGCTGGCGTTGAGCTCGACGGTGTTGAAGCGCGCGACATAGTGCTGGAGCCTGTCCTTCACCGGGAGCCGGGGCGGGTACAGGACGTTCTCCCAGTGGTCGTAGCTCCACCCTGACGTGCCGATATGGACTGCCACCTCTGCAGGCTACACCGAATTGTGCCTTTCAACGGGCCCCCGGAAGGGCGCCACTGTGGCAGGGTAAGGTCATGGCGCGAATAGAGGATTACGCGGTGGTGGGGGACCTGCAGACCGGTGCCCTGGTGAGCAACGAGGGCTCCATCGACTGGCTGTGCCTGCCCCGCTTCGATTCCCCCGCCTGCTTCAGCGCGCTGCTGGACACGCCCGACGCCGGCCGCTGGCTTTTGGCGCCGAAGGACGGGGGGCCCTGCACGCGGCGGGGCTACCGCGACGGCACTCTGATCCTCGAAACGGAGTGGGAAACCCCCGAGGGGACGGTGCGGGTCACCGACTTCATGCCGCCCCGCGACGCGGTGGCTGACATCGTCCGCATCGTCGAAGGCGTCAGCGGCAGCGTGAAGATGCGCGGCGAACTGGTCATGCGGTTCGACTACGGCCACATCATTCCCTGGGTCCGCCGGGACAAGTTTGGGCTGCATGCCATCGCGGGCCCGGATGCCGTCTACTTCGTCACCCCCGCGCCCCTCCAAAGCGAGAACATGCACACCATCAGCGAGTTCACCGTCAGCGCGGGGGAGCGGATCCCGTTCGTGCTGACCTGGGCGCCCAGCCATGTGGGCCGGCCCCACACCGTGGACGCGGAGAAGGTCCTGGCCACCACCTATGCCTTCTGGCGTGGCTGGGCTTCGCAGTGCACCGTCAAAGGCGAATACCAGGAGGCCGTGCTGCGTTCCCTGGTTACCCTGAAAGCGCTCACCTACGCGCCGACCGGTGGAATTGTGGCAGCTGTGACCACGTCCCTGCCGGAGCAGCTGGGCGGACCGCGCAACTGGGACTACCGGTACTGCTGGCTGCGGGACGCCACAATGACGCTCCAGGCGCTCCTTGCGGCCGGATACAGCGCCGAAGCAGCCGCCTGGCGGGACTGGCTGCTGCGCGCCGTTGCCGGCGACCCCGCGGACCTGCAGATCATGTACGGGATCCACGGCGAACGGCGGCTGCCCGAAATGGAGCTGTCCTGGCTGAAAGGCTACGAAAACTCTTCACCGGTCCGGATCGGGAATGGTGCCGCGGAACAGCTGCAGCTGGATGTCTGGGGTGAGGTGCTGGACTGCCTGGCGCTGACCCGCAACTCGCTGCTCAAGCACACGGACGAGGCCTGGGACCTGCAGTGCGCCCTGATGGCGCACCTGGAGACCATCTGGGACCAGCCGGACAACGGGCTGTGGGAGATGCGCGGCCCGCGCCGGCACTTCACGCATTCCAAGGTGATGGCCTGGGTGGCCGCGGACCGGATGGTAAAAGGTGTCCGTGAATCCGGGCTGCCCGGCCCCGTGGAGCGGTGGGAAACCCTGCGGGACACCATCTACCGCGACGTGATGGCGAACGGGTTCGACGCCGCCCGCAACACGTTTGTCCAGTCCTACGGCAGGCCGGAGCTGGACGCCAGCCTCCTGCTGATCCCGCGGGTGGGGTTCCTGCCGCCGGACGATCCGCGGGTCATCGGAACCATCGAGGCCATCCAGCGCGAGCTCACCGAAGGCGGCTTTGTGCTGCGCTACCGTCCGGCCGAGAGCGACGACGGGCTTCCGGGGGACGAGGGGGTGTTCCTGGCCTGCTCCTTCTGGCTGGTGGAGGCGCTCCTGGGGGCGGGCCGGCACGAGGAATCAAGGCAGCTTTTCGAACGCCTGCTGGAACTGCGGAACGATGTGGGGCTGCTGAGCGAGGAGTGGGCGGTCAAGGCCGGCCGCCAGCTGGGTAATACTCCGCAGGCTTTCAGCCACTTCGCCCTTGTGACTAGCGCTTTGGAGCTGCATCAGGATACGGTTCGCCGGAGTGATACCCCCATTCCGCCGGAATCGGCGGAACGGCGCAGAGGCGGCGCCGACAGGGGTACAGCTTCTCCTTCGCAGAATAGATAAGTATACTTACTAACACCTCATGGAGTGCTCCAAAAAGCACAGTGCCGTGACTGACGGAGGAGTGATTTTTATGGCCGGGTATTTTGAGCTCGTGGACGCGCCCGATGGCGGCTACAGGGTCCGGATGATGGATGGAACCGGAAACCTGATGGCCATCTCGGTGACCTTTCCCACCAAGCGGGCGGCAGTGGCCGGTGTGGCGATGGCCCGCGAAATAGCAGGCACCGGCCTGATCAGGGACAAGAGCCACGACGGCGCGGGCACCATCATCCGGGAGCGTGTGCGACCGGTTAACACCGCGAAAGAGGCAGCCGCCCGGCACAAGAGGGTGCCGGAGGCCAAACGGGCAGCGGTGGGCTGATGGTCCAGCCGCGGAAGTCACCCCCTGGCGGGCAGCGCCGGGGGGTTCTCTTTGACGTCGACGGGACGCTGATCGACTCGTCCTACATCCACACCATTTCCTGGTGGGGAGCCTTCCGCCAGCAGGGCTACGACATACCCATGGCTTCTATCCACCACTTCGTGGGCATGGGCGGGGACCGCCTGGTGGATAACCTCCTGCCCCCGGACCGGGACCGGGAGGCGGACAAGGACGTCATGGCCAGCCACGGCGCGCTGTATGCCTCCCACTGGCCGGCGCTGCGGGCCTTCGACGGCGCCAGGGACCTGCTGGCCCGCTGCCACGACGACGGGCTTGCTGTTGCGCTCGCCTCCTCGGCGCGGAAGAAGGACTTGCAGGTCATGAAGGGCATCCTGGGCGCCGATCCCTTCATAGACGGTGCCACCAGCGCCAACGACGCCGAGAACAGCAAGCCGGCCCCTGACATCCTGGTTGCCGCCCTGGAAAAGATCGGCGTGGAGGCCCGGAATGCAGTCTTCGTGGGCGACGCTGTATGGGACATGAAGGCCGCCGCAGCCCTCGGCATACCCTCGGTGGGAGTTACCTGCGGCGGTATCAATGCTGCAGAGTTGCGCGAAGCCGGCGCTGTTGAGATTTACGAGGGCCCGCGGGACCTTCTGGAGAATCTCGGGTCAAGCGCCATCGGCCAGCTGCTGGGGCAGGATTCCTAGGTCACTCAGACCGTCTGCCCGCCCGTGACCGTATCCTCGTCCCCGGCATTGGCGGGCTTTGCCCAGGAGACCGCAACCCGCACGGAACCGTCGTCGTTACGGTCAATGTCTGTGACGATATCTGCCGCGCTGGCGCCCATCTCCAGGATTCTGGTGCGGTAGGTATTCACCAGCGCCTCGAGGCTCTCCTCCGTCCACTCGCCCGGCCGTATGCGGGTGGAGATCTCGACCGGTTCCGGCTGGTACAGCGACATGGTGTTCCTCTTTCACTCGCACGGGCGTAGGGCTGGCCCTTCCTACGCTAGAAGCCCCCGGCCGGGACGACAAGTATTTGATCAGCCTGCTTACTTTTTCTGGCACAAGCCGATAGCGTCGAAGGACGGGCGTTCCGCTCCGCGGGAACACCAGAAGAGAAAGGGAAACCGTGAAAGCTCTGACCTGGCAAGGGAAACGCTCGGTAAGCGTCGAGGAAGTGCCGGATCCAGTGATCCAGGAGCCTACCGATGCGATCGTGCGCATCACCTCGACGGCGATCTGCGGCTCGGACCTCCACCTGTACGAGGTCCTGGGCCCCTACATGCACAAAGGCGATGTGATCGGCCACGAACCGATGGGCATCGTGGAAGAAGTGGGCAGCGCAGTCACCAACCTTCGCCCCGGGGACCGCGTGGTGGTGCCCTTCAATATCTCCTGCGGCCGCTGCTACATGTGCGAACAGGGCCTGCAGTCCCAGTGTGAAACCACCCAGGTGAAGGAGAAAGGTTCAGGAGCGGCCCTCTTCGGCTACTCGGAGCTGTACGGCTCGGTCCCCGGCGGGCAGGCCGAGTACTTGCGGGTCCCGCATGCGGACTACGGCCCGGTAAAGGTGGGAACAGAGCTTCCCGATGAGCGCTATCTTTTCCTCTCCGACATCCTTCCCACCGCCTGGCAGGCCGTGGAGTACGCGGACGTCCGGCCAGGCGGCACCCTTGCCGTGTTCGGCCTGGGGCCGGTGGGCCAGTTCGCCGGCCGGATCGGCGTCCACCGCGGCTTCCGCGTGGTGGGTGTGGACCCCGTCCCGGAGCGCAGGGAGATGGCCGCGCGGCACGGGGTGGAAGTGTTCGACTACACCAAGACCATTTCGGACGAACTGCGGGACATGACCTCCGGCCGCGGCCCTGACGCGGTGGTGGACGCCGTCGGCATGGAAGCCCACGGTTCGCCGGTGGCAGGCTTCGCCCACCAGGCGCTGGGCCTGCTGCCGGACAAGCTGGCCCAGAAGGCGATGGAGACCGCCGGCGTGGACCGCCTGGCGGCCCTGCACACTTCGATCGACGCCGTGCGCCGCGGCGGGACCATCTCGCTCAGCGGGGTGTACGGCGGGCAGGCGAGCCCCATGCCGATGCTGACGCTGTTCGACAAGCAGATCCAGGTGCGGATGGGCCAGTGCAACGTCCGGCGCTGGACCGACGACCTGCTGCCGCTCGTTGAGGACGACGCCGATCCGCTGGGGGTGATGGACCTGGTCACCCACCGTTCAGGCCTGGAAGGTGCCCCTGCACTGTACGAAAAGTTCCAGAAGAAGGAGGACGGCTGCATCAAGGTGGTCTTGAACCCGGGCGCCTGAGCCGTTTACCACCGGAGGCAGGGGGCCGGGAGGCCTGGAGTCAACAGAGGCTGTTCATGGCCTCCTGGGCAACCTCCTGCATCTCGAACAGCAGCGGGTTCACCCCGAGGGTGGGCGGCCCGGGAGGGTAGGCCACGGCAATGGCCAGCTGTTTGCTGCCGTCCTCGCTGGTCATGGCGATGGTTCCGTAGCCGTCCACATCCCCGGGAAGCCCGTAGTAGAAGCGGTTGTTGCAGGTGTTGTTCCAGCGCCGCAGGGCAAAGCCGTAGTACTGCGAGTAGCCGCCCTTCATGGCGGTCACGGTGTCAGGTGCCAGCAGCCTGCCCTGCAGCAGCGCCGCGAAGAACCTGTTCACTTCCTGCACTGTGGACACGGCTCCATTCGAAGGTGCCTCGGCCAGCCAGGCGGGCGCGGCCGCGTCCCTGGGGATGCCCTCGATGGTGACGTAGCCGTGCACCATGCCTGCTGGCTGCGGGCCCCCAAGCGTGGTTGCCTCCAGCCCCAGGGGGCCGGCAATGTCGGCTGCCAGGACCCGCCCGATGTCCTGGCCGCGGAGCCGCTCAACAATCAGGGCCAGCGCCGCGTAGTTGGAGCGGGAGTAGTCGAAGATCCGTGCCAGCCTGCCGTCCCACGGCAGGCTGGCGGCGAAGCCCAGCTGCTGTTCGAGGGGAAGCGGCCGGCCCGCCAGCTCCTCCCAGTGTCCGGATGCCAGCAGGGGGAGGGAGAAGTCCGGGAGCCCCGATTCATGCGTCAGCAGCTGCCGGACGCTGACGGGGCCGGGCGGCTTCAGGACGGCGCCGAACTCCGGCAGGTATTCGCTGGCCTGGCCGTCAAGGTCCAGCCTGCCCTCCTCCACCAGCTTCAACACGGAGACGGCCACCATGGACTCCGTGATGGTGCCGACGTGGACGGGATCGGCCACCGTTGCCGCTTCACGGGTCTCCAGGTTCCGGACCCCGGCGGCGTGGGTCCACGTGTCCTCGCCCATCGTGACGGCGATGAGGACTGCCGGGGCGCCGTCGTCGACCATCCTGGAACTGAAAGCCTCCAGCAACGCGATGGCGGCGGGCTTGTCCGGGTCCGGGGGCTCCGGCTGCCCAATGCAGCCCGGACCGGCCAGCAGGATGACGGCACACAGCACAGCCGTCATACACTTTGTGATGCGGCCCCTGCGGCTACCCATGGAACTATTCTTCCCCCAACTAAGTAGCGCCACCTGTCGTTTTGGGGTTCCAAAACGACAGGTGGCGCTATTTGGTTGGGGAGTGCGGCTCAGGTGAGGCGGACCTGCCGGTTCATGTCCTTGTAGAGCAGGTACCGGAACTCGCCCGGGCCGCCGGCGTAGCAGGCCTGGGGGCAGAAGGCGCGCAGCCACATGAAGTCGCCTGCCTCTACCTCAACCCAGTCGTTGTTGAGCAGGTACATGGCCTTGCCCTCAAGGACGTACAGGCCGTGTTCCATGACGTGGGTTTCGGGGAACGGGATCACGCCGCCGGGCTGGAACGTCACGATGTTGACCTGCATGTCGTGCGCAAGGTCGTTGGAGTCGGTGAAGCGGGTGGTCTTCCAGACGTCGTTGGTGTCCGGCATCGACGTCGGCTCCACGTCCTTCTCGTTGGTGACGAAGGACTTGGCCTCGTATCCCTCCAGGCGTTCGTAGGCCTTGCGGATCCAGTGGAAGGAGACGATATCGTCCGAGACGTTCTCCAGGCCCCACTGCGAGCCAGCGGCCAGGTAGGCGTAGCCGCCTTCCTCGAGCTGGTGCAGCTCGCCGTCCAGCGTCAGGTTGAGTTTGCCCTTGGTGACAAAGATGACGCCCTCCACGCCTTCCTCGAACTCAGCGCGCGGTGCTCCGCCGCCCGGGGCGATCTCCACGATCAGCTGGGAGAAGGTGGTGGCAAACCCGGAGATGGGGCGGGCGATGATCCACGAGCGGGTGTTGCTGAAGCCCGGCAGGTTGGAGGTGACGATGTCCGTCAGCACCCCCTTGGGAATCACTGTGTAGGCCTCGGTGACGATGGCGCGCTCGGTGGTGAGGTGGGTCTGCGGCGGCAGGCCGCCTTGCGGGTAGTAGTACTTGCCCATGGAGGGATTCCTTTGCTTAGGAGTTGGAGGTGGTGGCAAGCCTCGGGTGGGCCAGCGCGGTGAGCTGGGGAAGCCCGACGCCGGCGAGCGCCTGGACCTCATCGGCCCCCACGGCACCGCACTGGACGCCGCGCAGGACGAACGCGGCCAGTGCCCGGGCGGTGGCGGGTTCGTCCATGACGCCGCCCGCGGTCTGTTCCACGTAGTTGCGCAGTCGGGCTGCCGCCGCGGGCAGGCCCTGCCGGTAGAAGGCGTACGTGGCGGCAAACCTGCTGGGCAGCTGGGCAGGGTGCAGGTCCCAGCCCTGGTAGTAGCCGCGTTCCAGGGACCGCCGGACCAGCCGGCCGTGCAGTTGCCAGGCGTTCTCCACGTTGTCGCCCACGGGGATGATGTTGGTGGAGCCGTCCGAGAGCCGGATGCCGGTGCCGGCCACCGCGAGCTGCATGACCTCCTTGGCGAAGTCCGCCACGGGGTGCTCCATGGACTGGTACTCCGCGGAGATCTGCAGCGACGCCGAGTAGTCGTAGGTGCCGTAATGCAGGCCGCTGATCCGGCCGGGCACTGCGTGCGGCAGCTGCGCCACCGGTGACGTGCCCTCCGGACCGAGGATGAGCTGGGGCGTTTCCACCTGGACCTCGAAACGCAGCCGGCCGGCGGGCAGCGAGTGCACCTGCTCCAGCCGGGACACGGCGAAGTCCATGGCCTGGACCTGGGCCACGGTGGTCACCTTGGGCAGGGTCAGGACCAGCCCCTCCGGCAGCTCTCCGGCGGCGGCCAGGCCGGAGACGAACAGGTCCAGGGTGCGCAGCCCGCGGGCCCGGGTGGCCGCTTCGAAGCACTTGAACCTGATACCGATGAACGGGGGAGCGGACCCGGCCGCGGCTGCGGCGGCCACAGCGGAAGCCGCGGCAACCGCCGCTGCGTCCTCGGCGTCGTCGCCCCTGTCCCCGAACCCGTCCTCGAAGTCGAGCCGGAGGTCCTCGATGGGTTCGGAGGCCAGCTTCGCTTCCACCCGCGAGGCGACGGCCTCGGCGAGGCCGGGTTCCTGGCCCAGCAGGTTCCCCAGCTTCCCGAAGCCGCCGTGGGCCTCAACGGCAGCCTTGGCTTCGGTGCCCCACTCCGCGGCAAGCGACGTCGTGAAGCGGTCCGCGGGCACGTAAACCGTGTGCACGGGCTGGCGGGAGCCGTCGTCGCCGGGATAGTTGTGTTCCAGGAGCCGGTCCGTGGCGGCCAGCTGGCCGTCGATGTGCGCCAGGTCCCCGGGTGTGAGCGAGGGGCGGGGTGATCCGGGCATGCCTCAGCCCACCAGTTCGTAGGCGGGGGTGGTGAGGAAGTCGGTGTAGTCGTCCGAGAGGCAGATGTCCGCGATCAGTTCGCTGGCCGGCTGGTAGTAGCGGCGGAACGCCTCGTCACCGAACTCGGTGCGGAGCCGCTCGGTCTCCTCGCCCAGGATCCGCTCCACCAGCTCCTTGGTCACCGTGTTGCCGGTATCCGCCAGGACGGACTTGTTCCGGATCTGCTGCCACACCTGGGAGCGGGAGATCTCGGCAGTGGCGGCGTCCTCCATCAGATTGTGGATGGCCACGGCGCCGTTGCCGGAGAGCCAGACGGCGGTGTAGGCCACGGCAACGTAGAGGTTCAGCCGCAGGCCGGCCTCAGTGACCTGGCCTTCGGCGGAGGAGACGTCCAGCAGCTGGTCTGCGGTGACGTTGACCTCCGGGCGCTGCTTGTCCAGCTGGTTCGGCTTGTCACCGAGGACCGAATCGAACACCTCGCGGCAGGTGGGAACCAGGTCCGGGTGGGCAACCCAGGAGCCGTCGAATCCGTCGTTCGCCTCGCGGGTCTTGTCCGCCCGGACCTTCGCAAACGCTGCCTCGGTCACTTCGGGGTGGCGGCGGTTGGGAATGACGGCCGCCATGCCGCCCATCGCGAAGGCGCCGCGCTTGTGGCAGGTCTTGACCAGCAGTTCGGTGTAGGCGCGCATGAACGGCGCGGTCATGGCCACCGAGGCGCGGTCCGGCAGGACGAACTCTTCGCCGGCGTCACGGAAGTACTTGATGAGGCTGAACAGGTAGTCCCAGCGGCCGGCGTTCAGGCCGGAGGCGTGGTCGCGGAGTTCGTAGAGGATCTCGTCCATCTCGAACGCGGCCGGGATGGTTTCGATCAGCACCGTGGCGCGGATGGTGCCCTGGTGCAGGCCCAGGAAGTCCTGCGCGAAGACGAACACGTCGTTCCAGAGCCGGGCCTCGAGGTGGCTCTCCATCTTGGGCAGGTAGTAGTACGGGCCGTGACCGTTGAGGACCAGCTGCTTGGCCACGTGGTAGAAGTGCAGGCCGAAATCCACCAGCGCACCTACGGCGGGTTCGCCGTCGATCAGCAGGTGCTTTTCCTGCATGTGCCAGCCGCGGGGCCGGGCCACCACGACGGCGAGCGGCGCGTCGGTGCGGAGCCGGTACTCCTTGCCCTCGTCGGATGTGTAGCTCAGGTTGCCCTGGGCTGCGTCACGGAGGTTGAGGATGGCGTCAATGACGTTGCCCCAGGTGGGGGTGCTGGCATCCTCAAGGTCCGCGAGCCACACCTTGGCACCGGAGTTCAGGGCGTTGATGGCCATCTTCGCCGGCGACGCCGGGCCGGTCATTTCTACCCGGCGGTCCTGCAGGGCCGCCGGTGCCGGCGCGACCTTCCAGTCGCCGTCGCGCACGGCCTGGGTTTCCGGCAGGAAGTCCAGCTTTCCGGTCTCCGCGACGCGCTGCCGCTTGGCGGCGCGGGCCGCCAGCAGCTCGTTGCGGGTTCCGGCAAAGCGCTTGTGAAGCTCCTCCACGAAAGCCAGCGCCTTGGGGGTGAGGATCTCCTCGGCGCGGTTGATCGGCCGGGGATCTGTGACGGTGATGGCCATTTCTGGTCCTTTCCTATGGCTGGAAGTCGGGCGGTCAGGCGTTGGCGAGGGCGGCCACGGGAACCTCGGCGGCATCCGTGCCCTTGGTTGCCACGTTGGCGGAACGGGCGGCCGCTGCCACTGCTGCAGCCACGTCGGCGGCCACATGGGGATCGAAGACGCTGGGGATAATGTAGCTGGCATTGAGCTCGTCGTCAGCAACCCGGTTGGCGATGGCCTCGGCGGCGGCCACCAGCATGTCCGGCGTGATGTCGCTTGCCCCGGCGTCCAGCAGGCCGCGGAAGAATCCGGGGAAGGCCAGCACATTGTTGATCTGGTTCGGGAAGTCGCTGCGCCCGGTGGCCACCACGGCGGCGTGCTTTGACGCAATGACGGGGTCGATCTCAGGGGTGGGGTTGGCCATGGCGAAGACGATCGCGCCCTCGGCCATGGAGGCCACCTGCTCCTCGCCGATGACGTGCGGGGCGCTGACGCCGATGAACACGTCCGCTCCCTTGAGGGCGTCGTGGAGGTTGCCGGAGAAGCCGTCCTGGTTTGTGTTCGCGGCAATCCAGGTGCGGTGCTCGTCGTCGTACTTTTCGCCCGCGTGGATGGCACCCGAGCGGCCGGCGGCAATGATGTGCCGGGCACCCTGCGCCTTGAGGAGTTGGATGATGGCGGAACCGGCGGCGCCGACGCCCGAGACCACGATTTTCACCTCGGAGAGCTTCTTGCCCACCACCCGCAGGGCGTTGACCAGTGCGGCCTGGGTGACGATCGCGGTACCGTGCTGGTCATCATGGAAGACCGGGATGTCCAGTTCCTCGCGGAGCCGGTTTTCGATCTCGAAGCAGCGGGGCGCGGCGATGTCCTCCAGGTTGATGCCGCCGTAGACCGGGGCCATGGCCTTGGCAATTTTGATGATCTCCTCGGTGTCCTGGGTGTCAAGGCAGACCGGCCAGGCGTCCACGTTGGCGAACTGCTTGAAGAGCGCAGCCTTGCCCTCCATGACGGGAAGGGCTGCGGCGGGACCGATGTTGCCCAGGCCCAGGACGGCCGAACCGTCGGTGAGGACGGCGATGGTGTTGCGCTTGACGGTCAGGTTGCGGGCCGCTGCCGGGTCCTCGGCGATAGCGAGGCAGACGCGCGCGACGCCGGGAGTGTAGGCGCGGGAAAGATCGTCGCGGTTGCGCAGGGCAACCTTCGGGACGACTTCCAGCTTGCCGCCCAGGTGCATCAGGAAAGTGCGGTCCGAGACGTGCTGGACCGTGACGCCGTCAAGCGCGTTCAGGGCGTCCTTGACCCGCGCGGCGTGCGCGTCGTCGGTGGTGTTGCAGGTGACGTCCACAACCAGTGTCTCGTGGTGGGACTCGCTGACGTCCAGGGCCGTGATGGCGGCGCCGGCTGCTCCGACGGCTGCGGCCAGTTCGCTGGTGGCGCTGAAGCTTGACGGTGCTTCCACGCGCAGGGTGATCGAATTTCCGGGGCTGGGGTTCGCCATTGAATGTCCTCCTGTTGGGCCATGTCCGGGTTGCTGACCAACTCGAATGTTTTCGTATTATGGATATTATTATCTACTTTGTGGAAAGACAAGCCCTGTTTGTGACTGATCGCATCGGCACGGTCCGTGCTGTATCTTGAAACAACTAGGGCAACTCTTTTCACGATGCGGATAAGACTTGTCGGAATCCGAGCCACAGGAGACTTGGTTATGGCTGAGAAAGCCGCCGGAGGCGTGCAGTCCGTTGAGCGCGTCTTCGAACTCTTGGAATTGATCACCGACGCTGGCGGCGACGTCACGCTCAGTGAGTTGTCCTCGTCCACGGACCTGCCGCTGCCCACCATCCACCGGCTCCTGCGCACCCTCGTCGCGCTGGGCTACATCCGGCAGTTGCCCAACCGCCGCTACGCCCTGGGCCCGCGGCTGATCCGGCTGGGCGAGGGGGCCAACAAGCAGCTCGGTGCCCTGGCCCGCCCACAGCTCAAGACGCTGGTTGACCGGCTGGGCGAGACCTCCAACATGGCCGTGCTCGATTCGGACATGGTCATCTACGTGGCCCAGGTGCCGTCCCTGCACTCCATGCGCATGTTCACCGAGGTGGGACGCCGGGCGCATACCCATGCCACCGGCGTCGGAAAGGCCATCCTGGCCCAGCTCGACGACGACGTGGTCCGCGGCATCGTTACCCGCGCCGGCATGCCCACGCCAACAGTCAAGAGCATCCGCGACGTCGACGACCTCCTTGCCGACCTGAAGCTCATCCGCGAGCGCGGCTACTCCATCGACGAGGAAGAGCAGGAGCTCGGCGTGCGCTGCTTTGCCATGGCCGTGCCCAACGCCCCCACTCCCACGGCGATCTCGGTCTCCGGCCCGGTGTCCCGCGTGGACGAGCACTTCGCCGACAAGGCTGTTCCCGTCCTGCGGGAGGCAGCCGAGGCAATCTCCGCGGAACTCAACCGCTCCTGATCCCCTCCCCGGCCAGTGGCTTAATGCATGCCTCCGGCGACCGTTGACCGTGTTCGCAGCTGGGCGTACCATGTGCGGCATCCATCGGATTCGAACCCATCGGGGGTTGTCATCATGACGAAATTCATGGACGTTCACCACAACATGGTCGGCATCACTGCCGAACAGCTCAGGGCTGCGCATGATGCGGACCTGGCGATCCAGGGTGAAGAAAGCGTCGATTTCCAGCAGGCATGGGCGGACCCTGAATCGGGCCTGGTCTACTGCCTGTCGGAGGCTCCGTCTGCCGAGGCGGTCCGGCGCATTCATGAGCGGACCGGCCATCCGGCGGACGAGATTCATCCCGTGCCGCTTGTGGTCTGATCCGCAGGAAAGGACAGCCTCGGAGCCAAAGGCCCCGGGGCTGTCCCTTTGCCTTCTCTAGTGTTCTGACGCCTTCTCCGCGGACTCGATCTTGACTTCCTTGCCGTCGCAGTCGATGAGCTTGCCGCCCTCGAAGCGGTCGCCGTCCATCAGGCACTTGATGTCCTGTTCCTGGACTACCCGCTCGGTGCCGGCCACGAATACGGACTGGTTCTCCGAGTTGCCGGCCTTCAGGTGGTTGAACAGCAGGTTCAGCAGGATGGCCATCACGGCGGCGGAGCTGATGCCGGAGTGGAAGATGGTGCCGAACCAGGACGGGAACTGGTCGTAGAACGCGGGGGCGGCGATGGGAATCATGCCGAACCCGATCGAGGCGGCCACGATGATCAGGTTCATGTTGTTCTTGTACTCCACCTTGGCCAGGGTGCGGATGCCGCTGGCTGCCACGGTTCCGAAGAGTACGACGCCGGCGCCGCCCAGGACGGGGGTGGGCACTGCTGCGACCACCCGGCCGAGGACGGGCAGCAGGCCGAGGATCACCAGGATCAGGCCGCCGGCGCTGACCACGAAGCGGCTCTTCACCCCGGTGATGGCCACCAGGCCGACGTTCTGGGCGAAGGCGCTCTGGGTGAAGGAGTTGAACAGCGGGGAGATGGCGCTGGAGAGCATGTCCGCGCGGAGGCCGTCGCCGATCCGTTTGGAGTCCACCTTGGTGCCCACGATCTCGCCCACGGCGATGATGTCAGCGGACGTTTCGGTCAGGGTGACCAGGATGACGATCAGCATGGAGATGATGGCCGCAATTTCGAAGACCGGCGGGCCGAAGGCGAACGGGGTGGGGAAGGCGACGATTTCGCCCTGGCCCACCTTGGAGAAGTCGGCCATGCCGAAGGCGAAGGCGATGGCGGTGCCCAGGACCATGGCGAGCAGGATGGAGAGCCGGGAGATCGCGGCGCTGCCCACCTTGCTCAGGAGCAGGACGATGGCCATGGTGGCTGCCGCGAGGCCGATGTTGGCCATGCTGCCGTAGTTGGGGGCCTTGCTGTTGCCGCCCATGGCCCAGTTGGCGGCCACCGGCATCAGCGTGAGGCCGATGGTGGTGATGACCGTACCCGTGACCACCGGCGGGAAGAACCGGATGATCTTCGAGAACAGCGGAGTGATCAGCAAGCCGATCAGCGACGCGGCGATGACCGATCCGAATACCGCCTGGATCCCGCCGCCGCCGTGCACGATGGCCACCATGGTGGAGACCCCGGCGAAGGACACACCCTGGACCAGCGGCAGCTGCGAGCCGAAGAACGGAACGCCGACGGTCTGCAGAATGGTGGCGAGTCCGCCGACGAACAGGCAGGCAGCAATCAGCAGTCCGATGTCCTGCGAACTCATCCCGGCCGCCGCGCCAATGATCAGGGGAGGGGCGATGATGCCGCCGTACATGGTGAGGACGTGCTGGAAGCCGTAGGCGAAGGTGCTTCCGATCGACAGCCGCTGGTCCTCCGGCCGGGCCTGCTGGGCCCCTTTACCGGCGGCCGCAGCGGCCAGTTTCTTTTTGGTGTTCATGGCAGACTTTCTGGGTTCATGGCAGACGTCATCGTCTGGCTAACTGTGTCTGGCTAACGGGTGTAAATCTGTGGGTCCGGAGTTTTTGTCCACTTATGGGGACTTTAGAGGTGCTGAAGTCGACTTATCTGGACAAAAACTCCGGACGGGGTGGGGTGATGCAGGCGGTCTAGCAGAAGCCGGCGATGCCGGACCAGGCGGCGGGGGCCGGGGCGGCATCCTCGCGCTGGACGGTGGCCTCGATCAGGCCGTAAGGACGGTCGGCGGCGTAGAAGACCTCGTTCGGGTTGTCCAGGCCGAACGGGGTGAGGTCCACCAGGAAGTGGTGTTTGTTGGGCATGGAGAACTTGATCTCGTCGATCTCGGTGTGGGCCTCCAGGACCTTCTGGCCCATGTCGAACAGGGTCTGCTGCAGGGCGTGGGAGTACTTCTCGGTGAAGCCTTCGAGCAGGAGTCCCTTTACGTCGTCGTAGCTCTTGTTGAAGTCAAGGTTGCTGAAGTCGGTTCCGGTCTTGAAGCGCCAGCGGGCGGAGACGTCCGTGGCCAGGATGCGGTCCGTGGTTTCCGGCAGGGTGGTGTAGCGGTCCCGCGGGTAGCCGACGAAGCCGGACTGGGTGGACTTCAGGACGGTCAGGTCCTTGAGCCCGGAGACCAGGTGCGTTGTGGCGCCGTCGCGGACCAGGACGGCGGTCCGGACTTCCTGGCCGTTGCGGACGAATGAGTGGTCGTGTTCGCTGCCGTGGGCCTGGATACGGTTCCACGCGTAGGACTCGGCTTCCCAGCGGCCGCCGGTCACCCAGTCGAAGCTGGACGTGAAGTGCTCGCCGAGGCGCAGCAGGAAGGCCTCGGGGGAGCCGACGCCGTCACGGGCGAAGGCGTAGATGGTGTTCTTCTGGGTGTCCGTGGCAACCACGTGGGCGTTGTCGCCCTCCAGGTGTGCCGCGGTGAAGTCGCCGCGCAGCTGCGAGGTGACGTTCAGGTCCTCGATCTCGTGGCGGTTGGTGTCGCGGGTGATCTTGACGACGCGGACTTCGGCCTTGCCGTACTGGTTTTCGCCGAGGATGATCTTGCTGCTCATGGTCATTTCCCAATCTCCGGTAAGTGGAACCAAGGTTCCATCACTGAAATTAAGCGCGCGTTTCTGGCGCGTTTCCGGTGGAGCCGACCCAACAAAAAAGAGCCGGCATCCATTGATGCCAGCTCATTACGACCCTGCCTGCTGCTCCCAGGTTACGTGACGTGCGCCACGAGTTGCCTTCCAGCGTACCCCCGCAATCCGGTGGTGTACATCACAAGGCCAAAATTCGTTTTGTGACCGGGCTGGCCTCGGCGCTGCAACAGAAGCTATTGACGGTCTCCGCCCGGCGCGTCTAATCTTTCGTATAGCAAGATTTATTTTCCGCTATACGAAAAGCAACCCGAGGAGGGCCAGATGTACCAGCAGGACACCACGCCGGCACCAGCACCGGCGGCCGCCCAGACAGCGTCGGAGTTCTACCTCCCGCTTGGCGGCGGAACGGATCCCGATTTCTACGTGCCCGAGGACCGGGTCCACGAACGCAGCCGCTTCTCGCGCTGGATCCACGCGCTGCCGGGATTCAACCGCCGCTGACGCCGTCAGGACGCCGGACGTCCCGGCCACTCCTTTCCGACCCAGGGGTCGTAATCTGCAATGAGCTCCTCCTGGGGCGGCCGCTCCGCCTCGGGAACGTGCTGCAGGTTCACCCGCACCCGGTACCAGAGCGAGCTTGAGCCGCGCATCCCGTCCACCAGCACGTCGGCGGGGGCGAGTGAAGGAACGACGGCGGCGTGCCGGGTTTTCCACTCGTCCAGCGCAGCCAGGGCCTCCGGCTTCGTCCGGGTCCGGGCCACTTCGATCAGCGGCATCGTTGACTGCCGGCGGCCCGAGCCGTTGGCTCCCCGCGGTGCCTTCTCGGCCGGACCCAGCTCCTTGGCGAGGGCCAGCAGCCCGTCCAGGGAACCGGCGGCGTCGTCGATGCCCGCGTGCGGGTCGCCGACGTCCGCAAACCGCTCCAGCATGGTGGGCACCGTGAACTGCTCCGGACGTGCCGACCGGACCTCTTCCCACGACAGCGGCGTTGATACCCGCGCGTCGGGTAGCGCCCGGACCGAGTAGGCGGAGGCCACCGTCCGGTCCTTGGCGTTCTGGTTGAAGTCGACGAACACGCTCTCGCCGCGTTCCTCCTTCCACCACCGTGCCGTGGCCAGGCCGGGCGCGCGGTTCTCCACTTCCCGGGCCAGGGTTTCGGCGGCGAGCCGCACATCCCGGTAGGACCACTGCGGCGCGATCCGCACCAGGATGTGCAGCCCCCGCGAACCGCTGGTCTTCGGCCATCCAACCAGCCCCACGTCGTCGAGGATCTCCTGCGCCACGTAGGCGACGTCCACGATCTGCGACCACTCCACGCCCGGCATGGGGTCGAGGTCCACCCGCAGTTCGTCGGGGTGCTCCAGGTCCTCTGCGCGCACGGGATGCGGGTTGAGGTCCAGGCAGCCCAGGTTGATGACCCAGGCCAGGCCTGCCGCGTTCCGGATCACCGCCTCCTCGGCCGACGTCCCCGACGCGTAATGCAGCGTGGTGGTGTCTATATAAGGAGGGTGGTTTTCCGGCACGCGCTTCTGGAAGAAGGGTTCCTCGCCGATGCCCTTGGGAAACCGCTTGAGCACCATCGGCCGGCCGCCCGCCCCGCGCAGCGCGCCGTCGGCAACTGCCACGTAGTACCGCACCAGGTCCAGCTTGGTCAGGCCGGGCTCCGGGAACACCACTTTGTCCGGGCTGGAGATGCGGACCTCTTCGCCATCGATGTCCAGGATCTCGGCCGGCGTCTTTGCTGGGGTCATGCGGCCACGCTAGCAACGATGTGATCCCGCGGCATAGGGCCGCTTCGACGGTTCTCTGCCGGGACGGCGTCACCGAACATCGTGTGCGCAGGGAACCGTCGAAACGGCGGAACACGCCCTAGCCCTTCACCAGGCGGCGGGCGGCAGCCGAATGCTCGGCGATGAGCCCGGCGACGTCCAGGCCCGGGATCTGCCCGTCCACCACGCGCCACTGCCCGCCCACCATCACCCTGTCCGCCCGGTCCGCGGCGCAGAGCAGCAGTGCGGCCACCGGATCGTGGCTGCCGGAGAAGCGAAGTTCGTCCAGTGTGAACAGTGCAAGGTCCGCCTGCATGCCGGGAGCCAGCTGGCCCAGCCCGCTCCGCCCGAGGACGGCGGCCGAGCCGCGCGTCGCCCAGCCCAGTGCCCGCTCCACCGGGACATCCGCGCCGTACCGCAGCCGCTGGAGATACAGCGCCTGCCGGGCTTCCAGGATCATGTTCGAGGCATCGTTCGACGCCGAGCCGTCCACGCCCAGCCCCACCAGGACTCCCGCGTCCTCAAGTTCCAGGACCCGGGCCGTGCCCGAGGCCAGGCGCATGTTGGAGGTGGGGCAGTGCGCGACGGCGGTCCCGGCTGCCCCGAGCCGGCTGATCTCGGTGTCGCTGAAGTGGATGCCGTGGCCCAGCCAGGTGCGGTCGGTCAGCCAGCCAACGCTGTCCAGGTAGTCCACGGTGCGCAGGCCGAACATCTCCCGGCAGAAGTCCTCCTCGTCGAGGGTTTCGGCCAGGTGGGTGTGCAGCCGGACGTCCAGGCGCTCCGCGAGGGCGGCACTTTCGGCCATGATTTCCTTGGTCACCGAGAATGGCGAACAGGGGGCCAGGGCGATCTGGATCACCGCGTCCTCCCCCCGCTCGTGATACGCGGAGACCAGCCGCTCGCTGTCTTCCAGCACCACCTCCGGAGCCTGCACCGTTGACTGCGGCGGAAGGCCGCCGTCGTCCGTCCCCAAAGTCATGGAGCCGCGGGTGAGCGTGGCGCGCATACCCAGCCGGCGGACCGCCGCCACCTCGATATCGATGGCATCCTCCAGCCCGGCGGGAAAGAGGTAATGGTGGTCGGCGGCGGTGGTGCAGCCGGAGAGCACCAGCTCGGCCAAGGCCACGGTGGCGGCCAGCTCCAGGTCTTTGGGGGTGAGCCGCGCCCAGACCGGGTACAGGTTCTGCAGCCAGGGAAAGAGCGGGGCGTTGGCCACCGGTCCCCAGGCGCGGGTGAGGGTCTGGTAGAAGTGGTGGTGCGTGTTGATCAGCCCCGGCAGCAGGACGTGCCGGCCGGCGTCGAACGTTTCGTGGACGGGCGCCGCCGGCTGCTGCCCCGCAGCGACGACTTCTTCGATCACGCCGCCGCTGACCACGATTCCGCCCGAGGCGTCGAGGCTGTTTGCGGTGAAGGCGGCCTGCGGATCCTTGATCCAGAGGCGGGAGCTGGTGGCAGGGGAGGAGTTCATGGGGCTGTCCCTATCTGAGCGCAGTTGCAGTAAATCCAGCTCAGTGAAGCCCTGTCTGCTGATCCAGGGCCGCGGCTCCGATGCGGGGCGCGGGTGGCTTCAGCGTAGGGAGCCGGCAGGATTCCGTCAACGCGCGGATTGTGACTGCCGTCAGTTTTCGCACCAGTGAAGGGGTGGAAACGCAGATTTCACATTGCGGAATAAAGTTTTCAGAAAACTATGGCGCGGACCACAATCCGGTGCTAATCTCGATTTTGCCAAAGGCGGGCACCCGGATCCCGGGAAGCTATCTACCAGGCGCAACTTAACCTTCACAGCACATGCTGAAGCCTGGTAACCGTCGCACCTGGTTCTACTGGTACTGCAAGCGGCACCGGGCTTCCCGGCAAAAGGAAGTCGCATCATGAGTACCACCGTCACGGCCGAGCAGTTCCTGGCCAGATCCATCCGGCTGGCAACGGCCAACGTCCTCAACAGCGGCGGGCCCTTCGGCGCCATGATCGTCACCGCGGACGGCAAAACGTTCGACGGCGTCAACCGCGTCACCGCGGACAACGATCCCACGGCGCACGCCGAAGTCACCGCAATCCGCACCGCCTGCCGCGAGCTCGGCACCTTCGACCTCAGCGGCGCCGTCCTCTACACCAGCTGCGAGCCATGCCCCATGTGCCTCGCCTCGGCACTCTGGGCCCGCGTGGAGCGGGTGGTGTACGCCGCAGACCGGCACGACGCCGCATCCGTCGGCTTTGACGACGCCGTCTTCTACGAATACTTCAATAACCAGGACAGGGATTCCCTGATGCCGGTCTCCAAGCTCGAACTGGGCGATCCCCAGGCGCCGGCGCCGCTGGAGCCGTTCAACACCTGGAACACGCTCGAAACCAGGATCGACTACTAGGCCCGGCGGCTCACCATGACCATCCTGGATTCCTCCCACGAGGAGCATTCGGCTCCAACACCCCGCACCTCCCAGCCGGCACCGCGTTCCCCCAAGCCGCCGGCGTCGAACTCCATCCTTGACCGTTTCTTCCAGATCACGCAACGCGGCTCAACACTGGCGCGTGAATTCCGCGGCGGCCTGGTCACCTTCTTCACCATGGCGTACATCGTCATCCTGAACCCCCTGATCCTGGGCGGCTTCAGCGGGGACAACGCCCCCACCGACGTTGCCGGCGGCTGGCTGTCCGCAGCGCAGGTCGGGGCCGTCACGGGCCTCACCGCCGGCGTCATGACCATCCTTTTCGGCCTGGTGGCAAACCTTCCCTTCGGCCTCGCCGCAGGACTGGGCATCAATTCGTTCCTTGCCGTCTCCGTGATCCAGGAAGTCACCTGGGCCGAGGCAATGGGCCTGGTGGTGATCAACGGCATCCTGATCGTGCTCTTCGGCGTCACCGGTGCCCGTACCGCCATCTTCCGGGCCGTCCCCAAGGAACTGAAGGCCGCCATCACGGTGGGCATCGGCCTGTTCATCGCCTTCATCGGCTTCGTGGATTCCGGCTTTGTCCGGGCCACCGCCGGCGGGCCGCCCGTGCAGCTGGGCGACGGCGGCTCCATCACCTCCGTGCCCACCCTCGTGTTCGTCGTCGGCCTGCTCAGCATGGGCATCCTGGTGGCGCGCAAGGTCCAGGGCGGGCTCCTCATCGGCATCGTGGGCACCACCGTGCTCGCCGCCGTCGTCGAAGCCATCTTCAAGATCGGCCCGGCCAGCGCCACCAACCCCGGCGGCTGGCACCTTAACACCCCCGTGCTCTCCGGCCAGCTGGTGTCCGCCCCGGACCTGGGCCTGGTGGGCCAGTTCGACCTCTTCGGCTCGTTCGCCCGGATCGGCGGACTCGCGGCCACCATGCTGGTGTTCACCCTGGTCTTCACCAACTTCTTCGACGCCATGGGCACCATGACAGGCCTGGCCAAGAGCGCCGGCGTGGCTCACAAGGACGGCACGTTCCCGCGGCTGAAGTCGGCCTTCATCGTGGAAGGCGTGGGCGCGGTGGCCGGCGGCGCCACCTCCGGCTCTTCCAACACCGTGTACATCGACTCCGCGGCCGGCATTGGCGAAGGCGCCCGCACCGGCCTGGCATCGGTGGTCACGGGCGTGCTGTTCCTCGGCTCGATGTTCCTCACCCCGCTTACCAGCGTGGTTCCGCTGGAAGTGGCCGCCGCGGCCCTGGTGGTGGTGGGCGCCATGATGATGGCCCAGATCCGCGAGATCAAGTTCAGCAAGTTCAGCGTGGCCCTGCCGGCGTTCCTCACCATCGTGACCATGCCGCTGAGCTACTCGATCGCCAACGGCATCGGCGTCGGCTTCGTCAGCTGGGCCATCATCGGCGCGGCATCAGGCAAGGCCAAGAAGATCCACCCGCTGATGTGGGTGGTCAGCGCAGGCTTCCTGGTGTACTTCGCCCGCGGCCCCATCAACGTCCTGATGGGCGCCTGATCCGCCGCTGTTCCCGGCCGTTTGGGACATCCGCATCCGTCATCCGGGTGCGGATGTCCCGGCCATCAGCTTTTCCGAACCAATTGCTTTCCGTACCACCCGACAGGAACGACAATGGACACCACCGCCGCGCGGAAGAAGGAGTGCCGCCATGCTTGACCTGATCCCTTCCCTGGGCGCCTGGCTGCCCCACCTCGCGCACCAGCCGTTCGCGGTGGCAACCATCCTCTCGGCTACCGGCTCTGTTCCGCGGCCCGTGGGCACCTCCATGATTGTCACCGAGTCCGGGAACGTGCTGGGCAGCCTGTCCGGCGGCTGCGTCGAGGGCGCCGTGGTGGCGCTCGCCCAGGAGGCAGTGGACGACGGCGGGACCCGCCGCCAGGCGTTCGGCTTCAGTGCCGCCGACGCCTTCGCCGCCGGGCTCACCTGCGGGGGGTGGCTGGACATCCATATCGAACCGGTGCCCGCGGGCAATGACGCCCCGCTGCGGACTGCCCTGCACCTGCTCGCGGACCGCGGCCCGGACGAACCCGTGGCCCTGGTGCGCCGGCTGGGCACCGGGGGAGGAGCCGCCGTCGTAATGTCAGATCCGGCCCGCGCCCAGGCACACGCCGGGCTCGCCAACCTGCTGCAGCCCGGCACCGCTCCGGATCCCGAATCCGTCCGCAAGATCCAGGCCATCCTCCGCAGCGGCGGAACGGGCGTGGTCCCGCTGGCTGGCGCCGGCACCTGCCCGCCTGACAATTTTGCCCAGGACCTGCCCCGGGACGCGGCGATGGTACTGGTGGAAGTGCGCCTCGCCCCGCCGCGGATGCTGGTGTTCGGCGCCAACGACTTCGGTGCCGCCCTGGTCCCGGCCGCCAGGCTGCTCGGCTACCACGTGACCCTCGTGGACGCCCGCCCTGCCTTCACCGCACAGCCGCGTTTCGCGGCGGCCGACGAAGTGGTGACGGACTGGCCGCACCGCTACCTCGCCGCGGAATCGGCGGCCGGGCGGCTGGACAGCCGCGCCGTGGTTGCCGTGCTGTCCCACGACCCCAAATTCGACCTTCCGCTGCTGGAAACGGCGCTGGCCCTGGACCTCGCCTACGTGGGCGCCATGGGCTCCCGCCGCAGCCACCTGCAGCGGGTGGACCACCTGCTTGCCGCCGGCATCCGTCCCGAACGGATCGCCGAACTTCACTCGCCCATCGGACTGGACCTCGGCGCCGTCACGCCGGCGGAAGTGGCGGTGTCCATCACCGCCGAGCTTCTCGCCTCGCGCAACCGCGCCGCCCGCTGCATGCCGCTGCGGGACACCTCCGGTCCCATCCACCAGCAGCCCGCACCCGGGCAGCCGCACACCGCCACCCCACAGGAGATCGCATGGACATGAACACCATTGAGGCGGTGGTTCCCACCACCGACCCCGCAGAATGGCGCGACGGCGACGCCTGGCTGGCCGGCGGAACCGTCCTGTTCTCCTATGGCAGCCTCGCCTTCGGCCCCCGGCCGCTGCGCCGCCTCCTGGACCTCGGCACCGCCGGCTGGACGCCCGTCACTGTTTCCGGCGACGGCATCGACCTCGCCGCGACATGCACCGTTGCCGAGCTGTACAAGCTCCCGGAGTCAGCCGAAGCCGCGGGCCGCCCCTGGCCGGGGCTGGACCTGGTCCGGCCGTGCTGCGATTCGTTCGTGGCTTCCTTCAAGGTCTGGAACACCTCCACGGTGGGCGGCAACCTGTGCACCTCGCTTCCGGCCGGGCCCATGATCTCGCTCAGCGCCGGGCTGGACGGGGTGGCCACCATCCTGGGACCCGGCGGTGCCAGCCGCACCGTTCCGGTGGCGGACTTTGTCACCGGCGACACGAAGAACTGCCTGGCACCCGGTGAACTGCTCCGCAGCATCCACCTCCCGGCGTCGGCCCTTGCCTCGCGGGTGGCGTTCCGCCGCCTCTCGCTGAGCAATCTGGGCAGGTCCGGGGTGCTCCTCATTGGACGGCTCGACGGCGGCACCTCCCTGGTCCTCACCGTCACCGCCGCAACAAAGCGGCCCGTGCAGCTGCGCTTCGACGGTCTCCCGGAACAGGACCAGCTGGCGGCGGCACTTGACGACGGGATACCGCAGGAGCTCTACCACGACGACATCCACGGACTGCCGGCCTGGCGCCGGGACATGACCTACCGGCTCGCCGAGGAAATCCGCGCCGAACTCGCCGCCCCGGAAGGGGCGGCCGGGCTCCAGGTCTCCGGAGACTTCTGGCCACCCCGGACGCTTCCACCGCGGGCCGGCCGCGACGCACTTTCGAAAGGGGCCTGAGCAATGGCCATCGAGATCAACGGAACATCAGCGGATGCCGCACCCCGCCCGGGGCAGTGCCTCCGGACCTTCCTGCGCGAGCAGGGCGCGCTCGGTGTGAAGAAGGGCTGCGACGGCGGCGACTGCGGGGCGTGTACCGTCCACGTGGACGGCACCCCGGTGCACAGCTGCATCTACCCCGCCGTGCGGGCAGAAGGACACGCCGTCACCACCATCGAGGGCCTGGCCGCCACATCCGGCGCGGAGCTCCACCCGGTCCAGCAGCAGTTCCTTGAGCGGCAGGGCTTCCAGTGCGGCTTCTGCACCGCGGGCATGATGATGACCGCCGCCACGTTCGACGACGAACAACGGGACAACCTGCCCCGGAACCTCAAGGGCAACCTCTGCCGGTGCACCGGCTACCGGGCCATCGGTGACGCTATCTGCGGCCACGCCGGCCACCCCGATCCGCACGGCCCGGGTTCCGGCACCGCCGGGGAAGGCCAGCCCGATCCCGAGCCCGGACGGCTGGGCGACGACGTCCCGGCCCCCGCCAGCCGGGCCGTGGTCACCGGCACCGCCCGGTACACCCTGGATATCCCCGTGGACCAGCAGCAGGCCCTGCTGCACATGAAGATCCTGCGCTCGCCGCACGCGCATGCGCGGGTCATCTCCATCAACAAGGACGCGGCCCTGCAGGTGCCGGGCGTCGTGGCAGTCCTCACCCACGAGGATGCCCCGGCCCAGGCGTTCTCCACCGCCCAGCACGAGCTGTTCACCGACGACCCGGACGATACCCGCGTGCTGGATGACGTGGTGCGGTTCATCGGACAGCGGGTGGCCGCCGTCGTCGCCGAATCCGTTGCTGCCGCCGAAGCGGGAGTGCGCGCCCTGCAGGTGGAATACCGGGAACTGCCCGCGGTCATTACGCCGCAGGCCGCCCTGGAACCCGGCGCACCGCTGGTGCACGGCGACAAGGACGGCAGAACTGCCCGCATCTCCCGGCCGGACCGCAACGTGGTGGCCGAACTCCACTCCGAACTGGGCAGCGTGGCGGACGGTTTCGCCGCCGCCGACTTCGTCCACGAGCAGACCTACCGCACCCAGCGCGTCCAGCACGTCGCCCTGGAAACGCACGCCGCCATCGCCTCCGTGGACGATGGCGGCCGGCTCCAGGTGCGCACTTCCAGCCAGGTCCCCTTCCTCGTCCGCCGGACACTGTGCCGGGTGTTCGGGCTGGAGGAGGACAAGGTCCACGTGGTGGCCGGCCGCGTTGGCGGCGGGTTCGGCGGCAAGCAGGAGGTGCTGGTGGAGGACCTGGTGGCGCTGGCAGCCCTGAAGCTGCAGCGTCCGGTCCAGCTGGAGCTGACCCGCACCGAGCAGTTCACCGCCACCACCACCCGCCACCCCTTCACCATCAGGCTCAAGGCCGGAGCCACCTCGTCCGGCGACCTGACCGCACTGGAACTGGACGTCCTTACCAACACCGGCGCCTACGGCAACCACGGCCCTGGCGTGATGTTCCACGGCTGCGGCGAGTCCCTGGCCGTGTACAAGTGCGCCAACAAGAAAGTGGACGCGCATGCCATGTACACCAACACCGTGCCCGCCGGTGCGTTCCGCGGGTACGGGCTGAGCCAGATGGTCTTCGCCATCGAATCCGCCATGGATGAACTGGCTGCGGGCATCGGGATGGACCCGCTGGAGTTCCGCCGCCGGAACATGGTCCGCGAGGGTGACCACATGCTGTCCACCCAGCCGGAACCGGAGGAGGACGTCCACTACGGCAGCTACGGCCTGGACCAGTGCGTCGACCTTGTCCGTGACGCGCTGGACCGGGGCCGCGAACGCTACCGGGCCGCCGGCCTGGCCGAGCTGGGCCCGGACTGGCTGACCGGGGAAGGTGCGGCGCTGTCCATGATCGACACCGTCCCGCCGCGCGGCCACTTTGCCCACTCCAGGCTGAGGCTCCTGCCGGACGGGACCTACCAGGCCGACGTCGGCACCGCCGAGTTCGGAAACGGTACCACCACCGTCCACGCCCAGCTCGCCGCCACCGCCCTGTCCACCGAGGCCTCGCGGGTGGCGGTACGGCAGTCGGACACGGACCTGATCGAGCACGATACCGGTGCGTTCGGCTCGGCCGGCACGGTGGTGGCCGGGAAGGCCACCCTGGCGGCGGCCGAGGAACTGGCCGTCCGCATCCGGGCTTTCGCGGCCGGCATCCGGCAGACCCAGGCCGCCGCGTGCGTCCTTGACGGTGACGCCGTGGTGATCGACGGGACGCCCCTGGCCCTGGCGGAACTGGCGCAGGCGGCCGCGGAAGCCGGCGTCGAACTTGCTGCCGAGGGCCGCTGGGGCGGGACGCCGCGTTCCGTGGCGTTCAATGTCCACGGCTTCCGGGTTGCGGTGAACCGCGGGACCGGCGAGCTGAAGATCCTGCAGAGCGTGCAGGCGGCCGACGCCGGCGTGGTGGTCAACCCCCGCCAGTGCCGCGGCCAGATCGAGGGCGGCATTGCCCAGGCGATCGGCGCGGCCCTGTACGAGGAAGTGGTAGTGGACGACGCCGGCAAGGTCACCACGGACATCCTGCGGCAGTACCACATTCCCACCTTTGCGGACGTGCCGCGCAGCGAGGTGTATTTCGCCGAGACCAACGATTCCCTGGGGCCGCTGGGCGCGAAATCCATGAGCGAAAGCCCCTTCAACCCCGTGGCACCCGCCCTGGCCAACGCCATCCGCAACGCCACCGGCGTGCGGTTCGCGTCCCTGCCCATCGCGCGGGACCGGATTTACCTGGGGCTGAAGGAAGCGGGGCTGGTGCCTGCCGAGCGCGTGCTGTCCTGAGGCGACGCGGGGTCACAAAATACCCTCCGGCGCGACATCCTTGGACCGGATGTGGCCCCGCGTTGCATATAGTCGAGGGATGGAACAGCGGATTTTAGGCAAGACCGGGCGGAACGTGTCCGTCGTGGGGCTGGGTACGTGGCAGCTCGGCGCTGACTGGGGCAACGTGGACCCCGCCCAGGCGCAGGCCATCCTGGCGGCTTCCGTGGAAGCGGGCGTCACCATCTTCGACACCGCGGACGTCTACGGTGATGGACGCAGCGAACAGGCCATCGGGAAGTTCCTCGCGGACAACCCCGGGTTGGACATCACCGTGGCCACCAAGATGGGCCGCCGGGTGGACCAGGTTCCGGAAAACTACACCCTCGCGAACTTCCGCCAGTGGGTGGACCGCTCACGGACCAACCTCGGCACCGACACCCTGGACCTGGTCCAGCTGCACTGCCCGCCCACGCCCGTCTACAGCAACGCCGAGGTCTACGACGCGCTGGACACACTGAAGGCCGAGGGTGCCATCCGCGACTACGGCGTCAGTGTGGAACGGACGGACGAAGCCCTCGAGGCGATCCGGCATGAAGGCACGGCCTCCGTCCAGATCATCCTGAACGCCTTCCGGCTCAAGCCGCTGGACGAGGTACTCCCCGCCGCGAAGGCCGCAAACGTGGGCATCATCGCCCGGGTGCCGCTGGCCTCCGGCCTGCTGTCCGGCAAGTACTCCAAGGAGACCTCGTTCGCCGCGGACGACCACCGGAACTACAACCGCAACGGCGAGTCCTTCGACGTCGGGGAAACATTCTCCGGCGTGGACTACGAGCTTGGGTTGAAGGCCGTGGCGGAATTCGAGCAGCTGGTGCCCGCGGGGGCCACCACGGCGCAGGCGGCCATCGCGTGGATCGCCGCGCAGGACGGCGTCACCACCGTGATCCCCGGCGCGCGGAACGTTGAGCAGGCGGCGGCGAACGCCGCTGCTGCGTCAGTGGACATCGGCGGGCAGTTCGGCGAAGGCGTCCGCTGGATCTACGACCACTACTTCCGCGAGGCCATCCACCCCCGCTGGTAGGGTCCGCTGCCTGATGGGTTCCGCTGCAGGCCTCGACAAGTTCGTTGCGGCCCTTGCTGCGGCGGAGCCCGGGCCTGCATGCACCAACTTTTTCGACCACTCGGTGCCCGCTAATGCAGTTCGCCGGGCGAACCTGCGGCTGTACCTTTCGGCAATGCTGGACTTCTCGCCGGACGTGCTTCTGGTGGGCGAAGCGCCCGGCTTCCGCGGCATGCGCATCACCGGGGTCCCGTTCACCAACCGGACCATGTTTGAAGGACCGGCCAACAGTTTTGGCCTTTTCGGCGCGGGCACGGGATACGTCCTGCCGCCTGATGCTGCGGGTGTCCCGGCCGAGCCGACAGCAACCGTCATGTGGCAGGTCCTGGCCGAGCTCGAGTTCCTGCCCTTGCTGTGGAGCGCTTTCCCCTGGCATCCGCACCTGCCCGGGTTGCCGCAGACCAACCGGACGCCACGGCCTGCGGAAACAGCCTTGGGGACGCCGTTCTGGCAGGCGCTGGCTGAGCTGTTCGCCATCCGCAGGCTCGTGGCCGTGGGCAATGTGGCGCACCGCAGCCTGCTCCAGGCCGGCCTGGACGTGCCCAAAATCCGGCACCCGTCCCACGGCGGCCGGACCGGCTTCAAGCAGGGACTGCAGGGACTGCTACTGGAGTAGGCCCAGCTGGTCCGGGGTGTCCACGTCCTCGCCCGTGGACTGGTCGCTGCA
Organism: Arthrobacter sp. Y3221087; assembly: GCF_059089905.1. Lineage (NCBI taxonomy): Bacteria > Bacillati > Actinomycetota > Actinomycetes > Micrococcales > Micrococcaceae > Arthrobacter > Arthrobacter sp. Y3221087. The sequence continues at coordinate 442,112 of NZ_JBNHFE010000001.1, forward strand.
ATCCACCTCGTCAACCAGCCCAGGATGCGACTTTAGGAAGGTGCGCGCCCCGGCGTCGCCCGTCACCGTTGCGCTGACCGCCTTCCGCAGCGAGGCATCGATGAGCAGGGGATGGCCGCGGCGCAGCGCAGGCGGCAGGCCGGCGTCGGGCGCCTGCGGGGGGCGGTAGGCGGCGGCGGTGATCCGTCCAGGCCGGTGGGAGGCGAGGAGCCTGCCCACCGTTGTCCGGGTCAGGCCGGGCTGGTCCACGAGGGCGATGAGGAGGTGGTCCTCGGGGTCCGCTTCCATGTCGCCGAGCAGGAACGAACTGCCCATACCCGTGCGCCAGTCCTGGTTGACGATGACCCGGTAGCGGTCCAGTTCGGCCTTGGCTGCGACGTCCGGTGCGCCCGCTCCAAGGACCACCACCACCTCGCGGCAGCCGCCGTCGAAAAGGGTTCCGGCAATCGCTTCCACCAGCGGCCGGCCGCGGTAGGGGAGCAATGCCTTGGGACCCAGCCCCAGCCGGGTCCCGGCCCCGGCGGCCAGGACGACTCCGGTGGTGCGCATGTTCCCCATAGCTGCACCCTAATGGAATTTTTGTCCAGAAACGGCGGGTTGCGAGGCCGGGAAGTCACCTTATCTGGACAAAAACTCCACGGTTGGTCAGGCCTCGCCCCCGGCTCCTCCGGTGGTTCCGGCGTTGACGTCCAGCAGCTTGTAGCGGTCCATCGCGTACGACGGCGCTGCCTCCTCCACCTCGCCCCTCGCCGCCAGCATCTGCAGGGCTTTGACCACGATGGAGTGGGTGTCGTTCTTGAAGAAGCGGCGGGCTGCGGCGCGGGTGTCCGAGAAGCCGAAGCCGTCGGCGCCCAGGGTGGCGAACTGGTGCGGCAGGAATTGCCGGATCTGGTCCGGGACGGCCTTCATGTAGTCGGAGACGGCGACGACAGGGCCCTGTGCCTCAGCCAGCTGCTGCGCCACAAAGGGGATCCTGGCGGGTTCGCCCGGGTTGAGGAAGGCTTCCTCTTCGGCGGCGAGGCCGTCGCGGCGGAGTTCGTTCCAGGAGGTGACGGACCAGACGTCGGCGGAGACGGACCAGTCCTCGGCGAGGATCCGCTGGGCTTCGAGGGCCCAGGGGACGGAGACGCCGGAGGCCAGGAGCTGGGTCCGGGGGCCGTCGATCTTGGCGGGGGCGAGCAGGTAGATGCCCTTGATGACGCCCTCGACGTCCAGTTCCTCGGGTTCGGCGGGCTGGACGATGGGCTCGTTGTACACGGTGAGGTAGTACATGAGGTTCTTGTCCGTGCTGTCCGGGCCGTACATCCGTTCGAGGCCGTCGCGGATGATGTGGCCCATTTCGTAGCCGTAGGCGGGGTCGTAGGTGACTACTGCCGGGTTGGTGGAGGCGAGCAGGGGGGAGTGGCCGTCCGCGTGCTGGAGGCCTTCGCCGGTGAGGGTGGTCCGTCCTGCGGTCGCGCCGATGATGAAGCCGCGGGTCATCTGGTCCGCGGCTGCCCAGAAGGCGTCGCCGGTGCGCTGGAAGCCGAACATGGAGTAGAAGACGTAGACCGGGACCAGGGGCACGCCGTGGGTGGCGTAGGCGGTGCCTGCGGCGGTGAAGGCTGCCACGGCGCCGGCTTCGTTGATGCCGGGGTGGATCAGCTGGCCTGCGGGGGATTCCTTGTAGGCCAGGACCAGGTCACGGTCCACGGACAGGTAGTTCTGGCCCTTGGGGTTATAGATCTTCGCCGTCGGGAAGAACGCATCCATGCCGAACGTACGGGATTCATCAGGCACGATGGGAACCAGCCGGTGCCCGAACTTCTTGTCGCGGAGCAGGTCCTTCAGGAGCCTGACGAATGCCATGGTGGTGGCTGCCTGCTGCTTGCCCGAGCCGCGCTTGGCCACCTCATAAGACTTGGCATCCGGCAGTTCCACGGCCTGGTGGTTTGAACGCCGTTCCGGAGTGAAGCCGCCTAGCTCCCGCCGGCGGTCCAGCAGGTAGGCGATCTCGGGTGCGTCCGCTCCCGGATGGAAGTAGGGCGGGCGATAGGGGTCAGCCTCCAGTTGGGCGTCGGAAATGGGAATCCGGAGGTAGTCCCGGAATTCCTTCAAATCCTGAAGCGTGAGTTTTTTCATCTGGTGGGTGGCGTTGCGGCCTTCGAAGTGGGGTCCGAGTCCGTAGCCCTTGACGGTCTTGGCGAGGATGACGGTGGGTTTGCCCTTGAATTCGGTGGCTGCCTTGTACGCGGCGTAGACCTTGCGGTAGTCGTGGCCGCCGCGCTTGAGGTTCCAGATCTGGTCATCGGTGAGGTCCGCGACGAGGTCCTTGGTGCGGGGATCCTTGCCGAAGAAGTGTTCGCGGACGAACCCGCCGGACTCGGCCTTGTAGGTCTGGTAGTCCCCGTCGGGGGTTTCGTTCATGATCTTCACCAGCGACCCGTCGGTGTCGCGGGTGAGCAGGTCATCCCATTCCCGGCCCCAGACGACCTTGATCACGTTCCAGCCCGCGCCGCGGAAGAACGCTTCGAGTTCCTGCATGATCTTGCCGTTGCCGCGCACCGGCCCGTCCAGGCGCTGGAGGTTGCAGTTGATCACGAAGTTCAGGTTGTCCAGGTTCTCGTTCGCGGCGAGCTGGAGCAGGCCGCGGGATTCGGGCTCGTCCATTTCGCCGTCGCCCAGGAACGCCCAGACCTGCTGGTCGGAAGTGTCTTTCAGACCCCGGTTGTGCAGGTACCGGTTGGACTGGGCCTGGTAGATCGCGTTCATCGGCCCGATGCCCATGGACACGGTGGGGAATTCCCAGAACTGCGGCATCAGCCGCGGGTGCGGGTAGGAGGACAGGGCATGGCCCTCGCGGGACTTTTCCTGCCGGAACCCGTCCAGGTCCTCCTCACTGAGGCGGCCTTCCATGAACGCGCGGGCGTACATGCCCGGGGACGCGTGGCCCTGGAAGAACACCTGGTCCCCGCCGCCGGGGGCATCCTTGCCGCGGAAGAGATGGTTGAACCCGACCTCGTACAGGGTGGCCGCGCCGGCGTAGGTGGAAATGTGCCCGCCGACGGCGATGTCCGGCCGCTGCGCCCGGTGCACCATCACCGCGGCGTTCCAGCGCATGTATGCCCGGTAGCGGCGTTCGTATTCCTCGTTGCCCGGGAACGGTGCTTCCTGGTCCACCGGGATCGTGTTCACGTAATCGGTGGTGGTCACCATCGGCACCCCGACGCTCTGCGCGCCCGCGCGCTGCAGCAGGCTCCGCATGATGAATTGGGCACGCTCGGTACCCTGTTCCCTGATTAGCGCGTCCAGGGACTCAACCCACTCGGCAGTCTCTTCCGGATCACGATCAGGCAGCTGGTTAGTCAACCCGCTGAGGATATGGGAGGTATCTTCTCCTGCAGCCACGGGAGCCTCATTTCATCGTCGAATGGCTCATGTTTTCGTATTGTGAGAAAACATTCTTGCTTTACGAGATTAGCTAGTTGCCTGGGACCGGGTCAATAAGGACGGGCTTCAGACCGGCCGGAAGGGCCCTGGGAGCAGCTTCCGACCGATTATGACCGGGCGGCCGGCGGTGCGATGCTTGACCGCTGGTGACCCACATCATACTCTTGCTTTCACTATTCAATATCTTGATTCCGCAGAGTGGAATAACAGAAACGGCTCCAGGGCCGGCCTCACCACCGCGGACCCTTTCAGAATTGAGAAACCCTATGCAGACCCCTCCACCGGCGGGCGTTGACGCGGCTCCGGACCTGACAGCGCCGTCAGTTGCCTCCACCCACCCTTCCGTCAGCGTCGAAGCCCTCTGCGAATCGGCCAGTGCAGCGTCCGGCCAGGCCATCAGCCCAACGCTTTACAACGTCGATCTCGCCCCCACCAAGCGCGCCGGCCGCAGCTGGTCCGGCTACAGCATCTTCACGCTCTGGGCCAATGACGTGCACAGCCTCGGCAACTATGCCTTTGCCATCGGCCTGTTCGCACTCGGCCTCGGCGGATGGCAGATCCTGCTGGCACTGGGCATCGGGGCGGCCCTGTTGTTCGGCCTCCTTAACCTCTCCGGCTTCATGGGGGTCAAGACGGGCGTTCCGTTCCCCGTCATGAGCCGCATCAGTTTCGGGATCAGGGGCGCGCAGATCGCCGCCCTCCTGCGCGGCGCGGTTGCCGTGGCCTGGTTCGGCATCCAGACCTACCTGGCCTCCGTAGTCTTCCGTGTCATGCTCGTGGCAATGTTCCCCGCCCTGGCGGAACTGGACAAGGACTCGGTCCTGGGCCTTTCGACGCTGGGCTGGCTGGCCTTCCTGGTCCTGTGGGTGGTCCAGCTGGTGATCGTCAGCTTCGGGATGGAGATGATCCGCAAGTACGAGGCCTTCGCCGGTCCCGTCATCCTGGCCACCATGGCGGCTATCGCCGTCTGGATCTTCGTCGAGGCGGGCGGCGCCATCGCCTGGTCCTCCAACAACGCCCTCGAAGGGCCCGAGATGTGGCTCACCATCTTCGCGGGCGGCTCACTCTGGGTTTCCATCTACGGCACGTTCGTCCTGAACTTCTGCGACTTCACCCGGTCCGCCGTTTCCAAGAAGGCCGTGGTGCGCGGCAACTTCTGGGGCATCCCCATCAACATGCTGGTGTTCGGCGCCATCGTGGTGGTCATGGCCGGTGGGCAGTTCAAGATCAATGGCACCATCATCGAGAGCCCGTCCGACATCGTCCAGACCATCCCCAATACCCTCTTCCTGGTGCTGGCCTGCCTGGCGCTGCTGATCCTCACCATCGCCGTGAACCTCATGGCCAACTTCGTGGCACCCGTCTACGCCCTGACCAACCTGTTCCCCAAGCACCTGAACTTCCGCAAGGCCGCCATCGTCAGCGCCGTGATCGGCCTGGTCATCCTGCCGTGGAACCTCTACAACAACCCGCTGGTCATCGTGTACTTCCTGGGCGGCCTCGGCGCCCTGCTCGGCCCGCTGTTCGGCGTCGTAATGGCGGACTACTGGCTGATCCGCCGCGGCAAGGTCAACGTTCCCGAGCTGTACACGGCCGCCCCGGAGGGTGCCTACTTCTACCGGAACGGCGTCAACCCCCGCGCGATCACCGCCATGGTGCCGGCGGCCGCCGTCGCCCTCCTTATCGCTTTTGTGCCGGCACTGGCCTCCGCCGCCCCCTTCGCCTGGTTCTTTGCCGCCGGCATTGCGGCAGCGGTGTACTTCTTCATCGCCGACCGCTCGCAGCCGCTCGAAGACCGCGACGGCGAGGCAATCGCCGTCGCCAGCACCCACTAAGGACTCCCATGCGCATCCTCGTAGCCAACGTGAACACCACCGCATCCATGACCGACTCCATCGCCGCTTCGGCCCGCAGTGTTGCGGCCACCGGCACCGAGATTGTGGGGATCACGCCCCGGTTCGGCGCCGATTCCTGTGAGGGCAATTTCGAAAGCTACCTTGCAGCCATCGCCGTCATGGACGCCATCACCTCCTACCCTGAACCGTACGATGCCGTCATCCAGGCAGGCTACGGGGAGCACGGGCGTGAAGGACTGCAGGAACTGCTGGACGTCCCGGTGGTGGACATCACCGAAGCAGCCGCCAGCACCGCCATGTTCCTGGGGCACAAGTACTCCGTGGTCACCACGCTGGACCGCACCGTTCCCCTGATCGAGGACCGGCTCAAGCTGGCCGGCCTGGACGCCCGGTGCGCGTCAGTGCGGGCCAGCGGCATGGCCGTCCTGGAGCTTGAGGAGGAACCGGAGCGGGCGGTGGAAGCCATCATCAACGAGGCCCTCCTGGCGGTCACGCAGGACAAGGCCGAGGTGATCGTGCTCGGCTGCGGCGGGATGGCCGGCCTGGACGAGCAGATCCGGCAGCGCGCCAGCGTGCCCGTTGTGGACGGCGTTGCCTCGGCAGTGACCATCGCCGAATCCCTGGTCCGGATGGGCCTGTCCACCTCCAAGGTACGGACGTACGCTGCGCCGCGGCCCAAGACCGTCATAGGCTGGCCGCTGAACAGCACCGCCGTACCCGCCCCGCTCTAGCAACTCCAGGAGAACAGCGTGAACACTGCACGTCCCGTCGGCCGCATCGCCGTCGTCACGGGGGCCGGCTCCGGCATCGGCCGTGAAGTGGCCCGGCAGATGCTGGCGGACGGTTACGGGGTGGCCCTCGCCGGGCGCCGCGAGGCGCAGTTGAAGGAAACGGCGGACGGCAGCCCGGACGCGCTGGTGGTGCCGTGCGACGTCACCCGGCCCGACGACGTCGAGCGCCTTTTCGAGGCCGCCCGGCAGCAATGGGGCCGGGTGGACGTGCTGTTCAACAACGCCGGCGTGTTCGGCCCGGCGGCCAGCGTGGATGAGATCAGCGTGGACGACTGGAACGCCACGGTGGCCGTGAACCTCACCGGGTCCATGCTGTGCGCGGCGGCCGCCGTCAGGATCATGAAGGCCCAGGAGCCGCAGGGCGGGCGGATCATCAACAACGGCTCCATCTCCGCGCACTCGCCCCGGCCCCGCACTGTGGCGTACACCGTCACGAAGCATGCGATGACGGGACTGACCAAGAGCATTGAACTGGACGGTCGCGGTTTCGGCATTACCTGCGGCCAGATAGATATCGGCAACACGGCCACGGAGATCATGGACACTATCGGCGTCTGCTCGGGCGCACTCCAGGCGGACGGCAGCCGCCGGGTGGAACCGATGTTTCCGGTGGCGGACGCAGCCCGGGCGGTACTGATGATGGCCAACATGCCGCCAACAGCCAGCGTGGGCTCAGTGGTGGTAACCGCCGCGGGCATGCCCTTCATCGGCCGCGGCTGACCCCTTCTCCTTCCCACCCATAGAGTTTTTGTCCACATATGGCGACTTCCGTGGCCGCGAGCCCGCCATTTCTGGACAAAAATTCCCGGAGCCGGGGATCTTGCTGTGGATAAGTGATCACCGGTGGTCCGTTGGTGACTCAATGGATGCATGGGAAGACTTTCACCGTTGCCTCCGGAAATCAGCGATAGGCCCTTCGTCCTTCCGGACGCGGTGCAGGCCGGAATGTCGCCGAGCCGGCTGAAGGGGGCCGATCTTTACCGGCCCAGCCGGGGCATCCGGGTACCGAAGTCTTTTTCGCCCGAAATCGCTGCCCTTGTCCGTTCCCACACGTGTCTCGACACGGATACCTTTGCCAGCCTCACCACCGCCGCGGAGATTCTTCGGCTTCCCCTGCCCCCGTGGGCCGAGTTCCGGCCCGACGGCGGCGGGCCAGTAACCACCGTCGTCGAACCTGTTCCCTGGGGCAAGAAATCAGGCGCGCATTTCCGTGAGCCCGGCAGGTTCCTGCACTTGTCTCGTCGCGGCGGCGGAACGCTTCCCCGGCGCAAAGGAGTTGCGGGTCACCGGTTGAAGATCCGGGACGGTGACCTCATCGATGTTGATAGGTTGAGGCTTACGTCAGTCGCCCGGACGTGGGTGGACCTCGGTTCAATCTTGCCTTTGGATGACCTCATAGTTGCCGGGGACGCCATCGCCAGCGAGCACAGCAGAAGCTTCGGAGAGGCAAGGCTGCCAATGGTATCCCTGCGGGAACTCAGGAAATTCGTGGAAGGGGCGAACGGGATTCATGGCGTGCGCAAGGCCAGGGAAGCACTGGAGCAATTGCGCGTGGGGGTCGACTCACCGCCGGAAACGAGGCTGCGACTGATGCTGGACGACGCCGGCCTGCCGGAGTTCCTGCCCAACTGCCGGGTTGATGATGCGCTGGGCAGACCCGTCTGGACTGATTTGGGCTGTCCCCGGTTCCGGACCTGCCTTGAGTATGAGGGCCTGCACCATCTGACGCCGGAACAGCAGGGGCTGGATGCGTACCGGGACCAGCGCGTTGGTGAGGCCGGGTGGCGGCAGGTGAAGATCAACCGCATCGACATGGAGCGGGGTGCGGAGTGGGTGGTGTCCAGGGTCCGTCAGGCGCTGCGCAAACAGGGCTGGCACCGCTGAGTTTTTGTCCAGATACGGCGGGTTCAGGCGGACATAACTCGCCATATCTGGACAAAAACTTCAAGGCAGGGAAGGAGCTTAGAGGGGGAGGAGCTCCGAGAGGTCCGCGCGCAGCCCGGACGCTGCCACCTTGCCGGCAGCGACGGCCTCCGCCCAGCCCAACTGTCCCGTCACCATGCCAAGCCAGGTGGCGGCGTCGCACTCAATGACGTTGGGCGGGGTGCCGCGCGTATGCCGGGGACCTTCCACGCACTGCGTGACACCGAACGGCGGCACGCGCACCTCCACCGAATTGCCGGGTGCGCGGGCGGTGACTTCCTCCAGTGAAAAGCGCACAGCCGTAGCCAGCACAGTTCGGGGCAGCGGAGCGTCCGACGGCGATTCGGCGGCTTTCCGCCATGCGGCCAGCGCCGCCGCACCTTCCTCAACATCGATCCGACGGCGTGCTACAGCCATGTTTCCGGCTCCCATCCGGTAGGAATTCTCAGTATTGCGCCCTGAATGGGCGAGTAGCGGTCCACCGGAAAGACGGGTAGCCGCAAGGGCAATTAGAGTACCGCGGTGACTGGTGGGATCCGAACCCGATCGAGCATGCTCGTAAGGAAGGCTCATCGAAGAGCCGGCAGCAGAAGCCCGGACCCTCAAGAAACGGGGGCATCATCCAGGGCCCGCCACATCTTTCCGTGGCGGCAAGACCTAGCGCCGGCCGTTCAGCCGGCGATTCCCTCACTGATTTTCCCCAGCGAAGGACTGCCCATGCCTACTCTTCCGCCCTACATCGACGACGCATTCAAGCTACTCATCGGCAGCAGCTTCAGTGAGTTCTACGCAGAATTCTCGCCCTACTTTCCGCTGGCCGTGGCAGGCGTCATCGTCTGGGGCCTCTGGCTGTACCGTTTCGTACTGTCCCACCGGGCAGGCCCCATCGTCACGGACTTCCGGGCGTCGACGTCGGTGATTGTCCCCTCGTTCCATGAGGATCCAGACATCCTGATGGGTGCGCTGGAGTCCTGGCGGCAGCAGAAGCCGGACGAGATCATCATTGTCCTTGATGTGGAGGACCTGGAGGCCCACCAGCGCATCACCGCCCTCGGTGACAGCACCATCCGCCCCGTCCTGTTCCACCACCTGGGCAAAAGGTCCGCCCTGGGAGTGGGCATGCGGATGGCCCGGCACGAGATCCTGGTCCTCACGGACTCGGACACGTGGTGGCAGCCCGGCCTGCTCGCCAATGTCCAGATGCCCTTTGCGGACCCGTTGGTGGGAGCAGTGGGCACCCACCAGAACGTGTACCAGCGGGACACCAGCATCTGGCGCCGCATCGCGGACTGGCTGGTCAACGTCAGGTACCTGGACTATGTCCCGGCCATGGGCCGCGCAGGCGCCGTTCCCTGCGTTTCCGGCCGCACGGCCGTCTACCGCCGAAGCGCGGTGTTGGACGTCATCGAGCACCTGGAAAACGAGTACTTCATGGGCCGCCGCTGCATCTCCGGCGACGACGGCCGCCTCACCTGGCTGGTCCTGGCCTCCGGCTACAGGACAGTCCACCAGTCATCGGCCCGGGCCCTGTCCATGTTCCCCGCCAGCTTCCGGGCGTTCATGAAACAACGTATCCGCTGGAGCCGGAACTCCTACCGCTGCTACCTGACGGCCATCGCCAAAGGATGGCTGTGGCGGGTCCCGTTCGTGACAAAGGTGACGGTCCTGCAGATCCTGCTGACCCCTGTCACCATGGGCCTCACCCTGGTGTACCTCATCTTCCACCGACTGGATCCCACCCCCTTTGGTGTCGGCGCCGCCGCCTGCTGGCTACTCCTCGGCCGTGGGATCCGCGGCATCTCCCACCTTCGCCGGCACCCCAAGGACCTCCTGATCCTGCCGGTCCTGGCCCTGACGGTGATCCTGGTGGCGCTGCCCATCAAGATGTACGCCTTCGTAACCATGAACAAGCAGGGCTGGCTCACCCGCCACGCCCACCAGACGGGCGGCGACGGCCAGGACGCCCGAACCCTCAGCACGGGGGAGGTGGCGGCATGAGGGCCCGGCGGGCCATCGCAGCGGCAGGCCTCACCGCGGTGCTGGGGACAGCGGGCTTCATCTACGCCGGCACCCCGGGCGGGGACCCTGCCGCGGAGGCGCTGGGCCGGAACGAGATAGCGGCCAACGGCAACGTGCAGGGCGTGCTGTACCCGGGCAACCCGGCCAGTGAAGCCCGGCTCGTAGAACAGGAGGATGAACGCCTGGTCTACGTCCGGACCATCGCGTCGGCAGCACGCTGGCGGGTGGAAGGGCTGGAAGGTCCCTACCGGATCCGGACAGGATCCAGTTACACGCTGGTCCTGCCCGCCAGGAGTGAGCCGTACACCGTGGCCGACCTGCTCGCCCTTGCCCCCAATGCCTTCCGCCTGCATTCCGACGGTGCGTACCTGCTGTCCGAAAGTATCGCTGTCCTTGCCGGCGCCACCTTGTCCCTTGCCCCGCCGGACCCTGCTGCGGCCCTGAACCTGCGGCTGGAGAGCGGGCCGGAGACTTTCGTGTCCATCGTGTCCCTCGGCGGGTCCCTCGCGCTCGCCGGCTCCGAACCGGCCCGTGTCAACATCACCAGCTGGGACAGTACAAAGGGCGCGCCCGACAGAAGCACCGTGGACGGGCGCGCCTACATCAGGGTGCTGGGCGGCCACGCTTCCTTCGCCTCCGCGGACGTAACCGACATGGGTTTCTGGAGCGGCAATACCGGTGGGCTTTCCCTCACCGGCACCGACGCTGTGGGCACCTTCACGGGGGAACCGCCGACGCCAGCCGAAACGGAGGCCGCCACCGGCGGCGCCCGTCTCCTGCCGGACGCGGACCTGGCGACCCTCACCCAGGAATCAGCACAGGACTACAGCATGGTGACGGCGGGAATCGACAATGTCCGGCTCCGCAACAACGCCTTCGGCCTCTTCGTTACCAACGCCAGGGACATCGCCGTGCGGGACACCACCATCACCGGAAGCCTCGTCGATGGCCTGGTGCTCCACCGGTTTGTCTCCAACGCCACCATCACCGCCACCATCTCATCCGGAAACGCCGTGGACGGCATCAGCGTGGGACGCTCCACCCGGGGCGTCACGCTGGACGGGGTGCAGGCCGCGGGCAACGGACGGAACGGGATCTCGTTGGACGGGCGCGCCCTGGCGGACGGTCCCAACGCCGTCGGAACCGCCGTCGACGTTTATGGCGGCAACACCGTTGCTGGCAGTACCTTCGAAGACAACGCACGTTATGGGATCGAGGTCATCGGCGGTACCGCGCTGGCGCTCAGGGACAACCGCGTGACAGGCAGCGAATTGGGCATCGTGGCAGCTGACGGCGCCAAAGGCGTCACCATCACGGGAAACAGACTGGCGGACAACGCCCGCCAGTCCATTGCCGTGCGGGACGCGGGCTCCACCGCCGAGGTGAGCGGCAATACCATCACCGGGGGCGACACCGGCATCTATGTCCGCGACGCCGGCGCCAGGATCAGCGGCAACCATCTGAACGGCATTTCCAACCACGGCATCAGCTTGCTGGGGGAGGTGCCCACGACCACGGTGTCCGGCAACTCCATCGCCGGCAACGGGTCCACCGCCATCTGGATGGAAGCCTCGGCAGGAGCGTCGCTGGGCGAAAACGACGTTCTGGCCTGGACTCCTGCGTTCACGGTGGAACGGGCGGTCAAATCCGTTTTCCAGCCCCTTACCTTCATCTGGTTGGTCCTCGCGGCGCTACTGCTGGTCACCGCCGTCGCCCGCGGCAGGAACGCCGAGCGCGTCATCCGCAGCCCCTACGCGGACCACGTCCCGCTGACCTCCCTGGGCAGGGGAGTGGTGGCATACGACGACGTGAGGCAGCCGACGTGACCAGCCGCCGGATCACACCCGGAGCCTGGGCAGCGCTCGCCGCAGTCCTGGCCGCCCTGGTGATTGGAGCTCTGGCCATCATGAGCATTGAGGACACCGGACCCCAAGGCGGCGGCGCACCACCGGCAGGGACGGACGGAAGCCTAGAAGGCCCCGCGCCTTCCGTCGGCGCCAGTGTTCTTGCCGTCCCCGCGCCATGCCCTCCCACGACAGTGACGGTGACGACGGCGGCGGAGCTCGCCGCCGCCCTGGCCGCCCCGGCGCCCGGCACCGTCATTCATCTGGCTGACGGCACCTACCTGGGCAACTTCCGGGCAACCGGGGCAGGAACCGCAGGGCAGCGGATAACCCTCTGCGGCGGGCAGGGGGCTGTCCTTGACGGCGGCGGCGTGGAGGACGGCTACGTCCTCCACGTGGAACAGGCCTCGTACTGGGTACTGCAGGGCTTCACCGTCCGGAACGGGCAAAAGGGTGTCATGGCCGATGAAACAGACCACTCGGTTTTCCAGGGGCTGACGATCGAAAACGTCGGTGACGAAGCCATCCACTTGCGGAAGTTCAGCACCGACAACAAAATCACCGGCAACACCATCCGCGGCGCCGGACTCCGAAAGCCGAAGTTCGGTGAGGGGATCTACATCGGCACCGCGGAAAGCAACTGGTGCGGCGTCGCCTCCTGCGAACCTGACAAGAGCGACAGGAACGAGATCCGGGGCAACACGGTCTCCAACACCACCGCCGAAAGCGTCGACATCAAGGAAGGCACATCCGGCGGTGTCCTGGCCGGGAACGTCTTTGACGGCACGGGCATGACGGAGGCCGACTCCTGGGTGGACGTCAAAGGCAGGGGCTGGAAGATCGAGGCGAATTCCGGCAGGAACTCGCCGCAGGACGGATTCCAGACACACGAGATTATTGACGGCTGGGGCACGGACAACGTCTTCCGCGGCAACGTGGCCGAAGTCAACGGGCCCGGACTCGGCTACTCATTGAAACCCGCGCGCGACAACATCGTCGATTGCAGCAACACAGCCTCGCAGGCTGGCCAGGGACTGTCCAACATCACCTGTACCAGCTAGGGGACCTGCCGGCCATCCGGCGCAACACCCGCTCCTCCCTCCGAGACGGAATCGAGAAACCAATGAACACCCTTCCTTCCTTCAGTGCGCCCAAAATCACGGTGGTCGGGACCGGCTACCTCGGTGCCACGCACGCCATCTGTATGGCGGTCATGGGCTTTGACGTCCTGGGATTCGATGTTGACCAGCGCAAGATCGCGCAACTGTCCGCCGGCGAAGTCCCCTTCTATGAACCCGGGCTTCCGGAGAAGCTGGACGAGGCGCTGGCATCCGGGCGGCTGATGTTCACCACCGACCTGGACGAGGTGGCGCAGTTCGGCGACGTGCACTTCATCTGTGTGGGAACACCCCAGGCGCCCAACTCGTCGGCCGCGGACCTGACCTATGTGGACGCCGCCTTTGCCGGCCTCGCGGCGCGGATCAACCGCAAGGCCCTGCTGGTGGGGAAATCCACGGTGCCCATTGGTACAGCCGCCCGGCTCGCGGGGATGGTTGCGGACATCTCGCCCCTGGGGCCGGAGCTGGAGGTGGCGTGGAATCCGGAGTTCCTGCGTGAGGGGTTCGCCGTGCAGGACACCCTGCACCCGGACCGGCTGGTGTTCGGGGTGGCATCGGAATGGTCTGAATCCATCCTGCGGCAGGCCTTCGAACCGCTGCTGGCGGCAGGCACCCCGCTGATCGTGGCGGACATGCCGACGGCGGAACTCGTTAAGGTGGCAGCAAACTCCTTCCTGGCCACCAAAATCTCCTTCATCAACGCCATGGCCGAAGTCTGCGAGGCAACCTCCGCGGACGTCAGCATGCTGGCCCAAGCCCTCAGCCTGGACGACCGGATCGGCGGCAGGTTCCTCAAGCCCGGGCTCGGCTTCGGCGGCGGTTGCCTGCCCAAGGACATCCGCGCCTTCAAGCACCGGGCCGAACAGCTGGGGGTGGGTCAGGCTGTCAGCTTCCTGGGCGAAGTGGACTCGATCAACAACCGACGTCGCGTCCGCACCGTGGACCTGGTACGGGAACTTGCAGGGGGAAACCTGGCCGGGGTCCGGGTGGCTGCGCTGGGTGCCGCCTTCAAACCGAACTCCGACGACGTCCGCGACGCACCCGCCCTGGACGTAGCCCGGATGCTCTACCTGGAAGGGGCGTTGGTCACGGTGTACGACCCTGAGGCAAATGCCAATGCACACCGGCTGTATCCGGACCTGAACTACGCGGCTTCACTGGCCTCCGCCGTCGGGGACGCCGACGTGGTGGCGCTCCTGACGGAGTGGGACGAGTTCCGGTCCGCCGAACCGGACTACCTGGGCAGCCTGGTCCGGCACCGCCGGATGGTTGACGGCCGGCACGCCCTTGATGCAGGCCGGTACCGTGCCTGCGGCTGGGAATACCGTGCCCTGGGCCGGCCGTACCAGGCCGCACTGGCACGGCAGGAAGCGGAGGGGTCAGTCCAGCAGCGCTGATACGGCGGGTCCGAGCCGGATCCTGCCCACCGGCCGTCCGCCGCCGAGAACCGGTTCCACCACCCGTTCCAGGACACTGGCGACGCCCGGAATGTCGACGGCGCCGGCCGCGGCAAGGAGCGTCAGGGCCACCAGCGAGGTGGCCCTGACGTTGCCGTCCAGGATCTTGACCGCCACGGACACGCCCTGCGCGGTGGCCATGGCCAGGACCCCTTCCGCCCCGATCTTGGCAATGATTCCCAGCTCGTCCATCACCATCGTGTTGGCCTCACCCACGCCCTGGACTGCCCACGGGTAATCCAGCATGGAGGTTGCAATGGTGGCTGCGCGGGCGCTGTATGCCTGGTCGCCTGGAGCCTTGGCCAGCTGCGAGTAGCCCCGGGCCACGCCCGTCAGGGAAACTGCCGCCACCGGGGCGCCGCAGCCGTCGATGCCCAGGTGGGCGATCTTCTCGCCCGTGTATTCCTCGATCACGGTGCGGACCCGCTGCTGCAGCGGATGGTTGGGCTCGAGGTAGCTGTGGGTGTCCCAGCCGTTTTCAGTGCAGGCCCAGAGGAAGGCCGCATGTTTGCCGGAACAGTTGTACGCCAGCCGCGACTTGCCCTTTTCCGAGCGGACCAGCCAGTTCCTGGCCGTCTCGTCCTGTGGCCACGCCTCCGGGCACTGGAGCTGGTCCTCCCGGACACCTGCAGCCTTCAGCATTCCGGCCACCACGTCCATGTGGTCCAGCGATCCGGTGTGGCTGCCGCAGGCAATCGCCACCTGGGCTCCGCGCAGCGGGACGCCGGACTGCATGGCCGCCAGCGCTTGGAACGGCTTCAGGGCGGACCTGGCGTAGATGGGCGTGTGGATGTCGCCAAGCTCGGTGACCACCGATCCGTCGGCGGACAGGAGGACTGCTGAGCCGATGTGCCGCGACTCCACGAAACCGCTGCGCTCGATCACGGCCAGTTCGACGGCGGAGTCCACGGTGAACGTGGCGTGCGGATTGTGCGGCATGGTGCCAGTCTAGGGGCCGCCCGCAGGAATATCGCAGAAGGTGCTACTCCACCGTGACCATCACGGACTGCCAGCCGGACGCACCGTCGGGCACGGGGTCGGCCCGCTGGTCCGTCTGCACCTCGCCGGTGCCGTCCGTGGCCCGGACCTTGATGTAGTGGGCGCCCGGCGCGGCATCCCACTCGTAGGACCATTGGCGCCAGGTCACCAGTGATGCCTCGGTGGACAGCTCAGCCTCCACCCAGTCCGCATTGTCGATCTGGATCTCCACCTTGGTGATGCCGCGGGTCTGCGCCCAGGCCGTGCCGCCCACCGCGACCTTTCCGGCCGGAACCTTGGCGAACGATTTCGGCACGTCCACGCGTGCCATCGTCTTGATGGGGCCGCGCTCGGACCAGCCACGCTCGGTCCAGTACGCCTTGCTGTCCGCGAAGCGGGTCACTTCCAGGTCAACCACCCATTTGGTGGCGGACACGAAGCCGTACAGCCCCGGAACCACCATCCGCACCGGGTAGCCGTGCTCCAGCGGCAGCGGCTCATCATTCATCCCGATGGCCAACATGGCGTCACGGTCATCCTGCAGGACCTCCAGCGGGGTGGAAGCGCTGAAGCCGTCGATGGAGGTGGAAAGCACCATGTCGGCGCCGTCCTTTGGCCGGGCCCGGCGCAGCACCTCCCGAATGGGCAGGCCCAGCCACTTTGCATTGCCCGCCAGGTTGCCGCCCACCGGATTGGACACGCAGGTGAGGGTCACGTGGGACTCGATCAGGTCGGCGTCGAGCAGATCCTGGAAGGTGAGGCGGACCTCCTCCTCCACCAGTCCGTGGACGCGGAGCTCCCATTCCTCGGCGTTTATCTCCGGCACGCTAAGGGCGGTATCGATGCGGTAGAACTCGTCGTTGGGGGTCACCCAGGGCGCCACGCCGGCCACGCCGGACTGTACGCCGGCGGGAACGGGGGGCGCGGCTTTGGCCGGGGACGGCAGCTGGAGGGCCTCCCGGGCCTTGGCGATGTTGCTGCGGGCGGCACCGAGAAGGCGTCCTCCCGTTGCGGCGATTCCGGCGGCCGCCGCGGTAATGCCCGCCGCAGCGAAGAACCGGCGGCGGCTGGTTGCCGGATTGCCTGGGGCAGCATCGGCCGGTGCCTCCGGCCACTGTTTCATGCCATGCAGCGGGGCCAGCAGCCGCCGCAGCACCACCAGGCCAGCGAGCGTTCCGAGCACGCTGGGCACCGCATCCACCGGTTCGACGCCGGCGCGGGTCACCACGCTGGCCACAATCACCGCGCCCATGAACAGGACGCCCAGGACGCCCAGGGCCCACCGCCGGTAGGCCAGCACGCCCAGGACGCACGCGAGCGCGGCGATGGTCAGCCCCATGCCCACAAACAGGGCGGCCTTGTCGTTGGTGCCGAACGTGGCAATGGCGAAATCCTTGAGCCAGGCCGGCGTGAAGTCGATGAATGTTGAGCCCAGGGCGAGCAGCGGTGCTGCCCGGGCGGTGAAGAATGCGCCAGCCAGCTCCGCAACGGCAAGGACGACGGCGGCCGCCGCCACCCCTGCCAGCGCAGACAGTGCGGGTGGGCCTTTGAGCCAGTTCCGAAGCTTCGTCATGGCAGTTGTTCGGAGCGGCACAGGCGGCGGACTTGTCGCGGGATCCGGAAGCGGTCACAGCTTAGGAGCGGGCAGGGTGCACAAAGTACCCTTGGTGACTGTGAAGGTACTCGTCATCGGCCCCGGAGGCCGCGAACACGCCATTGTCCGCTCCCTGCTCGCAGACCCCAACGTGTCCGAGGTCCACGCAGCGCCCGGCAACGCAGGCATCAGCAAGCTGGTCCCCACGTACAACGTCAACGGCAACGATCCCGACGCCGTGGCGGCGCTCGCAACCAAGCTGGCAGTTGACCTGGTGGTGGTTGGCCCCGAGGCCCCGCTCGCCGCGGGCGTTTCGGACGCCGTGCGCGACGCCGGGATTCCCGTGTTCGGGCCCAGCAAGGCGGCTGCACAGCTGGAGGCCTCCAAGGCGTTCGCCAAAGAGGTCATGGCTGAAGCCGGTGTTCCAACAGCCATGGCCATGGTGGCCTCCAATGCTGAGGAAGCGGCCTCGGCGCTTGATACCTTCGGCGCCCCTTACGTGGTCAAGGATGACGGGCTTGCCGCCGGCAAGGGCGTGGTGGTCACCAGGAACCGCGACGAGGCCCTCGCCCACGCGCAGTCCTGCTTCGACGCCGGCGGTTCGGTGGTCATCGAGGAGTTCCTGGACGGGCCCGAGGTCTCCCTTTTCGTGCTCTGCGACGGCCACAACACCGTGGCGCTCTCTCCGGCCCAGGACTTCAAGCGCATTTTCGACAACGACGAAGGCCCCAACACCGGCGGCATGGGAGCATACACGCCCCTGGAATGGGCTCCGGACGGCCTGGTGGAGGAAGTCCTTGAGCGGGTTGCCCAGCCCACGGTCAACGAGATGGCCCGCCGCGGCACCCCCTTCGTGGGCGTCCTGTTCGTGGGACTCGCCCTGACGTCACGCGGCACCCGCGTCATCGAGTTCAACGTCCGCTTCGGCGACCCGGAGACCCAGGCCGTCCTCGCCCGCCTGAAGACGCCGCTCGGTTCCCTGCTCCTGGCGGCCGCGAAGGGCGAACTGGACAAGGCGGAGGAGCTGCGCTGGGCGAAGGAAACCGCCGTCGCCGTCGTCGTGGCCTCGGAAAACTATCCGGACACGCCGCGCACCGGCGACCGTATCCGGGGGCTGAAGAAGGTGGAGGAGTTGGAGGGCGTGCACGTCATCCATGCCGGAACCGCCCTTGACGACCAGGGCAAGGTCATTTCCGCCGGCGGCCGGGTGCTCGCCGTCGTCGCACTGGGCAGCGACCTGGTGGAGGCGCGCGAACGGGCTTACGACGGCGTGGAGCTGGTGCAGCTGGAAGGCTCGCAGTACCGCACTGACATTGCAGGGAAAGCAGCCCGCGGGGAAATCACGGTTCCGTACGGAGCCACCGGTTCCCTGCCCGTGACGAAAGCGAAGGCCTGACATGACGGACACCCCCGCACCGCGCGGCTTCAACACCAGCACCCTGGACCTCCCGGGCTGGAAGCACGTCTACTCCGGCAAGGTGAGGGACCTGTACGAGCCCGCTGACGAGTCCATCGTCCAGCAGGTGGGCCAGGAATGCGTGCTGGTGGTTGCCAGCGACCGCATCAGCGCCTACGACCATGTGCTGTCCAGCGAGATTCCGGACAAGGGCCGCATCCTCACCCAGCTGAGCCTGTGGTGGTTCGACCAGCTGGGCGTGGAGCACCACGTGCTGGCCTCGACGGTTGAGGGCGGCGTGCCCGCAGAGGTCGAGGGCCGCGCCATGATCTGCAAGAAGCTGGACATGTTCCCGGTGGAATGCATCGCGCGCGGCTACCTCACCGGGTCCGGGCTGCAGGAATACCGGGCGTCCGGCACCGTCTGCGGCATCCCGCTGCCGGAGGGGCTGGTGGACGGTTCCAGGCTGGAGCATGCCATCTTCACGCCCTCGGCCAAGGCCGAAGTGGGCGAGCATGACGAGAACATCACGTATGACGCCGTTGTGGCCCTCGTGGGTGATGACATCGCGGGCCGGCTCAGCGAACTGACCCTGAAGATCTACACGACGGCGGAGCGCATCGCGCGCGAACGGGGCATCATCCTCGCCGATACCAAGGTGGAGTTCGGGTACGACGCCGTCTCCGGGTCCATCACCCTGGGCGACGAGGTGCTGACACCGGATTCCTCCCGGTTCTGGGATGCCGCCACCTACAAGCCGGGGCAGGCTCAGCCGTCCTACGACAAGCAGTACGTCCGGGACTGGCTGACATCTGCCGAATCCGGATGGGACAAGTCCTCGGACACGCCTCCGCCGGCGCTTCCGGCCGAGGTTGTTGAACGCA
The DNA here is from genome assembly GCF_059089905.1 of Arthrobacter sp. Y3221087. Taxonomy (NCBI): domain Bacteria; kingdom Bacillati; phylum Actinomycetota; class Actinomycetes; order Micrococcales; family Micrococcaceae; genus Arthrobacter; species Arthrobacter sp. Y3221087. The sequence continues at coordinate 461,401 of NZ_JBNHFE010000001.1, forward strand.
CCCGCAGCCGTTACGTCGAGGCCTACGAGAAAATCACCGGCAAAACCTTCGTCTGACCGGAGCCCCGGCTGCTCCGGCGGACGGCCTGGCTAACCGGCCTGCTTGGCGGGTTTGGGGGTTGATCCGGCGCGCTTTTGTGCCAGCCGGATTTCCAGGATCGCGTCCAGCGCCTGCTGGACGCGGTCCCCGGCGCCCGCGGCGCTGAAGGCCTTTTGCGCCTCTTCGAGGTGCACCAGGGCTTCGTCGGGTTCGCCGGCAGCCTTAAGGGACTTGCCGAGCAGAAGCGAAACCTCGCCCGCGGTGTGCTTGGCCAGGGCAGCGCGGTCGGCATGGATCTCGCGGAGTTTTTCGACGGCGGCAACGATGTCTCCGGTGAGGTACAGCCACCGGGCGCGGATGAAGGCGACCTCCAGCGCATCACTCTTGGTCCCGCTGACGATCGAGAAGGCAAGCTCCGCGCGTTCGATGGATGAGAGGGTTTCCGGCTCAACAATGCCGGCCTGCAGCCTGACGGCGGCGGATGCCTTGTTGAAGCGGGCCCACATCTCGATGTCATTGGCGGGGGACAGCAGTTTTGCCGCCCGCTCATGGTGCCGGACGCCTTCCACGTAGTCGTGGCGCATGAACGCCACGTTGCCGATGACCCACGCCACTTCGCCGGCAAGCTGCGTCATGGCCTCTTCATCCACCTGCTCGTGCAGCTTCTGGCAGTACTTCCACGCCTCTTCAAGCCGGCCGCTCTCCGCCAGTGCCCCGATCAGGACCCGCAGGGCGCCGGTGATGATGGTGGAACTCTTCGGCAGCTGCTCGGACAGCCTGACCGCTTCCATTGCCTCCTCCACGGCAGCCGGCAACTGCCCGCGGCGCTGCAGGACTGCCGCGAGCATCTGGTGGGCACGGACGCCCAGCCCTACCGATTCCCGGGCCATAGGGTGCTCGATGAGCCTTTCCACGATCCGCTGGCACTCCGTGAGGTCGTCTTGCCTCATCAGGCACTCGGCCTGCATGTACGTCATGTTCCACCAGGCGCTCGTGTTCCGGCCTTCGAGCGCGAGCTGCGCGGCCGTGGCGGCGTGGCTGGCTGCCAGGGCATAGTCCCGAAGGTCCCAGGCCTGCCTGGCGTAGAGGCCGGCAAGGACGTATTCGGCGTCGCTGGCGGAGATCGGCTGGCTCCACGCCTCCAACGCCTTGGGAGCCAGCTCAAGCCGGCGGGCCAGTTCCTCAATGACCTCCGCGGTGGGCTCCCTGCGGCCGGTTTCGAGCAGTGAAATGTAGCTGGGGGAGTACAGGTCCTTACCCAGTTCGGCCTGCGTGAGGCCTCGCTCCAAGCGCTCCGCCCGGAGCTTCTCCCCGAATCCGTTGCCCACGGGACTTCCTCCTTGTTCCGGACAGCTCAGAAATAGCGCTTGACAGCGCCTGTGGAAAACATTTTACAATGTATGTCAACAAGGGCAGTGCTGACTTTGTAACGAATCCGACTCGTATTGAGGAACCAACATGTTCAAGAAATTGGTCACGGCCACGGTCCTGGCTGGCGCCCTAGCATTCTCTGCCGCGGCTCCGGCCGTACTGTCTGCGGGTTCTCTGGCGGATAATTCCGGTAATGCTGTTGCCACCGGCAACTGGCCGAACCCCATGTCCACCAAGGACAAGAAGAAGGACAAGAGCACCGACACCAGCACTGAGACCAGCGACACCTCGTACACCACGTACACAGGAAACTGGCCCAACCCCATGTAGGAACCTCCTCACCAAGGAGGCGAGGAAAAGCCCCGGAGCCCTGCTCCGGGGCTTTTCTTTTGGTCCAGGTGTAAAGGTTTGGTGATGGATCCGCGTAAGGCCCTTTTGACTTGCATACCGGGAATATTGCGCTAGGTAACGAAACAAAAAAGAGGGCCTTCTCAGAAGACCCTCTTTTTTCTCTTTGGTCGGGATGACAGGATTTGAACCTGCGACCTCTTCGTCCCGAACGAAGCGCGCTACCAAGCTGCGCTACATCCCGATCCGCTGCAAAAGCAACTTTACAAGGATAGCTGATGCCCGGCCTCGATGTGAAATCCGGACCCCGGTACCCGGGGCTAGACCAGTGAGTCCTTCCAGGCTCCGTGAAGTTCGGCGAACCTGCCCCCGCCGCGGATCAGCTCGGTGGGGCTGCCATCCTCCACGACGCGGCCGTCGTGCACCACCAGGACTCGGTCCGCCGTCTCGACAGTGGACAGACGGTGGGCGATGATCAGGGCAGTCCTTCCCGCGGATCCGGTGCCGGTGAGCAGCCGGGCCAGCCCGTTCTGCACCAGCCGCTCGGAGGGGATGTCCAGTGACGAGGTGGCCTCATCCAGGATCAGCACGGCCGGCTTTGCCAGGAAGGCCCTGGCGAAGCTGATGAGCTGCCGCTGCCCGGAGGACACGCGCCCGCCGCGCTTGTTAACATCGGTGTCGTAGCCCTCCGGCAGGGCCATGATGAAGCCGTGGGCGCCCACCGCCTTGGCCGCTTCCTCGATCTCCGCCCGGGAGGCCTCCGGCCGGCCCAGGGCAATGTTGTCCGCCACGGAGCCGCTGAAGAGGAAGGCCTCCTGGGTGACCATCACGATGTTCCGCCGCAGGTCAGTGGTGCTGAGGTTCCGCAGATCCACGCCGTCGAGGGTCAGCGAGCCGGACGTGACGTCGTAGAAGCGGGCAATCAGCTTGGCCAGGGTGGACTTCCCGGCCCCGGTCTGGCCCACCAGGGCGACGGTCTGCCCGGCAGGAATATGCAGGTTCATCGTCGGAACAATGACAGGGCCGTCGCCGTACCGGAACTCCACGTCCCTGAAGTCGATCTCGCCGGCGGCGTCCTTAAGCGCCACGGGATTCCGGGGCGGCCGGACCGTGGGCACCTCTTCGAGCAGTCCCGAGACTTTCTCGAGGGCAGCCTGGGCGCTCTGGAACGAGTTGTAGAACATGGCCATCTGGTCCACCGGCTGGAAGAAGCGCTTGGTGGACAGGATCAGGGCCAGCAGCACGCCCACGGCAAGGTCGCCGCCGAGGACCCGGAAGCCGCCGAAGAGCAGCACGACGGCCACGCAGACGTTGCCGATCAGCACCAGCCCGGGCTGGAAAATGCCGTTGAGGTTGATGGAGCGGACGGTGGCCTGCCGGTAGTCCTCGGCGAGCTGCCCGTACTGTTCGGCGTTCTCCCGTTCCTTCCGGAACGCCTTGACGGCGCGGATGCCGGTCATGGTTTCCACGAAGTGCACGATCAGCCGGGCGGACACCACCCGGGACTGCCGGAACGCGATCTGCGAGTGCTTCTGGTACCAGCGGGCCAGGAAGAACATGGGCACGCCTGCGGCCAGCACCAGCAGGCCGCTGCGCCAGTCCAGGGCGAAAACGGTGACGGCGGTGAACACCATGAACAGCAGGCCCGAGGCCAGCGAGCTCACCCCGGAATCGAGGAGTTCGCGGAGGGCCTCAAGGTCGGAGGTCTGCCGGGCGATGATCCGTCCGGAGGTGTACTTCTCGTGGAATTCCAGGCTCAGCCGCTGCGTGTGCCGGAAGACCCTGACGCGCAGGTCCAGCAGCATCGACTGGCTGAGCTTCGCCGTGGAGGTGACGTACAGGGCGGTGAGTCCCGCCGTCGCGATGGCAGCCAGGAGATACACGACGCCGGTGAGCACCAGGGGAAGGTTGTCCCCGGCGCGCAGCGCGGGCAGGGCGTGGTCGATGCCGAACGCGATGAGTGCCGGGCCCGCCACTCGGGCCGCCTGCGAAAGGACCACAGTGGCGATAGTCAGCCAGAACCGTACCCGCACCGGACGGATCAGGGACCGCAGCAAGGCGAGCGACCGGCGACGTACCGCCCTGCTGTCACTCTTGCTCAGGTGGGCGTTGTCCTCATTGGCGGTGCCGAACGTGGCGGTGCTCATCGGATGGCTTCCTCTGCATGGTCCTCGAGGTCCGAGAGCTCCGAGTCCAGATCCCGGGGTTCCTGGTCCAGGCTGGCGATGACATACCGGTAGTGGTGGTTGCCTGCGAGCAGTTCCGTATGGGTTCCGACGGCGGTGATGCGGCCTTCCTCCAGCAGCGCCACGCGGTCAGCGAGCGCCACGGTGGACGGCCGGTGGGCCACGATCAGTGTTGTGGTGTCCTTGAGGACCTCCCGAAGGCGCGTCTCCACCAGTTCCTCGGTGTGCACATCCAAGGCGGACAGGGGATCATCCAAGACCAGGATGCGCGGCCGCGCTGCAATGGCACGGGCCAGTGCTATCCGCTGCCGCTGGCCGCCGGAGAGGCTGAGGCCCTCCTCGCCGATCAGGGTGTCCACGCCCTCCGGGAGGGAGTAGGCGAAGTGCGCCTGTGCCACATCCAGTGCTTCCTCGAGGACGTGGTCGGTCCGCTCCCGGGCGCCCAGCAGCACGTTGTCCCTGACGGAGCTGGAGAACAGGGTGGTGTCCTCGAAGGCCACGCCCACAATGCGACGGAGTTCCGCGACGTCGAACGCGCGCAGGTCCACGCCGTCGATGGTGATGGCGCCGGCGGTGACGTCATACAGCCTGGGCACCAGTTGGATCAGGGCGCTCTTGCCGCTGCCCGTGATGCCCACCAGGGCCATGGTTTCGCCGGGCCGGACCTCGAGGTCGATGTCCTTGAGGATGGGCTTGTCCGGAGCGTCGTCGAAAGCGAAGGACGCGTTGTTGAAGCCCAGCGCACCGTCCAGCCTCTCCGGCATGCACGGTTCGGGTGGACTGGTGAGGGTGTTCTCCGTGTCCATCACCTCGTAATGGCGGTCGACGGCGGTCTTGGCCGTGAGTGCCATGGCCAGCAGCATGCCCGAGAACTCCACGGGGGAGGCGATGACGGCTGCGGTTGCGAAGAATGCCACCAGCGCACCGATGTCCAGCTGGCCGGTGGCGCAGAGCATCACGCCCACCACCAGCCCGGCGCCGAGGGCGAGCTCCGGCAGGAGCGTGACCACCATGGTGAAGGTTGCCTGGTGCCGGGCCTTCTGGATCTCGGTCTGGCGGAGCTCCTCGGCCTGCTCGTTGAAGCTTTCCAGTGCTTCGCGGCTCCGGCCGAAGGCCTTCAGCACGCGGATGCCGTGAACCGATTCCTCCACCGTGGTGGCGAGGTCACCGGCCTGGTCTTGGCTGCGGCGGGCAACTTTGCTGAAGCGTGTCCGGAACCGGAAGCTGTAGGCCATGATGGGCGCCGCGGCCGCCAGGAAGATCAGCGCCAGCTGCCAGCTCATGGCGAACATGGTGGCAATGCCGATGATGACGGTCAGGGTGGTGACCACCAGCATGATGGCGCCGAAGGCCATCCACCGGCGCAGGAAGTTCAGGTCCGTCATGGCCCGGGACAGCAGCTGGCCTGAGCCCCAGCGGTCGTGGAAGGACACGGTGAGATCCTGCAGATGGCCATACAGGGACACCCGCATCCGGGTTTCCACCGTGGTGGCCGGGTTGATGACGAATTGGCGGCGGAGCGCCACCAGGCCTGCTTCCGCCACGCCGAGGACCAGGATGAGGCCGGCGGAAGTCCAGACCGCTTGCGTGGCGCCGCCTGGCTTCAGGGATTCGTTGATGAGGACCCTCAGGACCTGCGGAATGGCCAGGGCAACCACACTGGCAAGGAGGGCGCAGAGAAGGCCCAGCAGCAGCCGGGGAATGATGGGGCGGACATGGGGATAGAGACGGCTGATGGATCGAAAAAATGGAGTTTGCTCGGCCATGCCCGCTTCTCAAGCTCTGAATCGAAGGTAGTTTCCCTTAGCAACTACCCTATGCCATGGCCTTGGACGATTCACAGGGTTTACAGCCCGGTCGGTACGCTTGCTTACTTATTGCAGTCCGTGATGGCTTGCGGCTGGTGCGGCTCAGGCAGGGGAGGTAAGCGTCAGCAGGACTGCCTCAGGTTTGCAGGCGATCCGGACCGGGGAGAAGCGGGAGGTGCCGATGCCGCCCGAGACGTTGACAGGCGTCGTGCTTCCATTGCTGGACCAGTCATTCAGGCCCTTCGCACGCCAGGTGGGGAGGTCGCAGTTGGACACCAGCGCCCCGTAGCCGGGGATGCAGAGCTGGCCGCCGTGGGTGTGGCCGGCGAGCAGGAGGTCCGCGCCGCTATCGGTGAAGTGGTCAAGCACGCGCTGGTAAGGGGCATGGATCACGGCGATCTTGAGGTGGTCGTTGGCATCCTGGTTGATGGTTCCCTTGGGCCAGCCCGCATAGCGTTCGCGGTTCAGGTGCGGATCGTCCACGCCGGAGAAATCGAAGCGCATGCCATTAAGGACCACTGACTGGTGGCGGTTGGTCAGGTCGATCCAGCCGGCCATCCCGAAGCCCGACCGCAGCCGCGGCCAGTCCAAGGGGAAGGTCTTGGGCTTGACCTTTGACGGCCCCAGCAGATAGGAGGCCGGGTTTTTAGGGCTGGGAGCGAAGTAGTCGTTGGAGCCGGGGACGAAAACGCCGGGAAACTCAAGCAGCGGGCGCAGGGCGGCAAGGAGTGGGTCCACCGCCTTGGCGTGACTCAGGTTGTCGCCGGTGTTCACCACCAGGTCTGGCTGGAGTCCGGCCAGGGACTCCAACCAGGCTGCCTTCTTCCGCTGCCCGGGGACAAAGTGGATATCGCTGAGGTGGAGGATGCGGAACGGGTCCCGGCCTGGAGGCAGGATCTCCAGCGTCTCTTCACGCAGCACGAACTGGTTCTTTTCCCACAGCCCGTACCCGGCGGCGGCCAGTCCGGCAGCCGCCCCGGCTCCCGCGGTGACGGCAAAGCCGCGCCCGATGGTACGGACGCGGCCGGCCAGCGCATTCAGGGCCACGGCTAGCCGTTTCCGTTGCCGTTGTCGTTGTCATCGCCGTTCCCGTTTCCGTTGCCGGTCGGCTGGGGCGCGGGCTGTTGGGTGGGCTGCTGGGCGGGTGCCGGTGCCGGGGCCGGCGCCTGGCTCGCTTGGGGGGCGGTGGTGGCGGGCGTGGTGTTGCGGTTGGAACCGTTGAGCAGGTTGCCGGGCGGTGCCGGGAACGGCTCCGTGCCATAGGCGGGAGCGATGCGGGACATGAAGTTGGAGAACATCGGGCCGGCGATCATGTAACCGTCGATGCCCTTGTAGAACTTCCCGTTTACGGTGATGTTCTGGCCCGGCCGGTTCTGGGCGCCCAGCGGATCACCAAACCAGGCCGCGGTGGCCAGGCCGGTGGTGTGGCCAACAACCCACGTCGATTCATTCATGTTTGACGTACCGGTCTTGGCGCCGATGGGGAAGTTGGTCCGGGTGGAGATCCGGGGCTGGATCAGTGAGCCGGAACCACGGTTGAGGACTTCCTGGAGCGCGTAGTTCACGCCGCGCGCAACCTCAGGCTTGACGGCGTCCCGGCAGCTGGTGGACTGTGCCGGCAGCTGCTTGCCCGTTGCGTCAGTGACGGAGGTGATGGCGATGGCCTCGCAGAACTTGCCGTCGTTCGCGAAGGTGGCGAAGGCGCTGGCCATGGTCAGCGGGGAGGTCTGCGTGGAGCCCAGCAGGTTGCCCAGGAGGGACATGTTGATCTTCGGGTTCGGGTCCCCCTCAGCGGGCAGGCCGCCGTGGAGGCCGGTGGCGTCCACGATCTTCTGGATCCCGCAGAAGTCCAGCTGGGCCGCCGAGGCGAAGGTCACGGTGTTGATGGAGTTGTAGAGGCCCTCAAGGACGGACAGCGGGCGGTACCACTGCGGCTCGGCGTTCTGCAGGTCATCAGCCGTGCCGAGGCCCTGGTTCTTCTGCGCGGTGCTGTAACCGCCGGTCACCTTGCCGCAGGTGTGGCGCCAGGGGAAGCTCAGGGGGTAGACGCGCTGGGCCGAATTCACCACGGTGTTCATGGACTTGCCCTCGTTGAGCCATTCGGCGAACGTGAAGGGCTTCATGGTGGAGCCGGGCTGTGCGCCGCCCAGGCCGTTGAGGTCGTTGCCGTCCTTGTCCAGCTTGTCCACGTTGAAGTTCACCTGCGAGTCGAAAGAGCCCTCGGCAGGCAGGAAGGTGGTGTTCTGCGCCATCGAAATGATCTTGCCGGAGTTGGGCTGCACGGAAACCATGGCAGCACCCCACTTGTCCGGGTTGGCGCCGGCGGAGGCGTTGACCTGCTCCTGGGCCGCGGCCTGGGCAGCCGGGTCCAGGGTGGTGGTGATGGTCAGGCCGCCGCCGTAGATGAGGCGCTGGCGCTCCTTGGGGTCCGCGCCGTAGGCAGGATTGTTCTCCAGCAGGTGCAGGACGTAGTCACAGAAGTACGGTGCCGTGGAAGCGTAAGCGCAGCCCTGGCGGGCGGGGGTCACTTTGGTTTCCACGGGAGTGGCCACCGCGGCGTCGTAATCGGCCTGCGTGATCCTGCCCTGGTCCAGCATGAGTCCCAGCACCAGGTCGCGGCGCTGCTTGGAGCTCTCCGGGTTGTTGATGGGATCGAACGCGGACGGGCTGTTCACGAGCCCGGCCAGCAGTGCGGCCTGGGGGAGCGTGAGGTCCTTGGCGGAGGTGCTGAAGAAGAACCTGGAAGCAGCCTCGATGCCGTAGGCGTCCCGGTTGAAGAACACGATGTTCAGGTAGCCCTCAAGGATCTGCTCCTTGCTGAATTCCTTTTCCAGGGCGATGGCGAGCTTCATTTCGCGGAGCTTGTCGCCCACGCCCTTGTTCACGCCGTTGAGCTTGATCTGGTCCTCGTTGCCCTCGGCCGCGAGGTTGGCGTTCAGGACGTTGTTCACGTACTGCTGCGTGATGGTGGAGGCACCCTGGCGGTTGCCGCGCGCGGTGCTGACCAGCGCCCGGAGGATGCCGGTGGTGTCCACGCCGCCGTGATCATAAAAACGGCTGTCCTCGACGGCGATGACAGCTTCCTTCACGAACGGTGAGATCTGGTCCAGGGCGACCTTGGTGCGGTTCTCCGTGTAAACGTTGGCAATCTCGCTGCCGTCCGCCGCCAGGATCCTCGTGGTCTGGTTCGGCGGGTCAACCTTGAGCTCCGCCGGAAGTGTGTCGAAGAACTCGATGGAACCGCTTGCAGCACTGCCCGAAACTGCGGCCGCGGGGACCAGCAGGCCAGCTACCAGGACACCGCAAATCGCACTCACGCCAAGGAAAACTAGGATCTTTCCGAGGGTGGTGGCAGTATCGAATAAGGGGTTCTTACGAGTCGCCATGTTTTCCACTTTACCGGCAACGACTAGTCTTTCTCTCATGACCAAATGGGAGTACGCGACGATTCCGCTCATTATCCACGCCACAAAGCAGATCCTGGACCAGTGGGGAGAGGACGGCTGGGAGCTCGTCCAGGTTGTCCCCGGCCCCGACGGCAACGGCCTCGTTGCCTACCTGAAGAGGGAGAAGCAGTAGCATGAGCACCCCCGCAGAAGCCCGTTCCGGCGCGGCTACACAGCCCGTTTCCGCCGTCGAGCAGCGCCTCGCAGAACTCGGATTGACCCTTCCCCAGGTGGCTGCCCCCGTGGCCGCCTACGTCCCGGCCATCATCTCCGGCAACCACGTCTACACCTCCGGGCAGCTGCCCTTTATTAACGGCAAACTCGAAGCTACCGGCAAGGTGTCGGCAGGCGCCGAGGGTGCCGCGGACGAGCCCACAGTGTCCCCCGAGGACGCCCAGCGCTACGCCGCCGTATGCGCCGTGAACGCACTGGCCGCGGTCAAGAGCGTGATCGGCGACCTGGACCGGATCACCCGCATTGTTAAAGTTGTGGGCTTCGTCTCCTCGGACCCGTCCTTCACCGGGCAGCCGGCTGTCATCAATGGCGCGTCGGAATTGCTGGGCCGCGTCCTCGGTGACGCCGGCCAGCACGCCCGTTCCGCCGTCGGCGTTGCCGTCCTGCCGCTCGACTCGCCGGTTGAAGTCGAACTGATCGCCGAATTCAGCTAGGACCGGTCGCTTCCCTTGCCACAGCTCGCCCGACGCCTTTTTGCACTTCCCCAGGATCTTGAAGGGGCAGCGCAGAGCTGGCTCGAACACGGCGAACGCACCCCGCGCGCCGCGCGCTTTGCCTCCTCCGTGGTCCTGCTGCGGGATTCCCCCACCGGCCTGGAAACCTGGCTGGCCTACCGGCCAGGTTCCTCGCCGCTGGGGGTCCTTGCGTTCCCCGGCGGTTCCCTGGACGCCGCCGACGACGATCCGATCGGCTGGCTGGGCCCGTCACCGCAGTATTGGGCCGAGCAGATGGGGACGGACGACGTCGGGCTTGCACGACGGCACGTGGTAGGCGCCATCCGCGAACTCTTCGAGGAGACGGGCGTGCTGCTGGCCGGCCCGGACAATGCGGGCACCGTCGAAGCCACCTCCACCCCGGAGTGGATGCGCGCCAGGCTTGCGGTGGCCGAGCAGGAAAAGACGCTCGCGCAGGTCCTGGAGAAGCGCGGGCTCTCGCTCCGGACCGACCTGCTGAAATCCCTCGTCAACTGGCGCAGCCCCGACTTCGCCCACCGCAGGTTCGACACCCGCTACTTCGCCGCCACGGTGCCGCTTGGCCAGGAGCCGACGCTGCTGGAAGGCAAGGGAGTCTGGGGCCGGTGGGTGAACGCCGCCAAAGTCATCGAGGAACGGAACAGCACCATCCTCGGGGAAGAGGTGGGCCAGGAAAACACGGTGGGCCGCACCCTCGGCGAACTGATGGTGCCGGGGTCCGAGATCATGCTCGAGAAGATGGCCACGGCCAACGGCTGCATCGCCTACCTCAGCTACAAGCGCAAGGCCCACGTGTACCAGCCCACGCTGGTGGTGGAGGACGGCAGGATGCTGCTCGAAGTGGAAGCGGCGAAGACCATGCCCGGCGATCCCCAGCGCGAACGCTGAGTGCCGCGGAACGCTAGATCCTGGGCAGCGTGGAATAGGGGCGGCTGGGCAGCGTCCCGGCTGTCCAAGGCCGGATGGAGGGTTCCGGCGGAATTTCGCCCCGGCCGTCGCGGATGACGAGGACTATCGTTCCGGCAATGGCGGCCACGGCGGCCACGCCCAGCAGGATCAACAGGACAAACATAGCCACGGACATTGCCATGCACCTCTGGCTTCCATTTTACCGCCCGTAGTTCCGGCCGGGATGGAGTGTGCGCAGTCAGGGCGCAGCGAAAAGGCCGCCCCGTGGGGCGGCCTTTTGCTTGGCTTTTGCCTAGCGGGAGCGCTGGCGGAGGCGCTGCATATCCAGGATGACGACGGCGCGGGCTTCCAGCCGGAGCCAGCCGCGCTGGACGAATTCGGCGAGGGCCTTGTTGACGGTTTCGCGGGAGGCGCCCACCAGCTGGGCCAGCTCTTCCTGCGTGAGTTCGTGGGCGACCAGGACGCCGTCGGTGGCCGGGCGGCCAAAGCGGTCGGCCAGGTCCAGCAGGGCCTTGGCAACGCGGCCCGGAACATCCGAGAAGACGAGGTCGGAGAGGGAGTCGTTGGTGCGGCGCAGGCGGCGGGCCAGGGCCTGCAGCAGCTGGGCCGAAACCTCGGGGCGGGTGCGCAGGAGGTTGTTCAGGCTCTCGTTCTTCAGGCCTGCCAGCCGCGTTTCGGAGACGGCGGTGGCCGTGGCGGTGCGCGGGGAGGGGTCGAACAGGGCCATTTCGCCGAACAGTTCGCCCGGGCCCAGGATCGCGAGGAGGGATTCGCGGCCGTCGGGGGAGGTGCGGCCGAGCTTTACCTTGCCGGAGACGATGAAGTAGAGCTGGTCACCCTGGTCGCCTTCACGGAAGACCGAGGCACCGCGGGAGAGGTCCACCTCGGTGAGCTCGTCCGTCAGCAGCCGGAATGCGTCGTCGTCAAGCGTGGCGAAAAGTGGTGCTCGGCGCAGTACCTCGATGTCCATAAAATCTCCTGAGTAAAAGTATCGGCTGTGGCGCTTTTGCCATTGTTTCAGAATTTTCAAGGTTCTGTGACGAACTTGGCACCCGATCCGCCGTGATGACGGGCTCACTGACTCCGCAGGCGACCCCGGAAGATTGTCAGGGAGCGCCATTAGAATGAGGTTTCAACTGTTAATAAGGAGCCCCTCGTGGTCGGCTTGACTGTCCTGGACCTGATCCTGATCCTGGCGCTGCTGTCCTACCTGGTCTACGGCCTGCGCAACGGCTTCCTCGTCACGGCAGGCGGCATCGCCGGTTTCGCCGCCGGTGCGGTGGCCGCATTCTTCGCCGTTCCCCTGGTCAGCGGCTTTGTTGAGGACTCCGGCTGGCGGCTCACCGCCATTGTGGCGGCCGCCGTCGTCCTTGTGGTCCTGGGACACGGTCTGGGAACTATGGTGGGACGGCAGATCCGGGGTGCCGTGCGGATCCGGCCGCTGCGTGCGGTGGACCGGGTTGTGGGCGGCGCCGTGAATGTCGTGGTGTCGGCGCTGGTCATGTCCATGCTGGCGTTCAGCATCAGTTCGCTGGGTGTCCCGCTGGTGTCCCAGCAGCTGGCCGAGTCCAAGGTCATCCGCTTCATCGACGGTCTGACCCCCACGCCCGTCAAGGCCACCATGGCTGAGCTCCGCTCCGCGGTGATCGGGAACGGGATCCCCACCCTCATCGAGGGGCTGGAACAGGGCCCCGCCGTGCCGGTGCCCAACGCCAGCACTGACACGCCTGCCCTCAACCGGGCGGCAGAATCCGTCCTCCGGATCGCCGGGACCGCCTACGAATGCGGCCAAAACCAGACCGGCACGGGCTTCGTAGTCTCCGAGGACCGGGTGGTCACCAACGCGCATGTGGTGGCGGGAGTGTCGCAGCCCGTGGTGGAAATGTCCGACGGCGGCGCGATGCCGGGGCGGGTTGTCTACTTCGACACCAAGCATGACATCGCCGTGCTGGCCGTGGAGGATCTGCCCGCGCAGCCGCTGCCCCTGAGTGCGGATCTCCCTGGCGGCAGCCCGGCCGCGTTCGCTGGGTACCCGCACGGCGGCCCGTTCCAGTCCAAGCCGGCCACGGTGCAGGACATCACCACGGTGCTGGTTCCGGATATCTACGGTAGCAACCCCACGCCTGAGGAGATCTACCGGCTGGCGGGCGACGTGCAGCCGGGCAACTCCGGTGGACCGCTGCTCACTACCGACGGTGCGGTGGCCGGCGTGATCTTCGCCAAGGCAACGTCGGATACGGACATGGGTTTCGCCATCACCATGGACGACCTCAACCCGGTGGCCGCGCAGGCCCCCGCGCTGACGGCAACTGTGTCGTCGGGCCAGTGCATCCAGAAGTGACGGTCCGCCGGAGCTGTCCGTCTAGAGGACCTCGGCCAGGTAGTCGATGGCCAGCCGGTACCCGGTAACGCCTGCTCCGACAATCACTGCCGAGCACACGGGGGACAGGTAGGAGTGGTGCCGGAATTCCTCGCGCTGGTGAACGTTGGTGATGTGCACCTCGACGGCGGGAAGCTGTACGGCGGCGAGGGCGTCGCGAAGCGCCACGGACGTGTGCGTGAAGGCGCCGGCATTGATGACGATGCCGGCGGCGTTTTCGCGGGCGGCGTGGATGGTGTCCAGTAGAACGCCTTCATGGTTGGACTGGACGCACTCCGCCACAAAGCCGTGGGCCTTCGCGGCCGCCGCGGCCAGGTCCTCCACGTCGGAAAGGGTGGAGGTGCCGTACTTTTCCGGCTCACGGGTGCCCAGCAGGTTCAGGTTGGGGCCGTTGATTACCAGGATGGTGCCGCGGCCGATATCGGTGGCGGAGGAAGGTTCGGTCATGGGTGCCAATCTATCCTTAGGTGACGGGGTGCTGTGCATGCTCCGCACCTGTCACGGTTCCCGCCAGGCGGGTGCAACCCGAAGCTTGGTCTTTTCACCGATTATGCGTTGGGCGTCGGCACCAAGGCCCGCATCGCTGATGACCTCATCCACGTCGTCGAGGGCGGCGATGGAGCTGATGCCCAGCATGCCCCACTTGGTGTGGTCGGCCAGGACAACCGTCTTGCGGGCTGCCGCCACGAAGGCGCGGTCTGTCTCCGCCTCGAGAAGGTTGGGCGTGGTGAAGCCCGCGTCAGCGTCCATGCCGTGGACGCCGAGGAAGAGGATGTCCAGGTGCAGCTGTTTCAGCGCGCCGGTGGCGATGGGACCCACCAGGGCATCCGAGGGCGTGCGCTCACCACCGATCAGGATCACCGTGGACGCGTAGCGCGCCGATCCGGACGACGACGCGTGGTGGAACAGGTCGGCGATCCGCACGGAGTTGGTCACCACCGTGATCCGGGGACCAGCGGCGAGTTCCTTGGCCAGCGCCCAAGTGGTGGTACCGGCGCTCAGGCCCACCGCCATGCCTTCCTGCACCAGCGCCGCGGCCTCCACGGCGATGGCCCGCTTCTCCGCGGTCAGCTGCGTGGATTTCTGTTCAAAGCCGGGCTCGTACGTGCTGGCATCGCCCGGGAGCTTGGCCCCGCCGTGGATGCGCTCCAGCTTGCCGCCCTCCTCCAGCTGCTCGATATCGCGCCGCACGGTCATGAGGGACACGCCAAGCTGCTGGGCAAGGTCCGAAACCCGCACCACCCGTTCACGCTGGACGGCGTCCACGATGGCCTGGTGACGTGCAGCGGGAAGCATCAGGGCGCATCCTTCGGGGCAGGGGACAGGTCTGCTCCCAGCATACGGCGGCGGCGCCTCCCCACCGCTGGGGAAGCGCCGCCGCCGTCGTCCTACTTCCGGAGGCTCGCCGCGATCTGCTGCATGATCGTGGGATCCGAAAGGGTGGTGGCGTCGCCGGGGTCGCGGCCTTCGGCGACGTCTTTGAGGAGGCGGCGCATGATTTTGCCCGAGCGGGTCTTGGGCAGTTCGGGGACCACCAGGATGTTCTTGGGTTTGGCGATGGGGCCGATTTCCTTGCCGACATGGTTGCGGAGTTCGGTGATGGTGTCCTCGCCGGTGTCCACGGCGTCGCCGCGGAGGATGACGAACGCGACCACGGCCTGGCCGGTGGTTTCGTCGGCGGCGCCCACGACGGCGGCCTCGGCCACGGCCGGGTGGGAGACCAGGGCGGACTCGATCTCGGTGGTGGAGAGCCGGTGACCGGAGACGTTCATGACGTCGTCCACCCGGCCCAGGAGCCAGACGTCGCCGTCCTCGTCCTTTTTGGCCCCGTCGCCGGCGAAGTACATGTTCTCGAACCGGGACCAGTAGGTGTCCTTGAACCGTTCGGGGTCGCCCCAGATGCCGCGGAGCATCGCGGGCCAGGGTTCGCGGATGACCAGGAACCCGCCGTGGCCGTTGGGCACGGAGGCGCCGTTTTCGTCCACGACGTCCACGGCGATGCCGGGCAGCGGGACCTGCGCGGAGCCGGGTTTGGCGGCGGTGACGCCGGGCAGCGGGGCGATCATCTGCGCACCGGTTTCGGTCTGCCACCAGGTGTCCACGATCGGTGCCTTGCCGCCGCCGATGACTTCCCGGTACCACATCCAGGCCTCGGGGTTGATGGGTTCACCCACGGAGCCAAGGACGCGCAGCGAGGTCAGGTCGTACTTGTCCGGGATTTCCCGGCCCCATTTCATGAAGGTGCGGATCGCGGTGGGCGCGGTGTAGAGGATGGACACCTTGTACTTTTCCACGATCTCCCACCACCGGCCCTGGTGCGGGGAGTCCGGGGTGCCCTCGTACATGACCTGGGTGGCGCCGTTGATGAGCGGGGCGTAGGTGACGTAGGAATGGCCAGTGACCCAGCCGACGTCGGCGGTGCACCAGTACACATCCGTGTCCGGGTGCAGGTCGAACACGGCCCTGTGGGTGTAGGCGGTCTGGATGAGGTACCCGCCGGTGGTGTGCAGGATGCCCTTGGGCTTGCCGGTGGTCCCGGAGGTGTAGAGGATGAACAAAGGGTGTTCGGAGTCGTGCCCGACGGCGGTGTGCTGGTTCGAGGCGGCGTCCACGGTGTCCGCCCACCAGTGGTCCCGGCCCTCGGTCCAGTCCACGTCCTGGCCGTTGCGCTTAACCACCACCACGTTCTGCACGGTGTGGCCGTCCTTGGACAGGGCCTCGTCCACGGCGGGCTTGAGGGCGCTGGGCTTGCCGCGCCGGTAGGTCCCGTCGGCGGTGACCACCAGCTTGGCTTCGGCGTCATCGATGCGGGAGCGAAGCGCGTCGGCGGAGAACCCGCCAAACACCACCGAATGCACAGCCCCGATCCGGGCGCAGGCCAGCAGCGTGATCACGGCCTCGGGGATCATCGGCAGGTATACGGCCACCCGGTCGCCCTTGGCCACGCCGAGGGACTCGAACGCGTTCGCGGCCTTCTTCACCTCCTCGGTCAGCTCGGCGTAGGTGTAGGAGCGGGTGTCGCCCGGTTCGCCCTCGAAGTGGATGGCCACCCGGTCGCCGCGGCCGTTTTCCACGTGCCGGTCTAGCGCGTTGTACGCCGCGTTGACTTCCCCGCCCACGAACCACTTTGCGAACGGCGGGTTGGACCAGTCCAGAGCCTCGTCGAAGTCCTTGCTCCAGGTCAGCAGCTCCCGGGCCTGCTTCGCCCAGAAACCCGGCCGGTCGGCGTCGGCCTCCCGGTACTCCTCCGCGGTGACAACCGCGTGGGCCGCGAACTCCGGCGACGGCGGGAACGTCCGCGTCTCATGGAGCAGGTTTTCGAACGCGTCACCGTGCTGTTCGGAGCCGGCAGGAACGGTGGCCGTGGAGCTTGGAGTGTCCTGGGACATGTGAACCTCATCATTCATCGATCTTCGCTGGCGGCATGATCGCCGGCCGGGCTCCGCCGCATGCACGACATCGGGCACCGGCCCGTCACGGTCGTACCGCAAAGAGCTGTTCCGGAATCAAGACTAATGCTTGGCCGCGCAGGTGTGTGTGCCGTGTCACAAGCCGGCCCGCGAGCGGCGTTTATTAAGCGGTGAATGGTCTGCCGCGCGGCCCTTCGGTGGTCCCGGCGGTCCCTTGTCAGCTAGTGATCAGCCCGGCTGTTGACTAGGCTGAAATGGAATTGTGACTTCACCTCGGGCCGCTGGAGCCGGGCGCTACCAGTGCCGGGCAGCAGCGGATCCGGTGTTACGACGGGACGGTACCGGGGCAGGCCCCGGTACCGCCACGCTAAGGAGAACAGAATGAACCAGCAGAGCTACGGCCAGAAAACAGGCCCCGACACCGCGGCTGGCGCAGGCGCCGAAGGGCCCGCCTCCGGGGACGGTCCGCAGGCGGCGGCCGCTGGAGAGGGCAGCCGCACAGGCCTTTCCAAGGATGCCAACCAGGCAGTGCTCGGGCCGTTCACCGTGCGGGACCTGGCTGTCTTCGGCGGCACCCTCATCCTGTTCATCGCCTCACTGCTGCCCATCTTCGGCGGGCGGTACAACCTGTGGAACCTGAACAACCTGTTCTTCCTGGGGTTGGGAATCATCCTTCCCCTGATCACCAGCGCCCTCTTCGCCGCGCGCAGGCTCGCGCCCGCCACCAGGATCCGCATCGGTTCCCTGTCCGTGGACCAGTTCGCCTCCGTGGTGGCCTGCTTCGCCGTTGCCTTCTTCTTCCTGTCCGTGGCAGGCGCTTACGCGCCCAGCCTGCTGGTGGGCCTGATCGGCTCCCTGGTCCTTTTCGCGGCAACCGTTCTGGGCCGCTTCCTGCCGTACCTCAAGGGTGACTTCCAGGGCCGCGCCGAAACGCCGGCCCACGTGGCGGCCCGTGAAGCAGCTGTCCCGGTCCAGAAGCCGCGTGCCCCCAAAGAACCCAAGCCGGAATCCGAGTCCAAGCCGGGCGCGGGGAAGCTGCTCAGTTCCGCCGGCGGCAAGCTCTTCGGCGGCGCGGGTGCCGGATCCTCGGCTGTCCAGCCGCGGTCAAACGACCATGCGCCCGCCAACAACCAGGCGCCGGCCACCGCCGCCGTCCCGTCCGTTTCCGCACACCATTCCCCGGCCACCGCGGCCGTGCCCGCCAGCGGTCCTGCACCGGCAGGGACCCCCGCGGCAGGCACTCCCGTGTCCACCGCTCCCGAAGTAGCCGACCACGCTCCTGAAATCGACGCTGGCCCGCCCACGCAGGCGGCCGACGTCGTGCGTCCCGCTGCGGGATCCGGCGAGGACACGCATTTCCGGGAGGTGCCGGCCGGATCCGGTTCGTCCGTCACAAACGGTGCGCCTGGCGGACATCACGACGCCGGTGCGCAGCCGGTTGCCTCCGGTGCGGCTGCCTCCGCAGCCCGGAGGTCGTGGGAGCCGCCTGCAGCAACTGCGGTGCACCAGCAGATCCGCCCCGAGGAACCGATCGGGGCAACAGTTGACCCGTCGAGCCGGCACGACCAACTGGACGAGCAGCCCATCCACGAGGCGTTCTGGTTCGCTGTTGCCCAGCACCGCACCGCCTACGATCCGCGCACGGGGGCGCCGGCCTTCATCATTGAACCAGGTGGCTGGGTCCTTGCCCTCGAAGACCGCGGCCATGAGTTCCTGGTCCAGCACACCGACGGGCGGCTGGGCGTCCTGCGGGACCTCAGCAACATCGAGCGCGGCTAGGTCCCGTGGCCGCGCCCCGTGCCGCAAAGGCCGGCGGAAAGACGGCCTCCGCCGGCCAAACCGCCGGGATGCCGGTGGTTTCCTCCGAGTCGATGCTCGCGCTGAAGCGGCGGGCACGGCGCATCAACAGGGCACTGGCTGAGAAGTACCCCTACGCGCACGCGGAGCTCGATTTCACCAACCCGTTTGAACTGCTGGTGGCCACCGTCCTTTCGGCCCAGACCACGGACGTCACGGTCAACCAGATCACGCCGCTGCTCTTCGCCCGCTACCCGGACGCGCGGGCCATGGCGGAGGCGGACCCGGCCACGCTCGAGGAAATCATCAAGCCAACCGGTTTCTTCCGGGCGAAGTCACGGAACCTTCTGGCGCTGGCCGCCAGGCTGGTGGATGAGTACGACGGCGTTGTGCCCGGCCGGATCGAGGACCTGGTCACCCTGCCCGGCGTGGGCCGCAAGACCGCCAACGTGGTGCTCGGAAACGCCTTCGGCATCCCGGGCATCACGGTGGACACCCACTTCGGCCGGCTGGCCCGCAGGTTCGGCTGGACGCAGTCGGAGGATCCCGTGCAGATCGAGTCCGATGTGGCCGAGCTGTTCGAACCGAAGGATTGGACCATGCTCTCGCATCGGGTGGTGTTCCATGGCCGGCGGGTCTGCCATTCCCGGAAACCCGCCTGCGGGGCGTGTCCGGTGGCCAACTGGTGTCCCAGCTACGGCCTGGGTGAAACGGACCCGGCCAAAGCGGCCAAGCTCCTGAAATACGAACTGGCGCCGGGCAGCGAGGACCTGCTCGCAGATCTGCTGGCCAACACGGCGCGGGCCGCGGAGATCAGGATGGCATCCCGGAAGAAGGCGCCGTGAGTGCCCGGGATGACCTGATCGGCTTGGTCCGTCGGTCCGAATCGGGAGTCGACGCTACACCGGACCCCCGTTGGGCCGCCCTTACCGTGGACGAGGAGGCGGCACGAAAAGCCGCCGTGCTGATGCTTTTCGGCGCGCTGGATGACGTCCCCGCCGCCTCGGGCAAGCCCCTTGCCCCCGCCGACCTCGACGTGCTGCTCCTTGAACGCGCCCACACGCTGGGCTCGCACCCGGGGCAGGTCGCTTTTCCAGGCGGCAGCATCGACGCCGGCGAGTCAGCAGTCGAGGCCGCCCTCCGCGAAGCCGAGGAGGAAACCGGGCTCGACGCGGGCGGCGTCGAAGTCCTGGGCACGCTCCAGCAGCTCGGCTTGGCCCACAGCAACTTCCTGGTGACCCCGGTGCTGGGCTGGTGGCGCTCACCCTCGCCGGTCCGGGTGGTGGATTACGCCGAATCAGCCCAGGTCTTCCGGGTACCGGTGCGGGACCTGCTGGATCCCGACAACCGGGTGATGGCTACCGTGCACCGGGCAGGGCGCACGTTCGAAAGCCCCGGATTCACCGTTAATGGTGTTCTGGTCTGGGGTTTTACCGGAATTGTCCTGAGCGGACTTTTCGACCAGCTGGGCTGGTCCGTCCCGTGGGACCGCACCCGCCTTCACAGGCTGGGCGTCTAATTCCAAAAGAATAGGGAAGCCACGCGCGCCTTTGAGCGCGGCTGCCCGGTCTTGGGGCGGGTCCCCGGCAAAAGCCGGGGAGCCCGGTGCGTGGTGCTTCAGGCCTGCTGCTGCCTCAGGTCCACCACGATGCCTGTCGCCGCGTTTTCCCGCATCGCCTTGATGCCTTCAAGCAGCGTGTTGAGCGACTTGAAGTTGGGTGAAACGGCAACGATGTTGCCTTCCGCATCTGTGAGCCGCAGCCGGTATGACTCGTCTCCTACGCGGTGAATTTCGAACCTGCCCGCCATATGTCGGACCTCCCCTTGTATGCGTCGTTGCATCAGCCGTCCCGACCGGTCTGCCTCAGTCGCCGCTATGAACTGTAATGCCCGTCACGCTGCCCGTCGAGCTACTGCCGGGTAGGTTACATTCCCCGACTTGTGGGTACGTGTGCTGACTTATATGCCGTCACTTGGCGTGGTCATAGGAGTCCACCACGGCCATGCTGACGGGAAACTCCACCGGAACGGGGCCGAACAGCAGTTCCTTGGCCGCATTGGCCGCGTCCTCGATGGCCCTGGTGCAGGCAGCCACCCGGTCCGCCGGAGCATGGACCATTACTTCGTCATGGAGGAAGAAAACAAGTTCGGCACCCGCGGCACCATCCGCGCGCAAGCCGCGCAGCCGCCGTCGTAATTCCGCAAGCCAGCAGGCCGCCCAGTCAGCGGCTGAGCCCTGGACCACGAAGTTCCGCGTGAAGCGGCCGCGGGACCTGGCAAAGGATTCCGCGCGGCGCTGCTCCTCGGCGGTGGTGGACCGCTGGCTGTGGAACCAGCGCTCCGACGGCGGCGGGCTGCTGCGGCCCAGCCTGGTGGTGACCGTTCCGCCGGTCTCACCGGTCCGCGCCGCACGCTCCACAAAGTCCACGGCGCGCGGGTATGTCCGGGCCAGCTGGGGCATAAGCCGCCCCGCTTCCCCCGACGTGGCCCCGTACATGGCGCCGAGCAGGGCCATCTTCGCCTTCGCCCGGTCCCCGCCGAAGCCCTTGGCGGCGATGGCCGCGTACAGGTCCTGGTCGCGCGCGGCCTCGGCCATCACAGAGTCCTGCGCCAGCGCAACCAGGACGCGGGGCTCCAGCTGGGACGCGTCCGCCACGATCAGTTTGTGGCCGGGATCGGCATGCACGGCGCCGCGGACCTGGCGCGGAATCTGCAGGGCACCGCCGCCACGGGACGTCCAGCGCCCGGAGACCACGCCGCCCACCACGTACTCTGGCCGGAACCTGCCTCCCGCCACCCAGGCATCGAGCCAGGCCCAGCCGTTGGCCGTGTGGAGCCGGGAGAGTTTCTTGTACTCCAGCAGCGGCTCTATGGCCGGATGGCCGGACTCCCGCAGCTCCCACTTGCGGGTGCTTTTCACCTCGATGCCGTTGCGGTGGAGGGCCCGGATCAGGTCCTGCGGGGAGTCCGGGTTCAGGGCGGGCGCGTTCAGCAGGTTCCGTAGTTCCGCGGCCAGGGCCTCCAGCCTGGCCGGGCGGTGCCCCAAAGGCGGGCGGGGCCCGAGATGGTCGGCAAGGATCTTTTCATGCAGGTCTTCGCGCCAGGGCACGCCGGCGTGCTGCATTTCGGCGGCGATCATCGCGGCGGCGGACTCTGCCGCGAGCAGCAGCTGAAGCCGGTTGCGCCGGTTCCCCTCCGGGCCCACCCCGGCAAGGGCGGCCTGCTGCGCGGCGTACTCGCTGCGGAGCTCACCGGGCGTTTGCCGGGGTAGGGGCGCCGTGTCCGGCTCATCGAACAGGGCACCCTGGTCCGCCGGCGGGCGGGGCGGCAGGAGTGTTTTGGGCGGGAGGACCGGGTCCTCCACCGGGGTCCTGTCCGCGGTGCGGGCGTACTCCGTGTGGGCGGTGAACTGGGAGAAGGCGAGGATGTTTCCGCAGAGGGTGAGGTCGTAGCACCGCTCCAGTTCCACGCCGGACGCCAGCAGGCCGGGGTACCAGTCCTGCGTGCGGTGCCAGATCCAGCGCGGTGGCTGCCCGCCCTTCCGGTCTGTTTCAAGCCGATTCACGACGGCGGGGAGGTCTTCGCGGGCGATAATGTGCGGTTCGGGGTTGGCCGGCTGGGGCTCGCCCGCCTGGGTCAGTTCCTGAAGGGCCGCGCCGTGGGGGTGGGCGGCGAGCAACAGGTACATGCTCCAATTGTGCCCTGATCAGGCGGCTGTCCTGGTGCGGGCAGCGCCCGGGCCCGGCTTTTCCACATAGCGGCCGCGGTGCCTTACCTGCTTCCGCGCGCCCGTGGAGAGTGGCTCCATGAGCAGGCACCAGTTGACCCCGTCCCATACAGATCCAGGCAGTGCCGGCAGTTCCGCGCGGTCCTCCGGCCAGGTGCCGGCCGGGACGGCGGATACCGGAGCCACCCCGGGGGACGACGCCGCCGGGGCGTGGCTTCCGGCCGGTGCTGACGAGGTGCTGCTGGTGACGTCGTCCGTCCTCCTCCGGTCCGAGGTGGAGCGGATTGTGGCGGCCGCCGGCGCGCATCTGCGTGTCGTTGCTGACGCTGCCGAAAGCGGCCGGCACTGGGAAGGGGCGGGCGCGGTCCTGGTGGGCAGTGATATCCGGGAACTGCCGCCGCGGCGCCGGGCACCCGCGGTGCTGGTGGGGCTGGACGGGGAAGGCGATAGCCTGTGGCACCTGGCCGCTGCCCTGGGGGCTGAACGGGTGGCGGTGCTCCCGGACGCCGCAGCATGGCTGGCCGACCATCTCAGCCGGTCGCGATCGCCTGCACCCGGCGGACTGGTGCTGGGCGTGACCGGCGGGTGCGGTGGCGCCGGGGCCACCACTGCGGCCGTCTGGATCGCGCAGGCTGCCGCCGGCCTGGGGGTCCGTGTGCTGCTGGTGGACGGCGACCCCTGGGGCGGAGGAGTGGAGCTTGCCATCGCCGCCGAGGAACACCCGGGCCTGCGCTGGCCGGACCTGTCCGATGCCCGGGGCAGCATAGATCCCGTGCAGCTTTCGGACTCCCTGCCCGTTGCAGGCGGGTTCTCCTTCCTGTCATGGCCCGCCAGCAGGGACCAGCCGGTTCCGGTGGCTGCCTCCACCACCGTGGGTGTACTGGACGCTGCCCGGCGGAGCTACGAACTGGTGGTGGTGGATATAGGCCGGCGGACAGAGCCGCTCCAGGCCTTCACGTGGGATTGCGACCGGATTCTGGTGGTGGTTCCCGCACAGCTCAAAGCTGCCGTGGCGGCGGCGCGGCTGCTCCAGGAGTTCCCTCCGGTTGAGGCTGCCCTCCTGGTCCGCGGAAAGCCCGGTTCCGCGCTGGACGGGCCGCTGCTCTCCGACGCCATTGGGCTTCCCATCCAGGGCCGGGTGCCGGAATTGCGCGGGGTGGCCGCCGCGGTCGAGGCCGGACGGCTCCTTGACCTGGGCAAGCGGCGAAGCATCCGGCACTTCGCCGCATCCGTCCTTGACGCATTGGGCGACGACATGTTTGTGGAGGAACTGGCATGAAACAACACCCCGGGCCGCTGGTGCCGGGCCCGGTCCTGTCCGGGCCCGAACCGGCCGGACCGCCGGCAGCCCGGCCGGGCCCGGGCCCTGTCCGGCGGCGCGACAACCGTGGACAGGACAGCCGGCGCCGGGTTGACGCCGGGCTGCTGGAATCCGTGCGGGAATCAATGATGGCCGAGGCAGGTGCGGTTACGCCGTCGCGGGTGGCAGCCGCCGTGCAGGCCACGGGAAAGCTCCTGGGCACAGCGGGTGCCCTGGCCGCCGCGGAACGGATCAGCGCAGAGCTGAACGGCCTGGGTCCGCTCCAGGAACTCACGCGCGATCCGGCCGCCACGGACATCTTTGTGAACGCACCGGATTCTGTGTGGGTGGACAGGGGCCGCGGCATCGAACGCACGGCCATCGTTTTCGACAACGAATCCCAGCTGCGGGCGCTGGCCTGCAGGCTGGTGGCAGCCGGCGGCCGGCGGCTGGACGACGGCTCACCCTGCGTGGATGTGCGCCTGGCCGGGGGTTACCGTGTCCACGCCGTCCTCCCTCCGGTCTCCACGGCAGGTACCCTGCTGAGCGTCCGTATCCGCCGGGAACGGGTCTTCTCCATGGCCGAACTTGGCGCGGCCGGAATGTTCAGTCCACGGCTGCAGGATGTCCTTAGAAAAGTGGTGGAGCGCAGGTTGAGTTTCCTTGTCAGCGGTGCCACCGGGTCAGGCAAGACCACCCTGCTGTCAACCCTCCTGGGGCTGTGCTCGCCGGAGGAGCGGCTCGTCCTGATCGAGGATGCGGCAGAACTCAATCCCCTCCATCCGCACGTGGTGTCGCTCGAGTCCCGGCACGGGAACCTGGAAGGCGGCGGCGAGGTGGACCTCCGTGAACTGGTCCGGCAGGCGCTGCGCATGCGCCCGGACCGGCTGGTGGTGGGTGAGTGCCGCGGAGCGGAGGTACGCGAGCTCCTCACGGCCATGAACACCGGCCACAGCGGCGGGGGCGGCACCATCCATGCGAACACTGCCGCCGCGGTGCCCGCCAGGTTGACGGCGCTGGGCGCCCTGGCCGGGCTGGGCCCGGACGCCGTGAGGCTTCAGGCAGCAAGCGCCCTTGACATCGTCATC
Organism: Arthrobacter sp. Y3221087; assembly: GCF_059089905.1. Taxonomy (NCBI): domain Bacteria; kingdom Bacillati; phylum Actinomycetota; class Actinomycetes; order Micrococcales; family Micrococcaceae; genus Arthrobacter; species Arthrobacter sp. Y3221087. Next base: position 485,917 of record NZ_JBNHFE010000001.1, read on the forward strand.
CACGTTGAGCGGACTTCCCGGGGACGGGAAGTGTCCTGTATCGGCGTCATTGGTGATGGCCGGGACGGGCTGGCGGTCGTTCCCGCACTGGAAGCCGCTGCGGGCGTGCCGGACGTGCCCGGCCCGGCATGGCCGGCGCTCGCGGCCCGGCTGGGGATCCGGGCGGGGGATTTGTTGTGATCCTGCTGCTGGCCGCCACCCTCGTCCTGGCGGCCGTCCTGCTGCTGAGGCCGCCACATGGGGCCCCGGCCAGGCTACGCCGCGCGGCAGGACACTACCGGGCTGTGCCCTTTGCCGGTGCCGGGCGGTTCACCATGCCCTGGGCTGTGCGGAAGCGGGGGCGTTCGGCGGGGCGGGGCAGTAAGCCCGCAGCCTCGGCCCTGACCCTGGTGGTCCAGCAACTCGCAGCCCTGCTGAAAGGCGGACGGACGCCCGGCCGGCTCTGGGAGGAACTGTGGGTGGTCTACGGGACGGCGGGCAGCGGTGCGCCGCCGGCGCACCCTCCGGCCAAACTGTTCCGACCGCATCCTGTGCAGTCCCCGGACCGGAACCGTTCCGCCAGCCAGCAGGAGCGGCAGCCCGGCGTGGGACTGTCGGCGGGTTCCGCGGCCGTGCTTGCCGCTGCCAGGGCTGCAGCAGCCGGCGGCCGGCCAGTGTCCGAGGCCATCCGCAGGACCTTGGATTCGACGTCCACGGTCCGGGACCGTGAAGCACGGATCTGGTCCGAACTGGCGGCCTGCCTCGACATCGCGGAAGCCAGCGGATGTCCCCTCGCCGATGTGCTTATACGATTCGCGGCCCAGCTCGAAGTGGAGGACGACGCCGACGCTGCCCGGCAGACGGCCCTGGCAGGCCCAAAGGCCACCGTAACCCTGCTGACCTGGCTGCCGCTGATGGGGTTGGGCCTGGGAGCGGCGCTGGGGGTGGATCCTCTTGCCATTCTGCTGGGAACACCCTTGGGCCTGGCAGCGCTGGCGGCCGGGATAGCTCTCACTGCTGCCGGCCGGATGTGGTCCGCGCGCCTGGTGTCGGCCGCTGCCGGGGCGGGCGTTCCGTGAGCGGGCACATCTCGCTGGCCGGCGCCGTCTTCCTGTCACTTGCAGCTGCCGCCTGCCTCATCTGTTCGGACACATGGACGGCGAGGAAACGCCTTCGCCTCCTGCGCATCAACAAACTGGCCAGGGCTGTCCCGTCCGCCGGCGAGGCAGGAACCACACACAACCGGGGCGGGCCTGGCCTGCGAGATACCGCCATGATGCTCGAACTGGTGGCGGCGATGCTGGACGCAGGTTCCAGCATCGGACGGTCACTGGAACTCGTGGCAGCGTCGGCCTCAAACCGGTACCGTGGGGCGCTTCGGCCTGTAGTGTCCGCCCTGTCCATCGGCGCCGACTGGGAGACCGCCTGGCGCAGTTCAGCTGTCCGGCTCCCCGAGATCCTGGAACTGCGTGACGCCCTCGGGTTCGCCGCCCTCACCGGTGCACCGTCATCGGCCATCCTCTATGCCCAGGCCGCAAGGCTGCGCCGGGAAAGATTCCGGGCGGCAGAGAAACGCGCAGCATCGCTCGGCGTGAAACTCGTCGTCCCGCTGGGACTCTGCTCGCTCCCGGCCTTCATCTGCCTGGGCGTGGTTCCTGTCCTGCTGGCCCTGGTGCCCTCCGGCAGTTAGCCACGTCTTTCCCTCCACACCGGCCGGGAACCCGGCCTTATCCACTTAGGCCACCCGCGCACTTACCGGTCCTGCCCGGGACCGGAAGAGTCAAGACAGCCGGCAACATCACCGGCCCCAGGAAAGGAAACACCACATGTCCATGAACCACCGCCGGTACTACGCCGGACATGCCGCACCTGCCGCTTTCCGTCCGGCCGCTCCGGACCGGGAAGGCAACAGGTCCCGCAGGGCACGGATGAACACCGGCAGCATCCTGCCAGCCAACGTTGTGGAGCTCCACCCGGGCGCACGCCTGCCCCGGAAGCACAGCGGAACCATCAGGCTGATGGGATCGGAGGCGGGCATGGCCACCGCCGAATACGCCATCGCCACACTTGCTGCGGTTGGCCTGGCGGGCCTCCTTGTCTTCATCCTCCGCAGCGACGAGGTCCGCGGCTTCCTGCTGACCCTGATCCGCACCGCGCTGGCACTGCCGTGACCGCTGCGCCGGCCGCGCTCCAGCACCGGACAGCCCGGACCGTTCCCTTCTGCCCGGAAGGCCGGGAAGCCGGCACGGGGGGACACCGCAAGCCCGGTCCCGGACACGGAAGCAGCATGTCGAACGCGGGACGCGGCGCGGTCACTGCCGAGTTCGCCGTGGCGCTTCCCGCGGTGCTGGCCCTGCTGGCCATGCTCCTGGCGGGGGCTGCGGCAGGGGCAACCCAGCTGCGGATCGAGGAAGGGGCGCGGGCCGGTGCGCGGGCGTTGGCGAGGGGCGAGGATCCCGCCACGGTCGAGAGAACCGTCAGGACACTGGCCGGCGGCACGGCGGCAGCCACGGTCGCAGCGGAGGGCGGCTGGTACAGCATCACTGTCACGGACCGTGTGGCCGGGCCGCTGGGCTCCTCGGTTCCTTGGATCCTGACCGCCCGCGCCTCCACGCGCAGCGAAGCGCCGGCAGCATCCTCAGCCGGTGGACTGACTGACGGGAGGGGGACCAAGTGACGGAAGCTCACGGGCGCAACGGGCCGGCGCCTGGCCGCCGGAGTACTTGCAGGCGGCGCGGCTGCGGCCACATTGCGCCGCTCGTTGCGCCCCCTGACGACCACGCTGAGCGGGGCTCCGGGACGGTCCTTGCCGCCGGCCTGGCGCTGGTGGTCCTGCTCGTCGCGGCCATGGTGATGCTGCTGGCCCAATCGGCGGTGCTGGCCAGCAGGGCAGCATCTGCCGCGGATCTCGCTGCCCTTGCCGGTGCCGATGCGCTCCGCGGCCTGGCCGACGGCCAACCCTGTGCAGTAGCGGCAGCGGTGGCCGCCCGCCACGCAGCGGTGGTCGTCAGCTGCGTGGCGGGCCCGGACCAGACACTAGAGGTCCGGACACAGCTGGACGGGTCCATACTGGGTCCGGCCAGCGGCCATGCCAGGGCAGGACCTCCACCCGGTGGGATTCCCTAGGCGCGTGTTGAGCCCGCGCTTGGTTCGCCGATGCCCTGCTGCCCGGTCGCCTCCTGTGGCCCTGCGGCTTCCGGCTGCTCCGTGGCGTCCCTCAGCAGAACGTCCAGCAGCGTGACGGCGGCGTCCTTGTCCAGCGGGTTGTTCTTGTTTCCGCACTTGGGGGACTGCACGCAGGAAGGACAGCCGGAGTCGCACTCGCAGGCCTTGATCGCATCCCGGGTGGCGGCCAGCCACACCTTTGCCTTGTCGAAGCCCCGCTCGGCAAAGCCGGCCCCGCCGGGGTGACCGTCATAGACAAAAATGGTGGGCACCCCGGTGTCGGCATGCAGGGCAGTGGAGACGCCTCCGATGTCCCACCGGTCGCTCGACGCCACCAGCGGCAGGAGCCCGATCGCGGCGTGCTCGGCCGCGTGCAGCGCACCCGGGAACTGGGCTTCGATGAGGCCGGCGGCCGTGAGCGACCTGTTGTCCACCACGAACCACACGGCTTTGGTAAAGAGGTCCCGGGCTCCGAGGTCCAGCGGTTCCTCACCCAGGATCTCGTTGGAAATCAGGGCCTTGCGCTGGAAGGAAACCACCTGCGTGGTGACCTTGACGTCGCCGAAGTGGACGGTGATGTCGCCCCACTGCATGGTGCGCTGGGTCTCCAGCACCTCAATCTGGGTGACGTCCCGGGCGGTGGTGTAGTAGTCCGGGTTGGCCCGGCGCACCACCACGCAGTGGTCCTCCTCGTTCAGGTCCTCCACCACGTAGCTGTCGCCCTGGTGGATGTACACCGCGCCGTTGTGAGCCTGGTAATGAGTCTGTGGCGAATCCATCGTGCCCAGCAGGGAACCAGTGTCCGCGTCCACGATGCTTACCGGCCCGCCGCCGTCCGCCCGGAGGTTGACCATCGCCGCAGCGCTCTGGGCATGGGTCCAGAACCAGCCCGCGGGCCTGCGGCGGAGGTAGCCCTGCGCCACGAGCTTGTCCAGGAGTGCCCCTGCCGTTCCGCCGAACAGGTCCAGTTCCCCAGGACCCAGGGGGAGTTCGGCGGCCGCAGCGCACAGGTGCGGGCCGAGCACATAGGGATTGGAGGGGTCAAAGACCGTGGCCTCCACGGACACGTCGAAAATCGCTTCCGGGTGGTTCACAAGGAAGGTGTCCAGGGGGTCGTCGCTGGCCACGAAGGCGGCGATCGCCTCCTGGCCGGCCCTGCCGGCACGCCCGATCTGCTGGAACAGGGAGGCCCTGGTTCCGGGCCAGCCCGCCACCAGGACAGCGTCCAGGCCGGAAATGTCGATACCCAGCTCCAGGGCGGAGGTGCTGGACACGCCCAGGAGCTGGCCGGAGCGGAGGGCTCTTTCCACGGCGCGGCGTTCCTCCGGGAGGTACCCCGAGCGGTAGGCGGCCACCCGCTGCGGGAGGCTGGGGTCCACCTCGTCCAGGAGGCGCTTGGTAATGGTGGAGATGGTCTCCGCGCCGCGGCGCGATTTGATGAAGGCGATGGTGCGCACCTGTGCGGACACCAAATTGGCGAGCAGGTCGGCTGTTTCGGCCACGGCTGTCCGCCGTTCCTTCGCGCCGTTCTCGCCCCTGACTTCGCTCAGGGCCGGTTCCCAGAAGGCCACCGTGGTGGCGCCGTGGGGTGAACAGTCGCGGGAAACGGCCTGTACCGGGGCGCCGATCAGCCGGGAGAAGGAGGCATCGGGGTCCGAAGCCGTTGCCGAGGCAGCTATGAACACGGGTTCGGGGAAGGAGGTGCCGGCTCCGTAATAGGCGCAAATGCGACGCAGCCGCCGCATCAGGTTGGCCACATGGGACCCGAACACGCCCCGGTAGCCGTGGGCTTCGTCGACGATCACATAGCGCAGCCGGCGGAAGAACCCCGCCCACCAGGCATGGTTGGGAAGGATGCCGAAATGAAGCATGTCCGGGTTGGCCAGGATGAAGTTCGCATGGTCGCGGATCCAGCGCCGGGAGGCGGGGTCGGTGTCGCCGTCGTACGTCTCGGCCCGGACGGTGGGAAGCTTCAGGGCGCGGATGGCGTTCAGCTGGTCGGCGGCCAGCGCCTTGGTGGGGGAGAGGTACAGGGTGACGGCACCGTCGTCGTGGATCTTTCCCGGATCTGCGAGGACACGCAGTTCAGACCGGTGGATGGCATCCAGCGCTGGCAGCTGGTAAGCCAGCGACTTCCCCGAAGCGGTGCCGGTGGCCACCACCACATGGCCGCCGCCGTGCGCGATCCCGGCGGCTTCCACCTGGTGCCGGTAGGGCTCCCGGATGCCCAGGGAAGTGTAGGCGTCCACCAGGTCCGGATGGACCCAGCCCGGCCATGGTGCGTGGACCGCCGCGCGCGCCGGCAGGGTGCGGACATGACGGAGCTGTTCCGGATCCGGGCCGCGGCCCAGCATGGGAATCAGGGAGTCATGGGGGTTCACCCCAACATTGTTTCACCCGCGGGGAAACCGCAGCCCCGGTTCCCCCAAGGGCGAACCGGGGCTGCGGGACAAAGAGGAGGGAACGGTCAGCTCAGGGACAGATCCGAACCGTCGTGGGATGCGGACAGCATCAGCACGCGCGAGACCGTGCTCCAGCCCAGATGCGAGTAGAGCTTCTGGCCGTCAACGGATGCCAGCAGCAGCCCTGTGGTGACATCGTGCTCGAACGCCTGCGCGGCGAGGGCCCGCATGATGAAACTGCCCAGTCCGCGGCGCTGGAACCCCGGCTCGGTAATGATCTTGTCGAACACGGCGGTGTCCCCCACCACAAACACCCGGCCGCTCGCGGCCAGGGCATCGCCGGATCGCACCTCCGCGTAGTGGACTCCGTTCTGCTCGGTTGCGGAGAAGGTCAGGTCGTCGTCGGAAAGCCAGGGGTCCTCGGCATCCTGCGTCTCCATGTCAACGATCATCATGGTCTGGCTATCCGAGGTGACGTTTAGCCCGTGCCTGCCGGCCATGGCTGCATAGCGGGGGATGTCGTTGGTGAGGATCGTCAGGACGCGGGGCGGAACCTCTGCGGTTTTGGCAGCCAGGGCGGCGAATTCGTCGTCAGTGGGGTCGGACGCGAAGTATTCCCATTCGCCGCTCGTGTCCGCCCGGAGTGCAGCGGGGAAACGGCCCTCTGTGGATGTCTGGTACCCGCGGCAGCCGGCCCAGCCAGCCACCCACACTTCAAGAAGGCCAGTGATGTCTTCAATCATGGTTTCCGGACTCATGGCATGAACACTATTCCAGCCTGAACGCCAGCAACAGGGTGCTTACGCAATTGTGATGGAGGAGGTTCCGGACGCCGGTACGGGTGCTCGGGGCCAGCCCAACGGCGCAGGTGCACGGACCCCAGCCGGTACCCTTAAACACGTGGCTTTGAACCGAATCGTGCTCTTCTACGGCTTTACCCCCATCGTTGACCCGGACGCAGTGCGTCTCTGGCAGCGTGCCCTCTGCGAGAAGCTGGGCCTGACCGGGCGCATCATCATCTCCAAGGACGGCATCAACGCCACCGTGGGCGGCGAGATCGGCGCGGTGAAGCAATATGTCAAAACCACACGGGAATACAAGGGCTTCCGCGGCATCGACGTCAAATGGTCCGACGGCGGCGCGGAGGACTTTCCAAGGCTCAGCGTCAAGGTGCGCGACGAGATCGTCTCCTTCGGCGCACCCGGCGAGCTCAAGGTGGATGAGAACGGTGTGGTGGGCGGCGGCAAGCACCTTAAGCCCGAAGAGCTGCACCAGCTGGTGGACGCCCGGAAACAGGACGGCGAAGAGGTGGTCTTCTTCGACGGCCGGAACGCCTTTGAGGCCCAGATCGGCCGGTTCAAGGATGCCGTGGTCCCGGACGTCGCCACCACCCATGACTTCATCAAGGAACTGGACTCCGGTAAGTACGACGCCCTGAAGGACAAGCCGGTGGTGACCTACTGCACCGGCGGCATCCGCTGCGAGGTGCTTTCGAGCCTGATGGTGAACCGCGGCTTCAAAGAGGTCTACCAGCTGGACGGCGGCATCGTCCGCTACGGCGAAACCTTCAAGGACCAGGGCCTCTGGGAAGGCTCCCTGTACGTCTTCGACAAGCGCATGCACCTCGAGTTCAGCGAAGACGCCAAGACCATCGGCCAATGCACGCGCTGCTCCGCGCCCACCAGCAAGTTCGAGAACTGCTCCAACCCCAGCTGCCGCACCCTCACGCTGTACTGCGCCGAATGCGCCGCAAGCCCCGAAACGCTGCGCTGCCCCGAGGGTTGCGCCGCCTGAGCCACAGCTTCAGCCGGTCGGCTGCAGCGCGGCCACGTACAAGCCGCCCTCACAGCCGCCGCACCCGGTAGGCAAAGTTGGCGCCGGTCCTGGCCTCCACCGTGATGCTCAAGGAAGTCTCGGCGGAGAGGTAGATGACGTTCTCCCGGTTGACCCCGCATCTCAGCCCCAGGTCCACCAGGGTCAGCGCATCACTGCGGACAACGAAATCGACCCGCCGCTGGCTCCGGCAGGCCAGGGCCAGAGCGTAGGTGCCGGTTTCCAGCACCGGAGTGGTTTCCGTCCGCACTTCCGCGGCGGCAAGGAGCCCGGCCCCTGCATGGACCACCGGCTGCGGGGGGTCGGGCAGGGTCCGCTCCACCCACGCCTCCAGTTCCCCTTCCGGCACGGGGTCGCGCCGCAGTGCATCGCGGGTGAAGGCCGGAGCAGGAGTAACGGAAGGTTCCGCCGGGACGCCCGACCAGTCCCGGCCGTCGTCGTACGTGTATTCACAGCCGCCCAACGCCATCCCGGCTGCCAGCACAAGGCCCAGGACGACGGCGGCCGCCGGCCTCCGCGCCAGCGGTGCCCGTGCTGTCCCTCCGGAAAGGGGCGCGGAGAGCCTCCGCACGGTGGGCATAGTCCGACTCTAAGCCTGCAAGGCCCGGCGGGCCAGAGCGGAAGGACCGCTATCGGGCGGGCACCAAATGGTAGGCGTAGATGAGCGGGGCATCGACGCTGGAGGTGCTGACCTCCACCGTGCCGGGCTCGGGCAACGTGATCCTGGTGACTTCCCGGCTGCCGTTGCAGGCCGCCCCGGCGTCCACCACCTGGGTGCCGTTAAGTGATAGCGCGAAGAAGGCTTTTCCGCCGCCTTCGCAGGTGGCCGTCAGAGTGTAGCGTCCGGCCGGAACGCTGGACGCTTCCTGCACGATGTGGTCCCGGTTCAGAATCTTCCCGGCGTCCGACAGCACGGCTCCCGCGGCGGAAGGCAGGGCAGTGGCCTGCCACTGCGGCACGTCCGCGTTCTCTATCGACACCACGGGGGAACAAGCAGCCAGGGCAAGCGCCGCGGCGGGCATGACGGCAGCCAGCAGCAGCCCTCCGGACTTCAGCGGGCGGCAGGGGACGGCAGCCCGGCGGCGGGCGCGCGGAAGGAGGGGCAGCGGAGAAGGCATGCTTCAACGCTACCCCGCGGACAGGACACCCCTTGTACGAGACCCCGTCCGCCCCTGCCCGGACCGCCGGACTAAACTTGACCGGTGCCTAGATCCCCATACGAGTTTTCCGCCGGCAGCATCCCCGACGCCCCGCGCAGCGACCTTCCCCAACTGCTGTCAGCCCTCGCAGCGGACCTGCGCCGGACCGGATACGCCCTCGATGGCGTCGCGCAGCTCCTTGGGCCCGCGGCCTCGGCGGCACTCAACAGGGACCAGATCATCCCGGCCCTGCTGGCCACCGAACGCGCGGCCCGGCGGGACGAAAGTGCCCGGCCGCTTGCCGCCGTCGTCCGTCTTTGGCTCCTGGCCGAACCGCAGGAACGGGACGTGCTGGACGCCGCCCTCCCGGGCATCCGCAGCGGGGGCCTCCTGGAACTGGGGCTGGTGCAGCCGGTGTCCGGCAGCACCCTGCTGGCAGCCAAGGCTGACCTGCGCCCCTACGGCTGGGACGCGAATGAGGATGGAAGCGGCGGGGCCGAGCTGTGGGTGGCCAGCGACCTCGCGGCCCACCAGCAGGAGGGGGTCCTCCGGCATGACCACGTCCTGGGCATCGGGCAGGCCTCCACCACCCTGGTGCAGACCACCATCCGCCGCCACACCAGGCGGGCTCTGGACCTTGGCACGGGGTGTGGGATCCAGACGTTCCACCTGCTGCACCACTGCGAGCACGTGACGGCCACGGACATTTCAGAACGTGCGCTCGCCTTCACCCGTTTTAACATCCTGCTCAACGCCGAGCCCCTTTCCGTGGACCCGGCCCGGTTCGAGGACCGCGTGAGCCTCCGCCTGGGGTCGCTCCTGGAACCGGTAGCCGGCGAGGAATTTGACCTGGTGGTGTCAAACCCGCCCTTCGTCATCACGCCCCGCCGCGCCGGAGAGGACGCCGCGGGACAGTTCACCTACCGCGACGGCGGGCTGCCGGGCGATGACATCGTTTCCTCGCTGGTGGCGGACCTGCCCGGCGTGCTGGCGCCGGGCGGCACGGCGCAGATGCTCGGCAACTGGGAGGTGACAGCCGACGCGGAGTGGCACGAACGGCCCAGGACCTGGGTCCGGCCCGGCACGGACGCATGGTTCATCCAGCGCGAGCAGGTCAGCCCGGAGCAGTACGCCGAGACCTGGCTGCAGGACGCGTCCGAAGGCCGTGACCGGCAGCATTACCGGGATGCTTACGCCGCCTACCTTAGCGACTTCGAGTCCCGGAACGTGGAAGGGATCGGCTTCGGCATGGTCTGGCTCCGCCGTCCCCTGCCTGGCGGGCAGGCCACCGTCAGTCGCTTCGAGGAAATCACCTACCCCATCGAGCAGCCCATCGGTCCCCACCTGGGCGCCGCCGTCCAACGCTGCGACTGGCTCGCTGCCAACGGGCTCGAGGACACTCACCTGCTGGTGGCGGAGGACGTCACCGAGGAACGGCACCAGCGGCCCGGCGCGGAGCATCCGGGCGTGATCCTGCTCCGCCAGGGGGCCGGGCTGCGGCGGACCAACCTGCTCAGCACCGAACTCGCCGGGTTCGTGTCGGCCTGCGACGGCGACCTGACCGCCGGCCAGATCGCGGGCGCCCTGGAGGCGCTCCTGGGCGGCGGCATTGACCGCGCCGGCACGGAATTCGATGCCGGCAGCTTCCGCAGCGCGCTGCTGGCCGACGTGGAAAACCTGGTCCGCGACGGCTTCCTGGTTCCGGCCCACGGCTGAGCCATTCGGAGCCTTTGCGCACCGCAGGGTTTTCCACACCGAATGCGCACAATTGTCCAAAATATGGTGAACTAGGCCAATATGGGCTCATCTGCCCCAGCAACCTTTTTCTGTAGGAGCACCGTGCCAAGCAAGGCCAAAACCGGCAAGAAACTCGTGATTGTGGAGTCTCCGGCCAAGAGCAAGACCATCGCCAAGTACCTGGGCGAGGGCTTCATTGTCGAGGCCTCCATCGGTCACATCCGCGACCTGCCGCAGCCGTCTGAGCTTCCCGCAGAACTGAAGAAAACCTCGGTAGGCAAGTTCGCCGTCGATATCGAGCACGACTTCAAGCCCTACTACGTGGTGTCCGCGGACAAGAAGAAAAAGGTCACTGAACTCAAGGCGGCGCTCAAAGACGCCGACGAACTCTACCTCGCAACCGATGGGGACCGCGAGGGCGAAGCCATCGCGTGGCACCTGCTGGAAGTGCTCAAGCCCAAGGTCCCGGTATACCGGATGACGTTCGGCGAAATCACCAAGGAAGCGATCCAGCGCGCCATGGGCAACCTGCGCGACGTCGACTCCGCACTGGTGGACGCACAGGAAACCCGCCGCATCCTGGACCGCCTCTACGGCTACGAGATCTCTCCCGTCCTGTGGCGCAAGGTGGCCCGCGGCCTGTCCGCCGGCCGCGTCCAGTCCGTTGTCACCCGTATGGTGGTGGACCGCGAACGCGAACGCATGGCATTCAAGGCGGCGTCCTACTGGGACCTCACCGGCCAGTTCGGCGCCGACGCCGGCTCCTTCAAGGCCAAGCTCGCCGCCGTTGACGGTGCAAAGGTCGCCACCGGCCGTGACTTCAACGACGACGGCGTCCTGGTCTCCAAGAACGTCGCCCACCTCAACGAGGAACTTGCCTCGTCGCTTGCCGCCGGGCTCCAGGACGCGGACTTCCGCGTCCGCTCGGTGGACACCAAGCCGTACACGCGGCGCCCCGCCGCGCCGTTCACCACCTCGACGCTGCAGCAGGAAGCAGGCCGCAAGCTGCGGTTCTCCTCCAAGAGCACCATGCAGATCGCACAGCGGCTGTATGAAAACGGCTACATCACCTATATGCGTACGGACTCCTCGGCGCTGAGCGACGAGGCCATCACCGCCGCCCGCCGGCAGGCGTCGGAGCTGTACGGCCCCGAGTACATTCCGGGCTCGCCCCGGGTCTACTCCAACAAGGCCGCGAACGCGCAGGAAGCCCACGAGGCCATCCGTCCCGCTGGCGACTCGTTCCGGACCCCGGCGCAGGTTGCCTCGCAGCTCTCCGGCGACGAGTTCCGGCTCTACGAGCTGATCTGGAAGCGGACCGTCGCCTCCCAGATGGCCGACGCCAAGGGTTCGACGGCCACCATCCGGCTCGGTGCGGTGGCATCGGACGGCCGGGACGCAGAGTTCTCCGCTTCCGGCACCGTCATCACCTTCCCCGGATTCCTCGCCGCCTATGAGGAGGGCAAGGACGAGACCCGCGGGGACGACGACTCCGACGAAGGCCGCCGCCTGCCCAACGTGGCCAAGGACGACGCCCTCACGGCGTCGGAGATCGTGGCCGTGGGCCACGAGACCTCACCGCCGCCGCGGTACACCGAAGCGTCGCTGACCGCCGAGCTGGAAAAGAAGGGCATCGGCCGGCCGTCCACCTACGCGTCCACCATCTCCACCATCCAAGACCGCGGCTACGTCCGGAAACAGGGCTCCGCCCTGGTACCCAGCTGGATCGCGTTCTCCGTGATCCGCCTGCTGGAGCAGCACTTCAGCGACTACGTGGACTACGAATTCACGGCCGACATGGAAGGCGACCTGGACAAGATCGCCAACGGCCAGGCCGTGGGTGCTTCCTGGCTTCGCCACTTCTACTTTGGAGAGGATTCCGATCCCGGCCTGCTGAGCATCGTCAACAACCTCGGCGAGATCGACGCGCGGGAAATCAACTCTATTCCAATCACCGACGAGATCACCCTGCGGGTGGGCAAGTTCGGCCCGTACCTGGAGAGCTCCGCGGCCACTGTCGACCCCAAGACGGGGGAGATCGTGGAATCGGCGCGCGCGAACGTCCCGGAGGACCTTGCCCCGGACGAACTGACGGCTGCCAAGGCCATCGAGCTGATGGAGACCGCCGCCCCCGAGGAACGCGTGCTGGGCACCGACCCGCACACCGGCCACACCATCGTGGCCAAGAACGGCCGCTACGGCGCGTATGTCACCGAGATCATCCCCGAGATGACCGAGGAACAGATCGCCGCCCAGCCCGTCGAGTACTACAAGAACGGCAAGCCCAAGCCGCCCAAGAAACCGGTCAAGGCCAAGCCGCGCACCGGCTCGCTCTTCAAGTCCATGACGGTTGAGTCGGTGACCCTGGACGAGGCACTGCAGCTCATGAGCCTGCCGCGGGTCCTGGGCGAGGACGCCGAGGGCAACGCCATCACGGTGCAGAACGGCCGCTTCGGCCCGTACCTGAAGAAGGGGACAGACTCCCGGTCCATCGGCTCGGAAGAGGAAATCTTCACCATCACGCTGGAGCAGGCGCTGGAGATCTACTCCCAGCCGAAGCAACGTGGTGCCCGTGCAGCCGTACCGCCGCTGGCGGAGTTCGGCCCGGACCCGGTGTCGGAGAAGAACATCGTGGTGAAGGAGGGCCGCTTCGGGCCCTACATCACCGACGGCATCACCAACATCACTGTTCCCCGCGCCACCTCCCTGGAAGAACTGACGCGGGAACAGGCTGTGGAGCTCCTCGCCGAGAAGCGTGCCAAGGGGCCGGTCAAGCGCACCGCCACCCGGAAGGCGCCGGCCAAGAAGAAGGCCACGGCGAAGAAGTAGGCTGGTGGCCGGGCAGCGGCCCGGCCACCGGCGGGGAATTGCACAGGGCACCCGAACGTGATCGGGTAGGGGGATGACTGAACAGCCTGCAATTGCCGACCCCACTCCGCTGAACGACCTCGAGGAGCAGCTCGCCAAGGGCGGACAGCCGGACGCGAGTCCCGTGGACGTCATCCTGTCCTTCCTCAACAGCGAGGTCTACATCATCAGCTCGGATACGGTGGAGGGCGAGGACTCCCAGGTGGAGCCGCTGGTCCTCGCCAATGCCGAGGGTGACCCCGTCCTGGCCGTCTTCTCACACCCGAGCCGGGTGGACCGGCAGTACCTGGATGCCGCACCGAACGTACTGGGCACCCAGGGCGCAGCGATCATCGCCAACATAGGTGAGGAGCTGGGCATGGTGATCAACCCAGGCGCTGCCTACGGCTTCGAAATCAACCCGGAGGGCGTGGCCAACATCAAGCGCGACTTCAAGCGCGCGGACGAGCTTCCGCACACCGCCCCGGAGGACCCTGCCGGCATCTGAGCACGTCAACGGGCTGCGCACCGCGGTGCCCAGTTGGAATACGGCGCCCGCGCCGGTGAATAATGTCACCATGCGGCTAGGCGTCCTCGATATCGGGTCCAACACTGTCCATCTTCTGCTGGTGGATGCCCACCCTGGCGCGCGGCCGGTTCCGTTTGCCTCGCACAAGCGCCCCCTGTCCCTGGTCCAGTACCTGGAACCGGACGGCAGCATCAGTGATGCCGGGCAGCACGAGCTCACGGAGTTCGTCCTGGAAGCCTGGGAGTTCGCGGCCCGGCACAAGGCCGAAGACCTGCTGGCTTTCTGTACCTCCGCCATCCGTGAAGCAACCAACGGGCCGGAGGTGCTGGCCCGGGTCAAGCATGAAACCACGGTGACGCTGCAGGAACTCAGCGGCAGCGAGGAGGCGTCCATGACGTTCTTCGCCGTCCGGCGCTGGCACGGCTGGGGCGCCGGGCCCATCCTGAACCTGGACATCGGGGGCGGGTCCTTCGAAATGGCCTTCGGACAGGATGAGCTGCCTGAGTTGGCCACCTCGGTGCCGCTCGGCGCCAGCAGGCTGACCCGTGACTGGCTCGCCGATGATCCGCCCACTGCCAAGAGCGTCAAGGAACTGCGGCGCTACATCCGGGCCACCCTGAAGCCGGCTGTCCGTGAGTTCGACAGCCTGGGCAGGGCGAACGTTGTTGCCGGCACGTCGAAGACCTTCCGGTCCCTTGCCCGGATAGCCGGGGCAGCCCCCAGCGATGCCGGTCCCTACGTCAAACGCGAGCTCAACGCCACGGACCTGGGCATCTGGGCCCAGCGTATTTCCGCCATGAAGGCCGAGGACCGGCTGCACCTGCCGGGTGTCTCGGAAGCGCGTGCCCACCAGCTGCTGGCCGGGGCGCTGGTTGCCGAGGCCGCACTGGAATTGTTTAAGTTCAAGAAGCTGCGGATCTGTCCCTGGGCCCTGCGTGAGGGCCTCATCCTCCGGCGGCTCGACCAGCTGGTCTTCGACGGGCCGCTCGAGCCCGCGCCGCACATTGCGCCGCCGCAGGCTGTCCGGGCCGCCGTGTAGTTGCCTGCCCTCGGGGAGCAGGGCCGGAGGCTGCTAAAGGGGCGGAAGGCTGCTTAAAAGCGGAAACACCGGGGCCGGCAACAGGAAAATGGGGGAAAACCTGTTGCCGGCCGCCGGTGCCCTGGCAGGCATCCCCATGCCTGCCGCATCACTCGCACCCTCAATGAGGTAATAACCACAGTAGGGGCGCCAGATGTGAGCTACCTGCACTGAACATGGGAGCAACCTGTGAATACGTGCAGCGCTGTTCGGGAGATGGTGGCGTAAGGAATCGGCACGGGCCATGCCTAACTGCAATGATGGAGCCATGAGCAACCGAATCGCCTTCCTTGGCTGTGGGTCCATGAACGAAGCCATCCTGAGTGGCTTGCTGGAAGCAGGAACGGATCCGGCGGACATCGTCGCCACCGTCCGGCGCGCTGAGCGTGCCGCGGAACTGGCCGAACGGTACCACGGGGTCACGGCCATCGCCGGCGAGGAGGAGCCGGACAACAACAAGCAGGCCACCAAGGGGTCAGGCGTGGTCATCCTGGGCGTCAAACCGGTAGGCATCACCGACCTCGCCCGGGAAATCAGCGGAGCCCTGGCACCGGGCACCGTGGTGGTGAGCGTGGCGGCGGCCGTGTCCATCGCCCAGCTCGAGGCCGCCCTTCCGGCAGGCCAGCCGGTCATCCGGACCATGCCCAACACCCCGGCCAAACTGGGCCGCGGCGTCGTGTCCGTGTCGCCGGGAACCAACTGCAGCCCGGAACAGCTGCAAAAGGTCAAGGACATCCTGCAGGGCGCAGGAACCGTCGTCGAGGTCCCCGAGGAACAGGTGGATGCGCTCTCGGCCATCAGCGGCTCAGGGCCCGCATACGCGTTCTACCTCGCCGAGGCGATGGCCGCGGCAGGCGAGGAACTGGGCCTGGACCGCGAACTGTCACTGCTCCTGGCCCGCGAAACGGTGGCCGGCGCCGGGCTCATGCTCGCCGAGCCGGGCGCAGACCCGTCCGCCCTGCGCAAAGCGGTCACCAGCCCCAAGGGCACCACCGAGCGGGCCATCGCCACCTTTGATGAGCGGGGCATGCCCTCCATCATCGCCGCCGGCGCCCGCGCAGCGGCAGACCGGGCAGCGGAGATCACCCGCCAGCTCGGCTAACCCGGAGCTTTTGTCCAGATATGGAGGCTTCCGCGGCCTGGAAGTCACCATATCTGGACAAAAACTCTAAGCGAAGGGTCAGGGGCGGGCGGCGAACCGTTCCAGCAGGTCCACGTGCCCGGACACGATCAGCATGTCGCGGGAGGACACCTTGGTTTCCGGGCGGGCGTATGTGAAGTCCTCGCCCGGGGACTTCACCCCGACGATCGTCACACCGTACTTGGAGCGCACCTTGGACTCGTCCAGGGTGAAGCCCACGGTTTCGCGCGGCGGGTACATTTTCACGATGGCGAAGTCGTCGTCGAACTCGATGAAGTCGAGCATGCGCCCCGAAACCAGGTGCGCGGCGCGGACGCCGGCGTCGGCCTCGGGGTAAATGACGTGGTTGGCGCCGATGCGGGTGAGGATCTTGCCGTGCGACGGCGTGATGGCCTTAACCCACAGGTGCTCGATGCCCAGGTCCACCAGGTTGACGGTGATCAGTACCGAAGACTCGATGGACGTGCCGACGCCCACGACGGCGGAGCTGAATTCCTGCGCGCCAAGTTGGCGGAGGGCGTCGATGTTCGTGGCGTCGGCCTCCACCACGTGTGTGAGGGTTGAGGCCCACTTCTGCACCAGGCTCCGGTCACGCTCGATGGCAAGGACCTCCCGGCCCTGCTTGACCAGTTGCTCGGCAGTCGCTGAGCCGAAGCGTCCCAACCCCACCACCAGCACGGGGGCATTGTGGGCGGGACGCCTGCCGACTTCTGTGGAACTAGCCAATGATGGGCCTCTCTTCCGGATAGTGGTAAAGCTGCCTGCGTTGCCGCAGGGCAAGGGCTGCGGCGAGGGTCACGGTTCCCACACGTCCCATAAACATCAATGCGGTCAGCACGTAAGCACCGGCAGGTGGTACCTCAGCGCTCAGGTTCGTGCTCAGGCCACAGGTGGCAAAAGCCGAGATGGCTTCAAAGAGGACGCGGTCCAAAGATTCGCCGCTGATTGACAACAGCAGGAACGATCCAACGGAAACCAGGGTTGCCCCCGCAACGATAACGGAAATGGCCACCCGCATGGCACCCTCCGGGATGGTGCGTCCGTGGACCTTCACGTCGGCGTCGCCCCGGGCTTCGGCCGCAATGGCCAGGAACATGACGGCAATCGTGGTCACCTTGATGCCGCCCGCCGTAGATGCCGACCCTCCGCCGGCAAACATCAGAGCGTCGGTCAGCAGCATGGTGGTGGACTCCAGCTGGTTTTGGTCCACCAGGTTGAAGCCGCCGGAACGGATCTGGACTGACGCGAAGACGGAATTCAGGATCTTGTCACTGAAACTGAGCAACCCGATGGTTCGGGCATTGTCCCACTCCATCAACGCCCAAAGGATGCTTCCTGCTGCGAAGAGGATGAGTGAAACCTCAATGGTCAGCTTGGTGTGCAGATTCCATTTTTTCCAGTTCAGGCCGTTCTGCAGCAGAACCATAACCACCGGAAATCCGAGGCTGCCGAAAAATACACCAGCCATGATTGGAGCAAGTATCCACAAGTCACTGGCGAAGGGAACGATGCCGTCTGCATGGGCCGTGAATCCTGCGTTGTTGAACGAGGAGATGGCATAGAAGAACCCATGCCAGACCGCACCCCAGAAACTCTCGCCCAGCACGAGGAACCGGGGGATCAGGACCAGGGCAAGGGCGGCTTCGATCACCACAGACGTGGTGATGACAATCCGCAACAGGGCGCCCACTTCACCAAGGCGTCCGGCGTTATTCATCGATTCCGCCGCGATGATCTTGCCGCGGACCCCGAGCCTCTTGCTCACCATCAGTGCGAGGAGTGACGCAAGCGTCAGCGTGCCCAGGCCGCCGATGAACACGCCGATCAGAATCACCAGCTGGCCGAAAAAGGACCAATGGACGGCAGTTGTGACCACCGTCAAGCCGGTAACGCAGACAGCGGATACCGCAGTGAACATAGCCTGATGCAGGGGGGTGGACTGCCCATCCGCCGACGCGGCCGGCAGCGAGAGCAGGAACGTAAATAGAAGGCAGACGGCGGCAAACACAGTTAGGGCAAGCCGGGCGGGGGAGGTGTTGGCGATGTCATCAATGAAGTCGCGCAGCCGCGTCAGTATCCAGAGGCCTTCCCGCTCCTGTGCTGCGGGATGCCAGCTGGCCGGATTCCGTGGCCTCGACTGGCTTTGCGTCATGTGTGGCTTTTCCTCGGTTGAATCTGATTCCCTCTGTAGTAAACCACTAATGTCCGCGTAATGGCCGGGCCGGGCGGGGCCCGTGCTCGGGTAGCCTGTGATTGATGACATACCTGCCCGGTCTCAGCAAGCCCGCGCCGCCAACGCTGGTGGCGTGGGGTCCTGACATGACCGCCTACAACTTTGGCCCGGGCCACCCGATGGCGCCGGAGCGGATGGATCTCACCGCCCGCCTGGCGCAGAGCCTGGGGCTGTTCGCCCTGGACCATGTTTCCGTGGAACCTCCGGAGGTGGCCAGCGACGCCGAGCTCGAACTGGTGCACTCGCCCGAGTTCGTGGCGGCCGTGCGTCGTGTCAGCGAGGACCCAACCGAGCCGGACGAGTCCCGCGGCCTGGGCACCGAGGATGATCCAGCGTTCGGGGGCATGCATGAGGCGGCCGCACGGCTGGCCGGTGGCTCCCTGCTGTGCGCCGCGCAGATCCTGGACGGCTCGGCCCTGCATGCCGTCAACTTCGGCGGGGGCATGCATCATGCCGCCCGTGACCGTGCCAGCGGCTTCTGCATCTACAACGACGCCGCGCTCGCCGTGCAGAGGCTGCTCCACGGCGGCATCCGCAAGGTGGTGTATATCGACGTCGATGCCCACCACGGCGACGGGACGGAAAGCATCTTCTGGAACGATCCCCGGGTGCTGACGATTTCACTGCATGAGTCCGGCCTTACCCTGTTTCCCGGGACCGGGTTCGCCAACGAAATCGGCGGTCCACAGGCGGAGGGAACGGCCGTGAACCTTTCCCTGCCCGCGGGAACCGGCGACGCCGGGTGGCTCCGGGCCTTCTACGCGGTGGTGCCGCAGCTGGTGGCCGCCTTCGGGCCTGAAGTGATCGTGAGCCAGCACGGCTGCGACTCCCACCGCACGGATCCGCTGACGCACCTCAATCTCAGCGTGGACGGCCAGCGGGAGGCGGCCAGCGCCGTCGGGCAGCTCGCCGAACGCCTCTGCGGTGGCCGCTGGATTGCCACCGGCGGCGGCGGGTACAACGTCCTGGACGTGGTACCCCGGTCGTGGAGCCACCTGGTGGCCATCGCCGCGGGGCGGCCCGTCCCCCTGCGCGCGGCCGTGCCCCAGGACTGGCGGGACTACGTGGAGGACAAGTTCGGCGCCGCTGCTCCCGGGCTGATGGGCGATGACGTGGAGCTCTGGTGGCGGTCCTGGGAGGTGGGTTTCGACCCCAACGATGCCGTGGACCGCACCGTCATGGCCACCCGCAAGGCGGTGTTCCCGCTGCACGGGCTGGATCCCTGGTTCGACTAGGACGGGACCAGGCGTCGGTCTTCTCGGTCTGGAACACCCGCGGCAGGGCGTCCAGGCTGCGTTCTAGCACCGGCCGGGGCAGCGGGCAAGGGGCGGGTCCGGGGGCCGAAATAGTTGATGCCTTTCGGCGTATATGTCGCTAGGGTGGGAGGCATGGTGACAGACGACGTATTTGCCGTCATTGCGGAATCGACCCGGCGGGACATCCTGGTGTCCCTTCGTTCCGGGGACAAGGCCGTGGGGGAACTGGTGGAGGAACTGGCCGCAAGCCAGCCCACTATTTCCAAGCACCTGAAGGTCCTGCGCGAGGCCCAGCTGGTCAGCATGCGGGCGCAGGGCCAAAAGCGCTACTACGCGCTGAACCGCAAGCCCCTTGAGGGCATCGCCAGCTGGCTTGAGACGTTCGACGTCGGGTCCCCGGCGGCAGCCGGCACACCCGGAAAGGCCGCACAGCAGACCGCGGCAGCACTCGAAACAGCAGCCGCCGGCGGGGAGACGCCCGAAGCCGTAGCCGCGGGCGCCGTCTCCGAAGGCGTGCTGGCGCCCGACGGCGTGGAACTGAGTCCCGCCGTCGTCATCCCTGGCGGCACCACCGCTCCGCTCAGTGATGACAGCGTTCCCCAGCAGATCGGACGCACCGTTGGCCGTGCGGCCACCCGCGCGGCCGACCTGCTGGCAAACCTCCCGAAGTTTGGGCGCAAGAAGTAGGAGCCTACTTCCCCAGCAGCCGGACGTGGTCGGGCGTGAGCTCGGAAATCCGGCTGACACCCAGCAGCGCCATGGTGCGGGCCATGTCCTTCTCAAGGATCTGCAAGGTGCGGTCCACGCCGGCGCGGCCACCGGCCATCAGGCCGTAGAGGTAGGCGCGGCCGATCAGGGTGAAGTCGGCGCCAAGGGCCAGCGAGGCAACGATGTCCGCGCCGCTCATGATGCCGGTGTCCAGCATGATGGCCGCGTCCGTGTTATCCGCCGCGAAGGCCTGCTTGATCTCCGGGAGCAGGTGGAACGGGATGGGCGCGCGGTCCAGCTGGCGGCCGCCGTGGTTAGACAGTACGACCCCGTCCGCGCCGTGGTCCACCACCCGCCGGGCGTCCTCAACGGTCTGGATGCCCTTGACCACCAGCTTGCCCTTCCAGGTTTCGCGCAGCCAGTCGAGGTCCTCGAAGGTCAGGGTGGGATCGAACATGGAGTTGATCAGGTCGGCAACCGTGCCCGTGTAGCGTGACAGGGACGCGAACGTCAGCGGCTCGTGGGTGAGGAAGTTGAACCACCAGGCGGGCCGGTAGGAAGCGTCCAGTACGGTCTTGACGGTCAGCGCCGGCGGGATGGTCATGCCGTTGCGGACGTCGCGGAGGCGGGCGCCGGCCACGGCGGTGTCGACCGTAACCATGAGGGTGTCGTTTCCGGCCTTGGCCGCGCGCTCGATCAGTTCCAGCGAGCGGTCGCGGTCTGTCCACAGGTACAGCTGGAACCAGTTGCGGCCGTTCGGGGCAGCGGCGGCGACGTCCTCGATGGACGCCGTGCCCATGGTGGAGAGCGTGTAGGGGATGCCGGCGGCTTCCGCGGCCTGCGAACCCGCGTACTCACCCTCGGACTGCATCATCCGGGTGAAGCCGGTGGGAGCGATACCGACGGGGAGCCGGGACGGCTTGCCCAGGATGTCGGTGCTGAGGTCGATGCTTGAGACGTTGCGGAGGATCCCGGGGCGGAATTCGATGTCCAGGAAGGCCTGGCGCGCGCGGCGGAGGGTGATTTCCTCTTCGGCGGCGCCGTCTGTGTAATCGAACGGCGCCTGCGGGGTGCGGCGCTTGGCGATGTCGCGGAGTTCCCAGATGGTGCTGGCCCGCTTCAGCCGGGCTTCCTTGCTGAACTCGGGCTTCTTGAACTGCATCAGGGGAGCGAGGTCCGAGTACTTGGGAATGCGGCGCTTCAGTGCTGCCGGAACAGCGGACGACGCCGGCGCGGGAGTGCGTGCCGGCGCGGCGGGAATGTCGGTGGCATCCGGCGCGGGAGTGGTTTCGGGGTTGTTGGGCTGGATTGTATGGGTCATGGGTCCTCCATTGGGCCGGCGGTCCGTCTCCGGAGCCTCTGTGGTCTAACCACACTCTAGGTCATGTGGTCCAACCACATCAACTACTATTTATCCATGCGCACTCACCAGCTTGTCCTGTCGTGGATCGAGAACGAGCTCTCCGCCGGCAGGCTGGCCGTGGGCGGTCGCCTTCCCGCCGAGCGCACGCTGGCCGAGCAGCTGAAAGTGTCGCGGACCTCGGTCCGCGAGGCGATCCGCATCCTGGAAGCCATGGGTGTGGTGCGTGCAGGCGTGGGGTCCGGCCCGGACGCCGGAACGGTTGTCATTTCGGATCCCGCGGCGGCGCTTGGCTCTGCCCTTCGGCTCCACGTCGCCACCCAGCACCTGCCGGTGGCGGACATTGTGGAGACGCGTGTGCTCCTGGAATCCTGGGCCGTGGCGAAGGCAAGCCCGGACGCCCCGGAGCTGGATGGTGCCGCGGCGCTCCTGGAAGGCATGGACGCGGAAGACCTTGCCATCAGCGACTTCCTGGCAATGGACGTCCGATTTCACCTGGCCCTGGCCGACGCCGCGGGCAACGCCGTTGTCAGCGCCATGATGGGGTCGCTCCGGGAATCCATCCAGGGCTACGCGGCCGAGCTGACCTCCAGCCTGCCGGACTGGGATGCTACCGCGTCGCGCCTCCGTGCCGAGCACCATGACATCCTGGCGGCCATCAGGAACGGCGACGGCGGGCATGCCGCCCAGCTGGTGGTTGCCCACATCGAGGGGTACTACAAGGAGGCCGGGCTGGGTTCCGGCAGGACTGCGGACCCGTCAGCCGTGCACGGTTGACCGCGGAGCCTTGGCCGGGCCGGTGCTGGCGCGCACCTCAAGCCTGGGCTGGTACCGGCTGCCCGGCGCTTCATTCTCTTCCTTACGGATGAGTGCATGCAGCTGCTCCCAAGCCTGCTCACCCAGTTCGGTGATGGGGACCGCCGCCGTGGTGAGGGCCGGCGTCGTGTACTTGGCGAAGGGGATGTCGTCGAAGCCGGTGACGGAGATGTCCCCGGGCACGTCCAGCCCGCGCTCGTGCAGCCCGCTCATCAGGCCCATGGCCACGAGGTCGTTAAAGGCCAGGATTCCCGTGGCGCCGCTTTCCAGTACCGCGTCAACCGCCTCGTGTCCGGTGTCGAAGTCGGAGCCGCCCTCCAGCATCGTCACGTCCACCTGGGGATGTGCCGCCTTGAAGGCCTCCAGCCCTTGAAGCCGAAGCCCGTTCGAGGCACTGCGGGGCGGGCCGGCGAGGAAGGCAAGGCGGGTGTGCCCAAGCTCCACGAGGTGCTCCGCGATGTCCTGTACGCCTTGGCCGTAGTCGACCACCAGGCTGGGTACGCCCGCGGCGGCAGTGGTCCGGTTGATCAGCACCAGGGGGTGCAGCGAGGGGGCAATTTCTTCGAGCTCGGCGTCCGTCATGCGCGGTGCACACAGCACCAGCCCGTCACAACGACGGCGGGCCTCGCCGGCGAGGATGGCCTCCTCGCTGGAGACCTCGAACGAATCGGCGATGAGGACACGGTAGCCGTCCTGCGCGGCGGCACGGCTAAGGCCCCGGAGAATCGCCTGGAAGGTCGGGTTCGCCAGGTCCGGCACCACGATGCCGATGGTGTCCGTCTTGCCCAGGGCCAGGCTGCGTCCTACGGGGTTGGGCTGGTACTTCAGCTCAGCCGCGGCGGCCCGGACACGGGCTGCGATGTCAGGATCCACCGTGAAGTTCCCGTTCATGACGCGGGAAACCGTGGCGTGCGAAACCCCTGCCTTAACGGCAACATCAGCGATTCCGATCCGGCCGGTTGCCGATTTCCTGACCATGCTGGTCCCTTCCTTAGCGCCCGCGAAGCAGCGGGCCGTGTGCTTTTGCTGCCGGCGGCAGCGCCCGGCCGACCGGAGGGCAGTGTTTGAGGCAAAGCATATAACGGGATGGGAAAACGATTTCTATTGCTTTCCCATGTTTTCCCAAGGTATTTTCCGCTGCGAATACGGCCGGCACAGGCGGTCTGCGAGAAAACGGTTTCTTTCAACGCCCGGAACGGTTGACGGATTGCTGTCCGGGTTGATACAAATCTTATAGCGAACCGAGAAAACGCTTTCTCACAACGGTGCAGCAGTGCGCCGGCACCACACCTGAACGGCCATCAGAACGGCCGGGTATTTTGAGCTTTCGAAAGGGACCCAATGGTCAACACAGCCGAATCGAGTTCAGCAACAGCGGTATCCCGGACCGGCGCTGCCGCCGGCACCGAAACTGTTGCAGCCCCCGCCACAAAGGGCGGCGGCAAGGCCCGTATTGCCCTGATCGGCACCGGCGGCCGCTCTGAAATGTACATCCGGGCGATCTTCGGCAAGCACGCTGATACCGCAGAGCTGGTGGCTTTCTCGGACGTCAACCCGGGCCGCGTGGAGTTTTACCAGAAGCTCATCCAGGAACTGGGTGCGCCGGGGCCGGTTGCCTCGTTTGATCCCGCGGACCTCACCGCCTTCATCCAGGCCAACAATATTGACCGCGTGGTGGTGACCACCCCGGATTACACCCACGCCGACTACATCGTTGAAGCACTCGGTGCCGGGGCTGACGTCGTGGTGGAAAAGCCCCTCACCATCGATGCTGAGGGCTGCCGCCGCATCACCAGGGCCGTGCACGAAACCGGACGCAACGTGGTGGTCACGTTCAACTACCGCTACTCGCCGCGCAACAGTGCGCTTAAGGAAATCATCCAGAGTGGGGTGATTGGCAAGGTCACGTCCATCGACTTCAGCTGGGTCCTGGACACTGTCCACGGCGCGGACTACTTCCGCCGCTGGCACCGGGAGAAGAAGAACTCCGGCGGCCTGCTGATCCACAAGGCCTCGCACCACTTCGATCTGGTCAACTGGTGGATCGATGACGTCCCCGAGCGCGTCTTCGCTTCCGGAGGGCTGAAATTCTATGGTGACAAGAACGCTGCGGAGCGCGGACTGGGTCCCCGTCCCGAACGCGGCACGCCCGCGGCTGATGCCCCGGCCACAGCCGAAAAGGACCCGTTCACGCTGGACCTCCGCGAGGATGAGCGGCTCAAGGCACTGTTCCTGGACAACGAGCACTACGACGGCTACCGCCGTGACCAGGACGTTTTCACCGGTGGCATCACCATCGAGGACAACCTCGCGCTGGTAGTGGAGTACCAGGGTGGTCCGCGCCTGAGCTACTCGCTGAACGCCCACAGTCCGTGGGAGGGCTACCGCGTCGCCGTCAACGGCACCGAGGGCCGAGCCGAGCTGGAGGTCGTGGAACGCGCCGCTGTCACCAGCAGCACGGATAAGAAGACCGTGGTCGACCCCAGCGCAACCCCCATCGAGGAGGACGACGCCATTCGCCGCAACGGCGAACGGCTGGTGGTCCAGCGCCACTGGGAGGCTGCCTACGAAGTGCCCATCGTCAACGGTGAAGGGGGCCACGGCGGCGGCGACGAACTGCTGCTCTCCGACCTCTTCAACGGACCGGGCGAGGACCCGCTCGGCCGGCCCTCCGGCTACCTGGACGGACTGCGGTCCGTCTCCGTGGGCATTGCCGGCAACCGCTCTCTTGAATCGTCCCTGCCCGTTCGCATTGAGGACCTGGACCTCGGCGTCGACCTCCGCCGCGGCAACTGACCGCCCGGACCAGAAGGAAAAACATGAGCAGGATTTTTGTCACCGGCGGCTCCGGCAGGCTGGGACGCAGTGTGGTGGCGGGTCTCGCCGAAGCCGGCCACCATGTCATCTCGGTGGACCGGGACGCAGTACCGGCGGAGCAGTTGCCGGCGGGCGTAGTCCAGGAAACCGCAGACCTCCTGGCACCCGGTGAGGCCCTGCGCCTGCTCCGGGAGACCAGGCCCGACGCCGTCATCCACCTTGCAGCGATCGCCGTGCCGTTCAGCGCGCCCGAGGACGTCATTTTCGCCACGAACACCCGGCTCGCCTTCGCCGTCGTCAGCGCCGCAACGGAGCTGGGAGTGCCAAAGATCGTCACGGCCAGCAGCCCCACCGTTCTTGGCTACGGTTCTCCTGCCGGCTGGCTGCCGGCAGCCTTCCCGCTGGATGAACGGACCACTCCTCGCCCCTGGAACGCCTACGCGTTGTCCAAGCTCATCGCGGAACAGACCGTGCAGATGTTCGCGGCGGCGCAGGGCGAAAAGATCCGCTACGCCGCCTTCCGCCCCTGCTATGTCATCTCTCCGGAGGAGTGGGAAGGCGCACCCACGCAGCAGGGCCACACCCTGGCCGAGCGGATCGCCGATCCATCGCTGTCCGCGCCGGCGCTGTTCAACTACGTGGATGCCCGGGACGTTGCGGATTTCCTGGACCTGCTCCTGCAGAAGATGGAGTCCATTCCCAACGGGGAAACCTTTTTCGTGGGCGCTGCAGACGCGCTGGCCACGGCACCCCTGGCGGAGCTCATGCCCCGGTTCCTGCCCGGAAGCGAAGCCCTGAGCGCGGTTTTGACGGGCACCAGCCCCGCCTTCTCCATCGCCAAGGCCCAGGAACTCCTCGGCTGGCAGCCCAAGCGCAGCTGGCGCACGGAACTCAAGTCCCATTCCATCCTCAACGACGAGACCTCCGCGCTGGTCAGCGCCGGCAGCGGAACCAAGGAGACACCATGAAATTCGACGGCGTACTGTTTTTCCCCGTCACCCCGTTCACGCCGGAGGGCACGGTGGACACAGAGCTCCTCAAGGAGCACATCAGCTCGCGGCTGCCGTTCGGACCCGGCGGAGTGTTCCCGGCCTGCGGCACCGGCGAATTCCACGCGCTGAGCCTTGAAGAGGTCCGCACCGTGGTGGCGGCCGCCGTCGAGGTTGTGGCCGGAAAGGTTCCCGTAGTCGCAGGGGCCGGTGGACCGCTGGGACACGCCCTGGCCGCGGCCCGGGTGGCCGAGGAGGCTGGTGCCGACGCCCTCCTGGTGCTGCCGCCCTATCTGGTGACAGGCCCTACTGACGGTCTGGTGGCCTACATCGAAGCCGTGGCTGCTGCCAGCAGCCTGCCGGTTATCGTGTACCACCGCGGCAACGCAAAGTTCACGGCCGAGTCCATGGTCCGGCTGGCAGCCAACCCCAAGGTTGTCGGCTTCAAGGATGGCCTGGGAGACGTTGGACTGGCGCAGGAGATTGTGTCCGCCGTCAAGGCCGCGGGCCGCGAGGATTTCGCCTTCTTCAACGGATTGCTCACCGCGGAACTGACCCAGGGCGCCTACCGTGGCCTGGGCATTCCGCTCTACTCCTCGGCCGCTTTCGCCATGGCACCGGAAATTGCCAAGGCATACTACGATGCGTACATCTCCGGGGACGAGGAGCGCCGGAACGCCTTGCTTGAGGGCTTCTACACGCCCCTGGTCCGCCTTCGCGACCAGACCCCCGGCTTCGGCGTCTCCCTGATCAAGGCAGGGCTTCGGCTGGGCGGACTTCCCGTTGGACCGGTCCGTCCGCCCCTGGTGGACCCCACTGAGGAACAGCAGCTGGAGCTTAAGGCCATCCTCGCCAAGGGCTACGAGCTGGCCGGCCACTGATGAGTGCCCCGGCGGCCGAAGCTGTCCGCACCGTTCCCCGGATCAGTCGCCTTTCCTCCAGGCTCATCACCGTTCCGCTGCGCCGGAGCTGGGGCGCTGAGGCCCCGGAAAACCATGTGATCGTCACCGAGGTCCACACGGACGACGGCGGTGCCGGACATGGATTCTCCTGGACTCCCACCATCGGCCCGCACGCTGTCAAGGCGCTGCTGGACTGCGACATCGCCCCGTTCATCACCGGGCTGCCGGCAACACCCGAAGCGGTGTGGGACGCGTTGTGGAAACGGCTGCACGAAGCCGGCGGGGGAGGGCTCACCACCATCGCCATGGCCGGCGTCGACCTTGCCCTGTGGGACCTGCAGGCACGCTGCGCCCGCACCTCCCTCACCGGGCTCCTGGGGCAGCGCCACGAGTCCGCCGAGGTTTACGGCTCGGGGGTGAACCTGCACTACAGCCTCGAAGAGCTCGTGGCCCAGACTAAGAGGTGGGTTGCCGCCGGACACCAGGCAGTGAAGATCAAGGTGGGCAAGCCGGACATCCGCGAGGACGCCGAACGGGTGGCCGCCGTCCGCTCCGTCCTGGGCCCGCACCGGAAGCTGATGATTGATGCGAACCAGCGCTGGGACCTGCCCACCACATTCCGTGCCTTGGATGTCCTGTCGGAATTCGGGCTGGAATGGCTGGAGGAACCCATCCGCGCCGACGACCTGTGGGCCTACCGCAGGCTGCGCAAACATTCGCCGGTGCCCATCGCCCTCGGCGAAAACCTGCACACCATCTACCGTTTCCGCGATTTTATTGATGCGGAGGCAGTGGACATCATCCAGCCCAACATCGTCCGGGTTGGCGGGATCACCCCGTTCCGGAGGATTGTGGAGCTGGCCCGGACCAACAGCATCCGCGTGATGCCCCATCTGCTCCCGGAACTTTCGGGACAGCTGGCGCTTACCCTGGCAGAGTCCACCCTGGTGGAGGATGTTGAGGAAGCATCGTTCGAGCAGCTGGGCATCCTGGCCGGGCCTTCTCCGGTGCGGTTCAATGACAGCCGGGTCAGCCTGACCGATCAGCCAGGATTGGGCTTCCGGTTCCGCGATGAGCTGTAACGCAGCGACTGCATGGAAGGGTGCCGGCAGGCAGGAGCTCTGCCGGCACCACAGCTCCGATAATGTATATACGAAGAACAGGTATCCGACGTGACAACTGCAACGCTTTCCCTGACTGAACTCACCGCCGCTGCCACCCGTGCCGCCAAGAATTCTGCAGCCTCGACGGATGCCGAACGTGCAGCCTGGCTTACGGCAGTAGCTGACGCGCTGGACGCCAACGCGGCCGAACTGGTGGAAATCGCAGACGCGGAGACCAGCCTCGGCGCAACCCGCCTCACGGGCGAAGTGGCCCGGACAACCGGACAGCTCCGCCTGTTCGCCCGCGTGATCACCGAGGGTTCCTACCTCGAAGCCGTGATCGACCATGCCGACCCCAACTCCACGCCACCCAAGCCTGACCTCCGCCGCATCCTGCGCCCTATCGGTCCGGTGGCAGTCTTCTCCGCCTCCAACTTCCCGTTCGCCTTCTCTGTCGCCGGTGGCGACACCGCCTCTGCCCTTGCCGTGGGGTGCTCGGTCATTGTCAAGGCCCACTCCGGCCACCTGCGCCTCTCGGAGCGGACCGCCGAAATTATGGCCGATGCACTGTCTGCCGCAGGAGCGCCGGAAGGCCTCTTCGCCCTGGTATCCGGCCGCGAGGTGGGAACCGCGCTTGTGCAGGATCCCGCCATCAAAGCGGTCGGCTTCACCGGCTCCATCCCCGGCGGCCGCGCCCTCTTCGACCTGGCCACGTCCCGCCCCGAGCCCATCCCGTTCTACGGTGAACTCGGCAGCCTGAACCCCGTCGTCGTTACCGGGCAGGCCCTGGCGGAGCGCTCCGCGCAGCTGGCCGAGGGCCTGGCCGGATCCTTCACCCTTGGCGCCGGCCAGTTCTGCACCAAACCCGGGCTGGTCTTCATTCCGGCGGGAACGGACTTCGCCACGAAAGTGGCGGAGGCCAGCAAGGACAAGCCGGCGCTCGGCATGCTGACCACCCGGATCGCCGAGGCGTACCCGGACGGCCTGCGCAGCTTCGCTTCCGTGGAGGGCGTTGATGTTGTGAGCGGCAGCGTGGACCAGGATGCGGTGTCCGACGGGGCCGCCCCGGTGGTTTTCTCCACCTCCGCGGCGAAGGCTCTTGAGCGCCCCGAGGAACTGCTGGAGGAGTGCTTCGGCCCCACTACCATGCTGATCGAATACACGGACCAGGAGGAGCTGTCCGCAGTCCTGGCCAAGGTACCGGGCAGCCTGACCGCCACGGTGCACGCCCAGCCGGGCGAGGACGTTTCCGGGCTCGTGGAGCAGCTGTCCAACCTGGCCGGCCGGGTCCTGTTCGACGGCTGGCCCACCGGTGTTGCCGTCAACTGGGCACAGCAGCACGGCGGCCCCTACCCGGCCACCACATCGCTCTTCACCTCGGTGGGTGCGACGGCGGTCCGCAGGTTCCAGCGCCCGGTTGCCTACCAGGACGCCCCGGAAACGGTGCTGCACCCGGCGCTGCACGAAAGCAACCCGCTGGGCATCCCCCGCCGGGTCGACGGGGAACTGGTGCTTCCCCAGTAACGCTCCCTCACTTGATGCTGGTTTAACCGAAACGCTCTCCCACAGAATGAACTGCTCCCCGGAAGTTGGACTGAGAAATTCAGTTCCGACTCCGGGGAGCAGTTTATGCGTGCATGTAGTTCGTTGTCTGAAGTCCAGCGCGAGGCGGCGGTAGCGTGGTTTGGGAAAGGCATCGGGTATCGGGCAGCGGCTCGTTTGCTTGATGCGCCTGGTGTGCCGGTAAGGGCACTATATGGGCGGTGGAGGATTCATGGGCAAGGAGTGCTGGTGAGCAAACCGGCAAAGTCGTACTCGGTCGAGTTCAAGCTGACCTTAGTGGAGCGGTTCCTCGCGGGCGAGGCCGGTCCGGACCTGGATGTGGCGTACCGCCCCGACGCCCTGGCAACGGCACTGAACGAGTACATCCACTGGTACAACAACGAAAGAATCTCCACAAAGCTCAAGGGTCTGGGCCCGGTGCAAAACCGGGCCCAGACCCTTGCGGCCTAGAATCCCATTTAGCCAGTCCAACTATCGGGGACCAGCTCATGTACTGAGAGAGAGTTTGGCGTTTTACCGCAGAATTTGCAAGAGCGTCGTGGCTAGAGCTGCAGGGTTGCGGGGCGCTGCAGCCCGTT
Organism: Arthrobacter sp. Y3221087; assembly: GCF_059089905.1. Classification (NCBI taxonomy): domain Bacteria; kingdom Bacillati; phylum Actinomycetota; class Actinomycetes; order Micrococcales; family Micrococcaceae; genus Arthrobacter; species Arthrobacter sp. Y3221087. The sequence continues at coordinate 516,092 of NZ_JBNHFE010000001.1, forward strand.
TATGGTGGTAACCGGCCAGCGGAGATCGACTGTGAGAACCTGCAGGCCGGAGCCGGTCAGCTGCACGGTGTCCTCGATCTTGACTCCGGGACCGGAAGGGTTCCAGGTAAAGGCCTGTCCCAGTACCACCGTGTCCGTGGCGGCCGCGGTGACCCGGGGATCACGGCCCGCGTAACCGGCGGGTCCGCCCTGATGGTGCAGTTCCCACTGGTCTTCGCCAAAGCCGTGGCGGACGTAGGATGCCTTGATCTCAGCGAAGATCCGGTCCAGTTGCGTCCCCGGAACCGTGGCGTCGAAGATGTCCGCCTCCACCGCGGCGATCCGTGCCTCGGCATCACGTTCCTCCGGCGTGCCGGCGTCGAACCGCACCCAGCGGGTGATGTTGGCGACCAGGCCGTCCCGCCGGGCGCACACCACAGCCATGGCACGGCGGCCGAGGGGTGAGTGCGTGGCCAGCGGGTGCCGGAACGTGCTGCGGGCGCTGCCGTTGCACAGGAGGACCAACGGTTCGGCGCCCGCAGCCACCACGCGTTCGGCCAGGGCCGAGACCAGTTCGAACTCCGTTGTGTCCGGCCGGGCGGTGGAGAGCACGTCCGTCATGAGGGCCGCCAGTTCGCCGCTGAGGCGGGCGTACCGGGCGCTTTCGGCCGGGAGCAGCTGCTGCCGGGCAGCACGCAGCTCAGCCGCGACGTCCGCTTCCGGCAGCGGGTCCTGTACGCCGGCGGAAGCCCCGACGGCGGCGGCCGCCCCGTGCAGATTCCCGTACCAGGGAACGGTGTGCAGGGAGACACCGGGGGGAAGCTCTTCAGCGGCGATGCGGCCGGCTTCGTTGTTGAATGTCACCAGGTGGTCGCCGGCGCGGTCCACCAACACTGCAGCGATGGGGTCGCCCGCCAGGCTGATGTGGACCCGGCTGCCGTCCAGGTACCAGGTCAGGGCAGTATGCGTGGTCAGGAGCAGCGAGTCCCGTCCGGCGGCGTCCAGGATTTCCAGGACCCGCCGGCGCTTAACGGCGCGATCTGCCGTGGAACCCGGAGCCACCCGGACCTCCTGGACGGAGCCGGGAATGAAGTCCACACTGCCGGTGCCCGCATTGGCAGCCGGCAATGAAGTGGCTGCGGGTTGGGGTGCGGCGGCTGCTGTCTGGGTCATGAAAGGTCCCCCTGCTGGTTAATCAACGTTTCGATATCGGCTGTGCCCAGGATGCCGTCGGCCACAAAGACGGAAATGTTGCGGCGAACCGGATTTCCGGGTTCCGCGATGACAGGGGAATCCCAGGCGAGGGACTGGCCCACTCCGGGGTAGCCCTCCACCCGGACGAACCAGGGGTCGGTGGATCCTTCAGGAGCAACGAAAATCAGGGTTGCGTCGCCGCCCGTTCCCGCGCCAAATGTTCCTGACCACGCAAGCCAGCGCGTCACGCTGCCATGCACCGCGGATTCTCCGGCGCCGGCCGGAGTCCACACCGAAGCATCCTGGCACTCGGGAAGCCGCCAGAAGAAGCCGCCGTAGCCGCCCTCGTGTCGGCCGTGGGACCCCGGGCTGCCCAGGCTGACCGGCTGGTCGCCGGCGGGGGAGAGGGCGAACTCGAGGGACAGGCTCCACACGGACGGGCCGGTGCCCTTCCAGCTCCAGGTCCGGTCCTCCGTGAGGACGGGCATGCCGTCCGGGCCGTTCCAGCTGAGCGTTTCCTCCAGCCTGCCGCCCGGGCCGCCGGACGTGGCCGCGGTTTGTTCAACGGTTGTGGCTGTGACGGCGATGCTGCCATGGTCGGGGCGCCAGACGTACTGCCCGGCTTCGCGGGTGTAAGTGCGGCCGCCCCAGAAGTTGACGCCGTCCACGTCCTGCAGTGCAACGCCGGCGCCAAGATGCCAGACATGGTCGAGCGGCTGGTGATCGGTCACCACGGTGCCGGCAAGAGTGCGGACGGGGTGCAGGTAGGGCCGCGGGGAGGAAACGGCACGGATGAGGCTGCCGTCCTGGTAGTCTGCCACCGGTTTCCCGTCCAAGGTCAGTGTACGGACCGGTAGCAGGGCGCGGGCCCAGGGGACGCCAAGTTCGGCGAACGTAGCCTGCGCCTTTGCAGCCCGGTCGATCAGTTCTGCGACGCCGTGCACCACGGGATGCGCGTCGTCACCTTCGCCCTCCCAGCTGATGTGGTCCGCCCCAATAGCCTGGGGTGCCGGGGAGGTCCGGATGGCTTCCAGAACAGTGGTGAACGCCCCGGTGTCCGGCAGTGAGCACAGCAGCGGCGCGCCGGTGCTTCGGGCTTCGAGAAGGTTTTCGAGCAGGTCGGTCCGGCCGTAGGTTTCCCGGCGCTCGCCATCCGGGGTAGTGATGACAACCTCGTCCTGCGTGTAGAACAGGGTGATCTCACCCCGGGTGCCGTGAACGGTGACCGAGGGATTCAGTTGCTCCGGGGCGCACAGGGTCAGGCTGCAGAGGAGGGTGGCACCGTGCGCTGTGCGGACCCGGATCACCGAGGTGTCATCGCTCTCGGTATCGTGGGCGCGGTAGAGGTCCGTCTCCACCGACGCCACGTCAGCTACCGTGCGGGCGCCGGCCATATTCAGCGCAGTAGCGACGGCATGGGCCAGCGCATTGGTGGCCACGCCATCCACGACGTCGATGCCGTCCAGGCTGCGCTTCCCGGCCCAGCGTGAGCGCTTGAAGTAGGCCTTGTTCCGCACCCATTGTCCCTTGGCGCTCAGGCCCAGAACGTCGCCGATCGCGCCTGATTCCACGAGGTTGCGGATGGCGGGCAGCGCATGGGAGCCGAGGCTCTGAAATCCCACCTGGACGAGCTTCCCTGCTGCATCGGCAGCTGCCAGGACCTCGTTGAACTGGGTGAGGGAGGCTACCGGGGGCTTTTCCACATAGACATCCATCCCGGCAGCCAGTGCCGCGAGGGCCAGCGGCGCGTGCGTCTGGATGGGGGTGGCGAGGATGGCGACGTCTGCGCCCGGCTGTGCGGCCAGCAGCTCGTCCAGGTTGGCAAAGACGGCCACCGACTCGGCGAGCCGGCCCGGTGCGGGAGGGTTGGGATCAGCGACGGCAACCAGTTCCAAAGCGCCGGCCTCCTCCAGCCGGGCGAGGTTGGCCAGGTGCCGTTCACCGAAACCGTGGACGCCCACCAGGGCTATACGGGGAACGGCGACCGGTGCAGGGGAGGCATCGCGGGGGCCGCTGCCGTGTTCCGCTGTTGCGGATTGCTGAATCATGAAGGGGTCCTTGCAGGCTAAGGGGCAGTAGCGGATGGGGTTTTAAGTGTCAGGGTGCCGGTCAGGAAATTGAGTGCTTCGGCCTGCATGGCAGCGGTGAAAACGTGGCCTCCGGGCCAGAAGCTTCCGGTGTACGTGCCGTCGCTGTGCAGCGATTCCAGCACCCGGTGTGCCTGCCGCATCCCTTCCTCCGGGAAAAGCTCGTCGGCCAGGGCGTACTGCACCAGGAAATCGGCGTCTGACCGCGCAGCGAGTTCAGGCCAGTCGCCGAGTTTCCACAGCCCGGGCGTCTGCAGCAGCCAGGAGTGGGCGTCGAGGTAGGCGGGCAGCAGTGATTGGAATGTGGTCATCATGCATGTCACCACAGACGCCCGGATCCTGGGCGAGAGGGCGGCCAGCGCCAGGGACCGGCCGCCGCCGCCGGAAAAGCCAACGCAGCCCAGGCGGTCCGGGTCGACTCCGGGCAGCCCGGAAAGTATGTTCAGCGCGGCAAGGTCGTCGTGGGCAACCATGCCGGCCAGGCTGGTGCCCAGCAGCCCGGCTGTTTTGGCCACGGTATCTTCGTGGAAACCCGCCGCGGCGTTGTAATCATCAGCTTCGGAAGGCACGACGCCGTCCTCCCGCCACTGCGTCCGGCGCGCCTCAAGGGCAGACGCGGTCCGCCAGGGCGGGGTGGAGAGGTCAAAACGGCGGCTGCCCCAGGCAAAAGTGTCATGGGCGAGGACGGCAAAGCCCTTGCGGGCGGTGTCGGTGGCAAGGGCGTGTCCGTCGTAGTGGCCGGCGCGGGCGGCCGCGGCGGAAGGATGGTTCGCTGGAAGCTCCACCAACCGGTCCGCGCCGCCAAACTTGTTCCCGCCGTGGCAGTGCAGGGCGAGTACCCCGGGCAATGGGCCAAGGACAACGGCCGGCTTGACGAGCCAGGCCGTTGTCCTTGGCCCGAAGCCCAACTGCCAGCTGAGCTGGGAAGTGGTGACGCCGTCGTACGTTTCTTCCCAATTGACCGTGACCCCAGGAAGGGGGGACGCGCCGGGCACACCCAGCGCGTCCGATAACTCCTGCGCCGCCGGGGTCCCGGCGTTGTATTGGGGATGTTCGCCGACGTAGGCAGGCCAGTCCTCGTAACCGGCGATGGCGCTGGGCCGTGTCGCCGCAGTGTCCCATCCGGTACTGCTTGTTTCAGTACTGCGTGCGCTGGAACCTGCTCCGGTGCCCACTGGCCTGCCTCCTGTCCTGGCGTCGTTGGTGCGATTGCGGTTGTTCAACGGGCAGAGGCCCGGGGGGTCAGCCCAGGTTCTGGTTTACCTCGTTGATCATGCCCTTGGCAGCGTCGCTCGGGGAGATCTTTCCGAACAGTACGTCCGTGTTGTAACGGTTCAGAACCTCCATGGTGGCGGAGGAACCGGCCGGGAACGGCTTCGGCGGATCGATCTTCATCTCGGCAATGCGGTCCAGGTACGCCGCCTCCTTCTGCTGCGTTTCCTTCAGGAGGGGAGTGATGCCGGCCTTCAGTTCGGTGTTGGCAGGCATGCCGCGGTCGCTCTTGATCTTGCTGGCTGCATCCATGTTGTTAACCAGGTAGTTGATGAAAAGTGCGGCTTCCTTGGGGTGTGCCGACTTGGAGGAGATGGCGTACTCCATGGACGAACGCAGCCAGGCGCCCGGCTGCTTGCTCTCACCGGGCAGCTTCATCATCTCCAGCGGCGCCCCCGAGTAGGAGGTCATCTGGTTGCTCCACGAGATCTTCATGCCCTGCTTGCCCTGGCCCATCAGGGTCATCTCAGGCTGGGCCGCGCCGTCTTCCACCGTCTGCGATGCGGAAGGTGCACCGCCCGTTTCCATGAGCTTCTTGTTCAGTTCGAACCAGCGCGTAAGGGTGCCCTCGCTGATGCCCATCTTCTTGCCGTCGTCCGTGTACAGGGCCTCGCCGTTTTGGCGGGCCCAGACGGCCAGGAAGGAATCGTTGGCCATGGGGGTGGTGCCAAAGGTGCCCGCAGGGGACTTCTTGGTGACTTCGGCGGCGATTTCCGCGTAGTCATCCCAGGTCCAGGTCTCGTCGTCCGGAAGTTCAACGCCCGCTGCTTCGAAAACCGTGGGGTCGACCACCATCGACATCGAGTTGACGCCTGCTGTGATGGTGTACTGCTTGCCGTCGATCTTGCCCAGGTCCACTGTTCCTTCGGCGAACTTCGAGGTATCGATCTGGTCCTTGACCTTGTCCAGGTCCAGCAGCACGCCCCGGCTGGAGTATTCGCTGGGGTACGAACCGCTCATGGCGAACACATCCGGGGTTGTGCCGCCGGCGATCTGTGTTGCCATCTTGTCCCAGTACGAGCTGAATTCGGTGTTCTCGCCCTGGACCTTGATATTGGGGTTGGCGGCCTCGAAGTCCTTGATGACTTCAAGGGTGGTCTTGGCCCGGGAATCGTTGCCCCACCAGGCGAAGCGGATGGTGACCGGGTCCTCCGCCGTTCCTACCTTTCCTGCTTCCGGGCTGCTGCCGCAGCCGGTGAGAACCATGGCCAGCGCAGCTGTTGCGCCGGCTACCCCCGTTACTGACTTCTTGAGACGAAACCGCATTGTCCTGCCCCTCATGTTGTGTGATCTAGTGTGAGTGATGCCCGTTACAGAAAACGCTTTCTCAAAAACTAACAAAGGGCTATACAGGAGTCAAGAAACCGTTTACTTTGGTACGGAGCCGCTTTTCCATCAGCACCACCGGCGGCGCCCGGACCATATACACCTAACTCAGTTGGGGCGCAGGTTCCGGCGCCCCTAAAGTGCTCGAAGACGTCGCCCCGGCGATGACAATAACGTGGAGGCCACGATGACCAAAGGAGACCGCATGGCCGCTAAACACATACCCAAGGCACCGCGCACGGCTGGAACGCCGGTTGCAGCGGGCCTGCAGCACGGAACGGGGTTGCCGCAGTGAGCGCCATCAGCGAACTCAGCTCCATCACCCGGCGGAAGGGCAAGCTGACTGCCGAGGAGAAGAAGGCGAACGGCCGGGACAACAAGGCTGCCTACATCTTCCTGCTGCCGTGGCTGGTGGGCCTTGTGGCCATCACCATCGGTCCGATGCTGATGTCCCTGTACCTGTCGTTCACGGACTACAACCTGCTCCAGCCCCCGGAGTGGACGGGGCTGGACAACTTCACCCGCATGCTCAGTGATGCGCGGCTTCATAACTCGTTGGGTGTGACGTTCACGTACGTCTTCATCGGCGTGCCGCTTCAGCTGGCCGTTGCACTCCTGATCGCGCTTGTCCTGGACAAGGGCCTGCGCGGGCTTCCGTTCTACCGTTCGGTGTTCTACCTGCCCTCCCTCCTGGGTGGATCGGTCGCCGTGGCCATCCTCTGGAAGCAGATCTTCGGCACTACCGGCCTGGTGAACCAGGTCCTGGCGATGTTTGGCATCCAGGGTCCGGGCTGGATCTCTGACCCCAGCACCGCGCTCGGTTCGATCATCCTGCTGCATGTGTGGACCTTTGGTGCCCCCATGATCATCTTCCTGGCGGGCCTGCGGCAGATACCGCACATGTACTACGAGGCAGCAAGGGTCGATGGTGCCACCACCCTTCAGCAGTTCTGGCGGATCACAATGCCCATGCTGAGCCCGATCATCTTCTTCAACCTGGTGCTGCAGATCATCGGTTCGTTCCAGTCCTTTACCCAGGCGTTCATCGTCTCGGGCGGCAACGGCGGCCCTTCGGACTCCACGATGTTCTTCACGCTGTACCTCTACCAAAAGGGCTTCGGCCAGTTCGACATGGGCTACGCCTCAGCCATGGCGTGGGTCCTGCTGGTGATCATCGGCGTATTCACCGCCGTCAACTTCATCGCTTCTAAGTATTGGGTTTTCTATGACGACTAAGCTGGAGACGCTGCCCACCCCGGACAAGAAGTCCGGAGGCACCGGCAAGCCTACGACCCACCGCAAGCCCCGCGAGTCCCGCGGAACCCTGGCCTTCAGCCGGGCGCAGCGGAGCAAAGCACTCATGAAGCACGGCATCCTGATCCTGGCCGGCGGCCTGATGATCTACCCGCTGCTCTGGATGGTTGTTTCCTCACTGCGTCCCAACGAGCTGATCTTCCGCGAACCGGGCCTGTGGCTCAACAGCCTGGAGATGAGCAACTACACCTCCGGCTGGTCCGCGCTGACGCATCCGTTCGGCCACTACATGATCAACTCCGCGATCGTGGTGATCGGATGCATCCTGGGCAACCTGATTTCGTGCTCCATGGCCGCCTACGCCTTCGCGCGGCTGCAGTTCACAGCCAAGAAGCTGCTGTTCGGCATCATGCTCCTGACCATCATGCTCCCGTTCCACGTGGTGATCGTGCCGCAGTACATCCTGTTCTCGCAGATCGGCTGGGTGAACACCTTCTGGCCGCTGATCGTACCCAAGCTGCTGGCCACTGAAGCCTTCTTCGTCTTCCTGATGGTGCAGTTCATCCGCGGCATCCCCAAGGACCTGGACGAGGCTGCGAGGATCGACGGCGCCGGCCACCCACGCATCTTCCTGCGCGTTATCCTGCCCCTGATGGTGCCGGCCCTGGCCACCACCACCATCTTCACCTTTATCTGGACCTGGAACGACTTCTTCGGAGCCCTGATCTACCTGACGGATCCGGACATGTTCACCGTTCCGGTAGCGCTGCGGGCCTTCGTTGACTCACAGTCCGCAACCAGCTGGGGCTCACTGTTCGCCATGTCCATCGTGTCCCTCCTGCCGGTCTTCCTGGTTTTCCTCTTCGGTCAGCGGTTCCTCATCAAGGGCATCGCGACCACCGGTATCAAGTAGTCTGCAGCGGGAGGAGCGGGCGCCGCGACCCAGTGACCTCCCCGTAACACCCGCAAGCCCGAGCGGCCCGTCCCTGCGGCGGGCCGCTCGGGTGCCCCTGAAACGTCCTTTGGAATTTCGCCCGGCAACATCTTGTATTACAAGTTTCTTACTTGTAGCATCGGGTCTAGAAAGCGTTTTCCCATAACTGCCCCTCACTATCACTTTCATCGGACCCCCGTACACTCAGCATCCGACGCAACACATCCCCAACCCCAAGATCGAAGAAGATCGGAGCACCCAGTGCCACTTTTCCCCCGCTCTGCATCTGCTGCCAAGCAGGCTGCAGGTACAAACTCCTCCGGCGCAGCCCGCCGAATCCGCAAGACAGGAATCGTAGCCGCCGCGGCCGCCGTCGTCATGGCTCTCAGCGCTTGCGGCGGGGGAGCCGCCCCGCAAAGCGACGGCCCTGTTGAGCTCAGGTTCTCCTGGTGGGGCGGCGACAAGCGCGCCCAGGTGACCCAGGAAGCCATTAAGCAGTTCGAAGCCGAGAACCCGAATATCAAGATCAAGCCGGAGTTCGGCGACTGGAGCGGTTACTGGGACAAGCTCGCCACCCAGGTGGCGGCAAACGATGCCCCGGACATCATTCAGATGGACGAAAAGTACATCACCGAATACTCCAGCCGCGGGGCCCTCCTGGACCTTTCGAAGTACGAGATCGACACTTCCAAACTCGACGAAGCGGCGCTCAATGCCGGCAAGAGTGACGACGGCCTGACCGGCATCGCGGCCGGCATTAACGCCGCAACGATCCTGGCCAACCCCAAGGTCTTCGAAGCTGCAGGAGTGCCGCTGCCCGACGATTCCACCTGGACCTGGCAGGACTTTGAGCGGATTGCCACCGAAATCACCGCCAAGTCTCCCAAGGGCACCTACGGCGCCGCTGCCTACGGAACCGATGAAGCTTCGCTGGGCGTCTGGCTCCGCCAGAACGGCAAGTCCCTGTACACCTCAGACGGCAAGTTGGGCTTTGAGCCGAGTGACATCGCCGAATGGTGGGCGTTCCTGAAGCAGCTCAGCCAGAAGCAGGCAGTTCCGTCCGCTTCCGAGGTAGTAGAGGCTGAGGCCGCGCCGCTGGACCAGAGTGGACTCGCCACCGGCAAGAACGGCATGGCCTTCTGGTGGTCCAACCAGGCTCCTGCCCTGGAAAAGGCATCGGGCGGGGACCTGAAGATCCTGCGGTTCCCCACCAAGACCGGAAAGGCCGCTGACGCCGGACTCTGGTACAAGGCTTCGCAGTTCTGGTCTGCCTCCTCACGCACCAAGCATCCTGAGGAAACCGCCAAGTTCATCGACTTCCTGACCAACAACGTCAAAGCCGGCGAAGCGCTCCTGGCCGACCGCGGCGTATACCCGAACTCCGACGTCCGTGCAGCCATTGAATCCAAGCTGACCCCTGCCGACGTCAAGGTGGTCAAGTTCATCGACCAGATCAAGGACGAGCTCGGCGAGGCTCCTGCTCCGCCGCCGAAGGGCGCCGGTTCCATCCAGGAGATCATCAAGCGGTACACCTCCGAGGTCCTCTTCGAGCGGCTGTCCACTGAGGAAGCAGGCAAGAAGGCGCATGACGAGATGAAGTCCGCGATCAGCAGTTAGTCTTCGCACCCCGAACACTGCTCTGGACACCTTGGGTGGATGCCTCCTCCGCCCACAGCGTCCGACGGCGGGTGACAGCTCCGTCCCGGCAGGAACCACTGGTTCCTCCGGGACGGAGCTGTTTAAGGCGGGCTGTTTGAGGCGGAGCTGATAGGCGGGACAGGGCTGGTGCGGCATGACGCGAGGGTTTCCCGCTGTTCGTGCCCCGGCCAGTGCCCCAACCGCTTCCATAAACAAAGTCTTTCCAGCAGGGTCTGACAAAAACTGCCGCGAAGAACCCTATGTGGAAAATTAGGCGCCAGCCGGGACGCAGGCGGTGCAGTAAGGCTTTTCTGACCGCGTGGCAAACAAGGTGGGACGGGGGTGCCAAGCAAGGCGTCGCCGTCGTACATCTATGTGTGCCAGGGCAGCGAGGCTGCCTGCGCCACCGCTGGGGGCGTCACCAATTACCAGCGACGCCCCCAGTGCACTTGGGCCTAGCCCTCGGCAATAACCGCCACATTGCCGGCTGCGACAATTCCGGAGAACGGCTCACCAGTCAGCAGGTCCGTCCCGGCAGCCTCAACGGAAGCATCAGAGCGCGTGTGGTTAATGGCGAACAGGAAGCTGCGCCCATCGGCGGAGCGCCGCCGCGTGACCTCCACCCCCGGATCTGCCACAGCTGCAGGGGCAATGCCGGATTCCGCCAGCAGCCGGTCCACCAGCGACTCGATTCCGTCGCGGTCGGGGAACGTCGCCAGGTACCAGGCGGCCCCGCTGCCAACGGGCCTGCGGGTCAAGGACGGCACGCCTTCCAGCGGGTACTCGGTGAAGGCCTGTACTGCTTCCGCGCCGGCAAGGTGCACATGCTCGCTCCAAACGGAGGACACGCTCCCGTCGTTCAGCTTCAACTGTGACCCGGCCAGCAGGGGATGGAATTCCTCCACCCGCACCCCCAGCAGCTCGCGGAAGGCTCCCGGGTAGCCTCCCAGCCGGACATGGTCCTTCTCGTCCACGATCCCGCTGAAGTAGCTGACCAGCACGGTGGCGCCGGCCGAAGCGGCAGAGGCAATATTGGCTGCGGCATCATCGGTGACCGAGTACAGCGTGCAGACGAGGACCAGATCGTAGCCCTCAAGCGACGCAGAGGGATGCACCATGTCCACGGAGACTCCCCGCAGGAACAGGGAGCGGTGGAAGGCCCGCAGCAGGTCCAGGTACCGGACATCAATGCTGGGCTTGGAATCGATTTCGCTGGCCCACCAGGCCTCGTAGTCAAAAACGATGGCCGCCCGGGACTCCACGCGGGAGCCGCGGACGGGCTCGAGCAGTTTCAGGGCGGCGCCCAGGTCCACTACTTCGCGCCAGACCCGCGTGTCGCGCCCGCCGTGCGGCACCATGGCCGAGTGGAACTTCTCCGATCCGGCAAAACTTTGCCGCCACTGGAAGAACATCACGGCGTCCGCCCCGCGCCCCACGTGGGCGAGGGAATTGCGGAGCATCTCGCCCGGCAGCTTTGGCTGGTTGCGCGGCTGCCAGTTGACGGCCGACGTCGAATGTTCCATCAGGATCCACGGTTCGCCACCCGCGATTCCACGGGTGAGGTCCGCGCTGAACGCGAGTTCTACGTGGCGTTCCGGATCCGCGGCCACCAGGTAGTGGTCGTTGGCAATGACATCCAGGTCCCTGGCCCAGTCGAAGTAGTCCATGGCCTTTGTGGCACTCGATGCCATCAGGTTGGTGGTGCAGGGAACGTTGGGGGTCACTTCACGCAGGACGGCCACGAGGTCGCGGTAGTAGTCCATCAGGACCCACGAGTTAAACCGCTGGAAGTCCAGCTGCTGGCCGGGGTTCAGTGTGCTGGGAGCGACGCCGGGAGGCAGGATCTCCTCGAACGATGCGTAGTTCTGGCTCCAGAATGCCGTGCCCCAGGCGGCGTTCAACGCCTCGATGCTTCCATAACGGCGCTCCAGCCACACGCGGAATGCTGCCGCGTCCTCCTCGCCGTAGAAAGCGGAAACATGGCAGCCCAGTTCGTTGTCCACGTGCCAGAGTGCCAGTGCCGGGTGGTCCTTGTAGCGTTCTGCCAGCGCCCGGGTAATGCCCTTGGCGTACCGACGGTAAGCGGCCGACGACGGCGTGTAGTGCCGCCGCGAGCCCGGTCCCAGCACTGTTCCGTCAGCCGTGACCGGCAGGATTTCGGGGTGTTTGCGGACCAGCCAGGCCGGGGGAGCGGCGGTGGCGGTGGCCAGGGCCACCTTGACGCCGATGCCCGCGAGGTTGCCCAGCACCTCGTCGAGCCAGCCGAAATCGTAGTGCCCTTCAGTAGGCTCGAGCAGTGCCCAGGAGAAGATCCCGACGCTGAGGAAGTTCACGCCGGCTTCCTGCATCAGTTCCAGATCCTCCAGCCGCACGCTGACGGGCCACTGCTCCGGGTTGTAGTCACCGCCGAAGGCAATGCCTTCGACGTTGCTCCAAACGCTGGCCGGGCCGGAAGTTGCCTGGATTGTCATGGGACTCCTATGTCTGCTGCGGGGATAGAACATGTCGGAACGTCAGATGTTTGGAAAACGCTTGCCCAAATGGGGGAATGGCTATATTGTATCGTTTCAGAAGCCGTGTAAGCCAGCTCACTACTCGCGTTGTAGATGAGATCAGGGATTGCACACATCGAGCAAGGAGGCTCCCGTGATCAACAGAAGGCATTTCCTCACCACCGTCGCCGTCGGCACAGCATCTGCCGGCGTTCTGGCTGCGTGCGGCACCGGGTCCAGCACTTCCGGACAGACCGGTTCCGCCGAGAACCCCGTTACCATCAACTACACCTGGTGGGGCAACGACGACCGCGCAGAGCGCACCCGCAAGGCCATTGCCCTGTTCGAATCGAAGAACCCGGACATCAAGGTCAACGGCAACTTCACCGATTTTCCCAGCTACTGGCAGAAGCGTGCCACCGAGGCTGCCGGCGGCGGCCTGCCGGACGTCATGCAGTGGGACCTTTCCTACCTGCGTGACTACGGCCAGCGCAACCAGCTCCTGGACCTGGGCACCGTCAACATCAACACGGACGCCTTCGAGAAATCCCTCCTGCCTTCCGGCCAGATCAAGGGCAAGACCTACGGCATCCCCACCAGCACCAACGCCTTCGCGGTCTACTACGACCCCGCCAAATTGGCTCCCCTCGGTATCGCGGAGCCCACCGGCAAGTGGACCTATGAGGAATTCAACGCTTTCCTCACCGAGGTGGGCAGCAAGAGCAACGGCGCGTTGTTCGGTTCCACTGATTACACCGGTGTCTGGTGGATGTTCAACATCTGGCTCCGCCAGAACAACATCGAGGCCTTCACCGAGGACGGCAAGCTCGGCTTCAGCAAGGATGACCTGAAGAAGTGGTGGAACCTCACCGCCGACCTCCGCGGCACGCCCGCCATCGTCCCTGAAGAGCGGGTGACCCAGCTCAAGCCCAAGTCGGCACTGGGCTCCAATGTGACTGTCTCCGAGGTTACCTGGGACAACTTTATGGCCGGCTACCTCGGCGACAGCGGAGCGAAGGAACTCAGGCTGGTTCCGGTTCCCTCTGACGACCCGGACAACTTGGGCCTGTTCCTGAAGCCCTCCATGCTGATGGTGGCCAGCGCCAAGACCAAGTTCAAGGACGCTGCAGCCCGGTTCATCGACTTCATGGTCAACGACCCCGAGGTGGGCCAGATCTTCAAGACTTCACGTGGCGTGCCGGCGTCCAAGACCCAGCGTGACGGCACCACCTTCGAAGGCACTGACAAGCTGGTTGTCGATTACGAAAAGTCCATCGAACAGTACCTCAAGGACGCTCCGGAGCCGCCCATCGTGGGCTTCGGCACATTGGAAGCATCCTTCGGCCGGATCGCCTCGGAGCTGAACTACGGCAAGCTGGACGTCAACGCTGCTGCCGACAGCTGGTTCAAGGAAGCCGAAGACCTCATCAAGCAGAATGCCTGAGCAGGCGCATCGCCTGACCAGGACGTTCACAACTGACGGAATGAACTCGTGACTCAAAGCCCAACAATGAGCAGGCGTTCGACGCAAACCGCCTCCCCGCAGCCGCGCAAGTCGCGGCAGCGGGGAGCGGATGCCCGCGCTGGCTACACCTTCCTGCTGCCCTGGCTGCTCGGATTCATCGCCCTCACTGTTGGGCCCATGATTTCCTCGCTGTACCTGTCCTTCACCAACTACAACCTGTTCGAACCGCCCAAGTGGATCGGCCTGGACAACTACGCCAGCCTCTTCCAGGACGAACGGTTCCTGCAGTCCGTCGGCGTGACCGTCAGCTACGTGGTGTTCGGAACTCCGTTGAAGCTCGCCGCCGCGCTGGCAGTGGCGATGCTGCTGAACAGCAAGCGCCGCGGCCAGGGCTTCTACCGCTCCGCCTTTTACGCACCGTCACTGATCGGCGCGTCGGTCTCCATTGCTATTGTGTGGAAGGCGATGTTCGGCGACTCGGGTCCGGTGGACCAGGGCCTGTCCTTCTTCGGAATCAACCTCGGCGGCTGGGTGGGAAACCCGGCGATGACCATGCCGATGTTCATCCTGCTGACCGTGTGGCAGTTCGGCGCCCCGATGGTGATCTTCCTCGCCGGGCTCAAGCAGATCCCCAACGAGCTCTACGAGGCAGCGTCGATGGACGGTGCAGGCCCGGTGCGGAAGTTCTTCAACATCACCTGGCCCATGCTCTCCCCGGTGATCTTCTTCAACCTGCTGATGGAAACCATCCACGCGTTCCAGATCTTCGCCTCGGCCTACATCATCTCCAACGGTGACGGCGGTCCGGCCGGTTCCACCCTCTTCTACACCCTCTACCTCTACCTGCGGGGCTTCAGCGACTTCCGGATGGGCTACGCCTCGGCGATGGCCTGGCTGCTGGTGATCGTCGTCGGCATCATCACCCTGATCTTTTTCCGCACGTCCAAGTCCTGGGTCCACTACAGCGGTGATGCAAAATGACAACCATGGCAACCCCCACCCAGTCCGCCCCGGACGCACCGGTGCCGGTCTACAACCCGAAATCCGAGTCGGCGGGTGCGAAGCGGGCCAAGAGCCTGGCCTTTCATGCCGCAACCCTCCTCCTCACCGCGATTGTGCTCTATCCGGGCCTGTGGATGATCGCCTCGTCGTTCAAGCCGAACTCGGAAATCGGTGGTGCGAACACGTCTCTGTGGTCGAACAACTTCAGCTTCGACAACTTCGTCACCGCAATGGAGGGGATCGGCGGTGTGTCCACTGTGCAGTTCTTCACCAACTCGTTGATCCTTGCCATCGGGGCAGTGGTAGGCACGATCCTCTCCGCGTCCGTGTCGGCCTACGCGTTCGCCAGGATCAACTTCCCCGGCCGCGGCGTATTCTTCGGCATGATGATCGCCACCCTGCTCCTGCCGTTCCACGTGGTGATCATCCCGCAGTACATTGTGTTCCAGCAGCTTGGCCTGGTGGACACCTACGTGCCGCTGCTGATCGGCAAGTTCCTGGCCGCTGACGCGTTCTTCGTGTTCCTGATGGTCCAGTTCATGCGAAACCTGCCCGGTGAGCTGGACGAGGCCGCAAGGATCGACGGCGCCGGCCACGCGAGGATCTTCACCTCCATCATGCTGCCGCTGATGAAACCGGCGCTGATCTCCACCTCAATCTTCTCCTTCATCTGGAGCTGGAACGACTTCCTTGGCCCGTTGCTCTACCTGAACACCCCGGAGAAGTACCCGCTGCCGCTGGCGCTGCGCCTCTTCGTGGACCAGACGCAGAGCTCCGACTACGGTGCCATGATCGCCATGTCCGTGCTGGCCCTGCTGCCGGTACTGATCTTCTTCCTTGTGTTCCAGCGGTACATTGTTGAGGGCGTCTCCACCCAGGGCCTGAAGGGCTGACGGAGGCAGGAATGAGCATCATGGACAGCACCAGGCCCGCATCCGACCACCATGAACCCGTCCCGGTAAACCGCTTCGCGTTGTTCTCCGAGACCCTCCTGGCAGGGGTCCTGGTGCTGGTCTTGTCCATTCCGCTGGTCACGATCCCCGCCGCCTACGCGGCGGGGATCGCCCATCTGGAACGGCACCTCGCGGGCCGGGACGATTCGGTCCGCGGGCTCTGGGGTACGTTCAAAGGTGCCCTTCCCGGCAGCTGGAGGCTTGGCTTCATCACCGCGGCAGCCGCCGTCGTGATCGTCCTCAATCTCCTGCTGGCCTGGGTGGGCCAGCTGCCCGGCCGGGAGGTGGTCCTGCCGGCAACCCTGCTCCTGGCCGGCTGCGGCGCCATCCTGCTCCTGCGCACCACCGCCGCCTGGTCCGACTCCAGCGGCCCGGGCACAGATGCCAAGAGCGCGTGGCGCTTCGCGCTGGAAACCGGAAAAGCGTTGTCCCTCAAAGACTGGACAGGCTCGCTTCTGCTGGGAGCCGCCCTCTTGGGCACCGTGGTCTTCGTCTGGATGCTCGCGGCACTGTTCGTCGTGGTCCCCGGCACTCTGATCCTCGCAGCCGCCGCAGTAAAGCTTCGCTCACACCGGGCCTGAAAACCCTGCCTCAACACCGTTCCGGCGCCGGCCTCCCGTCGGCGCCGGAACCATTGCCCCAGTCTTCCCAGCTATCGAGTTGAGTCTCCGACGTGCCTTCCGAACGCCCGCGTTCCGAACAGTCCACCCACCCGCCTGAAAGTACCGCCCGCTGGTACCACCCGCTGAAGCAGCACAACTACCGGCTCTTCCTGGGCATGCAGCTGGCGGGCAGCGTCGGCGTCTGGATGCAGCGGCTGGCCCAGGACTGGCTGGTGCTGCAGCTGACCGGGAGCCCGGCGGCCGTGGGCGTCGCCGTCGCCCTGCAGTTCCTTCCCATGCTGGTGGTGGGGCCCCTCGCCGGGCTGGTGGTGGACCTCTACCCCAAGCGCCGAATCATGATGGTCTGCCAGACCGTGATCGTGCTTCTCGCCCTGGGCCTGGCAGCATGGGTGGCCAGCGGCTCCATCACCGTTTGGGCCGTGTATGCAAGTTGCGTTGCGCTGGGAATCACCGCCGCCATTGACCAACCCGCCCGGCAGGTGTTCGTAAACGAGGTGGTGGGCGACGCCGCCCTCCGGCCTGCCATCGGCCTGAACAACGCGCTGGCGCAGCTCGGAGCCATGGCGGGACCTGCCCTCAGCGGCGTGCTCATCGCCCAGGCCGGTCCGGCCGCCGCCTTCGCTGCCAACGCCCTGATCGGCGTACTGATGCTAGGGCTGATCATCGGCATGCGCACCTCGGAACTGTATCCCGGCACTCCTGCCGAACGTGGCCGCGGGCAGCTCCTCGCGGGCTTCCGATATGTCCGGGACAGGCCGCGCCTGCTGCTCCTGATCCTGCTGGCGGGGCTCCTGGGTGCCTTTGGCATGAACGGGCCCGTGGTCCTGGCCGCCTTCGCCGACCGGGTATGGCACAACGGCGTGGAGGGCTTCGGCCTGTTCAATACCGTCAGCGCCATCGGGGCGCTCGCCGGCGCACTGCTTGCCGCCCGGCTCAGGAACATGGGGCGCAGGGGCATCGTGGCGGCGGCCGGCCTCTTTGGACTGTCCCAGCTTATTGCCGCCCTGATGCCCAACCTGGTGCTCTTCACGGCGATGCTGGTAGTGGTGGGCCTCATGACGCTCCTCTTCCTCACCAGCGCCGCCACCGCGGTCCAGCTCGAGGCCGGCCCGGCCATCCGCGGCCGGGTCATGGCGCTGTACCTGCCGCTGCTCCTGGGCGGACACGCCTTGGGAGGGCTCCTCGCCGGCTGGCTGACAGAGCAATTCGGAGTGCGCACCGGACTGGTGGTCACAGGCGGGCTGGGCATGCTGTCCGCCGTTGTCGTGGGCCTGCTGCTGTGGCGGCATGGCAGGCGGGTCCTGCACGCCGTAAATGCCTCGCCGAAGTAAGGCTAGTCAGGACGCAGGGAGGGCGAACGAAGTAGGGGAGCACCCGGCCCATGGCAGGCCGAGTTCGCTGAAGGTGGCATGCTGCCGGCCGGCGCGTTCCAGCGCGTCCTCAATGTCGACCACCACGGCATGGGCTGCTTCGCCGTCGCCCTCCCACCCGACGTAGGCGCCGTCGATGGGGGCGGGTGCCGGCGCGGTGCGGATGGCCTCCAGGACCAGCATGAAGGCGCCGCTGTCCACCGCCGAGCTGAGCAGGGGAACGTTGCCGTTCCGGTGCGCCAGCAGGTTCTCGGTGAGGTCGTCCCGGCCGAAGGTTTCCTCCGTGCGGCCGGACGCCGTTTCGATAGTGAGGCGGTCCTCGGTGTAGTGGAACACCGCGGTTCCGGCCGATCCCTGGAGCGTCACGTACGGCTCCACGGACTCGGTGGCACAGATGGTGAGGGCGCAGGTAATGGGCAGGCCGGATGCGGTGCGGATCCGGATCACGGAGGTGTCGTCCGATTCGATGTCGTTCGCGCGGTACAGCTCAGTTTCCACGGACGCCACATCCGCCGTGGTGCGGGCGCCGGCAATCCGCAGCGCGGTTGCCACGGCATGCGCCAGGGGATTGGTGGCCACCCCGTCCACCACGTCGATGCCGTTGATGCTGCGCTTTCCCGCCCAGCGCGACCGCTTGTAGTACGCCTTGTCGCGCACCCAGCGGCCGGTGGCCGAGATGCCCTGCAGGGTGCCGATGGTGCCCGCCGCCACCAGCTCTTCGATGGCCCGGAGGGCGTGCGAGCCGAGGCTTTGGAATCCGATCTGGACGCTCCTGCCGGAGGCGGCGGCGGCGTCGAGGAGTGTGAAGTAGTCCGCGAGCGAGGCCACCGGCGGCTTTTCCAGGTAGAGGTCGGCTTCAACGGCCAGCGCGGCGAGTGCCAGCGGGGCGTGTGTTTGGATGGGCGTCGCAACGATGATCACGTCCAGCCCCTGCGTGTCCGCCAGCAGTTCAGCGAGCCCCGGAAAGACAACGGCTGACGTCGGCACGGAGCCGGGTGCCGGCGGCTGCGGGTCGGCTACGGCCACGAGTTCGACGGCGCCTGCCGCCTGGAGGCGTTCAAGGTTGCGGAGGTGGTGGGTGCCAAAGCCATGGACACCCACGAGAGCCACGCGGGCGGGGGCCTCGTCCTTGCCGGCAACGGCTGGTGTAGGCAATTCTCGCGATGCCGGAGCTCCTTCCGGCGCGTCCGGTACGCGGGGGCCAGCTGGCATTCCCATGGTTCTCCATTCCGCCCAAGGGCATGAGTTGTCGGCTTCGAGCCTCCGGCTGCGGCAAGCGCTTTCCGCCTTCAAGTGTGCGGCATGGTCCCTACCGCCGTCCAGTGATGTAACGATTCAAAATGGCGGTTGACCTGGCCCGTAAGGTGGTCTAGCTTCTGAGAAGCCGACTACCTGCGCCGAACCCATGCACTTGCGCTATCACCTATGGGCCCCAGGGCGGGTTAAGCCGGCCATCTACCACGGCACTTATCCGGCTGCGGGGGAAGCTGTGCTTTGGCGCACCACCAGTTCGGGGGTGAAAACCACGGAGCGGTGGGTGGCGTTTTGCGACTCCACCTCCTCGGACAGCAGTTCGATGGCGGTGCGCCCCAGTGCCTCGGTGGGCTGCCGGATGGAGGAGAGTGGAACCACTGCGGAGGCGGCGAAGTCGATGTCGTCATAGCCGATCAGCGCAACGTCTTCGGGAATCCGAAACGTGTGCGTCATGGTCAGGGACTGCATGACTCCCAGGGCCAGGAGGTCGTTCGCGCAGAAGATGCCCTCCGGCAGATCGTCCCTGCCGCGCTCCACCAGCATGTTGCCCACGCTGCGGCCCGCCAGGACGGTCATGCCCTCCGAGGTCAGCACCTCTAGCGTTGCGCCCGGCTCCTCCTTCACGGCCCGCTCGGCCCCCTGCAGGCGGTCGGCCACCTGGCGGATGGAGGTTGCGCCGCCCACAAAGGCCAGCCGACGGCGGCCGGTGTCCAGCAGGTGCCGCGCTGCCAGGTACCCGCCGGCGTCGTCGTCCACTGCAACGGAACTGAACTTGGTCTCGTCGGCCAGGCGGTCCACCAGGACGGTGGGCACGCCGCGCTCGCGCAGCAGGTCCAGCCTCTCGGTCACGTCGCCCACAGGGGAAATCAGCAGGCCCTGGACCCGTTGCTCCTGGAACAGGTCGATGTAATTGGCTTCCCGGCCGGCGTCGTGGCCGCTGTCGCCCAGCAGCACGGCGCTGCCGTGGAGGGCAGCGGCGTCCTCCGCCGCCCTGACCACCGAGGTGAAGAAGGGGTTGCCGACGTCCAGGACGATCAGTCCCACGGTACGGCTGTGCCCGGCCCGGAGCTGCCTGGCAGCGTCGTTACGGATGAAGCCGAGCTCGTCAATGGCCTTCAAAACCCGTTCCTTGGTGCGCTCGGACACCCGGTCCGGGTAGTTCAGCACATTCGAAACGGTTCCCACCGCCACGCTGGCGTGCGTGGCGACGTCCTTGATGCTGGCTGAGCGGTTCATGGTTCTCCGTGCTGCTGGTCCGCGTGCGCTGCATTCCGGTCCATGAACGGCCAGACCCGAATGCTTGACACCTACTCTGGTTCAAGAGTACTTTGAATCGTAACAATGAAACGATTCAAAGTTTTGCGAGTTCAGGAGAGTTCCAGATGAGGGTGTGCTTCCGCTCTTCGATCAAGCCGGAGTTGACCGATGAATACAAGCGGCGCCACGCCGCCGTGTGGCCGGAGATGCTCCGCGCGCTGAAGGGTGCCGGCTGGAACAACTACTCCCTGTTCCTGGGGGAGGACGGGCTCCTGGTGGGTTACGTGGAGTGCGACGACTTCGACGCCGCCCGGGCACGCATGGCCCTCACCGACGTAAACACCCGCTGGCAAGCGGAAATGGCAACGCTTTTTGCAGACTCCGGCCAGGCGCCCGATGAAGGATTCCAGGTCCTGGAAGAAGTCTTCAACCTCGACAGCCAGCTTGCGGCAGCAGGAACATCCGCTTTCTGAACCGCCGCAAGCGGCAGCCCCGGCAGCGGGGATGCACCCAACAGACCACAGAACAAGACACCGGGAAGAACCATCATGAATGACGTAGCAACGGCGCTGGGCAGGCTCGGGGAGCTTGCCATCGAGGTCCCCTCGTGGGCCTATGGAAATTCAGGCACGCGGTTCAAGGTGTTCGGCACGCCCGGCACCCCTCGGACCGTGCAGGAGAAGCTGGCCGATGCCGCAAAGGTACATGAACTGACGGGCCTGGCCCCCACGGTGGCGCTGCACATCCCGTGGGACAAGGTGGACGACTACGCCGCGCTGAAGGAATACGCGGCCGGCCTGGGCGTGGGGCTGGGCACCATCAACTCCAACACCTTCCAGGATGACGAGTACAAGTTCGGTTCGCTGACCTCGTCCAACGAGGCGGTCCGCCGACGGGCCATCGACCACCACCTGGACTGCATCGAGATCATGCACGCCACCGGCTCGAAGGACCTCAAGATCTGGCTGGCGGACGGCACCAACTACCCGGGCCAGGATGACATGCGCGGACGGCAGGACCGCCTGGCCGAGTCGCTGCAGGAGATCTACGCCGCCCTGGGCGATGAGCAGCGCCTGGTGCTGGAGTACAAGTTCTTCGAGCCGGCTTTCTACCACACCGATGTTCCGGACTGGGGCACCTCCTATGCCCAGACCTTGGCGCTGGGCGAGAAGGCGTTTGTCTGCCTGGACACCGGCCACCACGCCCCGGGCACCAACATCGAGTTCATCGTGATGCAGCTGCTGCGCCTGGGCAAGCTGGGGTCCTTTGACTTCAACTCCCGCTTCTACGCCGACGACGACCTCATTGTGGGTGCTGCGGATCCGTTCCAGCTCTTCCGCATCATGCACGAGGTCATCCGTGGCGGCGGTTACGGCAAGGACTCCGGTGTGGCCCTGATGCTGGACCAGTGCCACAACCTGGAAGAGAAGATTCCGGGCCAGATCCGCTCGGTCCTGAACGTCCAGGAAATGACCGCCCGCGCCCTGCTGGTGGACACCGCCGCCCTGAACGAGGCCCAGCACGCCGGGGACGTCCTGGCTGCGAACGGCATCTTCAACGATGCCTTCTACACCGACGTCCGGCCTGTGTTGGCCGAGTGGCGTGAATCCCGCGGCCTGCCCGCGGACCCGCTGGCCGCCTTTAAGGCCAGCGGTTACCAAAAGAAGATCAACGAGGACCGCGTGGGCGGCCAGCAAGCCGGATGGGGCGCATAAGAAGCATGAACAAGACTGTTGAAGACCTGATCTCACGCTCCAACCGCCTGGGCGCGGACAAGCGGAACACTAACTTCGCCGGCGGCAACACCTCCGCCAAGGGCACCGAGAAGGACCCGGTCACGGGCGAGGACGTCCAGCTGCTCTGGGTCAAGGGCTCAGGCGGGGACCTGGGCACCCTGAAGGCCGAAAACCTCGCGGTGCTGCGGCTGGACCGGCTGAACGCCCTGAAGAACGCCTACCCCGGTGTTGACCGCGAGGACGAGATGGTGGCGGCCTTCGATTACTGCCTCCACGGTAAGGGCGGCGCAGCCCCCTCGATCGATACCGCCATGCACGGACTGGTGGACGCCGCGCATGTTGACCACCTGCACCCGGATTCCGGCATCGCAATCGCGACGGCGGTGGACGGCGAGGCGCTGACCACCAAGATCTTCGGCAACAAAGTGGTGTGGGTTCCCTGGCGCCGCCCCGGGTTCCAGCTGGGCCTGGACATCGCCGCGATCAAGGACGCCAACCCGCAGGCCGTCGGCACCATCCTTGGCGGCCACGGCATCACCGCCTGGGGCGCCACCAGCGAAGAGGCCGAGCAGAACTCGCTGTGGATCATCGACCAGGCCGAAAAGTACATCCGCGAGAACGGCAAGGCCGAGCCCTTCGGGCCCAAGCTGCCCGGCTACGGTCCGCTGCCCGAGGCCGAGCGCCGTGCCAAGGCCGCGGCCCTGGCACCCGTGATCCGCGGCCTGGCCTCCACGGACAAGCCGCAGCTGGGGCACTTCAGCGATGACGCCGTCGTCCTGGATTTCCTCGAAGCTGCCGAGCACCCGCGCCTGGGCGCCCTGGGCACCTCCTGCCCGGATCACTTCCTCCGCACCAAGGTCAAGCCGCTGATCCTGGACCTGCCCGCCGACGCCTCGGTGGAGGACTCCATCGCCCGGCTGCACGAGCTGCACGCCGACTACCGCGAGGACTACCAGGCCTATTACGACCGCCACGCGGACGAAAACAGCCCGGCGATGCGGGGCGCGGACCCGGCCATCGTGCTGGTCCCGGGCGTGGGTATGTTCTCCTTCGGCGCCACCAAGCAGACCGCCCGGGTTGCCGGTGAGTTCTACATCAACGCCATCAACGTAATGCGCGGCGCCGAGGCCATCTCCACGTACGCGCCGATCAAGGAATCCGAAAAGTTCCGGATTGAGTACTGGGCGCTGGAGGAAGCCAAGCTGGCCCGGATGCCCAAGCCCAAGTCCCACGCCACCCGGATCGCCCTGGTGACCGGTGCGGCGTCGGGAATCGGCAAGGCCATCGCCACCCGCCTCGCCGCGGAAGGCGCCTGCGTGGTCATCGCCGACCTCAACCTTGAGAACGCGCAGAAGGTGGCCGAGGAGCTCGGCGGCTCCGACGTCGCCGTCGGCGTCCAGGCCGACGTGACCGACGAAGCGCAGGTGGCTGCCGCGATCGACGCTGCCGTCCTGGCGTTCGGCGGCGTGGACCTGGTGGTCAACAACGCCGGCCTCTCCATCTCCAAGCCGCTGCTGGAAACCACCGAAAAGGACTGGGACCTGCAGCACAACGTCATGGCCAAGGGCTCGTTCCTGGTGGCCAAGGCCGCTGCCAGGGTGATGATCGCACAGGGCCTGGGCGGGGACATCATCTACATCTCCTCCAAGAACTCCGTGTTCGCGGGCCCGAACAACATCGCGTATTCCGCCACCAAGGCTGACCAGGCCCACCAGGTGCGCCTGCTCGCCGCCGAACTGGGCGAGCACAGCATCCGCGTCAACGGAATCAATCCCGACGGCGTGGTCCGCGGCTCCGGGATCTTCGCCGGCGGCTGGGGTGCCAAGCGCGCAGCGGTCTACGGCGTGGAAGAGGAGAAGCTGGGCGAGTACTACGCCCAGCGCACCCTGCTCAAGCGCGAGGTCCTGCCCGAGCACGTGGCCAACGCCGCCGCCGTGCTCACCAGCAACGAACTGTCGCACACCACCGGCCTGCACATCCCCGTGGATGCCGGAGTGGCCGCAGCCTTCCTGCGATGAGCGGGCACATTTCGAATGTCGACGGCGGCAACGTGTTTGCCGCCGTCGACATCGGCGCCTCCTCCGGCCGGGTCATCCTGGGCCGGGTCGGCAACGGCGGTGTGCAGCTCGAGGTGGTCCACCGCTTCCCCAACGGCGTGGTGGAGATCGACGGCGGCCTCCGCTGGGACTTCGACGCCCTCTTCGCCGAGGTGCTTGAAGGGCTCCGGGCGGCGGCCACCACCGCCGCGGCGCAGGGCGAAAAGATTGCCAGCATCGGCATCGACACCTGGGCCGTGGACTACGGGCTGGTCAACACGGCCGGGGAGCTCACGGCCCAGCCGTTCAGCTACCGCGACGACCGCAGCCGCGCCGCCGTCGAACCCGTGCACCGCAAACTGGACCCGGCCCGCCTCTACGGCACCACCGGGCTGCAGTTCCTGCAGTTCAACACCATCTACCAGCTCGCCACCGAGAAGAACCTGGACGGCCTGCAGGCACTGCTCATCCCGGACCTGATCGCCTTCCTCCTCACCGGTGTCCGGCGGACAGAGGCTACCAACGCCTCCACCACGGGACTGTTCGACGCCGTGGCGGGGGAATGGGCCACGGAATTCCTCGCTGCCCTGGACCTGCGGCGGGACTTGTTCCCGCCGCTGATCCAGCCCGGGGAAACCTTCGGAACCCTGCTGCCGGAGATTGCCGGCCAGGTGGGGCTGCCGCAGTACACGACGGTGGTGGCGGTCGGCTCGCACGACACCGCGTCCGCCGTCGCCGCCGTCCCGGCCCAGGAAGAGGACTTCGCCTACATCTCCTCCGGCACCTGGTCCCTGGTGGGGCTCGAGCTCAAGCACCCCGTCCTTACCGAGGCCAGCCGCGCGGCGAACTTCACCAACGAACACGGCGTGGACGGCACCATCCGTTACCTCCGCAACATGGGCGGCCTTTGGCTGCTCAGCGAATGCCAGCGGACCTGGGCATCGGAGGGATTCCATCCCGAGCTTCCGGCGCTGCTCCAGGCTGCCGCGGCGCTGCCGCCGGGCGGACCGCAGATCAACCCGGACGATCCGTACTTTATTGCCCCGGACAACATGCCGGAGCGGATCCGGGCCGCTGTCCGCCGGACGGGCGAGGTGTTACCGGACGATCCGGCGGCCATCACCCGCTGCATCATGGACAGCCTCGCCGCCGGCTATGCCAGGACTATCCGCGACGCCGAGAAGCTCGCGGACAGTGCAGTGGACGTGGTGCACGTGGTGGGCGGCGGCTCGCAGAACCAGTTGCTCTGCCAGCTCACAGCAGATGTGACGGGCCGGAAAGTGGTGGCCGGACCGGTTGAAGCCACCGCCCTGGGCAACGTCCTGGTCCAGGCTCGGGCGGCCGGCGCGGTGACCGGCGGCCTGGCCGAACTGCGCGCCCTGGTGGCGGCCAGCAGCCCGCTCCAGGTCTTCGCCCCGCAGCTCACACGGCTGTAGCAACCCGCCGGCAAACGCCACGGATCCGGCGGTTCCTGTTTCTGCGGACGATTCTGGGGTAAGTTCCTTTCTGCGGCCGCGAGAAAACGGTTTCCGGCGCAGGGACAGGGATACATGAAACAACTGAGCAGGCTCGGCATTGTGGGCTACGGGGCCGGCGACGCCGCCAACAGCATGATTATCAGCACCGCGAACATGTTCCTGCTGGTCTATTACACGGACGTCGCAGGAATTGGTGCCGCTGCCGCCGGGACCCTGCTGGTGGTGGCGCGGGTGTTCAACGCCTTCACGGACATTGCTGCCGGACGCATCGTGGACCGCGTGCACAGCAGGCGGTGGGGCAAATTCCGGCCCTACCTGATGTTCGGCTTCATTCCGCTCCTGCTCAGTGCGGCGGTTTTCCACGTCCCTGACGCGGACCCTGGGGTGAAGCTGCTGTACGCGTACTGCACCTACGGCCTGGTGTGCCTGGCCTACAGCCTGGTGAACGTGCCCTACGGCTGCCTGGTGGGAGCAATGACCCAGGACCCGCGGGAACGGGCCCGGCTGGCCGGGGCCCGGACCATCGGCGGGCTGTCGGTGGGGGCAACGCTTGGCTTCTTCGTTGCCCCGCTGCTCGGCGCAGGCGGGGACATGCAGCAGATCTTCACGGTCATGACGCTGGTTTTCGCGGCTGTGGGGTCAGGGCTGTACGCGTTCACCGGGATTGCCTGCCGGGAACGGATCGCCGGCAGCGTTCCCAGCATTACGCTGCGCCAAAGTGTGGACGCGCTGAAAGCCAATTCCCCGCTGGTGGTCCTCTGCGTCAGTTCGGTGCTGTTCGTCACCGGCGCCAGCGCCACCGGAGCCGCACAGTTCTTCTACCTCCGCGATGTCCTGTCCCGGGTGGACCTGTTTCCGGTCATGGCGGCCGCGCAGGTGGCCATCACCCTGGTGCTCGCCATCGTGATGCCGCGCATCGTGGCCCGGTGGGGCAAGAAAGCTGTTTACGCGGCCGGTGGCTGCACCGGGGCACTGGGTGGCCTGCTGGTCTTCCTGGTTCCGGCAACCCTGCCTTGGCTTGCCGTTGCAGGCATCGTGCTGGCCATGCTGTCGTCCGCGTCGGTGGGCATTGTGACCTGGGCTCTGATTGCCGACACCGTGGAGTATGGCGAGTGGAAGACCGGCGTGCGCGTGCAGGGCATCAACTATGCGCTCCTGGCGGCAACCCGGAAGCTGGGCATGGGCTTCGGCGGGGGAGTGGTGGCCTTCTCCCTGGCCTGGGGCGGCTATGCCTCAGCGGCTGCGGCGCAGTCGGACGCTGCCGTCTTTGCCATCAGGGCCGCCGCGGGACTGCTGCCCGGCGCACTGACCCTGGCAGCAGCGGCAGCAATGTACTGGTACCGCCTCACCGATAAGAGGCACGCGGAGCTGGTGGCAGGCCTTCAGGAATCGCGCTAGCTGGGGTGGAATGTGACGCAGCCGATTTTGCAGTCCTGTCCGGCGGGGTTATGGTCTTTCCCATGACTAACCGTTGGTATGCGTATTTTTCGTTGGCTCTGGAGGGGCCCGCGTCTAACTGACACGCATCCGACCACCTTCAGAGCCAACAGGGCAGAGATCATTCTCTGCCCTTCGCCGTTTCTCCGGCGGGTTCTGAACTGGGCCCGCTCCCCATCTGGAACAGGACCCGAACATGAGCGCCGCAACAGCAACAGCCGCAAAATCCACCTCGAACCTGCGGGTCAGCGAATTCACTGCGCTGCCCGCCCCTTCCGAACTCATCGCAGAACTTCCCCTGGACGCCCGCGTGGCGGACGTCGTCGAACGCGGACGCGATGAAGTCCGCGCCATCATGGACGGCGTTGACGACCGCCTGCTGGTCATCGTGGGCCCCTGCTCCATCCATGACCCCAAAGCAGGGCTGGAATACGCCCGCCGGCTGGTCAGCCAGGCCGAGAAGCACAAGGCAGACCTGCTGATCGTCATGCGGACCTACTTCGAAAAGCCCCGCACCACCGTGGGCTGGAAGGGCCTGATCAACGATCCCCGGCTGGACGGCAGCCACGACATGGTCACCGGCCTGCGGACCGCCCGGCACTTCCTGCAGCGGGTCACAGCCCTGGGGCTGCCCACCGCCACCGAATTCCTCGAGCCCATCAGCCCGCAGTACATGGCGGACCTGATCTCCTGGGGTGCCATCGGGGCGCGCACCACGGAAAGCCAGATCCACCGGCAGCTCGCGTCCGGCCTGTCCATGCCCATCGGCTTCAAGAACGGGACCGACGGCGACCTCCAGGTGGCCATCGATGCCTGCGGTGCATCCGCGGCGCCGCAGGCATTCCTGGGCATCGACGGCGAAGGCCGGGCGGCGCTGGTGGCCACTGCCGGCAACCCGGACACCCATGTGATTCTGCGCGGCGGGCGGAAGGGCCCCAACTACTCTTCAGCCGACGTCGAAGCCGCCTCGGCGAAGCTGGCCGGGAAGCAGCTGAACCCGCGGCTGATCGTGGACGCCAGCCACGCCAACAGCGGCAAGAGCCACCACCGGCAGGCAGAGGTGGCGCTCGAAATCGGCGCACAGCTTGAGGACGGCGGCACCTCCGCCCAGGCCATTGCCGGCGTCATGCTGGAGAGCTTCCTGGTGGGCGGGGCCCAGAACCTGGATGTTGCCGAGCACGCGGCGGCCCGGGACGAGCTGGTGTACGGCCAGAGCGTCACCGACGCCTGCATGGAGTGGGACGTGACCGCGTCGGTCCTGGACCAGTTGGCGGCGTCTGCACGGAAGCGCCGGGCGGTGAAATAGGGGAGCGCACTACTTTCACATCTGCCACAGGAACATCTAGAGTATCTAGGTAGGTGGTTGGTGGATGGCTCAGCATCGGAACACCGCATTGGCATGTACCTGGGGTCACTGTTGTCCATCCGTCAGCAAAGGAATAGGGAAATGTCGGAACAGAACTTCTCCAACGCGAAGTTCCTCACCGTGGCTGAAGTAGCCCAGGTCATGCGCGTCTCCAAAATGACTGTGTACCGCCTGGTGCACTCCGGCGAAATGCCCGCGGTGCGCTTTGGCCGCTCCTACCGGGTCCCCGAGAACGCCGTCGAGCAGTACCTCAAGGGTGCTGTGGTGGAGGGCCACACCGAGACCGCCTGAGGAGGCCTGTCAAAGGCCGCTCCGGATAGGCGGTACCCTGTTAAGGAACGATTTACGTCATTGTAAGAATCTGTCAGTTGTTCAGTTCGTAGCTTCGTCCACGGACCCGTTCCAGCAGGCAGGTACTGCATCTAGTTTGTAAGGAACTTTCGTGGGTTCAGTAATTAAGAAGCGTCGCAAGCGTATGGCCAAGAAGAAGCACCGCAAGCTGCTTCGCAAGACCCGTCACCAGCGCCGCAACAAGAAGTAGTAATACTTCGAACAGCGTGAATGCCCGTCGCCTTCCAGGCGGCGGGCATTTCTTTGCTCCCGGCTACCTAGATGCGCGGGCCGCGGATGCGGGCGAAGCCCTTCCACAGGCCGTAGACCGCCCCGCCGGCGGTGGCTGCCTTGAGGCCGAACGTTGCGGCGCGCCGTCCCGCCCGGAAATCGTAGACGGGCCAGTTGTTGTCGCGGGCGTGGCGGCGGAGCCGGACGTCCGGATTAATCGCAACGGGATGGCCCACCAGCGAGAGTAGTGGGATGTCGTTATAGGAATCGCTGTAGGCCCAGCAGCGCTTGAGGTCCAGGTCCTCGGCGTCGGCGATGGCCCGGACTGCCACGGCCTTGGCGGACCCGTGCAGGATGTCGCCCACCAGGCGGCCGGTGTACATGCCCTCCGATATTTCGCCCACGGTGCCAAGCGCGCCGGTGAGGCCCAGGCGGGTGGAAATTACCGTTGCCACCTCGATGGGGGTGGCCGTGACCAGCCAGACACGGCGGCCCACCCGCAGGTGTTGCTCTGCCAGCGCCTTGGCTCCGGGCCAGATCCGTGACGCGATCATCTCGTCGTACACTTCCTCGCCCAATGCCTTGATGTCATCGACGGTGATGCCGGCGGCCAGGGTCAGGGCGGAATCACGGACGGCATGGACGTCGTCGATATTCTCGCCCCGGGCCATGAACTTCAACTGCTTCCACGCGAAGCCGGCGGCCTGGGCCATGGTGAAGGCGCCGCGCTGGTGCATCTTGCGCGCCACGTGGAACAGGCTGGCCCCGCGCATGAGCGTGTTGTCCACGTCGAAGAAGGCCGCCTCGCCCGGTTGTGGCGCAGCAACCGGCTTGGTGACTACGGCAACGTACTTCTCCTCGGGCATGGACTCGAGTCTAGTCAATCCAATAGGACGAAGCCGTCGGCGTGCCCGGCACCGCGAACGGGGCTACGGTTAACCCATGGCCATCCCCCGCGTCGTCCTCCTTACCAAAGCCAACTGCCACCTTTGTGAGGAAGCGCGCGACGCCGTTGCGCGGGTCACCGCCTCGCTGGGCCTTGAGTGGACGGAAGAGTTGGTGGACCAGCAGCCGGAGCTGCGGGAACGCTACGGGGAGGAGATACCGGTGGTGCTGGTGGACGGGGTGCAGCGCGACTTCTGGAAGATCGACGAAGCCCGCCTGGAACGCGTCCTCCAGCGCGCCATGGCGCAGTAACGGGGGAGCGTTGCGGTTGATTGCACCTGCTTTGTGGGCACCGGCGGGAGGGCTCTAGAGTGGAGTCACAACGCGACTCAAGGGAGGGGCTGGTGACTTCGCTGGACTCGACTCCCAAGGCTGTCCCGGATCTTCCGGGCGCCGCGGGCACCCCGGCCAAACAGATTCCGCCCGCAGCCGTGGCCCGGCTGACGCTCTACCTGCGCGCCCTGAACACCCTGCTTGCCGACGGAGTGGAGCGCGTCTCCTCCGAGTCCCTCGCCGAAGCCTCAGGCGTCAGCTCCTCCACACTGCGCAAGGACCTGTCCCATGTGGGCTCCTACGGCACCCGCGGAGTGGGTTACGAGGTGCAGTACCTCAGCCGTCATATCGCGGCTGCCCTTGGCCTCACCCACGACTGGAAAGTGGCGATAGTCGGCGCCGGCAACCTGGGCAAGGCCCTGGCACGCTACGGTGGCTTCGAATCCCGCGGGTTCGACGTCGTGGCCATTTTTGACGCGGACCCGATGGTGGTGGGCAACGAAGTGGGATGGCTGCGCGTCAGCGATGTTGCGGACCTGGAAAAGGTCCTGCACCGCACCGGAGCCAACATGGTGGTGCTGGCGCTCCCGGCGGCGGTGGCCCAGGACGTATGCGACAGGGTGGTGGCCGCCGGCGTGCACAGCGTGCTGAGCTTCGCCCCTGTCATGCTGCAGGTTCCCGAAGGGGTCAATCTGCGCAAGGTGGACATGGCCACCGAACTGCAGATCCTGGCCTACCACGCGCAGCGGGCGCAGGCTCCGGGGCAGACTGCCTAGGTACAGAAAACGGCCCCGGATGCATTGCGCTTCCCGGGCCGCTTTCGTTAGCAGGTATTACCGGCCGTACGGGTTTCCAAAGCCGCCGCCGTACGGGTTGGTGAACGGCTGCTGCTTCCGGAAATAGGGAGCAGCAGCGGGCAGGTACAGCAGCACGATGGCGGCGATCCCCAGCAGGGTGCCCAGGGTTCCGATAGTGGGCGGACCGAACAGCCCGAAGATGGACAGGGCCGCGAACACCGTGCCCAGGATGCGGGCCCAGTTCTTGCCCTTGCGGACGAAGAAGGCCACCAGCAGGTACAGGCCTGCGCCGATGATGGCGAACACCACCAGGGTGCCGGCGATGATGCCCTTGATGTCCTCGTACGTGACTCCCGTGGCGCCGCCGGCTTCCATCTGGTCCTCGAAGGTCTGGCGGAACAGCGGGTCATCCAGCTGGGTAAGGCCCGTCAGCAGGGAGACCACGAAGATTACCGCGGACGCAATCAGCAGCCAGAAGGAAATGTTGACGAGCTGGGGCACGCCATTGGCGCCGGAAGGCTGCGGCTGCTCCGACGGGTACTGGGCGTACGGGGACTGGCCGTAGGACGACTGGCCGAACGGCTGCTGGCCGTAGCCGGGAGCCTGCGGCGGGTTCTGCCCGTACTGCGGTGCGTTTTGTCCGTACTGCGGCGCCGACGGCGGCTGGGAACCATACTGCGGCGCGTTCTGCCCGTACTGCGGCGGGTTTTGGCCGTACTGTGGAGCGTTTTCGCCGTAGCGGGGCTGGCTGCCGGGCTGGTTTCCGGACTGGTCATCGTTGGGTACGGGCGGCGGGACTGGAGGAGTGCTCATGAGCGGTCCTTCTGCAGGTCGGATTCCAGGGAGGCTGCCGGGAGCGGTCCTGCGCCGACCCCCAGCAAGGCTTAAGTCCACCGTACCCCCGGGCTGCCGCCTTGTGGGTCATTCTGGCGAGGTATTCCGCCCGGTGGCGGCGGCGAACCAGGCCTGCGCATTCGGCCGCCACATCAGTACTGATGCCGCCAGGCTGACCAGGAAGGCTGTCCAGTTTCCTGCACCCTGCCCAATGCCCGATGCCGTATTAACTCCGGCCAGGACCAGGGTGATCCCGGCAAGCACCGTCAGGGCCACCCGCGCCCAGTTCCGGCCGGCTTTCATCTTGACCGCGAAAACCATCTGCGCGGCCCCAACGGCGGCGGCCAGCAGCATCAGGGCGACGACGGCTGCAGCGGCCGCGGGCGCGGCGGCAAACAGCACCAGGGATGCCAGCATCCCCAGGAGCCCGCCCATCACGGCAAGGACCCCGCCCACGAACCAGATCCAGAATGAGACCTTGATTTCGACGGGCCGGCCGGCGACGGAAAATAGCGCCCCCAAGCCGCCCTGCGGCAGGCGGGAAGAGTTGGTCATGGCGTTCACTGTAGTCCTGCCCGGCGGCGTCGCGGCCAGGCTCGGTAGGCAGGGACTGCTCCCCGTGCAAGGGGCGACGGCTTCACTGCGCAGGCCGGGGCGACGAACGCCATTAAGACGGAAACCTCCGGCACCGGGCCATTGGCCAGTGCCGGAGGTGGTTCCGGGGCTGCTTACGCGGCGGGAGCGATGAAGGCCAGTTCCAGGTTGATGGCAACCTTGTCGCTGACCAGGACACCGCCGGTTTCCAGGACGGCGTTCCAGGTGAGGCCGAAGTCCTTGCGGCTGATGGTGGTCTCGGCGGAAACACCGGCGCGGGTGTTGCCGAACGGATCAACGGCTACGCCGTTGAATTCGGTCTCCAGTGTCACCGGGCGGGTGACGCCCTTGATGGTGAGGTCGCCGTTCAGTTCGTAGCTGTTGCCCTTGGCGACCAGGCCGTTGGAGACGAAGGAGATTTCCGGGAACTTCTCCACGTCGAAGAAGTCCTCACCCTTGACGTGGCCGTCACGGTTCGCGTCGCCGGAGTCGAAGCTGGCGGTGTTGATGGTGGCCTCGATCCTGGCCTCGGCCACATCCTCCGCGAGCTGCAGGGTGGCGGCGGCTTCGGTGAACTGGCCGCGGACCTTGCTGATGCCTGCGTGGCGGACGGTGAAGCCGATCTCGCTGTGGGAGTTGTCGAGGGTCCAGGTGCCGGTGGTGATGTCTGCGGGAAGTGCCATGGTGATGCTCCTTGATTCTGGCGTGCCGGGGTGACGGTTGCGTTGAACCTTCATCTGTTGAAGCCTCAACTATCTTGCTGCATCCAGTATAAACATGCATTTGCATCTTTTGTTCCCGGCCTCGGAACATTTCTTCAAAAACTTCAGTTCTACTCTTTGTAGAAAGCATGTGCGGAAGATTTCGGATCGCACGCCATCTTTGAGAAACTGGTAAACATGCCCCAAGCCACTGTCCATCTGCTCCGCCATGGCGAAGTCCACAATCCGGACGGCGTCCTGTATGGAAGGCTGCCCGAATTCCACCTGTCCGAACTCGGGCGGGAGATGGCCCGCATGCTCGCCGAGCACTTTCGGCAGCGCGTGGAAAACGGTGCCCGGATCACCTACCTGGCCGCTTCGCCGCTGGACCGGGCCCAGGAAACGGCGGCTCCCACCGCGGAGGCGCTGCGCCTGCATATCCACACCGATGAGCGGATCATCGAGGCCGAAAACTATTTCGAGGGCATGAAGGTCAGCAAGGCCGAGTTGCGCCGGCCCAAGCACTGGCCCCGGCTGGTCAACCCCCTGCGCCCGTCCTGGGGCGAGCCGTACAAGCAGCAGGCCTCGCGGGTGATGGCGGCAGTCCAGGAAGCCCGTCTTCACGCCATCGAACTGGCGGACGGCGATTTCGGCGTGTCCGGCCCCGAGGCAATCATGGTCAGCCACCAGCTTCCCATCTGGGCAACCCGCCTCAACGCCGAGGGCAAGCCGCTGTGGCATGACCCGCGGAAGCGCGAATGCACCCTGACATCCATCACGTCGCTGGTGTTCGACGACGACGGCACGCTCCTGCGCGTCCAGTACAGCGAACCAGCGGCGTCCCTTCTTCCCGGTGCCGCCAGCACCCCTGGAGCCTAGTAGTGACCGACAGCAATTTCAGGAACACCCCGGCAGGCAAAGGGCCCGTCAGTTCCCGCCGCAGCGTCCTCGCTGCCGGTGGCCTGGCCCTGACCGCCCTGACCGTGGGCCTGTCCGGTTGCGCCCAGGAGGACGCCCTGGCGCAGCAGGCGAAGGCCGGGGACAACAAGAACTATGTGGCCGGGGACGGTTCCGTCACGGAGTTCGCCGCGGCGGACCGCAAATCGGCCGTCCAGATCAACGGCACGCTCTTCAACGGCACGGCAGTGGCACCGGCTGATTTCCAGGGCAAGGTGACGGTATTGAACTTCTGGTTCGCCGCCTGCGCCCCGTGCCGGGTTGAAGCGCCCATCCTGGAGGAGCTCCACCAGGAGTTCAAGGACCAGGGCGTGCAGTTCTTCGGCGTCAACCTCCGCGACGAGAAGGCCACCGCCGAGGCGTTCGACAAGACGTTCAACCTGACCTATCCCAGCTTCGACGACAAGGACGGCGGGGTCCTGCTCGCCGTGTCCGGACTGGTCCCGCCGGGGGCCGTACCCACCACGCTGGTGTTGGACAAGGAGGGGCGCGTGGCGTCCCGCGTCCTGGGGGAGATCCAAAAGGGCACCCTCAAGGCCCTCATCACCGCAGCCGTGGCAGAGTAGCGGACCCGTGAACAGTCCCTTCGCCGAAGCCATCCTGAGCGGCTCGCTGCTCCTGGCCATTCCCGTGGCCCTGCTCGCGGGACTGGTTTCCTTCCTTTCGCCCTGCGTCCTGCCCCTGGTCCCCGGCTACCTGGGCTACGTCACGGGCCTCAGCGGCGTGGACCTGCAGAAACAGAAGCGTGGCCGCATGCTGGTGGGCATCGGGCTGTTCGTCCTGGGCTTCTCCGTGATCTTCGTGCTCCTGGGCGGTGCTTTCGGCCAGTTGGGAACCCTCATCACCGGCTCCCAGAATGCCTGGATCACCCAGCTGCTTGGCCTCCTGGTGATCGTCATGGGCGTGGTGTTCATGGGCGGTTTCAGCTGGCTGCAGCGCGATGCGAAAATCCATGCCAAGCCGCCGGCAGGCCTGTGGGGCGCGCCGCTGCTGGGCCTGACCTTCGGGCTGGGCTGGGCACCCTGCATCGGCCCCACCTACTCCGCCGTGCAGCTGCTGAGCCTCTCCGGCGGTTCCTCCGCCGCCAAGGGTGCGTTCCTCGCCTTCGTCTACAGCCTGGGGCTGGGGATCCCGTTCCTGCTGATCGCCCTCGCCCTGCGCCGCGGCATGGGCGTGATGGCGTTCTTCCGCAGGCACCGCCTGGCCATCCAGCGCATCGGCGGCGGCATCCTGGTGGTCCTGGGCCTGCTGATGGCCACCGGGGTGTGGGGAGCCTGGGTGACTGAGTTGCAGTACTGGTTCCAAACCGACGTGAAGTTGCCAATCTGATGAGCGAGCGTGTGAACGTAGAGAAGAAGTCCCCAGCCGAGGCCGGCGGCAACGAGCCCGGCGCCAAAGTGCTGGAGGCCAAGGCCGGCGCCGCGCTGCCCGCCCTGGGCCCCAAGGAAATGCTGCGCTGGGCGTGGACCCAGCTGACCAGCATGCGGACGGCCCTGTTCCTGCTGCTGCTCCTGGCTGTCGCTGCGGTCCCGGGCTCGCTCTTCCCGCAGCGCCCGGCCAACCCGGCCGTGGTGACCCAGTACATCAAGGACAACCCGGACTACGGCAAGCTGCTGGACTCCCTCCAGCTCTACGACGTGTATTCCTCGGCATGGTTCTCTGCCATCTACCTGCTGCTGTTCATCTCCCTCATCGGCTGCGTGGTGCCCCGCGCCATCGCCCATTACAAGGCGATGCGCTCCCAGCCGCCGCGCACCCCCAAGCGACTCTCCCGCCTGCCCGAGTACGGCACACTGGTCATTCCCGCCTCCGCGGGAATCCCGGCGTCGGACGCCATCCATGGTGCCGCCGGGCTGCTGCGGAATCGCGGCTACCGCGTTGAAGTGAGGGACGACGACGGCGCGCGGCCGTCTTTGGGTGCCGAACGCGGCTTCCTGAAGGAAGTGGGCAACCTCGTCTTCCATACCTCCCTGATCGGCGTGCTGGTTTCGGTGGCAATTGGAGGACTGTTCGGCTACAGCGGCCAGCGGATCCTCGTGGAGGGCGACACCTTCGTCAACACCCTGGTGGGCTACGACCAGTTCAACCCGGGCACCAACTTCCAGTCCAGCCAGCTGCAGCCGTACTCCATCCAGCTGGACAAGTTCGACATCACCTTCGACCGGGAGTCCCAGGGCAAGTTCGGCCAGCCCATCGACTTCGCCGCCGCCGTGACCACCCGGGAAAACCCGGACGCGCCCGCCAAGCAGGAGACCCTGAAGGTGAACGACCCCGTCACCCTGGGCGGCACCAGCATCTACCTCACCGGCAACGGGTACGCGCCTGTGGTGACCATCCGGGACGGGGAGGGCAACATCGCCATGCAGGGGCCCGTGGTGGCCAAGCTGCAGGGGGATAATTACTACTCGTCCGTGGTCATCAAGGTCCCCGATGCAAAGCCGGACCAGCTGGGCTTCGCAGGCTTCTTCCTCCCCACCGCGTTCGTCACGGATGAGGGCGTGTCCTTCAGCGGGGACCCGGAGCTCTTCAACCCGCAGCTGACCCTGAACTCCTACTTCGGAGACCTTGGCCTGGACGACGGCGCTCCGCAGAACGTCTTCGAGCTGGACGTGGAGGACCTGACGCCGCTGAACGCCCGCAACCTTGACGTCGGCGGCATCACCCTGGCGCCCGGAACCTCCCACACCCTGCCCGACGGCAAGGGCAGCATCAGCTTCGACGGCGTGAAGCGCTACATCGGCGTGGACATCCACCACAATCCCGGCCAGCTGTACGCCCTGATTTTTGCGCTGCTCGCAGTTGCCGGCCTGATCCTCTCCCTGTACGTCAACCGCCGCCGGGCCTGGGTGCGCACCGGCACCCACGAAGACGGCCGGACCATGGTGGAGTACGGGCTCCTGGCCCGCGGCGAGGACCACCGCCTGGCCGCCGAGGCTGCCACCCTCCGCAAGCTGTTCTCCACCGAATGGCGGCTGCCAGGGGACGCGCCTGCCGAACCTTCTTCCGTAACCACCCCAGCAGGCCCCTCCGGGCCCGAAAAGGACCAGTAATGCCGTTCGGAATCAACGAGACCATGGGCCAGTACAGCGAGCTCTTCATGCTGCTGGCGGCGGGCACCTACACGGTTGCCTTCATCGCCTTCGCCTGGGACCTCGCCAAGAGCAGCAAGGCGCTGCGGGCCATCGACCTTAAGGCCGCGCAGGCTGAAGAAGCAGTCAAAGTTCCGGTAGCAGCCGGGGCAGGGGCAGAGTCCTCAGCTGCCGGATCCCGTCCTGATGAGGCTCGCCTTGGCGGGCCGGCAGGCCGGGCCGAGCGGCCGTCGTCGTCCACGGCCAAAGCGGCCGGGGCCGGGGGAGTGGTCACGGCCGACGCCGACATGAAGTACGCGGCCGAGCGCCGCGCTCCCGCGCGGGTAGCGGTGGCCCTGACCGTCCTCGGTGCGCTGATCCACGGTGCGGGCGTGGTGACCCGGGCGCTTGGCGCCGGGCGCGTGCCGTGGGGCAACATGTACGAGTTCCTGACTACCGGCGCGTTCGTGGCGATTGCCGTGTTCCTCCTGGTCCTGGTCCGGCGGGACCTCCGGTTCCTGGGAACGTTCGTGGTGGGCCTGGCCATCATCATGCTGGTGGCTGCCTCTGTGGCCTATTGGACACCGGTCGGGCACCTGGTTCCCGCCCTGCAGAGCTACTGGCTGATCATCCACGTCTCCATCGCTGTGCTCTCATCAGCGCTGTTCACGCTGACCTTCGCCATGTCCGCCCTGCAGCTGGTCCAGTCCCACCGGCAGAAGACGGTGGCTGCGGGCGGCGCGGACAAGCTCGGCTTCATGCGCCTGGTGCCCTCCGCGCTCAGCCTGGAGAACCTGTCCTACCGGATCAACGCCATCGCGTTCATCGGCTGGACCTTCACGCTGATGTTCGGCGCCATCTGGGCGGAGAAGGCCTGGGGACGCTTTTGGGGCTGGGACACCAAGGAAGTCTGGACGTTCGTCATCTGGGTGGTCTACGCCGGCTACCTGCACGCACGGGCCACCCGCGGCTGGACCGGCAACAGGGCGGCCTGGCTCTCGATCGTGGGCTACCTCTGCGTGATCTTCAACTTCACCATCGTGAACCAGTTCTTTAACGGCCTCCACTCCTACTCGGGCCTCTGAGCAGGGGATTCTCCGGAAAGCCCGGGGTGGCCTAGGCAAATAACAAATCGATGTAGCAATGGGGGTGTTCCCGGTCCGCCGGTGATGCTACGTTGGTGACGTTCGCCCGTGATGAAGTTTGCAGGCGAAACGCAAGTTTGCCTGAGGTACCCCATGAGCTACGTTCTCGCCATTGATGTCGGGACCAGTTTCACGGCAGCCGCCGTTGTCCGTTTTCAGCAGGGGATCAAACCCATTCCGGAGTGCCTTCCGCTGGGTCTTCGCGGGTCTGCCGTGCCATCCGTGGTGTACTACCCGGAGGAGGGCCCCATCCTGGTGGGGGAGGCAGCAGAGCGCCGCGGCCTCGATTCCCCCGGCCGCGTGGTGCGGGAGTTCAAGCGCCGGATTGGCGATTCCGTGCCGATTTCCGTGGGCACGTTGTCCCTTCCGCCCGAAGACGTCTTCGCCACCATGGCGCGCTGGGTGGCGGACCGGGCAGCGGAACGGGAGGGGGAGCCGCCGTCGGAAGTCATCCTGACCCACCCTGCCGCCTGGGGCAGCCACCGCACGTCCGTGGTCCGGGACGCCCTAGCCGCCCACGGCCTGCCAAACGTCACGCTGCTGACCGAGCCCGAAGCGGCTGCGCTGCACTACGCATCGCAGGTCCGGGTGGAGGATGGCAGCACGGTGGCCGTCTACGACCTCGGTGGCGGGACCTTCGATACCGCTGTCCTCCGCAAAACCGGCAGCAACCGGTTCGCGGTGCTGGGACGGCCGGAAGGCATTGAGGACCTCGGCGGCGCCGACTTTGACGCCGCAGTATTCCGCTTCGTGGCAGGGAACACCGGCGAAGCCATGGCCGGCCTCGACGCCGAAGACCCGAATGTGCTCGCGGCGCTGGCCCGGCTGCGGCGGGAATGCGTGGAAGCCAAGGAAGCCCTGTCCTCGGACAGCGAGGCCAGCATCTCCGTGCTCCTGCCTGGCCTCCAGCAGCAGGTCCGCCTGGTCCGGTCCGAGTTCGAGGCACTGATCGAGGAGCCGGTCCGCGATACCGTGGACGCCTTGGAACAGTCGCTGGCTCAGCTGGAGCTGGAACCTGCAGACCTCACCGCCGTCCTGCTCATCGGTGGTTCCTCCCGGATCCCGCTGGTGGCCCAGCTGATCTCCGAACAGCTGGACCGGCCCATCGCCGTCGATGCCGATCCCAAATCCTCCATCTGCCTCGGGGCCGCCGTGTCCGCGGTACTGGCACTGCCGGAGATTGCTCCCGCGGCGGCCGCGGAGCCGGAAGCCGCTGCCGCGGATTCCGCCGCAGAGGGAGCTCACCTGCCGGTCCGGCCGGCCAGCTGGTCCCGGAAGGGCCCGGCGGCGGATGCCGCTGCCGCCCATGGTCCCGGGCACGGACACCACGGCGGGGCGCATGCTCCCAAGCCGACAGTGCGGCTGACCGCCATCGCAGCCGCCGCCGCCATGTTCACCGTCCTCACTGCCACCGCTGCCCAAAGCCCGGAGGGTCTAAACAACCTCGCATCCATCTTCCAGCCAGGCGCAGAAGCCGCGCCCGGGGCGAAACCCGACGGCGGATCCGGCACGGGTGACGGAACCGGGGGAGCAGCTGGCGATGCTGCGGCGCCGCTGGCAGGCATCGAGGCCGGAGTGAAGAAGCCGGCACCGCCAAGCGCCGGAGTCGAGGTCGAGGCCTCGCCTACCAGCCGTCCCTCCGCCAGCGCAACCGCCGAGAGCGCGACCAGCGGACCATCCACCGGAGCCGCCACGGGTTCCGAGGCCGGCGCCAGTGCCGCCGCCGCAGGCACGGGCTCCGGAACCGGAAGCACGACGGCGGGTGGCACCACCGAGCCCACCGGCACCCCGACAGGTTCCGGGACCACCGAACCGGCGGCACCGGGAACAACAGAGCCGGCCGCGCCGGGCACATCTGACCCGCTGCCGTCCGACCCGGGAACCACCACGCCCCCGCCAGTAACGGAAGAACCAGAGCCTGCGGTCACGGATGAACCCACGAATGCGACTGAGGAACCGTCCCCGCCCGCAACTGAAGAGCCGCCTCCAGTGACGCAGGAGCCGGCACCGGTTACGGATGAACCGGTACAGACCACAACAGAAGCGCCGGCAGTGGAAACTGCCGCTCCGACGGAACCGGGGGCTTAGCATGTTGGGCGATCACACCGGGGCCGAGGAACCGGCATATGCGGAGCCGAACCACCAGGGGCAGCCGGCCCACGCCGCCGAACACATGGCCCGGCAGCTCAAGGGCGAGAACGCGGCCGTACGGGAGCTGCTGCTGGCGTTGTCCGTTGGCTTTACCCTTCCGGGACCGCTGCCTGCCGGCCTGCAGCGCAGGATCGACGGCGGCGAGGTGGACAGCCTGGATGTCCTGGTGCAACGCGCAGAGTCCGCAGGCCTGCTGACCACCGATGGCACGGTTGTGGGACAGGCACAGCATGCGTTGCTGACCGTTGCTCCCACCGCGAAAGTCCATGCGCTCCAGCGCGAACTGGTGTCCGCCTACGCCGCTGCCGGCCAGCCGCTGGGTGATGTGGCACGGGAATTGGCCCGTGGCGGCCTTGCCGATCCACGGGTGGCCCTGGAGCTGGAGCACGCTGCCAACAAGGCCTTGAACCACGATCCAGGGCTGGCCTACCAGCTGTACGGTGAAGCACTGCTGGCCGGTGCCGATGAGATTGCCACCGCCGCGCGGCGTGCCCAGGCCGCGGCGGGCGACGGCGACCTGGACACCGCCACGCGCATTATCGACACCCTCCTGGTTGAGGAGGACCCGCCGGACGTGCGCCGTGGTGCCGATGTCGCCGCCGCCGTCTGGGCCCAGCGCGGGATGCTGGCACGCGGCGCTGACATCTACAGCTGGCTGGGGTCCTCGCGGGTGGGGCAATCGGCGCCCCTCGCCGCCGTCGCCCTGCTTGGCTGCGGCAACCGTGCCGGCGCCGAGGCACTGTTCCGTGCGGACGCGCCGGCGGCTTCGCCCACGCTCCTGGCCACCACGCTCGCCCAGACCGGCAAGGGCCTCCTGGAGTCCCTTGCGGCTGATCCGCACCAGGGCCTCCCCCTCCTGATCCACGCCTCGGATATGCTCAACGCCGCCGGCACGGCGCTTCCCATGCCGGAGACACCCGCCGCGCTGGCCGCACTGGTGGCCCTGCACAGCGGGGAGCCGCATCTGGCCGAAACCGTCTGCCGTTCCGCGGCTGCGGCGGGCCAGGGCGGCAACGGGGCCAAGCCCCGGCTCTTCCTCTTGCAGGCATGGTCGGCGATGATGCAGGACAAACTCGAGGATGCCCGGCTCGCCATCAACGAGGCATCCAAAACGAACCACTGGCCGCTGGTGCCGCGGGACGAGTTCCTGTGCTCGGCACTTGAAGTTGGCCTAGCACGCCGCAACGGCGACGTTCCCGAACTACTCAAGGCCTGGGAACGGGCCCGCGAGGCGATGCTGCACACCGTCGTCGATCTTTACAGCCTCCTGCCGTGGGGCGAACTGATGATCGCTGCAGCCCGGCTCCGGGAAACCCGCCGGGTTGTGCACTATTTCGACGAGGCGAACCGGCTGCTCGGCCGCCTCGGTGATCCGCCTCTGTGGGCTGTGCCGTTCCACTGGGCGGCGGTCCAGGCAGCCATGCTCAGCGAGAGCCCGTCGGACCTCGCACCCCATGCCGCAGCCCTGGCCCGCGCGGCGAACCACAGCCATCTCGCGGCGGTGCTCGCCACCGCCGGCAAGGCATGGGTTTCCGTCCTGGCCAACAGGTTCAGTCCCGCCGAGGTTGAAGCGGCAGCACGAAGCCTGGGCAGGGTGGGAATGCCCTGGGAGGGTGCCCGGCTGGCTGGCCACGCTGCCGCGAAGGCGGAGGATCGCAAAGACATGGTGCGTCTGCTGTCCTGTGCCCGCGACCTCCATCCGCAGGGCAGCTCCGCGGGCGGGGGAAGCTCCGGCTCGGTCGAATCCGGTACCGCCCCTGCCGAGACGGGAAACGGCATGCATCCCGACGGGACGGGGCTCAGCGAGCGGGAAAAGGAAGTGGCCCGGCTGGTGCTTGAGGGCAAGACCTATCGGGAGATCGGCGAAGCCATCTACATCTCGCCACGAACGGCCGAACACCACATTGCCCGCATGCGCCGGCGCCTGGGAGCGGAGAACCGATCGGACCTGCTGGCCCGGCTGCGCGTAGCCCTGAACTCGGAGAATCCTCCTCTCGAGTGAACCCCTAATGCCCCTAACAGGGGGTGCGGCAGTTCCCCAGCAGGGGGACTGCTGGAAGGGGGAATCGGCCCGATGCCCGGTTCTGCACCCGGACCATACGTTTGATCCAAGCCCGGCAAGGAAGCTTGGCGGAATTCAACTCAGAGAAACCAGGGGACCATCAAATGACACTCGCAAACGACCTCGTACAGTTCCTGATGCACCTCTTCGGCGACCGCCAGGCCGCGCAGGACTTCCTGGATGATCCGGAGAAGGTCCTGGAAGACCATGGCCTTGGCCATGTTTGCTCGGCAGATGTTGACGCCGCGATGCCGGTTGTCCTGGACTACGCACCCATCACGGTCAACTCCCGGTTCGACCGCGAATACAACACCGGTGGCAACACCTCCTGGACCCGGGATAACGACGGCGGCAACCACGGTGGTGGCGGCAACCATGGTGGCGGCGGACACGGCGGCGGCCACCATGGCGGCGGACATGGTGGCGGCGGCCACCACGGTGGCGACGACCACGCCCATGCCGTCCAGCAGCTGCACCACGTGGTGAACAACTACTCGTACACCTCAACGGTTGATGACCGCGACAACATCGTTGACCAGTCGGTCAACCAGAACATCTGGGCCGACGGGGACGTCAAGCAGTGGTTCGACAACGATTCCGTGATCGCCTCCGGCGACCGTGCCGTTGCTGCCGGCGATGACGCCTACGTTAAGGATTCCAACAACATCGAGGATTCCTACAACACGGACAACTCTACGGATAACTCCACGGACAACTCGATCAAGGCCGGCGGCGACGTCAACATCGGCAACGAGGAAACCAACGTCGACGACTCCTTCAACACGGACGTGGACGTGGACGCCGACATCGACGATTCGTTCAACGACAACTCGGACAACTCGGACAACTCCATCGAGGACTCGTTCAACGACAACTCGGATCATTCCGACAACTCCACGGACAACTCGGTTGACGTTGACATTGACGATTCCTTCAACGACGAGAGCGTCGAGATCGACGAGTCCTTCAACGAGGACAAGTCCACGAACACCGACATCGACGTTGACTTCGAGGATTCCTTCAATGACAACTCGACCACGGAGACCAACACCACCGAGGTGGAAATCGAGGATTCATTCCAGGACAACTCCACCGATGTTGATGTCGACGTCGAGGACTCGTTCCAGGACAACTCGCAGACCGCCGTCCTTCAGGACAACATCATTGTCGCCGACAACGAACTCAGCTACTCGGAGGAGACCACCAACACCACCGAGATCGACACGGACATTGAGGTCGAAGACGTGAATGTGGCAGGGGACGACGTAACGCTCTAAGAGGCAACGCTGTAGCACACCGGAAGCAGCCCGGCAGGTGAACCCAGAACACCTGCCGGGCTCTTCCCAACCCATCCCACATTCCAAATCGGGACTCGAGGAAAAGGACACGCTGTGGCAGAAGAAGGACCGGCCAAACCCACTACCCCGGCGACGGCGGCGCAGCTTATCAAACTGGTGGAGCACGGCCTTCAACTGGTCAGCACCGGTGACCGGGCGGACCTCCGGAAGCGCCTGGACCAGACCCTGGGCAGGCTCAGGGACCCCAGCATCCGCGTCATCGTGGTGGGCGAGTTCAAGCAGGGAAAGAGCAAACTTATAAACGCCCTGGTCAGCGCCCCCGCATGTCCCGTGGATGATGATATTGCCACCTCGGTGCCCACCGTGGTCCGCTACGGCGACCCTGCATCGGCGTCCATCCTGGTTCCCAAAGCTGACAAGGACGGCGCCGACGAGGCCAGTGTGGAACGGCAGCCCATCCCGCTTGCCGACCTCCCGGCCTATGTTTCCGAGCATGGCAACCCGGGAAACAGCAAGAAGCTCGTGGCCGCGGAGGTCTGCCTGCCCCGGAAGATCCTGACCGGCGGGCTTACCGTCATTGACTCCCCGGGCGTTGGCGGGATGGGCTCGTCCCACACCCTGACCACCCTGACCGCGCTGCCCACCGCCGATGCCATGCTGCTGGTGTCGGATGCTTCACAGGAGTACACCGAACCTGAACTGCGTTTCCTCCGCCAGGCCATGCGGATCACCCCCAGCGTTGTTGGTGTCCTGTCCAAGACGGATCTGTACCCGGACTGGCGCCGGGTGGAAGAAACGGACCGTGCCCACCTGGGCAGGGTGGCTCCGGATATTCCGTTGTTCCCCGTGTCCTCAGACCTGCGGCTGGAGGCTGCGCGCCTGCAGGACAGCGAGTTGAACGCCGAATCCGGCTTTCCGGTCCTGATTACGCACCTTCGGAATGAGATCGTCGGAAAGGCCCAGCGCCTGCAGCGCCGTTCCGTCAGCCAAGACCTGCTCTCCGTTACCGAAAACCTTCGGCTCTCACTGCAGTCAGAGCTTGAAGCACTCGAAAACCCCGAGGGCACGCCCCGGATGATCGCCGAACTGGAAATGGCCAGGACCGAGGCGGACGAACTCCGCAAACGCTCGGCCCGGTGGCAGATCACCCTCAACGACGGCATCAGCGACCTCATTGCGGACATGGAATACGACCTAAGGGACCGCCTGCG
Organism: Arthrobacter sp. Y3221087; assembly: GCF_059089905.1. Lineage (NCBI taxonomy): Bacteria > Bacillati > Actinomycetota > Actinomycetes > Micrococcales > Micrococcaceae > Arthrobacter > Arthrobacter sp. Y3221087. Next base: position 560,842 of record NZ_JBNHFE010000001.1, read on the forward strand.
CCGCATCCAGAGGGAAGCTGAGACTGCCATCGACCAGGGGGACCCGGGACCAAGCTGGAACGAGTTTTCCAAGTGGCTGGAGGAATGCGCCGCCGCCGCCATCTCGGACACCTTTGTGTGGACCAGCGAGCGGGCGCAGTGGCTGGCGGCCCAGGTTGCCGAGCACTTCGCCGCCGAGGAAGTGTCACTGCCGGTCATGCGCGTGTCCGATTCCGGTGACGCGCTGGATCCCGTGGACGCAATGCCGGACATGGACGACGGCCGCATCAACCCGATGCAAAAAGTGCTGATCGGCATGCGCGGCTCCTATGGTGGCGTGCTGATGTTCGGCCTTTTGACCGGCATCTTCGGCATGGCCCTGATCAATCCGCTCTCCGTTGGCGCCGGCCTGTTGCTGGGCCGCAAAGCGTACCGGGAGGACAAGGAGGCGCGGCTCAAGCGACGGCAGGGCGAAGCGAAGGCGCTGGTCAGGCGGCAAATCGATGACGTGACATTCCAGGTGGGCAAGCAGCTCAAGGACCGGCTTCGGCTGGTCCAGCGGTCCATCCGCGACCACTTCACCGAGATCGCGGAAGAACACCACCGCTCCCTGACCGATTCCGTGAGCGCAGCGCAGAAGGCTGCCACCACCTACGCGCTGGAGAAGGACGTCCGGATCAAGGACATCAGGGCCGAGCTCAAGAAAGTCGATGCCCTCCACCGGGCGGCAGAGGCGGTCGCTGCCGAGGTGGCAGCCGGCGCCCAGAAGCTCACGTCTGTGGGCGCAGGATGACCGGTTCAACCATTGACGGTGCCGCCGGCCTGGTCCAGGAGGCCCTGAAAGTTTACGGCGATGACCCGGCGGCTGCCGGGGTGCTGCGCAATTATGCCCGCAGGCTGGCCGAGCCCCTGCGGATAGCCATTGCCGGGATGGTGAAGGCGGGCAAGTCCACTCTGCTGAACGCCATCATCGGCGAGGAAATCGCGCCCACGGACACGGGCGAGTGCACCAGGATCGTCACGTGGTACCGCTACGGGCACACACCCCGCATCACCCTCCACCCCCGGGTCGGGGAACCCCGCATCCTGCCGCTCAAGCGCGTGGACGGCCGCCTGGTGTTCGTCCTGGGTGACGTGCAGGCGGAGGACGTGGAGCGGCTGGACGTGGAGTGGCCGTCGCCCACGCTGCGGACCATGACCCTGATCGATACGCCGGGCATCGCTTCCCTTTCCGAGGACGTGTCTGCCCGGTCCACGAGCTTCCTGACGCCCGGGGACACGCCGTCGGAAGCGGACGCGATCATCTACCTGATGCGCCACATGCACGCCTCCGACCTCCGGTTCCTCGAATCCTTTCGGGACACGGAGGCAGGCCGCTCCGGCACCGTCAATGCGCTCGCGGTCCTGTCCCGCGCGGATGAGGTAGGCGCAGGGCGCATCGATTCGCTGCTCTCGGCCGGGGAAATCGCCGAGCGGTACCGGCGGGACCACAACCTGCGGAAGCTGGCCCTGGGCGTGGTCCCCGTGGCCGGCCTCCTTGCCCAGAGCGCCCGCACCATGCGCCAGCAGGACTTTGCCGCCCTGCAGCTGCTGGCAGGCCTGGAGCGTGCCGACCGCGAAAAGATGCTGCTCTCTGCCGACCGGTTCGTCCGGTCCGCCGGACCGGAGGGCCTGACGGCGGAGGCCCGGGTTTCCCTGTTGTCCAGGTATGGATTGTTCGGTATCCGGCTGGCCGTCGTCCTGCTCCGGAACGGGTTCGACGAACCCACGCCGCTGGCTCACGAACTCGCCCGCCGCAGCGGCCTGGATCCGCTGCTGGAGCTGCTCAACCGCCAGTTCCAGGCCCGCGCCGAGGCGTTGAAGGCCCGGACCGCCCTGGTGGGGGTGGAATCCCTGCTGCGCACCTCCCCCCGCCCGGATACCGGGCAGCTGGCCGCCGCGCTGGAACGGTTGCAGGCCAATGCCCACGAGTTCCGGGAACTGCGGCTGCTGGCCACACTGCGGACTTCAGGCGTGCCTATCCGCCCGGAACTTGCAGCGGAGGCAGAAGGCCTGATCGGGGGCTGGGGCGCTGCGCCGCACGTCCGGCTGGGGCTGGGCGAGGACGCAAGCCCTGACGACGTGGCGGACGAGGCCCGCCGGTTCCTGCTCCGGTGGCGCTCGGTGGCCGAGAACCCGCTGACGGACCGCGCCGCGCTGGACGCCTGCAGGGTTGTTATCCGCAGTTGTGAGGGAGTGCTGGCGGAAGCATCCACCCGGCAGCGCCAGCCGCTTCGGCACTCCGCCTGAGCGGCCGGCGGTCAGCCGGCGGGGTGGCTCGTCTTGAGCCAGGCGTTCGCTGAGGGCAGGAAGAACATCACCAGCCCGACCAGGGCCAGGAGCAGTTCGGCGCCCCAGAGCAGCAGGACGTAGCTGGCGCCGTCACCCTCGGGGACGAGGAACGCGATGGCGACGATCATCACCAGCGCGTGGCCGGCGAGCAGCGGGATGAGGGCCCACCTGGCCCAGCCCTGCCGGCCCAGCACCACGCCCAGCATCGCTGCCTCAAGGAGGATCACCAGCAGCAAGGCTCCTCCGCTTCCCCAAAAAACGATCCCGGTGGCGGTGGTCACGGCCTCTGCGTCACCGCCCGGCGCCATCTGCTCCACCACTCCGCGCAGCCGTTCCAGGTGCCCGTCGCGGGTGAGGAAGGAACCCACCAGGACGGCCAGGCCCGCCAGGAAGCTGGCAAGCCACAGTGTGCGGCCATGCCTGATGGTGCCCGGAGCCGGCGGGATGACGGCGATGGGGGCAGGTGCGGAATAGGACAGCCCCGGCCGCGGCGGCGGGGCGTGCTGGGTGGGAGGCGGTGCCGGGGGCTGGCCGGCGGACGAATCGGACGGTTCGGTGGCTTGCCCCTCTGCCGGATAGGCGGTCCCGGATGTATTGGTCCGCAGACGCTCTTCTCCGTCAGGTTGGTGAGCCATAGGTCCTACTTCCGTCCGTCGGTATCGCGTTCGTCGGTTTCGTGCTTGTCCTTGCCGCCGTCGTCCTTGGCCTTGGCATCCAGCTCTTCCTTGAGCTTCTTAAGGCGGGCAGCCTCGGCCTCGTTGCGGCGGCGGAGTTCAAGGTTACGGAGGAAATCGGGGTCGTCGTCCGGGGCGGTGGGGTGCCGGTAGTTCTGTTGCTGCGGGGCGGAACCGCGCGGCCGACCGATGAGCAGCCAGAGGATGGCGCCCAGGACGGGGAGGACGATCATCACCACGATCCATGCGGGTTTGGAAATTCCCCGCGTGAGCCGGCCGTCCGTGCGGATCACGTCCACGAGGCCATACACGAAGATGACGAGGACTGCCACGGCCAAAGCCACACGGAGGAGCATGCCATCAAGTCTATCGCCCGCAGGGCCGCGGGACCCCGGGCGGGAGACGGCTAAACTTGAATGTGGCCTTTTTGAAATATTCCCTGATCCGACTTGCCCTCTTCGCACCGCTGTTCGTGCTGTTCACGCTCCTGCAGCTGGGCGTCCTGATGTCCGTGATCTGTGCCGCCCTGATCGCCTTCGCCGTCAGCTACCTTTTCTTCCAGAAGCAGCGGGACGAGGCTGCCGCAGCCCTGCACCATCGGTTCTCCGGCAAGGCCAAGCCGCTCCGTTCGGCCAATGAGGTCCAGGACGCCAACGCAGAGGACGCGCTCCTGGACGCTAACCCGGACATCGCCATCAGCAATGACGCGAAGGACCACAAGCCGCGCAGCTAGGGCCTAGAACCCGTGGCTGAGCACCAGGCCCAGTGAGAACAGCAGGCTGTACCCGAGGTTGATGAGGCCGGTCTGCTTCAGCACCGGGATGAGGCTCTTGCGCTTGCGGCCGTTGATCATCAGCCAGGACGGCATCAGGCAGGCCGGTATCAGCAGCAGCACAATCAGCATCCATGGCCGCGCCGGAGCCAGGATGACCACCAGCAGGATGGCCACGGCCAGCATCAGCACGTAGCTTTCCCGGGCATGCTTGTCACCCAGCCGCACGGCCAGGGTCTTCTTGCCCACCTGCATGTCCGTGGGGATGTCCCGCACGTTGTTGGCCATCAGCAGGGCGGTGGCAATGAGCCCGGTGCCGATGGCGCCGATGATGGCGGGCAGGTTGATCTGCCCTGCCTGGGTGTAGGTGGTGCCGAGCGTCGCCACCAGGCCGAAGAACACGAACACGAACACGTCGCCCAAGCCCATGTAGCCGTAGGGGTTCTTGCCGCCCGTGTACCCCCAGGCAGCCATGACGCAGCCCAGTCCCACCAGGATCAGCCACCAGCTCTGGGTGATGATCACCAGGACCAGCCCGAACACCATCGCCGCAGCAAAGGTCCCGAACGCGGCTCGCTTCACGTGCTCCGGCTTGGCCACGCCGGAACCGACCAGGCGCAGCGGGCCTACCCGGTCATCGTCCGTCCCGCGGATGCCGTCGGAGTAGTCGTTGGCGAAGTTCACGCCCACCTGCAGCAGCAGGGCCACCAGTGCAGCGAGGATGGCGTTGAACAGGAGGAACGAATCCATCTCGTAGGCGGCAGCGGAGCCGATAAGTACCGGCGCTATCGCGGCGGGCAGGGTTCGCAGTCGCGCGCCTTGGATCCATTGTGCGGCTGTGGCCACGGTTAGTACCTCGTATTGAATCGGGAGTCCGGCGGGGCGGAAGCACGCACCCGCCGCTTTGGTGCAGGTCCACTCTACTTTCCCTGGTGCAGGGCGCTGAGTTCGGCGGTCATGGCAACCCGGTCGGGTTTGCCGTTGGGCAGCATCAGCAGGGCGGAGGCGGCCAGCACGGTTTTGGGTGCCAGCACCCCCAGCCTGCGGTGCCATTCCTGTTCAAGCACGACGGCGCGTTCCCCCGGTGCGGCGACCGAACCGGCGGCACCCGGGGCGGCGGGTTCGTCCGCGAGGGCAACATACGCGGCCACGGCCTGGCCCCACTCCGCGGAGGGAACGCCAGCCACGAACGCGGCCGTGACGCCGTCGGACTTTTCCAGTTCCTCCTGCACGTGCAGAGCGGAGACTTTCATGCCGCCGGTGATGATCACGTCGTCCATCCTGCCCAGCACGGTGAGCCGGCCGTCGTCGTCAATGCTGCCGAGGTCGTTGGTGCGGTACCACCGCACGCCGTCCTCCTCGAAGAAGGTGCCGGACTCCTGGTCCGGCGCCTCAAGGTAGCCGGCGGCGATGGTGTCGCCGCCCAGCAGGATGCGGCCGTCCCCGTCCACCCGGACGGACACGCCTTCCAGGGGGTAGCCGTTGTAGATGCAGCCGCCGGAGGATTCCGCGGACCCGTAGGTGGTGACAACGCGTACGCCGGCGTCCCGGGCAGCGTCCAGCAGGGACTCAGGCGCCGGACCCCCGCCCAGGAGGACGGCGTTGAACCGGCGGAGCACCGCCAGGGTTTCGGGTGACGGGTCATCAAGGAGCCGCTGCAGCTGGGTGGGGACCAGTGAGGTAAAGCGGATCTTGTCCGTCAGCTCCAGTGCCGCGGCTGTGAAAGCCTCCGGCGTGAACCCGCCGGACATGTCCATAACCCAGAGGCGCGTGCCGGCGAACAGCGAACGCACCAGCACCTGGATGCCTGCCACGTACTGCACCGGCAGGGCCAGGAGCCACTGCCCTTCACCCTTCAGCGCCAACGCCGTGGCCATGGAGGACGCGGCTAGCGATTCCACGGTGAGGACCGTCGCCTTGGGCGTTCCGGTGGATCCGGAGGTGCGGACCACGGCCACCGCATCGTCGCAGCCGGGCGTTTCAACGTGGCCCACCACCAGGGAGCCGTCCCCGGCGATGGAAAGTTCGACGGCGGGGCCCTCGCCATGGAGGGCGGCCGCCAGGGCCTTCAGGGCCGGTTCGATGTTGAGGGGACCGCTGCTCATTGCCGCGCCTGCCTTAGAAGTAGTGCGGGAAGGAGGACCAGTCGGGGTCGCGTTTTTGCAGGAAGGCTTCCTTGCCCTCCACCGCCTCGTCCGTCATGTATGCCAGCCGGGTGGCTTCACCGGCGAACACCTGCTGGCCGGCCAGGCCGTCGTCGGCAAGGTTGAAGGCGAACTTCAGCATCCGGATGGCCTGCGGCGACTGGCGGGCGATGTCAGCCGCGTACTCCAGGGCCACCTCCTCGAGGCGTTCATGGTCCACGGCCTCGTTCACGGCGCCCATCCGGACCATGTCCTCAGCGGAATATTCGCGGGCCAGGAAGAAGATCTCCCGGGCGGCCTTCTGCCCGATCTGGCGGGCCAGGAGCGCCGAGCCGTAACCGGCGTCGAAGCTTCCCACGGTGGCATCGGTCTGCTTGAACTTGCCGTGCTGGCGGGACGCGATGGTCAGATCCGCCACCACGTGCAGCGAGTGTCCGCCGCCTGCCGCCCAGCCGTTGACGACGGCGATGACCACCTTGGGCATGGTCCGCATCAGCCGCTGGACTTCCAGGATGTGGAGCCGGCCGGCCCTGGCGGGGTCGATGGTTTCGTGGGTCTCGCCGTCGGCGTATTTATAGCCGTCCCGGCCGCGGATCCGCTGGTCACCGCCGGAGCAGAACGAGTGGCCGCCGTCCTTTGGGGAGGGGCCGTTGCCGGTGAGCAGGACGGTGGCCACGTCCGGGGTCATCCGCGCGTGGTCCATGGCGCGGTACAGCTCATCCACGGTGCCCGGCCGGAATGCGTTGCGGACTTCGGGCCGGTTGAAGGCGATCCGGACCGTCGGCAGGTCACGTACCCAGCCGCCGTCGGAATCCCGCTCCACCTGGCGGTGGTAGGTCATGTCCTGGAAGTCTTCAAAGCCGGACACCACGCGCCAGCGGGTGGGATCGAAGACGTCGGACACCGGGGCGGGGATCTGGTTGCTCACCGTCCAAGTGTAGTAATCAGGCTTAGCTGATGCAGAACCCGGTTGCCCAGCGGGGTGCCAGAAGCGCGGTCCTGACGGTCCGTACCGGCACCTAGGCCGGAACGCCCTGCTGGAGCTGGTCGTACAGCTCCGGCGGGATGGCGTAGAGAAAGACGACGGCCAGCAGGTTCTTGGCGGCATGGACGAAGTAGGAGAACATCAGGTTTTTCCCGGTCCAGACGTAGACGAACACCAGGGTGGCGCCCATCGCCAGGTATGGGAGCAGCACCGTCAGTGTGATGGTCCCCTGACTCATCATGTGCATGACCGCGAACAGGGACACGGACAGCGCACAGCAGACCCAGATGTTGACACGGCGGCTGAGCTTGCCGATCAGCAGGTGCCGGAAGATGTACTCCTCGACAAAGGGGCCTACAAGCACCAACAGTGGAACCATGAGCCAGGCAGGAACCTGCTGGATCAGCGACTGCACACCCGCTTGGTTTGCTGACGTCTGTACTTCGCCACCAACAGTCACTACCAGCGCAGTGAAGGCCATCATGGCGACCACTGCCGCTGGAATCATTAGCAGGGTGAACCATGGCCGGGTGGCAAGGACCCGGAGGTCCCTGCTTGCAACCCGGCGGGCAGCCACAATCGCTACGATCCCCACCGAACCAAACCACAACAGGTTTGCCGCGTAGGATACGGCCGCCGGGGAGGGGGCAACCTGGCGCAGGAAGGGGGCCAGAAGGCCACCCCCGAATGCAAAGAATCCGGCGATCGCAACGAAAAGTCCTACTGCGGTGAAGTCCAGGGGAGTAAACCGGTACAGCTGCGGCTGAGGAGCAGGTGGTATGCGGTGGGCGGTAGCCATGGTTTCAGCCTATCCCGGGGAAGGGGAGGCTGCGTTGCCCGCGGAAACCTGCTTCGCGTAAAATGTTCGGTATGCCTAAATTTACGTTTCGGTGCGCCAAAGTAGCCGCCCGGACCAGTGCCGCGCACCGGCTGCGCCTCCGCGCCGCGGCCGTTGCCGCCATCGTGCTTTCCCTCTTGCTCACCGGCTGCGGAGGCGGCGCCGCCGGCAACGGCGACGACGGCAAGAAGGTGGTCCTGACCACCTTTACTGTGCTGGCCGACGTCGCCCGGAACGTTGCAGGGGACAAGCTAACGGTGGAGTCCATCACCAAGGCGGGCGCCGAGATCCACGGCTACGAGCCGACGCCGGGGGACATCCGGAAAGCGTCCAAAGCCGACCTCATCCTTGATAACGGGCTGAACCTGGAAGCTTGGTTCGCCCAGTTCGTGGAGGGGCTGGACGTGCCGCACGCCGTGGTCAGTGAGGGCGTGGAACCCATGAACATCAGCGAGGACGCCTACCAGGGCAAGCCGAACCCGCACGCCTGGATGTCGCCGCTGAACGTACAAACCTACGTGGACAACATGGTGAAGGCCTTCTCGGAGCTGGATCCGGACAACGCCGAGGCCTTCAAGACCAACGGGGACGCCTACAAGGCCGAGCTCCAGGCTGTGCAGGACCAGATGACCACCCGCCTGGCCGGAGTGCCGGAGGCGCAGCGCGCCCTAGTCACCTGCGAGGGCGCATTCTCCTACCTGGCCCGCGATGCCGGGCTGAAAGAGCTCTACATCTGGGCCGTGAACGCCGAGCAGCAGGCCACCCCGCAGCAGATCACCCGGGCCATCGAGTACGTCAAGGCCAACAACGTTCCCGCGGTGTTCTGCGAGTCAACCGTCTCGGACGCCCCCATGCAGCAGGTGGTGGGTGCCACCGGCGCCAAGTTCGGCGGCACCCTCTACGTGGACTCGCTCTCCGAGGCTGACGGCCCCGTGCCCACCTACCTGGACCTCATCAGGCACGACGCCGACGTCATCACCAAGGCCCTCACCGGAGCCGGGTCATGAGCACCCCCGCCATCCTCGTTGACAACGTCACCGTCCACTACGGCGAGGTCCTGGCGCTGGATGCCGCCTCCCTGACCCTGGATCCCGCCCGGATCTGCGGCCTGGTGGGCATGAACGGTTCCGGCAAGTCCACGCTGTTCAAAGTGATCATGGGCATGATCAAGCCCGACGCCGGCACGGTCCGGATCAACGGGAAGTCACCCGGCCGGGCCCGCCGGGAAGGCGGGATCGGATATGTGCCGCAGAGCGAGGACGTGGACTGGCAGTTCCCGCTGTCCGTCCGCGACGTGGTGATGATGGGCCGCTACGGGCACCAGGGCTTCACCCGCCGCGCGTCCAAAGCCGACCGCGCCGCCGTCGACGAGGCACTGGACCGGGTGGAGCTGGGCGGCTACGCCGGGCGCCAGATCGGCCAGCTGTCCGGCGGCCAGAAGAAACGCGCGTTCGTGGCGCGGGGGATCGCGCAGGGGGCCACCACCATGCTCCTGGACGAACCTTTTGCCGGCGTGGACAAGCGCTCCGAGGCCACCATCACCCGGCTGCTCCGCGAGCTCGCCTCGGACAGCTGCACCATCCTGGTATCCACGCACGACCTGCACGCCCTGCCCCAGCTCTGCGACGAGGCCGTGCTGCTGATGCACCGGGTGCTCATGCACGGGCCGCCGGAGCAGGTGCTGCAGCCGGAGAACCTGGCGATGGCCTTCGGCCTGGACGTGCTGAACCGCGGTCTGCCGGACCAGGACATGGATGCCCGGAAGGAGCGGACCGCCTGATGGAGCTCCTCCTCGAACCCCTGTCCTATGACTTCATGGTCCGGGCCATCGTCACCACCGCGCTCGCCGCCGTCGTCTGTGCCGTGCTCAGCTGCTGGCTGGTCCTGATCGGATGGTCCCTCATGGGCGACGCCGTTTCGCACGCGGTGCTGCCCGGCGTCGTGCTTGCCTACATCGTGGGCGCCCCGTTTGCGCTGGGTGCGCTGGTGTTCGCGCTGGTGGCGGTCACCCTGATCGGGGTGGTCCGCAACACCAGCCGGGTGAAGGAAGACGCCGCAATCGGGATCGTGTTCTCCTCGCTGTTCGCGCTGGGCCTGGTGCTGATCTCCGTCACGCCCAGCCAGACCGACCTCAACCACATCATCTTCGGCAACCTCCTCGGCGTCAGCGTCCCGGACCTGATCCAGGTGCTGGTGCTCGGCGTGGTGGCCTTCGCCATCCTCATCCTCAAGCGCCGCGACCTCACCCTCTACGCCTTCGACCCCACCCATGCGCATGCCATCGGGCTTTCGCCCCGCCGGCTCGGCGCGCTCCTGCTCGGCCTGCTCGCCCTGACGTCCGTGGTGGCGCTGCAGACCGTGGGCGTGGTGCTGGTGGTGGCCATGCTCATCATCCCCGGGGCCACCGCCTACCTGCTGACCGACCGGTTCTCCCGAATGCTGGTCATCGCGCCCACCATCTCGGCCCTCTGCTCCGTGGCGGGCATCTACATCAGCTACTACCTGGACACCGCTTCCGGGGCCATGGTGGTGCTGACCCAGGGCGTGGTGTTCGGCGCCGTCTACCTCTTCAGCCCGCGGCAGGGCCTGATCGGGACCCGGCTGGCAAAGGCCCGGCGCCGTAAAGCGGCTGCACTGGCGGTGTGATTCCCGCTTCCGTTCCGTCGGTTCCCTGCCCGCTCGACGTTTCCCGCCGTCGAGTCTGCAGGGAACCGTCGAAATGGCTTACGACGGCGGCACGCGGCCCGGTGCCGCGGCACCTCTTGGGATCCTGAGTCAGGCTGAGCACCCTCCGGAAACGGTGAGGTTGGCGTAAAGGAATCTTTACGGCGGAACCGGTGAGCTGAAACATCGGCGGCGCAGGATGGGCAGTGCCAGTTGTTGTGCTGCCGAAAGGATCCCGCCCGTGCTGACCCAGAATCTCTTCCTGCAGGGCATCTACTCCTTCCAGGGCGCGGGAATGGAAAAGCCCGTGCCCATCCACAGTGAGCTTTTGCACTACGTCCCGGACGGGGTGGTCAACCAGACGCTGTATTTCCGCGGCGGCAATTCCAGCGCGGAACTGATCGCCGTGGTGCTCCTGCGCAACGGTGTCCCCATGCGCTACTTCCCCATCGGCGCTAAGAGCGACGTCCACGTTCCCCTGCGGGTGGTGGAGGACATCGAAGGCGGCACGGCCATTGAACTGCACGTGGCCGCGCCGGAGGGTGTGGCCGGAACCGTGGTGGTGGACCTGGGCATGGTGGAGCACTGATGGCCACCGTCCTGGTCAACCCCCGGAGCCTGCGGTCCGGCCGGAAACAGCGCCGGCATTTGGTGGTCATCGGCAATGGAATGGCAGGAGCCCGGGCCGTGGAGGAGATCCTGGCCCGCGGCGGCGCGGACATGTTCACCATCACCATGTTCGGCGACGAGCCCTACGGGAACTACAACCGCATCATGCTCAGCCACGTCCTCTCCGGCGACGAAACCGACGCCGGGATCCTCCTGAACCCCCTGTCCTGGTACCAGGAGAACGGCATCACGCTGCACGCCGGGGTCCGGGTGGACAGGATTGACCGTTTCGCCAAGAACGTGCACTCCAGCGACGGCAGGGTGACCCCGTACGACACGCTGGTGATCGCCACCGGAAGCCGTTCGCACCTGCCGCCGATGGACGGGTTGTACACACCCGCCGGATCCCTCAAACAGGGCATTTTCGGGTTCCGCACCATCGATGACACGCGGAACATGCTGGCCCACGCGCGGACCGGCCATACCCGGCATGCCGTGGTGATCGGCGGGGGACTGCTGGGGCTTGAGGCGGCGTCCGGGCTTCGCCGCCACGGCGTAACCGTGGACGTGGTCCATTCCGGCGGGCACCTCATGAGCGCCCAGATGGGGCCCGACGGCGGTGCGGTGCTCCGCCGCAGCGTGGAGGCCCTGGGCATCGGGGTGCTTACCAATTGCCGCACCACCGCCGTCCTGGGCACCGACAGGGTCACCGGGGTCCAGCTGCGCGACAGGCCCGACCTTGGGTGCGACATGGTGGTGATGACCGCCGGAATACGCCCCAACGTGTACCTGGCGGTGCTCAGCGGGCTGCCGGTGGAGCGGGCCATCGTGGTGGACGATTCACTCCGGGTCCAGGACGAGGACGACATCTACGCCGTGGGCGAATGCGTCCAGCACCGCGGCGAGGTTTACGGCCTGGTGGCCCCGCTCTGGGAGCAGGCGGTGGTGCTGGCCAACCACGTGACCGGCGCCGACACGTCGTCGGCCTACCTAGGCACCCGGACGGCCACCAAGCTGAAGGTGGCGGGGGTGGAGGTGGCCTCGATGGGCCTGCACGGGCCGGAACTGGACACGGACGAACATATTGTCTTCTCCGAGCCCAGCCGCGGGGTGTTCAAGTCGATTGTGGTCCGGGACAACAAGATGGTGGGGGCCACGCTCCTGGGCGACAGCCGCAAGGTGGCCTACCTCGCGCAGGCGTACGGCAACGGGCTGCCGCTGCCGGAGGAGCGGCTGGGCCTGATGTTCGACCTTGGAACGCCGGGCGCGGAGACCGGCGTGGAGGAGCTCGACGGCGGCACCCAGGTCTGCAACTGCAACGGCGTCAGCAAGGACGCGCTGGTGCAGGCGGTCAAGGGCGGCTGCACCACGGTGGCCGGAGCCATGGAAGCCACGCGCGCCGGCAAGGGCTGCGGCTCCTGCAAGCTGCTGGTGGGCCAGGTCGTGGAATGGGCTGCCGGGGGAGCCGTGGAGGAGGACCCCGCCGCCAACTACTACGTTCCCGGCATCCCACTGGATAAGCCCGCGCTCATGGCCGAAATCCGGAGGCTGGGGCTGCGGTCCGTCTCCCAGGTGTTTCAGGCCCTGGCGCCGGACGGCCAGGAGGATGCGAAGTCCAAGATGGGCCTGGCCTCGCTGCTGAAAATGATGTGGGCCCGCGAGTACATCGATGAACGTGACGCCCGGTTTATCAACGACCGGGTCCATGCCAACATCCAGCGCGACGGAACCTTCTCCGTTGTGCCGCAGATGAAGGGCGGCGTGACCAGCGTCGAGCAGCTGCGGCGCATCGCCGACGTTGCGGAGAAACACAACGTGCCGCTGATCAAGCTCACGGGTGGGCAGCGGATCGATCTGCTGGGCATTCGCAAGGAGGACCTGCCGCAGGTATGGGCGGACCTGGACATGCCCTCCGGCTACGCCTACGGCAAGAGTTTCCGCACGGTCAAAACCTGTGTGGGCAAGGACTTTTGCCGCTACGGCACCGGGGATTCCACCGCCCTCGGCGTCAGGATCGAGTCCCGTTTCCAGGGGCTGGAGTCGCCGGCGAAGCTGAAGCTGGCTGTCTCCGGCTGCCCCCGAAACTGCGCCGAGTCCCTGGTCAAGGACGTGGGCGTGGTGGCCGTCGAGGGCGGCCGCTGGGAGATCTACGTCGGCGGAGCCGCGGGTGCCCACATCCGCAAGGGCGACCTGCTGGCCACGGTGGACAGCCAGGACGAGGTCATGGCCCTGGCCGGCCGGTTCATGCAGTACTACCGCGAGCACGCCAACTGGCTGGAGCGGACGTACTCGTTCGTGCCGCGCGTGGGCATCGAACACTTGCGGGCCGTGATCGTCGAGGACTCGGAGGGGCTCGCCGGCAGGCTGGACGAGGCCGTGCAGGCTTCGGTGGACGGCTACGCGGATCCGTGGCGGGAACGCGACGACCCCCAGACGCCGGGCCAGTTCCGGACCTCGCTGCCGCTGACGGTCCTGCCGCAGGTGCCGGTCCGATGAGCGGCACGCACGCGCGCAGCCACAACCTCGGCCCCGTGGACCAGATCCCGGTCGGGGAGGGCCGGGCCTTCGGCGTCGATGGGACGCAGGTGGCGGTCTTCCGGCTGCGGGACGGTTCCGTGCGCGCAGTCTCGGCCGTCTGCCCGCACCGAGGAGGACCCATCGCGGACGGCACCATCGACCGGCGGGTGGTGATGTGCCCCCTGCACCAGCACGCCTTCGACCTCGCCACCGGCTGCTCCACCACCGGCATGGACCCGCTGCAGAGCTACCGGGTGTGCTTGGACGGGCAGCAGAATCTGATCCTGGAGACAGGGCTGGTGTAGCCCACGTCACGTAGCACCCCCTCCCGTCTTGTAGGATGGACAAGCCGCGCGAAGCTTCGGCTTTACGAGGGTTTGGACTCATAAACTGTCGCTGCAGGAGCAGAACGCCGAATTTGTGAGCTGGATTACTTCGTATTCCGGATGCGGCCAACCCCCAACCCACAAGGAACAGTTGTGCCTCAAAGTACCCCAACAGATCTCCAGAACAGCACGGCACCATCCACCGCCGTCGATCCCTCCCTCAGTGCCGAGGGCTACAGCAAGACGCTGGGCAGGCGCCATGTCACCATGATCGCCATGGGCGGCGCCATCGGCGTCGGCCTCTTCATGGGTGCAGGCGGCCGCCTCGCCTCCACCGGCCCGGCCCTGATCTTCTCGTACGCCATTGCCGGCGTCATCGCCTACCTGCTGATGCGGGCCCTGGGTGAGCTCATCATGTACCGCCAGACCTCAGGCTCGTTCGTCAGCTATGCCGGCGAGATGTTCGGCAAGAAGGGCGCGTTCCTGTCCGGCTGGATGTATTTCATCAATTGGGGCATGACCGGCATCGCCGAGCTCATCGCGATCGGCCTGTACTTCCAGTTTTTCTTCCCCAACGTCCCGGTGGAGGCCTCCGCCATTGCGGCACTGGCGCTGCTGGTGGCAGTGAACCTGCTCAGCGTCAAGGCGTTCGGTGAATTCGAATTCTGGGCCTCCTGCCTCAAGGTGGGCGCCATCCTCATCTTCCTGGTGGTTGGTACCTTCATGGTGGTCACCAACGCCCAGGTGGGTGACGGCAACGCCTCCGTGGCGAACCTCTTCGCTGCCGAAGGCGGCATGTTCCCCAAGGGCGCCCTGGTGATGGTCCTGGTCCTGAACGCCGTGATCTTCGCCTACAACGGCATCGAACTGGTCGGCATCACCGCAGGCGAGATGCAGAACCCGGAACGCGAAGTGCCCAAGGCGATCCGCGCCGTCGTGCTCCGCATCGTGGTGTTCTATGTCGGTTCCGTGACCCTGCTGGCCATGCTCCTGCCCTCGGACCAGTACAAGGCCGGCACCTCCCCGTTCGTGACGGTCTTTGGCCAAATGGGCCTTGGCTGGGTGGGTGACGTGATGAATATGATCGTCATCACCGCAGCACTGTCCTCCTGCAACTCCGGCCTGTACTCGATCGGCCGCGTCTTCCGCACCATGGCCAACAACGGCCACGCCCCGCAGTGGCTCACCCGGATGTCCAAGCGGCACGTACCGTACGCGGCCATCCTGGCCATCGCGGCGTTCTACCTGGTGGGCATCCTGTTGAACATCTGGCTGGGCGGCTCGCACGCGTTCGACCTGGCCCTGAACACCGCCTCGATCGGCGTGATCTTCACCTGGGGTGCCATCTTCGCCAGCCAGATCGTGCTCCGCCACCGCAAGGGCGTCACCTCCAGCCTGCCGATGCCCGGATCGCCGTGGACAAGCTGGGCCGGCCTGCTCGGCCTGCTGGCCATCACCGTGCTGATCGGCTTCGACACCATGACCAGCAAGACCGGCGAGGTGTTCTACCTGGGCCTGTGGACCCTGGCCACCATCCCGTTCTTCGCGGTGCTCCTCTGGCTCGGCTGGCAGAAGGTCAAGAACAACGAGCCCAAGAACGCGCTCTACAGCTAAACATGCCTTAGCAATGAATGACGGCGGGACGCCCCTGGGGAGGGCGGGCCCGCCGTCGGCGTTTTCCGGCTTGGGTGCGGGAAATGGTGGTGCGGAGCGCCGGGCGGGGGCAGACTGTGGCTTGTGGGAGAACCCTGGGTGCTGCATGTTGACCTCGACCAGTTCATCGCCGCCGTCGAGGTGCTCCGCCGGCCGGAGCTGGCGGGCAAGCCCTTGATCGTGGGCGGCCGAGGTGATCCCACCGAGCGGGCGGTGGTGTCCACGGCGTCCTACGAGGCCAGGGCGTACGGCGTCGGCTCCGGAATGCCGCTGCGCATTGCCGCCCGGAAAGTCCCCGACGCCGTCATCCTGCCCGTGGACCAGGACGCCTACCTTGAAGCGTCCGGGAAAGTCATGGCGGTGCTGCGTGCACAGCCGGACGCCACTGTCCAGGTGCTGGGGTGGGATGAAGCGTTTGTGGGCGTGCATACGGAGGACCCGGACAACTATGCCCGGCAGCTGCAGCAGGCGGTCCTGTCCGAGACCCGGCTGCACTGCAGCGTGGGCATCGGTGACACGCTGGTCCGCGCCAAGGTGGCCACGACTTTTGGCAAGCCCGCCGGGGTCTTCCGTCTCACCGAGGGCAACTGGCTTGACGTCATGGGCGGCCGGCCCACCATCGACCTATGGGGTGTGGGAACCAAAGTCTCGCGCCGCCTGGCCAAGCTCGGGATCGAAACGGTCGCCCAGCTGGCGGCATCCAACCCTGATGACCTGGTCCCCGAGTTCGGCCCGAAGATGGGACCCTGGTACGCACAGCTGGGCCGCGGCGACGGCGCCCGGGAAGTCGACGACACGCCCTGGGTGGCACGGGGGCACAGCCGGGAAACCACCTTCCAGCAGGACCTGACCGGGCCCGCGCAGGTTGACGCCGCCATCCGTGAACTGGCCGGGCACGTCCTCGAGGACGTGGCGGCCGAGGGGCGGCCGGTGGTCGGTCTGACCCTGAAGGTCCGCTACGCCCCGTTCATCACCAAAACTTATGCCCGGAAAATCCCGGAGACAGCCGATCCCGCGGAAGTGCTGGCCAGGGCGCTGGACCTGGTGGCGAAGATCGAGCCGGACCGCCCCATCCGGCTGTTGGGGCTGCGGGCTGAGATGACCATGCCCGGGGACTCCCGGCAGGGGCACACCCCCACCCCCACCCGCAGCGGCTGGTGACGGGCAACCTCAGGGAAAGCAGAACGGCGGCGGATCCGAAAGGGATCCGCCGCCATTTCTGGCTGTTGCAGCACGCCGTTCGCTGCGGCTGCGCCAGCAAGGACCTAGTCGCGCTTGAACTCGTCCTTGACGCTTTCGCCAACCTTCTTGGCATCAGCCTTGACCTGGTCCTTCTGGCCTTCGGCCCTCAGGCGGTCATTGTCAGTCGCGTTGCCCGCAGCTTCCTTGGCCTTGCCGCCCATGTCTTCTGCTGCATTACCGATCTTGTCTCCGAGGCCCATGATGGACTCCTTTCGTTTCGTCGATCAACCTGACCACTTCACCCTAACACGAAGCATGCTTACTATTTCAAGCCCGTGTATCCGCGGGCGGATGCCTGTTGATTGTCAGTGCCCGGGGCTAGGCTCGGAACCATGGAACAAACCACCACGCTCACCCAGCACATCCAGGCCGCCCCGGAGAAGGTGTGGTCTGTCATCACGGACATCCCGGGCTCGGCGGCGACACTGTCCGGCGTGGAGGCGGTCCAGCTCCTCACGGACGGCCCGTACGGCGAGGGAACCCGGTGGAAGGAAACCCGGAAGATGTTCGGCCGGTCGGAAACCGTGGAGATGTGGGTGGACCAGGTGGATCCGCCCCGCAACACCACGGTGAAGGCCGTCCAAGGCGGTGCGGATTACAGCACGCGGTTCAACCTTGCTCCGCGGGACGGCGGAACGGACCTCACAGTCACGTTCGGGGCAGAGGTTGCCAAGCCCGCTGCCGCAAGCCGCATCATGATGGCGCTTTTCGGAAAGATGGGCCTGGCGGCCACGCGCAAAGCCTTGGCCAAGGACCTGGCGGAGATCGCAGCGAAGGCTGAGTCGCTGTAGTGGCGGACGCCCGGCCCGCAGTCCGGAAGAAGCCGGGCCAGGGGGTCGCGGCGCCCCGGCTTTCACAGGTGGTGCCGGCGGACCTTTCGGACGAGCCTGCGCCGGAGTTCGTGCGCGGCGGGAAATACGACGGCGCTGCACCATCGGCACCCTTGACTTAACCGGTGTCAGGCTCAAGGATTTCGACCTCCGGGGCACCGATTTCCGTGGCATCGGCGAACTGGGCAGCGTCGCCGGAATGGTGGTCGACGATTACCAGCTGGGACTCCTGGCGCCGCTCCTGGCTGCGCACCTCGGCATCACCATCCTCTAGCTGGAGTTTTTGTCCACTTACGGCGACCTACGCGCCGCTGAAGTCCCGCGTAGCGGTCGCCAGATGTGGACAAAAACTCCAGAGGTACGCAACGGCAGCCCTGCCGTGTACTATTTACAGAACGAACGGTCGGTAAGTGGAGGATTCCGCGATGCCGGATGCCGATGACAGTGCTGTTTATCGCATGAAGGGTGTTTCCATGGCTGCAACCGCAGGTCCGCAGGCTTTCCTTGTTGGCGGGGTCCGAACGCCAGTAGGCAAATACGGCGGCGCGCTCTCGTCCGTCCGCCCCGATGACCTTGCCGCTTTGGTAGTCCGGGAAGCCGTAAACCGGGCGGGCCTGGACCCGGACAGCATTGACGAGGTCATCCTGGGCAACGCCAACGGCGCGGGCGAAGAAAACCGGAACGTGGCCCGGATGGCAACCCTGCTGGCCGGGCTGCCGCTCCACATTCCCGGAATCACGGTCAACAGGCTGTGCTCCTCGGGCCTGAGTGCCATCATCCAGGCCAGCCACATGATCAAGGCCGGTGCCGCGGACATCGTGATCGCCGGCGGCGTGGAGTCCATGAGCCGGGCACCATGGGTGCAGGAGAAGCCCGCCGCCGCCTTCGCCAAGCCGGGCCAGATCTTCGACACCTCCATCGGTTGGCGCTTCGCCAATCCGCATTTCCAGCACGGTGCCCTGTCCCGCGACGGCAAGATGACGTACTCCATGCCGGAAACCGCGGAAGAGGTGGCCAGGGTGGACAACATCTCCCGTGAGGACGCCGACGCCTTCGCCGTCCGCTCGCACGAGCGGTCCCTCGCAGCCATCGAAGCCGGCCGGTTCAAGGACGAGATCGTCCCCGTCACGGTGAAGACCCGCAAATCGGAAAGTGTGGTGGACACCGACGAAGGCCCGCGGCCGGGAACCACCATGGATGTCCTCGCCGGGCTGAAGCCGGTGGCGCATGGCGGCACGGTGGTCACCGCCGGCAACTCCTCATCCTTGAACGACGGCGCCTCCGCGATCATCGTGGCCTCGGAGGCCGCCATCGAACGGCTGGGCCTGACGCCCCGGGCACGCATCATCGACGGCGCCTCGGCCGGCTGCGAGCCGGAGATCATGGGCATCGGACCGGTTCCCGCCACCCAGAAAGTCCTGAAGCGCAGCGGCCTCAGCGTGGGCGACCTTGCAACCGTCGAACTTAACGAAGCCTTCGCCACGCAGTCCCTTGCCTGCATCCGCCGGCTGGGCCTCGAGCCGGACATTGTCAACAACGACGGCGGCGCCATAGCCCTGGGGCACCCGCTCGGTTCCAGCGGTGCCAGGATTGCGATCACCCTGCTGGGCCGGATGGAACGCGAGGACGCCCGGATTGGCCTCGCCACCATGTGCATCGGCGTGGGCCAGGGCACGGCAATGCTGCTGGAGAAGGTCTGATGCCCGGCGCCGTGGACCTGGCCGCGGAAAAGTTTCACGCCCTCCTGGTGGAGGAACGCAGCGACCGGGTGGTGGTGCTGCTCAACAGGCCGGAGGTGCGGAACGCCATCGACCAGCAGATGGTGGACGAACTGCACACCGTCTGCACCGCGTTGGAACAGAACCCCAAAATCCTGATTATCGCCGGCGTGGAGGGCGTCTTCGCCTCCGGGGCGGACATTGCACAGCTCCGGGAGCGCCGCCGGGACGACGCACTGCAGGGAATCAACTCCACCATCTTCGTCCGGATCGCCAAGCTGCCTATGCCGGTGATCGCGGCCCTGGACGGGTACTGCCTGGGTGGTGGGGCGGAACTGGCATACGCGGCCGATTTCCGGATCGGCACGCCGGCCGTGCGGATTGGCAATCCCGAAAGCGGGCTGGGGATCCTCGCCGCAGCCGGTGCCAGCTGGCGGCTCAAAGAGCTGGTGGGGGAGCCGGTGGCCAAGCAGATCCTGCTGGCCGGGCGGGTCCTTGGCGCCGATGAGGCGCTGGCAGTCAACCTCATCACCGAAATTCATGAGCCGGACGGCCTGCTGGACGCAGCCCACCACCTCGCGGATGGGATCGGGCGGCAGGACCCGCTGGCGGTCCGCATCACCAAGTCCGTGTTCCATGCCCCGGCCGAGGCCCACCCCCTGATCGACCAGCTGGCCCAGGGGATCCTGTTCGAATCTGAGGCGAAGTTCGAGCGCATGCAGAAATTCCTGGACAGGAACGCCGCCAAGAAGGCCGGCAGGGAATCCGGCGTGGAAGCCGGCAGCGAAACCGGAAAGAAGGACCGATGACCAACCCCAAACTCGCACCCGGACTTCCCTCACACGTCGGTGTCCTAGGCGGCGGCCGCATGGGCGCCGGCATCGCGCACGCCTTCCTGGTCAAGGGCGCCGACGTGCTGGTGATCGAGCGCGACGAGCCGTCCGCCGAGGCAGCCCGAGAACGGATCGAGGCGGCCGCGGCCAAAAGCATTGAACGCGGCGCCACTGACGCCAGCCTGGACGAGATGGTGTCCCGGCTGGCTGTGGGCGTGGACTACGACGCCTTCACCGGCCGGCAGCTGGTGGTGGAGGCCGTGCCGGAGGACTGGGACCTGAAGGTCACCGCCCTGCGCGGCATTGAGGAGCGGCTGGGCGACGACGCGTACCTCGCCTCCAACACCTCGTCCCTGTCCGTCAACGGGCTGGCCGGCGAGCTGAAGCGGCCGGAGAACTTCCTGGGCCTGCACTTCTTCAACCCGGTCCCGGCGTCCACCCTCATCGAAGTGGTGCTGGGGGAGCGCACATCACCCGGACTCGCGCGAGCGGCCAAGGGGTGGGTGGAGGCACTCGGCAAAACCGCCGTCGTTGTCAATGACGCCCCCGGATTCGCGTCCTCCCGCCTCGGGGTCGCCATCGCGCTGGAGGCGATGCGCATGGTGGAAGAGGGCGTCGCCTCGCCGGAGGACATCGACGCCGCCATGGTCCTGGGCTACAAGCACCCCACGGGGCCGCTTCGGACCACCGACATTGTGGGGCTGGATGTCCGGCTAGGGATTGCTGAGTACCTGCACTCCACCCTGGGGGAGCGGTTCGCGCCGCCGCAGATCCTCAAGGACAAGGTGGCCCGCGGTGAACTGGGACGCAAGGCCGGCAAGGGCTTCTTCGACTGGTCCAGCTAGGACGGCGCTTTAGGCGCTTGCCTAGTCGAAGAACCCGACGATATAGCCGATGAAGTAGAGCAAGGACAGCAGGACCACGATCCCGATGATCGCGATCCACAGGAACTGGGTGCTCTTCTTGGTCCCGTGCTCGTCGTGCCCCTGCGGGCCGGCGGTGGAGGCTTCGCCGGGCGGGGTCTCTCCCGGCGGCACGCCGCCGCCGGGCTCCAGGCCTGTGATCCTGTCGTCCTCCGGGTCCGGATTTGTTCCTGACACGTCAACTCCCTTTTGCTCGCCGTCCTGGTGCTGTCCCAGCGTAACCGGCACCGATGAGGGGGCCTAGGCTGGTGCAGTGACTTTCCTAGAACCCCTTACCCTGACCGGCCGCCATGTAATCCTGGAGCCGCTGGCCGAGGAGCACCACGACGGCCTGGTTGCTGCGGCAACCGACGGTGAGCTGTGGAAGCTCTGGTACACCTCGGTGCCGGCGCCGGAGGAAATGGCCGAAGAGATCCGGCGCCGCCTGGCGCTGCAGGACGAGGGCTCGATGCTGCCGTTCACCACCCGGCTGATCGACCCCGCCACTGGGGGTCCCGGCAGGATCATCGGGATGACCACGTATATGAATATCGACGCCGGCACGCCCCGGGTGGAGATCGGCTCCACCTGGAACGCGGCGTCAGCCCAGGGCACGGGCACCAATCCGGACTCCAAGCTGCTGCTGCTCCGGCACGCGTTCGAGACCATCGGCTGCCCGGCCGTCGAGTTCCGCACTCACTGGCTCAACCACCAGTCGCGCGAGGCGATCGCGCGGCTGGGTGCCAAGCAGGACGGCGTGCTGCGTAACCACTCCCGGACCCGCGACGGCATCCTCCGCGACACCGTGGTGTTCTCCATCCTTGAGCACGAATGGCCCATGGTCCGCACCGGGCTGGAGCACAGGCTCGCCCGGCGCGGGTAGGTTTAGGACTACGGCCGGACCAGTTGACCCAGTTTTATCGAAGACAGCAAGGCGGAAGCATACGCCCGGTGCCCGCTGGGGGTTGGATGGAAGTTGTAGTCCGCGGTGAAGTCCGTTAGTGCCAGTTGGAGCCAGGGTTCGGTTGAATTCACTGCATGACCGGCAAACTCATCTGTCACATCAATGTATTGCGCGTTGGCCTGATAGAGGGCATTGGCAGTACTCGCTGCGGCTGCGATTGCGGCATTTACCCGCAGTGTTGCCTCGTTCATCAGCATTTGGTTAACCACCGGGATGGGAGCAAAAGTACTGGACGGCTCAAAGAGCAAGGGGTAACCAAGGACCGCAATCTTTGCGTTGGGTGCGGCCTGGTGAATTGCTGCATACGTCTGAACCAGGCTGGCTGTTAGGAACGCCAGGGCCTCAGGCGAGGTCGACTGCGTCACAGCTGCCCGGCATGCTTCCTCAGAAGAGAATGCGCAGACTCCCAGGACGTCGGCGAATCCGAGGTCGTTCGCTCCAGCCGTGATGGACACCAGTTCCGTATCGGACGAAAGTGCCCCCGAGCTCACCAGGAATTGGATTTGTTCCTGAACAGTTGGCGTATAGATAACAGGGTCCCAGGTGGGGCTGGCCATGGAGAGAACAGCGCCGTGGCATGCAGCATTGGCCACCAACTCAACACGTCCAGTCTTTCCGATCCGATCAACATATCCAGGACTGCTCTGCCAGCAGTCAACGCCCGCTGGCCGTTCCGGAGCCCCGGCGCCTGTTCCAGCCGTGTAGGAGTCACCCAGCGCAACGTAATCAACGTTCGGCGGGGGAGCCGCGTTCGCTGGGATGGCTGTGAAGCCCAGGGCCATGGCCAAGGTGGCGAGGCCGGCCGCAAAAGCTGACTGTCGCCGTCGTACTGGTGCAATTCCCATCGCAGTTCTCCTTTGAACACCGCCTCAGGCACAAACGTGTAGGTGTACGTTACGCCCGGCGCGGGCGGGCGTCCTCAGCGTGCGGCCCGCAATTTCCCTAATTCTTCCCCAATCGTGACGTGCGTCTCCTGTGACTGGTGTGATTAGCTGGCCGAGTGACGAAAACGGGCAGGTCCATGGATTGGGACGGTGCTGTCAACGCGTGGCACGTGGCCGGCGGCGTTTACCGGATGGGACGCCGCGAATGGCTGACGGAGGCGGGCTGGCAGCAGGCGTTAGACGACGGCGTCCGCACCGTCGTCGACCTTCGCAATGCCGCGGAGGCGCGCCGCCGGGACACCGATCCTCTGGTGTCGGACGCCGCATGGCACGGCATGGCCGTCGTCTCGGCACCCACCGAAGAACCCGGCCACCCCCGCTTCACCGAACTGTGCGGTCCCTACCTCAACGATCCCGCCTTCTATGCGGACAACGCCCGCATCTTCCCTGCAAAGCTGGTGGGCGTCTTCCGGGCGCTTGCGGCAGGGGCGGAGCGCGGCGGGGTGATCCTGCACTGCGCCGCCGGACGCGACCGCAGCGGCATGGTGGCCGCCATGGTGCAGGACCTGGCGGGGGACTCAGACCAGGACATCGCCGAGGGCTACTGCCGCGCGGCCCGCGGCATCAATGAGCGCTACCGGACCCACGGTCCGCCGCATGACCGGGAACGCTACCTGGACGACGCCGAACTGGCACCGCTGCTCGAGCGGCGCGGGGCCGCAGTGGTGGAGTTCGTCCGTGCCCTGGATACCCGGGGTTACTTGCTCCGGAACGGCCTCAGCACCGACGAACTCGACGCCGTGCCGTCCCTGTGCGGGATGGGAGTGGCCCGATGAGGGCGGCCCGCCTGCCCCGCTTCCTGTCCCTTGGCGCCGTCGCCGGGGTGCTGGCGTCCTCCGCCTACATCGCTGCTCCGGCGGGGGCGGCGGACCAGGCTCCTGAGGCTCCCGGCGTCCGGCTGTCTGAAGGCGGCCCCGGCCTTTCGGAAGCGGCGCTGGCCGAAGCGGTGCAGCGGGATCTCGGCCTCACCCAAGCGCAGTTCGCCTCGGCTGGGGAGCTTGGTTCCCGGGCGGCTGCTGCGGCAGTGCAGCTCCGCGACGTCCCGGGCTACGTAGGCATCAGGCTGGAAGACGGCCGGGTGGTGGTGACAGGGTCCGGTGCCGAGCTGCTGGCAAAAGTGGCCGGGCTCGCTGTCCAAATACCGGAACTGGTGGTGGAGGCACCGTCGCCCGAAGCCAGGCTGGCGGATCCTGGCGCCGCAGCTGCCCCTGGCGAAGGGGCGGAACTGGCCGTCAGCACCGAGCAGCTGTTCCAGGCCTACTTGCGCGAGGTCGGCCCGGAAGGACTCCAGGCTGTGCTGGCGTCCGGCGGGAAATTCGTGATCCGCACCGGTGGCGTCAACACGCCCGAGTCAACCGGGAAGACCGGCACAACGTCCGTTCCGGTTCGCAGCGGGAAAGTGTCGCCCGCCGAGTTCGTGGCCAAGTACGCCAACGTGGAGCTCGACGGCGGCGCCTCGCTTGCGCCCGAAGCGGACGTTCCGGGGGGAGTCGGCTACATCGCCGACACCGGCTGGGTCTGCTCCACGGGCTTTTCCGCCTTCGACCCCGCAGGCCTGCCCGCTGTTCTCTCCGCCGGGCACTGCGCCTCCGATGGTGCGGCGAAGTCCGCAACCCTGCAGTTCCTCGGCGAGTCTGCCGGCCTGCTGGGCGACTTTGGCTTCAGCCAGTACGGCGGCCCGGGCAACTCCAGGGTCCTGGACCCCAACACCCCCACCGGCCCGGGCGGCACGGCTCTGACTGACCCCGGGAATGTGGGCACCGACATCTCCGTCATCGAGTCCCTGCGCACGGACGTGGACCCGCTGCCGGCAGCCAGCACGTGGGGCCACCCCGCCCAGCCGGGCCCGGACGTCAAGATCATCGGCAGCGCAGACCCCGTGCCGGGAATGCCGGTGTGCCGCTCGGGACGGACGTCTTTCTGGTCCTGCGGGACCATCGATGCGGTGGGGATCTTCGTTGTCCCCGGCCATGGCTACGCAACGGACCCCACCGACTTGCGGGCCTTCCGCGGTTTCCTGTCCTACGCCGTGCAGTCCAGTGGCGGTGACTCCGGCGGCCCCTACGTCAGCGGCAACTACGCCGTGGGGACGCATGCTGCCGGCGACACCCCGGACGAGAACGGCAACGTCGTCCAGAACATGGCCATTGCGGCGACCCTCAGCGAGGGCCTGGCTGTCCTGCCTGGTTACCAACTGGAAGTCTTCCTCAACAAGCCTGCCGTCACCAGCCCCGCGCCCGGCGGCACCTTCGAAGCGGGGCAGCCGGTCAGCGGCACGGTTCCCGCCGCACCGGCTTCCGCCGTGGCTGAAGGGTCAACAGTCCGGATCACCCTGGACGGCGAAGATCCCTTCGAGGTGCCGGTGGACAGCGCCGGAAACTGGAGCTTCACGGCCCCTGAAAGCATCCCCGGGGGCAGCGGAAAGCTGCGGTTCACCGCCGAGACGGTCAACGGGTTCAGTGTTTCCGGCATCAGCAGTTTCGAGTTTGGGGATGTACCGGAAGAGCCGCCCGCACCTCCGGCACCGGCTGAACCGCCCGCCCCTCCCGCTCCGGCTGAACCGCCCGTGCCTCCGGTGCCAGTCGAACCGGCAGCAATGGTGCCTGCCCCCGCGCCCACCGGAACGGCCCCCGCGAGCCCGGCCCCGGCTGGCCCGGCTCCTGTCCCCCCGTCGGATCCCTCGGATGGCGGCGCCGCCGTCGTACCTTCCCCGACCGGGACGCCGCCCGCCGGCCTGGCCGATACATCGGGCCCGTACAGGGCGGGCTCCACTGGCGGGCTCGCCTACACCGGAACCAGCGCACTCCTGCCGGCGGCAGGTGCGGCGTTGGCGGCGCTCGCCGTCGGCATCCTCCTGACAGTCCTGGTCCGCCGGCGGAACCGGCGCCGCGTCCCCTAGTTTCGAATGGGCGGGGACGCCTGCGGCGCCCCGCCCATGTGGCCAGCCATCGGGGCCGGACCCCGTGCCCGCGGTCAGCGGTGACCGTGCCACCTGTCGTCGCCGTCAACCACCTGCACGGCCGTGGCCAAGGTGCCGTCGGCCAGGCTTCCCCAGGCATAGACGATGGTGTTCGTCCCGCCTGCAACGGTGATGTCGGCCGGGCCGATCACCGGAGCGGTGGTTCCTGCCGCGGCTACCGCAGCTGAGATCGTGCCGGCCCTCAGCTTCAGCACAGCTTCATCGGGATTCGTGAGGCCTTGGATAACGGGTTCGCCGTAAGCCAGCACATCGACGGCGGGAGCTGCGGCCACGTGCCTGACCGTCAGTTTGCCTTTCCGGTCGTTGCGCAGGCCCTTGGTGCTGTTTTCGAACAGCGAAGCCGTGGGGGCGCCCTCGGCGCTGAGATGGGCCACGGCTGTGTAGTTGCCACCCTCGTCGAGCTGCACATCCACAGGCCCAATCACCGGGTTCTTGGCGGAGGTGGCATCGGCGGCAGTCACGGCGATCTGGTAGTAGCCGGCAGCCAATTCCAGCGGCCCTGCCAAGGTGCCGGGAGTGAAGTCATCAAGCGTGAGGTTCCCGTTCACCCACACATCCACCGTCAGGCCCGGAACACCATGGAGGACGGACAGCAACGCGCCGTCGTCCTCGTGGTGCCAACCGCCGGCCTGGGCGGGAGCGGCGAAGGCCAACGAGGCGGCCAGGGAAAGTGCTCCGGCGGCGTAACCCATTCTGCGCATGTCAAACTCCTTCAAGGATGCCCGGCAGCCCGGGCTGTTTGTGCTTACGCGCTTAATACCGGGGAAGTGCAGTCTTTGGATGCACCGTGGGGTAGTTTTTCCTGGCTAGTGCTTGTTGCGGCTAGTGCTTGTGGCGCCGCATCAGCAGGTTGGTGATGCGGAGCGTGCACAGCCGCTGACCGATCTCGTTGGTGATCAGCACCTCGTGCGTGGTGAGCGTGCCGCCCAGGTGGATGGGCGTGGCCGTGATGGTGATTAGCCCTTCCCTAGCAGACCGGTGGTGCGTGGCGGAAACATCTACGCCCACCGCCGTCTTGCCCATCGTGCTGGCGTGGATCACGGCGGCCCAGGAGCCTACCGCCTCGCCCACGGCCAGCGAGGCTCCACCGTGGAGCAGTCCGAACGACTGCCTGTTGCCCTCCACCGGCATGGTGGCCACAACGCGCTCCACCGACTCCTCCACGATCTTCACCCCCATCTTCTCGTCCAGCTCGCCGAGGGTGATCTTCCACAGCTCGTGCTCTGTGGGGGAGTGGTCCTGCGTCTCGGCGGAATTCGGAACAGGGGTGCTCATGGGAGTCTCCTTCGGTGTTGCCGGACGGCACATTCATGTATGGTTCTTATATTACCGAACGGACGGTCAGTAATCATCGACCGCCTTTCTGCCCCCCTTGTTGGAAGGACCCGTCAACGATGACCACCACAGCCACAGCGCCCCAGGCCACGGTCGACACCGTGGAGACAGTGCCCAGCTTCATCCAGGATGCCTGGTGGACCCCCGACGCCGGCACCTCGGCCTCCGCAGTCCCCGTCCGTGACGCGAGCACCGGGGAGATCCTGGCCAAGGTGAGCACCGAGGGGCTGGACCTGCAGGCCGTGGTGGACTACGGCCGCGGCACCGGCCAGGAAGAATTGGGCAAGCTCACCTTCCACCAGCGTGCGCTCAAACTCAAGGAGCTCGCTCAGTACCTGCACGCCCGGCGCGAGCACTTCTACAACTTCTCCTTCCAGACCGGCGCCACCAAGATCGACTCCATGGTGGATATCGACGGCGGCATCGGCGTCCTCTTCACCTTCGGCTCCAAGGGCCGGCGCGAGCTGCCCAACTCGCAGGTGGTGGTGGACGGGCCCATGGAGGTGCTTTCCAAGGATGGCTCCTTCGCCGGCGAGCACATCTACACCCGCATCCCGGGTGTGGCCGTGCAGATCAACGCCTTCAACTTCCCGGTTTGGGGCATGCTCGAAAAGTTCGCCCCCGCGTTCATCGCGGGGGTTCCCACCATCGTCAAGCCCGCCACCCCCACCGGCTATGTTGCCGCGGCTGTGGTCAAGGCCATCGTCGAATCCAACATCCTGCCCAAGGGCTCGCTGCAGCTGATCTCCGGCTCGGTCCGCGGCCTGCTGGACGTGCTGGATTACCGCGATTACGTCTCTTTCACCGGCTCGGCCTCCACTGCCCTGTCCCTGAAGTCCCACCCGAACGTGGTCCAGGGCGGCGTCCGGTTCACGTCGGAGACCGACTCCCTGAACGCGGCCATCCTCGGCCCCGACGCCGTGGAGGACACCCCGGAGTTCGATGCCTTCGTGAAGTCCGTGGTCACCGAAATGACCGTCAAGGCCGGCCAGAAGTGCACCGCCATCCGCCGGACCATCGTCCCGGAGGCGCTGGTGCCCGCCGTCGTGTCCGCCATCGGCAAGCGGGTCCAGGAGCGCGTGGTGCTCGGCGACCCCCGCGGCGAAGGCGTCACCATGGGCGCCCTGGCCTCCGTGGAGCAGCTCCAGGACGTGCGCGCCGCCGTGCAGTCCATGCTCGACGCCGGCGGCGAGCTTGCGTACGGAACGCTGGATTCGCCGTCGGTCACCACCGCCGACGGCACCTCTGCGGTGGTGGAGGACGGTGCCTTCATGTCTCCCGTCGTGCTCAGCTGGAATGATCCGGAAGCGGAGGCGCTGCACTCCCTGGAGGCCTTCGGCCCCGTTTCGTCGGTGATCGGCTACAAGGACCTGGCCGACGCCGTCCGCCTCGCCGCCCGGGGCAGCGGCTCCCTGGTGGCCACCGTTTGCACCAACGATCCCGCCGTGGCGCGGGAACTGGTAACGGGCATTGCCGCCCATCACGGCCGCGTGCTGATGCTCAACCGCGAGGACGCGCGGTCCTCCACCGGCCACGGATCGCCCGTGCCGCACCTGGTCCACGGCGGACCCGGCCGCGCCGGCGGCGGCGAGGAACTGGGCGGCATCCGCTCCGTGATGCACCATATGCAGCGCACCGCCATCCAGGGCTCGCCGAACATGCTCACGGCAGTCACCGGCATCTGGCATGCCGGGGCGGACCGCAACTTCACCGTGGAAACCGAAGGGACCCACCCGTTCCGGAAGCCGTTGGAGACGCTGCGGATCGGCGACGCCGTCCGGTCCGACCTGCGGCAGGTCACCCTGGAGGACATCACCGCCTTCGCCAACAGCACCGGCGACACCTTCTACGCCCACACCAACCAGGAAGCCGCCGAAGCCAATCCGTTCTTCCCGGGCATCGTTGCCCACGGCTACCTGCTGCTCAGCTGGGCCGCCGGTTTGTTCGTGGAACCAGCGCCGGGCCCGGTGCTGGCCAACTACGGGCTGGAGAACCTGCGCTTCATCACCCCGGTGGCTGCCGGCGACTCCATCCGGGTTACCCTCACCGCCAAGAAGATCACCCCGCGCGAGACGGACGAGTACGGCGAGGTGGCCTGGGACGCCGTCCTGACCAACCAGAACGACGAGATCGTGGCCACCTACGACGTCCTCACCCTCGTCGAAAAGTAACCCACCCCCGGACGCTCTCTCACTCCCTGCGGCTTCCCCCGGTACGCCCGCTCACTTATGGTTGCCTTTTCCCCAATGCCCGCTCACCTAGGTGAGCGGGCATTGGCATTTTGGCCGCCAAAAGTGAGCGGGCGTTCGGGTTTTAGCGACCATAGGTGAGCGGGCATTGGCATTTTGGGCTCTAAAAGTGAGAGAGCGTTTTAGGGGCTGGGGGCGTAAAATTCTGCCCGTAGGAGGTGGCCACATGACCCTAAGAATGAAATCAGCCACAACCATCCTGCCAGTCGATGATGCAGCCCGCGCCCACAGTTTCTACACCGAGAAACTTGGACTCCCGCACCGCGGTATGACAGACGATGGAAGCGAAATACTGGGCATCGATGGCAGCGCCATGCTGCAGCTGATGCCGGTGAGGGACGGCAAGCACTCGGAACACACGGCCCTCAGCTTCGAGGTGACGGACATCGAGCAAACTGTCCGCGAGATGGAGTCCATGGGCGTGCAGTTCCAGGACTACGACCTGCCCAACCTGAAGACCGAGAACCACATCTGCACCACGGGCTCGGAGAAGAGCGCGTGGTTCATGGACAGCGAGCACAACATCCTCTGCGTCCACGAAAACCTGGGCAACAGGATGGAGTACCAGCTCTAGGCATCACAGAAACACCAGGGGCGCCCCGGGAATCCGGGGCACCCCTGGTGTTTTGTGGTGTCAGGACTCGGCACCGCCGTGCAGGGCGTCGTCGCTGCTGTCGTCCTCGGGTCCGGTGCCGCGGCCGCCTTCGCTTTGGTCGGAGAGGTCCATGTTGCCGCGGGCCTCGTCCATGGTGGGGCCGCCGGAGGGAACGCTGTAGGTATCCGGGCGGATGCCGTGGGACTGCTCCTCGATCAGTGCCTGTTCCTCGCTGAAGCGGATCACGTTCGCTTCGTCGCCGGCGTCGCCGGGAACGTCCTCACGGACCTTGGAGGGGTCGGGAACGATGAAGCCTGCCTCAGGTTCTTCTTTGGAGTTGCTCATTTCCATTCCTTCCTATCGGGTGGTGCTATCTCTGGGACGTTCGGCGAGGTCCACCTTGACGTCCCGGGTCTCGTCGCCGCGCTTGACGGCAAAATTCACGGTGTCGCCCGGATTGCGGCCGCGCAGTTCGGACAGGAGCTTCTCTGGCGCGGTCAGTTCAACGCCTTCCATCGACTCCAGGACGTCCCCGGGGCGGATCCCGGCGCGTCCGGCCGGGCCGTCCTCGGAAACGGCCAGCACCAGCACGCCGGAGACCTGCTCGATGCCCAGCTGCTCGGCGATCTGTGCCGTCAGCTCGCCCGGGGTGAGGCCCACGTAGGCGTGTTCGGCGGTGCCGTCGGCCAGGAGTTCTTCGGCCACTTCCACGGCGGTTGCGGCGGGGATGGCGAAGCCGAGGGCAACCGCCCCGGCCGACGGCGGGATGTAGGCCTCGCTGATACCGATGATTTCGCCGCGCATATTGATCACGGCGCCTCCGGAGTTGCCGGGGCTGATGGGCGCATCCGTCTGGATCAGGTCCACCAGGGACAGGCTGTTGGACGCGGACCCGGGAATCGAGCGGTGGAGCCCGGAGATGATGCCGGCGGTGGCGGTGTTCTCGAAACCGAGCGGCGAGCCGAGCACCACGGCACCCTCGCCCACCTTGGGCAGGGTGGTCTGGTACACCGGTTTGGGCAGGCCGGTGCGGTCGGCCTGCACCAGCGCGAGGTCCGTGACGGGGTCGGTGGCCCGGACGGTGCCCTCCACCCGCTGGCCGTCCGCGAAGGCGACCTCAACCCTGGTGTTGCCGCGGATGACGTGCTCGTTGGTGAGGACCAGGCCGTTCTCGGAGTACACTACGCCGCTGCCCAGCCCGCCTTCGGTGAAGATGGTCACCACCGACGGCGCAAGGTTCTCCACGAGCTGCGGGATGCCGCCCGCCGCGTCCTCCTCGGCGGGCGCGGGCGGGGAAGCGGCCGGACTGGCCGCAGGGGTGTTGCCGGAGTGGGCGGTCCCGCTCGGCGGGGGAGGAGGCGAGCCTCCTGTGCAGGCGGAGAGCACGACGGCGGCACTTAGGGCTAGTGCGGCGGCGGCGGTCCTGGGCGGACCGGGACGTCTCCGGGTGCCCAGGGCCCGGCTGCGGGGCCCCGGATGGATGGCCGGGCTCATTGACTACCTCCCCTGCGGACGGCGGCTTTCTACCACCGTAGCCGGGGAGCAGGGCAAATACCAAGCACGCTTAGTATTTGCCGGCCCGCAACGCGGGAAGAGGCGCTGGCGGGCTAGGAGTGGCCGTGCAGCCCGTCGAACGCCATGGTGATGACGTCGTCGGCGAGGCGCTCCGGTGACAGCGAACCGCCGGGCTTGTACCACTCCACGATGGAGTTGATCATGCCGAACAGGAGGCGCGTGACGGTCCGGGGATCGATGTCGGTGCGGAGCGAGCCCTCGTCCCGGGCCGCCGAAATCAGGGCCGCCACCTTGTGGTCGAAGGTGCGCCGCCGCTCCAGGGCGTCCCGTTCAATTTCCGTGTTGCCGCGCAGGCGCAGCAGCAGTGTCACGAACGGCAGCCGGTCCACCAGCACGGCCACCGTCTGGCGCAGGACGAACTCGAGCCGCGCGTCGGCGGCGCCGGACGTTGCCTCCGGCTCCTCGAGGATTGACTCAAGACCGCCGAGGGCATGGTCAAGGGCGAGCTTGAGGAGGTCGCCCTTGGAAGGCACGTGGTGGTAAATGGCCGACTTCGAGATGCCCAGGTTCTCGGCCAGGATGCCCATGGAGGTGGCGTCGTAGCCGTGCCGGTTGAAGACGTCCACGGCTATCCTCAGCACGGATTGCTGGTCGTAGCCGGGGCGGCCGCGTTTGGCTGATCCGTTGACGGCTGCGCCGTTGGTACTGGTTGTCTGGCTGGGCATAGGTGCTAGTTTCTCACGAACGGTCGGTTGGTCCGGGCAGGCCCCGGGCCGGACAGCCCGGCACCTCCCGTGCGGCTATCCCTTCGGGCGCAGGTCGTAGATGCGGCGGAGCTTGCCGTTGGACCGCTCAAGCGAACCCGGTTCCACCACCGCCACCGTGCACGAAGAACCCACGTGGATCTTGATCTGCTCCTTCAAGGTGCGTGCCGCCGTCGCGCTCTGCTCGGCGGTGACGTTGTCCCGCCGCTCGATCTTCACGGTCAGCTGGTCCATCCGCTGCCCCTCCGGCCGGGTGAGCTCAAGCTGGAAGTGCGGGCTGAGCTCGGGGATGCGCAGCGCGATCTCCTCGATCTGCGACGGGAAGAGGTTCACGCCGCGGAGAATGATCATGTCGTCGCTGCGGCCGGTGATGCGTCCCATCCGGCGGTGCGCGGGGCGGGCGGTGCCGGGCAGGAGGCGGGTGAGGTCCTTGGTGCGGTACCGGATGATGGGCAGCGCCTCCTTGGTGAGCGAGGTGAAGACCAGTTCGCCGTGCTCGCCGTCGCCCAGGACGTTCTCCCTGCCGGGGACGGGATTGAAGGGGTCGATGATTTCGGGGCGGAAGTGGTCCTCCCAGATGTGGCTGCCGTCCTGGGTCTCCACGGCCTCGCCGGCGACGCCCGGACCCATCACCTCGGACAGGCCGTAGATGTCGCAGGCCTTGATGTCCATGGTGACTTCGAGTTCGTGCCGCATCTCCTGGGTCCACGGCTCGGCCCCGAGCACGGCGTACTTCAGGGACGTGGAGGTGGGGTCGATGCCCATGTGTGCCATGGCGTCTGCGATGGTCAGCAGGTAGGTGGGGGTACAGAGGATGGCGTCCGGCTGGAAGTCCTGGATGAGCTGGATCTGCCGCTCTGTCTGGCCGCCGGACATGGGGATGACGGTGCAGCCCAGGGCCTCGGCACCGGCGTGCGCGCCCAGGCCGCCGGTGAACAGGCCGTAGCCGTAGGCGTTGTGGACCTTCATCCCGGGGCGGATGCCGGAGGCGCGGAAGCAGCGGGCAACGAGCTTTGCCCAGTCCGCCAGGTCCTGCTTCGTGTAGCCCACCACGGTGGGCCGGCCGGTGGTGCCGGAGCTGGCGTGCACGCGGGCCACCTCGTGCTGCGGCACAGCGA
Source organism: Arthrobacter sp. Y3221087 (assembly GCF_059089905.1). NCBI lineage: Bacteria > Bacillati > Actinomycetota > Actinomycetes > Micrococcales > Micrococcaceae > Arthrobacter > Arthrobacter sp. Y3221087. The sequence continues at coordinate 594,323 of NZ_JBNHFE010000001.1, forward strand.
ACATCCCGAACGGGTACTCCTGGCGCAGGTCCTCCTTGGTGGTGAAGGGGAAGTTGCCCAGGTCTGCCAGTTCGCGGAGGTCTGACGGGTGGATGCCGGCGTCGTCGAACTTGCGCTTGTACAGCGGCACCCGCTCGTAGGCGTAGGCAACGGTGTGCTGCAGGCGGCTGAGCTGGAGGGCCTCGAGCTCATCCCGGGAGATGGTCTCCCCGCGGTCAAGGACGGCATCCGCCGACTGGACGGTTGCTGCGGCGGGCGTTTCGGGGGCATGCAGGGTCATGGTTTCCTACTTCTTGGGGATGGTGCGGCTGCGTCCGCGGAACTCTGCAACGAGCTCGCCGGGGGTGCCGGAGGTGGGGGATTCGGGCTGGTCCGCGTCGGCGGCGAAGATCTGGATGTCGTACAGGCCGCTGCGGCCGGCGCTGGAACGTCGGTCCGCGACGGCGGTCAGCACCTGGCCGCGGAACGCGGGCTTGAGGAAATTGATGTCCACGCCCGAGGCCACGGTGATGGTGTTCTCCTCGCCGGGCGCCGGGTTGATGGGGTTGCACGCGAGGGCGAAAGCGGTGTCACCGAAGGCGAAGATCATTCCGCCGTGGGCCATGCCGAAGCCGTTGAGCATTTCCTGCCGGAGGGTCATTCGGATGGTGGCGTGGCCGTCGCTCAGGGAGAGGACCTCGATGCCCATCCACTCGGAGGCATAGTCGTTTTCCAGGATGGGGTGGGGTGGCCCGGAAAGTGTTGTTTCAGCCATGCGTCATTGCCTCCAGCTTTATTTACCGAATGTTCATTAGGTAATCCCATGTGGGGGTCCGGTGTCAAGGGAGGGCGTGCGTTCCCGCCCGTTTACTCCGGCTCGGCAGACCCTCCCAAGCCGGGACACGCCGTCGTCCGCGGCACGGTGGGGAAGCGCCGGAAAAGCAACTGGGCGGGAGCGCGCGACGGCGGCCTCGCCGAAGTGCCGGCAGTCCCGTTGCGTGCCCATCACCACACCTCCCGGCGGGCAAGCGGTGCCGCAAGTCCCGGTGCAGGTGCAAGGATGGAGGGACCGGCAGAAGCAGACCAGCAAAGGGCGGACCATGGCCAAAGGCATCTACGTCAGCGCAACCACTCCCGGATCGGGCAAGTCCCTCGTGGCCCTGGGCCTGGCGGACACCCTGCACCGGCACGCGGACAGGATCGGCTTCTTCAAGCCCGTGGTGACCGGCCCTTCCGCCGCGGATGACCCCATGGTGGCCCTGATGAAGTCCCGGTTCGCGCTGGAGGACGAGCGTTGCCGCGGCGGCCTGACGTTCCAGGAAGTGCGGAGCCTGCTCGCCGAGGGAAACCGCGAGGAGATCGACTCACGGTGCGTGGAGATCTTCGCCGACATCTCGCGGCACTGCGACGTGGTGATCGTCGAGGGAACGGACCTGACCGGCCAGGACGCCGCCGTCGAGTTCGACCTCAACGCCCGCCTGGCCAACAACCTTGCCGCCCCGGTGGTGGCCGTGGTGGGCGCCAAGGGGCGGACCGTGGCGGAGGCGGCCGCTGCCGTCGAGGTTGCCCGGAAGGAGCTGTCCGCGGAAAAGTGCGCGCTCCTGGCCATCCTGGTGAACCGCGCGGACCCGGACCTGGTGGACGCCATCGCCGCGGAGGTTAAGGTGGGCGCGTCCGGCCGTCCCGTGTACGTCCTGCCCGAGCTGGAGGAGATCGCGCGGCCCACCACCGGCGAGGTGGCCACGGCGCTCGCCGTACGCCAGATCGCCGGCCGCCCGGACATGGAGCGGGACGTGAAGGACATCAAAGTGGCGGCCATGAACGTGGGCAACTTCCTCAACGTCCTGGATCAGGGCGCCCTGGTGATCGTTCCGGGGGACCGGGCAGACGTGATGGTCGCATGCCTGGCATCGTCCTTCTCGCCCGAATTCCCGGTGGCGTCCGCGCTGATCCTCACCGGCGGCCTGGCACCCGACGCCAACATCTACCCGCTCCTGGCGCAGGCGCCCTTCCCGGTATTCGCCTCCCGGGAGGACACATACACCACTGCGAAGCGGGTGTCGGAGGTCCGGAGCGAGATCTGGTCCGGGCACCGGCGCAAGGTGGCCTCGGCCGTGGGACTGTGGTCGCGCCGGGTGGATGAGACCGAGCTGGTGGAGCGCCTGCACCTGCCCCGGCCGGAGCGGATGACCCCGCTGCGGTTCCTGCACGAGCTCATCGAGCGGGCCCGTTCGCAGCGCCGGCACGTGGTGCTGCCGGAGGGCACGGACGTGCGCATCCTGCGCGCTGCCGAGATCCTGCACCGCCGCGACGTCTGCGACCTGACCGTCCTTGGCCCGGAAACGGACGTCCGTGAGCTGGCGGCGGCCCGGGGCATCGACCTTTCCGGCATCAACGTGGTGGACCCGGCAACCTCGGACCTGCGCCAGAAGTTCGCCGAAAAGTACGCGGAACTCCGGGCGCACAAGGGCGTGGACCTGGCCAAGGCCCTGGAGATCATGCAGGACGTGAGCTACTTCGGCACCATGATGGTCCAGCTGGGGGTGGTGGACGGCATGGTGTCCGGCGCGGCCCACACCACGGCCCACACCATCCGGCCGGCGCTGGAGTTCGTGAAGACGCGCCCCGGGGTGAAGATCGTCTCCTCGGTGTTCCTGATGCTGATGCCGGACCGCGTGCTGGTTTACGGCGACTGCGCGGTGAACCCGGATCCCAACGTGGAGCAGCTGGCGGACATCGCGCTGGCCTCCGCGGAAACCGCTGCACAGTTCGGGGTGGAGCCGCGGGTTGCCATGCTCTCCTACTCGACCGGCGGTTCGGGCTCCGGCGAGGCGGTGGACGAGGTGCGGCAGGCCACCGAACTGGTGCGCCAGCGCCGGCCGGACCTCGCCGTGGAGGGGCCCATCCAGTACGACGCCGCCGTGGACGCCTCCATCGCCGAGTCCAAGATGCCGGGCTCCACCGTGGCCGGGCAGGCGACGGTGTTCATCTTCCCGGACCTCAACACCGGCAACAACACATACAAGGCGGTGCAGCAGAGCTCCGGGGCCGTCGCCGTCGGGCCGGTCCTGCAGGGGCTGCGGAAGCCGGTCAACGATCTCTCCCGCGGCTGCACCGTGGAGGACATCGTGAACACGGTGGCCATCACGGCCATCCAGGCGCAGGCGCCGCTTTCGTAGGACGGGTTAACGGACGACGGCGGCACCCGGGTGGGTGCCGCCGTCGGACCGTAATGACTAGCTGTTGTCCGGCTTGGCCAGGCTTTCCTTGTCCTCTTCCTTGGCGGGCTCGTCTGACAGGCCCTGCGGGGTCAGGTCCAGGCCCTCAGGGTTCTCGGGTGCCTGCGGCGCCTCGCCCGTCTCGCCGGCCTTGGGACTGCCGGAATCGTCCAGCGCGGGATTGGCGCCCTCGACGCCGGTGGGGTCCTTGCTGCCGGATCCGGCGCCGGTGTGGAGCGGCGCGGTGCTGCTGGATCCGGTGTTGGTGGGGTCGTTCTCGTCGATCGAAGTGGGCTCGTTCGTCATTGGAATGTCCTCTCGGCGTGGTCCAGCCTGTCCGCCGACTGTAGGCACAGCCCGGCCCGATCCGCAAGGAATCCGCCGCCGGAAGGGACGCACATATAGTGGGGACTGAACCGCTGGCGCAAAGGCTCAGGAGGCCCCGCATGCTCGTCCTCGTCATCAACTCCGGCTCGTCCTCGCTCAAGTACCAGGTGCGTGACGTCGCAGCCGGAACCGTCCTCACGGAGGGCCTGATCGAAAAGATCGGGATGGGCAACGGGGGAGAAGGCGACGGGGAGATCGTGGGCCCGCGGGACCATGCGGCAGCGTTGGAGCAGGTGGACGAAGCCATCCACCAGGAACTGGGCGACCTGCAGCTGGGGGCGGTTGGGCACCGGGTGGTCCACGGCGGCGAGCGGTTCGCCGAGCCGGTGCTGATCGACAACGAAATCACCCGTGCCATCGAGCGGCTCAACCCGCTGGCGCCGCTGCATAACCCCGCCAACGTCCTGGGTATCCGGGCCATCACCAAGAAGTGGCCGGACATGCCCCAGGTGGCCGTGTTCGATACCGCCTTCCACCGCACCCTCCCCGAGCACGCCTGGCGGTACGCCGTCCCGGACGAGCTCTACACAAACCACGGCATCCGCCGCTACGGCTTCCACGGCACTTCCCACGAGTACGTGACGCGCCGCGCCGCAGCGCTGCTGGACGTCCCGGTGGAGGAGTTCGACGGCGTCATCGCGCACCTGGGCAACGGCGCCTCCGTGACGGCCATCCAGGGCGGCCGGTCCGTGGACACGTCCATGGGCTTCACCCCGCTGGAGGGCCTGGTGATGGGCACCCGCTCCGGCGACCTGGACCCCTCCATCCTGGTGTTCCTGGGCAGGGCCGGCTGGACCCCCGAGGACATCGACACCATGCTGAACCGCGAATCCGGACTCAAGGGCCTGGCCGGCAACAACGACATGCGCTCCGTGGTCGAGGCCTCGGAAGACGGCGATGCGCGGGCAGCGACGGCGCTCGCGGTCACCTCCTACCGGCTGGCCAAGTACATCGGCGGCTACCACGTGGCGGTGGGTGGAGCCAAGGCCCTCGTGTTCACGGCGGGGATCGGCGAGAACTCCCACCAGTTCCGCGCACTGGTGGCGGACAAGCTGGGCGCTCTGGGAGTGGAGCTCGACGGCGGCCTGAACGCGGAGCGGTCCAAGGAACCGCGCGTGATCTCCACGCAGCAGTCGGCCATCCCCATCCTGGTGGTTCCCACCGACGAGGAGCGCGCCATCGCGGAGGCGACGGCCGCCGTCGTGAATCCCTAGGCCCGGCCCTTGAGGATCAGGTTCCAGTAGATCTGCGGGAACATGTCCCGGTCCACCACCCAGGACAGCTTGCTCTCGTTCCAGGTGGGCACCCGGGGGATGGTGGGCATGGGCCGGTACCGGTCGTCGAACTCGGCGAACACCACTGTGTCGCGTGAAACGGTAAACGGGCACACCGAGTAGCCGTTGTACTTCTGGGTCAGCGGCTTGCCCTTCCGCGCCGCCACCAGGTTCTTCGCCAGCACCTTGGTCTGCTTGCGCAGCGAACCTCCTGACTTGGAGTTGGTGGTGCCGGCGGCATCCCCCAGCGACCACACGTTGTGGTACCGGATGTGCCGCAGCGTCTGCCGGTCCACCTCCACGAAGCCGCCCTTGTCCCCGGCCGCCGGCAGGTCTGTGGCCTTCAGCCAGTCCGGCGCCGACTGCGGCGGCACGCCGTTGAGGACGTCGTAGTGCAGGGACTCCTGCTCACCGGTCTCAACATTGCGGATGTTGGCCGTCTGGCCGGCGGCGTCCACCGAGACCAATTCGCTGTTGGTCCACAGTTCGATCCCGTACTCGGCGATCTTGCGGTCCAGCTCCCGGTCCACCTCCGGCACGCCGAAGACGGTGGGGTAGGGCTGGACCATCACCACGCGGATCTCGTCCAGGACGCCCTGCTCCTGCCAGTAGTCGCAGGCCAGGTACATGGGCTTCTGGCTGGCGCCTCCACACTTGATGGGCCCTGCCGGCATGGTGAACACTGCGGTGCCGGAGGTCAGTCCGCTGAGGAGCGTCCAGGCCTTGGGGGCCAGTTCGAACTCGTAGTGCGAGGCGCCGTGAGGGGAGTGAACGGCCTCGGCCAGTCCGGGCACCGCGTCCCAGTCGTACTGCAGGCCCGGGCAGACCACCAGCTGCCCGTAGGCCACGGTGGAGCCGGACGCGAGCGTGACGGTGTTGGCGTTGGCATCTACGTCCACCGCGCTGTCCCGGATCCAGGTAACACCATTGGGGGTCACGGACTCCTGGCTGCGGACCGCCTCCTTGGCCGACGCGCGGCCCCCGGCGATATGCGAAAACAGGGGCTGGTAAAGGTGGTGGTCCTTCGGCTCGATAAGTGCCACGTCCTTGACCCCGTAGCGCTCCAGCCGCGCCGCCAGCGAGACGCCGGCATTGCCGCCGCCGATGATCACCACCTCGTGCTGCCCGGCCACGGCGCTACTTCTTCTCGGTCAGGGCGGAGGCCTTGTGCGCGGCCCGGGCACCTGTCTTGGCCGATTCCACCACAAACTGCGGCTCGTCCTCGCTGGCCCGGTGCGTGTGGCCGTCCAGCTCGAAGCTGCTGGTTTTCTTCTCGATGATCTTGCCGTGCGTCTTGCCCTGCGGCGTGTTCCACTCCACGGACGTTCCCTTGCTCAACGACATTTGTTCTCCTAGCTGGGGTTTGCGGTGGGTTGGGGCTCCACGGCGGGGGCCGTGCCCCCAGTATCCGCCGTTGGCAGCGGCGTCTCAATGGGTGCGTCCGACGGCGGCGCATCACCTATCGCAGGCTGCGTTGCCGGGGCGGGGGCCGGGGCTGTTCCTGCCGGAGCCGGTGCCGTCCCGCCCGGTGCCGGTGAGGAGGGAGCCGTGCTTCCGGCTGGAGTGTCTGTTCCCGTGGGGGCCGGCGCCGCCGAGGACGTGGCGGTACTGCCCGTGTTGCCGGAGGCGGCCGGAGCTGCCTTGACGATGGCAGTGATCTGTTCCTTGTACGCCGCGAGCCGGGCCTGGATTTCCGAGAGTGGAACGTTTTGGAGGTTCCGCCCGTATTCGGCGATTTCGGCCCACAGGGCGTTGAGCTGCGCCAGGCTGTCCCCGTCCAGAGGTCCGTCAAGGGTAAGGACCAGCTGGCTGGCCAGCGCGTACGCAAGGCAATCGATGCAGTTGTAGTTCGCGGCTGCGGACAGGTTCTCCGGGACGATGACGTCCGCCTGGCCCACGATGAGGACCACCTGGAAGCCAACAGCCACCGCAGCGCAGCCGCTGCAGCTGGCGAACGCGTAGGCCTCGTTGCGGGTATCCACCGGCTCGCCGTCCTCGGCCCACACCAGGGCGAAGGCCACGCTGTAGGTGACCGAACCGTCGGTGGTATTCACGGCCAAGGCCTGGTTGCCGTCGCCCTCCGGTGCGGCGGGCCGGTCGAACGGGAACACCCATGAGGGGGCGGCCGTGGCTGGATTGCCCGTGGCTGCGGGCGCGGCGGCTGCTTCCGCCGGCACCAGCACCATGGCCAGCTGGGGGTTGTCGCGGGTTGGTTTCGGGCTGCCTTCGGGCCAGATCGCAACCGTGCGTTCGCTGCTACCCTCGCGCAGCGAAGTATTGCTGGCCTGGGGAAGGATTGTGGCGGTGGCATCAGCCAGCGTGCCGCGCTCGTAAGGCTGCACCGGACGGTATGTCCCGCCGTCGGGCCACCAGGCCCACGCGAGGCCGACAAGCAAAGCGGCAATGGCGGCCATGGCAGCCGTGCGCTGCAGGGCCTTCCCGCGGGTCTTCTTCCAGAGGCCGGTGACCAGCTGGCGCAGCAGCCGGACCAGGATGTACAGCATGCCGAGCATTGGCAGTGCGACGGCGGCGATCGCGAGGACCCGTACGGCGGCGCCGGCCAGGTCACCCGCGGCCAGGCCCGCGGCCAGCATCTCCTGCTGCCTGACCACGCTGTCCCAGGCGGTTGCCAGCAGCCGCGGCAGTGCGATCACCATGACGGCCAGGCTGAAGAGGAGCAGCGGCACGGTGACCAGGACCCAGAGCGCCACCACCGCTCGGGCCCACGGCTTGAGCACGCGGCTTTCAGGCTTTCCCCAGTGCCACGGCAGCAGGCCCAGCAGTGTGGGCCTGATGCGCTGGAACAGGTCCGGGACGCCGGTGGTGTCAGCCAGGATGTGGTACCCGTCGAACCTGACCAGGGGGAGGAGCTGCCGGACCATCTGGAGGATCTGGGTCACCACCACCAGCAGCAGGGCATCGAACCCGGTGGCCCACCAGACGCCCATGATGGCGACCGCCACGATCGCGTTGAAATAGAGTCCGCCCAGGTCGGTACGGAGCCTACCCCCGCGGCCAAGCCGGTACGAATCCGTGACGTCCGTGAAGAAGGCAGGCCAGACCAGATAGAGTCCTGCCCCCATGGCGCCTGGCGTTGCACCGCCCTTGCGCGCCGCGGCGGCGTGGCCGAACTCGTGGAACCCGGCCGAGAGGATGGTGATGGCGAAGATCAGCAGCAGCAGCCCGGGATTGGCGAAGGCCTCGTGCGTGGCGGAGCCCAAGCCCTTGACCATCAGAACCCACCAGCAGGCTGCAAGGAACGCGGCGGTAACGGCCACGATGATCAGCGGGTTGAAAAGCACTGTGAACGGGGCCGTGATCCTGCGGGTGCGCTCCGGGTCCGTCACGGTGTAGCGGAAACGCATGCCCAGCAGGGGGTCGGCCTTGCGGACCTCGGGTTCTGACCCGTCGGCCAGGCGCAGCAGGCCCATCGGCAGCAGTTGCGAGTCCATAAGGGTGCGCACGTTGTCGGCGCTGACCTGCCGGCCCGAGCCCTGGCTCGCGTGCCGGGCAATGTCCTCCACGTCACGTGTCCCGTCAGCCGCCTCCAGCACCAGATAGAGCAGGCGGGTCAGCTGCAGTGTCTGGCCGTCCGAGCGGCGCACCAGTGAGGGCGCTTCGCGGTAGCCGGACCCTTCGGACTGACCGAGGAGCTGGACACCGCCGGCCCGGGCCGGAAACTTCCGCGGGTGCCCGGCAGTGGGGGCAGGGGACGACGGCGGGCCGGCCTGGGAGCGCGGCCCGCCGGTGACGTGGCTCATTTGGGCTTACTGCTGCAGGTCGGACTGCTGGTCGGCAGAGGCGTTGGCTGCGCCGTCGATGTTCTGCGAGATGATGGCGTCCTGCTCGGCCACCGCGTAGGCCTGGCTGTCGATGGAGCCGATGTTCGCGGCGACGGCGGCATCGATCGGGGCGGCCACGTTGGCGTTGGCTGCGACAGCACCGTTGATGGGTGCGGCGATGTCCGCGTCCGCGGCGAGGTCCACGTTGACGTTGAGCTGGTCCCCGTCCAGGGCAGCTGTGGGGTCGGTGGGCAGGGCGCCGACGTCCGGCAGGCTGCCGTCGGGAAGGACAGTGCCGCCGTCGACCGTTTCGGTGGCGTCTGGGGTGCCGCCGTCGATGGTGTCGTTGCTTTGGTCGATGGTGCTGTCCTGGGTGGATTCGGCGTTCGCGTCGGCGGTGATCCCCTGCTCGATCACCACGCCCTGGTCGGCCAGCGCCTGGGCGTCGGAACCGAAGGAGAGGATGTTGGCCGAGGCGGCGGCGTCAATCGGTGCTGCCACGTTGGCGTTGGCGGCGACGGCCAGGTCGATGGGTGCCGCGGCGTCGATGCCCAGGTCGAGGTCCGCGTTCAGGTCCAGGACCGAGGCAACCTCCTTGTCCGGCAAAGCGGTGGCCTGCTCCGCAAGCAGTTCATCGTCACTCAGGGGACGCATTTCATGTTCCATGTTTCTGCAACCTCCGGTACGCGCGGGTTGGCCTGCCCCCAGCGGGCAGCCCTGCGCCAACCAATAGTAAGCATGATTAGCATTACTGCGTAGCGTGCGGAGGCCGGTATTACTGCAGGTGGGTGGCATTGACAGGAGTTGAAGAGAGGTCCAAGCTGGCGCTGTGCCTGCCTTCCTGCCGGCAGAGCCGCCGGCATCAGGCGCCCTTCAAAGGAGAACCCAATGCCTGTTGTAGAAGAAAGCGTTGTTATTGCCCGGCCGCCGCAGGAGGTCTTTGACTTCGTGTCGAAGTTCCAGAACGTTGCGGTATTCGATTCCTCCGTCACCTCCTCGGAGCAGGTGGGGGACGGCCCCCTGGGCGTCGGCACCCGCGGGCGCGGTACCAGCAAAGTCATGGGCCGGCAGTTCGACTGGACTGTCGAGGTCACCGAGTTCGATCCGCCCCGGCGCATGGTGTCCCGTTCCGTTGAGGGCAAGCTGGACTTCACCATCACTTTTCAGGTTGAACCGGCCGACGGCGGCACCCGCCTCACCCAGCGCATCGATGCCGCATCAGGCCTGGGCGGCGTCTTCGGCAAGCTGGCTGATCCGTTGGTGGAGCGCGCGCAGGGGAGGACGGTCCGCGCCAACCTCGAAACCCTGGCGGAGTGGCTGGCAGAGCACCCGCAGACCTGAGTGGCCGGCGGAAGGCCTTACCTGAGCCCCGCGCCGGGCAGCAGTTCGGTGGCGCCGAGGGAATCGGCGATGAACGCGTAGTCCCACGCCCGCTCGCGCCACTGCACGTACCGGCCGGAGGCGCCGCCGTGCCCGCCGTCCATCTCGATTTTCATGAGGATGGGCTCGGATCCGGTGGTCCGGTTCCGCAGCTCCTGCACCCACTTGGCCGGCTCCACGTACAGCACCCGGGTGTCATTGAAGGACGTGACGGCGGCGATTTTCGGGTAGGCCACCTTGCGGACATTCTCATAGGGGGAGTAGGACTTCATGTACTGGTACACCTGCGGGTCCGTGATCGGGTTGCCCCATTCCTCCCACTCGAGGGCGGACAGCGGCAGGTCCGGGTCCAGGATGCTGGTGAGCGGATCCACGAACGGCACCTGCGCCACGATGGCGGCGTACTTTTCCGGCGCGATGTTCGCCACCGCCCCCATCAGCAGGCCGCCGGCGGAGCCGCCCAGCGCCGCGATCCGCGCCGGGTCCACCCAGCCCGAGCCGGCCAGCCAGTCGGTGGCGGCGATGAAGTCAGTGAAGGTGTTCTTCTTGGTGAGTTTCTTGCCGTCCTCGTACCAGTGCCGGCCCAGCTCACCGCCGCCGCGGATGTGCGCGATCACGAACACCACGCCGCGGTCCAACAGCGAAAGGCGCGCAATGCCGAAGCCCGGATCCATGCTCAGCTCGTAGGAGCCGTACCCGTACACCAGGCCCGCCGCCGTCGAATCCTGCTTGATGCCCTTGTGCCGCAGCACCGAGAGCGGGATCCGGGTGCCGTCCGCCGCCGTCGCCCATTCGCGGGTGGCCACGTAGTCGCTGCCGTCGTAGCCGCCCAGCACCGGGCTTTCCTTCCGCAGCAGCAGCTCACCGGCGGGCTGCTTCGGGGTGGGCAGCACGAAGTCGTACACGCGCGACGGTGTGAAATAGGAGGTGTAGCCCAGCCGGATGACGGGGGCCTCATAGTCTGATCCGCTGACGCCTGCGGTGTAGAGCTCCTCGTCGAATGCCGGCTCCACCGGGGATTCTTGTGCCGGCGTGCCCAGCCCGGCGAGGCCCATCACCTGTACCCGTTCAATGGTGTCCTTCCGGATGGACACGATCAGGTGCGTGGCGGTGACGCCCGCGCCGTTGACCCGGACGTCGTCGGAATGTGCGACGACGGTCTGCCACGTCTGCTGGGCCAGCGGCTTTTCCAGCTCGGCCGGGTCCGCCAGCGAGACCATGGAGTTGATGGCGCCGCGGTTGTGTGTGAGGAGGATCCGTTCTGTCTTTTGCCCGTCCGGGCCCTCCAGCAGGAACGGCTCGGCCTCGTAAAGGACCCGCTCGTTGCGGGAGATAACCGTCCGGACGGTCCCGGAGGGGTCGTCGAAACGGAGCAGCCGGGTTTCGCTGTATTCGGAGCAGCCGATGCCCAGCACCAGGTAGCGCCGGTCCGCGGAGAGCTCAAAGCCCAGCCACATGGCGGCGTCGTCTTCCTGGTAGATGACCACGTCGTCGGTGACGGGCGTGCCCAGCACGTGCGCCTTCACCTGGTACGGGCGCCAGGAATCATCCACCACGGTGTAGAAGATGCGCGCGCCGTCCGGGGAGAACGAGACGCCGTAGAAGACGTTCTCGATGACGTCCGGCAGCAGTTCGCCGGTGCGGAGGTCCTTGATCCGGAGGGTGAAGCGCTCGTCGCCGGAGTTGTCCACGGCGTAGGCGTAGAGGTTGCCGTCCACGGTTACGGCCGAGCCGCCCACGGAAAAGAAGGGCTTGCCCTCAGCCTCGACGTTGCCGTCCAGCAGGACTTCCTCGCCGGGAATCGCGACGCCGGGCTCCACGGCCGGCGGGGTCCAGTCGGCAATCCTGTCCCCGGTGTCGGCGGCCCTGACCCGGCACTGGATGCCGTATTCCTTGCCCTCCACGGAGCGGCTGTAGTACCACCAGTCGTCCTTGCGGTGCGGAACCGAGAGGTCGGTTTCCTGGGTGCGGCCCTTGATCTCCTGGAAGATGGCTTCGCGGAGCGGCTCCTGGTGGGCGGTGACCGCTTCCTGGTAGGCGTTCTCGGCCTTCAGGTGCTCCACCACCTCGGCGGATTCCTTGTCCCGCAGCCACTCGTAGTTGTCAACGAAAGTGTCCCCGTGGTGCGTCCGCTCCAGGGGAACCCTCCTGGCCACAGGCGGCGTGGCGGCGGACGCGGGCGTACTGGCGGAATCCTGCAGCGGAGTGGAGGTCATGCCTTCAATATATCCACCGCCTCCGGGAAAGGCCGGGCCCGTTCGCTACCGGGGGACTGAACCCACAACCGCCCGTCGCGATGCCCTGTCACTTATGGTCCCGAAACTGAGGTTTACCCGCCATAACTGACAGGACAGCCGGCCGGGACGGGGCCTAGTGGCCTTCCGGCGGCAGGCGTATCCTGATCACGCCAGGCACATCAGCCACGCGTGAGAGGGGAAGTTTATGACCATCCCGCCAGTGCACGAACCCGAGCCGTTTCCGCCGGAACCAGGCCCTGAACCCACACCGCCAGATCCCACCCAGCCCCAGCCCGGGCATCCGTCTCCCAACCCGTTCCCGGCGCCGCCGTCTCCCGGCCCGCTGCCCGTGCCCGATCCGGGGCCGGCGCCGCTGCGCCCGGACCCAACCCGGAGCTAGCAGGGACCAGCCGGAGGGGGCCTTCCACGGGCCGTGGGAGGCCCCTTTTCCTTGCCCAAAACCGGTCCAAAAAAGTTGCAAATTTCCTTCCTGCACCGCTTGCGGATCTGTTTCTGCGGTGCTAAAAAATCTATATCAGCCAATACAGATCGGCTGATACTCGAAACGATGTTGGACCATCTCTTACGAGGAGGGAAGCCATGTTGATGCGAACCGATCCGTTCCGCGAGCTGGACAGGCTGGCCCAGCAGGTCCTCGGAACGGCAGCGCGTCCGGCAGCCATGCCGATGGACGCCTGGCGGGAGGACAAGGAATTTGTCGTGGCCTTCGATCTGCCCGGCGTCGCGGTGGATTCAGTGGATCTGGATGTGGAACGGAATGTCCTGACGGTGCGGGCCGAGCGGCCTGACGTTGCGGGCAAGGACACCGAATTGGTCGCCTCCGAGAGGCCGCGCGGCGTCTTCAGCCGCCAGCTGATCCTCGGGGACACCCTGGATGTGGACAAGATCAAGGCAAGCTACGATGCCGGTGTCCTGACGCTGCGGATTCCTGTCGCCGAAAAGGCCCAGCCGCGGAAGATCGAGATCGAGACAAAGGGGACAAAGCAGGAGATCGCGGCCTAGTTCCCTCCAAGGATCGGGACGTCGGGTTCTCTGTTGACTGCCAGGATGGGGCGGGTCGCACCGAGTGCACGCCACAGCGCCAGACAGCGCATCGGCAGCGTCAACCCGTACTTCCCGATACGGTGGCCCCCGGCTCCGGCCGGGGGTCGTCCAAAGTTACCGGCGGGGATGCCTTGTCTTGGTCCACGTGCCGGTGCTAGAACAGGGTTACCGGGAGGATCCGAACGCGTTGTATCTGCCAGTTTTGGGCGGTTTGCCTTTAAGGAACGCCACAGCGCCGGTAGCGCATCGGCAGTTGCGAGTGATCCCCTCCGATACGATGGCCCCCGAGCTTCCAAGCAGGGGGCCATCCCTTTGCGCACGGGCAGGGTTTCCTCGTCCCGGAAATCAGGTGTTCAGTTCCAGCATCAGCGCGGGCAGTTCGTCGGCGAGTTCGCGGGCAAGGAACCCGAGCGGGCCCATCCTGCTGGCCAGCCGGTCGGCAGCCGCCGCGTGCAGGTGCGTTCCCCAGCACGCCGCCTGTGCCCCGCTGGTCCCGCGGGCCTTCAGGCCGGCAATTGCCCCGGCCAGAACATCCCCGCTGCCGGAGGTCCCCAGGCCGCCGTACCCGGTGGTGATCTTCCACAGCTCCGGTTCCCCGCCGCCCTCCGCACCGGGTGGCTGGGCAACGATGCCCTGGCAGCTCACCACGGCGTCGAACCGCCTGGCAACAGCGGCCACGTCGCTTTCCAGGTCCCCGATGTCCCGGCCCAGCAGGATCTCCGTTTCCTTCGGGTTCGGGGTCAGGATCAGCCGTCCGCGCCACGGTTCCAGCTGCTCTTCAACCTTGGTCAGGCCGCCCAGGGCATAGGCGTCAAGCACGACGGCGGCGCCCCCTTCACCATCCGGCCCGCCGGCGGACTCCCGCTCCAGCAGGGCCCGCAACAGTTCTTCAGCCAGTCCGGGGTCGTCCAGGCCCGGGCCCACCAGGATGGCGTCCGCCCGGTCCAGGTAGGAGGAGATTCGGTCCAGCCCATCAGCCTTGACCGATCCGTCGGCGGTCTCCGGCAGGGCGATCGCACCGCACTCCGGCAGCGCCACCCCCATCTGCACGGCCACAGACTCTGCAACGGCCACCGTCAGCTTCCCGGCACCGGCGCGCAGCGCTGCGGTTCCGGCGAGCAGGACAGCGCCGGGAGTGGCCCGCGCCCCGCCGATCACCAACACCGAGCCCCGCGAGTACTTGTCCTCACCCGGAGCCGGCAGCGGCCACTCGCGCAGCAGCGACGGCGTCACCAGCACGGGGCTGGTCCCGTCACCGCGGGTGGACACTCGTGTCCCCTGCATGCTCGGTGACCTCCACGCCCTGCTCCGTGAGGTGGTCGGCCACATTGAAGCTCTCCAAGGTCCACGGCCCGGCACCGGACGGACGCACATACCTGGTGATCGACGCGTTCAGGATGGATGTGCTCGCAGCAAGGTCCAGGAGTTCCCGCTCGGACATGCCCTCCAGCACGTAGCGGAACAGCATGATCACGGCGTCGTGGCAGACGAGCATCACGCGGTGGCCGCTGCCCAGGTTGTTCAGCTCATCGAGGACCGAACGCAGCCGGAGGGCCACGTCCGCCCAGGACTCACCGCCCGGCGGCCGGTAGTACAGCTTGCCCAGCCAGGACCGGCGTTCCACCTCGTCCGGATAGCGCTTCTCCACGCCCAGCCGGGTCAGCCGGTCCAGGATGCCCAGTTCACGGTCGCGCAGCCGTTCATCGGCGCGCACTTCCACCGGCCAGCCCGCCGCCTCCACGGCAATCTCCGCCGTCTGCCGGGCCCGGGCGTAGGGGGAGGACACCACCGCATCGGGCCGGAACTCCTCGGCGATCCGGGCCAGCGCGGTGCCCAGCGCCTTGGCCTGTTCCTGCCCCGTGCCGGACAGGTTCACGTCGGCATCGCGGGCCGGCACGTCGATGACCTCCGCCCCCGCAAGCCGGGCCTCCGTGGCCGCCACGTTGCCTTCGCTTTCACCGTGCCGAATGAGCAGCAGCTCCACCGCCCCGGCCTCCTGCACAGCCTGTGTCAGTCCGTTTTCGTTCAAGAAAGATCACCCCGTCCGTGTGCGTGCCGAATGCAGGAACACTACCAGCGGCGTACCCACGGGGCGGGGAAAATAACCGGATTACGGCGGCGGCACCACGCTGGGCCGCCGCCGTCGTCGAAAGACCTACCGCTCCGGCGTCAGCACCTTGGAGAACACGGTGGCGCCGTTGGCGTTGCGCAGGCTCACCGTGAAGGTTTCGGAATCAAGCTGGACGTGCCCGAAGAACTGGTTCTCGCCGTCGCGCGGTGACTCACCGGGGAACCGCCCGGCCTTCGAGAACACCACCTCCGGCCCGAACGTTCCGTCCATCGCGTTCGGCCCGAAGGATCCGGCGGCGATGGGCCCGGCCACGAACTCCCAGAAGGGATCGAAGTCGGTGAACGCGGCACGCTCGGGGGAGTAGTGGTGTGCGGCGCAGTAGTGCACGTCCGCGGTCAGCCACACGATGTTCTTCACCCGGTTCCGCTTGAACTCGCTGAGCACCCCCGCGATTTCCAGCTCGCGGCCCAGCGGGACACCGGCGTCGCGGTTGGCAACGCTTTCCTGGTTGACCGGACCGTCCGGCACGATGACGCCCAGGGGCATGTCCGCTGCGATTACCTTCCAGGTGGCCTTCGACGCCGACACCTCCCGGATCAGCCAGTCCACCTGCTCCTGGCCCAGGATGTTGGTGGTGTAGGTTTCCTTGCCGTCGGTGTTCGGGGATTTGAAGGTCCGCATGTCCAGACGGAAGATGTCCAGCTGCGGGCCGCGGGAGATTTTCCGGTAGATGCGCGCGGGCTGGTACTGGCCGGCGTCGTCGAACGTTCCCGGGCGCCACAGTGCGGCACTGTCCGCGATGGGCATATTCTCCTGCCACGCCTGCCGGCCGCGGGCAGCGAGCGTGTTCACGTCGCGCACCGTGTAGCGGGGGTCCTCCAGGATCTCGCCGGGGAACCAGTTGTTGGTGGTTTCGTGGTCGTCCCACTGCGCAATCACGGGCACGTCCGCGAACATGGCCCGCACGTTGGCGTCCATCGAGTTGTACCGGTGCCGGCCGCGGAACTCGGTCAGCGTTTCGGCCACCTTGGACACTTCCTCGGTCACCATGTTCCGCCACACCTGCCCGTCCTTCTCCACCACGGTTTCGGTGATCGGTCCGTCCGCATACACGGTGTCGCCGGAGTGGATGAAGAAGTCCGGACGCGTCTGGTGCATGGCCCGGTAGCCGCGCATCCCGCCGATCTCCTCGTTGATGCCCCAGCCCTGCCCGGCAGTATCGCCGGTCCAGACGAAGCTTTGCGCGGACGACGCCGGGACCCCACCTCCGTTGCTCGTCTCGCCGGTGCGGCCCTTGCCGTTGTACGTCCCGGCGTCCGGGGCCGTGCGGAAGGTCCCGCGGACCGTCTCACTGGCTGCGCCGCCGTCGTCCTCGAAGCTGATCTCCAGCGCGAACCGCGTGTTGGACGGCAGGTTCCCGGCGTGGATCTTGGCGGTGAAGTCGGACGCCAGGGTGGCCCTTGGCCCGCGCAGGGTGCGCTCAAAGGCGCCGCGCCCGCGCAGGATCGCGCCGGCGTCGTCCACTGCGCGGAGGACCGCCGTCATCCGGCCGGCACCGGACGCGCGGGACCACAGCACCGCCGAGTCCGAGGTGACGTCGCCGGTGGCGATGCCGCTGGGCAGGGTGAGCCGGTTGCGGACCAGCGCCACGCCGGCAGGGGAGCGGGTGGGCCAGGCGCTGGCAGCGGCGGGCACGGACGCCAATGCGGCGGCCAGGACGGAGCCCTTGACGATGGTGCGGCGGGAAATTTCAGTGCGGGAAGCGGAAGTCATGCCCTCAGGTTTCCGCCAGCCGGCGCACGGAGCTTTTCCCTCGGGTGAACTGCCGGTAAGGCGAGGCTGAACAGCGTGAATCGACGCTCAAGTGCACCCGCGAGACGGAAATTCCCTGGCGCGGCCGAAATCTCAGCCGCGCCAGGGAGTTTGCGCGTCGTCAGGGACCCTGCGCGTCGCCCGCGAACCCTACGGCCTGGCGAACTCCGCGATCCGCCCGTCCCGCAGGGCAGCCCCCACCGCAGCAATGGCGCCGTAGTCCGGGAACAGCACGGACTGGCCAGCCACGAACCCGGAACCTGCCGTGGGCAGGGTCATGGTGCCGATCGCGTTGGGGTCGAGGTTGCGGAGGCTGTAGGCCAGCATGGCGGCCTGCACGGGATCGAAGCCGCGGTTCACGGTGAGGCAGCAGGACGCGAAATCGACCAGGCCGCGGACGGCGTTGACGTCATTCAGCGCCCCTCCGCCGGTAAGGCGGGCCAGGATGGCACGCAGCAGGATCTGCTGGTTGCGGACCCGCTGGAAGTCGCCGTCCGAAAACGCGTAGCGCTCACGGGCGAACTCCAGGGCTGACTGCCCGTCCAGGTGGTTCAACCCGGCGGCGAAGACATGCTGGGTGTCGTGCGTGGACTGGAACGCGATGGGCACGTTGACGTCGATCCCGCCCAGCCCGTCGATGAGTCCGCGGAAGCCGTGGAAGTCCAGCATCAGGGTGTGGTCGATGGTGATCCCCAGCAGCGACTGCACGGCCGAGGTCTGCATGTCGATGCCCCCGTACTGCAGTGCCGCATTGATCTTGGCACCGCCGAAGCCCGGGATGTCTACCCAGGTGTCGCGGTTGATGGACACGATGTAGAGCGTCCGGCGATCGGCGGGGACGTGGACCACCATCAGGGTGTCGGCGCGGTGGTCGATGGGTTCGCCGGTCCTGGCCGTGTGGTCAGCGGCCTCCCGGGCACTGGCGCGGCTGTCGCTGCCGATCACCAACACGTTCATGGGGACTGCCGGCAGTTCCGGGATGGGCGGTGGCGGCGGGGGTGGCGGAGGCGGCGCGGGCGTTGTCTCCGTGGGCGTTGGCGAGGGCGTCGGCGTCGGGCTCGGCGACTCGGCCTGGGTCGCCGCCGGCTGCGCTTCCTGGCCGGCCCGGTTCAGGCTGATCACGGCCACCACGGCAGCCGCCACGAGCACCAGCGCCAGCAGCGCCGCGATCCAGCGACGCCGACCGTGCGCCACCATGCCGTGGCCTGCCGGGTCCGCGCCCGAACCTGTGGGTCCGGAAGGGCCGGAACCGCCTGGAGTGCTCATATTGCCTCCACATCATCGTGATTGGTGGGATCAGTGTCCGCCCGCCAGCCCCTTGCTGGCTACCAACTTGTCCAAACTGTCATCTGCCAGTACCCGGGCCGGTTTTCCGCAACGGCGCCGTGATCCGGGCACTGTCCCTTGGGGAAAGCTAGCACCGTGAGCACGGCGGCACATCGGGGGAATCCGCACGAAAGCCGCAGAGTAGTCCGCAGCTTCGTTACAGCGTCCTGGCAGCCTTCCGGCGGTCGGGGGCATGCAGGCGTGCGTGCCGCAGGATGGAGACGATGGCCGGGGCGAGCTCGTCTTCCATCTGCCGGTATACCTCCGGGGCGCGGCGGTAGGGGTCGATGACGTCATTGTCGGCCGCATCTGCGGGGAGCGAGAGGTGGCGCACGCCGGCCGCCCGGGCGGGCAGGCTGCGCCAGAGGGCGGTGTTGGCAGCGAGGGAATCGCCGCCGTCGGGCCCCTCTGAAACGGCGGCGGGCGGCTGGGAGGAGCCGTCCCGCTGGTCCAGTACGTCGAGCATGCGGGCGAACTCGCGGATGGTGAAGGTCCGCTTCAACAGGGACGCGTCCAGCTGCAGCACCTCCCCGCGGTGGCCGGAGGTCATGGTGAGCACCAGGTCAACGCCGCGGAGGATTTTCGGGGTGAGCTGGCGGGCCGCGAAGCCCTCCGGGTTGCCGCCAAAGGTCCGCACGATGTCCGCGGAGATGGGCTGGATGGGGTCGCCCACCATGGCGCGGGTTCCGGCGCTGGCTACCTCGAAACCACCCGGCAGCACTTGGTCGAGCCCTGCCTGCAGCAGCCGTTCGGCCACGGGGGAGCGGCAGATGTTGCCGGTGCAGACGGTGAGGATTCGTACTGGTGCGGATGTGTCCAAGGAGATGTCCCTCTTCCCAGCTGGCGGACGGACGTTCAGCCCGTGCCTTTCAACTTAACACGCAACACCCCGCGACGCTCTTTCACATCCTGCGCCTCCTGCCTGCACCCCCTCTCACCTATTGCGGCATTTCCCGCGACGCTCCCGCACTACCCATCCCGTCCAGCTCACGCCACCATGGAAGCAGCCCGGAAACGGAAAGGGGATGACGTGACCGGAGAGACCTCGGAACATGATTGCGTGATCGCTGGCGGCGGACCGGCCGGAATGGTGCTCGGCTACCTGCTCGCGCGGGCCGGCCTCAAGGTTGCCGTGCTGGAAAAGCACGGCGACTTCTTCCGCGACTTCCGCGGCGACACCGTCCACCCCTCCACCGTGACCCTGCTGGGCGAACTCGGGCTGCGCGGGAATTTCCTGCGGCTGCCCCTGACGCGCCTGTCAACGATGGACGCGGTGGTGGACGGCCAGCGCTTCACCCTCGTTGACTTCCACAGCCTCCGCGGTCCGGACAACTTCCTGGTCCTCGCTCCGCAGTGGGACTTCCTCAACTTCCTGGCCGGCGAGGCTGCGGCCTTCCCCACCTTCGAGCTGCACATGGAGACCGAGGCCACCGGACTCATCGTGGAGCATGACAAGGTGCGGGGCATCCGGGCAACAGGGCCCGACGGCGGACGAGAGTTCCGCGCAACGCTGACCGTCGCTGCCGACGGGCGGGCATCAGTGCTCCGCGCGGCGGCCGGGCTGACCCCCGACGAGTTCGGTGTGCCCATCGACGTGCTCTGGTTCGGCCTGCCCAAACCGCCCGACCCGCCGCCCGTAACCCTCGCCTACGTGTCATCGCGGGGAATGGTCCTCACCATCGACCGCGGCGACAGGTACCAGTCAGGCATGGTCATTGCGAAGGGTGGCTTCGAGGGCCTGGAAAAGGCGGGGCTCGGCGCACTACGTGAACGCATCACATACGCGGCACCCTTCCTGCAGCCGGTTGTTGACACGCTGCAGGACTGGGACCAGGTCAAGCTACTCTCCGTCCGGATCAACAGGCTCCGGCGCTGGCACCGCCCCGGCTTTATCGCGATCGGCGATGCCGCGCATGCGATGTCCCCGATGTTCGGCGTCGGCGTGAATTTCGCGATCCAGGATGCGGTGGCACTGGCCAACGCCATTGCCGGAGACCTCGCCGCCGGCACCGCACCGCCGGAGAAGCTCGCCGCCGTGCAGCGTCGGCGCGAGATACCCGTGAAGATCATGCAGCGGCTTCAGCGTGCAGGACACCGGGCCCTTGCCAGGGCAGCCAAAGGCAGCCGGGTTGCGCCGCGCTGGCTGCCTCTTGCCCTCCGGCTCGCCTCGCCGGTGCTGCGGCGCGTGACCGCCCGGTTTGTCGGCGTCGGGATCCTGCCCGAGCATGTGAAGCCGGTGGCACCAAGAGTCAGGCGCCGCCGGCCAGGACGACGCTCGCTCACTTAACGCAACTCTCGAACGCACGCTCGCTCACTTTCCTCAGGAAAGTGAGCGAGCGTTGGACGATTTGGGGCGGTAAGTGAGAGAGCGTCGCGGGAGAGGGTCAGAGCGTGCCGAGCAGCTCCTTCATCTCAGTGATCTCGGCTTCCTGTGCGGTGACGATGTCCCGGGCGAGCTGGATGGACTCCGGGTACTTGCCGGCGCCGATTTCCTGCTGGGCCATGTCGATGGCGCCCTCGTGGTGCTCAACCATGTGTTCGAGGAAGAGCCGGACGGCGTCGGTCCCCTCGGCGGCCTTGAACTTCTCGATGCCGTCAGCGTCCACCATGCCGCTCATGCCGTGCCCGGAGTGGTCGGACATCATGGTAGGCACGTTCCAGCTTTCCAGCCAGCCGGTCATGGTCTCGATCTCGGGCGCCTGGGCGTCCTTGATCCTGGTGGCCAGGGCAGTGACCTCGGCCGGGACGTCCTGCTTGGCCAGGATGATGTCGCTCATCTCCACGGCCTGGGCATGGTGCGGAATCATCATCTGGGAGAACACGATGTCCGCCTGGTTATGGTCGTCGCTGGCGTCCGGCATCATGCTGGACGTCGGGGCGGATGAGCCGCCGTGATGCATGGGCATGGTGCTTCCGCCGGAGCTTCCGGAGCCGGCCGCGCAGCCGGCAAGGCCGAGCGAGGCAGCCAGGGCGGCGGCGAGGGAGAGGGTCTTGATTTTGCTGTTCATGGGAAATGTCCTTCAAGCGGGTCAGTGGAACTGGGCCGAAACGATGCGTGCAGCGGCGCGCCGCGGGGCTCGTTTACGTCCGGCTGATGGACAGTTCGCAGGGCGTGGGACCCGAAGGGATGTAGCTGTAGGCGGCGTACCGGGCTCCTGCCGCCAGGGGAAGCGGAGCTGCCAAGGTGGCCGGGGGAGGGGTGACGCCGGGCGATCCGGCCGGGACCAGCGGGATGCAGGCCGCTCCGGCTTCCTCCGCCCCCGGGCAGCCGGAGCTGCAGGAACCTGAGGCGGCGAAGGACCCGGCCGCGGGCCGGGTGAAGTGCCCTGCGTGGCCGTCATGGGACTGCCCGACGGCGGCCTCCCCGGCATGGCGGGAAGCGTCGCCGTCGTGCGCGGCACCGATATGGCCGGTAGGTGCAGGAGCTGTGGAGGCCGCCGTCGCGTGGGCTGAATGGCCTGCGGTCAGAACGTGCATCCCCAGGATCCCGGCCAGCAGGGCCAGGACTGCAGCGGCCAGCGCGGCCGGGCGGAGGGCAGCCACGACGGCGGTGCGGTTGCCTGCCTTCATGCTGTTCCCTCCTTTCCCGCGGACCCGGTAGGCCACACCTTTCAACGTACCCCGGACGGGTTCAGTTTCAGGCGCCGCAGCAGCTGGGCGTTCAGCGCCACCACAATAGTGGACGCGGACATCAGCACGGCACCCGCCGCCGGCGAGAGGACAACGCCCGCGAACGCCAGGACGCCTGCCGCTAGGGGCACGGACAGGATGTTGTAGCCCGTTGCCCACACCAGGTTCTGCCACATCTTCCGGTAGCTCGCCCGGGACAGGTCCACCATGGACAGCACCGCCCGGGGATCGTTTCCGGCCAGGACCACGCCGGCGGACTCCATGGCCACGTCGGTGCCGGCGCCGATCGCGATGCCCACCTCGGCACGGGCCAGGGCCGGGGAATCGTTGACGCCGTCGCCCACCATGGCCACTTTCAGCCCCCGGGCCTGGAGCTCGGCCACCTTCTTGTCCTTGTCCGCCGGCAGGACCTCGGCGAACACCTCGTCGATCCGGAGGTCCGCCGCCACGGCCTGGGCCACCTGCCGTGCGTCGCCGGTGATCATGGCCACCTGGACGCCCCGGTTCTGCAGCGCGGCCACGGCCTGCCGGGATTCGGGACGCACTGCGTCCTCCAGGCTGACGGCGCCCAGGACGCGGCCGCCGTCGAGCACGTGCAGGACTGCCGCGCCGCGGTCCCTCCAGCCGCGGGTCACCGCGGCCAGGGCAGGGGGTTCGACGGCGGCAAGCTCGCGCAGGAGTGCGGGTCCGCCCACGTGCAGCGTCCGTCCATCCACGCTGGCCCGCACGCCGCGCCCGGTCAGCGCGGCGAACGAGCCGGCGGCCGGCAGCGCCAGGTTCCGTTCCCGGGCCGCGCGGACGATGGCCCGCGCCACGGGATGCTCGCTGTCCGACTCGACGGCCGCGGCGAGGGCCAGCAACTGGCCGGCATCAACGCCCTCGGCCACTGCCACGTCCTTCAGCTCGGGTTCACCGGTGGTGAGGGTGCCGGTCTTGTCGAAGAGGACAACGTCAACGGTCCGCATGCGTTCCAGAGCCATCCGGTTCTTGATCAGCACGCCGGCCCGGGCGGCCTGCTCGGTGGAGATGGCGATGACCAGCGGAATGGCCAGGCCCAGGGCATGCGGGCAGGCGATCACCAGCACGGTCACGGTCCGGGTGACCGCCTCCGGAACACTGCCAAGCAGCGTCCAGGCGATAAAGGTCAGCACGCCCGCGGCGGCGGCGAAGTAGAAGAGGAACGCTGCCGCGCGGTCAGCCAGCGCCTGGGCACGCGAGGATGAGGCCTGTGCTTCGGCCACGAGCCGCTGGATTCCGGCGAGTGCGGTGTCGTCGCCCACGGCCGTGACCCGGACCCGGACGCTGCTGTCCGTGGCGACGGTTCCGGCCACCACCGGAGCGCCGGGGCCCCGGAGAACTGTCTTGGACTCGCCGGTGATCATGGATTCATCGAACTCGGCCTGCCCGTCCACCACTGTTCCGTCGGCGGGCATCCGGGCGCCGGGCCGGACCAGGACCAGGTCCTCCGGGCGGAGTTCAGAGACCGGTACTGTTTCGGTGCCGCCGTCCGTGACGCGCTCGGCCTCGTCAGGCAGCAGCGCGGCGAGGGCGTCCAGGGCGCCCTGCGCCGAACCCAGGGCGCGCATCTCGATCCAGTGGCCCAGGAGCATGATGGCCACCAGCAGCGCGAGCTCCCACCAGAAGTCCAGGTCGAAGCCGCCCAGCCCCAGGCTGGTGGTCCAGGAGGCCGCGAAGGCCACGGTGATGGCCATGGCGATGAGCAGCATCATCCCCGGCCGCTGGTCCTTCAGTTCCTGGAGGCCGCCTTTGAGGAACGGCTGCCCGCCGTACAGGAAAATGACGCTGCCGAGGACTGGCGGGATCCAGGCCGAGCCGGGAAACATGGGCGCCATGTAGCCCAGGATGTGGCCCACCATGGGGCTGAAGTAGACCACGGGGACGGACAGCGTCAGGGTGAGCCAGAACCGGTTCTTGAACATGGCGGTGCTGTGCCCGGCGTGCTGGCCGGACCTGTGGACGGTGTGGTCGTCGTCGCCGTGGTGCTGGTGTGCCGGCTGGTGGTGCTGGTGCCCCTCGGGGGCGGCGGTGTGGCGGGTGAGCGTGCCGCCCGCCTGGCTGCCGTCGTCGTGATGGTGCGTTGGGTGGTGCGTGTGGTCCTGCATGGTTTCCTCCTTGGAGGACTGGTGCTGCGCCGGGCAGTGCCCTTAGAGGCGCAAGAGGTCAGGATGCGGCCAGGGAATACCCGGCAGTGGTGACGGCGGTGCGGACGGGCGCTTCAGGGGAATGTGCGACGGCGGCCGTGGTCTTGGGTGCGTGGCCTGCGGGGGAGCAGCAGCTGCAGCCGTTGGAGGATGCCAGGGGGAGCGCTGTGCGGTGTTCGAGGTTCATGTCAGTTCCATTCCTTGACGAAGGATGAGTCCTTGGTAAGCAGGGTGCTGGGGTTGAACGGCTGTGAAGGCGGTGGTACCGCCGGGACATACCACTTCACTGACAACACAATGAGGATACCCCTAGGGGGTATATTGGTCAAGGCGTCCAGCCCGGCGGAAAACCCCCTGTTTCCCGCAGGTGGTCCATGCCCTACCCGTAGGAGTCCGCCCCGGCCATACTGGTAATAGCGCCCTCGGACTGATCTGTTCCGCCGCGGGTGCTGGATGCTACATGGAGGTGGCCCCTGTGACAACGGACCCGACCGGCCCATACACGTATTCGAGCGCCCTGGGCGACAACGAATGTACCGCCGGGACCTTCCATGTGGACGTGGCCGGGTGGAAGGTCTCCTGGTCGGACGGCATGTACCAGCTGCATGGATACCGGCGGGGAGACGTGGTGCCCACGCTGGAGCTGCTGTACTCGCACAAGCATCCCGAGGACCGTCCGCGGTGCGAGGCAATCGTTGCCCAGGTTGCACAAACCGGCGGCTATTTCGCCATGTACCACCGGATCATTGACGCCAAGGGACGGACCCGGCGGGTGCTCACGTCGGGTGAGGGCATCCTGGACGAGGCAGGCAAAGTCGCCGCCATGGAGGGGGTGATGGTGGACCTCACCACCACCCTGCAGCGGGAAACGGAGCAAACCGCACGGGATGCGGTGGCCGGTGCCACCTCCACCCGCAGCGTGGTGGACCAGGCCCGGGGCATCCTGATGGGCCAGCTGAAGATGGACGCTGATGACGCTTTCAAGATGCTGGTGAGCACCAGCAGCCACCGGAACGTCAAGTTGGTGGTGGTGGCCGCGGAGCTCGTGAAGCTGGCCAACTCGGTGGAGGCCCGGGACTATCTTGACCATGCCGTCAGGGCCATCGCCGCCGAAGGCCGGCAGTCCGGTTCACGGCGCCGGGCGGGGTGACCGCGGGGCTGGGAGGACCCGCATCAGCGGGCTGCTGCATTTTGGTGCCCGCAGCGCCGCCCCTAGAATGGATCGAAGGTGCGCCGGGAAGTCTGGTCGGCAGTAATTTTGTCGAGCCCAAACGTTAGGACTCCTTCATGAACTCCACCCCGCCATCAACACCGCCGCCCGCCGCGCCCCGGGGCACGGTCTTTGCCCGCGGCTCCTACTCCGAGGCCCTGCGGATCGGGGAAATCCTCCGCAAGGAAACGGTGGGTGGCGCCCTGCTGGTGGCAGCGGCAATCATCGCCCTGGTTTGGGCCAACTCGCCGGCTTCGGACAGCTACTTCGCGCTCCGTGACTTCAAGATCGGCTACGAGCCCTGGCACCTGGAGCTGAGCCTTGGTGCGTGGGCTGCGGACGGCCTGCTCGCCATCTTCTTCTTCCTGGTGGGCCTGGAACTCAAGCGCGAATTCGTGGCCGGCGACCTGCGGCAGATCAGCAAGTCGATCGTCCCGGTGGCCGCCGCGGTGGGCGGCGTGGTGGTCCCGGCGGTGATCTACGCCGTCGTCAACCTCGCCAGCCCGGAGACCCTGCGCGGCTGGGCAATCCCCACCGCCACGGACATTGCATTCGCCGTCGCCGTGCTCGCCATTATCGGCTCCCACCTGCCCAGTGCCCTGCGGATCTTCCTGCTGACCCTGGCCGTGGTGGATGACCTGATCGCCATCAGCATCATCGCGTTCTTCTACACCAGCGACCTCCATGTCGCACCGTTGCTGCTGGCCCTTATTCCGCTGGCGGTCTACGCATTCCTGGCGCACCGGTTCCGCTACTTCTTCGGCATGAAGGCTCCGGCCGCCTGGCTGATCCTGCTGCCGCTGGGTGTGGTGACCTGGGCTCTCGTCCATGCCTCGGGCATCCACGCCACCGTGGCAGGTGTCCTGCTGGGCTTCGCCGTACCGGTCATCCGGTCGCAGGCCGGTGGCGGTCCGGAGGCCGGGCCCGGGCTGGCGGAGATTTTTGAGCACCGCTTCCGGCCCATTTCCGCGGGTATCGCCGTCCCCATATTCGCGTTCTTCTCGGCAGGCGTGGCCGTGGGCGGCTGGGACGGGCTGGTCTCCGCACTGGCCGACCCGGTGGCGCTCGGCATCATTCTGGGCCTGGTGCTCGGCAAGCCGATCGGCATCCTTGGCACCACCTGGATCCTGACCAAAGCCACCAGGGCAACCCTGGACAGCTCGTTCAAATGGATCGACGTTTTCGGCGTGGCGCTGCTGGCCGGCATCGGTTTCACGGTGTCCCTGCTGGTGGCCGAGCTCAGCTTCGGGCACGGCAGCCTCCATGACGACCACGCAAAGGTGGGAATCCTCGCCGCCTCGCTGCTCGCCGCCGTGCTGGCCACCCTGGTGTTGCGGACCAGGAACCGTCAGTACCGGCAGGCCGAGGAACTGGAGAAGGTGGACGCGGACCAGGACGGCATCCCGGACGTCTACCAGGACCGGGCATAGGTCACCCCGGCGGCGGCACTCGCCATCACGCCGCGAGCGTGGGCCCGGCGCCGCCGTCGGGGGTTCCTGCCTTAGGCCGCCAGGGTTCCTGCCCCTAGGTCAGCGGCGAACGGACCGCCGCCGGCCGGCCACTGCCTCGGCGGTGCCCACCAGGAGCACCGAGGCGATGACGGCCACAATGAAGCCCAGGAAATTCAGTTCGAAGATGTCCCCGGTCCCCAGCAGCGATGCCACCACTCCGCCGATCACTGAGCCGGCCAGGCCCAGCAGCAAGGTGGCGAGCAGGCCCAGGTTCTGCTTGCCCGGCTTGATGAGGCGGGCAAGCGCCCCGATGATCAGCCCGGCAACGATGAATCCAATCACGGTGTGCTCCTTCGTCGTCGTTACTGCCGCAGCAGCATTCAGGACTGACCCTACCCCTGCCGCCGGACGTTATGCAGGTTCGAGCCTGGTGGCCGGCCGGGCCGGTTGCTCCACGGGCTCTTCCACGTGCCGGATCTCCAAGGCCTCGGGGTCCAGCAGCTTGCGGGTGCCGGTCCTCGCGTCAAGGATCCAGAACAATTCCAGGGCAGGCACCACGCCGGTCACCCGGCCGCGGTGGAAAAGCCTGCCCCGGTGCCAGGCCTCGATGTGGTCTCCAATGCGGAGCTGGTCCGTGCGTACTCCTTGTGCCTCCATGATGGGCTGCCTCCTGCTGTTGTATCCCCGTACGCACAGCTTGCCGTGAGGAGGTTGCCGCAGTGTTTCAGCAGGGTGTTTTTTCTGTGTCAGGTGTGATCGGAGCGCTGGATGCTCAGCATGTGCATCAACAGGGCGCGCTGCGGCTGGCCCGGATTGGCGCTGACGTACCATCGGAGCGAGCTGCGGGCATCGGCCTCGCAGGCGGCGGTTCCGCTGAGGATTTCGTCAATAATCTCAAGGACCTGCAGTTGTAGCTCCAGATGGGCAACTTCCTCGCAAATGCTGCGGGGGAGCTTCCGGTTTCCGTGCATGGGTGCCGCCTTCGCGCCTTAACAGGCTCCCTCCG
This sequence comes from Arthrobacter sp. Y3221087, assembly GCF_059089905.1. Taxonomy (NCBI): domain Bacteria; kingdom Bacillati; phylum Actinomycetota; class Actinomycetes; order Micrococcales; family Micrococcaceae; genus Arthrobacter; species Arthrobacter sp. Y3221087. The sequence continues at coordinate 622,313 of NZ_JBNHFE010000001.1, forward strand.
GAGGAGCGTCGCTGCTGGTCCCCAGCCCGCCGGATGAATAAGCTAAGTGTACTGACAGGGGCATTGCCCACCAAGCACTTTTTGTGGGGCGGTGCACGCTTGTTTTGCTAGTGGCCAACCGCCGGAACCACCACAACGGGACGCCGCTGGGAGTGCTCCAGGGCCTCCGCCACCGAGCCTTCCAGGACCCGTTCGAACCGGGACAGGATGCCCGGGCGGCGGCCGCCCACAATGAACAGGGAAGCGCCAAGGCTGTCTGCCAGCCGCAGCAGGGCCGGGGTAACGGCGCCGTTAAGGACCCGGAAGGACCACTCCACATCGTCGGTCCCGGCCAGGATTTTCTGCAGGCGCCCATAGACTTCCCGTGAGGGGAAGGCCGCCTCATCGTTGACGGCGGGGTCCAGCGAGGCCCCGGGCAGCTCGGGCGCCCATTCCACCAGGTAGCTCGCGGGATCAACGAAGGCGCAGACGAGGTGGAGGTCCATGGCGCCGGCGAATTCGGCGGCCGTCAGCACCAGGTGCTCGGGGCATTCCCAGGGCACGGCCAGGATGGCGGGCCCGATGGACCCGCCGGGCCGGTCCTGGCTGTGCATCACGCCGGTGCCTCAGGAAGCGGTGAGGTCCTGGTGCAGCTTCTGGACCCGGGCACCATTGTCGTCCCGCACCAGGCGCATGCGTTCCATGCCTTCAAGGCCGCGTTCCGAGGGCTCGTCGGTTTCCCAAAGCTCGAAGCGGGCGCCCTCATGCGGCTCCAGCTTTGCCTCGGTGCCCAGGACCACCACCACGTCCGCCGCCTCAAGCACCTCCTCGCTGACGGGCTTGGGGTACTCGCCCTCCACATGGATGCCGAGCTCGGCCAGTGATTCAACGGGCTTCTTTTCCCCGGCGGTGGCGGGAACTGCGTTAGTCATGGGCTTCCTTTGCGGGCTTGAGTTTTCAGTTTTCGGCGGAGCGGCCGTGGGCGAGACCGGTGGGAAAACCCACCAGGACCGGTTCGGGAGCGGCGCAGCAACCGGACTCACCGCCGGCCTCCACAGCGCCGGCTGCGGGCCGGGCAGCGGTAACATCGCAGCTGGTGCCGGCATCGGTGGAGCAGACGCCGGTTTCCGGAAGTTTGAGCTGGACGGTGTCGGCGGCCTCACGGTCCCCGGCCAGGGCAGCGGCAACGGAGCGGACCTGCTCGTAGCCGGTGGCCAGCAGGAAGGTGGGGGCCCTGCCATAAGACTTCATGCCCACAATGTAGAAGTCCTTGTCCTGGTGGGCCAGGAGGCTGGCGCCGTGCGGCGGCACCGTGCCGCAGGAGTGGAATTCCGGGTCGATCAGCGGGCCAAGTTCCAGCGGTGCCTCGACGGCGGGGTCCAGGTTGAGCCGGAGTTCGCGCAGGATGTCCAGGTCCGGCCGGAACCCGGTGCAGGGCACCACGACGTCGGCCTCCAGGGTGCGGCCGTCCACGGCGCCGACGGTGACGCCGGAGTCCAGGAATTTGAAGGAGCTGATGCCGAAGGCGGTGTGCAGTTCGATCGTCCCCGCGTCCACCAGGCGGCGGAGCCGGGCGCCGAGCTGGCCGCGGGCCGGCAGCCCGTCAGCGTCCCCGCCGCCGTAGGTCTTGGCGGGGGAGGCACCCCGGATGGCCCACAGGATCCTGGTATCGGGTGCCTCTTTGGCCAGGGCGGTTAGGTTGAGCAGGGTGTTGGCAGCGGAGTGTCCGGCGCCGACCACCAGGACGCGCTTGCCAGCAAAGGCCTTGCGGTCCCGGCCCAGCACGTCGGGCAGCGGAGAGGAGATGCGGGCCGCGGCCGCCTCCTCGCCGATTGCCGGCAGTCCGGAGGTGCCCAGCGGGTTGCGGGTGGACCAGGTGCCGGAGGCGTCGATCACCGCAGCCACGGTGTGGTCGCGGGTTTCGCCGTCGGAGTGAACCACCCGGACAGTGAAGGGGGCGGTGTCCCGGTTGCGAACGTGGGTCTTGTCCATGCCCTGCCGGGTCACGGCCACTACCCGGGCGCCGGTCTCCAGCCGCGTGGCCAGCGCCGGCAGCGCCGCCAGGGGAGCGAGGTAGTTGTCGATAAGCTCGCCGCCGTACGGCAGGGCGGTGGGCCGGGGCGCTTCCCAGCCGGATGCCCCAAGCAGCCGCACGGCTGCGGCGTCAATATTGAACCGCCATGGCGAGAACAGGCGGATGTGGCGCCAGCCCTCAATGGCCGCCCCCGCCGTCGGACCTGCCTCGAAAACCAGCGGCTCCAGGCCGCGCTCCAACAGGTGCGCTGCGGCGGCAAGTCCCACCGGCCCAGCGCCGATCACTGCAACGGGGAGGGCGCGGGTGTGCTCCATGGCGGTTCCTGTTCGTTCATCTGTTCGTGGCGGGGAACCCAACCAGGTAGCAGTATCTGTCGTTTTCAGGGACCAAAACGACAGTTGGCGCTAGCTGGTTGGGCATGGCGGGGTGGGGAATCAGGGGCTAGCAGCAGTCCTGATCGTCGTCGTCGCAGCAACCGTTGTCGCCGCAGCATTCCGTGTTCATTCAGCCCACCCCCTTCCTGCCCGGGTTGTCAGCTGTGGGTAGGTTCTTCCACCAGCGCCGTGGCGATGCTGTCTGCATCGTCCAGGGCTGCCAGGTAGCGTTCGGCGTCCAGGGCGGCGGCGCAGCCGGTCCCGGCGGCGGTGATGGCCTGGCGGTAGCGGTGGTCCACGGCGTCGCCGCAGGCGAAGACGCCGGAAAGGTTGGTCACCGTGGTGGGGGAGTCCACCTTGATGTAGCCGTCCGCGTCCAGGTCCACCTGGCCGGCCACCAGTTCGGTCCGGGGGACATGGCCGATGGCCACGAAGATTCCGGTGGCCGCCTGGTGCCGGGTTTCGCCGGAACGGGTGTCCGTGAGGGTCACGCCGGTGACCTTGCCGTTGCCGTGGATGGCGGTGACGACGGAGTTCCAGGCGAAGTTGATCTTCGGGTTGTCCTTGGCCCGCTGCGCCATAATCCGGGAGGCCCGCAGTTCCTCACGGCGTACGACGACGGTCACCGACTTTCCGAACCGGGTGAGGAACGTGGCTTCCTCCATGGCGGAGTCGCCGCCGCCTACCACGATGATGTCCTGGTCGCGGAAGAAGAAGCCGTCGCAGGTGGCGCACCAGGAGACGCCGTGGCCGCTGAGCTTCTTCTCCTCCGGCAGGCCGAGTTCCTTGTAGGCCGAGCCGGTGGCCAGGATGACGGCCGGGGCCTGGTGGGTTTCGCCGCCGCCGGTGACCACGGTCTTGAGGTGGCCTCTGAGATCAACCGAGGTGGCGTCGTCGAACACCACTTTGGCGCCGAACTTCTCGGCCTGTTCCTGCAGGCCGTCCATCAGCTCCGGGCCCTGGATGCCACCGGGGAAACCGGGGAAGTTCTCCACCTCGGTGGTGTTCATCAGCGCACCGCCCGCGGTGACCGAGCCGGCCAGCACCAGCGGTCCCAGGCCTGCGCGTGCAGCGTAGATGGCTGCGGTGTAGCCCGCGGGGCCGGAACCGATGATGATCAGCTGTTCGTTCGTCATGGAGATCTCCTGGAGTTACTGGGCGTCCGGGTGCTGCGCGGGCACCAGTTCGGTGATGAGGGCTTCGATGCGGGTCCTGATTTCGTCCCGGATGGGGCGGACGGATTCTACGCCCTTGCCTGCCGGATCCTCCAGCACCCAGTCCTCGTAGCGCTTGCCGGGGAAGTACGGGCACTCGTCGCCGCAGCCCATGGTGATCACCACGTCGGAGTCCTTGACGGCCTCTGTGGTGAGGACCTTGGGAACCTCCGCGGACATGTCGATGCCCACCTCCGCCATGGCCTCGACCGCGGCTGGGTTAATCTTCTCGGCGGGCTGGGACCCGGCGGAGCGGACCTCCACGGAACCCCTGGACAGGGACGTCAGGAAGGCGGCCGCCATCTGCGAACGGCCCGCGTTGTGGACGCAGACGAAAAGGACGGAGGGCTTCTGGGCTGTCTCGGTGGTCACGCTGTTCTCCTATGATGACGTACGGCGGGAGGTGCCGTTGTGGGTGGTTGTGCTCCCGCCCGATCCCGTCAGTCCCGAAAGATTGATGATGATCGATATAGGGAGTATTGCGCTGGATATTGATGATTGTCAATTTATTCTTCAGGCCGCGGTGAGGCGGGGTGCCAGATCGCTGATGCGGTGGGAAATCTGCCCGTACGCCTCCTCAAAGGCTTCGGCCGTGCCCCGCCTGACGGGGTCGGGGATGGACCAGTGAACCCCCTCCAGACCGGGAACCTCCTCGTGGGCGTTGTCGCAGACGGTCACCACGAAATCGCCCTCGCCCATGACCTGGTCCAGCTGCTGCGGTGCGGCGTCGGTTAGGTCCAGCCCATGGCGTGAGGCCACCTCGAGGGCGCCGCGGGAAATGCGGTCCGCGGGATGCGTTCCTGCCGATGCTGCGGGAATGCCGCTGGCCTGGCGCCAGAGGGCCGCCGCGAGCTGGGAGCGTGCACTGTTGCGGGTGCACACGAAAAGGACACGGCGTGCCGTGTGTTCGCTGCCGGGAACCAGGTCCTCCAGCGACCCGGCGACCAGACGGATGTAGCTTCGCCGCCGGTCCGCCTCGGAGCGGTGCCGCGCCGCCAGCCCCGCGTCCTCGAGGATGCGCAGGTGGTGGGCCAGCAGGTTGGATGTCATTCCCAGCTCCGCCTGCAGTTCCGACGGCGAGCGGTCGCCCAGCGTCAGCAGGTCCACGATGCGCAGCCGGCCGGCGTCTGCCAGGGCTGCATGCCTGGCAAGCCGCTGGCGGAATCCTGCGCTTAGTTCAGTTTCCATTGACTCAAGTTTGACTGAGGTAATGCCCGTGGGTCAAGCTGGTTGCATGCACACACCCCAGCCTCCCCTCTGGCGCCGCGCCCTAGCCGAGCTGCTCGGCACCGGCCTCTTGGTGGCCGTCGTTGTCGGCTCCGGCATCGCGGCCCAGCAGCTTTCCCCCAGCGACGTCGGGTTGCAGCTGCTCCAGAACAGCACCGCCACGGTCCTGGGCCTGACCGTGCTCATCCTGATGCTGGGGCCCGTCAGCGGCGCGCACTTCAACCCGGTCGTCTCCCTGGCTGACTGGGCCCTCGGCCGGCGCAGCGGCACGGGCCTGACGCTGCCGGAGGTCGGCGCCTACGCTGCGGCCCAGGTGGCCGGGGCAATAGGGGGGAGCGTGCTGGCCAACGCAATGTTCGACGTCGGGACCTCCATCTCCACGAAGGAGCGCCTCACCGGCGGGCATGTCCTGGGCGAAGTGGTGGCCACGGCCGGGCTCATCCTGCTGATCTTCGCCCTGGCCCGGACCTCGCAAGGAATGCTGGCCGCCCCGGCCGTAGGTGCCTACATTGGCGCGGCTTACTGGTTTACCTCCTCCACTTCCTTCGCCAACCCCGCCGTGACGGTGGGCCGGATGTTCAGCGACACCTTCTCGGGAATTGCGCCTGGCTCCGTGCCCGGGTTCGTCCTGGCGCAGTTGGCGGGCGCCGCCGTCGGACTCGGACTCCTCCTGGCCCTCTTTCCCGCCGCCGGCCAGGCCGCCGACAACGTGGTGATCCCCCACCGCGAGGAACCGGCAGATACGTAACCCCCCACGTAGCCGGTTCCATCCCCAAGACCGTTATGCCGTCACATTGATGAATGTCGATATGGCGGCATAATGGTGTCCATGACCGCTGCCCTGCCATTGACCCGGTCCGTCACGGGGACGGACCCTTCCTGCTGCCCGCCGCCCGCCGGTACAGCCCTCGGGGTGGAGGAGGCCAAGCAGGCCGCGCTGGTTTTCAAGGCACTCGCGGATCCCAACCGCGTGCGGCTGCTCTCGCTGGTGAAGGCGGGGGAGGCGGGCGAGCGCTGCGTTTGCGACCTGACCGAACCGCTCAGCCTGGGCCAGCCCACCGTCTCGCACCACCTGAAGATCCTGGTGGATGCGGGCCTGCTGCACCGTGAAAAGCGGGGCACCTGGGCCTATTATTCCGTGGTTCCGGGCGCGCTGGACCGGGTTGCCGGACTCGTGACGGCCCTGTGACGGCCACGGTTACTTCACGTGGTTCGGCGGGGGAGGTCTTCCGGGTTTTCCTGAAGCTGGGCGTGACATCCTTCGGCGGACCCATTGCGCACCTGGGCTATTTCCGCGACGAACTGGTGGAGCGCCGCAAGTGGGTGGATGACAAGGAATACGCGGACCTCGTGGCGCTCTGCCAGTTCCTTCCGGGGCCCGCCTCCAGCCAGGTGGGATTCGGCCTGGGGCTGCACCGGGCCGGACCCCTCGGCGCCCTCGCCGCGTTCCTGGCTTTCACGTTGCCGTCCGCCGCGCTGCTGGTGGCGTTCGCCGCCGGCGTCTCCCTGTTTCAGGGGGTTCTTGGTTCAGGAATCCTTGACGGGTTGAAAATCGTGGCCGTGGCGATCGTGGCGCAGGCTGTCTGGGGGATGGCGAAGGCTCTGACGCCGGACCGGGAACGGGCGTCGATTGCCGTGGTGGCGGCATTGACCGTGGTCCTGCTGGCGGGCCCGCTGGGGCAGGTGCTGGCCATCGCCGTCGGTGCGTTGGCGGGCCTGTTCTTCTGCCGGGCCGGGACCGGCAGCGTGACGGGTGCGCTCCGCTTCCCGGTGAGCAGGGCGGCCGGGGCCGTTTGCCTGGTCCTGTTCCTGGTGCTGCTGGCCGGCCTGCCGCTGCTGACCCTGGCCACCGGATCGGCCGGCCTCGCCCTCTTCGATGCGTTCTACCGTGCCGGCGCGCTGGTGTTCGGCGGCGGGCATGTGGTCCTGCCCCTGCTCCAGGCCGGCGTGGTCAACCCCGGCGGGGTTACCCCCGAGCAGTTCCTGGCGGGGTACGGCGCTGCCCAGGCCGTTCCGGGTCCGCTGTTCACGTTTGCGGCCTACCTGGGGATGCTGTCCGGCGCCGGCCCCGGCGGCGTTGCCGGTGCCGCCGTCGCCCTGGCCGGGATCTTCCTGCCCGGCTTCCTCCTCCTGGCAGGAGTGCTTCCGTTCTGGGACAGGTTCCGGACCCGGCCGCAGGCGCAGGTGCTGATGCGGGGGGCGAACGCCGCAGTGGTGGGGATCCTGGCCGCGGCCCTCTACAACCCGGTGTTTACCACCGCCATCACCGGGCCCGGGCCGTTTTGCCTGGCCCTGGTCTGCTTCGTCCTGCTCATCGCGTGGAAGGCGCCGCCGTGGGTGGTGGTGCTGGTGGGGGCTGCCGGGGGAGTGCTGCTGGCCATCTCCCCCCTTTGAGTTTTATGGGCAGATATGGCGACTTCAGAGGCCCAGAAGTCGCCATATCTGGACAAAAACTCCTGTGAGTCTTACAGCGGCTGGTTTGGGACTAGCTGGCAGTGTTGATGCCGGTCGTTCTGCTTGCCGCGTGACTCGAAAAAACAATTGCCCCTCGAGGGTGCCTTTCCCACGACTCGTCCGCGCTGGGTGGAGCGGCCGGCGTTGATCGAGCTTCAGCTGGTCTTGAATGAAGCGGTCCCGCGCGTGTCTGGGAGCAGGGCCGTCCCGCACTCAGGTTAAGCATCGAAGGGCGTCTGGATTTTTGGGTCCTGGGACAGGGATGCAATCACTGACGCTGCGACGTCGCGGAGTTTGGTATTGCGGGTGCTGGAGGCGATTTTTAGGATTCTCACTGCTGCGTCCTGGCTGCAGCGGTTTTGGGCCATGATTGCCCCGGCTGCCAGGTCGATGACGGTCCGTGATTCAAGTGCTGCAGCCAGGTGGTTTTTGGATTCGGTTAGTGACTGATGCGAACGGCCAGCCGGAGCGGTGTAATCCGGCCAGCGGTGTTCCCGGTGCATGTCAGGCACGTGGATAACTGCCTCTTCACGGATGGCTGTCAGGCATGGCCCCTCACCGACCCGGTATTGGGTTTCGTCGAGCCGGACGGCGCCCGCTTCGCTGCTGGCAACTGTCACTGGCTTCTTTTGCCGCATGAGTGTGATGCTGCAGAAGGCAATGGCAGGGTCAGACAGTGTGCGAGCGGTGAAATCGGCCAGTTCGTCCAGCATCACCTTCACGTCTTGGGTACTTAGGACGAGGTCCTGGAGGTGGTCGATGAGCAGTTCTGGCTGCAGATGACCTGATTCGTGGGCGATGATGGGATCTTTTCTCTTTCTGGGGTGAGCGTTCTAGCTGTTTCCTGTATGGACGATGCTTTCAGGGTCCTGCTGGTGCGCGGGGGCGTCGGAGAGGCCCTCGGGGGTGAGATCGAGGTCCTCGACCTCATTGTTAGTTGTTGTCTGGGCAGTGGTGTCGCTGATGTCCGTCATGACCGATATACCTTCACTTCTGGCAGGTGATGAATGATGTTGATTCTGGTTCAACGAGTGCAATGGGGCAGTTCCATCTGGAAGCCGCATTGGCAGCCTAGGACCGTGGTGGCGAGGCAGGCGGCAAGGGACTCCCTCGGGTCGGAGGGGTTGTGGATGGCGAATGTCTGCATCGTGGTTTCTGTCTGCGGCGCCGGCGATGCCGTCGGCTCGCCGCAGTGAAACTATCCGTTGTCCCGGTGAACGGGGTCCTTTTGCCCTGTTGCACCAAGGGCGTATCGCCCGCGGCTGATTCTCATTGCGGGGCACGTACTGTTCGGGGCTATGGTCACAGCCGGTTACACCACGGCCTGGTAGCTGGAGAGGATGTAGTCCGCCGCTGCAGGGCCCTTCATCCGAAGATGCTGAGTAGAACCTGCGCGCTGTCGCATTGCTGCCCAGAAGGTCTCTTCCGGACGCGGTGTTTGGTGGGACATCAGGCACCAGCTGGTGTACAGGCCGTAAAGGGAGTCCCCGTCAAGAGTCGTCTCGGACTCCTGGTCACAGTAGGTGGCTTCCTGGAGGAACTGGTCAAATGGTGAATGTGCCATGACGGCTCTTTTCAACAAGGTGCAGTTGTCCACCGTTCGGCTACAGCGGTCTCAAACTCAACGCCTTGCACAGGGACATTGAGCGGAACTGCCGGATCATCGTGAGGTCTCCGGCAGGGTGAAACAAAAGGAAGGAGTTTTTGTCGTGGTGCAGCGACTGTTTGCATCGGTGCCGCTTCGAGGTCCGGGCGCGGACGCCGGAAAGATGCTGTCAGGTCTGGATCTTCGCGTTCATAGGTCTCCCAATGTGGAGAGAGCGGCCAAGTGGCCTTGCAAACCCAGATCCAGGGGAACCATGTCAACAACTTCTCTACACTGTAGACTGTAGGCGTAGAAGAGCTCGTGAGCAAGCTTACGTTTCCCGCCAAGGGCGCGGGCCTGACGCTACCAGCAGGACGGATCCTTCATGCCTTCTCCCAAGAACCCGGCCACAAGGTCAGCACCGCGGAAGGCGCGGCTGAGCAGGGAAATCGTGCTCACAACAGCCCTAGAACTGGTGGACTCCGAAGGCCTGGACGCCTTGAGCATGCGGCGGCTGGGCCAGGAACTCGGGTGCGACCCGATGAGTCTTTACCGGCACGCAGCCAACCGGGCAGCCCTGCTGGACGGGGTCACCGAAATCGTGTTGGACGAACTGGCGATCTTTCCCGACGACCCGGACTGGCAGAACAGTTGCGCCGGATCGCCCACGACCTGAGGCTCTTGGCCCTGCGACATCCTAACGTCGTGCCCCTGTTGGTTACCCGTCCACTCGCCACTCCTTTAGGCTTGCGCCCGTTCGGGACAATCCGCCCGCTCGAACAAATCCTGGGGCTGCTCATAAGGGCGGGCTTCGCCCCCGCAGATGCCCTTCACGTCTACCGCGCCTACTACGGCTTTCTCTACGGCCACATCCTCAACGAACTCCAGGAATTCGTGGTTGACCCGGAAGAGAACGAAGCGCTCCTGCGCCTGGGCCTGCATCGCCTGCCGCCAAAACAGTTCCCCCACCTCCGGGCGCTGGGCCCGGTCCTGGCCGACTACGACGGCGACGCCGCACTGGACCAAGGCCTCAACATCCTGCTCAACGGACTCACCTCGCAACTTTCCGCGCGTCAACCCCCCGGTTCCGACAGGGTGTCAGAAGGCGGACCCCGGGGCACTCCGGGCCGGTAGGACCCATAGGCGGCGACCTGCCCGTCTCCGGCGCCGCGTTCCAGCAGTAAAGCGTCATTCAAGCAGAAGGGAATATCGAAGTGGTTTCTTCAGATATCGCTAGATTCCAAGGTAGCTTCAATGTCATCAACGGGCTGTGGCCGCTGGTGCACATGCGCAGCTTCGAGGCGGTTAGCGGACCCAAAACCGATAAGTGGCTGGTTCGAACGGTTTCAGGCCTGCTCATCACCGTTGGCCTGGAACAAGTCCGTGCAGGCTCCCATGCAGAAGGGGTGATCACAGCCAAGCGCCTTGGCGTTGGGACAGCTGCCACACTGGCAACCATTGACTTGATCTACGTGGCCAAAGGTCGGATCAGCAAGATATACCTGCTGGACGCCGCCGTCGAACTACTCATCATCAGGCGCTGGCTGATAAATACCTAGGCCGGATCCGCCCCGCAACCGCGAGGTTCTGGATGCGAGAATCCCCCCTTACCGCAGTGGACCGGTTGTTTCCTCGAGCATTTTCAAGACGCCCCTGGACCAGACGCGCAGGGGCGGGGTCTAGGGGGCCCAAGCGCCGTCGTTGGCGGCCATGTCTTGCCCGGCCAGCTGGTTTCTGCCTTAGGGCGGTGGCTTAGTCGTGGTTCCAGACTTTGATCGACGAGCAGTAGAAGCAAAACGAGCAGGGGGATGAGGACCAGGTTCGGGACGACTCCCAGGAGCAGGCCGCCGGCAATGGTTCCGGTATGGAGCCCAGGGTCATCGCGATGAGGAACCGTTTGCTTTGTCCCAGGACCGAGAAGCTCTTGTCTTTGCTGAAGCGGGCGAAGGCCACGAGCATGGTGGGCAGCGACACCGCCAGGGAGAGGCTGCCGGCGATTTTGATGTCGGTGCCGTAGAGCAGCACGATCGTAGGGATCAGGAGTTCGCCGCCGGCGACTCCCATCAGGGCCGCGACGACGCCTATGAGGATACCGGCGACGATTCCGAACACAGTCCGCGGGGCTGCGGGAATGCTGAGGGGGTCCACCGGAAAGAAATGGGTGATGAACAGCAGCGCCGCGATCAGGACGAGCAGGACGGCGATGACCCGGAACAACGTTTTCGACTTGAGCCTGGTAGCCCAATGCGGCCCAATCCACGCGCCCACAAGGCTTCCGGCCAGCAGGTTCAGCACGATGTACGAGTGCGGCGATAGCTCCGCGAACGGGACAGCAAATAGTCGGGCTGGCAGGGCCGTGATCACGACGATCAGGCTCATGGCCTTGTTCATGATGATGGCCTGCAGTGCCGCGAAGCCGAACACCCCGATGAGCAGGGGAAGCCTGAACTCAGCACCGCCCAGGCCGATCATGCCCCCCAAGACACCGATGATCGCGCTGGAAGGAAGACCACCGGGAAGGACTGCTGTCGTGCCTGTCCGGGCGTCGACAGCGTGGCGGTATTGTTCATACCCGGAAAATTACCAGCCCGCCTGCCGAATCCGGCTGTCTACGGGCAGCAGGTCGCTCGAACGGGCCATGACAATACCCGCTTCGTGGGAACCCTACTTCACTCAAGCGACCGGCAAAGCAACTTGTCCGCGCCCGCACCCGTTTCCAGCCGCTTGACAGACATAGAAGCGTCGGCGAGGTTAGCGTCGGCGGGTCAGCGCGCGCACCGCGGCCGCGGCACCCAGCCCGGCCAGCACCCAGGGCCCGCCTACCAATAGTGGATCGATCCACTGGTGGTTCACGTCCGCCCGCTTCTTCCCCAACCGGGAGCCCAGGCCGTGCCGGGAGAACTCGCTGAGCACCCCCGTTTCCGTCACGGGGTTGTCCGGCCGGGCTGAAGCCAGGGACGTCAGGTGGTGCTCCCAGGCGTCCACCCGGTCCGCCGCGATCAGCAGCAGCCAGTGCGCGGCGCGGCCCTCGCTGTACTTCCGGTAGGCGAACTTCCGGATGGCACCCGAGACGCCCTTGGGAGGAGTGGAAGTCCCGAACACGGGCGGCAGCATGGCATGCTCAATGGACCGCTCCCGGGGCCAGGACTCCGGCTGGCGTTCGGGAAAGTCCCAGTGCGCCCCGGTCTGGATGCCGGGCTGTTCGCGGGGGTAGGACGGCCGGTCCGCCGGGTTTAGGTCCGCCCCCCAGCCCGGGATGCGTGCCCGCAAAGCGTCCGCGGTTTCCCTGGCGCCGGACTTTCCGGAAACATACGGTGTTGCTGTCTCAGACATGGACTCTTCCCTTCACGGTTCAGGACGCCTCGGCGACGATGAGGGGCTTGATGCAGTCATCGAGCTTCGCGGAAAACATGTGATAACCGTCCGCGATGTGTTCCAGCGGGATCCGGTGGGTGACGATGTCGCTGGGCTTCAGATACCCGTTCCGGATGTGCTCGAACAGCCGCGGCCACTGCCGTTTCACCGGGCACTGGTTCATCCGCAGGGTCAGCCCCTTGTTCACGGCGTCACCGAATTTCACGGCGCTGAAAATCGGCCCGTACGCGCCCACCACGGACACGGTGCCGCCCTTGCGGACGGAATCGATGGCCCAGTTGAGCGCAATGGGCGATCCGCCCTGCAGCTTCAGCTTGGTGCCGGTCACATGCTGGAGGAAGTTGCCGTCCGCTTCGGCCCCCACGGCGTCAATCACGACGTCGGCGCCCAGGTAGTCGGTGGCTTTCTTCAGGTGCACCACAATGTCGTCGTACTCCGCGAAGTTGTACGTCTCGGCGTGCGCGAAAGTCCGGGCCTTCTTCAGCCGGTATTCCAGGTGGTCGATGACGATCACCCGGCCGGCGCCCATCAGCCAGGCGGACTTGGCGGCGAACAGGCCCACCGGCCCGGCGCCGAACACCACCACCGTGTCGCCTTCGACGATGTCGCCGAGTTGGGCGCCGAAGTAGCCGGTGGGCAGGGCGTCGGTGAGCAGGACGGCGTCCTCTTCGTCCATCCAGTCGGGAATCTTTGACGGCCCCACGTCCGCAAAGGGGACCCGTACGAACTCGGCCTGGCCGCCGTCGTAACCGCCGCAGGTGTGGGAGTAGCCGTAGATGCCGCCCACCGCCGTCGCGTTCGGGTTCACGTTATGGCAGTTTGAATACAGCCCGCGGGAGCAGAAGTAGCAGGACCCGCAGTACACGTTGAACGGGACCATCACGCGGTCGCCCACCGTCAGGTTCTGCACCGAGGAACCCACTTCGTGCACCACGCCCACGAACTCATGCCCGAACGTCATGCCCACCCGCGTGTCCGGCATCATGCCGTGATAGAGGTGCAGGTCGGAGCCGCAGATGGCGCCGGTGCTGACCCGCACGATCGCATCGTTGGGGTGCTCGACTTTGGGGATGTCTTTTTCCTCGACCCGGATTTTGTACGGGCCGCGGTAAACCATTGCTCGCAAGGGTGCCGCCTCAATGTTGGCTGGCAGTGGAAAGGTCCCGTCATGCAGGAGCCGCCCCTTGGCTCGAGGTCCCACCGCAGTGCTTCACAGGCTTCCATCTCCGTTGCAGGTGGTCAAGGTCCTTTCAGCGGTGGACATTGGGAGGTCTAGGCCGGTTAGCGTGTACCACGGCGGGTATGGACTAGGTGGACAGGGCACCTTACCGAGGGGGAACAGGGATATGTCAAAGGGAACCTCCGTCCGGCGCACTGCAACGCCGGCTGCTGCTCCGGCATTCGTGTTCGGGATGGGCGTGGGCGGCTTCGTGGACGGAATCGTGCTGCACCAGCTGCTGCAGTGGCACCACATGCTCAGCCACACCGAGCCCGGCAACACCAAAACCGTGGCCGGGCTGGAGCTGAACACCCTGGCGGACGGGTTCTTCCACAGCGCCATGTGGGTGCTGGTGGTGGCGGCGGCCGTGCTGACTATCCGGGCGCGGCGTCAAGGGCGGCTTTCGGCGCGCTGGCAGTTCCACGCCGGGCTCGCTCTCGCAGGCTGGGGCGTCTTCAACGTGGTGGAGGGCCTGGTCAACCACCAGCTGCTCGGCATCCACCATGTCCGCGACGATCTCGGCGGGCCCCTTGCGTGGGACCTGGGGTTCCTGGGCCTGAGCACGGTGCTGGCCGCCGTCGGCTGGTTTTTGTACCGGAACGGCAGGCAGCGCCCAGACTAGCTTGCCACGCGCATCTTAATTCGTGGGTCGCAGAAATTACGACGGCGGCGCGCCGACTTGGGTGCCGGCCCGGGTTGCGGGCGTGAAGCGGAGGGGGTGAGGGGGTGGATTCGGGCGTAGGCTTGGGGGAAAGGCTCTCTCTTTCCCTCTCTTGGGCAGCATGGTTCGCGCCTTGTGCCAGGGCAGGGTGCGAGTGCAAGGAACTACCAGGAGTGGGGTCCGCCGTGGCCGAAGAACTGATGTGGGATGCGGGACACGGCCGCCTGGGCGAGTTTGTGCTTGCCAGTTCCCAGGTGGAGGACTTCCTGCACGATCTTGCCGTCTTCGCGGCCAACGACCTGTCAGCCCCGGACTCCGTTGTCAGCTGCGGAATTACCCTCGTGCGCCACAAGAAGCCCACCACCGTCGCCAGCAGCGACGACCGGGCAAAGGCAATGGACGAGGTGCAGTACCAGTCCAAGGACGGACCCTGCTTGACGTCCATCCGGGAAGGCGTCACCGTGCACGTCCCGGACCTTGCGAATGACGGGCGCTGGCCGGACTATGCCGCGGCGGTAGGCGAAGACAAAATCAACTCCGTCCTCGCCGTACCTTTCCTCGCCGAGGGCGGGGCCAAGGCAGCGCTGAACCTCTATGCCGAGGGAAGCCATGCGTTCTCGGACGAGGCCATCCGCCGGGCCGAGGACTTCGCCCTGCATGCCAGTACGTCGCTGCGCCTGGCACTGCGGATCGCGCAACTCACTGACAACAGCAACGACCTCACCGAGGCCATGAAATCCCGGACCATCATCGATCTCGCCACTGGCGTCATCATGGCCGAGAACAGGTGCAGCCAGGAGGTTGCAATGAACATCCTCAAGAAGGCGTCGAGCAGCCGCAACATCAAGCTGAGGGATGTGGCTGCGGCCGTACTTGCATCCATCAGCAATGAGACGGTCTACACTCACTTTGATGCCTGAGGGCACCGGCGGGCCCGGGCTGTCAGCGGGGGTAGCTCAATACACCTCGTCCGCGTAGGGGGCGTGCAGGGACGGGGTCCCGCCCACCATCTCGTTTGCCGCCATCGCCAGCAGGTCGCGTTCGGTGGCGGGCAGGGACAGCATGCCTTCCACGTAGGCCTGGACCTCGTACTCGCCGACCGAACCGCTCATGCCGAAATACTGCAGCCACAGTTCACTGATGGTGATGTCGGCTGCCTGCAGAACCTCCATGAGCCGGCTGCGCTGTTCCGGCTCATGCATGTCGAAGCCCACAATTTCCCCTCACTGTTCCGGCATCGCCTTATGGATCAGCCTTTCACTGGCTTCAAAGGCTCTGGTCCGGGATCTCCATCTGGAAACCGCACACGCAGCGCAGCACCCGGGTGGCCAGGTAGACGCCCAGCGTCTCAGGCAGCCGCCGCTCGTTGTAGGTGCTGTGGATGCTGCGGACCTCCGCTCCGGCGGCCCGCATGGGCTGTCCGCAGTGGATGTAATGTCCCCCGAACGCCAGTACGTTGGGAGTGCTGCCGGCCCGGTTCAGGATCCGTGCCACCTCGGTGACGTCAGCCGCCTGGGTGAAAGGCATACCGCAGCCGGTGCACCGGAAGGATACCTCCACCAGGGAGGCATGGGATGCAGAGTCCGCGGGAAGCGCATCAATCGAGGTGATCTCCAGGTGGTGGTCATGCCCGCACCGCCGGCATGCCAGCGGGCCGGGCCGGAACTGCGGTGCGTCCCGGTAGCCGTTCGCAGGGGTGGGCATCAAGCTACGGCCGGGTAGCTGTAAAGGATGTAGTCCGCCGCGGCGGGGCCGGTCATGTGCAGCCGGGAATCGTGGACGTCCACTCCGCACCGGTGCATCCCGGCCCGGAAGGCCTGATCCGATTTAGGAGTGAATCCGTGCAGGTTTGCCCAGCTGATGTACAGGCCGTACAGGCAGTCAGGGCCCAGCATCGAATCGCTGGAAGGATCAAAGATGGTTGCTTCTTCAAGGAACTGTTCGAAATGCGAGGCTGCCACGATGGGGCCCTTCCGCTCCTGCATCATACGCCGCCGTTGGACTGCAGCAGCTACTCCCGGGGCCTGTGCAGATGGGCCGGGGAGGGCGGGCCATGACGCCCGTCACAGTTCCGAATGTACCGGTGATCGGGAGGGAAGTACAGGGCTTGGCGTACGACGTCGGGATGGCAGGGGGTGTCCGCGCGAGGGAAAGTCCCCGCCCGGACACGACGGAGCACCCGGGGGCGTTGCCGTCCCGGGTGCTCCGGATCCTTCAGGTGTGCTGGCTATGCGTGCGAGTACGTCAGGCAGTCCGCGTTGTCACGGCCGGGACCTACATGCACCTCGGGCGCCTTGCACATCAGGTGGTCGTTGTGGACGCATTCACTCCGCTGGCAGGCTCCGACGTCGGCCAGGACCTTGGGAAGGCCCCCGTGCACTCCGGTTTCAATGAACGTGGCGCAGTGCGCGTGGTTTTCGGCGCCGCCCACGGTGATGGCGGCTGCGTTGCAGTTGGTGTGGTCGTTAAAGGAACAGTTCGTTACGCTGCAGTCCGCGACGTGCGTTGTCATTGGAAAGTCCTCCTTGGCCGGCCGCCCGGGATAGGCGGCCCTCGTGCGTCTACCGTAAGCCCGCCGGAACCAATCAAAAAGACCCAATACTGTTCGCTAATTTCCGGCCTTCCGGCGTGTCGCGGCCACGCAGGGGCCTTCGCGTCCCAGAAAAACAGGAGCCTCTGGCCCTTTCCGCGGATTGATAAGGGTGCTTATTATGTTGTTCTCTTCGGCGGTAAGCAGAGTCCGTCATCACTTCCGTCCGCCGCTGCAGCCGCGGACTGGCCAGCATACGGCTATCGAAGAGATTGGAAGAAAAGCCGAGATGAATGACATTCCTGAGCACAATGTCCCCGGGCACAGCGTCCCTGAACACAAGGACCTGCCCCTGCCGGACTACGACCATCTGCCTTTGGGGACGCTTCCCACGCGCATCACGGGTTTGGCGGAAGCCGACGTGGCGCAGCTGATCGGCTACGAGAAGGAGCACGGGAACCGGCTGCCTGTCCTGCAAGTCCTGGAGAAGAGGCTGCAGGACCTGCAGGCGGGTGCGGAGCCGAGCGGGCCGCAGGCACCCAGTACCCCGGAAGTGACACCAGGTGCCGCGCCCGCGCAGCAGCCCACATCGGTGCCCGGTCCGCCGGTCAACCCGCCGTCGCAGGGGGTGCCCACCAACCCGGCCCAGCCGCGCACATGACCTGAGGAGTGGGCATGGACAGGCAGGACAGCCCCGCCGCCGCTGCCTCAACGGACGACGGCGGCGCGGACCCGCACGCCTATGTCCACTCCCGGCGGGCAGACCTGAAGCGTCAGTTGGCCGAGTGGGTGCAAGTCCCGGGAATATTGGGGGAACCCGGGCACACCAAGGACCTGCTCCGCTCGGCCAACTGGCTGGCCGCCGCGTTCCGGGACATCGGCTTCCCCGTGGTTGAGGTGCAGCCCACGGGGGAGTCGCACGCGGTGTACGCGGAGTGGTGTGCGGGCCCCGGCGCGCCTACAGTCCTGGTCTACAGACACCACGACGTCCGTGCCGTGAAGCCGGACAACTGGAACCAGACGGCACCGTTCCAGCCGGCGGTGCGCGAGGGCAGGCTGTACGGCCGGGGAAGCTCGGACGCCAAGGGCCAGGTCATGGCCCACCTCGAGGGAGTCCGCGCCCACCTCCACCAACGCTCTCTCACTTCCGGCGCCCAAAACCCCAACGCCCGTTCACTTATGGCGGCAAAATCTGAAACGCCCGCTCACCCCACTTCCCCCCAACAGGCAGGCCCCGTACCCGCCGTCAACCTGAAATTCCTCGTCGAGGGCGAGGAGGAAGGCGGTTCCCCGAACCTGGCCAAGCTTTTGGAGGAACAGACGGAGCGGTTCCAGGCCGACGTCGTCCTTTTCTCCGACACCCTGCTCTGGCGCGAAGACCACCCCGCCCTGTGCGTGGGCCTGCGCGGCATGCTCAGCGCGCAGCTGGAGGTGTTCGGCCCGGAGCGCGACGTCCACAGCGGTGCCGTCTCAGGCAACGCCCCGAACCCGGTGTTCGAAGTGAGCCGGCTGCTGGCGCAGCTGCACGACGAGGACGGCCGGATCGCCATCCCGGGGTTTTACGACGACGTGGAGCCGCTGCCAGCGGACCTGCGGCAGGCTGTTGCGGACCTTCCTTACAGCGACGAGGACTGGCTCGCGCGTTCCGAGAGCGGTGCCATCACAGGGGAGGAGGGCTACACGGTGCTGGAACGGCTGTGGCTGCGCCCCGCCGTCGAGGTCACCTCCCTGGTTGCCGGCGATCCCAGGGAAGTCTCCCGCGCTGCCGTGCCGGCCGTCGCCGCCGCGGACCTCAGTTTCCGCACAGTGCCGGGCCAGCGAGTGGAAAAGGTGGCCGAACTGCTGCAGCAGTGGGTGAACGCCACCATCAGTGGCGCCTTCCAGCACCGGCTGACCCCGGACATAAAAACGGCGCAGGAACCCTACCGGGCCCCGGACCACCCCGCAGTTCCCGCGCTGGAACGGGCCATGGCGCGGGGCTTCAGGTCGGGCAGCGTAGGCAGGATGGGCAACGCGGGCGGAGGGCCAGCGGAGCTTCTGTCCCGCCTGCTCCATGCGCCGGTGCTGTTTTCGGAACCGGGCTTGTGGAGGACCACTGGCATGACAGCGACGAGAGCGTCAGCCTGGACGTCCTGGAGAACGGCGCCGTGACGCTGGCCTGTTTCTGGGACGAACTTGCAAGGATACAACGAGCAAAGGACGACGGCGATGGACACCTTTCCGAATAACGGCACCGGCGGTCCGGGCACGGGCAGCGGCGGGAACATCAGGACCTTCGGTGTGGAGGAAGAACTGCTCCTGGTGGACCCGGGCAGCGGGGACGCCGTGCCGATGGCGGGGGCGCTCCTGGATCTGTATGTCCGGCCGCTTGAGTCCAGTGCCGGTCCAGTGCTGACAGCCGAATTCCAGCAGGAAATGATCGAGGTGGTCACCCCGCCGCATTCCACCATGGCCGCCCTGGAGGCGGACATCGTGGCCGGCCGGGCCATCGCACACCAGGCGGGGGAGGACGTGGGGGTGCGGGTGGCCGCACTGGGCACCTCGCCGCTGCCCTGCGACCCGCACCCGGTGAAGCTGCGGCGCTTCGCCGCCATGGCGGAGGAGTACGGGCTGACCGCACGGGAACAGCTCACCTGCGGCTGCCACATCCACGTCTCGATCGAATCACCGGAGGAGGGCGTGGGGGTGCTGGACAGGATCCGGAACTGGCTGCCGGTGCTGACCGCGCTCAGCGCAAACTCGCCCTTCTGGCACGGGCAAGACACCGGCTACGCCAGCTACCGGTCGCAGGTGTGGAACCGTTGGCCGTCCGCCGGGCCGCTGGAAATCCTGCGGACACCGGACGCCTACTACCAGCTGGTGCATGACATGGTGGACACCGGCGTCGCGTTGGACGAGGGCATGATCTACTTCGACGCCCGGCTCTCCCGGCACTACCCCACGGTGGAGGTCCGGCTCGCCGATGTCTGCCTGCGGCCGGAGAACACGGTGCTGCTCGCCGGGATCGCCCGGGGATTGGTGGAAACGGCCGCGCGGGAGTGGCGGGCCGGCGTCGAACCGGTGGCCGTGCCCACGGCGCTGCTGCGGCTGGCCGGCTGGAAGGCCAGCCGCTGGGGACTGCGCGGGGAACTCCTGGATCCGGTGACCAGCAGGCCCGCGCCGGCGCTCGCCGTCGTCAATTCCCTGCTGAACCATATCCGCCCTGCCCTGGAGGACATCGGGGACCTGCAGCGCGTGGAGGAGCTGACGGACAACCTGCTGCATGTGGGCACCGGCGCCGTCCGGCAACTCGAGGTGCTGCACCGCACCGGCGACCTCGAGGACGTGGTGGACGACGCCGCCAACTGCACGGTGGGGGTCGCAGCGGGCGGCGCCTAGGAATTCTGGAGCGGAACGGGTGAGGCGTCAGCAGACTTGGGTCTTTCTGCCCTAGAAGGCGGTGCTGCCCGGGAGTTGACTGGAATTGCGGGCGGACCGCCCGCAGGAGGTTAACTAGCAGGGAGGCCACTTCCCGGGAGGACGCGGCAATGTTCGAGTTCCTTGACAGGGCCGACGCCGGCCGGCGGCTTGGGCAGCGCCTGGCCGGACTGCGGGGCCGGGACGTGGTGGTGCTGGGATTGCCCCGCGGCGGAGTTCCGGTGGCGTTCGAGGTGGCAAAAGCCCTCGACGCGCCGCTGGATGTGATCACGGTCCGGAAACTGGGGGTTCCGTTCCAGCCGGAAGTGGCCATGGGCGCCATCGGTGAAGGTGGTGCCCGGGTCCTGGATGAGCGCGTCCTCTCCCTTGCGCGGGTCACGGACGATGACCTGGCCGGCGTCGAAAGCAGCGAACGCCAACTGCTGGAGGATCGGACAGCGCGGTACCGGCAGGGCCGGCCGCGCGCTGACCTCCACGGACGAACGGCCATTGTGGTGGACGACGGGATCGCCACCGGATCAACGGCGCGGGTTGCGTGCCGGATTGCCCGCCAGCTTGGCGCGGCCCGGGTGGTCCTGGCGGTGCCGGTGGCCCCGGCCCGTGCCATTCCCTCGCTGAAGGAAGCGGACGACGTCGTTTGCCTGGCTACCCCGCGGAACTTCCGGGCCGTGGGCTATTACTACTACGACTTCTCGGGCACGGAGGACGACGAGGTGGTCCGGCTGCTGGACGACGCCGAACACCGGCTCCGCCTGGTCCGCGGCAAGCATAATTCAGGAGGGCAGGATGCAGGGTGAAACAGGGCAGCAGGGCTTCGTGCGGGGTGAAGGGGCCGAGGAAGAAGTCGAGATCCCGGCCGGAGCAGTCCGGTTGAGTGGAAGCCTGTACCGGCCTCCCGGGTGTGAAGGCATGGTCATTTTCGCCCACGGCAGCGGAAGCAGCAGGCACAGTCCGCGCAACCGTTATGTGGCGTCAGTCCTCCATGATGCCGGACTGGGCACGCTGCTGCTTGACCTTCTCACCCCGGCGGAGGAAGTGGACCGGAGCAACGTGTTTGATATCGCCCTGCTGGCCCAGCGGCTCTGCTCTGCCACCCGGTGGGTGGAATCGCGGCAGGACGGCTGGCATGGCCGGATCGGCTACTTCGGGGCGAGCACGGGGGCCGGTGCCGCACTGTGGGCAGCCGCCGAACCGGACGCCGAGATAGCGGCCGTGGTGTCCAGGGGCGGCCGGCCGGACCTTGCCGGGGCACGGCTCGCCGCCGTGCGTGCCCCCACGCTGCTGATCGTCGGCGGCTCCGATCCCCAGGTGCTTACCCTCAACCGGGAGGCCCAGTCCCTGATGCGGGCCATCACTCGGCTGGAAATCGTGCCGGGAGCCAGCCATCTTTTCGAGGAGCCCGGAACCCTGGCCACGGCGGCCGGACTGGCCGCGGGATGGTTCAGCCAGTACCTCCTCGCTTCATCGGACGGAAGCTCCAGGCGGGAGGTCCAGCAATGACCGGTGGAAGCGGCGATGAGGACGCCGGCCGGGGACCGGAGCTGGACGAGATCCTGGCCCTGGCCCGTCCCCTGGACACCGCCGCCGACCTCGACGGGCTGGTCAGGCCCTGCATGAGTTCTTAGGCGAGCGCTTCCGGGCGCACCTTCAGGGAGCGCAGGGATCGCATCAGCGCGACGGCGGTCAGCGACCCGGCTGCCAGGATGGACGCCAGCACCACCACCTGGAAGCGGCCGGCCTCAAGGGGTGAGGCGCCGCCGAAGATGGCGCCCACAAAGGCGCCGGGCAGGGTTACCAGGCCGGTGGTTTTGGTCTGGTCCGTGGAGGGGATCAGGGCTGCGTGCACGGATTCGCGGGCCTGCCTGAGCGTGGCACGGCCGGGCGTTGCGCCGAGCGCCAGCCAGCCCTCCACCTCGTCCCACTGCTCCCGCACCGCCTCATAGAACCTGCGGCCGGCCAGGACGGCGATGGTCATGCAGTTGCCGATCACGATGCCCCCGACGGCCAGGACGTACCGCGGCGCGAATTCGATGGCACCGGTGCCGAACACCACGCCGAGGGTCACCAGGACACCGGCCGCCATCGTGGCGGACACCACCGCGAACCGGTGCCAGGACCACGCCAGCCGGCGGGTGGCCGTCACCGCGGCCACGGTGAACATGACCAGCAGCGCCGCACCCACCCAGAAGGGATCGGTGATGATGCCGCCCAGGACCAGGCTGATGAGCGCCAGTTGGGCCGCCCCGCGGAGGATGGCGGCGGCGGGAGCAGCGTACGACGGCGTCCGCGAGCCCCACAGGACGCCCACCGTGAGTGCCACCAGGAGGGCGAGGGCCACGAGGGTGGGCACCAGGGCGGCAAGGTCAGGCATGCTGCCAGCTTAGGCGGGCCAGCAGGGACAGGTGCTGTACGACAGGCCCTGTCCCCGCCCGGTGACGCCTTAGGAGTTGCTGTCGGAGATTGCGGAGCTGACGGCCGTAGGGCTGTCGTATTCCTTGTCCGGAATAGCTTCGAGTGCCTGGATCACGTTGCTGTCGGCGCCCGAGTCCTTCGCCCTGGACAGCAGGGCGTCACGCTTTGCGGGATAGTCCACGCCGCCGAGGAACTTCTGGATCTGGATCGGGTTTGGGGTGTCGGCCATCAGGTTTCCTTTCTCGTGCCGGCTCTGAATCCGCACGCCGCCCCCGGCAGGAGGCGGGCGCGGACGGCTTCATCGTAGCCGCGACTGCTCCCGGTGGGAACGGGAGCGGGTGGATCCTAGGCCTGCTGGCTGAACCCCTCCGCCAGGTTTTTGGGACCCTGAACAATGATCTGGTCGTCGTCGTACAGGACGGTCTGGGCGGTGGTGTGCGTCCAAGTCCCGCCGGGCCGCTTCACGGCCACGATGGTGATCCCGTACTGGTCGCGGAGGCCGAGGACACCGAGCGGCCGGTCCCGGGCAACCAGAGGCGGCTGGGTGCGGATCATCACGAAGTCGTCCTCGAATTCCACGTAGTCGAGGATTGAGCCGCGGACCAGGTGCGCCACCCGCTTCCCCATGTCGTGCTCGGGCCGGATCACGTTCTCGACGCCGAGCTGGGCCAGGATTTCGGCGTGCGGTTCGCTGATGGCCTTGGCCCAGATCTGCGGATGCTTGAAGGTGAGCAGCCGGGAGGTGGTCAGGATGCTGGCCTCAAGGTCCGTGCCGATGCCCACCACTACCCTGTCGAACTCGTGGACTGACAGCTGCCGCAGCACGGCCTCCTTGGTGGAGTCGGCGCGGACCACGTGCGTGAGGACGCCGTTGTAGGACTGCACGATCTCCTCGTTGCTGTCGATGCCCAGCACCTCCGTGCCCTGCGCTTCCAGCTCCAGCGCCAGTGACCCGCCGAACCGGCCCAGCCCGATTACTGCCACGGAGTCAGCCTGGGCGGCGCGTCCTGCTCGCCGGGAAAACATGTCCTTAGCCAATGAGGGGCCTTTCCTTCGGGTATTCGTACATGATGGGGCGGCTGCGGAGAGCCAGGGCGGTGGCGAGCGTGACGGGGCCCAGGCGGCCGATGAACATGAGCAAGATCAGCACCACCTGGCCTGCCGGGGGCATTGCCGCCGTGATGCCGGTGGAGAGCCCCACCGTGGCGAAGGCGGAGACCACCTCGAAGAGGATCCGTTCCTGGCCGAAGTCGGTGATGAGCATCAGGAACATGGTGGACGCCGTGATGAGGGCGATGGCCAGCAGGACCACGGTGATGGCCTGGCGGTGGACGGCCCGGGAGAGGCGTTTGCCGAAGATGTTCACCGCCGTGCCGCCGCGCAGTTCGGTGGCCATGATGAAGAACAGGACGGCGAACGTGGTGATCTTGAGGCCGCCTGCCGTCCCGGCCGGGCCGCCGCCAATGAACATCAGGATGTCCATGCCCAGCCAGGACACCGGGTGCATCTGGCTGATGTCAATGCTGTTGAATCCCGCGGTGCGGGTGATTGTGGACTGGAAGAACCCGCCCAAGACCCGCTCACCGGGAGGTAGCGCACCCAGCGTGGCGGAGTTTGTCCACTCCGCGGCCGTCAGGAACACCGTGCCGCCAACCAGGAGGACAGCGCTGCCCAGCAACACCAGCTTGGTGTGCATGCTCCAGAAGACGGGCTGGCGGAACTGGCGGCGCAGTTCGAACAGGACGGGGAACCCAAGGCCGCCGATGATCACGGCCGCGGCAATGGGCAGGCATACCCAGGGATCGCTGACGAACCCCATGAGGTTGTCCGAGTACAGGGCAAACCCGGCATTGTTGAAGGCGGAGATCGAGTGGAACACCCCGTGCCACAGCGCCTTGCCGGGGGAGTAGCCGTAGCCCAGCAGGAACCGCAGCATCAGCACCAGGGCCAGCGTGACCTCAACGAGCAGGGTGATGATCAAGACACCCAGCAGGACCCGGCGGACGTCGCCAAAGCCGGCGCTCTTGGTTTCCGCGGCGGCCAGCATTTTGGAGCGCAGGCCCAGCCGCCGGGCGGTCAGGACACCCAGCAACGTGCCGAAGGACATTACCCCGAAACCGCCCACCTGGATCAGCGCCAGGATCACCACCTGTCCGAACCCGCTCCAGAACACCGGTGTGTCCACGGTAATAAGTCCCGTGACGCAGACGGCCGACGTGGCGGTGAACAGGGCCTCCAGGAAGGAGGCGCCGCCGCCGCCGTTCCTTGCGACCGGCAGCATCAACAGCCCGGTCCCCACGGCGATAGCTAGCGCAAACCCGAGGACGATGAGCTGGGCAGGGTGCCGCGGCAGCAGGCGCCGGCCGAGCTTTTGCAAGGTGGAGAGCTGCTGGTTCTGGAAGGCCGCGACCGAGCGGCTGTAGCCGGCAAGAATTAGGCTTGGTTTTCGCCTCCGGCGCGGTGGCGTGGGGCCGCGCTGGTAGGCCTTCAAATGCATAGGCGTCACCGTACCACCTGGGCAGTGCGTTGCTGGAAAGGGCAGCGGCCAACGCAGGGATCAGCCGTTGCCGCGTTTTTTCTCGGCTTCCTTCTGCGCCTCTTCCAGCTTCTTTTCCGCTTCCTTGCGCAGTTCCTCGGCTTCCTCCTGGGCCTTCTCCCTCTGCTCTTCGGCTTCCTTCCTGGCCTCCTCCGCCTGTTCCAGCTGCTCCTCGGTCAGGGTTGCCGTCGCGGAAGGCTGCGGGGCAGGAGCCACGGCTGCCGCCAGATCATTGCGAATGCTACTGATCGCGGCCTCTATCCGGCTCTTCCGCTGCTCGGACATCCGGCCCTGCCCGGCCGCCGTCGCCACGTCCTGGCTCAGCTGCTGAAGCTCGGCCTGGGCGGCGGGAAAGTCCTGCTGGGCCGCGTGCTGCTTGGCCACGGCCACCCGCTGCTGCAGCTGTTCGGCCACCTCGCTGTCCAAGTCGGGTCCGGCGGAACATCCGGCCAGGAGCCAAAGGCCAAGGCACGCGGCCAGGATCAGGGCCGTGAATCTTCGGACCGGGGTGTGCCTCATGGCGTGACGCTCTCTTCCAGTTCCTTGAAGTGTTCGCCCAGTTGCCCCGGAATCGTGGGGCCCGGAGTTTCCGCCGGGCCTGGCGCCGGCTGCCGGATCGATGTCAGCAACACCACGGCGAGGACCACGACGACGGCGGCCGCCGCGGCCAGGATCCACAGCCGGCTGCCGCGCAGGTCAGCAGGCTTCCGCCACGGACGACGCGAGGGTGCGGCCTGGCGGGCCCGCTGCTCCCCGGCGGAAGCCGGCGCGTGGGATGGCATTCGCGGGGCAGGCTGCCAGGAGGTGGCGTTGGTTGCCTGGTGTTCCGGCAGGAGGGGAAGCCGGGCAGCCGCTGCCGGGATGCCCGGTTGCCGCGGGGCAGAACCCGCATCCAGGACACGGGTTGCCGGAAAAGACGGCTCCGCGGCTGCCGAGCCCTTCGCCTCTTCAGCGGGAAGCGCCCAGCCGGTGGCGGCACCCAGCGTGGCTGCCACGTCCGCCGCAGTGGGCCGGTCCTGCGGGTTCATGGCCGTCATGGCCGTGAGCAGCGAGGTCCACTGCGGCCCCAGGGAGTCGGGGACTTGGGGGCCGCGGGAGAGCCGGGCGACGGCGGCTTCCATGGGCGGCCCGGGAAAGGCCACGCTGCCGGTGAGTGCTTCCAGCAGGACAAGACCCAGCGAATAAATATCAGCCGGCGGCCCCACCGCGTCGCCCCTTGCCTGCTCCGGACTCAGGTAGGCAGCCGTTCCGGGGACCATGTTGGTTGCGGTGACCCGGACGCCGTCGAGCATCCGCGCGATGCCGAAATCGGCGAGCTTGGGGCGGATCGGGGCGTCGGCCGCGTAGCGGGTGAGGAGGATGTTGGCAGGCTTCACGTCCCGGTGCACCACGCCGCGCTGATGGATGTAGTGCAGTGCCTCGGCCAGTTCGGCTCCCAGCCGCGCGGCGTCGTTACCCGCCAACGGCCCGTCCGCCAGCTGCCGGTGGAGGTCTGTTCCCTGCACCAGTTCCATGACCAGGAACGGCACTTCGCGCTGCCCGCGGACCAGCGTCCCGGTGTCGAAGAGCGTGACGAGGCCATGGTGATTCAGCTGCGCCAGCATCCGGGCCTCCGACTGCTGCCTCGCGAGCTCGTTGGCGTCGGTGATGTCGTCGCGGAAAATCTTCAGTGCCACCGGCCGGTCCAGAACCTGGTCGGTGCCCCGGTAGACGCTCCCCATCCCGCCGTGGCCCAGCACTTCGTCCACCCTGTAACGCCCGCCCAGGACGGTCCCGGCCAGGCCGGTTGCCGTGTGTTCGGTCATGGTTGCCGCCTTCCGTTTGCATCCACTCTAGGCGCATCGCCCCCCTGCCGCAGGGGGTCTCGAGGCAGCTGCGAAGGCCCCTACCGCGGCACATCTGCCGCTTGTAGGATGTGGACCGGAGAGCCGGGAAGCCTGGTCGGCCCGCAGACATGCACGCCTGCGGCACGTACCTGGCAGCCGCCTGGGGCGTGAGCTGCGAGACCACGAACGGAACCGCCATGCACACAGATTCAACCCCCGTTGTCCACACCTCCGGCCTTGTGAAGAACTTCGGGCGGATCACCGCGCTGGCAGGCCTGGACCTGACCGTCCTGCCCGGCGAGGTCCACGGCTTCCTTGGGCCCAACGGCGCCGGAAAGTCCACCACCCTGCGGATCCTCCTGGGGCTGATCAAGCCCAGCTCCGGAACCGCCAGGGTTTTCGGGATCGACCCCTGGGCCGAACCGGTCCGGGCGCACCAGGACGTCGCCTACGTTCCCGGGGACGTGACGCTCTGGCCCAACCTGTCCGGCGGGGAGGTCATAGACTTGCTGGCCGGGCTCCGCGGCGGGGCCGACGAAACCCTGCGCCGGCAGCTGATCGAGGAATTCGATTTCGATCCTCGGCGGAAGGCCCGCACCTATTCCAAGGGGAACAGGCAAAAGGCAGCGCTGATCGCCGCGTTTTCCCGCCGCGCCAGGCTGTACCTGCTGGATGAGCCAAGTTCGGGCCTGGACCCGGTGATGGACGCCGTCTTCCGCCGGCATGTCCGGCGGGTAACCGGCGAGGGGGCCACGGTGCTGCTGTCCAGCCACATCCTGGCGGAAGTGGAACAGCTGTGTGACCGGGTGACCATCATCCGGTCCGGGACCGCGGTGGAGTCGGGGACCCTGGCCGAGCTACGGCATCTGACCCGAACCCGCTTCCGGATTACCGCTGCCGTGCAACCGGACGTGCTGGCGGCCCTGCAGGGCTTCCACGACGTGCGGACAGACGGGGACGTCATCGAGTTCGACGCCGACGCCGCCCACCTTGGTGCCGTGCTGGACGCGCTCGCGGCGGCGGGCGTCACCGGCATCACGGCCGCGCCGCCGTCGTTGGAGGAGCTGTTCCTGCGGCATTACAGCGACCAGGCGCCCGCGCCGCAGGTCCAGGCCCAGCAGAACAACGCCGAGCAGAACCAGGCCCAGCAGGGCCAGGTGCTCTGATGGGCGCCGTCCTGCGCCTGGCACTGCTCCAGGCACGGCGTGACCGGGCAATCCTGGCGGCGTGGATCGTGGGCATTGCCGGCCTGGGGTACGCCGCAGCCACAGCCATCACCACCCAGTTCGCGGAGGACAACGAGCGGGCCGCCCTGGTTGCCGTGGCCGCCGCCAGCCCTGCTTTCCTTTTCCTGCGCGGCCTCCCGGACGGCATCAGCTCCGGCGCGGTCACGTTCTTCCAGGGCTATTCCTTCACCGCGGTGCTGGCCGGGTTGATGGGCGCGTTCCTGGTGGTACGGCATACACGTGCCGATGAGGACCAGGGCCGCTTCGAACTTCTCGGCTCCACGGGCGTGACCCGGGCCGCGCCGCTGCAGGCCACCCTGCTGCTTGGAACCTGCGCCAACGGGGTCCTGGCCCTGGCCGTGGCCGGTGGTTTCGCAGGGGCTGGCCTGCCTGTGGAGGGTTCCTTCCTGGCGGGTGCGGCGGTGGGTGCCGTGGGTCTGTTCTTCGTGGGCGCCGCGGCGCTGGTGGCCCAGGTGATGCCGTCCGCCCGTACCGCCAACGGCACCGCTGCGGCCCTGGTGGGTGCCGCCTACATGATCCGGGGCGCCGGCGACGCCCTCGGAACCGCCAATCTCTCAACCCTGCAGGTCACCCCCGCCTGGCCCTCCCTGCTGTCGCCGATCGGCTGGGGGCAGCGCATCCGGCCGTTCACGGAGGCCGATCCGCTGCCTTTACTGGTACTGGCCGGTGCCGCCGCGCTCCTGGGGGCGGCGGCCGTGGTGCTCCGCCGGGGGCGGGACCTGGGTGCCAGCTATATCGCGGCCAACGAGTCGGGCCCGGAGCACGCCCGCCCCGGCCTGGTGTCGATGCCCGGGCTCGCATGGAGGCTGCAGCGCGGAAGCGTGGCGAGCTGGTGCTTCACCGCCGCCGTGATGGGGGCCGTGGCCGGCGGACTGGGCCCGGTGGTCCGGGATGCACTGGCCGGCAACCCTGCACTGATGGAACTGATGGGCCGCCTGGTTCCGGGGGAGTCGGCCATGGTGGACCTGTTCACCACGGCCATGCTCGGCATTGTCGGGGTGCTGGCAGCCGCCGCGGGAATCCAGGCGGTGCTGCGGCTGAGGGCGGAAGAAGCCGAGGGGCGGGCCGAGCTGCTCCTGGCCGTGCCGACGTCGCGCCTCCGGTGGCTGGCCGGGACGCTCGCCGTCGCCGTCATCACCACGACGGCGGTCGCGGCCGCCGCGGGAGCCGCGGCGGCCGCTGTGCTCACCGTCTCCCAGGCAGGGGGCAGCAGCGCGGGCACCGTCTTTGCGGCGGCACTGGCCCATGTCCCGGCGGCGCTGGTCTTTCCCGCGGTGACGGTGCTGGTGTTCGCGCTGGCGTCCCGGTGGAGCAGCGCCGTGGGCTGGGGATTCCTGGCCCTTGGGCTGGTGTTGGGGCAGTTCGGGGAACTGCTGGGGCTGCCGGTGTGGATGCAGGACCTGAGCCCGTTCCGGCATTCGTCCGCGATGCCTGCCGAGGCATTCGATCCGGCCGGCGCCGTGCTGCTCGCCGCCGTCGCCATCGCCCTGGCGGCGGCGGCCGGCCGCCTGGTGCGCGAGCGCGACCTGGCCGGGTACTAGGACAAGGGGCGCTTTGCCCGGCAGTCAGTTCTTCTGCTTGAAGAGGGACATCGGGGTCCGGACCCGGGAGGCCTGCGCTTCCACCAACCAGTAGGCTGCGGCGCATTCGAGCAGGAAACCGGCGACGCCGATGAGGAGAACCTGCGTTGCGACCCCCACGATGACAAACACCACGCCCGCCACGAACGCCAGGCTGGCAAAGACCATCCGCCGGTGAACCCGGTTGCCGGGCTTCCCTTCCTGCAGGTTCCGTGCCAGGGCCGGATCCTGGGCGCTGAGAAGGGTTTCCAGCTCTTCGAGGCGCCGGCGCTCTTCATCGGACAACGGCATGGTGTTCGCCTTCTTTGGCTCAAGCGCAATCCCGGTGCCACGCGGGTACGCAATCCTGCAATCATCAGGCTAGGGACTCCCGATTATCCGGACAATGGGCGTTATCCAGTCGTGAGGAGCCGGGGACATTCTTGATAGTGCCGTAACGTTGGCACCCCGCATCGCCCGGACGACGGCACGCATCCAGCGGCGGCACCGCAAGCCGCCGGCAACTGTAATAGACGTGTGATCTTCCGCGCGAGGACCCCAGGCCAGGCTGGGAAAAGGTGCTCCGGACGCCCTGATCGGGGCACCTTCCTGGCGGCGGACCGCCAGCACGCGCCGCGGCCTTCCCGTCTCCGGTGACGCGCCGCCGTCGTCCTCTCCAACTGATCCTGTAACCCGCAAGGCGGCCACCAACCAGTGGAAAAGAGAGGCCTGTAACCACCTACAGTCCATGCTCCGGCATGCCTGCGCCGGGCTCCTCGCCTCGCTGGGCTGAACGGGAGCCTGGGGTCTTACGTGCGGGCGTTCCGCTTCAGCCAGCCCCACACTATGGTGGCGGCGAACAGCACCAGGCCGATGAGGGCCAGCCACAGCAGGCCCTCGATAATGAAGCCCAGGATGGACAGAACAAGCCAGATGACAAGCAGTGTGATGATTAGTCCCATGCGGGAATACTAGTCCCCGGGCTGGGACGTCCTGTCCTCCCGAAGACTCAAGTCAGGTTTGCTGTTATTGATTCCGTGGTGGGTTAGCCGCCAGGAGTCGGTGCCGGGTTCGATGATGACTCCGGAGAGGTGCCGCTGGTTAGGGCGATGATGCTGGCCGCAGCGTGGGCTGCGGCTCCGTGATGGACGATGTGTGGCTTGCCCGGTATTTCCAGGAAGCGGCCGTCCGGCGCGGTGGCGGCGAGTTTGTGGCACCAGGTCCGCGGCGCTACCGGGTCCCGCGACCCCCGGATGACGAGCACCGGCTGGCTTACCAGGGCAAGCGTGGCTTGAAGGTCGTAGGCCATCATGACGGGAAGCTCGGTAAGGTACCAGTGCATCCCCGAGCGGACGTAGTCGCCGAAGACCATGGCATTGCCCACTGGGCTTTCCATGAGTGAATCCAGCCCCAAGGCAAGGGATTGCTGCAGGACGGTACGGTGTTCCGGATCCACTACCGGCCCCAGGAGCACCACGTGGGAAACCAGGTCAGGGCGTTGCACCGCAAGCTCAGCGGCGAACTGGGTACCCATCGAGTGGCCCACCACCACCGTCCGGGAAGTCCCCATCTTTTCAAGGACCGCCGCGATGTGGTGTGCATAATCGACGACGCCGAGTTGCCGGTCCGGGGTGGGTGTACCGCCGAAGCCCGGGAGGTCTATGGCATGGACATCCCCGTGCCGTGCCAGGTGGAGCTGGAGTTTCCGGTAGTAACGGTGGGACATGCCGATGCCGTGGAGCAGCACGAAGGCCGGGCCGGAGGATGCGGCAGGGCCGTCCAAGGAGTGCACGTGGGAGGTCAATGACGCTGCGGTGACGACTCTCGGCCGTAGCGGCTGGCGCAGCCACGCGAGCGCTCTCCCGCGTGATACAGGTTCGGTTTCCCGTTTTCTATCGCCTTCGCCGTGCACCGCGTTCCTTTCAATAGCGCTCATCAGGTTGGCCTTGCCGTTAGCCTAAAGTCGCCAGGGCGGCCGGTGCACATTCGATAATCACTGGGGTGTTGGCGGCGACGGATTTCACTTCGCCGTCGATTTGGTACGGAATGGGTTTGATGGTCGTGAACCGGTAGCTGCTGACGCTGGGTTGGTCGCCCAGGCCTTGGGTGGTCGCACGCAGTGCGGTCAACAGAACGCGGAGCTTCGACCGGTGGGGGAGAAGCACCACTTCGAACGTCCCGTCGGCCGCCCTGTCGTCGGCCTCGCTCAGGGTGGCGTATTTTGCCATTTCGGCGATGTTGGCCAGGACGAGGCTGTCGAACTTGCGGCGTTTTCCGTCGGCTTGCCGGATTTCGAAGGGCTTGTATTTGGAAAAGGTGCGCATCACAGAGATCATCTCTTTCAGCGCTCCTTTGCTGCCCTTCTCCAAATCGATGGCCATGACCGGGGTCAGGCCGAATCCGATGTAGGAATGCGCGTAGTCCGCGGCATCTCCACTGTTGCCGGTGCGGATACGGAGGAGGTCGATGCGGCGCACGCTGCCGCCGGCGATGGCTTCCTCCAGTGGGCGGGTGGCTATGGTGCGGCGGTGGTCGTTGGCGTTGCCGGCGGCCATCACGGCGCAGACAGCATTGGGGTTGCCGGCCTGCATGACGCCGTTGACCACTTCGTTGTAGCCGCCGTCGCCGCTGACCGAGACGACCAGGACATCCTGGCCGCCCTGGGCGGCTTCGCGCGCAAGTTCGACTGCGTGGCCCGCATGGGCGGTGGGTTGAAGCTGGACGTCCGCTTGGTAGGGGAGAAGCACGGCAAGCCGGGACTGGAGGTCGGCTGCCAGGTTGGCGGCATCTCCGGTGCTGTTGGGATTGAAGATGAGGGTGATTTTGTGAAAGGTCCGTGCAGTACTCATGGTGCGCTCCGTGGCTCTTTTATCGTCTTGCTGTCGGCTTCAGGGAGTCAGACGACGGCCTGGTAGCTGGACAGGATGTAATCCGCAGCAGCCGGACCTTTCATCTTCAAACGCTGTCCGGTGAGGACGCGCTCGTTCATGGCAGCCCAGAAGCTGCGCTCGGCCCGCGGAGTTTTCCCGGACAGGCAACACCAGCTGGTGTACAGGCCGTACAGGGAGTCTCCGTCAAGGATGGAGTCGGAATCCGGCTCTGAATAGGTGGCTTCGCGGAGGAATTGATCGAAGTGTGAATGCGCCATTGAAGGGCTCGTTTCACTGAGGTGCGGTTGTTCGCCGTTGGGCTACAGCGGTTTCGAACTCATATGCCTTGCACAGGACATTGAGGGTAGTGCCGGAACATTGTCCGATTTTATCTACAACGTAGACTTTACGCGTAGACTAAGAGATAAGCAAGATTGCGATCCTCCGGTGGGTGGGCCCGCACTACTCAACAGGAACGGATCTTCATGGCTTCCCAGCGGAAAACCTTGAACCATAGCAAACCGGCAAAGGCCCGGCTGAACAGGGAAATCGTCCTCTCCACGGCGCTGGCACTAGTAGACGCCGAAGGCCTAGAGGCCCTCACCATGCGTCGCCTGGGGCAAGAGCTGGGACGGGACCCAATGAGTCTCTATCGGTATGCCGCGAACCGCGCAGCCCTGCTGGACGGGGTGACGGAAGTGGTGCTCGATGAACTGGCCATTTTTCCTGACGACCCGGACTGGCAGGCCCAGCTTCGCCGGATCGGACACGATTTGCGGCTCCTGGCCCTGCGCCACCCTAACGTGGTGCCGCTGCTGGTCACCAGGCCCCTGTCCACTCCTTTGGGCCTGCGTCCGCTGGGTACCCTGCGTCCGCTTGAGCAGATTCTGGCCCTGCTGATAGAGGCCGGGTTCTCTCCGGCCGACGCCTTGCACGTCTACCGCGCCTATTACGGCTTCCTCTATGGACACATCCTCAACGAACTGCAGGAATACATCGTGGATCCGGACGAAAACGAAGCCATCCTGCGGCTTGGCCTGCACCGCCTTCCGAGCAAGGAGTTTCCGCACTTGCGTGCGCTGGGCCCCGTCCTGGCCGAGTACGACGGCGACGCCGAACTGGACCAGGGGTTGAGCATCCTGCTCTCCGGTCTGGCCGCACAACTGGCTGGACCCGGCAGGCGCGTGGACGGTACCAACCGCTAGTGCACGCGGCTGTCAGGGAATCAAAGCAAGCTGGGTTGGCTCGCCAGAATGTAATCCACCGCCGCCGGGCCTGTCATCGACAGCCCTGGCCAGACCCTCTGCCCTGCGGCGCTGTGTGACTCATGCCCCTGCTGGCTCATGGTTGCCCAGAGTGACGCGTCAGGGCAGGGCTTCTCGCCGTTGAGCAGGCACCAGCTCAGGTACACCCCGTACAGTTCGCCTTCGCGGAGACCAGGGTGCTTCTCTAGGTCCCGGGTAATGCATTCGGAAAGGAACCGGGTGCAATTCACGCTCATGTCTGTAATCCTCCTGCTAGGTGAAGCCCTGCCAACTTTGTCTACGCTTGGCGCCGGGGCCATAAAACCGGCTCCCACGGCAGTTCGTAACAATAGGCCCGAAGGATGGGTCCGGATTTCTGCGCGTTGCGCGGTTGAGCCGGCCCCTTCCATCCGACAGGGCAACGACCTGGGCGAACCGGCGCTAGGTGTGTCCGGCTAGGCTGGAATTAACAGCAACTGGGATTGGGAGCGATCCACAATGGCCGATGAACGGGCGCCGGCAGCCCATTACGACCGGATTACCCTGGTTTTCAATCCGAACAGGCCCGGAATGTCTGACCGGATCGATGAGGTGCAGAGGGACCTTGCAGCAGGCGTGCCGGATCTCGGCATAGAGCTGCTGGCGACAAATTTTGCAGGACACGCCCGCGATTTGGCGCGCTCCGTAGCCGTGCGGGGCGCCCCGCTGATTGTTTCTCTCAGCGGCGACGGCGGGTACAACGAGGTAGTCAACGGGGTGATGGACGTGCCCGGCAGCAATGCCGTGTGTACCGTGCTTCCGGCGGGTAATGCCAACGACCACCACCGGAGCCTGCCGGTCAAGCCCCTGGCGGAGGCCATCCGAGAGAACAGGGTCCGCCGCATCGACCTCCTGCGCGTCACGTTCGGCGGAACCCACAAGGATGAGGTGCGGTATGCCCACTCCTATGTGGGGTTCGGGCTCACACCGCTGATGGCAATCGGAATTGAACAGGGCGGAAAGGGGAAAATCCTCGAGCTGCTCTCCGTCGCCCGGACGCTCAGGGCGCCGAAACCATTCGATCTGGTCCGCGACGACGGTTCCACCGCCCGCTTCGACAGCCTGATTTTGGCCAACATTTCGCGGATGGCCAAGTACGGAACCGTGAGCGAATCCAACCAGCCCGACGACGGGCGGTTCGAGGTGGTAACCCTGCCCCACGCCGGGCTGCTTAAGATGGCACTGATGACCCTGCGCGCCGTCACGCTGGGGTTGGGAAACCAGCCCAGCGTCAGCAGCTATGCCTTCACCACGCGGGACGCTGTTCCGTGCCAGATCGACGGCGAAGTTGTGCACGTCCCGGCGGGGACCCGTGTGCTGGTGGAAAGCGCCAGGCACGCTCTGGCCACGATCTGATCAGCACACCGCTAGGGGCCTACGGCCGGACGCCGGGCTAGGGCTGCACCGAGTCAAAGAACCGGTAATCGGTGGATGGCTCCCCGCCTTGTGCCTCGTGGGACTTCATCCGGATGAAGTCCACGTCATCCTGGCTGAGCGTGGTTTCGCCGTGCGGGTCAACACTCAGGGGTTCACCGGTTGCGGCACTGATCTCCGCAGACAGGGTCCGAGGAAGGATGACGCAGCCGGGGTTGTCGACCAGCCACTGGGTTACCGGCGAGGGAAGCCTGTGCCACTGGTTGCGGATGCTGCTGTCGGTCATGTCGTCTGCCAACGTTCCTTGAAATGCACGGCCGGATCCGCGGAAAAGCCGGGACGGCTGTGACTGGGGTTTAGGGACCCGGGCCTGGATCGCCTGTCTGGGATGGCTGCCGGTTCCCGTTTCGCCGAAGCGCTCCGGTCACGTCCGCCCTCGTTGTCCCAGTAGCTGCGGTGTCAGCATCGAGGCGACTCGATCTACGTGCTCCCCAGATTCGCGGGTGCTGGCAGGAAACGGGCTCTTTTCTCGGGGAACCGGATGTCCAGTCACGACCTCCCGAGGTAGTCCTGAGTGTACGCCCTAAAAACGCCTTTACGGGGCGCAGGGCTTATGCAAGATTTTTGGCAGCCACGGCGCTATTTCGCGGGCGTGCGCCGGTGCGGGAGAGCGGTGGACAACTGCTGGTCTGCAGCCGGCAAAGACGGCGCGGTAATGCCAAACGAGGGGCGCAGTCCAGACCGGTAGGCCGAGTCGATGACGGGCTCGAGCTCGTCCAGGACAGTGCGGTTCCCGGGGAGGACCACGTGGGCGAGGAACTCTGATTCAAGGCTGGCGGCCCCTGCCGCCACCGCTCCGAGCTTGGCATCGATTCCCATTGCCGTGGCGTGCCACATCCTGCGGGCAGCGCGATCGAGGACCTTTCCTTTCGCTTCGCCGGCAGGGCCCTCCGCTGCATCCTTCCGGATCGGCAAAGCCGCATCCGGTTGCGGCAATGCAATGACGATACGGAACTGCCTCCCGCCGCCCTTGAAAGCGATGGCGCTCCGGGTGCCGCGTCGACTGAAGACAACGTCCGTCGCCCCGGAGGATACGAGGGCTCGTTCGATGTGTTCGCGGGAGGCCCCGCAACTGAAGGAATCACCCCGGGTGTAAGGACTTGTCATAGTCCCACTATGCGCCCTGCTGCGCCTCCCACCTAGAGCGCCTTCCTCGCCGACCGCGGGGGCCCCTACGCGCTGGCTTGGTTCTGCCGCTGCGGCGGGCGGTGTTTGGCTGCAAGGTCGGAGAGGTCGTTGATGAGCTGCCGCAACTGGTGCTCGCGGCTGATCGCCTTTCGGGTCGGTGCTTGAGGGGGCACGGGAACATGCGGCGGGTCCGTGGCCGGCGCTGCCGGTGAGGTTGACTGCTTTATTGCAAGCGGAGTGCTTGGGCTTACCCTGTCCATCACCTGTTCCCCTTGGTACTGGTTGCGGTATCCTGCCCGCTGGTCCTCCTGAAGGAGTCCTTGTGATGGCCACCCTAGAAAGCAACGAGGCCGAAGAAAAGGGGTTATCGCCATTCTTGGGATTTATTGTGCGGTTCTTGAGCTGGGCGGTTCCTGGACTCCGATGTCCTCCGTTCTTGCCCGGTTAACCTCCCTGCCATTCCCTTCTCCTACTGTGCCGGGGGACCGGAACAACAAGAGGGAATCGCATGTGCACCGCAACTGAGGAAACAACAACCGCCAGCCGCAGCAGGGAACTGGCCGATGCCGAACCCAATGCCATGGGAGTGAGCCGCCGGCGGATCCTGCACTCGGCTGGGATCCTGGCAGCGGGAACGGCAGCGTCCGCGGCAATGGCGGAACCGGCAGCAGCAAGCGCCGGAAGCAACGATCCCCAGCTGAAATGGCTCGTGGGGGACCACCACGTCCACACCCAGTACAGCCACGACGCC
Source organism: Arthrobacter sp. Y3221087 (assembly GCF_059089905.1). Lineage (NCBI taxonomy): Bacteria > Bacillati > Actinomycetota > Actinomycetes > Micrococcales > Micrococcaceae > Arthrobacter > Arthrobacter sp. Y3221087. Next base: position 659,429 of record NZ_JBNHFE010000001.1, read on the forward strand.
AAGTACCTGATCAAGCAGCAGCTGGATGCAGCGCAGGAATACGGTGTGGACTGGCTGGCCCTGACCGAGCACAGCAACTTCGGCCACGCCAACAACGGCGGGGCCGCCAACTCCAACAAGGAAATCCAGGCGCAGCGCGCCGCCCGGCCGGACCTGCTCATCTTCCAGGGGCTTGAGTGGTACATCCCGGGCGCCGAACACGCCTCGGTTCTCGTGGCTCCCGGGCCCAACGAGGTCAACCTGCTGCGCTCGTTCGAGCTTGTCTGGGACGGCAAGCTGAACCAGTGGGAGAAGCCGGCTCCCGGCACCGCCCAGGTGGAGACCTTCGAACGCAAAGCGGTGGAAGCCATCGCATGGCTGGCCGGGCAGCGCCGGTCCGGCTACATCGAAGACGCGGTGGTGCTCGCCAACCACCCCATGCGGCTGGGCATCGACTCCCCGCACGAGCTGCGCGCCTGACGGGATGCCGCCCGGGAAGTGATGATCGGCATGGAGGGGGCACCAGGAGCCCAGGGCTCCGGGGTCAGCCAGTTCGCCAGGGCAGGAGACCAGCGCGGCGAGTACACCAACAACCCCACCCAGTTCAGCTTCCCCGGCTACCCGGCGGACGCCTTCCGGTCCTACGGCGGCTTCGACTGGGCCGCCGCTACAGTGGGCGGCGTCTGGGACTCCATGCTGGCCGAGGGCCTCCCGTTCTGGATCACGGCCAACTCGGACAACCACCTCACGGTCAAGGACACCTGGAAGACCGGCCCGTACCCTGCCGAGGAGCCCTACCTGAGCCTGCCCAGCGAGTTCGACCGCTGGTCCGTCACCGGCAAGCGCCCCGACCCCTACGACACCCGCGAGAAGCAGGGCGGCAGCGACTACTGGCCAGGGCAGTTCAGCCGGCTCCACACCGGAGTCACCCACCGCTCCTATGGAGGAGTGCTTGAGGCCATCCGCAACGGCCGGATGTGGGTGGACCACGGACACCTGCTCCAGGGTCTGGAGGTGCGGGTCCGTGAGGCGCGCGGTGACGGCGGCGGACGCAACGGCGTCACCCTTGGGTCACGCCTGAGCGTGAGGCGGGGCGCCGACGTCGAACTTTCAATCACCATTACGACGACGGGCTACCGCAACTTCGCCGGTATCCTCCCCAGGCTGGCGCATGTGGACGTGATCGGAGGCCCGGTGACAGGTGCGGCGGCGGACCGTGACACAATGCGCGCTCCCAGTACGCGGGTATGGGAACAGATCGACGTATCCGGCCGCACCGGAACCTTCACGGTCCGGCACGTCATCAGGAATGTGCAGGAATCCTGCTACGTACGCCTCCGCGGCAGCGACGGCAACCGGCACGGCGCAGGCTACTACGGCGCCTCAGTGGATCCCGCGGGCCCGCTCCGCCATGGGAACAACCTGGGCGATGCCGATCCCTGGGCAGACACCTGGTTCTACGCAAACCCCGTCTTCATCGACGTGAGGTGACGTGCAGACGCTTACCGCTGGTCGAGGTGTGCGGTGGAAGATTCACCGGAAACGTTGCGCAAAATGCCTTCCGCCACCGTCCGGACCTTGATGTTCCTGTGGCTTGAGGCCCTGGCCAGGATCTCGAAAGCGGCCTCGTAGGAGCACCTGTTCTGCGCCATGATCACTCCGCAGGCGGCGTCGATGATGGGGCGGCTTTCCAAAGCTGACTGCAACTGGTCAGCGCCGGAGCGGGCGGTCCTGAATTCCTCGGCGATCACGTAGCTGTTGCCTGCCCTCCTGCCGAATGCCGTGGCAGCGGCGGTGACGGATGCGGTGAAGACGTTGTCCCGGGCAGAGAGAAGGGTGAGCGCGGCGAAACGTCCGGAACCCAGTGGCACCGGGACGGACAGCATTGAGCGGTAGCCGGCCTGCTCCGGGATGCGCCAGTAGTCAGGCCAATCAGGATGCGGCAGGTACCCGTTAGCGATGGCTGCCACCCTTCCGGCAAGTGCCTGGGACACTGGACCGTTCCCGTGTTCCTGTGCTCCTCTGGCCAGTCCCAGTGCGCTGTCGTTCGATCCCACCGCCTGCTGGGTTCCGCGGCGCCGTGGCAAAGTCATGGCGCAGTCGAACGGGGATGCCACCACTTCCTGCAGGGTTGACGCCGCGGCTTCGAGGAGCAGGCTGAGGGACGCGGCGGGGCTTTCCGCCCGAAGATCCAGCAGGATCCCGGCGGGCGCTGCGTGCCTCCTCCGGTACGGTGCCGGCTGCCAGCGGGGCGTCAGCACAATACCGCCTCCCTCGGCGGGCCCTCCATGGCGTGCCGTATGTTTCCTCAGTTCCGTGCCCACAAATGAACTCCCTGACAGCCCACAACGCAATCACGGGCTGCTGACTGAACCCTCCTCCGACGGTACCCGCCAGGCATGGGGGATGCACGAGTGGCGGCTACTCGATTTCCGGTTTGCCAATCTCTGCCCTCTCGCGGCTGCCATCCCGGGCCTGCTTGAAAGGGCAGGGATAGGCTTCCGCCGGCGCCCCCGCCCCGGGGGTATGGTTGGGCTGGCGGAGCACCTGTCCAAACCGTCGGAACATTTCGAAGATGCGGGGTATCAGCGTGAACGAATACGAAGCCTCACTGGTCATCAAATCCGGGGCGGAGCTGCTGCTGTCTGCATCGACCGACCCCCGCGCGGATGAAGGTTATACCGCCGTCAAAACAAACGTGTCGCAAGCGCTGGAACTCATGGCGGAGGCGCTGGCGAACTTTGAGGCCGGTGTGAGTGGAACTAACCGGTCAACCGGCTGGGTCCAGGATCTGCGCCGCGTGGCGGACGACTTGGCGGAAAAGTAGGCAGGGGAGCGGTGCGCCCTGGGACGGCTGGCGGGCCGGTAGACCGCAAACTTCCCAGAATCCTCCGAGAGTCTCTTCCGCTGCGCGCGTTCATTTTCGCTGCGCACATTCATCAATGACGCCGGAATCACACCAGCGCCAAGGATTTTGCGCGTCACAGGCGGCTTTGCCTGTCGAGAACCGCTGCACGCGGACGACGGCGGGGCACGCCGGCCTGGCTCAATGACTCCCCGGCCGAGCCCGAGGCTGGATCGGCAAAGTCAAGAACCGCCCTGATCCTCCGGCCAGCAGCAGCGGAATAGATCGCACCGATCCCGGCCTCAAGTTCAGCCTTGGCGATGCCAGCCAACTGCTGATTCCGGTCCGGCCGCAGCACATGGTCCACCGGAGCCACAGCGTGCGTGAACGGAGTGAAAGCGGACAGATCCAGGACGGTGCGGATCCTGTCGGTAACCAGGAGGCCCTCCCGCCGGACCACGTTCAGGCCCGTCCGTGCGGCATAGTAGCGAGTGATTCCGGCACGTGACCGGCCGCCGTCGTCCTTCAACGTGAGCGCCTCGACCGGATGATGCAGCCCGATGGTGGGCACACCCCACAGACTCGCCGCCGAGTGCCGCGAAGATCGTGGGCTTCTGGAACGTTTCCGCAGCTGCCTGGACCCGGAGCCGGTACTGCTGCCACGGCTTCAGCTCCCGCCACGCCGCCCCGTCTGCATAAACGCCATGCCGGACTCGAACCAGGGCGCCTGCGTTCACCCGTTTGGCTGCGGAAGGTCTGGCATATCCCCAAATTGCCAGCCCTGGCCCGTGCACGGGATGGGTTGACACCCTATGTGGAGAACCGCTGGCGACGCGCAAGTTCCTCCTCGACCCGCATCTGACTTGACGCGGCCGAAATTTGGGCCGTGATTTCGCAAATGCGTGTCGAAAGTGGATGTGCGCCCCGGAGATACGACGGCGATACACGCCTCAGGCGCTGACGGCGCGTTTGCGGGCGTAGGCCCGTGCGGCGCGGACCCGGTCCCCGCAGCGGGTTGAGCACCATTGCCGTCGCGCGTGGGTGCGGAGGAAGAACCGCTCGCACGAATCTGCTTCGCAGGCCGCGAGCTGCGCTGCCTGCTCGCTGGCCAGCAGCGACGCAGCATCCTCGGCGATGACTGCCATGACGTGCTCCACCACCTGGGTCACGGGATGGTCGGCGCCGCGGGTGAACCCCCCTTCCGGGTCGAACCGCAGCAGCAGCGCGCCGGGGGAACGGGTGAGCGCACGATTGACAGCATCCACGGCAGTTTCCGGGGGGACGTCCCCGTTGGCGTACGCGGAGAAGAGGGTACGCAGATCTGCGCGCAGCCCCACAAGCCTGGCCTGGCAGTAGTCCTCCAGGACCGACTCCGGCGCGATGAGGTCGCGCTCCCTTAGCCAGGCCGACGCCGCTTCGGGGGTGCCCAGTTCGTCGTAGCGTCTGCCTCCACGCAGTTCAAGTGCGCTGTTGACCAGGGCGAGGGAGGGGTGCTCCTCGGCGCCCGGTGCGGCTGCCAGTTGTATCTCGGCCATGGTTCTCATGGTATCAGTTTCGTTTAAGCGTGATATCCCTGCTAGGCTCCACTCACGTCACGGCAAACAAACTTTTTTCCATGAGGAGCTGTCATGCACTTCGACCAACCATCCGGCGCGGCCCCGTTCACGCTGTCCGTGCTGTCCGCGGGCGGCACCGGAGTGGGAATGAACGCTGCGGAGGGGCTCGCGGCCACGATGTCGCTGGCGCGGACAGCGGACCGGAACGGGTACCACCGGTTCTGGATGTCCGAGCACCATGGGATGGGCGCAACGTCGGTGTCCTCGCCGGCGCTGATGGCGGCCCGCCTCATCGCCGAGACCACGCGCATCCGGCTCGGTGCGGGAGGAGTGATGCTGCCCAATCACTCCCCGCTCTTGATCGCCGAGCAGTTCGGGATGCTTGATGCCCTGGCCTCGGGCGGGATCGATCTGGGGCTGGGCCGCGCCCCGGGCACCGACGCTGCTACCGCTGCGGCACTGCGCCGGGGAGCGGACGCGAATGACGGATTCCCCCAGCAGGTGCTCGAGCTGCTCGGGTTCCTCGGTGACGACTTTCCAGCCGCGCATCCGTACCGGCGGGTCCACGCCGTGCCCGGCCCCTGGCAGGCAAAGGAGAACCGGGTGCCGGCTGCCTCCACCGCGCCGGAGGTGTGGCTGCTGGGCTCCTCGCCGTACTCTGCACAGCTGGCCGCGCAACTTGGCCGGCCGTACGCCTTCGCACTGCAGTTCGGCGACGCGGACATTGACACAGCACTCCGCCTCTACCTGGAAAACTTCCAGCCCTCCGCGGTGCTCGCCGAGCCCCACACCCTCGTCAGCGTGCCCGTGGCGATCAGCGACGACCCGGCCGAAGCAAAGCGGCAGGCGGCAACGTCAGCGATGGCAATGCTGCGCATGTTCAAAGGCGAGGGCTACCTGCTTTTGCCACCGGACGAGGTCGAGGCCTACCCGGCCACGGCCCAGGAGCGGCAGGTCATCGACGCCTACACCAGCCGCACTTTCCATGGCTCCGCCGCTGCTGTCGCCGGCCGTCTCGAGGCCCTGCATGAGCGCACCGGCGTGGACGAGGTGATGCTCGTCGTCGGCGGCCACTCCGCAAGCCTGGACGAACGCGGGATCACCTTGCTCGCCGACCACTACGCACTGCCCGGCGTGGAGGCACCGCTCCCGGCCACCGGGCACTAGTGCCCGACGTTCCACCGTTCACAACCCCCTGAAGGAGAAACCCATGACCGCACCACGCCGGCCCTGATCGTCATCGACGCCCAGCAGGAATACTTCGACGGACTGCTCCCCATCCAATACCCGGCCCGCGAGGAATCCATTGATCGCACCAAAGCCGCGATCAAGGCCGCCCACCAGGCCGGAACACCGGTTGTGCTCGTCCAGCATGAACTCCCGACTGAAGCGCCGGTGTTCGCCGCCGGATCGGCCACCTGGCGGAACCACCCCGGCGTTGCGGCGCATGAGGGCATGGCGGCCAAACGCATCAGCAAGCAGTTCTCCAGCATCTTCGCGGAAACCGGCCTCGAAGCCTGGTTGCGCGGACAGGGCATCGACACCATCACGCTCGCCGGCTACATGACCAACAACTGCGTCATTGCCTCCGCCGCGGCCGCGGAGCCCCTCGGCTTCGCCGTCGAAGTCCTCTCGGATGCCACCGGGGCAATTGACCTCGCCAATGCCGCCGGCACCGCACCCGCACGCCAGGTCCACGAAACCCTCATGGCGCTGCTGCACTCGAACTGGGCCGCCGTCGCTGAAACCGGGACCTGGGCGGAGGCCCTGCGCGCGGGCGCGCCCCTGACCAAGAGCGACCTCGTTACCTCTGCCGCACAAGGCCGCAGCGCCGGGTAGAACTAGGGTGCAAGAAAGCCCGCCAGTGGGGGACCGGCGGGCTTTCCGTGTCTGACAGTACGGGCAATAGATTCCGACATCGAGTGGAGGAGCGGGAGCGGGAGCGTATCCGGTTCACCATCAGCCGTCCGCCCCCTGCTGACGGCCCGCACATTCGTCGGGCGTTCCGAAGTCGACCGTTCCGCGGAAGCTCCCATTGGCGGATGTGAACGGGCAGGGCAAACTTGCGGTATGCGAAGTTTCGGGGTGGAAGAGGAATTTCTCCTCGTTGATTCCCAGACCGGGATGCACGCCGCCGTGGGGGAGGACCTGGTTGCCGAAACGTCTGCGCAGAAGGCCAGGCGGGCGGCAGGGGGAGCCGCTGAACCCTCGACGGCAATGCAAGGCAATACCTTGACCACCGAGGTGCAGCGGGAGCAGGTTGAAGCGATTTCCGCCCCTTTCACCAGCCTGTCCAATCTCGCTGCTGCCCTGAAAGAAGGCAGGGCCGAAGCACAGCGGCAAGCGACGGTCTTCGGCGCGAGTATCGCTGCCCTGGGAACTTCACCGCTTCCTGCACTGCCTCATTTGGTGCAGTCTCCCCGCTATCTCGCCATGGAAGAGCGGTTCGGGCTGGCCCTCCGCGAGCAACTGATGTGCGGATTACACGTGCATGTCTCGGTGGATTCTCCGGAGGAGGGGGTGGCAGCCCTCGACCGGATTCGGATCTGGCTTCCGAACCTGATAGCCCTCTCCGCTAACTCGCCCTTTTGGCAGGGCAAGGACACCGGCTACGCGAGTTACCGCTATCAGGTCTGGAGGCGGTGGCCGACTGCCGGACCAACCGAAGTATTCGGTTCGGCGCAGGCTTATCAGGACCTGGTGGAGATGCTGCTCTCCTGCAACATCCTTTTGGACCGTGGCCAGATTTACTTCGACGCCCGCCTTTCGGCGACCTATCCAACGGTTGAAATCCGTGTCCCGGACGTCTGTACCGAGCTGGCCCATGCCGTAGCTATTGCCGCTATTGCCCGTGCCCTGGTGGAGACTGCGGCTCAGGAGTGGGCAGAGGGCAAGCCTTCCCCGGCTGTGCCTGCCGAGATGCTTCGCCTTGCCTCATGGCGCGCCAGCAGGTACGGCGTCGAGGACCACCTCATCCATCCCATCCTGAACCAGCCCCGTCCGGCCGAAGAGTGTATTGACGCGCTCCTGGAGCACATCAGGCCGGCCCTGACGGAAACCGGAGAGAGCACTCTGGTGGAGAAAAGCATCCGCCAGATCTTTGCCAAGGGGACCGGCGCGAGTCGGCAGAGGACAGTCATGAGCAGGGCGGGCAACTTCCGGAAAGTCATCCTGGATGCCGCAAAGCGCACCCTAGCCTGATGCTTAGGACTTGGCTCTGACCGCTGGGACCTCATCATGAATGATGCTTCCCTGCCGCAGCGCTTGGTGTCGTTAGTGCTCAGCCCTTGGTGACCTGGATCTTGCGGTGCTGCGTGGCTTCCTGGGCGGGCAGGGGAACACGGACCTCCAGGATACCGTCCGTGTAAGTGGCTTTCACATCATTCTGATCGGCACCCTCGGGCAACGGCACGGTCCGGGAAAAGGTGCCATAGCGGAATTCGGAGCGGTAGCCTTCCTTGCCTTTGTGTTCCGATTTTTCCTCGCGGCTGACGTTGATCCGCAACTGGTCCCCGATCATTGTGATGTCCACGTCTTTGTTCGGGTCTATGCCGGGTACTTCGGCTTTGATCACCAGCGTTTGGTCCTCGCGGTATTCCTCGGTCCGCAGCCAGTTGTCGAGGTCTCCTTCAAAGAAACGGCGGAGGGGGTCGGTGATGTCCGCTCCGGCACGCCGGACCAGGTTGTTCATGGCAATGACTCCAATCAGATAGCAGTGTTTCTTGGTGCGGGCCGGTCGCCGGGCTTCATGCGGCGCCGGCCCACGGCTGTGTGCCCCAGGCAGACAGGACACGAGGTCATTGGGTAGGTGCTGGTTGCGCTGCAGGTTTAAGCCGCTGGAAGATATGGCCCGCGATATTGGCGCCGGGCGGGAGGTCCCCTGCCCGGATGCTGTCGGCGGTGGCGTCCATGAGCCCTTAGCTTTTCTGTTGCTACCGTTCGGCCGACTGCCTGGCCTGATTAGCTTTAATTTTTCACAGAACCGGGGAGTAACCAAGGGGTCGGGGAGGAATTCTTATCCGGTCGAATTCCGTGGCGGAAAGGGCTTAACAGCGTGAAGCGCTGGCGGTATTTTCGTGGTGTCAGCAAATGGGGCCCACCGTAGAACGAAGGGCTCCGATGGTGACCGTCATGCAGCCGGCGGTACGGGTTCAGGATGACCGGGAGTGGCCTGATGGCGAACAAACCCGCTAACGGCTCGGAGGTGGAAGCCCTTCGTGACACTGGTGGATCCGATGGCCGGCGCAGGGGTGTTCCTTGGAGAGTGGAAGGAATGCCGGCAAGGGACCAGGGCGGGCAGCCGGGCGAGCGCAAGAGATGGTACGCCCGGTGGCTGTGGCTGGCGGTGCTGTATTTGGGGTTCTTCCTCATCTTCTCGCTCCAGGACCGCGCGTCCGTTCCCGCGACGGTGCCGTACTCCGAATTCAAGGCCCAGGTGCAGGACAACAACGTCGCCGAGGTGTTCTCCCGGGGCGACACCATTGAAGGAAAGCTCCGGCAGGAAAGGCCGCTGCCGGCAACGGAAGGGCAGCCCTACAAAGACTTCGTGACCGAGCGGCCCACATTCGCCGACGATAACCTGCTCAGCGCACTGGAGGCCAACAACGTCACCGTGCGGGCCACGCCTCTGGTGCAGGAGCGTGGCGTCCTGCTCAACCTCCTGATTTCCATTGCGCCGATCGCACTGCTGGTGCTTTTCTACCTGTGGCTTCTGAAACGCCAGGCCGGCATGCTCGGGGGAAGCGGCCTCGGCGGCCTTGGCGGCAAGAAGTTCCGGCCCGTTGACCCGGAAAACATCCGCGTGACGTTCAAGGACGTAGCCGGTATCGACGAAGTCGAAGCGGAAATATCTGAGGTAGTCGACTTCCTCAGGGGCCCTGGAAAGTACCAGGCCATCGGCGCCAAGCCGCCCAAGGGGGTGCTGTTGAGCGGGCCCCCCGGTACGGGCAAGACCCTGCTGGCCAGGGCGACGGCGGGAGAGGCCGGGGTGCCCTTCTTCCACGTCAGCTCGTCCGAGTTCGTCGAAATGGTTGTCGGGGTCGGCGCCAGCCGCGTGCGCGAACTCTTCCAGGCAGCACGGGACGTGGCACCGTCCATCATCTTCATCGACGAGATTGACGCCATCGGCCGCAAGCGCGGCGGCTCCCTCACCGTGGGCGGCCACGATGAGCGGGAGCAGACCCTGAACCAGATTCTGACGGAAATGGACGGCTTCTCCTCCTCCGAAGGAGTTGTTGCCCTGGCCGCCACCAACCGCCCTGATGTGCTGGACCCTGCCCTGCTGCGGCCCGGGCGCTTCGACCGGTCCATCACCGTCCACGCCCCGGACCAGGCAGGCCGCCTGCAGATCCTCCAGGTCCACGCACACAATGTAAGGCTCGACGACGGCGTCGACCTGGACCTGGTCGCCCGCGTCACGCCGGGCATGACTGGGGCGGAACTGGCCAACCTGGTCAACGAGGGCGCCCTGCTGGCAGTCAAACGCGCCCACCCCGCCGTAACCCAGCGCGACTTGCTCGACGCCCTGGAAAAGGTCCAGCTGGGCACCGTCCGGAACGTCGTCATGCCGGCCGACGAGCGCCGCCGGACCGCGTATCACGAATCCGGCCACGCTTTGCTGGGCATGCTGGAGCCTGGAGCGGACCCCGTCCGCAAGATCTCGATCATCCCGCGCGGCCGGGCGCTTGGAGTCACGCTTTCCACCCCGGACACCGACCGCTACGGCTACGACGAGAACTACCTGCGGGGAAGGATTGTGGGCGCTCTGGGCGGAATGGCAGCCGAAAGGCTCGTGTTCGGTGTTGTCACCAGCGGAGCCGAAAGTGACCTGCAAACCAGCACCAACTTGGCGCGGACGATGGTGGGCCGCTGGGGCATGTCACCTCGCATCGGGCCGGTCCAGGTACTGCCTGAAGAAGGCGACCCTCGGGCTCTGGGCATCTCTGAAGGAATGCTGGACATCCTCGCCGAGGAAACCCGCGCCCTCGTCGACCAGTGCTACGAACGGGCCATGGCATTGTTGCGGGAAAACCGGTGGCGCCTCGAATCCCTTGTCGAGCAGCTCCTCGCCAATGAGACGCTGGACGAACCGGAAATATATGCGGCCGCAAGGCTTGAGCGCCCCGCCAGCACAGCGAACATTCCGCAGGAACAGAACGAGGTGAGGGGCTTCCGGTGATGCCGGTAAAGCTGCCGAAGGGACGTGCTTTTTCACGGTAAGCATCTCTTGCCAATCTAAAGTCGCAGTGCTAAAAAATCTACATCAGCGGATATATATCCGGTCACTTGTTGATCGAAGGAGGTATGTCATGTTGATGATGAATGATCCGTTCCGCCAGTTCGACCGGTTGACACAGCAGGTGCTGGGCACAGCTGCCCGCCCCGCGGCGATGCCCATGGATTCCTGGCGTGACGCCAACGAACTGGTGGTCGCTGTGGATTTGCCCGGCGTCGAGCCTGGGTCAATCGATGTGAATGTTGAGCAGAACGTTCTGTCCATCCGGGCCGAGCGCAAGGACACACTTGGGGAAGGTGTTGAACTGATTGCTGCCGAACGCCCCCGCGGCGTCTTCACCCGGCAGCTGCTCCTGGGCGAAACGCTAAATACGGACAAGGTGCAGGCCAGCTACGACGCCGGCGTCCTCACCGTTCGCATCCCGGTGGCCGAGAAGGCCCAACCCCGGAAGATCCAGATCACATCCGGAGCCGGCTCACAGCAGCAGATCGGCAGCTAACAGGCCGGGACGGATGGTGGCACCTTCCGCCAGACAGCGGTCCCCGGTCCCCGCGACCCGGGGGCCGTTCCCTGGCGGGGAAGATCCTTTGGAGTACATGCGGTTGAAGGTGAAGGCAATGACAATCCAGTACATGGACGACGACGGTTTCGCCCCACATGTTGACCGGGGATTCGAAACAGCAAAGGCGCGATTGGAACCCAGCAGGCTCGGTTGGGACCACGGCGGGGAGTCCGAGAAGCATTCGCGGGCCATGGTGGAACACATACTCGCCCTTGAATCTGAACGCGTCCCGGCCGTCACGGCCGAGCTGTTCGCTGAAGCGATCGCCGTGGCCAACGCCGTCCGGCAGGCCCAAGGAAGAGGACCGGTGACGTCGTTCCGTGCCCGGGACTTCTGGGAGATCCTGAAGGACCTGGTCGACAGCGTCCTTGAGCAGTGACGCTCACCATTCCGGCTTGTCCGCTACGTCCACTCCACTGAGACGGCGGGTGGAATACTGCACCTTGGTCGAAAGTTATCCACATAAGGAAAAAATTCTTTCGCAGAAGGAGGCAGAAAGTGAGCGCGGAGGCGCCGGGCACCACCGGCCGTCGTGTTCCCGCCGCCGTCCAGGACGGCGTCGACCGAACAACTGAACACATCGATCACCCCTGGAGCCGGTATGTGGCCCTGGGGGATTCATTTACCGAAGGGGTAGGAGACCCGGAACACGGGAGCCCCGGAGGACTGCGGGGCTGGGCTGACAGAGTGGCCGAGGAATTGGCTGCGGGCCATGAGGGCTTTGCCTATGCCAACCTGGCCGTCCGCGGCCTGCTGCTCAAACAGATCCTGAATCAGCAGATAGGTCCAGCGCTGGCCCTTGAACCGGATTTGATCACCCTGTCCGCAGGCGGCAACGACATGGTTTTCCATGGGAGCGACCCCGACAAGCTCGCTGGCAAACTTGAAGCCGGCGTCCGGCAACTCAGCCAAACAGGTGCCACGCTGGTGCTTTTCACCGGACCGGACTGGGCATCCACGCCGCTGCTGGGCCGCAACCGGGGAAAGGTCGCGATCTTCAATGAGAATGTGCGGGCCATTGCCGGCCGTCACGGTGCAGTGATCGCCGACCTCTGGGCAATGACCCAACTCAAGGACCCGCGCATGTGGAATTCCGACCGCCTGCACCTCTCTCCGCTGGGACATCACACAGTGGCCGCCATGGTGCTCGATACCCTCAACGTCAAGCATGCCCTCCAGCCGATGGAACCCAGGGAGCTGCCGGAAAGCAGCTGGCGCCAGGCTAGGACCAGCGACGTGATGTGGGCCAGGGACCATCTGATCCCTTGGGCGCTGCGGCAACTCAGGCACCAGGCGACCAGAGAGGAACTTCGGGCGAAGCGGCCGGAGGCCAGCCCGGTACTTCCGATGAGCAGCAGTCCGGGGCGCGCGCACGCGCAGGACCCGCAAAAGTCAGTGCCCGGCGTCGAACGGTTTCTTAACCCCAACCAGCTTCTATTCGGCTGACAGGGCAGACTTGCAGTATGCGAAGTTTCGGGGTGGAAGAGGAATTCAGCGAGCACAAGGCCAGCCAGCGTCCTAGTCCCACGCCTTAAGCTGTCAGTTCGCCACAGTAAAGGGAACCACGGTCACCCCGGAGTTCGTCGACTCCTGCCTGTCATCGCGGCAGGACGTCCGCAGGTGCAACTTGTGCACGCCGTTGGACAGGGTCCTGGTGTCGATCGAGATGGGGGCCGCGCCCGAGGGCTCGGACCCGTATGGCTCTGCCGCATCCACCAGCACTGCTCCGGGGCTGGGCGGAACGGCGTGGAAGTCGGGGTCGATCGCAACGAAGGAGTGGGACGCCGGGCGCGAGTCACTGCCGGAGTGCGTGGTCAGGCCCACCAACGGACTCCAGATGCCGGACACCGGGCCGTCGGGAAGGGGAACCGAACGGAACGAGGCCTCACAGTACCCGGCGCGCGTGTACCAACCCTTGCCGCGCAGAAACGCGTCGTCCGATACGTCCGAGCCGGACCTACCATTTTGGATGTTGACCTGCCAATTGAAGTTGGCCCGCATCTCCTTGCGTTGTTGGGCTGGTCAACGTCCGGCATCCACCACGACTGGGTGTCCACGAACTGCCGGGTTTCCGGGTAGATGGTGCTGTCGGCGCCCGGCGCGCCCATACACAGTCCCGGCTCGGCCCTGGCAGGTCCCGAGTGCATTACGGGCAGGCCAAACAGGCGGACAGTATATGCCCGGGCATTGAGGCAAACCAGACTTGCCTCTTGCTGGCGGCAAGCATGTGCGGGCGACCAGGATATGCCCGGACGCCCAGGAGGCGTACGACGGCGGCACGCACCTACCAGCCGTACCTTCCGGTATTGCCCCTCATCGCATGCGGGGCTACCTTGTCGCCATGGATCACATGGCCGTACCCGGGGACGTTGGCGCCATCTGCAGGGGCCTGCCGGAAGTTGAGCTTGGGACTTCCTGGGGTGACCGTCCAACGTACAAGGTTCCCCGCGGGCCGAAAGGTCGCGGTTTTGTCATGTACCGGGCGCCGCACAAAACGGCCGTGGACCCGGAAACCGGTGAGCCCTACCGCGACCTGCTGGTCATCGTGGTCCCGGATGACGCCGCTAAGGCAGCCCTGGTCGAGGACCCGTCCGTCCCCTTCTTCACCGTTCCGCATTTTGACGGCTACAACGCTGTCCTGGTGCAGGAGTCGCGGCTGGGCGAGATCGCGCGCGACGAGCTGGCCGAGATCATCGTCGAAGCCTGGGCAGCGCGGGCGCCGAAAAGGCTGGTGACCCAGTTCTTCGCCGGCCGTTGAACGCGTGCATCGGCGTCGGGAAGAGGGCAGCCGTAGGTGATAGAGGGCCGCCATAAGTGAGCGCGCGTTCTAGGAACAGCCGCCATAAGTGAGCGCGCGTTCTGGGAACAGCCGCCATAAGTGAGCGCGCGTCTGGGGAACAGCCGCCATAAGTGAGCGCGCGTTCTAGGAACAGCCGCCATAAGTGAGCGCGCGTTCTGGGAACAGCCGCCATAAGTGAGCGCGCGTTCGGGGGAGAGCAGTCATAAGTGAGCGGGCGTCGCAGGGAGAGCAGTGATAAGTGAGAGAGCGTCGCAGGGGGAGGGGCGGCGCTTGACGGCCCCAAATGCTTCCGCATATCCTGAACGAACGGTCGGTAAATAATTCCGCACGTCCCAGAAGGTCATTTCATAGGAGCAACCATGGCAGCGCAGAACCTGCAGTCAGTGCCCGCTGAGCCAACAGCCGGAACCAGCGAAGCGGCAGAAGCGGAGGCCCAGGCCCACTTCGACCGCGCCATGGCCGAGGACTCACGCATCGAGCCCAGGGACTGGATGCCGGCGGCCTACCGCAAGACCCTGCTGCGCCAGATTTCCCAGCACGCGCACTCCGAGATCATCGGCATGCAGCCCGAAGCCAACTGGATCAGCCGGGCCCCCAGCCTGAAGCGCAAGGCCATCCTCATGGCCAAGGTCCAGGACGAGGCCGGCCACGGGCTCTACCTCTACTCAGCCGCGGAGACCCTCGGCCAGACCCGGGACGAAATGATGGACGCCCTCATCGCCGGCAAGGCCCGCTACTCCAGCATCTTCAACTACCCGGCCCTGACCTGGGCGGATATGGGCGCCATCGGCTGGCTGGTGGACGGCGCAGCCATATGCAACCAGGTCCCGCTCTGCCGCGCCTCCTACGGACCCTACGGCCGCGCCATGGTCCGCATCTGCAAGGAGGAGTCCTTCCACCAGCGCCAGGGCTTCGAGATCCTCCTCGAGCTCTCCAACGGCACCCCCGAGCAGAAGCAGATGGCCCAGGACGCCGTGAACCGCTGGTACGCCCCGGCCCTGATGATGTTCGGCCCGCCGGACGACGATTCCCCCAACTCCAAGCAGTCCATGGCCTGGAACATCAAGCGCTTCAGCAACGACGAGCTCCGCAGCCGCTTCGTCGGCATGATGGTGGAGCAGGTTAGGGTCCTGGGCCTCACCCTCCCCGATGACCAGATCCGCTTCAACGAGGACACCAAGAAGTGGGAGCACGGCCCCCTGAACTGGGACGAGTTCCACGAAGTCCTGGCCGGCCGCGGCCCCTGCAACGCCCAGCGCCTGGAGCGCCGCAGGGAAGCGCACGACGACGGCGCCTGGGTCCGCGAGGCAGCCGCCGCTTATGCGGACAAACAGCGAGCAAAACAATCAGCAAAGATGCAGAAGGAATACGCAGCATGAGTCCCCACGGCAACCCGGAAGAGCCGGCAAGCGCGGCCGCAGAAATCAAGCGCGAAGCCCCGAAGGCGTCGCCGGCGGTTGAGCCAAGTGAGGTCAAGGCCCCGGCATCACAGCCGGCACCGCAGGAGCACCACGACCGCTCCGCCTGGGGCCTGTGGGAGGTCTTCGTCCGGTCCAGCCGCGGCCTGAGCCACGTCCACGCCGGCTCCCTGCACGCACCGGACGCCGCAATGGCCCTCCGCAACGCCCGCGACCTCTACACCCGCCGCAACGAGGGCGTCTCCATCTGGGTGGTCCCCGCGGAAGCCATTGCCGCCAGCGACCCAGACTCCAAGGGCTCCTTCTTCGAGTCGCCGCAGGGCAAAGACTACCGGCACGCCACGTACTACACCAAGAGCGAAGGGGTGAAGCACCTGTGAGCACACCCGAAGCAACAGAGACGACAGGCCATGGCGACATCTCCACCGGCGTGGCAGGCGGCGACAGCAACGCGTCTGCCACCCGCATCACCCCCGGCAACGCCCTCCGCCCGGAGGACATCGCCCTCGAGGTGAAGACCGGCCTGGCCAAGCCCAGCGAGGACATCGCCGAGTACGCCCTGCGCCTCGGCGACGACGCCCTGATCCTCGCCCAGCGCCTGGGCCACTGGATCTCAAGAGCCCCCGAGCTGGAGGAGGACGTGGCCCTGGGCAACATCGCCCTGGACCAGCTGGGCCACGCCCGCTCCTTCCTCAGCTACGCCGGCGGCGGGCTGACGAACGAGGACGGCAGCACCAAATCCGAGGATGATCTGGCCTACTTCCGCCGCGAACACGAATTCCGCTCAGTCCAGCTGTTCGAACAGCCCAACGGCGACTTCGCTGCCACCATCGCCCGCCAGTTCGTGGTGAGCTACTACCAGTTCGAGCTGTACCGCCGGCTCACGGAATCAACGGACGAAACGCTGGCCGCCATCGCAGCCAAGGCCGTGAAGGAGGTGGACTACCACCGGGACCACAGCGCCCAGTGGGTCCTCCGGCTGGCCGGCGGCACCGAGGAGTCGAGAACCAGGATGATCCACGGCCTGCGCCTGATGTGGCCGTACGTCAACGAACTGTTCCAGGACGATGACCTGACGCGCCGGCTCGCGGAGGCGGGTGCCGCCGTCGCGCCTTCCAGCCTGCGGGAGGACTTCGACCGGCTCAGCGGAGAGGTCCTGCGCGAGGCCGAGCTGGAGGTGCCGGACGTCCCGGCGGCCCCCGGCGGCGGCCGGCACGGCAAGCACTCGGAGCACCTGGGCTACATCCTTGCGGAGATGCAGGTGCTGGCCCGCGAGCATCCCGGAGCCAGCTGGTGACTACGGCCATGTACATCTCGGACTTCGAAACCCGGACCCGGACCCCGCGGCAGAAGGCGTGGGGCATCGCCGCCACGGTGTGCGACCCGGAGATCCCGGTGCTCACCATCGAGGACCTGGGCATCCTTCGGGATGTCCAGGTAGAAGATTACGACGCCGGCACCGCCTCCGCGGGCGCCGCGCCGAAGATGCGGGTCACCATTACCCCCACGTACTCGGGCTGCCCGGCCATGGACGCCATCCGCGACGATCTGAAGGCCGCGTTCGCCAAGGAGGGGTACACCGACGTCGAGGTTGACCTGGTCCTGGCCCCTGCCTGGACCACGGACTGGATGACCGAGGCCGGCAAGGCCAAGCTGCGGGAGTACGGCATCGCCCCGCCAACCGGCAAGGCCGGCCACCAGGGCCCCGTCCGCCTGAGCCTGGCCGTCAAGTGCCCGCAGTGCTCCAGCCTGAACACCCGGGAACTCACCCGCTTTGGTTCCACGTCCTGCAAGGCGCTGTACGTCTGCAATGACTGCAAGGAACCGTTCGACTACTTCAAAGTCCTGTAAGGAAGCCCCATGCCTGTTGTCCGCCAGACCGCCGCCGAAGAGGCGCAGGCCACCGGCCGCCGTCGTCCGTCCTTCCACACCCTCGCGGTGAAGGAGGTGCGCCGGCTGACCGAGGACGCCATCGAGGTCTCCTTCCACGTGCCGGCGGAGCTCGCCGGCCAGTTCGACTATCTGCCCGGCCAGTACGTGGCCCTGCGCACCACGCTGCCGGACGAGGCCGGCGAACCGAAGGAAATCCGCCGCAGCTACTCCATCTGCGCGGAGCCGCGCAGCTTCGAGGACGGCACCAGCGAGATCCGGGTGGCCATCAAGAAGGACCTGGGCGGGCTGTTCTCCACATGGGCCAACGCCGAGCTGAAGGCGGGGGACACCCTGGACGTGATGAGCCCGATGGGCGCGTTCGTATCCAGGCACGGCCGGGACGGTGTGGCCGTGGAGCAGAACCGCATGAACTCCATGAACAACCCGGAGGAGCTGGCGGGGGACGTCGCCTCCAACGGGGAAGCGAGCTTCGTGGCCATCGCCGCCGGCTCGGGCATCACCCCGGTGATCGCGATCGCCCGGACGCTGCTGGCCGCCAACCCGGACACCCGGTTCGACCTGATCTATGCCAACAAGGCCGCCATGGACGTGATGTTCCTGGAGGAGCTGGCGGACCTGAAGGACAAGTATCCGCAGCGGCTGGCCATCCACCACGTGCTGTCCCGCGAGCAGCGGATCGCGCCGCTGCTGAGCGGCCGGATCGATGCCGAGAAGCTCCAGCAGCTGCTGGGCACCGCCATCCACGCGGATGACGTGGACGAATGGTTCCTGTGCGGCCCGTTCGAGCTGGTGCAGCTGTGCCGGGACACCCTGGCCGAGCGCGGCGTGAAGCCGGAGAACGTCCGGTTCGAGCTGTTCACGTCCGGCAAGCCGGACCGCCCGGAGGGGAACGCCGGCCGTCCCGTGCTGGTGGACGAGTCCAAGGAGACGTACAAGATCACGTTCAAGCTGGACGGCCTGCAGGGCGAGGTGGCCAGCCCCACGCACGCCCGCGAGTCAATCCTGAACGCCGCGCTGCGGGTCCGGCCGGATGTGCCGTTCGCGTGCGCCGGGGGAGTGTGCGGCACGTGCCGGGCCAAGGTGGTCACCGGCAGCGTGACCATGGACGAAAACTACGCGCTGGAGCAGGATGAGCTGGACAAGGGGTACGTGCTGACCTGCCAGAGCCACCCCACCAGCAAGGAAGTCACCGTCGACTTCGACGTCTAAGTCTTTGCCCGGTCTCAACCAAGGAGCCTGAATGATTTCCCTTTCCATCAGCAGCGGCGTGGCCGAGGTTGTGCTGGACGCACCGCAGAAGCTGAACTCGCTGGACGAGCATGCGCTCAACGAGTTGCGCCAGGCGTACGACGACGCTGCTGCCGCCGCCGAGCGCGGTGACGTGCGGGCCCTGCTGCTGCGGGGGGAGGGGCGCGCCTTCTGCGCGGGCCGGGACATCCAGAACGTCACGCCGGAGAGGGACGACGCCGCGGCGTACCTGGGCGGGCTGGTGGAGCCGCTGCTGAAGAAGATGGCATCCTTCCCGGCGCCCACCTTCGCGGCGGTGCAGGGCGCGTGCCTGGGCGTGGGGCTGGGGCTGGTGCTGGCCACGGACGTGGTGTATGTGGCGGAGAACGCGAAGTTCGGGTCCCCGTTCGCCAAGCTGGGCGCCACGCTGGACTCGGGCGGCCACTGGTACTTCACCGAGCGGCTGGGTATGCACCGCACGCTGGACCTGATCTACACGGCGGACCTGATCTCCGGCGCCGAGGCGGTGGCGCAGGGGCTGTTCAGCCGGGCGATGCCGGCGGACACGCTGCTGGACAGCACCCGGGAGATTGTGGCCCGGGTGGCGTCCGGTGCCACGGGCGCGTTTGTGGCCAGCAAGGAGCTGGTGGCGCACATCCGGGACCAGCGCCTGGGCCTGTGGGAGGCAATGCAGGAGGAAAACAGCGAGCAGGCGCGGCTCTGCAAAACCGAGGACTATGCCGAGGGCTTCCGGGCGTTCCAGGAAAAGCGGGAGCCCAGGTTCACGGGCAGCGTCTGAGCCACCCGCTGGCACGCAAGAATGGGCCGGGCACGGTCTCCAGCAGGAGGAGACAGTGCCCGGCCGTTTTGCCGTTTAGGCGAACGCTTCGGCCCTTTCCACAGATTCTTCTGATATTCCCAGCGGGATGCTGCGGTGGGTCACGGCGCCGGCAAGGGTGCTGTCGTGGGTGACGAGTACCAGGGCGCAGCCCTGGCGTTCCACCTGTTCCATGAGGCAGGCCATGGTTTCCTCCTGGGTGATGAGGTCAAGGCGTGAGGTGGGTTCGTCGGCGAAGACCAGGGCCGGTTCCAGGAGCATCGAGCGGATGATGGCCAGGCGCTGGAGTTCCCCGCCGGAGACCTGCCCGGGGGTGCGGGCCAGCAGCGCCGGCGCGAGGCGCAGGGCGGCCATGAGCTCGTCCAGGCGTTCCGGGTCCAGCCGGTGGCGCCGGATGAGGTCCCCGAAGGAATCCCTGAGTGCCACACGCGATGGAAAGGCCAGGGCGGGGTCCTGGTAGAGCTTTTGCAGCCGGCCGCCCTGGAGCGCCGGGGAGTGCTCGATTGACCCGGCATCCGGGGGCAGCAGGCGAAGCAGGACATTTCCCAGGGTTGTCTTGCCGCTGCCGCTCGGTCCGCTCAGTGCCAGCCGCTCCCGGGGGTGGATAGCCACGTCCAGGCCGGAGAAGAGCTGCTGCTTCCCGAAGGCCTTGGCGAGCCCTTCGCCGCGGATCAGGGCCGGACCTGTTGGCTCCGGTGCTGCCGGGGCCGCTGCCCAGGCGTGGCGCCAGTTGGCGGGTTCGGCGGCAAGCAGGCGCCGGGTGTAGGGGTGGGTGGGTTCGGTGAGGACCTGCCCTGCGGGTCCGTGTTCGATGATGTTGGCGTTTTGCATCACCAGGACGTCGCCGCCGAGTTCACGGGCAAGCTCCAGGTCGTGGGTGATGGTCAGCAGGATGCCATCGTTGCTGGCATGCCGTTTCAGCAGTGCCGCCAACTCCGTCCGGGCACGCTCGTCCAGGCCTTTGGAGGGCTCGTCCGCGATCAGGACCTGGGCTCCGCCGATGGTGGCCGCGGCGAAAGCCACCCGCTGGGCCATGCCGCCGGAGAGCGTATGCGGGAATGCGCCCGCCGCATGGGCCAGGCCCAGGGCGGACAGCAGGCTCCCGGCGAGGCTCCTGGCGCTTTTCCGGTCGGTCCTGAAGCCGGCCGCGGCTTCGGCCACCTGGTCCCTGGTCCGCATGGTCGGGTCCAGGGCCAGCATGGGTTCCTGCGGCAGCAGGGACATGACCGGGCCCCAGAGCTTGCGCCTGTTGCCGGGCTCGGACAGGTCGTACGCCTCCCCGTCCATGCTGAGGCTTCCCCTCGCGGTGAGGTTTGCCGGAAGGGTGCCCATGATGGCATGGGCCAGCAGGGACTTGCCGGAACCGCTCTCGCCTACGATCGTGACGGGACGTCCGGGCGTGAAGTGCAGGCTGTCCGCCTCCACCAGGGTTGTCCGGCCGTGGGTTACTACCAGGTCGTTCAGGCGCATCGTCACGGGCGGGACTCCTTGTTTCGCAGGCCCAAGAGCCCGGTGAGGATGGTGATGAGGACCAGGACAGGTGCCAGGGACATCCAGGGCGCCTCATGGTAGTAGGGGAAGGCTTCGGTGATCATCTGCCCCAGTTCCGGCGTCGGCGGCCGGACGCCGACTCCCACGAAGCCGAGGGTGGACAGGGCCAGGATGGAGGATCCGACGCCGAAAGTCGCCATGGTGGCCAGCAGCGGGCGCAGTTCGGGCCAGAGGTGCCGGCGCACGATGTGCACGGGCCCGAGCTGGAGCAGCCCGGCTGCCTCCACGGCCGGGCCGGCCAGCACCAGCCCGCTGCGGGACCGGATCATCCGGAAGTACTCCACCCACTGGGCCAGGGCGAGCCCGATGTACAGTGACCACAGCTCGCCGTTGGCCAGGGCCGAGAAAATGAGGACCACCAGGAGCGCCGGAAGCGCGATGAACGCTTCCGAGAGTCCATGAAGGACAGTGTCCGCCCATCCTCCCCGCCAGGCGGCGGTGATGCCGGCCAGGGTTCCGAGCAGCAGCGCGGTGCCGACGCACAGCAGGGCCATCAGCAGGGACAGGCGGGTGGCGTGGGCGAGCCGCGCGATGACGCTGCGGCCCAGGTGGTCCCGGCCCAGTGGCTCGGCCAGGCTGGGGGCTTCCAGGAACCGGGACAGGTCCTGGACGGCGTGGCCGGGCCAGAGCAGCGGCCCGGCCAGGGCGAAGAGCACCAGGGCGGCCAGCAGCACCGCCGCGGCGCGCTGGGCCCCGGAGGCGGCGGCGAACCAGCGGGTCCGGCCGCGGACCAGGGTGGAGGCGGACAAGCTGTCCGGCCGCGGCAGCTTGTCGCCGGCGGGCCGGTTGCTGAGGATAGAGGGCATCACAGGACCACCTCCCGGCGGCGCGGACGGGGGTCGATGGCGGCGGAGCCCAGGTCAACGGCCGTGTTAAGGGCGACGACGAGGAGCGCCAGTGCCACGGCCGTGGCCTGGATCATGGGGATGTCCCGCCAGAAAATAGCGTGCACCAGTGCGTGCCCCAGGCCCGGCCAGGCGAAGAGGCTTTCGACGATGACCACGCCTTCGATCAGGATCAGCACCTGCACGCCCACATAGGCGATCAGGGTCACCCCGGTGTTCCTCAGCACGTGCCGGAAGAACACCAGGCGGGCGCTAAGGCCTTTGGTCTGGGCGAAGTGGACGTACCCCGATTCCCGGACCTGCACCACGGTGTCGCGGGTGACGCGGGCGAAGAGCCCGGAGAGGCCCACGGCAAGGGTGGCTGCCGGCAGCACAATGTTGCCTGCTTCACCGTGCCCTGCGGCCGGCAGCACCCCAAGGTGGACGGAGAAAACCAGGATCAGGACCAGGCCGAGGAGGAACGGCGGAAGTGCCCGTGCTCCGGAGACCCAAAGGTTGGTCAGCCGGTCCATGGCGCCGCCGGGTTTGGCCGCGGCCAGGGCGCCGGCGGTGGCGCCGGTGGCGAAGGCGATGGCCAGCGCCGCCACGGCGAGCTGGGTGCTGCTGGACAGGTAGAAGGCCAGTTCCCCGGCGACGTCGGCCCCTGTCACCAGGGAGGTTCCGAGGTTGAAGGTCAGCAGGTCGGCGATCCAGTCCAAAAGCTGCTGCCAGAGGGGCCGGTCCAGTCCCAGTTCAGCGCGGACGCTGTCCGCTGACGCCGCGGTGACCTGGTCGTAGCCGTAGCGGCCGGCGGCGATGCGGAAGGCGATGTCGCCGGGCAGGTTCTGCACAATGGCGAAGCACGCTGTGGAGACCAGCAGGACGACGGCGGCCGCCTGGACGGTGCGTTGGCGAAGGATGCGGGCGGCAGGTCCGGAAAGGACCTGCAGGCTCGCTGCGGGTGTGTGCACGGAAGTTCTTTCCCCTTTTACTTGGCCCAGCTGAGGTCCGTGAGCCGCCAGGAGCGTTCGAGCGGATCGAGGACCAGGCCGTCAACCCTCTTGCTCACCACGGCGCTTTGCCGGTACCAGGCGACGGGGATTACGGGCAGTTCGGACTGCAGGATTTCGGTCACCGTCCGCCGGTTCTCCTCCGGTGTGCCGGTGCCCGTGCCGGTGGCCATGGTGGTCAAGGTCGAGGTCAGGTCTGCATTGTTCCAGCCCATGGCGCCGTAGTCCGCGCCCTCGGGAGCGAAGTCGTCCGCGAGGGTCACCAGTGCGTCGGGTACAAGTGCGTAGTTCCGGGAAAACAGTGCCAGTTCCAGGGAACCGTCCTGATGGCCTGCGGGGATCTCGCTGGAGTTGCCGATCTTCACGTCAAGGGCAATGCCCAGGTCTTTGAGTTTCGCCTGGATGGCGGTGGCCAGCAGAGGCAGCTCGGGCCGGTCGGGGAAGGTGCGCAGGCTGATCGAGAATTTCCGGCCCTCGCGCTCCAGGGTGCCGTCACTTCCGGGTGCCCAGCCTGCCTCGGTGAGCAGTTTGCGGGCTTCTTCCATGTTGTGGGTCAGCGGCGCGGCGTTGTCCTGGTGCCATTCCGGCAGCGACGGCGGGAAAAGCTGGGTGGCGGCCATCTCAGGGTCCCGGAGCAAAGCTGTTGCCATCGCTTCGCGGTCCAGGGCCAGGCTCAGGGCCTGGCGGACCCGGACGTCGCCCAGGATTTGGTGGCCCGCGTTGACCTTCAGCAGGATGCTCCGTGGGAGGGTGACCTGTTCGATGTCCTGCTTGCCGGCCTGCCTGATCCGCTGCAGGCTGGTGGGGTCCATCCCGAAGGTCACGTCGGCCTGGCCGCTTTCGGCCATCAGTGCACGGCTTTCGGACCTACCTACTGCCTGGTAATGGACTTCGGTGATGGCCGGCTTTTCGTCCTTCCATTGCTCGGAGACAGCCAGCTCAATGGTGCCCGGCTGTTCCAGGCGGGTCACCTTGTAGGGGCCGGAGCCCACCACGTCGGTGACCGTCCGGTCGGCCCCATACGAGCTGGGGGCGAGAATCTGTGTGCTGGTGTGGGCCAGCACGGCGGGCAGCGGGGCATAGGGCTGCCCCAGGTCCACGCGCACCGCGCCGTCCTCGGCCGTGACGGCCTTCACCGGGACAGCGGAGAAGGGGCTGCCGGCTTTGCCCCGGGCGGTTTCCAGTGCAGCGGCGACGGCCTCTGCCGTGACGGGGGTCCCGTCGTGGAAGCTGGCACCCTCGCGGAGGGTGAAACGCCAGGAGAAGTTGTCCGGGGAGGCCTCCCAACCGGTGGCGAGCCCCGGCCGCAGTGCCCCCTGGTTGTCGGCGTCCACCAGGGTTTCGGCAACCTGCAGGCGGGTGAAGAACCCGCCGCTGGTTGAGGGGTCCAGGCTGTGCAGCTCGAACTGCCCCACCACCTTCAACGGCTGCTCCGGAGCCTGGCCTTTGGTCGCGCCTTCCCCCGCGCAGCCGGCCAGCATCATTACCGCGGCCGCTGACGCCCCGGCCATTCTCATCGTGCGCCCAAGCATGGTCCGCTCCTCTTATATCGCCAAATGTTCAAGTTCCAACGCGCCATCGTACTTGCAAATGATTATCATTACCAAGCAAGTAGCGGCGGGTGGGCGGGAACGGGCAGTAGGAGCTTAGGCCTAAGCCCCTGTCCTCACAGCCGGCGCAGACGCCGAGGAGTTCAACGGCGTGTGAGACGACTGTGAAGCCATGCTGGCGGGCGGTCCGATCTGCCCAGCGTTGGACGGCGGTCTCGGTGACTTCCACGGTGTATCCGCACTGGCGGCACACCAGGTGGTGGTGGTGTTCCTGGCGCTGGCAGCGGCGGTACCGGGTTTCGTTGTCTTCGCTGCGCAGCACATCCACTTCGCCTTCCCGGGCCATGGACTGCAGAAGCCGGTACACCGTGGCCAGGGCCACCGATTCCCCGTCCTCGCGCAGTTTCGCGTGCAGCTGCTGCGCGCTGCGGAACTCCGGCGTGCGCTTCAGCAGCTCATCAAGCGCGCAGCGCTGCCGGGTCCGGCGCTCCACGCTAGGCGTCCTCGTGAAGCCGCAGATCGTCGTCGGCATCCAGGTGCGGGCCGGAGGCCTGCTTCGGCCGCGGAAGGAGGGGCCGCACGAGGGCCACAACAGCGTAGACGCCGATAGCGAGGACCACGATGGTGGCCCCGGGGGACAGCCGGTGGAAGTACGTGATGGACAGCCCAGTAACGCAGACCGCGGCACCTATGATCATGGCGGTGCCCATCGTGGCACGGAAGGACTTGGCGGTCAGCTGGGCGATGGCAACCGGTACGATCATCAGCGCCGAGACGAGCAGGACCCCTACCACCCGCATCGACACGGAAACCGTCAGGGCTGCCAGCACTGCGATGAGGATGTTCAGTGCCCGCACGGGAAGGCCGGTGGCGCGGGCGAATTCCTCATCATGGCTCAGGGCGAAGAGGGCTGGCCGCAATCCCAGGCCGATGCCCAGGATGAGCACGGCCAGGCCGGCGGCGAGCCAGACGTCCAGCGCCGTGACGGTGGAAATGGAACCGAACAGGTAGCCGGTGAGGTTGGCCGCGGTACCGCCGGCCACTCCGATCAGGAGCACTCCGCCGGCGATGCCGCCGTAGAAGAGCAGGGCAAGGGCCACGTCACCGCTGGTCTTGCCCTTTTCCCGCACCACTTCGATCAGCACCGCCCCGATGATGGCGGCGACGACGGCCCCAGGGACAGCGAGCAGGTCGTGGGGGGTGAGCCCTGCCGCGCTTCCGGCGAGCCAGCCCATGGCCACGCCTGTCAGGGCGACGTGCCCGATCCCGTCCCCCAGCAGGGCAAGGCGCCGCTGGACCAGGTAGGTGCCCATGACGGGCGCCGAGATGCCCACCAGCACAGCGACCATGAGGCCGCGCTGCATCAGCGGGCTGGCGAGCATGGTTGCCATGGCGTCGAAGAAAGCCATCACCACTCCGATCGCAGGTCAGGGACGGTATGCCCGGGCAGGGGAGGGTCGGCGTGCGCGTGGACGTGGTCATGGTCCGGGTGGTCGTGGCCCGGTGCGGCTGCGGGCGGCGGGCCGTCGAAAATGACCCGTCCGCGGCGCAGCACCACGGCCCGCTCCACCATGCCGGCCAGTTCGCCCAGTTCGTGCAGCACCACCAGGATGGTGGTGCCCCGTTCACGCATCCGCCCCAGGGTGCGGGCGAGGGCCTCCTTGGATGCGCGGTCGATTCCCGCCAGCGGCTCATCGAGAATGATGAGATCGGGTTCCCGCACCAGGGCGCGGGCGATCAGTACGCGCTGCTGCTGGCCGCCGGAGAACACCTGGACGCTGTCATGGGCGCGATCGAGCAGCCCCACCTGCTCCAGCGCCTCCAGCGCTTTCCGGCGGGCAGCGCGGCCGATCCGCAGCCGCCGGTTGTCCAGCAGCCCGGAGGCCACCACTTCGACGGCGGTGGCGGGCACCCCGGAGCTTGGCCCCAGCCGCTGCGGGACGTAGCCCACCCGGGACCAGGGGACTGCGCGTCGGGCGGCGGTGACGTCCGCGCCGTAGATCTCGGCGGTTCCGGAGGTTACCGGGACGATGCCCACCAGCGCCTTGACCAGGGTCGATTTACCGGAGCCGTTGGCTCCGAGCAGCGCAACGGCTTCGCCCTCCGGGACGGTGAGATCGATGCCGTGCAGGATGGTCCCGCTTTCCACGGACACCTGCAGCTGCCGGGTCCGGATGGGCGGCTGGTGGGCGGCCACGGCCTAGGCGCAGTCCAGGGCGGTGCGCAGGGCTTCGAGGTTGCTGCGCATCACCTTTTCGTAGTCGGAGCTGTTGTCTGTCAGCCCTTCGAGCGGGTCCAGGACCGCGGTTTTGACGTTCAGGTCGGCGGCGAGTGTTTCAGCGACCTTGGGGTTGACCAGGGTCTCGGTGAAGATGGTGCTCACCCCTTCATCCTTGACCACCTGGCCGATTTCGGCCAGCCGTGCCGGTGACGGTTCGGTATCCGGTGCCAGGCCCGAAATGCCGGCCTGGTTCAGGTCATACTTGTCCGCGAGGTAGCCGTAGGCCTCGTGGGAGACGACGATGGTGCGCGTCTTGCAGGTCTTCAGGCCCTGGCTGAAGTCCTCATCCAGTTTCGTCAGTTTCCCGGACAGGGCTTCGGCGTTGGCCTCATACGCGGCGGCGTTGGCCGGGTCGGCGTCGGCCAGTTCCTCCGCTACGGCGTGGGCCGTGTGGGCGAGGCGTTCGGGGTCGAGCCAGAAGTGCAGGTCCTGGCCTTCATCGGAGTGGCCTTCCTCCGTGTGGCCTTCTTCTGAGTGGGCTTCCTCGGAGTGGCCGGCTTCCGTTTCCTCCGCGTGCCCGTGTTCCGCCGCGGCTTCGGTCTGGGTTTCCGTGCCGTGGTCATGTTCCGAGTGCCCGGCGGGGAGGGTTGCTTCTTCCGAGACGTCCAGGGCGCGGGCGGGGGACGCCTGCTTGATGGCTTCATCGACGGCGGGCTGGAAGCCGGAAAGGTACACTACGGCGCCGGCGTTTTCCAGGGAAGCCACGGCTGCCGGGGAGAGCTCGAGGTCGTGGGGCTCGGTCCCCGGAGGGGTAAGTGATTCAACCTCCACCTTGTCTCCTCCCACCTGCTCCA
Source organism: Arthrobacter sp. Y3221087 (assembly GCF_059089905.1). Taxonomy (NCBI): domain Bacteria; kingdom Bacillati; phylum Actinomycetota; class Actinomycetes; order Micrococcales; family Micrococcaceae; genus Arthrobacter; species Arthrobacter sp. Y3221087. The sequence goes on from NZ_JBNHFE010000001.1 coordinate 686,792, forward strand.
CCACGTACTGCAGCGGGTAGAAGGACGCCATGACCTTCAAGGGCGCAGCGCCTGCGCCGGACGTGCCCGAGGGGGAAGCCTCCCCGGAGCCAGAGGCGCAGGCCGTCAGTGACAGGGCGGACAAAAGGGGCATGGCGAGAACAAGCCGGGTACGGGGTTTCATGTCACCGATTCTCATGTGAATGAGAATCAGTGTCAATTGACGCCGATAGGTGCGGTCCCGTCCTGGCGCCCCGTCCGGTGGTCAGTGCTCGTCGTAGTGGTCCCCGTGTTCGGCATGGCGGTGGCCGTCGTGGAGGTAGTCCACGTGGTCGCCGTGGGGCACCGTTTCATGCTGGCAGTCACCTCCGTGCCGGTGCTCGCTGGCCGTATGTTCGGCCGGATCGTCGTGTTCGTCGTAGTGGTCCTCGTGGGCGGCGTGGCGGTGGCCGTCGTGCAGGTAGTCCACGTGGTCCCCGTGCTGGACGGTTGCATGGGTGCAGTCGCTTTCTCCGTGCGTGTGCTCGGTGAGGGTGTGTTCTGCTTTGACTTCCTCGGTCATGATGGCTCCTTCAATGCCAGTCATTCATTGTGGCTGTTGCGGTGCGGTTCCCCGCTGCGGGGGATGGTGTCACGGATGACGTGGGCCAAATATACGCTTATGGGCTTTCGAGGGACAGGGGATGCTTCAGCACGTCAATTGATAATGAGAATCTTTCTCATGTAGCATCTGGGTCATGCCTGTGACTGTTGTGAGCTCCCTTGACATCCTTAGCCGCCAACAGGCGTGCGCCGCGCTGGCGGCCGGATCGCCCGGCGCCCTTGTCATCCTTCATGACCTGTTGGAGGACGGCGTGGTGGCCCGCCGGGTCTACCAGGACGGCCGATGCATCGAGCGGGAGGAATCTACGCTGGAGCATGGCTGCCTGAGCTGCACCGTGCGGTTGGACGTGGTGCCAGCCGTGGCCCGGTTGGTGAGGGCTGGCCTGCGCATCATTCTGGGTTTGCCTCCGGCTGTGGCTTCACAGACCGCGGTGCAGGCCCTCCGCAAGGGTCTTGGGAACTCCCTGGTGTTTGATTCGGTGGTGCTGGCCTGTGCCCCTGACGCAGTGGAAGACCAGATCTGGGACCATCACACGCTGTTCGAGTCCGGGTTTACTCCCGTCCCGGAGGATGACCGGACCCCGGGGGAGTTCCTGATGGGGGAGCTGCTGTTCAACGACTCGGTGGTGCTGGCCGATCCGGCCCTGGTGCCGGTGGATGCACAGGCACGTGCCCGGGGTGTCCAGCTCATCAAAGAGCTGGCGCCGCACGCCGCCGTCACCGAAAGCAGCGGGGACATCCGGCTGGGGAGGCATAATCTTGCGGACGCTGCAGCCCGGACAGTGCCAGGCTCGGTCCGTGTCCCCGTTGCCTCCTCTGCGCCTTTCACCACGGTGGTGCAGAAGGTTGAGCGTCCCCTGCACCCGGAACGTTTCCGGCATGCCCTGGCAGCGCTCGCCCAGGGATGCTGCTGGTTGCGCGGACGGATCTGGGTAGCGTCAGCGCCGGCCTGCCGGATCTCCATCCAGGGCATTGGGCCACGTGTCTGGCTGGAAAACACGGGCCTGTGGCAGGCCGGACGGCCTTCCCTGCCCGGTGTGCCGGCTGCGGAACCCTACGGCGCCGGAATGGAATGGCATCCCGAATTCGGCGACCGGGGAACCGTCCTGGCCGTCACCGGCGATGCACTGGACGCCGCCGAAATCCGCGCACTGCTGAAGGCATGCGAACTGACGGAAGCGGAAATGGCGTCCGGCACCACCTCTTTCCCTGATCCTTTCGGACTGAACTAACCAACAGCAACATCACTGAGGAGCACAACATGAAGGTAAGAAACTCCCTGCGGGCACTGAAGAAAATCCCCGGTGCACAGATTGTCCGCCGCCGCGGCCGCACTTTCGTCATCAATAAGAAGAACCCGCGCATGAAGGCGCGCCAAGGCTGAATCCAGGCCCCGAAAGGCTCTTCTTCCTCCGGGCGCCTCCGGACGGACATCACCACAACAACGGCCAGACCCGATACGGAACACGTCATGCCCAAAAGCAGAATACGGAAAAAGGTGCAGCAGAAGCTGACGCTGGAACGGCAGAGTAAACAAACGGAGCGTACGGGCTGCGCAACCAGCTGCTGCCCGCCTCCTGGTCGCCAAGGCTCCAAAAGCTAGGGCCAGGCACAGCCGGAGGGACGGCGCGGTGCAACCGTCCCGCGGACGGCTGCGCATCCGCTATTTTTGTCTCTTCTCCCTGGCCTGCAAGAGGGCCAAGATTGGCTTTATAGCGCTGTTGGTTGTCGGCTTGAGCGGCCGCCGGCGGATGGGAGAAGACCGTGCTCGCTGGAATGCTGTGCAAACTCAATATCCGCCATCAATGGCATGTTGAACACACCGACGACGGGGACCTCTACAAACGATGCCTGCGCTGCGGCAAGGACGCTTATGGCGGGGACGGCGCTTCCGACGGTTGGGCGCTAAGGCGGTGGTGGTAGGGCCACCGGCATCCCGAAAGCCCCTCCTGAGCCGGGGGACGCGTGGCCTACGGGCAGAGCCGGTCCAAGGTCTCTTGGAGGGCGGAGACCATTTGGTCATCCCACAGATTGAGCTTGTCATCCGTCTCCGGATCCTCAAGGGGTGTGGGCATCGGGGGCGGGATCAGGGTCATGCTGGCTTGGTACCGTCCGTCGGTGCTGGCAACCGAGGCGGTGCGGTAGGTCCAGAACCCGCCCAAACCGCCGAACCGGTGGTTGTCATCGCAGTCCTGGTTCCACTTACGCAGTCCGAGGCCAAACAGGGGGATGGCCTCCGTCTTCATCATTTCCTGCAGTGAAGCCGTGGACAGCAGGTCTCCACGGAACAGGGCTGCATAGAAGTCGTTGATATCGGACATGGTGGAAAGCGCTCCGAAGGCAGGTGACCCCAGAATGCCCGGGGCTTCGGTGATATCGAGGCGTTCCCCGTCGTATGTGATGTAGCCCCGTATGACGGAGGGGTTGGCGGCTGTGGCCGGATCAAGGGACGTGCTCTCCAGTTTGAGCGGATCAATGACGTCCGCCCGCAGCACCTCGGTAAACGGCTGCCCCCGGAGTTTCTCCACGAGCTGGCCGAGCGCCATGTAGTTGGAATCGGAATAGCGGAAGGAGCCCACGTCCCGGGCGTCCCATGGCAGTTGGGCTGTCAGTTCCAAGGCCCGTTGGGTACTGATGTCTTCCGTGACGACCCGTGGGACGTCGTCGGCGGTTTTCTCGGTGACCTCTTGGAAGGAGTGCATGCCGGATGTGTGTCCCAGGAGTTGCCGGACGGTGATAGGTCCGGGCGGCTTGAGTGCGGTGGTGAAACTGTCCAGGATGCCGTTCACAGGATCGTCCAGACCGATCAGGCCCTCCTCCACCAGCTTCATGACCGAGACGGCGGTCATGGACTTGGTGATACTGGCGACGAACACCTGGTCCTCGGGCGTCGCCGCCTCCCTTGACTCCAGGTTGCGGACGCCGTAGGCCCGGGACCAGGTACCTTCCGGCCACCTGACTTCCGCCACCACAGCAACGGAGCCCTGGTCAACAAAAGCGCGCATGGTGTTATCGATTGACTTGGCGGGAGGCGGCGCGCTGCCAAGGGAAACGGGGGCGGGAGCCGGCTCTGAATAAGTACACGCGCCCAGGGCCAGCGCCATCGCAGCCAACGCGCTGAGGAGGGGCACTCGGGATGTTTTCATGACGCCGCCAAATGTCGATGGCAAAAGAGCTGAAAGGGCGGCCGCAGGACGCAGCACAGCCTTCCGGTCTGGAATTAGAAGGCTAAGCGGCCATCGCCCGGCACGGTCAACCGACTGGGTGACCGTGGCTGCAGGTGTTTTCCCCTGGCAAAACGTCGTGACCCTGAATGCAGGTGGCCGACGGAGGTGGCGGAGTATCGTGCGCCAGGAAAAAGAGGCTGCTGTGGCCGCCGGCGATGGCGGCGTCCTCGCGCTTCAACCAGGATGTCCGCTGAGGGCCCTCTTTAGCCTCACTTTTGTGGGAACGGTGGCTGTTCCTGAATGGGTTACCGACCACGGCTGACCGCGACCTTTCCAACGACCCGTCGCTGCAATGCAGTGATTTCCGGTACCACGAGTATAGGCTCGCACCCCTTTTGACGACAGAGACACTGGCGCAACCCACGGAAGCAGGTAGGCCCGGACCGGAAGACGGGTAACAACTACTGCTGACCGTGGGTCTGCCTCGTCTATAGACTCCGGGTCCAGCCCACTTCGCTCGGAAAATGCAGGAGGATCTGATGGCGAACCACGCTCATCGTTGTGATTGGCAATGGTGCGTTAGCGTGGTTGGGCGCGTCGGGCGGCAGCGGTTGAATCTCGGAAGAGTTCGGTGTTCACGTACGCCATCGGCCCTTGGAGGTAGCTCGCCAAAACCCGCTCGCCCGAGGCGGTGAGCTCGTAGATTTTGCGCTTGGCGCCGGTGCCCACGACAGATTCCTGGCTATGGGTGATGAGGTTTAGGCCTTCCACTCGCCGTAGGGCCCGGTGCATGCTCTGCTCGTCCACCGCCAGGTGGCCCTCGCTAAGGTCGATGATGAAGCTCCGGATTTGTCCGGACCACCGCGGTTCTTCAGATAGGGCTAGCAAGATGAAGAGCATCAGGGTGCTCTTTTTGTGAGTATCGGTCCAGGCGGCGAGGACTTTGCGCTCATAGTCGGACAGTTCGTCTGCTGCCGGTTCAGACCTCGACATGCTCATAACCTCTGCTGAGCATGGCGCCGATCGTATGCACCAGAAGCCCAGTCCCCCACAATACACTCATCGACAACAGTGGACCGGACCACCCCTGCTGCAGCACCTCAGCGCGTCCGCTAAGCATCAGGATCCACGCGTGTACCCAGAAACTGCCGTTGATGATCAGGAAAGCGACAGCGTGGGCGAAGTACGATGCGTACGCGCGTTGGCGCAACGCGGTCGCATTCCTCATTGCGAACACCACCATATAGAGCGCCACTGCGGCCAGCAGCAGCATGGTGCCGGCTGTGATCTGTCCGTCCGCAATGAAGGCTGTAAATCCTTGGACAATCAGAACCCCCATTACCAGGGCTCCCGTGTAGCGGGCGAGTGTTTGATTCGTGATCGGGATGATGCCGTCGGGTCGGGTTTTCATACTAAGCTCCTTAGTAGACTATAGGCATAGTACCTTTGGTTATTACCCCAGTCCAGCGAAAATGGGGGCCCCCGGCCCGACCTGCTTGTCCCGCATGCCGAACGCTTGCTCGCTGAGGGAGGCTCGTTACCTAGTGCGTGAATCTCCGCCTGGTGGCGATTCTCGTAACTATGTCTTTAGGCAAAGCCTCTAAGACTTCTCTCGGACCTCCCTGACCATCCCGCCGCGAGAGTGCTATCTGAAGGCCGAGTAGGAGCGGTCGAAAACGACCCTTTTTGAATGCGCTTTTGAGCGCAGCCAGGGGAGCGGAAGAAGCGGGCCAATTTTGCCGCTGCCTGAGCGGCCAATTAGTTTTCGACCTGCCGCCTCGTATGTACCTCGGGGCTCTGTTGCTCATAGCGGGCCAGAGATTCTTGAGCTCGCTGCTCAGGGGGAGAAGAGGCGGGCGGCATTGAGTACCCCACGCCGCGGCACCAGGTGTAGTCGGCGTCCGGGCCGAAGACTTTCTCGGGCCCTAACAGCGGATTTCGAGTAGAGGTCGGATGTGGACTTCTATTGGCAGCCGCAGGATTGCCTGACGGCCACGTCGTCTGCGCCGACGTAGGGCGAACGAGTCCACGAACCAGGAGCGCCAGCCTCAATCGACAAAACCATACCGGAGCTGTGGTCAGTGGTGGTTCCCAGAGTGCGGCTCCGCCGATGTTGTCGTTGCCTTTGCCTCCCACCCTGTCTATCGTTAGGAACCCTATTCAGAGTTTCTGGCTGTGCAACCCGCAGCTAGTTCCTTGCATCCACGAGGTTTTGGACGATTGCGGCGAGTATCCGAAGTACTTGCTGTTCAGATGGCGGAAAGCTCCGGGGTTGTTGGTCGATGATGCACAGGGTGCCGATGTTCCAGCCGCGCGGCCCATGCAATGGATAGCCGGCGTAGAAGCGGATATGGGGCTCGCCGGTAACGAGCGGGTTGGAAGAGAAGCGCTCACTGGTGAGCGTGTCGTTGATGATGAGCATTGAGTTGTGTTCCACGGTGGCCGCGCAGAGCGCTATTTGCCTGGGAGTCTCCTCGCGGAGGGGCCCGATGACAGACTTGAGGTACTGGGTGTCTGCGCCTATAAGCGACAAAGAAGCAGCCCCGACATTAAAGAACTTTCTGGTGGCAGCGACGATCCGGTCGAAAGCTTCCTCCGGACCGGTATCTAACAGGCCTGTTCTGTGCAGTGATTTCAGGCGTTCTGTCTCGGCTTGTTCGGGCGTAAGAAGAAACCTGCCCGCGGCTCCAAGCGACGAGAGCCCATGCTCCAGGATCCTCTTCTTGTTGGCTGGGTACGGCTCGGGCCGTCCGAGCTGTATGTGGTGTGCGTGGCTGGGATGTGGTCCCGCCGCGAGACGGTAACCGTTCCTGCCACCAGGGTCGTGTTCAGCTTTGGACCGGGTGTGGGCGCCCTGGATGTAGGTGTCTACCTCGAACTTCGACCAGCGGGAATGACCGGAAGTAGCGGGCAGGAGTTTTCGGGGATCTATACCGAGCGTGGCGGCGAGCTCAAGCCGGCGCTGCAGTTCCTCATCCATGAATCCACCTCCAACAAGGTCTCGTCTCACTTATCCAAAAAAAGCAACGTTAATAAGGCTACTTACTACTTTGCCCCTCGGGCTAGTCGTGGGTCTAGAAACTCACTTCCGCTGGCCACGGGCTGCACTCTGTCAATCAGTGGCCCATCCGCAGTGAGGGTAGGTCTGCCGCCTTGCTTTTAGGTAGGTACGGGAGGCCTGCTGGAACGGGTATTGCCTACTCGTGATTCCCACCTCCGCTGGTAGTTCACTGGAAGTGCCGGCGAGGAATGGGAGCTTGCCACTACGGCTCCCGCTCCGCAACGTCGCCGGCACCACCATTGCGGCGGCTGAAACAATGAGTCCCCGGCGGGCCCGGACCGGCTCAGGAACGGCGGAATCATGCGAGTCCGATTGTCCACAGAGGACGGCACCAACCTCGCGGCCTGCCCCCACCAATTTGTTGGCCGGTGCGATGACTGTTCCGCGGCGGCAGGCCTGGAGGAATCCGGCCAGATGGTGACGGATGAAGGCGGAACAACGTTCTCCGCCGAGTGAGAACCGAATCTTGACTGAAGCTTGAGTCCCACTTGCAGGGATCTTTATCCCCGTTGGAAAGAGTAGAAGAGGCCGGAGTTCGCCGGCCCAAAAGCACAGCGTCGGCCATAAGCGGCTGACCACGCTCAAAAACTACTCCGGGGGCTTATTTGTCTGGGATTTTGCAGGAAGAAGTTGGCAACGAAAGCGGTGTGAGCCGCCGCAGGGTAGTCGCAGGCGTTGCCTGGTCGCTGCCGGTCATTGCTACAGCCATTGCCGCGCCGGCAGCTGCAGCGTCGGGAATTTCGGCGATCACACGCCTAAGTGCTGCTTCCACTATCAGCCTCGCCAGTTCAGCCACCGGTCAAGGTACCAGCCGCCCGGGCACGGGCCCGGCGAATTTCCAGATCATCAACAGCGGCAGTGCGTTCACTGGTGCAATCACCGGAACGGTCAACATCAAGCCGATCGGGATCGCAAGCGCGGGTGTCGGCATTCACTCCATCACGTCCGCCACACTGACGTCCTCGGCGTACACGAGTGCCCATGAGTACAACGCCACGTTCACCCTCGCCCAAGAGGTCCCGGCCGGCCAGACAGTAAGTGTCCCCATCTTCTTCCAATACCAGCGTGTCAACCCGGCACCCTCCGGCACTCTCGCTTACACCCTGACGATAACCCTGCGTCTTCCCGACAACACGAGCCGGATTATTACTGGCACCGTGACGGTCAGCTACTAGCGATGGTCTGGAAACGTGGCGGCCTGGTGGCCGAAGTATGCAGCGAACGCCGGAGCCGGGTTGCCCTGCTCCATGTGGATGCAACCCAGCCCGTGGTCCTGGAGGGCACGGCCGCGGTCATCTGGGACCTGATCGACGGCCAGCGAACAGAACAGTCCATCCTCGCGGAACTTGAGGCCACCTTCGAGGACCGGACAGGGCAGATGCACTCCCAGGTGGAAGGCTTCCTGGCCAGCCTGGAGGCACAGCGCCTGATCGAGGCTGCGCCCGGCAGTGGCCACTAGCAGCTTCATGCCCGGGAGCATGGGGCGAAACGCCCTCGTGTCCTGGGAGAAGCGCCTGTTCGAGGAGCTGGCCAAAGGCAGCGACCTGCTGTGCGTGGACATCCTGGGAGTGCAGTTCGGTGTCCGCTGGGGCCGCGCCGTCACCCGGCAGCAGCGGGAGGGCATGAGCGCGGCGTGGGCACGCTGTGCCAGCGTCCGCCAGCACATGCTGCCGCCGCTGCCGGAGGAACCCACGGCTGACCTGCAGTTCACGGCGTCGGTTGCCCACCGGTCCGTGACGCACGACGGCGGCACGTTCCACCTGCAGGCCGCCTCCTTTGACGAGTTGGCCGAGGTCCTCACCACCAGGCTCACGCTGGGGGCGATCCTGGCCAACGCCGGCGAGCTCACAATGCTGCACGCCTGTGGAATCGCGGATCCCCTGAAGGGTGCGGTGGTGGCACTGGTGGCCAAGTCGGGAACGGGCAAGACCACCGCCGCTTCCGTGCTGGCAAAGAGCTACGGTTACGTCACGGACGAGACAGTGGCCATCGCCCATGACGGTTCCGTAGTGCCGTACCCCAAGCCGCTCTCCGTGAAGCACAGCCAGAGCACGTACAAGCGCCAGGTGGGGCCGGACGAACTGGGACTCCTGCCGGTCACTGCCATGCCCTTCATCCAGTCCGTCGTGCTGCTTGACCGGGTCCAAGGCGGCGCAACTATGGCCTCGGTGCTGAAGAAGGTCCCGCTGGCCGACGCCGTGCTCGCCCTGCTTCCGGAGACCTCCTCGCAGGCCGAGATTGGCGCACCGCTGCAGTCGCTCTGCCACCTGATCGACGACGTCGGGGGAGTGTGGCAGTTGACCTATTCGGAGGCTGAAGACCTGCCGGCGGCTTTGGAACCGTTGTTCCGCGAACAGTCACGGTCCGGGCCGGAATGGGAAGCCAGGGTAGCCGAGGTTGCCGGGTCAGGAGACGTTCCGGAGGGCTGGTTCCGGCGTGCAGCGGCCAAGGATGCCGTGGCCATCGGCGGCGACCTCCTGGTGATGCTGGAGACCCAGGTGGTGCGGCTCAGCGGGATTGGCCCGGCCATCTGGGAAGCAGCCGCCGGCCCTGTCCAGCTGGAGGACCTGGTGGAGGCCGCTGCCAGGGTGCACGGCACGCCGGAAGGCTACCGGGCCGCCGTCGTACGAGCCGTAAAGCAGCTCACCGCGCAATCAGTTTTGGAAAAGTAAGGAAACCACCCATGACCACACCAGCCGCCGCTGCGGAAGCTCCTCCCGGCCTGGACCTGACGGACTACCTCCGCGTGGTCCGGGCGTACTGGAAGGGGATTGTCGCCCTCACCCTGCTGGCCACGCTCTCGGCGCTTGGCTGGACGGTGCTGCAGCCCAAGATCTACTCGTCGGACTCCAGCGGCATTGTGGTGACGCCCGGCTCTGACAACGTCAGCCTTTCCCTCGCCGGCGACAGCCTGGCCAAGGCCAAGGTCAAGAACTATGAGTCCGTGGCGAAGTCGCGGCTGGTGGCGGAGCGCGTCATCGCCGCCCTGGGGCTGGACACCACTGCTGACGCCCTCCTTGGCAGCATCATGGTGAAGGTCCCGCTGGACACCGCAGAGATCCGGGTGACGGCCCAGTCCACAGATCCGGCTATGGCGCAGCGCGTGGCGGATGCATGGGTCAATGGCCTCGCCGCCCAGGTGGAAGCGATAGAGACAGTGCCGCCCGCCCAAGCGGCTGTGGAGTCCGGGGCGGCGGCAACGCCCGACGCCGGAACGCCGGCGGGTGCCACGGCTACCGCGGTCCGGGTGCTTCCGCTGGGCAAAGCCGTCCTTCCCACCAGCCCCTCGTCCCCCAACACCAAGCTGAATCTTGCGCTGGGCGCACTCGTCGGCCTGGCGCTCGGCATGGCCTATGCGGTGGTCCGCCGGCACCTCGACCGTCGCGTCCGCCAGGCTGCCGAGATCGAGCGGCTGTTCGGCGTCCCCGCGATCGGCACCCTTCCTGCGGACCGCCGTCTCGACGGCAGGAGCAGCGTCCTGGACCCGGGCACCACCGAGCAGATCCACGACGCCGGGGGAGCGATGGCCGAGGCCCTGCGCGAGCTGCGCACCAACCTGAGCTTCCTGGATGTGGACCAGCCGCCCCGGATCATTGTGGTGACCAGCTCAGTACAGGCAGAAGGCAAGTCCACGGTCACCGCCAATCTCGCCGTCACCATGGCTGCGGCCGGCGAAAACGTGGTGGTGGTCGACGGCGACCTCCGCCGCCCCACGCTGGTGGACGTTTTCAACCTGGTTCCGGGCGCAGGAGTCACCGATGTCCTCACCGGCACCGCCGAGCTTGACGATGTCCTGCAGCCCTGGGGCGCACTTCCCAACCTGTCCGTCCTTGGCTCGGGCCGCATACCCCCGAACCCCAGCGAGCTGCTCGGATCCCGGGCGATGAAGACCATGCTCACTACCCTCGCCGAACGTGCCGTGGTCCTGATCGATGCCCCGCCGCTGCTTCCGGTGACGGACGCTGCTGTGCTCTCACGCGTGGCAGACGGTGCCATCGTGGTGATCCGGACCGGCAGGACCACACAGGAGCAGCTGGCCCAGTCCCTGGGGAACCTGGACAAGGTCAGGGGCCGCGTGCTGGGTGCAGTCCTGAACTACGTGCCGACCCGCGGGACGGACGCCTACTCCTACTACGGCACGTACACCTCCACTCCTGCCGCGGTGCCTGCAGCCGCTGCTGCGCTGCCCGCACGTGCCGTCCCGGATTCGCCAGCGGAAAGTGCCGTGGAAGCTGCCCTGAGCGGGCGCCGGGCCAAGAGTTAGCGTTGTCCGTGGCAGACCAAACCGATAAGGCCCAACTCAGCATCTCCGAAGGCGTGCTGCTGGCTCATGCCCTGGTCGCGCGCGTGGCGGACAGCTTGAGCGTCCGCGCCTTCTTCATCAAGGGACCGGCCAGTGTGATGCAAGGGCTTCGCCAGCCGAAGACATCAGCTGATGTGGATGTCTTCGTGGACCCTGCCGGTCTCGAGGCCACGCTCCAGGGCTTACGGGAGCGGGGCTGGCGCCAGCGCCCTGTGGATCCGGACACAACCACGTTTCCCAAACACGCTGTCACCCTTCATCACCCGGAGTGGCCGTGCTGCATCGATGTCCACTTCCGGTTTCCCGGGATGGAAGCTGACCCCGCTGATTGTTTCGAGGCAATCTGGGCCCATGCAGAGGACTTCGACCTTGCAGGGCAGACCGTGCGGGTTCCGTCACCCGCCCTCGCAATTTTGATCCTGGCACTGCACGCGCTCCGGTCACCACACCTGCCTGCCTGTCGGCAGGAACTCGCGTTCCTGACACAACAGGTCTGGCGCCAGGGTCAAGCGCCCGTCGTCCTGGACATCGCCGTAGCCACAGGCTCCCTGGCGGCAGTACGGCCCTTTCTTGAAGGCCTCCTCGAGGATTCAAATGAGGTGCAATGGCCGCAGCCGTCCACGGAATGGCGCAACCGCCTAATGGCCCGGGAACCGGGCAGCGCCCGGCTTCTTGCCATCGTCCAGGCCCCACGGCGGGACAAAGCGAGGCTGTTGTGCCGGGCCGTCTTCCCGCAGCAGCAGGTCTTTCTGAGCGGAAACATCTACGCGGACATGTCGTGGCGCGGGCAGGTCATGCACCATCGGGCGAGATGGGCCCGGTTTCTGCGTGCTGTTCCTCATATCGTGCGGGATTTCTGGGGCTGACGCGGCGCGGGAGCATGCCACAAAATTGCCATTGTCCACCGCTGATTTGTAAGGTTCACCTATGACTACGGGGAAAGCTATCACCAAAGCCGTCATTCCTGCTGCCGGATTGGGGACTCGCTTCCTGCCCGCCACCAAGGCGATGCCGAAGGAAATGCTGCCGGTTGTTGACCGGCCCGCCATCCAGTACGTCGTGGAGGAAGCCGTGAACTCGGGCCTCACCGACCTGCTGATGATCACGGGGCGCAACAAGCGCTCCCTCGAGGACCACTTTGACCGCGAGCCGGGCCTGGAGCGGGTACTGGAGGAGAAGGGCGACAAGGAGCGTCTGGAGTCCATTAAGTACGCTTCGGAACTGGGCCCCATCCACTATGTCCGCCAGGGCGAGGCGAAGGGCCTGGGCCACGCGGTCCTGTGCGCCAAGCAGCACGTGGGCAACGAGCCGTTTGCCGTCCTGCTGGGCGATGACCTTATTGACGAGGCCGAGACCCTGCTGAACACCATGATGGAGGTGCAGCAGAAGACAGGCGGTTCCGTGATCGCCCTGATCGAGGTGGACCCGTCGCAGATCAGCGCGTACGGCTGTGCCGACATCACGGCCGTCGAGGGTGAGGACTACGTCCGCGTGAACAGCCTGGTGGAGAAGCCGGCCGTGGGTGAGGCGCCGTCCAACCTGGCCGTGATCGGCCGGTACGTGCTGCATCCGTCCGTGTTCGGCGTCCTGGAGAACACCGCGCCGGGCCGCGGCAACGAGATCCAGTTGACCGACGCACTGCAGACCCTGGCCGCTGGCGAGGGCGAAGGCTCCGGCGTGTACGGCGTGGTCTTCAAGGGCCGCCGTTTTGATACCGGGGACAAGCTGAGCTACCTCAAGGCCGTCATCACGTTAGCGTCCGAACGCGTTGAGTTTGGTGAGGACCTGAAGACCTGGATGAAGGGCTTTGTGAACTAGTCACAGCCTATGGACTTACTGGAGGTCCGCCGCCCTAGGGCGTCGGACCTCCAGGCGTTTAACCGCCACAGCGGCCAGCAGGGCACCGATGACGGCTCCTGACGTGTTTGTCACGAGGTCCATAGGGCCTGAAAAGCGGTTGTGAAGAAACAGGAGCTGGCCCAGCTCCATGCAACCGGAAATGAGCAACCCGAATGCCCCCAACTGCCACCAACGTTTTTTAGGAAATGCAAGGGCACTGACCATTCCAAAGGGAACAAAGAGTGCCACATTGGCCGAGGCCTCCACGAACCTGTAATTGAACCAACGTGGAATCCCTTGCCGGTGAAGGAAGCTCAGGATGTCGGTGAGCTGTCCCTGAATGGGTTGATCTACCGGGCTAGGCCAAAAGGCTATAAAGGCCAGCGGGACCATCATTGCACCGAGAATGAGTTGCCAAAGACGACGATTGGAGAGGAGATGCAAAGGGCCCTCAGGGTTCTAAGCGGGGAGACAGTCGTTAGGAACATAGCTTGAGGGTTGGCTTGGGCGAAGACCGAAAACAAGAAGGTGGGTGGTCTCCTTTCCGGAGACCACCCACCTTCTGCGGTGTTAGCGAGTGATGCTGTTAGGCAGCAGCCTCTGCCTTAGCGCGGCGCCGTACAACCACTACGGAAGTTGCACCGGCAGCCAGGGCGCCAGCACCAACCAGGGTCCAAAGGACCAGGCCGGAGTCGGCACCAGTGTTGGCCAGGCCGGCGCCGGTGTTAGCCAGCGGGGCGCCGCCGGTGTTGGCCAAGGAAGCAACGACGGTTACCGTGACGGGTCCAACAACAACGCCGGACGTGTTGCCCGTTGCTGTCAGCGAGTAGGTACCTGCTTCGCTGATGGAAATCGGAAGTGAGAAGCGGCCCTGTGCGTCCGCAACTGTCGAAAGCGTCTGCGGAGCCTGAACGACGGGAATCTTGGCCGCTACAGCAGCACCACCGGCGATGCTCGCGCCGTCCGATGCCGGGGCCTGGCCCGGAGTGACGGTGATGGTAAGGGTTTCACCGGCGAGGAAGCCCTGGCCGCTGAAGATGAAGTCTTCACCGGGACCAACGACGCCGTCAGAAACGGCGGCCTGCGGCGGAAGAGCGGGGTAGGTGGCTGCCATTGAAGGTGCCGCGCCTACAAGTGCGATAGAACCGGCAAGAGCGAGTGCTGCGAGTGTTTTCTTCATGTGTCCCCCCGGAGACGTTTAAGTTTTTTGATGTACCCGATTTGGGGAGTACTTCCCCTCCGCACGAGACCCTGTGCAGAACTACGGATATATATCCCAACAAAAACCGTACCATCTGCTCTTCGCTGTGAGCAATCTCAATCCAGTTGGTTTACATAGTGTTAACTCCTTCTCCACCCGCCTAGCTGCAAGAAGCGCTTTCTGTAGGCAACGTAACGTCCTTTACAGACTGAACAGTGGGTGTGACAACTACGTTAGGTTCGGTGTGCTGAACTATCTTAGCGAAGGTGACCTCAACAGTTTTGGTTTCCCCAGGCGCCAACTGCACGGCAAGTACTGCTACCGGGCGGTTGCTGTGAACATGGGGGGCAAATCCTGTTCGCTCGCCGTTGAGTTTCGCTGTTTCAACTAGAGCCTGAATTGGACCGTAGGTCACGATGTTTGTTTGCACAGATCCAGGAGTGACCCCAAAGACACCGTCACCCGTCACGTAGGCAGGCAATGCTTGCCCAGCATTAGACGGTGCCGTGTTAGTGCTCGTGATCCTGACACTGGTTTGCTCGTATCCGTCTTTGGGGCACTCCTTGACTAGCTGGACAGTACGTTTGACGTAGTAGTCCATCTTCGCCCCGGTACCGTCGTTGAAGTAAACACCAAATTGAGCGGGGGAGATGCTGGGGCCGCTCACAGAGCCACTCAGGGGGTAACGGGCAAGGACCGACTGCTCCTCAGTTGTAGCGGACCAGACAAGCACACGTCCCTCCTCTGTGCCGCGGACGATACCTGCTACGAGTCCTTTGGCATCCCCTTTTCCATCCGACAGAGCTCCAAAGATCTCCTGAGCAACGGCGGCGAAGTAAACATCTTGAAGCTTGGGTTGCTCAATTTTTGAGTAGACGTCCGACAGGAGTGTTTTAACTACGTTCTCGCCATTTAGTTCCGTTGGCAGTTCAAGTGATCCTAGGATGTTTTCAGCGCCGCTGAGACTTATCGGGCCAGTGGCATCCAGTACATAGCTGAGTACTACTGGATCGATCGATATAACTCCGTCGACGCGCAGACCCGTCTTCTTCTCCCACATTGACTGTGCAATCGATGCAGCTGTCGGAAAGTCAGGTGTGAGGTTCACGTCTTGCATGTATTTTCCAACACGGGTTGAGTAGATACTCTGAGTTTCTTGGTCAAGGGGCAACGTTGGGCTCATCGAACCAAGTTCTCCGGCGCTGCTCTGTCCGGCGAGAGTCATCTTGCCCTTATCGAGTCGGAGCACGGCCAGCGCACCCGGTATGCCGCCCGAGGATCGGACCTCCGCGTTGTTCTGGATCATTAAGAGGTAGTTCCTCGGCGACTCGGAACCCAACATGCCAGGGACAATTTGCGCAGCGACAGCGGCAGAACTCAGTGCGTCCCTTACATCGTGCAGCTGGTTACGGACCTCGTTCAGAGGCTCCGCAACTTGTGGAACTAGCTTGCCGGTGTCGATCAGGTCGAGGCGGTCCGCAGACATGTCCACAGCTCGTGCCGCCGCGATGACATTGGGCGAAGCTTCTTCTAAGGGTTGGAGGTCCGTCCCGGAGCTTGTGGGGACCAAGGTATTCCAGTCTAGGGATCCGAGGACGCTTACCAGTGGAACAAGACCGAGACTCGTCACATCGTCCGCTGCTCGCGCAACCTCTGCGACAGCCCCGAAATTAGAACCAAGCCCGGGTATGCCTGCAGCCAAGACCCAGAGAGGTTGACGCGTCTCTTCCGATGCTAACGATGTGTGCTGGCGCATCTGCTCCACGATTGTCTTTGCGCTATCACGGTTACTGCGTTCCACTTCTTGTTTGAGGGATGGCAAGAGTGAAGTTGCGGACTCTAGTTCTCTTTGGACTTTTGTTGCCGTTGAACCCAACCAAACTGCCCAAGCCACTCCGCAGGCCGCAATAGTGGCGAGCAAAATTGTGATCATCAGCACGCGCTTGCGCATATTCCGCGAAGATTCTTTCCGTCCTCTTTTATGATCGGCAACTTTGAGGTTACGCATGGTCGTAATTCCTAGTCTCTTCGCGTCAGTAGAACTCGAGTCCGCAAGCCTAATACGCACCCGTGCTGTGGAATACTGCCCGGACAGTGCGGAGGATGATAACCAAGTCTCCGAGTAGAGACCAGTTTTCCACGTAGTAGAGGTCCAGCCGGACAGAATCTTGCCACGACAGGTTGGAACGACCGCTTACCTGCCAAAGTCCGGTCAATCCTGGCTTAACAAGGAGTCGTCGCCGCACATCACTTTCATAAGCTTCTACCTCGCTGGGAAGCGGAGGTCGAGGACCAACTAGACTCATCGAGCCCTGCAAAACATTGAAGAGCTGAGGAAGTTCGTCCAGGCTGTACTTTCGAAGGTAATAGCCCGCGGTTGTTATTCGCGGATCATTCCTAATTTTGAACAGGACTCCATTACCTTCATTTCGCTGGCTAAGCTCAGCAAGTCTGGCCTCGGCATCAACAACCATGGAACGAAACTTCAGCATATAGAAGCTAGTACCTTCTATACCGATACGGCGTTGACGGAATATAACTGGACCTGGACTTGTGAATTTGATGATTAGGGCTATTACTAGCATCAGGGGGGATAACGCGATGACCAGAAGGAAAGACACGGCGATGTCCAACAAACGTTTCGCTACTCGCTGCCCTCCTTCCAAAGTGGGGGTGGTGACGTGAATTAGTGGAAGTCCCGATACTTGCTGGGTGTGAATGCGCGGGCCGGCTATATCTGTCAGAGCCGGAGCCATGATCAGCGCGATATTTCGGGAGGCCAGTTCCCACCCAAGATGGCGGAGTGTCTGTGGATGAAGCTGAACGCCTGCCGATACTGCAACCCCGTCCACACGACTGCGTTCTATAGCATCGAGAATCGGTTTCGTTTCGGTGGAAGTTCCCAAGACTGGTAGGCCAGACTCTCTCTCTCCGGCGGTAGTGTCCCGGGCGCCCGGCATGTAAGCCGCTACCGGCTTGTAACCGGCCTCTTTGGAGCGCTCCAGCGTCCTAGCAAGGTGAGCTACCGCGCTGGAACCCCCGATGAGAAGCAAACGGGACATGCTATGACCCTGAAGTCGCTTGACGTTTAAGTGTTGCCGCAGCAACCATCTAGCAAGAAGAAGGCCAACGAGGCCAACAGGAAGAGCGAAGCCTACATAACCACGAGCAGTGTCTATTTGAAGTACGTAGGAAAAAATAGCGATAAGACCAAAGAGCCAAAGTGAGGCGGCTGCAACACGCTTGTATTCATCCGGCCCGGATCCTAGAACACGGCTGTGTCGACTATTCCAAGCGCCTAACATAATCCACCAAGCCATGATAATGGCAATCGATAAGAGTGCGTAAACGACTTCGCCCTCTTGTAGGGAGATTATCGGCTCCAGTCCAAATCTTACGATATAGGCACCCAATACAGCCCACGTTACGACAAATGCGTCGACCGCCCGCAACAATTGTGACGTCTTATTGCGCCACTTTTCGTTGGCCCCCAAAGCTGTGACCTTTCATTGCTATTGGCTTGCCCAGTCTCGGTGTTGCCAGTACTTAATTTGTTGAACGCAGCACATTCCAATATAAACCTGCAAGCGTTATACGCCTCGCGAAGCGGTTTACCCAAAGTTAAACCTAGACTGCTGGAGCCTTGTCCTTTGGAGCCTGATGGCTGTAATAAGTATAGGAATAAGCGTCAGGGCCCTTGCTAGGAAGTTGATTCAGCACCACTCCCAGAATATCGCCCTTAACCATTTCCAGGGCTGACAATGATTTCTGAAGATCAGGTACTTTAACGCGCGATGAGCCAATAACCAAGACAACCCCGCTGACCTGCTGAGCTAGAACGGCCGCGTCCGTAACGGGAAGGAGCGGTGGGGCGTCGATGATCACTGCATCGAACGCTGACTCTAGACGCTCAATAAGGTCTCGCATGGCTGGGGAGCCAAGGAGTTCACTTGGATTGGGTGGGATCTGACCCGATGTCAAAACATACAACCCGTGTTCGCCCCATGGTTGGACCAGATCATTCACGTCGGCAGCACCAATGAGCGCTGTCGTTAGCCCAGCATTTCGGTCTAGTCCCAGGTAGTCATCAACCTTGGGCCGTCGAAGGTCCGCATCCACTAACAACACATTCTTGCCGCCTTCCGCAATAGCGATTGCTAAGTTGGTTGCCGTGGTCGTCTTGCCTTCTCCAGGCAGCGAAGACGTTATAAGTATTGCGCCAGGCTTATGTCCGACATTCGCAAACTGCAGGTTCGTGCGGATTTGTCGAAATGATTCGGCCCTCGGGCTCTGGGCCGGGACCTGCGTTAGGAGTGGGCGCTTGGGGGCGTCGCTGTCGAAAGAGATGCCGCCAAGAATGGGCGCATCGGAGACTTGGCGAAGGTCGCTTTCTCCTCGGATGGCTGTATCTAAAGAAGACCGAAGCACTGCGAAACCGACACCAAGGCCCAACCCTACGACCAGCCCTAGGACAAGGTTCAAGCTTGTCGCCGGCGCGGAGGGGTTGGTAGGGGCGGTGGCAGGGGTAACTACGGAAAGTTTGACCAGGGAGTTGCCATCTGCTGATGGACGTTCTAGTGCTGCGACTGTTTTAACCAGGCTGTCACCAACAGCCTGCGCGATTGCGGCGGCCTGAACAGGAGATTCGTCTTCTGCAGTAATAGTGATAATTACTGTGTTGAGGTCAGCGCTGGCTGCGACATCTTTAGCCAAGAGATCCGGCGTCGTGTCGAGCCCCAAGGCGTCGATTGCTGGCTGCAGAACCGCCGGAGTGCTTACAGTTTGTACGTACGACTGAACACGCGACTGGCTGAAGGTATTGCCCTGCTGCAGGTCTTGAACCGTGCCCGAGGACTGAATTGCTACAAACAGTTGAGTCTGGGCTTTGTAGGTTGGCTTGAGCAGCAATGAAACAGCCCCTGCAACGAGGACACCGAATAAGCAGAAGGCCAAAATTGCGGTCCATCGCCGGCGTAAAATCCGAAAGTAATCGCCAATCTCCAAACTAATTACCTCTCAGAGTCCTGGTCGTTATGGCCGTAGGAAGTCACTACCACAAGGCACGGATGAGGAGGAGTTGACTCTCCTTAATGGGCCCAATGTACAAAGATACACGTCGCCCACCTGCCTCAGCGCCGATGGTCGGTTGAGTCAAGCTTGTCAACGAACCTGTAACAATGCAGTCCATTCGGTGCGCAGTGAACGAAGTCGTCACGGTAGGGAAGACGAACTTAGGCTTATGATAAGCGGCGCGCTCAACGCATTGTGAGGCCGTAGTACATATAGAGCCAAGCCACGGTGCTGCAGGTCAGCCATGAAGCGGGAAAACGGTCTGCCGCCTGCCCAGCGCAGTCTGTGCCAGGAGTACCATGTCGAACGGTCTTCCCGCTACACGTATAGTTGCCATGTTTGCATTGATCGGTGAGGTAAAGATTTGGGGGCTCAGGACGTGGCTAAGTCCGTAGCGATTATAGGGACTCGGGGCTACCCGAGTTATTACGGTGGGTTTGAGACTGCCGTTCGTAAGCTTGCTCCTTATCTGGCGGATCAAGGCTGGAGAGTAACTGTCTACGGTCGAGATGGTGCACTGAGGGACGACGATTCCGGTAGAGATGCTCGGGTTAAGTCCGTTATCACGCTGGGCTTGGAGCGTAAGTCCTTGAGTACGCTGTCGTACGGGCTTACGGCTGTCCTTCATGCTCTTTTGCACCGACCTGACGTAGCACTGGTCATGAATGTCGCAAACGGCTTCTGGATTCCCTTATTGCGCATGCGAGGCATCCCCGTGGTCGTCAATGTCGACGGCATCGAGTGGGAACGCGCAAAGTGGGGTCGTCTCGCAAAAAGCGTTTTCAAAATAGGCGCCCTCCTTACTGCCAAATTCGCAGACACACTTGTAACCGATGCTCGTGAAATTCAGCGACGGTGGCAACGAGATTTCGGTCGTGACAGCGTCTTCATCCCCTATGGCGGTGAGGAAACGTCGGCGCATGAAACGCCCCTGGGGCTCACCTCCAGGCGCTACGTGTTGATCGTGGCCAGGTTCGTACCCGAGAATACAGTCAACGAATTTTTCGATGCAGTCGAGTCAATAGGGAAAAATTATCCCGTGGTTATAGTGGGTTCCTCGGGTTACGGCGGGGAGCTTGACACCCGCGCTCAGCAGCTATCGAAACAGCCGAACGTAACATGGCTTGGCCACGTTAGCGACGATGCCCTGTTGTTCGCTCTATGGGAGAACGCTGGTGCCTACTTCCATGGTCATAGCGTGGGTGGAACGAATCCCGCCTTGGTCCAAGCCATGGCCTGCGGTGCCCCAATTGTGGCTAGGGATACTGTCTACAACAGAGAAGTTCTCGAAGGCACCGGGGCGATCTATGTCGATCCTGAGGGCGCGAAAATCGCCGATGCCGTTGAGACCATGATGTCGTCACCCGAGCGCCAAAATGAGGTCGCTGTCGGCGTGCGCAGACGTGCGAGCAATGCTTATTCTTGGGAAGATGTCTGCTCATCTTATGACGATGCAATTAGTGCTTTCTTAACTAAATCACCTTTGTCGTTACGTCAGTCAACTGTCAAACGAGATATGTGATTTCAAGGCGGCGGTTGCAAGCATCTACGAAAAGTGCTCTGAATGGTCCAGAAGTTGGGTTGCCTGTAGATGCAGGTACGTGCTTGAACACGAGTAGGGTGTTTCTCATTAAGACTAATTCGTTCACTGCTCGTGCCGGCAGACACATTTGTGTGGCCATAAGAGAACTTCGCAGCTCAGCGGTCAGCGTATAGTGAAATACTTCTTGCAACTGTGCCGCAAGGTCATTACACACCAATCCGTGCTTGCGCAACTAGTTTCCACAGTGAGTGCCGTATTAGTCGTTGTGATTCTTTCGCGTCTGTTATCAGATGAGGACTACGCCGACTATGCAGTAGTCACTGCCCTTTGGGCCATTGGAAATGCCATAGCTGGTAGCGGTATCGGTACCCGCGTCGCAAGGATGTCGGCCGAAGGCTGTAGACAGATCACCTTCAAGACCTCCGAGATTATTCTGATGTTGTCAGTTTCAACAATCTGCGGACTTTATATCGCCTGGTTGCGGACATCTTATGTAGAAGGGTTGTTGGCTGCGTTTTGTATGCTGACGTTTCCGTTAGCTGAAGCGAGTATTTCATCTGAAGTCGGCGCGGAACGCTTCCAGCGTTATTTCCTTCTGTTGTCCCTCCGTGTCGTCGTACCGATCGTTATTCTCGCCCTAGCTGCTGTAATGGGCCCGATCGAGCTCATTCAGGCGTTTATTAGTGTCGCTATTGGAAACGTCTGCTGCCTACTGCCTTGGTCTAAGAGATGGTCATCCGAAAGATACGTGGGTCCTTCATACTCTAGTCATTTTGTGGGTGCCATGAACCTCGGTCTGTGGATAATTGCGAGCGCGGACCGGATAATCCTTGGAAACCAAGTCTCACCAAGTCAATTGGCCGTCTATGCTCTTACGTATGGTTTGTTGGACCGTTTCTACCGAGCGCTGTCGAATGCTTTTATCACTCGCTCATTAGGCCCCTCCTATAAAGGCCGTCGCGTTGTTCCCCACTGGAAGTATTATGTCGCCTCTTTATTAATCTTTGCCATATGTATCCCAGCAACAAAGTGGGGAACGGAATTGGTGTCCGGTGGCCGCTACTCCCCAGATTTCGTTCTTGTCACTTTGATCTCGGGAGCTGGCTTGCTGATGTTCTGGAGTGCACCTCACTACGTTTCCTTGCTGGCAAGCGGACACTATAAGGCAAGTGTATTAGTAGTTAGCTTCATCGCAAGTGCCAATGTTTGCTGCAATTTGGCACTAGGTCAGGCATTTGGCGTAATTGCCGCTGCTATCATCTCCTTATCATCCTACTTCGCTTGGTTTCTTTGGTTGTTCGGTTCGGCAGGTGCTGGTTCCGCGAAGGTATCAAGAAAAAATCCGTGAGAGCCGGAACAGCGCGGACGCGGGACAACGAAACTCGAGCTCGGTCTCTTATTAGTGAGGTAGTCGAAGGCTGCGGCCAGGCTTAGGATATTGAGCTGCCTGTTCGGACCTCATAGCCGTCCGTTGGTTGCAAGATGAATGTTTTCTACCGCCAAAGATGACTTTGTCGTCGTTCCGCGGCCGGTTAACTAAAACGCCAACAGCCGCGACTTCAAGACTATCCACAGCGAAAAGGCCACGACGTTGTGCCAAGTAGAAGTTATAGGCGATTTTATTGCAATGCGTCGACTCTGCCCCTTGGTGCCCTGAGGAAAGCTAGGAAGGGAGGTTGACCATCGATGGCTTCTACTGTCTTCTTGGTGGTACTGGCAAGAGCCGACCGCGGGGGAAACGGCTTGTCCGGGCCGTGCCTGCTTCTTTGGCTCCCCTGGAATCGCTATTCCGACAACCAACGGAAGTACGGTTTACTTTAATCCACCGGTAGATCTGCATCAGCTTTATCTCCAAAACGGAGGATTCGGGGTTACCTGGCGGAGAGCTGACAACGTTTACCGACACTAGTATGATTCCAGGTCTGCAGATCTGCAGATCGACCGTAGAAGAATCAAAAGGTGGATGCTCATGTCTGGGGTGGTATGTATGTAAATGCCACCCCAGACATGAGCTCCGCGAAGTTCGTCATTATAGATAAATGTCAGTGTGTTGAGTTACAGATAGGGGGCGAATCGTTCGCCTACTTTTTGGCAGCCTGATGAGGGATACTTCAAGCGTTGTTACTTCAGAGGCAGTGACCGGCGGCCTCCAAAAAGCCGCATGCCTAAACGCCCATCATATCCAAAATGGTTTGTGTCTTTGCTTTCCAAGTTAACTCGGGTGGAGTGTCATAGGGTGATCGTGGGACCCGGCCGTTTATCAAAGCCTGCTCGCGAATAAGGCGGGAATGATCAACTGATTCAGCGACCAGCACGCCAGGCATTGGTCGTTCGCGAGTTCCAATAATTGGTGTCGTAATGACCGGCAGTCCGGCAGCGCGATACTCATAAATCTTTATTGCATCGCCCCCTACTTGCCCACTTGTAACACCGTGGGGCACCCACCCGATGTCAAAAGTCTGCAGCAATTCAGGGATCTGTGCATAATGAACGTCGCCGATCAGCTCGAGATTTCTGCATTTTTTCAGATCAGCGCCCACACGCCGGTTAAGCACTGGGCCGGCAAATACGAAACGCCATTCAGGATTCTGTTCAACTGTTGTCTTGATTAGATTGACATCTAATCGATGCCCAATTTTGCCGATATAGCCGACCGTGGGCCGACCAGTCGCGGTGCTGTTGAGCTGAAATTTTTCTGGATCGCAGCCATTAGGCATCAGGACTGCATCGCTGCGACCGTAGCTGAGTGCAAGCTTGTAGGTGGACTCAGAATTGGCGGTGATTGAAGACGCGTGCTTGAAGAGCCGTTCATAACTGGCTTTTGTTTCGTGTTGGAACGATTGAAAAGCCGCGTGCTCGAGCCAGTTGTCCAACAAGTCAACGTGCAACGGTCCTCTATGCTGCCTAACCTCCTCGCGAAGTCCCAACATGGGGTTCCACACAATAGTAGGTTCGTCAGTTACCAGAGGCCTGTAGTGGCGAACCGAGCTTACCCACCAGCGTTTTGGATTTCCAAGGGGAGGAACAGTGAGAACAGTTCGGAAGGCGTCGCGAACATTGGGGAGCTGCGCTTCAGTACCGGAGTTCCGTATCGCCAGATTTCTAAGCGGAAAAGGGTCAGGCCGGGAGTGCACGTTGATTCGTGACGCAGGTCTAAGCCGAGATATCCATTCAAGGACGTGCGCATCGCGGGTTCTATAACCCTCGGCGAGCATCTTGTGGTGGCCATGCATTGGGAATGCATGAATGGTTAGATCGGTAAGCATTTCAGGCTCCCGACTCACAGACGCGTGATATCGGTTGTGGCTGTCAGCTTCCCTCGAGTATCCAAAATGGAGCAGCCAGAGTTTGCGATCGCTGCCATATCGAGGGCATCGTGATGCTGAAGGATAATCACCAAGTCAGTCGCTTCGGGCGACATCTTTTCCTCGGGAACAAACGCCAAGCTCGTGCCCTCTTGAAGCGGATCCCAATCAGCGTAGTACGGATCGTTAAATGTAACGGTAGCTCCCAGCGACGACAAGCGTTTTGCTATTTCCAAGGCTGGAGACTCGCGCTTGTCTGAGATGTTCGCTTTGTAAGTGACACCAACCAGCGTAACCGTGGAGCCGTTAACGGAAAGCTTCTTCTCATTTAGCTTTTCTTGTGCTCGACTGACGACGTACTGCGGCATAGAGTTGTTCACTTCCTGAGCCAACTCGACCAGCCGGAATGGGTATCCAAGTTTCGCATTCACGGTGTAGGAAAGATAACTGGGATCGATTGGAATGCAATGCCCCCCAATGCCGGGCCCAGGGTAGAATGGTTGAAATCCGAAGGGCTTCGTGGCCGCTCCGCGAATTACTTCCCAGATATCGATCTCTAGTTCATGGCAGTAGCGCGCGAGTTCATTTACCAGAGCGATATTCAGCTGGCGGTACGTATTCTCGAGAAGCTTGCTGAGTTCCGCCTCCTTAACGCCGCTTAGGGGCACGACGACGTCAACCAGTAATTCGTAGAGACTGACACCACGCTGACGGCACTCGCCTGTTACACCGCCGACGACTTTCGGCGTGTTTTGGAGAGTGTACTTAGTGTTTCCAGGGTCGATTCTCTCGGGGGAGAATACCAAGAACACCGTTTCGCCTACGACCAGACCCTGCGACTCCAGCAGGGGCTGGAGGACTTCTTCGGTTGTACCGGGAGAGGTGGTGGACTCAAGTGAGACCAGTGTTCCGGGCTGTATATTTCTTGCTACCGCCAGCGAAGCGGACTTCACCGCTGACAGATCCGGCGAACCGTCAGCAGACAGAGGCGTTGGCACGCAAATGATGACGCTTTTTGTCCTGCTAAGGACCTCATCATCACTAGTTGCCCTGAACCCACGCGACAACATCGTCTCAACGGCGGCATCCGAAATATCGTCGACGTGCGATTTCCCGGAATTCAGGAGGTCGACAGTCTCTCTGTTTTTGTCGAGACCCGCCACTCGCAGTCCCTGGCTGGCCGCTCGTTCTGCAAGCGGTAGCCCTACATAACCGAGACCAACGACCACGACATCCATAGTGTGGTCTTGTTTTGCAATCATGCGGTGTCCCCTATATCGAGCATGAGTATTTTAGGCGTGTTTCACACTGGTCCAAGTGGCCGTCCGGAAAGCACAGGTACAAGTATATGGGCTACTCGCACCATGGAGGGTTTCAAGTGAATCTTCATGCGATCACAAATGCCAGACTGGAACATCTTGGAGATCCGTCCTGGTGCTTTGCTGTGTTTTCGTCGGCTCGGAAAGTTGGTCCATATCTTGTTGAGCTGCGGATAGCACGGCGAGGGTTGTTCTATCCGCGGCTACGGGGCTACCACCCGAAGGATGCCATGATGCTTTCATTGAAAGAAACACTTTGAGTGGGACCGGAGGGGCGGCTGCAAATGCAGGCGCGGTGTCAGTCTTGCTGTGAACGTCCCAGGCCGTTGCTGTGCAAGGCCTCACGTAGATCGTGTTTGGTGGCACGGGGCCATGCGGCTACTCTCTACTAGTGGGCAAGTGGGGGATGATGGCGATAGTCGCTGTAGTCATTGCGACTTTAACGGGCGCCATCGTCCTTGCGGCAAACAGCGAACCTTTGTCTGGGGTAGGCCTTGCCGCTGCGGTCGTTGGCCTGATCTGGGTGTTTTGGCCACGTAGGCAGGGTTCCCTTCCGCGGCGGTACATCATCTTTCTAGCCGCCTTCGTTTTTTCGGCTGTCTTGCCGCCTAGCTTGGGCATGCCTATCCAGATTTTCGCACTCGCGGGTGCATTTATTGAATGGGTTGTTGCCCCTGCTGCAGAGCGGCGAGGCAACACTGTAGTTTTCACGGCAGCCCTGTTCATCGCCTTCTGGGCGCTTCTGGTTTTCCATTGGAACGTCCCTGACGTATCGACAGGGATGCTTGGGTTCCGAAAGACTGCCTTGGCTGTTGCCGGAGTCGCTTTAGGCGCTGCAGTGTCGGAGCGCCTAAGAGTGCCGGTGGAACGCCTCATCATAAAGCTACTCACGGGCATTTTGGCAGTTTCCATTGCTGGGCACCTCTGGGTGCCGGCAATCAATGCCCTTTCTCCCAAGAATGATGCTGACATTTATACAGGCTTATATGGTGGTGAGGCGCGGATGCAGGGCTTGTTCGCCGGCCCTTTTCATGCCGCTCTTGCTGGCGTTTTCTTGGTCGGATGGGCCTTAGTTCGGTGGAAGTCCTCCCGTTTTCTGCCCAAGGTTGTGCTTCTTGTTGGTGCTATTGGTATGTACCTCACCCTTGTCCGGACTGCGTACGTTGCTTTAGCGCTTGTAGTTTGCGCACTTATCATCCTGGCGTCTTCAGTGACTGCTTTCTTGAAAAGGGCTGCACTGGTGGGGAGCGTTGCAGTAGTTGCGCTTATGGTGGGGGAGGCGTTAGGTGGGGGCAAAGTTCTCACCGTTGTGGAGTCCATCGGCAACTTTGCCACTGACGGCAGATTCTTGAACCGACTGCCTGAGTATGCCCTTGGGCTCTCAATGTTCCAAGAATCTCCCATCATCGGAATGGGGGCGGGCTCCGCCGGCGATACTCTCGGTTCTGCTTTCGGTGCGAACCCCCATGTGACGCCACACAACCTCCTTCTTAAATTGCTTGTGGAGGGCGGCCTGATCGGCATGGTGCTGTGGCTTTTGCTTATTTTAGCGCTGTGGCGTTCTATCGACATCCGCACACCGGAAGGCACCCTGGCTGTCGTATCAGTATTAGCAATGTTCGGGCTCGGTATAACAGGCTCGGCTATCGAAGCTTTGCCAGTGACATACCTAATCTTCGCGATAGCTGGACTTGGGGTGCAACGAGGCCCTTCAAAGGCTCCACCGTCTACGCACCACATAGGGGCCTGGCAGGCCATCAGTCTTCGCTAAATGGACGATCTTATTGGTATAGGCCACGGGGCCGCTCGCGGCGATTTGGTAACGCTAGACGTGTTGAAGGCGGAGACGCGTAGAACTTTCAAAGAGATAGCGGCCGCGATTGTAGACGCTTACCGCTGGTCAGGATCGCCAACAGCCATACGAATGCACAGTTTAGGGAGGCCAGCACTGTCATCGGAAGATCCATAGTCGCAAACGACACCGTCTGTCCCATACCGCCGGACGTATCAGGCATTGAAGCTCGAGATGGGCGATTTAGCCCTTTGCGACTTCAACGCGTGCGCGTTCTAATGCTTCCTCGGGAGTCCTTCCCTGTATACCGGAGAGCCATCGATCACCCAAAGCGACAATGAAGCAGTGAGGGTCAGAGGTTCGATGAATCTTATAACCTTCGACCTCGAGCACTGGTGTGTTCGCACCCTCCCCTACGATCGCGCGCAGCCGTTGAAGCTCGGTTTCTGAACTTGCGAGTGCAATTCCCGCCTGATTGAGCAGGTAAACAATTCCGTCCATATGATGCTTCTCCTGTTATGAGGTTGCGTAGGCGGGGATTACAAGAGCATTGCCCGACGGGTCGATGACTCGCAGATATTTGGTCGGACTAGCTGGAAGCGGGGCCGCGCCCCCACCCATTCCGACGGTCGTTTGTACCAAACCTGAGTCGTTCCAGCGGAACCCACTGGAAGTAAGGGATACCATCGTTATGGTGTCCGCTGCGTTTCGAGCTTGAATTGAGCTTCCGATAGCGCGCAGATTGCCGGTTGCGTCTATCGACACAACCTTTGTGTTATCGCCCCTCAATGCCTGGAAGAGGTCGCCGGTCTGACCCTGGCTGGCTTTCAGGCGCAAGGCAACTGTTGCGGCCGACGCATTGTTGTTATTGATTACTAAAGTCCCGGGGGTTCCGTCACCCACACCTGCCCCGAAGCGTCCTGTTCCGGCTGGAGCGACGGCGAATAGGACGGTATCACTACTGTTGCGGACTTGGAAGAGATCTGAGGCTTGTTCTTTTAGGCCTTTGATGCCAAGCCCTACTGAGTCTTTGTCCTTTGGCCGCAGGGTGGCCAAAACACTATCTCCGACACCAGCCCAAAGCGTGAAGTTGGTTTCCCCGATGATCTGGTTTTCCAAGTACATACTTGCTGCCTGCCCGACCATGAACCCAGAGGGCAACGGGGGTGCTTGGGTAGCTCTAAACAAAGCAAGGTTTCGTACTACGCCAGTGGGGGTGCCAGATGTGTGGAAGTTGGCTAAAGATGAGGACAGGAGGTTGATGTCGTTAACTCCTCCGGTAATTACGAGGGAGTCTTCATGAGCGGACTGCCCGGCTCCTGTGTTCGTAACCCCGTTTAAACGCAGCTCAGACGCTCCCGCATCGTGAACCATGCCGCCGAGATTTCCAGCGACCCGGTGCTGGATATAGAGCCCCTGACTATTCAATGTGGGGTTGATGCGCGGCTCGCTCGCAATCCAGAGAACAGTGTCGTAGTTGGGCGTGAAGTTGTGGTTGAATTCCAGCTTTCCAGCTCCCTTGAACGACTTCTTCCCTGTTAGCGTGTCGTCTCCGTCTTGCGTGACGTACTTTGCGGAAAGATCGGGAAGTTGGGCGTGATAGATCTTCGCGTTTGAGTCCAAACTAGCGACGCCGGAAGGAGAACCTTTTTCTGCGACTGGTACATAAGTGTTAGGCGAGGCTTTATCGCCAGGACCGGCTTGCGCACTTGTGGCACCTAATGCTGACATTGCCGAAGCGCCTGTGAGTGCAGTCACCAGGCTTCCAAAACGTAGAAGATGACGCCGCCCCACAGCGGTGTCGCCTTGCCGGGCCGGCTGATCATTGATTCCAAACGGGGGGACCATACCCAGAAGTTATTGCTTTGAGTGTTTCTGAAACCACAGTATTGGTTACCCGACTTGCCGTGCAGGTAGTACTCAGTAGATACGAGGTTACGCATGAGGAATTGTGGCGAGCTGGTGCTTTCTAAGAGCTGCCCACAGTCGACTGTTTTACTTTTGACATGGGCGAGCGGTATGACGCCGGAGCCAGCGGCTTTACCCCGCGTATCCACACGCCAACATCAGCAAAGCTTGCCTGTCCAGCACGCGACATGGACTACAGCTGGCCGAAAATCACTGGCGCTGGTGGATGTTGTACATGGTGCGCCCCAGCAGATCACGTCGAAGCCGCCGCCCACAAGGCGGTGGTCTGTCGGCGATAGCGCCCAGCTGCTCGCATCATGTATGCGGAGGACTTCTGCGCCGCCGTGATCGGATCCACCATGGCCGCGAACGGGAACAGCAGCCCGTCACTGGTGAGCCGGTCAATCTGCGTATAGGTGTGGGCCCGGGATATGCGGAGGTTCTCCGTCGACTGCGTCACGGACATATGGCGGTCCCGCTAACGCTCGGCCGCTTATCAGCGAAGGTTCCACATGGGAAGCTTGCGCTGACTATTCGCCCGCTAGCAACGGCAGCCCAAAATTCCGCACACCACGAGCCTCACAATACAGGACGTCCCATTTTTCGGTTGCTCCGGCAGCGTCCACCTGCATAAGGGGGTAACAACCACGGCCAAGATCATTGCAGCTTGTAGCATGATCTTGGCCGATACATAGGCTTTGGTCATCCCGGATGCTCATCCTAGCGATCTGAACCTCTGTCGTTGATGTAACATAACCGGATTTATGGCCCGCTGGCATAGGAGCCTCTGGTGTCTTAAGCGGATAGACTGACCAAGTTTGTTTCGGGCTTAAATGGGGGACGACGCATGGCGCATCGAATTTCGAGTATTGACGGATTGCGTGGCATAGCCATCGGCCTAGTGCTGTTGCGGCATTACATTCCGCCCGCCTTCCCAAACGCCGGAATCATCGGTGTCGACCTATTTTTCGTGATATCCGGCTTTGTCATCACCGGCACCATGTTTTCCGAGCACTCCAAGTTCGGTCGGATCAGCCTCCGCGACTTTTTCGTACGGCGGGCACTACGGCTACTGCCGGCATTGTATTTCATGCTGGCCATATACATTGCGGTAGTGGCGGCGACCAAGGGCGCCCTGGGAACAGACTTGGGAGGCGCGGTTCAAGGAGCACTGATGTCGGTGCTCTATGTTTTCAACTTCGGCGCTTCGCTGGGCGTCACCCCTGAGGAGTTGGGCCCGCTTTGGACTCTCAGCGTCGAGGAGCAGTTCTATATCCTCTGGCCCTTGGTGCTGGTGGCACTGATATTCCGGAAAGCGTCCGGCAGGGGAATAGTCATGGGCCTAGGGTCTGCCATTATCGTGTTTTGGCTTGTCCGCCCTACGACATGGATGTTACTCGGCAACTCGATCTACAATCTGCCGACTACATGGGCGGATGCTCTCATTCTCGGGGCGATGATGGCAGTCGCAAAGCGCTATGGCATTGTCCCAACTTTCATGCGTCATTTTCCGACACTGCGCATCCTGCAGGGAGCGGCGTGGGTTGTTGTTCTCGGCACGATCTTCCTGCCCGAACTGAAGTCCTCATTTGCCGGTTACGCCTTCCTGCTGCCGCTCCTCGCGATATCAATGGGTGTTATTGTCTGGACCGCTGCTGAAGCTCCCGAGATGCGAACCTCCAAACTCTGGGCCTGGAAGCCAATCGTCTGGCTAGGTGGCATCTCATACAGCCTTTACCTCTGGAATTACCTGGTGCGCGAATGGACGATGGCCGCGATCTCCGCGAACCCGTGGATCGCCCTTGTTGTTGGCGTGCCAGCTAGTTTCTTGCTCGCGTGGGTGTCCCTACGGTTCGTAGAAACACCCATGTTGAAGCTGAAACACCGCTTCACGCGGAGCGCCGCCCTTGCGCCGAGGCCCCAGCCGGTGGACAGCTAGGCAGGCTGGACGTTCCCCGATCCCTACCGGGACTTCTTGCCTGTTCAGCGACTCAGGGAGCTACCCAGTTTCTTTGAACAGTGTCTTTAGTTTTGAGTAGAGGTCGTGATCAGCGCGAGACTGGGGAGGCCTGTCACGCTCCTCGTCGGCATCTGGGCTGTCGCCATCGTGAAGGTGATCCGCAGGACGGCAAATCTCCAATGCTGGAGGAACGTAACCGAATTTAAGTTATCCCCTTCAGCCGAGAATTAGGATCAAGCCTGAGCCCTCAATTAGTCTTGGCTCGGCCGCCTTCACACGTACTCATCAGTTGCGTGAAGTGTGCCGGAGGGCCCCGCGCTAGTCACGTTGCTACGGGGCCCTCATCGCGGGTAATCCATGTGTCCCTATGATGGAGGGCCTTATGGACGATTTCATCGAAGTTATCGAGTTCGCTGTGCAGCATGCCCGGTGGGTTCGGGCGCTTGCTGGCGCGCTGGCACTTCACGATATCTGCGCTGCCATGCAGTCCGACAACTCATAGGACTGCAGGCTCTAAGTACAAAAATTGGGTTCGAACCTATCGAGCGTAGAAGTACCCACGGCCTGACCCGGACGAGATGTATCAGGTGCGATGCAGCCGGTTGCATCAGGCACGTCAGCGACCTTGAGATACACCCGAATCATTTTCGCTGGCCCAGAGTCACTTCTTACACTCCACAACAACCTTGTCAATAATGAGGTCAAGTCGGCATTGACCCTTGACGTCCCGCGTTCTGCGCAAATGCCATGGAGGGCGGTGAAGGTTTGGCGCCCAGTCCGTTGAGTGGACCGCCAACTACCGCAAAAACATCGAGGCGATGATGACGTGCCGACCGGAAGGTTTGGCCCCTTCATCGGCGGTGGCCGGATACTCACCTGAAACAGCGAAACTGCCACCCGCTAATCCTGGCTAGGTTCCGTCTCCGCCAGTAAAGATCAGAGCCGTGTATTTCGGTCAAGGCTCCGACGTGCGAGTAAAGGTATCTGATCAGGCGAGTACGACTGCGGGTGCATGCTGCTCCTAGGGCTGTGACAGTATGGGGAGATCCGCGGTACTTGAGTGCCCTGCCCAATGTAGATTACGCCGCCGGCTGTGGGGTTGCAGCAGGGGACGGTGACCGCGTTGGCGATGGCGAGAACGCCTAGGTCGGCTGCGACGCTGGTGGTGTTGATCCGGATGCTCTGCGTGACCTGCAAGGAGCGTTCAGTTCGGACGACACCTATCGAGCCCCGGTACAGGTTCGTGTCGCAGACGTCCGTTCCGTTCTCCCGCTCGTGCCTTCCGTTGGCGTCGAACATGAACCAGTCATTCGCGTCACCCGCAACCAAGACCTTGAGGATGTGGTCAGTAACGGCGACTGCCTTGGCGGCGTTTGCGCGAAGCTGCTCAGCGTGGCGGACGGGGCAGTGAAGAAGCGGTGGTTCGATGCTCCTGCCCAGCCCGCGCTGACAGGGACCGACTGGTCCCCGCCTTCGCCGACGCCGCGTTGCCGCTTTTGAGCGAAAGCCAAAAGCCTGTCATTGCGTCATGGGCAGGTATGGGGAATATGCGCCGCACGAAACTCACGACGAAAGCCAGGCCCGCGAAAATGAGCTTAATTTCGTAGGTTTTACTAGGTGCTTAGGCGATCGGGACCCAGGCAGTAGTGATGATGGTATGGCGGAGATAGCTTCTGCAACTGGCAAGACCGCTGCCGACGTGACTTGTCATTCCGCGTGTCACGTGCTTAGGTCATGGCGATGGGGATCACTTGAACGATGGAGGCTGTTGTGGCTTTTTCCGAATTTGCCTTTGCGCTGTGCGCGCTGCTGGGCACACTGCTGGTTCCCTTCGTTGTTCTGTACCAAGTGCTGCGGCTCAAGCGCCGAGCCGTGCGGATCACTGTTCCCGCCCCCGCCCCTCGACGTGACCGCCAATAGCCATGCCATACGTCGACATTAACCCGCACAAGGGCCGCCCGAAGTGGCAGGGATATGCTGTCCTGACCGTTCTGCTAATCCTCACGGCCGCCGTCGTGGGTGCTGGTCTCACACGCATTTGACCTGCTCTGGAGGCCAGACCCCCTAGACTTACTGTTTGAATCAGTGCCGCAGAACCTTTGCCGAACGTCCTGGGGGGACAGACATGCCCGATCCGGCGAATCAGAACGCACGCGCCCATGCAGACGATGCAGGGCAGCCTCAGCGCCGTCGCCGCGACCTTCGTCGCGCCGAAGGTGACCTGACGGATGTCCGGACAGGAACCATGCCAGCCGTAACACCAGACACCTCCAGCCAGCCTGACGCCGGCCGACCAGCAACGCCCCGGACCTCCTGGGCCGAGGCGGCGGCCGCAGCCGATGAAGCGAAGCAAGCCCCGCCTGTCCTCGCCCCCACCCGGGCGCCGGCGTCTGCAGAGCCAGCGACTCCCGACAGCACTGCCGCCAGGCAGCCCGCTGCTGTCCGGCAAGTACCGCCGATGCCGGAAGATGCGCCCTCGGATACTCCGGCCTTTCGGCGCAGCCGGCCCACTGTTGCTGACACTATTGCCGACAGCCCCATGCCGGACTTCATCAGCTCCCCGGGGCTGTTCGTCAAAGAACAGAAGCCCCGTCCCGTGGGTGGCTTCCGTGGCGCCCTCTACAAGCTCACGGGCGGTGCCTGGAACCTTGGCCCCGGTGCGAAGCAGCGCCAGGAGGACGAACTGGCCCGGCGTATCTCGCGCCAGCTACAGGGCAGCTACAACACGGCCGTGCTCAGCCTCAAGGGCGGTATCGGCAAGACCTCGACGACGGTAGGCGTCGGCTTGACTCTGGCCGAGTACCGGGGCGATGCCCCGTGCGCAATTGACGCAAACCCGGATTCGGGGGATCTGGTGGAGCGCGCACTGGGGGAGGGCATCTACCAGCAGGCCAGCCCCCGTACGATCACTGACCTTCTCAAGAACATCGAGTCCGTGGATTCGCTGACCGCCTTGGCACGCTACATGCACGCAGCCGGCCGGCTGCACCTGATTGCGGGGGAGCAGGACCCGGAGGTGTCCGACTCTCTGACCGCCGAGGAGTACCTGCGGATCCGCAAGCTCGTCTCCAGCTACTACTCTGTTGCGCTGACCGACTGCGGTACCGGGGTGACGCACAACGCGATGAGCGGCATCCTGCAGTCCGCCGACAACCTGGTCATTGCTGCAGGCTACGCGGTGAGCGGTGCCAAGCGCGCCCGCAGCACGCTGCACTGGCTGGCCAGCCACGGCTACGAGGATCTGGCACGGAACGCCATCGTGGTGATCACTGACAAGGACGAGGTGTCCTCACGCGTGGACAAAGACGCCATCGAGGAGCACCTCGCCGGGATTTGCCGTGAACTGATCGCAGTGCCGCACGACCGCGGCGTGGCAGATGGCGATCTGGTCACCCTGGACGTCCTCAAGCCGGAGACCCGGCGGGCCTACAAGGAAATCGCCGCGGCGATCGTCGACGGGTACCGGTAGCTCCTGCAGTTGGCGTCCGCCGGACGTCCGGCACTTCGGCTAACGCATCACCGCGTGTCCACGTCCTCGAACACCAGGAACGTCTGGGTGTCCAGCACGCCCGGCATGGACTGCAGCTGGTCAAAGATGACCCGGCGCAGGTCGATGTTGTCCACGGCCCGGACCAGCAGGATCACGTCGAAGTCGCCGCCCACCAGGGCGATGTGGTGCACCTCGGGGATGGCGCCCAGCTGGTCGCGGAGTTCCCGCCAGGCGTCCTGCTTCAGCTTCAGGGTCACGTAGGCCGAGGATTTCAGCCCCGCCTTGATCGGGTCCACCACAGCTGTGAACCGGGACAGTACCCCTTCACCCGTCAGCCGGGCAATGCGGGTGTAGGCGTGCGCCCGGGAGATGTGGACGTTCTCCGCCACCTGGGTCACGGACATCCGGCCGTCTCGGGTGAGCTCGGCAATGATGCTCCGGTCGATGTCGTCCAGCGGCACCGGCTCCGTCCGCGCTTCCTGTGTTGGCATTTTGTCCACGACCCCCACTCGTAATCTGGCTCACATTTGCAAATCGTCTCCCAGTTTAGGGAAAGCTGAGCAGCTTCTCCACGATTTCCGCAGGTGCTGGATACGAAACCTCCCGCAGGTCAATACTGGGAAGGAATAGTGGCAACAGAAGGAACGGACCAATGACGATCTCCGCAGACCACACCGCGCCGGACACAGCAGGCACCGGCCAGGCAGGCATGCCGCACGAGGACGCGCTCACCGAAGCCGTCAAGAAGTTCGGCATCACGGCCGAGGACTACATGCTCCCGGCCCGGCACCAGATCCAGATGGTGGACCCGGACGGCCGGCTCAAACCCGACGCAGAGCAGGGCACGGAACCGGGCCACGAATACCCCCTGCCCGGCGATGACGAACTGCTGGCAGCGTACGAGCAGCTCGTCGTCGGACGCCGCGTCAACGACCAGAACTCCGCCCTGGTCCGGCAGGGCCGCATGGCCGTGTACCCCTCCAGCCACGGCCAGGAGGCCTGCCAGGTGGCGGCCGCCCTGTGCCTGTCCGACGGCGACTGGATGTTCCCCACCTACCGCGACGCCGTCGCCGTCATGACCCGCGGCGTGGACCCCGTGCAGGTGATGACCATCTTCCGCGGCGACTGGCACGGCGGGTTCGACCCCCTCAAGAACAAGGTGGGCATCCAGTGCACCCCGCTGACCACCCAGCTGCTGCACGCCGTCGGCGTCGCGCACGCCGCCAAGCTCCGCGGCGAGGACACCGTGGTGCTGGCCATGTGCGGCGACGGCGCCACCAGCGAAGGCGACTTCCACGAGGCCCTCAACTTCGCCGCCGTCTTCCACCTGCCCGTCATCTTCTTCGTCCAGAACAACAAGTACGCCATCTCGGTGCCGCTGGCACACCAGTCCGTGGCGCCGTCGCTCGCGCACAAGGCCGTGGGCTACGGCATGGCGGGCGAACGCGTGGACGGGAACGACGTCGTCGCGCTCCTCGCCGTCCTGGACCGCGCCGTGAAGCTCGCCCGTGAAGGCTCCGGCCCCCTGCTGGTGGAGGCCAACACATACCGGATGCAGGCCCACACCAACGCCGACGACGACACCCGCTACCGGGAAAGCGCCGAGGTTGCCGAGTGGCGGGCCAAGGACCCCGTGAACCGGATGCGGACCTACCTGTCGGACCGCGGCCTGCTCGACTCCGCGGGGGAGGCCCGTATCGCCGAGAAGGCCGAGGCCGTGGCCGGGCAGCTCCGCGAGGGCCTCAGCGAGGACGTTCCCGTGGACCCACAGGAACTCTTCCGCCACGTGTTCGCCACTCCCACGCCGCAGCTGAAGGAACAGTCCGCCCTGCTCGCCGACGAACTCGCCCGCGACGCCGCAGCCCAGAACCCCGATTCATCAGCACAGGAGGCCGCCAAGTGAGCCCCACCGTCACCACCTCCTCCGAGGCCAACGGCAACGTTTCCGCCGCCACCGCCCGGGCGGCCGCGTCCGCCGCGGCCACCGCCGAAGCCGCCGGCCCGCAGCCGGTCACCATGGCCAAGGCCCTCAACACCGCCCTGGTGGACGCCATGTCCGCCGACTCCTCCCTCCTGGTCTTCGGCGAGGACGTGGGCACCCTGGGCGGGGTCTTCCGCATCACCGACGGGCTCACCAAAAAGTTCGGCGAGCAGCGCTGTTTCGACACGCCCCTGGCCGAGTCCGGGATCGTGGGCATGGCCGTGGGCATGGCCATCAACGGGATGCGCCCCGTGGTGGAGATGCAGTTCGACGCGTTCGCCTACCCGGCGTTCGAGCAGATCGTCAGCCACGTGGCCAAGATGCACAACCGCACCCGCGGGGCCGTGAAGCTGCCCATGGTGATCCGGGTTCCGTACGGCGGCGGCATCGGGGGAGTGGAGCACCACTGCGACTCCTCCGAGTCCTACTACGCCCACACCGCCGGCCTGAAGGTGTTCACCCCGGCCACCGTGGCGGACGGGTACCGGATGCTCCGCGAGGCCATCGACTCGGACGATCCCGTCATGTTTATGGAGCCCAAGAAGCTGTACTGGTCCAAGGACCTGGTGGACCTCGCGGCCCTGCGTGCTTCCTATGAGGAAGGCACGACGGCGGGCGCCACCACCGAGGGGAGGGCCGCCGTCGCGCGTCCCGGCACCGATGCCACGCTGATTGCGTACGGGCCGTCCGTTCCCACGGCTTTGGCGGCCGCCGAGGCAGCCGCGCTGGAGGGGCGCTCCCTGGAGGTCATCGACGTGCGGACCCTCGTCCCGTTCGACGACTTTACTGTTTGTGAATCTGTGCGGAAGACCGGCCGGGCCGTGGTGATCGCCGAGGCGCACGGCTTCGCGTCCGTGTCCTCCGAGATCGTGGCCCGGGTCCAGGAGCGCTGCTTCCACCATCTGGCCGCACCCATCCGCCGCGTCACAGGGTTCGACATCCCGTACCCGGCACCCAAACTCGAGAAGTACTACCTGCCCGGCGTGGACCGCATCCTCGACGCCGTCGACGACCTTCAGTGGGAGGACTGATTTCATGAGCGAGACTCGCGTGTTTTTGTTGCCGGACCTGGGGGAGGGGCTGACCGAGGCCGAGCTGGTGTCCTGGCATGTGTCTGTTGGGGACACCATCTCCGTGGACCAGCCGATAGCGGAGGTGGAGACGGCCAAGTCCACCGTTGAGGTGCCCTCTCCCTATGCGGGTGTTGTCGCCGAGCTGCACGGGCAGCCGGGGGAGACCATCGACGTTGGGAAGCCGCTGATCTCGGTGACGCCCGCTTCTTCCGGGGCCGCCGCTTCTGATGCCGCCCCCGCGCCGGAACCTGCGGAGCCTGTGACTGAACCTGCCGAAACGGAACTGGGCGAGCCGGTGGCCGAGTCCGCACCGGTTGAGCCCGGCGAAACCCACGTGGCCCAGTCCTACCGGGAGGAGGAGAAGGCCGGGTCCGGAAACGTCCTGATCGGCTACGGAACTCCCGGCGGCCACGGCACCGCCCGCCGCACCCGCGCCCGGAAGAGTTCGGTTGGGCTGGCTGAGCCGATCCCTTCGTCGGGTGAGCCTGTTGTAACCAACCCTGCGGAGGATGACCTCTCGCTGCTGCGTACCCGCGTGCCCGGGAAGCTTGGTGCCGTGATCTCACCGCTGGTCCGGCGCATGGCCAAGGAACACGGCGTGGATCTCGGTGAGCTCCACGGCTCCGGCGAGAGCGGGCTGATCATGCGCCGCGACGTCGAGGCAGCCATTCACCCCGTCGAAACCAAGCGGGCCGAAGCTATGCCGCGCCCGGCGGTGGAGCCTGCCGAAACTCAGTCTGCCGAAACGACGCCTGTTCAGGCTGAGGGCGTGGACGCCCGCACCGGCCTGGCCGTCTCCTCCCGCACTCCTGTCCGCGGTGTCCGCAAGGCCGTCGCCGCGAACATGGCCCGCAGCCGCTCGGAAATCCCCGAGGCAACGGTGTGGGTGGACGTGGATGCCACCGCGCTGCTGGAGCTCCGTGAGGGAATGAAGACCAACGGCGCAGAGGTCCCGGGCCTGCTCGCGTTTATCGCCCGTTTTGTCACAGCCGGGCTGAAAAAGTACCCGGAGCTGAACACCCGCATCGAAACGGCCGACGACGGGTCCCAGGAGATCGTCGCGTTCGACGGGATCAACCTTGGCATCGCCGCCCAGACCGACCGCGGCCTGGTGGTGCCGTCTGTCCGCGGCGCCGAAAAGCTGAGCGCCCGTGAACTGGACGCGGAGATCCGCCGGCTGACCGACGTCGCACGCCAGGGCAAGGCCACCCCCACCGAACTGGGCAGCGGCACCTTCACGCTGAACAACTACGGCGTGTTCGGGGTGGACGGGTCCGCGGCGATCATCAACCACCCGGAGGTGGGCATCCTCGGCGTCGGCCGGATCATCGACAAGCC
The DNA here is from genome assembly GCF_059089905.1 of Arthrobacter sp. Y3221087. NCBI lineage: Bacteria > Bacillati > Actinomycetota > Actinomycetes > Micrococcales > Micrococcaceae > Arthrobacter > Arthrobacter sp. Y3221087. The sequence goes on from NZ_JBNHFE010000001.1 coordinate 725,724, forward strand.
GTGGGTGGTCAACGGCGAGCTCGCCGTCCGTAAAGTCACCGAGCTGACGCTGACGTTCGACCATCGGGTCTGCGACGGCGGAACGGCGGCCGGCTTCCTCCGCTTCGTGGCGGACGCAATGGAGAACCCCACCACCCTCCTGGCCGACCTCTAGCCGGAGTCCCGACGCTCTCTCACTTATGGCGGTGTTTCCTGCAACGCTCGCTCACTTATGGCGGTATTTCGATACGAAACCTTCCAAAACGCCGGCTGCCCGGACTCAGTGCCGTCGGGCGTCGTGGAGTTCCGCTGCCCTGCGAATGAAGTCGCAGTCGCTGGCGGAGAGGATACTTTCACCGTGCCGGTCCTGTTCAAACTCGGCACCGGTAGCCGCTTTGATCTCTGCCGCAATGGTTCTGGGAAGGATGCGGCACCCCGGATTATCCACCAGCCAATGCCGCGTTTCTGGTTCGAGCCGATCCCACAGCTGCTCAATGTCCATTACGTACCCCACCCTTTGTAATTTTCCTATGCATGAATGATGTGAGACGGAGGTAATCGCGGTGTCCCCTCCGCGTCTGCGGCCGCACCAGGAGACCCGATCATGGGAAATTTCTCCCACCTGGTGCGGAATCTTCTCCCCGTGATGAGTGAAAAGATTCTTCCGACATTGACCGATAGACGTTGTCGTCAATCGCGCCCATAAAAAGTGTGATCCCCTCTGGACGGGACGGTCAAGACCTCTTCTGAAACGGTCAAACCAACTAGCCAAAAGCGGGCAAACCGGGTGGTAGGGGTTCATCCCGGCTTCCTCCGCTTCGTGGCGGCTTCAAGTTGCCGCGGAGGGAACAATAGAGCCATGGCACGAGGAAATCGGCGCATCCTTCCCGAGGAGCGCAGGGGGCACAGGCGTCCGCGGCTGGGGCGGCGCCGGGAGATACCGGCATTCATCCTCGCTCTGGGGCTCCCGCCGCTCCTGCAGTTCCTCCTGGACCTTCTTCCCCACGACCAGCTGTCTACGGACATGCTGGTACACCTCACCGGCATTGTTGGTGTTGCGCTGCTCGGGGGGCTCTGGCCAGCCGTGCTGGCGGCCGTCGTCGCGGGGCTGACCGTGAATTACTTCAGCGTCCACCCCGTGGGGTCCCTGACGGTGATTGATCCCGAAAACGTCCTGGCGTTGTTCATTTTTGTCGTGGTGGCGGTGGCCGTGTCACTGGTCGTGGACCGCTCGGCCAAGCTCAGTAAGGAAGCACACCTGGCAGGGGCAGAAGCAGCAGTCCTCAGCGATCTGAGCCGGAGGGCTGTGGCCGAGGGGAACAGTATTCCTGCTTTCCTGGACAAGGTCCGGGAACACTTCCAGGTGGTGGGAGCCGGTATGTGGGTCAAACGGGAAACCGGCCCGGGCGGGACAGTGGTGTGGGAGCTTCAGGAATCCTCCGGCGGACCGCAGCCGGATGACGTTTCGGAGGCTGACGTTGCGGAGCAGCTGGACCGGGACCGGATCCTCACACTTACCGGAAAGGATCTCACCGATGATGAACGGCGGCTGCTGACCGCCTTTGGCGCCCATCTGCTGGCCATGGTCCAGCGTGAAGAGCTCACGGCGAGCCAGCGCGAAAACCTCCGTCTTGCCGAGGGCAACACCATGCGGACGTCCATTCTGCGGGCGGTGTCCCATGATCTCCGCACTCCACTGGCTGGCATCAAGCTCGCTTCCAGCAGCCTGCGTGATAAGACCATTACCTTCAGCGCGGAGGAGCAGGAAGAACTTCTGGCCACCGTAGAGTCGGGGGCAGACAGGCTGGACCGCCTGGTGAGCAACCTTTTGGATATGTCCAGGATCACGGCTGACTCGGTCGCACCCCTGATCCGTCCCGTTTATTGGGCAGACGCCGTAGGTGAAGCGCTCCGCGGCATGGACTCCGCGCGGCTCCGCGTTCTGTTGCCGGACAACATGCCCCCGGTCGATGCCGACCCGGGGATGCTGGAAAGGGTTATCGCCAACCTGGTGGAAAACGCCCTGAAGTATGCCCCCGAGTCGGATGTGGTGATCTCCGGAACTGTTGGCGGTGCCGGCAGTGCAAGAATTGGGGATGTTCCTGCCAGCGAACTTACTGTCGTCGATCGTGGCGCGGGCATCCCCGCTGATGAGGTCCTGGCAATGTTCCGCCCCTTCCAGCGCGCTGATGACACGACGGCCGGAACGGGGATTGGTCTTGGTCTTGCCGTGGCGAAAGGGTTCACCGAGGCCATGGGCGGGGTCCTGCTGGCCGAGCCCACTCCTGGCGGGGGCCTGACGATGGTGGTCCGGTTGCCGCTCTCCACGGGCGTAGCGCCCTCATCCGGCATGAAAGGACAGCGTGGCCACCGTTCTGATCGTTGACGATGAGGTTCAGATCCTTCGTGCCCTCCAGATCAATCTGACGGCCCGGGGCTACTCGACGGTGACCGCGTTGACCGGGAAAGAGGCTCTGGACCGGGCAGCACAGCATCCGGTGGACGTCATCATCCTGGACTTGGGACTTCCTGACCTGGACGGGGTTGAGGTGATCCGCAGGCTCCGGCGCTGGAACGACGTCCCTATCGTGGTCCTGTCCGCCCGGCACGGCTCCGATGACAAGATCCAGGCTCTGGACGCGGGTGCTGACGATTACGTCACCAAGCCCTTCGGGATGGACGAACTCCTGGCCCGTCTCCGGGCTGCCCTGAGAAGGGGATCTTCCGGTGATGTCCCGGTCATCGAAACCGAAGGCTTCACAGTCGATCTCCCCGCCAAGCAGGTGACGCGCCGCGGAGTTCCTGTCCGGCTGACCCCCACGGAGTGGAACATCCTGGAGCTGCTGGTCAGGAACAGCGGCGCCCTGATCACGCACGAGGAGATCCTCCGGCAGGTCTGGGGACCGGCCTACGCCGAGGAAACCGGCTACTTGCGGGTCTACCTCGCACAGTTGCGGCGCAAGCTCGAAGCCGATCCGGCGAATCCGCGGCACCTGCTGACTGAGGCCGGACTGGGATACCGCTTCCGGGAATAGCTGCCGCCCGAAAGACCTGCTGGGGGCGTTAAGAAAGCATTAAAATCCGTGGAAACGCCCCGGATACGGGATGAACCCGGTGCTACGCTCCGGTGGTTATCAGCACAGCGTAGCGCCTGAAACGGGGGCTGTTTGCGCCCGTCCCAGGCAGTATAGAAAGACACGTCCTTGACGGCTTCCACCCGGTTCTCCATCCCCGCCACCGTTCCCAAACCTGAACAAAAATCGGCACCAGGCAGCCCGCTGGTTCGGTGGCTGCTCGAACACCGGGTCAACCAGCCCGTCGGTCCGGAAACCTCGGACGCCCACGCGTCCCGGCAGAGCTGGTGGAAAGTCATGTGCCTGACCGGGGTGGACTACTTCTCCACCCTGTCCTACCTGCCCGGCATTGCAGCCCTGGCGGCGGGGGCGCTGTCCCCGCTGGCCACGCTGCTGATCGTGGCTCTGACGCTGCTCGGGATGCTGCCCATGTACCTGCGCGTAGCCAAGGAAAGCCCGCACGGGCAGGGTTCCGTGGCGATGCTGGAACGGCTCCTGCCATTCTGGCGTGGAAAGATCTTCGTGCTGGTCCTGCTCGGGTTCGTCGCGACGTCGTGGATCATCACCATCACCCTCTCAGCGGCTGACGCGACAGTGCACCTGCTCGAAAACCCTTACCTGCCGCCCTTCCTGGAAGGGCAGGCGGTGGCAATCACCGTTGTCCTGCTCCTGATCCTGGGCGCGGTGTTCCTGCTTGGGTTCTCGGAAGCGGTGGCCATCGCCATCCCCCTCGTCGCCGTCTTCCTCGGCATGAACGCCATCATCATCGGCACCGGTATCGCGGAAATCCTCGCCACACCCGCTGCGCTCACCGGTTGGACCGACGCGCTCACGTCGTCCGGCGGCGGTTTGAGCGGGGTCATTGGGCCGGCGTTGATGGCTTTTCCCCTGCTGGTCCTGGGCCTGTCGGGTTTTGAAACCGGCGTCAGCATGATGCCCCTTGTGTCGGCCCGAGGAGCCACACCCGAGGAAAAGCTGGCCAGCAGGGTCAAAAACACCCGCAAGCTTTTGACGACGGCGGCCGTGATCATGAGCGTGTACCTGCTGGGCAGCAGCTTCGTCACCACCGTGCTGATCCCCGCCGAGGAGTTCCAGGCAGGCGGTGAAGCGAACGGCAGGGCCTTGGCCTACCTGGCCCACGAGCACCTCGGCAACGGCTTCGGATCCGTTTACGACGTCAGCTCCATTTTGATCCTCTGGTTCGCCGGAGCCTCCGCCATGGCCGGACTCATCAACATCGTCCCCCGCTACCTGCCGTCCTACGGGATGGCTCCAGACTGGTCCCGCGCCGTCCGCCCGGTGGTGCTCGTATACACGGCCATCAGCATCCTGATCACCATCGGCTTCAACGCCGACGTCAACGCCCAGGCCGGCGCCTACGCCACCGGCATCCTGGCCATGATGGTCTCCGGTGCAACCGCCGTCACCATCTCCGCCATCCGCCGTAAGCAACGCGCCGCTGCCATTGCCTTCACGGTCCTGACGCTGGTGATGCTCTACGCCCTGGCAGCCAACGTGGTGGCCAAACCGGACGGCATCACCATCTCCGCCTTCTTCATCCTCGGCATCATCGCCGTCTCCCTTGTCTCCCGCGTCAGCCGCACCACCGAACTGCGCGTTGACCGTATCGAGTTGGATGCCGCGGCCCGCCGGTTTATTAGCGACACCCTGGATTTCGACGGCCGGATAAACCTCATCGCCCACCGCCCGGAATCCGGCACTGCAGCAGAATACGCGGGAAAGGAAGCCGCCCAGCGCAAGATGAATCCGGTGCCCGGAACCGCCGACGTCATCTTCCTCGAAGTGGACATCACCGACCCCTCCGAATTCAGCGACACCCTCGAAGTACACGGCATGGAAGTGGGGGGCCACCGGGTGCTCCGGGCCCATAGCCCGGCCGCCCCGAACGCTATCGCCGCGATCCTCCTGGCGCTGCGGGACGCCACCGGTGTCAGGCCGCACGCCTACTTCGAGTGGTCGGAAGGAAACCCCCTCGTCCACCTGATGCGCTACCTGCTCCTGGGCCGGGGTGACACCGCCCCGGTGGTCCGGGAAATCATCCGCAAGAACGAACCGGATCCGGATCGTCGGCCCGGTATCCACGTGGGATGAACGGATACCGCCTCCCTGAAGAACGCCCCATCATCGGCTAGACCGTCTGACCCAGCCTTCTGCTGAAACCGCCCACCTCAACAGGTAGCTCCAGCGCAAAAGACAGGTACCGGCCAACGGTGACCGTGAGTTCGCCGGGTCTATAAACTCCGGCTTACGCCGTCTGTTTCGGCCCGCCGTTATAAGGGGAAATCTGATGCAGCTAATAACTACAGGGTCTCGGTGGCGTGCGGCCGTCGTCGTCACAATCATCGCGGCGCTCACGCTGGTCGGCAATATCCCCGCCACCGCTGCAACCCTGGTGACCTCCACGATCCCGGTCGGGTCGAGCCCAAGCAACGTTGCGTTCACTCCGGACGGGTCCAAAGCCTACGTCGCCAACTGGGAATCCAACACGGTGTCGGTCATCGCTGTAGCCTCGGGCACGGTGACCTCCACGATCCAGGTCGGGCCGCTTCCGATTGGTGTTGCGTTCACCCCGGACGGATCGACGGCCTACGTCACCAGCGTCAGTTCCGACACCGTGTCGGTCATCGATGTGGCCTCCGACATGATGACCTCGTCGGTCCCCGTCGGAGAGTCTCCGACCACCGTCGCGTTCACCCCCGACGGGTCGACGGCCTACGTCAGCAGCGCCAGTACTGACACGGTGTCGGTCATTGAGGTGGGCACGAGCAGGATGACCTCTTCGATCCTGGTCGGGCCGCTTCCGGGCTCCATTGCGTTCACCCCGGACGGAGCGAAGGCCTACGTCACCAACGGGCAGGATTCGAACATGGTGTCGGTCATCGATGTGGCCACGAACATGTGGATCTCCACCATCCCGGTCGGCGCGTCTCCTGGCAGCATTGCGATCACCCCGGACGGGTCCAAGGCCTACGTCGCCAACAACGAAAGTGACACGGTGTCGGTCATCGATGTGGCATCCGAAGATGAGGTCGCCACCATCACGGTCGGGTGGAGCCCGGACAGTGTGGCGATCACCCTTGACGGGTCCATGGCTTACGTCACCAACTCCGGTTCCAACACAGTGTCTGTCATCGACGTGCCGTCGGACACAGTGACGTCCACGATCGCGGTTGAAACGCCTCCGGGCGATGTTGCGGTCACCCCGGATGGGTCGACAGTCTACGTCACCAACACCTTTGACAACACGGTGTCGGTCATCACCGTGAATGCAGCAGCGCCGGTGTTCACCGCGGCGACACCTCCGACAAAGGCGACCACGCGTGCCGCCTACAGCTACACGTTTGCCGCAACAGGTGTCCCTGCCCCGACCTTCCAGGTTTCCTCTGGTGCACTGCCCGCAGGCTTAACCCTGGACGCCGCCACGGGAGTCCTGGCCGGAACACCGACCAAGGCCGGCAGGTTCACGTTCAGTGTGACCGCAACCAACGGTGTCAGCCCCGATGCGGTCACTGGCCCCATCACAATCACCGTGACCAAGGCGAAGGTCCGCTGAACCGAAACCGCGGACAAGCAGCACCGCCAACATCAGCGCAGAACATGCGCGCAGCATGACGCGCAGTTCGTGAAGCACAAGGACAAGTCACGTGTGGACCAAACAGCACCAAACCTTCTGCAGTGTCTGCGGAAGGACAACTAACCACTTCACGCACTACCTCAAGGATGAGGAAAGAGGCGGGATAGTTCCCGACGTGCACTGCGCCGAGCACCGTGAAGACCTAGTGGGTGAACAGTCTCAGACTTAGCAGCAGGGCCGTCGCAATCAGCTCATCTAAGTTCCGGTTGACCCGTTAGTTCACCAGCTCGTCGATCTCTACTTCCTCGACGACTGCTGCGGCGTACCCGCTGGCATGACCTTCGGCAGTTGGGTGGAAGTTGGTGCCGAACAGGGGGTCTGCCGGATCAAAGTTGATCCAGGGCTCGGGCGAGCCAATGCCGTGACCGGCGAAGTCGTCGGTGACTTCAATATAGACAGCGCCGGAGGACTTGGCGGCGTCCCGAATGACTTTGTTGAGGGTGTCAGTACCCGTGTTGAAGATCTCGATATTCTCGACGAGTGCGCCGCCGGCAAACTCCGGAGCGAACAAATACGGATACCCCACTGCGGCAATCGTGGCGTTGGGTGCCTGGGCTCGGATAGCTCCGTAAGCCTGGGCCCTTACCTTCCTGAAGGCTGACCTTCTTAGGCAACCTTTGTTGGCGTTACTGCTGCGTTACCGGCCCCGCAAGTGCCGGAGGAAGGGGGTACGACGGCGGGTGCGCGCCGCCGTCGTACGCTTGCCTTGGCGGATCGGTACGGCGGCGCAGGCTCAGGACGGGAGGTGTCCCAGGTGGCTACACCGGAAGAGTTCTATGACCGCCTGGCATCCGAATACCACCTGCTGTTCGGCGACTGGTGGGCGGCCGCCCAATGGCATGGGCGCGTGATCGCCGACGTCCTGGCGCAGCGGGGAATCACTGCGGGCCGCCTGCTGGACTGCACGTGCGGCATCGGAACCCAGGCCCTGCCGCTTGCGAAACTTGGGTATCTCGTGACGGCCACCGACGTGAGCCGCGCCGCCGTCCACCGGGCCCGGGCGGAGGCAACTGCTAGGGAAACCGACGTCGACTTTGCCTGCTGCGACGTCCGGAACGTGCGTGATCACGTCTCCGGCAAGTTCGACGTCGCTATCTCCTGCGACAACGCCCTGCCGCACCTGCTGACTGACCGGGACCTGCGCCATGCCTTGCGCAGTGTCCGTGCGTGCCTGCGGCCAGGCGGGCTCTTGCTCGCCTCTCTTCGGGACTACGACGCGTTGCGGGCCCGCTCCGGCACCACCCGCTACCGGGCGCTGCGGCGCGGGACACTTGAGGGTCTGCTTGCATCGGCCGGGTTTACCGCCGTCGAATGGCTCATGCCCGACGTCAGCGGCTACTACCAGCCGATGGTGCTGGCGAAAGCCTGATGCCCGTTGGTGCTCCGCCATCTAGAACGTCTCCGGGACGGGACGGCCGGGGAAGAGCGCCGCGTACTGCTTGCGGTACATCCTGCGTCCGATCAGCCGGTAAGCGAGGCGCACCGGGGCGGGCATTTCGTCGAAGAAGATTCTCCGCCGGTCTTCCGGCGGATTCGTGGCCAGGACCAGGCCGAGGAAAGAGACCAGGAACTTCTTGTCGTACTGCCGCACCCCATGCTTGGGTACTGCCATCAGTTCCTCCTCGGTCATCACCCGGTCCACGACGGGCATCACTTCCGTGACCTCACGACGCAGGTGCTCCTTAAGGACCGGCTGCAGGTCTTCGTAGCGCTGCGCGAGTTCCGCCCTGCTTTCTGCGTCCGCCGTCTGCATCCAGCGTTCAAGGACGGGTTCGATGCCCTTCACGTGGTCCCGGATCTGTCCGTGGTGGCTGAGCATCTCCTCTATGTGCGGTGTGCTCGCCGGTGCCCGCTCGGCCAGCTGCGGGTACATCAGCAGGTCCTGGCCCTCCTGGTGGACAAGGAGCACCGTGTGGAAGTTACCCAGCATTTTTCCCACGTAGGCGGCGCGGGCAGTGTCGCCGGGGTTGGCGGAACGCACTAGGCCGGGCGCCTCGTCATAGGCCCAGAGCAGGAAGCGGTGGACCCGCTGGATACCGGTTGACCCGGTAGACAGGACCGGCCCCGGCGGCAGGGGTGCCGCGGTTTCGCCGGGACGCATGGTGAAGAAATCAGTCATGGCTGGCTCCATTGGAAAATCTGGCGATACCCGCCCGGACGCCGCCACGGCGGTTTCCGGGCCGGTCCGGATTAGGTTGTGGCCACGTAGCCAGATTACTACTTTTGTAGTGGGCTGTCACTACTTTTATAGTGGTGCTAGAGGGGTCCCTTGGCAGCGACGAAACGGATCGGCGAAGGCGTTAGAAGCCGAGTAGTTGGGCGGCCAGCGAATACATTCCCCATAGCCCTGCTGCCAGGAGGGCGCCCAGGTAGGCCAGGACCAGCCTCGTATCCCGGAGGTAGCACTTCGACTTCGTCAGGCCCCGCCGACGGGCTTTCCAGTAGCCTGCGAATCCGACGGCGGCGAACACGGCCAGTGCCACCGGGCCGGCTGCCCAGCCCAGCAGGGCGATGGTGGCGAAGATGCAGAGCCGCAATGGATCGAAGGCCGGCGGTGACTGCGGACCGGCGTCGGGCTCTGGCCGGTGACCCTGCGGGGCCGCATGCCAGGCGCGCACCAGATGTGACGGCGGTGGCCCCGCGGCAAGGCGCCGGGCGTCAGAAGCGGAACTCATCATTTTCCCTATTCCTGGCTCAGACCTGGCGGACCGGGAGGAGTCGGGTGCCCGTGGCTGTGCTCATCCGTTGCCTGGCCAGGGCCGGCCAGGCCTGGACAGCGCAGAACGGGGCGCACTGGTGATCGCCGGCGTCGCTCTTGGTGCCCACGTGGACGCAGCATTGGGTGAGCCGTTCCTCGATCATGGTGGAGATGTCCATGAACGGCTTGACCATGATCCGGGTGATCCGTTCGCCGAGGAGCCGGCGCAGGCGCTGCTGCTGCCCTGGGAGCTTGCCGGCAGCCAGCGTGGTGAGGGTGCCGATGCCGAGGTCGCATTGGGTGCAGATGTTCTTCCAAAGATCCATTGTCCGCGGGTGGGATAGGGAGGACTGCTCGCTGAGAAGGTCCAGGAGTGAGGTCTTCATGAGGTTTCGCAGCTCGAGCGGGATGGCGCTGTCGGCGATCCGGTTGGCGATGGTGTCGGGGTTGAGTTCCAGCCAGGCGAGCAGCTGGTCGTGCCCGATGAGGGCTGTCAGTGAACGCCAGACTCCGGCGTCGTCCTTCAGCATGTAACCCACCGAGGCGCAGTGCGGATGAGAGCAGGGGAGTGCCGTCAGGTCGTGCCACGAGACCACCCCGTTCGTTTGCTCCGCGAGCCTGTCCAGGACGCCTGTGTGGGTGAGCCGGTCCAAAGGGTTGATGCCGTGGCCGCGCCCTGAACCGAACACCGGCTGCAGCGCAACCCCGCCTACGAACGGGGTTTCCAGAGCCCGCATGACGACGGCGCCGACCTCTCCGTCGTTGACGCCGAGGGCCGCCGTCATGGTCAGGGTGGTGAACACGCCGCCCTCGGACAGGCGAGCGATGGCCAGGTCTTTGAAGCGGGTCAGGTCTCCGCCGCGGTGGTGGATGGATGCTGCTCTGGACGGGCCGTCGTATTGGAGGTACACCTCCACCCGGTCCCGGTGCCTGGCCAGCAGTGCGAGCAGGTCCTCGTCGGTGGCAATGAGCATGCCGTTGCTGTTCACCATGATCCGGACGATCGGCCGGGCGACGAGCTCATCCAGAAGTTCGGCCAGATGCGGGTAGAGCGTGGGCTCGCCGCCGGAGAGCATCAGCACATCCAGCCGCCCGTTCTCGCGGGCAAGCCGGGTGTCGATATTAGCCAGCACCTCACTGAGCGGCGCAACTCCCTGCAGTTGGGGGCCGGAAGCGGTGAAGCAAGTGGGGCAGCGCAGGTTGCAGTGCTCGATGATGTCCTGCAGGAGGATGCACGTGTGCTGCGTCTGCATAGCGGGAAGCCCGTATGAATACGCCTCCGGGACCTGGCGGTAATTGCCGGCCTGGTCCGGGACGTGTTGCTTGGTAGGGGCCTGCCATCTCTCCAGGTAGCGCAGAATTTCGGGGGACTCGTCGTACAACGTGCTGATGAGTCCGTGGTCCTGGCAGCCGCGTTCAAGCCAGACCCGCCCGTCGCGGATCAGCAGCGCGCCGGAGAGGCGCCGGACCTGCGCAAGCGGGGGGTTCGCCTCGTGGCAGCGGGGACAGAAAGCTGTGACATAGCGGTGGATGCGGTCCCCGCGAAGAGGCTGGCCGGGGCCCGGCAACGGCTGCCGGGATGTGAACGGGTTCATATCCGGCTACTCATCTGCGAGAGGGCCATGACGCAGATCCCGCCCCCGACCAGTATGAAGACCCCCAGGCCAATCAACAGCCCCGCGCCCAACCGGGACGTGCGTGTCCAGATTGCCAGACCACCGGCTACCGCCAGATACACCCCGATTGGTATCAGCGCTGCCGGCCCGGCGAGAGGAGTTTTATAGCCTTCGTCCGGAGCGATACCAGCTGTTGTCCCGAAATAGAGGACATAGAGACCAGCAGCTCCGAGCAGGATTCCAAGCATCATGGAGCCGCGTCTTGGTTCCTGGGGCTCCTTTTCTTGGCGCGATGGCGGGGGGCTCCAGGGTTCTTTGGAATTGTCATCGGTCATGATGCTCGCTCCTTCAACATCGGGCGGAGTGGTTTCATGTCAGGGGCCTCATCTGCGCGAGGAGTCCGACGCAGATCCCGCCGCCGAGCAGGGTGAAGATCCCCAGGCCAATCAGCAGCCCCGTACCCAGCCGGGAGGTGCGCGGCCGGACCGCGAGAACAGCCGCTACCAACAGATAGACGCCGATCGGAATCAATGCTGCGGGCCCGGCGAGGAAATGCATGGAGGAGAGCGCAAAGAAATAGAAGAGATAAAGGGCAGTAGCCCCCACCAGGATTCCCAACCCCATGGGGCCCAGACCTGGTTCGGGGGGATCCTCCTCATCCTCCTCCTCCCTTTCCTGGCGCGGCGGATAGTCCTCACTCATGCTGCTCTTTCCTCCATCCTGGGGTTGAGGGGTTTCCCGAAGACCCGCAGCATCCGCCAGAGCAGCAGGGGGAAAACCACCAGGAGGAACCACTGGGGACGGCTCATCCCCAGCCAGAGCAACTCGTTGCCGCGGACAAATTCGACGCCGAAGCGGAAGAGGGCGTAGGAGGTTACGTAGCAGATAAAGAGGTCGCCGGACCGGGGCAGGCGGTCCCGGTAACGCCACATGAGTGCGAATGCGGCCACATGGAACACGATTTCATAGGCAAAAGAGGGGTGGAGTCCCGCCCCGGGAACTCCACCCAACATTGCAGCCTGCGCGGGCGTGAGAACAATTCCCCACGTCCCCCCGGTGGGGGTGCCAGGCAATTCGGTGAGGAGGCACCCGACGCGCCCGATCATCAAGGCCAAGGCGACAGCGGGCGCAAGCAGATCCCCGGTGGAGTCGCGGTAACCTGTCATCCGCTTGGCCAGATGGACGCCGAACCATGCGCCGACCAGTCCGGCCAGGATGCTGCGGTCGCCGTTGCCCCACCAGTCAACTAGGGAAATCTGCCGGGAAAAATCCCAGGTCAGCAATCTGGAGCCGATGGCACCGAAGGCGATGGCGAAACCTGCAATCGGCCACAGCCGGGGATCGGTAAGGCCTCTGCGGCGCTTCTCGTAAGCGTAGAACAGCAGGGCTGCAAGGATGCCCAGCCCCAATAAGCCGGCGTGCACCAGCCCGTCTCCCGCGAAGGGAAGCCCGATCATGAGCAGAGTGTAACAGCGACCCTTCCTGCCCGCCCCTGCGACTTCGACCGGAACAGGAAGAACGCCGGGCAATTGTGTCCGGGTGAAATTGCCGGGAGACGGGAATGCCATAACGCGGACGATCGAGTCGGCCCGCAGGTTCTGGCTTGGCATTCAAGTGGTGGTGCTCGGGCCGTCGCGCCCAGCCGCTGGCTGAGACGCTCCGCGCCGCGAGCAGCGCCATCCGCGACGGGGCCGCGGCAGCCGCGCTCCATTCATTGACACCACCGAGACCGGCTGGTTCACGGCAGCCAACAGCCCGGAACTGAACTTCGCCTTGAGGTGACTAGGAGGAATTACGACGGCGGGGCGCGCCGCCGTCGTACATATCGCCTACGTGCCTCCGCACTCGCTCACCTAATGACCACGAAACCGGAAATTCCCCGCAAAACAATTTCGGATCAAGGTCTGCCTGGATTCATTGTTTCCCTGCTAGCGCGGAGGTACGATCACGGCAACCTTTCGGCCAGAACGAGACGGCGACGTGATCTTCTGAGGAGTTTTGTTGAAGGTTCTAATAACCGGCGGAGCAGGCTTCATTGGTTCTAATCTCGTGGCCTACTTCAATCATGAAAACCCTGATATCGAGCTGCGGGTCATTGATGATTTGAGTACCGGCAGAATCGAGAACCTTCATGGCCTCGATGTTGCCTTTACGAAAGGATCCATCCTTGACTACGAGCTGCTCCGTGAGGTCGTGAGCGGAGTCGACGCCGTCATTCATCTGGCGGCGATTGGAAGTGTCCCACGTTCCATCGGTGCGCCCCGGCCCAGTCATGACGCGAACGCCACCGGCACCCTCAACGTACTCGAAGCCGCTCGAGAAATGCGGACTGCCCACGTAATTGTGGCGTCCTCAAGTTCGGTGTATGGCAGCAATAAAGCGCTCCCCAAGTCCGAGTTCGACTGGACCCGGCCCATGAGCCCCTACGCAGTGAGTAAGCAGGCAACCGAGGGCTACACGATCGCCTACGGCCACTCCTATGGGATGCGGACCCTGGCGTTCCGTTTCTTCAATGTCTTCGGGCCAAGGCAACCGGCGGACCACGACTATGCGGCAGTCATACCGCGCTTCCTGGACGCAGCGATCAACGGCCAGCCAGTCACTGTGCACGGGGACGGGCTGCAGTCCCGGGACTTCACCTATGTCAAGACGGTATGCGCGACCATTTACGACGCCTTCCGGCGAGGCATCTGCTCCCTGGATCCGGTCAACCTTGCCTTTGGAACGAACACCACGCTCCTGGATTTGATTGGACGAATCGAAGCAGCACTGGGCCATAAGATTGACGTGCAGCACGTTGAGTCCAGAACCGGTGACGTCCGCGCCTCACAGTCTGACGGGTTGCGAGTCAGGGAACTCTTTCCGTCGATTACTCCCGTGGGTCTGGACGAGGGTCTGGCCAGTACCCTTCAATGGTTTCGGGACAAGCAGGTGTGCTAGTGAAGCCGCGCAAACGCAGGATCGTGCTGGGAATTACAGCCGACATGTCCCTCAAACTCATGGAGGGGTTTCCGCAGTATCTCGCCAGCCGTGGTTGGGACGTCCATGTCGTCTGCTCGCCAGGCCCGCTTTTCGACGAGATGGATGACGCGCCAGGAGTCACGTGCCATCGCATCGAGATGGCACGAAGGCCAGCGCCTATTGCGGACCTCGCAGCCTTAGGCCGGTGGGTCCTTCTCTTGCTGCGTCTCCGGCCTGACGTTACGTCTGTGGGAACTCCGAAGGCCGGTCTCCTCGGCGGAATTGCGGCATGGCTGACCCGGGTCCCCGACCGGATCTACCTGCTGCGCGGCCTTCCGTTGGAAACTGCTACTGGGGCCAAATTCCGGGTGCTCATGATCCTGGAGAAACTGGCGTTCGCTACCGCGCACAGGGCATTGGCCGTAAGTCCGAGTCTGCGTGCGCGGGCCGTCGGGCTCGGCATGGTGCGGCCCGAGAAGATCGTCGTGCTGGGCGCAGGAAGCTCCAACGGCGTAGATCTTTCGCACTTTAAGCCTGCAAACCATGATCTCGAGCACCGTGATTGCCAGGCCAGCCACGACCTTGCTGCCGAGCTCGGACTCGCCCCGGACGTGCCGGTTATAGGATTTGTTGGCCGGTTGAACGAGGACAAGGGCCTGAGGCACCTGGCCAGGGCCCGGGAGATGTTGCACAACAGGGGGATAGACCACCAGTTACTGGTCGTCGGAATAATTGACGGTTCCGCCGCTCCCGCCATTATGAAAGAGCTGGAGCGCAGCGGCCGGTTGATTCAGACCGGCCAAGTTCTCGATGCTGCACCCTTCTACCGCCTCATGGACCTGCTGTGTTTACCGACCCGTCGGGAAGGATTCCCGAACGTGGTTTTGGAAGCATCCGCTACCGGCGTCCCGACGGTGACAACGGATGCCACCGGGGCGATCGATTCAGTCGTGGACGGCGAGACAGGGTTTGTAACCAAAGTGGACTCGGCTTCAGCACTGGCTGAGGGCCTGGCCATGTTGGTCGAAGATCCAGGTCTAAGGAGGAGGATGGGAGAAGCCGCCAGGCAACGGGCTCACGACCACTATCGCCGGCCTCTTGTCTGGGGCCTTCTGGAGGAGTTTTATGCCCAGTCGCTGCATCAAGAACACAATTCCGAGGCGGTGACTATCACTGAGGCACGCTGACTATTAAAGGCTCCGATCGCAATCGAGTACATAGACAGGCAGGGTTAGGGCACCGATGTGCGGAATCAGCGGATTCTACGAAAGATACCCAGTCCAACCGCGGGCTGACGTGGCAGCAGCAATGATCGCGCGGATCCGTCACCGGGGCCCGGACGATAGCGGAGTCTGGGTGGATGAGTCGGTTGGCGTCGCACTGGGGCATCAAAGGCTGTCCATCTTGGACCTTAGCGACGCAGGGGCCCAACCCATGGTCTCAGCTGATGGAGACTTCGTAATAGTGTTCAACGGCGAGATCTATAACCATGCTGATTTGCGCACCGCGTTGGACGCACAGAAGCCTATTGCTTGGCGAGGCCACTCGGACACGGAAACGATTCTCGAGTGCTTTGCCGCTTGGGGAATTGAGCGGACACTAAAGGCCTGCGAGGGCATGTTCGCCCTCGCCCTCTGGGACAGAGCAAACGGTGCTTTAACGCTGGCACGCGATCGATTCGGGGAGAAACCTCTCTACTTCGGTTGGCAAAGAGGGGCATTTCTTTTTGGTTCAGAGTTGAAGGCGCTAAAGGCTCACCCCGCTTTCGAAAACGAGGTTAGTCGAGACTCCTTATGCCTCCTGCTTCGGCATGACTGCATCCCTGCTCCCCATTCAATTTTCAAGGGCGTACATAAGCTTCGCCCAGGCCATTATTTTACTTTGACGCGGGCCGCTCTGAATGGGGGGTTGTCGCCCGAACCGGTTCCATACTGGCAGTTAAGGGAACCTGTCGATCAGGGCCGGCTTGAGCCATTCGCTGGCAGTGACGCCGAGGCAGTGGACGCTTTAGAACGCGTTCTGGGGGCCAGCGTGCGTCGGCAGATGGTGGCCGACGTGGCCCTGGGAGCGTTTTTGAGCGGAGGAGTGGATAGCAGCACGGTTGTTGCGCTCATGCAGGCCTCCGCGTCGCAGCCCGTCAAAACATTCACCATCGGCTCGTCCAGCTCGCACTACGACGAATCCGCACATGCCAAGGCCGTGGCCCGGCATTTGGGAACCGACCACACGGAGCTCATTTTGCAGCCCGCGGATGGACTGAACGTTATCCCGGCCCTGCCTACCATGTACTGCGAACCATTCGCCGACAGCTCACAAATTCCGACGTTCTTGGTCAGCAGGCTTGCCAGCAAGGAAGTGAAGGTGGCGCTAACTGGCGACGGCGGGGACGAAGTGTTCGGCGGTTACAACCGTTATCTGGACGCTCGCGCGGTCTGGTCCAGGGTCGCCAAATTCCCTGCGCCACTCCGGCGGGTTGCTGCCGCGGGGCTTATGGCGGTGCCGCCCCACGCGTGGGACTCCCTTTTTGAAACCTCCAGCAAGGTACTGCCCAAACGGCTGCATCTGAACGCCCCGGGCGATAAAGCCCACAAGTTAGCCGGAGTGCTGGATACCGCCAGTGAGACCAACTTCTACCGCCAGCTCACCAGCCACTGGGATGATCCCGCTAGCGTGGTTCTTGGGGGTGTCGAGCCGCCGACGATAATGACCGATCCACGGCAGTGGCCTGAGACCTCAGGCTTCGTGGAGTGGATGATGGCGATGGACACCCTGACCTATTTGACTGACGACATTCTGGTGAAAGTCGATCGGGCGGCCATGGCTGTGAGCCTCGAATCGCGGGTGCCAATGTTGGACCCGTCAGTTATTGAGCTTGCCTGGCGTATGCCCTTGGATAAGAAAGTGAGAGCGGGAGAAGGAAAATGGTTGCTCCGGCAGGTGCTTTACCGGCATGTCCCTAAAAGCCTTATAGAACGTCCCAAGATGGGGTTTGATTTTCCCCTTGACAGCTGGCTCAGGGGCCCTCTTCGCGACTGGGCCGAGCTCCTGCTGAACGAGGAACGACTGGGACGGGAAGGATACTTTCGCCCCGAGATAGTCAGGGGAATGTGGTCGGACCACCTCGGGGGCAAGCGCAACCGCCAGCACCAGTTGTGGACCATCCTCATGTTTCAGGCCTGGCTGGAAGAGCAGGAATTGACCAGCCACTAAACCACCGCTGATGCGCCGATAATTCAGAAATGAAGGGAAACTCGCCGATGTCTCACGAGCAGGAAAAAGTCGTTATCGTCGGTCAGGGCTACGTAGGTTTGCCTGTGGCCATCCGGGCGGCGGAAGTGGGTTACGACGTCGTCGGGGTGGACATTGACAAGCGCCGAATCGATGAGTTGTTGGCGGGTAGATCGTACGTGGATGATATCGATCAAGAAACCTTGCATGCAGCACTCACGTCGGGCCGTTATCTGGCAACTACGAGCTATCGCGACGCTGCACACTTTGACATTGCGGTGATCAGTGTTCCTACGCCTCTGCGTGAGAGGCTTCCAGACTTGACATTCATTGAGGAATCTGCGCGTTCATTGGCCGTTCACGTAAGGGCAGGTGCCACAGTAGTTCTCGAGTCCACGACGTATCCAGGCACGACGGAGGAGCTTCTCGTGCCGATATTGGAGGAGGGCTCTGGTCTGAAAGCAGGGAAAGACTTCTACGTCGGCTATAGCCCGGAACGAATCGATCCGGGCAATAAAGTCTGGGGCTTCGTCGAAACGCCAAAGGTGGTTTCCGGCATCAATGCCGAATCCTTGAAAAGAGTAGAGGCTTTCTATGGAAGGCTCGTCAATCAGACGGTGCCCGTCAGCGGTACAAAAGAAGCCGAGCTGACAAAGCTTCTGGAAAACACCTTCAGGCACGTAAACATTGCCTTGGTAAACGAGCTGGCCATTTACGCGCACCAGCTCGGCGTGAACATATGGGAGTCCATCGAAGCAGCGTCGTCAAAGCCGTTCGGATTCATGAAGTTCACTCCCGGTCCTGGCGTTGGTGGACATTGCCTGCCGGTGGACCCCAGCTATTTATCCTGGCAGGTCCGCCGCAAACTGGGACAGAACTTTCGATTTGTCGAACTTGCCAATGACGTCAATGACCATATGCCGGACTACGTAGTCCAGCGACTGATGCTGATGCTTAATAGGGAACAGCGCTCCATTTCTGGGTCCACTATTCTGCTCCTTGGATTGGCTTACAAGAAGAATACCGGCGACATTCGCGAGGCCCCTTCGCTCCGCCTCATCGAGCTCCTTTTGGACGCGGGTGCCCGCCTCATCGCTGTGGATGACCACATCGAGGCTCACCGCTGGCCCCCAGGAGTCACGAGAGCGACCTTGGATGAGGCTGTGATCTCAACGGCAGACATCGCTGTCCTCGTTACTGATCACGATGATCTTGACTTAGCGTTGTTAGCCTCTCCTTGTCTTCCTGTGCTCGATACCAAGAACAAGCTATTTGCCGATCACATCGAGACATTGTGAATGCCGACGGGATTCACGCGTTATGCGACAGGGAAATCAACGTCGCTCCGGCGAGCATGCGCCATTCATTCCGCGCCTACGCAATATGAGGGGAAAGTCCCTTGGCAATAAGAGAAGAAAACCCTCTCGTTACTGTTACCACTTACGGGGTCACCGGTAGTAGTGCAAGAGTTCGAATCCATGACTGGTTGGAATTCCTAGATATTAGTGCCGTTCATCACGATTACTTGGGTGGCAGCGAAAACGGGTTGAGAACGATTGTGCGCGGGCTGCCAAAACTGCTCCGTGCCGAGTCAGATTTGCGGCGTCTCGCCAGGGAAGTATCGAAGTCGACCTTATTCATGAGTCGGGAGGCATCGCCATTCAGCAATGGAAGACTCGAATTTGCTCTGTTGTCGGGTGCAAGTCGTAGTATTTATGACTTTGACGACGCGGTCTTTGACACTAACCCGCGTGGGCTTAAGAGACTTTGGAGCAAAGCCAAGGTGTGGTCTGCTGCTATGAGATCAGCCGACGTGGTCATCGCTGGCAACGAATATTTAGCTGAACATGCAGCGAAGCTTCGCAATGATGTCGTCGTTATTCCGAGTTGTGTGAATCCGGCAGACTATGTTCCGAAATCTGACTATGCATTGGCGGAAGTCCCGACCTTGGTGTGGATGGGAACACCGGCAACCGAGCGCTACTTGCAACAGCTAACTCAGCCCCTACTGGCGATCCATAAGGAACGGAGCATACGCCTTCGCGTAGTCAGTGCAGGAGCTAGGTCGCTTGGTGAACTGGATCAAATTGTGGAACGGGTCAACTGGTCGGCGCAGACCTTCGGCTCTGTCCTGGCGCAAGCAGACATAGGCATTATGCCGCTGGATAACTCCTTATACTCGCGAGGTAAATGCGCGTACAAGCTGCTTCAGTACGGGGCGGCAGGCCTGCCGGCCGTTGCAAGTCCGGTGGGAGCGAACCGCACAGTTTTGGAAGCCACGGGTGGGCATTGCGCGACTACCACACAGGAATGGGAGCGGTCTCTCCGAGACCTCATAGCGTCCTCGGATGCGGACCGGGCACAGTTGGGGCGGCGCGCGCGGGACGTTATCAGCAAGGAGTACAGTTTTGATCGCTGGTCGGAAGTCTGGCGGAGCTCGACGGGCATTTAGCCGCTTCAAGGGCACCTCGGCGAAAACCAAGGCGGGCTCCTGATCAGCGCGAATAACATCTTCCCCCGGAGGGCGAGCAGCGTCTTGTGGCCTACCCGGCTGGCAACTCAGGCAAGCATCTCAAGTTAGGGGTGCGCAAGCATCAGCTTAGGGGTGCGCAAGCATTAGCCATACTCGATAATGAAGCATGACAAGGGACCTATCTTCGTATCCCGGACATCCTCCACACGCCGGGGGCAAGGCTTGAAGCGCCATCCCATTGCCAGGTATGTCCTTTGCAGCCGCGTTCCCCCTGTGTGTTATTCCAAAGGAGAATAGGATGCGTCCCAGCACTTCAGCGCCCGATCCCTCGTCAAAGCTTCCCCGCCGCATAGTCCTTGCCGGAGCCGCCGCCCTCGCCGTCGTCTCCGTGGCTGGCCTTGCCGCCCAACTCAATGGTTCCCTGACCGGCGACGACGCTGATGACGGGCCCGTGGGCGGGGGCGAACTCGTCCTCAACGTCAAGGACTACGGCGCCACAGGCGGCGGAGCGACCGACGACACGGAATCGATTCAGGCTGCTCTGAACGCCGCTGGTCCTGGCTCTACCGTCTACTTTCCCCCCGGAACTTACCTGTGCCGCAGGATTGTGGGTACGGGAAAGTCAAACGTCACTTTCCGAGGCGTCCAAGGGGCCTCAACCTTGCTGTACAACCGCGCGGGCGCTGGCGCGGTGGATCCACTGATCGGTTGGAACCTGACCGCCAACCCGTCTGTGAATGACAGCAGCATTACCTTCAGGGATCTCGTGTTCAAGGGTGCCGGGACGCTTAGCGAGAATCAGGCACTCTTGCACATGTCCGCCGTCGATGGACTTGTTGTGAGCAATTGTCAGTTCCTCAATATGCAGGGCGATGCTATCAACATCGCCCGCACTGCCGTTGGCGGAACGGACACCGGGGTTCGTAACCGCAACGTGCGCATCCTTAACAACCTTTTCGACGGCGTGAACTACGCCGGACGGAACGGTGTAACTGTCATTGCCGGTGAGGACGTCCTCATCGAGGGAAACACCTTCACGCGGCTTACAAGCCCAAACATGCCCGGTGCTGTCGACGTGGAACCGAACGCATTCGACACCACCGCAATCTGCAACGACATCCGAATCGTCAACAACACTTTCAGGGACTGCGGCGGCTACATGGCAGATGTGGGCGCTTCGCTGGTGCCGCCGACTTTCACATCGAAGCGCTGGGAAATTGCGGGGAACACTTTTTCAGGTTCGAAGGCTGCGGCGTTCTACTTTCTTTGGCACAACCACGCCGCTGCGGACAGTGACCCCTACATCGATATCAACGTCCGCGACAACATAATCAGCGCCCCCGACGCGGCCAACACTGGCCCCGCGTTCGTCATAGAAGGCTTGCGGGGCGTCCGGATCGATGGGAACAGCTTTCACTCGTGGCCCGGCGAAATTGTCCTAATGGGCTACGACAACACCAGCACGGTAAAAGACATCAACATCTCGAACAACGTCTTTGTGGAGTGTGGCACAACTCCCGGTTATGTCATCAACTTCAATGTGGGCGACCGCGTTACTATAGATGACAACAGCGTGACAAAAAAAGGGGCGGCGCAAAACGCATTCATCCTGGTTGCCGGCACCGGCCCCACCTCGGCGCTGATTGTGCGGAACAACGTCGGCAGGAACGTTAGCCGGCTCGTAAGCTTTGGCGCTGGCACTACCACTCCATCAACGAACAGTTTCGTTGGAAACATCGGTTTCCCGATTGATGGGCCAGGTCCCGGTACCTAGCTAGGGCACGTCGATGGTATAGAAATTGTGATTCCGCCTTGAAAACACGGACGTCGTTTGTCACCACAGCACTTTCAGCCGAAAGCCTGTCGATGGCTTTTGCATCTCCGTTTTCTTCTAATACTTGTGGTGTATGTTGACAGGCAAATAGGTGTCCCTGCCACGAGATCGGCTGTCACTGTTGTTACGGCAACGTGGCATGCTTCAATGGGAAATGGGCGTGGCGAGCGTCTCAGGGGTTGGTTGACATAAGCTGCCTTCGTAGCGGACAGGGCTGGGAAACTAATGGAGTTGAGAGACTACCTACGTGTCATACGGCTACGCTGGTTAGCAATTGTAGCCTTCACCCTCATTGGGTTGGGGCTGGCGTCGGCATACACGTTCTTGCAAACCCCGTTATACGAAGCCAAGAGCCAAATTTTTGTTACCGTAAAGGCAGGGACTTCGGCGTCTGAACTGTATCAGGGCAATGCATTTGCAGAAGCGCGGATCAAGTCATACGTGAGCCTGGCAACGAGCGACAGGGTGCTCGAGGCAGTTGCCCGGGAACTAAACCTGACCGGAGGAGCGAAATCACTCGAAGGCAGAGTCTCGGCCACTTCGCCTGCAGGTACTGTCCTTATTGAGGTAACTGCCACCGACCCGGACCCCCAACAGGCTGTCAGGATTGCGAATACTTCGGTGAAGCAAGTTATCACGGGTGTGTATGCAGTCGAAGACGTGAGCTTTGTGAGCCTCAACGTTTTTGAGGAAGCCACGGCCCCCAGTTCCCCGTCATCGCCGAACGTGCCCGTCAATCTTGTCCTGGGGGTTCTTTTGGGACTTCTTTTCGGACTTGGCTATGTATTTTTTCGCGAGGTGCTTGATGGCAGGAACTTGAAACCAAGCTGATGTGGAGCGGGCCGTCAAAGACATCCTTGCGATCCTGGTTGCCGGAGTGGTACCAACCACGTCAAGGTTCAAACGAGTTTGAGATCGGCTGAGAAGGTGGGTATTGGCAGTTAGGGTGCAGGTACTTCTGTCTGCTGGCCTCGGCGCCTTGTCAAGTATTGCGCCAACAGTGGCGGCGCTTTTGCTGCTCCCGGTCCACGAGTTCGGGGTATTTGCGTTCCTCTACGCAGTTTTCGCGTTTGGCTGGTCGGTCTGCCTGTCCGTCGTTTGCGATACTTTCCTGCGGGCAGTAGGGGACCGCATTACTTGGGCGGAATTTTCGTCGGTTCTTGTTGGCTTTTCGTCTCTCGTTGCTGTTACCGCGCTTGGCGTGTCCTTGTTTATATATCCGGACGTTCTCTCTGCAGTGTCGGCTTCCGGCGCCATAGCGCTGGGGGTTTATCGCCTCGGTGCGCGCTTTTTCCGGTCGCTCACGTTCGGTGCTGCGTCGGTGCTTTGGGCAGAGGTTTGCAACCTCCTATTTTTCCTGGCGCCATTATTTGGCGCTATGGCGATCGGGGTAATCAACCTGACGTCGCACTCTGTTGCTTGGCTTATCGCCGGCATAGCAAGCATCAGTATCTCACCCCCTCTCTTATCGAATCCGTTCAGGGCACTTTTGGGGTGGTGCAGGCTTAGGTGGGGCACGATCCGTATGCTGTTGTCGGATTCACTTCTCATGGATTGTGGAGCGATCATCGGTCCACTGCTGCTACTGCCCGGCTTGAGCGCTCAAGGATTTGGAATTTATCGCGGCGTTTCCAGCGTCGCGTCACCCGTGCAGCTTGTCCTCGAACCGATTAGGCCACTCCTGGCACATATGGCGGACGCTCGTCGGACTGGACTGAAATTGCTGCTGGGAGTCGTCGGGTCTGGGCTGGTGATGTCGATTGCCTGTTTCGTCGTACTTCTGTCACTGGACCGCTTTGATCTGGTCCAAGGAACACTTGAGGCGCTGACCGCGTTTGCCGTGCCCTGTTCAATTTTTGTCTTTAGCAATTTTTTGGGCCATTTCTACTACTTGCTGAACAGGGCGCACTCGCCCGCTAAGAGAATTCGTGCTGGCCGATTTGTTCAAACCGTCCTCGTTGTCGGGTGTCCATTACTCGGCGCAGCGCTCTTTGGGTTGCCGGGTGCGATCTGGGGATTCGTCGGAGCCACCTTGGTTTCTTCAACTACGTGGGTGTCGCTCATGTTGGCGCCTAACTGAATCTGCGGTAGCTCCGGTACGTGGCAGGCGGTGCCTTATTTCAAGGTCGAAGGTTGGGGCAGGAGGGTCTTTTCGACGTCTCGAGAAGCAGGGTCGCGGAGCATGACGTTTATGACTGCGAGGGGCAGGAAAATTGCCCACAGATGTGCGGGTGCCTGGAGGTAGGGATTTGAGGCGTTGGCGATGAGCATTGCAATGCCAGCGCAGAGAGTGACAGTCAGCGTGGGGAGCATATCCGGGCGGAGGCTGGCCGCCCTTCGGATCGCGGCCACCACGAATACGGCGATTGTTAGGACCAGGAGCACACCTATCACGCCCGTCTGCATAAGGAGTACGTGATACTGCAGCTCAAACTGCCAAGGCTGTGTATCGCTTCGCGAGTAGCCGGGGATGACAGCCCCTAAACCGTGTCCCCAGATAGGCGACTGCGACCATGCCCTCAAGAGCTGGTCGGCTTGCTCGTTGCGTTCCGTCTGGCTGGTGCTTACGTCCGACGACTCGCCTGAGAAGAGGGATACGACCGCACCCCAAGTATTGGCTACGAGCGGGTGGGCAAGTATGGCCGGCGAAGCAAAAATAACGGCGATAAGCGCAGCCATCGCCCCCAGCGCTTTAAGGGGAGATACAGTCAGGGGACCTCGGCGCATGGTGCTGCGCTTCACTACCCAAGCAACCAAAGGAATCAGCACCAAGACCACGATGATTGCACGGCGCCCACCCACCATGGCTCCCGCGATTCCAGCCGTTGCTGCAGCCGCACGCAGGGACATCCTTGGTAACAAGTCGTCGCGTTTTACCAAGAGTGATGCCAGCCACATCGGCGCGGAGGCGACGAGCGTTGAAAGACCGTAAAAGCGGATCTCTGTCGCGTCGCCCGTTCTACCAAATCCTGCCCCGGTAAGTTCGAGGACTATGTCCGGGATGAACTGCGGAGTCACGCCCAACTCGCCGCCCACATACACAAGAATGTAGGTGCCGGCTATCACCGTCATGACTGCGCATGTAGTGAGGAGTGCCTTGAGGGAGGAGTGGCCGAGAGCAGCGATGCTTACGAAGTAGACCATCGGGGCGATAACATACACGCCGGCTGAATTGACCAGACCCGGGTTTTCCGCCCCGACCAGGAGCCCAAGAATCCCCAGCAGGAGAGTGAAGAACGCCACCCCCATGACGGGCAAGGTCAGGACTTTCCGCTGAACCAGGCTCGTCATGAGCGCGGCTGTGACCATCACGGCGAAAACTGCTATGAGCAGAAGTCCCTGCGACACCGGCATCAACAGTATGTATGCGAAAGACGCCGCTGCTAGGAACCGCATGAGTGCCGCGCCGGCGGGTTTCTTCTCGGTCATGAACCAATGATAGGTACCAGTCTTACTGGCTACTCGTCCTGGTGCAGGTATAGGACGTTCAAAACTCGAGTAGCCACTGCGGTGGCCTCGTCCCTCCCAGCGCCGATAACGTTCCACGATGAGGTAAGGCTCAAGCGCTGAACGGACTTCTAGAAGTCGAGGCCGAAGTAGCGGAATGGGTAGGTGCGTTATGCAGAAGCTTAAGGTCGCGGTCCTCACCGATTTCGCGCTCGTTCCCCTATTTGGGCTGGAGGCTGTTAACGCGCTCGAAGGCTGTGAGGAAATCGCGGTCTTCTCCTGCACCAACACGGAGCCGAAGCGGCGGCCGTGGAAGCACCTTGGTTGGTACCTGCTGAACCTGGTCTCGATCCGAAACCCGATGACGCGGGTGGTCTCCCTGCGTGAGTGCAACAAGCGCATCGTTTACGAGAAGGCGTTCGAATCCCGCTATCGCGGCATGTGGCAGGAGCTTCCGGACGAATTGATCGCCGAGCTCGATGCCTCGGGCTTCGACGTGATCATAAAGCTCGGCATGGGCCTGCTCACGGTTCCGCCCAAGGATCGGCTGAGAGCTCCGATCCTGTCCTACCACCATGGTGATCCGGACACATATCGCGGCCGTCCGGCGGGCTTCTGGGAGATGCTGCACGGGCAGCAGACGATGGGACAGATCGTGCAGGTGCTGAGCAACGAGCTTGATGCGGGCAAAGTCGTGGCGTTCGCCGAGACCAAGCTCCAGCCGCATTCCTACCGGCGCTCGCTGATCGAGGCCTATCGCCATTCGCCGCTGCTCATCAATTGCGCCATCGCCAACGCTGTTGCCGGGGAAGCGTTGCACAAGACATCGAAGGGCAAGAATTACCGCCTCCCCTCCAACGGGCAGGTGCTGAAATTCGTAGCAGGAATGGCGGCGGCGTTTCTCAGACGCGCCGCCTACGGTGCGATGTTCGAAAAACGTTGGCAGGTGTCGCACGCGCCCGCAAAACCGGCAGCGGCATTAACGGCGAGCGCCTTTCCGGAAGCGGCAACCTGGCAGACGCTTCCGATCCCCAGCAACTATCTCTTCTACGCGGATCCCTTCTTTATCCGGGATCCGCCGGGCATCCTGGTGGAAGCGCTCAGCCGAAAGAACGCGCTCGGCGAGATCGTGCTGGTCGCCGGCGACCAGCATCGACGGGTATCGCCCGACGGCGGCCATTTTTCCTATCCGGCACGGTTTCGAGCCGGCGGCGAAGAGCTGATCGTCCCGGAAATCGCGCAATGGTCGGAACTGAAGGCCTATCGCATGAGCCCTTCGGGAATGACCGAGGTTTTCCCGATTCGGGTCGAAGGAAGCCCCCGCGTCGCCGATCCCACGCTGCTGGAACATGGCGGTCGGATCTACCTGTTCGGCAATACCGAGACTGTCGGAACCAACAGTCTCCTCCTCTGGTCGGCCGACGATATCGGGGGCATGTTCGTGCCGCACCCCAAGAGCCCTTTGCGAATCAGCCCGCGGGGCGCCCGCATGGCCGGGGCGTTGGTGCGGGATGGCGAGCGTTTGATCCGTTTCGGCCAGAGCTTTCTCGGCGATTATGGCAACGGCATCTTCGCCTTCGAAGTGACGGCGCTCAGCGACCGCGATTTTAGCGAGACACCGATCGGTGAGATCCGCTTTCCGGACCGGAAGGGACCCCACACGCTCAACTTTGACAATGGCCGGATGGTTTTCGACTGGTATCGGGATTGCTTCTCGCCGCTAGCCGGGGTGAGAAGATTTCTGGCACGGTTGAAGCGGAAATCAGCAGACTAGCATCCCGGCACGCCCTTGACGGAACCTACAGCCTGTCAGGTCACGGGCTCAGCACGAGGGATTGAGGACAACTGTTACGAGTGCGGCGCTCTCGTAGAGAAACCGAAAGGCCCAGCCGGAGGGTGAGAGCTCTCGCCTGGAAGCGGACATGTTGAGCTCTTGGGAGTAGCACCTTGCGATTAGGATCCGAGCCCTTGTGACGTGGGAGTCGTCTGTTACAACTGTGATTTTCTTCCACCCGTTTTCTTCGCTCAACTCCTGGATAGCCCTGGCTTCTCCTTGCGTGGTCACTGGATCTGGGCTGAAGCACACGATTCTATAAGGCCGATCTGCTCCGCAGATGCTGCTCTCATCGTCCGGCGCCGAAACAACGAGTGTCTCACTGTAGCCTTCGGACATGAGACCTAACGCGTAATCCAGTCGGCCTGTGCCAGCCGCTGGCGCCAAGACTATGACGGCGTCCGATTCCGTGGCTTGATCGACTGCCGGATTTGCAAATAGGAAAGCCCCGGCAATTACCCATGCGACCAGGAAGACGTCGCAGCACACGAGGGTGGCGATAAAGCTGTTCCGAACTCGGTGTCTTCGGCGACCGTGGGCTCTTCCTGACGGGAGATGGCCTTCCCCTGCGGTCAGTGAGGAATCCATAGTGGCAATAGTACGCACGGATATATGCCCCTGCCGGGTTCGCGCCTAAAGTCCTTCCTCAACTGGTGAATGTACTCCGGGCAGATATGAGTTGTGTCGGTCCGCGGCCAGCCCTGCCCGTCCATTAGGCGCGCCATGGAGTCTCCGCATCCAAATGGTCACGTTGCTCTAAAGCTCCATGTTGCTCCATCCATGGAGGTACGTTTCATTCTTTGGCTTCTTTCAAGGAGCCGTAGCGGATGATGAGTCTCGTTCGAGGGCGGCGTTGCGCTGGATCACCTGGTTGCGGCCCCCCAGAATGATTCCTTGGGCAAGCAGCCGGGCCAGCCTCGGGCGCATGAGGACAGCCCGGAAGGGGTACGGCAGTCCCGGGTAGCCGAAACTCACGTAGAACCGGGTCGCCGCGCCCGCTTGTAGGGCCACCTCCAGTGCCCGCCGGACGGGTAGGCCGAGCAGCAGCTCCACCTCTCGCGGCGCGCCCGTGGCCGTCGGGCGGGCGAGAGCTTTTTCTAGCAGGACGACATCGTGGGTAGCCACAGCGGTGCGCACGTTGAGCCCGTCCAGCCGGTCAATCAGGCGTAAGTACCATGAGCGCAGCGCGGACTCAGTGTCTACCCTGCCGCCGGGGATATCGTCCCGCCACTGGCCCTTTACTACACGCACCGAGATATTGCATTCGGATGCCATGACCGCGTCGTCGATACTTCGTTGCCAGCGTGCGGGCAGGACTACCCCGGTCAATGCCCCTTCACTACGAGATACTCTGGCCAACGCCAAGGTACGGTCAGCTTCGGCGGGGGAATGCGAGTCAAAGACGAGCCGCGTGTTTTGTTCCATGGCCAGCCTCGCCAGTTGGCGTACGACGTCGGCGTCGAACCCAAGCCGTGCGGCCTTCAGTGAAAGATCAGCCCGATCTCCAACAGCGCCCAGTTGGCTGAGGGCCTTGAGGGTGGAGCGCTCCTCAGCCGCCACCTGTGCGGCCGGCTCGCCTTGGTGCGGCCAGTATCCGAGGGTTGCCGCCGAGCCTGCCGCCAGCAGGCGCTCGGTCAGGTCCAGCGCCGAGGCCCTTTCCCGGCCGGCCAGGTATGCGCTTCCAGCCCGCTCGTATATCGGCCACAAGAGCCTCATGCCAGCACTGTAAACGGCGCGCCGGGAAGTCGGGTGCTTGGCTGGCATGGGTCCTCCACTTTCGGGCTTCTCAGTGTGGTGCGGGTAAGCCTACTCCGGGGCTTTTCGCATGGATAGGGTTGAGGCCGCTGGTTGATGAGCTACTTTGGGTCAGCGCCGAGGGGCTACTGCGGCCGGCGCCATGGAGGAAAGAACCCGTCGGTGGCGTCTGTCCCGGCGAGCTTCCGGTACCGATCACGGTCGTGGACCAACTTTGCAACTTGGAACAGTCGTGGCGGGCTGGAAGGGTCGAAGCGCTGCTTGAAAGCATAAAGCGGAGAAGTGGTGTTTCCACCGACTCCACCACCCAAGTGGAAGCTGCTCAGCCCACTCGCCTGCGCCCATTCCGCAGCTGCAAGATAGCAGGCAGCGGAGGCGCCAATCGCTCGCGCCACGTCGTCTCCGGCCGAGAGGTGCGCGTGAAGCCAGGGCTCTGCCGCAAAGCACAGCAGTGCGCTGACCAGACGACCCGCCAGCCGACCTTCGACCAGCAGCGGTACCAGGAATTGGTCGTCAGTGAGCAGCGCCCGCCAGTACGCGTCAGGGAAGAAGAAGAAGTCCGCTGCCTGTTGGCGCCGCATCGTGGCGACGTACAGGTCCCGGAAGCCGTCCAGGCTCGTTGGGTGGGTTGCTATGGTGATTGTGAGACCCGCATTCTCCGCCTTCCGCACTGATCTACGTTGATCCGAGTGCAGGTTTCGCCGCAGGTCCCGACCTGGCGACAGGTCCCATGCCACGGTGGACGCGACGTCGAACAGCTCGGCAGTTGGCGGCACGAGCCTTCCGTTGCCGAGAAGCGGGTGCAGTCGGAGGAACGTGGACACGACTCCTTGCTCGTGCGCCCACGCGTCTACGGCGGTGCCGAAAGCGTTCAAATCCGGCGCTCCCCGGCCGATCGGACCCCCATAGCCGTACGCGCTGGTGGCATCCCACCCTTGACCCCCCGGTAGCGGACGCAACAACAGCGGAAGCGCCACTTCGCCGCGCTCGTCCTCGTAAGCCAGCAGGACTGGCTTGGTGCCTTCCGGTTCGATCAGGGCCGCCGCTCGGTGGTATGCAGCGCAGCTGTAGGTGTCCCTGATACCCAGTCGGGCGATGTGTGAGTCCCAAACCGCGGCGTCTACTACATGGATGACCCGCCTGGACGCTACCGGGGTGGTGGGGGCGGAGGAGGTCATGTAATGGGCCCTTCGCGCTCGTCAAGCGAGACCAGACCCTCCCCGCCAGTATGTTAGCGTTG
The DNA here is from genome assembly GCF_059089905.1 of Arthrobacter sp. Y3221087. NCBI lineage: Bacteria > Bacillati > Actinomycetota > Actinomycetes > Micrococcales > Micrococcaceae > Arthrobacter > Arthrobacter sp. Y3221087. Next base: position 755,518 of record NZ_JBNHFE010000001.1, read on the forward strand.
CCCGGTCTGCTACACAATGGCTGCGTCGGCGCCAAGGCGATGCCGAAAAAAACAACGGCCCCGATGTGCGGTCTTTCCGGGTAGCCATGGTTTCTAAATCGAGTAGTCTCTACTGTGTTCTCCGCTGGCCTCTCGGATTTAGCGTTTTCACATGAGGTTTCGTCAGGCAGTTTTTGTACCTGCGAGCTCAGAGTGTGCGCGCTATAGCGGCTTTGTGGGTGTGCGGCAGCGTTGGATTACTAATTCTTGGGGCCTGCGGTGATTGGACACTTCAGCGGTGTCCGGTTACCCCATCCGGGACCCAACTTTGGCTTGGTGCGACGGCGCAAGTTTGATGCAGCCCGGGCGAGCGGCGCGGATACTACTTCAACGCCGGATCGGGTCTTTCGGTGGCGAGAGTTTCTGGTGGACAGCGGTGTCTGGGCCGCCGCACTTCCTGTTGGCACACTGATCCGATTGGATTTCGATGCTGCAAGGATTGATCCTGTAATTCTCGGTATAGCGATATCGTTTGCGGTTGTCCTGCAGGCACTGCTTGGTTGGGTCCTCGGCCTTTACAGATATCTTCATCCGTATGGTTCCCGGCACGATGCTTTGAACCTCATGTTGGTGGTGACCAGTGTCGGCGCCATTTTGACGATTGGTCGGCTTTTCGTTCCCGGGTCAGACCATTTCCCTCGAAGCGCACCCTCCATTGCGTTGCTCGTTGCTGCTGTTCTGATGGCAGGAGTGCGTCTAACGCATCGAGCGCTTAGCGAGCGGCGTCTCCGGCCGGGTGCAACTGCCACTCCCACCCTTGTCTACGGAGCGGGCCATTTGGGGCAACACGTCATACGGCAGATGAACGAGGACAAGTATTCGCCTTACCGTCCCGTGGGCATCATTGATGACAATTTCCGACTCCGGAATTTCCGGCTGGAAGGGGTACCAGTTCTGGGCCGCCGCGAGGATCTGGCCCGGGTAGCAGGGGCCAGCGGAGCGGAAGTACTCATCTTTGCGATCGCCCGGGCGGACGCCGAGCTACTCCGCGAAGTTTCAGATGCCGCGGATGAAGCAGGCCTTCGGTTGCTTGTTCTGCCCTTACTCGCCGATGTCCTTGAAGGCCGTACAGGGCTGAAGGACCTTCGGGACGTATCCATAGCCGACCTCATTGGCCGGCAGCCTGTTGACACCGAACTGGCTTCCATAGCTGGATTCATCGCTAACAAACGCGTCCTGGTCACTGGTGCGGGTGGATCGATCGGATCTGAACTCTGCCGGGAGATTACGCGGTTCGCACCCTCTGAGCTCATCATGCTCGACCGGGATGAGACAAATTTGCAGGGCACCCAAATATCCATCTCTGGACACGGGCTACTCGACACGGACGATGTTGTGCTTGCCGATATTCGCGATGCGTGCACAATCGAAGACATTTTCATGAAAAGACGCCCGGACATAGTGTTCCACGCCGCTGCGCTTAAGCACCTGCCCATGCTGGAGCAATACCCGAACGAAGCATGGCAAACAAATGTGCTCGGAACGCTTCATGTCCTGCGTGCAGCCAAGGCAGCGGGGGTTCAAAACTTCGTGAATATCTCTACTGACAAGGCGGCAAACCCAACGAGTGTCCTAGGTTATTCGAAGCGCTTGGGAGAACGGTTAACAGCTTGGTTTGCCGCTGATACAGAGAAGTCCTATTTGTCCGTACGGTTTGGCAACGTCATCGGCAGCCGCGGTTCTATGCTTCCTACCTTCAAACTACAAATTGAGGCAGGAGGTCCGTTGACCATAACTCACCCGGACGTAACACGTTACTTCATGACTATTCCGGAGGCATGCCAGCTGGTGGTGCAGGCAGGCGCGATCGGATGTCCTGGGGAAGTGCTGATTTTGGATATGGGAGAGCCAGTTCGAATTATGGATGTAGCTGAACGGATGATTGCTAAGTCCGGCCGTCACATCAGCATCTGTATCACCGGGCTTCGACAGGGAGAAAAACTGCACGAGGAGCTGGTAGGGGAGGGCGAAACGGACAGACGGCCGATCCACCCGAAGATTAGCCATACCGTGGTGCCGCCTCTTTCACCCGAGGATCTAATGGGAAACTGCTTCGACCCAGCCCTTGCCCAGGCAAGGGACGACATGCTGCGGTTACTCAGCCTTGAGAGCAGACAATGAACACCAGGATCTATCTATCAGCACCTGATGTCGGTGAGTTGGAAGAGAAGTTTGTTTTAAACGCACTCCGTTCGGGATGGGTTGCACCTATGGGCCCGGATGTCGAGGAATTTGAAGCTGAGGTGTCGAAGCGGGTTGGAGTTCCTTATGGTGTGGCGCTTGCATCGGGAACTGCTGCCTTGCATCTGGCCCTGCTGAGCCAGGGCATCGGACATGGGGACATAGTACTGACCTCGACTATGACTTTCGCTGCGACAGCGAACGCGATCCGTTACACAGGTGCTCGCCCTTACTTCATTGACAGTGATGCATCTGGCAACATCAGTACGGCGCTATTGGAAGAAGCAGCGGAAAAGCTGGCAGCGGAAGTTCGTCCCGCCAAGGCGGTTCTGCCCGTAGACCTACTGGGTAAGGTCTGCAACTTTGCCGAGATAGATCGCATTGCTGAACGGTTCGGAATGGCGGTGATTTCCGATGCAGCGGAGTCATTTGGCGCCACCCGTGGTGGGAAGGCTGCCGGCTCATTCGGCGATATGGCCGCCTTGTCCTTCAACGGCAACAAAATCATGACGACTTCTGGCGGCGGAATGCTTTTGACCAAAGACCCCAAGGCCGCATCCCGCGTGCGGTATTTGGCCACCCAAGCGAGGCAACCTGTGACTCACTACGAGCATAAGGACATTGGCTATAACTACCGGATGAGCAACGTCTTGGCTGCCTTGGGGCGGGCACAACTCCTGCGACTGGACGGGATGATGTCCATACGCCGCCGGCGTCGCGAAATCTATCGAGAGTTCTTCTCACAGGTGAAAGGTGCGGAACTGTTTGGGGCTCTCTGTGATCACGAGGACAACTGTTGGCTCACGTCGGTGGTAATTGACCCGGAGGCGGCCGGTTTCACAGCGCAGGATGTGGCTGCCTACCTTACTGCAGAAAATATCGAAACACGTCCTCTGTGGAAACCGATGCACCTTCAACCGGTATTCGCGGACGCTGAGTGTTTCGTGGACGGTACGTCGGAGCGGTATTTTATGACAGGTCTCACGCTTCCTTCGGGCTCTGCTTTGACGTCTGGTGAGTTTTCCCGCGTTATTGAGGTTCTTCAATCATTCCTAGCATCCCGAAATTGATGTTTGAGCGGAGGGAAGCCGGTGGATCATCATCAGACGTATTTGGCATGGCGCGCACTTTTTGACAGGGTCACGGCCGCACTCATGCTTGTGGCGCTCACGCCACTCATGGCATTAATCGCCATCCTGATACGCGTCCGCATGGGGAGGCCGATTCTCTTTCGCCAACGCCGTATAGGCCAGTTTGGCAAAGTTTTCACAATGGTAAAATTCCGAACCCTAATCAACAATGCGGAAGAGATCGGCGGCGGGTCTATTCTGCCGGAACTGAATCTCGTGCCACCGCTGGGCGTGAAACTGCGACAATACAGTTTGGACGAACTTCCCCAGCTGGTGAACATTCTTCGAGGAGACATGAGTTTCGTGGGGCCGCGGCCCGCACTGCCCGCCCATTACGCGCGATATACCCCCGAGCAGGCTCGTCGGGTTCTGGTGCCTCAGGGGCTCACAGGATTGGCGCAAGTAACTTACAGGGCCGAGGCGCCCTGGAGTCTCCGAATCAAAAAGGACCTGGAGTACGTCTCCGACGTGGGCCCTTTCTTGGACGCCAAGATACTGGTTGCCACGATATTCAAAGTTCTCAGAGCTGAGGGCGTCGTCGAAACGTTGAGTCAGGACGAGAACGACGACTTTGATACGGGCAATTTTGATACGGGCAATGCAAAGCAACTTTGATGGGAATTTCCAGCTTGGTCAACGGGAGCGGCGCCACGGAGGAAAGAATCCGTCAGTGTCATATGTGCCGGCGAGCTGCCGGTACCGGTCACGGTGCCTTCCAACTCCAGCATTGCGGATGCTCGGTGACGCGCCACGCAGCTATAAGTGTCCGTGATACCCAGACGGGTAACGTTGCTCGATCTGCTACACAATGGCTTCGCGAACCGGCTCCTGGTCGGGGGACTCACGAGTCCGCTCATGCCAGCCCCGTAACGGGTGATTGGAAGACGCGTACTAGTTACTCGGGCGACCTTTGCGTTAGGAGCCATAATCTGGAAACGGATCGGAGGCGAGGGCTTCCATTCGAAGCCGGCTACTCTCCAGCGGTCACCAATGCCCGACGTAGTCCATTGACGTAGCTGTTCATAGGAGGCACCCGTGCATACAACAGGGCATGTGACTGACAAGGAGCAGACGTTTCTCCTATCACAAGACCTGATTCATCATTTGGCGAAGGGTAGGCAATGGGCCACGCCGGGCGTTCAGGTTGCGCTGCAAAAAGTTGTGGCCGGGCTAGATGCCGGCCTTGAAACAGCTTCACCCCGTCTGCAGGTGACGTTACGTCAGCTAGCTGACGAGGTAGCAGGCGGAACGGAACCCATCTACCCCCGACTCCAAGAACATTGGAGACATGTAGCACCGAAAGTTGCAGCTCCACACTTCAAGTTGAAGCCGGCGGGAGGGCCGGTACCCCGAAGTTGGGGGTTGGTTGCAGGGTTGCTGTTGATGGCCGGCACGGGGCTGGTCCTTTGGCGTTACTTGCAGCAGCCAAGCAGTAATGGACCTGAAGCGTGGGCGCCGGCCAAGAAGCCGCTGACTGCAGAGTTCGATGCAAGCCACAGCCTCGCCGCTGCCCGTATGCATGGATTTAGACGGGACTGACGTCATTACGAGCGGAACGTACTGGAGCGCGTCGTCTGGAAAACAAGTACCTGCGCGAGAGTTGAATCGTAAATATGAGTACTCAGTACTCGTGACCTGCCACGGCACCCCTCTTACGCTGAAGCGAAAGGGGATGAGGCCGGGGCGCTCCGTTCTTGCCCGAAGTCCCCGGCCGGACCACGCTGGGAGGACACCATGGGAGACAGCCCGCGCAACTCCCGCTTTGCCTGGATGGGCGGGCGCCGGACGCCCCGGCACCTTGTCCCTGAGGATGGAGCGGCGCATTCAGAGACGGTCAAGCAGCGTGCCCACACCGGCGGCGTCCTCCTGATGGTCGTTTCCCTGGCGCTCACCATTGGCACGCTCAGCGTCGCAGCAAACAACCCGCGGAGCCAGACTGCCGAAGGGCAAAGTAGCGAGCCCGCGACCCAGGTGACTGAGTCTGCACAGCCCACCACTGATGCTCCTTCCCCGGAGCAGGCTTCCGAGCCAAGTTCCTCGCAGCCAAGTGCCGAGCCAAGCGCCGAGGCAACTGACGAGGCAAGCACCCCGACGGCTACGGCTGAAACCGCCTCCCCGGCACCAACAAAGGACGGCGGCTCCGTGCCGGCTCCCAAACCTGAGTTTCCGTCCTTCTACCAGTCCGTCCCGGTGGGCGACCTGCCCGGCTGGCGGCAGGTCTTCGTGGAGGACTTCACAGACGGGGACGTGCCCCTGGGCGGTTTTCCCGGCATCTACGGCTCGAGATGGCACGAGACCTACAAGGACGGCACGCCGGACACCCATGGCAAAACGCAGCCAAAGGATGCGAGAACGTCCGGGTACTACCCGTCCAAGGTCCTGAGCGTCCACGGCGGCGTCCTGGACATGTTCCTGCACTCCGAAAACGGGGTTTCCATGGGTGCGGCCCCCTCCCCGAGGTTCGCAGGTACAACCCAAGCGCCCTGGAACAGCCAGCTCTACGGGCGTTACTCAGTGCGTTTCAAGGCCGATTCCCTCCCGGGGTACAAGATGGCCTGGCTGCTCTGGCCCGTCAGCAAGCAGTGGCCGCAGGACGGGGAGATCGATTTCCCGGAAGGTGACCTGTCCAAAGTCATCTACGCCGCCCTGCATGGCTTGGACCCCAGCGGAAAGCATGTGACCGACGTCTTCCGTCCGAACGTCCCGTTTACGGACTGGCACGTGGCAACCACCGAGTGGACTCCCGGCCGCATCGAATTCTTCCTGGACGGCAAGTCCATCGGTGTTGCAACGTCCATGGTCCCGGACAAGCCGATGCGCTACCTCCTGCAGACCGAGTCCTGCCTGACCGGCTGCCCCGCACCCGAGACCAGCGGCCACGTGTACGTCGACTGGGTGGCCATCTGGGCCAGGAACTAAGTACGGTCCACCCCGCGGCCGGGTATCGGAACCCGCCCCGCAGGTAGCACCTGCCCATGAAGCGGGTAGGCGCTACTGGTGATCGGCTGGAAGCCCCATTGGTACGGTGAGGAATCGCCGTGGGCAGGGGGCACGCTCTAGCTGAAGTGGGTGGATTGTGTTTGACGCGAATCTGGGCAGCCGCCGGTACTTGCGGCTCCATGCACTCCTGGCAGTGCTGCTGCTTGCAATAACCGGTATTCTCGCGGTTCCGGTCGGGGCCTCGGCTGCCGAAGGTGATATCGGTGTGGAAGGTCCGTCGCATGCAGGGACGTCAGTGCCGACCGGCACGAAGCGGGCCACGAGCGGGTTGTGGTTCAACGACGGCATTTGGTGGGGGAACCTGTGGGACACGGCAAGCTCGAAGTTCCATATCTTCCGGTTCGACGCCGCGACGGGCTCATGGGCCAGCACGGGGGTGGTGACGGACGCACGGGGTAACACCCATCATGACGTGCTGTGGGACGGGACCACCTTGTATGTGGCTAGCTACCGGTTCGTCAACGACGGACTGCCGGCCGAGCCGAACTTCCCAACTACCATGCGGCGCTACAGCTACGACTCAAGCGCCAAGAAGTATTCACTGCTGGGTTCTTCACAGATCAACAACTCCAAAGTTGAGGTTCTGACCATCGATAAGGACTCCACGGGCAGGATGTGGGCCACGTGGCAGCAGGGCAACCGGATCTACCTGAACGTGACCGGCACGGACGGCAAGACGTGGGGGACCCCGTTCCCTCATCCAGCATCCTTGAGCAATGTGTCAGTGGACGACATTTCGGCGATGATCGCGTTCGACGGGAAAATCGGTGTGATGTGGAGCCGCCAGGTGGGCGACGCCACCGACGGCATGTACTGGAGCCACCACGTGGACGGGGCGCCGGACGCTGACTGGTCCGCTCCCGAAGCGGCGGTGTCGGGGCTACGAAGCGGTGACGACCATATGAACCTGAAGTGGCTGGATTCGTCCGGCGGCCGGGTGTTCGCTGCCATCAAGACCTCGTTCACGTCATCCACCCAGCCGCTGATCCAGCTGCTGGCGCTGAACGGCAACAGCTGGTCCGCGCACACGATCGCCACCGTGGCGGAGTGCCCCAACCGGGTGATGGTCCTGATCGATGAGAGTACCCAGCAGCTGCGGACGTTCGCCACGTATCCGAAGCCGGCCGGCACCACGAACGCCGGTACCTGCACCAGCTCGGGAGGCGCGATCTACGAGAAGTCCACACCCCTGGACAACATCAGCTTCACCACCACAAAGACCAACCGCATCATGGATGCCGACCAGTATGCCCACGACGTGACCTCCACCAAGCAGAACCTCAACAGTGAGGCGCGGGGCACCGCCAACAGCGGTCTGCTTGTGCTCGCCGATGTCAACGCCACCAGCCGGTACTGGCACTTCTACGAGCCACCCGCCGGCACAGGCGGTGGCACCGGCGATTCCACCGCCCCGACGGTGACGGGCACGTCCCCTGCCGCCGACACAACTGGTGTGGCAGTGACAGCTAACGTGACGGGACAGTTCTCGGAAACGTTGGATGCGTCCACGGTCACCGCGGACACGTTCACGCTGGCAGCGGGGACGACGGCGGTGCCGGCGGCTGTGTCGTTCAACAGCACGGGCAATGTTGCCACGCTGGACCCGGCCACGGACCTGGCGCCGGACACGGCGTACACGGCGACGATAAAAGGCGGTTCCGGCGGAGTGAAGGACGCCGCGGGTAACGCGCTGGCCTCGGACCGGACCTGGACTTTCAGAACGGCTCCCGCGCCCCCCGCAACACCGGAGACCGTCACGCTTACGGTCACCGCTGACAGCTACGTGTCCAGCCTGGGCGCCCGGACGAACTACGGCAAGAAACCCGTCATGTGGGTGGACAACAGCCCGGTGGAGGTCGTGTACCTGAAGTTCGACCTGTCGGCCTATGAGGGCAGGACGCTGGAGAGCGCCGTGCTGCAGCTGAGCGTTGGCGACAATGCCTCAGTGGGCAAGCAGAACGTCAAACTGGTCGCCGACGACAGCTGGACCGAAAGCGGGATCACGTATACCAACCGCCCCGCGCTCGCCGCCAGCAGCCTCGCCACGCTCGGCCCCACGGCGGTCAACACCGGCTACAGCATTCCGCTGACGGCCACAGACCTGGCCGGTGAGTTGGGCCAGCAGCTCACCCTGGGCGTGGATACCGGCAGCACCGACGGCCTGGCCGTGAGCTCGAAGGAGGCCGGCAGCACTGCCGCACCCAAGCTGGTCCTCACCCTCCGGTAGGTGCGCTTCCCCGGATCTCCAAGCAGTGCTGGGTACAATCGAGAGCCAGACGAACGAACACTGCTTTGCCGGAGGTACGGAGAAACAATGTCGGAATGGCTCGAAGTCGGCGCGGACAACTATGTGCTGGTCACCGAAGGATCGCTGCTGAACACCGGACTGATCGTCGGATCCGAACGGGCGATGGTGATCGATACCGGCTGCGGCCCCCGGCAGGGCAGGGAAATCCTGGACGCGGTGCGGGAAAAGACCCAGCTGCCGCTCGTCGTCGTCAACACCCACGCCCACTACGACCATTTCTTCGGCAACGCGGTGTTTGCCGAAGCCGGCGTCACGGAATTCTGGGCGCACCAGAACTGCGCCACCGAAATCGACGAACACGGGGACCTGCAGCGCCGCTTCGTGGGGACGCTGGAACCGGAGATGTCCGCCGGTGAGGGCGAGAACGTGGAACTGGTGGTCCCCAACGCCATCGTGAAGGACCAGCCGGTGCTGGTGGACCTGGGCGGCCTCACCGCCACGCTCTTCTACCTGGGCCGCGGCCACACCGACGGCGACCTCCTGGTGGGCACCCCCACCACCTTGTTTGTGGGCGACCTCGTGGAGCAGGGCGCGCACCCTTCCTTCGAGGACTCCTACCCGGAGGAGTGGGCGGACGCGCTGCGCCACATCTCAGCGCTGCGCCACCGCTACGAGTTCCTGATCCCCGGGCACGGGAAGCCGTGCAGCGACCAGTTCGTCAAGACCATGGCGGACACCATGACCACCGCCGTCCGCCAGGCGCGCCAGTCCATCCGCGACACCCCAAGCGACGCCACCAAGGCGATCCCCGTCCTGCCCTACGGGCCGGAGCAGTCGCGCTGGTTCATCAAGCGGCTCCAGGAGACCCGCCGGGAGCACTAGCGAAGTCCACGGTGAACTGCCGGCGGATAAGCCGGCGCCTGGCGCCGCGTTCCACGAGGATTGCGACGTAGTCCCGCACCCGGCAGCCGTCCAACAGGCTGTACTCCTCGCCCACCACGTCCTCGACGACGGAGCGGGGCTCATCGGGGAACCGCTCGGCGAGCAGGTCCACCACGGCCGCGATGGCCTGCGCTTCGGTCCTTTTGAGCATTACCGGTCCTCCCCTCGGGGGAGGGCCAACGACAACCTGTGCGTTCCTGAGCCGGGCTGCATCCTTGAATGATACGGACGGGCGGCGCCGGGGAAAGGGCCTGCGCGGAAGTCTGCGGAAACCCGCAACACGCATCGCGGGGCGGCAGTTAGCGGCCGGCTTCCTGCCCGGCACGTCCGGAACGGAAGCGTACGACGGCGGCCGCGCGCCGTCGTCGTACGTCCCGCCTTTGTGCCTGGTCAGACGGCTGTCGGCATGCCTCCCGCCGGCATCTCCTGCGCGTTCACGGCGTCCTTCTGCGCGCCGTCCATCGCCCCCGTGGGCATTTCCTGTGCCGCGGGGCTCTTCTGGCCATTGATAGTCACGCTCTCGGCCATGACGCCAAGCGGCATCTCCACCGTCTGGGGAGCGCCGGCGTCGGACGAGACGTCCGTGCCCCCGGCCATCGCCGCAGCCCCGGTGGACTCTTCCGTGAGGAAGGGCATGTTCTGCCACCTGTGCCACATGGCGTTGTCCGTGCCGCGGACAAAGACCTCCAGGCGGCCGTCGGCGTTGCTGCCCACCGTGATATTCGAGGTGAGGATGCCGCCCAGGGAGTGCCAGCCGGACCAGCCGCTGTTCGGCGCGGTCTGCCACATATGCCAGAGCGCGTTGTCGGTGCCGCGGACGAAGGCCTCAAGCCGGCCGCTCGCATTCCTGCCCACGGCGATATCGGAGGTGAGGATGCCGCCCAGGGACCGCCAGCCGGACCAGCCGCTGTTCGGCGCGGTCTGCCACATGTGCCAGAGCGCGTTGTCGGTGCCGCGGACGAAGGCCTCAAGCCGGCCGTCCTTGTTGCTGCCGATGGCGATGTTGGACGTGAGGATGCCGCCCAGCGAGTGCCAGCCGGACCAGTTGCCGTTGGGCGCGGTCTGCCACCGGTGCCACAGCGCGTTGTCCGTGCCCCGGGCGAAGACCTCGAGCCGGCCGTCCTTGTTCTTGCCCACGGTGATCTCGGAGGTGATGACGCCGCCCAGGGAGTTCCAGCCGGACCAGTTGCCGTTGGGCGCGGTCTGCCAGCGGTGCCAGACGGCGCCGTCGGTCCCGCGGGCGAAAACCTCCAGCCGGCCGTCGGCGTTGCGGCCGGTGGCCGGCGGCCCGGTGATGACGCCGCCCAGGGAGTTCCAGCCTGCCCAGCTCCCGTTAGGGGTTGTCTGCCAGCGATGCCACAGGGCGTTGTCCGTGCCGCGGGCAAAGATTTCCAGCCGGCCGTCCTGGTTGTTGGCTACGGCGATCTCGGTGGTGATGACCCCGCCCAGGGAGTTCCAGCCGGACCAGTTGCCGTTGGGCGCGGTCTGCCACCGGTGCCACACGGCGCCGTCGGTCCCGCGGGCAAATGCCTCCAGCCGGCCGTCCTTGTTGTTGCCCACCGAGACGTCCGAGGTGATGACGCCACCCAGGGAGTTCCAGCCGGACCAGGCCTGCGGGGCCGCCGGGTAGAGGGCGCGGAACCCGTCGATGTCGTCCTGGGTGAGGGCGCGCTTGGTGAAGTTGGAGGACACGGTGGGGGCCATCACGGCGTTCGCCACGCTGGAGTGCGCCAGCCCCACGATGTGGCCGAACTCGTGCAGGGCCACCGTCTCGATATCGAAGGCGCTCGCCGCGGCACCCACGCTCCAGACGTGCTCGCTGTCATCGAAGTGGACCGGCTTGGGCAGGGTGTTGGTGACCACGCTGCAGCCGGGCGGGAAGTCGGCGTGGGCCAGGACCCCGCCCACCATCGAGTGGTCCGGATCCGCTGCCGGCCGCCAGCCGATGCGGATGTCCGGGCTGGCGCCGAGGGCCACCTCGGTGAAGGTCAGTCCGCCCACGTTCTGCCAGGTCTGGATGGCGCGCCGGATTGCGTCGAAGTCAGCGGTGCCCGCAACGTCGTCGGTCCCGGTATCGAACGCGTAGGTCAGGGTCCGGTCCGTCCACGCGCACTGGGTGGCGAAGGCTATTGCGCCGCCGCGCATGTCCGGAAGGCCGCAGCGTGCCTGCATCATGACGTCGCGGGTGGCGTCGTCGAAGACGCCGGTGACGGGCAGGTGGAAGAATTCCTGGAAATTTTTCAGGGCCCCTTCGGTGGGGTCGTCCAGGACGCCGAGCTCCCGGGGCGTTGCTTCGCCCAGGTAGCCGAACCGCTCAAGGTAGCTTTGCACCTTGCTGAATCCCGGACTCCGTTCCCCCGCGGCGGTGTTTTCGACGGCGGCCAGGTACGGGGCCGCGCGGTACTGCTCTTCAGTCATCGGACTCTCCTTGATCTGTTCGGATACTTCGCAGGATCTGCAGTGCGGTGTCCCGTTCCGCGCCGGGGGACAGATGGACGACGGCGGTGGCGCGGCCGGGGAAGGCGGCGGCAAGGGTGCGGATTCCTTCCTCCTCGAACGAGACAAAGTCCGCGGTGCCGCTGCCCACGTTTTCCTGCCAGTGCTCGTAGCCGGGCTTGGCCGCGTAGCGGGTGAGGGGGTCGGCGAAGGGGCTTGCGTCCACGGTCAGCCTGATGCCGGCGCCTTCGAGGACGGCTGCGCCGCCCTCAATGGTGTGTTCGTGTGAGGGGGCCAGTTGTTCCGGGACGTCCAGTGCCAAACCGGCCACCCGGAGGGAACTCCACGGCTGCCCCATCATCACCCGTCCTCACCCGAGGGAACCACAGGAACCAGTCGATCAGACGGGCGTTACTCCACCGTTACTGCTCCATTACTGCCCCGGCGGTGGCCCTTCCGTGGGCGGCGACGCGGGACCGGTAGGATTTGCCGCGTGATGAGAAACGGCGGGCGCATGCAGGACTGGATGAAGTACGCTGCACTCGCGGTGCTGGCGGTCCTCGCCTTTGGGGTGGCAGCGCTCGCGCTGATGAATCCGGGCGGCCTGGGCGCGGCCGTGGAACCTCTTCCAGCCAGCACCCAGGTGTCCACGCCCGCAGCCTCTGTGGCCTCGAGTTCTCCTTCGGTTCCCACCGCCACCCCCACTCCCACTTCCACGGCAACTGCAACCGCACCGCCGGCGGGAATCGAGTTGCCGGCCGAGCCGGTGGTCCTGATCCTGGGCGATTCCTACACGGCCGGGGATGGTGCTGATGCGCCGAACCAGGGCTGGGCCTATCTGGTTGCCAACGCGCTGGGATACCCCACCAACATCGACGGCGTGGGCGGAACCGGGTTTGCCTGGGGCGGGGGAGCGCAGGACGAACTGGGCGGCGAGTACGAGCTCCGGCTGCAGGAGATTGCCGCCACCCCGTCCTTTGTGCCGAACGTCCTCATCCTGCAGGGCGGCCAGAACGACGCCCAGATCCCCAACGCCGAGGAGGTCAAGGCCGCCACCACGCAGACCATCCTGGCGGCGCGCCGGTTCTGGCCGGGGATCCAGGTGGTGGTGCTGGGACCCTCGGCACCCCAGCCGCTGGCGGAGGAGCTCCGCGCCACGAACAGCGCGGTTCGTGCCGGCGCCGAGGCCGCCGGTGCCCCGTTCGTTGACGCCATCGATGCCGGCTGGTTTACTCCTGCCAACAGCCCGGGGTTCGACGCCGACGGTGCCCACCCGAACTCCGCCGGCCACGCCTACATCGCGGAAAAGTTCCTGGAGTCCTGGGCCGGCCTCACCCAATAACCCCAGTGCGGATAGGCGAAAAGCCCGCTTCTGGTAAGCGGGGAGGCTCGTGCCGCCGTCGTAAGCCTTGTCCTCATGGGTGATGCGGCTGGGCGATGCCAAGGGGCAGTACAACGTGCACACCGAAACCCGGCCCTTCATGGCCGAAGGCGAGGCTGCCGCCGACGATGGCCACCCGTTCCCTGAGGCCGACCAAGCCGAAGCCGTGGTGCTGCTGTTCGGGGCGGCGACCATGACCGCCGTCGTCCGTGATGTCGATGGCCAGGGAACCCGGCACCCAGCGCAGGACCACGTCAACCTGGGCGCCAGGTCCCGAATGTTTTGCCACATTCGTCAGCGATTCTTGAATGACGCGGTAGGCGGTGTGGTTGACGCTGTCCGCGAGCACGCGAGGCTCTCCTTCCACACGCCAGTCCACTCTGAACCCGGCTTCCCGCAGCCACTCGAGCAGCGGACCGGCCATGTCGATGCCTGGCAGCGAGGAGGTGCCGGGAAACCTGGCATCGCCGGTGTGCAGAGCGTCCAGCAGCCTCCTCAGCTCATCCATCGCCTGCGTCCCCGTCGCCTCGATGACGTTAAGGGCCTGCTCCGCCCGTTCAGGATCATTCTTGATGACGCGCCGTGCTCCGGCAGCGTGAAGCGTCATCACGGTCACGGCGTGCGAGACGATGTCGTGCAGCTCGGATGCGATCAGGGCGTGCTCCCTGGCTATTGCTGCCTCAGCCTGTGCTTGTGACGTTTCCAGGGTATGAATCCGGCGCACGCTGCGGCCGGTGAGCGTGCCCACGAGCCAGGTCGCAAAGAACGCGGCGAGCATGACGAGCGCAAGATTTGGTACATTCAGCACACCGTTGATGACGTAAATCCCGAACCAGCCGGCCACGCCTGCCAAGGCGGCGGGCATCGACCACCGTAGGGGGCAGTCCGACGCCACGGCTGCAAGGGCAACGAGCATGATCGCAAACGGCGTGTACATGTGGGCCAGGGCCACGTACGCTTCGCCCAGGGACGGGTCCAAGGGTGTGCGCCAATCCTTGGTGATGGAGGGAAAGGCGAAGTGAAGCACGAGCGTGACTGCATAAACGGGAAGCGGATAGTGATGCCGCCAGGCAACAGGACCGCACATCAGCACGGTGTAGACCAGAACCAGCAGGGGCGGCTGGGGTATGTCGTCGCTGAGCCACGCGACCATAAACGCCCCAAAATCAAGGACCCCGGCACTCGCCGCCGTCAGAATGTCGCCTCGCGAGGGTAACGGCAGCACTGCTGTCCGCCCGCGGGCGATTAAAGGACCACGATTGACTTGTGACCACATTGCTGACTCCTTGATAGCCCTCCCCGCCTCTATCCCACTGTGCCGCGCATCCCGCCCCCGTGCATCGTCCTGGCGGTGTATGCCCCCACCCCATCCGGCGGTTGACGTCCGGTCAGTCGGAACGGATCAGACCTGATCTATAGGCCACGGCGACCGCCTGGGAACGGTCCGACAGGCCAAGCTTCAAAAGGATGCGGTGGACGTGTGTTTTGACTGTGGTTTCACTGAGGAACAGCCGCTCCGCGATTTGCGCGTTTTTCAGGCCCTCGCCCATTGCCCGCAGTACTTCCCTCTCACGTGCGGTGAGGACTCCAATGTCTGCATGGGGCATCATTTCGCCGGGAACTTTCGAGCTGAACTGACGCAGCAGCGACATGGTAACTGCGGGATCCAGCCAGCCTTCGCCCCGCGCCAGGGTTCGGATTGCGGTAGCAAGTGTTTGGGGTGCCGAAGTTTTCAGGAGGAAGCCGGCTGCACCTGCCCGCAGCGCGGTAGTGACGTTGTGATCCTCGTTGAAGGTTGTCAGGATCAGGACGGCCGGAGGGGTGCCGCCAATGAGGAAGTCCTTTGAGGTCATCCGTGCCGTGGCCTCAATCCCGTCCATGATCGGCATTCGGACATCCATAACCACAACATCGGGCCGCGCAGATGCCACGAGGGCAAGGCATTCGGAACCGTTTGACGCTTCGCCGACAACTTCCAGGTCCTGTTCGGCAGTGAGCAACAGGGAGAGCCCGGCTCGGACCAGCGCTTCATCGTCGGCCAGGACGATGCGCACCTTCGCCGCATCTGCTGGGCCGGGCCCATGCGCCATCGGATGTGCCCGCCGATCACCGTCCATGCCCGAAAGTATCCTCCGTGTGTTTGCGGATGTCAGCAGGAAAAGCCCCCTGCTACACCCGGGGGTGTACAGAGGGATGTCACACCGATGGTGGACGCGGTTTACGCCTGCCCGGGTGCAAGCTGGGCACAACTGAACGGTTGAGGAGCGTGATCCCGTGCCAAGGAACTTGCTGCGCAAGGGCGCCGTTTTGGTCCTGCTCATTCTGCTTATCACTGGAGGAAACGGATCCGCGGAGCCGGCTGGAGAGCCGGGCTGGAGCTGCAAACAGGTTTCGGAACAGCCTCCGGACCGCCAGCGCCTCAAAGACGGGAAACTGGCTGGCTCTCCGGAGCTCCGGAAATTCCGCCTTATAACTACACCGCTGGGAGGCAGGTGAACGCCTCGAAGATGACAAAGCACGCGAATCCAGAGTTGAAGCAAACCACGAGAAAGGAAGAACAATGGAAGCGCAGCATGAAACAAATGAGTCTCTCAAAGCGGGCAGGGGTGGCTCCGGTTCACTTCGTGTCAGTGGGATCGCGGGGATTCTGGGTGGTCTGTGCCTCACGGCCTCGGCCTACATGCAGGCACTCCAGCCGCCTGGATGTATTGCCGAGGGATGCGTGGGCATGGCGTACCGGACTGCGGGTCCGCTGGAGGCCCTGCTTTTCCTGGCAGGCGTACTGCTGATTGCTGGGGCGACCTTCGGGTTCCTTGCGCTCGTACCGTCTGGTTCACGTGGCGCCCGAGTTGTCCGGATCGGAGCTGCTGTGGCGGCGCCGGCAATGATCCTGGGCGTCCTTCTCATGGGCGTTGCGTACAGCATCGCGTTTCCCCTGGTTCTGGTTGCCGTGATCGCGTATGCGGTCCTCGGTGCGGGCCTGGCGATGACGCGAGTACTTCCTGCTTGGTCCGGAATCATCCTGGCTGCGTCGTCATTGCTTCTGTTCGGGGCGAACGACCAGAACGAACGCATCCTGTTCGTCGTACCCTTCGGCCTGACGTGGATGGTCCTGGGTGCCTTGCTGTGGGCCTCAGCCTCCGGCGTGAAAGGCCACAGCGGCCGCGTGCAACTGGCCTGAATCTTCCAACCGGCGGCAGCCCAGCATCGCCCGCCCCTTCAACCACACCAATCCGCTGGTGGCTGCTGCTTACGCCCGCAACACACGGGCGAACCTGGAAACCTTGGTTGGAATCCTCACAGAACACGAAAAATAGTCGCTAATTGGCATCCGGCTTGATGCAGCCGTCCGAAAAGATGGGACAGCAGATCATGGAAACGCGAACTCATGAGCACGTCCGGGATCCAACCCGCCCCGGGCCTGGGGTGAGTTGGGTGATGGCGGCGGGCGGAGCACTTTGGGCCGTTTTTGGCTTTTACCGCTTCTTGCTGCCCCACGGGCCGGGCGTTCAGTGGCGGGAGGACCTGGGCTATTCCCTCATTCTGAGCAATGGGTTGTTCGTTTTGTACAACCTGCCCGGTGTCCTCGCTCTCCTGATGACGTCCTCGGCGGCATTTCGGTATGTCGCTGCAGTCCATCCTGTGAAAGGGCGGCTTGGGAGCGTGTCCCGGGTGCTGCTGGTTATTGCGGCAGTTCTTGGGCTGATGGCCGCTGCAGGGCAGCTGGGGCAGTTCGATGCCTTGACCACCGGCGGCCTCAGCTTCGGTGTTCTGTTTCTTGGCCTGGCGCTTTTCTTGGCGGGAATGGCCATGAGCGGAGGCAACCACCGGACCGGCAGGTATCAGCGAATGCGGGGATCCGCGCTCATGCTGCTGGGTGCGACGGGGGATGTTGGTCCTGCTGCTGCGCCCCCTGATGTACGCCTTGCAACTGCTGCCCCTGGCCTTCGGCGCTGCCGCCTGCATCCTCTTTGGCTTGGGCTGGATCCTGCTGGCGATGATCCCAGCCTCGGCTCCCCGGCTGCCAATTGACCAGTGATTCCGCTGTGGCCACGATGGTGACCGGGGCCACGCGGACTGTACTTTCTGAACCTCATCACATCGAAAGGATCATCATGAATACCATCAAGACACTGGGCAGGACGGCAGCGGCGTCTGCTGCGGCAGCACTGCTGCTGTTTACCTCCTCCGGAGCTGCCGTCGCTAACCATACCCACGTCAAGGTGGTGGGCAACGGCGAGTGCGTGGTGATGGCAGAAGGCGCGGGGGAGGAGAACGTCGACCTCCCGGACGCCGTCTTCACCAACAACCCCAATGTGGACATCGCGCAAGCGGACTTCCGCACGCACCCGCTCCATGTGCTGGTGCACCAGGGCCGGGCAGGCGAAAACAACGCGCTGTACGTGTACGGCACCCCGGCTGCGAACGAAGCCTGCACGGCGGGCTACGTCAACCGCTAAAAGCGTGAGCCGACGATGATCACTGGCCGAAGCTGAGGCGTACGACGGCGGCACGTGCCGCCGTCGTACCTCCCACCTCGGTGTGTGGGCACCCGTGCCGGGGCACGGTGGACACCGTCACTACAGAAGGAGGCGCTATGGAAAACGTCAAAACGGCGGAGCGGAGCCGGCCGCTAACGGGCCGACTGCGACTCGTCCGCGTGGTGGCCTGGCTGATGGTGGCGGTGTGCGCCGTCGGACTCTTCGGCGTTGCCGACCTGATGACACTGCCGGGCTGGGTGGACCAGCGCTATGTCTGGGCCGTCTCACTCGAAGCCAGCTGGGGCAGCCTGATGACGTTTGTGCTGGCTGGCTCGTACGTCAGCATTGCACTAAACCCACCCGATCCCTGGCCCGGAACCATCCTGCTGGCCATCGCGGCGCTGTCGCTCATACTCTCCGCTATCCTCGGTGCGGATGCCCGGCCGCTGCCGCTGGCACCCATTGTGGCCATCCCGGCCATCGTGCTTGCCTGGGTTGGGCGGCACGATGTTCAGGGCCCAAGGTCCGCCCCCGCGCTGAGCTGGTGGCATCTCCTGGTGGCGGCCGCGGCGGTGCCACTGTGGCTGCCCTACTCTCTGTACGCTCTCCAAATGTCAAGGCTCGAACCGAATGCCGGGCACGTTACCTGGGGGATCGAGCACTGGCCGGTCCAGGGCGCAGCAGGCATCACCCTCCTGGCGGCGGCCCTGAGCATGGCCTGGTGGAGCGAAGGGCGCCCGCTTCTGCGGGTGAGTATCAGCCTGTCCGCCGTTTACATCGGGGTGGCCATGCTGGCGTATCCCGACCGCGCCGGCGCCATGGACAGCCCGATGTGGGGTGTTGCCATGGTCCTGTGGGGGACTGTCCTTGCGCTGCTGCCAGCGAAGTCGGGAGCTGCGAGCGAACGAGTCAAAGCATAAATGGCTTATTCATGTGAAGTTTGCCGTTAGGTGGCGGCTCTTTTGATCGCTCCCGGGCGCCGCAGGGGGCGGCTCTGTCCCTAGCTGCCACGGGTTCCATGTTGCCTGAATCAGGCGGAAAATTGCTTGTCATGAACAGCGTGATCGGCAGCCGGTGGCCTTGGCTGCTCTTCCTGGTCCTCGCCTACGGCATTACCTGGGCCGTGCAAATCCCCGCCTACCTCTATCTGGTTCCCCTGGGGACCGCTCCTACGAATGAAGCGAACTTCCTCTTGCTAAGCGGCGGCGGAATGGAGACCGGAACCGCCCTCGCGGTTTTCCTGTTGTGCTTCTCGTTCGGACCTTCGCTGGCAGGCGTTATAGTCGTTGCCCTGGAATCGGGGCGTCCCGGGCTGCGCGAGCTCTTCGCCCGCCTCGTCAAGGTTCGGATCCCGGGGAAGTGGATCCTGTTTGTTCTGCTCTTTCCCGCCGTCCTCAGCACGTACGCCAATGCATGGCAGTCATACATTGTGCTTTCCTCCGGCAGTTTTGCTGCACAGGTGGTCTACGGGGTCCTGCCTTGGGTCCTCGCGGCCTGGCTGCTGAAGAAGTACGACGTCCAGACACTGACTCACCGCTCTCCACCCACCAAGGCACCACAACAGGCACGGCCGGCATAAATTCTGAGGAGACCCCATGGCAGCGAAGCCACCCGCAATGTCACCGTCCGACCTTCCCGTGGCACAGGTCCTCGACCGCGCCACAGGCCCTCGGCGCGCCGAGGTCGACGAACTCCTCGGGATCCTCGGCGAAATCAGCGGCGAGCAGCCGGTGGTGTGGGCGGGCCGCATTATCGGATTTGGCGAGTATGAGTACCGCTACGAGAGCGGGCATACGGGCCGGTCGCCCCTTCTCGCCTTCGCACCCGGACCCGCGCAGCACACCATCTACCTCGCCAACGATTTCTCGGAGCGCTGGCCCGATCTCGTAGCCCGGCTCGGCAAGTACCGGGCAAGTAAGGCCTGCCTCTACCTCACGCGGCTAACAGGGGTGGACCGGAGCGCGCTGCGCGAACTGCTAGAGCTCTCACTCGCCGAGACCCAGTCTCCCGTCCGCTGAACGGGCTCTGGCTGGAGTGGAGACTGCCACTGGATAGCGTGAGCTGACGATGCTAGGTGCAGGAGCTGACTTCCTCGAGCGCAGATGAGGGCCTGAGCTGTTCACCATTGCCCGCCCAATTTGGTTACTCAACCGGGTTTCACAGCCTGTACCCAGACTTCACCCAGCGCAGTTACCGAAACGTTATATATGCTTGCTTAGTGGTTTTTAGGTCTAGCAGCGGAAATTCGTCAGTTTCGGAATGCCCCTCAAGCCCGGAAGGCGGGCTGATTTCAGGGCGCAAGCATGCCCTGGACGGGCTTCGCACCATCGCGGTGGCGGGCGTCTTCTTCTTTCACACGGCAACCGAACAGATGCCCGGTGGATTCATCGGGGTGGACGTGTTCTTCACCCTGAGCGGCTTCGTAATCACCCTGCTGATCATGAAGGAGTGGCAGGCAACCGGCAGGCTGCGGCTGGGGGTCTTCTACGCCAAGCGGCTGGCCAGGCTTTGGCCGGCGCTGCTGGCCCTGTGCACGGTCATCCTCGCGGTGGGCTTTGTCTTTCCCGCATCGGGCTGGGGAGGGCAGGCGGAGTTCGTCCTGCCGGCGGCGGGCTACGTCATGAACCTGGCGCACTTCGGGATGTTCGGCAACTCCATCACCGGCGAAACCCTCGGCCCCACCTGGACCCTCGCCGTGGAGGAGCAGTTCTACCTGGTGTGGCCGCTGCTCCTGCTGGTGATGCTGCGGTTCTGGCGGGTCCGCACCGTGGCTTGGGCTACGGCCGGCCTGGCCGCGGCCTTCCTGCTGGAGCGGTTCGTGCTGGTGATGGCCGGCGCGCCGCTGGGCCGACTGTACAACGGGCCGGACACCCGGGCCGATGAATTGCTGATCGGGTGTGCCCTGGCCCTGCTGCTGGTGTGCATCAGGCCGGGTTCCCGGGCCCACGTTTCCCTGCAGGCCGTGTCCCGCCGGGCCGCCCTGCCGGCCGCCCTCATCCTGCTGGCGGCACTGTTCCTGCTGGAGGAACCGCATACGTCCGGCCCTTGGTTCAGCGCCTTCTGGACCCTCGGGCCCACGGTGCTCTCCCTGCTGACAGCTGTGCTGCTCGGCTCCCTTGTCCTGCAGCCCGCCGGGTCCATGGCACGGTTCCTCAGCCACCCCTGGCTTGCCGGGCCCGGCCGCGACCTTTCCTACGGAATGTACCTCTGGCACATCCCCGTGTACCTGCTGCTGATGCCCCTGGTCCCGGAACTGCCGCTGCGTATCGCGCTCTCGGCGGCCCTCACCGTGTTGTTCGCCTGGGCGTCCTTCCGCCTAGTGGAGCGGCCGCTCCGGCGCTGGGCAAATGAAAGGCTGGAGCCCGCCGTCGTCCGTCCGGTCCGCAATGGCGCGCCGGAGCGAGAACTCGCTACTGCGGGGCGGGGCGCTTAAAGATGAGGGGACCGGTGACTTTTTGCGGATCTACGTTGATCCGCCGCCTCCGTCACCGGCCCCGAGTCTGTTTCTCAAGTAATCGAAGGGATGTTGATCCCGCAGGGCAGCCCTTCAGGCATCACTGTGCACCCAACAACTCAAGACGAGGCACAGATACGGTCAAGAATCCCTCAAGATTCAAAGGCCTGGGTTAGGCGGGTGGCGCGGGGAACATAATTGGAAGTGGGTGGACGGCGCGTTCTCGGAGAGGAGCGGCGGTGATCCAGGCCCCGTTGAGCAGGCTGTATGACGGGCACCACTGGAACGTGGCGGGGAGTCCCGCTGGCGCCTGGATGAAGACGCCCGCTGGGGTCCTGGCCCTGGTACTCATGCTGGCCGGCTGCACCTTCGGCACCCCTGATGAAACCACCACCACGCCAGCAGTGAAGCTTGCCCCCCAGCTGGAAGCCTTTGCCGAGGATGCCCTCGCCAATGGAGCGCCTGCCGTGGTCTTCCATGTGCGGAACGGCGACCGCGAGGAGCTGAGGGCAGCCGGCGTGAACGACCTGGAGACCAACCGGAAGGCCGTCCCCACGGACAAAATGTGGATCATAGGCGCCGGAACACCAATGGTGGCAGTGTCCGTGATGAAACTGGTGGAGGCCGGCACGGTGCGCCTGGACGATCCCGTCTCCACCCACCTGCCCGAGTTTGCAACCATCTTTCCGGGCTGGGACCGAGTTACTGTGCAGGACCTTTTGGGCAGCACGTCCGGCCTGCCCGACTACTTTCCACCCCTGATTGAAACCAGGACCCTGGATGACCTCCAGACCCGGGCCTTGACCTTCGAGGAACGGCTTCGGATTGCAGCGGGGGTTGACCTGCCGCCGGGGCCGGTGCGCTATTTTGCGTGGTCCGCCACGGACTGGGAAGTGCTGGGCTGGCTGCTGGAACGCAAACACAACCTGCCGCTCGCCGCGATCCTCGCCCAGGACGTGTTTGAACCTGCAGGAATGGGCAGCACACAGCTTGCCTCGCCTGGACAGCCACCGGAGCCGATGCTGCACGGGTATGTGCTGGAGGACGGAAACCGGCGCGACTTCACCCGGGTCGACGCGGTTGCGGGGTCGGCCGATTCCGGAGTCATTTCAACCGTCGAGGACCTCTCCAAATTCGTGGCCGCCCTCACCACGGGCCAGCTCGTCAGCAAGGAAACTTGGAAGAGCATGATCGGGGCCGAGCCGTCCCCCTTGGGAGGCATCCGGCCAAGCGACGACGTCTGCCCCGGCAGCCGCCATCTCATCGTGTCCGGCGGGGGAGGGCCATACAGCGTCCAGTCCGTTGCCTCCGAGGATGGCGGGCAGCAGGTAACGATGGCCGCGATACTCCCGCCCCAGGAACTGAAAATTACAGACGCACCTCCGCTCGTCCCCGAGATGGAGGATGCCATCCTTCAGACGGCCAGGAGCCTGTGCGACTAGAGCGTCTCGGGGATCGGCCGTCCCGGGAAGAGCGTTGCGTACTGTTTCCGGTACATGCGGCGCCCCACGAGTTTGTACGCGAGGCGGACCGGCGCGGGGATCTCGGCGAACAGTTCCTTGCGGTCCGCGGGCGGGTTGGTGGCCAGCACCATCCCCAGGTAGGCAACCATGAACTTCTTGTCGAACTGCTTGACGCCGTGCTGCCCGATGGCCTTGCTCTCTTCCTCGGTCATCACCCGGTCAGCCACGGGCATCACCTCCGTGACCTCGCGCCGCAGGTGCACGTTCAGGACGGCCGACAGGTCCTCATAAAGCCCTGCGAGCTCGCCACCCAAAGCGGCGTCCGGCGTCGCCATCCAGCGCATGCGCAGTGGCTCGATGGCCTCCAGCCGCTGGGTGACCTGCCGGTGCTGCTCAAGCATCTGCGCCACATGCAGCGCGCACGCCGGGGCCCGCTGCTCCAGCTGGGGATACATCAGCAGGTCCTCGCCCTCGTGGTGGATGTGGAGCACCTTGTCGAAGTTGCCCAGCACCTCGCCCACATACGCGGCACGGGCGGTGTCGCCGGCCGTGACGGAGCGGACCAGGCCCGGCGCCTCGCTGTACGCCCACAGGAAGAAGCGGTGGATGCGCCGCATGGCTGCCGATCCGCCGCACAGGACCGGCCCCGGAGGAAGGGGAGCTGCGGTCTCGCCGGGCTGCATGGTGAAGAAGTCGGTCATGATGGGCCCCTAACTCGTCGTGAGACCAAGCCCTCTCCCCGCGAGCATGGTATCGCTTGCCTTCCTGCCGGACAACGGTGACCGAAATGCGTCACTTACAACCTGCGGGGTGCCGGGGGCGCCTGGAGTTCCGGGACACGACGGGAACTGCAAGCCCATAAATCACGCATTCCGGTTTTCACGGCCGGCCGTTGCCCTCATGGCCGAGGGATGATTCGCTGGAGGGATGAGCGATAAGACACCACACACAGAAGATCTTCCGGACGACGAGCATCTGCGCAACGACGTGGTCCCGGCAACGCTGGACGAGCACGAGGCTTCCCCGGACGAGCATTTCACGCCCGGCCTGACCAATGCCGGCCAGCAGGTGGGAGGACTCGCTTCAGCTACGGGCTACGGCGACAAGCAGGACCCGGACGAGTTGGATTCCAACAACCCCGTCTGACCCGCCACGTGGGGCCGGCGGCCCATGGCCCCCAATGGTTGCTTGCTGTTTACCTGGAAGACGTTGTCCCGCGCCCGGGCATTGCAAGAAGATGATGCGACGGCGGGGCTTGCGTTGGTACCAACCGCGGCGCCTGCCAAGAAAGGCGGGGCTGGTTCTGACGGCAGCATTCCGGAGCCAGCCCCGCTGAAACCAGGAATAACGAAGAGCACGACTTTTCGGGGATTTGCTTGGCGGTGCTGTTTGCTCAACACCGCCAAGCGCTGAAACCGTCGGTTTCCCGACTCAAGGCTGCGGTACCACTGGACCCAGCTCCAGCTGCACCCCCATGCGCCGCGGCCTTTCAGGAATTACTTTGGACCGTCATCCTCAAGCGGACGCGAAGTTGCCGCCAAGAAACCGTCAAGGCTTGAGCAGGTTTTCACAAGCCGGTCACCGGACGAGGTGACGTACGACGCCGGGCGCGTCCCGCCGTCGTACGCCACCGCGGGTGCTACTTGGCCCGGGCGGCGAGGGCTGCAGCGAACGCCTGGGCGGACGCGGTGCTGCTGTTGATCCGCCAGTCGGTTTCCTTGTTGAAGTGGAACCAGATGATGGCGGTGATGTCCGGCTGGGCCGCGAGGTAGCTGATGAGCGCGGTGTTCCAGTCCGCCTTGGAGCCGCCCTGTTCGGCGGAGGCCGTCTCGGCGATCAGGATCTGCTTGCCCGGGGCCAGGGTCCGCAGCTGGGCGAGGCCGTCCCCGAAGAGCTGGGACGGCGACTGCCAGCTGCTCCAGGATGCGGAGGTGCCCCAGTTGTAGCCGTCCAGTGCCACCGCATCCACGTACGCATCTCCCGGGTAGAGGCCGGACAGCGGGATGGAGCCCCAGTAGGGGACATTGGGGTTCCACACCCAGGTGATATTGCTGGCGCCGGTTGCAGCCACCACGTCGCGGACGTGGCGCCAGGCCGCCACGTAGTCACCGCTGCCGTTGCCGTTGACCTGCTCGGACCACGGGTACCAGTTGCCGTTCATTTCATGGCCGAACCGGAGCATCACCGGGTGCCCCCAGCCGGCCAGGGCCTGGCCCCACTGCCGGAGGTAGGGGTCGAAGTCGCCGGCGGCGATCCGGTCCAGCGAGTAGGCGGGCTGCTCGGTGCCGCCGCCCCACGTCCACGGTTCCCAGGTCAGCAGCGTCTGCGCGCCGCGGGCCCGGACGGCCTCGAGCTCGCTGATGGGCGCGGCCTGGTTGAAGTCCTTGTAGGACAGGATGATGGACGGCGCCTCGCCGGCCAGGGCAGTCACGGCGTCGAGTTCCGCGGAGGCGAGCGGGCCTCCCGGCGTGCCGACGCCGAACCGCAGGACGGCGGGCGCCTGGGCCGGAGCCGCGGGAGCCGGGGCGGGGGCGGGGGCGGGGGCCAGGTTAGGGTCCTGCTCGGTGACGGAGGGGGAGCTGTAGGTGTAGGTGAACGTGGCGGCAGCGCTCGCCGTGCCAGAGGTGGCGCGGACAGCAAGCCCGGGATCGTCGGTCAGTGGCATGACCAGCTCCGCGGTGAAGTAGCCGGACGCGCTGGTTTTGAACGCGGCCGTGGCGGTGCCGGCGCTGACGGTTCCCGAACTCTTCTTCGGGAAGCCCGTACCGGTCACGATCACGGAGGTGCCCGCCGGACCGGTGTCCGGGCTCAGGGTGACGATAGCGGTGGCGGCGTGGACCGGCGTCGCTATCCATGCCGTGCCGCCCGCCAGCAGGGCCAGCACGGAGACCAGTGTTCTGAGTAGCTTCATGAAACCTTCCAAGGGGATCCGGCAGCGGCCTGCCTGTGGAAGGGAGGCTGCCGCTGCAGAGGACAAGGGCCGGACGGAAAAGACCCCTTATTAAGTGTCCGGATCCCCGGGAGCGCTCCTGACCAAAACGGCACAGGATCTGCGCAGCTTTGACCGAAGAAACACCCAGTGCCCGCGTCCGGGCGCCCTACTTGGCCGGATACTCCTGCCGCCGCAGCAGCCAGGCGAGGTGCGAGGCATTGCGGGCGAGGGCTGCGTTGGCGGTGGCGACGGCGTCCGGCACCTTGTCCAGGTCCTTGAAGTCCACCGTCTGCATGGCTTCGCCCACCCAGTAGGTGCCGCCCTGCGCGGGGATGCTGAAGCCGACGTCGTTCAGGCCCTGCATCATGTCCGCGACGCTCTTGCGAACCCCGTCCTCGTTCCCGACGACGGCGACCGTCGCCACTATGCCGTACATGACCGGCCGGCCCTGGTCATCCGTCTCGGACAGGTCCGCATCCAGCCGTTCCAGGACTTGCTGCGCCACGCTGGCGGGGTGGCGCATCCAGATGGGCGTGGCCAGCAGGAGAATGTCCGCCGCGAGGATCCGCTCCCGCAGTTGCGGCCACTCGTCCCCGTCGCCCATGTCCACTTGCACGCCGCGCTTTACGTTGTGGTGCACCACCCGCAGCGAGGACCCCTGGACGCCCTGCTGCTCGAATTCGTCCAGGATGTGCCGAGCCATCAGCTCACTGCTGTACGGCTCCGGCGAGGGGGTGAGGGTGCAGACGAGGGCGAGGGCTTGCAGGTCAGGCATCGTGGTGTCCTTTCACAGCTGCTGGGGACGGCACCACTTGCGGTGCTCCCAAGGGATTCGGGGACACTGCCCGTTCCGGATGGGCTTTCGCCTGCCTTTGGGGCAACGGGAAGGAGGCTTCAGCGATCCGCTGTGCCATTGACGGGGAGTCGCGGAATCAGTAGCTTATCGATAGTCGTTATTAACGAATGTCGATAATTGGGGGAGCAGTGAAACTCATGCGCGGGCAAGCAGAAACCGGTCCAAAGAAGGTTGTGTCGAGGGGCGATGCCATCTTCCTGATGGTGGCTTCGGCTGGTGCAGCTCTTGTGACCACAGCACTGACTGTGCTGAGCACTGTGGGGCTCTTCACCGGGCCGGTGACGCTGGTGCTTCCCGTGGCCACGAGGCATCAGACAGCTGCTGGCCTGTCGTTGGAGGCCACGGGGCATTTCACGTCCGTGGAAGCGACCGTACCTGTCCTGCCGTCAGGCCCAGCCGAGAGTCTCGCCTGGGCAGGCGCACTGAACCAGGTCGGGGTCCTGGCCGTCCTGGCGCTGGTGTTCCTTCTGGCCTACCGGCTTCAGGGCAGGATCCTCTTTACTGCGCGGTCTGCCCACATCGTTGGCGCAGCCGGAGTGGTTCTCGCCGTGGCGGGCATGGCTGGCCAGGTTCTCGGTGGGGTTGGCCGGAGCCGGCTTGCCGAGATGATCGGCGCCAATGCCCGCACGCCGGGTGAGTCAGTGATTTTCTCGGCGGAATTCAGTATTGCCCCGGCCATGGTGGGCACCGCCCTCCTCCTGATTGCGGGAGTCTTCGAGTACGGCCGCCGGCTCGAGAAAGACACCGAGGGACTCGTCTAGTGCCGGCCGAGGAGCCGTCGAACATCCACTGCCACCTGGACGACCTGCTGGCAGACCGGGGCATGACCCTGACGGAACTGAGCAAGCGAGTCGGAGTAAGCCTGGTAAACCTGTCGGTCCTCAAGAACGACCGCGCGAAGGCAATCCGGTTCTCGACCCTGACGGCGATCTGTGAAGCACTCGATTGCCAGGTCGGTGATCTGCTGACAACCGTTCGAAACCCGTGACTGAGGTTTCATCGGAATATCCGCCCAGGCGGAACTCCTGCTCAGATCTTGACCCAAGCCTCGGCGATCCTTCGGGCTTCCTTGACTTGCCCGGCGTAGCTTGGGCCCATCAGGCAGTTCGGGTTCGAAGGGGAGTGGAAGCAATGACACTTACTGAATACGTTGTAGCCCTTGGCAGCATGCTGGCCTCACTCGGCGCTGCCGGTCTCCTGGCAGCCGGTGTGATCCGCGCAAAGGCCCGCCACTGACCGTTTCCTTCACGGGACCCAGCGTGAAGGGCGGGGTGGGACGTACGACGGCGGCGCGCGCCGCCGTCGTACGTAAACCCCCCGCATGCCTGGCCGGGTAACGGGAGGATTAGGGACGGCGAACTTCCGGTGAAGTTTCTCTCCCAAACCCCTTTACGCGCCCGGTCCGGTGTTATTAACATCGTTCGTGTCATAGTCCGGATGGGCGCCGGGGGCGTCCGGGAAGGGGGAGTGCATCACCGCTGATCATTACCGAACGACAATTGACCACTACGTTGAAAGCCCCTCCTAGGAGGGGCTTTCCCCTTGCCGGGCGTTCCGCCTTCTGGCAGGGTGTTTTCCGGGCTAGGGGGTAGGCCGGATGGCGGTATCGGCGCTGTAGGAAGTGACCTTGGAAGCGGGGCCGCTGTCGAGCACCTTCGAGCGGACCGTGGAAGCGTCCAGGACGACGTGCTGTGCTTCGACGTTGCTCACCACATGGTTGGTGGCCACCACGTTGCTGTCGCCGCCTGCGATGAGGACCATTGTGGGCTGGGCGTTCGGCGGAACGATCCTGTCCGGCGAGACGTCATAGGCTATTAGGTTGTTGGAGAAAAGGTTGTTGTCTCCCGCAATGTGAACCACGCCGTACAGATCGTCCAGGCCGTTGGATGCTCCGAGGAACGGCGGGAAGCCTTCCATGCCCCGCCGGAAGTGGTTGCCAGTGATCAGGTTTTCCTTGCAGTTGTTGGTGAGCCTCATCATCCCGGGGAAGAAGCCCTGGAACCTGTTCGAGGTCACCGAGCACCTGTTGCAGCCGGTCAGCTCAACCAGGCTCCTGCCCCGGGGAAACAGGTTGTTACCGGTGATGAGAAGACCTTCGTGATTCTCCGCCAGCAGGGTGGCGCCCTCCGGCCCGGCGCCCATGAGGTTGTCACTGACGATCGTCGCCTGTCCCGCTCCGGTGAGTTCTACGCAGTTGCCGCATTCGGCGATCATGTTGTCGTGAACGCGCAGGGCGTCGGCGCCGCGGACTATGAGCGCGTGCTCCAGATACACAAAACCCATGCCGGTGATATGGAAGGAGTCGTTGTCCGAGGCGACCTCAATGCCGGTCCTGCCGTTCCTGTAGCTGTTGCCGTCCGGCGGGAACTCCACGCCATCGAGGCAGAAGTCGCGGAAAACGACTCCGGACAGGCGCGGACTCCCCGCCCGGCGAACCAGGAAGGCCTGCGGCGCTGTTGATTGGGTGAGGACACGGATGTGGCTGCCGCCGGGCTGCAGCTCGAGCCAGCCGGACGTGTCCGCATTGTCCTTAATGCTGCGGGAGAAGAACCCGTGGCCAAAGCCGGCAATGGTCAGGTAACTGATGTCCACCACCACCTGGGTCCGAAGATCGTAGTCGCCCGGGGGAATGGTGATCACGGCGCCCGGCCTGGTGTCTGCCGTGGTCTGGCGCTTCTTGATGTCCGCGATGATGTCATTGATCACGGCGCCAATGTCCCACTGTGCCGTCACCTCCGGCCGGCCCTTGATCTTCCAGGACGTGACATCGTAGATGTTCGTTTCTTCCGGGCTATCCGCGGCCTGTGCCGGTGCTGCAGTGCCGAAGGCCAGCGCTCCGGTAAGGGTGGCGACAGCGCCAGCACCTAACAACCTGCGTCGGCTTGGGTCCACCACTACCGAATTTTTGTAAGTCAACGCTTCTCTCCTCAATGCACCGTGAATGTGTGGGCTATCCGGGACCGCAAGGCATCGGTTTTTTGCAGCACAGAGCGGCGGGTCTTGATGGCCTCGGTGTAGGCGCCAGCAAATGGAAGAGGCTCCCGCTCCTAAAGGGACGGAAATCTTCATGCGGGTGCCAAAACGATTGGGCGTCCGGATACCTCGAGGCTAGGAGGGCGGATCAACAGCTGTCAACGCCAAAATTTTTTTCGATTTTTGGCAAAACGGTGACCCTTGACACCCGAATGTTCCGCGTTCTATGGTGAGTGCCAAGTCGTTTTGGCAAAACGATTTTTCAGACCGAGTCACTCTCACCATTCCGTTCAAGAGAAAGTGAGTCGACAGCGATGTCCACTCGTAAATTCATCAGCAGGCTCGCCATCGGCGGCATCTGCACCGCCGTCGCACTGGCCGCCTCGGCATGCGGCGCAGGGGGCCCGGCCACGTCTACCGGAAGCGCCGGCACCAACACCGTCAACGTCCTGGTCGAAGCCGGCGGCCACGCCGAACTGACCGGCGTCGCCCAGCAGTGCAAGCAGGACGCCGGCGTAGACGTCAACTTCGTCGAACTGCCGTACGACGGCATGTTCAACCGCCTTTCCAGCGAATTCTCCTCCGGCAACGTCTCCTTCGACGTGGCCGCCCTGGACTCCGTGTGGCTGCCCAGCTTCAAGGACGCGCTCCAGCCCATTGACGAGATCTTCACCGACGAGGCCAAGAAGGACATCTTCCCGGCCCTGGTCAAGGAAGCCAATGTGGACGGGCACTTCGTTGGCCTGCCCGCCTGGACCAACGCCGAAATCATCCTGTACCGCAAGGACCTTTTCGAGGACGCCAAGAACAAGGCAGATTTCCAGGCCAAGTACGGCTACGAACTGGCGGCCCCCACCACGTGGAAGCAGTACCAGGACATTTCCGAGTTCTTCACCAAGGACGGCATGTACGGCACGGACGTCAAGGGTGGCGTGGAAACCGAATGGCTGGCCCACGTCCTGCAGGCCGGCTCGCCCATGGTCCTGGACGGCGACAAGGTGGTCATCGACAACGCCGCCCACAAGGAAGCCCTGGACTTCTACGTGGGCCTGGCCAAATACGCTCCCTCCGGCGCGGCCCAGGTGGACTGGGCCGCAGCGCAGAACCTGTTCAACCAGGGCCAGACCGCCATGACCCGGTTCTGGGCCCACGCGTACCGGCAGATCCCCAAGGACTCCCCGGTGGCGGGCAAGGTGGGCGCAGCCCCCATGATCGCCGGATCCGCCGGCGTCGGCGGCGTTCCCGGCCCCTGGTACCTCACGGTCCCGAAGGCGACCAAGAACACCGAGGCAGCCAAGAAGTTCGTGAAGTGCGCCTACGACTACAACGACAAGGGCATCGAATCCAGCCTGGGCCTGGCCTCCCGCATCTCCGCGTTCGAGAAGTACCAGGACAAGGAAGGCTACGAGAGCTTCAAGCCGCTGATCGAAACCCTCAACGGTGAAGCCACCGCCACACGCCCGGCCACCGAGAAGTGGCAGCAGATCGTGGACACCGTCCTGGTGCCCATGCTGCAGAAGGCCGTGGCCGGCGGCGACTCCGCCGCCCTCCTCACCGACGCCAAGAAGCAGATCGAGGACCTCCTCAAGTAAGACCCCCGCGGCCGGCACTTGCACACACCGGTGCCGGCCGCGGCCCCAACCAGCGGAAGAGAAAACCGTGCGCATCTCCGACCGCCGCTTCGCATTGTTCCTGATGACACCAGCGGCGCTGTTCCTGGCAATATTCGTGGCCTTCCCGCTGTTCCGCCTGGTGGCGGACAGCTTCTTCAAAATCTCCCCGATCGCCGGCGGCCCCCGCGACTTCGTGGGCCTGGACAACTACTTCCGCGCCTTCGCATCGGAGGCCTTCACGGGAGCGGGCTGGCGGACCCTGGCCTACACCCTGGTGGTGGTCACCCTCGAGTTCGCCCTCGGCCTGGGCATGGCCCTGCTGTTCACTATGCTGGGCCGCAGCTCCCAGATCTGGCGGACGGTGTTCATGTACCCGCTCATGATCGCCCCGATCGTGGCAGGCCTGCTCTGGAAGTTCCTGATGATCGACAACTTCGGCCTCATCGGAACGCTCCTGCACCAGGCCGGTATCCTGGACAACCCCAACCAAATCGGCTGGCTGTCCGACCCCGGCATCGTGCTCTATTCGGTGGCCATCCCGGACATCTGGCTGACCACCTCGTTCATGTGCCTGGTGCTCTTCGCCGGACTGCAGAACATCCCCGGCGACCTCATCGAAGCCGCACGGCTGGACGGTGCCCGGGCGCCGGCCCTGCTGTTCCGGATTATCCTTCCGCTGCTGCGGCCGGTCATCGCCGTCGCACTGGTGGTCCGCGGCATCGACGCGGCCAGGGCCTTTGACACCATCCTCATCCAAACCAACGGCGGCCCGCAGTCCGCCTCGGAAACCATGAGCCTGCTGATCTACCGCACCATGATCCGCTTCGGCGATCCGGGCCTGGCCAGCGCCATGGGCACCATCTACCTGCTGGCGATGCTGGCCGTCGCGTTCGTCGCGGTGTCCACCATCTGGCGGCCAGGAAAGGACAACTGATGCGCGTCGCCGAAAAAACCACGCACGACGGCGGGACCCCGGCCAGGGCGGCTGCGGCACCTTCCGCAGCACCCGCCGTCGTCCGTCCCCGCAAGCGCCGCGGCGTTAACCGGGAAGGGCTGGAGGCCGGCCGGCGCAGCACCCGCACCCTGCTGTGGGTCCTCCTCGCGGCCGCCATGGTGCTCTACGGATTCCCGTTCCTGTACCTGCTGTTCACGTCCTTCAAAACCCCGATCGACACCATTGCGGTGCCGCCCACCATCCTTCCGCGGGAGTGGACGCTGGAGAACTACGCCAACGCGCTGGGCCGCAGCGGCGTGCCGGCGTCGTTCATCAACAGCATCCAGACGGCCATCATCAGCACCGTGCTCTCCCTGGTTCTGGCGGTTCCCGCCGCCTACGGCATCACCCGGTACAAGACGCTCAGCGGCCGGATTTTCATCATGGCCGCCCTGGTGACGCGCATGGTCCCGCCGGTGGCAATCGGCATTCCGCTGGCCTCCATGATGGGATCCGTGGGCCTGGCCGACACACCCATCGCGCTGTCCATCGCCCACACCACCATCTCCCTGCCGCTCTCCATCTGGCTAATGTCCAGCTTCTTCGAAGCGGTCCCGAAAGACCTGGAGGAGGCGGCAACCGTGGACGGGTGCAGCAGGCTCGGCGCGCTGTGGCGGGTGGTCATCCCGGTGGTCTCCGGCGGCATCGCCGTCACGGCGATCTTCGCCTTCCTGGCCTCCTGGAACGAGTTCCTCTTCGCCCTCCTGATGACGGCCATCCGCTCGCAGACAACGCCCGTGGTAATCGCGAATTTCCAGACCCAGTTCGGCCTGGACTGGGGATCCATGACGGCCCTGGCCGCCGTCTACTCCATCCCGGTCATCCTGCTGACGCTCCTCCTGCAGCGCAAGATCGTGGCGGGCATGACGCTCGGCGCCGTCAAGGGCTAGCCAGGGGAACCGACATTCGTCGGTAGCCTACTCATACCGGACAAACCATAAGGACGTGGGACACAGATGAGCAACAAGAACATCGGCATCAAGGACGTGGCCGTCGCCGCCGGCGTTTCCGTGACAACTGTCTCCCACGTGCTCAACGACGTTTCCTACGCCCGGATCAGCCCCGAAACCAGGGACAAGGTCAAGTCCGCCGCCGAGCAGCTCGGCTACGGCCCCAACCGCCTGGCCCAGGCCCTGCGCACGCAGCGGACCGGCATGCTGGGCCTGGTGAGCGAGGATATTGCCACGACGCCCCACGCCGGCCGCATCATCCTTGGCGCCGACGAGGCCGCGAAGGCCCGGGGGTACGGCCTCATGATCATCAACACCTCCGGCTCGGCGAGCCTCGAATCCCGGCAGGCCGACGTCGAAGCCCTCCTGGAACGCCGGGTGGACGGCATCCTCTACGCCACCATGTACCACCGCAACGTTGAGCTGCCGGCCAACCTCGGCAGCGTGCCCTCCGTGCTGGTGGACTCGGTGGCCAAAGGCGGAAACATCACAGCCGTGATCCCGGACGAGGACGGTGGTGCACGCGCCGCCGTGGGCGCGCTCCTCGAAGCGGGCCACACCCGGGTGGGCTTCATCAACAACACTGACGATGTCCCCGCCACCCGCCAGCGGCTCCAGGCCTTCCGGGCCATGCTGACCGAAGCAGGGCTCGACGGCGACGCGGCACCTGTCGAGTCCGAGGTTTCCGAAGTGCACGGCGGCTACGAGGCGGCCCGGCGGATCCTGGCACGCAAGGACCGCGCCGACATGCCTACGGCACTGTTCTGCTACAACGACCGGATGGCGATGGGAGCCTACCGCGCCGCCGCCGAGCTGGGACTCAGCATCCCCGGCGACCTTTCGGTAGTCGGCTTCGATGACCAGGAACTGATCGCCGCCAACCTCCACCCGGGCCTCACCACCGTGGCCCTGCCCCACTACGAGATGGGTGCCTGGGCCACCGAGCACCTGATTGACGCCGTCGAAGGGAAGACAGACCTGACCCTCATGGCATTCCACCCGACCATCCTGGGCTGCCCGCTGGTGCGTCGCGATTCCATCGCGGCTCCCCGGCCCTAGCAGCCAGCCCCTTCCACTTTCCAAGAGGACCGCACCAACATGTCCACCTTCCTTGATGCCGCACGCCCGGAAACACCTCCGGCCGGGACCGCCAGGTTCCGTCCCGCCATCCACTTCACGGCCCGGGACACCTGGCTGAACGACCCCAACGGCCTGGTCTTCCACGACGGCCTCTACCACCTCTTCTTCCAGAACAACCCGTATGGCAACGTGTGGGGGAACATGTCCTGGGGCCACGCCACCTCCCGTGACCTGCTCCACTGGACGGAACACCCCGTGGCTATTGCCTGCGACGAAACCGAGGACATCTACTCCGGCAGCGTGGTGGTGGACCACGGAAACACGTCCGGCTTCGGCACCGCGGACGCACCTGCCATCGTGGCCATCTACACCAGCGCCTACAAGGCCGCGTCCGAACACTCCGGCACACAGGCGCAGTCCCTGGCCTACAGCACCGACGCCGGCATGACGTGGCAGAAGTACGGCGGAAATCCTGTCCTCACCCGGAACTCCGCGCACTTCCGCGACCCCAAAGTCTTCCGCTACGCGGGCGGGCAAGGCCCCTGCTGGATCATGGTGGCCGTCGAAGCGCAGCACCAGAAGGTGGTCTTCTACCGTTCGGACGACCTCAAGACCTGGGACTTCCTCAGCCACTTTGGCCCCATGAACGCAGACCAGGGCGAATGGGAATGCCCCGATCTCTTTCCCCTTGCCGTGGACGGGGACCAGGACAACGTCAAATGGGTCCTGATCGTCAACGTCAACCCGGGTGCGGTGGCGGGAGGTTCCGGAGGCCAGTACTTCGTGGGCCAGTTCGACGGCGCCCGGTTCGTCCCGGACTCCTCTTCAGTTGCGGCGCCGGCCGGGGTCAGCGCCCTGGGTGATTCCGCCGCAGCCGCTGCCGCCCTGCAGCAATGCCTGTGGCTGGACTGGGGGCGCGACTGCTATGCCTCCGTCTCCTTCAGCAACATCCCCGATGGGCGGCGCATCATCATCGGCTGGATGAACAACTGGGACTACGCCAACCAGCTGCCCACCGCCCCCTGGCGGTCCTCGATGACCCTGGCCCGCGAAGTGCGCCTGTCTGCAGCCAGCGGCTCCGCCCGCCTGGTGCAGCAGCCTGTCCTGCCCGGCCACCCTGCCGTAGGGGGGCGGCCCGCAGTCGCGGAGCAGATCATCGCGGAAGCGTTCGAACTGCAGGACTCGGTCCTGCGGCTGCCGGCTGCGGCACCTGGCAGCGCCCAGGTTATCGAGGCGGAGATCCTGCCCGGCAGAGCTGAGCACGTGGCCTTCCATCTGTTCGCCAGCGTGGACGGAAGCGCGGGCACGGTGCTGGGCTACAACGCCGCCACCGGCCGGCTCGTCCTGGACCGCCGCCGGTCAGGGGACACGGGCTTCCACGAAAAGTTTTCGTCCGTGGAGTCAGCGCCGCTGGTCCTGGAGGACGGCGTGCTCAAGCTGCAGATCGTCGTCGACCATTGCTCGGTGGAGGTCTTTGCGCAGGGCGGGGCGGTGGTCCTGACCGACCTTATCTTCCCTGACGCCGGAAGCCAGGAGAACTGGCTGGCGGCCGGGGGAGGCCCGGCAACAGTCCGGA
The DNA here is from genome assembly GCF_059089905.1 of Arthrobacter sp. Y3221087. NCBI lineage: Bacteria > Bacillati > Actinomycetota > Actinomycetes > Micrococcales > Micrococcaceae > Arthrobacter > Arthrobacter sp. Y3221087. Next base: position 791,247 of record NZ_JBNHFE010000001.1, read on the forward strand.
AACTCACGGTCTCAACCCTTGCCTGACGGCAGGATGGGCAATCCAGGAAAGGTCCGAAGAAATGTACACGAACGATGACCCCCAACCGGGCCTTGACGTCGTAGTAGTCGGTGAAGCCCTTGTGGACATCGTCGTCTCGTCCGCGGGCACCGTGGAGCACCCCGGCGGGTCACCGGCAAACGTGGCCTACGGGCTCGGGCGGCTGGGTGCCGCCACCGGGTTGCTGACCTCGATCGGTGACGACCCGCGCGGCGCGGCCATCGAGCAGCACCTGCACAGCGCCGGCGTCGAACTCCTGCCCGGTTCCAAGGGGCCAGGCCGCCGGACCGCCACGGCGACGGCGACCCTGGCGTCCGACGGGTCGGCGCGCTATGACTTCGACATCCGCTGGGACCTTCCGCGGATCGCCCCGGCGACGCTGCCCAAAGTCCTGCACACCGGCTCCATCGCCACCTTCCTGGCCCCGGGGGCGGCTGCGGTCAGGGAACTTCTTGAGCAGTCACACCGGCGCTGCATGGTCACCTACGATCCCAACATCCGACCTGCCCTGCTCGGCAGCCACTTCGAGGCGAAGACCATCTTCGAGGAACTCGTCCCGTTCACGGAGGTGGTCAAACTCAGCGACGAGGACGCACTGTGGCTCTACCCGCGGCTGTCCCTGGAGGACATCTCACAGCGCATCCTGGACCTGGGGGCAGGGCTCGTCGCCGTCACCAGCGGAGCTGACGGATCCCTGCTCACCACGGCAGGCGCGCAGGTGGCCGTACCCCCGGTCGCTGCGGAAGTGGCGGACACCATCGGCGCCGGCGACTCCTATATGTCAGCCCTGGTCTACGGACTCCTCATGCGCGGGGCGGACGGGCTGGCGCCGTCCGTGCTGGAGTCGCTGGGCCGGATGGCCTCCAGGGCAGCGGCCATCACGGTCAGCCGCCCCGGCGCCAACCCGCCGACGGCGGAGGAACTGCAGGCCGGGCTCCCGGCGCATCAAACGGTGGCACCATGAAAGACAGGACACAAAGGGAAGAGCCCATGCCAAGCAACAACTACTACGACGTAACCACGTGGCCGGTCGGCAATCCGGCCAAGGACGTGGGTGAAGTCATCAACAGCATCATCGCCGACATCAAGGAACGGCAGGCCGCCGCCGACGTGAATGACGGCGGCAAGCCGGGCGCGGTGATCTACCTTCCGCCGGGGGACTACCACCTTCGCACCCAGGTGCTGGTCGACGTCAGCTTCCTCCGGATCGAGGGTTCGGGGCACGGCTTCACGTCGTCGAGCATCCGCTTCAACGTGCCCGACGACGAATGGCCGGACCTGCACGAGCTGTGGCCCGGCGGAAGCCGGATCATCGTGGACCTCCCGCCGGCCGAAGACGGGGAGGAAGCCAAGGGCGCCGCCTTCTACATCGAGCGGAGCGGAAGCCCGCGGATCAGCTCAGTGGAGTTCTCCAACTTCTGCATCGACGGGCTGCACTTCACCCCGGACGGCTCGGAGCTGCATGCGGAAAACACCTACGTCAACGGCAAGACCGGCATCTATGCCGCGAGTGCCAACGACTCTTTCCGCGTCACCGGCATGGGGTTCGTCTACCTGGAGCACGCCCTCACCATCTACCACGCGGACGCGCTGTCCATCCACGACAACTTCATTGCCGAATGCGGAAGCTGCATTGAACTGCGGGGCTGGGGACAGGCCTCAAAGATCACGGACAACCTGGTGGGGGCCGGCTTCAAGGGCCACTCGATCTACGCCGAAAACCACGGCGGGCTCCTGATCACCGCGAACAACGTCTTCCCCCGGGGCGCGAGCAGCGTCCACTTCAAAGGGGTCACCCGTTCCAGCGTCACCAACAACCGCCTGCATTCCTTCTACCCGGGGATGGTGCTCCTCGAGGACAACAGCTCGGAAAACCTCGTGGCCACGAACCACTTCCTCCGCGACCACGAGCCCTGGACCCCATTCCTGGGAGTGGACAACGGACTGGACGACTCCACCGGGCTCATCAGCATCAGCGGCAGCAACAACTCCGTGGTGGGCAACCACTTCTCCGAGGTCATCGACTCGGAGAGCATCCGGCCGGCGGGTGCCACGCCTGTCATCATCCGGCTGGCCACGGGGGCAGGCAACTTTGTCTCCACCAACCATGTGGTGGCCATGGACGTCTCCGCCAAGTCGAGTGACTCCTGCTTCGCCGCCCAGGTGGACGCCCTGCTGACAACCGAAGCGTCCGAGGGCCTCGCCGTCACAACCGTCATGGTCGATCCCGCATCAGCCCGGAACACCGTCCTTGATTCCGGAAGCGACGCCCAGGTTGTCCTGGACAAAACCGCCAACGCCTTCAGGGCCACCCCGACGATCGGTTTGTAGGAGGGGAAGCCCGCAGGATGCGGGAAGTACGTAGTGGGGTTTAGTAAAACGAGTAGGCATTACGCGGGTGCCGGCCCCGGGGGCTGCATAGATTCGGGGCATGGCAGAGGTAATTAATCGCAAGCACGGGCGCCGCAGGATGGCCACAGAAGCCAAGCGGGGCGTCCCACCCTACGTCGTCGTGAACGCCGTCCTGGTGGTCGGCCTGGCCATCGCCATTTTCGTGCTGACCCGCTAGGCCGGCGGCCGTTAGCGGGGGATGCGGCGTCCCCTGGACCGGCGCAGGAGCAGCAGGAGAACTGCGACAATCAGCAGTACCGGGGCAACTCCCAGGAGGAATCGCAGTGTTTCGACTGCCAGCCCCAGGATGAAACAGATCCCGGCGAGAATGAAGATCCCAACCGCCAAATTCTTCATCCGTCCACCTTCCGGTTGCAGTGATTGGAACAGCCTACGCGGTTGTCCGGCGATGCTGCCACGGGGCTCGGGCACGCATAAGAGGTCTGGCCCTAGGCCAGCGCCGGGGGCTCGAACCGTGTTGCCGGCGAGCCGCCGCCCAGGGCTTTGAGGATGTTCTCGGCCACGGTGCGGACCTTCAGGTTCCGCTGCCGGGACACCCCGGCGAGCTTACTGAATGCCTCCGTGTAGGAGCATCGCGTCTGGCCCATGACAACCCCGCACGCCACGTCGATGGAGGTGCGGCTTTCCAGCACGGCTTTCAGGTTGTCGCCGGCGGACCGGATGCTGCGCACCTCCAAGGCCAGCTGCATGCTCTGCGACGCCACCCCGGCGAACCTGGTGGCCTCGCTGACCATGTCCGGGGTGAAGTCGAAACCTTCCGGCCCCAGGAACACCAGGGTGCAGGAAACGCGCGCCCCCACGTCCACCGGCACCGCCAGTGCAGCGCCGTAGCCGGACGCAACCAGCCGCCGTCGGTATGCATCCCACCGCTGGGAGGAACCGTCCGCTGCCACCTGCACCGGCCCCGCGTCGGCCTGCATCATGGGCCCGTCACCGTACCGCTCCTCGGAGGATGCCAGGCACTCCGCCGGGCCTGTGCTCCCTGCCGTCACCGGCGGCGTTCCCGCACGGTGCAGGGTGGCGGCGCAGTCCACGCCGGCCGAACCGCTGAGCGCCGCCGCGGCAGCCTCGGCCAGCCGCTGCACTGAATCGAGGTCCGTCTCGGCGCCGGTGACCAGGTCCAACAGAAGACCGGCGTGTCCCGTCCGCTTGCCTCCGGATACCGCCTGTACCGCCATGCTTCTTCCCCCACTCAACGTCAGGTCCCGCCCGCCGCAGCAGGCTTTAGACGAATCTAGGGGGACGCCCCAAGACAGGGCACGAGTAGTGGGTACTCTACTTTTCCTGCCGGTACTTGCCGCTACTTGCTTCCAGCCATTCCAGGAAGGTCTGGCGTCCGACGGCGGCGCCCGGCGCCGGGATCAGCGCACCGCTGCGCATGGCCTTTCCCATGGGGCCGGGAAGCGGGACTTCCACCACCTTTTTCCGCTGGCCGGTCCTGTCCAGGTACGAGCGGACCAGGCCGTCGAGCTCCTCCAGCCGCGGGCCGCCCAGATCCCTGATGCGACCCCGCGGCCCAGCCTCGGCCGCTGCCAGAAGGGCCTCGGCCACTTCGCGGGCGGCCACCGGCTGGGTGAACATCTTGGGCACCAGCACCACAGGACCGGCGGAGGCCGTCTTCACCACGCGCGGCACGAACTCGTGGAACTGGGTGGACCGCAGCAGGGTCCATGGCACGTCGCCGTGCCGGACAGTGTCCTCCTGCACCAGCTTGCCTGCGTACAGGCCTGAGGTGGCCTTGTCGATGCCCACGATCGAGAGCACCACCTGGTGCTTCACGCCGGCCTTCTTCTCCGCGGCCAGCAGGTTCTGCGAGGCGTTGGTGAAAAAGTCCACGGCCTTTTTGGTGGCCGTGCTGTTGATTCCGGACACGTCGATCACCGTGTCCACGCCCCGAAGCGCCTCATCCAGCCCGCGGGCGCTGACCAGGTCCACCCCTTCCGCACGGCTCAAGCTGGCCACGTCATGGCCGTGCTCCCTGGCGAGCTCCACCACGTGGCGCCCGACCGTACCGGTTCCCCCTGCAACGGCAATCCTCATAGGAAAAATCCTATGCCCGCGGGGTGCCTCTTGCCGTCCATGTCAGAACTGCGCACGGAGGGCATACATGGTCTGTTTGCTGCACTGCATGATCCGCCGCAGGTGGGCTGCCGCCAGGTGGGGGAGCTCAACGCCGGGATCGGCGCGGGAGGAGTCCTGGCGCAGCCCCTTTTCGAGGTTCAACGCCAGGCCGGCCAGGCGTTCGGCGCCCACCATCTGGCTGGAGGTTTTCAGGCTGAGCACTGCATCCATCGCGCCGCGCAGGTCCCCGGTGGTCAGTGTCAGCCGCAAGCGATCGGTCCTTACGGGCAGTTCCTTGATGTAGTTCTCCACGAAGACCCGCCAGATGCTCTCGTCGTCGTCCAGTTCGGCGCGCAGCCGTTGGAGTACGGACGGGTCAAGGAGGGGCCGGGGGAGGTTTTCGTCCTGCATCGGCAGTTGTCCCTTCACCAGGAGCGAGTGGCCCTCCTCCCCGTCATGAAGAAGAACCGCTGACTGCCCCCAGGCCTAGAAAGGACGCTACGGCCATGCCGTACGCAGGACACGAGTAGTGGGTACTCGAATTTTCCGTCCGGCCGGAGCTGCACCTCATGGAAGCCGTGTCCAATTTATTGGGGGCTTTTCCCCGTGTGCCGCCGGTTCCTTCTCACTACACTGGGACGCATGACTGAGCAGGAACCGGCCGGGGGCCGTGCTGCAGTTACTCCCGACGGCGGGGCAGGCTTTTCGGACGACCCCGCCATGGCTCACGCGGTGGACGGGGAAGGCGAGGCCGCGCGCCTCGCCGATCCAGGCGCCGTCGATACCTCTGTGCGGACTCCGAAGCAACGGTCCCGCACATTCCTGGGGATCCTGGTCAACACGGGGGTCGCCAACATCACCACCAGCTACCTGTGGTTCGCCCTGACGTTCTGGGTGTACCTGGAGACCCGCAACGTGATCGCCACCGGTGTGGTGGGCGGTGCGTACATGTTGCTGATTGCGCTCTCCAGCATCAGCTTTGGCACTTTCGTGGACCGGTACCGCAAGCTGGCCGTGATGCGCTTCGCCGCCGTCTTCACGCTGCTGATGTTCGTACTGTCCGGCGTGATGTTCCTGCTGACACCCGAAGCCCAGCTGCTGGACCTGGGGCAGCCCTGGTTCTGGCTCTTCACCATGATCATCCTGGTGGGCGCCGTGGTGGAGAACCTGCGCAACATTGCCCTGTCCACAACCGTCACCATCCTCATCGAACCGGACCGGCGCGCCAACGCGAATGGGATGGTGGGCATGGTGCAGGGGCTGATGTTCCTGGTCACCTCGGTGCTGTCCGGGCTGTCGGTGGGGCTGCTGGGCATGGGCTGGACCATCGCCGTCGCCGTCGTCCTCACGGCGCTCGCCTTCGCGCACCTGCTCACCCTGCACATGCCCGAGGAAGTGCGGGCGGCTGCCACGGATGCCCAGGGCGGCTTCGACCTCCGGGGCGCCCTCGCCGCAGTCCTGGCCATTGGCGGGCTGTTCGCGCTGATCCTGTTCTCCACGTTCAACAACTTCATCGGCGGCGTGTACATGGCCCTGATGGACCCGTACGGCCTGGAGATGTTCCCCGTGGAGCTGTGGGGCATCTTCCTGGCGGTTGGCTCCAGCGGGTTCCTGGTGGGCGGGGCACTGATCGGCAAGTTCGGGCTCGGCGCCAACCCGCTGCGGACCCTGCTCTTCGCCGTCGTGGCGATGGGGTTCCTCGGCGCGGTGTTCACCCTGCGCGAGTGGGCCTGGCTGTACGTTCTGGGCATCTGGCTGTATCTGACCCTGGTGCCCGTGGTGGAGGCGGCCGAGCAGACGGTCATCCAGCAGGTGGTGCCGCTGCCCAAGCAGGGCCGGGTGTTCGGCTTCGCCATGGCGTTCGAGTCGGCGGCAGCGCCCATCACCGCGTTCCTGATCGCGCCGATCGCCCAGTTCTGGATCATCCCGTACGCGCGGTCCACCGAAGGGGCGGCCCAGTTGGCACCGCTGCTGGGCGAGGGCACGTCACGCGGCATCGCCCTGGTGTTCCTGGTGGCCGGGATCATCATGGTCATCGCAGCCGTGCTGGCCTTCTTCACCCCGGTCTACCGGCGGGTCTCGGCCGAGTATGCCGAGGCGGCCGAGGAGGCCAAGGCATCCGAGCCCGCTGAGGGCTGAGGCCTCACCTTTCCAGCGAGGGACGACGCCGTGCCCCGGGCCGCCGTCGTACTTCCTGGTTCTCCGTCCTGGGGCACATTGGCTGCCTGCCGCCGGTGTTGAGATCTTGATGCCCGGCGTGTCCGTGTCAATGTGCCCCACTTTCGCCCGAAATTCTCCCCGCCACTGTCCGGCATGCCACGAAAGGACTAGGGTTCTTGCTCCAGCATGCAAACAGAGGAGGCACACATGTCCGGTGAACCTGTGTTCTTTGAAATCGGCGTGGAGGACGCCGAGCGGGGCAAGCGATTCTACGGGGAACTTTTTGGCTGGGACCTGAGCCCGGGACCGTCCGGTAACGGCTTCTCCATCCATAAGGCCGGAATCCCAGGGGGCATCCATGGCGGCGACCCCGGTGCGTCGCCTTACCTGTTCTTCCAGGTGGACAACCTGGACGCGGCGCTCGCACGGGTGCGGGAACTTGGCGGCTCCGTGGACGACACCGACCTGGGCGACAGCGACAGCAGCGCCGCGGAGTACGGCAGGTTCAAGCTGTGCAAGGACGATCAGGGCTCGGCCTTTGGCCTGCACGAACCGCCGGCAACGTGAGCGCGGGATTGGGCGGAAACGCCCGGATGTGAGCGGGCGTCAGGGACTGGTCCGGGGGAGGGCGAGCCGGCCCCCGGCCCGGGTCCTTACCGCAGTCCAGGCCCCAGGCACCCACCGGCAGAGCGCCCAGTAGCCCACCCCGAACACCAGGGATCCGGCCACCGCCAGCACCTGGCTGACCGGAAGCAGCACCGGGTAGACCAGCCAGTGGGTGAGGTAGATGTAGAGCGAGGCCGCGGCCAGCCACCCCGTCACCCGGCGGAGCAGGGCCGGCACCGGCAGCACCGGCACCCACGCGAGCAGCAGGATCCCGGCGGCCACGGTGACCTCCCGCACGGTGCTGTTGAAGAACCCGGGCAGGGTCAGCACGGTGATCAGGGATACCGTCAGCCGGTGGAGGTTGGTGCGGGCGCGTGCCAGGGCCCAGCCCAACGCGAAGATCCAGAACACGGGCGGGGGCTTGGGCAGGCCGGGATCCACCAGGTCGTACCGGCTCAGCAGCGCAACGGCCACCAGGCCCAGCGCGAAAAGGAACGGCGCCCGGCGCTCCCACCGGTCCACCCAGGGGATGGCCATCAGCGCTCCCACCGCCAGCAGGATGTACACCAGCAGTTCCACGAACCAGAAGTGCCACTGGGTGGTCACCTGCTCCGGGCCCACCATGGCGTTCAGCAGGAAGATGTTCGCCACGGTGTAGTGGTCTGTTAGCAGGTATGCCACCGCGATGAACAGCACGGACGGCCCCACGATGCGGGCCAGCCCGCGGAACTGGCGCCGCAGCCGCGGGACGCGCTCCTCGGCCAGTTGGAACCGGGCGAAGTTGTAGCCGGCCACTGCGAAGAGCAGGTGCGCTGTCTGGAAGGTGAACAGCTCCACATGCGTGGCCACCACGCACACGATGGCCGCCGCCCGGACCACCAGTGAAGTCTCCAGGAACGACAGGAAGCGCCTCTTGTTCCGTGCCGGGCGCCGGCGTTCCAGCTCCTTGACGGGCAGCAGATGCCAGTCGGAGGGCAGCTTCCCCAGCACGCCTTCCAGCCGGACGGAGACCGCCACGTAGGAGAGCGAGTCGCCGTCGAGGGAGACGAACGTGTCGTCATCTGCCACGCTGTCGCACTCCAGGGCGTCCATGAAGATCTGCCGGATGTCGGCCTGGCCCTCCGGTGCCGCCCCGGGAACGGCCGCCCTTGAAACAGTCGCGGCGGGCCGGGTGCTGTCCGGAACAAGGCTGGTCACAGGCACGCCCAGGGAGCGGACCGCCGGGTAGTCGATCTTGCCGGTCGCCAGGCGCGGGAGCTGCTCCACGGGGTGGACCACGACGGCGGCGCGCGGCAGCCCCAGGCTGCCGGCCAGGACTTTGGCGAGCATGCCGCCGTCGTGCTCGCCTTCCACGGCGGCGACGAGCAGGTCATCGGTGCCGGCCGCGGCCGCGGTGATGCCCATCCCGGCGAGGATCCGCTCCACCTGCCCCAGGTCCACGCGCAGGCCAACGATTTTCACGAACCGGCTGCGCCGGCCCACCACCTGGTAGAGGCCGTTCTCCTGCTGGCGGGCCAGGTCGCCGGTCCGCAGTTCGTGGATTTCCCGGCCAAGGGCCAGGTCCGCAGGGGACTCGGCGTAGCCGAGCATGACGTTGGGGCCCGTGTAGACCAGTTCCCCGTCCGCCAGGTCCTCCACGGGGTCGATCCGGAACGTGCCGCCCGGCACCGGGACGCCGATGGTCTCCGCGTGGTCCGCTGCCAGGTCCGGGGGCAGGTAGGCCATCCGGGCGGTGGCTTCGGTGGCCCCGTACATGACGAAGAGGTCCCAGCCGCGGCGCTGCCCGGTCTCGGCCCAGGACCGGACCTTCTCGGGCGCCAGCCGCCCGCCGGCCTGGGTGACGTAGCGCAGCCGCGGCAGCTCCTTGTCCGCGAACCCTACCCGCTCCAGGAGGTCGAACGTGTAGGGAACGGCGGCGAAGGAGGTGGCGTGCTGGTCCCGGAACAGGTCCCAGAAGCAGGGGTCCACCACGGAAAGGTCGGTGAGAACCAGCCCCGCCCCGCGGATCAGGTGGCTGTTGACCACGGACAGACCGTAGCAGTAGTGCAGGGGGAGCGTGGTGGCGGCACGGTCGTCCGAGCCGATGTGCAGGTACTCGGCGATCGCCTCGGCGTTCGCTGAGAGGTTGGTGTGCGAGAGCCGGACCAGTTTCGGCGAACCCGTTGAACCTGAGGTGCTGAGCAGCAGCGCCAGGTCCGGGTGCAGGTCATGCCGGGTGCCGGTCCGACGCTCCTGGAGCATGGGCGTGCCGTCGCCGCCGCCGGGCCACAGCAGCGCGTCGGGGTCGTAGGCGTTGACCAGGGAGGCCAGGGCCTCGGGCTTGTCGGCCGGGGCCAGCAGGAGCGGATGGCCGCCCGAGAGTGCGGCAAGGTAGCCCACCAGGGAGTCCAGGTCGTTGCCGGCGGCCAGCACCACCAGCCGGCGTTCAGTTCCCAGCCTGGCAGCAGTCTGGTCCACCAGGGCTGCAAGCTCGCTGTAGGTTACGGTGCCGTCAGCGGTGAGGACCGCCGGGCGGCCGCCGTGCCGGGCGAGGTCGGTGAACGCGACCCGGGCGAGTTCGGGCTGCGCGGTCACAGCGCAGCCCTGCTGGGGTGAAGAGACATGGAAGGGCCTAACTAAGCTGCAGGCTCGGATGAGCGCTGCCGAAGGGAACTGCCGGGAGGCGGGGAGGTAACGGCGGTGTCACCGAGCAGCAGCGTGGGCGTGGTGCCCGCCGCCACCGTCACGGCAACAGCTGTGCCCACCGGATGGCGGACGCTGTGCGGCTGCCAGGACCGCAGGGTCCGCCCGGAGGCCAGCGTCACGTAGTGCAGCACGAACGCGCCGTGGTACTCGACGGCGGACACCCGGGCCGGGGAGGCCGGATCGGGGAGCAGCGCCACCTCGTGTGGCCGCAGGACCACGTCAACATCGGCATCGGCATCGGCCCACCCGGGGACCGTGGAGACGACGCCGATCTCACAGGTCAGCAGGGCTCGGTGCACCTTGGCCGGGAGGAAATCGGCGTCGCCCATGAACGAGGCGACAAAGCGGGTGGCCGGCTGTTCAAACACCTTTTCCGGAGTGTCCGCCTGCTCGATGACGCCGCCGCGCATCACCACCACCCGGGTTCCCACGGACAGCGCCTCGGTCTGGTCATGGGTCACCAGGACGCCGGTGGTGCCGGCTTCCTTGAGCGTTGCCACGGTGTCCCGGCGGACCTGGGCCCGCAGGGATTCGTCCAGGCTGGAGAACGGCTCGTCGAGGAGTACGACGGCGGGCCGCGGGGCCAGGGCGCGGGCCAGCGCCACGCGCTGCTGCTCGCCGCCGGAAAGTTCGTGCGGGTAGCGGTCCGCCAGGTGGGAGAGCCGGACGAGGTCCAGTACTTCGCCGGTCCGGGCCCGGCGCTCGCCGCGGCCCAGCCGGTCCAGGCCGAACTCGACGTTCCCGGCCACGGTCATGTGGGGGAACAGGGCGTAATCCTGGAACACCAGGCCCACCCGGCGTTGCTCCGGGTAGACAAACCGGCGCCGGTCGGCAACCACGTCACCGGCGACCCGGATGGTGCCCGCGTTCGGGCGTTCGAGGCCCGCGGCGAGGCGGAGCGTGGTCGACTTGCCGCAGCCCGACGGGCCGATCAGGGTCACCAGTTCGCCGGCCGGGATTGACAGGCCCAGCGACTCCACGCCCACGGCCGAGCCGTAGTGCTTGCTGACGCCTTCAAACACCAGCGCAGCGGGAGCCCCGCCGTCGTTCTCGGTACGCGGTGCCTTCTGCGCCCTGATACTCGCACGGATGGTCATGGGCGGGCCTTTCGGTCAATCTCAGCCCGGCGGGCCTGCCTGACAAGGACGAGGACGGGGAGGACGGCGGCCGCGACAATGACCAGCGCGGGCAGCGAGGCCTTCTCCCAGAAGTTTTCACGCGCCAGCTCATAGACCCAGACGGAGGCTGTGGTGAAGCCGAAAGGGCGCAGGAGCAGCACGATGGGCAGTTCTTTGACGGCGTCGATCGCCACCAGCATCAGGGCGACGGCAATTCCGGAGCGGGCCAGCGGGAAGTGCACGCGCGCCAGGATGCGGCGCGGGCCGGCGCCGAGGCTGAGGGCGGAGGAGGTGATGGTTGCCGGGATCTTCGTGAAGCTGGCGTCCACGGCCTGGTAGGCAGGGGCGAGGAACCGGATCACGTAGGCGTAGAGGATGCCCAGCACGGAGCCCGTCACGAGCAGTCCGGTGCCGCCGGGAACGCCAGCGCCCTCCAGGGCCGTATCCAGCGAGGCGAAGGAGATGAGCACGCCGATGCCCACCACGGCGCCGGGGACTGCGTAGCCGAACGTGGTCACCTGTGCCGCGGAGGAGGCGAAGCGTCCACCGTTCAGGCGCACTCCGTGTCCCACCGTCATCGCCAGGACAACGCAGGCCGCGGCGGTGACCGCGGCGACCAGGAGCGTGTTGATGATGTACTCGCCGAAACGGGGATCTGCCAGGAACCCAGGGTTCTTGGCCGCTCCGCCAACGGCCCAGGCCAGGAGCTGGATGACGGGGATCAGGAAACCGGTGCTGACCGCTGCCGTGCAGAGGGCCGCGGCTGCCCAGCCGCGGCCTCCCTCGAGCCGCTTGGGCTGCAGGCCCTGCCCGCGGCCGCCCTGCCGGTGGTAGCGGGCCCGGCCGCGCAGCGCCCGCTCGGCAGCCAGGACCGCGACGGCGAACAGCAGGACCAGGACCGCCAGCTGCGTGGCCGCATGGAAGTTGAAGGTGCCCTTCCAGACCAGGTAGACGCCCACGGAGACGGTCTGGACGTTGAAGTACTGCACCGTGGCGAAGTCCGTCAGCGTTTCCATCATCACCAGGGACATGCCGGCGGCCAGCGACGGCCGGGCCAGCGGGAGCAGGACCCGGCGCAGCGTCCTGGCCTGCCCGGCGCCGAGGGTGCGGGCCGCGTCATAGGTGCCGGGGGAGTGCTCCAGGAGCGCCGTGCGCGCCAGCAGGTAAACGTAGGGGTAGAGGGACAGCGACATCACCAGCACCGCGCCCGGAAGGGATCGGACTTCGGGCACCCAGATGTCCGCGCCCAGGAAGCCGCGGAGGGCCGACTGTACCGGTCCGGACACGTCGAAGACGGACAGGAATACGAAGCCCAGGATGTAGGCGGGCACGGCCAGCGGCAGGACCAGCAGCCAGACAAATACATTGCGCAGCGGGAAACGGTAGGCGGTCACCAGCCAGGCCAGGCCGCCACCCACCAGCAGCGATCCCGCGGCCACGCCGCCCATCAGGAGCAGGGTGGTGGCCACCATGCCGGCAAGCCCGCGCGGGGGCGCGGTGCTGCCCAGGCTGCCGAGGCCGTCGAGGACCACGGCGAGTACGGGGGTGGCAACCACGGCGGCCACCAGGGCCACCAGGGCGGACCACGCCGGGCGGCCGGCACCGGCCGTCCGGCCGGGACGGCGCTTCGGCGCCCTCGACTGCGCGAGGACCGCCGTTTCGGTCATTTGTATCCGGCCTCGGCGAGCAGGTCGACTGCTTCGGCGTTGAGGTCGCCGTAGGCTTCAGCGTTCAGCGGCATCCGCTTGAACTCGCCGAATCCTGCGATGACCGGTTCGGGCTTGGCCGCGGGGTTGACGGGGAACTCGTGGTTGGCGTCCACGAACGCGTTCTGTCCCTTGGTGGCGAGCCATTCGATGAGCCGCTGGGCGTCCTCGGCGTTGTCCGAACCCGCGACGAGGCCGGCGCCGGAAATGTTGACGTGGGTGCCTGCGCCCTGCTGGCTGGCCCAGTGGAGGTCCACCTTGAAGTCCGGCTTCTCCTCCAGAGTGCGGGCCAGGTAGTAGTGGTTGTTGATGCCCACGTCACAGGTTCCGGCGTCGATGGCTTCCAGCAGCAGGACGTCGTTGCTCATGATCTGCACCTCGTTGGCCACCCAGCCCTTGGCGATCTCCAGGGCGTTTTCACGGCCGTGCAGGTCGATCAGGCTGGCCACCAGCGACTGGGTGTAGGACGAAGTGGAATCGCGCATGCACAGCCGTCCCTTCCACTTGGGATCGGCGAGGCCGGCGTAGGTGTCCGTGGCGTCGAACTCGGCGGGATCCACGTTGTCCGGGTTGTAGGTGACGGTGCGGGCCCGCATGGCCAGGCCGAACCACCGGCCCTGCGGGTCGCGGAGGTCCCCGGGGACGGCCTCGTTGAGCGCGGCGGAGTCGACGGCGGCGAGCTCGTCCTGGCGGGCGGCGTTCCACAGGTTGCCGGCGTCCACGGTCATGAATACGTCCGCCGGGCTGTCCTCGCCCTCGGCCTTGAGCCGCTCCAGGAGCTCTGCGTCATCGCCGGTGATGAACTCCACGGAAATGCCGGTCTCGTCGGTGAAGTCGCCGAATGCGCCCTCGAGGTCATAGTGGCGGGCGGAGTAGATCTGGAGATCGGCGGGCTGCCCGCCGATGATGCCGCAGCCTGTCAGGGCGGCCGCGACGGCGGCAAAGCTTGCGGTGGCTGCGATCAGGCGTCGAATGGGCACGGAGGGGAGCTCTTCTCACATGGGGGCGGGTTTCCCGCAAGGTAATTTAGCAAGGTAAGGCTATCTTAATTCGGCGTTTCACCTTGAAATTATTAACTTGCGGGACCCTCCGTGCTGCTTGGAGCCTCCCTAGCGCTTACCGCCAGGCAATGTGGTAACCGCTCGGGCCCACATGGATGACGCCACCCTGGTAGTCCTGGGCCACGCTTCCGTCATTGCCTGTGGCGTATTCACCACTTGTGGGGTAGCCGAGGCGGCCTGACTCGTACCCTGTGGAGGCCCAGATGGTGCGGATGGCCCCGACGGAGATCTGGGCCCCGGTCTTCGCTGACCAGATGATGGCGCCGCCCTGGTAATTCTGGAAGACCCCGCCATCCTTGAGGCCGCCTATATCGTCGGTGACCGGGTAGCCGAGCCTGCCGTTTTCGAAGCCTGTGGCCGCCCACCGGTCGCGGATTGCCCCAATGGAGATGTGGGCACCTGTTGTCGGCGAGTAGATGATGGCGCCCCGTTCGTAGTTCTGGAAGACCCCGCCGTCCTTGAGGCCGCCAATTTCGTCGGTGACAGGGTAGCCGAGCCTGCCGTTTTCGAATCCTGTGGACGCCCACTTCTCGCGGATTGCGCCGATGGAGATGTGGGCCCCTGCCGTCGGCGAGTAGATGATGCTGCCGCGCTGGTAGTTCTGGAAGGCCCCGCCGTCCTTGAGGCCGCCTACGACGTCGCTGACCGGGTAGCCCAGCGCGCCGTTCTCAAACCCTGTGGACGCCCACTTCTCTCGGATTGGCCCGACAGAGATGTGGGCCCCGGTTGCCGGCGAGTAGATGATCGAGCCGCCCTGGTAGTTCTGGAACACCCCGCCGTCCTTGAGCCCGCCTATTTCGTCAGTAATCGGGTAGCCGAGCCTGCCATTCTCGAATCCTGTAGACGCCCACAAGGCACGGATCGCGCCCAGGGTGACATGCGCCCCTGATGCGGGCGAGTACATGATGCAGCCGCGTTCAAAGCACTGGTATCCGCCGTTGTCCTTGAGGCCGTAAACCTCAGGTGTGGTGGCTGCTCCGAGGGCGCCGTTCAGCGACTCCGCCTTGGCTGCAATGGCGGACTGCACGGGCTGGGCTGCGGCCGTGGTGAAAGTCCACGTCCTGTCCGCCGCCAGCGCGTTGCCGGCGGCATCCTTCACACCGCTGCTGCCACCCTTGATTGTCGCCGTGTATTGAGTGTTTGCTGCCAGGTCAGCACCGGGGTCCAACGTAGCTACCCTGTCGGCGCTGCTGTACGTCACAGTGGCCGGCACCGCCGTCGTGCCCGCATGCAATAAGAACGTGCTCGACGAAATCGTCGACGCGTCCATGCCCTCCGAGAACGTCGCCGTCACATTCGCCGAAACCGCCACGCCGGTGGCACCGGCAGCGGGAGCCGTCGTCGTCACCGTCGGAGGCGTGGTGTCAGTGCTGCCGCCGCCGCCCCCGGTGGGGTCAAAGTAGTGCCAGTACCGGCTTGTGGCATTCACATCGGCGAGCACCAGCAGGCCGCTGTTGGCAGTTCCCCAGGCCGCGCTGTTGACGTTCTGCTTGGTCGAGGTCACGTTGTGCACATACTGGTCGGCATCCACGATGCGGGCCGTCTTCTCAGTAGTAAAGCTGATGCTGTCCAGCGGCGAGGACTTCTCGTAGATCGCGCCGCCCGTGGTGGAGCACACCCCGGCGTCCAGGACGCCACTGGGCTTCGGGTAGGTGGCGAAGGTGCGGACCTTTTGCGCGTGTTCATCGATCAGCACGATGACCCGGTTGGGACATTCGGAGACCGTCGCAATTGTGTGTGCGCTCCAGGTCGTGCCGTTCAACGCCAGCAGCTGGATCAACGGCTGGGACGCGGACGTGTTGGACGTTTTTATGGCAGCAAACACTCTTCCGCCCGCGGACGCATCCAGCCATTTCAGGTAGATGTGGTCGTCACCGCTTCGCAGCCCGGACACGGCTGCTACAGGAGCGGTCCACTCTGAGTCCGCCGCTCCATCCAGGTGGTAGCTCCAGTAGACGCCGTCGGTGGCATCCCCGATTTGCCGGCTCCACATCAGGCCCATCTTGTTTCCGTCGAACGCGATCAAAGCCGAGGTGTCGTCCACGGAAACGTTGCCGAACGCCGACGGATGCGCGAAGGGGGTTCCCCACGTGGCGCCGTCTGTGCCGGTGGCGTTGAGGTAGATCTGGTTGCCCTGCTGCCAGGTGGCCCATACCCGTCCGGTTGAATCCTTGTCGATGCTCAGGAGTTCAACTTTGGAGTTGTTGATTTGCGTGGAACCCAGCAGCGTGTACTTGTCTGCGCCCGGGTCGTAGCTGTAGCGGCGCATGTTCGTGGGAAATCCCGGCTCCGCCGGCAGCCCGTCGTTTACGAACCGGTAGCTGGCGACGTACAGGGTTTTCCCGTCCCACAGCACGTCATGATGCGTATTTGCCCGCGTTTCGGTCATCACTCCGGTGCTGGCCCACGAGCTCGTCGCCGGATCGAACCGGAAGATCTCGAAATCCGAGGTGGCAGCGTTCCACAGGTTCCCCCACCAGGTCCCGTCGTTGAACCACAGGGAACTGTTGGCCCGCTTTGTACCCGTCGGCGTTCCCGTTCCCGAATGCGAGGGACCTTCAACCCCCACATCCCCCGTTTCAGCACTCGCCGGAACGGGTGCCACCAGGACGCCGCCCAGGACCACCAGGAGCGCTGTGAGTAACGTGTAGAGCCGCAGATCCGGGACCCGGCGCCGGCGATGACCGGCCGGACGATCGACTCCCCGCCTTACCTGGCGCCAGGAAGTCCTGGAGCCTCTGCCACCCATGTTCCTGCGAATAAATTGAAAGTCCATCAATTTTGCTCCCAAGCCTAGAACTGCCACCGCCGATTTCCAGTTCGTACAGTGTCATTGCCCAGGGCGTCCGAAACAATCCCGGCCTTTCCCTGCTCGATGCCCCTATATCGCCCTGAACAGGCAAAACGCTGGTGCACGGTTCAGAAGACTCGCCAAACCTTGCGTGCACCTTGACCGTTTCTTGAGGAGCAGGGGCGACAGTATTGGCACGCCGTGTAGCAGTGTGCGGCACTGCCCGGCCAGCCGGGCTGGGGGGACAGTCAACGGGAATCATCCCGAGGTCTCAAAACGTCCGCCGGCGCCTCCCCCGGGGCGTCGGCGGATACTTCTTAACGGCCTTGGCCCGCCTGCGAATCCGCGGCGACCCGGCCGCCGTCGAGCATCACCACCCGGTCCGCCCTGCCGATGTCCCCGGCGTCGTGGCTCGATTCCAGCACGGTCACTCCGCGCCGCAGCTCATCCTGGACAGCCGTGCGGATCAGCCCGTGCGCCCTGCTGTCCAGTCCCGCCGTCGGCTCATCCAGGATCAGGATGCCGGACTCCTGCGCCAGCCCCTGCGCAATCAGGGTCCGTTGCCGCTGCCCGCCGGAGAGCTCCTGCAGCTGCCGGCCTGCCAGGTCCGTAATTCCCATCCGTTCCATGGCGTCGAAAACCTTTTGCCGGTCCGTCCGCAGCAGGGGGAGCAGTCCGCGCCGGTGCGGCCACCGTCCCATCTCCACTGCCTGGCGGACGGTGCACGGCATGGACTCAGGCGTCCTGGTGTGCTGGATGACGAACGCCGGACGGGCGGCGGCCTGCACCGTGCCCCGCCCAGGCTTGAGGACCCCGGCCGCCAGGGCCAGCAGCGTTGACTTCCCGGATCCATTCCGGCCTGTCAGGACCATGTGGGTTCCCGGCGCGAGGGCCAGCGACACGTCCTCCAGCACCTGCCTGTCGGGGTACGCAAACCCCACTCCGCTGAGTGTCAGCGTCTGCACGGCGCCGCCTTTCGTTATTGCGAATGAGTCTCATTTAATACTGTACGATGAACCGCGATGGAATGGTTACTTGATCCCCTGAATGCCTCATTCGTGCAGCGCGCCCTGCTGGGCGGCGGCCTGGTGGCGGTGGTGTGCGCCGTCGTCGGAACCTGGGTGGTAGTACGCGGCATGGCGTTCCTGGGCGATGCCATGTCCCACGGACTGCTGCCCGGCATCGCCATCGCGGCGCTGGTGGGCGGAAACCTGATCGCGGGCGCGGCCCTCAGCGCGGCGGCGACGGCGGCCGGCGTCTCCGCCATTACCCGGAACCGGCGCATTTCACAGGACACCGCCATCGGCCTGCTGTTCGTCATCATGCTCTCCGCGGGGGTGATCATCGTGTCCGCCTCCGGCTCCTTTGCCGTGGACCTCACCGGGACTTTGTTCGGCGACGTCCTGGCCGTCGGAACGGACGACATCCTGGTGCTCGCCGTCGTCGGCCTTGTGGTCCTGGCGCTCGCGGCCGTGTTCCACCGGGCCTTCCTGGCGGCGGCGTTCAACCCGCAGAAGGCCGCCAGCCTGGGGCTGCGTCCCCGGTTGACCCACTTCGTGCTGCTTTGCCTGGTCACCCTGGCCGTCGCCTCGTCCTTCCAGGTGGTGGGCACGCTGTTGGTGTTCGGGCTGCTCATCGCCCCGCCCGCGGCCGCGCTGGTTTGGGCCACGTCCATCAGGACCGTGATGATCCTCGGCTCCCTCATTGGCGCCGCCAGTGTTGTGGCTGGCCTCTGGATCTCCTGGTACGCATCCACAGCCGCCGGCGCCACCATCGCCCTGGTGGCCGCCCTGTCCTACTTCGTCTCCGCCCTGACCCGCGCCGCAGTCCGCCGCAGGCCCGGCACCGGGCCTGCGCCCGCCGTCGAACCAGTCCCCTCGCTAGAAATGGAACCGCTTCCCCGTGCCCCGCACCACGCCTAAACTGTCCGCCCTCCTGCTCGGCCTTCCACTGCTGCTGTCCGCGTGCGCCCCGACCGGCGCCGAACCGCAGCCGGACGAAACCGCCACCCCGCACGGCTACGTCGCCGGGGCGCAGGAGAACCCCGAGCCGCAGACCGGCCTGCTCACCTTCAACCGGGAAACGGGGGAGGGGCAGTTGCTATCCCTCCTCACCGGGGACACGTCCCCCGCCGGCACCTCCGGCCCCATCGGCGCCGCTTACCAGGACGGCCGCTACGCCCTGCTCACCGGGGCGGCTGACGTCCAGGTGTTCGATACCGGTGCCTGGACTGTGGACCACGGCGAGCACAAGCACTACTACAGCGCCGAACCCGGCCTGGTGGGGACGGCCGCGGTGCCGCGCGCCGGCGCCGTGGCCGGGGACGGGAAGGCCATCGCCGTCTTCTCCAAGTCCGGCGGCTACGCGTCAGTGTTCAGGCACAAGGACCTCGACGCCGGGACCGTTCTGGAGTCCGCGCGGATCACCAGCTCCCCGCACGACGGACTGGTGGTGCCGTACGAGGGGCACTTCCTGGCATCCGTTGCGTCCGGCCCTTCCGCTGCGGCCGGCGGGGTGGAGGTCCGCGACGGAGAGGACCGCACAGTCCTGCCGGCGCAGGACTGCCCGGGCCTTTCCGGGCACGCCGCCACCAGGGTGGGCATGGTCTTCGCCTGCACGGACGGTGCCCTGCTGGTCACCGAGGATGACGGCGCCTTCGCCGCCGAAAAGATCCCTTATCCCGACACTGGCGCGGGCCATTCGGCGGCGGCAAACCTCGGGAACCGTCCCGGCTCCAACGAGCTCGCCGGGCCCGCGGGGGAGGACGGCGTCTGGCACCTTGACGTGTCCAAGCGGATCTGGACCCACCTGGTTACTCCGGTCCCGGTCGCCGCTGCGGCGGCCGTCGGGGACGCGAAACGGGTGCTGGCTGTTGGTGTGGACGGCTCACTCATCAACTTGAACCCCGGCACCGGCGAGGTGGCCGCCCAGGTGCCGCTGCTCGAGGCGCCAGCCGGGAATGGGATTCCGCAGCTGCGGATCGACGCCTCGCGCGCCTACGTCAGCGACCCCGCCCGCCGGCTTGTCCATGAGATTGACTACGCGGACGGGCTCCGTGTTGCGCGGACCTTCGAGGTGCCTGCCGCGGACTTGATGCTGGAGACCGGGCTGTGAGGCGCGTTGTCCTGGCGCGGCTGGCCGGCGCACTGGTGGTGCTGGGCCTGGCGCTGAGCGGATGCTCCGCCGTCGCCGCCGAACGGGCCACAGTGGTGGTCACCACCAACATCCTGGGCGACATCACCCGCAACCTGGTGGGGGACCAAGCCGAGGTGGTGGTGCTCATGGAGGCCAATGCTGATCCGCACTCCTTCGGCATCTCGGCCAGGCAGGCCGCGGTGATCGAGAACGCGGACCTGATCGTCCACAACGGCGGCGGGCTGGAGGAGGGGATCCTCAACCACGTGGAGGCAGCCGCCGCGGAAGGCGTGCCGACGGTCGCGGCGATGGACGCCGTCGAACCCCTGGCATTCACGCACGGTGACGACGGCGGCGGCGACGCGGAGGACCCGCACTTCTGGACTGACCCCGCCCGGGTGGCGGAGGCCGCCGAAGCCATCGCCGGCAGCGTGCTGGAACATGTCGACGGCGTGGACCCGGACGCCGTGCGCGCTCACACAGGCTCCTACGTGCAAAAGCTCGGCGAGCTCGAAGCGTCCATGGAGGCCAGTTTCGCCGCAATCGAGCCGGCCAAGCGGAAGCTCATCACCAACCACCACGTGTTCGGCTACCTGGCCGCGCGGTTTGGTTTTGAGGTGATCGGCGCGGTCATCCCCAGCGGCACCACGCTCGCCTCGCCCAGCTCAGCGGACCTCAACGACCTGACCGGCAAGATCCGCTCCGCCGGCGTGGTGGCCATTTTCGCCGACTCCTCCCAGCCGGAGCGGCTGGCCCAGGTCCTCGCCGCCGAAGCCGGCCAGGACATCGCCGTGGTCCCGCTGTTCACCGAATCGCTGGGGGCCGAAGGGTCCGCCGGGACCACCTACCTGGACATGATGCGCGCCAACACCGAAAGCATCACCCAAGCATTGTCGTAAGTCCCACCCGCACCCCTGACGAAAAGGAAACTCCATGCAACACCCCACCCCGCCCGTACGCCTGCTCGCTGCACTGGCCGCCGCCGGCCTGATGCTCACCGGCTGCGCCGGAGCCAGCCCGGCCGTTAGCACATCATCCACCGCCTCCGCTGCCGCAACGGTTGACGCGGCCACCCCGCGGATTGTCACCACGTACGACGGCGGCGTCCAGGTCCTGGATCCCGAAACCTTCGAGGTGCTCGGCGACTTTCCCATCGAGGGCTTCAACCGGATCAACCCGGCCGGCGACGGGCGCCACGTCATCATCTCCACGGCCAAGGGCTTCGAAGTCCTGGACACCGGCGTCTGGTCCGACGGCGGCAAGCACTTCGCCCAGGGCCCGGCCATGACGGACATCGAGTTCCCCACCAGCAAGCCCGGACATGTGGTCCGGCACGAGGGCAAGACCATCCTGTTCAGCGACGGCACCGGCGAGGTGACCGTGTTCGAATCCGACGATCTTGCCTCGGGACAGCCGGAGGTTGAAACCCACCGGGCGGAAGAAGCCCACCACGGGGTCGCCGTCGAACTCTCCAACGGCGAACTGGTCCTCACACTCGGGAACGACGAGGAACGCCCCGGCATCGTGGTGCTGGACGGGGACGGCAAGGAGATCGCGCGGAATGAGGACTGCCCGGGCGTCCACGGCGAAGCAACCGCGGCCGGCGAAGCTGTGGTGATCGGCTGCCAGACCGGCGTCCTCATCTACGCCGACGGCGCCATCACCAAGCTGGACAGCCCCACCGAGTACGGCCGGATCGGCAACCAGGCCGGCTCGGACGAGTCTCCGGTGACCCTGGGCGACTACAAGCAGGACAAGGACGCGGAACTGGAGCGGCCCGAGCAGATCTCGCTGATCAACACCGAAACCAAGTCCTTGACGCTGGTTGACCTCGGAACCAGCTACAGCTTCCGCTCCCTGGCCCGCGGTCCGCACGGCGAGGCCCTGGTGCTCGGCACGGACGGTGCCCTGCACGTGATCGACCCGGAAACGGCGAAGGTGACCAACAGCTTCCCGGTCATCCCGGCCTGGGAGGAGCCCTTGAAGTGGCAGGAGCCTCGGCCCACGATTTTCGTCAACGGCCACACGGCGTTCATCACGGACCCGAAGACCAACAGCATCCACGCCGTGGACGTCGAGTCCGGCAAGGTCATTGGAACCGGCACGCTGGAGGACACCCCGAACGAACTGACGGGCGTCACCGGCTGACCCCTGCGACGCTCTCTCACCTTTCGCGCCTAAACCCGTGACGCCCTCTCACTTTGATTTCAGTCTCCTGGAGCAAAGTTGAGCAGGCGTTGGCCTGAAGACGCAGGCAGGGGAGCCGGCGGAGTATCACAACGCCGCAATGCTTGTCCTCTTGACCGTGAAGGCAGCAGTGCCTAGCGTCTGCAGATGTGACCATTGTGTTCGGCGGAATGGCAGCCAGCCTCGACGGGTACATCCGCTCGGCCAGCGGCAACCTGTCGTGGCTGAATGACGCCATGTCGAAGACTGAGGACTATGGTTTCGCGGCCACGGAGCAGCGCACAGGCGCCTACGTCATGGGCGCCAACACTTACCGTGAGGTGGCCGGCATGGGCGTCGGAGGCTCCGCCGTTCCCAGCTATGTGGTCACGCACGACGAAACCCTTGCCACACCCAAGAACACACACCTGTTCAGTGGCGACCCGGGCGACCTGGTGGCGCAGCTGAAGGCGACGCTTCCGGCGGACAAGGATATTTGTGTCTATGGTGGCGGGCAGCTTGTAACCGAGTTCATCGAGGCCGGGCTGCTGGATGAGCTGGGGATTGCGGTCATCCCGGTCATCCTGGGCGGCGGCGTCCCGTTCTTCGGCAGCCTCGGCCAATGGACAAGGCTGGAACTGGCGGAGTGCCGGCCTTATCCCTCGGGCATCGTGCTGCTGAACTACCGCCTGCGGACCGGCGCCGTCTGAGGGCCGGAGGTGCCACAAGTGAGCGGGCGTATCCAGAAGGCAGGTCAGGCGCAGCCCGCGCAGCAGGCCTCGCCCCGCCACGCGTTGATGCCCTCCCGGGCGGCGATGCCGGCGATGGCCAGGGCCGCCACGGAATCGGCCCACCACCAACCGAGCGTGCTGTTCAGGACCAGGCCCACCAGGAGGACGGCCGAGAGATAGGTGCACAGCAGTGTCTGCTTGGAGTCGGCAACAGCCGTCCTGGATCCCAGCTCGCGGCCGGCCCGGCGCTGCAGCCAGGACAGCACCGGCATCACGGCCAGGCTCAAGGCGGCGATGACGAGTCCCGGCGTCGAATGCTCAGCTGGTTCGCCGCTGAGCAGGGCCCGGACGGCATCGAAGGAGACGAACGCGGCGAGGGCAAAGAAGGACAGCGCGATGATCCGCAGGGTCAGGTGCTCGCGGCGTTCCGGGTCCTTCGAGGCGAACTGCCAGGAAAGTGCGACGGCGGACGCCACCTCCATCACGGAATCCAGCCCAAACCCGATCAGCGCCGCAGAGCCTGCGATGCCGCCGGCCCACAGCGCAACGGCGGCCTCAACGGTGTTGTAGGTGATGGTGGCCGCCGCGAGGAACCGGATGTGCCGGGTGAGGACCGCGCGCCGGGCGGGTGCCGGTGACAGCTGGAGGCCAATCATGATGTGCACGTCCCGTCCGGGGCGCAGCAGGCCGGATCAACAGCCAGCACCACGCCCAGCAGGTCGCGGATGGCGTGGCCCAGCCGGCCGTCTGCCAGTTCGTACCTGGTCCTTCGCCCGTCCGGGGCCGCCACCACCAGGCCGCAGCCGCGCAGGCAGGTCAGGTGGTTGGACATGCTTTGGCGGGATACGCCCAGTGATTCGGCGAGGTCGGAAGGGTAGGCGGGGCCGTCTGCCAGTGCCAGCAGGATCCGGGCCCGGGTGGGGTCGGACACCGCGTACCCGAAGCGCGCCAGGACCGGTGCATGCGTCAGCGTTTCCACGCTCATGAATGTACAGTGAAGAATGTATTCAGGTCCAGCTGTATCCAGAGCGGGTGCTGCACCTTGGGCAATTGTGGCCGATTCACGTTCTGCCGCCGCTACTATCTGAGGTAGGAAATCACCCTGCTTACTAACCCTGGGGGGCCGGTACGGATGGTCACAGCAGCAACCGAGGCAGCTTCGCGGCTGATCCGCCGGAACAACATCACAGTCTCCGGGCGCGCTGACGGGCCCGTGATGATGTTCGCCCACGGCTACGGCTGTGACCAGGACATGTGGCGGCGGCTGCTGCCCTACTTCGCCGATGACTACCGGCTGGTGCTCTTCGACCATGTGGGAGCGGGCCGCTCCGATGTGGACGCCTATGACCGGGACAAATACGGGACCCTGGACGGCTATGCCGAAGACCTGCTGGAAATCTGCGCCGCCCTGGACCTGCAGGACGTCATCCTGGTGGCCCACAGTGTGAGCGCCATGATCGCGCTGATCGCCGCCGTCCGGGAACCGGGCAGGTTCTCCCGGCTGGTCCTGGTGGCCCCGTCGCCCCGCTACACCAACGACGCCGCCGACGGGTACGTGGGCGGGTTTTCCGAGGAGGACATCGAGGGCCTGCTCGCCTCGCTGGACAGCAACTATGTCGCCTGGGCCGAAGCCCTCGCGCCGATGGCCATGGGCAACCCGGACGCCCCGGAGCTTGCGGAGGAACTCCGGAGCAGCTTCTGCCGCACCAACCCCTCGATCGCGCGGCATTTCGCCAGGGTCACCTTCCTCTCCGACAGCCGGCCGCTGCTGGACAAGGCCGGCTGCGAGTGCCTGATCCTGCAATGTTCCGATGACCTGCTCGCACCGCAGGAGGTGGGCGCCTACGTGCACCGGCACCTAGGGCAGAGCACACTGGTGCAACTGACGGCAACGGGCCACTGCCCGCATGTCAGTGCGCCCGAGGACACGGCCCGCGCCATCCTGAGCTATCTTGAGTCCCGCCCGTGACGGACGCCCCAGGCCCGCCCGCGGGCCACGACGAAACGCCGAACGACTTTGAGGCGCTGTTCCACCAGGCGCCGTGCGGATACCTGGTAGCGGACGATGGCGGCAGCATCATCGCGGTCAACGACACCTTTGTGCGGTGGACTGGTTTCGCCCGTCCCGACCTTCTCGGCCGCAGGCTGCAGGACCTCATGCCCGTGGGTGACCAGATCCTCTACTCAACCCACTGCATACCGCAGCTCGGCATCAACGGCTCAGTTTCGGAAATTGCGGTGGAGATCATCGACGCCGGCGGCGAACGCCGCGCCGCGCTGCTCTCGGCGCAGCGGATTCCCGGCTCCGGGCAGGAGCCCGCCAGTGTCCGCGTCATCATCTTCAGCGCCCATGAACGCAGGATGTTCGAAAAGGAACTGGTCGCCGCCCTCCGGGCCGCAGAGGAATCGGAGGCCAGACGGGGACAGGCGGAGAAGGAGCTGCAGCGGCTCGCCCTGCACGACTCCCTGACCGGACTGCCCAACCGCGCAGGGCTGAGAATGGCGCTCGAGCCTTTCCTGGACGGCAGGGCCAAGGCGACGCTGGCCGTCCTGTTTTTGGACCTGGACCACTTCAAAGCCGTCAACGACAGCCTGGGGCACTCGGCGGGGGATGAGCTGCTGGTGGCCGTGGCGGAGCGGCTGCGGGCCGCGGTTTCGGGAACGGGCAGCATTGCCCGGCTCTCCGGTGACGAATTCCTGGTGGTGCGGACCGCCGTCGACACCCCGGAGGCCGTGGCACTGGCCGCCGGCCTGCTGGATGTCCTTCGCGCGCCAATGCAGATTGAGGGCCTGGAAATCGTAACTTCCGCCAGCATCGGGATTGCGGTGGCGGACAACGCGGATGAAACGCTGGAAGACCTGATCCGTCGCGCGGACATCGCCATGTACCGGGCCAAGGAACGGGGGCGCGGCCGGTGGGTGCTGCACGAGCCCGCCGAAACGGATCCAACCGTGGACCGCCTCCGCGCACTGGGCGAACTGCGCCGAGGTATCAGGGACGGCGCCCTCCGGGTCCATTACCAGCCCCAAATTGACCTGCGGACCGGCACCGCCAGCGGCGTGGAGGCCATGGTCCGGTGGCAGCACCCTACGCGCGGGCTGCTGCCGCCGTCGGAATTCATCACCATGGCCGAGGAATCAGGGCTGGTGCGCCCCCTGGGTGCCTGGGTGCTGAACGAGACGCTGAAGCAGGCGGCAGCCTTGCGGCAGGACCCTCGGAACGCGGGCCTGGAATTCGCCGTCAACCTTTCCGCCCGGCAGCTGAACGATCCCGAACTGGTGGACGAAGTAAAGGGCGCCCTTCAGCTCTGGACGCTGGATCCGGCGCTCCTGCAGCTGGAAATTACGGAAACAGCCCTGATGTCCGATCCGGCGGCCGCGCTTGAGTCGCTGACTGCCCTGAAGAACTTGGGCGTCGGCCTGGCTGTTGACGACTTTGGTACGGGCTATTCGAGCCTGACGTACCTGAAGAAGTTCCCCATCAACGAACTGAAGATCGACATGTCCTTCATCGCGGGACTCGGCTCGGACTCCGGTGACTCCGCCATCGTGGGCAGCTGCATCGACCTGGCCCACGCCGTGGGCATCCGTGCCGTTGCCGAAGGCGTGGAAACGTCCGGGCAGGAGCAGGCACTGAGGGCCATGGGCTGTGACCTTGCGCAGGGGTATCTGTATGCCCGCCCGCTGCCGGCCCCGCTCCTGGAGGAATGGCTGCAAGCCAACCGGGGCGGCCGGCCGGTCAGTGCCTGATCATCCCTTCTGGTCTCGGGCGGCCGGACATCAGGAGGGAAAAGTAAAGTTCACTATTTCGCCCTGCCCGGCACGGCTACCCGGATAGGCGGGTACAACCGTGGTGGAGGGCAGGGCGAAAGACTGTAAATCGAAGGTTGAGGTGGCAGGCTCTGGGGCCCCGTACTGGGCGCTGGGAGTTGCCTTGGCGGTGGCCTATGCGGCCATTGCGGCTGCCGGAACGGCGGCCTTCCTGCGCGGCGCCAGCACGCTGATGGTGCACGGCGCCTGCTGCGGATCGATCAGGGTTGGAAGATGATGCGTCTCCGATGAGGTCCGAAGCATCTCAAGCGCCGCGTCATCAACACGGGCATGTGAGATATCCAGTTCCAGATCCAGGCCTTCCCGAAGGGAATTGGCCCGCTTTGCCACTACGTAAAGGGCGTTGACGCTATGGACGGTGATATGCCCCTTTGCAATCACCTTGGCTCGTGCTTGGTCGAGATCGATACGGACAACAATGTTGAGCTTTGAGTTCAAAATGTAAAGCCTTCCCCGGCATTGGCTGCGACGCTGCAGCTTCTTGCTATGGCCGTTTGCATCAGCCTCATCCAGAGTAGGGGCAGAATGTGACGCACGCAACATGAGGATGTTTATTACATCGATTGTTGTTTCATGACGCAGAGTTCCGCCGGTGGCGCCGCGCCAGCTTCGAAGTTTCCTTCCCGCCGGGTGCAGGTCCATCATTAGCCCATGGGCAAGCGCGCAAGCGACGGCCTGGGGGACGCGAACACGGATAACAGCGGCGGTGCCGGCGAACATGCCCGGAACCGCCCGGACCACGCGGTGGTGTTTGTCCACGGCATGGGCCGGGCCCTGAAAGGCGGGACGCTGCAGGAGTGGGCCCAGCCGCTGATGCTCAGCCTCCACGATCTTTCCCTGGACATGGCGCCGAACGCCCCGCACCCGCACCTGGTAATCACCAAAGCCAACGCAGTGGGCGATGCACCCGAGGTATGGGTGAAGGTGCTGCGCGGCTATGCCGGCGCAAAGCCGGACTACCTTACGGTGCTCATGACCGAGGCGTCCTGGGGCAGGGACTTTGAACCGGCGTCGGCCGCGTCCACGTACTCCTGGGCCCTGCGCACCGCACTGCGGGTGTACAAAAGGTCCCTGCAGCTGATCAGGTGGAACCTCTATCCGGGCCGGCGGCGGGCCAGCCTCGCATGGCTGGGTGCCCGGCTGCGGCAGGCGATCCTGACCTTCCTGGCGGCGTGTGCCGGGTTCTTCATCCTGCTGGCCGTGCTGGTGGTGCTGCTGCTGACCATCGTCCTGGCCTGGATTCCCGGGCCGGGCCGGTGGATCGGCAAGATCGTCTCCCTGTTCGCCGAATTCCTGGGCGATCCCCAGGTGTGGAAGCGCAAGCCCCTGCAGGCTGCCGCGATGCGGCAGCGGGTGGTGGACACGCTGCAGCGCTGGGACCACGACGGCGGGACGCAGGTGACGGTGGTGGCGCACAGCCAGGGTGCCGCGATCACCGGGCAGGTCCTGTTCCAGAACCAGGCGCGGGCCACAAACTTCGTCAGTGTGGGCAGCGGGCTCGACCTGCTGGGGTACGCCCAGTGGGGCGGCGGAACGGGGGAGGACCCGGTGACCGACTGGCTGGCGAACCCGGACCGGCCCCGGTGGATCAATGTCTGGGGCAAGTTCGACTTCGTTCCGGCAGGCCCCATTTCAACCCACGCCAACGGCAGACTGCCCGTCTTCGGCAAGATCTATGCCCGGGACACCGCGGGCGACGGCGGCCCCGGCCCGGAGGAGCATCCCGTCTATAACCGGTCCGCCCTGATCTATGACCACATCGTCTACTCCAGCAACAGGGTGGAGGTGCTGGATCCGCTGGCACGGCTGATCCTGGACCCGCCCTCCGACCCTCACGGCCTTGCCTTGCGGGGGCTCGACGGCGACCGGCGCCTCCGTCCGCACCGCGTCATGGTCAAGAGCCTGGGCGTAACGCGGCTTCTCTCGGTACTCACCGCAGCGCTCAGCGCCCCGGCGGCCCTGGCCTGGCTGGGCTCCCAGGGGTGGGCGAGGAACCTGGTGCAATGCGGCCCGCCCGGGGCCGGCCAGGACCCATGGTGGTCCTCCTGGCTGTGTTCCGGCCCTTCCTACCACTGGGGGCACTGGCAGAACTGGGGCGTGCTGGCGGTGACCACGGCCGTGTTCGCCGGTGTACTGGTGGGACTCCTGAACGGGCCGGTGTGGGGAGTGCTGCACAACCGGCTCCAGCGCAGGCGGAAACCGTCCGTCCGGCAATCAAGCGACCCCGCGCGCAACCGGCCGGCAAACCCATGGTGGTACGTCGCCTGGTACCTGCTGATTGTGACCGTGGTGGCGGTGGCCGTGCCGTTCATCCTCGCCTGGCCGGACCTGCCGTGGGTCCTGGTGGTGGTGCTGGTTGTCGCACTCTGGGCGCTGTGCTTCACGCGCACCAGCATCAGCGGGCTGCCGGCACGGACATCAGATTTTCGGGCGCAGGGTTCCCCGGCCGCGGGTTTACGGCAGGGTCAGCCGACTACCTCGGGAAGCCTGCCGGTTAACTCCGCCACCGGCGCTGAAGACCAGCGCTCGCGTTCGGGCTCGTAGGAGATCACCACGGAGGCGTCGCTGGCGCGGGCCTCGTCCATGGCGAGCAGCAGGGCGTCCTCCATGTGGCGGGCGTACTCCAGCCGCTCAGCCAGGCTGCCCTGAAGTTCGGCGTCGTCGATCAGGACGTGGCCTTTCCCGTCCACGACGACTTTCAGGGAGTACCCCTGGTCCTCGTGGAGTGATCCCCGGGTGGATGAAATTTCGGTGACTCTTGCTGCCCGGACCAGCCCGTTGCCGAGCGTTCGGATCCACACTTCACCCATCAGATGACCTCCCCTTGGCTATGGGCGCGGATCAGCGCCCCATAAGGCGAACGCTACTCCTGTACAGGCCGTTTGTGACCCCCGAATTTTGGTCGATGTGGGGGAAACGGCAGCGGGGAAATTTGCATAGCGGCGCCGCCATAGGATGAATCCGATGACTTCCCCGGACGACCCCCAGCCCTTCAGCCTTCGCAGCATTGCGGTTGCCGCTTTCGGGCCAACGCTCCTCTTCGGGATCGGGCAGGGGGCCATCCTTCCGGTGGTGGCGTTGACGGCCCGGGACCTCGGCGCATCCGTTGCCATCGCAGCCCTGATTGTCACCCTGATGGGGCTCGGTTCATGGCTTTTCAACCTGCCCGCCTCCCTGCTGACCCTCAAATTCGGTGAGCGATGGTCCATCGTGGGTGCCGCCGTCGCCGCCGCTGCGGCAATGGCCGCAGGCGGGTTGTCCTACGTGGTGCCCAGCGGGCTGTGGCTGCTCGCGGCGGCGATGGCCGTCGTCGGCATGTCCGGCAGCGTCTTTGGCCTGGCACGGCAGAAGTACCTCACCGAGGCGGTGCCCGTGGAATTCCGCGCGCGGGCGCTGTCCACCCTGGGCGGGGTCAACCGGATCGGTGTGTTCATAGGCCCGTTCCTGGGCGCAGCCGTGATGCAGTTCGCCGGCATCGGCGGCGCGTACTGGGTGGGCGTGGTGGCGATGGCGGCCGCGGCGCTGCTGTCCCTCACCATCCCGGACCTGGCCGCGGCGGAAACGCACGACGGCGCGACGGCTGGCCCCCAGCCCACGCTCCGCAGCATGGCGGTATCCCACGCGGGGGTCTTCCTTTCGCTGGGCGTGGGCATCCTGCTGCTGAGCGCGCTGCGTTCCTCCCGGCAGGTGGTGATCCCGCTGTGGGCGGACCACCTGGGCATGGACGCCACCTCCGCCTCCTTGATCTACGGGCTGTCCGGGGCCATCGACATGCTGGTGTTCTACCCGGCAGGCAAGCTCATGGACCGCAGGGGCCGGCAGTTCGTAGCCGTCCCGTCAACCCTGCTCATGGGCATGGCGCTGCTGCTGATTCCGCTCACCGGATCCTTCGTGGGGCTGCTGCTCGCGGCGCTGCTGATCGGTTTCGGCAACGGCATCAGCTCCGGACTGGTGATGACCCTTGGCGCCGACTTCTCACCCGACCGCGGCAGGGGCCAGTTCCTGGGGTTGTGGCGATTCATGGCTGACGCCGGCTCCACCAGCGGGCCAGTGCTCCTGTCCGGGGTGACGGCCCTGGCCTCGCTGGGCGCCGGAATCTCGGCCACGGGCATCCTGGGGTTCGCGGCGGCAGCCGTGTTCGCCGTCGTGATTCCCCGCCTGAAGCACCGCCGCAACTACTGACTTGCCCTATCACTTGAGGTGGCTAAAACGCCGGTTTAGGGACCAGAAGTGATAGCACAGCGGAAGAGGCGGTTATCCTCGACAGATGGGTGAAACGGGGATTCCCACGCGAATCAGTGGGCTGCAGAAGGGCCTGTGGTGGCTGCAGGACTACGTGTATGCGGCGGTGTGCCAGGTTGAGGGCATGCTGTCCCGCGTGCAGCCGGGCTCGTTCCACCAGGGGCACCGCAGTCCTGTGGTGATCATCCCTGGCGTGTACGAGAACTGGCAGTTCATGCTGCCCCTCATCCAGTCCGTCCACGACGCCGGCCATCCCGTCCACGTAGTCACGGTGCTGCAGCGGAACAAGCTGAAGGTGCCGGCGGCGGCCAGGCTGGTGGCGCAGCACATCGAGGAGGCCGGGCTGCGGGACGCCGCCATCGTGGCCCACAGCAAGGGCGGGCTGATCGGGAAGTACGCCATGCTCAACCTGGACCCGGAGCAGCGGATCTCCCGGATGATCACCGTGTGCACGCCCTTCTCCGGCTCCACCTACGCGCGCTACATGCTGCTGCCCAGCCTGCGGATCTTCTCGCCGCGCAACGCCCTGACCCTGGAGCTGGCCCGCGAGGAAACCATCAACAGCCGGATCACGTCCATCTACGGACCCTTCGACCCCCACATCCCGGAGGGCAGCATCCTGCCGGGTGCCACCAACATCGAGCTGCCCACGGCCGGGCACTTCCGCATCCTTGGGGATTCGGAGACGGCCCGGATCATCGTGGAGCAATTGACCCCCGACGAGCCGTGAGTTCTGTGGAAAGGAATTACGACGCCGGGCGGCCGGCTCCGCAGGAGCCTGACCATTCGCGTGCGGAGACTTCGAGCGAGCGGCGGCAGAGCCGCTGGGCCACGGTGCTGGCGGTGCTGCAGCGGCTCCTGTACCTGCTGGTGACCATCGCCGTCGGATGGGCCGTGTGGTTCTTCCTGCTCTCGCGGCTGTCCCGCGGTCCCGAACAGGCATGGGTATTCCTGCCGGTGTGGCTGATCCTGGCCTACGCCCTGCTGCCGCGCATCCACAAGATCCTCAGCAGCCTCTACATTCCGGACTACTTCATCGGCCGGACCAGGACCGGCGACGGCGTGCTGGGCGACCCCGTGAACCTGGCGGTGGTGGGGACCGGGGACGAGCTGCGGCGGGCGATGCGTTCCGCCGGCTGGGTGGAAGCGGACCCCATCACGCCGGCTACGGCCTGGCGCACCCTGACGTCCACCGTGCTGGGGCGCAGCTACCCGGAAGCGCCGGTCAGTTCCCTGTACGTGTTCGGCAACCGGCAGGACCTGGCGTTCCAGCGCGAGATCGACGGCAACCCGCGCAAGCGCCACCACGTCCGGTTCTGGAAGTGCCCGGAGGGCTGGATGCTGCCCGGCGGAATTCCTGTCGATTTCGTGGGTGCCGGCACCTATGACCGGAGCGTGGGACTGTCCCTCTTCACGTTCCAGATCACGCACAAGATCGCCGACCGCACGGACGAGGAACGGGACTTCATCATCGAGACGCTTCAGGCCGCCCGCGCCGTGGAGTCGGTCCACGTCATCCTCAACTACTCCACGGGTTACCACCACCGCAACGGCGGCGGCGACGCCATCCGCACGGACGGGCACCTGCCCATCATCGACCTCTATGAGCCGGGTCATCCAGGGGCCGGTGAACGGTAAAAGCGCAGGTCAGAGGCGATTTTAATTTTTCAGATAACTTGAGCCTTCTTTGACCCTTTGACCCCATAGGTCCTGAGTTTCGCCATGCAGAGTGGTCCCCAGCTAGACAACACGCACATCAAAGTCTGAGGGGACACGTCATGAAGAACAGCACTCTGATCAAGGGCACCGCAGCCATCGCCGTGGGTGCAGCACTGCTGCTGGGCGGCGGCGGAACGCTCGCTAACTGGAATGCTTCCGCCACGGCTACTCCCGGCACCATCGTGGCCGGTGACCTGAACGTCGAAAACACCACCGCCGGCGTGTGGAAGGACCGCAACAACGCCACAATCAACATCGCCACCTACAAGGTGGTTCCGGGTGACAAGCTCACCTTCACACAGGACCTGGCGGTGACACTCAAAGGAAACAAAATGGCCGCTGAGATCGACACCACTGGCATCAGCGAAACCAGTGGTTTCAGCGCCACGAATGTTGCTGTTTCGGAGCCCGAGCTGACGGTGGGCGGCGTCGGCGTCGCCAACCCGCTGGTTGCCTCAGCCGGAACTCAGACGGTCACCGCCACTATCACCTTCGAGTTCCTGTCCAGCACCGCGGGCCGGGCGGACGTAAACGCCACTTACAACTTCAACAACGTCGGATTCACCCTGACGCAGGTCACTCAGTCCGGCCTCTCCTAACCAACACGGCGGGTGGCTGAGCAGCCACCCGCCCGCAGGACCAGGAAAGAGGACCAGGAGGAAAATAAATGCGCACCAAGCGCTCACTGCAGGCGGCGGTGATCATCGCCGCGGCAGTGCTCCTGGGACTCTTGACCGTGCAGGGCACGTACGCCCTCTGGAGCGCCAGCGCGTCGGCCGCCCCCGGGACTGTTGCCTCGGCGTCGTTCGATGTGGCGCTCAGTGCAGTTCCGTCCGGACAGGTCACGAACATGACGCTGGCCACCGGGCAGTCGGCAAACCTGGCCATCACCCCGGCGGCCACCCTCTCGCCTGGAACCTCGGTGTACGGGGGCGTGGCAGTCACCAACAACACCAACGCCGGCGGTACCTTCAACACCACCGTCACTGTAGGGCAGCCGGTCGTGGCGAATGCGTCCGGCGGAAACCTGGCCCAGTACGTGACAGTCAGCGCCAAGGCCGCGGCCACCAGCGCGGAGTGCGGCGCCACCGGCAGCTATGCGCCGGTGGGCTCCGCGGGACTTGTTTCGCCGGCTGTCGCCAAAGGCGGGTCCACCGTCTTCTGCTTCCAGGCCAGCCTCAGCGCGGCCGCCCCCACCACCGTGAAAGGACAAGCAGTGAACATCACCCTTCCGCTCACCGCCCGTCAGTTGTGCGGGGTGCCCGGTGGCTGCTGACCTGACAGAACGCACCGTCGTCGGCCACACCCCGGATGGGGAGGACACGCATCCCGCGGAACTGCCGCTGACGGAAGCGGCACCGGGCCGGGGCAGGCGCGCCGGTACGTGGACCGCCGTCAGGCGCATCGCCAGCATGTCCGCCATGATGACTGCGTTGTTCGCCGCGCTGGTCCTGATCGTGCTGCCGGTGGCAACGGGCTCGCAGCCCTACACAGTGCTCACCAACTCCATGGCGCCCAAGTTCCCACCGGGCACGTTCCTGGTGATGAAGCCGGTTGCCTTTGACCAGATCCGGTACGGCGACGTGGTGACGTTCCAGCTGCACTCGGGACGGCCGGAGGTGGAAACGCACCGGGTGGTCGGTTTCGGCGCCACGCAGAACGGGGAGAAGGCGCTCATCACCCGGGGCGACAACAACGGCGTGAACGATCCTGAACCCGTCAGGGATATCCAGGTCAAGGGCAAGCTGTTCTACGCAGTCCCGTTCGTCGGCTTCGTGGCCAACGCGCTGGGAAACTCCGACCGCGGCACCTGGAGCACCATCGCTGCCATCGGCCTCATCGGCTACGGCGCCGTCACGGTCTTTACGTCCGTCCGCAAGTCCCGCAAGTCCCGCATGGCTGGGGCATCGTGATGGGCAAGTTCCGGGACCTCCCGGGTGCCGGGGCCGCCGTCGGCGCCTTCGCACTGACGGTGACGCTGGGCGTGGGCGGCGCGTCGGCGTCGGCCCTTTGGCAGCAAAGCGCGACGGCGACCATGACCGTGAGTGCCGCAGCCACCTGGCCCGGCGATGTCCTCACCGGCTTCACGTGCACCAACAACAACAACCGGACCCACGCCACCCTGACCGCCACCGGGACGAAAACGCCTGCCTCCCTTACCTACGCGGCCCTGCAGGCCGACGGCAGTTACGGTCCCTCGTACAACCAGTCCGTGACGTTGGGAGCGTCCAGCACCATCAGCCTGGACATCACGTCGCCGATCGTGGTCGTGAACCGTTCCACGGCACGGCTGACCATTCGCGTGACTGCCACCTACAGCGACCAGTCAACGGGCAGTGCCACGGCGGTGGTCGACCTGGAACAAGGCAACAACAGCAATAAGGTCACCTGCGTGTCCACGGCACTGTAGGCACCGCGCCAGCTCGGCGGAAGCAGGCGCCGCTATGTCCCCCCACATAGTGGCGCCAGCTCCTGCCGAGCTGGTGTGCGTTGCGTTCAGCGGGGATCCGCAGCGGAAGGGCGGCCGCCGCCAATTCGCCGGAGCCCTGCAGGATCGCTGTTCCGATACAGCGAATGCGCAGCGTTCCAGCGAATTGGGGGCCGCGGGGCGCTCAACAGCTGGGAGCGGCGAGGAAAAGTGGGGTTCGGAGCGCAAGAGGTGCGGGCCGGAACCGGGTACCTGGCGGCGCCCACTTCAAGACGCCGCCAGGAGAGTGATGGCTTGCAGGAGAGCCATCCGGCCGGGGCCTTTCGGCCTGGCAAGAGCAACTATTCAGTGTGTGGATCAATAAAGGGCCCTCGGGGCCATCAAGAAACGGTCAAATTCCCCACAGGAATTGCCGGTGCCGGACGGACCCCGCGCATCCAGGCCCGGCCGTCGTCGGACGTTCATGGAAACTTAAGCTGCCCGCCACCTTCCGGCCCGCCTGCAGCCATGGGTAGTGTGTGACGATGCTGCGAGGCTAAGCAGACGCCCGCCGGACCGACGGCGAGGAGCGCCGTGGCTTACTTTTCCGGGATGGTTGTGCATTAGGAATGGGACGGATGCCGGTTATGGATACCTGCACGTTTGAAGGCGCGCGATGACGCGCCGGCTGGGTGTTGAGGAAGAGTTCCTGATTGTCGACGACGGCGGCAACCCCGTGCCGCTGGGTGCGGTCCTTGACCAGCTCAGCGATTTCCCCCGCCTCACCAGCGAGATGAAGCAGGAGCAGATCGAAACCTGCACCCTGCCGCGCATCAGCCTTGCCGAGCTGGCCCACGACATCACGGACGGCAGGAAGAGCGCGGACGCCGCGGCCAGGCGCGTGGGCGCGCGGGCCGGTGCGCTGGCAACCTCGCCAGTGCCCGTGCAGTCCACCCTGGCGCCGGGGGAGCGCTGCTCCCGGCTGATGGAGAAGTTCGGGCTCACCGCGGTGGAGCAACTGACCGGCGGCTGCCACGTGCATGTGGAGATCGAGTCGGAGGAGGAGGGCGTGGCCATGCTGGACCGCATCCGGATCTGGCTGCCCGTCCTGCTGGCCATCAGCGCCAATTCGCCCTACTGGCAAGGGACGGACACGAGCTACGCGAGCTACCGTTCCCAGGCCTGGAGCCGGTGGCCCACCACAGGGCCTGCCGAGATTTTCGGTTCCGCCGCCGCCTACCGGCACGAGCTGGAACAGATTCTCAGCTCAGGGGTCCCGCTGGACCAGGCCAACCTCTACTTCGACGCGCGGCTGAGCCACAAGCATCCCACCGTGGAAGTTCGGGTGGCGGACGTGTGCCTGTTTGCCGACGACGCCGTCCTCATGGGAGCCCTGGTGCGGGGCCTGGTGGAGACGGCGGCACGGCAGTGGCGGGAGGGGATCATGCCGGTGCCGGCCTCGGCCACGCAGTTGCGGCTTGCGTCCTGGCAGGCCAGCCGCTACGGGTTGGACGGCAATTTGGCGGACCCCTTCACCGGTACGCCGAAGGGCGCCTTCGAGGTGGTGGTATCCCTCCTGGACCACCTCCGCCCGGTCCTGGAGGAGCAGGGTGAATTCACTGTTGTGGAGTCTTTGCTGTTCCAGGTCTTGCACCGGGGGACCGGTGCCGCAGTGCAGCGGAACTCCTACGCAGGGGCCCTGAACCTGCGCACAGTGGTGGCCGACGCCGTCACCGCCACCTGTTTGCCCGCCACGGCGCCACCGGAATCTGGAAGGGCGGCTGCGTTGAACCGCGGCCTGGTGCTGTAACGGTTCCTACTAGCGGCGCGGGGAGCCCCGGCGTCGTGCCGCGAAGGCGAACAGCGAGGTGGTGGCCACCGTGGCCAGGTACCCCGCTATGACAATCAGCGAGATCCCGGCCCAGAAGTAGTTGGTGGTGCTGGCCTCCTGCCAGGGGCTCGGCGCGATCCGGATCAGCGAGTATATGGCCACGGCCGCCGAGGCCAGTCCGAGCAGAACCGGCAGCGTCAGCCAGATCCGGGCCGAGCCGATGTGCCCGCCGAAACCGTCCCAGGCGTTCCAGGCGCCCCGCCGCACGATGAGCCAGCCGGCAGGGATCATGAACGCGCCCACCAGCAGGAACGCCGCCACCACGTCCGCGGGCCGGTGCCACTGGTTGATCAGCGTCGAAACCCCGGAGGCTATGGCGAACGTGCCGCCCACAAAACCGGCCATCGGTCGCCAGCGCGGGGACGCCATCAGGAACACCGCGGCCGCCGCCGAGGCCGCCAGCGTGGTGTGGCCGGACGGGAGGGAGTTAATGTCCAGCGTCACCACGCCCTTGTCCGGCCGGGCCGGCAGCAGGGCCTTGAGCACCTGGGTGGCCACGTTGGCGCCGATGCACGCAGCCACCGCGATCCCGGCCTCCGCCCAGCGCTTGCGGATCACGGTCACAAACAGCACCACGACGGCGGCCATCACCAGCGAGATGGTGGGCAGCAGATCCAGGAACCTGGTGCTCGCCTTGCCTGCCGGGCCATGGAGTTCCACGGCCTCCACCAAAGCGGACTCGTCGATGAACTGCCCCGTTGTGGTCTGGACAAAGTAGTAGTAGGTGGCGACCAGCCCGGCCACGCAGGCCAGGGTTGCCAGCATGAACAGGAATCCCGAGCCCGGAGCTGGTCGGGATGCGGTCCTGATGCCTGCCTGCCGTGAAATTGTCATCGGCTTAAGGGTGTCACAGAAAGCTGGGAGACCGCTTGGACTTGACGGGCGTGCCGCCGCCCCGGGGAGGGCCGGGCCTCTGCCCCGGGGGAGGCAGCCGACGTCAGGCGGGGGCCGCTGCCAGCTCTTCGATGATCTCGAACTGCTCGCGGACGCCGCCCTCCATGCCGGACTGGGCAATCATGTCGCGGACCTCCCTGCTGCCCGCGTTGGTGCGGATGCTGACCGTGGTGCCGCCGCCGTCGGCCTCCTCGAAGGTGACGGTGTTCACCACGGCCCCTTCCTCGCTGTCCGGTGCCGCCTCCGGCATCTCCATCACCTCGGTGTGCACGATCCGCTCGTTGGGGACGATCTCCCGGTACGTGCCGTGGAAGGCGACTTCGAACCCGCCGTGGGCCACCATGACATACCGCCATGTACCGCCCACCCGGAAATCCATGTCCGCGACGGTCATCTCGCCCCGGCGCCCGGGCCACCACTTCCGGACCAGCTCGGGGGTGGTCCAGGCCCGGTATACCAGGTGCCTGGGCGCGTTGACCGTGCGGGTGATCAGGATTTCCTCGTCGCTGGGGAACGTGACGTCCATGGTGCTGCTGCCTGTTTCTGCCACTGTCCTGCTCCTTATCTAGCTGTCCTGCTGTTTCAGTTCGTCAAGCACGTCCTCAAGCAGGTCGAACCGCTCCGCCCAGAGGTGCTCATAGCCCGCCACCCACGCGTAGATGGGCTTCAAGGCCTCTGCGTTGAGCGAGTAGATGCGCTGCCTGCCCTCGTCCCGAACGTGCACGGCGCCCACTTCGCGGAGGACCCGGAGGTGCCTGGACACGTGCGGCTGGGCAAGATCAAGCCGGTCCACAAGTTCACCTACCGTGCGCTCGCCGGCTGCCAGGGCGTCCAGGATTTCCCGGCGCCGCGGTTCGGCTACCGCATTGAAGGCGTCCTCTGTGGTAGCTGCGCGTGCCATGGAGCAATCATATATCCATATTGATATGTTTTGAAGACCCCTTACCAAGCCGTCGCCGTTCCGCGGGAGGGTTTCCACCGACGGTAGGGTGAATGCCATGCCTGCCAGCGCCTCGCCTCTGCCGGACCTGCCCCCGCTGCAAGACCTTTTGGCCAGCGCGCACGTGGTCAGCCTGCCCATGCGGGTGAAGTTCCGCGGCATCCTGGAGCGCGAATCGCTGCTGCTGCGGGGCCCGGCCGGGTGGGGGGAGTTCTGCCCGTTCCCCGAGTACGGCGATGCCGAGGCCTCCCGCTGGCTTGCCTCCGCCATCGAGGCCGCCTGGCTCGGGTTCCCCGTACCGCTGCGGACTGCCATCCCGGTGAACGCCACCGTGCCGGCTGTTCCCCCTGAACTGGTGGCAGGGGTGCTGGCCCGGTTCGGGCGGGTGGACGCCGTCAAGGTCAAGGTGGCCGAGCGGGGCCAGGCCCTCGACGACGACGTAGCGCGCCTCGCCGCCGTACGGGCCGCCCTGCCGGATGCCGCCCTGCGCGTGGACGCCAACGGCGGTTGGGACGTGCCCACGGCCGTCAAGGCACTCACCCGGCTGTCCGCCGTCGGGCTCGAATACGCCGAGCAGCCCGTGCCCACCATCGAGGGCCTCGCGGAAGTGCGCACGCAGCTGCGTGCGGCCGGCATCCCTGTGCTTATCGCCGCCGACGAAAGCGTCCGCAAGGAGGACGACCCGCTGCGTGTGGCCCGGGCCGGCGCCGCCGACCTGGTGGTGGTCAAGGTGGCGCCCCTCGGGGGAGTGCGGCGTGCCCTGGACATCGTGGCGCAGGCCGGCTTGCCTGCCGTCGTCAGCTCCGCGCTGGACACCTCGGTGGGCATCAGTGCAGGCCTGGCCCTGGCCGCGGCGCTGCCGGATCTGCCCTACGCGTGCGGGCTGGGGACGGTGTCCCTGTTTGAATCGGACGTCACCCTGGACCCCCTGACGGCCGACGGCGGCGCCATCCGCCTGCGCGGGGTCACGGCCGACCCCGGGCTGCTGGAGCGGTATGCGGCCTCCCCGGAGCGGCGGGACTGGTGGCTTGCCAGGCTGCGCCGTGTCCACGCCGTCCTCGCCGCCTGAGACCCTCTCTCACTTCCCGCGGCTTCCCCAGGGACGCCCGCTCACTTGTGGCGGCTTTCCCCGGGACGCTCTCTCACTTGTGGCGGCTTTCCCCGGGACGCCCGCTCGCTTCCGCAGACGTTCCTGCAGGTCACATGCGGTTAATCTTGGCTTCACCTGTCTGATGTTTCCCCGTAGAAAGCACCTGACAGGGTGGCACGGACCCCAGAGGAACATTTTGGAAGGCACCCTCATGTCTGAAACGCCCACCCGCAAATTCACGCTGCTGCCGATGCTCGGCCATACCAAGGGCAAGCGCAGTGCCGTCACCTGCGCCCTGAAGTGCGACAACGCCTGCGCCGGCGATGTCTGCAACACCAGCTCCAACAGCTACTTCCGCGACATTGCCTCCGCCACCATGTCCCGCCGCGCCGCCCTGGGCTTCGGCGCCGCCGGTGCGCTCGCCGTCGTCCTCGGTTCAGCAGTGACCTCGCCTGACTCCGCCTCCGCCACGGGCCTGTCCAAGGCAGCGAAGGAAGGCTTCGGCAAGTCCAAGCTCCAGTTCACCGCCATCCCGTCCATTGACGCCATGGTTGACGCGGTCACCGTTCCCGAAGGCTTCACCTGGCAGCCGGTCATCCGCTGGGGCGACCCCATGTTCAACGACGCGCCGGAGTTCGACCTGGCCAACCAGACGGCGGCGGCGCAGGAGAAGCAGTTCGGTTACAACAACGACTACACGGACATCCTGGAGATCCCGGGCAGCAAGGGCCGCCGCGCGGTGCTGTTCTCCAACCACGAGTACACCAACGACGCCATCATGTTCCCGCCCACCATGCCGGCAGACCAGATGCGCGCTGTGGGGGCAGCTGCGCACGGCCTGTCCGTGGTGGAGCTGGAGCGCCAGAACAAGAACAAGCCGTGGACCTACGTCAAGGGTGCGGAACTGAACCGCCGTTTCCTGAACTCCACGGTGTACGAGCTCACGGGGCCGGCCGCAGGTTCACCCCTGGTTAAGACCGTGGAAGACCCTGCCGGCCGCTTCATCAAGGGCACGCTGGGCAACTGCGCCGGCGGCACCACCCCGTGGGGCACCATCCTGTCCGGTGAGGAAAACTTCCAGGGCTACTTCGTGGGCAACGGCACGTCCGCCGGCGACAGGCGCTACGGCATCACGTCCAAGCCCACCGCCCGCCGGTGGGAGCTGGACGAACCGCGCTGGGACACCCGCAACCCCGGCTACGAGAATGAAGCCAACCGCTTCGGCTACATCGTGGAGGTGGACCCGTTCGACCCCACCTCCACCCCGAAGAAGCACTCCATGCTGGGCCGCTTCAAGCACGAGGGCGCCAACGTCATCATCGCGAAGTCCGGGCACGTGGTGGCCTACTCCGGCGACGATGAGCGCTTCGATTACCTGTACAAGTTCGTCTCGAAGGACAAGTACCGCGAGGGCGACCGCAAGCACAACATGACCCTCCTGTCCGCCGGCAGCCTCTACGTGGCCAAGTTCACCGGAAACTCGCCCGCCGCCGAAATCACCGGCACCGGTGCGGTTCCCTCGGACGGTGCCTTCGACGGCACGGGCGAGTGGCTGCCGCTGGTGCTTGACGGCAAGTCCGCCGTGCCCGGCATGTCCGTGGAAGAGGTCCTGGTGTACACCCGCCTGGCCGCCGACAAGGTTGGACCCACCAAAATGGACCGCGCCGAGGACGTGGAACCAAGCCTGCACACGGGCAAGGTCTACGTGGCCTGCACCAACAACTCCAACCGCGGCACCGGCACGAACGAGGGCGCCACGGAGGTGAACCCGCGAAACCAGAACCGCGACGGCCACATTGTGGAGATCACCGAAACCGGCGACCAGACCTCCACCACCTTCACCTGGAACCTGCTGATGGTCTGTGGCGACCCTGCCCAGGGCGACGTCACCTACTTCTCCGGCTTCCCGGTGGACAAGGTTTCGCCCATCTCCTGCCCGGACAACCTGGCGTTCGACTCCGTTGGCAACCTCTGGATCTCCACTGACGGCGCCCCCTCCGGCATCGGCCGGGCGGACGGCCTGTTCAAGGTCACGCTGGAGGGCGCCGAGCGCGGCAAGGTTGAACA
This sequence comes from Arthrobacter sp. Y3221087, assembly GCF_059089905.1. Lineage (NCBI taxonomy): Bacteria > Bacillati > Actinomycetota > Actinomycetes > Micrococcales > Micrococcaceae > Arthrobacter > Arthrobacter sp. Y3221087. The sequence continues at coordinate 832,999 of NZ_JBNHFE010000001.1, forward strand.
GTTCCTTGCCGTCCCGCGCGACGCCGAGACCTGCGGCCCCATCATCCACGACGAGGAGCGCACCGTGTTCGTCGCCGTGCAGCACCCGGGCGAGGACGGAACCTTCGAGAACCAGGTGTCCTTCTTCCCCGACTACGTTGCGGCAGGCACGACGCCGGCCCCAGGCCAGGCGCGCGCCCCGCGTCCGTCCGTGATCCAGGTGTTCCGCATCCGCGACTGACCCTTCTGACGCTCTCTCACTTACGGCGCCTTTTGGATCAACGCTCTCTCACTGTCTGTCTGCTGGGGCGGCGGACAGTGAGAGAGCGTACCCCTTTAAGCCGCGGTAGGTGAGAGAGGGTTTGGGTTGTGGCCGCGGTAGGTGAGAGAGCGTCCGGGGGGGTGGCAGACTGGACCAGTGCCTTCTGAGAACCTCCTGACGTCCCTCGCCGCTGCCCGGATCATTGTCAATACCTTGCTCGACGGCGGGGTGCGGCACGTGGTGGTTTCGCCCGGTTCCCGGTCGGCCCCCCTGGCGTATGCGCTGGCCGAGGCGTCCGCAGCGGGCCGGGTGGAACTGCTGGTCAGGATCGACGAGCGTGCCGCCGGGTTCACGGCCCTGGGCCTTGCCCTGTCCACCGGTTCCCCGGCCGCCGTGCTGACCACGTCCGGAACCGCCGTCGGAAACCTGCTGCCAGCCGTGATGGAGGCCAACCACGCCGCCGTCCCGCTGATTGTCTTGTCCGCGGACAGGCCGGACGAACTCCGCGGAACAGGCGCCAACCAGACCACCGTCCAGCCGGACCTCTTCGGCGAACAGGTCCGGTTCGCTGCCGACATCCCCGCGGGCAGCAACCCCGAACGCGCCATCCAGACCGGGCTTTCCGCGGCGACAGGCGCCTTCGCCGAGATCCCGCCAGGGCCGGTGCAGCTCAACCTCGCATTCCGGGATCCGCTGGTCCCATCTCCGGAAGAGGGGCTCCCGACGGCGGTGGAGCGGCAGCGCTACCGGATCGGAACAGAGCCGCTGGTCATGAACCTGCCGCCGGTGGCGGATGAGCTGCCGGAGCGGCGGACCGTTGTCCTGGCCGGGCACGACGCCGGACCGGTGGCCGAGGCGTTCGCCCGCGCCCACAACCTGCCGCTGCTCGCCGAGCCGTCGTCCAACTCCCGGTTCGGCCCCAACGCCGTGGGCCCGTACCGGCTGCTGCTGGAACATTTCGGGCCGGATTCAAGGCAGCCCATCGAGCGGGTGGTGCTGTTCGGCCGGCCCACCCTCTCCCGCCCCGTCGCCGCACTGCTGGCCCGCGCCGACGTGCAGTCAGCCCTGTACCAGCCCGTTCCGGTGGCCTGGTACGAGCCCGGTCGCCGCACCGAACTGCCGCTGGAGAACCTGTCCGACCTCGCCGACTTTGCCGGCCGCGGCACCTCCGCCTGGCTGGACACCTGGCTGCTCGCCGGGTCCGCCGCACAACACGCCCTGGACGGCGTTTTGGCCGCGGAGGCTGCGGCCACCGGTCCTTCCGTGGGGGCGTTGGTGTGGCGCCACGCCCGCGGGCAGCTGCTGCTGGGGTCGTCCAACGGCATCCGCGACGTGGACCTCGCCGGCCTGCCCGCGCCGGAGCCGGCCGCCACCGTCTACGCCAACCGGGGCCTGGCCGGGATCGACGGCACCATCTCCACCGCCACGGGCATCGCGCTGGGCGGGCGGCAGGAAACCACTGTCCTGCTCGGTGACGTCACCTTCCTGCACGACGCCGGCGGCCTCCTCCTCGGCGCGGGGGAAGAGCAGCCGGATCTGCGGATGGTGGTCCTCAACGATGCCGGCGGCGCCATCTTCGGGCTGCTCGAGCACGGCGCGGTGGAGGAAGGCGGGAAGTACGGAGACGCCGTCGAACGCCTCTTCGGCACCCCGCATTCGGTGGACATCGCGGCACTCGCCGCGGCGTACGGCGTGGGGCATTCGTTGATCAGCACGACGGCGGGACTCGCCGAGGCACTCGCCCGGCCGGTGTCCGGACGCACCATCGTGGAAGTGCGCACCGACCGTCATTCCCTGCGGCAGCTGCACGCGCGGATCAAGGACGCCGTCGCGGCCGCTGTCGGGGGAGTGCTGGTGCCGTAGGCCGTAGGTCCCCCGCCGGACCGGTCAGCCCGTGGGCGGCGTGAACTGGCTGGCGGTGAAGACCGCCCCCTGCGGGTCCCGGATCACGGCCTCAAGGGTCCAACCGGTGTCGTCCTGCCGAAGGACCTGGGCACCGAGCCGTTCGGCGTCGAGGGCTGTCCGGTCCCGGTCGGCGACAGCGAACGTGACATGCCAGTGCGGCATCCGGTCGGGTCCAATCGGGACGATCCAGGCGACAGCGTCCGCAAATCCGGGAGGAGCTGCGAACTCGGACTGCCGCGCCCTGATCTCCGGATCCACCGTCTTTTCAAGGTGCTCGCCGTACCCGGGCACGCGGACCATCAATCCGAAGTCGGCGTCGTCTGCTCCGAAGCCCACCCTGTCCACCTGCCAGCCGAACGCGCCCTGGTAAAAGCCGACGGCGGCCTCCGGGTTGCGCGTGTGGAGGTCGCTGAAGTTCCAGGTCCCGGGCTGGTTGACGGCGTGTGCCCCACCTTGCCGCTTCGGCTGCCAGAGGCGGAATTCGACGCCCTCCGGATCAGTTAGCGCCGCGCTGCGGCCGTCCTCTCCCGCGTTTGTTGCCGGTGCCCGCAGCCCGGCACCGGCAGCGACCAGCCGATCCACTGCGGCATCTGCGTCCTCGACCGCGATGTAGGTGCTCCAGGCCGTTGTATCTTCGCGGCCGCTGGCGATCCCTGCCACGTCCGCGCCGTCCAGCTGGGCCACCAGGTAGCGGTCCGTCCCGCCTCCCGGAGCTGCCTCCCGAAACGTCCAGCCGAAGAGTCCGGCATAGAAGGTAGCTGCCGCGTCGATTCCAGGCTGGGTCGTGTCGATCCAGCACGGCACCCCTGGAGGGTACGCCCGTCCGTTCATGTTCCGCTCCTGCTTTCCTTGATCGCTGCTTCGAATGTGGGCAGGCTCCGCTCGATCATGTCCTCGTTGGCTGTCAGGGACATCCGGAAGAACCCGGGCGTCTCGAACAGCGTGCCAGGGAAAACGAAGACGTCGCGGCGGGCGAGGGATTCGGTGAAGGTTTCGTCGTCCGGGCCGGGGGTGCTGACGAACAGGTAGAACGTGCCCTCCGGCGGCTGCATGCGGTAGCCCATGCTGCCTAGCGCGTCCACCAGGCGGTCCCTGCGCCGCTCCAGCTGGCCGACGTCGATGGAGAACTTCTCCAGCTCGGGAAGCGCGTGCTGCAGCAGCGCATTCGGGTACACCCAGCCCATCGCCACCTGCAGGCCGCTGATGGCCGGTGCCATCTCTTCCCGGTGCGGCATGGCCGGGGGCAGGGCCAGGTACCCCACCCGCTGGCCGGGGGAGAGGTGGGTCTTGCCGTAGGAGTAGGCCAGCAGCGTGTACGGGTAGTACTCCGCCGGGCTGTGGAACCGCGCGCCGCCGAACACAATCCGGTTGTAGGCCTCGTCCGAGATGAGGTAGATGCGCCGCCCAATCCTCGCAGACGCAGTTTCCAGCAGGTCGGCGAGCCGGAGCAGCAGTTCCGGGGGATAGATCCGGCCGGTGGGGTTGTTGGGAGAATTGACGATCACAACCCGCGTCCGCGCCGTGATGGCCGCTTCGATGGCGGCGAGGTCAAGATCGAACGTGGCAGTGTCGACCTTCACCTTCACCGGTATCAGCCCGGCTTCGAGGATCAGCGGCTCGTACAGGAACCACGGCGGCAGGCTGTAGACCACCTCGTCGCCGGGATCCGCCACGGTCTTCAGCGCCAGGGCGATCGCGGCGAACCCGCCGGTGGTAAGGAAGATGTCCTCTGTCCTGAAGGGCACGTCCAGCAGCCGTTCAAGGGACTGTGCGGCCGCCTCCTGCGCAGTCGCCACGTTGGTTTTATAGGCAAACCATTGATCATTGCGGGGAACCAGGGCATCCCGCAAAGTGTTGACGTAGCGGTCCGGCGGCATCTGGTGGGGGTTGCCGAACGTGAAGTCGCAGACGGTGCGCTGGTCCTGTCCCCGGCTAAGGTACCGCCGGATGAAGGAGTCAACCCGCTGGAACGATGCTACCGATGCCAGCCGTGCAGCGCGTTCGGATACTGCCGCCGGCGGTGGTGTGGCTTGGGGATTCATATCTGCGCTCCTGGATGCGCCGCCGGGTGGGACGGCGGCCGGACGGGCAGCGCGCTGCTGAGCCAGGGCTGTGGTGGGACCTATTGTGTGCCCCGGCACCGCGGAAGTAAATGCCCGCACAGAAGGCGCGTGCCGCCGTCGTACACCTCCTTCAAATACGGGCCGCAGAGTGCCCTGTAACGCACAAAATCCCCGGCGCTGCGGAAAGATACATAGCGCCGGGGAGTGTGCGTAGCGAAAGCGGGGAGGGCCTACTCCTCGATGTCGATGTGTGTCGGATCGAGCACGCGGCGCAGGAACTCCTTGGTGCGGGGCTGGGTGGGGGAGCTGATGACCTGCTCGGCCGCGCCTTCCTCCACCACAACGCCGCCGTCCATGAACACTACGCGGTCGGCCACTTCCCGGGCGAAGCCCATTTCGTGGGTCACCACCAGCATGGTCATGCCCTCCTTGGCCAGGTTCCGCATGACGGAGAGGACATCGCCCACCGTCTCGGGGTCCAGGGCGGACGTGGGCTCGTCGAAGAGCATTAACTCGGGGTCCATGCTGAGCGCGCGGGCGATGGCCACACGCTGCTGCTGGCCGCCGGAGAGCTGGTCGGGGAAACGGTCCGACAGGTGCCCGAGTCCCACGCGCTCCAGGTTGTGCATGGAGACCTTGTCCGCCTCGGCCTGGGAGCGCTTGAGGACCTTGGTCTGGGCGATGGAGCAGTTGCGCTTGGCGTCCAGATGCGGGAACAGGTTGAACTGCTGGAACACCATGCCCACCTTGCGGCGCATCTTGTCGATGTCCACGTCCGGGTCGGTTGCCTCGAAGCCTCCTACCTGGATGGTGCCCTGGTTGGGCTGCTCCAGCAGGTTGACGCAGCGGAGGAGGGTTGATTTGCCCGAGCCGGAGGGCCCGATCAGGCACACCACTTCACCCGGAGCCACGTCCAGACTGATGCCTTTCAGGACCTCGTTGGCTCCGTAGGACTTGCGCAGGTCTTTGATCGCTACGCCGGCGGCGTGGATGGTACTGGTGCTGCCGCTGGAGGAATGTACGACGTCGTTCATTGTCTTCCCTGCCTATCGCTTGGTCCGCGCGGAGCGGCTTTCGAACTTCCGGGCCAGGAGGCTCAGGGGGATGGTGATGACCAGGTAGAAGGCACCGGCTACCAGGAGCGGCGTCAGGCCTGCGCCCAGGCTGGAGATGCCGTCGCGGCCGAACTTGGTGAGCTCGTACTGCGAGGCGGTCAGGCCCAGGACGTAGATCAGTGAGGAGTCCTTGGTCAGCAGGATGATCTCGTTGGTCAGCGGCGGCAGGACGATCTTGAACGCCTGCGGGATCACGATGGTCACCATGGCGCGCCACTGCGGCATGCCGAGGGAACGGGCGGCTTCGAGCTGGCCCTTGGGGACAGCCTGCAGACCGGCCCGGAGGGTTTCGGCGATGTATGCCGATGCAACCATGCCAAGCGAGATCATCACGATCACCGTGACGTTCCACGAAACGCCGAAGGCCAGCGGAACACCGTAACCGAAGGCGATGAACACGAGCAGGGCGGGGATGCCGCGGAAGAACTCGATGTAGCCCGTGGCGATCCAGCGGTACAGCGGGAAGCTGGAAAGCTTCATCAGGGCCAGCAGCAGGCCGCCGGAGAGTCCCACGATGAAGCCCAGGAAGGTGTAAATCAGGGTGTTGACCAGGCCGGTGATGAAGATGCCCGGGAACATCGGTCCGATCTTGGCGAAGTTGAAGACGCTGTTGCCGATGGTCTCCCAGTCGGTGGCCAGGATCAGCGCGGCGACGGCCACAACAAAGATTCCGGCCTGGACGTACAGGCTTACTCTGGCGCGTTGACGTGCTGTCATTGCCATTGCCATGGGTTGCTCACATTCGTTATGCGTGGCAGAGGCCCCGGACGGACTGCGTACAGCTTGTCCGGGGCCCCGGCTGCGTGGTTCTCAGGGCTGGAAAGGATCCAAGGCTACGGACGCCTTGGGCCCATGCTCTGGTTTACTTGGCGGTCTCGCCGAACCAGGTGGTCTTGAACTTCTCCAGTGAGCCGTCCTCTTCCAGGCGCTCAAGGGTGCCGTTGACCTTCTCCAGCATGGCGGTATTGCCCTTCTTGACGGAGATGCCCAGCTGTTCGCCGGTGGCGAAGTCTTCAACGCTCTTGAACTTGGGGTCGTCCTTGATTGCGTAGCCCAGGACGGACTGGTTGCCCAGTGCGGCATCGATGGTGCCGGCCTGGAGTGCCTGGACCAGGAGGCCGGTGTCCTCGAACTGCTGCGCCTCAAGGCCCTGTTCCTGTGCGTAGTCGGCGCCGGTTGTTGCCTGCTGGACGCCCACCTTCTTGCCCTTGGCGTCGTCCAGGCTGCTGATGCCGGAGTCCTCGCTGGCAACGAGGGCCAGGTCGTCATCCAGGTAAGGGGTGGAGAAGTCCATGACGGACTTGCGGGTGTCCGTGATGGAGATCGAGGAGATGCCCAGGTCGCACTGGGTCAGGGCGGTGCCGGTTTCGATTGCTTCGAAGGAGCTGTCCACGATGCTGAGTTCAGCGCCGAGGTCCTTGGCAACTTCCTTGGCGATGTCGATGTCGTAGCCGACCGTCTGGCCGTCCTTCTCGAACTCGAATGGCTCGTAGGGGATGTCGGAGCAGACCGTGAGCTTGCCTGCGTTGATCAGCTGGATGCCGCCTTCGGACGCGGCGGGCGTGGAACTGCCGCCACCGCACGCCGTGAGGGTAAGGGCGCCGACGGCGAAGACTGCTGCTGCCTTGGCGGTGATCTTGGCCGTGGCCAGGGACTTGAGCTGCATGTTTCTTTACCTTTTGTTGCAGGGGTATGCGGTTCTAAATCGGTTCATAGTGTAGCCCCGATTATGAGATGTGCATCACAGGAAACTTAGTTTCACTATTGGATAACTAAATCACACCAGAAATCAAGCGTGTCGGGCGGTGACTTGTCTCCTATTCCAGACTCGGGGCTTGAAGGCCAGCTCAGGTGCTGATGCCGAGGGACTCCAGCATCGGGCGGAACTTGGCCCACGTTTCAGCCAGCTCGGCCTCCGGCTGGGAGCCGTCCACGATGCCGCACCCGGCATACAGCCGCACGGTGTCCGGCGCCTCGATCACGGCACCGCGGAGGGCAATGCCCCACTCGCCGTTGCCTGCCGCGTCCAGCCAGCCCACCGGACCCGCGTAGGGTCCGCGGTCCAGGTGCTCCAGCTTGCGGATCAGCGCGCCCGCCACCTGCGTGGGCGTTCCGCAGACGGCGGCGGTGGGGTGCAGTGCGTTGATCAGTGCCAGGCAGGTGGGGACGTGGCCTTCCACCTCGGTGAGTTCGGCTTTGACGTCGGAAGCCAGGTGCCAGACGTTGGGCAGCTCGAGGATGAAGGGCTCATCGTGCGCGTTCATGGCCTCCGAGAACGGCGCCAGCTGTTTGGTGAGAGACTGGATGGCAATCTCGTGCTCGTGCCGCTGCTTCTCGGAGCCGGCCAGCACCCGGGTGGCGTAATCCATCGGCAGGCCGTCCTCGCCGTGCGCGTCGCGCCGGTCCAGCGTTCCAGCCAGCACGCGCGCCTGGGCTGTCCGGCCCTCCACCTGGATGAGCATCTCGGGGGTGGCGCCCACCAGCCCGTCCACGCCGTAGGTCCAGCATTCGCGGTACCGCGCGGCCAGTTCCCGGAGCACCTGCGCCGCGTTCACGCCGGTGGGGATGGTTGCCACCACGTCGCGGGCCAGCACCAGTTTCTCCAGCGCCCCGGTGCGGATTTCAGCAACCCCTGCGGATACCGCGTCCATCCAGTCTTCCTCGCTCAGTGACCCGGTGTGGAGTGTAGCGCCGGCGGCCAGGGGGAGGGGGCGGACGACGGCGGCGCCCGCCCGGGCGGGAAGGGGACCCTGCTGCGGGTCCGCGGCGGAGTCCGCTGCCGCTGTCGTGATGGTTGCGCTGGCGAAAGCTGCGGACGGAGAGCCGTTGCCAAGCCAGCGGTCCAGGGCGGCGAGGGCGCTCTGTTCGGTGAGCTCGCCGTCGTCGAGCGTCAGCTGGGTGACCCAGACCTTGCTGTCCCGCACGCCCACCACGACTTCCGGCACGATCAGCCGGGACTCGTGCGCGGAGGTCTTGGAGAAGGCGAAGGACCCGAAAGCCACCGGGCCGGTGCCGGGCAGCTCCACGTGGTCGGTGACGTCGGCTTCGATCACCAGGTGCCGCCACCAGATATCGGCCTCGAGGAACCGTTCCGGGCCGGTGGCCGTGAAGCGGGCGATCTCGCCGAAGCCCGCCAGGCCGGCCTCACGGCGGGTCCAGCAAAGGACATCGTCCCGCACCAGAAACGAAGGCAGCCCCCCGGGGAATGCGGTGCCATCCAGGGGGACTGTCAGGGTGCGGATCGTGCTCGTCATGATGAGACAACACTACTCCCGACCGCAAAGCCGGCTTCAGGGGAGGGATCTTAGGGCATCCCGGGAAGGGCCGGGAGTCAAAGGGCTGGTGGTCCGGGGCCTGCCGAACATTTGAGACAATGACATGGTGAACCGAGCATCCTTGGACAAGCGTCCGGACGAAGTAGCCACCATGTTTGACGACGTCGCACCGAAGTACGACGTCGTCAACGATGTCCTGTCCATGGGGCAGACCCGCCGCTGGCGCAAGGTTGTGGTGGAAGCGATGGAAGTGTCCAAGAACCAGCGCGTCCTGGATCTGGCTGCCGGAACCGGCACGTCCAGCGAGCCATATGCCGATGCAGGCATAGATGTAGTGGCATGCGACTTCTCCCTCGGAATGCTCAAGGTGGGCAAGCGCCGCCGCCCCGACATCAACTTCATCGCCGGCGACGCCACCAACCTGCCGTTCGCTGACGACACGTTTGATGCCACCACCATTTCGTTCGGACTCCGCAACGTGAACGAGCCCAAGAAGGCACTGCAGGAGATGCTCCGCGTCACCAAACCGGGTGGCCGCCTGGTCATTGCCGAGTTCTCCCAGCCCGTGGTTCCGCTCTGGCGCACCATGTACACCGAATACCTCATGCGCGCGCTTCCGGCCATCGCCGTAAAGGTTGCCTCCAACCCGGACGCCTACGTCTACCTTGCCGAGTCCATCCGCGCCTGGCCGGACCAGGACCACCTGGCAGCCTGGCTGCAGGACGCCGGCTGGGAAAACGTCACCTACCGCAACCTCACGGGCGGGATCGTGGCGGTGCACCGCGCCTTCAAGGCGGTTGACAAAACGCCCGGCGACGCGGCTGCCGCCATCGCCGCGCACAAGGGTCCGGTGGCCAAGCTCCGCCGCAACATCACCCGCTGACCCGCGTGAAGGTACTGATTGTCGGCGCGGGTCCCGCCGGATCCACCGCTGCTTATTACCTCGCCAGGGCCGGGCTCGAGGTCACGGTCCTGGAGAAGACCAGCTTCCCGCGCGAAAAGGTTTGCGGCGACGGGCTGACCCCGCGTGCCGTCCGGGAGATCCAGAAGCTCGGCCTGCCGCACCCGGAAAACGACGGCTGGCGCCGCAACAAGGGCCTGCGCCTGATCGCTGGGGGGCGGACCATCGAGCTGCCGTGGCCCGAGGTGTCCGACTTCCCCCAGTACGGGTTGATCCGCACCCGGCTGGGCTTCGACGAGGAACTGGCCCGGCACGCCCAGGCCGCGGGTGCCACCATCCTTGAGCGGCACAGCGTCACCGACGCCCTGCATGCGGAGGATGGCCGCGTGACAGGGGTCCGCGCAGCGCTCCTGGACGAGTCCGGACGCAAGACGGGGGAGACGCGCGACTTTCCTGCCGACGTCGTACTCGCCGCGGACGGCAACTCGACGCGCACTGCTGTGTCCCTCGGGATCCAAAAACGTGACGACCGGCCCCTCGGCGTGGCGGTCCGCACCTACTTCACCTCCCCGCGCACGGACGACGACTGGATGGAAGGCTGGCTGGAGCTTCCCGGCCGCGAGGGCAAGCTGCTGCCCGGCTACGGCTGGGTGTTCGGCGTCGGCGACGGAACGTCCAACGTTGGGCTGGGCATCCTGAACTCCTCGAAGGAATTCGGCAAGCTCGACTACAAGCAGGTGCTCCGCGAATGGACTGCCGGCATGCCCGCCCACTGGGGCTTCACGCCGGAAAACCAGGTGGGCGACATCCGCGGCGCTGCCCTGCCCATGGGCTTCAACCGCACCCCGCACTACTCACCCGGCCTGCTCCTGCTCGGAGACGCCGGCGGCATGGTGTCCCCGTTCAACGGCGAGGGCATCTCCTACGCGATGGAATCCGCGCGCTTCGCCGCCGAGTTCATCATCGATGCGTCCGCCCGCCTGGCCTCCTCGGGCGGAACGTACGACGCCGACAGTCATCTGGCGCGCTACGCGGACTACGTGCGGGGCCAGTGGGGCTCGCACTTCACCCTGGGCCGGGTGTTCGCCGCGCTGATCGGGAAGCCGGCCGTCATGAAGCTCGCGCTGGGCACCGGAATGCCCATCCCGGTGCTGATGCGGTTCGTGGTGCGGCTGCTGGCCAACCTGACGCACCCCACCGCAAAGGGCTTTGAGGACAGGGTGATCCGGGTCCTGGAGTCGCTCGTCCCGGCCACATCCAATACATTGACGCCCACCCCGGCAGTCTCCAACCAGCGGTATCCGCAACAAAAAGTTAGGGTTAACCCGTGACCAAACCCGCAGAGCACAGCTGGACCCACGCCGGACACGGCATGACCGACGCTGAACCAAGCCTCAACACCAGCGCCATTGCCACCGGACTCCAGCTCCCCGCGGGATTCGCCGCCATCGCCGAAGATGCAGAACTGGGCCCGGCCATCACCAACAACCTGGCCAAGGTGGAGAAGAAGCTCCGCGAGGCCATTGCCAACTCGGACCCGCTGGCTGACGCAACGTCGCGCCACCTGGTGGAGGCCGGCGGCAAGCGCATCCGGCCGCTGCTCACCCTGCTGTGCGCCCACCTGGGCGATGCCTCCTTGCCTGCAGTGGTGCAGGCCGCCGTCGTGGTGGAACTGACCCACCTGGCAACGCTGTACCACGACGACGTCATGGACTCCGCTCCGTTCCGCCGGGGCGCACCCACGGCTCACGAGGTCTGGGGCAACTCGGTGGCGGTCCTTACCGGCGACCTGATTTTCGCCCGTGCCTCCATCCTGGTGTCCGAGCTGGGCTCGCGCGCGCTGGGCATCCAGGCCCGCACCTTCGAGCGGCTCTGCCTCGGGCAGCTGCATGAAACCGTGGGCCCGCGGCCGGACGAGGATCCGGTGGAGCACTACCTCTCGGTGATCGCGGACAAGACCGGCTCGCTTGTTGCTGCTTCCGGGCAGCTCGGTGCCATCTTCTCCGGCGCCGACGAGGCTTATGAAAAGGTGCTGGTGGAATACGGCGAGAAGGTGGGTGTGGCCTTCCAGCTCGCGGACGATGTCATCGATGTCACCGGGGTGAAGGTCAAGTCTGGCAAATCGCCCGGAACGGACCTCCGCGAAGGGGTTCCCACCCTGCCCGTGCTGCTCCTGCGGAAGGCTGCCGAGGACGGCGACCAGTCCGCCGTCGAACTGCTCAAGCTGGTGGACGGGGACCTGAGCTCGGACGAGGCGCTGGCCGACGCCGTTGCCGGGCTGCGCGCGCACCCCGTGACGGCCGAGTCCTGGGTGGTGGCCCGTAGCTGGGCCAACGAGGCGATCGCCGCGCTGGCACCGCTGCCCGAGGGCGTGGTCAAGGAATCGCTGTCCAACTTCGCGCTGGCTGTGGTGGACCGCGCCAGCTAGTTCTCAAAGCAGAAGCCCGGCTCCCCCCAGGCGCCGGGCTTCTGTTGTTTGTGGCGCCGCCAGCCCACAATCCGGCAGCGCCAGTTAAACGGGACAGCCCCGGCCCGCTGCAACTTGCATTGCTTTGAACCGGGACTATCTCTCCGTTCGCATCAGACCCGCCGGAGGCGTTTAGCGGATCCGGAAACAGTCTATGACAGATCTGTCACAAAAGGCAACCTACTTGTTAAAACAGGTGTCACACCTTTTCTGCGCCTGGATTCCCCACCTTCGGCAGCAGTAAGCGGAAATGTGTCGGCGGGATTCGGGGACACACCGGTACGCCTGGTCAAAGTTGGGGAGATTCTGCGGAACCTTGTGCACATAACCGTTCCCGAACCTGTCGCCACCGCGGGATATTGAGTGAGCTGGGCCCATGGACCTTCTCCGATTCCTGCAGTACGCCGGATCTGTGAGCCGTACTTCCACCCTCCTACGGGCAGGATTCAAGGACCGTGACGTCCGCAATGCGGTGGCTGGCGGCGAGATTCTCCGACTACGGCACGGCGTTGTGGCGCTGCCGGGTGCTGCTCCCGATATGACGGCAGCTGTTATGGGCAATGGGCTGCTGACGTGTGCCTCAGCTGCCAGCCACCGGCAACTCTGGCTGCTGCATGAGCCCAGGGCATTCCACCTGCTGTGCAAGCACGCGGGTCCCCGTGGGGCTGTGGTCCACCGGGAGTCCCTGGTGCCCGCCAAGGGGCCCAAACCGGTGGCCAGTACCACCGATGTCTTGATCCACAGCCTGCGGTGCCTTCCCGCTGTGGAGGCTGCAGTTATGGTGGAAAGCGCGCTGCGGCAAGGGGTGACCACCCTGGCTTACCTGCGTGAGCGGTTGCCCGGTAACCGGAATGGCTGTGCCAGGAGCGTGCTGGACCTGGTGGACGGGACGGCCGACTCGGCTATCGAGGTGGTGGCCCGGCTACTCTTTCGCAGGGAAGGAATCCACACTGAGACCCAGGTTGAGCTGCCCGGGATTGGGATCGTGGATTTCCTCCTGGAAGGATTCCTGATCGTCGAGATCGACGGCGGCACGCACCTGGAGCCGCGGCAGGTGAAGAAGGACAGGATCAGGAATAACGCGAGCACCCTCACCGGCTACGCGGTGCTCCGGTACGGCTACGCGGACGTCGTCTACAACCCGCAAAAGATCACTGATGAGGTGTGGCAGGTGCTGCGGGGCAGGGTAGTGCGCTGAGATTCCCCAGGTTTGTGCGGCCAGATCCCGGACACTCCCGCTAAATTCGGGGACACGCCGTCGGACTGCTCCAGAGGTGGGGAAACTCAGCGCCGAACCAGGAGAGAAACCCTAGTCCTCGTGCTCGTCGTCCTCGAAGGCCCACTCGAACATGTCGAACACGAACTCGGAGAAGGTGCCCTCTTCGGACTTCCACTGGCCGCGGGCGTTGTTGCGGCGGTACACGATGGGGTCCGGGACGGTGAGGTCGCCCACGCGGAAGCCCCAGGTGTACTCCTCGTCCTCGTCCTCGAGGAACATGAGGAAACCCTCGTCGTCCACCTCGAGCTCGTCCGGGTCCCAGAAGTAGTGGTAGGCCTCCATGAGGTCCTCGCAGCCGCCCACCGCCAGGTAGAACTCGCGCAGGACCAGCGGAATCTGGAACTGGTGCTCGGCCAGGGCCTTGTCCAGTTCCTCCTCGGACAGCCCGTCCGCTTCCTGCCATTCATCCTCGAGATACTTCGGAACAAGCGCGCGGAACTTCTCGAGGAACATGTCAGTCATGCTCATATCCTAGCTAATGGCCGCCCCGCGATTCGCCGCCGGTGGAGCCATTGCGCTGCCACCCCCGCACAGCCAGCGGAACGTACCAGTAGCGGCGCCATGCAATGACCCGGAAGGCAAAAACCACAGCCGCCACAAAGAATGCGGTCACGGTATTGAACAAGCCCGACACCCACAGTAGGGAAGTCAGCGCCGCTCCGCTGAATGCCGGCAACGCGTACAGCTCCCGGGCGTTGAACAGCTGGGGCACCTCGTTCGCGGTGATATCGCGCAGCAGCCCGCCGCCCACGGCGGTGGCCACGCCCAGCAGGACGGCCGCGTACGGGTTCATGCCGAAGGAGAGTGCCTTCAAGGTGCCCGTGATGCAGAACAAAGCCAGCCCGCCGGCGTCGAACAGGACCAGCAGTGAGGTGAAGCGCTGGACGCTGGAGAAGAGGAAGTACACCAGGACTGTGGCCAGCAGCGGCGGCACCAGGTAGGCGGGGTTGGTGAAGGGGGCCGGCACGATGTTGAGGATGATGTCGCGGATAACGCCGCCGCCCAGGGCCACGAGCGAGGCCAGGAGGAGCGAGCCCAGGATGTCGAACCGCTTCCGCGCCGCCAGCAGGGACCCCGAGACCGCGAAGAAAAAGACACCGGCCAGGTCCAGCCAAACCAGGGCGATGTCAAAAGCGAATGTCATGGAGCGTCCCGGCAATTCAAAGTGGTTCGGACAGGGCGGCTCCAACGTTACGCTAGCCCCTATGAACAGCCCCATCATGATCGCCTGCGCCCATGGGACGTCCAACGCACAGGGAGCGGCGGACGTCAACGCGCTGCGTGCCGCCATCGCTGAACTCCGCCCCGGCCTGGACGTTCGGGAAGCGTACGTGGACGTCCAGCAGCCCGATCTGGTGGATGTGGTGGCGGGACTGCCGGCGGGGGAGTCCGCCGTCGTGGTGCCCTTGCTGCTAAGCGTCGGCTACCACGTGAAGGTGGACATTGCGCGCGCTGTGAAGAGCCGGCCGGGAAGTGCCGCCGCCGCGCCCCTGGGCCCGGATCCGCGCCTCGCGGCGCTGCTTGACCAGCGGCTGCGCGAAGCAGGCGTCACGGACAACGACGTGGTAGTGCTCGCCGCCGCCGGCTCGTCCAACCCGAACGCGGCCAAGAGCGTGGAGGAGCTGCTGGGGCAGTTGCGGCAGCTGCGATCCAACCGGATGGTGGCCGCCTACGGTGCCTCTGCCAAGCCGTCCGTGCCCGACGCCGTCGCAATGCTTCGCGAGGAGCTGGCAGGAGGTGCCGGGGCGGGGGAGTCCGCGGGAGGTGTCGACGTCGGCGGGCGGGTGGTGATTGCCTCCTACCTCCTGGCGCCGGGCTACTTCCACGACCAGCTGGCCAAAGCCGGGGCCGACCTGGTGACCGAGCCGCTGCTGCCGTCCCCCGTGCTCGCCGAAATCGCCTTGGAGCGGTACGACGCCGCCGTCGCGAAGGCCCAAAATTCAGCCGCCGCTGCACCCGCGGCTGCACCCGCCGGGGCGCCCGCCGGGGCGCCCTCGGACCCCCGGCGAACAGCGGAATCCGATGCACAGCAGGATGGCTTCTTCAAGGCCGTCCGGCGTTTCGTGACGAAATATTTCCCTAGGTGACTTAGCGTTTCCGGGCCTTTGTGACGCCATTCCGGGGGGACCTACAGTCGATGCATGACTGATACAGCTCTAGCCGGAGCGTCCGCGGACTCCGCTTCCACCAAGCGCCCCGCCCGCGCGTCCCGTCCCGCTGCAAAGCCGCACGGGCAGTGGAAAGTTGACGGCAAAACGCCCCTGAACGCCAACGAAACCTGGAAACAGGAAGACGACGGCCTCAACGTGCGCGAGCGTATCGAAACCATCTACGCCAAGGAAGGCTTCGACGCCATCCCCGGCCAGGACCTGCACGGCCGCTTCCGCTGGTGGGGCCTCTACACCCAGCGCAAGCCCGGGATCGACGGCGGCAAGACCGCAACCCTTGAACCGCACGAGCTCGAAGACAAGTACTTCATGCTCCGCGTGAGGATCGACGGCGGCGCGCTCACCACCGAGCAGCTGCGTGTCATCGGCCAGATCTCCGTGGACTTCGCCCGCGATTCGGCCGACCTCACCGACCGCCAGAACATCCAGCTGCACTGGATCCGCGTGGAGGACATCCCCGAGATCTGGAACCGGCTGGAGGCTGTGGGCCTGTCCACCACCGAGGCCTGCGGCGACGTGCCCCGCGTCATCCTGGGTTCGCCCGTGGCCGGCATCGCCAAGGATGAAATCATCGACCCCACCCCGCTCATCGAGGAGCTGGGGGAGCGGTTCATTGGCAACCCGCTCCTGTCCAACCTGCCGCGCAAGTACAAGTCCGCCATCACGGGCCACCCCAGCCAGGACGTTGTCCACGAGATCAACGACTTCGCGCTGGTGGGCGTCCGCCACCCGGAACTGGGCGTCGGCTACGACCTCTGGGCCGGCGGCGCGCTGTCCACCAACCCGATGCTCGGCAAGCGCCTGGGCGCGTTCGTGAAGCCCGAGCAGGCCGCAGACGTGTGGCTCGGCGTCACCAGCATCTTCCGCGACTACGGTTACCGGCGCATGCGCACCAAGGCCCGCCTGAAGTTCCTGATGGCCGACTGGGGTCCGGAGAAGTTCCGCCAGATCCTGGAGGACGAATACCTCGGCTACAAGCTGGCCGACGGTCCGGCCGCGCCCAAGCCCACCACGCCCGGCGACCATGTTGGCGTGCACGAGCAGAAGGACGGCAAGTTCTTCATCGGCGCCACCCCCGTGGCCGGCCGCCTGTCCGGCGCTGCGCTGGTCAAGCTGGCGGACACCCTTGAGGCCCGCGGGTCCTACCGGCTGCGCACCACCCCGCACCAGAAGCTCGTTGTCCTGGATGTCGAGAAGGACCACGTGGAGCCGCTGGTGGCCGAGCTGGACGCCCTGGGCCTCTCTGCCCGCCCGTCCGTGTTCCGCCGTGGCACCATCGCCTGCACCGGCATCGAGTACTGCAAGCTGGCCATCGTGGAGACCAAGCACACCGCCGCCACCGCGGTCGCCGAGCTGGAGCGCCGCCTGGCGGACCTCGCCGAGTCCGGTGAACTGCCGCAGGCGCTGTCCCTGCACATCAACGGCTGCCCCAACTCCTGCGCGCGCATCCAGACGGCGGACATCGGCCTCAAGGGCATGATGCTTCCCACGCCCGACGGCGATCCCTCCCCGGGGTTCCAGGTCCACCTGGGCGGCGGGCTGGCCAACAACAACCGCGAGGAAGCCGGCCTGGGCCGGACCGTCCGCGGCCTGAAGGTGTACGTCGACGACCTGCCGGACTACGTGGAGCGCGTTGTCCGCACGTTCGTGGCCCAGCGCTCCGAAGGCCAGACCTTCGCAGAGTGGGCCCACGCGGCAGACGAGGAGGCACTCCAGTGAGTAAGCATGCACTTGGTGTAGATCCGGTGGCTGCGCCGGCAGAGGCCTCCGCCGAGGTGGACGCCACCGTGGCGGCAGCAGCCCCCAAGCTTCGTTCCAAGGAAGAGCTGAAGGCCCTCGCCGAAGCCGGTGCCGCCGAACTCGGCTGGGATGCCCCCGCCCGCGATGTCATCGCCTGGGTTGAACGCAACTTCGAGATGCCGGCGGTCGCCGTCGCCTGCTCCATGGCCGACGCCGTCCTGCCCGCCCTGGTCGCGGACCAGATGCCCGGCGTCGACGTCCTGTTCCTGGAGACCGGCTACCACTTCCCGGAAACCTACGCCACGCGTGACGAGGTGGCAGCGAACCTCCGCGTCAACGTGGTGGACGTGCTCCCGGAGAACACGGTGGAGCAGCAGGACCGGCTCCTGGGCAAGGACCTGTTCGCCCGTGACGCCGCCCAGTGCTGCGCCCTCCGCAAGGTGGCGCCGCTGCAGCGCACCCTGGCCGGCTACGAACTGTGGTTCACCGGTGTCCGCCGCGACGAAGCCCCCACCCGGACCAACACGCCGCTGGTGGGCTGGGACGACAAGAACGGCCTGGTCAAGGTCAACCCGATGGCCGCGTGGACGTTCGACCAGCTGGTCCAGTACTCCGACGACAACCTCCTGCCCGTCAACCCGCTCCTGTCCCAGGGCTACCCGTCCATCGGATGCCAGCCCTGCACCCGCAAGGTGGCTCCCGGCGAGGACCCCCGCGCCGGCCGCTGGGCAGGAACCAACAAGACAGAATGCGGACTACACGTATGAGCACTTCACTGACCGAGGAGACCACCCAGGTGACTGACGCCGCCGTTTCCACGCGCCTCTCCAGCCTGGACACCCTCGAATCCGAGGCCATCCACATCATCCGCGAGGTTGTTGCCGAGTTCGAGAAGCCCGCGCTGCTGTTCTCCGGCGGCAAGGACTCGGTGGTGATGCTGCACCTGGCCACCAAGGCATTCTGGCCGGGCAAGGTCCCGTTCCCCGTGCTGCACGTGGACACCGGCCACAACTTCCCCGAGGTCATCGATTTCCGCGACCGGACCGTTGAGCGCCTGGGCCTGAAGCTCGTGGTGGGCTCCGTGCAGGAGTTCATCGACCGCGGCGAACTGGCAGAGCGCGCCGACGGCACCCGCAACCCGCTGCAGACCGTCCCGCTGCTGGACGCCATCCAGCAGAACAAGTTCGACGCCGTGTTCGGCGGCGGCCGCCGTGACGAGGACAAGGCCCGCGCCAAGGAGCGCATCCTCAGCCTCCGTGACGAGTTCGGCCAGTGGGACCCCCGTAACCAGCGCCCCGAGCTGTGGAACCTGTACAACGGCCGCCACACCGTGGGCCAGCACGTCCGTGCGTTCCCCATCAGCAACTGGACCGAACTGGACATCTGGCGCTACATCGAGCGCGAAAACATCGAGCTTCCCGCCCTGTACTACGCCCACGAGCGAGAGGTCTTCGCCCGCGACGGCATGTGGCGCGCAGTGGGCGAGGTCTCCCAGCCGCTGCCGCACGAGGAAGTCATTACCAAGACCGTCCGTTACCGCACGGTGGGAGACATGTCCTGCACCGGCGCCGTCGAGTCCAACGCCTTCACCGTGGCCGACGTCGTGGTTGAAGTCGCCGCCTCCACCCTGACCGAACGTGGCGCCACCCGCGCAGATGACCGCATCTCCGAGGCTGCCATGGAAGACCGCAAGAAGGACGGGTACTTCTAATGAGCACCGATATTTTGGCTGCCGACCTCGAGACGGCCCTGCCCACCACTTTGTTCCGGTTCGCCACCGCAGGATCGGTCGACGACGGCAAGTCCACCCTGGTGGGCCGCCTCCTGCACGATTCCAAGGCCATCCTGGCTGATCAGCTCGACGCCGTTGCCCGCACCTCCGCGGACCGCGGCTTCGGCGGGGACAAGGGCGGCATCGACCTGGCCCTGCTGACCGACGGTCTGCGTGCCGAGCGCGAGCAGGGCATCACCATCGACGTGGCCTACCGCTACTTCGCCACCGACCGCCGCAGCTTCATCCTGGCCGACTGCCCCGGGCACGTGCAGTACACCAAGAACACGGTGACCGGCGCGTCCACGGCGGACGCCGTCGTCGTGCTCATCGACGCACGCAAGGGCGTCCTGGAGCAGACCCGCCGGCACCTGTCCGTGCTGCAGCTGCTGCGCGTGGCGCACGTGATCGTGGCCGTGAACAAAATTGACCTGGTGGACTTCAGCGAGTCCGTGTTCCGTGACATCGAGGCGGACGTGCAGCAGGTGGGCCGCGAACTGGGCCTCGGCTCCGACGGAATCAGCGACCTGCTGGTCATCCCCGTGTCCGCCCTCGACGGCGACAACGTGGTGGACCGTTCCGAGCGCACCCCCTGGTACACGGGTCCGGCGCTGCTGGAGGTCCTGGAGACCCTCCCGGCCGCCGACGAACTTGAGAGCCACCTGGAGAGCTTCCGCTTCCCGGTGCAGCTGGTCATCCGGCCGCAGGGCGCCCTGGCACCCAACGCCGTCGCTGCCGGCCTGGACGTGGAGGCCTACCGCGACTACCGCGCGTACGCCGGCCAGATCACCGAAGGCTCGGTCAAGGTGGGGGACAAGGTCTCCGTCCTGACCCCCGGCCAGGACCCGCGCACCACCACCGTGGTGGGCATCGACTTCGCCGGCTCCTCGCTGGAGGAAGCCGCCGCCCCGCAGTCCGTCGCCATCCGCCTGGCCGAGGAGTTCGACGTCGCACGCGGTGACACCATCGCTGCTGCCGGCACCGTCCGCGAAGCCTCCGCAGACCTGTACTCGGCCCTATGCTGGCTGTCCCCGAAGCCGTTGCGCGAAGGCCAGAAGGTCCTGGTGAAGCACGGCACCCGCACCGTGCAGGCCCTTGTCCGCAACGTCTCGGGAAA
Organism: Arthrobacter sp. Y3221087; assembly: GCF_059089905.1. Taxonomy (NCBI): domain Bacteria; kingdom Bacillati; phylum Actinomycetota; class Actinomycetes; order Micrococcales; family Micrococcaceae; genus Arthrobacter; species Arthrobacter sp. Y3221087. The sequence continues at coordinate 853,041 of NZ_JBNHFE010000001.1, forward strand.
GCTGGACCTCGCGTCTTTCAAGCTGGAGCCGGCCTCAAGCCTGGAACTTAACGACATCGGGCACGCGCAGCTCCGGCTCGCCGCGCCGCTGCCGCTTGAGAACTACCTGCACCACCGCCGCACCGGCGCGTTCCTGGTGATCGACCCGCTGGACGGCAACACGTTGGCCGCCGGCCTGGTCAAGGACCACCCGGGCGACCACGAGGACGAGCGCTACAGCATCTAGCTTCCGCCTTCGAAACCGCGGCTTGTTCGCAAATCCGAACCTTCAAGGGACGGAGATGCGAATAAGCCGCGGTTTTGTCGTCCTGTATTCCGGGTAGGAGGCGGAGCATGGAAACCATCAGCCCGAAGCTTCTGAACTGGGCCTCGATCCTGGACAGCCAAACCCGCGAGCAGGCCGTGAAGACAGCCAGCCTGCCGTTCATCTACCCGCACCTGGCGCTGATGCCCGACGCGCACCTGGGCAAGGGCGCCACGGTCGGTTCGGTCATTCCCACACTGCGCGCCATCATCCCGGCCGCGGTAGGAGTGGACATCGGCTGCGGCATGATTGCCGTCCGCACCCAGTACTCGGTCAAGGATCTTCCAAAGGACCTCAAGCGGATCCGGGAGGACATCGAGCGCGTCATTCCGCTCTCCGCCGGGCACAACAACAAGAAGGTGCTGCCCACCGCGGAACCCCGGATCGCGGAGCTGAAGGCACTGGCAGCGAAGGCCGGCTTCAGCCCCGCGCAGTACGTCGACAAGTGGGACCTGCAGCTGGGCTCCCTGGGCTCCGGCAACCACTTCATCGAGATCTGTGCCGATGAGAACCAGGCCGTCTGGCTGTTCCTGCACTCCGGTTCCCGGGGAATCGGCAACAAGATCGCCCAGCACCACATCGGCGTGGCGCAGCATGTCAGCCGGAAGAACCAGGTCTACCTGCCGGACCCGGACCTCGCGTATCTGGACGAGGGCACGCCGCAGTTCGAGAGGTACATTGCCGAGCTGCGCTGGGCCCAGCACTTCGCGCTGCTGAACCGCGAGGAAATGATGGACCGCGTCAGTGCCCAGTTCGGCCGCTGGGTGGGCGGCCAGGTGCAGGAGCGCGAGCGGATCAACTGCCACCACAACTTCACCCAGCAGGAGACCCACTACGGCAAGCCGGTCTGGGTCTCCCGCAAAGGCGCCATCAAAGCCGAGCCCGGCGATCCCGGGCTCATCCCCGGATCCATGGGCACGGCGTCGTACGTGGTGGAGGGCCTGGGCAACCCGGCGTCGCTGAACTCTTCCCCGCACGGCGCGGGCCGGGAATACTCGCGCAACGCCGCCCGCAAGGCATTCAGCCTGGAGGAACTCAAACGGGCCATGCGCGGCATCGAATTCCGTGCGTCAGAGGCATTCATCGACGAAATTCCCGCGGCATACAAGCCGATCGACCAGGTGATGCAGGACGCCGCGGACCTCGTGACCGTGCGGCACAAGCTGCGGCAGCTGGTCAACGTGAAGGGCCACTGAACCGCGCAATCCCGGTGCCACCGCGTCCGAATGTGACGCTAGATGAACGTGCGTGACCCCCCGTTTAGGCTTCGTTGAACGCGAATATGTCACTCCCTATGGTGAAACAATGACTAGTTCCAAGCCCGGGATGACCCGCATCGTGGCAGGCGAAAGCGCGGTACCCAAGCGCAAGCGTGCCATCGAGGCCGTCCTGGCCATCGGACTGGTCCTGCTCCTCGCCGTCGGTGCGGTGGTCGCGTCCACCGTCTCGCGCAACTCTGAGGCGCAGGCCGTTGCCCCCACCCCCGCCGCCGAGCTGAAGCTCGGTTACTTCGGCAACGTCACGCACGCCCCGGCGCTGGTGGGGATCAAGGAAGGCCTCCTGGCCGAATCGCTGGGCAGCACCAGCCTCAGCACCGAGACCTTTAACGCGGGCCCGGCAGCCATCGAGGCATTGAACGCCGGCGCCATCGACGCCGCCTACATTGGACCCAACCCCGCCATCAACTCCTTCGTCAAGAGCCAGGGCGAATCCGTCCGGGTCATCGCCGGTGCTGCGGCAGGCGGTGCCCAGCTGGTGGTCAAGCCGGAGATCAACTCCGCTGCCGACCTTAAGGGCAAGACCATCGCGTCCCCGCAGCTTGGCGGTACCCAGGACGTGGCCCTCCGCGCCTGGCTCGCCCACCAGGGCTACAAGACCAACGTGGACGGCAGCGGCGACGTGGCCATCAACCCGACCGAAAACGCCCAGACGCTCAAGCTGTTCCAGGACGGAAAGCTCGACGGCGCGTGGTTGCCTGAGCCGTGGGCGTCACGCCTGGTGCTTCAGGCCGGAGCCAAGGTGCTTGTTGACGAGAAGGACCTGTGGGACGGCACCGGGACCGGCAAGCCGGGCGAGTTCCCCACCACCATCCTGATCGTGAACCAGAAGTTCGCGGCCGAACACCCGGACACCGTGAAGGCCCTCCTCGCCGGCCACGCGAAGTCGGTGGCATGGCTGAACGAGGCCCCCGCGGACCGGAAAGCAGCGGTCATCAACTCAGCCCTGCAGGAATCCGCCGGCGCCGCACTGGCCGACGACGTGCTGGCCCGGTCCCTGGCCAACATCACCTTCACCCTTGACCCGCTGGCAGGTGCCTACCCCCGGCTCCTGCAGGACGGCGTCGATGCCGGCACCACGAAGCAGGCAGACATCAGCGGGCTCTTCGACCTCCGGGCACTCAATGAAGTCGCCGGCACCAGCAAGATTTCAGCGGCCGGCCTCGGCCAGGACTGACCAACCAACTACCTAAGGACGGCACCATGCCAGTCGTACTGGAACACCTGGGCAAGCGCTTCGGCGACGGCGCCCCGGTACTGGACGACGTCAACGCCAACATCGAAAAGGGCGAGTTCGTTGCCCTCCTCGGTGCCTCCGGCTGCGGCAAGTCCACCCTGCTGAACATCATTGCGGGGCTGGAGGCGCCGTCGTCGGGCGCCCTGGAAGTACCCAGCGACGGTGCAGCCTTCATGTTCCAGGACGCAGCACTCTTCCCCTGGCTCACGGCCCGCGAAAACATTGAGCTGGCGCTGAAGCTGCGCGGCGTGGGCAAGGCGGAGCGGCGCACCAAGGCCCAGGAGCTCCTGGAACTGGTGCACCTCGGCGCCGCCGGCGACAAGCGTCCGCACGAGCTGTCCGGCGGCATGCGCCAGCGCGTGTCCCTGGCCCGATCGCTCGCCCAGGACCGGCAGCTGCTGCTCATGGATGAGCCGTTCGCCGCCCTTGATGCGATCACCCGCGACCTCCTCCACGACGAGCTGGAGCGCATCTGGAAGGAAACCGGGCGCACGATTGTCTTCGTCACCCACAACGTCCGTGAAGCCGTGCGGCTGGGCCAGCGCGTACTGCTGCTGTCCTCCCGCCCCGGCCGCGTGGTCCAGGAGTGGGCCGTCACCGAGGAACACCGAACCGACGCCGGGCTCGCCGGCCAGCTGACCGGGGTCATCACCGCCCGGCTGCGGGAGGAGATTCGCCGCCATGCCAAGTAACCCCACCCCCCTCGAGGACAGGGCCCCGGTGGTTGAGCCTCTCGAAACCAGGGCGGCAACCGGCGCTGCACCAGCCCCTCACGTGCATGCCGCTTTGACGCGGACTTCGACGGGGAATGAGGACCTTCGGGAGCTTGAGTCCGGGCTGGACTCGCTGCAGTCCGACGCCGAGCGCAAACACCGGATCGACTGGAGCCGGATCCTGCTGCCCATCGCCGCCCTGGTGGTCCTGGTGCTCATCTGGCAGTTCTACGTCTCGCTTGGGGTCAAGCGCCGCGACCTGGTGCCCGGGCCGCTGGACGTTGTGGCCCAGATGGGCCTTCTCTGGAATGAAGGCAAGCTGCAGGAAGCCATGTGGACCTCGCTGCAGCGCGGCGTGGTGGGTTTCATCATCTCCGTCGCCATCGCCACACCGGTGGGCCTGCTGCTCGCCCAGGTGGCACCACTGCGCCGGGCTTTCGGCCCCCTGATCTCCGGCCTGCAGGTGCTGCCGTCCGTCGCCTGGGTGCCTGCGGCCATCATCTGGTTCGGCCTGACGGACGCCACCGTCTACTTCGTGGTATTCATGGGCGCCATCCCGTCCATCATCAACGGACTCATCTCCGGGGTGGACCAGATCCCGCCGCAGTACCGCCGCGTCGGCACCGTCCTGGGAGCGTCACGGCTGCAGATGGCACTTCAGGTCATCCTCCCGGCCGCCCTTCCGGGATACCTCGGCGGACTGAAACAGGGCTGGGCCTTCTCCTGGCGCTCACTCATGGCCGCCGAAATCATCGCCGTGGGCGGCACCATCGGCTTCGGCCTGGGCTCGCTGCTGGACCAGGGCCGCATCCTGTCGGACATGTCTGTAGTGATGTCGGCCATCCTGCTGATCCTGGCCGTCGGCATCCTCATCGAACTGCTGGTGTTCGCCCCCATCGAGAAGAAGCTCCTGCGCAGCCGCGGCCTCCTCGCCGGCAGCACACGCTAGCCCCTACCCACCTTCTGCAGAGCCCGACGGCGACCTCCCGCCGTCGGGCTCTGCTGTGCTTCCCTTCCCGACAGGTATACCTTGTTCCTTACCGGACCGCTCCGGCCGGAGGCGCTCAGCGTGAGGCGGATACATGGAACACGGACTGGAACCGGGTCAAGGAATACTGGCGGGCATCGGTTCCACCCCGCTGATCGAACTGCGGAAAGTGGTGCCGCCGGGGTCAGCGCGTGTGCTCGCAAAACTGGAGTATGCGAACCCCACCGGGAGCATGAAGGACCGAATGGCTGTGGCTGCGATCAGCGCCGCCGAAGCCCGGGGCGACATCAGCCCGGGCGATACGGTTGTTGAGTACACCGCCGGAACAACAGGCATCTCGCTCGCCTTGGCCTGTGCGGCCAAGGGCTACCGGCTGCATGTCGTTTTCTCAGACGCTTTCAGCGACGAGAAACGCCGCACCATGGAGGCCCTGGGGGCAACGGTTGAGGACGTACCAAGTGACCAGGGCCGCATCACCGAATCCTTGATCAGGGCCATGATCGCCCGCGCAGGCGAGCTGAGCGCGCAGCCGGGCTACTGGGCCTGCGACCAGCTCAACAACCACGACGCCGTGACCGGATATCTGGCCTTGGGCGAGGAAATCTGGCAGCAATCGCACGGTCTCGTGGATGCCTTAGTACAGTCTGTCGGAACTGCCCACTCCATACACGGCGCTGCGCGCGCCCTGCGCCGCCACCTGCCAACGCTTAGGGTCGTGGCCGTCGAGCCGGCTGAGTCGTCCGTACTTTCCGGAGGCCCTACCGGCTCCCACCGGATTGAAGGAATCGGAATCGGCTTCCTGCCGCCGCTGTGGGAACCCGAGGAGGTGGACTCCATAGAGCCGGTCAATTCCGAGGATGCGATGGCGATGAGCCGCCGCCTTGCGCGGGAGGAAGGCATCTTCGCCGGTACCTCCTCGGGAGGAAATGTTGTTGCCGCGCTGCGCGTCGCCGAACAGCTTGGCCCGGACGCAACTGTGGTCACCATCATGGTTGACTCCGGGTTCCGGTATCTCAGCACTGGGCTGTACGGATAGAAGCGCGGCGCCGGTACCTGCAGCGGCTGATCCGGGAGCGCGGCCGATTCCTCACTACGGTCAGCAGCCGAAACGGGGGACTATGACACGGACGCACCGGCTTTCATGGCGAGCACCGCCGCATTCCCCGCCAAAGTGCCCCGCTATGGAGCACGACGGCGGCCCGCCGGGTTTGTGACGCAGCGTTACCTTGCGTGAACTGGTGTTGCTCGGCCTTTGTGGGCGATTGTGACGCGGCCCTACCGTTGATTCATGGCAATTCAGGATATCTACCCCACGGCGCTGCGGCTCCTCGGCCGTCCCGTGTTGGTGGTGGGCGGCGGCCCGGTGGCTGCCCGCCGCGCCAAGGGCCTGCTCGACGCCGGTGCCGTGGTCACCGTGGTGGCTCCCGTTGCCTCTCCCGCGCTCCAGGACATGGCCGACGCCGGCCTGCTCACCTGGGCAGCGCGCCCCTATGACTCCAAAGACGTCGACGGCGTCTGGTTCGTCCAGACGGCCACCGGCGATGCCGCCGTGGACGCCTTGGTATCGGCCGACGCCGAGGCGCAGCGCATCTGGTGCGTCAACGCCTCGGATCACGAAGCCTCCGCGGCCTGGACGCCCGCCGTCGCCGAGGTGGATGACGTCAAGATCGCCGTGAACGCCGGGGGAGACCCGCGCCGCGCCATGGCCGTCCGCGATGCCGTGGCCACCGCCCTGGAAACCGGTGACCTTCCGCTGCGCCGCCGGCGTCCTGCGGCCACCGGCTCGGTTGCCCTCGTGGGCGGCGGTCCCGGCGATACCGGCCTCATCACCGTCCGTGGCCGCCGCCTCCTGGGCCAGGCCGACGTGGTGGTTGCCGACCGCCTCGGCCCCCGCGAACTCCTCAACGAACTGGCCCCTGACGTCCGCGTCATCGAGGTCGGCAAGACGCCCGGCCACCACCCCGTGCCGCAGGCCGAAATCAACCGGATCCTCGTGGACGAGGCCCTGCAGGGCCACCGCGTGGTCCGGCTCAAGGGCGGCGACCCCTACGTGTTGGGCCGCGGCGGCGAGGAAGCCGAGTACTGCCGCCGGCACGGCGTCGAGGTCGAGGTCGTTTCCGGCGTAACCTCAGCGATCTCAGTCCCCGCCGCCGCGGGCATCCCGGTGACCCACCGCGGCCTGGCCAAGGGCTTCAGCGTGGTCACGGGCCACGAGGAACTGTCAGAGGTTCCCGCTCGCGCCGACCACACCATCGTCCTGCTCATGGGCGTAGGCCAGCTCCGCGAATCGGCGTCCGCGCTGGGCGAAGCCGGCCTGCCCGCCGGCACCCCCGTTGGTATTGTGGAGAACGGATACCTGCCGGACCAGCGCGTGACAATCGGCACGCTTGGTTCCATAGCTGACCAGGCCGAGGCCGCCGGCGTCGCGAATCCCGCAGTGATTGTCATCGGTGACGTGGTGCGCGTGAGCCCTTTCGCGCCGTCGCACTTCAAAACCGCTGACTACAGCACCACCACCCCGAACAAGCCCCGAGTCCTCACCTCCTAGCCGAACAAAAGGAACACAGCCGTGTCATCAAGCACCTCCGTAGGTTCTGCCGAACGTCCGCTGCGCGTTGCCGTCGTGGGCTCCGGCCCCGCCGGCGTCTACGCCGCGGACATCCTCACCAAGAGCGAAGCCGTCAAGAGCGGCGAGCTGACCGTGAGCATCGACCTCTTTGACCGCTACCCGGCACCCTACGGCCTGATCCGCTACGGCGTGGCCCCGGACCACCCCCGCATCAAGGGCATCGTCAATGCCCTGCACAAAGTCCTGGACCGCGGTGACATCCGCTTCTTCGGCAACGTGGACTACGGCACGGACCTCACCATCGAGGACCTGCGCACCCACTACGACGCCGTCATCTTCGCCACCGGCGCCATTAAGGACGCGGACCTGAACATTCCCGGCATCGAGCTTGACGGTTCCTTTGGCGGCGCGGACTTCGTCTCCTGGTACGACGGCCACCCGGACGTCCCGCGCGAATGGCCGCTGGACGCCAAGGAAATCGCCGTCCTCGGTAACGGGAACGTGGCCCTGGACGTGGCCCGCGTCCTGTCCAAGCACGCCGACGACCTGCTCAGCACCGAGATCCCGGACAACGTCTACGCCGGCTTGAAGAATTCGCCCGTCACCGACGTGCACGTCTTCGGCCGCCGCGGCCCCGCCCAGGTCAAGTTCACCCCGCTGGAGCTGCGCGAACTCTCCCACTCCAAGGACGTGGACATCATCCTGTACCCGGAGGACTTCGAGTTCGACGAGGAATCGGACCGCCAGATCCAGACCAACAACCAGACCAAGACCATGGTGGGCACGCTCACCAACTGGATTGCCGAGCAGCCCGAGGACCTCTCCGAGCTCAAGGCCTCCCGCCGCCTGCACCTGCACTTCCTGCACAGCCCTGTGGAGATCTACGACGACGCCGAGACCCCGGGCAAGGTTGCCGGCATCAAGTTCGAGCGCACCGAACTGGACGGAACGGGCAACGCCCGCGGCACCGGCGAGTTCGTGGACTACCCGGTCCAGGCCGTGTACCGTGCCATCGGCTACTTCGGCTCCGCGCTGCCGGACGTGGAGTTCGACCACAAGAAGGGCGTTGTCACGAACGACGGCGGCCGCGTCCTGGATGCCGACGGCCAGCACGTGCCGGGCCTCTACGCCACCGGCTGGATCAAGCGCGGACCGGTGGGCCTGATCGGCCACACCAAGGGCGACGCCCTCGAGACCGTGACCTACCTGCTGGAAGACCGCGAGAACCTTCCGGTTGCCAGCGTGCCTGCCGAGGACGCCGTCGTTGACCTCCTTGACGCCCGCGGCGTGAAGTTCACCAGCTGGGAAGGCTGGCTGGCACTGGACGCCCACGAGCTCGCCCTGGGCGCCGCTGCCACCGAGGCCGGCGGCTCGCACGGCGTCGAGGTCAAGCGTGAGCGCATCAAGGTGGTGCCGCGCGAGGACATGGTGGAGATCTCCCGCGACGGCGTTGCCGCCCAGGTCTGACACACCACCAAAGCGAGGTCATCCCGCGCCGGCCCGGAAGGGTTCCCGGCGCGGGATGGCCCCTTTTTGGTTAAGCCGTTACCGCCCCGCGCCGCCGGCCGCCATGAGCTCAAGGCGCCGGAGGGTTTCGCGGTTCCGGATGCCGATCATGGCGTCCCGCAGGAACTTGGGCATGAGCTTGCCGGGTCCCTTGATGGCGTCCTCGACGATGGTCACCTGGCACTGGTTGCCCCGCTCCTCGAGGGTGATCACCACCTTGGCCTCACCCATCGGCCAACCGCGAGCCACGAGCTCCAGCAACCGGCCGGGCTCGGAGTTCACCACCTTGCTGCTGTCGTTGATGACGAACGGCCAGGCACCCACGGAGTGGTGAAGCTGGGCGCCGGTCCGGGGCCATGCGTCATCCACTGCCCGGATCCTGGAGGCTCCCACCACCCATCCGGAATACAGCCAGCCATCGGAGAGGACGCGCCATACGTCGCTTGCGGGGGAGTTGAAGAGCTGGGACACGGTGGACATGGTCTTCCTTCCTTCTGCGGTGCCGGCGTGGTTGTTGCCAGGACGCCCGACGGCGGCGGGTGCCTTGCGCTGCGCGGTGCGGTAGGAGCGCTCGCGCAGCCGCCTGGTCCAAGCGTAAATCTGCGCCCCCGGCGGCGGGTTTTCCAGCGGGTTGAAGCGCAGGTTGGTGTCGCCGGGCGGGGCGCCTGCATGGAGCCGGAGCTCGCCGCACTGGCGCCAGCGTCCCATCGGCCTTGCCCAGAACAAGCCCAGCACCCATTCACCCGAGGACAGCGAACCCGGCGGCAGGCTGATGGTGCGCAGGCCGAGCAGCACCGGGCCTTTCCGGCCCCGGTACGGCATGAGCGTGGTCATGGTGGCGCCGTCAACGTCGAGCCGGGGCTGCAGGAGGAACCGGCCGGGGACGCGCCAGCCGGTGGAGGCGAACAGGACGTCCGCGCTGCCGCCGGGCACTCCACCGGGCACCCCACCATGGGAAGGCCGGGCCCGGACAGCCAGCCCCAGGACGTCCGGCAGTGCCTGCGGAAGGCCGACTGACCGGGAAAACCTCGCCTCCACCGCGTCAGTGCCCGGAGAATCCAACCAGTCGAGGCCGCTTGGTTCGAAGGGATTGCCGGTCCGGTTCAGCTCGCCGGTCAGGCCCAGGCCTTTCGGGTGGATCGGCCGGCCGGGACGCACCACCTTGAGCAGCCGGAACAGGCCGGCAAAGGACTGCCCCGTCGCTTCGGTGAAGGGCGCACCCAGGCCGCGGGCGCCGTCGTCGGCCGTCTGGTCCGTTGTCAGGTGCGTCATGTTTCCTTCCTACCCAAAACCGCGGAAACTACATGCGGCCGAAACGGGAGCGGATCAAGGCAAAGATGCCGTAGGCGATGAAGCCGGCTCCGATCGCAACCAGCAGGGTGGGGCCGAAGGGGTGGTCGCGGAGCGCCTTGAGGCTGCCGTCCAGCCCGGTGGATTCCGCGGGGCGGTGCTTGGCGGCGGCAATGACGAACAGGAGTCCGGTGAGGTTGAGGGCGGCGCCTTTGGCGATGTGCCCGATCACGCCGAGGCTGTCGATCAGCCGGCCGCGGCGCGTCCCATCGAAGTGGAAGAGCTCCTCCTTGAACCCGCGCCGCGCGCCCTTGAACACGAAGTAGATGCCGATCCCGATGATCGTCAGGCCCAGGGCCACCAGCACCCAGAGGCCCAGCGGGTTGGCCATCAGCGAGGCGCTGAAATCCCGGGCACTGTCCCCGGAGTCCCCGCGCAGCCCCAGGGCGAAGCCGGCGAAGCTGAGCCCCACGCTGCCGTAGGCGATGGCCAGGAATCCGGACGAAATCAGCTTGGCCAAGCGCTCCTTGCGCGGCTTGCCCCGCATCCGGAGCGTGGCCTCGCTGGCCTGCCACAGCGACAGTCCCGCGCAGGCGGCAACGCAGGCCCACATCACAACCGGGCCCCACGGGTTGGCCGCGAGCTGCTCAATGGCACCGGTGGCATCCGCTTCACCCGGCTGCCCGAAGGCCACGGCGACGGCGATGCCCCCGACAATGACGTGGAGCAAGGCCATGACAGCGAACCCGGTGCGCGCCAGGACATCCAGGGCCTTGTGGTTGGAAGCCTCCTCGACGGCGTCCGCCGCCTGGCTCAGCGTAGATTCCCCGTCCGACATGGATCAGCCGTTCATGGGCCCTTCGGCACGCAGCTTCTCCGCGCCCGGTCCCTCCACGTGGATGGTGCAGCGGACCACCAGCCGGCCGGGGGCGTTGCCCAGCTCCACCAGGGAATCGTCGCCACTCAACACAGTGAACACTTCCGAACCTGCAACGGCGCTGACGCCCTTGGCTTCCGCCGTCTCCCGCGCGTTGCGCAGGGCCTCGCGCTGGAGCCCGTCCACGTAGGTGCGGTCATCTTCCCGCGCCGGGTCCCCGAAGGCCCAGCCGAACAATGTTCCTGTGTTTCCCATGGCGACGATATTACGCGTTCCCGTGGCTGAAAGACGGGCTTTCGTAACATTAGTAAGTGTGCTTACCATAGGCGGACCATGACCTTGAGGGGACACGGAAATCGAAGTCCGCAGCAGCGGCATCCCGAAACCAGTTCAACGTTAGGAATGCACATCATGGCAGGAAATCTCATTGCCCGGTCGGTACACGATCTGACGGCAGCGGCGTGGTTCGGCGGTTCCCTGATGGGTGCCATCGGCCTCAACGGTGCAGCCGCGGAAGCCAGGGACCCCTCCGAACGGACCCGGCTCTCAAGCGCCGGCTGGATGAAGTGGGCGCCGATCCAGACGGCGGCGTTCGCCTCGCACTTGGTGGCTGACCTCGCCATCGCCTGGGAGAACAAGGGCCGCATCGCCAAGCAGGAAGGCGTGGCGCGGGACACCGCAATCAAGACGGCGGTGACGGTGGCCGGCGCGGCGGTAACCCTGTACTCGGGCATCCTGGGCAAGAAGGTGGAAAAGCTCGCCGACGAGGGCTCCGAGGGTGCCACCGAGCCACGGGCGGGTGCCTCGGAGGAACTGCAGGCGGCCCAGCAGCAGCTCAAGGCGCTCCAGTGGGTCATCCCCGCCTTCGCTGGTCTGGTGATCATCCTTGGCGCCAAGCACGGTGAGATGCAGCGTCCCAAGAACGTGTTTGTGGGTCTGCGCTCCTAGCCGTCTTTCGCTACCCGGGCGGCGGCAAGGCGGAACATACGACGGCGGTCCGGCACCTGGCCGGACCGCCGTCGTGCGTCTGCCTGCTGGAGTTTTTGTCCAGATATGGAGGCCAAAACGCACTTCAAGTCCCCATATCTGGACGAAAACTCCAAGGGTTACTAGACCGGTTTGGTTCCCGCCGCCGGCAGGTCCGGATTCATGTCCTCGAGGTTCGGGTCCTCGGCCGTCCACACCTGGATGATGGCCCATACGACGGCGGCCAGCGGGACGGACAGCACCGCACCCACGATTCCTGCAAGGATTGTGCCAGCGGTCAGTGCCATCAGGATGACCAGCGCATGAAGCTTCAGGGCGTTGCCCATGACGATGGGCTGCAGCAGGTCGCCCTCCAGCTGGTTGACCGCGATGACCACCGCCACCACGATCAGCGCCACCACAGGGCCGTTCGCCACCAGGGCCACCAGGGCGGCCAGGATCCCGGCCACGGTGGCACCCACCAGCGGAATGAAGGCGCCGATGAACACGATGATCGCCAGCGGGAACGCCAGCGGAACCTGCATGATCAACAGGGCGGCGCCGATGGCCACCGTGTCCACGAGCGCCACGATGGCGGTGCCGCGGACATAGCCGCCCAGGACCTCAAGGGTGCGGCGGCCCACCCGGCGCAGCTTGGCTTCGCGCTGCCCGCTGAAGGGGCGGAGCAGGAAGTTCCAGATCTTGGCGCCGTCCTTGAGGAAGAAAAACAGGATGACCACCATCAGGGCGGACCCGGCGAGGAATTCCGTGACCACGGAGAGTCCGGTGATCGCGCCGGAACGGGCCTGGCTGCTGGTGGCGAAGTCAATGATGCCCTGCCGCGCCTGGTTCAGTTGCTCCTGGTCAATGGGGATGGGGCCGGTGCGGAGGAAGTTCTCCAGCTCGTCCAGGCCGGACGAGGCCTGGGCTGCCAGCTCGCCCCACTGGTTCCGGACCGAGAAGTAGATCACCGTGAAAACGCCGCCCAGCAGCAGGAGGAGCCCGATGAAGGCGATGCCGGTGGCCAGCCCGCCCCGCATTCCGCGGCGCCGGAGCATGTTGACGAACGGACCGATGGCCGCGGCCAGGATCAGTGCGATCAGGATCGGGATCACCAGGAGCTTGATCTGCATCAGGGCATAGACGGACACCACGGCCACCGTCAGGATCAGCAGGATCTGGGCGGACCGGATGCCCACGCGTCCCAGTCCGTCGGCCCACAAGGCGCCGGCCGGCTTGGTTTCGCCCTGTTTCCCGCCCCGCTGCAGGTCGGACTTTCCAAGGGGTTGACCCTGCCGGGGTGCACCTTCCGCGGGCACGGCCTCCGTGCCCGGTTTCGACTGTTTGGACTCGTTGCCCAGCTCGTGTTCGGTCAGGCGTGTTGATCGCGCCACGGGAACTCCTCATCATCGGCCGCGCCCGCCCGCGGGCGGGGCAGGCTTACTACCTACGTCAGATAGTAAGCCTACTGACTGACTAGGCGCCGAGCCACTCTGCGCAGGAGTTCAGGTTTCTGTTGACGGTGGCGACGGCGGCCTCTTCGTCGTGCCGTTCGATAGCCTCCAGCAGGACTTCGTGGCCCTCCAGCGGCAGCCCCTCGAATCCCGGCCGGGCCTGCTGAGTCAGGAGATCCCGGTGGAGCGCGGGCCCGAAACTGATGTAGAGCTCGTGCAGCAGGGGGTTGCCGGAGGCCTGCGCCACCCGTTCATGGAAGCCCCAGTCGGCACGCGCCCAGGTGTCGTAGTCGCCGGCGTGCCAGGCCTGGTCCCGGGTGGCGAGCAGCCCGCGCAGGGCCGTTACGTCGTCGGCGGTGGCGTTCCGGGCCGCGAGCCGCGCCGCCTGCGTGTCCAGCCCCAGCCGGACCTCCAGGATGTGCTGCTCGGTGTGGTCCTGGTACATCCGGCGGGCGGCGCCGGAGATTTCGCTGGTGGCGCGGACATAGGTGCCGTCGCCGCGGCGGACCTCCAGCATGCCGCTGTGGGCCAGGGCCTTGACGGCCTCGCGCAGGGTGCCGCGGGAAACGCCCAATCCGGCGATCAGCTCGGTTTCGGACGGGATGCGCTGGTTCAGGGGCCACTCGCCGGAGTGCACCATGGACCGCAGCTTGGCGGTCACTTCGTCGGCCAGGGGCGCGCGGGTGGAGGGGCTCAGTGCCATGGCGTCCTACTTTATCTTCTGCTTGCCGGTCATTGCCGGGCCGGTGATCAGGTGCGCCACCACAACCTGGACCAGCGCCAGGGCCAGGAGCAGCGAGAGGGGCAGGGTCCAGCTGCCGGTTGCGCCGTGCAGCAGCCCCATGCCGAAGGGGCCCACGGTCGCCAGCAGGTAGCCGGTGGACTGGGCCAGGGTGGACAGCGCAGTGGTCTCGGCGGTGCTCGAGCCGCTGCGGCTGATCATCACCATCACCAGCGGGAAGATGCCCAGGCCGAAGCCGACCAGGATCGCCGAGACGAAGGCAAGCTGCACGGGCAGAGCCAGGAGTGCTACGAGGCCCAGGACCATGACGATGCTGACCAGGTAGAACGCCGGGCGCAGCATCCTGGGCCGGGAACCGATGGCGATCAGGGCCATGCCGGCCGGTACCGAAACGAGCTGCATCAGCCCGAACATCAGGCCGCTGTCCGTCGCGCTGAGGCCCAGGGTGGTGAGCATATAGGGGTACCAGCTCATCAGGGCGTACGCGAGCAGGGCCTGGAGGGTGAAGATTGCCGTGAGGAGCAGGCCCTTGCGGGTGCGCAGCAGCGGCCAGGGTGTTACCGGCCCGCCGGTGGCACGGCGGCTGTTGCGGTGGGCGTGCAGCGCCACCGGCAGGAAGCCCAGGAAAGCAGCGACGGCGGTGATCCCGATAGCTCCGACGGCGGCGGACGGTGAGCCGAGGGACTGCGCCAGCGGGACCACCGCCACGGAGGTGACGGTTGCCCCGGTGGTCATGGTCACCGTGTACAGGCCTGTCATCAGCGAGGTCCGGGAAGCAAAGTGTTCGCGGATGAAGGACGGCATGGCCACGTTGCAGACCGCCAGCCCGGACATGCCGAGCACGCTACCGGCCAGCAGCATCCCGGTGGCCGGAATGCCGCGCAGCAGGAGCCCGCCGGCGAGCATGGCCAGGGCCAGGAGGATGGCCTTCTCCACGCCCAGCCGCCCGGTCAGCCAGGACGTTCCGGCGCCGGCCAAGGCAAAGCAGAGGGTGGGGATGGACGGAATGACGGCCGCCACCAGCGCGCCGTATCCGAGTACCGCCTGCAGGTCGTGGAGCAGGGCCGACGCCCCGGTGATGCCCGCGCGCAGGTTCAGTCCGATCAGCACCAGCGCTATGACGCCGAAGACGACGGCGGAGCGTGGCCGGGCCTGGACGGCTGCCACCGGCGACGCCGCAACAGACGGCGCAGCCGCCGTGGCCGGAACAGAAGCCGCAGCGCGGGCAGGGGCCGGCGCGGCAGGAGCGGAGCAGGGCGTGGACGCGAGGGCGGAAGGGGGTGGAGTTGCGGACATACGTCCAGACTAAACGTTAGACGTTTGATGTCTAGGGTTTTGTGGGCAAGCTCTCCCGGCCGCGCACCGGCAGGTCATAGACTGCCTAAGCCGGGTGCGAACCACCCGGACTACGCAATGCAGCGGATGTGGAAGGACGGCTGTGGAGGCTTCCCAAGGACTCGAGGTCGAGAAGAAATACGACGTCGGCAAGGACGCCACGGTGCCGCCGCTGGATGGCCTGCCGGGTGTGGCGCGCGTGGACGAGCCGCATACCGCCAAGCTGGAAGCCGTGTACTTCGACACCGCTGACCACACGCTGGCCTCCCGCCGCATCACCCTCCGCCGCCGGACCGGCGGAAGCGATGCAGGCTGGCACCTGAAGCTGCCGCCCGAAGCAGCCGGGACCGGGGACACCGAACCCCAGCAGCGCCGCGAGCTGCACGCCCCGCTGGGCCAGGCCGACGTCGTGCCCGACACCCTCCTGGACCGGGTCCAGGCATACCTCCGCGGAGCCGAACTGGTTCCGGTGGTGAAGCTGCGCACCAGGCGGACAACCCACGCCCTCTACGGGGACGACGGCGTCCACCTGGCCGACCTGGCGGACGACCGGGTCACGGCGGAACGGCTGCCGGGTCCGGACGGAACTGATGGCGGGCACAAACAGCAGTGGCGGGAATGGGAGCTGGAACTCGTCAACGGCGACGCCAGCCTCTTCGCCCCCGCCGAGCAGCTGCTGGTGGGGGCCGGAGCCCGCCCGGCGGCCCACGCCTCGAAGCTGGCCAAGGCGCTTGGCGCACCGGCCGGGGACCAGGACGAAGCCGATGCCGCCCCCGACGAAGCCATCCCCGCCCTGCCGGCCGGCAAGAAGTCGCCGGCTGCCGCCGTCGTCACCGTTTATGCTGCAGCCCAAATCAAGGAGCTCCTTGCCCAGGACGCCGCCATCAGGCTCGAAGAGCCGGAGGCAGTGCATGACATGCGCTCCGCCACGCGCCGGCTCCGCTCCGTCCTGGCTGCCTACCGCAAGCTGTACAGGGCATTGCCTCTACGCCGGTTGCGGGACGAACTCAAATGGCTGGGCCAGCTCCTGGGCGAGCCGCGGGACGCCGAGGTATTGCAGGCCAGGCTCCGCGGGCACCTTGATGACCTGGGGCAGGGCCCCGGCCCTGACGCTGCCCGGGACCGGGTGGAGCGCCAGACCGGTGCTACCTACGACGCGGGATACCGCCGGCTCCAGGAGGCCCTGCGCACGGACCGCTACTTCCGGCTGCTGGACAGCCTGGAGGAGTTCCGGGACAACCCGCCCGTCCGCGCGGAAACGGTGGCGCCCGGACGCCGTGCGGCTGCCAATGCGGTGGACAGGGCGGCGAAAAAGCTCCGGCGCTCCCACCGGGCGGCCGTCCGCGCCCGCCGCGGTACAGACCATGAGAACGCCCTCCACCGGGTGCGCAAGGATGCCAAAAAGCTCCGGCATGTGGCGGAGTCCGCCGCCCTGGTCAAAGGGAAGCGGGCCCGCAAGGTGGCGAAGGCAGCCCACCGGCAACAGAAGATCCTGGGCGACTACCACGATGCGGTGGTGGCCCGCGACCTGCTGGCGGGCCTGGGCTCGGACCGGGACCGGCTGCCCGTCAGTGAAACCTACGCCGCCCTGTTGCAGCGGCAGGAGGAACTGATGGCCGCCGCCGAGGCCAAGTACCGGAAGGCCCGCAAGAAGTCCCGGGACCTGCTGCGGCGCGGGGTCATCTGAGGCGGGGGAAGCCGCCTATTTGCCCTGCCGCGCGGACAGCCGGGCCACAGCCAGCGCCAGCCACAGCTGCACCCGGTCCGGGGTCACAGCGGGATCGTATCCGGTCAGCTCGGTGATCTGGGCCAGCCGGTACCGGACCGTGTTGCGGTGCAGCGTCAGCTGCTCGGCGACGGCGGCCACCGAACCGTTGTTGTTCAGGTAGCTTTCCAGCGTGGTCATCAGCTCCGCGCCATGGGCGGCGTCGAACGCCCGGAGCGGGTTCAGGGACTCATGCGCCATGTCAGCCAGCGGCACGTCCTCACTGGCCAGCAGCAGCGAGGTCAGGCTCAACCTCTCCGGCTCATTGACCGGCAGGCCGTGGCTCGCCGCATCCCGCGCCTCGAAATAGCTCCAACGCAAGCCGTTCGGCTTGGTGTAGGCCCCACCGATGCCGATGGTGGCGTGGATGCCCGCCTCCGCCAGATGGTCGCTGAGCTTCCGCGCCAAAGCCGGCGCCGCCGCGCCGTCGTCATTGACCACTAGTACCAGGTCCTTGCCCACGACGGCGGCCACCGAGTTCTCGAGTTCCCGCGGCACCGCGGTGCTGCCCAAGGCCTTGTTGTGCGCGGCGGAGACCGCCAGCAGCACCACGTTCTTCCGGGTGCTGTTGATGCCCACGCCGGCCAGGCGGCGTTGGGCCTCGCTCGTCTCCAGGGCGCCGTGGATGACGTCCTCGAGCACCTGGCCGCACAGGGCGCGCTGGGCCTGGCGCTGCTTGACCATGTTGTTCAGCTCCACGCTGATCAGGTTCTGGGCGTAACCGATGATGCCGGAGTCCTCGAACGGCTGCCGGACCCAGAGGGTGCAGGCGTCCCGCCGGCCGGTGGGGATCGGATAGGTGGACCAGGAATCCGCGGACGGGGCTGCGCTGCTGCTGTTGTACAGCTGCGCCGTGAACTGGGTCAGCGCGATATCGGTGCGCAGCATGCTGCCCAGCTGCTTGAGGAGTTCGGCCAGCCCGCCGCCGGTGAGCAGGGCGCGGGCCAGGACCTGGTGGCCCGCGATCAGGCGCTCCAGCTTGGCGTAGTGGTCCGCGGACTGGGCATCGGCCACGAGTTTGGTGATGGCGATGAAGGGCGTCTCGTAGGGGACTTCCACCACGGGCAGGGCCCACCGGTTGGCCTCGGCCAGCAACGCCGGCGGCACCGCCTCATGCGAAAGCCCGACGCCGAACCCAATGCCCACCGCGCCCGCCCGCTGCACCTGGCGGACAAAGCGCCGCTGCTCCGGCGCGGACTTCAGCCGCAGGCCGGTAGTCAGGATCAGCTCGCCGCCGTTGAGGAACCGCTGCGGGTCCTCCAGCTCCGTGACCGCCACCCAGTTGATGTCCTGGTGCCAGGTGGTCTCGGCGACTCCCGCCTTGGACAGCTTGAGGGAGTTCACGCCCAGCAGGGCAGCGAGGGAAATGGCCATGGATCAAGGATAAACGCCTGCTGGACAACCGCACTAAACACCGCGCGGAAGGGTGTGCAGGTGGCTATTCACTGCGCTGGGGTGCTGGCATAGGCTCAAACCAGTTCCATCCATCCGCCTGTCGCTGATGGCCGCTCAGAGAAGAGGTTGCACACCGTGGTCCAAACCTTGCAGAACTTCATTAACGGTGAGTTCGTCACGCCCGCCGGCACCGGCCGGCTGGACATCATCAACCCCACAAACGGGGAAGTGGTGGCGCAGTCACCCATCTCGGTGCAGGCCGACGTGGACGCCGCCATGGCCGCTGCGCAGGACGCTTTCAAAACCTGGAAGCACGTCACCCCGGGCCAGCGGCAGCTCATGCTGCTCAAGCTGGCTGACGCCGTCGAGGCCAACAGCGACGAACTGGTTGAAGCCCAGCACCGCAACACCGGCCAGGTGCGCTCGCTGATCGCTTCCGAGGAAGTGGCCGCCGGTGCCGACCAGCTCCGCTTCTTCGCCGGCGCGGCCCGCATCCTTGAGGGCAAGTCAGCCGGCGAGTACTTCGAGGGCCACACCTCCTACGTCCGCCGCGAACCCATCGGCGTGGTGGCCCAGGTGGCCCCCTGGAACTACCCGTTCCTGATGGCCATCTGGAAGATCGGGCCCGCGCTGGCCGCCGGCAACACCGTTGTCCTCAAGCCCTCGGACACCACCCCGGAATCCACCCTGGTCCTGGCCCGCCTCGCCAAGGACATCTTCCCCGCCGGCGTCCTGAACGTCATCCTGGGCACGGGTGAAACCGGCGCCATGATGGTAGACCACCAGGTCCCCGGCCTGGTGTCCATCACCGGTTCCGTCCGGGCAGGCATCGCCGTGGCCTCCGGCGCGGCCAAGAGCCTCAAGCGCGCCCACCTGGAGCTCGGCGGCAAGGCTCCGGCCATCGTCTTCAAGGACGCCGACATCAAGAAGAGCGCCGCCGCCATCGCCGAATTCGCCTTCTTCAATGCCGGCCAGGACTGCACCGCCATCACCCGCGTGCTGGTGGAGGATTCGGTGCACGACGACGTCGTGGCCGCCATGGTGGAACACACCCGGACCCTGCACACCGGTTCGCAGAACGATGAAGACAACTACTTCGGCCCGCTGAACAACGTCAACCACTTCAACGCCGTGACGTCCGTGGTGGAAAACCTTCCCGCCAACTGCCGGATCGAAACCGGCGGCCACCGGGCGGGGGAGAAGGGCTACTTCTTCGAGCCCACCATCATCACCGGCGCCAAGCAGACGGACGACGTGGTCCAGAAGGAGACCTTCGGCCCCGTCATCACCGTGCAGAAGTTCAGCACCGAGGAAGAAGCCGTTGAACTGGCCAACGGCGTGGAATACGCCCTGGCCTCCAGCGTCTGGACCAGCAACCACGGCACCGCCATGCGCCTCAGCCGCGACCTGGACTTCGGCGCCGTCTGGATCAACACGCACATCCTCCTCACCGCCGAAATGCCCCACGGCGGCTTCAAGCAGTCCGGTTACGGCAAGGACCTCTCCATGTACGGCGTGGAGGACTACACACGCATCAAGCACGTCATGAGCGCACTCGACGCCTAGTCCCCACCGGCCCCCTAACCTCGCTTCGCTTCGGCCAGGGAACCCTGCCGGCGTGGGCCCATTAGTAAAGAAAGAACCCCAATGACCGCAACAGCATCAGAAATCACCTACCGGCTGGAGCAGAAGCGCAGCGTCCAGGCCGACTTCCCCGGCCCCAAGTCCGCTGCCCTGGCCGAACGCCGCAAGTCCGTGGTGGCTGCAGGCGTCGCCTCCGGCGTTCCGGTATACGTTGCCGACGCGGACGGCGGCATCATCAAGGACGTGGACGGCAACTCGTTCATCGACCTCGGCTCGGGCATTGCCGTGACCAGCGTGGGCGCGTCCGATCCCGCCGTCGTCGGTGCCGTCAAGGAAGCCGTGGAGCACTTCACCCACACCTGCTTCATGGTGACCCCCTACGAAGGCTATGTGGCTGTCGCCGAGCAGCTGAACCGGCTCACCCCCGGCGACCACGAAAAGCGCACCGTGCTCTTCAACTCCGGTGCCGAAGCCGTGGAGAACGCCATCAAGGTGGCACGCCTCGCCACCGGGCGCGACGCCGTCGTTGCCTTCGACCACGCCTACCACGGGCGCACCAACCTCACCATGGCGCTGACCGCCAAGGCCATGCCGTACAAGACCAACTTCGGCCCGTTCGCGCCCGAGGTCTACCGCATGCCCATGAGCTACCCGTACCGCGAGGAAAACCCCGCCATCACGGGCGCCGAGGCAGCCAAGCGCGCCATCACCATGATTGAGAAGCAGATCGGCGGGGACCAGGTTGCCGCGATCATCATCGAACCGATCCAGGGCGAGGGCGGCTTCATCGTCCCGGCTGAGGGCTTCCTCCCGGCGCTGGCCGCCTGGGCCAAGGAAAAGGGCATCGTCTTCATCGCGGACGAGGTGCAGTCCGGGTTCTGCCGCACCGGCGAATGGTTCGCCGTCAACCACGAGGGCATCGTCCCGGACATCATGACCATGGCCAAGGGCATCGCCGGCGGCATGCCGCTGTCCGCCATCACCGGCCGCGCCGACCTGCTCGACGCCGTCCACCCCGGCGGCCTTGGCGGCACCTACGGCGGCAACCCGGTGGCCTGCGCGGCAGCGCTGGCTTCCATCGGTTCAATGGAGGAGTACGACCTGGCCGGCCGCGCCCGCCACATCGAATCCCTCGCCACCGGCCGCCTCCGCGAGCTGCAGGCTGAACTTGCCGACGCCGGAACCGCCGTGATCGGTGACGTCCGCGGCCGCGGCGCCATGCTGGCCATCGAACTGGTCCAGGCCGGTTCGAAGGAACCCAACCCGGAGCTGACCAAGGCGGTTGCCGCCGCCTGCCTCAAGGAAGGCGTCATCATCCTCACCTGCGGCACCTACGGCAACGTCATCCGGCTGCTCCCGCCGTTGGTCATCGCCGACGAGCTCCTGAACGACGGCCTGGACGTCCTGGCCGCCGCCATCAAGGCGAACGCTTAACCGGAACGACTCCCTCCGGCAACGCCGGGAAGGCGGGCCCAGTTCTTGTGAACCGGGCCCGCCTTCCTTGGTTAATGGTGCGCCTACGCCGCGGTGCGGAGGGCGGCCTTGCGGGCCACGGAATTCCTGCGGGCGTTGCGCAGCATGTCTACCGTCAGCACCAGAAGGGCCAGCCACACCACACCGAAACCGATCCAGCGTTCCAGGGTCATGGCCTCGCGGAACACCAGCAGCGCCACGATGAACTGCAGCAGCGGAGCAAAATACTGCAGCAGGCCGATGGTGGTCATCGGCAACCGCCGGGCGGAAGCGCCGAAGAAGAGCAGCGGGACGGCGGTGATCACGCCGGAAGCCAGCAGCAGCCAGAAGTGGCCGGGACCCTGGGTAGTGAGGGTGGCCGCCCCGGCCACGCCGAGGTAGACCATCGTCGCCGCTGCGACCGGTGCCAGCACCATCGTCTCCACGCTGAGGCTGGTCACAGCGTCCACCCTGGAGCCCACGCGCTTCTTCACGAAGCCGTAGAGGCCGAAGCTGAAGGCCAGCGTGAGGGCAATCCACGGCAGCTTGCCGTAGGAGTAGGTAAGCACCCCCACCGCCACGAAACCGATGCCCACGGCGGCCCACTGCAGCGGGCGCAGCCTCTCCTTGAGGACCAGGACGCCCAGGAGGACCGAGACCAGCGGATTGATGAAGTACCCCAGCGAGGTTTCCACGGCCTGGTTGGTGGTCACGCCGTAGGTATAGGTCAGCCAGTTGACGGCGATGAGGAGTGCCGCGAGGGCCAGGCTGCCAAAGACTGCCCGGTTCCGGAAAGCCGCGATGAGGGCCGGCCAGGCGCGTGTGACGGTGATCAGCAGGGCGCAGAACAGCAGCGACCACACCACCCGGTTGGCAACGATTTCGACGGCGCCGGCCGGCTGGAGCACGAAGAAGTACAGGGGGAGCAGCCCCCACAGCCCGTAGGCGCCGACGCCAAAGAGGATTCCCGCCGTCGTGTCTTTGTCCACTGCCTTCGGTGGCCCCGGAGGAGTGCGCCCTCCTGGCCCCGTCGAAGCGCGCCGGGCCGGGGATGTGGCGGCGGGGGCGGAGAGGCTGGCGGACTGGGCTCCATCGGGGATTGGCACGACACCCATAACACCAGCCTCCGGCGAGGTATTCCAAGCATTCGGGCGGGAAAACCCAAAATAGTCAGTAGGCTTGCTTTTATGACTTGTGCCGAACTGCCGGAGTCCGCCCCATGAGGCTCCGGCGCAGCAACGCCTCGGGCCGGGGCTACCGGCGGATACCGGCAGGAAAAGGGTTCAGCTACCGGGACCTGAACGGCTCCACCGTGCCCGCTGGCCCGGTTCGGGAACGGCTGGAGAGCATCGGGATTCCCCCGGCCTGGACCGACGTCTGGATCGCCCCGTTCGAAAACGGGCACATCCAGGCCACCGGCGTGGACGCCGTGGGCAGGCGCCAGTACATCTACCATCCCGAGTGGCGCGCGCGGAAGGACCGGCTGAAGTTTGACCGGTCCCTTCAGCTGGCGGAGTCGCTGCCGACCGCCCGACGCCGGGTGACCATGGACCTGCGCAGCGAAGGATTCACCCATGACCGCGTCCTGGCCGGGGCGTTCCGCATGCTGGACAGCGGCTCCCTGAGGGTGGGGTCCGAGCGGTACACGAACGAAAACGGCAGCCGCGGCCTGGCGACCCTCCTGTGCGCGCACGTCCAGGTACGGAAGGACCGCATTCTGCTCCGGTTCCCCGGAAAAAGCGGCAAGGACTGGGAATCCGAAATGCGGGACCCGGACCTTGCCGTCCTGCTGCGCCTGCTCAAGCGCCGGGGACCCAACGCCAGGCTCCTGGCCTACAAGATCGGCCGGACCTGGCACCCGGTGACGAGCGCTGAGATCAACGCCTACGTGAAGGAACGGACGGGCTCGGACTTCACGGCCAAGGACTTCCGGACCCTGCGCGGTACTGTTGCGGCAGCCGTCAGCCTCGCCCGCACCGGCCCCCAGCGGACTGTTGCCAAGCGGAAGCGGGCCATCAGCCGCGCCATGATGGACGCCGCCGAAGTACTGGGGAACACGCCGTCGATCGCCCGGAAGAGCTATGTTGACCCGCGCGTGGTGGACCACTACAACGACGGCGAAACCATTGATCCCAAGCGGACGGATTCCGCGGAGGCGGAGCTCCGGGCACTGCTTTACCGCGAAGGCAAGTTGGTCCCGCTGGCCAAAAGCGGCTGAGGCCTAGAATAAGGAACTGTGCGCTACTTCAACCGGCGCATCCTCATTGTGCAATGACGGACCAGTTCAGAAGGGCTCCAGGTGTCCAACTCCAGCGAATCAGCTTCCACCCGTCCACTCCGCGTCGCCATTGTGGGCGCAGGACCGGCAGGAGTCTACGCTGCGGACATCCTCACCAAGTCCAGCGGAGTCAAGGACGGGGACTTCGAGGTGAGCATCGACCTTTTCGAGGCCTACCCCGCACCCTACGGTCTGATCCGGTACGGCGTTGCCCCGGACCATCCCCGGATCAAGGGCATCGTCAACGCCCTGCACAAGGTCCTGGACCGCGGCGACATCCGGTTCCTGGGCAACGTCACATACGGCCGGGACCTGACCCTGCATGATTTCCGGGCCTTCTACGACGCCGTGATCTTCTCCACCGGTGCGGTCAAGGATGCGGACCTGAACATTCCGGGGATTGAGCTGCAGGGCTCCTTCGGCGGCGCCGACTTCGTCTCCTGGTACGACGGGCACCCGGACGTTCCCCGTGAGTGGCCGCTGGATGCCAGAGAGATCGCCGTGATCGGCAACGGGAATGTGGCCCTGGACGTGGCCCGCATGCTGGTCAAGCATCCGGAGGAACTGCTCAGCACCGAAATCCCGGACAACGTCTATAAGGGGCTGAAGTCCTCTCCGGTGACTGACGTCCACGTGTTCGGCCGCCGCGGCCCTGCCCAGGTGAAGTTCACCCCGCTGGAACTACGCGAGCTCAGCCACATGAATGACGTGGACATTGTGCTCTACCCGGAGGATTTCGAGTTCGACGAGGCCTCCGACGAAGCCATCCGCAGCAACAACCAGATCAAGACCATGGTGAACACCCTCACCAACTGGCTGGTGGAAGAGCACGCCGAGTCCGAGAACCCGTCCTCCCGGCGCCTGCACCTGCACTTCCTGCACAGCCCGGTGGAAGTGCTCGACGACGGCACGGGCAAGGTGGGCGGCATCAAGTTCGAGCGGATGCAGCTTGACGGCACGGGCAACGCCAAGGGCACGGGCGAGTACATCGAATACCCTGTGCAGGCCGTGTACCGGGCCATCGGCTACCACGGTTCGGCCCTGGACGAGCTGGAGTACGACGCCAAGCGCGGCGTCATCCCCAACGAGGGCGGCCGGGTCCTGGACGCGGACGGCAAGCCGGTTCCGGGCATCTACGCCACCGGCTGGATCAAGCGCGGACCGGTGGGCCTCATCGGCCACACCAAGGGCGACGCCCTGGAGACCATCGGCTTCCTCCTCGAGGACCGGCTCACCCTGCCGCCGGCCGAGAACCCGGACCCGCAGGCCATCATCGACCTGCTTGAAGAGCGCGGCATCGAGTACACCACGTGGGAGGGCTGGATCAAGCTCGATGCCCATGAGGCTGCCCTCGGTGCCGAATGGGTGGCCAACGAAGCCGAAGAGGCTGTTCTGCGCGAACGGATCAAGGTGGTCCCGCGCGAGGAGATGATCCGCATCTCCCGCACCTAACCCCCAAGAGTTTTTGTCCAGATAAAGCGACTTCCGTGCCCCGGAGGTCGCCATATCTGGACAAAAACTCTTGACCCGTGCTGGGCGCGCGGGGGTTAGAATTGCGACCACCCCTTGGCCGGCGTCATGAGGCCGTGCCCGCAGGCAGTACAGGAGTTCGATGCAGAACCTGATCCAGCCCGGCCCGCTGCAGCTCAGCGCTTTGGCCGCCCACGAACAGCTCGACGGCGGCGCCCTCCAGGACCCCAACGGCCTGCGCAGCCTGATCCGTGAGTCGTGGCAGCGGTCCGCAGGCTTCAAGGCGAACCCCGACAATCCCGCTGCCCCGCTGGCCATGGACCGCGAGGAGCTGGAGGACTACCGGAGCCAGCACCCGCTGGCGGCCATCATGCCGGTGATTAGTAAACTCCTGGTCCAGCCCAGCCACGACAGCGGCCTGCTGGTGGCGGTGGGTGACGAGGTGGGCCGGCTTCTGTGGGTGGAGGGTGACCCTGTCCTGCAGCGCCGCGCCGAGGGAATGATGTTCGTGGCCGGTGCCGACTGGTCCGAGGCCTCCGTGGGCACCAGTGCACCGGGCACCGCCCTGGCACTGGGCCGGGGGATCCAGATTGCCGGGGCCGAGCACTACCAGCGGGCGGTCCACCCGTGGAGCTGCACCGCCGTCCCGTTCCACGACCCCGATTCCGGCGCGGTCCTGGGCGTCGTGGACATCACCGGGACAGACACCGCCGTTGCGCCGCACACCCTGTCCCTTGTGGAAGCAACGGTTGCCGCTGCCCAGGCGCAGCTGCGCGTCGAGCGGCTGCAGCTTGCCGCCGATCTCGCCGGTAGGCCCGCAGGACGCCGGTCCACAGCTTCCGCGTCCCGCGCACCCCGCGCTGGAGGCAAGGAAGGCAGCCTGTACAGGAACAGCCTCCAGCTGCTGGGACGCGACCAGGCGCTGCTCAGCCTTGAGGGCAAGACGGTGGTCCTGTCTGCCCGGCACAGCGAGATTCTTGCATTGCTCAGCACGCACCCTGACGGGCTCACAGCGGAGGAACTCAGCGTCCTGCTCTATCCCGGTGACGGCTCCACCATCACGCTCCGCGCCGAGATGGTCCGCCTGCGGAAGGTCCTCCAGCAGCTACATCCGGATGCCGTCCCCGGTTCCCGGCCCTACCGCCTTTCCCTTGACTTGGTGCCGGACAGCGGCCAGGTGTTGAGCTGCCTGCAGCGCGGCGCCCACCGCATCGCCCTGGAGATCTATCGCGGTGCCGTCCTTCCGCGGTCGGAAGCGCCCGGCATTATCGAACTGCGGAACAGGGTCTCGTCCCTGCTGCGGGAAGCGGTCCTGACCGATGGGAGCGCCGAGTCCCTCCTGAAGTACGCGGACCTTCCCGAGGCAAGGGACGACGTCGGCGTCCGCCGTGCCGCGCTCCGCCTCCTTCCCGCCCGCTCACCCAAGCGGGCCGCCGTCGTCGCGGACCTGGAAAGGCTGGAAGCCGAACTCCGCGCCTAGTCCCCACCCGCTCCCTAACCTCGCAAGTCCACCCGCTCCCTAACCTCGCAAGTCCGCCCGGCGCCCTGCCCTCGCAAGCTCGGGCTGGGGCCCTCGCCGGGCGGCTCCACGGCCAGGGAACCCGGCGGGCGTGGGCCCACGTACGACTAGCTCTATCTAGTGACCTGTGACACAGGGTTGCAACCTGGCTGCAACCTGCGTGCTCCTACGCTGGCTCCAACGGCAAGCGCCCGAACCGGGCCGCCTTCTGCACAGCAAAGGAGCTAGCAAATGACCGTTTACGCACAGCCCGGAACCGAGGGCTCGAAGGTCACCTTCAAGGACCGCTACGAGAACTGGATCGGCGGCGAGTGGGTTGCCCCCGTCAAGGGCCAGTACTTCGAGAACATCACGCCGGTGACGGGAAAGGCCTTCTGCGAGGTGGCCCGCGGCACTGCCGAGGACATCGACCTCGCCCTTGATGCGGCCCACAAGGCAGCCCCGTCCTGGGGCAAGACCTCCGTGGCGGAGCGGGCCGCGATCCTCAACAAGATCGCCGACCGCATTGACGAGAACCTGGAGATGCTCGCCGTCGCCGAAACGTGGGACAACGGCAAGCCCGTCCGCGAGACACTCAACGCCGACCTTCCGCTCGCCTCGGACCACTTCCGCTACTTCGCCTCCGCCGTCCGAGCCCAGGAGGGCACCCTTTCCCAGCTGGACGACGACACCACCGCCTACCACTTCCACGAGCCGCTCGGCGTCGTGGGCCAGATCATCCCCTGGAACTTCCCCATCCTGATGGCAGTGTGGAAGCTGGCACCGGCACTCGCCGCCGGCAACGCCGTCGTCCTCAAGCCCGCCGAGCAAACGCCGTCGTCCATCCTGGTGCTGATGGAACTCATCGGTGACCTGCTGCCCGCGGGCGTGGTCAACGTGGTCAACGGCTTCGGCGTCGAGGCCGGCAAGCCGCTGGCCTCCAGCCCGCGGATCCGCAAGATCGCGTTCACCGGGGAGACCACCACGGGCCGCCTGATCAGCAAGTACGCCAGCCAGAACCTGATCCCCGTCACGCTCGAACTCGGCGGCAAGAGCCCCAACATCTTCTTCAACGACGTCGCGCAGGAAAACGACGCCTTCTACGACAAGGCCCAGGAAGGCTTCGCGCTGTTTGCCTTCAACCAGGGCGAGGTGTGCACCTGCCCGTCCCGCGCCCTGGTCCAGGAGGACATCTACGACTCCTTCATGGCCGACGCCGTGGCCCGGGTGGAGAAGATGGTGCAGGGCGATCCGCTGGACACCGACACGCAGGTGGGCGCCCAGGCCTCCAACGACCAATTGGAGAAGATCCTCTCCTACATCGACATCGGCAAGCAGGAAGGCGCCAAGGTGCTCACCGGCGGCGGACGTGCCGAACTGCCCGGTGATTTGGCCGGCGGCTACTACGTCCAGCCCACCGTGTTCGAGGGCCACAACAGGATGCGGATCTTCCAGGAGGAAATCTTCGGGCCCGTTGTCTCGGTGACGAAGTTCAGCGACTACAACGACGCCATGGGCATCGCCAACGACACCCTCTACGGCCTGGGCGCCGGCGTGTGGTCCCGCAACGGCAACATCGCCTACCGGGCCGGGCGCGAAATCCAGGCCGGCCGCGTCTGGGTCAACAACTACCACGCCTACCCGGCGGGCGCCGCGTTCGGCGGCTACAAGTCCTCGGGCATCGGGCGCGAGAACCACGCCATGATGCTGGACCACTACCAGCAGACCAAGAACCTGCTGGTCAGCTACAACGAGAACAAGCTCGGCTTCTTCTAAACGCTCCACTTCCGCTACAACGACGCAAGGATTTCGCCAATGACGACGACAATGCAAGCAGCAGTAGTAAACGAATTCGGCCAGGACCTCCAGGTCCAGGACATCGCCGTTCCCACCCCCGGCCCGGGGGAGGCACTGGTCAAGGTGCTCACCACCGGCGTCTGTCACACGGACCTCCACGCCGCCGAGGGTGACTGGCCGGTCAAGCCCGCGCCGCCCTTCGTTCCCGGCCACGAGGGCGTGGGCGAAGTAGTGGCCCTCGGCGAGGGCGTCACCAACCTCGCCGTGGGCGACCTGGTGGGCAACGCCTGGCTGTGGTCCGCCTGCGGCGACTGCCAGTACTGCCGCACCGGCTGGGAAACCCTGTGCGAAGCACAGAAGAACGGCGGCTACAGCGTGGACGGCTCCTTCGGCGAATACATGCTGGTGGACTCGCGCTTTGCCGCCCGCATACCGGCGGGCTCCGACCCCGTCGAGGTGGCACCGGTGCTCTGCGCCGGCGTCACGGTCTACAAAGGCCTGAAGATGACCGAAGCCAAGCCCGGCCAGTGGGTCACCATCTCGGGCATCGGCGGCCTGGGCCACATTGCCGTCCAGTACGCCGTGGCGATGGGACTGCGGGTGGCCGCCGTCGACATCGCCGATGACAAGCTGGCCCTCGCCAAGGCCCACGGCGCTGAACTGGCCGTCAACGCCCTGCACGAGGACCCCGTTGAAGTGATCCAGCGCGAAACCGGAGGTTGCCATGGAGTCCTGGTCACTGCGGTGCACCCGTCAGCATTCGGCCAGGCCATCGGCATGGCCCGCCGCGGCGGCACCATCGTATTCAACGGCCTGCCGCCGGGAGACTTTCCGGCACCGATCTTCGAGATTGTGCTCAAGGGCCTCACCGTGCGCGGTTCCATAGTGGGCACCCGGCAGGATATGGAGGAGGCGCTGGACTTCTACGCCCAGGGCAAGATCCATCCCACGGTCTCGGTCCGGGAGCTTTCCGAGGTCAACGCGGTGTTCGACGAGATGAAGCACGCCAAGATCGACGGCCGCGTGGTCCTGAGGTTCTGATGGCACCGGACCGGCTCCATGCCGCAGTGACACTGCCCGGGGAGGACTTCTCCCGGGTGGCGCTGACCCCGGCGGCCGCGGACCTGCTCCGCTCGCTGTGGCTCCGGCACGGGCCGCTCATGTTCCACCAGTCCGGAGGGTGCTGCGACGGGTCATCGCCCATGTGCTATCCCGTGGGCGACTTCCTGACCGGTGACTCCGACGTCCTGCTGGGGCTGTTTGACCTGTCCGGCGGGGTGGAACCACGGCCGCTGGAGTTCTGGATGTCCCGGGAGCAGTTCAACTACTGGAGCCACACCCACCTGACCGTTGACGTGGTCAACGGCCGGGGGAGCGGCTTCTCGGTGGAGGCGCCCGAGGGCAAACGCTTCCTGATCCGGTCCACCCTGATGGGCTGGCCTTGCTAGCTAGTTCGGTCTAAAAGCACTTGGGGCTCTTCATCGGAAGGGCCCCAAGTGCTTTTACGGAACAAAGTTCGGTAAAACCAGCGTCTCAGCATTCGGAACAATTGGGACCGTCCAGTGGATGGACACTATCGTGGATAAGTCTGTTTCCATCCGAAATCAGGATTGTGATCCCCTATGAACCTTCTCCGGACCAAATCCATCGAGCAGTCGATAGCCGACGCCGATGAGCCCGGACGCAAGCTCAAGCGCTCCCTCAGCACCTGGGACCTCATGATCATGGGCGTCGCCGTTGCTGTCGGCGCCGGTATCTTCTCGGTGGGCGCCAAGGCCGCAGCCAACTTCTCCGGCCCCGCCGTCACCGTGTCCTTCGCCGTCGCCGCCATCACCTGCGCGCTGGCGATCATGTGCTACGCCGAATTCGCCACCGCCATCCCGGTGGCGGGCTCCGCCTACGTCTTCACCTACGCCACTATGGGCGAACTCCTTGCCTGGATCATCGGCTGGAACCTGATCCTGGAGCTCTTCACCGCCGCTGCCGTGATCGCCAAATACTGGGGCATCTACCTCAGCAAGGTGTTCGCCCTCATGGGGGCAAACATTCCGCCGGCCGTCTCGCTGGGCGGCGTGGACCTCTACTGGGGCGCGTTCCTCATCGTTGCCGTCTTCACGGTGCTGCTGGTGCTCGGCACCAAGCTGTCCGCCCGGGTGGGAAACATTTTCACGCTCATTAAGATCGGCGTCGTCCTGTTCGTGATCGTGGTGGGTTTCACCTATGTGAAGTTCGAAAACTACGCCCCGTTCATTCCCGCGGCCGAGCCCACGGGCGGCACCGGTGCCGCCGACGTCCTGAAGCAGTCGTTCTTCGGGTTCCTCACGGGCGCGGCCCCGGCCCAGTATGGCACCTTGGGGATCTTCGCCGGCGCAGCCCTGGTGTTCTTCGCCTTCATCGGTTTTGACGTGGTGGCCACCTCCGCCGAGGAAGTGAAGAACCCGCAGAAGACCCTGCCGCGCGGCATCTTCGGCGGACTGGCCCTGGTGACCCTGCTCTACATCCTGGTGTCGCTGGCGCTGACCGGCATGGTCTCCTACACCCAGCTGGCCGAGGCGGAAAACCCCACCCTCACCACCGCGTTCGAAGCCGTGGGCGACACCTCCGCCGCGAAAATCATCGCGTTCGGTTCCCTGGTGGGCCTGACCACCGTGATCATGGTGCTGCTGATGGGCCTGTCCCGCGTGGTCCTGGCCATGAGCCGCGACGGACTCCTGCCCCGGGCGCTGTCCAAGACCAGCGAGAAGCGCGCGACGCCGGTCCGCCTCCAGGTCATCTGCGGCGCCGCGGTTGCCCTGGTGGCCGGGCTGACCAACGTGGACCTGCTCGAGGAAATGATCAACATCGGCACCCTGTCCGCCTTCGTTGTGGTCAGCCTGGGCATCCTGGTGCTGCGCAAGAAGCGGCCGGACCTGAAGCCCGCCTTCCGCGTCCCGTTCGGCAAGGTCCTTCCGGTCGTTTCCGCAGTGCTCTGCCTCTACCTGATGACCAACCTGGCCGTGGAGACCTGGATCTTCTTCGCCATCTGGCTGGCCATCGGCATGGCGATCTACTTTGCCTACGGCCAGCGCCACTCGCGCCTCAACGAACGCTTCGGCGCAGCCAGCAGCGCCGTCAACGGCGCGGCTTTATCAGGTAGCGATGCGGACCAGCGCGACTCCGATAACGAAGACGAGTACTCGCGGGCCTGAGAGCCCTGATGATGCCCGCCCGGGCCGGCCCCGGGCGGGCATTTCCATGCCCGGCTTCCGGAACGGCGCCGGCTCGTAGGATGGATTCATGGCACGCCCGACACGAACCGAACGAAAAGCCGAGCTGCTGGGCGCCATCCTCGACTACCTGATGGACAAGACCCTGGCGGAGCTGACCTTCCGGAGCCTCGCGGAAGGGCTGGGCATGAGTGCCTACGTGCTGGTCTACCACTTTGGAAACCGGGAGCAGCTGATCAATGACATCGTGGTGTCCATCGAATCCCGCCTGGACAGGATGCGGAACACCGATGTCGGGGACATCGACCGCGCAGCCTGGCGGGAGTTCCTGCTTGAGTCCTGGCAGTGGACCATGGCCCAGCGGAACCGCCACCTGACCCGGCTCGAATTCGAGGCCACCGCCCAGGACATCGTGGCGGCAGAACCCCGCGGAACCTCGCAGGAACACTTCCGGATGCTCCACCACAAGACCCGCGACTGGCTGGTGGTGCAGGGCATCCCCGAGGAATACGCGGACACCGACGCCCGGCTCTTCACCTCAACCTTTTACGGGCTGCAGTTCGACTTCGTGGTCATGAATGAGCCGGAGGCGGCCACCAAGGCTTTCGAACTGATGCTCTCGGTCTTTTTCAACAACCTCGAGACCCGCCTGGCCGCAGCGCATGAAGCCTGACCAGGTCAGCCCACCGCAGCCCAGCGAAAATCCGGAACAGTCGCCGGCTGCTACGGGGCGGCGTGGCGGCCCACCCAGTCAACCAACGGGCGCAGCTGGTCCCACAGCCCGGAGATTTCGCCGACTGCGGCAGGAGTTTCCAGCCAGGCAGGCTGGCCCAGGTCTACGCTCGCCGCAAGTGACTTGTGCTTAAGGAGTTCGGCCCGCGGGTGGTCGCGGCCATAGCCCCGCGGCACCGTCTTGAGTTTCTCTCCCTCCACCGCGAAGCCCGCGGTGGCCACGGCGTCCACAATATGCCGCAGCGACTCGCCCGTGCCCGAGGCGTCCACCGCGTTCCGGTACCTCACCAGCTGGGCAGGGGAGTGGGAGTGGTAGCCGCCGCCCACCAGCAGGCCCTCCGCGCTGACCTGGAGGTAATAGCCCACGCCTTCCTGCACGGAGGCGAACGCGCCCTGGGCCGTTTTGTAGGGGGACTTGTCCAGTGAGAACCGGATGTCCCGGTTGGGGCGGAACAGCCGGCCAGGCCCGAACCGGGGCTCCAGTTCCGCCAGGAGCGAGGCGAGCGGATCACGGACCAGTGACTGGTAGCTGTCCTTGTGCTCCAGCCACCACTCCCGGTTGTTGTTCTCCTGCAGGTCGGCATAGAACCCGAAAGCGGCGGCAGTTATGCCCTGGAAAGTTTTCATACAGCGATCCTAGGGAGCGCCCAGGCCGGCGGGCCAGAGATCCTGCTGCTATGTGGACAGAGCAAAAAACCACCCCGCCACGGACATCCGTGACGGGGTGGTTTCAATGCTCAGCGAGCGGAGAATCAGCCGATCTTGTTGGCTGCCTCAGCGTCGGAGAGGGGTGCTGCGCCGAGGTTGGCGCGCAGCTTGGCGCCGAGTTCGGCGTCAACGTTGGTCCAGTACTGGATGGCGCGTTCCTTGATGTCGGAGCGCTTGACGCCGCCCACCGCGCCGGTGATGGTCTCGAGGAAGCGGGCCTTGGCAGCTTCGTCGTAGACCTCGCGGTACAGGGTGCCGGCCTGGACGAAGTCGCCGTCCTCGGCGTGCAGGGAGTGCGCGGCGAGGGTCAGTTCGCCGTCGTTCTCCCAGCCGCCTGCCGGGTTCTGCGGTTCAAGTGCAGCCGGGCCACCGAAGGTGTTCGGGGCGTAAACCGGAACGGACGGGGCGTTGAACAGGTAGCGTCCGGCGCCGTCCTGGCTGTAGTTGTTGACCTGGCTCTTGGGCTGGTTCACCGGGATCTGGGCGTGGTTGGTGCCCACGCGGTAGCGGTGTGCGTCCGCGTAGGAGAAGATGCGGGCCTGCAGCATCTTGTCCGGGGAGGCGGCGATGCCCGGCACGAAGTTCGACGGCGCGAAGGTGGCCTGCTCGATCTGCGCGAAGTAGTTCTCCGGGTTCCGGTTCAGCTCCATGGTGCCCACCTTGATCAGCGGGTAGTCGGCGTGCGGCCAGACCTTGGTC
The DNA here is from genome assembly GCF_059089905.1 of Arthrobacter sp. Y3221087. NCBI lineage: Bacteria > Bacillati > Actinomycetota > Actinomycetes > Micrococcales > Micrococcaceae > Arthrobacter > Arthrobacter sp. Y3221087. Next base: position 886,883 of record NZ_JBNHFE010000001.1, read on the forward strand.
AGGTCGAACGGGTTGAAGCGGTAGGTCTTGGCGTCCTCGTAGGGCATGACCTGGACGTGCAGGTCCCAGGAGGGCAGGTTGCCGGCTTCGATGTTCTCGTGCAGGTCGCGGATGTAGAAGTCCGCGTCCGAACCGGCCAGTGCTTCGGCCTGCTCGGACGTCATGTTCTTCACGCCCTGGTTGGAGTGGAAGTGGTACTTGACCCAGAACCGCTCGCCTTCGGCGTTGATCCACTGGTAGGTGTGCGAGCCGTAGCCCTGCATTTCGCGCCAGGAGGCGGGCAGGCCGCGGTCACCCATCAGCCAGGTGACCTGGTGGGCAGACTCGGGGGACAGGGTCCAGAAGTCCCACTGCATGTCAGCGTCGCGCAGGTGCGTGCCGGGAAGGCGCTTCTGGGAGTGGATGAAGTCCGGGAACTTGATGCCGTCGCGGATGAAGAACACCGGGGTGTTGTTTCCGACGAGGTCGTAGTTGCCCTCGGAGGTGTAGAACTTCACGGCGAAACCGCGGGGGTCGCGCCAGGTGTCCGGGGAGCCGTTCTCGCCGGCCACGGAGGAGAAGCGGATCAGCATCTCGGTCTCGACGCCCGGCTGCAGGAACGCGGCCTTGGTGTACTTCGAGACATCCTCGGTGGTCTTGAACGTGCCGAATGCACCGCCGCCCTTGGCGTGCACCACACGCTCCGGAACCCGCTCGCGGTTGAACTGGGCGAGCTTTTCCACCAGGTAGTGGTCAGTCAGGATGATGGCACCATCGGCACCAACTGACTTGGAGTGCGCGTCGGATGTGACGGGGGCACCAGACTGGGTTGTCGAAACGACAGTCATTATTCTCCTATTTCTCTGTTACTTGCGAGGGACGATTGGAAGGAAGTTGTTGGGACTGCTGGCAGTCCTGGCAGATGCCCTGGTACATGACGTCTGCGATCTGGATGGTCATCGGCTTGGCGTTCTCATCCCAGTGGGGCGTCAGGCACGGCGCGTGCCCGACGGCGCAATCCACGTCCTCCACGCGGCCGCAACTGATGCAGATGGCGTGGTGGTGGTTGTCGCCTACCCGGGTTTCGTACAGCGCGGGGGAGTGCGGGGGTTCGAAACGCCGCAGCATGTGCAGGTCGGTGAGGTCCCCAAGGACCACGTAAACGGACTGCGCGGTCAGCTCGGGGAGTTCTGCCCGGGCAGCAGCAAGGATGCTTTCCGCAGGGGAGTGGGGGTGGCGTTCGACGGCGGCCAGCACGGCAAGCCGCTGCTTGGTCACCCGGCGGCCGTGGGCGCGCAGGGCTCCAGCCCAGTCCTCGTGGCCGTCGTAGTGCTCCGTCATGGCTCCATTGAAGCACTTATTATGAATATCTCACAATAAGGATTGGCTAACCTCGGAAAAGGGGGCTGGAACTATGGGGCCGGCCGCCCAGTTCCTAAGCTGTAACAGCGAAAAGACAGAGGGGAATGGACGTGCATCGGCATCACAATGGACTTAAGACTGCGGCGCTGTTCGGCGTGCTCTGGGCCGTGCTTCTCGGCCTGGGCGCCCTGATTGGTGCGAGCATGCGCAGTTCCGCGCCTATTTGGATCATGGCGCTGGTGGGCGTCGGCACCACGGCCTATGGCTATTGGAACAGCGACAAAATTGCCATCCGGTCCATGGCCGCCTATCCCGTCAGCGAGGGGCAGGCGCCACAGCTTTACCAGATAGTCCGGGAGCTGTCCGCGCGGGCCGGCCAGCCCATGCCGCGCATCTACATCTCACCCACCACGAACCCGAACGCCTTCGCCACCGGGCGCAACCCCCAGAACGCGGCCGTCTGCTGCACGGAGGGGATCCTGCAGCTCCTGGACGCGCGGGAGCTCCGCGGCGTCCTGGGCCACGAGCTCATGCACGTCTACAACCGGGACATCCTCACTTCGTCCGTGGCGGCCGCCGTCGCCGGTGTCATCACCTCGGTGGGCCAGATGCTGCTGTTCTTCGGCGGCAGCGACCGCCGCAACGCCAACCCGCTGGCAATGATCGCCATGGCCCTGCTGGCACCGTTCGCGGCGTCGCTGATCCAGATGGCCATCTCGCGCACCAGGGAGTACGACGCCGACGAGGACGGCTCGCAGCTCACCGGCGATCCGCTGGCGCTCGCCTCAGCCCTGGCCAAGATCGAGCGGGGCGTCAGCATCGCACCGCTGCCGCAGGACCAGCGCTTGGTTAACGCATCCCACCTGATGATCGCCAACCCGTTCCGGGGCGGCGCGATGACCAGGCTGTTCGCCACCCACCCGCCCATGCGGGACCGGATTGCGCGGCTGGAGCGGATGGCCAGCCGCCCGCTGCGGTAGCCGGGTGCCGCCGTCGGGCCCTGGACGCCGTAGCTGTTCCCGACACGCAAAGAGGCCGCGGACCCCATCTTCCGGGTGCGCCGGCCTCTTTCCGTAGCGGCAGGTATATTGCGCGTCGAAGGACGACGGCGAACCGCCGTCAGCTGCGGAAGTTCACGAACTGCAGGTCGGCTTCGTCGAAGTCCTTCAGCAGTGCCATGGTGGCCTGCAAGTCGTCGCGGGACTTGGACGAGACGCGGAGCTCGTCGCCCTGGATCTGGGACTTGACCGACTTGGGCCCTTCGTCGCGGATGAGCTTGTTGATCTTCTTTGCCAGGTCCTGGGCGATGCCTTCCTTGATGGAGGCTTCAAGGCGGTACTCCTTGCCGGAGGCGTATGGCTCGCCGCTGTCCAGGGACTTCAGCGAGATGCCGCGCTTGATCAGCTTGGACTGGAACACATCCAAGACGGCCTTGACTCGTTCTTCCGAGTTGGCCTTCATGAGGATTTTTTCGCCGCTGAAGTCGATCTCGGCGCCAACGCCTTTGAAGTCGTAGCGCTGGGCGATTTCCTTTTGGGACTGGTTTAGGGCGTTGGCGACTTCCTGCTTGTCCACCTTGCTTACGACGTCGAACGTTGACTCGCCTGCCATGACTCTCCTTCTAAGGGTGGGAGCCCTGCGCACAATCAGGGCTTGGGATCACTGCCTTCAAGCCTAGTACGGATGCACCGCGCGGCGGACTGGAGGATTCACAGTTCCCTGTCAGCGGACGTCAGGAGGGAACCAAGGAGCGCGGTGGAAGGTTGTACCTGTTGGACAGCAGCTCGAAAGGGAAATACCAATGCACCGCAAAGCCGTCTCGTACGTCACGAGAACCACCACAGCCGTAGCCGGGGCGGTGGCAACGGCGGCAACATCGGTGGCTGCGGCTGCCGTGGCCGCGTCCGTCATCTTCAGCCCGGTAGCCGATGCCTCTTCCCGGTTGGAAGGAGTCCACGCGGATCTGCAGCGGGCGGTGCAGCTGAACCAGATCACCGAGGAACAGGCCGAAAAGTTCGAGGCGAAACTTGCCGGGAGGATCCTGGGCGAGGCGTGATTGCTCCCCCAAATTCCGCGAAGTACAGGGGTTTGAACGCCTGGCTGGGGCTCGATTCGATTCTTCGGCAGAAGTTCTGTAAAGTTGTCTTGCCCGCGGTTACTGGAAGCGGAACGGCCCGGAAACGGACGTTCTGAAGACTGCAGCCGGGGTCTTCTTTTGAGAAGTTCGGCAGATTACCCGAGCGGCCAAAGGGGGCTGACTGTAAATCAGCTGGCAACGCCTACGGGGGTTCGAATCCCTCATCTGCCACAACGGACCCGTCCGGATCTTGTACGAGATCCGGGCGGGTCTTTTTTATGCTCCGGTCCCCGGGAGTCAGGACGCCGGCGTGGCCTCCAGTTCAACTTCCATGCCGAAGGGCTGCACGGTAACCCGCACGAACTCGGAGGGCAGATGGGCGTCGTGCGCCGCCAGAACAATCCTGGACTGCTCAGCCACACCCACGTTGTTGTTCGAGTTGGCGCTGTGCAGGTCGGTAGCCTCGCGCTTGAGCCTGCTGGCCGCAGCCTCCTCTACGGCGCTGCCATCGCCCATCTTCCAGCCGAAATCGTAGCTGTAGGTCGGCCCCCAACTGTGGATTACGTCGGCAACACTGGAGAACGTGACCTGGCGTCCTTTTGTATCAAAGGCGCTGACCGCGTACAGGTTGACGGGTTCAGTCCCTCTGCGGTTGTCAACATCCACTACAAGATATGAAACGGGGGCCGCGCCGGCCTTGACCCGGTAAGCCTCGATTGCGGCGATCCCAGTGTCAGCGGCAGTCGCGGGCAGCAAGAAGTTGATCTCGGCACCAGATCCAGTGGTGACCCGGTAGGGACGGGCCGCAAGAGCCGTCGGGGATGATGGCGCCGAAGGCGAGGCAGCCGCTTCGGTGGCCGCTCCCGAGGAGGGACCATCCGGGGTGGGTGGGGGCGAGGTGCAGGAGGCAAGCGTCAGGAGGAGAACCGGTATCAGGCAGAAAGGCTTCATGATGTCCCCGAAGAGAAAATGGTAGCCACACTCTATGTCACACCTTGCTGCCAAGCCACTGCTTGCAAGCGACTCTGGTAGGGGTTCGAGGAGTGGAAAATTAGGGGGGTTACGTAGCCGCGGTTAGGGATTGCTTTCCATTTTGGAGCGCCTGAGACTGGACGAACTTGAGGATTATTTGACATTCCGGGGAGCAATCATGATGTACCCTTCGTCCTTTTCCATGAGCGGCTTCGGTGATGGCCGCAGGACCAAGCAGGCCGGCGCGAAGCAGGATGATCGACGCAGAACAACTCTCCGCCCAGGCAGGTTTCGAGCCCTGAGATTCCATGGATTGCTGACAGCGCTGCTGCTCGCCGTTGCTGCCCTGGTGGTGCCGGTTCCGGCATCGGCGGCGACGGGTGATGTGGGGGTGGAGGGTCCATCGCATTCCGGGACGGGAACGCCGACTGGGACGAAGCGGTCCACGAGCGGCTTATGGTTCCACGACGGGATCTGGTGGGGGAACATGTGGGACACGGCAAGCTCGGATTTTGAGATTTTCCGGTTCAACCCTTCAACGAGCTCGTGGGCCAGTACGGGTGTGACGACGGAAACGCGTGCGAGCACCCATCACGACGTGCTCTGGGACGGAACCACCCTGCATGTGGCGAGCTACCGGTTCGTCAACGACGGCGTAGCGGCTGAACCGAACTACCCGACGACGCTGCGCCGCTACAGCTACAACTCGAGCACCAAGACGTATACCAGCCTGGGCTCATCTCAAATCAACAACTACCGCGTCGAAGCCCTGTCCATCGACAAAGACTCCACAGGCCGGGTGTGGGCCACGTGGCAGCAGGGGAACCGGATCTACCTGAATGTCACTGCAACGGATGGCAAGACGTGGGGGACACCGTTCCCGCATCCTGCATCGTTGAGCAACGTGTCCATTGACGACACGTCGGCTGTGATTGCATTCGGCGGAAACAAGATCGGCGTGATGTGGAGCCGCCAGGTCGGGGACTCTACCGATGGCATGTACTGGAGCTATCGCGCTGATGGAGCGGCGAACACAACTTGGTCCACTCCGGTCGCGGCGGTTTCGGGACAGCGCAGCGGTGATGACCATATGAACCTTAAGTGGCTGGATTCTTCGTCTGACAAGGTTTTCGCCGCCATCAAGACCTCGTTTACGTCTTCGTCCCAGCCGCTGATCCAATTGTTGGCTTTGAACGTTTCGACGGCGGCGTGGTCGGCGCACACGATCGCTACCGTGGCGGAGTGCCCCAACCGGGTGATTGTTTTGATTGATGAAGCCGCCCAGAGGCTGCGTACATTCGCCACGTATCCGAAGCCGAGCGGCACGACAAACGCCGGTGCCTGCACCAGTTCGGGGGGAGCGATTTACGAGAAGTCCACCCCGTTGGACACCATCAGCTTCACCACCACAAAGACGGCCCGGATTGTGGATGCGGACCAGTATGTCCACAACGTCACATCAACCAAGCAGAACCTCAACAGTTCTGCACGCGGCACGGCGAACAGCGGCCTACTGTTGCTCGCCGATGTGAACTCCACCAGCCGGTACTGGCACTTTTACGAGGGCAGCAGCGGCAGTGGCGGGACTACGGACACGACCCCTCCGACTGTGACAAGTACTTCTCCGGCTGCCGGAGCGACCGGTGTGGCAACAACGGCGAATGTGACGGGCACGTTCTCAGAGCCGATGAGCGGGTCATCGGTGACATCCTCCACGTTCACGCTGACGCCGGCGGCGTCAGCGGCTGTGTCGTTGGATAGCACCGGCAAGATTGCCACATTAAACCCTGGTGCGGACCTTGCAGCCGGTACGGTCTACACGGCCACGATCAAGGGCGGCGCCAGTGGAGTCAAGGATGCCGCCGGTAACGCGCTTGCGTCGGACAAGACGTGGACGTTCACCACGGCTCCCGCGGGCACTGCTGATACAACGGCGCCGACTGTGACGAGCACTTCTCCGGCTGACACTGCCACAGGCGTGGCAGTTACGTCGAACGTGACGGCGACCTTCTCGGAAGCGATGAACGGATCGACGGTTACGCCGTCATTCACGTTGAAGAATGGCACCAACGCGGTGTCGGCCAATGTGGTTCTGGACAGCACGGGCAAAGTCGCGACCCTGGATCCTACGGCCGATCTGGCAGCCGGCACGACCTACACCGCGACGATCTCCACCGGAGCGAAGGACCTTGCCGGCAACGCCCTAGCATCGGCCAAGACCTGGACCTTCACCACGGCTGCCGCGAGCGGCGGCACGTCCCAGACCGTCACACTCCAGGCCACGGCTGACACCTACGTTTCCAGTGGGACGCCCACGACAAACTACGCCGCGAGCACGATACTGGGCTCCGACACCAGCCCCGTAGAGGTCGCTTACTTTAAGTTCGACCTGACAGGGCTTGCTGGGAAGACACTGGAGAGTGCCACACTGCAGCTGCGCAGCGCCGGCAGTGGGTCCACGGGTACGCAGAACGTCAAGCTGGTCACTGACGACAATTGGACTGAAACGGGGATCACGTATAACGTCCGTCCGGCTCTCGGATCCGGCGTCGGCACACTCGGCCCAACAGCGACCAACACGAACTACAGCATTACGCTCACGGTCGGCGCTCTGGCCGGTGAGCTCGGCCAACAGCTCTCTCTAGGTATGGACGCCAACAGCAGCGACGGCCTGGATCTCAACTCCAAGGAAGCGTCCAGCGGCGCATACGCACCCAAGCTGGTGCTCACGTACAGGTAGGCCAGGTTTGCTGAGAAGCCTCCGGAACCACCAGGTTCCGGAGGCTTTTTCGTGCCCGCGAAATGTCCCCGCACCATAGTCAATTCCCCCTGAAACGATGAGGGGAGTAGTCCCTCCGCGGGGGACAACCGGGCAGCTCCGTACATACAAAATCCGCCATCGACACCTGCACCGGCCCGGCGTAGGCTGGCGATATCGGCGCTGGTGCCCCGATGCCTTGCGTCGATAAATCCATCGATGAAGGAGGATTCAATGAGTGCTGTACGTGAATTCATGACCACGGATGCACGATGTATTACCGAAGACCAGACCCTGGTGGACGCAGCCCGGATGATGATGGACCTTGACTGCGGCTCGCTGCCGATTTGCGGTGATGACGGCAAGTTGAAGGGCATGATCACCGACCGCGACATTGTGCTCAAGTGCGTCGCCGCCGGGCGCAACCCGGCCGACATGATGGCCCGTGAACTGGAAACCGGAACGCCCTACTGGGTAGATGCCGACGCCAACGTGGACGAAGCCATCGACATGATGGAACGGCACCAGGTTCGGCGTCTGCCGGTGATCTCCGACCACAGGATGGTCGGCATCATCAGCCAAGGCGACATCGCCCGCAACTACTCGGAACAGCGGGTTGGCGAACTGGTGGAGCACATTTCAGAGCGGCACCACGTGTAGCGCCAACGCGGCAGCAACCTGCCCCTTGTCCGCGGATCCAGCCCTTGAGGGTCCGGACCCGCGGACAAACTTTTGAAAAGGTCAGTTCAGCGCGATCAGGAGCATCTGGCTGGTCCCCGGGATGCAGGTCTGCAGGATGGCGCGGGGGAAGCCGCCGAAGACATTCAGCACGTCGTTGGTGGTGCCCGGGTTGGGGACCTGGCCCCTGGCCGTCACCGTGTAAGTGCCGTAGCCGGGGATGCTCACGGTTTCGCCTACTCCGATCCCGGAGAAACGTGCCCAGCCGCCGCAGTAATCATGCTCGGTGATGAAGAGTGAGTACGCATCGCCGGGGGTGTAGTGGATGGGGCCGATGCAGGCGTCCACCATTGCCTGGCCACCGGCGCCGGCCACATAGATGGTCCGGACTGGAGGTGCTGCGGGAACCAAGGCAGGAGCGGGTGCCGCAGCAGGAGCAGGTGCAGGAGCCGGAGCCGGCGCCGCGGCGGGGACGGCCTCGGGTGCGGCGGCCGCCGGGGCTGCCACCGGCGGGCCGGTCAGGACGAGAGTCTGGCCCGGGACGATGATGCTGTACGGGCTCAGCCCGTTCGCGGCGAGCATGGCATTCGTGTCCACTCCATGCCTGGCTGCGATGCTCCCAACCGTGTCGCCGGCCACCACCGTATAAAGATTTTGGTCTGCGGGGGCGGGCGCAGGTTCCGGTGCGGGCGGCGGTGCCGGTTCGACAGCCGCAGGTTCCGCGGGGGTCGCTTCTGCTGGTGCAGGTTCTGCAGGAGCGGGTGCTTCGGCCGCCGGGGCTGCCTCTGCCGGGACGGCAGCAGCAGGTTCCTGGCTCGCAGCATCCACTGCGGGGGCAGCGCCCTCCGCGGGTGCCACCGCGCCGGCAACCTGGCCGGACGCCGTCGTACTTTCGGTCAGGGAAGCGGGCGCCGCGAGGGCTCCAACGCCCACGGCTGCAACCACGGCGGCTGTGGCCATGCCCGCCCACAACCGGTTGCTGATGGCCGGACGGACTGCAACAAGGTCGGTTCGGGGTTCGTCGGTGGCGAAGCTTCTGCTCTCGGCTTCGGGGTTGGTGAGGTAAGGCTGGTTCATGGGTGGCCCATCCGGAGTCGGTCCCGGCCAGGCACGCAGGAACAGCGGCAGGCGGGACGGATCGAGGTGCAGCGCTCCGACGGCTCCGGTGTGTAACCGGGCCGCAAGCAGCGCGGGATGGAGGCGTCCGCATACCCAGAAAATACGGAGGCTCCGCGAGGAAGCGGACACCCCCTGGAAGCCAACCCGGGGGCCCCGCCAGCGCGTATTTGGTCCTAGGAATCCCGAGTCTAGGAAGTGCGTACAGGTCCTGGCACCAGTAGGAAATACCCGAATTTTCGGGGCCGGTACTTGCCGGCGGCGGCGCTGCTACGCAAAGCGGCGGGTGCCCGATACTTGCTCGGTGAGCGCCTAGAGCGTGCGCTGCTCCTTGAGTTCCGCAACCTCCCGGCGGAGCGCGGCAATCTCTGCCACCAGCTCCGCCACTTCAACCCGGACCGGCTCCTCCACTGCCTCGGCCACGGTCTCGGCGGTATCCTCCACGCGCTGGACCAGCCACGAGGCGATGGACGCGGTCACCACGCCAAGGACGGCAATGCCGCTCATCATGAGGGCGGCTGCCACCAGCCGGCCGATGGGGGTCACCGGATACATGTCCCCGTAACCCACCGTGGTGATGGTTGTGATTCCCCACCACAGCGCATCGCCAAAAGTGACAATCTTGGCATCCGGCGCGGACTGTTCCACATCGAGGACAGCGAGCGCGCCGACGAAAACCAGCAGGGCGGCAGAACCGGCAACGTACGTGACCACGCGGCCCCTCAGGGTCTCGCCGATGGTCCGGTGCAGGACGGACAACAGTGTCACAAGCCGCAGCAGGCGCAAGGGACGGAAGAGCGGCAGGGCCACTATAAGGAGCTCGTGCAGGTTCCGGACGAACCAGTTCCACCGGTCCCGGGCGAGCCACAGGTTTGCCGCATAGTCCACGACGAAGATCCCCCAGGTGGCCCACATGACGGCCTCCAGCCAGATGGCTCCGCCGCCTTCGACCCGCCCGATGACCTGCCAAGCATAGGCCGCCAGGAACACGAGCGCGGTTGCCATCAGCGGCCACTCCGCCAGGTCCCGGTAGCGTTGTTGGGTCATGGACGAAATCCTAGCTCGCCGTCGGCACCCGGTCCCGGCCCCTATGTTACCCACGGGTAGCATAGGGGGATGCACCTGCTCCTGAGAACCCTCCTCCTGCTGTTCACCTCCGTCCGCCGGCAGCCGATCACCGTGTGGGACAGCTCTTCGCTGCCGCTGCGGGTGCTCCCAACAGACATCGATATCGCCATGCACGTCAACAACGGCATGTACCTGTCCCTCATGGACTTGGGCCGGTTCGACCTGATGGTGCGCAGCGGCGTGTGGAAGCACATGCGCCGCCGCGGCTGGGGCCCCGTTGTGGCCGCCGAAACCATCAGCTTCCGGAAGTCGCTGCAGCTGTGGCAGCGGTACAGCATTGAAACGCGCATTATCGGGCTGGATGCCAAAGCCGTCTACTTCGAGCAGCGTATGGTGGCCGACGGCGAAATTTACGCGCGTGCGTACATCGCCACCCGCCTGGTCACCAAGGCCGGGCCGGTGGGTCTGGAGGAGATCCTGCGCGAATTCGGCGCACCACCTGCGGACCTGGTCCTGCCGGACTGGCTCCACGATTGGCGTGCAGCCAGTGCCCTGCCCGGCAGCCGTACACCCGCCCCGCATCTTTGGGCCAGGGGCTGATCCCCCAGACTAGGTGCCCCGGTGCTGCATGAATATGATCGCGTTCCGGGTTATTCCCGATGACGCGGGGAGCGAACAGGGGCCCTTGGCCGGGACTTTGGTGGCGATCGCGCGTAGCGTGGACACATGGCTACCCTTGACATCACAGGTGAACAGTTCGCGTCAACCATTGAGGGCAACGATATTGTCCTGGTCGATTTCTGGGCTGAATGGTGCGGGCCCTGCAAGCAGTTCGGCCCCACGTACTCGGCTGTTTCCGAGAACCACCCGGATGTCCTCTTCACGAAGGTGGACACGGAGGCCGAGCAGCAGCTGGCCGCCGAGGCCGGCATCACGTCCATCCCCACCCTGATGGCCTTCCGCGAAAAGGTGCTGGTGTTCTCGCAGCCCGGCGCCCTGAACGCCCAGCAGCTCGAACAGGTGGTGGACGCGGTGAAGGCGCTGGACATGGAGGAAGTCCACGCCCACGTGGCACGCCAGCGGGAAGAGGCCGCGGCTGCGGCCAGCAAGCCGGCGGGCCCCCAGGACGGTTCCCAGATCCCCGACCTCTAAGTCTTCTTTAAACAGCGAAGCGGGACCCCTCAGAAGGGTCCCGCTTCGCTGTTTAAGGCTGCGCTAGATGCGCTCCACCTTGACGGGTTCGGCGAGCAGTGCGCTCAGCGATTCGTTCAGGTCCTGCACGGCGATGCCCTTGGAGTGCTTCTCCAGGTCCTCTTCCGAGGCCCATTGTTCGGTCAGGACCAGCTTCTCCTCGGTGGCTTCCGTCAGTTCGTAGCGGATGCAGCCCGGCTCGTTCACCACCTCGTCAATGGCGATTTCCAGCGCGAGCTTCACGCGGAAAAATTCGCCTTCGTTGGGGATGAACGTTGCCTGCAGGTCGATCGGTGCACTCATGGATTTCACAATACCGGCCCGCGCACCAGCTCCCGTTCTGTTGCGCGGGCGGGGATGCTTCATTTGCACCGGACCTGTTGGTAGCGTGCCAGCATGCGTGCTTATACAGCCGGGGACACTGACGTTCCGCTGCTCGAGGAGACCCTCGGCGCCAACTTTGAGCGGGCGGTGGCGAGGTTTCCCTACCACGACGCGCTGATAGAGGCAGGCCCGGTTCCGGGCGCGGATGCCCGGCGGTGGAGCTACACCAAGATGAACGACGACGTCGACCGGCTGGCCCGCGGGCTCCTCGCCCTGGGCATCAGCAAGAGGGAGCGGGTGGGGATCTGGAGCCCTAACTGCGCCGAGTGGACCCTGCTGCAGTATGCCACCGCCAAGGTGGGCGCCATCCTGGTCAACGTCAATCCGGCGTACCGCAGCCACGAACTGGAATTCGTGGTGAAGCAGAACGGCATGCGGATGCTGGTTACGGCCCCGTCGGACCGGAACAGCGACTATGTGGGCATGGCGCGCCGGGCGCTCGCCGAAAGTCCGGACCTGCGTGAACTGGTCTTCCTTCCGGCCCCCGGCGGTGAGGGGCCCGACGGCGGCGTGGCCCCACTGGGTGCGGCGGAACTGACGTATGCCGAACTGCTGAAGGGCGCGGACGCCGTCGCGCATTCCACCCTGATTGCCCGAATGGCGGAACTGGGCCCGCACGACCCCATCAACCTGCAGTACACGTCCGGCACCACCGGGTTCCCCAAGGGCGCCACCTTGACCCACCACAACATCCTGAACAACGGCTATGCCATCGGGGAACTGCTCGGGTACACCGAGCACGACCGGGTAGTCATCCCGGTGCCGTTCTACCACTGCTTCGGCATGGTCATCGGGAACCTGAACGCCCTCAGCCACGGCGCCGCCACCATCATCCCGGGCAGGGGATTCTCGCCGGCGGCAGCCCTGGAGGCCGTGCAGGACTTCGGCGGGACGTCCCTCTACGGGGTCCCCACCATGTTCATCGCCGAGCTTGCCCTGCCGGACTTCGCCACCTATGACCTGTCCACGCTGCGCACCGGTGTGATGGCCGGTTCCCCGTGCCCGGTCGAGGTCATGAAACGGGTCATCTCGGACATGCACATGAAGGATGTGGCCATCTGCTACGGCATGACCGAAACCTCGCCGGTGTCCACCATGACCCGGCAGGGGGACACGCTGCAGCACCGGACGGAGACGGTGGGCCGCACCATGCCGCGGCTGGAAAGCCAGGTTATCGATCCTGCCACGGGCAACGTGCTGGAGCGGGGCGAAATCGGGGAACTGTGCACGCGCGGCTACGCCGTGATGGCGGGGTACTGGAACCAGCCGGAGAAGACAGCGGAGGCCATCGACGCGGACGGCTGGATGCACACCGGGGACCTTGCCTACATTGACGACGACGGGTACGTGGTGATCGAGGGGCGGATCAAAGACATGGTGATCCGCGGGGGCGAGAACATCTACCCCCGCGAAATCGAGGAGTTCCTCTACACCCATCCTGCGATCCAGGACGTGCAGGTGATCGGAGTGCCGGACGAGAAGTACGGCGAGGAACTGATGGCCTGCATCATCCTCAAACCCGGCGCAGAACCGCTGGACGCGGATGCCCTTGCCGGATTCTGCCGCGGGAACCTGGCCCACTACAAGATCCCGCGCTACGTGGAGGTGCGGGACAGCTTCCCCATGACGGTTTCCGGCAAGATCCGGAAGGTCCAGATGCGCGAGGAGGCCGTGGCCCGGCTGGGGCTGTGACCTGCGCTGCCGGGCCCTAGCGGATGTCGCGGCTGATGGTCCTGATCCCCACCGCCAGGCCGACGGCGGCCGTCACCGCCGCTGCCACGAGTCCCCACAGCGTGTGCTCCCCGATTGTTCCCGCGAACAGCTCCCTCTCGGAGTTCACCAGATAGGTCAGCGGGTTGAACAGGCTGGCGGTCTTCATCCAGGCAGGACCGGCTTCGATGGGCAGCATGATCCCGGACAGGATCATCAGCGGAAAGAGCAGGGTCTGCTGCACGCCCCAGAAGATCCACTCCTTGTTCTGCGACACCAGCGCCAGGGCGTAGGAGAGTGCGCCCAGGCCGATGCCGAAGATTCCCAGGATCACCAGGCCCAGCAGCACATGCAGCGGGTGGAAGACGAACCCGAACGGGATGCAGACCAGGGCGATGAGGAGTCCCTGGAGCACCAGCGGCGCCCATTCCTTGAGTGCCCGGCCGATCATCAGTGAAGAGCGGGACAGGGGAGTGGCGAGGATCCGCTCGTAGGAACCGGTCATTAGCTCGTACTGCAAATTGGAACCGGTCATCGAGGTGCCGAACAGGGCGATCATTACCACCACGCCGGGCAGGAACCACTGCAGGGTGGATTGGCCGCCGAAGGCCGGGGCTCCCACCGAGGCACTGAGCAACGGGCCGAACAAACCGAGGAACACCAGCGGCTGGATCAGGGAGAAGATCAGGGAAAACGGGTCGCGCAGCGGCAGCAGCATCTCGCGCCAGAAGACGTACCTTGTGTCCCGCAGGACCCGTCCCAGGCCTGGCGTCCTCGTGGCGTCCCCGGTGCCGGCGATGTGGCGGAGCGATTGGGTGCTCACTGGTTGGCTCCTTCCCGGAGGTTGCGGCCGGTCAGTTCGAGGAAAACGTCGTCCAGGGTGGGCGGCTTCAGCTCGATTGACTGGGCGGGAGCGCCGGCGTCGTTCATGCCCTTCAGGAGGGACGGGGCGATCCGTGCACCTTCCGGCAGGCGCAGCCGGAACGTCACCACGCCGTCGAGCCTGTTTTCCTGCACTTCGCCGCCTGCCGCCGCCCGGCCCAGGAGTCCCCGCACGGCCGGGGCGGACTCGGCCGCCACTTCGACGGCCAGCAGGTCGCCGGCGAGGTTGGCTTTCAGGCGCGCGGCCGTGTCATCGGCGATGATCCGGCCGTGGTCGATGACGATCACCCGCTCGGACATCGAGTCCGCTTCGTCCATGTAGTGCGTAGTGAGGACGATCGTGGTGCCGTGTTCCTGGCGCAACCGCATGATGTGGTCCCAGAGGTTGGCCCGGTTTTGCGGATCCATCCCGGTGGACGGTTCGTCGAGGAACAGCAGCCTGGGGGAGTGCATCAGGCCGAGTGCCACGTCCATCCGGCGCCGCTGGCCTCCGGAGAGCTTGATGACCGTGCGTTTGGCCAGGTCTGCTAGGTCCAGGGAGTGCAGCAGTTCCTGCGCGCGGGCCGCGGCGTCGGATGTGTTCATGCCGTAGAAGCGGCCCTGCATCACCAGTTCGTCGATCACGCGGAAGCTGTGCCCGCCGCCGTTGCCCTGGCCGATGTAGCCGATCCGTGCCCGTACGCCGGCGGGGTCGGCGGCCACGTCCACTCCGGCTACGGTGGCGGAGCCGGAGGTGGGGCGGAGCAGGGTGGTGAGCATCCGCAGTGTGGTGGATTTGCCCGCGCCATTCGGTCCCAGGAACGCCACCAGTTCGCCGGGGGCAACATCGATGTCCACGCCCTTGACGGCTTCTACAGTTTCCTTCTTGACCTGGAAGGTCTTGGTGAGTTTTTCCGTATGGATCATCGCCGGCTCCAAAGGATGCATGCGGGGCACTCGGGTAGGGGTCCCTTGCGCCACGCTATACCCGCCGGACCTGCCAGTCCACGCCCTCTACCCCGGCGGCAGTCCCAGTCTCCAGGTCAGTGCCGGCGGTGGTCCTGGATGGTCATCCGCGGACCGAAGGTGGGCTTGCGGAAACCGCTGGCTTGGATCATGCGGACCACGCGCTGCCGGTGCCCCGTCCACGGTTCCAGCAGCCGGAGCATCCCGGCGTCGTCGGTGCGCCGGCCGGTCAGCGCCGCACCCACGTACGCCGCCAGGTGGTAGTCGCCCACCGAGATGGAATCGGGGCATCCGTGGGTCCGCTGCACCACCTCGGCGGCAGTCCAGATACCGATGCCCGGGATGGTCTGCAGCTTAGTCCCGGCCTCGGCGGCCGGCAGGGCTGCCAGCCGTTCAAGCGCGACGGCGGACCGCAGCGCGCGCATGACAGTCGCCGAACGCTGTGGCCCCACACCCGCCCTGTGCCACTCCCAGCTGGGAACCTGCAGCCACTGGGATGCGGTGGGTCCCACCACCAGCCCGGCAGGTGTGGAGGAGCCGGCCGCCGGTGCCGGCGTTCCATAGCGGTGCACCAGGTACCGGTACGCCCGCCGCGCCTCGATCACCGTCACCTTCTGCTCCAGAATGAGGGGCACCAACTGGTCCACCATCCGGCCGCTGGCGGGAAGGCGCAGCCCCAGGCTCCGGCGCCGCGCTTCACGGACCATGCGGGGCAGGGTTGCGCTAAAGTCCGCCTCGTCAAAGCCCCGCCAGTCGTCGTCGGCGCCCAGGAGCCGGGGCGCAGTCTTCACGGCCGCGGCGGCACCGGGACCCCAAGCCTGGATATCCACGAAGGGGTCCACCCCTATCCCCGCGCCGGGCCCGCCCTCCGTGCCCTCGACGGAGGTCAACCGGAGCGTCACCGGGCCCTCCGCCGTCGTGAACGCGTTCCAGATGGCACCGCCCTGGACACTGAAGGACGGATCGCTGTTGCCGCGCAGGAGCGGTCCCAGCGTCCTGCCCAAGTTGTACGGGCCGCCCGGATACCACCGGAGTGAGGCGTCCGCGGCGGCTGCCAGCCGGGGAGGTGCCTCAGTAATGGTCATGTCCCCAATCGTCCCACGCCCCTGCGACATCCGCCTGCCTTCAGCCCTCCCCGCGGTGGCATCCCGGGGGCAGGAAAATGACCCTTAACCTGCACTGATACCAGGACTAGACTCCAGCGTGTGGTGCGGAAAACACCGCGCCGGAAGCTCGAAAGACCAGGAGGAAACAGTGGGTGGAGTAGTGCATTTCGAAATCCCCGCGGACGACCAGGAACGGGCCCGGAAGTTCTACCAGGAGGCCCTTGGCTGGCGGATCGACCCCGTCCCGGGCATGGACTACAACATGGTGGTCACCACGCCGATGGACGAATCAACGGGCGTGCCCACGGAACCCGGCGCCATCAATGGCGGCATGTTCGCCAGGGATCCTGACCTCAAGACCCCGGTGATCACGGTGGACGTGGCGGACATCAACGCCACCCTGCAGACAGTGGAGTCGCTGGGCGGTGCCGTGGTCAAGGGCAAGGAAACCATTCCCGGGATGGGCTCCTTCGCCTACTTCAAGGACACCGAGGGCAACGTGATGGGCCTCTGGGAGAACCTGCCCGCAGACGAGGCAGGCCAGGCCGCGGACACCGGGGCCACCGCGGACGGCGCCCCCGCCTAGCCGTCCGGCAGCCAGGGCAAAGCGTAGCCATGAGTATCCCCGTGCAGGTGCTGGCCGTCCTTACCGGGCTGGTCCTGATCACCGTCGGACTGCTGGAAGCCTTCCGCTACAAGGACCAGCGGCTCCACCCAATCTTCCTGATCAACCCGGAGGACACCGCTGCCGTCCGGCTCTGGACGGTCAACGTCGGGTTCTACAACATCGTCTGGGGCCTGTTCGGCATTGCCGGCGTGGTGCTCGCCAACGTTGGCGAGGTCACCGCGGGCCGCACCACGGTTACTTTGATGTGCATCGCGCACTTCATCCTGGGCATCGTGCTGATCATCAGCGAACCCCGGCTGTGGGTCAGCGGCATCGGACAGTCGCTCTTCCCGGCGGTAATCCTCCTGCTGATGTTTGCCGCCTGAAACCGGCGGGGCAGGAAGCGGTAGCTTTGTACCTATGAAGTACGCCCAGTCCATCCTGGACCTCATCGGCAATACCCCGCTCATCAAACTCAACCACGTGACTGAGGGCATCAAAGCCACGGTCCTGGTGAAACTGGAGTACCTGAACCCGGGCGGATCCATCAAGGACCGGATCGCCGCCCAGATGGTGGAGGACGCCGAGCGGGACGGCAAGATCCAGCCCGGCGGGACCATCGTTGAGCCCACTTCGGGAAACACCGGGGTCGGCCTGGCGCTGGTGGCCCAGCAGAAGGGCTACAAGTGCGTGTTCGTGGTGCCGGACAAGGTGGGCGAGGACAAACGCGCCGTGCTCCAGGCCTACGGCGCCGAGGTGGTGGTGACGCCCACCGCCGTGCCCCCGGACAGCCCGCAGAGCTACTACGGCGTCTCGGATCGGATCGTCCGTGAAACTCCCGGGGCGTACAAGCCGGACCAGTTCTCGAATCCCGCAGCCCCCGAGAGCCACTACCGGACCACCGGCCCGGAAATCTGGCGGGACACCGACGGCTGGGTCACGCACTGCGTCATCGGCGCCGGCACCGGCGGCACCATCACCGGCACCGGCCGCTACCTGAAGGAGGTCTCGGCCAACCGGCCGGAGTCCGACGGCGGCGTGGTCCGGATTATCGGCGCCGATCCGGAAGGTTCGGTCTACTCGGGCGGCACCGGACGCCCTTACTTCGTCGAAGGGGTGGGCGAGGACATGTGGCCGGCGAACTACGACAAGTCCGTCCCGGACCAGGTGATCGCCGTCAGCGACGCCGATTCCTTCGCCATGACCCGCCGCCTGGCCCGCGAGGAAGGCCTCCTGGTGGGCGGCTCCTCGGGCATGGCCGTGGTGGCCGCGCTGCAGGCGGCGCGGGACCTGCCGGAAAGTGCGGTCGTCGTCGTGATCCTGCCCGACTCGGGCCGCGGCTACCTTGCCAAGATCTTCAACGACCAGTGGATGCGCTCCTACGGCTTCCTGTCCGGCGGCGAGGAGACCTCCGTGGGCGAGGTGATCAAGTCCAAGAACGGCGAGCTGCCGGACCTGGTGCACATCCACCCGAACGAGTCCGTCCGCGACGTCATCAACATCATGAACGAGTTCGGCGTCAGCCACATCCCGGTCCTGTCACAGGAGCCGCCCGTGGTCATGGGCGAGGTCCTGGGCGCCGTGGACGAGCGCAGCCTGACCGCCAAGCTCTTCCGCGGCGAAGCCAGGCTGACGGACAAAATCTCCGAACACATGGGTCCCAAGCTGCCCGTGATCGGCTCGCTGGAAACCATCAGCGCCGCCCGCGAGCTGCTGTCGGACGTGGACACCGTCATGGTCACGTTCGTCGGCGCCCCGATCGGCATCCTGACCCGCCACGACCTTCTGGCCTACCTCAGCAACTAAAGGAGCACCATGTCAGCCTCTGCAAACCAAGGTTTCAACACCCGCGCCGTGCACGCCGGGCAGGATTTCGAGCCCCGCACCGGTGCCGTGGTGCCGCCCGTGCACTTCGCCACCACCTATGCCCAGGACGGCATCGGGGGACTCCGGGACGGCTACGAGTACGGCCGCGGCGGCAATCCCACCCGCGACTCCCTGCAGGAGCAGCTGGCCGCGCTGGAGCTCGGCACCCACGCCTACAGCTTCGGCTCCGGCCTCGCCGCGGAGGACGCGCTGATCCGGGCGCTGACCCGCCCGGGGGACCACATCGTGCTCGGCAACGACGCCTACGGCGGGACCTACCGTCTCATCAGCCGCGTGCTGGGTGAGTGGGGAATCGGCAACACACCCGTGGACATGGCCAACCTGGACACCGTCCGGCAGGCTGTGGCCGCGAACAAGACCCGTTTGCTGTGGGTGGAGACGCCCTCCAACCCGCTGATGAAGATCACCGACATCGCCGCGCTCGCCGGGATAGCGCACGACGCCGGCGCCCTCCTCGTCGTCGACAACACCTTCGCGTCCCCCTATCTTCAGACCCCGCTCGCCCTGGGCGCCGACATCGTGATCCATTCCACCACCAAGTACATCGGCGGGCACTCGGACGTGGTGGGCGGCGCCGTCGTCGTCAAGGACGCGGAGCTGGCCGAAAAGATCGGCTTCATCCAGTTCGCCGTTGGAGCGGTGTCCGGGCCCATGGACGCCTTCCTTACCACGCGAGGCCTGAAGACCCTGGGCGTGCGGATGGACCGGCACAGCGTCAATGGCCAGGCCGTTGCCGAGTGGCTGCTGGAACGCCCCGAGGTGGAGGCCGTCCTGTACCCGGGCCTGCCCACGCACCCGGGCCATGAGCTGGCAAAGCGGCAGATGCGCAGCTTCGGCGGCATGGTGTCCGTCCAGTTCAAGGGCGGTGAGGCCGCTGCCCGGAAGGTGGCCGAGTCCACCAGGGTGTTCATGCTGGCCGAGTCGCTCGGCGGAATCGAATCCCTGATGAACTACCCCTCCGAAATGACCCACGCCTCGGTCAAGGGCACCGAACTGGCCGTTCCGGTGAACCTGCTCCGGCTCTCCTGCGGCATCGAGGACGTGGAGGACCTGATCGCGGACCTGGAGCAGGCGTTCACCTCCATTCCCTAGCTGCGCTAGCTGGCTTTCTTCAAGGAAGCCAGCTAGGCTCCTTGCATGGCACTTCGATCCGACTGGTCCGGGCACAACTGCAGCATTGCCCGCGGCGTGGATATCCTAGGCGACCCCTGGACCATCCTCATCCTCCGCGAACTCTTCTTCGGCAACGGCCGCTTTGACGCCATCCGTGCCCGCCTGAACGTGGCGGACTCCGTGCTCACCAAGCGCCTGGCCGGCCTGGTGCAGGCAGGACTGCTGGAGAAAAGAGCCTACGACGACGGCGGCCGGACCCGCCAGGAGTATGTCCTCACCTCCATGGGGGAGGACGTCCTGCCGGTCCTGAACGCGGTGACCCTATGGTCGGAGAAGCACCTTGCGGCTCCGTCCGAGCAGGCCCACCTGCACGTCATCCACTCCGGCTGCGGCCAGCGCACCACATCCGCCGATACCTGCACCGCCTGCGGGGAGCGGCTGACTGCCGCCAACACCAGCTGGCACAGCGAGACCAGGTCCGAGCACCCCATCAAACTTTCCACCGCTGTGTCCGGTGCGGGAGCCGCCGCGTGAGCACCCTTCCCGATGAGGCCGCTGTTCCTGATGAACGGGAAGCGGTAGCCGTTCCGCCACCGGCGTCCCGGCGCTGGCTGCACCCGGCCTGGATCGTCGCCGCCGTCGCGTTCCTGGCCTTGGTGGGGGCGGCAGGATTCCGGGCTGCCCCCGGCGTGCTGATGGTTCCGCTGCGGCAGGAATTCGGCTGGTCCACCACGGTGCTGTCGGCGGCCGTCAGCATCAACCTGGTCCTGTTTGGCCTGACCGCACCCTTTGCTGCGGCCCTGATGGAACGCTTCGGGATCCGAAGGATCACAGCACTGGCCCTGGTGCTGATTGGCATGGGCAGTGCCCTGACCGTCCTGGTCAACCAGTCCTGGCAGATCCTGCTGACCTGGGGCCTGCTTATCGGGCTTGGCACCGGGTCCATGGCCCTGGTGTTCGCCGCCACCATCGCCAACACCTGGTTCGTCAAGAGCCGGGGCCTGGTCATCGGCATCCTGACCGCCGGCAGCGCGGCGGGCCAGCTGGTCTTCCTGCCTTTCATTGCCATGCTCGCGCAGGATCCCGGCTGGAGGCAGGCCTCGCTCCTGATTGCGGCCGGGGCCCTGGCAGTGGTCCCGCTCGTGCTGAAGTTCCTCAAAAACTCCCCGGCCGACGTCGGGGTCCTGCCATACGGCGCGGAACCCGGCACCACTGCCCAAGCTGCAGCCACCGGCCCCCGGGCCAATGCCGCCATCCGGGCACTCCAGGTGCTCCGCCGGGCGAGCCGGGTCAGGACGTTCTGGGCACTCGTGGCCGGCTTCGCCATCTGCGGTGCCACCACCAACGGGCTCATCGGCACCCACTTCATCCCCTCCGCCCATGACCACGGCATGCCGGAAACCACCGCCGCGGGCCTGCTCGCCGTCGTCGGCATCTTCGACATCGTGGGGACCATCGCCTCCGGATGGCTCACGGACCGCTTCAACCCGCGCATCCTGCTGGCTGTCTACTACCAGTTCCGGGGCATCGGCCTGCTGGTGCTGCCCCTGCTCCTGAGCGCCGAGGTGCAGCCGAGCATGATCGTGTTCGTGGTGATCTACGGCCTGGACTGGGTGGCCACTGTTCCGCCCACGGCCGCCATCTGCCGGGAAACCTTCGGCGCCGACGGCAACGTGGTGTTCGGCTGGGTTTTTGCGGCGCACCAGCTGGGCGCGGCCGCTGCAGCCCTCGCTGCCGGCGCCGTGCGCGACGCCACGGGCCACTACACGTACGCCTGGCTGGGGGCTGCCGCCATGTGCACTGTTGCCGCGGTCATCAGCGCGACCATCCGCCGGCACAGCGGGGCACGGGAAGCCGCGCCATCCGCGGTCTCCTAGCAGGGCCGCCCATTAGGCTGGTTGTATGGAGACCCCACAACAAGGTGCCGCGCGCAGCACTGCCCTGGTCACGGGTGCCGGCCGGCTGGCCTCGATTGGCGCCGGCATCGCCCGGCAGCTCGCCGCCGACGGCTGGGACCTGGTCCTGTCCTACTGGCAGGACTACGACGAGCGGATGCCGTGGGGGAGTGAGCCCGAGGACGTCGTCCGCCTGACCGCGGAGCTTGAGGCCATCGGCGCTCGCGTCCACGTCCTGTCCGCCGACCTGCAGGATCCGGGCGTGCCGGACCGGCTCGTGGCCGAGGCCGCGCAGCTGGTGGGCCCTTTGCAGGGGCTCGTGCTCAGCCACGCGGAGTCCGTTGACTCCGGAATCCTGGACACCAGCCTGGAATCCTTCGAGCGGCATTTCGCCGTCAACACCCGGGCCAGCTGGCAGCTGATTGCCGCGTTCGCCCGGCAGGCAACGGACGACGGCGGCGCGATCGTTGCGCTGACCAGTGACCACACAGCCTTCAACCTGCCCTACGGCGCCTCGAAGGGGGCGCTGGACCGGATCGTCATTGCCGCCGCCCGCGAGCTGGGCCCCCGGAACATCTCGGCGAATGTCCTCAACCCCGGGCCGGTGGATACGGGCTGGATGGATGACGCCATCCGGGACGAGGTTCTCCAGCGCCAGCCCACCGGCCGGCTCGGGACACCCGCGGACGTCGCGGGGACGGCGGCATTCCTGCTCTCGCCCGCAGGCCGCTGGGTGTCCGGCCAGCTCATCAAGGCCGACGGCGGCTTCTCGGCCTGACTGCCCGTTATCCACCCTCCGGGCTTGGGGGCCGGGCATCTGTTTGGACAGCCGCGGCTGTGCGAATCTGTGTTGGGGAGCCGTTTCAAGTGGCAGGAGGGCTGCAATGAGGATCGCCTCCGGACAGTTCAGCGCCGGCAGGGAACCAGGTGAGAACCTGCTGCAGGTCCAGCGGCTGATGGAAGCCGCAGCACTGGGCAATGCGGAGCTGCTGGTGCTGCCCGAATCCAGCCTGTATGCGAGCACCGAGCCGCCCAGTGTCCTGGCGAAGGTGGCCGAGCCTTTAACAGGCCCGTTCATCCGCTCCATCGCCGCACGCGCAAAAGAGCTCAGCCTTCCCGTGGTGGTGGGTACCGCTGAAGCCAGCCCGGGCAATCTGCCCTTCAATACGCTCGTGGCCATCGGTTCCGACGGCACGGTCCAGGGCTCTTACCGGAAAATCCACCTCTACGACGCCTTCGGCTACCGCGAAAGCGACGGGACCAGCCAGGGATCCATTGGCGCGCCCTTCCTGCTCTCCTTCGGCCAGCTGCGCCTGGGTATGCTGACCTGCTACGACCTCAGGTTCCCGGAGAGCGCACGGTACCTGGTGGACGCAGGAGCGAACGTCCTGCTGCTGCCAGCGATGTGGATCGTGGGCCCTGGAAAGGAGGACCACTGGAGCACCCTGGTCCGCGCCCGCGCCATTGAGAACACCTCCTATGTGGTCACCGCCAACCAGTGCGGCCCCCTGGCCACAGCCTTCTCCATCGTCGTCGACCCCTTCGGCGTGGTGATCGCCAACGCCGGGGAGGGGCCCGGCGTCATCTTTGCGGAGCTTCAACCGGAACGGATCGCGGCTGTGCGCACCCGGGTTCCGTCGCTGAGGAACCGCCGGTTCAGGGTGCTGCCAAATGAAACCGAATGAGCCAATCAAGTGTGACCTTCTCGACACCTCGAATTGACAGGGACGAAACATTCCGGGCCTTCCGCAGCCATAAAATTGTAGGCAGCCCAATCTGCTGGAAGGACCACTGTGCACGCGACCGACGCCGCGATGAAACCCATCATCGGACTCACCACCTACCTGGAGCAGGCGGATACCGAGGGTTGCGGCACGGTTAATGCCGCCTTCCTGCCCGCGACTTACCTGAAGCCCATCATCGCCGCGGGCGGCGTTCCCGTCCTTTTGCCGCCCCAACCGATCATGGCTGGCATGGTGGAGCAGCTCGTGAACAGGCTCGACGGCTTGGTCATCCCCGGCGGCTGGGACGTGGATCCGCACCTGTACGGCCAGGAAGCACACCCGAAAACAGACGAGCCCCGGACCGAACGTGATGCCTGGGAGCAGGCGCTGATCCAGGAATCCCTCCGCCAGGATCTTCCGCTCCTGGGTATATGCCGCGGGGAGCAGTTGCTGAACGTGACCCTTGGCGGCACCCTCCACCAGCACCTGCCGGACGTGGTCGGCAACGGGCAATACCAGCCAGGAGGCTACAACTTCAACCGCATTCCGGTGGAGGTCAAGCCCGGCTCCCGCCTTGAGCAGCTGATTGGCGCCAACTCCGGACCGGTTCCCGTAGCCCATCACCAGGCCGTAGACAAGCTGGGCGAGGGGCTGATCGCCTCTGCCTGGAGCGACGACCAGGTGGTGGAAGCCATCGAGTACCCGGCCAACACCTTCACCATGGGCATCCAGTGGCATCCTGAGGAACTCCCCGAGGACTTCGGCCTGTTCCGCGGCCTTGTGGAAGCAGCCCGCGGGAAGTTCCTGTCCCGCCTCCTGCCGGCTGCAACGTCGTCCGTTACTGCGGAGATCAATGCCAGCCTTGCCGGGCCGCCTCGCGGCTAGCGTGCCGTCCCGCCAGCAGAGGGCAAAGATTCCCGCAAGGACCTCGGACCCGTTCCTGATAGCCCCGCAAGGCCCCTCTTTCCGGGGCGTTTTCCCGGGCCGCGCCTTGCGGCCCGGAAATAAGCATGCTTAGTATGAAGGCATCTGAGGTTAAGAAATTGCTTCACGGTTAGATCCGAGGAGCAATAATGGCTGGCCTCCATGACAAGTCCAACACCGTCCAAGAACGTATCCCTCCTGGGGGAGACGCCTTTTCCATGGGGCCGGCGCCAGTGCGCCGGCTCCCGGTGTTGGTGTCGCCGCGTGCAAACTCCCCCCTACTGCAAAGGCGTAGACACCGGCTATTCCAGCTATCGTTCCCAGGCCTGGAACAGTAAATTGCAGGAACGAGGGACAGCACCATGTGCGGTATAGCCGGCGAAATCGCCTTCAACGGGAGAACGGCCTCCCCGGAGCCGGTATTGGCAATGATGGGGGCAATGGCGTCGAGGGGGCCGGACGGGCGGGGGAGCTGGGAGTCGGGCTGGGTGGCCCTCGGGCACCAGCGCCTGAGCATCATTGACCTTTCCGAGGCAGGGGCGCAGCCCATGCTGGACGACGGCGGCCTGGCCATCACGTTCAACGGCTGCATCTACAACTACAAGGAATTGCGCAGGGAACTTGAGTTAGAGTTCACCTTCCGGACCACCAGCGACACCGAGGTAATCCTGAAGGCCTACCGGAAATGGGGCCAGGAGTTTGTCCACCACCTGGTGGGAATGTTCGCCATTGCCTTGTATGACGCGCCTCGCGGGGAGGTCCTGCTGGTGCGGGACCGGCTGGGCATCAAGCCGGTGTACGTTTCCCATGTGCCCGGCAGGTTGCGCTTTGCATCGAGCCTGCCCGCGCTGGTGGCTTCCGGCGGGATTGACACCACCATCGATGAGACCGCCTTGCACCATTACCTGAGCTGGCACTCGATCGTGCCGGCACCGCGGACCATCCTGCGCGGCGTCCAAAAACTACCAGCCGCCACCATCCGTACCGTCCGTGCCGACGGCAGCTGGCACGACCGCGAGTACTGGAAGCCTTCCTACACACGGAATCCGGACCGTGCGGGGTGGTCCGCGGTGGATTGGCAGGACGCGGTCCGCGAGTCGCTGAAGACGGCTGTGCGACGGCGGATGGTTGCCGACGTGCCGGTGGGCGTCCTGCTCTCCGGGGGCCTGGATTCGAGCCTCCTGGTGGCCCTGCTTGCGGAGGAAGGCCAACACGGGCTCTCTACCTTCAGCATCGGGTTCGACGGGGCCGGCGGTGATACGGGCAATGAGTTCGCCTACTCAGACCTCATCGCCCGCGAGTTCGGAACCCGGCACGAACGCCTCCACATCAGCACCTCCGAATTCGCGCCGTCCATTGACGGTGCCGTGGGTGCGATGTCGGAGCCGATGGCCAGCCACGACGTCACGGCCTTCCACCTGCTCTCCAGAAGCGTGGCGCAGCACCTGAAAGTGGTGCAGTGCGGGCAGGGGGCTGATGAAGTCTTCGGCGGATACGCCTACCACCAGCCTTTGTCCACGGTGGGGCGTGCCGAAGCGCAGGCAGCCTTCACTGCCGGTTTTGTGGACCACAGCCATGAAGGGCTGCTGAACATCCTCGAGCCGGAGTGGTACTCCGGTTCTGATGTCAGCAGTGAGGTCCTGTCCGCCAACCTGGCCGCACCCGGCGCGCAGACAGCCCTGGACGCCGTGCTCAGGCTGGATACCCATCTGCTGATGGTGGACGACCCCGTCAAGCGCCTGGACAACATGAGCATGGCATGGGGCATCGAAGCGCGCGTCCCGTTCCTGGACCACGAATTGGTGGAGCTGGCCGCGTCCTGCCCGCCCGAACTTAAGGTGTCCCAGGGCGGAAAGGGCATCCTCAAGGACCTGGGCCGGCAGATGCTGCCCGCGGCCGTGGTGGACCGGCCTAAAGGATACTTCCCGGTCCCCGCCCTCCGGCACCTCGAGGAGCCTTTCACCACCATGGTGCGCGATGCCCTGCATGCGCCTGAGGCAAAGCAGCGCGGACTCTTCCAACCGGCCTACATCAACAACTTGCTCGCGGACCCCAACACGCAGCGGACCGCCGTGAACAGCAATGTCCTGTGGCAGCTGGCCCTATTGGAGATGTGGCTCCAGCACCACCGGGTGGGCTGACCGTTGACACTGGCAGGCACGCACACCACTTGGGGGATTTCGAGAACGCATCCTCACCGGGGCCCTGTTGGTTGCGGGCCTCAATTCGCCCGGGTGACCTCCCCCTTTTGCGCCGGGACGGTGAAGTAGCCGCGGGTCGAGGGCAGGAAGCGGCACACCACAGCCAGGACCACGCCCAGCGCGAGCAGCACCACGCCGCTGATGAACGCGCCGCCGACGCCGAAGATCTCGGTGTCGCCATAGGCGGGGTCCCACATCTGCACCGCGGAGATGAAGAACGCGGCGGTCAGGAGCAGCGCGCCAGCCAGGGGCAGGATGCCGCGGAACCACAGGTTGCGGGCCGACGTCCGCAGGGTACCCCGGAAGTACCAGAAGCAGGCGAAGCCGGTGAGGGCGTAGTAGAAGGCGATGAACAGACTGATAGCGCTGATGGAGTCCGAGAGCAGGTTCTCGCTGAGGAAGCTCATGGCCACGTAATAGCCGATCGCCGCCGCACCCATCACCTGGGTGGAGAACCCCGGGGTCTGGTTCCGCGGGTGCACCTCGCCGAACTTTGCCGGCAGGGCTCCGTGGACGCCCATGGACAGTGTGCCGCGGGCGGTGGGCAGGATGGTGGTCTGCGTGGAGGACAGCACCGACGCCAGGACCGCGACGACGATCAGCCAGCCCCAAGGCCCCAGCACCACGTCCTTCATGGCCACGAACACGTCGTCCTGGTTTGCCTCGTTCCCCAGGCCGATGCCCTCGCTGCCCACGGTGGCGTACATCATCACCAGCAGGGCGACAGACACATAGATCGCCACCAGGAGGAACGCGGAGATCACAGCGCCGCGGCCCGGCGTGGTTCTCGGGTTTTCGGTTTCCTCGTTCACCGCCAGGCAGGTGTCCCAGCCCCAGTAGATGAACAGGGCCAGGAGCGCGCCGTGGACCACGGCCCCGGGATCGGTGAAGGCGCCCACCGGGTTGAACCACTCAAAATCGAACGCCTGGCCCTCGGGCGGGCCCCCAACAATCCGGACAATGATCGCCAGCGCAAAGATGCCGAGCGCGATGTACTGCACATAGGTCAGTACCCGCTGGACGTGTTCGCCCAGCCGGATGCCGCGGTAGTTGACCAGGGTCATCACGGCGATGAACAGCACCCCGGTGGCGGTGACCAGCACCTTGTTTTCCGCCAATGAGCCGTCGCCGGCCAGCAACCACAGGTACTGGCCGGCCACCTGGGCCAGGTTGGCCAGGACCACGATGCCGGCGAGTGCCACGCCCCAGCCTCCCAGCCAGCCCGCCCAGGGGCCGAAGGCGCGGCGGGACCAGGTGAACGTGGTGCCGCAGTCCGGGATGGCACTGTTCAGCTCGCGGAAGGCGTAGGCGATGAACAGGACCGGGATGAAACCCAACAGCAGGATCAGGGGAGTGTAGTTCCCGTTCACCGCCACAATCAGTCCGAGTGTTGCCGCCAGCGAGTACACCGGCGCCGTCGAGGCCAGGCCGAGCATCACGGAGTCGCCAAGGTCGAGGATCCCGGCGCGGAGGCCCTTTGCCGGGACCGGGGCGCCGGGCGCGCCTGCCGGGCCTCCCGCCGTCGTCATGTCTGTGCTCATGCTGTCACCGGATTCATAATGCGATACCTGCTTTGCTGGAGGAGGCCGCGGCCGAGAGCGGCGCCGGCGCGTCGATGGTGTTGGGCACGAAGCGGCAGAAGTAGTCCGTGACGGGGCCGTCCGATTCGCGGATGCCGCAGCCCACGGACTCGCCGTCCACCACCCACAGGCCAAGGACCGGGTGGTTGCCGTCGAAGTCGGGCAGCTGGTGGTACTGCTGGTAGCACCAGCCCTCGCGGCCGTACCCGCCGGGCTGTTCCAGGCTGACGCCGTCGGCATGGATCCGGATGTTGTCGCCTTCACGGCCATGGAGCGGCTTGGCCACCCATTCCTTCAGCGGCCCCGGCCCGTCAAGGTAGGCCGGGAGCAGGTTGGGATGCTCCGGGTACAGGTGCCAGAGGGCGGCGAGGAGGGCCTTGTTGGAGAGCAGCATCTTCCAGGCCGGCTCCACCCAGCGCGGGTTGTGCGCGCGTTCCAGGAGGCGGGGACCGAACGGTTCCTTCATCATCAGCTCCCAGGGGTAGAGCTTGAAGATGGTGCTGATGATGAAGTTGTCCAGGTCCACGAAGCGGTTGAGGTTGGGGTCCCAGCCGATATCGGACATGTTGATCCCGATGGTGGTCCACCCGGCCTGGCCAGCCACGTCCCGCATGTAGGCGGCGGTCATCCAGTCCTCGCCGGACTCCTCCACCTCGGAGTGGGCCACGTGCAGGGTGCTCATGCCGGTGCGGTACTGAAACTTCTTCCACTGCCGGATCAGTGCCTCGTGGATCCCGTTCCACTGGTCCTTCCCCGGGAAGACGTCCTGCAGCCAGAACCACTGGGCCACGGCAGCCTCGATCAGGCCGGTGGGGGTATCGGCGTTGTATTCGAGCATCTTGGCCGGGCCGCCCTGCCCGTCATAGATGAAGTCGAAGCGGCCGTAGACGTCCACGTCGCCGGCCTGCAGGGATTCGGCGGCCAGTTCCAGCGCCTGCGGTCCGATCCCGATGGTGCCCATGGCCCCGGTGGCAAGGAACTTGGCAGCCTCCAGGCACATCCGGTGCATTTCCTCGGCGGTCTCCTCGAGGGTTTCCACCTCGTCCATGCTGAACTCGTAGTAGGCGGATTCGTTCCAGTACTCGATCTTCCGGCCGTCATCCATGGTGGTGGTGGAAAAGACCAGGCCCTGTTCCTCGATCTTCTGCTTCCAGTCGGGGCGGGGTTCGCTCAGCAGCCGCTTCACGTTCAGCCCCCTGAAACCTTGCCGCCGCCGCCACTGGTCCCGCTCTTGGCGCTGGTACCGAAGCCGCCGCGGCTGACGGTTCCGCCCTGGGTGCTGTATCCGGTGGAGGCCTTCGCGCCGCTGGGAACGTTCTTGGTGTAGTTGGGGGCGGTGGACCGGTTCTGCCCCAGCGGCGGGACATAGGCGCCGCGGGAAAAGAAGTACCAGGCGTACACGCCGCCGGCCCGCCCGGCGGAGCTGTCGCAGTTGCGGTCTTCCACGCGCTCGCCGGTTTCGTCGTTGAAGCACACCTGCGCGTATTCGGGCTCATCCTGGTTGCTGGCCACCACGGCGGTGATGGTACCGGCGAGCAGCGCTGTCACGCCCAGGCCAACGACGATGGTGCGCCGCTGGGATCGCTTCTTATGGGCGGCCGCCTCGTTCAACTGCCTTTCCCGGTCACGGGCGAACGGATCCACCGGGGTGACGGGTTCATTGAGCAGTTCGGGGCGGAGTTCAGGCTTGGGCCCCTGCCAGGGGGGTGGCTTCGGACTGTCCCCGGCCGGCTGGGCGCCGCCGGTGGGCTGGCGCTCCGGATCCGGCTTGTTCGGGTCCTGCTTGTCTGGGTCCACGGCGTCCCCCTCAGTTATCCACGTGAATTGGGCACAGCGCTGCACCCCCAAATGCAATCCTCGAATCAGCCTAGTCCCTGCCGGCCCCGGCGGCGAGCACGCCGCAGGGGAGGGCTGCCCATCTCTTCCGCGCGCGGAGCGTGACCCTACACTGGAGCCATGGAAACCGCGTCCCTGCTGGCCGTCTGCCGTGTTCACCAGTTGCTTCCGGATGCCTCGAGCGTGGGGGTGACCGCCATCGACAAGCGCCCGGTGGAGGGGCCGGTCAGGGTGCACCGGCTGGGCCTGCAGGGCGACATCCAGGCGAACCGGGTCCACCACGGCGGCCCGGACCAGGCCATTTACGCGTACTCGCAGGCCGACGCCGACTACTGGGCCGCACAGCTGCAGCAGGACCTGCCGCCGGGCTCGTTCGGCGAGAACCTCCGGGTGTTCGGGATAGACGCCACGTCCGCCATCATCGGGGAGCGGTGGAAGATCGGGCTCGACGTCGAACTTGAGGTCACCTCGCCGCGGACACCCTGTGCCACCTTCCAGCGGCGGCTGGGAGAGCGGCAGTGGGTCAAGCGCTTCACGGAAGAGGGGCGCGTGGGGGCATACCTGAGGGTCATCAGGACCGGCAGCATCCAGGCCGGAGACCACATCCACCGGACCTACGTTCCAACACACGGCATCACGGTGGGGCAGTGGTTCAGCGAGCCCAGTGTTGAGCTGATGGAGGCGCTCAAGGACGCGGACGCCGACGGCGAAATCCGGCTGCAGCAGCCCGAATTCAACAATAAGTTCGCGGCCCTGCAGCGGCAGCTGCGCGGCTGATACGCAGGGGAATTCCGACGGCGGAGGTGCCGGATGTGCCCAAGCTCACCGCCGCCGTCGGGCCATTGATTTAGGGGACGCGGCCCCGGTGCCTTACACTTGAAACATCCCCCACTCCGGAAATCCCTTATTCCTGCCCAATTCTTGAGGCAGGACTGGCAAGTGTTGGGGCCCGCAACTGTGATGCGGGCAGTTTCATAGGGAGAGCCGGCTGAAGAAAACGCTGTACAGACTGCTGGGATAGCAGCCAAGAGATGCAGCGCGAAGTCCTGCCACGGGATTGCGAAAGCGCCGGACTTCTGTGACCGGCCGGTCAATGTTTGCCCGGCATCCACGGCACATGTACTGCGGCTCCGCTCACCCTGGGTAGTGCCGCCTGGCCCCCTATGGATGAGGAATATTTCCCTATGCCCGAAAACCAGAACGAAACCATCGACGCCGCGACTTCCGAAACCGTCGCCGTCGAATCCGCTGAGGCCGCTGCCCCCGCAGCAGAGCCCGCTGCCACTGACTCCGCAGCCGAAGCTGCTCCCGCGGGCAAGGCCCAGGAAACCGAAGAAGACGGCGTCAAGTTCGCCGACCTCGGCATCGACGGCCGCGTCCTCGCCGCCCTGCAGGATGTCGGCTACGAGAAGCCGTCACCCATCCAGGCAGCCACCATCCCGCTGCTGCTCGAAGGCCGCGACGTGGTAGGCCTGGCACAGACCGGCACCGGCAAGACTGCAGCATTCGCAGTGCCGGCCCTGTCCCGCCTGGCCGAACTGCATGACCTGAACGGCCCGTCCCGCAAGACCCAGGCCCTGGTGCTCGCCCCGACCCGTGAGCTGGCGCTCCAGGTTGCCGAGGCCTTCACCTCCTACGCCAAGCACATCGACGACTTCACCGTCCTCCCCGTCTACGGCGGCTCCGCCTACGGACCCCAGCTCGCCGGCCTGCGCCGTGGTGCCCAGGTTGTCGTTGGTACCCCCGGCCGCGTGATCGACCACATCTCGAAGGGTTCCCTGGACCTGTCCGAACTCCAGTACCTGGTGCTGGACGAGGCTGACGAGATGCTGCGGATGGGCTTCGCCGAGGACGTGGAGCAGATCTTCCAGCAGACCCCGTCGGAGCGACAGGTGGCGCTGTTCTCGGCAACCATGCCGAGCCAGATCCGCCGGATGTCCAAGCAGTACCTGAACGACCCCGCCGAGATTTCGGTCAAGTCCAAGACCACCACCGGCGCCAACACCCGCCAGCGGTACCTGCAGGTCATGGGCCCGCACAAGCTCGATGCGATGACCCGCATCCTCGAGGTTGAAGAGTTCGACGGCGTCATCGCCTTCGTGCGCACCAAGATGGCCACCGAGGACCTCGCAGACAAGCTGAAGTCCCGCGGCTTCCAGGCCGCCGCCATCAACGGTGACATCCCGCAGCAGCAGCGCGAACGCACCGTGGACGCACTGAAGGAAGGCCGCATCGACATCCTGGTGGCCACCGACGTCGCGGCCCGCGGCCTGGACGTGGAGCGCATCAGCCACGTCATCAACTACGACATCCCGCACGACACCGAGTCCTACGTCCACCGCATCGGCCGCACCGGCCGTGCAGGTCGTTCCGGTGACGCCATCCTCTTCATGACGCCGCGCGAGAAGTACCTGCTGCGTTCCATCGAGAAGGCCACCCGCCAGCCGGTGGAGCAGATGCACCTGCCCACGGCCGAAACCGTGAACACGCTGCGCCTGGGCAAGTTCGCCGAGCGCATCACGGAGACCCTCGCCTCCGAGGATGTGGCTCCATTCCGCGACCTCATTGCGTCCTACGAGGAAGAGCACAACGTTCCGGCCTCGGAGATCGCTGCCGCCCTTGCCGTGATGGCGCAGGGTGGACAGCCGCTGCTGGTGAAGGAGCTGCCGGCAGCTCCCGAGTTCCAGAAGCGTGAGCGTTCCAAGGACGGCTTCGGCTCCCGTGGACCCACCCGCGCCCTGACCGAGGGCAACGCCACCTACCGGATCGCGGTGGGGCGCCGCCAGCGCGTCATGCCCGGCTCCATCGTGGGTGCCATCGCCAACGAGGGCGGCATCTCGTCCTCGCAGATCGGCGGCATCGACATCCGGTCGGACCACTCCCTGGTGGAGCTTCCGGCGGACCTGAGCGCCGAGCAGTTGCGCGCCCTGTCCCGCACCCGGATCGGCGGCGAGCTGATCCACCTCGAGCTGGACAACGGCCGCAAGCCCTCCGGGGAACGCGGCGCCTACCAGGGCAACCGTGGCGGCGAGCGCGGCGGCAACTTCAAGGGCAGCGGGGGGTTCAAGAAGGAGTTCCGGAAGAACGACGGTGAGCGGTCCTCTGCTGACCGTGGCGGCCGCTCCTACAGCGAGCGCTCGGAGCGCAGCTTCAGCGACCGCGGACAGGCCGGCGACTCCCGCTTCGGCGGCCACGGTGACGGCTCCCGCAAGCCCCGCCACGGCAACGACGGCGGACACCGCGACTATAACCGCAAGGGCAAGTGGTAAACCCTCCGTTGAGTGATTGCCACCCCGGGTAATTGACGACGGCGATGGGCCGGCTTTCGAGCCGGCCCATCGGTATTTAACCTCCTGGAGTTTTTGTCCAGATATGGCGACTTCAGGGCCGGCCAAGTCGCCATATCTGCCCAATAACTTCAAGGGTGTGGGGCTTGCCACATTTTCCGTTCAGCTGTGGCGCCCTGGCCAGTGTGACCCTGCCTGTTTCGCCTCTGGATGGTGCCCGTAACCCCAGTAATGGCGCGGAAACTGGGGCTAAGGAGGCGGCGAAAAGCATGTGTTTCACCGCTTGCCGGGGCCGCCTTGTGCCGATTTGTTGGGAGCTGAATCTTCCGGTAGAGTATTTACTCGTTGCCCCCCTAGCTCAGTGGTAGAGCGCGTTCTTGGTAAGAACGAGGTCACCGGATCGATTCCGGTGGGGGGCTCTGAATGAGGGCCTGTGTCAAGGCGGTTTGACCGGCTTGACACAGGTTTTTCTCATTCGTGGCGGTGTAGCTCAGTTGGTTAGAGCGCACGACTCATAATCGTGAGGTCGGGAGATCGAGCCTCCCCACCGCTACAGGACAAGCCCCCGGAATCCCCGAGATTCCGGGGGCTTTTTGTTGCCTGCTGAGATTGTCCTCACCCCCTGCGATCCGGATCCCACCCCAGCCTGCGGCTGAGCTCCACAGTCGCGCGTTCCAGGGCAGCCAGGATTAGGTCCTCCTGCGTGCCCTCAATGGCGGGCGGAACTGGGGCTGCTTGTGTGTCGTAAGTGTGGGTCACGGCAATTGAAGCCACTACCCGCCCGCTCCTGTCGTGGACAGTTTTGGCAACGGACGTCAGCCCTTCAGTCACCTCCCCAAACTCGCGCGCGAACCCCTGCCTGCGGACAGCAGCCAGCTGCTGGGCCAGCTCGGCGTAGGTCCCCGGGCCCCGGCCGGTCCGTTGGATAAAGGCAAAATTAGACGGGAACAGCGCCCTCAGCTGGTCATGACCGAGGCTGGCGAGAATCGCCCTTCCCGACGCCGTCAGGTGCGCTGGCAGGCGGACGTCCTTCGCGGTGACTAGCGGCGCCCGCAGGGGAGCGGTCTGTTCGTGGATGTAGAGCGTTTCGTGGCCATGAAGGACCGCCAGGTGTGCCGTTTCACCAACACTGGCAACTAAACGGGCCAGGACTGGACGGCCGTACCTTGCCAACGGGGCCTGGATCGCAAAGGCCTGGCCGATTTCCAGGGCCGCGACACCCAAGGCGTAGGCCTGCTCCTCAGGGATGTGGGCTACATAGCCCAACGTCTGCATTCCGCGGAGAAGCCGGAAGGTGGAGGACCTTGGTGAGCCAACAGCCTCGGCGATCCTGGCGGCAGGAACAGGGTTTGCCTGCGTTGCGAGGTAGCTCAGGATCCGGAGCGATCGCAGAGAACTCTCTGGTTCACCCATTTAAAACACCACCCGTGACCCGAATCTCATATATGGGACTGCTATGCCGTGGATTCCATTGTCCTTGTCCTGGATTCACGGTGCGATGGTTCTATTCAAGAAAATGCCGCGCCGGTACGGGCCGGCAAGAATGTCAGGAGACAGACCCATGGCCATCACTTCTGAGGCCCCACGCACTGCATCACGCCACATCTGGAAGCTATTCGTGTACAGCGGCATAGGTGCATTCATGTTTTTTGTGCCGGTGACGATAGCAGGAAAAAACACGATCATGCTGGACCACATCGTCTCCTTTCTCCAGGCGAGCATCGGCCCGGTTTTGCCCTTTTATGCCCTGGCCGTGATTGTTGCGGGCGCCGGTTACCCGTTCGTTGCCGGAACGTGGAAGAGGTCCGCGGTGGAGGTGGTTTTCTCGCTACTGAAAGTGGTGGGGATGGTGGTGGGTTTCATGATGGTCTTCCGGGTGGGGCCGGCGTGGCTGTTTGAACCCGGCATGGGGCCGTTCCTGTTTGAAAAGCTGGTAATCCCCGTCGGGCTCCTTGTCCCCATCGGTGCCGTGTTCCTTGCACTGCTGGTCAGCTATGGCCTGCTGGAGTTCATTGGTGTCCTCGTCCAGCGCGTGATGCGTCCGATCTGGCGGACGCCGGGGCGGTCCGCGATCGATGCCGTTGCATCCTTCGTGGGCAGCTATTCGCTTGGCCTCCTGATCACCAACCGGGTCTACAAAGAGGGCAAGTACACGGCCCGTGAGTCTGCCATCATTGCCACAGGATTCTCCACTGTTTCCGCCACCTTTATGGTTATTGTGGCCAAGACCCTGGACCTGATGGGCCAGTGGACCGCCTACTTCTGGATCACCTTCCTGGTCACATTCGCGGTCACGGCCATCACGGTCAGGATCTGGCCATTGAACAGCATCCCGGACGAATACCATCCCGAAGCCGTACCGCAGCCTGAAGAGGACGTTTCCGGACGCCGCCTCTCGGTCGCCTGGCGTGAAGCCCGCCAAACTGTGGAAGCTGCACCCTCGCTCGCGGTCAACGTATGGACCAACGTCAGGGATGGCCTGCTGATGGCGATGGCTATCCTCCCCTCCATCCTTTCCATTGGCCTGGTGGGGCTGGTCCTTGCGACCTACACCCCGGTCTTCGACTGGCTGGGCTTCCTCTTCTATCCCTTTACTTGGGCGCTCCAGCTGCCCGAACCCATGCTCGTAGCAAAGGCCAGCGCCGTTGGTGTTGCAGAAATGTTCCTTCCCGCGCTCCTTGCGGCGGAGGCGGTCCCAGTGGTCAAGTTCGTGGTAGGCGTTGTGTCCGTGTCCGGAATCATCTTCTTCTCCGCCCTGGTTCCCTGCATCATGGCTACGGATATTCCCATCCCGGTCTGGAAGCTGGTGGTTATCTGGTTCCAGCGGGTCGCTTTGACGCTGATCCTTGTGACCCCCATAGCGTTCCTGCTGTTTCCGTCCTAGAGCACGGTCCCGGCTCCATCCGCAGCTTCGGTTGGGGCCGATGACCCTCGCCGGCCCCGCTTCCCATCCGTGACAACTTCCCCGTTTCGCCGTAGTTTTGCAGCAGGCGGCGGACGGGGGACTGTGGTGGACTTTTTCAATGAGGTGATGGAACCCTTCCGGTGGCTCGTTTCCGTCGTCATGCTGGCGTTCCATGGCGGCCTGACTGCCATCGGTATGCCGGCAGGGAGCGGCTGGACGTGGACGCTGGCCATCGTCGGGCTGGTACTGGTCATCCGCGCGGCCCTGATCCCCGTGTTCCTTGCGCAGGTCCGGGCCCAGCGCCGCATGCGGCTCCTGCAGCCGGACCTGAAGGAGCTCCAGGAAAAGTACCGGGGCAAAACTGACCAGCTGTCCCGGCAGGCCATGGCCCAGGAACAGATGGCCCTCTACAAGAAGCACGGCACCAATCCGTTTTCTGCCTGCCTTCCCCTGCTGATCCAGGCGCCGTTCTTCCTGGCCCTGTTCCAGGTCCTCTCCGGCATTTCCGGCGCGGCGGCCAGAGGTGAGGGCATCGGAACCCTGAACTCCGCCCAGGCCGCCCAGTTTGACGCCTCCAGCATTTTCGGCGCACCGTTGTCCGCGTCCCTGCTGCACGGCGGAGGCGGTAACCAGGCCGCAGTGGCCATCCTCGCCGTCGCCATGATCCTGGCCATGACGGCCTGCCAGTTCGTCACGCAGAAACTCGTCATGGCACGCAGCCTGGCCAGCCAGGACCCGGACAATCCCTTGCTCCGCCAGCAAAAAATCCTCCTCTACATCCTGCCGGTCATCTTCGGAGCCGGCGGGATCATCTTCCCCATTGGTGTCCTCATCTACTGGACTGTCTCCAACCTCTGGACCCTGGTACAGCAGTACCTGGTGACGCGCACAGCGTGAGGAGGCGCCCCGGCCGCCAGACTCCTGTCATGGGGACGGGATTCACGGGCAGAATGACTCCATGGCCCAGCTGATCTATTCCGGCATCACCTCCTTGGATGGCTACGTCGCGGACCGGAACGGCAGGTTCGACTGGAGCGCACCCGACGAGGAGGTCCACGCCTTCGTGAACGATCTCGAGCGCGGCGTCGGGACGTACCTGCTCGGCCGCAGGATCTACGAGGTCATGTCCGTCTGGGAAACAATGGGCACCGCCGGTGACCCGCCGGTAATCCAGGACTACGCACGCATCTGGCAGGGGGCGGACAAGGTTGTCTACTCCACCTCCCTGGCCGGGGTGTCCGCGGCGCGGACCCGGGTGGAACGGGCATTCAGCCCCGACGCCGTCCGGGCCCTGAAAGCGAACACCGACCGCAATATCGGCATCGGCGGCCCCACCCTGGCTGCCCGGGCGCTCGAAGCCGGACTGGTGGACGAATGCCAGCTCTTCCTCAACCCCATTGCCGTAGGCGGCGGCCTGGGCTTCTTCCCCGACGGACTGGAGACAAGGCTCGAACTCCTGGATGAGCGGCGGTTCCGCAACGGCGTGGTCTATTTGCGCTACCGCTGCCTGGCCTGAGGGGCAGAATGGGTCCATGACCCGAATCGCAATCATCGGCGGCCACGGCAAAGTGGCCCTCCGCCTGTCAGCCCTCCTCACGGACGAGGGGCACAGCGTCACCTCTTTCATCCGCAACCCGGACCACGCTGCGGATGTGGCGCAGACGGGAGCAACGCCGTCGGTCCTGGACGTGGAACATGCGACGACGGCGGAACTCGCCGAGGCGCTGCAGGGCCATGACGTGGTGGTCTGGTCCGCCGGTGCCGGCGGCGGCAACCCGGCGCGCACCTATGCGGTGGACCGGGACGCGGCCATCCGCTCCATGGAGGCCGCAGCCCACGCCGGGGTGGACCGGTACGTCATGGTCTCCTACCTGGGGGCCGGCAAGGGCCATGGAGTGCCCGAAAGCAACAGCTTCTTCCCCTACGCGGAGGCAAAGGCGGCAGCTGACGACTACCTGCGGGGCACGAGGCTGGCATGGACCATCCTGGGACCGGGGTCGCTGACGGACAATCCGGGCACCGGGCGCATCGACGTGGACCCGCCCCGGGACGGCGGCGCGGCAACGTCCCGTGACAACACTGCCAGCGTGGCCGCAGCCGTGATTGAGATGCCGGAAACGGCCGGCCGGACCATCGAGTTCCGCGACGGCTCGCTTCCGGTCGCCGCCGCCCTGGGTTCTTCCTAGCCGGCGGCCGTGAGCTCCAGGTCCAGGGAGTTTTGCTCCACGTAGTCGAGGGCCCGGCGCACGGCGCCGACCGTGACCATGGAGTCGCCCAAGGGTGAGACGGCCACCCGCGGGGGAGTGGCGGTGAACTGCGCCAGGCGTTCGGTAATGGCCTCAAGCAGCATGTCCGCCGAATTGGCCACGGCCCCGCCGATCACCACGAGCTCCGGGTTCAGCAGCGTGGCGACGGCGCCCACTACCCGTGCCATCCGGCCGGCGAGGCGGTCGAGGATCTGCCGGGCGACGGCGTCGCCGGCAGCGGCCGCGGCGAACACCTGTTCCGCCTCGACGCCGCCCGCTGCGTACTTCCGCAGCGCTGTCCCGGCTTTGCCTGCGAGCGCCTCCGCGGCCCAGTTCCGGGCGAGGAAGGCGATACCGTAGGTGTCGCCAACGCCTTCCACCCACTCCAGGAAGGCAAGTTCGCCGGCGCCCCCGTCGCGCCCGTGCAGCAGCCGCCCGTTGTCGATGATGCCGGCACCCAGGCGTTCGCTGGCCAGGATCACCACCACGTCGTCCACTCCGGCTGCCGCTCCCTGCCAGCGGTCCCCAAGTGCGGCCAGGTTGGCGTCGTTTTCCAGCAGTACAGTCCAGCCCCGCATCTCCAGCAGTGCTGTCTTCAGGCCGACGTCGAACAGTTCCCAGAAGTGCTGCTTCACCAGGACGTCCCCGTGGCGGTCCACTGGCGCGGCGATGCCGGCGCACACGGCAAGGACTGCATCCGGGGAGGCGCCGCTGCCCTCCAGCGCCAGCAGGGCGGCCCGGTCGACGACGGCGACGCGTTCTTCGGCTGGGATGTCCGCCCGGGAAAACGCCTGGGTAGCCCTGCCCAGCATCCTGCCGCGGAGATCGGCGACCACCACCGTGGCCTTGGAGACACCCACATCCATGCCCAGGACGTAGCCCGCGCGCTCGTTGAGCTCGAACCGGCGGGCGGGGCGGCCCTTCTGGTATCCGCCAAAGGCGCGCTGGTTCTCCAGCTCCCGGATCCAGCCCCGCGCCATCAGATCCTCGCAGACGGAGATGGCGGTGGCCCGGGTCAGGCCGGTGGCCTCCATGACCTCGGTGACGGTCACCGCCCGGGATGCGCGCAGGAATTCCAGGACTGCTCCTGCGCTGACGCGACGGAGCAGCTGGGGTGTGGCCGGCGTGGGTTCCGTCATGGGTGTTGACCTCTCTCTCGCTGCCCTCCATAATAACTTGTGGTACTAAATTTAGATTCAATATAAACATGTCCGATTGGGCGCCTCGTTTGCTATGGCACCCATACTGGTGGTTTACATCCTGGCGCGACGGTGGGTACTGTCCGAAGTAAATGCGCGGGGCCGCCAAGTAGACCCAAAAGACCTTGACCAGCCATAACCAACGCACAGAAAAGGAAGATCCCTTTGTCCACCACCGCCACGCTGGCAACCCTCTCCGACTCCGACCGCCTCGCTGATCCGAACTGGTGGCGCCAGGCAGCGGTCTACCAGATCTATCCGCGCAGCTTCGCCGACTCCAACGGCGATGGCATCGGCGACCTGAAGGGCATCACCGCGAAGGTCCCGTACCTGAAGGCGCTGGGCATCGACGCCGTGTGGCTGAGCCCCTTCTACCCCTCGGCACTCGCCGACGGCGGCTACGACGTGGATGACTACCGCGACGTGGACCCCAAGCTGGGCACGCTGGCGGACTTTGACGAGATGGCCAAGGCCCTGCACGGCGCCGGGATCAAGCTGATCGCGGACATCGTCCCCAACCACTCCTCCGACCGGCACCAATGGTTCAAGGAGGCACTGGCCGCGCCCAAGGGTTCACCCGCCCGCGATCGGTACATCTTCCGTGACGGGAAGGGCCCCAACGGCGAGTTCCCGCCGTCGGACTGGGACTCGGTGTTCGGCGGCCCCGCCTGGGAGCGCATCACCGAACCGGACGGCACTCCCGGCCAGTGGTACATGCACATCTTTGCGAAGGAGCAGCCGGACCTGAACTGGTCCAACCGGGAAGTCCGCGACGACTTCCTCAAGACCCTCCGCTTCTGGTCCGACCGCGGCGTGGACGGCTTCCGCGTGGACGTGGCCCACGCCCTCACCAAGGACCTCACCGAACCGCTGCTGTCCAAGCTGGAACTGAGCGCGGCCAACACCGGCGTTGACGGGTTCGACGACGGCACGCACCCGTTCTGGGACCGCGACGAAGTGCACGAGATCTACGCCGAATGGCGCGAGGTGTTCAACGAGTACAACCCGCCGCGGACCGCCGTCGCCGAGGCCTGGGTGCACGCCACCCGCCGCGCCCGGTACGCCAGCCCGCAGGGCCTGGGCCAGGCTTTCAACTTCGACCTGCTGCAGGCCGATTTCGACGCCGCCGAGTACAGGGAGATCATCACCCGCAACCTGGCCGAGGCAGCCGCCACCGGAGCGTCCTCCACCTGGGTGTTCTCCAACCATGACGTGGTCCGGCACGCCACCCGCTACGGACTGCCCCAGGTGTCAAAGGGCAAAGCGGGCAGCAAGGGCCAGGACGGCAAGGACTGGCTCCTCGCCGGCGGTCCCAAGGACCAGCTGGACGTGGAACTCGGGGAACGCCGCGCCCGCGCCGCCACGCTGCTGATGCTGGCCGTCCCGGGTTCCGCCTACCTGTACCAGGGTGAGGAACTGGGGCTCCAGGAAGTGTCAGAGATTCCCGAATCCGAGCGCCAGGACCCGTCCTTCTTCCGCAACAAGGGCGTGGAGATCGGCCGTGACGGCTGCCGCGTGCCCCTGCCGTGGAAGGTGGAGGGAACGTCCTTCGGCTTCGGTGAGGGCGGCTCGCACCTGCCGCAGCCGGACTGGTTCAGCAAGTACGCCGTGGAAGCCCAGGACGGCACGCAAGGTTCCACCCTGGAGCTGTACCGTGCGGCCCTGAAGCTGCGCCGTGAGCTGCAGACGGACGAGGAACTCGAGTGGGTGGAGACCGGCAACCCTGAGGTCCTGCACTTCCGCCGCCCCAACGGATGGCAGTCCGTCACCAACTTCGGCGGCACCGCCGTCGAGCTTCCCGCGGGGAAGGTGCTGCTCACCAGCGGACCCCTGGAAGACGGCAAGCTGCCCGCCAACACCACCGCATGGCTGCGCTGATGCCCGCACCCGGCACAGGCCGGCAGGCCTTGCAGAAACAGCCCTGATGCAGGAGCTCATCTACGGCTGCATGGGATTGGGCGGCAGCTGGTCCGACGAGCCGCATGGCAGTGCCCAGGTGGACGAGGCCGCTGCCGCCGTCCAGGCAGCCCTGGACGCCGGCATCACCCTGTTCGACCACGCGGATATCTACCGAAGCGGCAAGTCCGAGGCCGTCTTCGGCGAGGTGCTGGCCGGCACGCCGGGCCTGCGGGGCCGGATCCGGCTGCAGACCAAATGCGGGATCAGGCTGAACGAACGCGGCCTGCAGACGCATTACGACCTGAGCCGGGAAGCCATCCTGGAACGGGTCAACGGGAGCCTGAAGCGGCTGCGCACTGACTACGTGGACATCCTCCTGCTGCACCGCCCGGACCCGCTGGCAGACCCCGCAGAGGTGGCGTCCGCCGTCGGGCAGCTGATGGCGGAAGGCAAGGTCCGGCAGCTGGGCGTGTCCAACATGTCCGGGGCGCAGATCGAGGTGCTGCAGGACCGGCTGGAAACGCCCGTGGTGGCCAACCAGCTGGAGATGAGCCTGTTGAAGCGGGCCTGGCTGGAAAGCCAGGTGCTGGTGAACCATCCGGAACACCTGGACTACAGCTTTCCGCACGGCACCGTGGAGTACTGCACCCGCCACTCCATCACCCTGCAGGCCTACGGTTCCCTGGCCCGGGGCGTCTACACCGGCGCGGAACCGGAAAGCCCCACGTCCGCGGATGCTTCCACCGCGGAGCTCGTGGCGCAGCTGGCGGGGGAGTACGGGACGTCCGGGGAGGCGGTCCTGCTCGGCTGGCTGATGAAGCACCCGGCCGGCATTGCACCGGTGATCGGCACGGTCAACCCAGGCCGCATCCGCGCCTGTGCCGACGCCGCGAAGGCCGCCGCCGCCATGTCCCGCGCCGACTGGTACCGGCTCTGGGTGACCGCGCGTGGCAGCAACATCCCCTGACCACCAGTTGCGCAGCAGCACGGGCCGTTCCGGCCGCCGGAACGGCCCGTGCTGCTGCGTCTTTTCCACCCGGCGGGGTCACATCCCGTTTAGTTCGTATTGATCCTCACAAGCTGGCCATTTTCGTCGCCGCGCCGCTTGCAGGGCGGATACTGTAGAAAGCATGACGTCTACCATCGCCACCGAGACCGTAAGGCCGGAACGCAATATCCCCGCAGAAATCGCCCGCTCCTGGCTGCTGGTCAATGCCATGAAGACCGAGCTTTTTGACCAGTCGGCAGTTTCCCGCGCCGACTCGATCATCCTGGATATTGAAGATGCAGTGGACCCCTCGCAGAAAGACCAGGCGCGCGGCAACGTCGTCGACTGGCTGACCGCCGGCGGCAAGGCCTGGGTCCGCATCAATGACGCCACCAGCCCGTTCTGGGCCGACGACCTCGCAGGCCTCCGCGGCACCCCCGGGCTCCTGGGCGTCATGCTCGCCAAGACCGAATCCGCGGACCAGGTCACCGAAAGCTTCCACCGGATGGACGGCAAGACGCCCGTCATCCCGCTGGTGGAATCCGCCGTCGGCATTGAGGAAGCCAACAACATCGCCAAGGCCCAGGGCGCGTTCCGCCTGGCTTTCGGTTCCGGCGACTTCCGCCGCGATACGGGCATGGCTGCCACCCCGGAGGCTATGGCCTACCCCCGCGCCAAGCTCGTGGTCGCCAGCCGCGTGGGC
Organism: Arthrobacter sp. Y3221087; assembly: GCF_059089905.1. Classification (NCBI taxonomy): domain Bacteria; kingdom Bacillati; phylum Actinomycetota; class Actinomycetes; order Micrococcales; family Micrococcaceae; genus Arthrobacter; species Arthrobacter sp. Y3221087. The sequence goes on from NZ_JBNHFE010000001.1 coordinate 930,105, forward strand.
AACCTCCCGGGCCCCATCGACGGCCCCACGGTGGGCACCAACCACCCCATCCTGCGCGAACAGACCGGCATCACGGTGATGATGGGCATGACTGGCAAGCTGTGCCTGGCCATCGACCAGACTCCGGTCATCAACGAGGTCATCAGCCCCACGCCGTCCGACGTCGCCTGGGCTACCGACTTCATGACCGACTTCGAAGCCAACGGCCGCGTCATCCGCGACGGCTCCGATCTTCCCCGCCTGGGCCGCGCCGAAAAGATCATGAAGCTCGCAGTGGCCTTCGGAGTCCAGCCCGCGCTCTGATGCCCCACCCGCTTTCCTCCGGGACCCCGTTGGCCGATACCCGTTATCTGGTCCACGGGGTCTCTTGGGATGGGCCGCCGGCCTCAACGGCAGCGGACGACGGCGGCGCGCCCGTCCTGCGCCTCCAGTCACCGTCCGGGGACTTCCGGCAGGTCAGCCTCCACCCGGAGGCCAGGCTCGGCTTTCGCGTCGAGGACCCGGCAAAATCCTGCCTGGGGCACCTGCGCGTCCACTCCTCGACACGCCGCGACCACGTCCTGTGCGCGGCGGGCGCCCCGGCGGCCCGGGGCAAGCAGTGCGAGCGCTGCTTTATGCTGGACGAATCGCGGCTCATCCACGACTTCCACCGGGGCGGCCGCGTCACCCCCGGGCTGCGCGAGTACCTTATGCAGGAACACTGGCTGTATGTGGCCACCTTCGCGGGCGGTGCCAGCAAGGTGGGAACAGCATCCGGACCGCGGAAGTGGAACCGGCTGGCAGAGCAGGGCGCCGCGGCGGCCCGGTATGTGGCCCGCGCCCGGGACGGCAGGGTGGTCCGGATCCTCGAGGACCTGGTCACGGCCGAAGCCGGCCTGCCCCAGCAAGTCAGGTCCGCCGCCAAAGCCGAGGCACTGCTCCGGCCGCTGCCCGATCCCGAACTGGATGCTACCAACGCCCGCCGCGCCGCCGAAGCCCGTGCACTGCTGGCGCATACCGCCGTCGACGGGTTCACCGTGGTGGACGAGCCCTGGATCCGTCCCAGGCAGGCGTCCGTCCTGCACGGCCCGGGGGCCCGGCACCCGTACCCGCACCCGCTGGACAGCGGTGGGCACGGCTTCGAGATCATGGGCCTGAGCGGGCACAACGCCCTGGCCCGGTTGGACGGCACGGATGCCGCCTTCGTGGTGAACCTTGCCCAGCTGGGCGCCCGCACCCTCATCCTGGGCGACTTCGCCTCCGAGGTCCCGGCCCTGCAGGAAGCCCTGTTCTGAACCGTTGCACCGAGGCCCGGTAAACTGGCTGGGTGCTGAACGAATTCTGGGCCACCGCGCCAACCCGCTACAAAGTCCTGGTTTTCAGCGCGATGGGGCTCATCGCCGTCGGCATCATCCTGAACCTGGTGGGCAACACCAGCGGCAACCAGGGGCTGGCCATGGCCTCCCTCCCGCTGATCGGGCTGGGCCTGGTCCTGCACGTGGCCGGAATGGTGGTCCGCGGCCAGGCCATCCGCAAGCGGCTGCGCCGGTAGGGTTCCCTGCCTCCTTGGCCGGGACCCGCTTTTCTGCCCTCCAGCAGGCGGGCGATAGGCTGGAGGCCATGACTATCAATCCGGACCTGCAGGGCCGCAGCTACCCTGCCGCTGAGGTGTACGACGTCGGCCGCGAGAAAATCCGCGAGTTCGCCCGCGCCGTGAAAGCCACCCATCCTGCGCACTTCGACGTCGACGCCGCCAAGGCCCTGGGCCACAATGACCTGGTGGCCCCGCCCACCTTCGCCATCATCATCGCCCAGCGCGCCGACGCCCAGCTCATCGAGGATCCGGAAGCCGGCATCGACTTCTCCCGCGTGGTCCACGCGGACCAGCGCTTCACCCACCACCGCCCCATCTTCGCCGGCGACCGGCTGGTGGCCGAACTCCACGTGGACGGCGTCCGTGCCATGGGCGGCGGTGCCATGATCACCACCCGTTCCGAAATTTTCGCCCTGGCCGCGGACGAGTCCCGTGAGCAGGTCACCACCACCACGTCATCCATCCTGGTCCGCGGAGAGGGACAGTAGCCATGAGCCCCAGCATCCACGAACTCAGCGCCGGCCAGGAGATCGGCAGCCGCACCGTCGAGGTCACCCGCGCCGACCTGGTCAAGTACGCCGGCGCCTCCGGTGACTTCAACCCCATCCACTGGAACGAGGCCTTCGCCACCAGCGTGGAACTGCCCGGCGTCATCGCCCACGGCATGTTCACCATGGGCTCGGCCGTCCAGCTGGTGACCGACTGGGCAGGCGACCCGGCCGCCGTCGTCGACTTCCAAACCCGCTTCACCAAGCCGGTCCTGGTCACGGACACCACCGGCACGGAGCAGCCCGGGGCCACCATCGAGGTAAGCGGCACCATTGGAAAGCTCGACGCCGAGGCCGGCACTGCACGCGTCGACCTCACCGTTGTCTCGGCCGGCCAAAAAGTCCTGATGAAGGCCCAGGCCGTCGTCAGGCTTTCCTGAGCGGGCACGTTGACACCCAGGCAAGGCACAGGGGCAACTGTCACCGCCGGTGAAGTCACCCGCTGGCGCAACGCCGTGGTGGTGGCCTACGCCGCCAGCGGGCTGGCGTTTGCCTCCTGGGTGTCCCGCCTCCCGGCCATCCGGGACGCGCTGGACCTCACCCCGGGCAACGTGGGGGTACTCCTGCTCTGCATGACGCTCGGTTCCTTCGCGTCCGTTTCAGCCTCCGGGCTGATCGTGCTCCGCCTGGGTTCGAAGCGGACCATCCGGACCGGCAGCATCATGGTGGGCGTGGGCCTGCTGTTGACCGGTGCCGGTACCTCGGTCCTGGCCAGCCCGGTGGCCACCGCGCTGGGCCTGGCCGTCATCGGGCTGGGCACCGGCAGCTGGAACACCGCGTCCAACGTTGAGGGCGCGGCGGTTGAGCGGGCCGTTGGCCGGCACATCATGCCGCGGCTTCACGGCGCGTTCAGCCTGGGGACTGTGGCCGGCGCAGGGCTGGGTGCGGCAGCGGCCGCCGTGTCCCTGCCGGTGGCGTGGCATCTGGCCGCTGCCGGCGTGGTGGTTGCCGTCTCCGTAGCGACGGCGGCCTCCTGGTTCCGTGCGGACATCACTCCGGTTGCCGGGGAGCGGACTTACACGCCGGACAATTTTGAGGACCCCATCACGGGTCCCATTCCCGTTATCCCTGCAAACAGCGGGGCCCCGGATGAGCCCCTGGACAATAAACGCAAGATCGCCCAGGCGTGGCGGGACCGGCGCACCCTCCTCCTGGGTGTGCTCGTGCTGGGCCTTGCCCTGGCCGAAGGCGCGGCGGGGGACTGGGTGGCGCTGGCCCTGGCCGACGGCCACGGCCAGAGTGACGCCGCCGGCGCCGCCGGGTACGGGCTCTTTGTCACCTTCATGACCATCGGGCGCTTCGCCGGGACCCTGGTCCTGGACCGCTTTGGCCGGGTGCCGGTGATGCGCTGGTGCGCGGCAATGGCCGTCCTGGGGCTGGGCCTGTTCGTCTATGCGCCGGCGCCCTGGCTGGCGTTCGTCGGCCTGGCGGTGTGGGGCCTGGGAGCATCCCTGGGGTTCCCGGTAGGCATGTCTGCCGCTGCGGATGATCCCGCAAAGGCCGCCGCCCGGGTCTCCGTGGTGTCCACCATCGGGTACGGGGCCTTCCTGTGCGGGCCGCCCCTGCTGGGACTGCTGGCCGAGCACGTGGGTATCCTGCATTCGCTGCTGGCCGTGATGGTGATGCTGGCGGTGAGCTTCCTGCTCTCGCCGGTGGCCCGGAAGGTTGCCTGAAGTCCACTGCTGACACCGTTTTACACACGCGCGGTGTAAAACGGTGTAACTTCAAGTACTGTTGTTCGGTGCATTCCACGCTGCTCTCCTCCCTGACCACGTCCGCCGTCGGCGGTCCTGCCGGCAGCTTTATCGAGGTACGGACTGAGGCCGAAATCATCGACGCCATCCGCACAGCGGATGCGGCCGGCGAGCAGGTGCTGATTATCAGCGGTGGCTCCAACCTTCTGATTTCCGACGACGGGTTCCCCGGCACGGTCGTAAAGATTGCCTCCGAAGGGTTCACCGTGAATGCCGAGGACTCGTGCGGCGGCGTGGCCGTGGTGGTCCAGGCGGGTCACAACTGGGACATACTGGTGGAGCACGCCGTCCGCCATGCCTGGTCCGGGATCGAAGCGCTTTCCGGCATACCCGGTTCCACGGGTGCGACTCCCGTCCAGAACGTGGGTGCCTACGGCGCCGACGTCTCCCAGACAATCGCAGCGGTGCGCACCTGGGACCGCGAGCGGAACGCCGTGAAGACCTTCACCAACTCCGAGCTGCAGTTCGGCTACCGCGACTCCATCCTCAAGCGGACCACCGTCAACGGTTCACCCCGCTACATCGTGCTCACCGTCGAATTCCAGCTTCCGCTCGGCCGGATGAGCGCACCCATCCGCTATGCCGAACTTGCCCATGCCCTGGGAGTCGAGCCCGGCAAGCGCGCCTATGCCACGGACGTGCGCCGCGAGGTGCTCCGGCTGCGGGCCTCGAAGGGCATGGTGTGGGACGCCGCTGACAGGGACACCTATTCCACGGGCTCGTTCTTCACCAATCCCATCGTTCCCGCGGAGGTGGCTGAGGCGTTGCCGGAGTCCGCGCCGCGTTACCCGGCGGGAGCCGACGGACTGGTGAAGCTTTCGGCTGCGTGGCTCATCGACCAGGCAGGCTTCGGGAAAGGCTTCGGCCTGGAACAGGACAGTGTGTCGGGCGGACGGGCGTCGCTGTCCACCAAGCACACGCTGGCTATCACCAACCGCGGCGCAGCCCGGGCGGCAGATGTGGTGGCCGTGGCCCGCGAGGTGCGGGCCGGCGTCGAACGCCGCTTCGGCATTGAACTGCACCCCGAGCCGCTGCTTATCGGGCTGGAGCTGTAGCCCGTTCAGCGTCCCGCCCGTCCTGCCGGAGCACTTCCGCGGCGCCCATGAGGGCTGATGCCCAGCCGGTGAGGGCCAGGTAGATGCCCATGAACAGCCAGACCAGCAGGCCCGGTGCCTGCGGATTTGCCGCCCCGGTGGTGACGCAGGCGGCCAGTCCGGCGCCTGCCACGGCGAGTGACAGGATCCAGAGGAGCCGGGCTGCCCGGGGGTGCTGCCGCCAGTCCCGATGAATGCGGACGCCGTTGCGGCTGACCGCGATTGCGGGGAACAGGACGGCGTAGCCGCCGCCCAGGCTCAGGGCGAGGGAGGGGAGCAGCAGCAGGGGATCTAACCGGCCCGCGCTGAGGAACGCGGAGAGGGAAATGAGTCCCAGCGCAGTTCCTGCCAGGACGCCCACCGTCCCGCCGATCATCCATCTCCTGGTTTTACGCGCAGGCACCTGCCACAAACTCCCCAAAGTCATGGTTCTACCCTAGCCGCCGTGTTGTGTGCTCCGCCGCGACCGTAGGATGAGGGCATGGCTGCGCAGGTGCGAAACCGTGGTGACCGCAGGGTGCTGGGCCGGCTGCGGCTGGTGTCCCAGGGGCTTCTTGACGGGCGGAAGCGGGCGGAATCACCGGCCGACGTGGTGCGCCGGATGACGGCCATACAAGCGCAGGACCTGCAGGCGGCGCTCTGGGCGGTAGGCGTCCGGCTTCCGGGCTCCGGTGTCAGCCGCGTGCGGGCAGCCCTCGACGCGGGAACCATAGTGAGGTCCTGGCCGATGCGGGGAACGCTCCACCTGGTTGCGCCGGAGGACCTGGGCTGGATGCTGGAGCTCACCGCGGACCGGCTGACCAAGGGCATCGCCGCCCGGCACCGGGAACTCGGCATCACTTCGGCGGATATCGAAAAGTGCCGCGACCTCGCCCTTGGCCGCATCGCCGCCGCCGGTCCGGCCAGCCGCACTGACCTGTTCGGCGTTTTCGATGCCGCGGGCCAGCCCACGCAGGGGCAGCGGGGCATCCACATCCTCGGAACCCTCTGCCGGCACGGCTGGCTGGTGCAGGGGCCACTGGCCGGGAACCAGCAGCTGCTGGTGGCGTTCGATCAGTGGATTCCGCAGTCCCGGCGCCTGGAACGTGCGGAGGCGGTTGCCGAGTGGCTGCTCCGTTACTTCCGCAGCCATGGCCCTGCCACCGTCCGCGACTTCGCCTGGTGGACCCAGATTCCCCTGACCGAGGTCCGGTCCGCCTTGGAGGATATCCGCCGCGAACTGGTGGAACTCGAGTTTGACGGTACGGGCTACTGGATGTCCCCGGAGACGGCGGCGTTGCTGGAGGGCCGGGTTCCGGGCGGCCGCTCCGTCCTGCTGCTGCCCGGCTTCGACGAGTTCCTGCTGGGCTACACCGACCGGAGCCTTGTCCTGCCGCCCGAGCATGCCAACCGGATTGTTCCCGGCGGCAATGGGGTCTTCAAGAAGACGATTGTTGCGGCAGGCGAGGTGATCGGCACCTGGGCCGTTGCGGGCAAAGGCCAGCGCGCCGCCGTCGCACCCGAACTCTTTGACGGCGACCGCCCGCTTGGCCCGGCAGCGCAGGCAGCCTTCGACAAGGCTTCCCGGCGGTACCGGGATTTCCTCGCCACCTGAGCCAGCCCCACCCCCCGCGACGCTCTCTCACTTATGGCGGCTTTCCGGCCGACGCCCTCTCACCTGTGGCGGCTTTCCGGCCGACGCCCTCTCACTTATGGCGGCTTTCCGGCCGACGCTCTCTCACTTATGGCGGCTACCCGGCCGACGTCCTCTCTCTTTCGGCGAGGGACAGCCGGTTAAGCAGGAGCGGCCCCGCCCCAAACGGGGCAGGGCCGCTGTGACGGCAGCTGTCTACAGGTTGCCGGTGGCGATGTTGAGCATGCGGCGCAGCGGCTCGGCGGCGCCCCAGAGGAGCTGGTCGCCCACGGTGAAGGCGCTGATGTACTGCGGTCCCATCTCCATCTTGCGGATGCGGCCAACCGGGATGTCCAGGGTGCCGGAAGCGGCCACCGGGGTGAGCTCGGCCATGGACGCTTCCTTGGTATTGGGGACCACCTTGGCCCACTCGTTGTCCTCGGCCAGAAGCTTCTCAATCTCGGCGACGGACAGGTCCTCGCGGAGCTTGAGCGTCAGCGCCTGGGAGTGGGAGCGCATGGCGCCGATCCGGACGCACAGGCCGTCCATGATGACGTGGTTTTCCTCGGAGGTGCCCAGGATCTTATTGGTTTCGACCCCGGCCTTCCACTCTTCCTTGGACTGTCCGTTGCCCAGGTCGGCATCGATCCAGGGGATCAGGGAGCCGGCCAGCGGCACGCCGAACTGGGTGGCGTCGATGTCGGTGCGCTGGTGGGCCAGGACCTTGCGGTCGATGTCCAGGATGGCCGACGCCGGGTCGTCCAGTTCCGTGCTGACCTCAGCATTGAGCGTGCCGAACTGGCTGAGGAGCTCGCGCATGTGCCGGGCCCCGCCGCCGGAGGCTGCCTGGTAGGTCATGGAGGTGCCCCACTCCACCAGGCCGTTCTTGAACAGGCCGCCGAGGCCCATCAGCATGCAGGAGACGGTGCAGTTGCCGCCGATGAAGTCCTTGGTGCCGTTGACCAGGCCCTTGTCGATGACGTCGCGGTTGATCGGATCCAGCACGATGATCGAGTCACCGTTCATGCGCAGCGTGGAGGCGGCGTCGATCCAGAGGCCGTCCCAGCCGCGGCTGCGCAGATCGCCGTGGACCTGCTTGGTGTAGTCGCCGCCCTGGGCGGTGACGATAATGGGCAGCTTCGCCAGGGTGTCGAGGTCAAACGCGTTCTCGAGCTTGCCGGCGCCGTCAGCAAAGGACGGCGCGGCACCTCCCGCGTTGGAGGTGGAGAAGAACACCGGGTTGATGTTGGCGAAGTCGCCCTCGTCCTGCATGCGCTGCATGAGGACGGAACCGACCATGCCGCGCCATCCGACCAGGCCGACGGAAGGGGTAGCTGCTGTAGTCATTCGTCCATTTTAGACGTCGGAACCCGCGGGGCGCAGTCGGTTACGTCACGTCGGGCGGGCAGCTACACGGACCTGAGGGCACGACGACGGCCCGCGGCTAACAAGGCAGGCCCCTTTTGTCAGGAGGGCTGCCCCTTAGCGGTCGAACTGCCGGGCCGTCGGTTCCGGGATCCCCCGTTCCGCCCTCAGCCTTTTGGCCTTGGCGGCGACGCCCGCCATCCGTGCTGCGTAGAGGACGCCGGCGGCCCCGGCGACAGTGAGGACCAGGGCTCCCCACATCGGATCTTGGCCCCTGCTGGTGGGCCCGGCCACCAGCATGATCGAGAAAACCGCCAAGGCAGCGAAGAACACAGCCATCATGAGGAACCCTCCGGCGGACCGCACCTGCGGGTGGGAACTGGCGGTGACCACACCGAGTTCGTCCTTCTCATAGCTGTGGAGCGCGCCCTCCACCGTCCGGAACAGGACACGCTTTTCCCCGCGCGCCAGGGCCTGCTCGTGAAAGGCACGGACCTGGTCGTCGGATGTGGGTGCGCTGCCGGGAGTACTGCCCGGATTGCCGTTCTGCATGCTAGTCCTGTCGGATCGATCGGATGTGGTCCAACACCTGGCCGTCGCTGAGGCCTGAGATTTCCCGGATCGGCTCGGAAGGGGCATCAAGATGGCCGTAGCCCACGGTCCAGCCCTCCCCGCTGCGTTTGACCAGCAGTTGCTTGCCGTCGGAACCGTCGAGCAGGCGGATGGTGGCTCCGCCGTCGGGGTTGTCCTCAAGATGCTTGCGCAGGATAAAGAAGTTGGCTTCTGCCGGTGTTGTATCCGGCCGCTGCGCCATCGCGAACCAGCTGAGGTAGGCACGTGGCTGCAGCAGGATCCGGTATTCGGGTGACTCGACGGACAGGACGTTGTCCACGGAGCCGGCCGTGAGGAGGTTGATCTGCACCAGCTTCTCGGTCATCGTCAGGGCATTGGTAACGGCTGCCACCGGACCCGCAACCGACAACTCCTTGTCCGCACCCACCGTGGCTGCACCGCGGGCCACCAGGGAGGACGCTCCCGCCGAGAGCAGGGAGGCGTCGTCGAGTTCATCTTCCAGCCGGAGTGCCTTGGCAGAGGCTTCGGCGGCCGGTCCGCGCCGCAGGTTCAGGAGCACCAGGAGCTCGGCGAAGCCAAAACCGATCGCGTCCGGAAACCCTTGGCCGGGGCTGGAGGACCTGGCTGTGGTTGTTTCAGTCACTGGTTGTTCTCCTCAGTTCTCAGAAGCCAAAAAAGTCGCCGACAGCGTCCACGCCGTCACTGATAGCGTCGCCAACGGCCTCGGCCCCATCGGCGATCTTATCCCCGACGTAGTTCACGGAATCATGGATGACGGGGACGTTGTCGTAGAGGGCAAGGGCACCGCTGGCCACCATGCACGCAGTGCCGGCGGGCGGCGGAAGGAACGAGCCGGCGCCCAAGAGGGCCTTCGTGGTGGAGTAGGCGGCGGAGCCGTAATCGCCCTCTTGGAAGTTGTTGAAGGCGTCCAGGCTGTCCAGGCCAACGCCCACAACGCCCAAACCCTTGCTGAATCCGTCGAGGTACCTGAAGGCGTTGGATCCCTCGGCGAGGTTCAGGACCTCGTGGAACTTGCCCTCGAACAGGCTGTTGGACATGTTGAAGAACTTGCTGAACTCGTTGGAGTTCTGGAAGGCCCGCCAGGCTGCCGGGTCCAGGAAATCAGAGATGCGGGACTTCTGCAGCATGGCGGCGATGTCGAACAGGCCCGCCCGGAGGTTCGGGAAGGCCTTGGTGAGGCCGTAGATGTCCCAGCCGCCACGGAACGGCGAATCAGGGTGTGCGAGCCAGTCCGGTCCCCAGGGGTTGTTGCTTCCCTGCCCCGGGACTTGTCTGCCCGGTCCGTTTCCGCCCGCTGTCCCGGTGCCGGGCCCGGAATTGCCGGCACCCCCGGTGGCAGACGCCTTCTCCTGCTCATCCGCGTGCGTGAGGAGGAGCTTCGACTCCTGCTGGAGCCGCGCCGCCGTCTTCTGCAGCAGTGCACGGTGGTTGCCGTTCCAGTCGGACCGGAAGCGCGACGCGTCCTGGCCTCTCCACACGGGGCTGTTGTTGATATGGCCGCTCAGCTGCTGCGACTGCTGTTGCAGCATGTCGGCGGTCTTGCTGAACTGCCGCGCCAAGTTGCGCAGCTGCTCGACGTCGGCGCCCCACAAAGTTCCTGCCACCCGCATCCCCCCAATATTGTCCAAACAGCAGTCCGTCAGGCTGCAGGCTTCAGCCTAGGCCAGGCCCCCGCCAAGCCGCGATGGGGTGAGCTCCCCATGCAGAGCCGGCACAGCCACAATGAGCTAGCCCCGCTTGGACTCCTCCACCACAGCTGCCTTGCGGGCCCGCAGGGCAAAGAAGGCGCCGAAGGCGAAGACCTGCGTGACAACCACCAGCACAATGGCGCCGGCGATCTTGTTGCCGCCCAGGATCATGGTCAGTCCCACGATGGCGGACAACAGCGCAAGCAGCGGCAGCAGCATGTACCCCAGGACGAAGAGGGTTTCCGGTTTCTTCAGCATGTTCCTAGCCCTCGGTCCTTGACCACTTAGTGAATCGGTAGCGCGTGCCGTTGGCGGCCGTCAGCCAGCCGTCCGGAGGAACGGAGGCGGTGGCCTCCCAGCTGGTGCCAAGCTCGGGGGCGAACGTGTCGCCGTCGGCCTCCACGTCGATGGTGGTGACCACCGCTACGTTGGCCAGGTCCGTGGACTGGCGGAAAATCTCCCCGCCGCCCAGGATCCAGACGGTGTCTCCGCCGTCGACGAACTGCGATTCCAGCAGCGCATCATCCAGTGACGGAACCACGACGGCGCCCTCCGCTTCAGGCGTGTCGGCCCAGTTCTTCTGCCGGGTGATGACGATGTTCGTCCGCCCGGGCAGCGGACGGTACTTGTCCGGGAAGGACAGCCAGGTCTTGCGGCCCATGATGACCGGGTGCCCGGTGGTCAGGCGGGTGAAATGCTTGAGGTCCTCGGGCAGGTGCCAGGGCATGTCCCCGCCCTTGCCGATGACGCCGTCGGGCGTCTGCGCCCAGACCAGGCCGACGCCCGTGATTGAGGCAGCCAGTTCCTCCGTGAAGGACTGTGGATCGGTGAAGTTCTCGGTGCTCATACGGCGATCGGTGCCTTAATCGTCGGGTGGTGCTTGTAGCCCACCACTTCGAAATCCTCCAGCGTGTAGTCGAAGATCGATGCCGGCTTCCGGTTGATCTTCAGCTGCGGGTATTCGTAGGGCTCCCGCTCCAACTGCTTGAGGACCTGGTCCATGTGGTTTTCGTAAATATGCACATCGCCGCCGGTCCAGACGAACTCGCCGGGCTCCAGCCCCACCTGTTGGGCGAGCATGCAGGTCAGCAGGGCGTAGGAGGCGATATTGAACGGCACGCCCAGGAACATGTCCGCGGAGCGCTGGTACAGCTGGCAGGACAGCCTGCCGTTGGCCACGTAGAACTGGAAGAACGCGTGGCAAGGCGGCAGGGCCATGTCGCTCAGCTCGGAGACGTTCCACGCCGAGACGATGTGGCGGCGCGAGTCGGGGTTGTTTTTCAGGCCCTCCACGAGCGCGGCGATCTGGTCGATGTGGCCGCCGTCCGGGGTGGGCCAGCTGCGCCACTGGACGCCGTAAACCGGCCCCAGGTCGCCATCCGCGTCTGCCCATTCGTCCCAGATGGTGACGCCCTGGTCCTGCATCCACTTCACGTTGGTTTCGCCGCGCAGGAACCACAGCAGCTCCACCGCGACGGATTTGAAATGCACCCGCTTGGTAGTGATCAGCGGGAAGCTCTCCGACAGGTCAAAACGCAGCTGCCGCCCGAAAACGCTGGTGGTTCCGGTTCCGGTCCGGTCGGATTTGTGCGTGCCGGAAGCCAGGACATCGCGCAGGAGGTCTTCATAAGGCGTTGGGATGTTCACGCCCCAAGTCTATCGGGGTTGCTTGTCGCCTTTCTGAATCCCGGCCGGGTCAGTCGTCGAACGGTTTGAACTGCTCGACGGCGACCACGTGGTTTTTTGCCTCGGGCGCCACATGGCAGACCACCAGTTCGCCGGGCGAGAGGTACGGCTCATCCGAGGGCAGGAGGCTGCTCAGCCGGCCCGGCATGTGCTTCGCCAGTTGCGCGAAGACCGTCGGCAGCGCGGGCCGGTGGGTGCAGACCACCACAGGCCGCTGCTTGTCGAACAGGGCCTCGACGACGGCGGCGGTCTTCTTCGGGCTGCGGTGGTGGCGGTGCTCAGTGAGGGCTTCCGCCATCCGAACCTTCGCCCCTGCTGCCTTCGCATAGGGCGCAACGGTCGCCACGCACCGGAGCCAGGGGCTGGTGACCACGCGCCGGGGCTGCCAGACCTGCAGCAGCCGCCCCACTGCCTGTGCCTGCCGTGTCCCAGTGGCGGCCAGCGGCCGTTCACCTTCGGCTTTGGTCCAGGAGGAGCGTGGCTTCGCTTTGGCGTGCCGGAGGACTATGAGCGGCCAGGTGTTCAGCTCGCCGTCCTCGTGGGCTTTGCGCAGGTATTCCAGCGGCACGACGTCGGTGGGGTTGGAGAGCAGCTTGGCCGCCTTCTCCGGGGTGCACCACATGACGCTGTCCACCTCCTTGCCGTCCGGAACCAGCCGGGTCCCATTGGCCTTGACCGCCCAGTAAAAAACCACCTTAAGGCCGGACGCGACGCGGTAGTGGATGGCCGGCAGCGGACGGCCCAGGGGCGCGTCCAGGCCGATCTCCTCCCGCACCTCGCGGAGGGCGCATTCGGGGATGGTCTCGCCGTCGTCAATCTTCCCTTTGGGCCATGACCAGTCGTCATAGCGGGGGCGGTGGATCAGCAGGACTTCAAGCCTGTCATTTGTCACCCGCCATGGGAGGGCGCCGGCAGCGGTAACTGCAACTGGTTCCCCGGGATGGTCTGTCTGGTCAGCTACGAGTGCATCGCTCGACAAAACGGCTGCCCTTACCGCCGGCTGAGGCTGCGCTGCCGGGGGCGCGAGGCGAGCAGCCAGGACTGCACGTCCTCAAGCGGCCGGCCGTCCTCGGCCAGGTGGTGCCGGGACCAGTCGCCCTCGTTGTCCAGGTGCCAGCTGGCGGTTTCGGGTGCCATGTACCGCTTGAGCAGGTCCAGGACGTAGTTGATGTCGTCGGCGCTTGCCAGCTGGACCAGGGCCTCCACGCGGCGGTCCAGGTTGCGGTGCATCATGTCCGCGGAGCCGATGTACACCACGGGGTCGCCGCCGTTGGCGAACGCGAAGACCCGGGAGTGCTCAAGGAACCTGCCCAGGATGGAGCGGACGGTGATGTTTTCGCTCAGGCCCGGTACACCCGGCCGGAGGGAGCAGATGCCGCGGACCACCACGTCCACCTTCACACCGGCCTGGGAAGCCCGGTACAGGGAATCGATAACGGCTTCATCCACCATGGAGTTCACCTTGATCTGCACCCGGCCGGGTACCCCGGCACGGGCATTGCGGATTTCGGTTTCGATCCGGTCGATGAGCCCTGACCGCACCGAGCGCGGCGCAACGAGCAGGCGTTTGAAGGTGGACTTCGGGGCGTAGCCGGAGAGCTGGTTGAACAGCTTGGACAGGTCCTCGCCCACCTGGTCGTTGGCGGTCAGAAGGCCAAGGTCCTCGTAGTACCGTGCGGTACGCGGGTGGTAATTGCCGGTGCCGATGTGGCAGTACCGGCGCAGCCCGTCCACTTCCTGCCGGACCACCAGGGACAGTTTGCAGTGCGTCTTCAGGCCCACTATCCCGTAGACCACGTGCACGCCGGCCTGCTCGAGCTTGCGCGCCCAGGAAATGTTGGCCTGCTCGTCGAAGCGGGCCTTGATCTCCACGAGCGCCAGGACCTGCTTGCCGGCTTCGGCGGCGTCGATCAGGGCGTCCACAATGGGCGAGTCGCCCGACGTTCGGTACAGCGTCTGCTTGATGGCCTGGACCTTGGGGTCCGCAGCTGCCTGCTCCAGGAACGCCTGGACGGAGGTGGAGAACGAGTCGTACGGGTGGTGCAGCAGGATGTCGCGGCGGCGCATGGCCGCGAAGACGTTTGCGGCCTTGGAGGTCTCGGACTCGTTCAGGTACCGGGAAGTGTGCGGGACGTGCTTGGGGTAGTGGAGATCGGCACGGTCAATGCCGGCAATGACGGACAGGCCGCGGAGGTCCAGCGGAGCCGGCACCGAGTACACCTCGGATTCCTCCACCCCCAGTTCGCGGATCAGCAGCGCACGGATGTTGGGGTTGATGTCATTGGTGACTTCCAGCCGCACGGGAGGGCCGAAGCGGCGGCGCAGCAGTTCCTTCTCCAGCGCCTGCAGGAGGTTTTCGGCGTCGTCTTCCTCCACCTCCACGTCCTCGTTGCGGGTGACCCGGAAGGTGTGGTGTTCCAGGACCTCCATGCCGGGGAAGAGCTTGTCCAGGTGGACGGCGATGACTTCTTCAAGGGCGATGAACCGTGCCACCCGGCCTGCCACTGCGCCGGCGCGGGGACCGTCGATGGAGATCAGGCGCGGCAGCTGGTCCGGCACCTTGACACGGGCGAATAGCTCCTTGTCGCTGACCGGGTTCCGCACCACCACGGCCAGGTTCAGGGAAAGCCCGGAAATATACGGGAACGGGTGGGCCGGATCCACCGCCAGCGGCGTGAGGATGGGGAAGACCTTCTCGGCGAACATTGCGCTCAGCTGCTGCTTGGCGGCGTCGTCCAGTTCGTCCCAGTGCATCAGGTGGATGTGCTCATAGGCCAGGGCCGGGCGGATCTGGTCTGCGTACACCTGCGCGTGCCGCTGCTGCAGCCGGTGTGCTTCCTCACTGATCCTTTCCAGAACCTCCACCGGGCTCAGTCCAGCAGGGGAGGGGACGGCCAGGCCCGTGGCGATGCGGCGCTTCAGGCCCGCCACCCGGACCATGAAGAACTCGTCCAGGTTGGACGCAAAAATCGACAGGAAGCTGACGCGTTCCAGCAGGTGCAGGGAGGGATCTTCGGCAAGTTCCAGGACCCTGGAGTTGAAGGCGAGCCAGCTCAGTTCACGGTCCAGGAAGCGGTCGGGGCGGATGTCACCCTCGGGCTGCAGGTTCGGCGCAAATTCCGGAATGTCAATGCGGTCCTGGGTGGCACGGGAAGCCGGTACTTCGGAGGAACCGAAGCGGGCGCGTACAGGAACCGCAACATCCTGGGACGTGGCTGTTCCGGAAGGTTCCGGGTTCATGGCATCTCCTTTACCTGGCGCTTGGTGCTGGTGCTTCCGGCCCGCGCGGTCTTGTTTCAACCTTACAAGCATTCATTGCCGCGAAACCCTCGATTTCCGGGTACTCCGGCGCACATGTCAGTGGACTGGACTAACCGGCCGCCGCCGGCCCGTACATCACATCCATGTCCCAGCGGGTGAACCCCAGGCGGCGGTACAGGGAAACGGCGGGTGCATTCTCCGCGTCGGTGTACAGCATCACGGCGTGCAGCCCCTGCTCCTGGAGGTGCCGGATCCCCGCGACGGTGAGCGCCTTGCCCAGCCCCATGCCCTGTGCCTCGGGCGCCACGCCCACCACGTACACTTCGCCGATGGCAGGGTGCGGGCCGTGCTGCGGGTGCACCTTGGTCCAGTGGAAGCCCAGCAGCCGCCCGCCGGCATCCTCGGCCAGGAGGAAACCCGCGGGGTCGAACCAGTCCTCGGCCATGCGTGCCTCAAGGTCCGCCCGCGTGAGTGTGCCCTGCTCCGGATGGTCTGCGAAGGCCGCCCTGTTGACCTCCAGCCACGCCTCCTCATCCTGCCCGGGCACAAAGGCACGGAGCGTTACCCCCTCCGGGAAGCCGGCGTCGGGAAGGTCAGCGCCCGCCGTCGTCATCCGCATCTTCCACAGTTCACGCATGGGCGTGTAACCGTACCGGGCGGCGAGATCCGCGGCGGCCTCATGGTTGCCGTGGGACCAGGCCTTCAACCCGTCCAGCCCCCGGGTTTCAACCAGGGCGCCCACCAGGCGGTCGGCCACGCCCTGGTTGCGGTAGGAGGGGTGGACGGCGATCTCCAGGATTCCGCTGCCGTCCGCTTCCTCGACCACGACGGCGAAGCCCGCCAGATCCTGCCCCGTGGCGGGATCCGAGTCCTCATCAGGGGCGTACAGCGCCAGGGTCAGCAGCGAGTGTCCTGTGGAATCGCCGGCGCGCATGGTCACCAGGGTCTGTTCCGAGATGGACGGATTGCCATCGGACTCTTCGGCCGCGGCAAGCAGGTCGCGGCAGTCTTTCAGGAGCTGCTGGTCAATGCCGCCTCGGACAACATGGACGGGCCACTTCTCGGGATGCGCAGGAGTCATGAAGCAAGGCTATACGGGTTGGGGCCCGCCACTCAGGCCTCGGTGAGCTCGTCTTCCTGCTGCCGCACCAGGGTGAGGCGATACCCCACGTTGCGGACGGTGCTGATGAGGTTCTCATGGTCGGCGCCCAGCTTGGCGCGCAGGCGCCGGACGTGGACGTCCACGGTGCGGGTGCCGCCGTAGTAGTCGTAGCCCCACACCTCGGTGAGGAGCTGCTGGCGGGTAAATACCCGGCCGGGATGCTGGGCCAGGTATTTCAGGAGTTCGAACTCCTTGAAGGTCAGGTTCAGCGGAGCACCGTTCACGCGGGCGGTATAGCTGGCTTCGTCGATGACCACGCCGGCGGCGCGGATTTCGCTTGGCGCGTCTTCCTGTTCAGGCACGGCCCGGGCCACCGACAGCCTGATGCGCGCTTCCACCTCTGCGGGGCCGGCCGAATCCAGGACGATATCGTCCACAGCCCAGGCAGAGGAAACGGCCGCCATGCCGCCTTCAGTGAGGATCAGTACCAGCGGGGCGCTCAGGCCGGTGGCCTTCAGGAGCTGGGTGAGCGAGCGGGCGCCCACCAGGTCCTTCCGCGCGTCCAGCAGGACGATGTCGCAAGGGTCTGTTTCGAGCAGGGCCGTGGGCTCGGCGGGGAGGATATGGACCCGGTGGTTCAGCAATTCAAGGGCAGGCAGGATGTCGACCGAAGTGCCGGTGCTGTTCGTCAGTAACAGGATGTGCGACATTGTTCCTCCAAGGGCCGTCCGCGCATCATTGGGCGACTGAACCGGATTTCCACCGGCGGGTACTGGCTCCCGTAAGGGTTTCCGGCCGGCGTGGAAAGCTGCCGGCCAGCCACCCGGCAGGGCGCTTAGCTGAACCTTGAGTATACCCGGCACCCCCTGCGGTACCAGAGATTTACGCGCTGCAACGGGACGTTTTGCGACATATCCCGTTCATATAAGGCAGGATTGAGCCAGGGCCGGACGCCCTGACAGGAAGGGGCTCTGCCCCAGGTCGACGCCAGGATGGGATTGCAGCGCAGTGAGTGCAGACGCTAAGCAGAGGCAGGGTCCCGCATGACGGCGGATCTGCAGGCACCCGTTCGTTCACTCCGCTCCTGGACCATCGGCATCGTGGGAATCGCAGGTCTCGCGGCCATCATCGCCGGTGTCTACACCACCAGGGAAGCCCTGGTGGTCGTGGCGGTCCTGATCGCCGCCACGGTGGGCGTCGGCTGGCCCCACTTCCTGCGGATTCCGGCCAAGAAGACGCTCGCAGCAGTTATTGCCCTGCCCGGCGCAGCTTCCGCAATCGCCGCTGCGGTGGTGCCCGCACCCGGTTTCCTCGACTGGACGCCCGGATTCATTGCCCTGGGAATGATGGCAATCTTCGTGGTGCAGCTCATCCGGGGAACCGGCCAGGCGCAGCGGCTTGAGTCCACGCTCGGCTGCTGCGTGGGCGTCCTGCTGTCCTGCCTCGGCTCAGGATGGGTTGCCGGAGCCAGGTTCAACGGTGTGCGCGAGATGCTCCTGGTCGCGGCCATCAGTGCCGCAGTGGCATTGATCACAGGACTCATCCGGTGGCCCGACAGTGTGGTGGCGCCGCTGGGCATGGTCCTGGCCGGGCTGGCGGGGCCGCTCGCGGGCCTGGTGCTCTCTGACATAGAAGTCCTTCCCGCCGCCATTTTCGGCGTCGTGGTAGGTGCCGTGCTGGCCAGTTTCCGCCGGATGGCCACCCTCCGCGGCGCCCCGCTGAACGTTCCTGCGGCGCTCAGCATGGGGCTGGCGCCCGTCTCCGCGGTGGGTTCCCTTGCCTACTTCATAGACAAACTACTCATCTACTAACGCGTTAGGATGGCATCATGTCCGTACTTGCTTTTGAAATCTTCTTCCTTGTCCTGCTCGGCATCGCCAGCCTCGCCATGGCCTGGTTTGCCGGCTTTGTGGTCTACCGCCTCTTCAAAGGCCAGAAGTAGACAGAACTTTCCGGAGCTAGCTGTATCTCGAGGTAATTGCCGTGCCCATTGAGATTCCTACGGATCTGACCCCTGAACTCGTTCCCCTTTCCTGGCTCATCGGCGAGTGGGAAGGCCGCGGCCGGCTCGGCAGCGGGGACGAGGACTCGGAGCATTTCCTGCAGCACGTTTCCTTCACCCACAACGGCCTGCCGTACCTTCAGTACCGTGCGGAAAGCTGGCTGACCGACGACGAAGGCACCCGCCTGCGGCCGCTCACCGTCGAGACCGGCTTCTGGGCGCTGGAGCGCAAGCAGTTGGACGCCGATGGCGGGCCGGGCCTGATCCCGGCGGACATCGTGCCTGCCTTGAAGAGTGCCGATGAGGTGGAGGCCCTGCGCAACAGCGAGGGCGGCTTCGACATCTCGGTGTCCATCTCCCATCCGGGCGGCATCTCGGAGCTGTACTACGGGCAGATCAAGGGCCCCCAGATCCAGCTCACCACCGACATGGTGATGCGGGGCAGCCATTCCAAGGACTACAGCGCCGCTACCCGCATCTTCGGACTGGTGGACGGCAACCTGCTGTGGCGCTGGGACGTGGCAACCGGGGGAGAAGGCGGCAAGGGCCTGGAAGCCCACGCCTCGGCCTTCCTGAAACGGGTTTCGTAACCAAAGGAGCGCTGCCGTGGGAACAGTCGAAAGCCTGAAGGAATACAGCGACCTGAAGGCCGTCTTCTTCAACGGCACGCTCAAGAAATCCCCGCAAACGTCCAACACCGACGGCCTGATCAACATCAGCCGGCGGATCATGGAAAAGCAGGGTGTCAGCACCCGGGTGATCCGCACGGTGGACCACGATATTGCCAGCGGGGTCTACCCGGACATGAGGCAGTACGGCTGGCAGGCGGATGAGTGGCCCGAACTTTACCCCGCCGTCCAGGCGGCGGACATCGTGATAGTGGCTGGGCCCATCTGGCTTGGCGACAACTCCTCACAGACCAAGAAGCTGATTGAACGCCTGTACGCCCATTCCGGCGAACTCAATAGCAAGGGCCAGTGGGCGTTCTACCCGAAGGTGGGCGGCTGCCTGATTACCGGCAACGAGGACGGGATCAAGCACTGCTCCATGAACATCCTCTACAGCCTGCAGCACATCGGTTTCAGCATCCCGCCGCAGGCCGACGCCGGGTGGATCGGACCCGTGGGGCCCGGCCCAAGCTACCTGGAAAAGGGTTCGGGCGGCCCCGAAAGCGACTTCACCAACCGGAACACGACGTTCATGACCTGGAACCTCCTGCACCTGGCCCGGATCCTCAAGGACGCCGGCGGCCTGCCCGCCTACGGCAACCTGCCGCAGGAATGGTCCGCCGGGACCCGGTTCGATTTCGAAAACCCGGAATATCGCTAGCCTCCAAGGACTTCTACTTCATATGACTATTCCCAGCCCTCTGTTGTCGCGCCCCGGCGCCGTTGAGGCGGCCGGCGCGGACGCCGGCGTCGCGGCCCACTACGGCGAGCCCCTGCGCGAACAGCGCGCCCTGGCCGCCGGAACCGCCGTCGTCGACCTCTCCCACCGCGGCGTAGTGACCGTCACCGGTCCGGATCGGCTGAGCTGGCTCAACACCCTCTCCTCGCAGCAGGTCACCGGCCTGGGGCCGGGCGAGTCCAGCGAGTTGCTGCTCCTGAGCGTGCAGGGGCGGATTGAGTTTGATGCGCGGGTGGTGGACGACGGCGGGACCACCTGGCTGATTGTCGAGGGCGCCGAGGCAGCGCCGCTGGCGGAGTTCCTCAACAGGATGAAGTTCATGCTGCGGGTTGAAGTGGCGGACGTCTCCACCGGGTGGGCCGTTGTGGGCAGCACCAGGGCGGTCCCGGAATGGTCCGGCCTGCTCGCCTGGCAGGACCCGTGGCCGCATGTCAGCGCCGGCGGCTTCTCCTATGCCACGGTTGCCGAGACCGACCATCCGGGACTGGAGCGTCCCTGGTTTGAATACCTTGTCCCCGCGGCAGCCCTGGAGGAGACGCTCGCAGGGCGCCCCCTCGCCGGTACCCTCGCAGCCGAGGCCCTGCGCGTGGCCGCCTGGCGGCCCCGGATCGGTGCCGAGACGGATGACAAGACCATCCCGCACGAACTTGACCTCCTCCGCACCGCAGTGCACCTGGCCAAGGGCTGCTACAAGGGGCAGGAGACCATTGCCCGCGTCCACAACCTGGGACATCCGCCGCGGCGCCTCGTGTTCCTGCAGCTGGACGGATCGCAGCACACCCTGCCCGCCGCCGGCAGCCCCGTCCTGGTGGGCGACCGGACGGTGGGGACGGTGACCTCGGTGGCCCAGCACTACGAAATGGGCCCGGTCGCGCTGGCGGTCATAAAACGTTCGGTGGCCCCGGATGAGATACTGACGGTTCTGGACGGGGACGAGCCATACCCCGCCAGCCAAGAACTCATCGTCGCCCCCGACGCCGGCCAGGTGGTGGGGCGCCAGACCGGATTCCTCAGGGGGCCACGCTGATGACTGACAACGCCGCACCAACCGCCGGGACCGATGACGACGCCGTCGCCCTGGCCCACACTCTCTTCGAGGCGGCCAGGGAGGGCAACACCGACCTGTTGCGCGCCTACCTTGAGGCAGGCGCACCGGCCAACCTGACCAACTCCGCCGGGGACTCCCTCCTGATGCTGGCCGCGTACCACGGCCATGCGGATGCGGTGCGGCTGGTCCTCCAGCACGGCGCAGACGCCAACACGCCCAATGACCGCGGCCAGACACCGCTGGCGGGGGCGGCATTCAAGGGCTACCCCGAAGTAGCCCGTGTGCTGCTGGACGCCGGCGCCGATCCTGACGCCGGCTCCCCTTCCGCCCGCGCCGCGGCACAGATGTTCGCGCGCCAGGAGATCCTCGACCTCCTCGGCTAGCCATTTTTCCGGGTCTGCCCGGCCAACACCCTGAAAGATGACCGAGTGGAAAACGTAGCAAAGCCCTGGCCTGCCCTGTGGTCCCTGGTGATCGGGTTCTTCATGATCCTGATCGACAGCACCATCGTCTCCGTGGCCAACCCCGTGATCATGGAGGGCCTGGGCGCGGATATCAACTCGGTGATCTGGGTGACCAGCGCCTACCTGCTGGCGTACGCGGTGCCGCTGCTGATCACCGGCAGGCTCGGCGACCGCTTCGGACCCAAAAAGCTCTACCTTCTGGGCCTGGTGGTGTTCACCCTTGCTTCGCTGTGGTGCGGACTGGCCGGGAACGTGGAGACCCTCATCGCCGCACGCGTGCTGCAGGGCCTGGGTGCGGCCATCATGACGCCCCAGACCATGGCCGTGATCACCCGGATCTTCCCGCCCGACCGGCGCGGGGCAGCCATGTCGGTCTGGGGAGCCACCGCCGGGATGGCCACCCTTGTGGGACCCATCCTGGGCGGCGTCCTGGTGGACGGGCTGGGCTGGCAGTGGATCTTCTTCATCAACCTGCCCGTCGGTGTCGTGGGCTTCATCCTGGCGCTGCGGAACGTTCCCGCCCTCAGCACCCACCAGCACAGGTTCGACATCCCGGGCGTGGTGCTCAGCACCGTCGGACTCTTCCTCCTGGTCTTCGGCATCCAGGAGGGCGAGACGTACAACTGGGGCACCATCATCGGACCCGTCAGCGTGTGGAGCCTGATCATCGCCGGCCTGGTTGTGCTGACGGGCTTTGTGGTGTGGCAGCGGTACAACAAGGGCGAGCCGCTGCTGCCGCTGGGGCTGTTCCGCGACCGGAACTTCTCGCTCGCCAACCTGGGGATCACCATGGTGGGGTTCACCGTCACGGCATTCATGCTGCCGCTGATCTTCTACTACCAGATGGTCCGCGGCCTGACACCCACGCAGTCAGCCCTGCTGATGGTGCCCATGGCCCTCATCTCGGGCGGGCTGGCACCGGTGGTGGGGAAGGTGGTGGACCGGATCAACCCCAAGTACCTGGCCGCGGCCGGCCTGACCCTGATGGCCGTTGCCTTGGCCTGGAACGCGCTCCTGATGCAGCCCGGAACGCCCATCCTGCTCTTCCTGCTGCCCAGCGCCGTCCTGGGGTTCGCGAACGCCGGCATCTGGGCGCCGCTCAGCACCACTGCAACCCGTAACCTTCCGCCCCGCCAGGCCGGGGCTGGCTCAGGTGTCTACAACACCACCCGGCAGTTCGGGGCGGTGCTGGGCAGTGCAGCCATCGCCGTGCTGATCCAGGCACGGCTCGCGGCTGAACTGCCCGCTGGAGGACCGGCCGGCACGGCCGGCGAAGGGATGGCCCTCAGCGGCACCCTGCCGGAAGCCCTCCACAGCGGATTCTCGACGGCGATGGGCCAGTCCATCCTGCTGCCCGCCGCGGTGGTCCTGGCCGGCGCTGCGGTTGCGCTGTTCTTCGCGAAACCCCAGCCGGTCCAGGGCTGGGGCACGGCAGCGCCAGCATCAGCCAAGGTGGACGCTGGTCTGGATTCCGCCGGCTGAAAGGCCAAGTCTCCGGGCAAGCGCCAGCGCTCCGGTGTTGCTGACGTCCGTCCGCCACTGCAGCGTCAGCCCGGCTGCCAGTGCTTCATGGGCCGCGATGGAAGCGGCCAGCGTCCCGAGGCCCTGGCGGCGCCATTCCGGGTCCACCAGGACACCCAGGTGCGCCAGCAGGCCCTCCCACTCCGTGTAGGCCCCGCAGGCAAGGGGGATTCGCCGTCCCCCAACCTCGTGGACGAGGGTGTAGCGGTTTTCCAGGTCCGAAAGGCCAACTTCGTTGACGTCGTCCGGCGGGCACCGGCCCTCCAGCTCGATGGCCTCGGGGTTGCCGTGCGAAACGGTCATCTCCCCGGCCGGCTGCTTGAGCGGCAGGTCGTCGGCGAAGAATAGGGCTGCGGCGCCCAGGCCGTGCCCGCCGTGGGAGCGGGTCAGGGTCAGGAGGGTTACGTGCTGCGCCATCTCCTCGTCCGGGATGCCCGCCGCGGCGTCAATGACCCACTGCGGCCCCACCAGGGCGGAACTGCCGAAGAGGCGGAGGAACTCCACGGTCCGGGCCGATTCGTCAGCCCGGACCACGCGTTGGCCGGAAGCGAGGGCTTCCCCGAAGGCGTCGTCGTCCAACCCGAGGCGTCGTGCCCACGCAAGCTGGATGATGGCAGCGGAACCGGGGTCAAGTGTCATGTTCCCAGCCTAGGGCGGCCAGACCGCTCAACCGGGCAGGACAGCTCAGCCGAAGAGGACGGCGGCTTCGTCGTAGCGCCGCTGGGGGACGGTCTTGAGCTGGCCCAGGGCATCCTGGAAGCCGACGTGTTCGATGTCCGTTCCCTTCAGGGCCACCATCGTGCCCCAGTAGCCTTCCACCACGGAGTCGATGGCGGCCATGCCCAGCCGGGTGGCCAGGACACGGTCGAAGGCCGAGGGTACGCCGCCGCGCTGGATGTGGCCGAGGATGGTGGCGCGGGTTTCGATGCCGGTGCGGGCTTCAAGCTCCGGGGCCAGCTGATCTGCAATGCCGCCCAGCCGGGGACGGCCGAACGTGTCCAGGCCACGTTCGGAGTGCGGGGTTTCCATGTGCTCGGGAACGAACCCTTCGGCCACCACCACCAGCGGCGCGCGGCCGCGGGCGTGGGCTTCGTTCACCCACTCGGTGATCTGGTCGATGCTGACCTTCTGCTCCGGGATGAGGATGGCGTGCGCACCGGCGGCCATGCCGGCATGCAGCGCGATCCACCCCACGTGCCGGCCCATGACTTCGGCGATCATGCAGCGGTGGTGGGATTCGCCGGTGGTGCGGAGCCGGTCGATGGCTTCGGTGGCGATTTGCACGGCGGTGTCGAAACCGAAGGTGTAATCGGTAGCGTCAAGGTCGTTGTCCACCGTCTTGGGAACGCCCACGATTTTCAGCCCGGCGTCGGTGAGCCGCTTGGCGGCGGCCAAGGTTCCCTCACCGCCGATGGCGATGATGGCGTCGATGCCCAGGCGGTCCATGTGGGCTTTGATGACCTCGGGGCCGCCGCCGTTCTCGAACGGGTTGGTGCGTGAGGTGCCAAGGATGGTGCCGCCCTGTTTGGCGATGCCGCGGACCATGGTGCGGGGGATGTCGATGATGTCACCCTCCACCACGCCGCGCCAGCCGTCGAGGAACCCGACGAACTCGTGGCCGTGGATGGCGATGCCTTTCAGCACGGCGCCGCGGATCACCGCGTTCAATCCGGGGCAGTCGCCACCGCTGGTGAGGATTCCAATTTTCATGTTTGGCTCAAATCCTGGGAGAGGGTTTACAGGCAGAGCGCCACGCTGAGCTCATCTAGAAGTGTAGTGGGAGGTGTGGGGTACGACACAAACTGGTTACAAAGCGCCCGTCCGCCGGCAACACAACAGCCCCTGCCCGGTAGGGGCAGGGGCTGCAGTGAGTCAGGGACGGTTCAGTGAGCGCCGGTCCAGGAAGGTCTGGAGCGGGATCACGTTGCGCTGGTCCGGAAGGACCGCCCACGCCAGGAGGTAGAAGACGACGGCGGGTCCTGGCAGCAGGCAAAACACCAGGAATGCGATCCGGACGTAGGCCACATCCACGTTCAGCTTTGCCGCGATGCCGCCCAGGACCCCGCCGAGCCAGCGCTGCGGGCCGCGTTTCAGGCCGAGGCCCCTGACGATGCTGAAAAACTTGTCCATGGTTCAAGACTTCCCTGTTGTTGGTTCGTTGTCACGTTTGCGGGCCGACAGCAGGCCGCCCACTACCAGCGCGGCGCCGGCTCCGATCATAAGGCCGATCAGGACGTAGGTGCCGTTGAGGGTCACGATGCCCAGTTGTGCCACGATGATCAGGGCCGCCAGGGCCAGGACAATGAGTCCCCACACCACCGTGCCCACCCGGGCCGGTGCCGTTCCTGCATCGGTGCTTGCCGCCGTCGGGACATCCGTGGAGTAGGAGCCAGGGGTCCGGGGCTCGGGGGCCTGGTTGCTGTTGCTCATTTCAGTTGCCTTCCTCGATGGTGACGTTGCTGAACGTGCCGTCGATCTGGACCACCAGGCGGCTGCCGGGCTCGTCTGCGTTGTAGCTGCTTTCGCGGGTAGTGGTGCCGCCGCGCTGTCCGGTCGCCTCATTGAGGTTTCCCATGGTCATGTCCGCCTTGATGTCCACGGGCACGTTGTCCGGGATGACCACAGTCACGTTGCTGGCGGTGATGTCCAGCGGGATGACGACGTCGGACGTCAGCGGGGCGTCGTCGGCCAGGTTGGTGAGGTCCACGGTTCCCCGTCCGGCCGTGACGTCGTACCCGTCCCGGGCCTCCGCGATGGTTGCCGGGCTCCAGTTGACCTGCTGGAACCGGACCCGGTCGCCGTCGCCCACCACGTTGTACACACCGCCGGTGACCAGCGCGATGACGGCGAAGAGGCTCAGGACCCCTGCCGTCCTGCCGCGGATGCCGGCCAGCAGGATGCCCAGACCCAGGACGGCGGCTGCACTTGCCCAGACGATAGCGTTGGCCGAATCGCCCAGGTCGATCACGTTGGTGACGTCCAGGGCCTTGAGGCCGCCGCCCACCAGCAGTGCCGCGCCGGTTGCGATGGCGACTGCCGGGGCGCCGGGACCCGCAGGCCGGGGCTTCGGCGGCCGCGGAGGAGTGGGGGTGCCGTAAGCCGGTGTACCGGTGCCGCCGCCATAGGTGCCGTCCCCGTAGGAACCGGTGCCCGAGCCGCCGCCGTAGGACGGCATGGAACCTGACCCGGGGGCGCTGCCGTAGGTTGTTCCGGTGGCGGAGAAGGAGGAGGCGGCGGCAGTTCCGGGGTACCCGGCGTCGTACGTGCCGCTGTAGGTACCCGGCTGCTGTCCGGCCATCGCCGGCCTCGCGCCCTTGCTGCGCTGGGACAGGTAGTAGACCAGGTAGATCGCGCCGCCCACCCAGAAGACGGTCCAGAGGAAGCCGCCGAAACCGTTATGGCTCCATCCCCAGAATCCGCCGCCGAGGCCCGTGAGGCCGACGATCGTAGCGATGAGCGCACCGGTCATGCCGGTGGTCCAGCGGCCTGCCCCGGCTTCCTGCACGTGGATCCGCCCGTCCGGTTCGGGGAGGAATGCCCACGCCAGGCCGTAGAGCAGCACGCCGATGCCGGCGAAGAGCGCGAGGACGATGAAGACGCCGCGGATGATCAGCGGATCCACGCCCAGCCGGTTGGCGATGCCGCTGGAGACACCGCCCATCCAGCGGTCGGCGCCCCGGTGGATGCCATGGCTCCGGACCCAGGTGAAGAAGTCCGTGGACTGGGAAGTGACAGTGGAAGCGTACTGCGGGCCGGGAAGCGCGCCGGACGCGGCCGCATGGCTGCCGGAAGCATTGCTGGCTCCGGGCTGGTAGCCGGAACTGTTCCGGCCGTCGCCGGTCCCGGCGTCATTCCTGTCCGCGTCCTGCGGGGCGGAAGGGCCCGCGGACGGGTCCGGAGTTGATGGCACGGAGGACGGCAGGGGCTCGGTGGGCCGCTGGCTGCCGGGACCCGGAAGGGGCTCGGTGGGCTGGCCGTCGTCGGGGGAGGGGGTCTGCGAGTTCATACCTAAATCCTCGCGTTTGGGCTGGTCGCGCTCTACTGGGGGATACCCTGAACCGTCCCTGAGTCACCCCCGGTTGCCGCCGGAATCCGGTCCGGGGAACCCTGATCCGTGCTTGGATTGAACCATGACGATCCTCCCGGCACGGCCACCCCTGGCGCGCAGCAGCGACCGCGTGATCGCCGGGGTGTGTTCGGGCCTGGCGGTCCATCTGGGCTGGCCCGTGAAGAACGTCCGGGTTGCCATGGCGCTCGCCACCCTCGCCGGCGGCGCCGGACTGGTCTTCTACGCCTGGCTGTGGATCATGGTTCCTACCGCAGACGAGGCCGCTAGGCGCAATGCCCGCCGCCCGGCGTCGCCCATTGCGCCGGGGGTGAGCCAGCCGGCGGGTTCCCCGGCCGGGATGCCGGCTCCTGGTCCTGACCTTTCCGCCCGGGGGATGGGCGCCGGACCGTCGGCATCGCCGGGCGCTGCTGCCGTCACGGCTGCAACACCGTTCGACGGCGGCGGCCGCGGCAGCGGAGCCTCCGGCCCCGTCCAGCCCCCGCCATGGTTCCGCTTCGGCACGATGAAGTACGGCAAGGAAATCCTGCTGGGCTCCGGCCTGCTGCTGGTGGCCGGCATCATGATCGCGCAGCTGCTGGGGGTGGACGTTCCGCTCGGAACGCTGATCCCGGCAGCGGCGGTCCTGGGCGGCGCCTCTATTGCATGGATTCAGCTGGATGAGACACGGCGCGCCGGCCTTGTGGACAAGACGAAGGCCGACCAGGCCGGCGGCTGGGCGCGCCTGGCCGCCGGACTTGCCCTGGTGGTGGCAGGTGTGCTGGTGATGGTCTCCGGCTCCGGTTCCTGGGAGCAGACCTGGCTTGCACTGTTGGCCTCGGTGGCTGTGCTGGGCGGCGTGGTGCTGGTCCTGCTGCCGTGGGCGCTCAAGTTTTGGCGGGACCTGGAGGCCGAGCGGGCCGGCAGGATCCGTGAAATGGAACGGGCGGAGATTGCTGCGCACCTCCATGATTCCGTCCTGCAGACGCTGGCCCTCATCCAGCGCCGGGCCGGCAACGAGCACGACGTCGTCCGGCTGGCCCGTGCGCAGGAGCGTGAACTTCGCGGCTGGCTGTTCCAAGACCCCGGCCGGGAAGCGGGGCAGCTGTCGGACCGTATCAAGGCAGTCGCCGCGGAAGTGGAGGACCTGCTGGGCAACGCCGTCGAGGTTGTCACCGTGGGGGACACCTCGGTGACGGAGGCGCACGAAGCCCTGGTCCAGGCCAGCCGTGAGGCGATGCTCAACGCCTCCCGGCACGGCGGCGGCACGGTATCCGTCTACCTCGAGGCCTCCGACGGGCAGGCGGAGGTCTTCATCAAGGACCGTGGCCCGGGCTTTGAACTCTCTGATGTTCCCGAGGACCGGCTGGGTGTGCGGGAATCGATCATCGGCAGGATGAAACGGCACGGCGGCACCGCGACCATCCTCAGCACCGGCACCGGCACGGAAGTGCGTTTGCGGCTGCAGACGGCAGGCGCGGACAACCCGGAAGGAAACTCATGAACACCAGCCAGGGGGCGGCCTCCCGTCCAGCGAACTCCGTCCGCGTGGTCATCGTGGACGACCACGCGATCTTCCGGTCCGGGCTGAAGGCTGACCTTGACGCCAGCATCCAGGTGGTGGGCGAAGCAGCCACCGTGGAGCAGGCCATTGCTGTGATCGCGGAGCAGCGCCCGGACGTGGTGCTGCTGGATGTGCACCTGCCTGGCGGGCTGGGCGGCGGCGGACGCGAGGTGATCGCCGGTTCCGCCCCGCTGCTGGGTTCCACCCGGTTCCTGGCCCTCAGCGTCTCCGACGCCGCCGAGGACGTGGTGGCCGTGATCCGCGCCGGCGCCCGCGGGTACGTCACCAAGACCATTTCCGGCGCCGAAATTACTGATGCGGTGTTCCGCGTGGCCGGCGGCGACGCTGTGTTCTCGCCCCGGCTGGCGGGGTTTGTCCTGGACGCGTTCGGCACCGCCCCTGCCGAGATCGCCGACGACGAACTGGACAAGCTCTCGGCCCGGGAACTGGAAGTCATGCGCCTGATTGCCCGCGGCTACAGCTACAAGGAAGTGGCCAAGGAGCTGTTCATCAGCATCAAAACGGTGGAAACCCATGTCTCGGCGGTGCTGCGGAAGCTGCAGCTTTCCAGCCGGCATGAGCTCACAAAGTGGGCCGCCGAACGCCGCCTCCTCTAACCGTGACGCTCTCTCACTTATGACAGCGAAATCCCCAACGCCCGCTCATATCCCGCGGTCATTTTCCCGACGCCTGCTCACATCCGGCGGCTAAAACCAAAACGCCCGCTCACTTCCCCAAAGAAAGCGAGCGGGCGTTCGGATTTAAGCCGCCATAAGTGAGCGGGCGTCGGGGGAGGCTACTGGGCTTTGCCGAGGAAGTCCTGCAGGCGCTGCACGCCGGTAGCCAGGTCCTCGTCACCCAGGGCGTAGGACAGGCGCAGGTACCCGGAGGGCCCGAAGGCCTCGCCGGGCACCACGGCCACCTCCACCTCATCCAGGATCAGCGAAGCCAGTTCTGCGGAGGTCTGCGGCGTGGCGGTGCCGGACGCCGTCGGGAACTCCTTGCCCAGCAGTGCACGCACGTCCGCGTAGACGTAGAAGGCACCCTTCGGCGTCGGGCATTCCACGCCCGCGATCGCATTCAGGCCGGCGACGATGGCCTTCCGGCGGCGGTCAAACGCGACCTTCATCTCGTCCACGGCGGTCAGCGGCCCGGAGACTGCGGCGAGGGCCGCGACCTGCGGAATGTTGGACACGTTGGAGGTGGCGTGCGACTGCAGGTTGGTGGCTGCCTTGATGACGTCGGCCGGGCCGATCATCCAGCCCACGCGCCAGCCGGTCATGGCGTAGGTCTTGGCCACACCGTTGAGGATGACAACCTTGTCGCCCAGCTCGGGAGCGGCGGTGGCGATGGAGGTGAAGGGGACACCGTCGTACGTCAGGTGCTCGTAGATCTCGTCGGTGACGACCCAGAGGCCCTTCGCGGCGGCCCACTTGCCGATCTCAGCCACCTGTTCGGGGGAGTACACCGAGCCAGTGGGGTTCGACGGCGAGACGAACAGCAGGATCTTGGTCCGGTCCGTGACGGCGGCTTCGAGCTGCTCAACGGTCACCAGGTAGTCCTGCTCCGGGCCGGCAAAAACCTCGACCGGAACGCCGCCGGCCAGCCGGATGGCCTCTGGGTAGGTGGTCCAGAAGGGGGTGGGGACGATAACCTCGTCACCCGGATCCACCAAGGTGGCGAACGTGTTGTAGACCGCCTGCTTGCCGCCGTTGGTGACCAGCACCTGGGACGGGTCGACGGCGTAGCCCGAGTCGCGGAGCGTCTTCTTGGCAATGGCCTTCTTCAGCTCGGGCAGCCCGCCGGCAGGGGAGTAACGGTGGTACTTCGGCTGGGTTGCGGCGTCGATGGCTGCCTGCACGATGTAATCCGGGGTGGGGAAGTCGGGTTCGCCCGCCCCGAAGCCAATCACCGGCCGGCCAGCTGCCTTGAGTGCCTTCGCCTTGGCATCAACGGCAAGGGTTGCGGATTCGGCAATAGCGGAAATGCGCTGGGAAACGCGGGCGGCAGACATGGCAGGTCCGTTCTTCGCTTGCAGCCGTGAGGCTGGAATGTGGGATTCGACGAGTTCTACTCTATGCTGTTCACCGGACCCTTCGGGTGGCCCGTTTTGAATTGTGACTGCCCCGGCAGCCGATCCCAGGACGCGGCGCTGATGGGCCGGAACGGGCTGGTTTTACGAACGTGCAGATGTTGCGTAGACTGGTTCACCGGTGTTGAAAACACGGATGATGGCGTGCGCCCCAGTTCAAGCTGGCGGATCGTCGTCGGAGGGTGAAATTCACTCCATAGGGTAGTGGCGCAATTGGTAGCGCAGCGGTCTCCAAAACCGCAGGTTGCAGGTTCGAGTCCTGTCTGCCCTGCGCAAGCTGCCCCGGGGCAAAATCCCGGGGCAAGCGCAGCAACCATGGTTCTGTTCAGGGCCGGGTAATCCAGCATTGCAAAGATGAGCGAGGACCAGGTGACCGAAACAGCTGCCAGCAGCTCCAAGGGCCGCCCAGCTAAGAAGGACGCCAAGGCAAACTTCTTCGCCCGCATTGCGCTCTTCGTCCGCCAGATCATCGGCGAACTGAAGAAGGTTGTTGCACCAACCCGCAAGGAACTGATCAATTACACGCTCGTGGTGCTGGTGTTCGTGGCCATCATGATGGTCATCGTCAGCCTGCTGGATATCGGGTTCGGATCCGCGATGGGCTGGCTCTTCGGCGGTACCGGCTCCACGGACAGCTAAGGCTGCAGGGTCCGCAGGCCGCGTGTTTTATTCCGGATTACCGGAATGAAACAGTGGCGTGCGGAATTGAGCCATTTAAATAGGCATGTTAGGCAATGAGGAAGCAGGAGACCAAGTGTCTGAGCAGGAGCTCGGGGTAACCGAGACTGAGCTGGAAGAGTCCGCGGACATCACGGCAGAAGCCGGTGACGAGTCTGAGGTTGAGTCCGCCGCGCCCGAATCCGACGCCGCCGGCTCCGACGTTGCCGAGACCGAAGGCGGGGAGGGCGACGACGAGCCCGCCGACGCCCTCGCTGCTGCCGCCGCCACCGCGGCCGCCGACCCGGCCGAGGAGTTCAAGGCCAAGCTGCGCCGCCAGGAAGGTGACTGGTACGTCATCCACTCCTACGCCGGCTACGAAAACCGCGTGAAGGCCAACCTCGAGACCCGCATCCAGACCCTGGACATGGAAGATTACATCTTCGAGATCCAGGTGCCCATGGAAGAAGTCGTTGAGATCAAGAACGCCCAGCGCAAGATCATCAACCGCGTCCGCATCCCCGGCTACGTCCTGGTCCGCATGGACCTGACCGACGCCTCCTGGGGCGCCGTCCGGCACACCCCCGGCGTTACCGGCTTCGTGGGCAACGCCCATAACCCTGTGCCGCTGCGCCTGGACGAGGTCTTCTCCATGCTGGCCCCGGTCTTCGAGGAAGAGCAGGCCGAAAAGGGCAAGCCGGTCAACAAGCAGAACCAGGCTCCCGTTGCTGTCGACTTCGAAGTCGGCGAGTCGGTCATCGTCAAGGAAGGCCCGTTCGAGACCCTTCCGGCTACCATCTCCGAGATCAAGCCCGAGTCCCAGACCCTCGTGGTGCTGGTCTCCATCTTCGAGCGCGAAACGCCGGTCACCCTGGCGTTCAACCAGGTCACCAAGATCTGACCACCCAAGAATTCGTCCCGGCGCTGCCCGCTTAGCGGCACCGGAACGGCCGGCCGCCTTGCCATGGCGGCCAAAAACCTGAGGCACGCTCCTGTGCCCCAGGACGTTATTGAGAGAAGGACCCTACATTGGCTCCCAAGAAGAAGGTCACCGGCCTCATCAAGCTGCAGATCCAGGCAGGTGCCGCTAACCCGGCCCCGCCGATCGGTCCTGCGCTTGGCCAGCACGGTGTCAACATCATGGAATTCTGCAAGGCGTACAACGCTGCTACGGAAGCCCAGCGCGGAAACGTCATCCCCGTGGAGATCACGGTCTACGAAGACCGTTCCTTCACGTTCATCACCAAGACCCCGCCGGCTGCAGAGCTCATCAAGAAGGCTGCAGGCGTTGCCAAGGGTTCCGCCACCCCGCACACCGTCAAGGTTGCAAAGCTGACCCAGGCCCAGGTCAACGAGATCGCCTCCACCAAGATGGAAGACCTCAACGCCACCAGCCTCGAGGGTGCAGCAAAGATCATCGCCGGCACCGCCCGCTCCATGGGCATCACGGTCGAGGGCTAATAGCCCGTCCAGCCATCCGGATCGGGCACTTGACGACGACGGACGGCGCCGCCGGGAAACCGGCACCATCAAAAAATTGAAATGTCGGGCATCCGGTCCGAATAACGAGACCGGACCACCGACTGTGGCAGGGCCCAGCGCGGTCCGCAGACCACAACTGCACAAGGAGAAACAAGCAGCATGGCAAAGCGCAGCAAAGCATATGAGGCAGCAGCCGCCAAGATCGACGCGGAGAAGTTCTACGCGCCGTTCGAGGCAGTAACGCTCGCCAAGGACACCAACCCGTCCAAGTTCGACGCCACGGTTGAGGTTGCCTTCCGCCTCGGCGTGGACCCCCGCAAGGCTGACCAGATGGTCCGCGGCACGGTCAACCTGCCCCACGGCACCGGCAAGACCGCCCGCGTCCTGGTGTTCGCCACGGGCGACAAGGCTGAGGCAGCAATCGCCGCCGGTGCCGACTTCGTTGGTTCCGACGACCTGATCGAGAAGATCGCCGCCGGCTGGACCGACTTCGATGCTGCCGTCGCCACCCCTGACCTCATGGGCAAGGTTGGCCGCCTCGGTAAGGTCCTGGGTCCGCGTAACCTGATGCCGAACCCGAAGACGGGCACCGTGACCCCGGACGTCACCAAGGCCGTCAACGACATCAAGGGTGGCAAGATCGACTTCCGCGTCGACAAGCACTCCAACCTGCACTTCATCATTGGCAAGGTCTCGTTCGACGCCGTCAAGCTGGCCGAGAACTACGCCGCAGCCCTGGAAGAGGTGCTTCGCCTGAAGCCGTCCGCTGCCAAGGGCCGCTACATCCAGAAGGCTACGGTTGCCACCACCTTCGGTCCCGGCATCTCCGTCGACCCCAACGTCACCAAGGTGCTCATCGAGGCCTAGCCTTACAAGCATTCCCGTGCCACTCCGGCACACAGGAAGGGACCGTCCGGCAGCAGCCGGGCGGTCCCATCCGCGTTAAGCCGCGACTTTCCCTCACACCGCCCTCGACAGCCGGCCAGGGCTGGCTAGGCTATGGTCATGACGCAGCCAAATGGCTTGGTGATAACCGCCGTCGTGATGCCCGGGTCCCTGGACGGGGCGCAGGATGCCCGGGACTTCCTTGACTGCCAGGCAATGCGGCAGGCGCACGAACTGGAGACCTGGGGGAACCTTGACCGCGGGTACACCTTGGCCGAGGAACTGGAGCATTGGCGCGGCACTCCCTATGAGGCCCGCCAGCTCTTCGTGGGCCGGATCGGCGGGGAAACCGTGGGCATGTGCTCGGTGACGCTGCCACTGCGGGAGAACCTCTGGACGGCGGGCATCAACGTCCTGGTATCACCCGGGCACCGGCGGCGCGGACTGGGCCGCCGGCTCCTGCAGTTTGCCGAGGACGTGGCGCACCAGCACAGCCGTACCTCGCTGGATGGCTATTTCGAACTGCCGGCACAGGCGGTGGAAGGCGCCGGACCGCTGCTGCCCGCAAAGTCCGGGGCGGGCGGGCTGCCGGCTGGGGAGCCTTCCACCGCCTTCGCGGCAGCCGGCGGCTACGAGCTCGAACAGGTGGAGACGTCCAGCCGCCTTGGCCTGCCCGTGCCGCCTGATCGGCTGGCCGCACTGGAAGCAGCGGCGTCTGCCCATGCCGGGGACTACGCGCTGCTGGGCTGGGCCGATGCCTGCCCCGAAGAGCTGGTGGACAACTACGCCATCCTGAATGCCCGGATGAGCACTGATGTACCCACGGCAGGCCTGGACTGGGAAGGCGAAATCTGGGATGCGGCCCGCGTCCGCCGCGACGAGGAAACCCTTGCCCGCAGCGGAATGCAGTCCGTGGTGTCGGCGGCGATGCACCGGCCCTCTGGCCAACTGGTCGCGTATACCGTTCTGAACTGGCGCCCTGAAGTTCCGGCTACCGTGCTCCAGCAGGACACCCTCGTGTCCGCCGAACACCGGGGGCACCGCCTGGGGATGCTGATCAAGATCAGGAACCTGCGCATGGCCCAGGCCAGGTGGCCCGCGGCGCGCTCGGTGCTGACATGGAACGCCAGCGAAAACCAGCATATGCTGGCGATCAATATCGCGCTTGGATTCACACCTGCAGGCTATGAGGGTGAGTGGCAGAAACGGCTGGGATGATGCCCAATATGGCAAAAGACGTGAAGATCGAGCAGCTCTGGATCCCCGACTCGCTGGACTCTCCGGACGCGGCGGACTTCCTGGCTGCCGTCGAGGTGGGCCGCAAGGTCAGGATGCAGACCTGGGGGAGTGACGACCTCGCCTATGGGCCGCTGGAGAAGCTCCTCGAGTTTGAGGACCCGTTTGAGCGCCAGCTCATCCTGGTGGCAAAAGTCGACGGCGAAATCGTGGGCACCGTGGATATCGCCCTTCCCATGACGGACCACTTGGACCTTGCGGAGTTCACCCTGGACATCCTGCCCGAGTTCCAGCGCCAGGGCGTGGGCCGCCGCCTGCTCGAAGCCGCCGAACACCTGGCGCGGGCTGAGGGGCGCACCATGATCCTGGTGGACACCAACCATCCGGGTGCTTCCCTGCACGAGTTTGAGAAGGCGCAGCTGGTCCCGGGTTCGGGGCTGGGGTTCGTCCCGCTGGAGAGCCGTGAAGTTGAGTTCGCCCAGAAGACGGGCTACACGCTGCAGCACATCGAGCAGTTCAGTTCGTGTTCACTCCCGCTGGATTCGAAGCTCGTGGCCGACCTTCAGGCAGAGGCCGATGAGGCGAACAACGGCCGGTACCGGCTGCACCACTGGACCGACCGCTGCCCGGACCGGTGGCTGGAAGCTGTCGCCGTCCTTGAGAACCAGGCGGGCGCGGACGTCGACCCCTCACTGGACGTGCCGGTGGAGCAGGACATGGTGTTCGACGGCGGCATCCTCCGGGAAGCCGAGGACGTCGCCATCGCGCAGGGCCGGCGGACGGTGGTCACCGCCGTCGAGCACCTCGCCACCGGTTCGCTGGTGGGGCTGACCACCATCACGGTGCTGGCGCACCGCACGGACGTGGTGTTCCAGGACGACACACTGGTGCTGCAGGAACACCGGGGCAACAAGCTGGGGCTGCTGATCAAGGTGGCCAACATGGAACGGCTTACAGAACAGTTTCCCGATGCCCGCGTGATCTACACCTGGAACGCCCCGGAAAACCGGTACCTGCTGACCGTCAACCAGCAGCTGGGCTTCCGCACCGCCGGGGTGACAGGCATCTGGCAGAAGGAACTCCCCAAGCTGCACACCCGGAACAGCTAGGGATCCGCCACGCCGGGCCTGCGGGAGGGCCCGGGGCACGATTTGGTGGTCCGCCATGGCCTCCCGTAGACTGGGATGACCAAAGACCGTCGGTTATTGGAAATCCACTCTCCCGGACATGGCGCAACTCTGCTGTCCTGCGCGGGAGGTGCCGTGGTTTTCCTTACGAAGGACCCTGAACATAGGGCGGCCGGCGCAGGTGAACGAAGCAAAGCTCCATGGAGAACCGTGTTGAGCCAAGCCCCGTGCATCTGCGCGGGGCGTTTTTAGTTTGAGCTCACCTGAGCGGGGACCGTCGAATACCCGGCACTATCCCCGGAAGGAGGGTTATGGCAACGCCTACCAAGGTTTCAGCAGTAGCTGAGATCACTAACGATTTCAAGGAATCGAACGCCGCTGTCCTGACCGAATACCGCGGGCTCACCGTTGCACAGCTCAAGCAGCTGCGTGTTTCTCTCGGCCAGGACACCAAGTTCGCGGTCGTCAAGAACACCCTGACCGCCATTGCAGCCAAGGAAGCCGGCGTCGAAGCATTCGACGGCCAGCTTGCCGGCCCCACTGCAATCGCGTTCATCAAGGGTGACGCAGTTGCCGCTGCCAAGAGCCTGACGGATTTTGCCAAGGCCAACAAGCAGCTGATCATCAAGACCGGCTACTTCGAGGGCAAGGCTCTGAACGCCAGCGAGGTTGCCGAACTGGCAGCGCTCGAGTCCCGCGAGCTGCAGCTCGCCAAGGTTGCAGGCGTCCTCAAGGCTCCCGCCGCCGCAGCTGCACGCATCATTGACGCACTGCGCCTCAAGCTTGAAGAAGAGAACGGTGCTCCGGCTGCTGCCGAGGCGCCCGCCGCTGAAGAAGCTCCCGCCGCCGAAGCCGAAGCACCTGCTGAGGCTCCCGCAGCCGAAGAGAACTAATTCTCTTTACCCCACAAGACTCAGGTGCACGGCCGGGCGATGAGCCTGCCGCACACCACAACAGGAAGGACGCCTACCATGGCGAAGCTCAGCAACGAAGAGCTCATTGAAGCTTTCAAGGAACTGACCATCATCGAGCTCTCCGAGTTCGTCAAGCTCTTCGAAGAGACCTTCGAAGTTACCGCTGCTGCTGTTGCAGTTGCTGGCCCCGCTGCCGGCGGCGCTGCAGAAGAGGCTGAAGAGAAGACCGACTTCGACGTCATCCTCGAAGCTGCTGGCGACAAGAAGATCGCAGTCATCAAGGAAGTTCGCGCCATCACCTCCCTCGGCCTCAAGGAAGCCAAGGACTTGGTTGACGGTGCCCCCAAGGCTGTCCTCGAAGGTGCCAACAAGGAGGCCGCCGAGAAGGCCAAGGAGCAGCTCGAGGCTGCAGGCGCCACCGTTACCCTCAAGTAACAGCGCATACTCCTGGAAAACCCCGTCCACTCCGGTGGGCGGGGTCTTCTGCGTTTAAAGGGGGTCGGAGATGTCCGCCACTACGGCGTCCAGGGCGGATGTCAAGGCATCTGCGTCAACGAAGGCACTGTAGCCGTGGGCCCCGGCACCCATGGAGATCCGCCTGCCGGTGATGGTGGCATCCGCATAGACAGGCCACGGGGTGGTGCTGCCCAGCGGGGTGATGGTGCCGCGCTCATACCCGGTCGCATCCAGGGCCATGTCCGCCGGCGGCAGTGACAGCTTGTTGACTCCCACGAGGGTGCGCAGCTTCGGCCAGGAGATCTGCCGGTCACCCGGAACCAGCGCGAACAGGAAAGTCCCGTCCTTGTGCTTGACTACCAGCGACTTGACGATGTCCGCGGGACTGATTCCCAGGATGCCGGCCGCTTCCTCGAGGCTGCGGGCGGCCGGGCGTTCCACAATTTCGACTTTCAGGCCGCGGGCGGCGGCACCGGCCAGGAACCGTTCCTGCCCGGCGCCGTCCGCTCCGTTTGAGGCTGGCACGGCCATCAGTCGCGGTACAGCAGGAGCGCCTCGCCCTGCCCGCCGCCCCCGCACAGGGACACAGCGGCCTTTCCGGTTCCCCGGCGCTTGAGCTCGTGGGCTGCATGGACCGCCAGGCGTGCACCGGAAGCCCCGATCGGATGCCCCAGGGCGATGGCCCCGCCGTGGATATTGCACTTCTCCAGCGGATAGTCCAGGTCCTTGAGCGACTGCACCGCTACGGATCCGAAGGCCTCGTTGATCTCTATGAAGTCCAGATCCGCCGTGGTCCACCCTGCCCGGCCCAACGCGTTCATGATGGCGTTCGACGGCTGCGAGTGCAGCGAGTTGTCCGGCCCGGCCACCTGGCCCGGCTTGCCCACCACGGCCAGGTACTCCAGGCCGTGGGCCTCGGCATAAGCGCGCGAGGAGAGCACCAGGGCGGCGGCGCCGTCGGACAGGGGCGACGAGTTGCCGGCGGTGATGGTGCCGTCAGTGACGAACGCAGCCCGCAGCCCGGCCAGGGACTCGATGGAGGCGTTGGGGCGCACGCCCTCGTCCGTGTCCACCACGAGGGGATCTCCCTTGCGCTGCTTCACGCTGAGGGGGACGATCTCGTCGTCGAATGTCCCGTTCTTTGCCGCCAGCGCCGCGCGCTGGTGCGACTGCGCAGCCACGTAGTCCTGTGACGTCCGGTCGATGCCCAGGCTTAGGTTCCGGGTCTCCGTGGACAAGCCCATCGACTGGCCATCAAAAGCGTCGGTCAGTCCGTCGTGGGCGGCGGCGTCCAGGGCCTGGATGGAACCGTAGGTCCAGCCCTGCCGCGAGCCGGGCAGCAGGTGCGGCGCCCGGGTCATCGACTCCTGGCCGCCGGCCACCACCACGGCGGCCTCGCCCGCCCGGATCATCCGGGCGGCGTCAATGACTGCCGTCAGCCCTGAGAGGCATACCTTATTGACCGTCACTGCCGGAACGTACCAGCCGATGCCGGCACCGATGGAGCTCTGCCGGGCGGGATTCTGGCCGGCACCCGCCTGCAGGACCTGGCCCATGATCACCACTTCGACATCGCCCACATCCACGCCGCTGGCATCCAGCGCGGCCCGGATCGCGTGGGCGCCGAGGTCTACCGCGGAGAAGCCCGCCAGCTGGCCGTTGATGCGGCCGGTGGGAGTACGCGCTGCCCCGAGGATAACAACGTCATTGCTGTCATGAGAGTTGGCCATGGTTGTCTCTTCCACTCTGATTCGATGTAAGCCACCAAGGCTATCGTGACCCTGGTCACCTAACTATTCAAACGCCGGGGCCGCCATGTGCATTCCGGCCTTTGCGTATTGCGGCAGGGGAGGAGTCCCCATCGGTTCGGGATGCACGACGGCGGCGGCGTGCGTAGGGTGGGCGCCGGACAGTTTTTGCCGGTGAGCACCCCGGACGCGGGGCGGACGGAGAAGTAACGTGAAGAAGACCCTGGCCCTTGTGGGCGCTGCCGGCCTGGCGGCCTTGACCGGCTGCTCCGTCTCATCCCCGGCACCTGCCGGTGCGTCGCCGTCGGAATCCCCCGCGCAGTCTGCCGGCGGGATCGAACCGGCGCCATCGACTTCCGGCGCTGCAGCCGGAGGCGCAAGGGAGGCGTGCGAGCGTTTCAACTCCCTGTTCGCCGAGTATGCAGCCGTCCCGGCCGACGACCCCGGCGGCTATGAGGAAATCTACCTACAGGCGGAGGATGCCAAGGACACCGTGGCGGGGGACCTTCGGGGCTTGTTCGCTTCCCTCAGCCTTCTGGCTATCGACCATTCGTCGGCCGCCGAATCGGGCAGCGCGCCGGCCCAAAAATCCAAGGACGCCGTGCGCGACGCGGTGTTCGCGAACTCCGGAACCTGCACGGCGGAAGGGGTCACCCTCCGGCTCTGAATGGTGCCGGGAGGGTATCCGGCGCCCCTAAAACAAGTGCTTGCATTCCGGACGGATGTGGGGTAGACACGTAGGATATTTTGCCGTATCGTAGATATTTGCGTCTTCCCTGTTTACCTTCAGCCTTCATATAGCGGTGGGCTTTGCCTGGCAGCTGACAATCAACGTGCCGTAACAACGTCACAGCATAGTCGGTGCCGGCCCCGGGTCATATAGCGGAACCGGATGGTAGCGCTGCGGACTCTGTCTGCAGGGTGCACAGCGGGGGAGATCTGAAAACGCCTGAAGGTCTGTGGAAGGATCCCTCTTGGTCGCCTCGAGCACCTCTAATAACGAAACCGCTAACACCGCCGACAGCACTGATGGTGCCACTCGCCGGCTTTCATTCGCAAAGATTCACGAACCTCTAGACGTTCCGAATCTGCTTGCCCTGCAGACGGACAGCTTTGACTGGCTGGTCGGCAACGAACGCTGGCAGGCACGCGTAGCAAAGGCTGTCGAAGAAAACGATCTCAGCGTCGCCACCACGTCCGGCCTCTCGGACATCTTCGAAGAAATCTCCCCGATCGAGGACTTCCAGGGCACCATGTCCCTGAGCTTCTCCGATCCGGAGTTCGCCGACCCCAAGTACACCATGGCCGAGTGCAAGGACCGGGACGCAACGTACTCGGCTCCGCTGTACGTCAAGGCCGAGTTCATGAACAACAACACGGGCGAAATCAAGCAGCAGACCGTGTTCATGGGCGACTTCCCGCTGATGACCGAGAAGGGCACCTTCGTGGTCAACGGCACCGAGCGTGTCGTCGTCTCCCAGCTGGTTCGTTCCCCGGGCGCCTACTTCGAGCGCGCCGCTGACAAGACCAGCGACAAGGACATCTTCACTGCCAAGATCATCCCGTCCCGCGGTGCATGGTTCGAGCTCGAAATCGACAAGCGCGACCAGGTCGGTGTCCGCCTCGACCGCAAGCGCAAGCAGTCCGTCACGGTCCTGCTGAAGGCCCTCGGCTGGACCGAAGGCCAGATCCTCGAAGAGTTCGGCCAGTACGACTCCATGCGCGCCACCCTGGAGAAGGACGCCACCGAGACCCGCGAAGACGCGCTGCTGGACATCTACCGCAAGCTGCGTCCGGGCGAGCCGCCCACCGTCGAGGCTGCCCAGTCCCTGCTGGACAACCTGTACTTCAACTCGAAGCGGTACGATCTGGCCAAGGTCGGCCGCTACAAGATCAACCGCAAGCTGGGCATCGACCGTTCCCTTGGCGACAAGGAAGCCTCGGTCCTGCACGTTGAAGACATCGTCGCCATGATCAAGTTCCTCGTCGCGCTGCACGCCGGCGAGAAGACCATCAAGGGCGTCCGCGACGGCCAGGAAGTTGACCTGCGCGTCGAGATCGACGACATCGACCACTTCGGCAACCGCCGCATCCGCGCCGTCGGCGAGCTCATCGAGAACCAGGTCCGCACCGGCCTGTCCCGCATGGAGCGCGTTGTCCGCGAGCGTATGACCACCCAGGACGTCGAGGCCATCACGCCGCAGACCCTGATCAACATCCGCCCCGTGGTTGCAGCCATCAAGGAGTTCTTCGGAACCTCCCAGCTGTCGCAGTTCATGGACCAGAACAACCCGCTCTCGGGCCTGACCCACAAGCGCCGCCTGTCGGCCCTTGGCCCCGGTGGTCTGTCCCGTGACCGCGCCGGCATGGAAGTCCGTGACGTGCACCCGTCCCACTACGGACGTATGTGCCCCATCGAAACCCCTGAAGGCCCGAACATTGGTCTGATCGGTTCGCTGGCATCCTACGGACGCATCAACCCGTTCGGCTTCATTGAGACCCCGTACCGCAAGGTCAAGGACGGCGTCGTGTCCGACGACGTCCAGTACCTGACGGCCGACGACGAGGCCGAGGTGCTGATCGCCCAGGCCAACGCGCCGCTGGACGAGAACAAGCGCTTCGCCGAAGAGACCGTCCTGGTCCGTGCCCGTGGTGGTGGAGGCGAGCCCGTCCTGGTCCCGGCTGAAGACGTCGAGTTCATGGACGTTTCCCCGCGCCAGATGGTGTCCGTGGCTACGGCCCTGATCCCGTTCCTCGAGCACGACGACGCCAACCGCGCACTCATGGGTGCCAACATGCAGCGCCAGGCCGTGCCGCTGGTCCGTTCCGAGGCCCCGTTCGTGGGCACCGGCATGGAGCGCGCCGCTGCCGTGGACGCCGGCGACGTGGTCATCGCCAAGAAGGCCGGTGTGGTCACCGAGGTCTCCGCCGAGCTCGTCATCATGCTTAACGACGACGGCACGGAAACCAACTACCGCATCAACAAGTTCGCCCGCTCCAACCAGGGCAACTGCTACAACCACCGTGTCCTGGTGAACGAAGGCCAGCGCCTCGAGGTCGGCGGCATCATCGCCGACGGCCCGGCAACGGACCAGGGTGAACTTGCCCTCGGCAAGAACCTGCTCGTGGCATTCATGTCCTGGGAAGGCCACAACTTCGAGGACGCCATCATCCTCTCGCAGCGCATCGTTGCCGAGGACGTCCTTTCCTCCATCCACATCGAGGAGCACGAGATCGATGCCCGCGACACCAAGCTTGGTGCCGAGGAAATCACCCGTGACATCCCCAACGTGTCCGAGGAAGTCCTGGCAGGCCTGGACGAGCGTGGCATCATCCACATCGGTGCCGAGGTGGAAGCCGGCGACATCCTGGTCGGAAAGGTCACCCCGAAGGGTGAAACCGAGCTGACCCCGGAAGAGCGCCTGCTGCGCGCCATCTTCGGTGAGAAGTCCCGCGAAGTGCGCGACACCTCCCTGAAGGTGCCCCACGGCGAGTCCGGCACCGTCATCGGCGTCCGCGTCTTCGACCGCGACAACGACGACGAGCTGCCCCCGGGCGTCAACCAGCTGGTCCGCGTCTACGTGGCTGCCAAGCGCAAGATCACCGACGGCGACAAGCTCGCCGGCCGCCACGGCAACA
Source organism: Arthrobacter sp. Y3221087 (assembly GCF_059089905.1). Classification (NCBI taxonomy): domain Bacteria; kingdom Bacillati; phylum Actinomycetota; class Actinomycetes; order Micrococcales; family Micrococcaceae; genus Arthrobacter; species Arthrobacter sp. Y3221087. The sequence goes on from NZ_JBNHFE010000001.1 coordinate 972,669, forward strand.
AGGGTGTCATCTCCAAGATCCTCCCGGTCGAGGACATGCCCTTCCTTGCCGACGGAACCCCCGTTGATATCGTCCTGAACCCGCTGGGTGTTCCGGGCCGTATGAACGTCGGCCAGGTGCTCGAGACGCACCTTGGCTGGGTCGCCAAGACCGGCTGGAAGATCGAAGGCGAGCCCGAGTGGGTCAAGCAGCTGCCCAACCTGCCGCGCGAGAGTGGCCCCACCACCGTTGCCACGCCGGTGTTCGACGGCGCCCGTGAAGAGGAAATCACGGGCCTGCTGGACTCCACCAACGTGACCCGCGACGGTGAGCGCCTGATCAATTCGTCCGGCAAGACCCGCCTGTTCGACGGCCGCTCCGGCGAGCCGTTCCCGGATCCGATCTCGGTCGGCTACATGTACATCCTGAAGCTCCACCACCTGGTGGACGACAAGATCCACGCCCGCTCCACCGGCCCGTACTCCATGATCACGCAGCAGCCGCTGGGTGGTAAGGCACAGTTCGGTGGCCAGCGCTTCGGTGAGATGGAAGTGTGGGCGCTTGAAGCCTACGGCGCCGCCTACACGCTCCAGGAACTCCTCACGATCAAGTCCGATGACATTCACGGCCGCGTGAAGGTCTACGAAGCGATCGTCAAGGGCGAGAACATCCCGGAGCCGGGTGTTCCCGAGTCCTTCAAGGTGTTGATCAAGGAAATGCAGTCGCTGTGCCTGAACGTGGAAGTCCTCTCCACGGACGGAACCACAATTGAAATGCGTGACTCTGATGACGCAGTCTTCACGGCTGCGGAGGAACTGGGCATCGATCTGTCTCGTGCAGAGCCCAGCTCCGTAGAAGAGGTCTAAGGAGTCCGACGACGGCGGGCCCCGTCCGCCGTCGTCCTCCTTCCTTCTCCCGCACCCAAGACTTCAGAATTTAGAGAACAAGAGAGAACAGGGACCATATGTCCAGCGAATCCTCCTTCGGCCTCATGCAGATCGGCCTCGCCACCGCGGAAGACATCCGTGGCTGGTCTTACGGCGAGGTTAAGAAGCCGGAAACCATCAACTACCGCACGCTCAAGCCCGAGAAGGACGGCCTCTTCTGCGAGAAGATCTTCGGCCCGTCCCGCGACTGGGAATGCTACTGCGGCAAGTACAAGCGCGTGCGCTTCAAGGGCATCATCTGTGAACGCTGTGGCGTCGAAGTCACCCGCGCCAAGGTCCGCCGCGAGCGCATGGGCCACATCGAGCTGGCCGCACCGGTCACGCACATCTGGTACTTCAAGGGTGTTCCGTCCCGCCTGGGCTACCTCCTTGACCTGGCACCAAAGGACCTCGAAAAGGTCATCTACTTCGCTGCCTACATGATCACCAGCGTCGACGAGGCCGCCCGCCACGAGGAACTGCCCAACCTGCAGGTTGAGCACGACATCGAGAAGAAGCAGCTGATTGACAACCGCGATTCCGATATCGCGGCGATTGCCCGCGACCTCGAAGGCGAAATCGCCCGCCTGGAGGCCGAAGGCGCCAAGGCTGCCGACAAGAAGAAGGCACGCGACTCCGCCGACCGCCAGATGGCGAACGTGCGTAAGCGCGCCGATGCCGATATCGAGCGCCTCGAGCAGGTCTGGGACCGCTTCAAGAACCTGAAGGTCGCCGACCTCGAAGGTGACGAGGGCCTGTACCGCGAACTGCGCGACCGCTACGGCATGTACTTCGAAGGCTCCATGGGTGCCGAAGCCATCAAGAAGCGCCTTGAGAGCTTCGACATGCAGGCCGAGTCGGACCTGCTCCGCGATGTCATCGCCAACGGCAAGGGCCAGCGCAAGACCCGCGCCCTCAAGCGTCTCAAGGTGGTCAACGCGTTCCTGACCACCAACAACAGCCCGCTTGGCATGGTCCTCGACGCCGTCCCGGTGATCCCGCCGGAACTGCGCCCCATGGTCCAGCTGGACGGTGGCCGCTTCGCGACCTCCGACCTCAACGACCTGTACCGCCGCGTGATCAACCGCAACAACCGCCTCAAGCGCCTGCTTGACCTGGGTGCCCCGGAGATCATCGTCAACAACGAGAAGCGCATGCTTCAGGAAGCTGTTGACAGCCTCTTCGACAACGGCCGCCGCGGCCGTCCGGTCACCGGTCCGGGCAACCGTCCGCTGAAGTCCCTGAGCGACATGCTCAAGGGCAAGCAGGGCCGTTTCCGCCAGAACCTCCTCGGCAAGCGGGTCGACTACTCCGGCCGTTCGGTCATCGTCGTCGGCCCGCAGCTGAAGCTGCACCAGTGCGGCCTGCCCAAGCAGATGGCGCTGGAGCTCTTCAAGCCGTTCGTGATGAAGCGCCTGGTTGACCTCAACCACGCCCAGAACATCAAGTCGGCCAAGCGCATGGTGGAGCGTTACCGTCCGCAGGTCTGGGACGTGCTCGAAGAGATCATCACCGAACACCCGGTGCTGCTCAACCGTGCACCTACCCTGCACCGCCTGGGTATCCAGGCGTTCGAGCCGCAGCTTGTTGAAGGCAAGGCCATCCAGCTGCACCCGCTGGTTTGTGGCGCGTTCAACGCCGACTTCGACGGTGACCAGATGGCAGTCCACCTGCCGCTGAGCCCCGAAGCCCAGGCTGAGGCCCGCATCCTGATGCTGTCCTCGAACAACATCCTGAAGCCCTCGGACGGACGCCCGGTCACCCTGCCTTCGCAGGATATGATCATCGGCCTCTACCACCTGACCACCAAGCGGAAGGGTTCGGCCGGCGAAGGCCGCATCTTCGGTTCGGTCTCCGAGGCCATCATGGCGTTCGACGCCCGCGAGCTGCACCTGAACTCGCAGGTCAAGATCCGCCTCGAGGGCTTCGTTCCGTACGCCGGCTGGGAAGCCCCCGAGGGCTGGGAGCCGGGCCAGCCCGCGCTTGTCCAGACCTCCCTGGGCCAGGTGCTCTTCAACGAGACCCTGCCTGAGGACTACCCGTGGGTTGAGGCTGTTGCCGACAAGGGCGAGCTGTCCCGCATCGTCAACGACCTCGCCGAGCGCTACCCGAAGGTCGTCACGGCTGCCACGCTGGACAACCTGAAGGATGCCGGTTTCTACTGGGCCACCCGTTCGGGCGTCACCGTCGCCATCTCCGACATCGAGGTCCCGGCTGCCAAGCCGGAAATCCTTGCGGGGTACGAGGAGCGGGCCGCCAAGATCCAGGGCCAGTACGACAAGGGCCTGATCGACGACGACGAGCGCCGCCAGGAACTGATCGAGATCTGGAACAAGGCAACCAACGAGATCGCTTCGGTGATGCGTGAGAGCCTGTCCCCGATGAACACCATCAACCGCATGGTGTCCTCCGGCGCACGTGGTAACTGGATGCAGGTCCGCCAGATCGCGGGTATCCGTGGCCTGGTGGCCAACCCGAAGGGTGAGATCATCCCGCGCCCCATCAAGTCCTCCTACCGTGAGGGCTTGTCGGTGCTGGAATACTTCATCGCCACGCACGGTGCCCGTAAGGGCCTCGCCGATACCGCTCTGCGTACCGCCAACTCGGGTTACCTGACCCGTCGTCTGGTGGACGTGTCCCAGGACGTCATCGTCCGCGAAGAGGACTGCGGCACGGAGCGCGGCCTGGTCACGCCCATCGCCGTCGCCGATTCCAACGGCGAGCTGGTGCTGGACGAGAACGTGGAGAACAGCGCCTACGCACGTACGCTGGCTGTCGACGTCGTGGACTCCGAGGGCAAGGTCCTCGCCGCGGCCGGCACCGACTGCGGCGACGTCGTCATCGACGAGCTGTTCAAGGCAGGCATCACCGAGGTCAAGGTCCGCTCCGTCCTCACCTGTGAGTCCAGCGTCGGCACCTGCGCCCTGTGCTACGGCCGTTCGCTGGCCACCGGCAAGACCGTGGACATCGGCGAGGCCGTGGGCATCATCGCCGCGCAGTCCATCGGTGAGCCCGGTACCCAGCTGACCATGCGTACGTTCCACACTGGTGGTGCAGTCTCCGCCAGCGGTGGCGACGACATCACCCAGGGTCTGCCCCGTATCCAGGAGCTCTTCGAAGCCCGTACTCCGAAGGGTGTTGCGCCGATTGCCGAGGCAGCCGGCCGCATCACCATCGAAGAGTCCGAGCGCCAGATGCGTCTGGTCATCACCCCGGATGACGGAACCGAAGAGATCGCGTATCCGGTCCTGCGCCGTTCACGCCTGCTGATCGAAGACGGCGACCACGTCACCGTCGGCCAGAAGCTGATCAACGGTCCTGTGGATCCCAAGCAGGTCCTGCGCATCATGGGTCCCCGTGCCGCTCAGAAGTTCCTGGTGGACGAGGTCCAGGGCGTGTACCGCAGCCAGGGCATCGGTATCCACGACAAGCACGTCGAGGTTATCGTCCGCCAGATGCTGCGCCGCGTCACGGTCATCGAGTCCGGCGAATCGGATCTGCTCCCCGGCGAACTCGCCGAGCGCAGCCGCTTCGAGGACGCCAACCGCCGCGTTGTATCCGAGGGCAAGACTCCGGCATCCGGACGTCCCGAGCTCATGGGTATCACCAAGGCGTCGCTGGCCACCGAGTCCTGGCTGTCCGCGGCTTCCTTCCAGGAGACCACCCGCGTCCTGACGCAGGCGGCCATGGAAGGCAAGAGCGATCCGCTGCTTGGCCTCAAGGAGAACGTCATCATCGGTAAACTGATCCCGGCCGGCACGGGCCTCCCGCGCTACACCGAGGTCACCGTCGAGCCCACTGAAGAAGCGAAGGCCAATCTGTTCACAGGCCCCAGCGCGTTCAGTGACTTCTCGTACGACACCCTGGGCGGCGACGGAGCTCCTGAGTTCCACGCCATCCCGCTGGATGACTACGACCTGGGCAACGACTTCCGGTAGGCGCTGCCTATAAAGGGATGGTCCCGCACCCCACGGTGCGGGACCATCCGCGTTTAACGGACCGATTAAGGCATGGAGGCCGTCCATGCTAGACTTGTTACCAATTGTTATTGTGGCAGTGGATGAGTGCGCCGGCCCCAGCTGAAAGGCTGAGCCAGAGCGACGTTTCCGGTTTGCAGGGTTCTTGTGCAACGTATGCCACATTTTCGCATGCCTAGGGACATTTTGACGCGAGTCGGGTCATGGGCATGGGATCCGACTATTAAGGCTTCGCCTTCGCCGCCTTCGGAGATTCCTCCAAGGGCCCGGGCGGCGGGGCAACGCAACAAGAGAGCGGCCGGAAGCGGCTGTTCCGGATAAAACGGAGAACACGAGAGTGCCTACGATTAACCAGCTGGTCCGCAAGGGCCGCACGCCTAAGGTCTCAAAGACCAAGGCTCCCGCGCTTAAGGGCAGCCCGATGCGCCGCGGTGTTTGCACCCGCGTCTACACCACCACCCCCAAGAAGCCGAACTCGGCTCTGCGTAAGGTGGCACGTGTGCGCCTCAACGGCGGCGTGGAAGTAACCGCCTACATCCCCGGTGTTGGCCACAACCTGCAGGAGCACTCCATTGTGCTCGTTCGCGGTGGTCGTGTTAAGGACCTCCCGGGTGTCCGCTACAAGATCGTCCGTGGCGCCCTCGATACCCAGGGCGTGAAGAACCGTAAGCAGGCCCGCAGCCGCTACGGCGCAAAGATGGAGAAGAAGTAATATGCCTCGCAAGGGTCCGGCCCCCAAGCGGCCGCTCGTTTCGGATCCGGTTTACGGCTCCCCGCTGGTAACCCAGCTCATCAACAAGGTGCTCGTTGACGGCAAGAAGTCCACGGCAGAGCGCATCGTCTACGGTGCCCTCGAAGGCGCACGCGCCAAGTCCGGCGGCGACCCCGTTGCAGCCCTGAAGAAGGCCATGGACAACGTCAAGCCTTCCCTCGAGGTCCGCTCCCGCCGCGTCGGTGGCGCAACGTACCAGGTTCCGGTTGAGGTTAAGCCGGGCCGCTCCACCGCACTCGCCCTGCGGTGGCTGGTGGGCTACTCCAAGGCCCGCCGTGAGAAGACCATGACCGAGCGCCTCCAGAACGAAATCCTGGATGCCTCCAACGGTCTCGGTGCCGCTGTGAAGCGTCGCGAAGACACCCACAAGATGGCCGAGTCCAACAAGGCCTTCGCACACTACCGCTGGTAATACTCCCCGGACGCCGCCGGCTCAAAAGAGCCGGCGGCGAACGCGTAGTCCATCCCAAAAGGAGACCCCGTGGCACAGGACGTGCTTACCGACCTTAGTAAGGTCCGCAACATCGGCATCATGGCCCACATTGATGCCGGCAAGACCACCACAACCGAGCGCATCCTGTTCTACACGGGTGTGAACCACAAGATCGGCGAAACGCACGACGGCGCTTCGACCACTGACTGGATGGAACAGGAAAAGGAACGCGGCATCACCATCACGTCTGCCGCCGTGACCTGCTTCTGGGAGAACAACCAGATCAACATCATCGACACCCCCGGCCACGTTGACTTCACCGTTGAGGTAGAGCGCTCTTTGCGCGTCCTTGACGGCGCCGTTGCCGTCTTCGATGGCAAGGAAGGCGTTGAGCCGCAGTCCGAGACCGTGTGGCGCCAGGCTGACAAGTACAACGTCCCGCGTATCTGCTTCGTCAACAAGATGGACAAGCTGGGTGCTGACTTCTACTTCACCGTAGACACCATCATCAGCCGCCTCGGTGCCAAGCCGCTGGTCATGCAGCTCCCCATCGGTGCCGAGAACGACTTCATCGGCGTCGTGGACCTGCTCTACATGCGTGCACTGGTGTGGCCCGGCGATGCCAAGGGTGACGTGACCATGGGCGCGAAGTACGAGATCCGTGAGATCCCGGCTGACCTCCAGGAAAAGGCTGAAGAGTACCGCGCGAACCTGGTTGAGACCGTCGCGGAGTCCTCCGAGGAACTCATGGAGAAGTACCTCGAAGGTGAAGAGATCTCGATCGACGAGCTCAAGGCCGGCATCCGCAAGATGACGATCAACTCCGAGCTCTACCCGATCTTCTGCGGTTCCGCGTTCAAGAACCGTGGCGTTCAGCCGATGCTCGATGCAGTTGTCGATTACCTGCCGAACCCCCTCGACGTCCCCCCGATGGTCGGCCACGACCCTCGCGACGAAGAGAAGGAACTGACCCGCAAGCCTTCCGCCGAAGAGCCGTTCTCCGCACTGGCCTTCAAGATTGCTGCGCACCCCTTCTTCGGCCAACTCACCTTCATCCGCGTGTACTCCGGTCACGTGGAAGCAGGTGCCCAGGTGGTCAACTCCACCAAGGGCAAGAAGGAGCGCATCGGCAAGCTGTTCCAGATGCACGCCAACAAGGAAATGCCTGTTGAGGGCGCTACCGCCGGCCACATCTACGCAGCCATCGGTTTGAAGGACACCACCACCGGTGACACCCTGTGCGATGCCAACCACCAGATCGTGCTCGAGTCCATGAGCTTCCCTGAGCCCGTGATCTCTGTCGCCATCGAGCCGAACACCAAGGGTGACCAGGAGAAGCTGTCCACGGCCATCCAGAAGCTCTCCGCTGAGGACCCCACCTTCCAGGTGTCCCTCAACGAAGACACCGGCCAGACCATCATCGCCGGCATGGGCGAGCTCCACCTGGACATCCTGGTGGACCGCATGCGCCGCGAGTTCAAGGTCGAGGCAAACGTGGGCAAGCCCCAGGTCGCCTACCGCGAGACCATCAAGCGGGCCGTGGAACGCCACGACTACACGCACAAGAAGCAGACCGGTGGTTCGGGCCAGTTCGCAAAGATCCAGATTGCGATCGAGCCGCTGGACACCGCCGAGGGCGAGCTGTACGAGTTCGAGAACAAGGTGACCGGTGGCCGCGTTCCCCGCGAGTACATCCCGTCTGTTGACGCAGGTATCCAGGATGCACTGAACGACGGCGTCCTGGCCGGTTACCCGGTTGTGGGCATCAAGGCCACGCTGGTTGACGGCGCGTACCACGACGTTGACTCCTCGGAAATGGCGTTCAAGATCGCTGGCCGTATGGCTTTCAAGGAAGCTGCGCGGAAGGCGAACCCTGTCCTGCTCGAACCGCTGATGGATGTTGAAGTCCGCACCCCTGAGGAATACATGGGTGAAGTTATCGGTGACCTCAACTCCCGCCGTGGCCAGATGCAGTCCATGGAGGATGCACAGGGTGTCAAGGTTGTTCGTGCGCACGTTCCGCTGTCCGGCATGTTCGGCTACATCGGCGACCTGCGTTCGAAGACCCAGGGCCGTGCTGTTTACTCCATGACGTTCAACAGCTACGCCGAGGTCCCGAAGGCTGTTGCCGACGAGATCATCCAGAAGAGCCGCGGCGAGTAGTCCTCACGGATTCTCAAAGCGAACATCCCGGGTGCGCGGGCCGGAAACGGAAAGCGCAGCCAGTACAGGTGGCCGGCCTGGTCCCGGCCGGATCCGGCCACCTGTACGAACAGGCTCAAGGGACTAGTATTAGTTCCTGAATCTGCAATTTCACCAATCCAAAGCCCCCAAGTAGACTTGCCTGAGTTTCTGCCGCGAGAAGCGCGGTTAGAGGGCAAGCCATTTGAAATCGTTCTAGGAGGAACCTGTGGCAAAGGCAAAGTTCGAGCGGACTAAGCCGCACGTCAACATCGGCACCATCGGTCACGTTGACCACGGTAAGACGACGCTGACGGCCGCCATTTCCAAGGTGCTGTACGACAAGTACCCGGATCTCAACGAGAAGCGCGACTTCGCGTCGATCGACTCTGCTCCCGAAGAGCGTCAGCGCGGTATCACCATCAACATCTCCCACGTGGAGTACCAGACCGAGAAGCGTCACTACGCACACGTTGACGCCCCCGGTCACGCTGACTACATCAAGAACATGATCACCGGTGCTGCCCAGATGGACGGCGCAATCCTCGTGGTTGCTGCTACCGACGGCCCCATGGCACAGACCCGCGAGCACGTTCTGCTCGCCCGCCAGGTTGGTGTTCCCTACCTGCTGGTCGCGCTGAACAAGGCTGACATGGTTGAGGACGAGGAACTCCTCGACCTCGTTGAAATGGAAGTTCGTGAGCTCCTGAGCTCGCAGGGCTTCGATGGCGACGACGCTCCGGTTGTTCGCGTTTCCGGCCTGAAGGCCCTGGAAGGCGATCCCGAGTGGGTCAAGTCCGTTGAGGACCTGATGGCTGCTGTGGACGAGTCCGTTCCGGACCCCGTTCGTGACCGCGACAAGCCGTTCCTGATGCCGATCGAAGACGTCTTCACCATCACCGGTCGTGGAACCGTTGTTACGGGCCGCGCCGAGCGTGGAACCCTCGCCATCAACTCCGAGGTCGAGATCGTCGGCATCCGCCCGGTCCAGAAGACCACGGTTACCGGTATCGAGATGTTCCACAAGCAGCTCGACGAAGCATGGGCCGGCGAGAACTGTGGCCTCCTGCTCCGCGGTCTGAAGCGCGACGACGTCGAGCGTGGCCAGGTTGTCGTCAAGCCGGGTTCCATCACCCCGCACACCGACTTCGAGGCCAACGTCTACATCCTCTCCAAGGACGAAGGCGGACGCCACAACCCGTTCTACTCGAACTACCGCCCGCAGTTCTACTTCCGTACGACGGACGTTACCGGCGTTATCACCCTGCCCGAGGGCACGGAAATGGTTATGCCCGGCGACAACACTGAGATGACCGTTGCGCTCATCCAGCCCATCGCTATGGAAGAGGGCCTCGGTTTCGCTATCCGCGAAGGCGGCCGCACCGTTGGTTCGGGACGCGTCACCAAGATCATCAAGTAGTCCTTGCTGATCAACGGATCATTGGGGCACCACCCCGCATAATCCACAGAAAGCCCCGCTGCCATGTGCAGCGGGGCTTTCTCTTGCTAGGATTAATCCAGTCATTGGATAAATTGCAGTCGTACAGCACTGCCTAGTGGGAGGTCACGGCATGAGGGATGCATCCTATGAGGCGGGGTACCGGGACGGCCACCTGCAGGGGTGGCGGGATGCGATGGCGAAGGTCACCCAGGAGCAGCAGTGGAAGTCGGCGCCGCCGGCCCAGCCCGTGCCCCCGATGTCCGCACCAGTCACTGGAGGAACGCCGCCCCCGCCCCAGCCGCCTGCCCGGCAGCAGCCTGCCGGGAAAGTGCTGCCGCCGGCCCGGCAGCGGGCATATCCTGCCAGGCCAGCACGTCCCGCCGAGTCCGACGAAGAACGCAAGGCCCGCCGGGAGCGCCGGGACCGGCAGAACATCAACGTCACCCTATACGTTGCCAGCCTCCTGCTTGTTGCGGCAGCGGCGCTGTTCGTGGGGACCGGGCTGGCGCCGCTGTTCCGCTTCGCCGGCGTCTGCGTGGTGGCGGCCCTGTTCTATGCCTCGGGACTGGTCCTTCACCGCAGGGTACACCGGCTCAGGCCAGCCGCCGTGGCGTTCACCGGTACGGGCCTCGCGCTGATTCCCGTGATCGGCCTGGCCCTGTATAACTTCGTGTTGTTCCACGGACCCGCGGTGTGGCTGCTGACGTCCCTCGCCGGAACCCTCGCCTACATCGCCGCCGCCCTTCGGCTCGAGAGCAGGGTCCTGGTGTACTTGTCCTTGACGTTCGTCGTTTCAACAGCGTGGTCCGGCGTTGCCGTACTGGGCGGGGCCCTCGTATGGTACTTCGTTGCACTCACGGGCGTGGCCGTGCTGTTTACAGTGGTGTCCCTGCTGCGGCCGGGTTGGCTTCCTCCCGTCTTCACCCGGCCCTTGGCCACCCTCCACCCTCTGGTAGTTCCGGCGGTTGCCCTGGCATCCACCTTCTTCCCGCTGCTGCTGGCGAGGTGGGAGTACGCCCTGGTCCTCGGTTTCTGCGGGGTGTACTTCGGGGTGATGACCGCCGTCCGGGGCGCCCCGTTCAGGCTGTTACATTTCTATGCCGCGCGGCTGGCACTGACTGTGTCCGGCAGCGTGGTGGTGTGGGAACTCACGGGCCACGGGGCAGATGCCTTGTTCGCCGCTGGACTGCTCCTGGCGCTGCAGTCCACCGCAACCGCGTTTGGCGGCCGCGTCCTGGCCGACTGGTTTCCAAGCGAGGCCGCCAGGACAGGACGGCTGGCCAGGCAACAAAAGGCGCCCGACGACGGCACTTTGCGGGGTGCCGGGTGGTGGCGCTTTGACGCGCTCCTGACACATGCAGCGCAGATCGCGCTGACGACGGTCTTCGCCGCGGTCATCGCGCTTCCGGGAACAGCGGTTACTTCCCGGCAGGGCGACGGCCCGGTAGCGCTGTGGCTGCCGCTCCTGATCCTGCTGCTGGCCAGCTTCGTGCTGGCTGCAAGGTTCCGGGGCGGCGCTGAACTGGCACCGTTCGCCCCCTTGGGGCTGGCATGGTTCTTCAGCCCAGTGCTGGGGGAGTGGGCGTTTGCGGCGGTGCCCTTGCTGGCGTCGCTCATCTGGCTGGGGAGAGCGCTCCGGAAGGGGGAGGAACGGCGGGGGCTGCTGGTGCTGAACGGAAGGGTTGCCGCTACCTTGGCGGTTCCTGCAGCGGCAGCGGCGCTCACCGAGGGGGCTCTGCAGAACCACGCAGTGTGGTTCGGCGTCGCTGCGGCGGCCGTTTGCCAGCAGTTGCTGTCCGCGGCACTGCAGCGCCTGGAGCACAGTGTCCCCGCTTCCCAAGCCACGCTGGCCGTTTTTTCAGGCCTCGGTGTCGTGGGGATCGCCGTCCTGGCGTCGGTCGACGCCACCCGTGGAAATCTCCTGACCATGGTGGCGATCCTGTTGCAGTTGCTGGCAGCTGTCGCCACCGGTCTGATGTTGATCCGGCGTCCTGCCAGTCCGGGCGGCTGGCGTCCCGCCGTTGGGGAGCTGCTGCCGCTGGTGGTCTCTGCGGTCATGGTGGAGTTCGCCTTCCGGTTGGTTTCCACCGGCGCGGGAAACATTGCGCTGGTGCTGATGCTCGCGTATCTGGCCGCTACCGCATTGACGCTGCCCGGCCGCCTGCACCGCTGGAGTTACTGGTGGCTGGCGAGAGTGACGGGCACAATCCTGGTGCTGACGGTGTTCGGGCAGCTGGCGCAGAGTGGGGCCGTGCCCGTCCTGGCCGGGGAGCAGATTCTGCCGGCCACCGTGCTGGCCGTGGCTCTGGGACTCCAGCTGGCCCTTGTCCTGGGTGCATACCTCCTGCGGCGCACGCCGGGCGGTACAACCGCTGATGTCGGCCTGGTGCTCGTGGTGCAGCTGATAGGCGCCATGATGGCTCCGCTGGGAGGGGGCACCTGGCAGGCCGTCTTGGTGCCGGCCGTAGCAGCCGGATCGGCCGTGCTGGCCGGGTACGTGTTGCGGCGTGAGGGTGGTGCTGAATGGTTTGCGCCGGCGTCATTCGTTGTCCTGGTCTACCTCTCGTCCGGTGACCTGCTCCTCATAGAGGTGTTGCTGGGCATTTTCGCGCTGTTCGCTGCGGTCATGGTGCCGGTTGCGTCCTCCCCGCTGCAGAAAGGGTGGTACTTCGTAGCAGCCCGTGTGTTGACGGCTGCGCTGGCGGTGGTCCTCAGCTACGACATCACTGCTTCGCCGGCAGCGGTGTCCCTGACGTTCGCCTCAGTCCTTGTGGCCCAGCATGTGATGCGGTGGGTCCTGCGGTCCAGCCTGCAATCGGTGCCGTTCCAGCAGGCAGCCGTGTGGATTACGCTGGCCGGGCAGGCCCTGCTGCCCCTGGGGTACGCCCTCCGCTACGGCCAGGCGGGCGAAAGCGGGGGCCGCGGCGTCCTGTTCCTGGAGCTGGCGCTGCTGCTGGTATCCGCTGCGCTGGCCCGCCGTCTGTTTGTTGCCCGCGGTGCGCTGTACTTCGGCCTCTACGCCCTGTTGTTCGGGGTGCTGGCGCTCGGTCCGTTCGCTACCTTTGGGGCAGGGCCACTGCTCGGATACACGGAAACCTCAGTGGTGCTCATGCTCCTGGGCCTCCTGGCAGCGGGGGCAGGCGTGCTGGGGAACCGGCGCAACGCTGCACCCGCCGGTGTGGAGCACTGGCTGTGGCTTGTTGCAGCAGTATTTTTCACGGGCACAGCCCTGCTGGTTGCAGCGGAGGCGGCGGGCTGGGTTTCCGGGGCCGCCGTCCTTGCCCTGGCCGCTGTCCTGTTTATTGCCTCGCATGTTGAACGGATCCCGGTACTGTACCCGCCCGCGGCGGCAGCGCTGCTCACCGGCGCCTTCATGCTTGCAGGCTCAGTATTTGGCGGACTTGGTGGGGACTGGGGCCGCTATCTTCCGTGGCTGGCCGGCCCCGGACTGGCGGCCGCAGCCCTGTATGCGCTGCGCCAGGCCCGGGCCTCCCGCCTGGTCGAGGAGCCGTTGCGCCGCTGGTCTGTGGCGGGCGCATCCTTCCTGGGATTCGGCACCGCCGCGTTGGCCGGGCTCCCGGCGGATTCAACAGCGTGGTGCGCTGCTGCCCTGCTAACCTGTGCTGCCGGAGTCGCCGTGTGTGAAGTGCCGGCAACAGTGCGCCGGGTAGCGGCGGAAATGGGGTCGGTGGCAGTGGCCGCCGCGATCCAGAGGGCGGCCCTCTTCCGCCTGGACACGGGGGGGCTGCCGGACCCCTTCTGGGCAGCCCAGTGGTACGTGGTGCTGGGAGCCTTGCTCGCCGCCTTGCGGTACCTGGCAGGGCAGCACGGGCCTGGCCGGGTATATGCAATGGCATCGGCTGTCCTGCTCACCCTGTCCGGCGCCGGCGTGGTTGTGAGCGGGGCGGGGGGCCAGCAGTTGTGGCTCCTGCTCCTGCTGGCCGCGCTGCTGGTGGCAGGCCTGGTCCTTGGGGACCGGTTCTTTGTCCGCTGGGGCGCCGGCGGCATTGCTGCGTGCCTCTTGTGGGCCATGCGGGAGTACACCTTCGCGCTGCTGGCGATTGTCGCCGTCGGACTGATTGCCTTTGCCGTGTGGCGCCTCAACCGTAGCGCGGGCACTGAATCGGCTGGCGGGCAGGACGGCCCCGCACGGAAGCTCCCCTGATACTGTGGCAGCATCGAGAGGAGATCATCATGGGATGGCTTATTTTCCTGATCATCGTGGTCGCGGTGGTGGCAGGCGTGTTCTGGGCCAAGAAGCACTTCCGCCACGAGATCGACCGTGCCAAGCGGATCAACCGGGCAAACAAGAACCAGTAGCAGGCCGCTCTGCCGGCCTCGGCTGATAAGGAAATACCGTGCGGGCCCGGGCTACTGGCCGGCCCGGGTTTTCCGCGCCCGGGAAAGGGCCTGGTACCAGTAGAAGGACTGTTTCGGGGTCCTCTGCTGCGTTTCAAAGTCAACGTGGACCAACCCGAACCGTTGGGAGTAGCCGGCAGCCCACTCAAAGTTGTCCATCAGTGTCCACACGTAATAGCCCCGAAGGTCAACGCCTGAAGCCATGCCGCCCGGGGAGGTTGCATCGAGGGCAGCGCGCAGGTGGGTGGCCAGGTATTGCACCCGCTCCTCGTCCTGGAGGGTGCCCTCAACCTTGTCCGGCTCCGGAAAACTCGCACCGCCTTCCGTGATGTAGACAGGCGGGAGGGCGTCCCCGTACCGGTCCTGGAGTTCCTTGAGCAGGATGCCCAGATGTTCGGGGGCCACGGGCCAGCCGAATCCCGTGCTGCTGAACTCGGGGTACCCCACCTCGTGGAAGGGCAGCCGGGCAACAGCCTTGTGCATGTTGGCCGGGATGGGGGTCACGCCGCGGCCGATGGCCACCTTTACCGGAAAGTAGTAGTTCAAGCCGTAGAAATCCAGTGGCTGGTGGATGGTGCGCAGGTCTGCGTCGGAGATCTTGCCGATGGACCGCAGCCACGGCCGGGCGTACACCGGAAGCGTGGGGTAGCGGCCCAGCAGCACGGGGTCGGCGTAGATCCGGTTCATTAGCAGGTCATACATCCGGGCCACCATCCGGTCGCCGATGCTCCGGCTGGCGGGCCGGACGGGGGCATGGAGGTTGGTCACCCCAACGCCGCCGGTTACGCCGGCAGCCCGGAGTGCCTGAACGCCCATCCCATGCGCCAGCAGCTGGTTGTGGATGGACGGGAGGGCATCGAACATCAGCGTGCGACCGGGGGCATGAACGCCGAGGGCGTAGCCGTTCAGCGTTACCGAGAGAGGCTCGTTGAGCGTGACCCACTGGGCCACGCGGTCGCCGTAGCGCGTGGCGGCCGCGGCGGCGTACTCGCCAAAGCGTTCGGCGGTCTCCCGGTTGAGCCAGCCGCCGCGGTGCTCAAGGGGCAGGGGGGTGTCCCAGTGGTATAGCGTGGCCATGGGGGAAACGCCAGCCTCCAGCAGCTGGTCGATCAGCCGGTCGTAGAAGTCCAGTCCTTCCGGGTTGAAACTGCCCCGGCCGTCCGGCTGGATCCGCGGCCACGAAAGCGAGAAGCGGTAGGAATCCACGCCCAGGTCCTGCAGCAGCGCCAGATCCTCCGGCAACCTGTTGTAATGGTCGCAGGCCATGGCAGGGGAGTGGCCGTCCACAATGGCGCCGGGTTTCTCCGCGAACGCGTCCCAGCCGGAGGGCCCCCGGCCCCCTTCACCGAGGGCGCCTTCTATTTGGAAGGCGGCCGCAGCCACGCCAAGGGTGAACGACGGCGGCATCCGGCCCGCCAGTTCCGTCACCGATTCAGTGCTTTCCAGCGTCATGTCCTTATCATCCATTCGGATGCAATCAAGGGCAATGATCCCGCCGTGCCCCGGCCCCACGAGGGACGATTCGCATCTGCCAGGGATTTCCGGCATACTAGATGAGTTGTTCAAGCGCTTCTTCGCGTCCCGATCCGGATAATGCCGGATGCAGGGTCCAAGTTGAAGACCAAACATAACCCACCCCAATGGAATTGCGGATTTGTATGCGTGTTGAGCGCGACACGCCCGACCGCGGGGGTCGGTTACGCCGGCAAGGTGAGGAACCCGGATTCATCCGGATTCAGTTTGTGCGGCGGGTGGTAGTTACGACTTCAAATGCTTCGGCAGCCACATACAACAGGAAAGTGAACAGGGCAGCCCTAAACCGGGGAAGCACAGACTGAAAGAGAGTCAGGCGACATGGCGGGACAAAAAATCCGCATCCGGCTGAAGTCATACGACCACGAGGTCATTGACGTTTCAGCACGGAAGATCGTTGAGACGGTCACGCGCGCAGGCGCAACGGTAGTGGGCCCCGTGCCGCTGCCGACGGAGAAGAACGTGTACTGCGTTATCCGCTCTCCGCACAAGTACAAGGACAGCCGCGAGCACTTCGAAATGCGCACGCACAAGCGTCTTATCGACATCATCGATCCCACGCCGAAGGCTGTTGACTCGCTCATGCGTCTCGACCTGCCGGCTGACGTGAACATCGAAATCAAGCTGTAGGGAGGTGCTGAGAAACTATGACCGCAACCCGTAACGTAAAGGGACTGCTGGGCACGAAGCTCGGCATGACCCAGGTCTGGGACGAGAACAACAAGCTCATCCCCGTCACTGTGGTCCAGGCAGACTCGAACGTCATCACCCAGCTGCGCAACGCAGAAGCTGATGGCTACGTCGCCGTTCAGATCGGCTACGGCCAGATCGATCCCCGCAAGGTCACCAAGCCGCTGGCTGGTCACTTTGAAAAGGCAGGCGTCACGCCTCGCCGTCACGTCGTCGAACTTCGTACCGCAGATGCTGCCGAGTACAAGCTGGGCCAGGAGCTCTCCGTAGAGCTCTTCGAAGCCGGCCAGAAGATCGACGTCGTAGGCACCACCAAGGGTAAGGGCTTCGCCGGTGTTATGAAGCGTCACGGCTTCCACGGCGTTGGAGCTTCCCACGGTGCCCACAAGAACCACCGTAAGCCCGGTTCAATCGGTGGTGCATCCACCCCGAGCCGCGTCTTCAAGGGCATGAAAATGGCCGGCCGCATGGGCGCCGTTCGTCACACCACGCTGAACCTGACGGTTCACGCGGTTGACGTCGAGAAGTCGCTGCTCCTGATCAAGGGTGCCGTTCCCGGCGCCCGCGGCCAGGTCGTACTCGTACGCACCGCCGTGAAGGGAGCCTAGTTCAATGGCTAACACTGTCCAGGTTGACCTGCCTGCAGAGATCTTCGACGTCCAGACCAACGTGCCGCTGCTGCACCAGGTTGTCGTTGCCCAGCTCGCTGCTGCTCGCCAGGGTACCCACAAGACCAAGACCCGCGCTGAAGTTTCCGGTGCAGGACGCAAGCCGTTCAAGCAGAAGGGTACCGGCCGCGCCCGCCAGGGTTCGATCCGTGCTCCGCACATGACCGGCGGTGGCATTGTCCACGGTCCCACCCCGCGTGACTACAGCCAGCGCACCCCCAAGAAGATGATTGCTGCTGCCCTGCGCGGCGCACTGTCTGACCGGGCCCGCAACGGACGCATCCACGTTGTCTCCGAGCTGGTTGCAGGCGACAAGCCTTCGGCCAAGACCGCACTGGCAACGCTCCGCGGTGTTTCCGACCGCAAGAACCTGCTGGTTGTCATCGAGCGCGCCAACGACGTTGCTGCACTGTCCGTGCGCAACCTCGCCGGTGTTCACGTTCTGTACGCAGACCAGCTGAACACCTACGACGTTCTCGTGTCTGATGACGTTGTCTTCACCAAGGCTGCCTACGACGCATTCGTTGCCGCCAAGGCAGCTAAGAACGAGGAGGATGCCAAGTGAGCGCAGCCACCATCAAGGATCCCCGCGACGTCGTGCTTGCACCCGTCGTGTCGGAAAAGAGCTACGGCCTGATCGACGAGGGCAAGTACACCTTCCTGGTGGACCCCCGGTCGAACAAGACCGAGATCAAGCTGGCCGTGGAGAAGATCTTCTCCGTCAAGGTCGAATCGATCAACACCATCAACCGTGCCGGTAAGCGCAAGCGCACCAAATTCGGATGGGGTACCCGCAAGAACACCAAGCGTGCGATTGTCACCCTCAAAGAAGGCACCATCGACATCTTCGGCGGTCCGCTCTCGTAGCGGAGACCACTTTAACGAGGAAATAAATTATGGGAATCCGTAAATACAAGCCGACTACCCCGGGCCGTCGTGGCTCGAGCGTAGCGGACTTCATTGAAATCACGCGGTCGACGCCGGAAAAGTCGTTGGTACGTCCGCTGCCCAAGAAGGGCGGCCGTAACAACACCGGTAAGATCACCACCCGTCACAAGGGTGGCGGACACAAGCGCCAGTACCGTCTGATCGACTTCCGTCGCCACGACAAGGACGGCGTTGACGCCCGCGTAGCCGAAATTGAGTACGATCCGAACCGTACGGCCCGCATCGCGCTCCTGCACTACGTTGATGGCACCAAGCGTTACATCATCGCCCCGAACAAGCTGTCCCAGGGTGACTTCGTGGAAGCAGGTGCCAACGCTGACATCAAGCCCGGCAACAACCTGCCCCTGCGCAACATCCCCGTGGGTACCGTTATCCACGCAGTTGAACTGCGTCCGGGTGGCGGCGCCAAGATGGGCCGCTCCGCCGGTGCATCCATCCAGCTCGTTGCCAAGGAAGGCCGCTTCGCCCAGCTGCGCCTGCCTTCCGGCGAAATCCGCAACGTTGACGTGCGCTGCCGCGCAACCGTCGGCGAGGTCGGCAACGCCGAGCAGTCGAACATCAACTGGGGCAAGGCCGGCCGTATGCGGTGGAAGGGCGTTCGCCCGACCGTCCGTGGTGTCGCCATGAACCCGGTTGACCACCCGCACGGTGGTGGTGAAGGTAAGACCTCCGGTGGTCGTAACCCCGTCAACCCGAACGGTCAGCGGGAAGGCCGCACCCGGCGCCCCAACAAAGAGAGCGACAAGCTTATTGTGCGTCGCCGTCGTACTGGCAAGAACAAGCGATAGGAGCCTGGACACATGCCACGCAGCCTGAAAAAAGGTCCTTTCGTTGACCAGCACCTCTTTGTGAAGGTAGCAAGGGAAAACGAAAAGGGCACCAAGAACGTCATCAAGACCTGGTCCCGCCGTTCGATGATCATCCCCGACATGCTCGGACACACGATCGCCGTACACGACGGACGCAAGCACATCCCGGTGTTTGTCACTGAGTCGATGGTCGGGCACAAGCTCGGCGAATTCGCTCCCACGCGGACTTTCCGCGGCCATGTCAAGGACGACCGTAAGGGCAAGCGCCGCTAGGCGCCTGCGCTTACGTCATAGACGAGAGAAGGAAAGCAATGGAAGCCAAGGCAATTGCGCGCCACATCCGCGTAACGCCTATGAAGGCCCGGCGCGTCGTCAACCTTGTTCGTGGATTGCAAGCGAATGAGGCTCTGGCAATTCTGAAGTTTGCCCCGCAGGCAGCTTCGGAGCCGGTATTCAAGGTAGTACAGTCGGCAATCTCCAACGCCCGGGTCCTCGCGGACCGCGACGGCGTGGCGTTTGACGAAGGTGACCTCATCATCAGCGAAGCGTTTGTTGATGAAGGCCCGACCATGAAGCGGTTCCAGCCGCGCGCCCAGGGTCGTGCATTTCAGATCAAGAAGCGCACCAGCCACATCACCGTGGTAGTCGCTACCCCGGAGAAAGAGGAGGCTCGCTAAGTGGGACAGAAAGTAAACCCGCACGGGTTCCGACTCGGCATCACCACCGATCACGTATCGCACTGGTTCGCTGACAGCACCAAGGCTGGCCAGCGGTACAAGGACTTCGTTCGCGAAGACATCCGCATCCGCCAGCTCATGTCCACGGGCATGGAGCGCGCCGGCATCGCGAAGGTCGAGATCGAGCGCACCCGTGACCGCGTCCGCGTGGACATCCACACGGCCCGTCCCGGCATCGTCATCGGCCGCCGTGGAGCAGAAGCAGACCGCATCCGCGGCGAGCTCGAAAAGCTCACCGGCAAGCAGGTCCAGCTGAACATCCTCGAGGTCAAGAACCCCGAGATGGAAGCCCAGCTTGTTGCCCAGGGCGTTGCAGAGCAGCTGACTTCGCGTGTGGCATTCCGCCGCGCCATGAAGAAGGCCATGCAGTCCGCGCAGCGTGCCGGTGCCAAGGGCATCCGTATCGCCTGCTCGGGTCGACTGGGTGGCGCTGAAATGTCCCGCTCGGAGTTCTACCGCGAAGGCCGTGTGCCCCTGCACACCCTCCGCGCGAACATCGACTACGGCTTCTACGAAGCCAAGACCACCTTCGGCCGCATCGGTGTGAAGGTCTGGATCTACAAGGGTGACGTCACCGCCAAGGAACTGGCCGCCCAGGCTGCTTCCGCCCCGTCCCGCGGCCGGTCCGGCGACCGTCCGGGCCGCCCGGGTGGCGCTGACCGTGGCGATCGCCGCCGTCGCAACGACCGTCCGGCCGCTGACGCAGCTCCTGCTGCCGAAGCACCGGCAGGTGAGGCTGCACCCGCTGCAGCAGTAGAAGGAGGACAGGCTTAAATGCTTATCCCACGTCGAGTCAAGCACCGTAAGCAGCACCACCCGGGTCGTTCCGGCGCTGCCACGGGCGGCACCAAGGTCTCGTTCGGTGAGTACGGCATCCAGGCCCTGAGCCCGGCATACGTCACCAACCGTCAGATCGAGTCCGCTCGTATCGCGATGACCCGCCACATCAAGCGTGGCGGTAAGGTCTGGATCAACATCTACCCGGACCGTCCCCTGACCAAGAAGCCTGCCGAAACCCGCATGGGTTCCGGTAAGGGTTCGCCGGAATGGTGGGTCGCCAACGTCAAGCCGGGCCGGGTTCTCTTCGAACTCGCCGGTGTCAATGAAGAGGTAGCTCGCGAGGCCCTGCGCCTGGCAATCCACAAGCTGCCGTTGAAGGCACGCATCGTGCGTCGCGAGGGTGGTGAATAGAAATGGCAGTAGGATCCAAGGATCTGGCTCCCGCAAAGCTGGACGGTTTCGACAACGAGCGTCTCGTTGAAGAACTCCGCAAGGCCAAGGAAGAGCTGTTCAACCTGCGTTTCCAGTCCGCCACCGGTCAGCTGGAGAACCACGGTCGCCTGCGTGCGGTAAAGAAGGACATCGCCCGCATCTACACCGTTCTCCGTGAGCGCGAGCTGGGCATCCGTGCCGAGGTTGCCGCACCGGTTGTGGAAGCCAAGGAAGAGAAGAAGTCCAAGAAGGCTGCAACCAAGAAGGCCGAGAAGGCTGAAACGGTTGAAACCGAGGAGGATGCCAAGTGAGTGAAAAGGACCAGAACGTGACGGAAACTGCTACCGCAGCCACGGCTGAGCAGCGCGGTTACCGCAAGACGCGTCGCGGCTACGTGGTCTCGGACAAGATGGAGAAGACCATCGTTGTCCAGGTTGAGGACCGCGTGAAGCACGCCCTGTACGGCAAGGTCATCCGCCGTACCTCCAAGGTCAAGGCACACGATGAGAACAACACCGCCGGCATCGGCGACCTGGTTGTCATCGCCGAGACCCGTCCGCTGTCCGCCACCAAGAACTGGCGGCTCGTGGAAATCCTCGAGAAGGCCAAGTAGCACCTGCTGCTTCGCTGTTGCAGCCCCTGCTCCCACCGGGAGCGGGGGCTGCCTCGTTTAACGCAACCCTGCGTCACGCGGTGCACGCGTCTGGTGGGCTTACGACGGCGGTGCCGCGGCTTTCCGGGGAGCGGCACCTTCGGCGGGCCGAAAGGCTGCCGTGCGTGACGCCGTCGTGCACCCCGACGCCCTTCACTTACGGCACCTGGACCCAAACGCCCGCTCACTTCTGGTTGCTTTCGAGCCGACGCTCTCTCACTCTTTTCAAGCGAGTGAGAGGGCGTTGGAAGAATGCGCACTATAAGTGGGAGAGCGTCGGTGGTGACGTCGTGTTGCTTGCGGGGGAGCGGCCTGGGGTGATATGGGGAACGGCCCAATCTGTGCTAAGATTTTGAGTTTGTATGGCGCCTTTCGTGCGCCGTTCACCAAACTCGTAAACAAGCGTGCCACAGCATAGTGCTCCTGTGCGCCCGGGATCCGTCCTGGACAGATGGGAGCAACTGCTTCTGGCACGGGCGTTTAGGCCTGGTCTGGCAAAATCCAGGCAGGTCAAGAGACACCCCGATCAACCGTTCCGCAAGGCTCATTCCGTAGGAAGATTTTCGGTCTGAGAACCGGCGCGACGCAAGGAGTAAATAGTGATTCAGCAGGAGTCGCGACTCAAGGTCGCCGACAACACGGGTGCTAAGGAAATCCTTACCATTCGCGTTCTCGGTGGATCCGGCCGTCGCTACGCAGGCATCGGTGACGTCATTGTCGCCACCGTCAAGGATGCAATCCCGGGCGGCAACGTAAAGAAGGGCGATGTTGTCAAGGCAGTCATCGTCCGTACCAAGAAGGAACGCCGCCGTGCGGATGGTTCCTACATCAAGTTTGACGAGAACGCAGCTGTGATCCTGAAGGGCGACGGCGACCCCCGCGGTACCCGTATCTTCGGACCGGTTGGTCGTGAACTCCGTGACAAGAAGTTCATGAAGATCGTTTCTCTGGCTCCGGAGGTGCTCTAGTCCATGGCTGCAAAGATCAAGAAGGGTGACCTGGTCCAGGTCATCACTGGCGCCAAGGCTGAGCGCGGCGGCGACCGCGGCAAGCAGGGCAAGGTCCTGCGCGTGTTCACCGACACCAACCGCGTGTTGGTTGAAGGCATCAACCGCGTCACCAAGCACACCAAGGTCGGTCAGTCGCAGCGCGGCACCAAGACCGGTGGCATCGAGGTTGTTGAAGCCCCGATCCACATCTCCAACGTGGCGCTGGTTGACCCGTCGACCAAGAAGCCGACCCGCGTGGGCTTCCGCCTCGACACCGTAGAGAAGGACGGCGTCAAGAAGACCGTCCGCATCCGCGTGTCCAAGAGCACCGGGAAGGACATCTAATGACTGAGACTCTCGAGACTCCGGCAACGAAGATCGTTCCTCGTCTGAAGACCAAGTACGCAGAATCCATCAAGGCCCAGCTCCAGGATGAATTCAAGTACGCGAACGTGAACCAGGTTCCCCGCCTCGTCAAGGTTGTTGTGAACATGGGTGTTGGAGATGCCGCCAAGGACTCCAAGCTGATCGACGGCGCCGTCCGCGACCTCACCCAGATCACCGGCCAGAAGCCGCAGGTTACCAAGGCCCGCAAGTCGATCGCACAGTTCAAGCTGCGCGAAGGCATGCCCATCGGTGCACACGCTACCCTGCGTGGCGACCGCATGTGGGAATTCGTGGACCGTCTGGTCACCCTGGCGCTGCCCCGTATCCGCGACTTCCGCGGCCTCAGCGGCAAGCAGTTCGATGGCAACGGCAACTACACCTTCGGTCTGACCGAGCAGGTTATGTTCCACGAAATCGACCAGGACAAGATCGACCGCGTCCGCGGTATGGACATCACGGTTGTGACCACTGCCAAGACCGACGACGAAGGCCGCGCGCTGCTCAAGGCGCTTGGTTTCCCGTTCAAGACCGAAGCTTAATTACTACGTAAAAGGTCCGGCCGCCGGCTTCATCAGAAGCAGACGGCGGAAACCGTTACGAGGAAGGGCAAGAGCCCACCATGACAATGACAGATCCTGTCGCAGACATGCTTACGCGCCTGCGTAACGCAAACTCGGCATACCACGACACCGTGTCTATGCCTTACAGCAAGCTCAAGGCTCGCGTTGCCGACATCCTCAAGGCCGAAGGCTTCATCGCCGGCTGGAAGGAAGAGGACGCAGAGGTCGGCAAGAAGCTGACCCTCGAGCTCAAGTTCGGTCCGAACCGCGAGCGTTCCATCGCCGGTGTTCGCCGCATCTCCAAGCCGGGTCTCCGCGTTTACGCGAAGTCCACCAACCTGCCGCACGTGCTGGGTGGCCTGGGTATCGCAATCCTGTCCACCTCTTCCGGCCTCCTGACTGACAAGCAGGCCGGCAAGAAGGGCGTGGGCGGCGAAGTCCTCGCGTACGTCTGGTAACGGGAAAGGAAGAGAATAATGTCACGTATTGGACGTCTCCCCATCACCGTTCCTGCCGGCGTTGAGGTCAAGGTTGACGGCTCTGTCGTCAGCGTCAAGGGTTCCAAGGGCGAACTGAGCCACACTGTGGCCAGCCCCATCGAGGTTGCCCTGGAAGACAACACCCTGACCGTCACCCGCCCGAACGACGAGCGCGCCTCCCGTTCGCTCCACGGCCTGACCCGCACCCTGATCGCCAACATGATCCAGGGCGTCACCGCAGGCTACGAGAAGAAGCTTGAAATCGTCGGTACCGGTTACCGCGTTCAGGCCAAGGGATCTGACCTGGAGTTCGCTCTGGGCTTCAGCCACCCGGTCAACGTGTCGGCTCCTGCCGGCATCACCTTTGCAGTAGAGGGACCGACCAAGCTCTCTGTCTCAGGCATCAACAAGCAGCAGGTCGGCGAAGTTGCTGCCAACATCCGCAAGCTGCGGAAGCCTGACCCGTACAAGGGCAAGGGCATTCGTTACGCCGGCGAGGTTATCCGCCGCAAGGTCGGAAAGGCTGGTAAGTAACCATGGCCATCGCCATTAACAAGAAGCGCACGAACAAGAGCAAGGCTGCCGCCCGCAGCCGCCGCCAGCTTCGTATCCGCAAGCGCATTGCAGGAACGGCCGTTCGCCCCCGCCTGGTGGTCAACCGGTCCGCCCGCCACGTATTTGTCCAGGTTGTCGATGACAGCATTGGCCAGACCGTAGCAAGCGCGTCCACTCTGGAAGCCGACCTCCGTGCATTCGACGGTGACAAGACCGCCAAGGCCAAGCGCGTTGGCGAGCTCGTTGCCGAGCGTGCCAAGGCTGCCGGCGTCGAGGCAGTTGTCTTCGACCGTGGTGGTAACAAGTACCACGGCCGTATTGCCGCCGTCGCTGACGGTGCACGCGAAGGTGGGCTGTCACTGTGACCGAAGCAAACAAGGAAAAGGACACTGTGTCTGCAGATCAGAAGGCTCCCGAAGCCGCAGCTGCTGAGACCACTGCCCCCGCTGCCGACGACCGCCGTGGTGGCGCCCGTCGTGGCGAGCGTGGCGACCGCGGCCAGGGCCGCGGCGACCGCGGTGGCCGTGGCGGCCGCGACGGTGGCCGTGAAGCCGAAAAGAACCAGTTCGTAGAGCGCGTTGTCACCATCAACCGCGTTTCCAAGGTGGTCAAGGGTGGTCGTCGCTTCAGCTTCACCGCACTGGTCGTCGTTGGTGACGGTAACGGCATGGTCGGCGTGGGCTACGGCAAGGCCAAAGAAGTTCCCGCTGCTATCGCCAAGGGCGTTGAAGAAGCCAAGAAGTCCTTCTTCCGCGTTCCCCGCGTTGGCAACACCATCCCGCACCGCGTTCAGGGTGAAGCCGCTGCCGGCGTCGTAATGCTGCGTCCGGCTTCCGCCGGTACCGGTGTTATCGCCGGTGGCCCGGTCCGTGCAGTACTGGAGTGCGTGGGCATCCACGACATCCTCTCCAAGTCGCTCGGTTCCTCCAACGCCATCAACATCGTCCACGCGACCGTTGATGCCCTGAAGCGCCTCGAAGAGCCCGCATCCGTAGCAGCACGCCGCGGCCTGCCGCTGGACGAGATCGCTCCGCAGGCACTGGTGAAGGCCCTCCTGGCTCCGAAGGCAGGTGTTTAGTCATGGCTAAGAACCTGGTCCCCTCCGACGCACAGTTGGAGATCACTCAGATCAAGTCCGCCATTGGCGGCAAGCAGAACCAGCGCGACACCCTGCGGTCCCTCGGCCTGAAGCGGATCGGACACACTGTTGTCCGCACCGCCGACGCCGTGACCGTCGGGATGCTCAACACGGTTCCGCACCTGGTAAAGGTAGAGGAGGCGAAGTAAATGGCAGAGAACGAAAAGGCTCAGGCTGAAAAGCAGAACGCCCTGAAGGTTCACCACCTGCGTCCCGCCCCGGGTGCAAAGACCGCCAAGACCCGTGTTGGTCGTGGTGAGGCATCCAAGGGTAAGACCGCCGGTCGCGGTACCAAGGGTACGGCAGCCCGCTACCAGGTGAAGGCTGGCTTTGCCGGCGGCCAGCTGCCGCTGCACATGCGCCTGCCCAAGCTGCGTGGCTTCAAGAACCCGTTCCGGGTTGAGTTCCAGGTTGTGAACCTGGACAAGCTCAACGAGCTGTTCCCCGAAGGTGGCACTGTCACCGTGGAGAACCTGGTCGAAAAGGGTGCCGTTCGCAAGAACCAGCCCGTCAAGGTGCTGGGCACCGGCGACATCACAGTCAAGGTTGACGTCACCGCCCACGCATTCTCGGCCAGCGCCGCTGAAAAGATTGCAGCAGCAGGCGGAAGCACCACCGCTCTCTAGAGCCGGTGGGCGACAGCCCGTTGTTCAACTCCCGATGACCGGGGCCAACGCCCCGGTCATCGGGAGTTTTTCACATCCGCATGCCGTATTTTTCCCGCCATCCGGCGCAGCAGCGCTTCCCCGGATTGTTCGCATGGCGCATCCAACCGTTAGACTCGGTTGTTGGGATTTATTGGGCCCCATCACACCACTCTTATAAACACCACAGGAGGACGCTTGCTTAGCGCATTTGGCCGGGCCTTTCGCACGCCTGATCTGCGACGCAAGTTGTTGTTCACGCTGGGAATCATCACCATTTTCCGCTTGGGTGCTTTCATTCCCTCGCCTGGTGTGGACTACCAGAATGTCCAGCAATGTTTGCAGAACGGTCAGACGGCCGGCGGGCTGTACCAGCTCGTCAACCTGTTCAGCGGCGGCGCGTTGCTCCAGGTGTCCATCTTCGCCCTGGGCATCATGCCGTACATCACGGCCAGCATTATCGTCCAGCTGCTCCGGGTGGTCATTCCCCGTTTCCAGCAGCTGTACGAAGAAGGCGCCTCGGGCCAGTCCAAGCTGACCCAGTACACGCGGTACCTCACCATCGCCCTGGGCCTGCTTAACGCCACCACCCTGGTGTCCCTGGCACGATCGGGCCAGCTGCTGCCCGGCTGTGCGCTGCCCATCATCCCTGATGACAGCATCATCACCACCATCCTGATCATCATCACCCTGACCGCCGGCACCGGCCTGATCATGTGGCTGGGCGAGCTGGTGACCGAGAAGGGCGTGGGCAACGGAATGTCCCTGCTCATCTTCACCTCGATCGCAGCGACGTTCCCCACGTCCCTGGGTGCCATCTGGACCTCGCAGGGACCGGCCACGTTCTTCACCGTCCTGGCCATTGGCCTGCTGACCGTGGCGCTGGTGGTCTTCGTGGAGCAGTCACAGCGCCGCGTCCCGGTACAGTACGCCAAACGGATGATCGGCCGCCGCACCGTGGGCGGCACCAGCACCTACATTCCCATCAAGGTGAACATGGCCGGTGTTATCCCGGTAATCTTCGCTTCCTCCATGCTCTACCTGCCCGGCCTGATTGCGCAGTTCAACCAGCCGCAGCAGGGGGAGCAGCTCCAGCCGTGGGTCGAATGGATCAACAACAACCTGGTCCGCGGCGACCAGCCGATCTATATGGTTCTGTACTTTGCCATGATCGTCTTCTTTACCTACTTCTATGTCGCGATCACCTTCAACCCTGAAGAAGTGTCCGACAACATGAAGAAGTACGGCGGCTTCATTCCAGGTATCCGCGCCGGCAAGCCGACCGCTGACTACCTGCAGTACGTGCTCTCCCGGATCACCCTGCCCGGCGCCCTGTACCTGGGCTTCGTTGCACTGATTCCGCTGGTGGCACTGGTACTGATCAACGCAAACCAGAACTTCCCGTTCGGTGGCACCTCGATCCTGATCATGGTGGGCGTTGGCCTGGAGACCGTAAAGCAAATTGATGCGCAGCTACAACAACGTCACTACGAAGGGCTTTTGCGATGACGAGAATGCTGATTATTGGACCTCCCGGTTCCGGCAAAGGAACGCAGGCGGAGCGGATTTCAGAGCGCCTCGGCGTTGTGGCGATCTCCACCGGCGACATCTTCCGCGCCAATGTAAAGGGCGAAACGCCCCTTGGCATCGAGGCCAAGAAGTACATGGACAACGGGGATTTCGTTCCGGACAGCGTGACCAACAAGATGGTCCGGGACCGCCTCAGCGAGGCCGACGTCGAAAACGGCTTCCTGCTGGACGGCTACCCGCGCACGACGGCGCAGGTGGACTACCTCGACGAGATCCTCGCCAAGGGCGACGAGAAGCTCGACGTCGTCCTGCAGCTCACTGCCGACGACGAGGAACTGGTGCACCGCCTGCTGGGCCGGGCCAAGGAAACGGGCCGGAGCGACGACAATGAAGCCGTCATCCGCCACCGCCTTGACCTCTACCACGAGCAGACCGAAGCTGTGGTGGCCAAGTACGCCGAGCGCGGCATCCTCACCCAGGTCGACGGCATCGGCGCCATCGATGACGTGACCGACCGCGTGATGCAGGCCATCAAGGCGGCACAGGCAGCCTGATCCAGGCGCCGTTTTTCTGAGGCTCCTCCCGGAACAGGGGAGGAGCCTCAGCCATTTGAAAGGACACACCATGGGCTTCCGCCAGCCCCGCATCGAACTCAAGAACAACGCCCAGATGCGCACAATGCATGAGGCCGGGCTGGTCCTGAGCCGAGCCCTTGATGCAGCCGTTGCCGCCGCCGTGCCGGGCGTCACCACCAAGCACCTCGACGACGTCTTCGCTGCCGTGCTCAACGAGGCCGGTGCCAAGTCCAACTTCCTCGGCTACCACGGCTTCCCTGCCACCATCTGCACGTCCGTGAACGAGGAAGTGGTCCACGGCATCCCGGGCAGCCGCGTGCTGCAGGACGGCGACATCATCTCCATCGACGGCGGTGCGATCGTCAACGGCTGGCACTCCGACTCGGCCCGGACCGTCATCGTGGGCACACCCGATTCGGAGGACCAGCGGCTCTCCGACGTCACCCGCGCGGCCATGTGGCGTGGGATCGCAGCCCTGGCCACCGGGACGCATGTGGGCGACATCGGGGCCGCCATCGACGACTACGTCTCGTCAGTGCCCGGCAAGCCGCTGGGCATCCTGGAGGACTACGTGGGGCACGGCATCGGCTCCGAGATGCACATGGCCCCCGACGTCCTGAATTACCGCACCAGCCACCGCGGCCCCAGGATCAAGCCCGGCCTGTGCCTGGCCATCGAGCCGATGCTGGTCCGCGGCGGCATTGAAACCGCAGTGCTCGAGGACGACTGGACAGTGGTCACCACCGACGGCAAGCGCTCCTGCCAGTGGGAGCACTCCGTGGCGGTGCACGAGAAGGGCATCTGGGTGCTGTCAGCACCCGACGGCGGCGCGGAGCACCTTGTCCCGCTCGGCGTCACCCCAGTGCCGATTCCGTAGCCCAACCAACTCGCACTTAACGTCGTGAAAACCCGTTTCGCGACGTTAAGTGCCAGTCAGTTGGGGGAGTGGGGGTCTTCCTCAGCCGAGGCACCGTCAGGTTCCCACCGGAGCAGATCGCCGGGCTGGCATTCCAGCACCTCGCACAGCGCCTCAAGCGTTGTGAAGCGCACGGCCTTGGCGCGTCCGTTCTTGAGCACCGCCAGGTTGGCCGGGGTGATGCCCACTTTTTCCGCCAGCACCCCCACGGGCATTTTTCGCTTGGCCAGCAGCACGTCGATGTCCACGATGATGGCCATCAGATCACCTCGTCGAGTTCGTCGCGCAGGTGCTTGGCCTCGGCATCACGCGCCACAGCCTGGGCCAGGAGGGTCCGGAGCACCAGGACAATCAGTGCCACGCCGCCAATCATCAGGGCAGCGCCGCAGATCAGCAGCACGATGCCGGGCGCGACTTCCCCGGGAGCCAGCAGCACGGCAATCCCGAAGACAAGGACGGCCGCCGCGGCGATAGCCCAGAAGATGATGTCCACATAGCGGAAGGCCCCGTGGGAGAAGACCGTTCCCCGCCGGACCATGGTCAGCAACTGCCAGACACATACCGCCGTGGTCTGTACGCAGATGATCCCCAGGACCACAATGGCCAGGAACGCGATGCGCAACCCGTCCGGGGCCCCGGCTTCCTGGAGGTCGATGGACACCAGCGGCACCATCCACACTTGGACGAACAGTGAACCAGCCAAAACCAGCGCGATGACGATGCGCAGCGCGAGGACCGCCAGCTTTCCCATGAACTCTCCTTTATCGAGCAACAGCCTGATTCTATCGATATTCAATAGCTTAAGTAAATGCAGCTCGCTTGCCGCGGCTAAGCAGCATGCGGAGGCAGAATTGGCGCATGGGTTCTTTGACTGACGTACCGGGTATACGAGTGGGGCAGGTCTCCAAAACGGGCGCCGGCTGGCTGACTGGCGTAACCGTTGTCCTGCCCCCTGCGGGCACTGTCGGCTCGGTTGACGTCCAGGGCGGCGGACCCGCAACCCATGAGACGGACGCGCTCGATCCCACCAGCCTTGTCAGCCAGGTGGACGCGGTGGTCCTCACCGGCGGAAGCGCCTACGGCCTCGCCGCCGCCGCCGGCGTGCAGCGCTGGTGCGAGGAGAACGGCCGGGGGTTCGCCGTCCCAGGGGGAGTGGTGCCCATCGTCCCGGCCGCCGCGATTTTCGACCTTGGCCGGGGCGGCGACTTTTCAGCCCGTCCGACGCCGGAGATGGGCTACGCCGCAGCGGCGGGGGCGGCCACCGAGAATGACGGGCACGACGTCGGACGCGGCAACGTGGGCGCCGGCACCGGCGCGCTCATCGGCCGGGCATTCAAGGGCGGGGTGGGTACCGCGTCCGTGACCCTGGAAAGCGGCGTTGTTGTGGGGGCGCTGGCGGTCGTGAATGCCTTGGGGCTGCCGTTCATTGAGCACTCAGTGCTTGAGGAGACTGTTGTCCCACCTCCGCTCAACACAACTCTTGTTGTGGTGGCGACTAACGCCGTGCTCGATGTTGCCGAGTGCAAGAGAACGGCCGCTGCCTCGCATGCAGGGATCGCGCGGGCACTAAATCCTTCGCATACCCTCGCTGACGGGGACACTGTCTTCTGTCTTTCCACTCGTGCCGTGGCACTCGACCGCTCGGACGAAACCGCCCGGCAGATCAGTCTTGTGACGATGCAAAGTGCGGCAGCCGACGTCGTACGCCTGGCCATCCTGGACGGCGTGGCCAGCGCGGAGCCGGTCAGCACTCCTGCGGGCGACTATGGTGCGTACAGCGGGTAGATGCGCTAGCATGGGCGGATTTAACTTTCGCCGCACAATGGCGTAGTGTTGTTTGTTGGTTGTCTGGACTGCCGCGCCCTTTTGGGTCCTGGAGCAGACAATCGATCCAACAAAAACGTTCGTGGCAATGCCCGGTGCAATCCGGCAGGGCTGCGGCAACAACAGTTAGCGGAGGGTATGGCCAAGAAGGACGGGGTCATTGAGATCGAAGGCGTTGTGACCGAGGCGCTGCCTAACGCGATGTTTCGCGTTGAGCTCACCAACAAGCACATCGTCCTGGCACACATCTCTGGAAAGATGCGTCAGCACTACATCCGGATCCTCCCCGAGGATCGCGTAGTGGTGGAGCTGAGCCCGTACGACCTCACCCGTGGTCGTATCGTCTACCGCTACAAGTAAATTGCTGGGCGGCGTCAGTGTGAACTGGCTGCTGCTCCAGTTGACCACTGTTACACGCAAAGGAATGCCATGAAGGTCAAGCCGAGCGTCAAGCAGATCTGCGAAAAGTGCAAAGTGATCCGCCGTAATGGCCGGGTCATGGTGATCTGCGAGAACCCGCGCCACAAGCAGCGCCAGGGCTAATTCCCTCCATCGGGGATTTCCTGGGTTGCTAACCCACGCAAGTAAATAAAGGCAGCACAAGCTGATCTGGAACATTGAGCTCGACAGAGTCCGGACAGCTAACCCCCGGTCGGAGGCTGGGGCCGTACAGAACGTGCGGGTGTACTGCCTACGACCTCCGGTTTATCAAGGAGTACTGCCACTATGGCTCGTCTCGCTGGCGTAGACATTCCCCGCGAAAAGCGGCTGGAAATTGCGCTTACTTACATCTACGGCGTGGGCAAGACCCGTGCACACGAAACCCTGGCTGCCACTGGCATCAGCGCTGACGTCCGCGTTAAGGACCTCACTGACGCCCAGCTGGTTGAACTGCGTGACTACATCGAAGGCAACTACAAGGTTGAGGGTGACCTTCGCCGCGAAGTAGCAGCCGACATCCGCCGCAAGGTTGAAATCGGCAGCTACGAAGGCCTGCGCCACCGCAAGGGCCTGCCCGTACGCGGTCAGCGTACGAAGACCAACGCACGTACCCGTAAGGGCCCGAAGCGTACCGTCGCCGGCAAGAAGAAGGCCCGTTAAAAATCCCGTCAGGGATTTACGGCCTTTCCCCAATAACTTTCTGTAGGAGAAAAAATGCCCCCGAAGACTCGTGGCGCGGTACGCAAGCCGCGTAAGAAGGACAAGAAGAATATCGCGCTGGGCCAGGCGCACATCAAGAGCACCTTTAACAACACCATCGTTTCCATCACGGATCCGACCGGCGCTGTTATTTCCTGGGCTTCCTCTGGTGAGGTCGGCTTCAAGGGCTCGCGTAAGTCCACCCCGTTCGCTGCCCAGATGGCTGCCGAAGCCGCTGCAAAGCGTGCGCAGGAGCACGGCATGCGCAAGGTAGACGTTTTCGTCAAGGGACCGGGTTCCGGACGCGAAACCGCAATCCGTTCGCTGCAGGCCGCAGGCCTCGAGGTTGGCTCCATCCAGGACGTCACCCCCGCAGCCCACAACGGCTGCCGCCCGCCGAAGCGCCGCCGCGTCTAATTCTTTTCCGCAGCAGGAGCTTGCCCGGACCAGCAATGGTCCGGGCAAGCCCAGCGCGTTAAGTCTCAGACCGAATTTCCACCACCTGTGTTGCGTCATATAGCGGATGCTCGCCGAAAGGAAACCTAAGTGCTCATTGCACAGCGCCCCACCCTCTCCGAAGAGGTAGTCTCCGAAAACCGTTCCCGGTTCGTCATCGAACCGCTGGAACCGGGCTTCGGCTACACCCTCGGAAACTCCCTCCGCCGTACCCTGCTCTCCTCCATCCCCGGTGCTGCCGTAACCAGCATCCGGATCGATGGCGTGCTGCATGAGTTCACCACGGTTCCGGGTGTCAAGGAAGATGTCACCGAAATCATCCTGAACATCAAGAACCTGTCGGTTTCCTCCGAGCACGACGAGCCTGTTGTGGCTTACCTGCGCAAGCAGGGTCCCGGAGTCGTCACCGCCGCGGACATCGCTCCGCCGGCCGGCGTCGAATTCCACAACCCGGATCTGCACATCGCCACGCTGAACTCGAAGGGCAAGTTCGAGCTCGAACTGACCATCGAGCGCGGCCGCGGCTACGTTTCGGCAGCTCAGAACAAGTCCGGCGATGCAGAGATCGGCCGCATCCCGGTCGACTCCATCTACTCGCCGGTGCTGAAGGTTACTTTCCGCGTGGAAGCAACCCGTGTTGAGCAGCGCACCGACTTCGACAAGCTGATTGTCGACGTCGAGACCAAGCAGGCCATCGCCCCGCGCGACGCCGTTGCTTCCGCAGGCACCACCCTGGTGGAACTGTTCGGTCTGGCCCGTGAGCTGAACACCGCAGCTGAAGGTATCGAGATTGGCCCGTCGCCCACCGACGCTGCCCTGGCAGCCGACATGGCACTGCCGATCGAGGATCTGGACCTCACCGTCCGTTCCTACAACTGCCTCAAGCGTGAGGGCATCCACACCGTGGGTGAACTCGTTGCCCGCTCCGAGGCTGACCTGATGGACATCCGCAACTTCGGTGCCAAGTCCATCGACGAGGTCAAGGCAAAGCTGGTTGAACTGGGCCTGTCCCTCAAGGACTCGCCTCCCGGTTTTGACCTCGCAGCACGCGCCGCAGCAATCGAAGAGGACGACGCCGCTTTCGGCGACGACGAACTCTAAACCAGACCTTGGCCGGCGGGCAGCACCATGGTGTGCCGCCCACGGCTTCCACATGAGGAGAAACAATTATGCCTACCCCCACTAAGGGTCCGCGCCTCGGAGGCGGCCCGGCTCACGAGCGCCTCATGCTCGCGAACCTGGCATCTTCCCTGTTCGAGCACAAGCGGATCACCACCACGGTGACCAAGGCCAAGCGCCTGAAGCCGTACGCAGAGCGCCTGGTGACCTTCGCCAAGCGTGGCGACCTGGCTTCCCGCCGCCGCGTCCTGGGCCTGATCAGCAACAAGGGCGTTGTCCACGAGCTGTTCACCGACATTGCCCAGGCAGTGGAGAACCGCGACGGCGGCTACACCCGCATCACCAAGATCGGCAACCGTAAGGGCGACAACGCTCCCATGGCTGTCATCGAGCTGGTTCTTGAGCCGGTTTCCGCCAAGCAGGCCGTCGTTGCCGAGGCTACCCAGGCTGCTGCCAAGGCTGCTCCGGCTGCCGAGGAAGCTCCCGAAGCTGAGGAGACCACCGAGGCTCCCGCCGCTGAAGAAGCTGCAACCGAAGAGGCCGCTGCTGAAGAGGCTCCGGCCGCTGAGGAAGCTCCTGCAGAAGAGGCTGAGGCCCCCGCTGCCGAGGAGAAGGACGCGAAGTAATTCGCTGACCGGCTTCGCATAGACTTGGGTCTATGAACGACCAAAAACCCGCGGCCCCCGCTTTAGGGGGCGGCGGGTTTTTGCGTGTCCGGCTTGATCTTTCGTACGACGGCGGCCCTTTCAGCGGGTGGGCCGTGCAGCCGGGCCTGCGCACGGTCCAGGGTGTCCTCGAGGAAGCCCTGGAGCTGCTGATCCGGCGTCCCGTCCGGGTGACCGTCGCCGGCCGGACCGACGCCGGGGTGCACGCCCGCGGGCAGGTGGTCCACCTGGACCTTTCCGAAGCAGAGTGGCTGGGACTGGCCCGCGGCCACGAACTGGATCCCGCTGTCGCCATGATGCGGCGGATCCGCGGGGCGCTGAACCGCGTGCTGGGGGACCTGCACGGCGCAGTGGAGGTGCACCGCGGTGCGCCCGCGCCGGAGGGGTTCGACGCCCGCTTCTCCGCCCTTTGGCGGCGCTACAGCTACCGCATTGCGGACGGCCCGGCCCTCTGGGACCCGCTGGGCCGGTACTCCACGCTCTGGCACAAGAATCCGCTGGACGTCGCACTGCTGAACGAGGGCGCCGCCCAGCTGCTGGGACTGCAGAACTTCCTGGCCTTCTGTAAGCCGAGGGAAGGCGCCACCACCATCCGCGACCTGCAGCGGTTCGAGTTCGCACGCGGGGAGGACGGCGTCATCGTTGCCACCGTCCAGGCCGACGCGTTCTGCCACAACATGGTCCGTGCCCTGGTGGGTTCGGCGCTGTACGTGGGCGAAGGAGTAGTGGAGCCAGGCTGGCTTTATGAACGGCTGCTCGCCCAAAAACGTGACGCGAAATCCGTGCTGGCCGCGCCGCACCCACTGGTCCTGGAGGAAGTGGCCTACCCGTCCGACGGCGAGCTGCTGGCACGCGCCGAACTCACCAGGGCGCTGCGGGAGTAGCCTCAGCCTAGAAGGACGGCGGGGGTCCGTCAGCGGGCAGGGTAAGCGTAAAGGTGCTGCCTTCGCCCTGGCCGCTGACGCAAGTGATACTGCCCCCGTGGCGTTCCACAATCATTTTGGTGATGGACAGCCCCAGGCCGGCGCCGGGGATGGCAGCCTCGCGCGCCGCGTCAGTGCGGAAGAAGCGCCGGAACACCTGGCCGGCGTCGGCGCTGTTCATGCCCATCCCCGTATCGCTGACGCTCAGCTGGACCCAGTCGCTGCCGGCGCTGGCGCTGATCCGGACGCGGCCGCCGTCGGGGGAGTACTTGATGGCGTTGGACACCAGGTTGTCCAGCGCCTGGCCGATCCGGATGGGGTCCGCGTAGGCCCACAGCGGCGAGGGAACGTCCGCGGTGAGTTTGATGTGCGCCTGCTCGGCCTGGGCCTGCGCCGAGCCCATGCTGGTTTCCACCAGGCTGGCCAGATCCGTGCGCTTCGGGTGCACGTTCAGGGCTGCGGACGCAGAAGCGGTCAGGTCTGCGACGAGGGCCAGCATCCGCTCTGCATTGCGCTGCACCACAGTGAGCCGCCGTTCCACCTCCGGCGGCAGGCCAGCGGCGTCGTCCAGGACCAGGTCCACGTTGCCGATGATGGAGTTCAGGGGCGTCTTGAACTCGTGCGAAACGTTGGAGATCAGCTCCTGGTGGGCCGCCAGGGCCTCCACCCAGCCGGTGACGTCGCTGTAGACCACCACGGCGCCGGTGAGGCTGCCGTCCTCGCCCACCAGCGGGCGGGCAGCGGTGGACATCGCCCGCTGTTCCGGTCCCTCGCCCGCCCAGACCAAGTAGTCCGCGAAGGATTCACCGGCCATTGCCCGGCTGATGGGTCGCCTCTCGGGCGGGAGCAGGGATCGCCTGTCCGGACCGAAGATCAGCTGGTGCCCCTGACCGGGGGCGGCGTCGTCGGCGCCCGTTACCCGGCGGAAGTCGCG
Source organism: Arthrobacter sp. Y3221087 (assembly GCF_059089905.1). Classification (NCBI taxonomy): domain Bacteria; kingdom Bacillati; phylum Actinomycetota; class Actinomycetes; order Micrococcales; family Micrococcaceae; genus Arthrobacter; species Arthrobacter sp. Y3221087. Next base: position 1,008,820 of record NZ_JBNHFE010000001.1, read on the forward strand.
TTGCCGGTCGTTCGCAACAAGGAAGCGCCCGGAACGGTCGACGGCAGCAATGCCGACGTCGGTGGCTTCCAGCACCGTCTCCAGCAGCTTCTCCCGTTCCCGGCTTTCGCGCAGGAGTTGCCTCAGTTCACGGTCCTTCTCGGCCAGTTCGCGCTGCTGCAGCCGCAGGTTCATGCTCGCGAACCGGATGGCCAGCGAGACGGCCAGCATCATCAGCGGGAAGAGGAGGACGGGGGTGATGTCCGAGGCCGTGAGATTGGGGAAGCGCCCCGCGGCTGTTGGCAGCATGATCAACATCGGGCCCGTGAAGCTGAGCACCAGGCTGCTCCGCGCCAGCATCCCTGAGGCGGACAGCCAGATCACCGGGAAGACCACCAGCACAGCGAGGCCGGGAAGGAGCGGGGCGGCGCCATTGCGCAGCAGCCCGATGGCCAGGAAGTCTAGGACGGGAATGAGGAGGTAAGGCTGGTGCGGCAGGCGCTCCCAAGGAACCAGGAAGCAGGCTGCGAACAGGACGGCATGCAGGACGATGCCGGACATGTAAAAAGGATTGTGCAGCAGCGTTGGCCAGGCGAACGGCGTGGCCACGGCAAGGGCAGCCACCACCAGTGTCAGCGGCAGCTGGCAGAGTGCGACTTGTGCGCGGGTCCCCAATTCCCGAAAAAAGCGCAGCGGACCGCGCCGGAACAGGGGATCAGCCATGGAAGCCTTTCAGCACTCCCGCCCCGGCAATGGAGGCAAAGTTCCCCTTTGGTGCCGAATTCCTGCAGGTCACCGTCATGCACATCCTTTCCCAGCCGATAATGCACATGTCTTGTCATGATAATTGACTTTTGAAGATGAATGTCGAATCAGATGTGATCAGCCCGGCTTACTAGTAGCGTATAAATGGTTGGAGCGGATATGGCATTGGCGCTGGGCCGATGGGGGGTCATATCCGCCTGGCGCGGGGATAGCAATGGACGACGATCTTGGTGTAGCTGTGGTCATCGAAGACGATGCCGACGTTCGGAACCTCCTTGAAGGGGTCCTGAGCCAGGCCGGCTTCGAAGTCCATACAGCATGTGACGGGCGGGCCGGGGTTGAGGTGGTCCGCAGCAAGCAGGCCAACGTGGTGACCCTGGACATCGGCCTGCCGGATATTGACGGGTTTGAGGTCCTCCGGAGGATCCGCCATTTCAGCAACGCCTATGTGGTGATGCTGACGGGCAGGACCGAGGAGCCGGACCTGCTCTCCGCGCTGAATGCCGGGGCCGATGACTACATCGCCAAGCCCTTCCGGCCCAGGGAGCTTCGGGCGCGCGTTGCCGCAATGATGCGCCGGCCGCGGCATGAAGCCACCGGACAGAGGCCCGCCACGTGGGCGTCCGCGCCCGCTGCCGCCGCAACGCGGACGCATGACGCGGCCGTCCTGCAGCACAACGGCCTGGTCCTGAACCACCGGACCAGGACCGTGGAGGTGAACGGCCAGCCCCTGGCACTCACTCGCAGCGAGTTCGACCTTCTCCATGTACTGCTGAAAGGCGGCGGCGCCGTATGTACCAGGGCGGACCTGGTGAAGGCGGTGCGCGGTGACTTTTATGATGAGGACACCTATATCAGCGAGGCGGACGAACGCGCGGTGGAGGTGCATATCGGCAACCTGCGGCGGAAGCTCAAGGAGGACCAGGTGCAGCCACGCTGGCTGCAGACGGTGCGCGGGGTGGGCTACCGGCTGGCACCGGCAAGGCAGGTGGGGAAGGCCTAGTCCGTTTCCAGGATGTACGTGGCCTGGAGCTCGGTGATGGTCAGGCCGCCGTCCTTGGCCACGCGCTCCATCAAGACCTTTCCCTGGCCAAAGTCGCCCAGGCGGATCAGGGTTTCCAGCAGCTCCGCCAGTTTGGCCAGGCGCATGCCGCCCACCATGGCGGAGCTGATCTTCAGGCTGATGACTGCATCCAGTGCCGACTCGCTGTCCTGGCGGTGTACGGCGGCGGCCAGGCGCGTGTAGCGCTGGTCCCACATGGCCGCATAGTCGCGGGCGAAGCGTTTGGCCAGTCCGGTGCCGGCCAGTTCGTCTTCGAGTTCGTCAAGGACGGCGGCGTCAATGAGCGGCAAGAGCCCGGCCGCTTCCTGTGAGGGCGGGGAAAGGTAGGGCGCGCTGATCCCGGCCGGCAAGGGGCCGGCAGAAAGGCCCTCGCTGCTGGAGCCGGAATCTGGACTGTGCATTGTTCAAGGCTACTTCCTGGAATTCTTTCGTTGGCCTATTTGGGATGAACCTGTGTAAACCTTGACCGACTCTTCAGCGGTCCTTGTGCCTGTCACTGGCCGCTGAACGTCATCACGGTATTGACCACGGCCGGGCCCAGGATGGCGATGAAGAGGACGGGGAATATAAAGAAGAGGAGCGGAAAGAGGATCATCACCGGAAGTTTCATGGCCTTTTCCTCTGCCCGCTGGCGGCGCTTCACGCGCATCACTTTGGCCTGGACCCGAAGGACCCGGCTGATGGCGATCCCGTACGTGTCCGCCTGGACCACGGCCTGCACAAAGCTCCGCAGTTCCGGGATGTTGGTCCGCTCAGCCAAGGCGATGTAGGACTCGCGGCGGCTGCGGCCCACCTGCATGTCCTGCAGCGTGCGCACCAGTTCCTCCGCCAGCGGGCCCTTCCCGTTCTCGCCGGCCCGGGCCATGGCGCCCTCGAACCCCAGGCCAGCCTCCACGGAGATCAGCATCTGGTCCAGCGTGTTGGCGAGCTCCAGCTGGATGACCTTCTGCCGCTCCTGCCCCTTGCTGTAGAGCAGCAGGTCCGGAATGAAGTAGCCCAGGAACAGGACGAAAAGGCCTGACAGCTTCATCAGGGGCGTACTGCCGATGGTGGTCAGGTAGATGCCGACTGTGATGCCTGCCAGGCCGATGGCGAGTTTGGACCCCAGCACCTTGCCGAGCGGCATGGAGACCGGGCGGCCGGCCAGGGCCAGCAGGCGGTCAAGGAATGCCACATAGGCCGGGGGAGTGAGGCGGCGGCCGATGCCTTCGAGCAGCCCGGGCTTGCTTTCCGGCGCCACGGTGACGGCCGGGGCGCCACGGTTGAGGAGCTCGCCGACGGCCAGCCTGCCCTGCCTGTCCACGGTGAGGGCGGACCAGGCGAGGACCGCCACCGGGACTGAGACCAGGAGGACGGAGAGGAGGATGATGACGTTCACGGTTCCTCAGAACTTCAGGTTGATGATCTTGCGCATCCACAGCGCGCCGATGGTCATGAGGACGAAGGACGCGCCGATCATTGCCCAGCCCAGCGGGTGGGTGAACATTGAGTCCATGTAGGTGGGACTCACGGTGAGCAGCATGGCCACGATGCCGAACGGCATGGCGATCAGGATGTAGGCGGAGAACTTGCCTTCCGCCGCCAGCGCCTTGATGTGGCCCTTGATCTCCGCGCGCTCGCGGATGGTTTCGTTGACCTGGTCCAGGACGTCGGCCAGGTTGCCGCCCACTTCCCGATTGATCTGGATGGCCTGCGAAATCCAGACAAAGTCCTCATTTTTCATCCGGTCCGCCGTGTCATTGAGCGCGGCCAGCAGGTCGCGGCCCAGGCTGGTTTCGGTGATCACCCGCCGCATCTCCTCCGACGTCGGCTTCTGCGACTCGGCCGCCGCGGCGTCGATGGCGCGCAGGATGCTGTGCCCGGCACGGAGGCCGCCGGAGAGGAGCTGCAGGGTGTCCCCGAGCTGGCCGTCGAAGGCCGTCCGGCGTTTCCCGGCCAGGAACCCGAGGACGAGTTTTCCGATGAAGGGTGCCAGCAGGGCAAGGAGCAGCCCCACCAGCGGGCCCACGGCGACAGTTCCCACCAGCATGCCAAGGCAGGCACCGATCCCCACCAGGAGGAGGAATTCCGCCTGGCTAAGGCGCAGCCCGGCGTTCTCCAGCTGGGGGCGGGAGAAGAGGGTGAGGTTCCGCCCGGCCAGGAGCCGTTCGAAGGACCGGACGGCGGTCAGCGAGAACCGTGCCAGGGAGGACGGCGGGTCGGTGTCGAACGGACGACGGCGGTCCAGCGGCACCGAGGGGGCGCCCGGCAGGATCACGGCGACGCCCAGCAGGCAGACGGCGGTGAGCAGGATGACGGCTCCGGCTGCGAGGATCACGGTGGCGCCCTATCTTCCGGGAGAGGTGGTGCCGGCGGGGTTCAGGGGTGACGCAAAGACCGACGGCGACACGTGGATTCCCAGGTCCTCGAACCGGTCGATGAACCGCGGCCGGATTCCCGTGGCCACGGGCTTGCCCAGGAACCGCCCGTGCGCGTCCACCCCGGCGGAGTAGTCGAAGACGAACGCGTCCTGGAGGGTGACGATGTCCCCTTCCATGCCCTGGACCTCGGTGACGTGCGTGATGCGCCGGGAGCCGTCACGGAGGCGGGAAATCTGCACGATGAGGTTGACGGCGGAGGCAATCTGTTCTCGGATGGCCCGTAGCGGCAGGTCCATGCCGGCCATGAGCACCAGGGTTTCGAGCCTGGCCACGGCATCGCGCGGGGAGTTGGAGTGCACGGTGGAAAGAGACCCGTCGTGGCCGGTATTCATTGCCTGCAGCATGTCCAGGGATTCACCGCCGCGGACCTCGCCCACCACAATGCGGTCCGGGCGCATACGCAGCGAGTTCCGCAGCAGTTCGCGGATGGTCACCTCACCCTTGCCTTCGGTATTGGGCGGGCGGCTTTCGAGCCGGACCACGTGCTCCTGCTGGATCTGGAGTTCCACGGCGTCCTCGATGGTGACGATCCGTTCATCATGCGGGAGGAAGGATGAGAGCACGTTCAGGAGCGTTGTCTTGCCGGTGCCCGTACCGCCGGACACGATGATGTTGAGCTTGGCCTTGACGCAGGCGTTGAGGAGCTCGGCCATCTCCGGGGTCAGGGTGCCGAAGTCGATCAGGTTGCGGACCGTCAGCGGGACCTTGCTGAACTTACGGATGGTGAGCGAGGATCCGCCCACGGCCAGCGGCGGGATGACGGCGTTCACGCGGGAACCGTCCTCGAGCCGGGCATCCACCAGGGGGGACGACTCGTCGATGCGGCGGCCCACCTTGGACACGATCCGCTCGATCACTTTGCGCAGGTGCTCCTCGGAGCTGAACCGGGATTCGGTGAGCGTCAGCTTGCCCTTGCGCTCGACATAGATCTGGTCCATCCGGTTGACCATGATTTCCGTGACGGCCGGGTCGTCCAGCAGGCGCTGGAGGGGACCGTAGCCCAGGACGTCGTCGGCAACGTCGCGGACCAGCCGGGTGCGTTCTTCGGACGTGAGCGGCACCTGTTCGGCATCGATGATGCGGGAGAGTTCCTCCTTGGCGGTGCTCCGGAGCTCCTGCTCGGTGACCGCAGCATCATTGAAGCGGGCGCCCATCCGTTCGAAAAGGGCGTTGGCCGCCCGCAGCTTCATGGCGGCGAAGACGTCCACCTTCGGTGCCGTGGGCACCTGCTGGGTGCCGGCGTCGTGCGCGGGAATCACGACGGCGGGGCGCGCGGGAAGGTGCCCCTCCGCCGTCGTGCCCGGAAGGGCCGGGGACGCGGCGGCGGGACGCTCCAGCACGGCCGTGGCCGTGCCGGACGCCTGGCCGCGGTCCTGGGCCGCGTTGATCCGTTCGGAGAGTTTCATCAGATGACCACCCTTCGGTGAAGCTTCCGCTGTGTCTGGGTACGCCACGCCGGGTTGAACCGCTCCACCAGCAGGCGGAGGCTCTTCACGGCGGGGTCTTTCCTTGATTCCTGGAGGACGGGGATGCCCCGGTTGGTGGACAGGGCAACGGCGCGGGACCGGGGGACGCTGACATCCACGGGCGCGCCGATGGTGGACTCGACGTCCTGGACGTTGAGACCGGCCTTGGCGTCCGCCATGTTCAGGACAACGTGCCGGGATTCGGGCATGATGTCCAGCTGGCGGAGGACTTCCAGGCCGGAGCGCAGGCCGCGGAGGCTGGGGACGTCCATGGCGCTGACCCACACCACGTCGGTGCACTGTTCCATGGCGGCCAGGCCGATTTCCGGCATGCCGGGCGCGGTGTCGATGACCACGTACTGGAATTCCTGGGCCAGCTGCTCGATGAGGCGGCTGATCTGTTCCGGGGTGATGTGGTCTGCGTCCACCGGGTTGGGCGGGGCGCAGAGCGCGTAGATGCCCGCCGGGTGCACGGTGAGGAAGGCCTTGAGGACCAGGGGGTCCTGCGCGGCCGCCGGGGTCACGGCATCAGTGACGGTGTGCTCCGGGTTCAGGTACAGGCCGGAGGCAACGTCGCCGAACTGCAGATCCAGGTCCACGATCACCACGCTCATGGGCGCGATCTGGCCCAGGCCGATGGCGATGTTGGTGGCGAGGGTGGTCTTGCCGACGCCGCCCTTGGGGGAGAAGACGCCGATGACCAGGCCCTTGCCGCCGTTCTCCGTGGGCGGGGCCTCGTGGTTGCGGTGGCGGGTGGCGAAGGACTGGCAGGCACGTTCCAGGAGGACGCGGATTTCGGCCGCGTCCGCATGTGGGCTGAGGATGTCCCGGATGCCGGCGCGCATGGCGTGCAGGAGGAAGTCCGCCTCGATGTCGCTGACCAGGACCAGGCTGAGGCCGGGGAGCTGGACATCGAACACCTTGGCGAACCGGAGTGCCTCCTCGTAGGGCACATCCGGGCCGATGATCAGGACCTCGGGCTGCTCCTGGTTGAGCAGGGAGAACAGTTCGGCGGGGCCGGCCGGGAGGATGTCCGAAGCGATGGTCTGCACGGTGCCGCGCAGGCCGTTCGCGACGGCGGCGCGCAGCTTCTGGTCGAACTCGCCGTTGGGGGAGAGGAGGACGAAGCGGCTCACTTGTAGACCACTTCCTTTCGCTCCACGCGGGGGCCGTTGTCCTGGGCATCCACGGGTTCCTTGGTGAGCCAGAGGCTGCCGTTGATGGACGTGAAGATGATCTTGGCGGCGTCCACATCGGTGACGGCGACGGTGAGCATGAGGGAGCCTTCGGGGAGGGTGGTGTCCTGCGGGTTGGTGCCGTCCTCCGGGGTTTCCGCGCCCGCGGCCTGCGGGGCGCGCTGGACGGCGGTGACCAGGACCTTGCGGAGGGTGAGCTGGGTGGTGGCGTCTTCCGGCCTTGCCTTGTACGCGCCGCCCTCGAAGTTGAGGGCGATGCCCACGTGGTCGCCGACGTTGATCCGCCCGCCCGCGACGCGCTGCGGTTCCAGCTGGAAGGAGACTTCCTGCAGCCCGGCAGGAACTTCCACGGCGCCGCTCTCCTTGGCTTCCTCCGGGGCGACCAGCCGCTCGGCCAGGAGCTGCTCGCCGGGGACGAGGTCCACGGCGGCCACTGTGCCGGCCTTGCCGTCGAGGGTGCTGAGGGCGGTATCGGACACGCCCGCCGAGGGGACCTTTTCGATGACCAGGCTGGCGGTCATGTCGTTGACCGGGGTGCCGGCGGAAACGGCTTCCTTGACCACCAGGACGTCGCGGGGTTCGGTGGAGGCGAGGGCGCGCTGGTCGGCGCCGTTGGCGTAGAAGATGATGAGGATGGCTCCCACGAGCGCCAGGGCGACGGCGGCCGTTCCGGCGAGCAGGCGAGACTTCACTGTGTTACTCCGTGGGTTTCGTGGGGCGCGTTGTTTGTGGTCAGAGGGTGAGGCGGGCGATGGTGGCGCCGTACTGGTCCACCGGGCCGAGGGTGTAGCCGTCGGCGAGGGAGACGTATTTGACGAATTTGCCGATGATGCCGCGGCACTCGCCCTTGCATTCGGTGGCGGTGGTGACGCCCGTCGTCGTCGACTTTTCGCTGCGGTGCTCGTAGGGGAGGCCGGTGCCGCCGCTGAACTTCCAGCCGGTGACCTCGAAGGCGGCGAAGGACACCAGGCCGTAGATGGCGCCCGCGCCGGTTCCGGTGACCTTGTTGAAGACCGGGAGGAGGACGATCACCTTGCGGCCGGCGGCGATTTCGCTGGCCCATTTGTTGAGCTCCGTGGTGCAGTTGCCGGGGGCGTTGTTGCCGGGGTCGCTGCCGCCCTCGCTGACGGCGAGGTCGATGGTGCCGCCGCACTTGCCGGCGTCCTGGACCAGCCAGCCGAAGCCGCCCTGGACTGCGGCGCCGGACGGGCCGTAGTTGCAGTCGGCGTTCTGGTTCTTGCCATGTTCCTGGAGGAGCTGGAGCGCGCCGCCGATGTTGTCCTTGACCTGGCAGATGGAGAATGCCAGGGGAAACGCGGTGCGGCCGGCCTTGGGGCTGCCCCACGCTGCCTTGGACTGGGCGCCTACCTCCTTGGAGGGGATGCCGATGGCGTTGGCGAAGAAGAGCGAGACAGAGTTGTCTTTCCCGCCGGTTTCCTTGGCGCTGGTGGTGACGCTGACCGTCCGGGCGGTCTTGTCCAGCTGGATGCTGTGGACCTTGCTCATCCCGTCCAGGGCGTTCTGGTTGGCGAGGCTCCCGGCGAGGGTGGAAGTCATCGAGCATTGTGTGTCCGTGGCGTCCCTGGCGCATTTCTGTGCCAGGGCGATGGCGGAGGCGTCCGCGCCGCTTTGCAGCTGCGCGCGTTCGGAGTAGATGACCCCGACGTCGACGGCGATGGCCGTGAAGCCGAGGAGCGTGACCAGGAGGAGGGCGACGATGACGCTGACGGCGCCTTTCTCCGCTTGGTCCTGGTAGCTTACCCGCCGCACAGCATTACTCCTTTGCCCGTCATGGGGAACGGTCCGGCGATGCCGGTGATGGTGGACAGGTTGTATTTGATGGTCAGCGTCACCTGGTTTCCGGTGCTGCAGGCGGTGGTGCTGAGAGTGATGTTCGAATCGGGGATGGTGCTGCTGACGGACGCGGCCGCATTCCTGGCCGCCGTCCTGGCACCGGTGGGATCGTTGGCGATAGCCATGACACGGACGCCGTCGCGGGCTGCGTTGGTGAGCGTGATCTGGGCGTTGTAGGCGCGGCCGAATTCGATGGTGCCCAGCACCAGCATCAGGAGGAGGGGCAACAGAATCGCGAATTCGACGGCGGCTGCTCCGCGCTCCGAATCGTGTGACACCTGCTGCACCTCCTCCTGGATTTGCTGGTTGTACTTGGGCCTTGTGGGGGGCGGTTCCGATATGGGGGGTAGCCGGAACCGCGGTCGGGGAGTGGCTTGTTAGGAACCTGTGCCGGTGCCGCCGGTGGCCGGAGCGGTCGGGGCGATCTTGGTCTTGACGTCCGTGAAGAGGTCGTCGAGGGTGCCACCGAGGAGGGTGACGGCAGCGATGATGACCACGGCGATGAGTGCGACCATGATGCCGTATTCAACGGCGGTGGCGCCCTTTTCGTCGGTGCGGAGGCGGGCCATGAGGTTGGTGTAAAGAGAAAGCATTTGAGACTCCTGTGCGAGACGGATGGCTGGTCCTGCACCAGCACTGAAACGAAGTTAGCAAGCGGAATTGGCCCTAATCCCGGATCTTGGAGCATTCTGCGCAAACGCTTTCACTCCCGCACTTTTCCTGCGCTTTTGCTTGGTTTTAGCTGTGCTGATGCTGGGAATCCCTGTGGTGGGCACACAAACGGACCCCCTCGGTTCTGGGTGCCGAGGGGGTCCGGTCTATGGGCGCCAATACGGCGCGGTATTTCGTCAGGCGACTTAGGGGATGCCCAGCAGTAGTTTCAGATGGAATGTAAGTTCGTCGAACCAGCCCTGCAGTTCCAAGCCAAAGAGGGTAACGATGGCAATCGTTGCAATCACGATGAAGCTCATGAGGACGCCATACTCAGTTGAGGTTGCGCCATGTTCCTCAGCAACCAAGGCTCGCCACGGGCGCCATCGAGGAGTGGGGGCTGGCCGATGGGTCACAACGTGCCGCCGGAGAACAATTCCATGATGCTGATCACGGAGGGTCCAAGGACAACGATGAACAGTGTGGGCAAGATGAAGAAGATCAGCGGGAACAGCATTTTGACCGGCATCTTCATGGCGTGTTCTTCTGCACGCTGCTTCCGCTTGATCCGCATATCTGAGGCCTGGGCCTTAAGTACCCCCGCGATTGCCACACCGTAAGCGTCTGCCTGAACGACCGCGCGAACGAAACTGCGCACGTCCGCTACGTCGATCCGATCGGCCATCGCCAAGTAGGCTTCCTTGCGGGACCTTCCCACTTGGATGTCCTGCAGCGTGCGGATCAATTCGTCTGCCAGGGGGCCGCTGCCGTTGTTCCCTGCACGCCCCATAGCCATTTCGAAACCGAGTCCCGCCTGGACCGCGATCAGCATCTGGTCCAAGGCGTTGGGCAGTTCCAGGCGAATCGCCTCGCGGCGTTTTTGTGCCCTGTTCTTGATGAGGATGTCCGGGACGAAGTAGCACAAAGTGGTGACGGCCACCATGATCAGGAAGTTGGGAGCAGTTGGGGACGACAGGAAAAATAGATAGCCGAGTACGGCACCAGTAAGGGCCAGCAGCGGCTTGATCATAATGATTCTTGCCAGTGGCCATTCTTTGGGGCGTCCAGCGCCGGCCAGCTGCTTATCCAGCCATCCGGCATAGCCTTGAGGCGTCAGTCTCTGGCTCATCTCGGTCAAGGTTTCATTGACGCTAAGGCCTTGGCGTTTCACCTTTGCTGCCTTGCCCAGATTGGCCTGGATGTTGCGAAGCCCAGCCCGATCGCCCGTGAATACGAGAAACGTCATAAGTGTTACCGGCAGCACGATGGCCAGGATCCCGGCGTGCGCGATCACTTGCATCGACAATCACCTGCTTTCTAGAACTTGGGCTTGACGAGGCTCTTCAGCCAGAGGCCGCCAAGAGTCAGGAGGACGAGGCCGGCGGCGATCATCATGTAGCCGGGCAGAGTAGTGTAGAACGTTCTGGAGTACAGCTCGTTGAACGCAGTCAGGCCGAGAAACATCACAACTGGCAGAGACATCAGGACAAGGGCCGACATACGCCCTTCAGCGCTCAGTGCCCGAATTTGTCCACGAACCTGGTTTCGGTCGCGAACCGTGTCACCAAGATGATCAAATACTTCGGCCAGGTCCCCGCCCACCTCACGGTGGATTTCAATCGCTTGGGCGATGGCGGCGAAGTCCTCGCTCTGCGTGCGTTGAGACACGTCTGCTAGCGACTCTCCCACATCCCGCCCGATGCGGGTTTCATTTACGATCCTGCTGAGCTCTTCGGACATCGGCGGCTGATTTTCCTGTGCAGCAGCATCCACGGCACGGAGCAGACTATGGCCAGCGCGCAGACCGCCAGCCAGCATCTGGAGTGTGTCGGGAACCTGATCATCGAACTGGCGCCGCCGCCGAGCAGCCAATAACTTCAAGGCGAGGTGAAGCAGCACCGGCGTAACAAGGGAGAACAGAAGAGCAGTCGCACTCCCGCCTAACATGAATCCGATGACGCCTGCAAGGAGGGTAATGACGCCACCCATAAGTAGGTAATCGCCCGGATCCTTCTTGAGCCCGCATTCGTCCAGGCGGTCGCGGCTTAGGAAGCGGTTGCCCCGTTCATTGACGGTCTTGTTGAGGGCGCCTACTGCATGCCCAGTGAGTCGGCTTAAGCCTGTTGCATGCGGGACCACATCGGGACGGCGCCGTGACATGGGAAGGGCTGAGGTGTTCTTGAAGACAACCCAACCGAACAGGACCAATGCGAGATAGACCAGGAACAGTCCGGCTATGAAGACAGCGGGCGAGACCTCCTGCATCACTGCTACCTCCCCCTTGTTCTGGGCCCGCCGGCCATCTGAGCGCCGAATACCGATGCTGAAATTGGTATGCCCAATTCAGCAAACCGATCCGTAAATCGGGGCCGCACGCCCGTTGGTACGGGTTTGCCCAAGAACTTGCCATTGGCGTCGATTCCCGCTGAATAGTCGAAGACGAACGCGTCCTGGAGGGTGACCACATCCCCTTCCATCCCTTGGACCTCGGTGATGTGTGTGACTCGACGGGTACCGTCCCGGAGCCTTGAAATGTGCACGATCAAGTTGATGGCGGAGGCAACCTGTTCGCGAACTGCACGCAGCGGAATATCCATTCCGGCCATAAGCACGAGCGTTTCCAGCCTCGCTATTGCGTCCCTGGGCGTGTTGGCATGGACAGTCGAGATGGAACCGTCGTGCCCGGTGTTCATGGCTTGCAGCATGTCCAGGCACTCGCCACCGCGCACCTCGCCCACCACAATCCGGTCGGGGCGCATGCGGAGCGAGTTCCGCACCAGGTCGCGAATGGAGACTTCCCCCTTACCTTCAATGTTTTGAGGACGGCTCTCAAGCCGAATCACATGGTCCTGCTGGAGTTGCAGTTCGACGGCATCCTCGATGGTGACGATCCTGTCGTCCGTCGGGATGAATGAGGACAGGACGTTCAGAAGTGTCGTCTTGCCAGTGCCGGTGCCGCCGGAGACGATGATGTTCATTCTCGCGAGGACACACGCCCTTAATAGTTCCGCCATCTCTGGTGAGAGGCTTCCCAGTGCGATCAATTTGTCCACTGTGAGCGGGTCCCGGCCGAATTTCCGGATGGTGAGGGCCGGTCCGTTCACGGCGAGTGGAGGGATGATGGCATTGACGCGCGAACCGTCTGCCAGCCTCGCGTCCACCAGTGGTGAAGACTCATCGATCCGGCGTCCGACCTTGGATACAATGCGCTCGATGACTCTGCGAAGGGCGTCATCGGAACTGAACTTCGTGTCGGTCAAGAAAAGGTGGCCTCGGCGCTCCACATAAACCCGGTCGAACCTGTTGACCATGACTTCCGTTATGGATGGATCGTCCAGGTAGCGTTGGATTGGTCCATGACCGAGCACATCGTCGATGATTTCCCGGATCAGCCGTTGGCGTTCGGCGCCCGAAAGAGGCACCTGTTCCTCGTCGACGACAATCTTCAACTCATCGCGTACAAACTGGTGGAGCTCGGCTTCCTCAAGAGACGAATCCGTTATCCGTGAGCCGAGTCGCTCGTACAGGGCCTGGCTCGCTCTTTCCTTGAGGGCAGTGAGGGCGTCACTTGCCCCCGCTGCAGTTTGGGGCGTTTCCAGGGTCACGACCGCACTGGCGGCGGCTTCAGCGGTCTTGGCTTCCTGGATCCTACCCAGGGTGGCCGGCGCGGCTGGCGCTTGGAAGGCTCCCTCGAAAGGGTTGCCCGCCTTGGGCCCCTGAGAGGGTTTAGATTCACCCCGGAGCTGCTGAAACCGATCGGTGAGGCTCACTGTACTACCGCCCTTCTGTGCAGCTGTTTGTGGGTTCGTGATTCCCATTCGGGTTTGAAACGGTCAACCAGTTTCCGCAGGCCCTTCGTGGCTGGGTCGCGGCTCCCGTCTTGGAGGAGCGGAATTCCTTTGTTGGTCGAGTATGGTAGCGACTTGGATCTCGGCAGTACCACGTCAACGGGCGCGTTTATAGTTGCCTCGACGTCTTGCAGGGTAAGTCCTGTCCGGCGATCTGCCATATTCAAGACCACATGACGCTGGGCCGGCATGAGATTCAGCTCATCGAGGATCTGGAACCCCGTGCGAAGGCCCCTGATGCTAGGAATATCCATGCCGCAGACCCATACCGCGTCAGAAGCATGTTCAAGCGTGGCCAAGACGTGTTCGCCCAAGCCGGGTGCAGTGTCCACGATGATGTAGTGGAATTCCTGCTTGAGCTGAGTGAGCAGCCGCGAGATGTGTTCGCCGGTGATCTTGTCCATCTCCACGGGATTACGGGGGGCGCACAGCGCGTAGATCCCCGCAGGATGGACGGTGAGGTATGTCTTCAGAACCATGGAATCCTGACTTGCTGCTCCCACGACGGCATCCGTAATAGTGTGTTCAGGTTCGAGCAGCAGCCCACTGGCCACATCACCAAATTGAAGATCGAGGTCAACGATGACAACACCCATAGGTGCTGCCTTGGCCAACCCGACAGCTAGGTTCGTAGCAATCGTCGTCTTGCCCACGCCTCCCTTTGGAGACATCACAGCGACGACCCGTCCGCCCTTCCCATGGTCGGCGTGCTCAGAAGTCCCCGGAGCTAGGCCTCTACGACGGCCGGCAGCAGCGAGACTGGCTCTTTCCAACATAACGCGGATGGCGTCGGGATCGGCGCCCGGGTCCAGCAGGTCCCTGACTCCGGAGCGCATAGCCTTGATGACCACGTCCGAGGTTTCCGGAACTACCAGTACCACGCTGATCTCAGGGAATTGAAGATCCATGACCGAGGCCAGTTTCAAAGAGTCTTCCACTGGCAGTCCTGGGCCGAGGATCAGGACCTCTGGAGGCTCCCCGACCAACTGCCGCAGGAAGTCCTGCGGCCCCTCCGGCAGGTAATCGGCCTGGAAGGCCTGCAAGGAACCGTGGATGCCTGCCGTCGCCAACCGCGTCTTCTGCTCGAAGTCAGCATCGGGTGTGATCAGAACAAAGCGGCTCATCGGAACAACCTCGTCTTGTCCACGACCCCAACCGTGCCTTCAACGGCATTGCCGGGTTCTTTGGACAAGTAGATCTTGCCGAACTCTGCGGCGAATACGATTCGTTCTGCGTCTGCCGAATTACGTGCCAAGGTGATGAGGTAGGTGCCGTCGCCGGTGGCTTCCTTCTTCGCCGGGGTTGTGCCATCTGTGGACGCAGTGGCTGTGGTATCTGACTTCGCCGCCGCGCCGTTACTGTACTGAGCTGCAGTGACTAGGACTTTGTGGAAGGTGAGTTGAGTTCCGCTGGACTTGCTGATCACGTCCCCCGTGGCCGCGTTGGTGGTGGCGTCATCAAGGGAAATGAAAACGCCCACGGTGTCTCCGGCCTTGATAACTCCACCCACGACGCGTTCAATGGGGAGTTTGAGAGTGAGCTCCTGCATCCCCTCGGGAACCTGAACCCTAGATGGGCCAAGTAGGGAGTTGGCGTCGACCATGCGTGAGAGAAGCAACTGCTCCCCGGGTACGAGGGGGACGGCCGTTACTTTGTCGGCAAGATCGTCCAAGCTGGATACGGTGTCCGAAGCCAGCGCCAGTTTCGGCACTTCCTTCTTGATAACGGAAGCGGTCAGTTTCTCGGTCGTGGTGCCGGCGGCAACGGGCTTCTCAACGACGTAGACCGATTCTGTTTCGGTGCCCGCTAAAGCCCGTTTGTCTGCGTTTTGTACGTACATCACTAGCATTACCGTTCCTATGATGGCCACAAGTAGTGCAGCGGTGCCTCCCAGTAGGCGTGTTTTCATTTTGATCCCCTTAGAAAATGGTTATTGCCTTGCTAGTTGATAAGCCGGATTTTGGAGGTCCCCAGGTCCACCCCAACTCCGGGAAGGCCGCCGCCGGAATCGATGGATACATATTTGACGAACTGTCCGATGATGCCGCGGCACGGATCAGTGCAGGCGTCCGCGGGGTCTGCCACATGCGGTGCTTTGTTGCGGAAGGTCCTCGGCTCGGTGGAGCCGCCACCGAATTTCCAACCTTGGATGTTGAAGGTCGCGTATCCGCGGATATGGAACCAACCTCCTGCACCAGTGCCGCCCGCGTTGTCGTAAACCGGGAAGGTCCCCATGACTGTCCCCCCGCCGTTGATCGTGTCCTTCCAGGATTGAATGATCGCGTCGCAGGCGGTCGTACTCGGGTAGTCAGCGCCAGTGTCAGAGTCTGCGTTGTCGCCGCTGTCAGTTTCCGCGTGGCACGCGCTGCCCGTTTGATCGAGCCAGCCAAACCCACCTGGTATGACGTGGCCAGCAGTGGATGTGCAACTGCTCATGCCTGGCTTGTATTTGATCAGTTGAATTTCGCCACTGGCGGCAGAAGAAGACAGATCGTACTGACAATCAGAAATCGCCAGGGGGAATGCTGAGCTACCAGAAGGGAACTCGAGACCGGCAGTAGCGTGGGCACCCACCGTTGCCGGCGGGGCATCAAGTGCGGAAGAAAACATCTGCCGCAGGAAGCCCGCGCCGCTCGTTCCATCGCGGGTAGTTGTCCTGACCGTCACTTCGTTAGGGACTGACATGTCAACCTCAAATACCGTCGATGATTCATCGTTGGAATTGCCGTCCGCAAGGGCTGCCGCTATCGCTTCGGCTTCAAGCTGCGAGCAACCTGTTTCGTGACAGGCCTGCATCACGGCTATTGCACCGGCGTCGGCGCCATTTTGGAGTTGGGCTCGTTCGGCATAGATCTGGCCGACGTCCACAGCGAGGGCACCGGCGCCGATAAGCACTAGCATCAGGAGTGCGACGACAATGCCTGCGGCGCCCCGCTCGGGGTCATTCGAGGTTTGGGTTAGCCGCCGCATCTCATTGCTCCTACTCCTAGCAGGCTCACGCCACTGCCAAAAAGGCCGGTGAGGGTGTCCGTGGTATATGAAATTTCCACATTGACAGTGGCATCGGCCGTACAGGCCGCGGGTGTGAAGGTATATGCAAATGTTGCAGTGTCTAGACCGGGAGCCCCATTTGCTGCAGCAGCTTCTGCTTCATCCTGGTCGTTCGTGATGGCCATTGTTCGAGCCGCTTCTCGCGCAGCCTGAGTGACGGAGATTTGAAGGTTGAAGGCATGGGCAAACTCGACGATCCCGGCAAGGAGCGCCAGGAGGATGGGTGCAACAAGTGCGAATTCAACGGCAACGGCGCCGCGGCTGCTCCTGTCGCTTTGAGGTGCGCTGCGTTCCAATGGGTCCCCCTGTGAATAGCAGTTGGATAATGAGCGGTTTGTAGCATTGGGAAATGAGTCGTGCCGCGCCCGCGTTATGCGGACGCGGCACGACTACTTGCAGGCGGAGAATAGTGTTATGAAGCAGCCGGGGCCGGGGCTGCGGGGCCGGTGCTCCAACCGTCAACCACAACCCCGAGGTCAGAGAACCAGTTGCTGAGGGCGGTGCCAAAGAGTGCGGCGCCGACGATGATGGCAAAGGCGACGAAGGCAATGAGCAGCGAGTACTCCGTTGCCGTCGCGCCCTTTTCAGATTCAAACCGATCCTTGATGCCGGCGATGAAAGCAGTCATTGAGACCATGAGAGAAGTCATTGTATTTTCCTTTAATTCGGTGAAATGGATAGATATTGATTTCAACGAATTTCCAGCTGCCCCCATAATTCTTTAGCGGCTGGATTTCGCTAAGAAGAGATTGTCATTCGGAGGGTAGCGGCAACAATGAGTAGTGGTACTCGACTTTTTTTAGGCGAGTAAAAAGGCCGTACTTGAAAGGCGGAAGTAGTACTCAATAACGAAATGAGTACAGGCGCGCACTACTTGGATTGCGGGCGCCCGACGTGGGGGGAGGAGGCAAGATTTCCTCAGGGTTTAGCTACAGGATTAAGAGGCTCACCGCTGCTGTAGCGCCGAGCATAGAGGGCCCGTGGGGCACTTCTGTGGCGTCTTTCCGGCCTTTTCTGCTGAGGGTGACTATCGCCACCAGGCCATTCAGTAGGAACCCGAGAAGACCCCCATAGAGCAGCTGACTCCAACCTAAGTACCCCAGGTAAAGGCCGACGGGCGCTGCGAGCTTCACGTCGCCCATTCCGATGCCTCCAGGCGAAATAAGTCCCAAAACAAAGTACCCAGCAAACAAAAGCACCGCTCCAAGAACCGCTCGCAGTAAATCGTCAGCCTGCTGATTGAATAATCCAGGCGCCAAGAGCAGTAAAAGACCGCCGGTGAGCAGTAACAATACAAGCGGGTTGGGCAGCAGGTGGTGTGCGACGTCAATTCGTGCCAGCTGCACCCCTAAAACAGCAAGGAATATAAACGCCGGCAAACCCAATCCAATTCCAAACCGTAAAGCAAAGGCGGCACACCCAAGCCCGGTGATTGCCGCCGTCGTGACTCGCGCTAGAGGGCTGGGCAGGCCGCCCAGCCGCGGAAGTTGCTTGGCTATGAGTACCTCGGCGGCGGGGGAGAGGGCGATGCCCAGGAGCCCGATGCCGACGATGACGAGCCAATCGAGTGAACCGTCATTACCCGTTGCCAACACCGCGACCCCCTGCGTCCGTCAGGCCGGCGGAGCTGAGGCCGTCCGGCTACCCCATTTTGACCCTGAACGCCCTTACGCGCTAATCTTGGTAGTCGTTGTGCGTGTCCTATTCCGATGGTGCGTGCCCGCTTGAGAATCCGGTTGCAGGATGACTACTCAACGTGCACATTCGGAACCACAGGATGACTGGTTACATAGAGCCCTCACCTCTGTTCCGGTAGCGCGCAGACAGTAGGTGCACGAGCTAGTGACACCTAAACAAGAACGCCAGAACAAGAACGAGGCAAACACCGTGCGTACGTACACCCCGAAGCCCGGCGATATCAACCGCCAGTGGCATGTCATTGACGCCACAGACGTTGTCCTTGGTCGTCTTGCAAGCCAGACCGCAATCCTGCTGCGCGGCAAGCACAAGGCCACCTATGCATCCCACATGGACATGGGCGACTTCGTCATCATCATCAACGCTGAAAAGGTAGCCCTGACCGGCGCCAAGCTGGAGCAGAAGCGCGCTTACCGCCACTCCGGCTACCCGGGCGGCCTGACCTCCGTCAACTACGCGGAACTGCTGGAATCCAACCCGGTCCGCGCCGTGGAGAAGGCCATCAAGGGCATGCTCCCCAAGAACTCCCTGGCTGCCCAGCAGCTCGGGAAGCTGAAGGTGTACCGCGGTGCTGAGCACCCGCACGCCGCCCAGCAGCCCAAGACTTTCGAAATCACCCAGGTCGCCCAGTAGTCCTGGCCACCAAACAACTTACTTAATACAAGGAGAATCGTGGCTCAGAACGAAGAACTGACCACCGAGGCCGTTGAGGCCGAGGAAAACCTGACCAGCTACACCTCTGAGAGCTCGGCTGCCGAAGCCGCTCCCAAGAAGGAGCGCCCGGCCCTGACCGTTGCCGGCGCAGCTGTTGGCCGCCGCAAGGAGGCCGTCGCACGCGTCCGCGTTGTGCCCGGCACCGGCAAGTGGACCATCAACGGCCGCGAGCTGGCGAACTACTTCCCGAACAAGCTGCACCAGCAGGACGTCAACGAGCCCTTCAAGATCCTTGATCTCGAAGGCGCCTACGACGTCATCGCCCGCATCCACGGCGGCGGCATCTCCGGCCAGGCCGGCGCCCTGCGCCTCGGCATCGCCCGTTCCTTGAACGAGATCGACGTCGAGAACAACCGCGCCACCCTGAAGAAGGCCGGTTACCTGTCCCGCGACGCGCGTGTCATTGAGCGTAAGAAGGCCGGTCTCAAGAAGGCCCGTAAGGCTCAGCAGTACTCCAAGCGCTAATCCCGCTTGCACAGAAGCCCGTCCCGCCATTGGCGGGGCGGGCTTTTCTGCTTAGGTCTTTCGCTGTTTTAGGTCGTATGCGATTTCAGCGCCAACAGATGACTGAACAAAGTTTCCCCGGATCCAGTCGATGATGGCTCCCGTCTCCTTGCCGACCTTCTGCTCGGCTAATAGCAGCGGCTGATCGATATAAAACCCAAAACGCCCTTCGGTAACCAACGCTTTGAACTGCTCGAGAGTAGGAGCTGGATCCAGGCCAAGCCAACCGCCGAGTGCCGCAACTGGTCTTCGTGATTCCAACTGATAGAGGGCAGCGTTTTGGGCCGTAATGGTTACTGCAGCCCATCGTGCTTCTGGAACAGCGCTTCTCAAAGCTCTTACCATTTGGGCATCCGGGGGAGAGCCGAAAGCAATCTGAAGTGTACGGGGATCTGCACCTGCTCGGGCGACCTCAAACCTGAGTGAGAGAGATCCATCCGCGGTGGAACCCGGACCGGACAGGGGATTTGTTCCATGCTGCCCCGAGTTGATCGTCACCACGTTGGTGGTGCTTGGTCCAAGTACAAAAGCGATTGCAACCAAGGCCAACGCCAGTTTCATCTGGTATAAAAACGCCCATAGGAGTGCCGCTAATAATCCCGAGGTCAAGATCATCGGGGCAAGAAAGGATGGCCAGAAGTCGCTATAGTCCAGAATTCGGCTACCAATGTAGCCCGTTGAGGCTATAACGACTGATCCGATAAGGCGTGTAATCGGTCGCTGCCTGTCAAGCCATAGCTGTTGGAGCCCTACAGCTAGCACTATTGACGCCGGTGCAGCAAAAGAAAAGGTGTAATAAGAGTGGACCATGGTGCCGGCAAAACAAAGAATTCCGAACGCGGTAAGCAGCCATATCGAACCGATTGCCGCGGTTGGTGATAGCGGGAGTCTTTGCGATGAATTCCTAAGGAGCAGGAGAATGGTTGCGCAACAAAGGGCAGGAAACAGGAACCAGGCCGACTCTGAAGCGAAGTCAGCGTTGAAGAGCCGCGTAATACCTGCGCGAAAAACATCAACGAGCGATTGGTTCTCAACGCTTGCGGCAGCTCCGTTTTGGTTGGTGAACTGGGTAAATCTGGCCAATCCGTTGTAGCCCGCGGCAAGCTGCAATGCACTGTTGTCAGCCGATCCACCAATGTAGGGGCGGCCAAGTGCTGGGGTGAGTTCGACGATGGCCATCCACCAGCCGCCGCTGATGATGAGGGCGGCGAGTGAGCCCAGGAGGCGAAGGAGTCTGGATGCCAGGCTCCCTGCGCCGAGGAGCAGGACGGCGAGGATGAGGGCTGGGATGGGGATGAAGGCTTGTATTTGTTTGGCCATGAAAGCTAGGCCGAGGGCTGTTCCGCCAAGGAGGTACCAGGTCCACTGATTGTCCTCGATGGCCCGGATGACGAAGTAGACGGCGGCGACGGTCAGCAGTCCCATGAGCGGTTCGGGGTTGTTGTAGCGGGACATGAGCACGACGACGGGCGTGGTTGCGTAGATGAGGCCGCCGAGGAGCGCCGGCGCGGCAGGGTGGCTGCGGCGGATGATTTTGTAGATGAGCCAGGTTGTGGCCACGCCCATGAGGGCTTGGGGAACGAGGATGGCCCAGGAGTTCAGCCCGAAAAGCCGGACCGAGAGGGACATGATCCAGATGCTAAGTGGTGGCTTGTCGACTGTGATGAGGTTGCCGGCGTCGAGGGAGCCGTAGAAAAATGCCTTCCAGTCCTGTGATCCGGCTTGGGCGGCGGCTGAGTAGTAGGGGTTTGCCCAGCCGTTGCGGTCAAGTCCCACGAGGAACGATGCTGCTGTTGCTGTGAGCAGGACGGCTAAACCAATCGTCTCCCACGGAACTGCCCGGCCGGCAGGGCGCTGTTGGGCAGTAACCGCGGCGCGGCTGTCCTCGGCAACACTCACCGCACAGACTCCCCAGCCGGGCGCAGCGCGCGAACCGCAGCCCGCTCACCATTCCGCCGGACCCGGAAGACCCAAAGCCGCAGCAGGACAAACCTCATCAGCGTTGCGAGGATATTGGCGGCTGTCAGCGCGAGCAATTCCATGTTTGGCGCGGCCTCAGGGTTGGCAACGTGCAGGACGACCAACGAAGACGATGTTATGCACCAAGCCAGCATGAAAACGATGAGTCCCTGTAATTGTTGTGTAAACAGCTTCTCGGGCCCACTGATGCCAAAGGTGAACCGGCGGTTGGCGGCGGTATTACCGACAGCAGTCATGAGCAGTGCCAGGAAGTTGGCCTCCTGTGCTCCGAAGGGACCCTGCAGAACCAGGTACAGCAGCGCGAACGCCAGCGTTGAGATGACCCCCACCACGCCAAAGCGCAGGACCTGCCCAAAGAAGCTCGGCCGGTCGATGGGCACGATTGGCCGCCGTCCGAGTTCGGCATAAATGGCCTGGACCGGGATCACTCCTTTTACTAAAGATCCGGCCACCCTGACCATGCCGCGAAGGTCATCAATTGCAGTTTGTTTGATATTGACGCGGCTATCCGGGTCATCAATCCAATCCACAGGAATTTCATGTATACGCAGTCCGGACCGTTCGGCGATAATCAGGAGCTCCGTGTCGAAAAACCAGCCGTTGTCCTCCACATGCGGGAGAAGCCGTTTGGCAACGTCCGCGCGGATAGCCTTGAAGCCGCACTGGGCGTCAGAAAAGCGCACCTGCATGGTCCGGCGGAGCAGGAAATTATAGGACCGGGAGATGAACTCTCGCTTTGGACCGCGGCTTACCCTCGAGTTCTGGCCTAGCCGAGTGCCAATGGAAATGTCGGAATGCCCCGAAAGCAAAGGTGCAACCAAGGGCGACAGGGCAGCAAGATCCGTGGACAGGTCAACGTCCAGGTAGGCCAGGACTTTTGCCTCCGAAGCGCCCCACGCATCTCTCAGGGCGAGCCCGCGGCCTTTGACCTCAAGCCGGCGGTAATTGACGTTCGGCATATGCTCGCTGAGTCGAGCGGCAATCACAGGTGTTCGGTCGGTGCTTGCATTATCGGCGACGGTAATTCTCCACGTCGACGGCATTTCGTGCGTCAGATATTCGGCGAGCCTTGTGATGCTTCTTTCGAGTACCGCTTCTTCGTTGTAGACCGGTACTACAATTTCGAGCGCCAAGCCCCCATAGCTAGGTGTCATGCATGGATCGTAGGTGTGGCGAAATGGGCGTGGCGAGGCTTTCCAGCAAAGACAGGTAGCAGTGAAAAAAATCAAGTAGTCCGAGTATTTGCCCTCATCTGAGTGCAGGTACTACCAAGTAGATCCGGTCCGGACGCACCAGCTACTCAGATGCCGCCCCGGCATCCCCATCCTCTAGACTTGACCGGTGTCTAGATTATTTGGAACTGATGGTGTCCGGGGGCTGGCCAACGGCCTGCTGACAGCAGAGCTGGCCATGCAGCTGGCCCAGGCGGCCGCCGTCGTGCTCGGCCACGACCGCAACTCCAACGGCTCCCGGCCCCGCGCCGTGGTAGCCCGCGACCCCCGCGCCAGCGGCGAATTCATCGCCGCCGCAGTGGAGGCCGGACTCTCCAGCTCCGGCGTGGACGTCTACGACGCCGGGGTCCTCCCCACACCGGCCGCGGCCTACCTGGTGGCGGACCTCAACGCCGACTTCGGCGTCATGATCTCCGCCTCGCACAACCCCGCGCCGGACAACGGCATCAAGTTCTTCGCCCGCGGCGGCCAGAAACTCCCCGACGACGTGGAAGACGCCATCGAGGCCCAGATGGCCAACGAGGCCGTCCGTCCCACCGGCGCCGACGTGGGACGCATCCAGCGCTTCTCCGACGCCGAAGACCGCTACATCGTCCACCTCCTCGGCACGCTGCCGCACAACCTCAACGGACTCACCGTGGTCCTGGACTGCGCCAACGGCGCCGCCAGCGGCTGCTCGCCCCAGGTCTTCAAGGACGCGGGTGCCAACGTCATTGTCATCGGTGCGGAACCGGACGGACTCAACATCAATGACGGCGTCGGCTCCACCCACCTCGGCCCGCTCAAGGAAGCCGTAGTGAAGCACGGCGCCGACCTTGGCATTGCCCACGACGGCGACGCGGACCGCTGCCTCGCCGTGGACCACGAGGGCAACGAGGTGGACGGCGACCAGATCATGGCCATCCTCGCCGTCGCACTCAAAACCTCCGGCAAGTTGAAGGACGACGTCCTGGTGGCTACCGTCATGAGCAACCTCGGCCTGAAGATCGCGCTGCGCGAGGCAGGCATTAGCCTCCGAGAAACCGCAGTGGGGGACCGCTACGTCCTCGAAGGCATGCGCGAGGGCGGCTTCAGCCTCGGCGGCGAACAGTCCGGCCACGTCATCTTCTCTGACTATGCCACCACGGGTGACGGCCTCCTCACGGGCCTCCAGCTCGCCGCCCAGGTTGCCCTGACCAAGAAGCCGCTCAAGGAGCTGGCCACCGTGATGACCAAGCTCCCGCAGGTCCTCATCAACGTCAAGGGCGTGGACCGCACCCGGGTCGGCAGCAGCGACGTCCTCGCGCAGGCCGTGGCCACCGCGGAGGCCACCCTCGGTGACACCGGACGCGTCCTGCTCCGCCCCTCCGGCACCGAGCCCGTGGTCCGAGTCATGGTGGAAGCAGGCGATGAGGACACCGCCCAGTCCATCGCCGAGCACCTCGCTCACGTGGTCCGCACCGAGCTCGCTTTGGAGCTCATTTCTGATTGAGAAGGGAAAAAGTTGCAGATTGGTGTTGTCTGTTCAGCTAGCATCACTGCATGGGGCGACAAACAACATTAGATGCGAAGCGTGCAGAAAAATCGGTCTCGAGTAGGCGCATAGCTATTGTTCGTGGCGGCACTGTCTTGTCCGGTGTTCTACTCATGGTTCTTGTGCCACTTATTGCCGTTGACGACCCGCGTCCGGCGAGGTTCGGATGGCATATGTATGCGGCGGCAGTGGACCTGCCAAAGGTCGAGGTGCTGCTCGCCGACGGTGCTCGTCAGGAAAGAAACGTCGGTAATATCGCTTCTGGATTTCGTCCAGAGGTGGACTACTTCTTGCCTATAGCCCGCCACCTTTGTGCTAAGGAGTCGGTCATAGTGTCCGTGCATATGAGCCGCAGGCATCCGGAACGGGAGGTGGCTCTCGAATGCAGCACGTTCTGACGGCAGAAGTTGATCCGCGTCCGCTGGCAGCTGCCCGCATCATTACCGCGTTGGTGGCGGTCGGGTTCGCCCTGGAATGGGGCAGGACGCTGGCAAGGGCTTCCTCAGGCAACTACTTGGCCTTGCCTGTACTGGAGGGATGGCCAACGGTAAGCCCTTCCTTCGTTGCAGTCCTGCTAGCTGTCTCTCTGGCTGCTTCCATAGCCATGGCAGTGGGTTTCGGAGGTAGGCTTCCTGCCATTTTGGTGGCTCTTGTAGCTGGTATCGTGCTTTTTGCAGACGAACAGACTTACAGCAATCATCTTGTCTTGCTCATGATGATGGCCCTGTGGATTAGCATGAGTGATGCGCATCGCGCATGGCGGCTGTCAAGGATTAGGGAATCTGGGATGGTTCCGTACTGGCCAGCGTTTTTGATCAAGGTTCTAGTCTCCTCGTTATACGCATGGACGGCTGTGTCTAAAATTAACCCCCAATATCTGTCAGGAGAGGTTCTCGGAACGTATTTGCATTCCTGGGTTCCTATCACCGGTGCCATGTTGCCCGTCGCGGCGGTGCTAAGCATCCTGGCAGAGGTCTTTTTGTCGATTGCATTATGGCTGACGCGACTACGGAAACTCGCATTTTTAGTGGGTGTGGGACTCCATCTCGGCATAGTCGTGCTTTTGGAATCACCAGCGCCTCTCGTGGGTTTTGGGGCGCTAATGATGGCTGGATACATTGTTTTCGGTTATGGAAAGCCGGACGTCTTCAATGGCAGTCCTTCCAGTCCAGAATTGGCAAGCAACTAGGGACTGACTACCAATATGAACGGATGTGGCCCGCCCCCGTAGGAGGCGGGCCGCACTTTGTTTAGCGGGTCAGGAGGCCCGGCTCTTCAGTGCATCGCGGATCTCGGTCAGCAGGGCAATCTGCGGGTCCTCTGCCGACTCGTTCTTCACGTCCTGGCCGATCCCCAGCCGGCGGTTGCGCCGCTCGATCATGAGGTTCATCGGCATGACCACCACAAAATAAATGGCGGCCGAGATCAGCAGGAAGTTGACGATGGCCGTCAGCAGGACGCCGAATTCGATGGCGTTGCCGTTCAGGTCAACCCTGGCGAAGCTGTCAAAGTTCGGCGACCCCACCAGCGCAGCGACAAAGGGCATCAGCACCTTGTTCACCAGCGCTGTTACCACCGAACCGAACGCGGTGCCGATCACAACGGCGACGGCAAGGTCAACCACGTTGCCCTTCATGATGAAATTCTTGAATCCAGTCAGCATGGCTTCCACGGTAATACATGGATCTACAGGTACCCCGGCGCCGCCTCCACGCCGAAGTACTCCTCCAGCGTGAAGATGCCCCGGGCCGCCATGTCTGTGGCCGCCTCCACGCCGATGTACCGCAGGTGCCACGGCTCGTAGTAGTACCCCGTGATGGGGTGGAACATCCACGGGTACCGCACCACGAACCCGAACCGGTGCCCGTTCGCCTTCGCCCACACCGCCGCGGGCTGGTCCCTGAAGCACGGCTGGAACCCGCAGGCTCCGTTGCCGTCGGCAATGTCGAACGCCCACCCGGTCTGGTGCTCCGAATAGCCCGGGCGCGCGCTGGCGGTGTCGGCGTCGGCCTGGCCCCGCGCCGCCACATAGCTGCCGTATGTGGCCACCTGGGTGGCATACGACCGGTAGCCGCTCGCCAGCACCATCGAGACGCCGTCCCGCCCGGCCGCCGCGAACATCGCCTCGGCCGCTGCCGCCGTCGTGCTGTTCAGCAGGGCAGCCTCCCCGGACGCGGTCATCGCGACGGCGGGGCGCACCAGGTCCGCCGGCGCGTACGCCGCCGGCACCAGCGGCCGGCGCTTGTTGACGATCACCCACGGGCTCGCCGGGTCCGTCAGGGAGAACTGCCGCGGCAGCACGGCGGATGGCGACGGCGAAGGGGCGGCTTCAGGAGCTGCGGGAGGCGCCGCGGCGGCCTCCGCCGTCGGGGTGGCCAAGGCGGTGGAAGCAACGGGGGAGGGGGACGTCAAAGGAGGGGCCGACGACGGCGCGGCCGCCGGGGGTGCCTCCGGCGTGCAGGCCGTCAGGACAGTCAGTCCGGCGCCAGCCGCCAGGAAGAGGGCAAAGTTTCGGCGGCTGGAAAGGGGTGAGCCGGAGCAGTCGTGGCACACGTGTGCTACACCTTCCGCAGCAGCATGCGTCGGACCGTGTGGTCAGCCTCTTTGGTGAGCACCAGCTGCGCCCGGCCGCGGGTGGGCAGGACGTTCTCCTCAAGGTTGGGCTCGTTGATGCGCTTCCAGATCTCCCGGGCGGTGGTCTCCGCTTCCTCGTCGGACAGGCTGGCGTAGCGATGGAAGTAGGATTCCGGCTGGGCGAACGCCGTGCTCCGCAGTTTCCGGAACCGGTCCACGTACCACTCCTCGATGTAGGACGTTTTGGCATCCACATAAATGGAGAAGTCAAAGAAGTCGCTCAGCGCCAGGCCCTGCCGGCCGTCGTGCCGGGGCCGCGCGGGGGCCAGCACGTTCAGGCCCTCCACAATCAGGACGTCCGGCCGGCGGACCACCACTTCCTTGCCCGGAACAATGTCGTACGTGACATGCGAGTACCAGGGCGCGCGGACCTCCTCGGCCCCGCCCTTGATCTCGCTTACGAAACGGAGGAGCGCCCGCCGGTCGTAGGACTCCGGAAAGCCCTTGCGGTCTAGCAGCTGGCGGCGCTTGAGCTCAGCCAGGGGATAGAGGAAACCGTCAGTGGTGATCAACTCCACGTTGGGCGTGCCCGGCCAGCGGCGCAGCATCTCGCGGAGCACGCGGGCGATAGTGGACTTCCCCACAGCCACGGAGCCGGCAACGCCGATCACGAACGGGGTGCGCTGGGTCTGCTCGCCCAGGAAGGTGGTGGTGGCCGCATGCAGCTGGCCCGCCGCCTCAACGTACAGGTGCAGCAGCCGCGACAGGGGCAGGAAGACCTCCCGGATCTCCGTCATGTCCAGGGGATCGCCCAGGCCGCGCAGACGGACAATATCCTCCTCGTTAAGAGGCTGTTCCATCTGTGCTGCCAGCCTGGACCAGGTCTGCCGGTCCAGCTCCACGAACGGGGAGACACCCTCTCCATTCGCCTCGTTGCGTTGCAAAGTCACGCTAGTGATTCTGCCCCGCCCCCGGCGCATAGCGAAATGCGGGCACCCGTGCGGGCGCTGCCCGCCTGCAACATATAAGTCCTCCGAGGCTTGGCCTCGCGTTTAAAGCTACGGCTCCCAGCCGATAGTCTTTAGCGTATGTGTGGAATCGTGGGATATGTGGGTCGTCCGGTTGACGGGGTAATTGCCGGTCACAGTGCGTTGGATGTTGTCCTGGAGGGGCTGCGCCGCCTGGAGTACCGGGGCTACGACTCCGCCGGGGTGGCGGTGGTGTCCAAGGGCAGCATTGAGGCGCGGAAGAAGTCCGGGAAGCTGAGCAACCTGGTGGCCGAGCTGGAGGCCCGGCCGCTGCCGGAGACCGTGACCGGGATCGGCCACACCCGGTGGGCGACGCACGGCGGCCCGACGGATAGGAACGCGCATCCGCACCTGGCCGACGGCGGCAGGCTCGCCGTGATCCACAACGGCATCATCGAGAACTTCGCCGAGTTGAAGCTGGAGCTGCTGGACAAGGGCGTGGAGTTCCTCTCCGAGACGGACACCGAGGTGGCTGCCGCGCTGCTGGCGGACATTTTCCGGAACAAGCTGGGCGGGGACACGTCCGACGGCGGCCTGACCCGGGCCATGGAGCTGGCCTGCCAGCGCCTTGAGGGCGCGTTCACCCTTCTGGCGGTGCACGCTGACCAGCCCGATGTGGTGGTGGCGGCGCGCCGCAACTCACCTTTGGTGGTCGGTTTGGGCGAGGGGGAGAACTTCCTGGGCTCTGACGTGTCCGGGTTCATTGACTACACCCGCCGGGCGGTGGAGCTGGGCCAGGACCAGATTGTCACCATCACCGCGGACACGGTGGAGATCACGGACTTTTTCGGCAACCCGGCAGCGGGCAAGGAATACCACGTGGACTGGGACCCGGCCTCGGCTGAAAAGGGCGGCTTCAGCTCCTTCATGGAGAAGGAAATTCATGACCAGCCCGACGCCGTGGCGCAGACCCTGCTGGGCCGGTCTGACATCAACGGCAAGCTGACCCTGGACGAGCTGCGGATCGATGTTGAACGCCTGAAGCAGGTGAACAAGATCATCGTGCTGGCCTGCGGTACCGCGGCCTACGCGGGCACGGTGGCGAAGTACGCCATCGAGAACTGGTGCCGGATCCCCACCGAGGTGGAGCTTGCGCACGAGTTCCGCTACCGCGACCCGATCCTGGACGCAAATACCCTGGTGGTGTCCATCAGCCAGTCGGGCGAGACCATGGACACCCTGATGGCTGTCCGCTACGCCCGGGAACAGGGCGCCAAGACCATCTCCATCTGCAACACCAACGGTTCCACCATCCCGCGCGAGTCCGACGCCGTGCTGTACACGCACGCCGGCCCGGAGATCGCGGTGGCCTCCACCAAGGCGTTCCTGGCCCAGATCACGGCCGCGTACCTGCTGGGCTTGTACCTGGCCCAGCTGCGCGGCAACATCTTCTCCGGCCAGATCAAGGACGTCCTCGCGGACCTGAACAAGATCCCCGCGAAGATCCAGAAAATCCTGGATAACGCCGGACCGCTGCGCGAACTTGCCCGGAGCATGGCGGATGAGAAGTCCGTGCTGTTCCTGGGCCGGCACGTGGGCTACCCGGTGGCGCTTGAGGGTGCGCTGAAGCTGAAGGAAATCGCGTACATCCACGCCGAGGGCTTCGCCGCCGGTGAGCTCAAGCACGGCCCCATCGCCCTGATCGACGAGGGCCAGCCGGTGTTCGTGGTGGTCCCGTCCCCGCGCGGCCGCGACTCGCTGCACGCCAAGGTGGTCTCCAACATCCAGGAAGTCCGCGCACGCGGCGCCCGCACCCTGGTCATCGCCGAGGAAGGCGACGAGGCGGTCAAGGCCTACGCAGAGCACGTCTTCTACGTCCCCGAGACGCCCACCCTGCTGATGCCGCTGCTGACCACCGTCCCGCTGCAGATCTTCGCCGCGGAACTCGCCGCGGCCAAGGGCTACGACGTGGACCAGCCCCGCAACCTGGCCAAGAGCGTCACCGTAGAGTAGTGCCATGATCGTAGGCATTGGGGTAGACGTCGTTGACATTGATCGGTTCGGCCGGCAGCTGGAGCGCACACCGGGTCTTCGGGACCGTTTGTTCGTCCCCGCAGAGCGGGAACTGAACATCCGGTCCCTGGCCGCCCGGTTCGCCGCCAAGGAAGCCGTGGCCAAGGTCCTGGGTGCGCCCGCCGGCATGAACTGGCAGGACTGCTGGATCGGCCTGGACCACAACGGGCCCACCGTCCAGGTCAAAGGCACCGTGCTGGCCGTGGCCGAGGCCAAGGGCGTCAAGCGCTGGCACCTTTCCATCAGCCACGACGGCGGGATAGCCACCGCCACTGTCCTGGCCGAGGGCTGATCCTGCCCCGGCCCGGCCCCAGGTGACCGGATGATCAGCGCCTTCACCGGAACGCAGGTCCGGGCCGCCGAGGAACCCCTCCTCGCGGCCGGACTGGGCGACGTCCTGATGCAGCGCGCCGCCCACGGGCTGGCCAACGCCGTCATCATCGAACTCCGTACCCGCGGCCGCCGCATTTACGGCGCGCGCCTCGTAGTGCTGGCCGGCAAGGGCAACAACGGCGGTGACGGGCTCTACGCCGCTTCCTTCCTCGCCGCCCGCGGGATGCGTACGACGGCGGTCCTCACCTCGGGTGCGGGCCACCCGCAGGCTCTGGCTGCCTTTGAGCGCGCTGGCGGACGCGCCCATGACATCGACGGGGCGGCACCCGGCGAGCTGGCGGCCGAAGCCGCACGGGCCGACGTCGTGATTGACGCGATCCTGGGAACGGGAGCCCAGGGTGGGCTGCGGGGGAGTGCGGCCGCATTCGTCAAGGCCATAACCGGGGCCCGCCGGCAGGCCGGGCACGGATTCGTGGTGGCCTGCGACCTGCCCAGCGGGGTGGACGCCGATACCGGCGCGGCGGTGGAACCCGTCCTGGCGGCCGACGTCACCGTGACCTTCGGGGCCGCCAAGAGCGGGCTGCTGGCCGACCCCGGTGCGGACTATGCCGGCCGGGTCCACGTGGTGCCCATCGGCATCGAGGACAACTTTCCCCGCCCGTCCGTACGCAGGCTGGAAGCGCAGGACATCGCTGAACTCCTGCCGGAGCCCGACCGCCGCGCCCACAAATACTCGCGCGGCGTCCTGGGTGTGGTGGCGGGATCCACAACCTACCCGGGGGCCGCCGTCCTGGCCTGTCGTGGCGCGCTTGCCGCAGGCGTGGGCATGGTGCGGTACCTGGGCCCGCCGGAGGTGGCGGACCTGGTGCGCCAGTCCTGCCCGGAAGTGGTGTGCAGCACCGGCTCCGTGGCCGACAACCGGGTGCAGGCGTGGCTGGTGGGTTCCGGGATGGGCCCGGATGACCATGACCAGCTGGCGCGGGCCCGGGACGCCGTTGACTCCGGGCTCCCCGCGGTGGCCGACGCCGGCGCCCTGCCGGCCCTTCCCGAAAGGCTTGCCCCGCACGTGGTCCTCACGCCGCACGCCGGCGAGCTCGCCACGCTGCTGCAGCGCCTGGGCGGGCCCGAAGACCGTGCCGCCGTGGAAGGGGCGACGATGGACGCGGTCCGCCGCGCGGCCGCACGGACCGGTGCCACGGTCCTGCTGAAAGGCGCCACCACCCTGGTGGCCGCACCTTCGGGCGACGTCTACAGCCAGGCGGACGGCACACCGTGGCTCGCCACCGCCGGCAGCGGCGACGTCCTGGCCGGCATCATCGGTGCGCTGCTCGCCCAGGCGAATGCCGGCGTCGAACGCTTGAATGGGCTCTCCGCTGACGAGGACGGCCGGTGGGCCACCTTTGCCGCGCTGGGAGCGGCGCTGCACGGCAAGGCCGGGAGGGCGGCGTCGGACGCCAATTCGGGAGGTCCGATCACTGCTGGCGTAATCGCCAGCGCGATTCCCGGCGTCTGGGGTAAAGTCAGCATGCTTAGCAATCCGGGTGGCCCGAAACGTAATAGTCACAGCCACCCGCTACGGTAGGCATAGTTCGCACCGGCAGCTGGGGGCGGTTCTGGACCGCTGCCGACCAACGATGAGGAGCATTATGGAAGTCTGGCCTGGATCGGCTTATCCGCTTGGCGCCACCTACAACGGCACCGGCACCAACTTCGCCCTGTTCAGCGAACGAGCAGAAAAAGTGGAACTGTGCCTCTTTGACGATGACGGCAAGGAAACCCGCATCGCGCTGGACGAAGTGGACGGCTACGTGTGGCACTGCTACATCCCGCAGATCCAGCCCGGCCAGAAGTACGGCTACCGCGTGCACGGGACCTACGATCCCGCCTCGGGCAACCGGTTCAACCCGAACAAGCTCCTGCTGGACCCCTACGCCAAGGCCATCCACGGCCAGATCGACTGGGATCCCGCGCTGTTCACCTACAACATGGGCGAGCCCGACTCCGTCAACGACGCTGACTCAGCCAAGCACATGATGATGGGCGTCGTCATTAACCCGTTCTTTGACTGGGAGGGCGACCAGCAGTTGCGCATCCCCTACCACCAGTCCGTCATCTACGAGGCCCACGTCAAGGGCCTCACCCAGCTACACCCGGACGTGCCCGAGGAACAGCGTGGAACCTACGCCGGCGTGGCGCATCCCGCCGTCATCGCCCACTTGCAGAAGCTCGGCGTCACCGCCATCGAGCTCATGCCCGTGCACCAGTTCGTTAATGACGGAACCCTTGAGGACAAGGGCCTGAACAACTACTGGGGCTACAACACAATCGGCTTCTTCGCGCCCCAGAACACCTACAGCTCCACGGGCGATACCGGCATGCAGGTCCAGGACTTCAAGGCCATGGTCCGCTCATTGCACAAGGCGGGCATCGAAGTCATCCTTGACGTGGTCTACAACCACACCGCCGAAGGCAACCACCTGGGCCCCACGCTGTCCTTCAAGGGCATCGACAACGCCGCCTACTACCGGCTGATGGAGGGCGACGAAAAGCACTACATGGACTACACGGGCACCGGCAATTCCCTGAACGTCCGGCACCCGCACTCGCTGCAGCTCATCATGGACTCGCTGCGCTACTGGGTCACCGAAATGCACGTGGACGGCTTCCGCTTCGACCTCGCCTCCACGCTGGCCCGTGAATTCTATGACGTGGACAAGCTGTCCACCTTCTTCGAACTCATCCAGCAGGATCCGGTAGTTTCCCAGGTCAAGCTCATTGCCGAGCCGTGGGACGTCGGCCCCGGCGGCTACCAGGTGGGCAACTTCCCGCCGCAGTGGACCGAATGGAACGGCAAGTACCGCGACACCGTCCGCGACTTCTGGCGCGGCGAGCCCGCCACCTTGGGTGAGTTCGCCTCCCGCATCACCGGCTCGGCGGATCTCTACGAGCACTCCGGCCGCCGTCCCGTGGCCTCGATCAACTTCGTCACCGCACACGACGGCTTCACCCTGGCGGACCTGGTGTCCTACAACGAGAAGCACAACGAGGCCAACGGCGAGGGCAACAACGACGGCGAGTCCCACAACCGGTCCTGGAACTGCGGTGCCGAAGGTCCCACGGACGATCCAAAGGTGCTGGCGCTCCGGGCCCGCCAGCAGCGTAACTTCATCGCCTCGCTGCTCCTGTCCCAGGGCGTGCCCATGCTCCTGCACGGTGACGAGTTGGGCCGCACCCAGCAAGGCAATAACAATGGGTACTGCCAGGACTCCGAATTGACGTGGATCAACTGGGACAGCATCGACCAGCCGCTGATCGAGTTCACCGCCGCCGTCAATGCGCTCCGCGCCAAGCATCCCACGTTCCGCCGCAGCCGGTTCTTCGACGGACGGCCCGTCCTACGGGGAGAAGGCGAACGGCTGCCGGACATCGTATGGCTGGACCCGTCCGGCGAGACGATGAAACCCGAAGCCTGGGACAGCGGGTTCGGCCGCTCAGTGGGCGTCTTCCTGAACGGGGACGGCATCCAGGGCAAGGACACCCGGGGTCGCAGGATCACCGATGTGAGCTTCCTGATGTTCTTCAATGCCCACGATGACACCGTCAAGTTCACGCTGCCTTCAGACGAGTACGCACCGGCCTGGGACGTCATCATTGACACTGCCGGGCAGAACGCCGACACTGAACCGGTTTCCGCCGGACAGCCGTTGCCGGTTGAGGCCAAGTCCCTGGTGGTCTTGCGCGCCCACACTGTTGAGGAAGTCGAGCCGGACCACTCCGTTGCAGCTTCGCTGGCCGCGCTCACGCAGACGTCCAGCAGCGAGACGGAGACCATCAGCACCCCCGTGGTGGCGGAACCCGGAAAGACCACCAAGGTGGGGGAGCGGAAGGCTGGGAAAAAGTGAGGGCACCCGCATCCACGTACCGGCTGCAGATCCGCAGCAGTTTCACGCTGTTTGATGCCGCCGAACAGGTTCCGTACCTGAAATCGCTGGGTGTGGACTGGGTATACCTCTCACCCATCCTCACCGCGGAGCAGGGCTCGGACCACGGCTACGACGTGACCGACCCCTCCGCCGTCGACCCCGCCCGCGGCGGCCCGGAAGGACTGCTGGCGCTGTCCAAGGCAGCCCGCGAGCACGGCATGGGCGTCCTGGTGGACATCGTCCCCAACCACGTTGGGGTTGCCTCACCGCCGCAGAACCCTTGGTGGTGGTCGCTGCTCCGGGAGGGCCGCGGCTCGCCCTACGCCGAAGCCTTCGACGTCGACTGGGACCTCGGCGGCGGCAAGATCCGGCTGCCCATGCTGGGCTCGGATGAGGACCTGGACAAGCTGGAAGTGGTGGACGGCGAGCTCCGTTACTACGACCACCGCTTCCCGGCGGCTCCGGGCACCTACACGGAGGGTGACTCCCCGCAGGACGTCCACAGCCGCCAGCACTACGAGCTCATGGGGTGGCGCCGCGCCGATGCCGAGCTCAACTACCGCCGCTTCTTTGCCGTCACCACGCTGGCGGGCATCCGGGTGGAGGACCCCAAGGTCTTCGAGGAAGCCCATGCCGAGGTGGGTCGCTGGTTCCGTGAGGGACTGGTGGACGGACTCCGGGTAGACCACCCGGACGGTCTGGCCGATCCGGCAGGGTACCTCCGCTGGCTGAAGGACCTCACGGGCGGGGCCTATGTCCTGGTGGAAAAGATCCTGGAGCCGGGCGAGGTCCTGCCCGGCGACTTCGCCTGCGAGGGAACCACCGGCTACGACGCCCTGGCGGACGTGGACCGCGTGTTCGTGGACCCGGCCGGCCAGGCTGCCCTGGACTCACTGGACGCTGATCTGCGCGGGACGTCCGGGCCGGCGGACTATGCGGAGATGATCCGCGGCACCAAACGCATGATCGCGGACGGCATCCTGCGGTCCGAGGTGCTGCGCCTGGCCCGCCTGGTGCCGGAATCCTACGGGCTGCCGCTGGACCAGGCGGCGGATGCCATCGCCGAGATTATCGCCTCCTTCCCGGTCTACCGCACCTACCTGCCCACCGGCGCCGAGGTCCTCAAGGAAGCGTGCGAGTCCGCGGCCGAACACCGGCCGGACCTCGCCGTTGCCGTGGGAACCCTCCTGCCGCTGCTGCTGGACCCCTCCAACCCGATTGCGGTCCGGTTCCAGCAGACCTCCGGCATGGTGATGGCCAAGGGCGTGGAGGACACTGCGTTCTACCGCTACACCCGGCTGGGAACCCTTACCGAGGTTGGTGCCGAACCCACTGAATTCGCGGTCACACCCGACGAGTTCCACCACCGGATGCGCCGCCGGCAGGAGGACCTGCCGCTGTCCATGACCACCATGTCCACCCACGACACCAAGCGCAGCGAGGACGCCCGGGCCAGGATCTCCGTGATCGCCGAACTCCCGCAGGAGTGGACCGCCACGCTGAAGACCCTTCGGGAGCTGGCGCCGGTTCCGGACGGCCCGTACGAGAACCTGCTGTGGCAGGCCGTCGTCGGGGCGTGGCCCGCCAGCCGGGAACGGCTCGAGGGCTATGCGTCGAAGGCCGCCCGCGAGGCTGGCAACTCCACCAAGTGGACGGAGCCCAACGAGGACTTCGAGTCCGCAGTGAAGGCTGCGGTGGACGCCGCGTTCGACAACCCCCGGGTCAACAAGGCCGTGGAGGAGTTCGTGGCACGGATTGACGCCTATGCCGCCTCCAACTCAGTGTCGGCCAAACTGGTCCAGCTCACCATGCCGGGTGTGCCGGACGTCTACCAGGGCAGCGAGTTCTGGGAACGGTCCTTGACGGACCCGGACAACCGTCGGCCGGTGGACTTTGCACTCCGGGCCGCCGAGCTGGAGAGGCTCGACGCCGGGACGTTGCCGGACGCCGGGACGGAAACCAGCAAGCTCCTGGCCACGTCGCGGGCACTCCGCCTGCGCCGGGACCGGCCGGAACTGTTCCAGGGCTACACCCCGGTTGCTGCTTCCGGCGCCGCGGCCGGCCACCTGCTGGCGTTTTTCCGCGGCACCTCGGAAACATCGCCCGGTGCGGTGACGCTGGCCACCCGGCTGCCCGCGGGACTGGAAGCCGGCGGCGGCTGGCGGGACACCGCCGTCGAACTCCCCGCGCCTATGCGTGACGAACTGACCGGTGCCGCCTTCGGGCCGGGACCCGTTTTGGTGGCGGATGTCCTGGGTACCTACCCGGTGGCTTTGCTGGTTCCGGTGGATGGAGAGAACGCATGACCCTCGTCAATGACGGTCCTGAACGCTTCGATGTGTGGGCGCCGGATGCCGCGTCAGTGGTCCTGCTGGCTGATGGCCGGCAGTATCCGATGCAGAAGAAGGAGACAGCGCCCGGCTCGGAAGGCTGGTGGACCGCCCCCAGCGCCCCAGCGCAGGGCGACGTGGACTACGGCTACCTGCTGGACGGGGATAGCAAGCCCCTGCCCGACCCCCGGTCCCGCCGGCTTCCGTCGGGCGTCCACGAACTGTCCAGAACGTTCGACCCCGCCGCATACCCCTGGCAGGACTCCGGCTGGCGCGGCAAGGGACTGTTGGGCTCGGTGATCTACGAACTCCACGTTGGCACCTTCACGCCTGCCGGGACCCTGGACGCCGCGGCGGAAAAGCTGGACTACCTGGCCGGACTGGGCATCGACTACGTGGAACTGCTGCCCGTCAACGGATTCAACGGAACCCACAACTGGGGCTACGACGGTGTCCAGTGGTACACCGTCCATGAGGGCTACGGCGGGCCGGCCGCATACCAGCGGTTCGTCGAGGCCGCCCATGCCGCCGGGGTCGGCGTCATCCAGGACGTGGTCTACAACCACCTCGGACCCAGCGGCAACTACCTGCCCAAGTTCGGCCCCTACCTCAAGCAGGGGGACGCGAACACGTGGGGCGACTCCCTGAACCTGGACGGTGCCGGCTCCGACGTGGTGCGCGAATACATCCTGGACAACGCTGCCCTGTGGCTGCGGGACTACCACGTGGACGGGCTCCGCCTGGATGCCGTGCACGCCTTCCGGGACGAGCGCGCCGTGCACCTCCTGGAGGACCTTGGTGCCTTGGGTGATGCCGTGGCCGCGGAAACGGGGCTCCCCAAGACGCTCATCGCGGAATCGGACCTGAACAATCCGCGCCTGCTCTACCCGCGGGATGCCAACGGCTACGGGCTGGCTGGGCAGTGGAGCGACGATTTCCACCATGCGGTCCACGTCAACGTCAGCGGCGAAACCACCGGGTACTACTCCGACTTCGACTCCCTCGCCGTGCTCGCCAAGGTGCTGAAGGACGGGTTCCTGCATGACGGAAGCTACTCCAGCTTCCGCGGACGGCACCACGGCCGGCCCATCAACACCGCACTGGTGCACCCTGCGGGGCTGGTGGTCTGCAACCAGAACCACGACCAGATCGGCAACCGGGCCACGGGGGACAGGCTCTCGCAGTCGCTGTCCTACGGGCAGCTCGCCGTGGCTGCGGTGCTTACGCTCACGTCGCCGTTCACCCCCATGCTGTTCATGGGGGAGGAATGGGGTGCCTCCACGCCGTGGCAGTTCTTCACGTCGCACCCCGAACCCGAGCTCGGTAAGGCCACCGCGGAAGGGCGCATCAAGGAGTTTGAGCGCATGGGGTGGGATCCCGCCGTCGTGCCCGATCCCCAGGACCCGGAAACCTTCCGCCGGTCCAAGCTGGACTGGGACGAGGCCGCCAGCGGCGACCACGCGCGGCTGCTGGACCTGTACCGGCAGCTGACCGCGCTGCGCCGCCAGCACACCGAGCTGGCCGGGCTGGGGTTCACCCAAACGGACGTGACGTTCGACGACGACGAGCGCTGGCTGCGGTTCCGCCGAGGCAGCGTCGAGGTGCTGATCAACTTCTCGGACGCAAAAACACGGCTGGACGGGGCCTCCGGCTCCGTGCTGCTGGCCACGGACGAGGGAACCGGCCTGGAGGGCGAGTCCCTTGCCCTGGCGCCGTGGAGCGCAGCAATCCTCAAGTCCTGACTGTTGGACTGAAGCGGCGCCGCGGGCAGGCATTTGTCAGCCCGCGGCGTAACTTTCCATCGTTGTCCTGTTACCGGGATCACAGCTGGCAGGATGGAACGTATGACTTTTTCTGCAGCGGGGGACCGCTACGATTCCATGCCCTACCGCCGCGTCGGCCGCAGCGGCCTGAAGCTTCCGGCAATCTCGCTGGGTCTGTGGCACAACTTCGGCGACGACAAGCGCTTTGACGAACAGCGCGCCATTCTCCGCCGCGCGTTCGACCTCGGCGTGAACCACTTCGACCTCGCCAACAACTACGGTCCGCCGGACGGCTCGGCCGAGACCAACTTCGGCCGGCACCTGCAGGACGACTTCAAGCCCTACCGTGACGAGCTGGTCATCTCCACCAAGGCCGGGTACTACATGTGGCCCGGACCCTACGGAGAGTGGGGTTCGCGCAAGTACCTCATCTCCAGCCTGGAC
Organism: Arthrobacter sp. Y3221087; assembly: GCF_059089905.1. Taxonomy (NCBI): domain Bacteria; kingdom Bacillati; phylum Actinomycetota; class Actinomycetes; order Micrococcales; family Micrococcaceae; genus Arthrobacter; species Arthrobacter sp. Y3221087. Next base: position 1,047,162 of record NZ_JBNHFE010000001.1, read on the forward strand.
CAGTCCCTGCAGCGGATGGGCCTGGACTACGTGGACATCTTCTACAGCCACCGGCCCGATCCGGAGACCCCGCTGGAGGAAACCATGGGGGCCCTGGACTACGCCGTCCGCTCCGGCAAGGCCCTCTACGCCGGCATCTCCTCCTACACCCCGGAGCAGACCGTCGAGGCGGCCCGGATCCTGAAGGAACTGGGTACGCCGCTGCTGATCCACCAGCCCAGCTACTCCATGCTCAACCGCTGGACCGAGGACGGTTCGCCCAACCTGTACGAGGTCCTCGACCAGGTGGGCGCCGGGTCCATCGCTTTCTCGCCCCTGGCGCAGGGAATGTTGACCAACCGGTACCTCAACGGCATTCCCGCCGACTCCCGCGCCGCCAAGGCCCGCTTCCTGTCCGAGGACGCCATCACGGACGAGAAGCTGGACCGGATCCGCGGGCTCCACGCCATCGCCGAGGGCCGTGGACAGTCCCTGGCGCAGATGGCCATCGCCTGGATCCTGCGCGACCAGCCCAAGGGCTCCCCGGTGACGTCCGCGCTCATCGGCGCCTCCAGCGTCCGCCAGCTGGAAGACTCGCTGGCCGCCATCAACAACCTGGACTTCACGTCGGAGGAACTGACGGCGATCGACGAATTCGCCGTCGAATCCGACATCAATCTCTGGAAGCAGCCTGTTTCCTGATTGTTAAAGCGCGGGGCGGGGAACAATGCCCCGTCCCGCGCTGTTGGGTAGTATGAAAAGGCGCCGCGCGGCGCCGTACCAGCCGGCCGCCGTCGCAATCCTCCCCGACGCACCCCGGCCGGCTGACGTTTTGTCCTCAAAGGAGTTCCGTGTCTTCACATCCGATCCGTGTTGCCATCGTCGGCGTAGGCAACTGCGCCGCTTCGCTGGTCCAGGGCGTCCAGTACTACAAGGATGCCGACCCCAACAGCACCATCCCGGGCCTGATGCACGTTGAGTTCGGCCAGTACCACGTGGGTGATGTTGAATTCGTCGCCGCGTTCGACGTCGACGGCAAGAAGGTCGGCCACGACCTGGCCGACGCCATCCTGGCCAGCGAAAACAACACCATCAAGATCGCCGACGTGCCGCCCACCGGCGTGACCGTCCAGCGCGGCCACACCCTGGACGGGCTGGGCAGGTACTACCTCGAGACCATCGAGGAGTCCACCGAAGAACCCGTTGACGTGGTCCAGGCCCTCAAGGACGCCAAGGTTGACGTTATGGTCTGCTACCTTCCCGTCGGCTCCCAGGATGCTGCCGAGTTCTACGCCCAGGCTGCCATTGACGCCGGCGTTGCCTTCGTCAACGCCCTGCCCGTCTTCATCGCCGGCACCAAGGAGTGGGCCGACAAGTTCACCGCAGCCGGTGTGCCCATCGTTGGTGACGACATCAAGAGCCAGATCGGCGCCACCATCACGCACCGCGTCATGGCCAAGCTGTTCGAGGACCGCGGCGTCACCCTGGACCGCACGTACCAGCTGAACGTCGGCGGCAACATGGACTTCAAGAACATGCTGGAACGCGACCGCCTGGAGTCCAAGAAGATCTCCAAGACCCAGGCCGTCACGTCCAACGTCGAGGCAGAGCTGGCAGCGAAGGACGTCCACATCGGCCCGTCCGACTACGTCCAGTGGCTCGACGACCGCAAGTGGGCCTTCGTCCGCCTCGAGGGCCGCAACTTCGGTGACGCCCCCGTCTCGCTGGAGTACAAGCTGGAGGTCTGGGACTCGCCCAACTCCGCCGGCGTGATCATCGACGCCATCCGCGCCGCCAAGATCGGCCTGGACCGCGGCGTCGGCGGCCCGCTGCTGTCCGCCTCGAGCTACTTCATGAAGTCCCCGCCGGAGCAGTTCAACGACGACCTTGCCCGCGAGAAGGTGGAAGCCTTCATCCGCGGCGACCTGGAGCGCTAACCCCCGGTTCGCTCTCGCACCTTCCGGGTGTTTTCCCGCAACGCTCTTCCACTTCCTGTGGGGGAGCGTTGCGCGTTAACGGCGGTGGACGTGGCGTGAGGTGGTGAGCGGCGTAGTCGTACTGTCCCTGACCGACGCTCTCTCACTTATTCCGGCTTTTGGATTCACGCTCTCTCACTCCATGCATCTGCTAGCCCGGCGCTCTTTCAGACCGCGTTCGCGAAACCGGACGCGACGGCGTGATCCTTGGGTGCGGCCCGCAGAAGTTGCCTGATCCTGAAGACTGAGCGTTCGAATCCATTGGTGAGATCATCCTTGTCGAGTATCAGGACCGTCCAGCCGGCAGACTCGAACGCTTTGTCCCGGCGCCTGTCGCTGAGGCCTTGTGCCTGGCCAAGGTGATGTTCGCCGTCGTACTGAATGGCGATTCGGCTTTGGCGGTATCCAAGATCTGCTGTTGGGGACGTGGGGTCGGTAGCGCGCAAGGAGAGTTGAAGCTCGGGTTCAGGGAGATTGAAGTCGGCCATTGCAAGACGCAGCAGGGTTTCAGGTGCGGAATCGGCGCCAACCCGCATCAGATCAAGCGCTTCCCGTGCACGAACCACACCTTGAAGGTTCGGATGGCGGGCAACCAACGTCCGCAGCCCGTCCAGGGAGTCAAAAGGCTCCGACCGATCCTCAAATTGCGGGCGCGGAATCCGGATCAGCTGATCTCCCATACATACCAGTTCGGTAAGTGAGAGCCGCCGCGCCATGTCCAACCATGTGCGTGAGCGCGTGCTGATGCAGAATCCGTCTGTTTGTTCCACCTCGTCCTCCCACGCGGTTACCGTGTGGCCGATTACGCCTTTCCGCCGTACGGACGGAAGTGCTCGAGGCTTGCTCAAGTGCAGTTCGGTCGAATCCCCCAGCGAAGATGGAAGCAGCTGGCAATGCAGGCGGGCGGCGGTTAAATGCGAAATCCAAGCTCCGGGCGACGCGGCGGAAAGCGCCCGTGCAGCTGACTCCAGCTCGAAACTCCAGCCCACGGGACGGTAAAGCCCTCGCCCCACGCCAATTATGTCCCTGCGCCTGAGCCGGTTTGCAGATACGCCGGACGCCTTGGCTGCATCCAAAGTGAACGGTGCGGCCGCCAACGGCACCGGGAGCTCTTCTGTTGATCGCATGCTGCACATTCTGGCCCGTGCGATCTGTCCGCTGCAGAAGTTTTCCACAGGCGGGTCCCCCTCCTGCGGGATGTGAGAGAGCGTGTGGGTGAGGGGTGCGGGATGTGAGAGAGCGTGTGGGTGAGGGGTGCGGGATGTGAGAGAGCGTCGGGGTTAGGTGAGGCCGACCGGGTTGCCGGCGTCGTCCACGTCCATGCGCAGGGCTGCGGGGACGGCGGGGAGGCCCGGCATGGTCATCACCGCGCCGGTGAGCGCCACAATGAAGCCCGCGCCGGTCTTGGGCAGCAGGTCCCGCACGTGGATGGTGAAACCCTTGGGGGCGCCGAGCCGGGAGGCGTCGTCCGTGAAGGAGTACTGGGTCTTGGCCATGCACACCGGCAGCCCGGACCAGCCGTTCCGCCCGATGTCGGCCAGCCGCTTCAGCGCCGGCACGGAAAAGTCCACGCCGTCCGCCCCGTAAATCTCCTGCGCAATGGTCCGGATCTTGTCCTCCACAGACAGCTCCAGCGGGTACAGGTGCCGGAAATTGTTGGGCGCTGCCACCAGCTGAGCCACCTTGGCTGCAAGCTCGTCCCCGCCGTCCCCTCCGCCGCCGCGCCCCCACACATCCGCCACCGCAGCATGCACTCCCTCCGCCGCGCACCATGACAGCAGCCAGTCCAGTTCCTCCTGTGAATCGAGGCCGAATTTGTTGATGGCCACAACGGGAGTAACGCCGAACTTCTCCACGTTCCGCAGATGCCGGCGCAGGTTGGGCACCCCGGCTTCGAGCGCTGCGAGGTCCGGGCGGGTCAGCTGGTCCTTGGCCATCCCGCCCTGCATCTTCAGGGCCCGCACCGTGGCCACCACCACGACGGCGGAAGGCGCCAGGCCGCCAGTGCGGGCCTTGATGTCCATGAACTTCTCCGCGCCAAGGTCGGCGCCGAAGCCGGCCTCGGTCACCACGATGTCCGCCAGCCGCCGTGCCGTCTGGGTGGCGATCAGAGAGTTGCAGCCGTGGGCGATGTTGGCGAACGGGCCGCCGTGGACCAGGGCGGGGGTGCCGGCGATGGTCTGCACCAGGTTGGGCTTTACGGCCTCCTTCAGGAGCAACGTGAGTACACCCTGCACGCCGAGATCGGCCACGGTCACCGGAGAGCGGTCGAAGGTGTAGCCGAACGTGATCCGGCCCAGGCGCTCGCGGAGGTCGGCGAGGTCCGCGGCCAGGCAGAAGACGGCCATGATTTCGGACGCCACGGTGATGTCGAAACCGTCCTGCCGGGGAACCCCCTGGGAGGGCCCGCCGAGTCCGATCACCACTTCCCGCAGAGCCCGGTCGTTCATGTCCAGGACCCGTTTGAACGTCATGCGTCGGGGATCGATGTTCAAGGCGTTGCCCTGGAAGATGTGGTTGTCCACCAGCGCCATCAGGGCATTGTTGGCGGAGGTGATCGCGTGGAAGTCGCCGGTGAAGTGCAGGTTGATCTCGTCCATGGGCAGGACCTGGGACAGCCCGCCGCCGGTGGCACCGCCCTTCATGCCCAGGACGGGGCCCAATGACGGCTCGCGGAGGGCGATCATCACCTTGTGCCCGGCCCGGGCCAACGAGTCGGCGAGGCCAACGGTGGTGGTGGATTTCCCTTCACCCGCGGGCGTGGGGGACATGGCCGAGACCAGCACCACCTTCCCCGCCGGCGGCGGGGCGTCCAGCCGGGCGGGGTCGATCTTCGCCTTGAACCGGCCGTAGAGCTCCACCGCGTCGGCGTTGATCCCCGCGGCAGCGGCGATCTCCGGAATCGGCCGGATCCGCGCGGCCCGGGCTATCTCAAGGTCGGAGGGGAAGCGAGACATCGTCGTCCTTTCCTGTGCGTCACAGGTAACGTACCCCGGGAACGCCGGCCCAAGCCCCGGCCGCGCCGGGGTCCCTCAGGATGCCGGAACGGCCGGCACCAGCCGGTGCCCCACGTGATGCTCGACGGCGGCGTGGTAGCTTTCGAGCGTGATGGCGGCGGTGCGGGACCAACCGGAGTTCTGGGCACGGATGGCGGCGGCCCGCCCCATGTCCTCCCTGGTGGCGGGGTCGTCGTACAGGGCTTCCAGGGCGTCGGCCCAATCCGCGGCGTGGTGCCCGTCAACCAGCAGCCCGGTGCGGCCATGGAAGATCGCCCGTGAAAGCCCGCCCACCCGGGTGGCCACCACCGGTGTGCCGCAGGCCTGGGCTTCCAGCGCCACCAGTCCGAAGGATTCGCTGAAGGACGGCATCACCACAACGTCCGCCGCGCGGAACCACTCCGCAAGCTCCGCTGCCTTGACTGGCGGAAGCTGCCTGACGACGTCGTCTATTCCGGCCTCGGAAATCCACCGGCGCAGGTTGAACTCCTTGTTGCCGCTCAGCGACCCCAGGATGGTGAGCCGCAGGTCGATGTCCGGGCGCCGGCGCCGCAGCAGGGCGGCAGCATCGACCAGTACATGGGGGCCTTTGAGCCGCTGGATACGGCCGGCAAACAGCAGGTGGAACGCGCCGGGACCGACGCCCCGGTTAGCCCGGGAACGGGCCCGGAACGCCGGGGTGAAGGTGCCCAGGTCCACGCCAGGCGGGGCGATATCGATCCGGTCGTACGTGGCGCCGTAGTGGGACACCAGTTCGGCGGCCTCTGAACTGGTATTCGCGATCAGCCGCGCCGCGCCGTCCACAATCCGGTGCTCGCCCAGTTCGCGCCGCCGCGGCTCGGGCTGCTCGCCGGACTCCAGCAACAGGTTCTTCACTTTGGCCATGGTGTGCATGGTGTGGACCAGCGGAACGCCCCACAGCTCGGACAGCTCCAGGCCCGCGATCCCGGACACCCAGTAGTGGGAGTGGATGACGTCGTACCGTCCGTGCGGCTGCCGGCGTCGGATCTGTTCGATCTCGGCCACCATGCTGTGCAGGAGCCCGGGAAGTTCCTCCTTGGGGATCTTCCGGGGCGGCCCGACCAGGACGTTGTGCACACAGACACCGGGATCGGGATGCTCGACGGCGGGCTGGCCGGCGGAGGTGGCGCGGGTGAAGATCTCCACCTCAACGCCCGCTTCGGCGAGGGCGGAGGCAAGTTCACGGATATAAACGTTCATGCCGCCGGCGTCACCGGACCCCGGCTGCTCCATGGGGGAGGTGTGGAGGGAGAGTAAAGCGACCCTGCGGATCAATGCCACGGGACCTCCTTCCGGCCGCCGGCTCGTAATGTGCGCGCCGGATCAGTGGGCGTTCGATAAAACACTACTCCTTACCCTTAACGCCCGCCGTTGTGTGTCAGCCGCCGCCCCCGCCCCACAATTTCCGCAGCTCCGGAAAGGCGTGTTCGTACCCGGTGAGCAGGTCCGCAGCCAGGTCCGGCGAATCCACCAGGGGATGCCGGGTAAACGCCGCCAGGGCCGCGTCCCGGTTGCCCTCCGTTACGGCCAGGACCGTGAGCCGTTCCACCTCCTTGACCCGGCGGAGCAGCTCCAGCTGCTCTTTTTCCGGTTGCGCCTGTAGCAGCGGCAGCGCGCCGTCGGGTGTCACCGTGCAGGGAAGTTCGACGACGGCGTCCGCCGGCAGCCCGGGAATGGCGGCCCGGGCAGCGGGTGCTTCAGCCGCGGCACCCCTGGACGCGGCGGGCAGGGAGTTGCGCGTGTTCAGGATCAGCTGGGTGTCCCCGGCCCCGGACAGGGCGCGCATGGCCGCCAGCGCAACCCGCTCATAGCCGCCGCCGGCCAGGTCACCTTCGTCCCGCTGTTCGCCGCTGGCCCGGGCCTCGGCCAGGTAACCCTCCTCGCGGGAACGGCGCGCCTCTTCCCACAGCCGGTAAGCGTCAGCGCCGGCGGCAGCCAGCCGCGGATACAGCTCCTGCTGCTGCCGGTGGATGGACTCCCCGCGCGTGCTGGGCATGGCCCGCATCGCCTGCCGCGCGGCGTCCAGCCGGTAATAGTAGTAGAGGTACTCGTTGGGAAGCGCGCCCAGCCCTGCCAAGAAGGGCTGCGGAAAAAGCCGGCCCTCCTCGAAGGACTGCAGCGCCTGTGGATCAGCGAGCAGGTTCGGCAGGACGTCGTGGCCGCCGGACTCCAGCCGGTACAGCCAGCCCAGGTGGTTCAGCCCGTAGTAGCCCACGCCGTCGAGCCGGCCGTCCGGCAGCGCCACTCCCGCAGCCCGCGCCGCCCGCTGCACCAGGCCGCCTGCCGAATCGCAGATGCCGATAACCCTGGAACCGAGCACCGGAACCATGGCCTCGGTGACCATGCCGGCCGGGTTGGTGAAATTGACCAGCCAGGCATCCGGACTGTATTCCTTCATCTGCCGGGCCAGTTGGAGCATGTGCGGAATGGTCCGCAGAGCGTAGGAAATACCGCCCGCGCCCGTAGTCTCCTGCCCCAGCAGCCCGAGGTCCTGGGCCACCTTCTCATCAGCGATCCGGCCCGCGGTGCCGCCCGGCCGGACGGCCGCAAACACCATCTGCGTGCCCGCCAGCGCGTCCGGAAGCGACGCAGTGGCACGGACCGGAGGGGCTGCACCCGGGCCGGCGGGCATGCTGCGCAGGACGGCGGTGACGGCGGCCAGGCGGGAGGGGTCGACGTCGTATAGAACCAGGTCGGTGACCAGCCCGGCGAAACGGCCGGAAGCCAGCGCCCGGTAGATCAGCGGCACCCGGAAACCGCCGCCGCCGGCAATGAGGAGCCGCATACCCAGCAGTCTAGGCCTGCGCCCTCCCGCATAACCGCACAAAGCGGGGGCATCTACTACCGGATGTCGGTGGCAGGGCGTATCGTGCCGGGCATGGACGCCATCCCTGCCCGCCCCTTCGACCCCCTGGCTGCGGTCCGCTCGCCCGACGAGCCGGGGTTCGACGTCCTCCTGGCGGGGACCGTCTTCCAGGACATCATCTTCACCGGGCTGCCCCACGGCCCGGAACCGGGCACCGAAATCTGGAGCGACGGCATGGGCAGCTGCCCCGGCGGCGTCGCCAACCAGGCCATCGCCGCAGCCCGCCTGGGGCTCCGGACAGGCCTCGCGGCGGCGTTCGGCGACGACGGCTACGGGGACTTCAACTGGAAGATCCTCTCCAGCCAGGAACATGTGGACCTCAGCCTGTCCAGGCGCGTCCCCGGCTGGCACTCGCCGGTGACGGTCTCGCTGTGCGTGGAGAAGGACCGGTCCATGGTGACGCACGGCCACGCCGCCCCGGTGACGTCCTCCGAACTGATCGGCACACCGCCGCCCGCGCTCGCCGGAATCGCGGAGGTGGGCGTGGAGGTGGAGCCCTGGGCCAAGGCGGCCCACCAGGCGGGAGTCAAGCTGTTCGGCGACGTCGGCTGGGACCCCACCGGGGAGTGGGCGCCGGTCCGGCTGGAGAACCTGCAGTATTTCCACGCGTTCCTGCCCAACCAGCGCGAGGCCATGGCCTTTACCGGCAAGGACGATCCGTGGACGGCGCTGTACGCACTGGCTGACCGGGTTCCGGTGGCCGTGGTGACGCTCGGCCCGCAGGGTGCCATGGCGGTGGATTCGGAAACCGGGGAGGAGGAGTGGGTGCCAGCCCTTCCCGTCAAGGCCTTCGATCCCACCGGCGCAGGTGACTGTTTCGACGCCGCGTTCATTGTGGGCAGCCTGGCCGGCTGGCCACTGGGGAACAGGCTGCGGTTCGCGAACCTGTGCGCCTCGCTCGCGGTGCAGGAAGTGGGCGGCTCGCTCGCCGCCCCGGGCTGGGGCGACATCGCCGACTGGTGGAAGCGCGCCAACGCGCGGCCCGAGCGGCAAATGAGCCAGTGGCTTCGCCGCTTTGGGTTCCTCGCGGAGATCATCCAGGACGTCCCGCTCGCCGCCCAGCGGAGGGCCTCGGCCACCATCGCCCACCTCTCGGACGCTTAGCCCCGACGGCGGCGAACCGGCAGGCGCCCCGGCGCACCAGCCGGTTCCGGGAAACCCGCGCGCACCGCCGTGATTATTCGGCCGGAACCGCCCGCACTAGAATCACTAAGGTGACTTACCCCGCAACAACCGGTGAATTCAGCGGTGCCCCCGGCCCGGACCCGCGCCACGAGCGGTCCGCCGTGATCGACCTGGACGCCATCCGCCACAACGTCCGCCGGCTCGCAGCCGCCGCCTCCCCGGCGAAGGTCATGGCCGTCGTGAAAGCCGATGCCTACGGACATGGCGCCGTTCCCGTGGCCCGCGCAGCCATCGAAGCGGGTGCCTCCTGGCTGGGCGTGGCCCACATCTCCGAGGCCCTGGCGCTGCGGGCCGCCGGTATTGAGGCCCCGCTGCTCGCCTGGCTGCACACGGTGGACAGCAACTTCGGCGCTGCGGTGGCCGCCGGCGTGGATATCGGGTGCTCCGGCTGGGAACTGGACCGCATTGTGGCGGCCGCCCGGGAGCAGGAACGCCCGGCCCGGGTGCACCTGAAAGTCGATACCGGCCTGGGCCGCAACGGCGCCACGCTCGAGACCTGGGACCAGCTGGTGGGCGAGGCCATGGAATACCAGGACCAGGGCCTGCTGCGGGTGGTGGGCATCTTCTCCCACCTGGCCGTGGCCGATGAACCGGACCGGCCCGAAACGGACCAGCAGCTGGCGGCATTCCGCGAGGCCCTGGCTGTTGCCGAGGACGCCGGGGTGGACCCCGAGGTCCGCCACCTGGCCAACACCCCCGCCACGCTTTCCCGGCCGGACACCCACTTCGACCTGGTCCGCGCCGGCCTGGGCATTTACGGGCTCTCACCCTTCGACGGCCAGACTTCCGCGGAACTCGGGCTGCGGCCGGCCATGACATTCCGGACCCTGGTGTCCCAGTGCAAGGAAGTGCCGGACGGACAGGGCGTCTCCTACGGCCTCCGCTACCACACCACCGGCCGCAGCACCCTGGCCCTGATCCCCGTGGGCTACGCCGACGGCATCCCCCGCATCGCCACCGGCGGCCCCGTCCGCGTGGCCGGCAGGACCTACCCGGTGGTGGGCAGGATCGCCATGGACCAGATGGTGATCGACCTTGGCGATACGGGTCCCGCCGGTGCCGCGCTGCTGGGTGCGGAAGCCGAACTGTTCGGCAGCGGCGACGACGGCGGCCCTACCGCCGATGACTGGGCCCGCGCCGCCGGGACCATCAACTATGAGATCGTGACCAGGATCAGCCCCCGGGTTCCGCGCCGCTTCATCAACGAACGGGACACGTCCGGGGGCCGGCACGCGGCCGCCCTGCAGACCGGGGGAGCCGCGTGACCGCCGTCGAACAGGGCACACTGCCAAATTGGGAAAAGACCTTCACCGCGGCGACGGCGGACCAGACCCATGCGCTGGGCGCCCGGCTTGCCGGGCTGCTGGAGGCCGGGGACTTGCTGGTGCTCTCCGGCGAGCTGGGTGCCGGCAAGACCACCTTCACGCAGGGCCTGGGGGAGGGGCTGGGCGTCCGCGCCGGCATCATCTCGCCCACGTTCGTCCTGGTCCGTATCCACCCCAACCTGCCCGAAGGCCCACGGCCCGGCGGCCCGGACCTGGTCCACGTGGACGCCTACCGCCTCGGCTCGGCCGCGGAGATCGACGACATCGACCTGGAAAACACCATGGATTCGTCCGTGACGGTGGTGGAGTGGGGCCACGACCGGGTGGAGCACCTGAGCGAAAGCCGGCTGGAAATCGACCTGCACCGCGCTATCGGGCTGGCTGCCCCCGGGCCCTCCGCCGCGGGGGGCCTCGACTTCGACACTGACGACACGGACGAGCCGCGCACCATCGTCATGCGCGGATACGGCCCGCGCTGGCCGGCCCCGCCCGGGCTGGGCACCGCCGAAGGGAACAACTGATGCTGATCCTTGCGATCGATACCTCCGCCGTGGCCAGCGCCGCGCTCGTCTCCGATGACGCGCTGGAGGGCGTGGTGGCCAGCTTCTCCACGGAGGACACCCGCAGCCACGCCGAGGTGCTGGCGCCGGGGATCGAGGACATGCTTGCCACAGCCGGCGTCAGCGGGCAGGACATCGACGCCCTGGTGGTGGGTGTGGGGCCCGGCCCTTTTACCGGCCTCAGGTCCGGAATCGCGACAGCACGCACCCTCGCCTTCGTCTGGGGCAAACCGCTGCACGGGCTGATGAGCCTGGACGCCGTGGCCCTGGAGGTGGCGGAATCCACCGCGGCCCCGGCCGAATTCCTGGTGGTGACGGACGCCCGCCGCAAGGAGGTCTACTGGGCCCGCTACACCCTGGCTGAAGGGCAGTTGCCCCGGCTCGAGGACGGGCCGCACGTGAACTTCGCCGCAGATTTGCCGGACCTGCCGGCATTTGGGGCGGGAGCGGGCCTCTATGCAGACACCCTGCAGGCGGACCCGGACTTCGCGCAGGAACAGCCCGACGCCCTGTACCTGGGCCAGTTCGCGCTGGCCCGTCTGGCCGCCGGCAACGGCCTCCTGGACTCCACGCCGCTGTACCTCCGCGAGTCCGATGCGCAGATGCCCGGACCCAGGAAGAGGGCCCTGTGAACGAAGTCTTAAACGTCACCGTGCGCGACATGACCCTCGACGACGTGCCGGCCGTGAATGCTCTGGAACAGCAGCTCTTCCCCGTGGATGCGTGGCCGCTGCAGATGTTCCTGGACGAACTGGCCCAGCCGGAGACCCGGCGGTATTTCGTGGCCGAAAGCGAAGAGGGCATCGTGGGCTACGCCGGGCTCATGTGCATTGAACCCATCGCGGACGTCCAGACCATCGCCGTCGTTCCCGGCTATGAGGGACGGGGCATCGGCAGCACGCTGCTGACCGGCCTCATTGACGAGGCACGCCGCCGGAACGCGGCGGACGTCCTCCTGGAGGTGCGGGCCGATAACCCCCGCGCGCAGCGGCTGTACCTGCGCTTCGGATTCGAGCAGATCCACATCCGCCCCCGCTACTACCGCGACGGCGTCGACGCCCTGATCATGCGGCTCCAGCTCACCGGCGACGCGGAAACACACGAAGGAAACCAGCCATGAACCGCACCCAGCCACTGGTCCTGGGCATTGAGTCGTCCTGCGACGAGACCGGCGTCGGCGTGGTCCGGGGGACCACCCTCCTGACCAACACCGTATCCTCGTCGATGGACGAGCACGTCCGCTTCGGCGGCGTCATCCCCGAAATCGCCTCCCGGGCGCACCTGGACGCCTTCGTTCCCACGCTGGAGCAGGCGTTGTCCGACGCCGGGGTCACCCTGGACGAGGTGGACGCCATCGCCGTCACCTCCGGACCCGGACTTGCCGGCGCCCTGATGGTAGGGGTCTGCGCCGCCAAAGCCCTGGCCGTGGCCACCGGCAAACCGCTGTATGCCATCAACCACCTGGTGGCGCACGTGGGCGTCGGGCTGCTGGACGGCAAAGACGGCAAGGCGCCGCAACTGCCAGAAAACCTTGGCGCGCTGCTGGTGTCCGGCGGGCACACGGAGATCCTGAGAATCAACAGCATCACCGATGACGTGGTCCTGCTTGGCTCCACCATCGACGATGCCGCGGGGGAGGCCTACGACAAGGTGGCCCGCATCCTGGGCCTGGGCTATCCTGGCGGCCCCGTCATCGACAAGGTGGCCCGCACCGGTAACCCCAAGGCGATCCGTTTCCCCCGGGGCCTCAGCCAGCCAAAGTACATGGGCACCGCCGAAGAGCCGGGCCCGCACCGCTACGACTGGTCCTTCAGCGGATTGAAGACCGCCGTGGCCCGCTGCGTTGAGCAGTTCGAAGCCCGCGGCGAGGAGATCCCGGTGGCGGACATCGCCGCCGCGTTCCAGGAAGCCGTGGTGGACATCATCTCGTCCAAGGCCGTGCTGGCCTGCCGGGAACACGGCATCAAGGACGTCCTGCTGGGCGGCGGGGTGGCGGCAAACACACGGCTCCGGGAGCTGACCGGCCAGCGCTGTGCGTCGGCCGGCATCAGGCTCCACGTGCCGCCGCTGGATCTCTGCACGGACAACGGGGCCATGGTGGCCGCCCTCGGCGCGCAGCTGGTGATGGCAGGCATTGCCCCCAGCGGAATCGGCTTCGCCCCGGACTCGTCCCTGCCGGTGACCTCGGTGTCCCTCCCGGCCTGACCGCGGTCGGCCCGGCGAACCGTCGCGGGGCACTTTGGGGGTCTCGCCGTCGGAAATCACGACGGCGTGCCGAAGTGCCCCGTATCGGGCGGGTCAGGCGGTGGGGCCGTTCCGCATCTGCTTGACCAGGTCCAGGACCACGGCCTGGAGGTCTCCGCCGTGTTCGGCTGCCACCCGGCGCTGGCGCTGGTAGCCGGCCCCGCGGCGGATGATCTTTTCAACGTCCGCCAGTTCGTCGGAGCAGCGCAGCTTCGCGGCCACCGGTTCCAGCCGGTTCAGGGTTTCCAGCAGGTGGTCGGTCACCAGCTGCTCCTTGCCGGCGGCGTCCAGGATGATGATGGCGTCCATGCCGTAGCGGGCGGCCCGCCATTTGTTCTCCTGGACGTGCCACGGCGGCATGGTGGGAATGCTGCCGCCGTTGTCCAGGACGGTGGAAAATTCGTCCACAAGGCACTGGGTGAGGGCGGCGATGGCGCCCACTTCCTCCAGGGTTGCCAGGCCGTCGCAGATGCGCATTTCGATGGTGCCCAGGTTCGGCACGGGACGGATGTCCCAGCGGATCTCGGAAAGGGTGTCGATCACGCCTGTGGTGAACATGTCCTGGACGTAGGACTCGTATTCCGCCCAGGACGGGAACTGGAACGGCAGGCCGGCGGTGGGCAGCTGCTGGAACATCAGGGCGCGCTGGGACGCATAGCCGGTGTCCTCGCCGCCCCAGAACGGGCTGGAAGCGGACAGTGCCTGGAAGTGCGGGAAGTAGTTGACCAGCCCGTCCAAGACCGGCAGGGCTTTGTCTCGCCGGTCCAGCCCCACGTGCACATGCACGCCGTAAATCACCATCTGCCGGCCCCACCACTGGGTGCGGTCGATCAGCTTGGCGTAGCGGGCTTTGTCCGTCACCGGCTGCAGCTGCGGCGGGCTGAACGGGTGGCTGCCGGCGCAGAACAGTTCCACGCCCATGGGGTCGATGACCTCCCGGACGGCGGCAAGGGACCGGCTCAGGTCCTCTTTTGCCTCGGCGGCCGTTTCGCAGATTCCGGTGACAAGTTCCACCGTGTTCAGCAGGAGTTCCTGCTTGATGTGCGGGTGCTCGTCGTCCTCGTTCAGTTCGGGATGGCGGTCCACCACACCGCGCAGCACCTCATTGGCCACGGATGCGAGCTCACCGGTTTTGCCGTCCACCAGCGCGAGTTCCCATTCGACACCGAGGGTTGACTGCCTCGATGAAGCGAAGTCGATCTTCACGCGTTTCCTTACTGTCCTGTTGCGGCTGGCGGGCGCCGCTCACGGGCTGCTGCCGGCAGGCGAACGGGTGTTTCAAGTCTATAGCTCAGGGGTAGCATCATAATGATGTCCCCGTTCCAGCACCTGCGTGACAGTCCACACAAAACTTTCCCCCTCCTGGCAGCATTATCCGCCGTTGCATTGGCCTCCTGCACCGCCGCGCCCGGCCCCGTCCCGTCGTCGACGCCGTCCCCCGCGGCGCCGTCCGCCACCGTGTCACCGTCGGCATCAGCGAGTCCGACGGCGGCGCCCGCCTCGGCGTCCCCCGCACCCGACCCCGGTTCCCGGCCCCTGGGCTGGGGCCCGGAACAGCGCGACCAGGACGCCGCCGCCGCGGCCGTGGCAGGCATGACGCCGGAGGAGAAGGCGGGCCAGGTGCTGATGCCCTTCTTCCAGGGCTTCAATGTGGAGGCGCACGCGGCCACCGTTGAGCGGCTGCACCTGGCGGGGTCCATCATCATGGGTGACAACGTTCCCCGCGACCCGCAGGGGAGGGTTGACCTTGCCCGCATGGGCGCCATCAACCAGCGGCTCGCCCAGGCCGCCGTGGCGGATGGCAACCCCTGGCCCGGGATGATCGGGGTGGACCAGGAAGGGGGCCTGGTAGCGCGCCTCGGCCCGCCGCTGACAGAGTGGCCCGCGCCCATGAGCTACGGTGCGGCAGGCAGCGAAGCGCTGACCAGGGAGGCGGGGCAGGGCCTGGCCGGCGAGCTGGTGCCGCTGGGCTTCAACGTTGACTTCGCCCCGGACACGGACGTCACCATGGGCCCGAAGGACCCCACCATCGGGGCGCGGTCCATGTCCGCCGACCCTGCCGCGGCTGCGGTGCACGGGGTGGCGTTCTCGCAGGGCATGCTGGCTGCGGGTGTCCTGCCCACGGTGAAGCACTTCCCCGGGCATGGTTCCGTCACCGCCGATTCCCACCACAACCTGCCGGTCCAGCCCGCAGCCGTGGAGGAACTCCGCGGCAGGGACTGGAAGCCCTTCCAGGCCGCCATCGCCGCCGGAACTCCGATGGTGATGACCGGGCACATTGCCGTGCCCGCGCTGGAACCCGGCGTCCCGGCGTCGCTCTCTGCTCCCACCTACGCCGCCCTGCGCGGACTGGGATTCAAGGGTGTGGCGGTGACGGACGCCCTGAACATGGGCGCGGTAACCAAGCAGTACCCCGGCGGAACCGCCGCGGTGATGGCGCTCGCAGCGGGTGCCGACCTGCTGCTGATGCCCGCCGACGTCGCCCAGGCCCACGCCGCCATCGTTGCGGCGGTGAAATCAGGAACGCTCCCCGCTGAACGGCTGGACGAGGCCGCCCGGAGGGTGGCCACGATGATGGTCTGGCAGGGACGGAGAGGCCCTGCAGCAGGGACGCCGGCCGGCAGCGCGGCACCAGTCTCCGCCCGGGTCTCGGCCTCGGCCGTCACGGTGGTGTCCGGGCCCTGCAGCGGACCGCTGGTTCCGGGGGCTATACGGGTGGCAGGCGGCGGGCCGGGGGACCGCCAACGCTTCGAGGCCGCCGCCACCCGGGCAGGCCTCAGCCTGGGGTCGGGGCCGGTGGTGAACCTCATCGGACACGGCGGGCGGCCCGCCGGAGGAGACATCGAGGTGGCACTGGACGTCCCATGGACGCTGCAGGCCTCCCCGGCGCCGGTCCGGCTGGCGCTCTACGGCCGCAGCGATGCCGCGTTCGACGCTCTCGCCGCCGTGCTGGCAGGGAAGGCGCCGGCGCCCGGAAAGCTGCCTGCCGCCGTCGGGAACATACCGGCCGGAACGGGCTGCCCCGCCTGAGCGCGTTTAATGGTCAGGTGCCCATTCTGAATAAAGACATGACTCTCTGCATCTCGCTCTCGGCCCGTCCCAGCAACAACGGGACCAGGTTCCACAACCACCTGTATGACCAGCTCGAGCTCAACTGGATCTACAAGGCGTTCGCCCCCACCAACCTCGAACAGGCCATCGCCGGGGTCCGCGGGCTGGGCATCCGTGGCTGCGCAATCTCCATGCCGTACAAGGAGGACGTCATCGCCCTCGTTGACGAGATGGACCCCTCCGCCAAGGCCATCGACTCGGTGAACACCATCGTGAACACGGACGGCCACCTCAAGGCCTACAACACCGACTACACGGCTATCGAACAGCTGCTCGCCAGCAATTCGGTGCCCACCGGTTACTCGGTCCTGGTCCAGGGCGCCGGCGGCATGGCCAAGGCTACCGTGGCGGCACTCCGGGACGCCGGCTTCAAGGACGTCACGGTGATTGCACGGAACGAGGCCGCCGGACGCGCGCTCGCCGCCCAGTACGGCTTCCAATGGCGGGCAGCGCTCGACGGCGGCACCGCGGACCTGATCATCAACGTCACCCCGCTGGGGATGGCCGGCGGGGCGGACGCGGAAACGGTGGCGTTCCCTGCCGAGGCCATCAACGCCGCCAGGATTGTCTTCGACGTGGTGGCGCTGCCCGCGGAGACCCCGCTGGTCCGGGCGGCTCGCGCCGCGGGCAAGCCGGTGATCACCGGTGCGGAGGTGGCCACCATCCAGGCGCTGGAACAGTTCGTGCTTTACACGGGCGTGCGGCCCACCCCTGAGCAGGTGCGGGCCGCCGAGGAGTTCATGCGCGCCCAGTAGCATCTGGTGCTCAGGTGCCGGCTGCCACCGGTTCCACCACGATGGCCACCCGGTCCTCCCCGATGCGGGTCAGGACCAGGGTGGCTGTCTTCCCGGCGCCCTTCTTGCCGGCATTCTTGCCGCCGGGCAGCAACTGCTTCCGCAGTTCCTCCGGGGTGACGGCTGTGCCGCGCTTCTTGATGTCCAGCACAGTGATGCCTTCCTGCTTAACCCAGGCCTTGAGCGCCTTGACGTTGTAGGGCATGACATCCAGCACTTTGTAGGCACGCGCGAACGGGGTGTCCGCCAGTGCGGGGGAGCAGATGTAGGCGATGTGCTCGTCCACCAGGTGGCCGCGGAGCTCCTTTGCGACGTCGGCCACGAGTCCCGCGCGGATGACGGCGCCGTCCGGTTCGTAGAGGTAACCCGCCACAGGACCCACAGGCGCCGCGGGCCCGGCTCCGAACTCATCGGCGCTGGCAAGCTCGGCTGCTCCGTTTGGCCCCAGCACCAGGGCTGAGCGGCGGACGCCGGCGCGGCGCACGGCGTTGAACCACAGGGCCACCTCGGTGACGTCCCCGTTCACGGACACCCACTGGGCTTCACAGCCTTCGGGCACGGAATCATGCGGCATCCCCGGCCCCATCTTCACCCCCACGGCCTTTCCGGATGCCGCGAGGGACTCCACGAAGGACAGCGGCGGCGAAAAGGCTTCGGGGTCCCAGATGCGCGTGGTGCCGGAGCTGGAGGTGACCCTGCGGGCGGGGTCCAGCCACACGCCGTCGATGCCGTCCAGCGGGACCGCGGTGGCGTCCGCGTGGACCACGGTAGCGTTCGGGAAGGGGATAAGGTTCACGGTGGCGCAGGCGGCAGTTGTCTCGTCCTTTTCCACCGCGGTGACGGTGAGGTCCATGGAAGCCAGCGCAAGGGAGTCGGCGCCGAGCCCGCAGCCCAGGTCTGCCACGTGGCTGACGCCCGCTTCGGCGAAGCGCTGTGCGTGGCGGGCTGCAACGTTCAGGCGGGTGGCCTGCTCCAGCCCGGCCTGGGTGAACAGCATCTGGCGGGCAAACTCGCCGAACTTGGCCTCGGCCCTGGTGCGGAGCCGTGACTGCGTGAGGGCGGCGGACACGAGTTCGGGGGAGTGCCCGGCCTTGCGCAGCGCGGAATTCAGCCCGAATGACGCGTCATCACGGTAGGGCCCAAGGGAGGCCAGCAGTTCCCAGCCTTCCGGGGTAAGCAGCGGCGCGATCTGGTCCTGGGGAGCGTTGGGCATGCGTTCCAGCCTAGTGGAGGAGCGTCCTGCGGGATGCCGATAGGGTTGAAACCATGGAAGACAGCGCAGGCCCCCAGCAGTCCGGAGAACAGCAGCCCACGGACCGGGGTCCTGCCAAGTACGGCCGCCCGGCGCTGATCGCGGCGGCCGTGGTGGCGGTGGTGTGCCTGGCGCTGCTGGTGATCATTTTCTTCCTGGACACCTTCAACGCCACCGTCTATTCGGTGGGCGGCAACAGCATCGAGGACGATACCCAGGAGGCCCGGGATATCCGCGGGCTGTATGCCGGGGCACGGACCGGAAGCATTGTGTTCCTGGTCGCCTCCCTGCTGGCCGCGGCCGCCGCAGCCGCTGTGCTGTACCGCAGCAGGAATCAGGGGACGCGGGATTCTGACGGCGGCGAGGACGTTGGCTTCGAGGATCTGGGCCGCTGAGGCTGCTGCCCGGCGCTGGTGAGCAGTACGCCTGATATCACCAGGATGCCGCCCATAACCTGCGCGATGGTGATGGGCTGGCCCAGCAGCACCGTGATGATAGCGGTAAAGACGGCGATCAGGTTCAGGTAGTTGCCCGCGTTCGCGGCCGTGGTCCGTTTCAGGGCCAGGTTCCACAGCAGGTAGGAGCCCAGCGACGGGAACACTGCGATAAACGCCAGCGACCAGCTTTCGGCGGGAGTGGACGGCAGCCCGGCGCCGCTCACCACCGCCAGGGGGGTGAGGACCACGGCTGCCAGGGCAACCTGCACCGCGGTGGACGTGATGGCCGGCAGGGACAGCCTGCGGGCGATGATGGTGTAGAAGCCCCATACCGTGATGGCGGCCAGGATCAGCAGTTCACCGGCATTGATGGAGAAAGTGACCAGCCGCTGCAGGTTACCGTCGGTGAGCACCAGGAGGACCCCGGCCAAGCCCAGGCCGATGCCCAGCCAGCTCACCGGGCGGGGCCGGTCCCGAAGGAGGACGACGGCGAGCACCATGATCAGCGCCGGGTTGGCGGCAGTGACCAGGGAGGCGTTCAGGGCCGAGGTGTGCTGCAGCGCGCTGTACAGCAGCAGGGTATAGCCGCTCATCCCCAGCACGCTCAGCAGCAGCAGGACCGGCCAGCGGCGCAGCACCGCCTTCCAGTCCGGCCTGTCGACGACGTGTGCCAGGAGGAGCAGCGGTGCGGCGGCCAGGGCCCAGCGCCAGAACGTCAGCTGGAGCGGGTCCATGGTCTTCATGGCCGACTGGCCCACCACGAAGTTTCCGGCCCAGAACAGGTTCGCAAGGATCAGGTACACGGCAGCTCGCACCGCTTCAATGTACATGGCGCATGTGTCCGCCGAAGACGAAACGCTGGCACTCGCCTTGACCGAGTGCTAACCCGGACATAGAGTCTTCATTAGCACTCTCCCTAGGAGGGTGCTAACACATGAAGAGCTGCCACCAGGCTGCTGCCGGCACCGCGACGACGGTTGCCAGCCAGGGCGGAAAGCTTTCCAAGTCCACGAATTTGCTGACGAAAAGGAGAGGTCCGAGTGTCGGTCTCTATTAAGCCTCTTGAGGATCGTATTGTTGTCCGCCCGCTCGAAGCCGAGCAGACCACGGCTTCCGGCCTGGTGATCCCGGACTCCGCACAGGAGAAGCCCCAGGAAGGCGAAGTTGTTGCAGTAGGCCCCGGCCGCTTCGAAGACGGCAACCGCGTACCGGTCGACGTAGCCGTGGGCGACGTCGTGATCTACTCCAAGTACGGTGGAACCGAAGTCAAGACCGGCGGCACCGAGTACCTCGTGCTGTCCGCCCGCGACGTCCTGGCGATCGTCGTAAAGTAACTTCCCGGATCCCCGTGCCGCTGGTCATGCCTTTCGCTGGTCAGCTGCGCGGGGTTCTGTCTTGAAAGGACAAAACCATGGCAAAGCAGCTTGCGTTTAACGACGCTGCCCGCCGGTCTCTTGAAGCCGGCATCGATAAGCTCGCCAACACCGTCAAGGTAACGCTCGGCCCCCGCGGCCGCAACGTTGTCCTGGACAAGAAGTGGGGCGCGCCCACCATCACGAACGACGGCGTCACCATCGCCCGCGAAGTGGAACTGGACGACCCGTACGAGAACCTTGGTGCCCAGCTGGCCAAGGAGGTTGCCACCAAGACCAACGACGTTGCCGGCGACGGCACCACCACCGCAACGGTCCTGGCCCAGGCACTGGTCAAGGAAGGCCTGCGCAACGTAGCTGCCGGCGCTGCTCCCGGCCAGATCAAGCGCGGCATCGAGGTTTCGGTTGAAGCCGTCGCTGCACGGCTGCTGGAGAACGCCCGCCCCGTCGAGGGCACCCAGGTCGCCAACGTGGCTGCCATCTCGGCACAGAGCGAAGAAATCGGCGAGCTCCTGGCCGAGGCCTTCGGCAAGGTGGGCAAGGATGGTGTAATCACCATCGAGGAATCCTCCACCACCCAGACCGAACTGGTCCTCACCGAGGGCATGCAGTTCGACAAGGGCTACCTGTCCCCGTACTTCATCACGGACGCGGACCGCCAGGAAGCAGTCCTCGAGGACGCCCTCATCCTGATCAACCAGGGCAAGATCTCCTCCCTGCAGGAATTCCTGCCGCTGCTGGAGAAGGCGCTGCAGGCGTCCAAGCCGCTGTTCATCATCGCCGAGGATGTCGACGGCGAGGCCCTGTCCACGCTGATCGTCAACCGCATCCGCGGAACCCTGAACGTCGTTGCCGTGAAGGCTCCGGGCTTCGGTGACCGCCGCAAGGCCATGCTGCAGGACATTGCCACCCTCACCGGTGCACAGGTTGTCTCCCCGGAGCTGGGCCTGAGCCTGGACACCGTTGGCCTGGAGGTGCTTGGTACTGCCCGCCGCATCACGGTCACCAAGGACAACACCACCATCGTGGACGGAGCAGGCTCTGCCGAGGACGTGTCCGCACGCGTCGCGCAGCTGCGTGCCGAGCTGGCCCGCACCGACTCCGACTGGGACCGCGAAAAGCTCCAGGAACGCCTGGCCAAGCTGGCCGGCGGCATCGGCGTCATCAAGGTTGGTGCTGCCACCGAGGTTGAGCTGAAGGAAAAGAAGCACCGCATCGAAGATGCCGTGTCCTCCACCCGCGCTGCCCTCGAAGAAGGCATCGTGGCCGGTGGCGGTTCCGCCCTGATCCATGCCCTCAAGGCACTGGATGAGGACCCCGCCGTCAAGGCGCTGGAAGGCGACGCCGCCGCTGCCGTGGGCATTGTCCGCCGCGCACTGGTGCAGCCGCTCCGCTGGATCGCCCAGAACGCCGGCTTCGACAGCTACGTCATCACTGCCAAGGTCGCCGAGCTCGAAACCAACAACGGCTTCAACGCCAAGTCGGGCGAATACGAGGACCTGATCGCTGCCGGTGTCATCGACCCCGTCAAGGTCACCCGTGCCGCCCTGCGCAACGCAGCCTCCATCGCTGCCCTGGTCCTCACCACTGAGACCCTGGTTGCGGAGAAGCCCGCTGAGGAAGACGAGCACGCAGGCCACAGCCACTAACCTGCCGTTGGCAGGAAACTGTGCAAACAAGAAACCGGTCCGGCATCCGCCGGGCCGGTTTTTTGCATCTTCGGGTACGGCTGGAATTAAGTTCCCGGCATGTCCTGCGTCTCCACCCGGCCGGCACGCTCATAAACCAGCCGCACCGCTCCTTTCGGAAAGGACCGTGCCGGTTCGGCGAGGCGGAAGGTGGCCGGAATGGTCCCGGCGTCGAAGAGGCGCTTCCCCTGTCCCAAGGTGAGCGGATACAGCCAGATGCTGAGGCGGTCGAGCACATCCGCCCGCAGCAGGGAGCGGATGAGGGCCCCGCTGCCGAACATATGCACCTCCCCGTACTCCTCGCGGAGCCTTCCCGCGGCCGCGGCATCCGGCAGCACGGTGGTGCCTACCCAGCCGGGGTGGGCCAGCGATCCGGAGACCACGAACTTGGGCACCCGGTTCAGGGTGGCGCCGATGTCGCCTGACTGGTGCGGCCAGTACGCAGCAAAGATGTCGTACGTCTTCCGGCCCAGCAGGAGGGCGTCCATGCGGCCGATCCCGGCCTCGATGTCGGCTTCGGACTCGTCATCGGACACCGGCAACTGCCAGCCGCCGAAGGCGAAACCGGCCTCGGTGTCCTCCTCGCGTCCGCCGGGCGCCTGGTAGACGCCGTCGAGGGTCATGAACAGGTTCGCGACGATGATGCCCATCCGCCCATTTTGGGACGGCGCCGGTATCGTGTCCAGAGCCCGCTGGCGGCGCCGTGGCAGACTGGTCCCATGCTGCTCGATGAGCTCGTGAAAACCACTGGTGCGGTCGCTTCCACACGCTCCCGGCTCGCCAAGGTCGAGGCGCTCGCGGACCTGCTGCGCCGGCTGGAACCCGGGGAGATTGCCACTGCCGTCGGCCTGCTCACAGCAAGGCCGCGGCAGGGGCGCGTGGGAGTGGGCTGGAGCGGAATGTCGGCAGCCAAGGGGGAACCGGCCGAAGAGCGCACCCTGACGGTGGCCGACGTCGACGCTGCCCTGGACCGCCTCCTCGGCACGGCCGGCACCGGATCCGCGGCGGAGCGTGCCGCCACCCTCCGGACGCTTCTGTCCGCCGCCACCGAACGTGAGCAGGCGTTCATCGCCGGAGTTCTCCTGGGTGAGCTCCGCACCGGAGCCCTGGAAGGCGTCCTGACGGACGCCGTCGCCCGCGCCGCCGGCCGGCCGGTGGAGTCCGTCCGGCGGGCTGCGATGCTTTCCGGCGACCTCGGCGGCACCGCCTTGCTGGCCATGACCGGGACGGCCGCCGAGCTGGACGCGGTGGGCCTCGTCGTGGGCCGCCCCGTGCAGCCCATGCTCGCCGCAACGGCGTCCAGTGCCAGTGCGGCGCTCGAGGCCACGGGGGAGGCCTCGGTGGAGTACAAGCTCGACGGCGCCCGCATCCAGGTGCACCGCTCCGGGCAGCAGGTGCGTATCTATACGCGCACACTGGCGGAGGTGACCCACCGGCTGCCCGAGGTGGTGGAGCTGGTGCGGAGCCTGCCGGTACGGGACGTGATCCTCGACGGCGAGACCCTCGCCCTGGGCGAGGACGGCGCCCCGCGGCCGTTCCAGGAGACCATGTCACGGTTCGGGGCGGACCAGGCGCGCTCCACCCTGCTGCATCCGTGGTTCTTCGACGTACTGCACATCGACGGCCGCGACCTGCTGGACGAGCCGCTGGTCATGCGCCTCGGGGTGCTCGAACGTATCGCGCCCGGCCACCGGGTCCCCGGGGAGATCACCGCGGACCCGGCGGTTGCCGAGAACGTCTCGCGTGCCGCGCTCGCCGCCGGGCATGAGGGGGTAGTGGTGAAGGCGGTGGGGTCCCTTTACGCCGCCGGCCGGCGCGGGTCCAACTGGATCAAGGTCAAGCCGGTGCTGACGTATGACCTGGTGGTGCTCGCCTGCGAATGGGGGTCGGGGCGGCGGTCGGGAATGTTGTCGAACCTGCACCTCGGAGCGCTCGACCCCGCCGGCGAATTCGGCGAACCCGGCGGGTACGTGATGGTTGGGAAGACTTTCAAGGGCCTCACGGACGAACTGCTGCGCTGGCAGACTGAGCGGTTCCAGGAGATCGAAGTGCGGCGGACGGCAAACACGGTCTGGGTTGAGCCTGTCACGGTGGTGGAGACCGCTATCGACGGCGTGCAGCAGTCCCCGCGTTATCCGGGCGGCATCGCCCTCCGGTTCGCCCGGGTCAAGCGCTACCGCGACGACAAAATGCCCGCCGAAGCCGACACCATCCAGACGCTGCGCGCCCTGCTGCGCTCCTGACGGCGCCGCTTGTGCCCGTGCGCCGGCGGGCGTACGGTGACGCTTAGGGACCGCCACTGCACAAGCACGACGACGGCGGGCCGGCTGGGCGGGGTATCCGAAAGGAGGCCGGGTGTCCGCTGAAACAGGTATTGACCAGGGCCGGGCTGCATTCCGCGAGCACCGCTGGACAGATGCCTTCGAGAACTTCCTTGATGCCGACCGGCGGGGCGGACTTCCGGCCGCGGACCTCGAGAGGCTTGCCACCGCGGAGATCCTGACCGGCAACACCACAGCAGGCCTTGAAACGCTCACCCGTGCGCACGAGGAATTCCTGGAAGTTGGAGACGTCGCCGGCGCAGCCCGGTGCGCCGGCTGGATGGGCATCCAGCTGAGCAACCTCGGTGAGATGGCACGCGCCGGCGGCTGGCTGGCCCGAGGGCAACGGTTGGCGAAGGAGCTTGACGCGATCCACGCCGTGCAAGGGCTCCTGCTCATGCCCCAGGGGCTGGGCAAGCTCTACGGCGGTGACCCCGCGGGCGCCCTGCAGGTGTTCAACCGGGCGGCCGAGATTGCCCGCCTGGCGCAGGACAAGGACGTGGCTGCCCTGGCACTCCTTGGCACGGGGCAAGCCAACCTCATGCTCGGCCGGCCAAACGAGGGCCTGGAGATCCTCGACGAGGTCATGGTGGCTGTCACGTCGGGCGAGTTGTCCCCGATACCCTCCGGCATCGGTTACTGCGCCGTCATCGGCAATTGCCACCTGGCCTATGACCTGGCGAGGGCCATGCAATGGACTATCGCGTTGGACCGCTGGTGCGCCGCAAGGCCGGACATGGTGGCGTTCAGCGGGCAGTGCCAGGCCCACCGGGCAGAGCTCTTCCGGCTGCACGGCGCCTGGGCCGAAGCGCTGAAAGCGGCGGCCGCTGCCCAGGACCGGTCAACCAGGGGTGATCCCCAGGCGCTTTTCGGCGGCTGTTACGAGCAGGGCGAAGTGCACAGGGTGGCGGGCAACATCGCCGCCGCGGAGGAGTCCTACCGGAAAGCCGCAGAGAGCGGCTACGAACCCCAGCCCGGACTGGCGCTCCTGGCACTGGGACGCGGACACGCTGGCCAGGCGCAGTCCATGATTCGCAGGGCAGCAAGCGTTGCCGATACTGCCACCCGGCGGCACCTGCTGCCTGCCCTGGTGGAAATCGAGGTGGCCGCCGGAGACCTGGCCGCAGCACGCGGGGGAGCAGATGAGTTGGACGCCTTCGCCAGCGAATGCCCAATGCCTATGGTGACCGCGGTTGCCTGCCAGGCAAGGGGCACCATCCACTTGGCAGAAGGGGACGCTGCAGCGGCGTCGCGGTCGCTGCGCCAGGCCTGGCGCCTGTGGTTCGAACTCCGGGTGCCCCATGAGGCCGCGCGGTGCCGGGTGCTGATCGCATGCGCCTGCCGGGAACTCGGGGATGAGTCGTCCGCCGTGATGGATTTGGAGGCTGCCCACGCCGAATTCCTGGAACTTGGTGCAGCCCCGGCAGCGGCTTGGGCAGCGTCTTTGATGCAGAACTCATCCACTGCGCAGGGCGGTCCCCTGACGACGCGGGAGCGCGAGGTGCTCCGGCTCGTGGCGTCCGGAAAGGGAAACCGTGCCATTGCCGCCGAGCTGTACCTGAGCGAGAAGACGGTTGCCAGGCACCTGAGCAATATCTTCCTCAAGCTTGGCGTGGCCTCCCGGGCGGCGGCCACCAGTTACGCCTACGAACACGGCCTGGCAGGATAGGCGCACCCCGGTATGGGCATTAATACCCATGCCGGTGGGACGAAAGGTTGCATGTTTTGGCCGACGCGCAGGCCCAGGGCCGGCCAATAGCCTCAGAACATGAACCTTCCCATGTTGGCCGGCACCCTCTCCACGGTGCTGTTTGCTGTTGGCATGCTGCCAATGCTGGTCAAGGCTGCCCGCACCCGGGACCTGGCGTCCTACAGCCCGGGCAACCTGGTGCTGAGCAATGTGGCCAACGCCGTCCATTCCGTCTACGTCTTCAACCTTCCCGCCGGGCCCATCTGGGCCCTCCACCTGGCCTACGTCCTCGCATCAGCGCTGATGCTCGTCTGGTGGATCCGGTACGGCCACGGCGGTCCGAAAACTGGACAGGCGCGAATTGGCGGTCCACAGGGAGGTTCAGTCCAGGAAACTGCAAGTAAGCAAGGAGTGATACAGCCATGAACAACCACAACAGCAGCACCAATGGGACCGGCACAGTGTTGGACACACTGGTGATCGGGGGCGGACAGGCCGGACTCGCGATGGGTTCCCTCCTGGCCAGCCAGCGCAGGCAGTTCTTGATCCTTGACGCCAGCCGGAGGATCGGTGACGGCTGGCGGCTGCGCTGGGACTCCCTGCGCCTGTTCACGCCGGCGAAGTACAACGGGCTGCCCGGCGTCCCATTTCCCGCGGATCCACTGTCCTTCCCTACCAAGGACGCGATGGCAGACTATCTTGAGCGGTACGCCTCGGCGCTGGACCTGCCCGTCAAGACCGGCATCCGGGTGGATCGGCTGTGGCATGAGGGGGACCGGTACATTGCCGCCTCCAACGGCACCAGGTGGGAATCTCGGAACGTGGTGGTGGCCACTGGAGCCGAACGGCAGCCCAAGCTTCCGCCCTTCGCCCGGGAGCTGGACGCTTCCATCATCCAGCTCCACTCAAGCGAGTACAGGAATCCAGGCCAGCTGCAGGACGGGCCTGTCCTGGTGGTGGGCCTGGGAAACTCAGGCGCAGAAATTGCGCGTGAAGTAGCCCGCACCCATGCCACGTTCGTGGCGGCGAGGCGCGCCAGCGAAATTCCGGTCAAGCACGGCAGGACGGCTGCCCGCTTCTTCCTCCCGGTGGTCCGCTTCGCCGGGCTGCATGTCCTGACCCTGGCCACCCCCGTTGGCCGCAAGGCCGCGCCGGCGGTGAAAGGGCACGGCGCTCCGCTTATCCGGACCAAAGCGAAAGATCTTGCAGCGGCCGGGGTGCACTTCGTTCCGCGCGTCGCAGGGGTTGAGGGTGGCCTGCCCGTCCTGGCCGACGGAACCCGCACCGACGTGGCGAACGTGATCTGGTGCACCGGCTTCCGGGAGGAGTTCGGCTGGCTCGATCCCGGTCTCCTTGACTCCTCTGGCGATCCCCGGCAGCACAGGGGAGTGGCCCTGGACTCGCCCGGCCTCTACTTCCTCGGTAACAACTTCATGTATGCCGCGGCGTCCGCAACGGTAACGGGAACCGTCAGGGACGCCCGCTACCTGGCCCGGCGGATGCCTTCGAAGGAAACTTCGGATTGGGGAGCTGCCCGCCAGCTCGGGTAACCTTGATGGTTCATTGCGCGCTCCGAAGGGTTATTTGTGTCGACATCATGGACCGCCGAGGCCGCGGCCCGCCCGGCCGACCCCTCGCAGAAGTACCGCAAGAGTGCTTACCGCCCGGAAATCCAAGGCATGAGGTCGCTGGCAGTCCTCATGGTCGTGACGTACCACGTCTGGTTCGGAAGGGTCTCCGGAGGGGTTGACATCTTCCTCCTGGTGTCAGCATTCCTCATGACCCTTCAGTTCACCGGCCGGTACGGGCGCCGGGAGCCGACTGCCCTGCTGAAGCACTGGCTGCACCTCTTCCGGCGCCTGCTTCCCGCTGCCGTAACGGTGATCCTGGCCACGCTGCTGGCCTCCTACCTGCTTCTTCCGCGCGGCCGCTGGCTCGAGGTCATAGAACACGGCTGGGCCTCACTCTTTTACTCGGAAAACCTGCTGCTGCAACAGAAGACGGTGGACTACTACGCCAACAACAGCCTGGCCAGCCCGCTACAACATTTCTGGTCGCTGTCTATCCAGGGGCAGGTCTTCATCCTCTGGCCCATTATTTTTGCAGGCGCCGCGTGGGCTGCCAGCCGGTTCAGGCTCGCCTACCGGCCGCTGCTGGCATATTTATTCTCCGCGGTCTTTGTCTTATCGCTGGCATATTCGGTCTACTTCACTGCCACAAACCAGGTACAGGCTTACTTCGATACTGGCGCCCGGCTCTGGGAGTTCGCACTCGGCACGTTGGTGGCACTGCTTCTGCCTGGCCTGCGGCCGGGACGGCGGACCCGCGTTGTGCTGGGTTGGGTAGGCCTCGTAGCAATGATCAGCTGCGGAATCGTGTTGAATGTCCAGGCGGCATTTCCCGGTATCGCAGCGCTCTGGCCCACTCTCTCGGCGGTGCTCATCATCGTGGCGGGCCAGACGGGCAGTTCCATCGGGGTTGACAGGTTCCTCAGCTCAAAGCCCCTGGTAAAGCTGGGAGACAATTCCTACGCCCTGTACCTCTGGCATTGGCCCGTCCTGGTGATCGCACTGGCGTGGAGCGGCAAGGAGCACGCGGGCTGGCTGTCCGGCACTGCGATCATTGTCACCTCGCTGGTTCTCGCCTATGTCACCACGCGCTTTGTCGAGAAGCCGTGGCGTGAATGGAAATGGCCCGAAGCCAAGAGGCGGCGGGCTGCGGTGGCGGTGGCTATTGCTGTGGCAGTTGCCTCTGCACCGCTGGCCCTTTGGCGCCATTCCATTCTGCAGGCTGATTCGATCTCGGCCATTGGACTCGACGATCCCCGGTACCCCGGTGCCCTGGCATTGAGCGACGGATACCAGTTCACGCCGGACCCAAAAGCCCCGCCGGTGCCCAAACTCGAAGTTATCGCCGAGGAATGGCCAGTCTTTCCAGAGCCATGCATAGGCGCAGGCGAGTACGCGAGCATCTGTACCAATGGGGCTGAGGGCGCTGCCAAACATATCGTCGTCATGGGGAGTTCCCACGCCTTCGTGCTCAATACGCCAGTGCTCATGATGGCCGAGAAGCATCATTGGCGTGTCACATCCATCACCAAGGGATTTTGTCCCCTGACTGACGAGCTGGCACCAGGCATCTCTGAGGAGTGCATTGAGTTCAACAAGAAAAGTTTCGAACAGGTGCTGGAATTGAAGCCGGATCTAGTGCTGACAACCAGCACCCGGACTGTGGCAGATCCCACCGTTACGGACATCCTCGAAAGTTCCTGGATCAGGGAAGCCAGCAGGCTCAATGACGCAGGCATTCCCGTGGTCGGAGTACGGGACACTCCACGGATGCCCCTGCACGTGCCGGCCTGCCTGGAAGAAAACCCAATCGACCCTGCCCCCTGTAACGGAAGCACGGCGGAAAACTTCAGTCCTGTGCCGGACACAGTTGCAGTGGACGACCTACTTCCGGATACCCATTTCCTCGATCTCACGCATTATTTCTGCATGGACGGCGTTTGTCCGGCTGTCATTGGCAACGTCATCGTGTACAAGGACGAAAACCATGTCACACGGTCCTATCTCATGACCCTGGCTCCGTTCTTTGAGCAGGAGTTTCTTGCGTTGACCGGATGGGGATCCGGGGACCGGGCATGACAAAAACCAGCTTCTCCAGCGGCCCAGTGCCGAAAGCAGCCGCCAAGAGCCGGAAACCGACGTTCCGTCCCGAGGTCCAGGGGCTCCGCGCACTGGCCGTCCTGATGGTGGTGGCCTACCACGTGTGGCTCGGACGGGTGTCCGGCGGCGTCGATATCTTCCTGCTGATCTCCGCCTTCCTGCTGACGCTCTCCTTCGTCCGGAAGGCCGAATCGGGCAGGCCGTTCGGGCTGTTGGCGCACTGGCTGCACCTGTTCAAGCGGCTGCTGCCTGCCGCCGTCGTGGTCATCCTCGGCGTCCTGGCAGGCACTTGGCTGATCCTCCCGCAAGGCCGGTGGCCGCAGGTCCTGGACCAGGCGTGGGCATCACTGCTCTACAGCCAGAACTGGCTGCTCGCCGACACCGCGGTGGACTACTACGCCCAGGACCACGCAGGCGCCAGCCCCCTCCAGCACTTCTGGTCGCTGTCCATCCAGGGCCAGGTCTTCATCCTGTGGCCCCTCATCTTTGCCGGGAGCGCAGCACTGCTGGCGCTGCTGCGGCGCATCACCGCGCTCCACGGTTTGACCTACCGGGGACTGCTGGCGCTGGTGTTCGGGGCGGTGTTCGCCGCGTCGCTGGCGTTCTCGGTGGAGCAGACCGCCACCAACCAGGCGTACGCCTACTTCGATACCAGGGCGCGGCTTTGGGAATTCGCCTTGGGCTCCCTGCTCGCCCTTGCCCTGCCCTACCTAAAGCCCCGCCGGGCCCTGCGCCTGGTGCTGGGCTGGTCCGGCCTGGCGGGCATGGTTTCCGTTGGCCTGCTGCTGACGGTGGACCGGTCTTTCCCCGGCTTCGTCGCCCTGTGGCCCACGCTCTCTGCCGCCGCCATCATCGTGGCCGGGCGGACCGGGAGCCGGTTCGGTGTGGACCGTTTCCTGAGCAGCAAGCCCGCCGTGGCCCTGGGCGACAATTCCTACGCCCTCTACCTGTGGCACTGGCCCGTGCTCGTGCTGGCGCTGGCCGCCACCGGCGTGGAGGAACCCAACCTTGTCCAGGGCATCGCGATTGTGGGCGCCTCAATCGTGCTCGCCGTCCTCACCACCCGTTTCGTGGAAAAACCGCTGCGCGACTGGCACTGGCCGAAACTGCGGGCCTGGCGCACCGCCGTCGTGATTGGCGCCTGCGGTGCGGTGCTGGCAGGTCCGGTGGCCATCTGGCAAACCACGCTCACAGCCGAGGAAGCCGCGACGGCGGCGCAGCCGCGGGAGCTCACACCGGGGGCCGCGGCGCTCAACCCCGAGAATGCCGGTGTGCCGGCACCCGAGGCCAAGTACATTCCCGGCCCTTCCGCCCTGGACCAGGACTGGGCTGGCATCCACGCCCCCTGCACCGGCGCGAACGCCACGGCGGACCCCATCCTGGAGGGGTGCCGGCAGGCGGTGCCCGCCGAGGGTGCCAGCAAGCGGATCGTAGTGCTGGGTGACTCGCACTCCCAGCAATACCTCGGCGCGCTGGCACCGATCGCCGAGGCCAGGGGCTGGGAACTGGTCACCCTGCTGATGCCGGCCTGTCGGTTCGGCGCAGAATCGGACACCCGGAATGCAGAATGCAATGCGTACAACAGCGCGGCCTCGGCTTACGTCCTGGAGCACCGCCCGGACGCCGTCTTCACCGTCGCCTCGCTGACGCATGAGGAAGCGCCCTTCGAGACCGAGGTGCCGGGCTACCTGGACGGCGTGCGCCCGTTCGCCGAGGCGGGCATCGAGGTGGTGGGCATCCGGGACAACCCGCGCTTCACCTTCAACATGCCCGAGTGCGTGCAGCGGCACGGCGCCGACGCTCCGGAATGCAACCCGTCCCTCAGCGAATCGCTCGTTGATCCCTCACCGCTGGACGGTTACCGCGGCAAGCTGGACAGGCTGCACCTGATGGACATGAGCGATTTCATCTGCCACCGGGGGGTCTGCCCCGCGGTGGTGGGCAACGTTTACGTGTACAAGGACGACAACCACCTGACCAGGACCTATGTGGAGAGCATGATCCCCATGTTCGAGCAGCGGTTGCTGGCTGCCACCGGCTGGCGCTGACTCTTTCGGGAGATGGTTCGTGCAGTTGCTCACATTGCACGCGTGGAATAGGGGGATCGGCGCAGAGGTTCTAATATTTACTCAATACTTCCTGCCCCCGGAACGCCGCATGCGGCGGTCCTGATTCCCTGCACAGGCCAGACCCGTAATGACGGGCTGGTCATCGGCTGCAACCCCTACCCGCCCAGCAACCAAGGTAAGAGGCGCACTCATGACCGAGCCCGAACACAACCCCTTTGGCTTCATCGGCCTGACCTACGACGACGTCCTGCTCCTGCCCGGGCACACGGACGTCATCCCGTCCGACGCCGACACCTCCTCCCGGATCTCCAAGAGGATCACGGTTCACACGCCGCTGCTGTCCGCAGCGATGGACACGGTCACCGAATCCCGCATGGCCATTGCCATGGCGCGGCAGGGCGGCCTGGGTGTCATTCACCGCAACCTGTCCATCGCGGACCAGGCTGACCAGGTGGACCGGGTGAAGCGCAGTGAATCCGGCATGATCACCAACCCGCTGACCATCCGGCCGGAAGCAACCCTGCTTGAGCTGGACAACCTGTGCGCCCAGTACCG
The DNA here is from genome assembly GCF_059089905.1 of Arthrobacter sp. Y3221087. Classification (NCBI taxonomy): domain Bacteria; kingdom Bacillati; phylum Actinomycetota; class Actinomycetes; order Micrococcales; family Micrococcaceae; genus Arthrobacter; species Arthrobacter sp. Y3221087. The sequence goes on from NZ_JBNHFE010000001.1 coordinate 1,079,272, forward strand.
GGTCTCCGGCCTGCCCGTGGTGGACGAGGAGAACCGCCTCCTGGGCATCGTGACCAACCGCGACACCCGCTTCGTGCCGGAGTCCGACTATCCCATCCGGCTGGTCAGCGACGTCATGACCAAGATGCCGCTGGTCACCGGGCACGTGGGCATCAGCCGCGAGGAGGCCTCGCACAAGCTGGCCACCAACAAGATCGAGAAGCTTCCCCTCGTGGACGAGCAGGGCCGGCTCAAGGGCCTGATCACCACCAAGGACTTCACCAAGGCGGAGCAGTACCCGCTGGCCACCAAGGACGACGAAGGCCGCCTGCGCGTCGGTGCTGCCATCGGCTTCTTCGGGGACGGCTGGGAGCGGGCCATGGCACTGGTGGATGCCGGCGTCGACGCCCTGTTCGTGGACACCGCCAACGGCCACTCCCAGGGCGTGCTGGACATGATCCGCCGGCTCAAGTCCGATCCTGTGGCAGCGCACGTGGACATCATCGGCGGCCAGGCTGCCACCCGCGAAGGCGCCCAGGCCCTGATCGACGCCGGCGCCGACGGCATCAAGGTGGGCGTGGGCCCCGGTTCCATCTGCACCACCCGCGTGGTGGCAGGCGTGGGCGTCCCGCAGATCACCGCGATCTACGAGTCCGCGAAGGCTGCGATCCCGGCCGGCGTGCCGCTGATCGCCGACGGCGGCCTGCAGTACTCCGGCGACATCGGCAAGGCGCTGGTAGCCGGTGCCGATACCGTGATGCTCGGCTCGCTGCTGGCAGGCTGCGACGAGTCTCCGGGCGAACTGATCTTCGTCAACGGCAAGCAGTTCAAGTCCTACCGCGGCATGGGTTCCCTTGGCGCCATGCAGTCCCGCGGCAAGAACACGTCCTACTCGAAGGACCGCTACTTCCAGGCCGATGTGTCCGGTGACGACAAGCTGATCCCCGAAGGCATTGAGGGCCGGGTGGCCTACCGCGGCCCGCTGGCCTCCGTGGCCTACCAGTTGGTGGGTGGCCTGCGCCAGACCATGTTCTACACCGGTGCGCCGACCATCCCCGAACTCAAGGCCCGTGGCAAGTTCGTCCGGATCACCCCGGCCGGGCTGAAGGAATCGCACCCGCACGATATCCAGATGACCGTCGAGGCGCCGAACTACGGTTCCCGCTAAGGCAACAAAAGCCGGGATGGGCACAACTGCCCGTCCCGGCTTTTTTGCTGCCATGAAGAGCGGGCGTGATGGCTCCGCCCCGTCCGCCGGGCGGTAATAGGCTGGGGGCATGCCTCCCTCTGGCCATCCGGCCAAACTGCAACCCAAACGCGACCCTCAGCGCCGGCTGGCCCTGCGCCCCTATGCCAAGGCTGTTGCCCAGGTCCTGCGGGTCAGTTTCCACGCCTCCCCGGGCGCGGTCATCATGAAGGTGCTCGGCTCGCTCATTTCAGCGGTGTTGCCCCTGGTCACCACCTACTTCGCGGCCCTGACCACCACCGCCCTGGCGGCTGCCTACACGGGTGATACCGGTGCCGGCCAGATGGCCATCGTCTACGTCATCATCACCGCCGCGCTGGGCCTCTTCTGGGGCGCCTTCACAAGCGTCGACCGCTACATCCAGCAGCTCATGAGCTTCAAGGTAGGGGCCATCGTAGGCGACCAGATGTACGAACGCTTCCTGGCCCTCGAGTTCTGGCGGTACGACGACAAAGAGACCGTTGACCTCTACGACCGTGCCAAGCGGTTCTCCGATTCCTATGCCCGCGTCCTCGACCGGATCGCCGGCATCTTCACCCAGCTCGTCTCGGTGATCCTGGCCGTGGGAGCCCTGCTGCTGGTCAGCTGGTGGATCGCGGTCATCGTCCTGGTGGCGATCGTGCCCAGCGTCTACCTGCAGTTCAAGCTCTCCCGGGAACAGATCGCGCACTGGAACACCCAGGTGGACTCCCGGCGGCAGCGCCGGATGATCGAGACCAACCTCCTCCGGCCCCAGCACATCGCGGAAATGCGCCTCTACGGAATCGTCAAGTTCCTGATGGATCTCCGGTCCAGGCTCCGGGACGCGGACGAGCGCCGCCGGCTCGATTTCCAGCGGCGGTACATTCCCAAGCAGCTGGCCGCCGACGCCCTGCAGTACGGGGCGGAGGTGGTCTCGCTGATCTGGGTGGTGGGGCAGATCATCGCCCGCGCCCAGCCCGTTGGCCAGTTCCTCTACGTCCAGCAGATCGTCAGCCGGGCGCTGTCCACCGCGAACAACCTGGTCTCCTCCCCCAGCTCGATTGACGAGGACCTGGCCAACCTCAAGGACTACGAGCTGTTCATGGCCCTGCCCGTCCACTCCGAACACGCGCCGCCGCTGTTGGCCGCGCCCCGGGAAGTGGAGCTCAGGGACATCCGCTTCACCTACACCGGGAGCGACATCGAGGTCATCCGCGGGATCAGCATGACCATCCGCGAGGGCCAACACATCGCCATCGTGGGGGAGAACGGTGCGGGAAAGTCCACCCTGATCCGGATCCTGGCCGGGCTCTACCGGCCGGACTCGGGGCAGGTATTGCTCGACGGCGTCGACCTCGCCGCCCTCGACGTCACCTCGTGGCACCGCCACCTGGCGGTACTGAGCCAGGAGTTCCTCAAATACGAGTTCGCCACGGCGGCGGAGAACATCTACTTTGGCGACGTCGACTCACCCAGGAATGACGCGCGGATCCGCCGGGCCGCTGCCGACGCCGAGGCGCTGGACTTCATCAACAAGCTGCCCAACGGCCTGGACAACCACGTCAGCAACTGGATGGAGGACCCCCGCGGCCGCAAGGGCAGCGGCCTGTCCGGCGGGCAGTGGCAGCGGCTCGCGATGGCAAGGAACTTCTACCGCGACGCCTCATTCATGGTGATGGACGAACCCACCTCCGCCATCGACGCGCTCGCTGAGCACCGGATTTTCACCCGGCTCTTCGCGGACCGCAGCAGCACCATCATTGCCATCAGCCACCGGCTGGCAACCATCGAGAAAGCGGACATCGTTTACATGCTGGAGGACGGCCGCATCGTGGAGCAGGGCACCCACCGTGAACTGGTGGCACTCCGCGGCCGCTACTTCCGCATGTTCGAATCCCAACTTTCCGTAGAGGAAGCAGGCGGTATCTAGGACTCCACTGGGAAGTGAGGTGGTGCAGGTCGCTCACCCCGTAGTACCCGTCAAAAATCCACCGCCTGCCCATCAGGCCACTCTAGCCAAGGGCGGCACGCGGGCTGGGATAACCTAGAGCAGTGACTTATGAGATCGAGATCGGCCGTGGCAAGCGTGGGCGTCGTGCCTACTCCCTGGATGACATAGCAATCGTCCCCAACCGTCGCACCCGCGACCCCAAGGACGTCTCCGTCTCCTGGCAGATCGATGCCTACCAGTTCAGCATGCCCGTCATTGCGGCACCCATGGATTCGGCCATGTCCCCGGCAACCGCCATCACCCTCGGCAAGCTTGGCGGCCTGGGCGTGCTTGACCTTGAGGGCCTCTGGACGCGCTACGAGGATCCGCAGGCCATCCTGGACGAGATCGGCGCACTGCAGGACGAGACCAACAGCCCCGCCGTGACGCGTCGGATGCAGGAGCTGTACCAGGCACCCATCCAGCCCGAACTCATCACCACCCGCCTCGCCGAGATGCGCGACGCCGGCGTCACTGTTGCCGGCTCCCTGACCCCGCAGCGCACGCAGGAACACTACAAGACCGTGGTGGCCGCGGGCGTCGACATCTTCGTGATCCGGGGGACCACCGTCTCGGCGGAGCATGTGTCCAAGGACCACGAGCCGCTGAACCTGAAGCAGTTCATCTATGAGCTTGACGTCCCGGTCATCGTGGGCGGTGCGGCCGGCTACACCCCTGCACTGCACCTCATGCGAACCGGTGCGGCCGGCGTGCTGGTCGGCTTCGGCGGCGGCGCCACAACCACCACGCGCCGCGCGCTGGGCATCCACTCGCCCATGGCCTCCGCCATCTCCGACGTCGCCGCCGCCCGCCGCGACTACATGGACGAGTCCGGCGGCCGGTACGTGCATGTGATCGCCGACGGCGGCATGGGCGCCTCCGGCGACATCGTCAAGGCCATCGCCATGGGCGCCGACGCCGTCATGCTGGGCAGCGCCCTGGCACGTGCCGAGGAGGCACCCGGCAAGGGCTGGCACTGGGGGCAGGAAGCGCACCACCTGGAACTCCCGCGCGGGGACCGGGTCAACGTGGGCACGGTCGGCCCGCTGGAGGAAGTCCTCTTCGGGCCGGGCCACCACACCAACGGAACATCCAACCTGATCGGGGCCCTCCGCCGTTCGATGGCTACCACGGGCTATTCGGACCTCAAGGAATTCCAGCGGGTCGACGTCGTCGTATCCCCTTACGAAGGGAACTGACCCGCAAGGGAAGGCCAGGGGCGGCGTCCGTCCCCGGCCTTCCTGCCAAGCGGGCCCCCAGCAAGTAGTGTGGTCCTACTACCGGCACTAGAGGCACTGGAGGCGTTCGATGAAGACTGTTCCTGCTCATGGCGGGGCACTCGGCCCGGCAGCCAGGGAAGCAGCCATCCAGCGGCTTCGTGACACCTCAGGGCCCGGCCAGGAACTGGACATCCTCATTGTCGGCGGCGGCATCGTCGGCACCGGAGCAGCCCTCGACGCCGTCACCCGGGGACTGAGCGTCGGCATCGTCGAAGCCAGTGACTGGGCAGCGGGGACCTCGTCCCGGTCCTCCAAGCTCATCCACGGCGGCCTGCGCTATCTTGAAATGCTCGACTTCGCGCTGGTGAAGGAAGCCCTGCAGGAGCGCGGGCTGCTGCTCTCCGAGCTCGCGCCGCACCTGGCCCGGCCGGTGCCCTTCCTGTACCCGCTCACCAAACCCTTCATCGAGCGCCCGTATGTGGGCGCCGGCATCGCGCTGTACGATGCTATGTCCATCTCCAGCGGACACAGCCGCGGCGTTCCCTTCCATAAGCACCTGTCGAAGCGCGGCACATTGCGCGCCGCTCCGAGCCTGAAGAACGATGCGTTCGTGGGTTCCATCAGGTACTACGACGGGCAGGTGGATGATGCCAAGTACGTCGCCAACCTGGTCCGCACCGCCGCGTACTACGGCGCCCACGCCGTCAACCAGATGGCCGTGGTGGACTTCCTGCGCGAAGGCGAACGCGTTGTGGGGGCCAAGGTGGTCAACCGTGAGGACGGCACGCAGTTCAATATCCGCGCCAAGCAGGTCATCAACGCCACCGGCGTCTGGACCGACGAAACCCAGGCGATGGTGACCGAACGCGGCCAGCTGAAGGTGCGGGCCTCCAAGGGGATCCACCTGGTGGTGCCCCGCGACCGCTTCCAGTCCACCGTGGGACTGATCCTGCGCACCGAAAAATCGGTGCTGTTCGTCATCCCGTGGGGCCGGCACTGGATCATCGGCACCACGGACACCGACTGGAATCTGGACAAGGCCCATCCGGCAGCATCCAGCAAAGACATCGACTACATCCTCGAGCACGTCAACAGGGTCCTCAAGCGGCCGCTCACCCGCGAAGATGTTGAAGGCGTGTACGCCGGGCTGCGGCCCCTCCTCGCCGGCGAAAACGACTCCACCGCCAAGCTGTCACGCGAACACGTGGTGGCGCACCCGGTCCCCGGCCTCGTCGTCGTCGCGGGTGGAAAATGGACCACCTACCGGGTGATGGCCAAGGACGCCGTGGACGAGGCCACGCGCACCATGGACGAGCGGGTCCCGCCGAGCTGCACGGAAACCATCCCGCTGCTTGGGGCCCACGGCTTCCGCGCGGCATGGAACCGACGGAACCGGACCGCCGAGGAATCGGGCGTGCATGTGGCCCGGATCGAGCACCTGCTCAACCGGTACGGGTCCCTGATCCCGGAGGTGCTGGCCCTCATCGAAGAGAACCCGGCGCTGGCCGAGCCGATTCCGGGAGCCGACGACTACCTCCAGGCCGAGGCCGTCTACGCGGCAACACACGAGGGGGCGCGGCACGTGCACGACGTGCTGACCCGGCGGACGCGGATCTCGATTGAAGCGTGGGACCGCGGTGTGTCCGCGGTCCCGGTTGTCGCTAAACTGATGGGTGACGTCCTCGGCTGGAGCGACGCGCAGCGCGAAAATGAGGTGCGGCACTACATTGCGCGCGTGGAGGCCGAACGCCTCAGCCAGCAACAGCCGGACGACAAATCCGCAGACGCCGCCCGCCTGGGCGTGGAAGACATCGTGCCCTTGCGCTGAGGGGCCGGATGCCCCGTACTGCCGACTGAAGGGAAACGCCTTGGCGGAAGCACTTGACCCGTATGATGCGGACCTCACCACCCCCGAGATGGTGATCCTGGAGATGGAGGCATCGGACAAGGCCGACGCCGCAACCCAGCTCGCGGAACGGCTCCACGCCGCCGGGCGCGTCTCGAACCTTGAGGGGTTCCTGCAGCACGTCAACGCCCGCGAGCACCAGCTGGCCACCGGACTTCCGGGTGGAATCGGCCTGCCGCACGCGCGCAGCGAGTTCGTGACCCGCACGTCCATTGCGGTGGGCGTCGCCAAATACGGCTCCGCCCTGGACTTCGGTGCAGCCGACGGCCCCGCAACGCTGATCCTTCTGATTGCCACCCCCGCCAGCTCCTTCTCCGACCACCTTGAAGTCCTGGCGACCCTGGCCAGGTCCCTGTCCAAGGAATCGTTCCGCGAATCCCTGCGGCGCGCCTACGACGCCGACATCATTTCCGAACTGATCAACTCCAGCCTGGTCTTTTTCGACCACTGATCCGGTGCCCCCGCCGCAGATGCCGCCGGCGTCGGCGTTTAGCTGTTCTACAAAGGTACGAAGTACGGTTAAGACGTGTGGAAAACTGCCCTTAAACCCCGCTGGATCGCCGGATTTGTTTTTGCGATCGCCATTTCCGGGGTCTTCGTGCTGCTCAGCCAGTGGCAGTTCGGGCGCTCCACGCAGCCCGAGGCCCCGGTCAACCCTGCCACCGAACAGGTCCAGCCGCTGACCGATACCCTCCAGCCGGGCGAGTTTTTCCACGGTACCGACGCCGACCAAATGGTCAGCGCGCGGGGCAGCTACGACCCCGACAAACAGGTCCTGGTCCCGGGCCGCCTGCACGACGGCAAAACGGGCTACTGGGTGGTTGCCGCCTTCGCCGTCGACGGCGCCCCGGCGCTGACCGGCGCTGCGGCCTCGCCGCAAACCTGGATCCCCGTGGCCCGCGGATGGGTGGCCGACCCCGCCGACGCGCCAGCGCCGCCGTCGGGCGCTGTTGAACTGACCGGGCGGCTCCTGCCGTCCGAGGCCCCCCTCGCCAAAACGGCACCGCAGCCCGGCCAGGCGACCGCCGTCTCCGTGGCCGAACTCATCAACTACTGGGAGATCAGCAGCTACCCGGGCTTCGTGGCCGCCACCGCCGAAGTGGCAGGGGGAGCGGACGTCAGCCCCGCCGCCGTGCCCGGCGACCTGCTGCCCCTGGAGATCGGGCCGCAGCCGCCCGGGCAGCAGATCAACTGGCTCAACCTCTTCTACTCCCTCGAATGGGTGGTCTTCGCCGGGTTCGCCCTGTTCATCTGGTGGCGGCTGGTCAAGGACGACTACCACCGGGACCTGGAAGAGGGCCTTGACGATGAACACCACGAGGCCGGTCCGGACCCCGGACAGCAGCCTGACCAGAACCAGCACCCGGAACCGACCCAGCAAAAGGTACAGCCATGATTGAACCGAAACCCGCCACCTCCGCAGCAGGCGGCAACACAGCCGGCAAGGCCGCAGGCAAGAAGCGGCGCTTTGGCGGCACCGAGGCGCAGATCCGCTCGGCCCTGAAGTTCTACAAGGTGCTGGCCTACCTCACCGGCGCCATGCTGCTCCTGCTCTGCGCCGAACTGATCGCCCGGTACGGCTTCGGCCAATACCTGTTCGCCGGCGGCACCAACGCCGTGACGGGGCAGCCCTTCGGCTTCGGGTTCGCCGACGCCGAGCCTCCGGGCGTGCTGGACGGGGTCAACCTGTCCGTCACCGTCCTGATCGTGCACGGCTGGATGTACGTGGTGTACCTGATGTCCAACTTCCGGCTCTGGTCGCTCATGCGCTGGCCATTCCTCAAGCTGATCCTGCTCGCCCTCGGCGGCGTCATCCCGTTCCTGTCCTTCATCGTGGAGAAGAAGTTCCACGCCGAGGTGGAGGCCGAGCTGGCCGCCAACCCGCAAGCACGGCAGCGGTACTAGTCCCCGGCACCCGGGCCGCCGCCCGCCGTCGGACGTCTGCTCCGTCACAGCACCGCCTCTCAAGGTGCGCCGGTGCAACGGCGCAAAGTAGGCTATTACGGTGACTACTCCCACTGCATCCCAGACTTCCCAGAAGCCGGTGCTGGTAGTTGACTACGGTGCCCAGTACGCGCAGCTGATTGCACGCCGCGTCCGGGAAGCAAACGTGTATTCGGAAGTGGTTCCGCATACCTACTCCACCGAGCAGCTCCTCGCCAAGAATCCGGCCGCCATCATCCTTTCCGGCGGGCCCTCCAGCGTCTACGCGGACGGCGCCCCGACCGTCGGTGCCGACCTCTTCGAGGCCGGTGTTCCGGTCTTCGGCATCTGCTACGGCTTCCAGGCCATGGCGAACGCCCTGGGCGGCAAGGTGGACAAGACCGGCCTGCGGGAGTACGGCTCCACGGAAACCACCATCCTTGGCGAGGGACGCTCCGTCCTGGAGGGCATGCCACAGCACCAGAAGACCTGGATGAGCCACGGTGACTCCGTCCACCTGGCCCCGGAGGGCTTCGAGGTGCTGGCGACGACGGCGGGCGCCGAAGTGGCTGCCTTCGCCAACGAGGAAAAGGGCCTCTTCGGCGTGCAGTGGCATCCCGAGGTCAAGCACTCCGCCTACGGCCAGCAGGTGCTTGAGAACTTCCTGTTCAACTGCGCCAAGATCGAAGCCAACTGGACCACCGGCAACATTGTCGAGGAACAGGTGGAGCGCATCCGCCAGCAGGTGGGGGACGCCCGCGTGATCTGCGGCCTCTCCGGCGGCGTGGACTCAGCCGTCGCTGCTGCCCTGGTGCAGCGCGCCGTGGGCGACCAGCTCACCTGTGTCTTCGTGGACCACGGCCTGCTGCGTGAAGGCGAAGCCGAACAGGTGGAACGGGACTTCGTTGCCGCCACCGGCGTGAAGCTCTACGTCGCCAACGAGCAGGAGCGCTTCCTGTCCGCCCTCGCCGGCGTCAGCGATCCCGAGACCAAGCGCAAGATCATCGGCCGCGAGTTCATCCGTGCCTTCGAAGAGGCCGAGCTGGCCATCATCGCCGAGGCCGCGGCACACGGCGAGAAGATCAAGTTCCTCGTCCAGGGCACCCTGTATCCGGATGTCGTCGAATCCGGCGGCGGCGAAGGTGCGGCGAACATCAAGAGCCACCACAACGTGGGCGGGCTTCCCGAGGACCTGCAGTTCGAACTCGTCGAGCCGCTCCGGGCACTGTTCAAGGACGAGGTCCGCGCCGTCGGCGCCCAGCTTGGGCTGCCGCAGGAGATCGTGGGCCGCCAGCCGTTCCCCGGACCAGGGCTGGGCATCCGGATCGTCGGCGAAGTCACCAAGGAGCGCCTGGACCTGCTGCGCAAGGCCGACGCCATTGCCCGGGCCGAGCTGACCGCCGCCGGGCTGGACAACGACGTATGGCAGATGCCCGTGGTCCTGCTGGCCGATGTCCGCAGCGTGGGCGTCATGGGTGACGGCCGCACCTACGGCCACCCCATCGTGCTCCGCCCTGTCTCCTCCGAGGACGCCATGACCGCTGACTGGTCGCGGCTCCCGTACGACCTCCTGGCCAGGATTTCGAACCGGATCACCAACGAGGTGGACGGCGTCAACCGCGTGGTGCTGGACGTCACCAGCAAGCCGCCGGGAACCATCGAATGGGAATAGCGTTCTGAGTGGCCGGCCTCCGATACGGAGGCCGGCCACTCCTGTTTCCGGATCAAATCTCCGCAATTTCGGGCACTCCAGTGTTGCGGTCTCTCGAGTCCGGCGCCGGAGCGGCTACGCTCGAACGTATGCCGGTATGGTCCAGGGCGTCACGCGCAAGCGCAGAAAAGAAGGCAGTAGTGTCAGTTGGTCAAGGCCACCCGGAAGGCTCGGAAGAGCTTCGCAAATGGCTGTCCGGGCTCAAACCCGTCACGGGTGCAGACACGATGCTGCGCTTCACCAAGACCCCTGAGGGCTCCATTGACCTGACCCACGCCCACCCGTCCGGTCTTGCCCAGCTCATGGCCGGGCGCCGCACCCGCCTGTCCACCCTGATCCGGGACCGGCAGCAGTACCTCGTGGCCGCGCGGGCCTCACGCAACATCCGCTCCAAGATTTTCGAACTCGCCAACGACCGCGGGATCGACGCCGGCTACCTCTCGGCCGGCACGGTGGTGTGGACGTCCGCCGTCGGCGGCAAGCCGCAGCGTATCTCGGCGCCCGTCATGCTCACCGCGATTTCCCTGACCGTCCGCCCGGGCGAAGACGACTACGAGCTCCAGCTGACCGAGCAGGCGCACATCAACCCGGCACTGGTCCGGCACCTCAAGACCATCCACGGCATCGTGTTCGACGTCAACGCCGTCACCCGGCTGGCCTACAGCACCGCGCGCTTCGACCCGCAGCCTGTACTGGACCGGCTGGGCACCCTGATCCGGCCCATCCATGGCGCCGAGGCCCAGCACAACCTGCTCGTGTCCACCTTCGCGGACCTGTCCGGCAACCTGGACGACCCCTGGATCAACGATTCCAATCCCATCGTGTCTGCCCTGGCTACCGCAGCCGGGGGAGAAGTGGTGGACGTGGCGGAACCGGATCCGTCCCGTTTCCCGCCACTGGACAGCCGGCACCCCAAGGACGAGCTGCTCCTGCTGGATGCGGACACGGACCAGCAGTACGTCATTGATGCTGCGCGCGCCGGTGATTCCCTGGTGGTCAGCAGCCCGCCCGGCACCGGGCAGACGCAGACGGCCATCAACACCATCGGCGCCCTGGTGGATGCCGGCAAGACCGTCCTGGTAGTGGGCGACCGCCGCGCCAGCCTCAACGAGGTGTCCGGCCAGCTGGAGTCCCTGGGCCTTGAATCCATCCTGTTCCAGCTCTCCGGGAACGTCACCGCGCAGCAGCTGAAAGGCCAGCTGGTCCGGGCCATCGTCCGCAACGAGAAGTCGCTGGAACCACAGCTCGGCAACCTCCACGCCACCCTGACCGAGCACCGCCACGCGCTGATGGACCACGTGGCCTCGCTGCACAATGTCCGGCAGCGGTGGGGATGCTCGCCTTACCAAGCCATGCAGTCGCTGGCGGAACTGACTTCCATCCATCCCGCCCCGGCCACCACCGTCCGGCTCAAGCGGAGCGTCCTGGACAGCATCCGGGACCGTGACGAACTGGCCGGAAGGCTGCGCCGTGCGGCGGAACTGGGCAGCTTCAGCAAGGCCGCAACCACCAGCCCCTGGCACGGGGCACGGCTCCTTACCCGGAAGGAAACCGAGGAAGCCCAGGAGCTGGTCCGTTCCGTGGCGAAGAGCCTGCCTGCCCTGCGGGAGCGCATGAATGCCGTGGCAGAGCACGCCGAGATCCGCCTCGGTGAATCCTTCGCCGAATGGGGCGAGCAGCTGGAACTGCTGGTGGCAGTCCGCGGCAGCCTGGACAAGTTCACCCCGGACATCTTCGACCGGCCGGTGACCGACCTCATCTCCGCCACCGCCCCTTCCGCCTGGCGGCGGGAACGCGGCATCGAGATGACCTCCATGCAGCGGTCCCGGCTGCGCAGGGTCGCTAAGGAATACGTCCGGCCCGGCGTCCACATCGCCGACCTGCACAGCTCCCTGGTCCTGGTCCAGGAACAGCGGGCCCTGTGGGCAGGCTACGCCACCACCCAGCGGCACCCGGCTGTTCCGTCCGGGCTTGCCGAGATGAACGCCATGTACCGGGAACTGGACCGCGAGCTCACCCAGCTGGGAGAGGCCCTGAAGCATACCGAGGCGGGCGGTTCGCTCTCCACGGTCCGGTACGGGGAACTCATGGACCGCCTCGAGCGGCTGGTGGCGGATACGGACACGCTCAAGACCCTGCCGGAACGAACGCTGCTGGTGGAAAACATGCGTGAGCACGGGCTGGGCGAGCTTTTGGCTGACCTGGCCGAGCGGGAAGTGCCCGCCGCTTCCGTCGCCGCCGAGCTGGAGCTCGCCTGGTGGCAGTCTGCGCTTGAGGCGATGATCAGCGGCGACGACTACCTGGCAATGTCCGACGGCGACGCCCTCCGGCAGCTCGAAGCCGAGTACCGGCTCGCGGACAATGCGCACATCGCCAGCGGGGCGGCCAGGCTCCGCTGGGACCTTGCCGAGCGCTGGCGCGCCGCGATCGCCGGGCAGCCGCGCCAGGCCGACCTCCTGCGCAGCCTGCTCAAGGACGGCCGCGTGTCGCTGCCGGCGCTGACCGCCCAGGCCCCGGACCTTATCGGTACCCTGGTGCCCGTGTGGTCCGTGAGCCCGTACCTGATGACCGGGCTGCTACCGGCAGAGCAACATTTCGACGCCGTGGTCATCCTCGACGCCGAAGCCACCTCGCTGCAGGCGGTACTTCCCTCCATTGCGCGCGCACGCCAGGTGATTGCCTTCGGCGACGCCCGCATCGCCAGCCCGCGCACCTTCACCGTGGGTGTGGAGCGGCTGGCGCCCGGTGAATCGGCGCACCAGCGGGTGGAGAGTGCCTTCACCGCGTTGTCCGCCGTGCTGCCGGTGTGGCGGCTGAACTTCGTTTACCGCGCGGTGGACGAGGACCTGGTCCTGCAGCTGAGCAAGAACTTCTACGACGGCGGTCTCCGCCGGCTGCCGGAGGGACAGTCGGCTACGGGGCTGGACCGGTCCCTGCTGGTGGAGTACCTGCCGGACGGAACCGGGTTGCCCAGCGCCGACCATGAAGGCGTTGAATCCGTGGTGGCCGAGGTCAACCGGGTGGTGGAGCTGGTCTTTGAACACGCCCGCCTGCGCCCGCGCACCTCGCTGGCCGTGGTGACCGCCAGCCTTCGCCACGCTGCCCGGATCGGTGAGGCCATCAGGCTCCAGCTGCCCAACCACCCCGGACTCGCCGGGTTCTTCGGCGCGGGCCCGGAGTCGTTCCGGGTGGTGGACCTTGAGCGGGCCCAGGGCCTGGTGCGCGACCACGTCATTTTCTCACCGGGCTTCGGCCGGACACCGCATGGGCGCGCCCTGCACAGCTTCGGGCCGCTGTCCGCCGAGGGAGGGCGGGAAAAGTTCGCCCTCGCGATGACCCGCGCCCGGCGCTCGATGCACGTTCTGACGTGCTTCCGGCCTGAGGACCTGGACCACACCCGGCTGACGCACGGGGCAGTGGACCTGTATGCCCTGCTGGACCGGGAAATCTCGGGCAACACGGATCTCGGTACGCCCGCGTCCCGCGCTGCCGCCAGCGAACAGGCGCTCGGCGCCGACCCGCTCGTGGCGGACCTGGGCGACCGGCTGCTGGCACGCGGTGCGCGGGTCTGGCACCAGTACGACGGCGCCATCGACGTGGTGGCCGCCGCCGATCCGCTTAACACCATGGGCCAGGACGACGCCGATCTTCCGTGGCCGGTGGCTATCGAGTCCGACGGCACGGAACAGTACCGCACCATGAGTGTCCGGGAGCGGAGCAGGCTGCGTCCCCAGCTGCTCGAACGGCTTGGCTGGCGGTACATGCCATTGTGGACCATCGAGGTTTTCACTGATCCGTCCGCCTGTGCAGACCGGATCGCCAAGTACCTCGGACTGGAAAAGGTTGTACTTCCGGGGCGGGTGGCTTCGCCCGGATTCCTTGACGACGACGTCGACCAGGCGCTGAATGATATTGATGCCGTGGCGGAGTCCGCTCCGGCATCGAACGTTACGCGTTTCCCGGGCCCGGCTTCCGGACGGCGGGCCGGCAACGCAGCACGTGCCGGTCATCAGGCAGCACCCGCCGCGGACCGGCAGGACAGCAAGGAGGCGGCCCAGGTGGGCAGCGACGAGAAGACCAACAGCACCAACAGCGAAGCGCGGCCCGCGGACGGTGACGAGACAGCGGAAGCGCCTGCGTCGGCCACCCGGGGCGGCCAGAAGCCGGCCCAGGGCATCCTGCCCGCCCGGGCTGCCGAGGATGATCCGCGGGCGTGGGGCGACCGTGACGATGACCATGATGCATGGCTGAAGGAACAGAAGCCGCCGCACTGGGGGTGACACCTTCGTAGGCCCCGGCGCCGCCAAGGAGGCAGCCTGTTACGGCGGCCCGACCAGGACAAAGAACAGCTTGCCTTGCGTGGAGGCGCCCGCCAGCCGGGCCGCCTGTTCCGCGTTTGCGGCCACGACGATCAGGCCGTCAGTCTCCTGCGTGCCAAGCCATTGCCCGCCCTGGCCGCCGGTTGCCGAGGTCCACAGCACGGGCACCGCCGCGGCCAGGACTTCGGACGGTGTTTGCTGGTCGAAACCGTTCCCCGCGGTCAGCACCACGTTCACCAGCTGCCCGGGGGAGACCAACTGGATGGACGAGGGGTCCGCCATCCGAAGGGGCACTGCAGCTGAGCCGGCAGGACTGCCGGTGAGGAGGCCGGGCCCCAGCAGCTGGGCGTCCGCCAGCAGCTGGCCTTTGCGCAGCGGGGCAGCCAGCTGCCTGCCGGACGCTTCGCCGGGTTCGCGCAGGACTCCGTCCGCGAGCATGCCCGGAGGAACCTGGATCGCGGAAATGTCAGTGGCCGCAAGGGCAGACCCGGCAGGCAGGTCCCGGGCGGCGGCCAGTGCGGTGACGGTGTGGACCGGTTCCGGCGTGAGCTGGTGGACGGTGAGTGCCGCCGCTGCACACAGCAACAGGGCAATGGCAAGCCGGCGGTTGCGGCTCAGCCAGCCGCCAAACCTGGCACTGGGACGGGCAACGGAACGGCCGGACGGAACCGTCCGGCCGGGAGTTCGAAGGAATCCGGAAGCTTCCCGGCGGGCACGGAAGGGATGAGCAGGCATGCCGCCACGCTAGGCGCCCCGGATATGCAAAAGACAGCGGCCCCGCGCCTATGTGGACAATGTCCCATCGGTGCAGGGCCGCCGTCGTAACGGCGGAAGCCGGAATCAGCTGGCGGCGGCCGCAGCTGCCGGAGCGGGAGCGGAAGGTGCCGCCGCCGGAGCAGGCGTGGAAGAAGCCGGCGCCGCGGAGACGGTGTTGCCCTTGGAGTCCCGGGAATCGGTCCGGTAGAAGCCGGAGCCCTTGAACACGACACCCACGCTGTTGAACTTCTTGCGCAGCGCGCCCTGGCATTCGGGGCACGACGTCAGTGAGCTGTCCGAGAACGACTGGACGATGTCGAAGGCGTGGCCGCAATCCTTGCAGGCGTAAGCATATGTTGGCACTGGTGCTCCTCCTCTTGGGCAAACGAGAGGTCCCGTGCTGCCACCTGGTAATCCATTAGCAGTCGCAGGGCCTGAGTGCTAATTCTATCATCCCGTTGCGGCCACCCGCCTGAGCTAGGCGATCTTGCCCAACGGCCTAAGCCCCGACGGGACAAGGACGGCGGGAACAGGACGGTCGAACTCCTCGGCAGGAATCCTGCCCGCCGGGAGGAGTTCATCGTCATAGATAACAGCGGCCAGCGGGATTTCCTTCCCGGCGGTGGCAAGGTGGCCCAGGAACTTGTCGTAGTAGCCGCCGCCCTGGCCCACCCTGTTGCCGTCGAGATCCACGGCGGTAGCAGGGATGAACAGTGCCGTGGCCTCGCCGGCAACATCCGGTCCGTGGCGGGGCCCAACCGGTTCCATGATGGGTGCGTACCTGCTGCGTTCCAGGGTGCTGTCCGGGCCCCAGATAACCCAGCTCAGCTCACGGCCCGGCTCGCAGACGGGGAGCAGGACCTTGTGGCCGTTGCCGTGGAGGGCGGCGATGAGGGGCAGCGTGGGCGGCTCGACGCCGGTACCGAGATACACGCAGAACGTCGCCGGCCTTCCACCGGACATGGATTCGGCCCAGGCGACACCATGCATGGCCAGGGCAGCGCCGGCGGCTTCCAGTTCGGCAGGGGTCAGCGCTGCCCTTCGCCGGCGGTGGGCTGTCCGGATGTCGTCCTTCGCGGTGGCTTGCTGTTGGGCCATTGTGTCTCCTTATTACCCGCGCTGGGGCGGTTGGTACGCCGGTTCCGGGGCGGCTGCCCGCCGGTCCATTGATTACTGAATGCTTGACGCTGACGTTAGATTAGTCCGGTGAGTACCCGTAACCCGAGAGTTCGCAAAGCCGTCATCCCCGCTGCCGGTCTGGGCACCAGGTTCCTTCCTGCCACCAAGGCTATGCCCAAGGAAATGCTGCCCGTGGTGGACAAGCCTGCCATCCAGTATGTAGTGGAGGAAGCCGTGCAGGTGGGGCTGAATGACGTTCTGATGATCACGGGACGTAACAAGCGGGCTTTGGAGGACCACTTTGACCGGGTCCCGGCCCTGGAGTCAACGCTTGCCGACAAAGGGGACACTGAGAAACTGGCATCCATCCAGGCGGCCAGCAACCTTGGCGACATCCATTACGTGCGCCAGGGCGACCCCAACGGGCTGGGCCACGCCGTCCTCCGGGCGAAGCAGCACGTTGGCAATGAAGCCTTTGCCGTGCTGCTGGGGGATGACCTCATTGATGCCCGTGACGAACTGCTCAGCACCATGATCGATGTCCAGGCCAAGACCGGCGGGTCCGTGGTCGCCCTCATCGAGGTGGAACCGTCACAGATCAGCTCCTACGGCTGTGCGGACATCCAGGACATCGACGGCGAAAGCTATGTGCGGGTCAACGGGCTGGTCGAGAAGCCGTCCGCGGATGAAGCGCCGTCAAACCTGGCTGTTATTGGCCGCTACGTCCTGCATCCGTCCGTCTTCGAAGTTCTGGAGCGCACCGGCCCCGGACGCGGCGGAGAGATCCAGCTGACAGACGCGCTGCAGGAGCTCGCCACCGGCGATGGCGAAGGCCGCGGCGTTTACGGTGTTGTGTTCCGGGGGCGCCGCTACGATACGGGCGACAAGCTCAGCTACCTCAAGGCATGCCTGCAGCTCGCCATCGACAGCGAGGACCTGGGCCCGGGCCTGCGGGAGTGGCTGCCGGGGTTCACCGACGGCCTGTCCAAGTAGCAACCGTGCGATTCGGCCCCATCTGGCCCGTGACCTTGGAGTGCGGCGACCTGGTCCTGCGGCCCATCAGGTACCGGGACAAAAAGGAGTGGACGGAGGTCAGGTCCCGCAACAGCGACTGGCTTGCACCGTGGGAGGCGTCCAACCCGGACCCGCGCGGGGGCCTTCCGGACTACCGGCAGATGGTCCGTTCGTTGAATACGCAGGCCGCCCAGGCCACCGCGCTGCCCTTCGTGATCACGGAGAGAACTCCGGGGCTGCGAAATCCGCCAATCATCGGCCAGTTGACGGTCTCCTCCATCGTGTGGGGGTCGGCAATGATGGCCACCCTGGGATATTGGGTGGACCAGGCCAGGGCCGGGCGCGGAATCGCCCCCACTGCAGTGGCCCTGGTGACCGACCACTGCTTCCAGACCCTGGGGCTGCACCGGATGGAAATCAACATCCGGCCTGAAAATGCGCCCAGCCTGCGGGTGGTGGAGAAGCTGGGCTTCCGGGACGAGGGCTACCGGCCCCGCTACCTCCACATCAACGGCGAATGGGCCGACCACCGGTCGTTCGCCCTGACATCGGAAGATGTCCCGGAAGGGCTGTTGACACGCTGGCTCGCCACCAGGCCGTCATAAATCCACTCATTTGCTCCCCGGCCTGCGACACACCGCGGCTAATGCCGCAGCAGGAGGCTTGATGCTCATACGGTTTTGAGTGTGGACTTCCCCCTTAGCAGCTCAGTGATCCTTGTGGTTGCCGTCGTGCTCTGGATTGTGTGGGTTGCCCCCTACGTCCTCCGGAACCGCCGGCACCAGTTCCAGCCCGCCGGTGATTTTCTGGCAGACGCCCCAGCCGAGGAAAGACCGGATCAGCCAGCCGGTCTGGTACTGAACGTCGCCGCCCAGCAGGAGAAGCCCATGGAAGCCATGAAGAGCGCCGGACCCTCCGCCAAGTCTGCCGGCCCGGCACCCGCCGGCCGCCTCCGGATCCGTTACGGCCGGACCGCACTGGCGCTTGCCGGACTCCTGTCTTTGATGACGTCACTGGTTTCCGCAATTCTGCTGCCTTTTGGCCTCGGCTCGCTTTTCCTGCCGCTGGCCTGTGCGGCACTGACGGCGGTGTCCGTCGCCATCCTGCGCTGGCTGGCTGTCCGCGACCGCAAGGCCAAGGTCAACGCGGCTTTTCGCTCGGCCATGAGCGCACCGCCGGTTAGGCACGTATCCGAAAGGATTCCGCCGAAGCCGGAGTCGGCCCCCGCTCCCCGGGAAAGCCCGCTCTTTGACGCCGAGGCCCACCAGCCGAAGGTCCAGCAGTTGACAGCCCAGGAACTTCGCGAGGCAGCCCTGGCCGTTGCCGTGGCGGCCGGTGATCCAAGTGCGGCTGCGGCGGCATCGGGAACTCCCGCTGGTACCCCCTGGGAGCCGGTAGAGGTTCCGAAGCCGGTATACGTTGATGCCGCCAAGGCCGAACGCCCAGAGCCTGAGCCGCTTGAGCTGCCGGCCGCGCCGAAGGCAGTGGGCAAGCCGTCCCTGAAGCAGGGTGCAACGGGGACGCCTGCCGCTGCTGCACCGGCTGCAGAAGCCCAGCAGCTCAGCAAGGCACAGAGCGCACTGAGCAACCTCGACGACGTCCTGCAGCGCCGCCGCGCATAAACCTTGCCGCGCGGTACGACGGCGGCATCCGGGGTGCTGCTGCCCCTCACCAGGGTGCGGATTGGCATTGGGACGGGAAAATTTGTAGCCTAGGGTCACCGGTCCAGCACCTGCACCAAGTGGCCGTTCCGGGGCTATAGCTCAGTTGGTAGAGCGCTTCGTTCGCATCGAAGAGGTCAGGGGTTCAAATCCCCTTAGCTCCACAAATGTGAGGAGTGGGGTCATCCTTCAGGGATGGTTCTGTCCTCGGTAACACCCCGGTCTTCGGACCGGGGTGTTTTGGAATCCGGGATCTGTCAGTCCACCCTGTGCCCCGCCCTTTGATGACCAGTAATTGCCAGTTCTCCCGAGAGGGCGGGAAGGCCAGGACTCTACAGCCAGCCCTTCTTTTTGAAGATGCCATACATTCCCACCCCCACGGCCGCCATGAGGCCGATCGCCATCGGGTAGCCAAAGGCCCAGTGCAGCTCGGGCATGTAGTCGAAGTTCATGCCGTAGATCCCGGCCACGAACGAGGGCGCAAACAGGATGGCGGCCCAGGAGGAGATCTTTTTGACCTGCTCGTTCTGCGCGGCGCTGGCCTCATTCTGCCGGTTGGCCGTCAGGGTGCCGTCAAGCGTCAGGGCATTCTGCAGCAGGTCCCGGAAGGAGTCTGCCCGGGAGATCACCCGCTCAACGTGGTCTTCCACGTCGCGCAGGCTGTGCTGGAGCTCGCTTTCCACACCGTACTTCGCGAAGCCCCGCTTGAGCTGGTGCATCATGTCCGGCAGGGGATGGATGGCGCGCTGGAACTGGATCACTTCCCGGGCCAGTTCGTAGATCCGGCGGGAGACGGTGGAATCGCCGCTGAAGAGCTGGTCCTCGATCTCGTCGATGTCATTCTCGAGCCCTGCCACCACCGGGGCGTAGTCGTCAACCACTGCGTCCAGGAGGGCGTACAGCACCGCTTCCGGGCCGTGCCGGAGAAGGTCAGGCCTGCCTTCGAGCCGTTTCCTTACCCGGGCCACACCGGCCGTCTCGGCATGCCGCACGGTGACCACGAAGTTCTTTCCCGTGAAGATGTGGAGTTCCCCGAATTCGACTGTTTCACTGGCGTCCAGGTAGCGTGCCGGCCGGAGGACGGTGAAGAGGTTGTCCCCGTAGCGTTCCAACTTGGGGCGCTGGTGGGCCGAGATGGCATCCTCCACCGCGAGGGCGTGGAGCCCGAACTCCGCGGCCACGGCGGCCATCTCAACCTTGGTGGGACGGTACAGCCCAATCCACGCCATCCCGCCGTGGTGCGCCAGCGTCTCGAACGTCTGCTCCAGGTTTTCCGGCTCGGCATGGCGGACACCGTCAACGTAAACGGCATTGTCGATGATGGTCATGGGCAGGTGCCTTCGCTGTACGTGCTCACAATGGTCAGGACACCGCTCCGATAATGGCGCCGGACACGGCCATCGCCACCAAGTCATGGCCGGCGTCGATCACTGTCACCGCAGCCGGGCGGCCTGCAAAACCGTTGTGGATCACATGGCCTCCGGCACGGAAGACAAGTCCCAACACCAGCGCGAACCAGGCTCCTGCCAGGGCATTATCCAGCCCCAGCTTGCTGATGAGGACGGCCAGGAGGATGACGGTCAGCGCCGAAGCCAGCATCATGGGGAGCCAGATTCCTGCTCCGCCACCGATGTTCTTCAGATCCTCCTCGGTCTTGCCGATGGCGGCCATCCACCGGTTGCCCAGGACGGCCGGCATGTACCACACGAAGCCAATGGCCATGCTGGCCACGAAAGCCAGTAGGACCGCGAGCCAGTTGATCTGTGAGACGTAAGAGAGCCAATCCATTCAAGAAATCCTAGCCGTCCGGAGCCGGCCGGAAGGGGAGGCAGGTCCCGAGGCGCCGCAGCGGATCCGGTATCAGCCGCCCGTCGACTTGGTGAGGCCGCTAATGAGGGGCTCGGTCCGGTAAGGAATATGGGTGTGCAGCGCCAGCACCGTTTCGGTCCGGATGACGCCCTTGATGCGGAGGACCTGCCGCAGCGATGCCTGCAGGTTGTGGGTGTCCGTGGCCACCACCCGGCACCAGACGTCGCCGCGTCCGGAAATTTCATGGACTTCCAGGACCTGGGGGATCAGCCGCAGCGCGGCGACCACACCGTCCAGTTCCCGGTGCGAGACCTCAATGGTCACAAAAGCCACCACGTCATAGCCCACGGCCTCAAGATCCACTTCCCGGCCGCCCGGGCGCAGTACACCCGCCCGGATCAGCCGGCGGACCCGGGACTGGGCGGTGTTGCGGGCCACGCCCACCGATTCGCTCAAATCGCCGATCTGGATACGGGGGTCCCGGATCAGTGCCAGCAGGATCCTGAGGTCGGTGGGGTCCAGATTGTTCAAATGGTCACTCTCCATCACAGCGGTACAGAACTTTTGATGATCCTGCTCAATTCTGTCATTGATTTCGAGCCAATCGAGCAGTAATACCCCAATCTGGAACCATCGCATATCCACTCCGCGCCGGGCTCCCACAAGGACCACCTGCCGCGGCAGAACCAAAGGCGGCACCATGACGGTCTTCAGCGAGCTCCGGATGCGCCCGGCCCCTGCCACATCTGCCGGGTGGGACGCGTCCACCACGGCACGGCTTGTGATGGCAGGCGCCGTCATTTTCGTCCTGCTGGTGGGCGCCAATCTCGCTACGCCGCTGTATCCACTCCTGCAGGCGGAGCTGGGACTCAGCTCGCTGGATGTGTCCGCTGCGTTCGCCAGCTACGTCCTTTCGCTGGTGGCCACCCTGATGCTGGCCGGGCACTGGTCCGACCACATCGGACGCCGCGCTGCGCTGCTGCTTGCCGTGCTGACCGGGTTGGCTGGCGGCTGGGTGTTCGCGGGTGCGGACACGCTCGCGGCCCTCTGCACGGGACGGGCCCTGCAGGGCATTGCCGTGGCACTCGCCACGGGTGCCAGTGCTGCCGCCCTGCGCGAGCTGCTGCCCTCGCGTCCTGAGTGGGCGTCACGTTTCACGCTGCTGGCCTCTGCCGGCGGAGTAGCGGCCGGCCCTGTTCTGGGCGGGCTGCTGTCCCTGCTGCCCGGTGCCACCACCGCCCCCTACACCGTGTACTCGGTGGTCCTCGCGGCGCTCCTGGTGCCGCTCTACCTGATCCGGGCAAGGCCAGCCATCATGCTTCCGGCAGTGTCCCGGCCCCTGCAGGCGCTGGCGCCGCGGCCCCTCGCCGTGCCGCGGAACGCCAGGGGCGCTTTCTGGCTTGCATCGGCCGTGGGCTTCCTCAGTTTCGCAGTATTCGGTTTCTGCCTTTCCCTGGCGCCCGGCTACTTCGCCCAGGTGCTGGACACACAATCCCGGCCGTTGATCGGCCTGCTGGCCGCCCTGCCGCTTGGAGCCTCCGCACTAAGCCAGGTGCTGACCCTCCGCGGACGCTACACAATCCCTATAGGGCTGGCAGTCCTCGGCGGATCCGTCTTCCTGCTGGGGGCCGCGGGCGCTTGGCACAGCCCGCTGGTGCTCGTGGTTGCTGCCGTTTTTGCCGGTGCCGGGCAGGGACTGGCCTTCAGGACCACATTCAATGAGGTTGCCGCCATGGTGGAGCCAGCCCGCCACGCCCAAACTGTCAGCACTGTCTACGTCATCACCTACTTAGGCAGCGCCGTCCCGGTCCTTGGCCTTGGCTGGTTGGCCGGACTTGCCGGGCAGGAAGCTGCCGTGGCCGGCTTCGTCCTTGTTTGCGGTACGGCCGCGCTTGCGCTGGCGGTCCTGACGCTGGTCCGGGCGGTTCGGCGGCACGGCCGGTCCGGCTAGGCCGGTAAGCCGCTACTCCGGGAGCGGCCCGTGGTTGCCCTGGATGTGTTCGAACACCAGGGTGGTCTCGGTATGCCCCACCACCGGGTCCGTCGCAAGGTTGTCCAGCACCCAGTCCCGGAGGTCCTCGGTGCTCCCGACGGCGATATGCAGCAGGTAGTCCACGGAGCCTGAGGTGTGGAACGTGGACAGCACAGCCGGCAGATGCGGAACGCGGGACGTGAAACGGTCGATCTGGTCGCGGTCGTGGGCGCGGAGCCGCACGGCAACAAGTGCCTGGACGGACCGGCCGATGGCAGAGAGGTTGAGCTTCGCCTCGTAGCCCTGAACGATGCCCCGTTCGGACAACGCGCGGGTCCGCATCAGGGCGGTGGAAGGGGCGATCCCCACCAGTTCGGCAAGCTGCTTGTTGGAGATCCTGGCGTCGTTCACCAGGGCTTCGAGCAGCCGCTCGTCAATAGCATCCAGCGGCTCCAGGTGCGCTCCCGGCCTGATGTTCCTGGGATTCGTGGTCACTGCTGTTCCTTCCAACGGTCCTGCATTCATCCTAGACCGCTGTAAATGCGCCAGTACGCCCCTGGCTGCGGGTCCCGCCGAATATCAGCACCGACACTGCCTCCGACCGGAGCAGTTAATTCGCTGCCCGTAGAGCCGTAGGGCCCGTCCCGGCCGGTCAGGCGCCTGCATCTTGCGTCCGGGGATGCACGACGGCGACGGCGGCCCCGGTCAGGCAGGCAAGGACCATCACCCCTGCCGCCAGGGCCACCCAGCCGAAGGACTGGAAAACGAGGCCGCCGGCCCACCCGATGATGCTTGACCCCAGGTAGTAGGCGAGGTTGTACAGGGATGCTGCCTGCGCACGGCCGGTGCTGGCGATCGCTCCGGTCCAGCCGGCGCCGATGC
This sequence comes from Arthrobacter sp. Y3221087, assembly GCF_059089905.1. Lineage (NCBI taxonomy): Bacteria > Bacillati > Actinomycetota > Actinomycetes > Micrococcales > Micrococcaceae > Arthrobacter > Arthrobacter sp. Y3221087. The sequence goes on from NZ_JBNHFE010000001.1 coordinate 1,102,740, forward strand.
TGTGCGCGGCGAAAAAACCGCCCGTGAACACTACCAGCCCCGTGAGGATCAGCGGAAGGTAGGGAACAAGCGTCAGGGCAAGTCCCGCCGTCGAAAGGGCCAGCCCGGCCAGCAGGACGTTCCGCCGCCCAAACCGTGTGGTCAGCCCGGCGGCCCAGCGTGAGGACACGGTTCCGGAGAGATAGGCCAGGAAGATGAGGCTGATCAGCGTGGCAGGCAGGCTGAAGGGCGCGCCGGACAGCCGGAAGCCCAGGTAGTTGTAGACGGCGACGAAACCGCCCATCATCAAGAACGCCTGGACGTACAGGGCGAGCAGCCGGATGTTGCGCAGGTGCCCGCCGAGGGTCCGGAATGCGCTGCCGAGTCCTGCCCCCGGTGAGGAGACGAAGCCCCGTGCCCCCGGCACCAGGAACAGGAAGGCGACGGCGGCGAGGGTGGCCAGGATGGAAACGGCCAGAGCGGCAGCACGCCAGCCCCACAGCTCACCGGCCGGTCCTGCCACGAGCCGGCCGGCAAGCCCGCCGAGGGTGGTGCCCGCGACGTAGCTGCCTGCCGCCAGCGCCGCGTGCGCTTTGGTCACTTCCTCATTGAGGTAGGCGATGGCGATGGCGGGGATTCCGCCGAGAGCCATGCCTTCCAGCAGCCGCAAGGCAAGCAGCATCCCGAAACTCGTGGACAGCGGCACCAGCAGGCCGAGGACAGTGGCGATGGAAATGCCCCAGGTCATGGCCTTGACCCGTCCGATCCGGTCGGCCAGGAAGGACCACGGGATCACCGTGACGGCGAGTCCCACGGTGGCCAGCGAGATGGTAAGCGCAGCCTCGGCCGCGGTGATGTGCAGGTCAGCCGCGAGCAGGGGCAGGACGGCCTGGGTGGAGTAGAGCTGGGCAAAGGTGGCCACCCCGGCGAAGGACAGTCCGGCCAGGATCCGGGCGTAGGCCCGGGATCCCTTGGCGTGCCCGTCCCAGCGGGGCGGTGATTGGTTGCCGGTCACCCTTGCTTCACAGGCCATGCCGTTAGCCTAGGCCGGGCCTATACATGCCTCCAATGCATAATTTGTGAAGAACTGATAGCAGGTAGGGATCGGTTATGGAACCGGCGGCGAGGAGCCAAGACATGCAGACAGACCACAGGCAGCTGGCGCAGCTTCTTCCCCTCCTGCCCGTGCTCGCCGAGCTGGGCAGGACGGAGCACGTCACTGAAACAGCCGAACTCCTGGGAGTGCCCCAGTCCACGGTGAGCAGGGCACTGGCACGGGCCAGCACCGCCGTCGGCACGGAACTGCTGGTGAGGGACGGCAGGGGAGTCCGGCTCACCCCGGCGGCCCGTACGCTCCTGCCTTACATCGAGCAGGCACTCAGCGAATTCCAGACCGGACTGGACCTGGTACGCGAGGAATCGTCGGTGGTCCGGGGCAGGATCTCCGTGGCATTCCAGCACACCTTCGGCGAGGCCACCTTGCCGCTGCTGATCAGTGCCTTCCGGAGCCGGCATCCCGGCGCGGTGTTTACCCTGAGCCAGGGTTCGCGGAATTCCTGCCTGGAGGAGCTGGCGGCCGGGAAGGCAGACCTGGCACTCACGGCGCCGGTGGGAGCGGACGGCACGAACCTGCACTCCGCGCCGCTGTACCGGGAACCGCTGCGACTGGTGGTGCATCACAGCCATCAGCTCGCCGGCCGGGGGTCGGTGGCGCTGGCTGACATCAGGACGGAACCCTTTGTGGCACTCGAGCCGGGGTACGGCATGCGTTCCCTGACGGATGCACTGTTCCGCGAGGCAGGGTACCGGCCGCGCATAGCCTTTGAAAGCCAGGATTCGCATACCGTCCGGGGGCTGGTGTCCGCTGGGCTGGCCGTGAGCATCCTGCCACCGGGAGGGGATGCACCCGGCAGGACCGTCAGCCCGGAGACCGGAAACCTTGGCTGGACGGAGGTTCCCCTCGGCTCACCGCTGGCCTTCCGGGAAGTGGGCCTGAGCTGGCGCCGCAGGAAAGCCGGTGCCGAACCGGTGCCGGTGCGGCTTTTCCGGGACATGGTGGTTGGTGAGGGACCCCACTTGCTGGCAGGACTGGCCAGGCAGCGTACCCGCTGAGCCGGAGGAGGGGACAGGCACGACGGAGCCAGGGCCGGTCCCGGCCAGGTTGGCGCCTGTGCCGGCCAGTACCCTAGTGACGTGACCAACACCGAAAACCCCTCGGCACTGCCCACCGACAAGACTGTGACGTCCGCACCCAGCCCGCTCGCCGGCGTCGTGATTGGCCTTGATATCGGAGGCACCAAGACCCACGGCATCCGCTTCGAGGGCGGCGTGCCGGTTGCAGACGAGTCCGCGGGCAGCTCAAATGTGCAGAATGTCAGCCGGGAGGAGGCTGCCCGCAATATCGCGGACCTCTTCGGCCGGATCGGCGGCGGTGCAGTCTCCCGGGTTTACGCGGGATCGGGCGGGATCGACACCGATGAGGACGCGGCCGCCCTGGCATCGCTGATCCAGCCGCACGTTCCCGATGCCCTGGTCACCGTGGTCCACGACTCGCGCCTCCTGCTCGCGGCCGGCCACGCCAGCACCGGGGTGGCAGTGATCGCCGGGACCGGTTCGGCCGCCTGGGGCAGGAACGCCGACGACGGCGAGGCCCGCGCAGGCGGCTGGGGCTACCTGCTGGGTGATGAAGGCAGCGGGTACTGGCTGGGCCGCGAAGCCGTGAGGCACAGCCTCCGGCGGATGAACCAGGGACTGCCCGTAGACGAACTCACCACCGCGCTGCTGCAATCCTGCGGGGTGGACCACCCCAACCGGCTTATCGCGCTGTTCCACTCCCCGGACACCGGACGCCGTTTCTGGGCCCAGCAGGCGCGCCACGTAGTGGCGGCTTCAGCCGCAGGGCACGCCGGCAGCCAGGCCATGCTGGACCAGGCCGGCCGCGATCTTGCAGACCTGGCGCTGCAGGTGCTCCGCCAGCTCGGGCTCGATGGCCCTGTCATCCTGGGCGGCGGGCTGGGCATGAACGTGGAACCACTGCAGGATTCCTTCCGCCACCACCTTTCCAGTGCCGGCGCCGCTGATGTCCGGGTCCTGGACCAGGAGCCCGTGTTCGGGGTGCTGCAGCTGCTGGCGGAGCCGGCCTGACGCCGGTTCCGGCGAATCAGACGGCCCGCTTCCGGGGCGTAAGCCGCACCGCCGGCAGCGGGGGAGCGGGGATGCGCCCGGCTTCGGCGCCCGCATCGGGGCCGTGGCCGGGCACCAGGCCGTACCTGGCGGAATACGCATCGGTTCCGGACAATGCGGCCTGCGCTTCCCAGTCCTCCCGGGCCTGCTCCACCTCCTCGTGGGTCCGCCCCACGAAGTTCCACCACATCAGCAGTTCCTCCTCGAACGGCTCGCCGCCGATCAGCAGGAAGCGCGTGCCCGGAAGTGCCTGCAGCCGCAGTTCCTGCCGGCCCGTGCCAAGGTAGCCCAGCGGTCCGGGACGAAGTTCCTGCCCGTCCAGCGACAGCCCGCCGTCGAGCACCAGAATGCCGTGCTCAAAGTCCCCGTTCAGCGGGAGCACCGCGGTGCCTTCACAGGACACATCGGCTCCCACGATGGGCGAGTACATGGTGGCGGGGGAGGCCACACCGGCCAGCTCGCCCACCATCACGGTCGCGGTGAAGCCGTCCCCGTTGACCCGGGGCAAGTCGCGGTGCTGCTCGAACGCCGGCCCGCGGTGCCGCTCGGCGTCGGGCAGCGCCACCCACAGCTGGAGGCCGCGCTGCAGCGGCAAGTCCCCGCCGGCAGGCGGGAGCACAGCAAACTCGGAGTGGGAGACGCCGTGCCCTGCGGTCATGATGTTCAGCTCGCCCGGGCGGACCACAACATCGCTGCCCACGCTGTCCCGGTGGCGGACGTGGCCGGCCAGCGGCCACGTGACCGTTTGCAGCCCGATGTGCGGGTGCGGCAGGACGGACATTGCCGTCCGGTCCGGGCCGAAACTGTCCAGGAAGCACCACGCCCCGATGGTGGGAAGGCCGCGCTGGGGAAGGGTCCGTTGGACGTTCATGGCTCGCACCCCGCCCAGCGGGACCTCACGCTCCGGCCACAGCTGCAGGCAGGGGCCCGAACTCCCCTCGGCGCTCGCCGGCGGACAGACTTCCTGCTGGGGTGAGATCTCCAAGTTGGTCACCCTCCAACTGTAGGCCGGTGCGGCCGGGGCGGTCAGTGCTTAACTTCGCGGCCCGTGATCCGGACCCACGCCCGTCCGGATCGCGTGCGGCTCCGAATGGTCACAGTAGGAAATCCTTTGCGCGGATTAGGTGCCGCTACCGGTGATGCCGGCCCCGGATTGGGTTACCGTAACTATCAGCGTGCTGATGACAATGTCGCGTGCAATCAGATGCCGTCCAACAGAACAGGTAAGTCCGCACCATGGACCAGGCGATGATCGAGTTCCAGAGCGTTACCAAGCAGTACCAGGGCGGGCAGCCGGCCGTGGACAACCTCTCGCTGTCCATCGCGAAAGGCACCATCACGGTTTTCGTTGGACCATCGGGCTGCGGTAAGACCACCTCGCTGCGGATGATCAACCGGATGGTGGAACCCACCAGCGGCACCATCACCGTTGGGGGCAACGATGTCGCCTCGGTGCCGGCTGCCGAGCTGCGGCGGTCCATGGGGTACGTGATGCAGTCCGCCGGTTTGCTGCCGCACCGCTCGGTGCTGGACAACATCGCCACGGTGCCCCGGCTGAACGGGGTGTCCAAAGCCGACGCCCGCAGGCGCGCCGAGGAACTGCTGGACGTGGTGGGCCTGGCCCGGCCCCTTGCCAAGCGGTACCCCTCCCAGCTTTCCGGCGGCCAGCAGCAGCGCGTCGGCGTGGCCCGCGCCCTCGCCGCGGATCCGCCGGTCCTGCTCATGGATGAACCCTTCAGCGCTGTGGACCCCGTGGTCCGCGACGAACTGCAGCAGGAACTGCTGCGGCTGCAGAAGGACCTGGCGAAGACCATCGTCTTCGTCACCCACGATATTGACGAGGCCACCACGCTGGGGGACAGGGTGGCGGTCTTCGCCGTGGGCGGCAGGCTGGCCCAGTACGCCACCCCGGAGGAGATCCTCCGGGCGCCGGCCAACGATTTCGTGGCCTCCTTCGTGGGGCGGGACCGGGGCTTCCGGCACCTGGGCTTCACCCCGTCCGACGGCGTCACGCTCCACCCGGTGCCGACCATCGTCCGCGGCCCGTCCGGCCCTGTCTCCGATCCGGCGGCCGCCGGCGGGTGGCAGCTGGTGGTGGACCAGGACATGCGCCCGCTTGGCTGGTCGACCCCCGGCACCGACACGGGGCTGATACCCGGCGGTTCCCTGTTCCGGCCCGGCGAAAGCCTGCGGAAAGCGCTCGACGCGGCCCTGTCGTCGCCGTCGGGCCTGGGCGTGGCGGTGGATTCCGAAGGCAGGGTGCTGGGCGCCGTCCGGGGCGGGGAGGTCCTGGCGCTGATCGAGGAAGCACGCCAGCTGCGGCAGGCCGCACTCTGATGGAGTGGTTCCTCGCCAACAGCGGCATGGTCTTCGAACGCGCAGGCCAGCATATGGTGCTGGCCATTGTGCCCATGGTCCTGGGCCTGATGATTTCCATCCCCTTGGCCCAGCTCGTCCGGCAGCACCGCGCACTCCGCTCCGTGGTGCTGACCGCATCCTCGCTGCTGTATACCATTCCGTCGCTGGCCCTCTTCATCATCCTGCCCACCATCCTGGGCACCCGGATCCTGGATCCCCTCAACGTGGTGGTGGCCTTGACCATCTACGCCGTCGCGCTGCTGGTCCGCGCAGCTTTGGACGCCTTCGATTCCGTGGATGCTGAGATCAGCCAGGCTGCCGTTGCCATGGGGTACAAACCGCTGGCACGGTTCCTGCAGGTTGACCTGCCACTGTCCCTTCCGGTCCTGTTTGCCGGCCTGCGGGTGGTCTCCGTCAGCAACATCTCCCTGGTCAGCGTCGCCGCCCTGCTGGGCATCGGAAACCTCGGCATGCTGTTCACCTCAGGCCTGCAGCGGGACTTCGTGACCGAAGTGGTGGTGGGCATCATTGCCATCCTCTTCCTGGCGCTGGTGATGGACGCGCTGCTGGTCCTGCTGGAGCGCATCCTCACGCCGTGGGAGCGGGCCGGCAAGGGACGCGGCCCGCAACCCCTGGCCGCCGGCAGGCTCGAGCCTGCAGCCGCGGCCGGGAGGCTCGCTGCTCCTAAGACCGGAGGTGGGAACGCGTGAGCGTCTTCAGCGATACCTTTGCCTGGCTGGCCGACCCGGAACACTGGACCGGGTCCGCCGGTATCCCGGCACGGCTGGGTGAGCACCTCCAGTACACCGGCCTGGTGATGCTGATCGCCGCGGCCATCGCGGTCCCGGTGGGCCTGTACGTCGGACACACCGGCAGGGGCCGGGTGGCGATCGTGGCGCTGGCCGGGGCTTTGCGGGCACTGCCCACACTCGGCCTGTTGACACTCTTCGTCCTGCTCGCAGGAATCGGACTCATGCCCCCGGTGTGGGCGCTGGTGATCCTGACCGTGCCGCCGCTCCTGGCCGGGACCTACGCCGGGATTTCCAGCGTGGACCGGAACGTGGTGGACGCTGCTCGCGCCATGGGGATGACAGAGCTCCAGGTCCTGTTCCGCGCTGAGCTGCCCAACGCCCTGACGGTGATGTTCGGCGGTTTCCGGACCGGCGTGCTGCAGGTGATTGCCACCGTCTCGGTGGTTGCCTACATCAACCTGGGCGGCCTGGGCCGGTACCTCTTCGACGGGCTGGTCCTGAGCGACTTCCCGCAAATGCTGGGCGGATCACTGCTCATCGCAGCGCTGGCCATCGCCGTCGACCTTGTTTTGTCCCTGTTCCAGCGGCTGTTCCTGACACCAGGGGCAGCAGGGCAGTCCCGCCGCAGCCAGCAGGCTGCGGCCGATCTCACAGACCCCGTGCTCACGGAGACTGTTGTCCAAGGAGGTAAACCATGAAACTAAGCCATCACCCGCGCCTGGGAAGGCGGGCATTTGGCGGGCTGGCCGCAGGACTCGGCCTGGCAATGGCGCTGTCCGCGTGCGGCGGTTCGTCAGATCCCTTGAGCGAGGCTCCCAAAACCACCGGCGGTTCCACGGGCGGGACCACCTCCCTGGTGGTCGGCTCGGCCGACTTCCCGGAAAGCCAGATCATCGCCGAACTGTACGCGGGGGCACTGAACGCCGCCGGCGTCACCGCCACCACCAAGCCGAACATCGGCTCCCGCGAGGTCTACTTCAAGGCCGTCCAGGACGGTTCCGTTGACGTTGTCCCGGACTACACGGGCAACCTGCTGCTGCACGTCGACAAGGAAGCCACGGAGGAGTCGGCCGAGGACATCGCCAAGGCCCTTCCGGACAAGCTGCCGGACGGCCTGGCCGTGCTGGACGCGTCCAAGGCGGAAAACAAGGACGCCATGGTGGTCACCAAGGCAACGGCTGAGAAGTACCAGCTGAAGTCCATCGAGGACCTCGCCAAGGTCTGCAGCGAGATTACTGTCGGGGCACCTGCCACTTTCGCCGAACGTGCCTACGGGCTGCCCGGCCTGAAGGAGAACTACAACTGCGAGCCCAAGAAGCTGGAGCCCTTCAGCGACGGCGGCGGCCCGCTGACCCTGAAGGCGCTGCTCGAGGACCAGGTCCAGGTGGCCGACATCTACACCACCACCCCGTCCATCGCGGACAACGACCTGGTGGTCCTCGAGGACCCGAAGAACAACTTCATCGCCCAGCAGGTCATCCCCCTGTACAACGAGGCCAAGATGACAGACAAGGCCAAGGAGGCGCTGAACAACGTGTCCAGCCAGCTGACCACCGAGGACCTGATCAACCTCAACCGTGCCGTCAGCGGCAGCCAGAAGCAGGGTGCCAAGGAAGCAGCCGAAGCCTGGCTGAAGGAAAAGGGCATCCTCAAGTAGGAGCCTGCAGCTTGCCCGCCGGGCCATCCGCACGGTGATCACGACGGCGGCTGCCGGACTTTCCGAAGTCCGGCAGCCGCCGTCGTTCGTGTGGGCGAGGTCTCAGCGGCCGTGCATCCTTCCTGTGGCATATTTGAGGAATGGCAGAATTCAGGCAGTCCACAAAGCTCAACAACGTCCTTTATGACATCCGTGGACCGATCCTGCAGGCCGCCCAGCAGATGGAAGCGGAGGGCCACCGGATCCTCAAGCTGAACATCGGCAATCCCGCGCCGTTCGGCTTCGAAGCTCCCGATGCCATATTGGTGGACATGATCCGGCACCTGCCGCATGCGCAGGGCTACAGCGATTCCCGCGGCATCTTCTCGGCGCGGACGGCCGTATCGCAGTACTACCAGACCCGCGGAATCCAGAACATCCATGTGGACGACATCTACCTGGGCAACGGCGTCAGCGAACTCATCACCATGTCCCTGATGGCGCTGCTGGACGACGGGGACGAAGTCCTCATCCCTACCCCGGACTACCCGCTCTGGACCGCGTCCGTGGCGCTGGCCGGCGGAAAACCCGTGCACTACCTCTGCGACGAGGAATCCGGCTGGCAGCCGGACCTGGAGGATCTCGAATCCAAGATCACGCCCCGGACCAAGGGCATCGTGGTGATCAACCCGAACAACCCCACCGGGGCTGTGTACCCGGAGGGGACGCTCAAGCGCATCGTTGCCCTGGCCGAGAAGCACGGGCTGGTGATCTTCGCCGACGAGATCTACGAAAAAATCCTGTACGAGGATGCCGTCCACATCAACCTCGCCGCGCTCACCGGCGACCACGTCCTTTGCCTGACCTTCAGCGGGCTGTCCAAAGCCTACCGGGTGTGCGGCTACCGCGCCGGCTGGATGGCTATTTCGGGACCCAAGAAGGACGCCGCCGACTATCTTGAGGGCATCAGCCTGCTGGCCAACATGCGCCTGTGCGCGAACGTCCCGGCGCAGCACGCCATCCAGACCGCCCTTGGCGGATACCAGAGCATCAACGACCTGATCCTGCCCGGCGGCCGTCTGCTGGAGCAGCGCAACAAGGCCTACGACATGCTGAACGCCATCCCCGGCGTGAGCACCCAGCAGGCCCGGGGCGCCCTGTATCTCTTCCCGAAGCTTGACCCGGAGGTCTACCACATCCGGGACGACGAGAAGTTCGTCCTGGACCTCCTCAGGGAGCAGAAGATCCTGGTGTCCCACGGCCGGGCCTTCAACTGGGTGCGCCCGGACCACTTCCGCATGGTTACGCTTCCCAACGTCAAGGACATTGAGGAAGCTGTTGGCCGGATGGGGGACTTCCTGAGCAGGTACCAGGGGAACTAGCCTGTGCACACGGGCTATGAGGCCCGTGGCACTTCGCGGAAAGGATTCCCCATGGCCGGCGTCACTCGGTTCGAGCAGCTTCCTTCTGAAACTTTGCGTGTAGGCGACGGATTTGCACTGTCCGACGTCGACCCGGATGCCACCCCGGGCTACAACGGCACGAAGGAGGACGGCAAGGCACTGCTGGCCGACATGGACGACGAATTGGCCGAACTGCAGGAAAAACTGTTCGCCGAATCCCGTTTCGGCGGCCGCAAAAGGATCCTGCTCATCCTGCAGGCCATGGACACGGCCGGCAAGGGCGGCATCGTCAAGCACGTCATGGGGGCGATGGATCCGCAGGGTGTCCAGTTCAAGGCTTTCAAGGCTCCCACGACCGAGGAGAAGTCCTACGACTTCCTCTGGCGGATCGAGAAGGAAGTGCCTGCTGTCGGCATGGTGGGGGTTTTCGACCGGTCCCACTATGAGGACGTCCTGATCCACCGCGTCCACCGCTGGGCAAGTCCCGAGGAGATCAAAAGGCGCTACGTCGCCATTAACGAGTTCGAGGGGCGGCTCATCGAATCGGGAACCAAGGTGGTGAAGGTGATGCTCCACATCAGCGGCGGGGAACAAAAAGAGCGGCTGCTGGCCCGCCTGGACAACCCGGCGAAGCACTGGAAATACAACCGGGGCGACCTCGATGAGCGGGCGTTCTGGGAAGACTATATGAATGCATACCAGGCGGCCTTCGACGAAACCAGTACCAGGGAAGCCCCCTGGCACGTAATCCCGGCCAACAAGAAGTGGTATGCCCGCATCGCCGTGCAGCAGCTGCTCATTGGTGCGCTGGCCGAACTAGACCTTCAATGGCCGAAAGCCGACTTTGACGTTCCCACCGAGCGGGAGCTGATCCTGCGCTCCTGAGCCTGCCTGTTACAGCGGCTGGTCGCGGGCAGCGGCCAGCCGTTTCCTTGCCCCTTCCAGCCATTCCTCGCAGCGGGCGGCCAGGGCTTCGCCCCGCTCCCACAGCGCCAGTGACTCTTCCAGGCTGGCGCCTCCCGCCTCGAGCCGGCCCACGACGGCGATGAGCTGCTCGCGTGCCTCCTCGTAGCTTAGCCCCGCGATGGCGGCATCTGTTGTCTGCTCACTCATGAGCGTCTCCTTCCTGCATTACGTCCGTTTGCGTCTTCGGGTTGCGCGTTCCGGTGGAGGTGGCGCCGAAACGCCCCTCCGCCACGCGTATGGAAAGCGCAGAGCCTGCCGGGGCGTCCACCGCGCGGCGGACCACAGCGTGGCCGGCGACCGCGGTGGGTGCGGCCTGCCGGCCTGCGAGCTCGACGACGGCGTACCCGCGGTCGAGCGTCTTCTGCGGCGACAGCGCCCGCACCTGCGCCTTGAGATGCTCCAACTGGTCCGCGGCCCGGACAACCGTGGAGTTCACGGCAGCGGACGACCGCCGCAGCAGCCGTTCGATCTCCTCGGCCCGGACGGTGACCAGTCCTTCCGGAGACGCCAGGACGGGGCGGGAGCGCAACGAGGCCAGCCTGTCCGATTCCCGGTCCACCAGGCGTTCCATGCAGCGGCGCAGCTGTTCCCGTGCCTGCCGGACGCCTGCCAGTTCCTCGGAGACCTCGGGAACAATCCGCTTGGCTGCATCCGTTGGCGTGGAGGCACGCAGATCGGCGACGTCATCCAGCAGCGGCCGGTCCGCCTCATGCCCGATGGCACTCACCACAGGGGTGGCCGCCGCCGCTACGGCGCGGATCAGTTCCTCGCTGTTGAACGGAAGCAGGTCCTCGAGCGCGCCACCGCCGCGTGCGATCACAATGACATCCACAACGGGGTGGGCATCGAGCTCGCGGAGGGCACGGACCACCTGAGAGACAGCGGTGTTGCCCTGGACGGCCACTTCCCTGATTTCAAACTCCACCGCAGGCCAACGTAGCGCAGCGTTCCGCAGGACGTCCTTCTTGGCGTCCGAGTCTCGGCCGGTGATCAGGCCGATCCGGTGCGGCAGCAGGGGGAGGGGTTTCTTCCGGGAATCGGCGAAGAGCCCCTCGGCGGAGAGGGCCTGCCGGAGCCGTTCAATCCGGGCCAGCAAGTCACCGAGGCCCACCGGCCGGATATCGCGGACCAGCATGTTGAGCCGGCCGGTCTTCATCCAGAATTCGGGCTTCAGCAGGGCCACCACGCGGGATCCGCGTTCAAGGGGCAGGTTCTGGCGTTCCAGTACTTTGGTCCAGACCGAGGCGGGCAGGGAAACTTCCGCATCAACATCCCGCAGCGTCAGGTAGGCGTTGCTTCCGCGCCGGTTCAGCTCGATGACCTGGCCTTCCACCCACGCGGACGGGGTCCTGTCGATGTGGGCCTTGAGCTTCTGCGAGAGCAACTGCAGCGGCCAGGGGTTGTCCGGGGTGGTTTCAGCAGCCGTCGCGGGCAGGGTGGAGGGTGCGGTGCCGGGAAGGGAAGCCTGGTCAGACATGCAAACGCCCTTGCGGGGCTGGAGCTGCGGGCATGGGGTCCTTCGTCTGTTGTACGGCGGTCATTCAACCTTATCCATAAGCTGTAGCATGCGGGACCGACAGAATCCCGCCAGGATCCTTGCCTAGGATGGGTCTACCGCCAACAACGACGAAGGACCTGCTGTGCGCACTTTTGTTTCCGCCGTGGCCACCGTGCTGGGTGTCCTGCTGGCAGCCGTGGCCGTCCCGGCCATCTGGCTTGACCGCAACCTCGTCCAGGAGGACGGTTTCGTGGAACTGGCGGCCCCTCTGGGAAAGAACTCGGAGTTCCAGCAGCAGCTGGCCACGGCGGCTGTAGGAACCATTGACACCAGCGCAGTCCCCGGGTTCCTCGGTGACCTTGTCCAGCCGGTGCTGGAGGATGCCGCCACGTCACTGGCCGGCCTTCCGGGGTATCCGGTGGCCTGGGAAGAGACCCTTCGCAAGAGCCACCGGCTGAGTTTCCCGCAGGCTCCTGCGGGCCCAGGCGCTACCGGATCCGTGTCCTCCCTGACCCTGGACGTAGCACCGCTGGTGGCACTGGGGGTTGAGGAGATCTCGCGCGCCACCAGGCTGCCACTGGATCCGCCGGGGGAGACGCTGATCAACGTTGGCCAGCCCGAACAGCGGGAATGGACGGAGCGGCTGGCTACGTACGCCCCCATGGGCTACCTGCTTGCAGCAGGCTCGGGCATCGCCTTCCTCCTTGCCCTTGTCGCGGCCCGCCGGCGCTGGACAGTACTGGTGGGCGCCGGGCTCGGCGGGTTGGTGCTCGCGGGGCTGTGGGCCCTCGGTGCGCAGATAGGTTCGGCGCGGGCACTGGCCACGGACACCGGCAACGAGGTGGCCAACATGTTCCGGAACGAATTCGTGGCCGCGGCAACCGCAGACTTCACGGGCTGGACCGTTGCTGCAGCCCTCGCCGGCGGCGTGCTGGTGTTGCTGGGCGCTGTGGCCGGGATCGCATCGCGGAGGCGCCCGGGGACAACCCGGTAGCATGGAGAAATGACCTCCTCAGCTGTTTCCCTTTCGATGCCCACCATCCCGCGTCGGCGCCGCTCTCCGGAGGAAGTAGCAGCTGCAGCCCCTGTCCTGGGAACCAAGAAAGTGCTGCTGGCCGCGCCCCGCGGTTACTGCGCGGGCGTGGACCGCGCTGTCATCGCCGTCGAAAAGGCCCTCGAACACTACGGCCCGCCGGTGTATGTGCGGAAGCAGATTGTGCACAACGTCCACGTTGTCAGCTCCCTAGAGGAAAAGGGCGCCATCTTCGTGGATGAAACCGATGAGGTGCCTGAGGGCGCCCTGGTCATCTTTTCGGCGCACGGCGTTTCTCCCGCGGTGGTCGAGTCAGCCGAGGAGCGCGGGCTGCGCACCATCGATGCCACCTGCCCGCTGGTGACCAAGGTCCACAAGGAAGCCGTCCGGTTTGCCAAGGATGACTTCGACATCCTCCTGATTGGCCACGACGGGCATGAGGAAGTGGAAGGCACGGCGGGCGAAGCGCCGGAGCACATCCAGATCATCAATGGCCCGCACGAGGTGGACAAGGTCACCGTGCGGGATCCGGAAAAAGTCATCTGGCTCTCGCAGACCACCCTCAGCGTTGACGAGACCATGGAGACGGTCCGGCTGCTGAAGGAGCGCTTCCCTACGCTCCAGGATCCGCCCAGCGACGACATCTGCTACGCCACCACCAACCGGCAGGTGGCCATCAAGAAAATCTCGCCGCAGGCGGATCTGGTGATCGTTGTCGGCTCCGCCAATTCCTCCAACTCCGTCCGGCTCGTGGAGGTGGCCCTCGAATACGGTGCCAAGGCTTCCTACCGGGTGGATTTCGCCAACGAGGTTGACGAGGCCTGGTTCGAGGGCGTTGCTACCGTGGGCGTAACGTCCGGGGCATCCGTTCCCGAAGTCCTGGTGCAGGACGTGCTGCGGCTGCTGGCCGAGTACGGCTACGGCACAGTGGAGGAAGTAGTCACCGCTGAAGAGGACCTCCTGTTCTCGCTGCCCAAGGAACTCCGCGCAACACTCAAGCAGGCCGGGGATGTCAGCCGTGCGTTGGGCGGGCGCAGGCCGCGCAGCTGAAACAACGGCGCTTCAAAGAATAGAGCGGGCTCCGCAGCTTACAGCTGCGGGGCCCGCTCCGGTTCTTTTTGCCTTTCCCAGGCTGCCTTGCCCTTTCCTAGGCTGCAGCCTCATCCTGCTGAAGCTCAGGAGCCGAGAGGGCACGCGGCGTGGCTTCCACTGCCGGCGGAGCAGCCAGGCCGGACTCCTCCAGGGAGTTCAGCTTCCGTGCCGTAGGCAGCACCCGCGCCTCGAGGGTTCCCACCATCGCGTTGTAGCGGTCCACCGACGATTTCAGGGATGAGCCCAGCTTGCTGACGTTTTCGCCGAGCGTTCCCATCCGGTCGTAGAGCTGCCGGGCAAGGTCGAACAGTTCCCGGGCGCTGTCCGTCAGGACATCCTGCCGCCACGTGAAGGCAACTGATTTCAGGACAGCCAGGAGGGTGCTGGGGGAGGCCAGGACCACGTTCCTGGACAAGGCATGGTCCAGGAGTTCTGCGTCCGCGGCCAAGGCAGCTGCCAGGATTGATTCAGCCGGGATAAAGCAAATCACCAGTTCGGGCGAGTTGCCCGGGATATCCCAGTACTTCTTGTTACTGAGGGCATCCACGTGCGCACGGAGGGCCTTCGCGTGGGCAGCCAGCAGCGCCTGCTGCGACCGGCCATCCGCCTGCACCGTCCGCCCCTGCTGCCCGGGCCGGGAATCCACTGCACCCAACTGTTGGGCCTCCAGGTAGGACGACAGCGGAACCTTGGCGTCCACCACCAGCTGCTTTTCGCCGGGAAGCTGGACCACAAGGTCGGGGCGGACAGACGAATCGCTGCCGGCGCTGTGAAGCTGCTCAACGAAGTCGACATGGCGGAGCATCCCCGATGCTTCCACTACCCTCCGCAGCTGCACCTCGCCCCACTGTCCGCGGGCGCTGTTTGAGCGCAATGCCGACTCCAGCGCGTGCGTGGACCTGATCAGCTGTTCATCCGAGTGCCGGGCCTCCCGCAGCTGCTGCGCAAGCTGGCCGTACTGTTCCACCCGGTCGCGCTCCAACAGGGCCACCTGCTGCTGTACCGCCGACAGCTTCTCCGCCACCGGCGCAAGCGCGCGCAGCACGCTGCCGTCCTGCGTCCGCGCCTCGCCAAGCTCCCGGTTCTGTGCCGCCAAAAGTCGGCGCTCGGCGTCGGCCGCTGCGAACTGCGCGCTGACCTCTGAGAGCCTGGACGAGACAGCGTCGAAGTCCGCCTCCAGGGCATGGGAGCTTTTCCGCAGCACAAAGTAGGTGGCAGCAGCACCGGCAAGGGCGCCGAGCAGCAGCATGAACAAGGCCAGAATCAACGCAAAAACATCCATGCCCTCACTGTGGCATGGGGGTCGGACAATCGAGGGCAGTGACATCCGCGGGTACAGGCGGGGGACGCCCTGCGGGTAGAATCAATGCTCGTGGCTCTTACTATTGGCATCGTCGGACTGCCCAACGTCGGCAAATCAACCCTCTTCAACGCACTTACCCGCAACCAGGTCCTGGCCGCGAACTATCCGTTCGCCACCATCGAACCGAACGTCGGCGTCGTGAACCTGCCCGACCCCCGCCTCGACAAGCTGGCCGGCATCTTCGGTTCGCAGCGTATCCTGCCCGCAGCGGTCTCCTTCGTGGACATCGCCGGCATCGTCAAGGGCGCGTCCGAAGGCGAAGGGCTCGGCAACCAGTTCCTGGCCAACATCCGTGAAGCCGAGGCAATCGCCGAAGTAGTCCGCGTCTTCGACGATCCCGACGTCGTCCACGTCGACGGCAAGGTGGACCCGCGCTCTGACATGGAAACCATCAACACCGAGCTCATCCTCGCCGACCTGCAGACCATCGAGAAGGCCATCCCCCGGATCGAAAAAGAGGTCAAGATCAAGAAGCGGGAGGCCGCAGAGCTCGCGGCAATCAAGGCTGCCCAAGCGGTCCTTGAACGCGGCGACACCATCTACTCCTCGATCAAGAGCGACAAGCTGGAGATGGAACACCTCAAGGAGCTCGGCCTGCTGACGGCCAAGCCCTTCATCTACGTATTCAACGCGGACGAGGCAATCCTGGGCAGCCCGGAAAAGCAGGAGGAACTCCGTGCTTTGGTTGCCCCAGCAGACTGCATCTTCCTGGACGCCAAGCTCGAGGCCGACCTCGTGGAACTGGACGAGGAAGAAGCCCGGGAAATGCTGGAAATGAACGGCCAGGACGAGTCCGGCCTCGATCAGCTGGCACGGGTGGGTTTCCACACACTGGGCCTGCAGACCTACCTCACGGCGGGCCCCAAGGAAGCACGCGCCTGGACCATCAAGCAGGGGGACACCGCGCCGCAGGCAGCGGGCGTCATCCATTCGGACTTCCAGCGCGGCTTCATCAAGGCCGAAGTGGTCTCCTTCGAGGACCTCGTCGAGGCGGGTTCCATGGCCGAGGCCAAGTCCCGCGGCAAGGTGCGCATCGAAGGCAAGGAGTATGTCATGGCCGACGGCGACGTGGTGGAGTTCCGCTTCAATGTGTGATTAGACGCCTTTTCCCATGCAAATAAAGGGATCAGGCGCTGTCAGTCCGCACAGAGTCCGCAAGACCGCCAAGAGCTTCCCTCATCATGGCCCCGGCGGCGGACCTGGTGCGGTCCTCAGCGGTAGGCCACAGGTGGGAATACGTGTTCAGCGTCGTGGTGGCCTTGGAGTGCCCAAGTGCCCTCTGAACGGTCACCACGTCGCACCCGGCAGCAATGAGGCCTGAGGCGTAGAAGTGCCGCAGGTCATGCAGACGGACTCCTGCCAACCCCGCGTCCCTGACGGTCTTGCGCCACCAGTAGCCAACGGTGTTCTGATGCGGCGGCATCCCGCCGTCGCCCACAAACAGCCAGTGGTGAGCACCGTGTACGCCGATCTTCCCGATGTGCGCGGCAAGCATCTCCACGAGGCCGTCCGGTATATGCACCACACGCTCCGAACCATACTTCGGTGGAGTGATCGACACGGTGCCTTCCCCTGCCCTCTGGACCTGCCTTTGAACGTTGAGGGTCCGGCGCAGGAAGTCGATGTCGGAAAGCTGCACCGCGGCAGCCTCGCCCAGCCTCAGTCCGGCGAAGGCGCACAGGGCGACGAAGGGCCTGAACGAAGCGTCAGCTGCCTCCAGAAGCTTCCCGACATCAGTGGGGGAGGGTATGACCATTGCGTGCTCGGCCCGGCGTCCGCGGGGCAGGGAGACCCCCTCCGCAGGGTCTACAGCAAGGCACCTGTCGTTGCGGGCACCATGTAGCACGGAGCGCACGTTGTTCAAGCGGGTGCGGATCGTTCCTGCGGCCAGGCCGTCCTGATCCATCTTCTTGACCCATGACTCGACATGGGAGCGCTTGAGGTTGCGGAACTCCACGTCGGCAAAAGTGCAGGAGCGCACGGCAAGGCTCATGGCCTTAGCGGTCCCGCCCGCCCATATCTGGCGTTTTGACCAGTCCTCGAAGAAGGCTGTAAGGGTAGTTGTTCCGGCCCTTGGGTCCACGTACGTGCCGGTGACGATAGCGGCGGTGACTTCGTTCAGCCATTTCTGAGCGTCGATCTTTCGGGCGAAATGCCGAGCGTGTTCTTTGCCCGCCGAGTCCCGGTAGCGTGCCCGCCATTTCCCGTCGTCACGCTTCTGGATTGATGCCATCGCGGACCTCCACATCTGTCGGATCGTCGTCCCGGTACTGAATATGCACACGGCGGGTGGGTTCGGCTTCCGCCGCGCGGGCCAGCTCCTGGTTACCGGCCTGGTTCAGTGTGGTGTGGAACTGTTCCAGCTGCTCCATGAACGAGGCCACGCTTCCGTTTAAACGACCCACCCAGTCGTCCAGGTCTCTTCGAAGCACTTCCGCCCTGATGTTTTGATCCTGTGCTTCCGTGTCCAAGGCAAGCATTCCGGTCAGGTCGATGCGCAAGATCTTGGCGATATCGTGCGCTTCACCCAGACGAATAATGCGCTCAAACTTTTCAACCCTGCTCACGGTGGTTTGCCGCCAGTAGTCCCAACCTGCCTCGACCATCCGGGCAGCAAGCTCGACTTGGCTGATGCGCTGCATCTCCCGCAACAGCTTCATCTGCTGAATGAACTGTTCTTCGATCTGAGCCCCTTGGGCCTTCTCCACAACCATAAATTAAGTTCTACACGGTTTTGCATAAGTCGTCAACGATCCAAACACGATCGGGTGTAGTCTGGTTCGTATAGCGGCTCAGGCTGTTCCACATCGAATGGAGGTAGTGATGGAGTTGATGACGCTGGAAGAGGCAGCGTTGTTCCTGAGGAAGTCTCCAGCGCAGATGCGTTGGATGAGGCATGCGGGGACGGGGCCGAAGTCAGCCAAGATCGGTGGCCGGGTGATGTTCCGTAAGTCGGACGTCGTCGCGTGGGTTGACGCCCAGTTCGACCAGGCAGACGCAGGCTAAAACCCGGCAATGATCGAACATTGGGCTTGGCTCACACGTCAGTCGTCATACGACGCAGCACGGGTTGGTGCTCACGATGGACTCTAGGTTTCCAGAACGCTGGTTGAATGACCGCCGTCTTGCACGTGCCACAGACGCCCAGTTCCGCCTATTCGTTAATGCCAATGCCTGGTCAGTGTCCAACCGCACAGACGGCCTCATTCCCGCAGAGGAACTGTCCTTGATTCCCCGCGCAAACACTGCCGACGCCGGTGCTCTCGTGGCATTGGGCCTTTGGGAAACCGTGGAGGGTGGCTGGCAGATTGAAAGCTACAAGGATGCCCAGTCCTCTAAGGCCCAGCTCGAAGGCCTGGACCACAAACGAAGGGTCGCCGCTAACGCCTCCAAGGCTTACCGCAAGAGGAAGAAAGCCAATGAACCGTCATATGACGAATCACATGACCGTCAGCATGACTCGTCATATGACGACAAAGGCAAGGACAGGACAGGACAGGCTCTTTACAGGGAACCTGAGGAAACCAATTTGAGTACCACAGACTTCACGGAAGATTGGCCATGCTCCATGTGCGGCGAAGTAAAGCCCTTGAACGACGATGGGCGGTGCGAGTCGTGCTGCATCGCATGGTGATAACGCCATGAGCGAACTTGAAGACGACATCCCGGCCATGCTGGGTCCGCTGCCGGAACTCCCTGACCTTGAGTTTCAGGAAGTGCCTGGCCTCTGGGATGGCTGGGCCGAGTCTGTGGCACAGGTCGAGGAGGTTTTTCGGGCCTACACGGAACCCAGCCAGCCCGCTGGCAATACACAGGAAAAAACACGCGAGGAATACCCGGAGTCTCCGCCTCCTGGCCCTTAGTTCCTGCGAAAATGGAAGAACACGAGGGAGCGTGGATCTTCAGCCAGCACTAGACCAATAAGGAACCCCATTGGCTACCACTCCCGACTTTGACGACTTCATCCAGAAGCTCATACGCGCAGACCGTCAGCGAAAAATGGTCAAGATGGACATCCAGGAAACTTCTGGTGTGTCAGAGCCCGCTCACGGAATCTCAGGTTGGGTCGTGATGAAGTCAGCAGACGGCCATCAACACCGCACGGACGCAGACTACTTGGAGGGCATGGCACTGGAAAGCGCCCGCCACCTGCTCAACTCCGACACCATCCCGACCGGTGGCGAGAGGCCGTTCGCCGACGATCCAGACCGCTCCCTGGGCCGATCAGATTGCGGATGTCTGTACCTCCGCACCCCGGAGACTGTGGAGAAAGCCGCCTCAGCCGCATACCTCGACGGCCTGACCCGGGCAACGCCAAAACGCACGTGGACGCAGGAGGAAGCCGCCTACCTAACGGCAGAAGCGAACAAGCTGCTGGGGCGGGACAAGTGACCTGCGACCACCCCAGCGTTGAAGGCGGGGAAATCATCGAACCCCGCGAGTTTGTCCAGGCATTCGGTCCGACCGTAGGCAAGGACGTCCCCACCTACCCCGGCTATAACCTGCTGCGGAACGAAGGGCAGCAGACGGTCTGCATCTCCCGGCTAAACTGCGGGCACTTCCTTATGACCTCCGCGTACACGGTAGCCCAAGCACGGGCGCAACAAGCTGCCGCCCTTATGGCTGAGCACCCCCACCTGAGCGCAAGGGC
This sequence comes from Arthrobacter sp. Y3221087, assembly GCF_059089905.1. Classification (NCBI taxonomy): domain Bacteria; kingdom Bacillati; phylum Actinomycetota; class Actinomycetes; order Micrococcales; family Micrococcaceae; genus Arthrobacter; species Arthrobacter sp. Y3221087. Next base: position 1,122,654 of record NZ_JBNHFE010000001.1, read on the forward strand.
AGCGTACACGGCCCTCCTGGAGAAAGCCTTCCGGGGCGAGGATGTCAGCGCACACGAAGCTGCGGAGGCTCAGGCCGCCATCCTCTTGGAGGAGAAGGCAGAGGAGGGGAGGCGCGAGCGTGCCGAAGCTGAACGTGTGCGCAGTGAACGCGAACACCGCGAAGCGGTGGCCGGCCCCGTCCGTAAGGAACTCGAAGCCTCCCGCGACAACCTCCAGAACGCCCGGGACGAAGCTTTTCGCGCCATCATGTCCCTGCTGGACCTGGTGGACCAGGACCTCAAAATTCACGACGACGCAGTGGCCCACCTCCTGAACGGCGGATTCAGCGAGGAGGAGATCAAGCCACCTGCCCGCGGCTACCTCCACGAGACGGTTGCCGACGGTCAAGGCTTCCCGATCTGGCCCAAAATGGAGCACCTCGTCGCTGTCCTGAACGCCGTGAGGTACACGCGCCACCGCGATGCCTTCTACTCCATGGAAGGCCGGGACCTTGGCAAGAACCTTCCCACGCCCATCCCTAACGGGCCCGGAATCAGCCCAGGGGCGGAAGAAGGATAAAGCAGATTTAATAGGGTTTTCGGTCATTGTAAAAAAGACCAGAGACCGCCGTGCAGAGGGAGCAACAGGGGTTGGGTAATCCCCCTGCGCGGCACCGACTCCCGCTGACGGGTTCCCAGCGGGCGGCTCCACCCGGATTCCACATGCAAGGCCGGACGGGGCCAGGGCGGAAGGCCTCCCAAGTGCTCCTAACTGGGAGGCCCTTCTGCAGATTCTTCTCCCAGGATCAGGGTAGGAAGTCGTTTAGGGAAGGTCCTCCAGAGGCGTGCAGGGCCTTCCCCCAAGCCCCTGACTAGACCGCCACAAACCATGGTTGGGTGAAAGGGGTCTGAAACCCCTGCTGGAAGCCTCCTGGGGCTAACGGGGGTTATTAGAACCCGACTTCAAAATGGGTGGGGTAATCGGCCCTTTTTTGAGAGGCATTTTGATAAAATTGAAGGACCCAGAAAACTCGGAAATAAGCGGTGAGAACCATGGCGCTGATCGGTTATATGAGAGTGTCCACAACAGATCAAAACCTCGACCTTCAGCGCGACGCGATGATTCGCGAAGGTGTCGAAAAGGTGTTCGCCGACGAAGGCGTCAGCGGCTCCAAGGCCGACAGGCCTGGACTGCAGAAAGCGTTGGACTACTGCCGCACAGGCGACACCTTCGTTGTGTGGCGGCTGGATCGCCTGGGCAGAAACCTAACCCACGTTCGTTCCACCATCCAGGAACTCCGCGACAGGGGCGTGCACTTCCGGTCCATCACGGAAGGTCTCACGGACGAGGGAGCCATGGGAAAGATGATGATCGACATCCTGGGCGCGTTTGCGGAGTTTGAACGGAACTCGATGCTGGAGCGTACGCAGGCGGGCCTTGCTGCCGCCAGGGCACGCGGAGCTAAAGGGGGCCGCAGGAAACTACTGGACGAAAAGAAGATCGCCGAACTCAAAAACCTCCGAAGCCAGGGCTTCACTGTGTCCCGGCTGGCGGAGATGTTCCGGATCTCGGAGCCGTCCGTCTATCGCTACCTGAATGCCTGAGCGACGGACTGGCCCGGTTGAATACTGTGGAGTCCGAGTACCGTACAGGACGGGCGGACTCCACAGTAGCCGCTAGATTTTAGCCAGCGGCGATGTCAGCCTTACCTACCTGCACTGCGGCCCCACGCAGGAGCGCGTACGCCTCGGCAAGGTCGCGGACAGCGCGCACTCCGGGTGCCGTCTGGTTGAAATTCGGGATGCTCTCCAGCAAGTGCGTTTGTGCTGCCAGCAGTGCCTTGTCGTGCTTCTTTGCCTCTTCGTCGTCGATCTCGACGTAGGTGTAATCGGCCATAGATGGCCCCCTTCTCATCGTTGGCCGGGATGCCTGATGCAACCGGTCCAACATGACTGTACTAGCGAGGTCGGACATCGAAGCCGGGCAACTAAGAGTTCCCGACTAGATCCCGCCCTTGCGGCGGTTGTCGTCACGGCAGAGCATCTGACAGTTGGAAGCTTCCGTCTTTCCGCCATCATGCCAGGGCCTTATGTGGTCGGCTTCCATGTCCTCAAGAGCGAAGTGCTCCTTGCAGACGGGGCAGATACCCTCCTGTCGCTCGTAAGCTTCACGCTTCTGGTTGGGAGTGAAAGCCCGGATGTTAAGGTGCTTTTCCCGGCCATCCAGCACGTAGTAGTAGATGCCAGGCTTGCGGGTCACGTCCTCGTCCGCCATAAGGCGGCTTACCTCGGCCTCCAGCTTTATCGGATTCAGTGAAGCAGCCTTGAACTCGTTGTAGAGCGAGCCCCAGGCAACCGTCTTCATCTCCCTGCGGTACTTCGGGAAAGTCGCCTTCACCCATGCCATGACGCCTTGGAAGTAGAGCCACAGGTCAATTGCGTTGGGGTCGTGCTGGTGAGTGGCCATGTAGCCGTCAACATCACCGTCGTTGATCCACTCGATGACTGTTTCCAGGTAATCCTGGCGAATGGGAGAACCGCTCACGTAGTCGCTGCCAATGCCGTAAGCAGGGCAACCCGTCTTGCTAAAGTAACGCTTCGCGTCCGTGACCCAAGAGCCGTGGTAAACGGCGTTCCGCAGCTCCTGGTCGTAAAGTTTCTCGCCAGCGATGTTGATGGTCTTAAACCACTCCAGCTTCTCGCTGTCGGTCCCGGAGCACAGGTAGACCATCAACGTGTAGTTGAGGATTTGTTCCTGCTCGTCCTTCTGAAGGTTGTGGAAGTAGCGACCCTTGAAGGCGAAATCTCCATCGATGTATTGGGCGATCGAGATGGTCCGCTGCTGCCCGTCGATGACCTCGAAGCCACCGTCCCCTCGCACCGACCAGTACATGACGTTGAGTGGGAAGTTCTTTGTGAGGGTCTCGATTACTGCATTCCGCTGCTTGTCCTTGTAGATGAACTCGCGCTGGTAAGGCGGTCGGATGTCGAGCTTGCCGCCGTAGCCTACAACGCCCGCTTCCTCGTTGTCCACGTAGTCGTCGGTGAGGTCACGGACGCTAATCTCCTTGAGTTCGATCTTCATAGCCGCTTGTTCCTGATCACGATGCGGTCGTACATCCGGCGGTAGGTGCCGTCGCCATTCGGTAGGTAGAACCTTGGGCCACCCTGCGCGAACGAACCCTTTTCGGCGACGCTCGCCATAGGCACCCCAAGCTCGCGACTGTTGCCAAGAATCTCGAACTGGTCGGGGTTGTGCTTGTCGAGGAAGGTGATCGGGACACCCATAGCTCCTGCATAATCCATGGGGATGTCTGCCGTGCGGCCAACCTCGATGGCGTCGTAGTTTGCATAGGTGGGGTAGTCGTCGGGGTTGTAGGTCTTGAAGAGGATCAGGTCCTCGTGGCGCTTCGTTAAGTCCAGATTGGTGAACCACGTGGCATTGCCGAGACTGCGCCATTTTTGACCGTTCTCGTCCTCCCAGTAGCGGGTGGCGCGGGGAGCATAGTGGTCCGGGACGCGGAAGGCCATATCCCCGCTTCTCGTGCCAAGCCAGATCTTGTTGGCTTTGAACAGTTCGAAAACTTCTTTGTAGGTGATGGCGTTCTGATTGCCTACAAGGAGGAACTTCTTGTCGTGCTCCACGAGTTGCATCACGTACTCGCGGAAAAGCGAGAAGGGCGGGTTCGTGACCACGATGTCGGCCTGTTTTAGAAGCTCGATACTTTCGTTACTGCGGAAGTCGCCGTCTCCCTTGAGCGGTTTGATGCCGATTTCTTTTGGATCGGGAACCATATTGCCGTTCTTGTCCCCCTCATATTCGAGGTAGACGGCCTCCTCTGCGTCGTTCTGGCTGAACAGGTCTGCCTGCTGGCTTTTGTAGCAGGTGGCGATGAGTTTCTTCAGCCCCAGCTTTTCGAAGTTGTGGGAGAAATAGTGGAAGAAATTGCTTACGCGGGGGTCGTCGCAGTTGCAATAGACGATCTTGCCCTTGAAGTGCCGCTTGTAGTGCTTGAGTTCACGTTCGATGTCGGAGAGTTGCGTATAGAACTCATCTTGCTTCGATTCCTTCGCGTCCTGAAAGCTCCGATTCAGAATCTTCGTCGCCATCTGTTCTCCTCCTGCAATATGCGTACTCCCCGCTTCGGTACGCGCCCTCCTAATCTAGTGGGTTGTACCGGACCAGGTCGCGTACTTCCCCCCCGCCGACACGACCACGCACCCCTACGCACGACCCTGTTGCTCGCCCATGTAAACTTGACCGCAGAACAGCATGTGGAAAACAGCTGAATAAGGCTTGGAATTCTGTGGATAACCTGTGGAATGCCACCTTTGAATCAAGTACCAGCAGCAGGCCAATAGTGGGGAAGCGGTGACATCGATGGCGAGCGTACATGACGTTGCGGCTTACATCCTGAAGAAAAAGGGCCCCATGTCTGCGATGAAACTCCAGAAACTTGCCTACTACTCGCAGGCTTGGAGCCTCGTTTGGGATGAGAAAGCCCTATTCGAGGACGACATCCAGGCCTGGGCCAATGGTCCTGTTATCTATGCTCTCTACGATAAGCACCGTGGTCATTTTCAAGTGTCCAACTGGCGTTGGGGCAATTCGGACGGGCTCTGTGAGGACGAGAAGGAAACCGTTGATGCCGTTCTCGACGCTTACGGTCGATACACGGCTCATGAGCTGAGCGAAATGACTCATCGAGAAGACCCGTGGCGGGATGCCCGCCGGGAACTCCCGGACGGGGCTCGAAGCGCCGCTCACATCACACAAGCTTCCTTGCACGAGTACTACCACGGTCTCTCCAACTGATTCAGCGCCGTGGCGAAAGACAAACCACGCAAGAACGTTCCTGTTCCTAAAGGCGGATGGCAGGTTGCGGCGGGAAAGCATGCGACTCCTCAAGCCCTTCCCGATTTGCAGCAGAAGCGCGCTGTCGTTCTCGATGTCGACCACCACCAGGTACTCAACCGCAAGCTGGTCTGGCGCTTTAACCAGATAGACCGAGACGGCAACTGGTCGCCCGTCAACATCGATCCCGCCCACATCTCCAACCTTTTCGAGAAGATGGCAAGTTTCGAAACCATGACCATCGGGGAGATTTTCGCTCCCGGTAGCGAGCACGGTAAGTCGTATGAGGTAGCGAGCATGCCTGCTCATTCTCAGAAGCGGCTCCAGGAACTTGAGCGTGACGACGAAACCGAGATTGTCCGGCTGCGGTGTGGTGGCGCACCAAGGCTCTACGGCTTCCTCCGCGAGCACGTCTTCCACATCCTGTGGTGGGATCCTCTCCATGAGGTATGGCCATCGTCCAAGAACTGAGTTTCGTGAAGCCTGGACTCCGAGCGGGACCCTTCACGTAGTCCGCAAAAAGTCCGCAGCAGGTCCGCAAAGCTGCATCAACCAACAGCAGCCGACAACAGCGGAAGCCCTAGATTTCAACGTTATCCACTATCCTCAACACAGTGCAGGTATATAAGGCACGTTCCGCTTCAACGTCTGAGCCGGTCCGGCGTCTGCCTGCGCGGACACCTTATCCTGACTATGTAGGGCGTGATCCTGGCAGCTCCAGGTCCACTTCCCCCAGAGGGAAAACACAAGGAGGCGGCATGCCGGTCGGGCGTCTGATGCGTTATGTCACTTCAGCCCTTGCGGCTGTGGTGGTGCTTTCGGGCTGCTCGGGCGGCGGCGGAACCGCCCCTGTGATCGTGGGGGAGGCGAAGCGGGGCGGCATTGCCACGGTGGCCGAAGTCAACGCGTTCTCTTCCTTCAACCCGTACAGCGCCGACGGCAACACGGATATCAATTCCAAGATCGGCTACATCACCCACTCGGGGTTCTACTATCTGGACGACAAGGCCGCGGTGGTGCGCAATGACAAGTTCGGCCGGTTCGAGAAGGTGTCGGACGAGCCCCTCAAGGTGAAGTACACCGTAAACGAGGGCGTCAAATGGTCTGACGGCGAGGCCATCGATGCCGGTGACCTCCTCCTCAGCTGGGCGGCAGGTTCGGGCTATTTCGACGACGCCGACCCCATATCGGGCACCGGCACCAGGTACTTTTCCACTGCATCGGACACCAGCGGGCTGGCCGGCACGGTCTTTCCCGAACTGGGGGGAGACGGGCGGTCGATCACCCTCGAGTACGCCATCCCCTACGCTGACTGGGAAGTAGCCTTCGACGTCGGCCTCCCGGCTCACGTCGTTGCCGCCAAGAGCGGGCTGAACGATGAGGAAGACCTTGTTGAACTGATTCGCGACTCACCGCGGGGGGATCCCGAAAAGCCCGCGGTCAACACGGAACTGAAGGCGGTCAGCGATTTCTGGAACTCGGGCTTCGACACCAAGGCCCTTCCCGAAGATCCCGCCCTGTACCTTTCCAGCGGCCCGTACATCGTGGTCGACATCGTTCCCGAAGTCTCCATGAGGCTTGTCCGCAACCGGGATTACGTCTGGGGATCAGAACCGTGGCTGGATGAGATCAATGTCCGGTTCACCGGTGCCCTCCCGGCGGCGGTCGACGCCCTGCGGAACGGGCAGGTGGACATTATCTCGCCCCAGCCCTCAGCCGGAAACGAGGATGTGTTCGCAGGCCTGGCGGAGCAGGGCAATACCCTCGAACGGTACGACCAGTCCGGCTATGACCACCTGGACCTCAACTTCTCCGGCCCGTTTGCCAGGCGGGACGTCCGTGAGGCGTTCCTCAAGACCGTCCCGCGCCAGGCCATCGTCGAAGCCGTCGTGGGGAACCTGCAGCCGGACGCAAAGCCGCTCGACTCCCATGTCTTCCTGCCGGTGCAGCCCAAGTATGAGGACACCGCCAGGAACAACGGCTCCTCGGAATTCGCCGAAGTGGACATCGAAGCCGCTAAGGAGCTCCTGGACGGGGAAACACCCACGGTTCGGATCCTCTACAACCGGGACAACCCCAACCGTGCCCGGGCATTCGCCTTGATTCGGGACTCGGCGGCGCTTGCAGGATTCCGGGTGGAGGACGGCGGGCAAAGCAGCGCCGACTGGGCCCGGTCCTTGGGCGAAGACGGCCACGACGCCGTACTGCTGGGCTGGATCGGCAGCAGCGCCGGTGTGAGCCGCGTGCCACAGATCTTCCGGACGGGCGCAGGGAGTAACTTCAATGGCTTCTCGGACGCGGACGCGGACAAGGCCATGGAAGAGCTCGCACGGACCACTGACCTCGGCAAGCAGGACGAACTGCTCGCAGAGATCGACAAGCAGATCTGGGAGAACGCCTACGGGCTCCCGCTCTACCAAACCATCGGCACCACCGCCTTCGGCCCCCGAATTACCGGCGTGAAATCAAGCTCCGGCCCGCTGGGCGTCTGGTGGAATGTGTGGGACTGGCGCCTGGCCGGATAGTGGCGGCGAGTGGGATAGGCCTTCCCTCGCCGCCTAATTGTGAGCGCTCACGGAAGCGATTAGCCGGAAGGGCTACTCGCGAGTAGCATGTGACTTGCACAACTTCCGTTTACCGGGCACGCACTGGAGCACCTTGGTCACGGTTTGGCAACGGAGTACCAGCATTTGGACTTCGTGCGGTTCGGCTACTCGAATGTAAGTTACGTCACAGTAATAAGAGCTGTGCGTGCTTACGGGGAAGCACAAGATTTCCCTCGACATCTCCCACAACTCATAGGAGGCGGAATGCGTTTCACGCGCACTTCCAAAGGACTGGGCATCATGGCAATCGCCGCTCTTGCCCTGACCGGGTGCGGCGCTGGAGGCGGCACCACTGAAGGTGGCGGCGACTCAACCGGCGATCCCAACAAGGTGATCACCGCCTACAGCAACGAACCACAGAACCCGTTGCTGCCGGCAAACACCAACGAAGTGTATGGCGGCCGCGTGGTCGAGCTGCTCTTCGAGGGCCTGCGGACCTACGACGCCGAAGGCAAGCCGGTCAACGCCCTGGCGGAATCCATCGAATCCGATGACGCCCAGAACTGGACCATCAAGGTCAAGCAGGGCCAGAAGTTCACCAACGGCGAGGAAATTACGGCCAAGACCTTCGTGGACTCCTGGAACTACGCCGCAAACTCGAAGAACCTGCAGAACAACGGCTTCTTCTTCGAGTCCATCGAGGGCTACGAGGAAGTCTCCGCCGTCACCCAGGAAACCAGTGCGGACGGCAAGACCACCACCACCCCGGCCCCCACCGCCGAGACCATGTCCGGGCTGGTGGCAAAGGACGACTCCACCATCACGGTGAAGCTGGCCCAGCCTGAGGCTGACTGGTCGCTGCGCCTTGGCTACTCGGCATTCTTCCCGCTCCCCTCTGCCGCCCTTGCCGACCCGAAGACTTTTGGTGAAAATCCGGTGGGCAACGGTCCGTACAAGATGGAAAAGGAAGGCGCCTGGGTTCACGACCAGTCCATCTCGCTCGTAAAGAACCCTGACTACAGCGGTCCCCGCGCAGCCAAGAACGGCGGCGTCACCTTCAAGTTCTACACGGATCCGGGCCCGGCCTACACCGACCTGCAGTCCGACAACCTGGATGTCACCGACGTTCTTCCGTCCAACGCGCTGAAGACCTACGTCACCGACTTTCCGGACCGCAACGCCACCAAGCCCGTGGCCACCAACTCCACGCTGAACATCCCGCCGTACAACCCGAACTTCCAGGGTGAAGCCGGCAAGCTCCGCCGCCAGGCACTGTCCTACGCCATCAACCGGGAGGAAATTGCCAAGGTAATCTTCAACGGCACCCGCACCCCGGCCAAGGCTTTTGTTCCGCCGGTGATCGAAGGTTTTGAAGAAGGAATCAAGGGCAGTGAAGTGCTGAAGTTCGACGCCGCCAAGGCCAAGGACCTGTGGGCACAGGCCGAGAAGATCCAGCCGTACGACGATTCCAAGCCGCTCCAGATTGCCTCCAACACCGACGGCGGCAACAAGGAATGGATCGACGCTGTAGCCAACGGCTTCAAGAACAACCTGGGCATCCAGGCTGAAATCCAGCCCTTCGCGAAGTTCGCAGAGGTGCTGAACCTGCGCAAGTCCCAGCAGCTTCCCGGCCTGACCCGCGCCGGCTGGCAGGGCGACTACCCGTCGCTGTACAACTTCCTGGGACCCGTGTGGGCCACGAACGCCTCCTCCAACTACGAGAAGTACTCGAACCCCGAGTTCGACAAGCTGCTCAAGGACGGCCTCGCCGCCAAGACCACGGAAGAAGCAAACGCCAAGTTCAACGAGGCACAGGAGATCCTCTTTGAAGATCTTCCGGGCCTGCCGCTCTGGGACCAGGCACGGCCGATCGTATGGAGCAACAACGTTGTGAAGGCCGAGACCGGCTGGAACGGCGGTATCCGCTACTTCGATATCACGGCTAAGTAGTTCCAGAACTCACTTGCCGCCAGGCAGATGGGGGTCCGGTCACGGCCGGGCCCCCATTGGCTTGCACGGCAGGAAGGCACCCATGAACCTGTTACTTCCCTTCCGGAAGGCTGGTGATCCCGTGGTCCGCTTTATCCTGCGCCGACTGCTCCAGGTGATCCCCGTCTTCCTCGGCACCACACTTCTCGTCTACTACATGGTGTTCGCACTGCCCGGCGACCCCATCGCGGCGCTCTTCGGCGACCGCCAGCCACCGCAGGCAGTCATTGATACGCTGCGCAGCCAGTACCACCTGGACGAACCCTTCTGGGTCCAGTACGGCCTCTTCCTGAAAAACCTCTTCACCTTTAACCTGGGCAACGACTTCACCGGCCAGCCCATTGCGGCAAGCCTCGCCAGGGTCTTTCCTGTCACGGCGATGCTCGCCATCGAGGCCCTTGCGATCCAGGCGATCTTCGGCGTCGCCTTTGGTGTTTTCGCAGGCCTCCGCCGCGGCGGCTGGTTCGATTCCACCGTCCTGGTGGCGTCCCTGGTTGTCATAGCAGTTCCCACCTTCGTGCTGGGCTTCGTCTTCCAGCTCGTTTTCGGTGTCCAGCTGGGCTGGGCCAAACCGACAGTCGGGGCGAATGCGGACTGGGGCAGCCTGCTGCTGCCCGCCGTCGTCCTGGGCCTCGTGTCCTTTGCCTACGTCCTCCGCCTGACCCGCGCCTCCGTCAGTGAAAACATGAACGCGGATTATGTCCGGACCGCGACGGCCAAGGGCCTTTCCCGGCCGCGGGTGGTCATGGCCCATATCCTGCGCAACTCGCTGATCCCTGTCGTCACCTACCTCGGCGCCAACCTGGGCGGCCTAATGGGCGGCGCCATCGTCACTGAAGGCATCTTCAACGTTCCGGGCGTCGGCAACAAGCTCTACCAGGCGGTCCTGCGCAGTGAAGGACCCACCATCGTCTCCATTGTCAGCGTGCTGGTGCTGGTGTTCGTGGTGGCCAACCTGCTCGTCGACCTCCTGTACGCCTGGCTTGACCCGAGGATCCGCTATGACCAGTAACAACAGCCACTTCGTGGCTCCCATCGATGAAACGCCGCTTTTGGCAACGGACGCCGTCAAGACTGACCAGGCGCCGCTCAGCCTGTGGGCGGATGCATGGCGCAAGCTCCGCCGTCGTCCGCTCTTCATCATCTCGGCGCTGCTCATCCTGGCACTGACCGTGGTGGCCCTTTTCCCCGGTCTCTTCACTTCAGTGCCGCCCAACGAGGGTTGTGAACTGGCCAACTCGGAGGGCGGGCCCACCGCCGGGCACCCGTTCGGCTTCACCTTCCAGGGCTGCGACGTCTATTCACGGGTCATCCACGGAACGCAGGCGTCCCTGTCCGTTGGCATCCTTTCAGTGCTGTGCGTGCTGGTCATCGGCGTCACCCTCGGTGCGCTTGCCGGGTACTACGGCGGCTGGCTGGATTCGGTCCTTGCCCGCCTGGGTGACATTTTCTTCGCGCTGCCGCTGATTCTGGGCGCGCTGGTGATCACACAGCTGCCCTTCTTCCGCGAGAACAAGAGCGTCTGGACGGTGGTGTTCGTCATCTCCCTCCTGGCGTGGCCGCAGATGGCCCGCATCACCCGCGGCGCCGTCATCGAAGTGCGCAACGCGGACTTCGTCACCGCCGCCCAGGCGCTGGGGGTCTCCAGGTTCGGAGCGCTGGTGCGGCACGTGCTGCCCAACGCGCTGGCCCCGATCATCGTGCTGGCAACGCTTGAACTGGGTGTCTTCATCGTGGCCGAGGCAACCCTGTCCTTCCTGGGCATCGGCCTGCCGCAGAGCATCATGTCCTGGGGTAATGACATTGCAGGGGCGCAGGCCTCTATCCGGACCAGTCCGGAGATCATGCTGTATCCGGCAGCGGCCTTGTCCATCACGGTGCTCAGCTTCATCATGCTCGGTGACGCCGTCCGTGACGCCCTCGATCCCAAGAGCCGCCAGCGATGAGAGATAAAGAGATGACTACTCCAGATGTCCGCATCGAAGAGGCCGCCACCACCGGCACCAAACCGTTGCTGGAAATCCGCGACCTCGCCATCACGTTCAAGACCAGCGGCGGCGACGTCCAGGCTGTCCGCGACGCGCACCTGACCATCATGCCGGGCGAGACGGTGGCGATCGTGGGGGAGTCCGGCTCCGGCAAGTCGACCACTGCACTGGCCGCCATCGGGCTGTTGCCCAACAACGGCCGGGTCTCCGGCGGCCAGGTCCTGCTCGACGGTGAGGACATTGCCCACGCCAGCGAGCAGCGCATGATCGAACTTCGCGGCAACACCATCGGCATGGTTCCGCAGGACCCCATGTCCAACCTGAACCCCGTGTGGAAGATCGGCTACCAGGTCCGCGAAACGCTCCGTGCCAACGGACGGCCCAGCGGACCGGAGGACATCGCCAAGGTGCTGTCCGAGGCCGGCCTGCCGGACGCCAAGCGGCGTGCGAACCAGTACCCGCACGAGTTCTCCGGCGGCATGCGGCAGCGCGCCCTGATTGCCATCGGTCTGTCGTGCCAGCCGCGCCTGCTGATCGCCGACGAGCCGACGTCCGCCCTGGACGTCACGGTGCAGCGCCAGATCCTGGACCACCTTGAAACCATGACCACCGAACTGGGCACGTCGGTGCTGCTCATCACCCACGACCTGGGTCTGGCGGCAGAACGGGCGGACAAGGTGGTGGTGATGTACCAGGGCCGCGTAGTGGAGGCAGGTCCGTCGCTGGAACTGCTCCGCAACCCGCGGCATCCCTATACCAAGAGACTGGTGGAGTCCGCTCCATCGTTGGCGAGCCGCCGCATCCAGGCGGCGAAGGAACAGGGCGTGGAGGCAGCGGACCTGCTGGCTCCTCCTGCAGAGCCGGCGGCAGCGGACAACGTCCTGCAGATCCAGGACCTGCGCAAGGTCTATAAACTCCGTCAGGGGCTGGGCAAGTCCACGGACTTCGCGGCCGTGGATGGGGTCAGCTTCGACGTCCAGCGTGGAACCACGACGGCGATCGTGGGGGAGTCCGGATCCGGCAAGTCCACGGTGGCCAAAATGGTGCTGCAGCTGGAAAAGCCCACGGATGGGCGGATCCTGTTCGACGGCGTGGACACCTCGAAGCTCAAGGCGGCAGAGCTGTTCAAGTTCCGGCGCCGGGTTCAGCCGATCTTCCAGGACCCCTACGGCTCCCTGGATCCGATGTACAACATCTTCCGTACCATCGAGGAGCCGCTGCGGGTCCACAAGATCGGCACAAGTGCGAGCCGGGAGAAGAAGGTCCGGGAGTTGCTGGACCAGGTGGCGCTGCCACAGTCAGCCATGCAGCGGTATCCGAACGAACTCTCGGGCGGGCAGCGGCAGCGTGTCGCCATTGCCCGCGCCCTGGCGCTGGACCCTGACGTCATCATCTGTGACGAAGCGGTGTCCGCCCTGGACGTGCTGGTCCAGGCGCAGGTCCTGAACCTGCTCGCGGACCTCCAGTCGAACCTCGGGCTGACCTATCTCTTTATCACCCACGACCTCGCCGTGGTCCGCCAGATCGCGGACCATGTGTGCGTCATGGAAAAGGGACGCCTGGTGGAGACCGGTTCCACCGACGAGGTCTTCGAATCGCCGCGGGAGGACTACACCAAGGCCCTCCTCAATGCCATCCCGGGCGCGAAGTTGATGCTGCCGCCTGAAGTGGCGTAGCGGTTGGATTGACTGGGCTGATGCCGCCGTTTCCAGGCGGCATCAGCCCATCGTTTCTTGGTCGCCCGAACGGGCGGACATGGTGCCCTTGGTTGCCGCAAGGTCCCGGATTTCCAGTTCCCTCAGCCGCTGCGCCAGGAGGACTCCAAGGGCGTTGTGTCCCTCGACGTTCATGTGCACTGCATCTGCCAGGCGACTGGTCAACTTGTACCTGCTCACCCAGTCGCCCACACTGACAAATGTGAGGCCGTGCTGGGCAGCAATGGTTCCCAGCAGCGCATCGACCTGGGTACGCCGCCCGCCGCCGTTGCCCGCTCCGCGCCCCAGCGTCCCTATTACGACGATTTGCGTGGCCGGATACCTGGACTTCAAGGCGTGAAGAAGCCTGTTGGCGTTGCCGGTAATCTGGGCGTCCGTTGCCCCGCTCCCGGCATCGTTCCCGCCGCCTTGGACAACCACCAGGGCCGGCGTGCCCACCGGGAGCAGCCAGTCACCACGCTCGAGGGCGTCGATATAGTTGCCGACGCCGCCATTTGCCTTGACGTAACCCGTCCCGCCTAATCCGGCAAAGTGGACCTGGTAGCCCAACGCCGCGAGTGCCTGCCTTGGCCATCCGTGCGCCGGCGCCGACTGGGAGTCGCCTATGAGCACAGCAGTCCTGCTGATGTTCGGCACAACCACCTCGTTGCGGCCACTGATGGGATTCCGGTAGATGGAGCCGGGCAGCGGGATCGACATTCCTTCGACGAACTTGGGCAAGTCCAGATGCGGCCGGTATGGAGCGGCGGCCGGCTGGCCGGGAACCGGCACGGCCCTAAGCAGTCGGGGCGGCGTGCCCTCGGGCATTGCACCGGTTTGCACTGCAACCCGCACACCGCCGGGGATTGCGGGGACGGGCATCGACGGCTGTCCCGGTGCAACGAGGACAATCGTGGCGGCCAGTCCGAGGACCACAGCGCGCCCCAGCGCCCGGCGCAGGACGGACCTGGCTCTCCCGGGACTCTCGTTGCTCATCAACAGTAATCATGCGGCATGTATGCGGGTTAATCCAATAACTTTTGATGCCGCGGCCGGTAAGGCATCCGGTACCTGTTTGGATACTGTTCCGGTTGGCCAGCTTCCCCTTTTAGGCCAATAAATGCTGGTGCCGGTAAGATAGGGGAAGGCGCCCTGTGCAAAGGGCCTGATCCGTCGTGCGTTCCGGTTAGGAATTGGCGCGATACAACAGCTGACTCCACTGAATCGAGCCATTACGCATGTCTGAAACCACCACCAACACCGCGGTAGCCACTGCATCGCGCAGTGACCTGCGCAACGTCGCGATTGTGGCCCACGTTGACCACGGCAAGACCACCTTGGTCGACGCCATGCTCAAGCAGACCAACTCCTTTGCCGAGCACAACCACCTTGAAGACCGCGTGATGGACTCCGGTGACCTGGAGCGCGAAAAGGGCATCACCATCCTGGCCAAGAACACCACCGTGGCCTACAACGGTCCGTCCTCCAACGGCGAGACCATCACCATCAACGTCATCGACACCCCGGGCCACGCCGACTTCGGCGGCGAAGTAGAGCGTGGGCTGTCCATGGTCGACGGCGTTGTGCTGCTCGTGGACTCCTCCGAGGGCCCGCTGCCGCAGACCCGCTTCGTGCTCCGCAAGGCCCTTGCCGCGCACCTGCCGGTCATCCTCCTGGTCAACAAGACCGACCGCCCCGACGCCCGCATCGACGAAGTGGTCCACGAATCCATGGACCTGCTCCTGGGCCTGGCATCGGATCTCGCCGATGAAGTTCCTGACCTGGACCTGGACAAGGTCCTTGAAGTTCCCGTGGTCTATGCCGCAGCCAAGGTGGGACGCGCCTCCCTGGAACAGCCGGCCAACGGCTCCGCCCCGGACAACGAAAACCTCGAGCCGCTGTTCAAGGCGATCATCGACCACATCCCCGCGCCGACGTACAACCCCGAAGGCGTCCTGCAGGCGCACGTCACCAACCTGGACGCCTCCCCGTTCCTGGGCCGCCTCGCCCTGCTTCGCATCTACAACGGCACCCTCCGCAAGGGCCAGCAGGTTGCCTGGGCCCGCCAGAACGGCGAGCTGAAGACCGTTAAGATCACCGAGCTCCTGGCCACCAAGGCGCTTGAGCGCGTCCCGGCTGAATCCGCAGGTCCCGGTGAGATCGTCGCCGTCGCAGGCATCGAGGACATCACCATCGGTGAAACCCTCACCGACGTCGAGAACCCTCAGCCGCTGCCGCTGATCACCGTGGATGATCCCGCGATCTCCATGACCATCGGTATCAACACCTCCCCGCTGGCCGGCAAGGTCAAGGGTGCCAAGGTCACCGCCCGCCAGGTGAAGGACCGCCTGGACAAGGAACTGATCGGTAACGTCTCCATCAAGGTGCTCCCCACCGAGCGCCCCGACGCGTGGGAAGTCCAGGGCCGTGGCGAGCTCGCCCTCGCCATCCTGGTTGAGCAGATGCGCCGCGAAGGCTTTGAGCTGACCGTCGGCAAGCCGCAGGTTGTCACCAAGACCATCGACGGCAAGATCCACGAGCCGATGGAGCACATGACCATCGACGTGCCCGAAGAGTACCTCGGCGCAGTCACCCAGCTCATGGCAGCACGCAAGGGCCGCATGACCAACATGGCCAACCACGGCACCGGCTGGTGCCGCATGGAGTTCATTGTTCCGGCCCGTGGCCTTATCGGCTTCCGCACCAAGTTCCTCACGGACACCCGCGGTGCCGGCATCGCGGCGTCCATCTCCGAGGGCTACGAGCCGTGGGCCGGCCCCATCGAGTACCGTACCAACGGCTCCATGGTTGCTGACCGCGCCGGTGTGGTCACCCCGTTCGCCATGATCAACCTGCAGGAGCGCGGCTCGTTCTTCGTCAAGCCCACCTCCGAGGTGTACGAGGGCATGATCGTGGGCGAGAACTCCCGCGCCGACGACATGGACGTCAACATCACCAAGGAAAAGAAGCTCACCAACATGCGTGCCGCTTCCTCCGACACCTTCGAGAACCTGACGCCGCCGCGTGACCTGACCCTCGAAGAGTCGCTGGAATTCGCCCGCGAGGACGAGTGCGTTGAGGTAACCCCGGAGGCCATCCGCATCCGCAAGGTCATCCTGGACACCAACGAGCGCGCCAAGGCCAACCGCGCCCGCGCCAAGGCCTAAGGAGTTTTTGTCCAGATACGGCGACTTCCAGGCGGTTTAGTCCGCCATATCTGGACAAAAACTCTGTTGGGACTGCCGGGACGGCAGGCGGTACTACGGTATTACCGCCGCACGTCCCGGCTTTTCCGTTTAATCGGGTCACCCCGCCATCCCAGTACGACGGCGGGGTGAGGGATGCCTTAGGCGCGTGGCCTGCGGCGTTCGGGCGCCGGTGGCACCTGCTTGGCAGCCACCACAAGGTCAAGGGGAATCACGACGTCGGCCTGCCGGGTACGGACGGTGCAGGCGGCGGCGTCGCAGGAGACCAGATGGCCCAGGGCGTCCGTCAGGCCGTCCTCGACCCGGTAGCGGACCACCACCCGTGTTCCCGGTTCGGTTGCGGCAAGGAACCCTGCAGGGGTAGGCGGCTGACTCACCAGTTCATACTAGGGGTCCCGGCTAGGTTCGCGGGAACGGGCTGAGGGATAATAGGCTCAGATGTCAAGAGTCCGGCCGCAGCTGCCGGATGCAAGAACCGGCGGGTTGCCGGAACCAACGTGGAGAGGCCAGGGACGTGACGTACGTAATCGCGCAGCCGTGTGTAGATGTCAAAGACAAGGCATGTATTGAAGAATGCCCCGTCGACTGCATCTATGAGGGTGAGCGTTCGCTGTACATCCATCCGGACGAATGCGTGGACTGCGGCGCCTGCGAACCCGTATGCCCGGTTGAGGCGATTTACTACGAGGACGACACTCCGGACGAGTGGGCCGACTACTACAAGGCCAACGTGGAGTTTTTCGACGACCTCGGTTCCCCGGGCGGTGCCGCCAAGATCGGCAACACCGGCAAGGACCACCCGATGATCGCCGCCCTGCCACCGCAGAACCAAGACCACTGACGCCCGCGGGAAGGTGACTGCAGCAGTGAATTCGTTCGGCCTCGACCTGCCCGATTACCCGTGGGAGGCCATGGCGCCGTACCTCGCGAAGGCCTCGGAGCACCCTGGCGGAGTGGTGAACCTGTCCATCGGGACGCCGGTGGACCCCACTCCGGCACTTATCCAGGATGCGTTGAAGGCTGCTGCTGACGCACCGGGATACCCCACCGTCCACGGCACGCCCGCGCTGCGGGAAGCCATCGCGGACTGGTTCGAGCGCCGCCGCGGCGTGGCCGGGTTGGACCCCCGCAACATCATGCCGACGGTCGGTTCCAAGGAACTCGTCGCGTGGCTGCCGCTGCTGCTTGGCCTGAAGCCGGGGGACGTCGTCGTGCGCCCCAAGGTGGCCTACCCGACGTACGATATCGGTGCAACGCTGGCAGGGGCGTCCTCTGTGGCATCGGACAACCTGGACGAGCTCGACGACGCAACCCGCTCGCGGGTACGCCTGATCTGGGTCAATTCCCCCGGTAACCCCACCGGCAGTGTTCGCGACGCCGACTCGCTGAAGGCGCTCGTGGCGCAGGCGCGCGAACTGGGCGCCGTGGTGGCGTCGGACGAATGCTACGCCGAACTCGGCTGGGGAACCTGGGACGTCCAGCACGGCGGCCAGCCGGTGCCCAGCATCCTGGACCCGCGCGTGGCAGGAGGCTCGCACCAGGGCCTCCTCGCCGTCTACTCGCTCAGCAAACAGTCCAACCTCGCAGGCTACCGCGCCGCCTTTGTGGCCGGCGATCCAGACCTGATGCCCAACCTCGTCAACAGCCGAAAGCACGCTGGCATGATCGTTCCCTATCCCGTGCAGGAAGCCATGCGGGTGGCGCTTGGCGACGACGCCCACGTCGAGGCCCAGAAAGACCTTTACCGCGGGCGCCGCGAACGGCTGGTGCCCGCACTCCTGGACTTCGGCCTGGAGATCAAGGATTCCGACGCCGGGCTGTACCTCTGGTCCACGGCGGGGGAAAACACGTGGGACACCGTGGCAAGGCTGGCTGAGCGCGGCATTGTGGTGGGGCCCGGGGTCTTCTACGGCGATGCCGGTAACGGCTATGTCCGGGTTGCACTAACCGGAACCGATGCACGGATCGACGCTGCGGTGGACCGCCTCCGCTAGGCGGGAGCGCATCCAATCCCCGTAACAATCATGTGACTCGCGCCACATCGCGGGCATTTTAGGGGAAATCGGGCTGTCTCGGATTAGTGACACCCGCCAAGGGGCGGTACTTTTTAACTGATCAATGGTGGCTTTCTACAAGAAGGCAGCCCGGGTGTTGGAACCTGTGTCCTCAGGGTCAGTGCGCGGCTCACCTGATATTGGATCAAGCTTTCGACAGAGGCCCAGAAGCCTCATGAAGGGGACTCCATGACTGAGACCAACAACGCTGCGACCCTGCTGCACGCAGGTGGCGAGCTCAAGCTCCCGCGCATCCCGGTTATTGAAGGAAACGAAGGATACGACGTTTCCAAGCTGCTGAAGCAGACGGGTGCAGTCACCTTTGACCCCGGCTTCATGAACACCGCGGCAACCACCTCGGCCATCACCTACATCGATGGCGATGCGGGCATCCTGCGCTACCGCGGATACCCCATCGAGCAGTTGGCGGAGCACTCCAGCTTCCTCGAGGTGTCCTACCTTCTGATCTACGGCAACCTGCCCACCCCCACGGAGCTGGAAGAGTTCGACCAGAAGATCCGCCGCCACACCCTGCTGCACGAGGAATTGAAGGGCTTCTTCGGCGGATTCCCGCGCGACGCCCACCCGATGCCCGTCCTGTCCTCCGCCGTGTCCGCGCTGTCCACGTTCTATCAGGACTCGCTGGACCCGTTCAACGCCGAGCAGGTGGAAGTATCCACCATCCGGCTCATGGCCAAGCTGCCGGTCATCGCCGCCTACGCGCACAAGAAGTCCATCGGCCAGCCCATGCTGTACCCGGACAACTCCCACAACCTGGTGGAGAACTTCCTGCGCCTGAGCTTTGGCCTGCCGGCCGAGCAGTACGAAGTTGATCCAATTGTGGCCAAGGCCCTGGACCTGCTCCTGATCCTGCATGCGGACCACGAGCAGAACTGCTCCACCTCCACCGTTCGCCTGGTGGGCTCGTCCAACGCCAACCTTTTCGCCTCCGTCTCCGCAGGCATCAACGCCCTCTTCGGTCCGGCCCACGGCGGTGCCAACGAAGCCGTGCTGAAGATGCTCCGCCAGATCCAGGCCGAGGGCCTCAAGCCCGAGGACTACATGGAGAAGGTCAAGAACAAGGAAGACGGCGTCCGCCTCATGGGCTTCGGGCACCGCGTCTACAAGAACTACGATCCGCGCGCCAAGATCGTCAAGGCCACCGCGCACGAGATCCTCAGCAAGCTCGGCGGCAACGACGAACTGCTCGACATCGCCCTTCGCCTGGAAGAGAAGGCGCTCAACGATGATTACTTCATCCAGCGCAAGCTCTACCCGAACGTGGACTTCTACACCGGCCTGATCTACAAGGCCATGGGCTTCCCGGAGAAGATGTTCACCGTTCTGTTCGCCATCGGACGCCTGCCCGGCTGGATCGCCCAGTGGCGGGAAATGATCAGCGATCCCAACACCAAGATCGGCCGTCCGCGCCAGCTCTACATCGGCGAACCGGCCCGGGACTACCCGGCACGCTAGTCCCCACCGGCTCCCAAACCTCGCAAGCTCGGTTCGGGTCCCTCGCCGGTGTGGGCCCATTAAGACGGCGGCCGCCCACCTCTCCAGGTGGGCGGCCGTTTCGTTGTGCTGCGGTAAGTGGGGCTGCGAAATCAGGACATGTAGCCGTTGGGGTTGTTCTTTTGCCAGCGCCAGTGGTCTTCGCACATTTCGTCGACCGTTTTGGTGGTGGACCAGCTGAGGTCGGCCAGTGCCGAGGTGGCGTCTGCCCAGAAGGCGGGCAGGTCCCCGGCGCGGCGGGCGGTGATTTCGTAGGGGATGGGCTTGCCGACTGCCTTCTCGAAGGAGCGCAGGACTTCCAGGACGGAGGAGCCCTTGCCGGAGCCCAGGTTCCAGCGGAAGACGCCGGTGCGGTCTGCGACGTGGTTCAGGGCTGCGACGTGGCCTTGGGCGAGGTCCACCACGTGGATGTAGTCGCGCAGGCAGGTGCCGTCCGGGGTGTCGTAGTCGCCGCCGAAGACCATCAGCTTCTCGCGCCGGCCGACGGCGACCTGGGCGATGAACGGGACGAGGTTGTTGGGGATGCCCTGCGGGTCTTCGCCGATCCGGCCGGAGGGATGGGCGCCGACGGGGTTGAAGTAGCGCAGCAGTGCTATGTGCCAGCGCGGGTCCGCGGCGCCGAGGTCGGAGAGGATGTCTTCGACCTGTTCTTTGGTGCGGCCGTAGGGGTTGTTGGCGCCGATTTCCATTTTCTCGACGTAGGGGATGGGGTTGTGTTCGCCGTAGACGGTCGCGGAGGAGCTGAACACGAAGGAGCGGACGTCGTGCCGGTCCATGACCCGGATCAGGTTCAGGGTGCCCACCAGGTTGTTGTAGTAGTACTTCAGCGGTTCCTGGACTGATTCCCCCACGGCTTTGAGGCCGGCGAAGTGGATGACGGCGTCGATGCCGCTGCCGGCGAAGACACGTTCCACGGCGGCTTCGTCCACCAGGTCAACGTGGTGGAATTCGGCGGCCTTGCCGCTGAGTTCGGCCACCCGGCGCAGGGACTCTTCGCTGGAGTTGACCAGGTTGTCGATGACCACCACGTCATGGCCGGCTTCCTGCAGGGAAAGAACAGTGTGGGAACCGATGTAACCGGTGCCCCCGGTAACCAGAATCTTCATGCCTCCACGCTATCCCACGGGACATGCTGCCGCCGTCGCGTTCCGGATGCCGGGCAGGCGAGGTCACGCCGGCCCATCTTGGAAGCACAACTGAGCTATATAAGAGGGATGCCTAAACTCGTGGACGCCCATGCCCGCCGCCAGGATGTTGTGGAAGCGGTCCTCCGGATCATCGCAGTGGACGGGCTGGAACGGGCATCGCTTCGAGAAGTTGCGGACGAGGCCGGCCTGGCCGTCGGCTCGGTGCGGCACTACTTCGCCAACAGTGACGAACTGCTCGCCTACTCCTTCGGCACAGTGGTGGACCGCATCGTGGGGCGGCTGCGAAACGGCGTGGCGCACCTCGCGGCTGCGGCCCATGGCAGCACCGGGCAGCGTGCGGCGGTACTGGCCCTGCTGGGCGGCGCCCTGCCCCTGGACGAGGCGCGGGCACTCGACGCCTGTGCCTGGCTGGCCTTCCGCAACGCCGCCAGGATCAGGCCTTTCCTCGCCCCGGTTGCGGACCGGAGCCACCGGGAAGTGGCCGCAATCATTGGCCAAGTGGTGGCCACTCTGGTGCCGGAGGGGGAAGCGGAGGACAGCCTGGTGCTGGAAGCCGAGCGCCTGCTGGCCACCCTTGACGGGCTGTGCCTGCACGCCCTGCTCCACCCCGGGTGGATGACCGCGCAGATAGTCGGCGGCGTTTTGGAGCGGCACCTTGACGGGTTGGAAGCCCAGGGGCGTTAACGTGGGCAGGGAGCGGGAATAGACTGATAGCCGGGAGAGGGCGCAGAACCGGATCACCAGACCCGGCAGAGGCGCGTCAGGGAAGGGATTTGGGATGCATCAGGCAACGGGTACAGGCTGGCGGATCACCACGGACACGTCCGGGCCCATGATGATCGCACTGTACGTCCGCGATACCGCTGGACTGAACGGCGCCGGCCACCCGGCACTGTCGCATGCCTCGCCCAAGATCCGTCCCGCCGACCATACACACCTGACGGCTGACGTGGGCGGCATCAGTGCCCTCAAGACGGAGTGGGAGGCGTGGTGGGAGCAGCTCCTCAAGGCCTACCCCCAGACTTCGCCCGAACTCACGCCGCCCGACTTCGCCGCGTTTGGCAACTCACCGGCACTCCAGCGCGTCCTGCAGGCACATTTTGGCGCAGCCCTCACCTGGGCCCGTGAACGGCGGAGCGAATACGCGGAGCTGGAGGCGGAACGGGTTGCCAGCGGAACCAACCAGCTGCTGGAGGACATGGTGGACGACCGGCTCCTGGAGGTGGGCCGGGATTCACGAGACTTCACGCTGAGCATCATTGAGCTGCCGCTCAACGAGGACCGCGCGTGGTACCTGGAACCGGACAAGATCATCATGAGCCGCAAGCTCATGAGCCAGCCGGAGCTCTTCCGGAGTTACGTGCAGCCCGTGGTCGAAATTCTCGTTTAGCCGGGGTGGCTGAACTTCAGCCGGAGCGGCTGGAGCTTCACGCGTCCTGCGCCGCCACGGTGATCCGAACCTCGCCCTCGGGGGCCGCAGATTCCTGCCAGCCGTTGCGTTCCGCGCGGTCCCAGCTGCGTCCTGCCACTTCCACCTGGGTTACCTCCAGGCCCTTGGCGTTTGCCACCGCCCAGTGCGCCACGGACCAGGCCTGGCTGCCGGTGGCTTCCACCACCACGGTTTGCCCCTCAACCGTGCTGCCCAGGAAACCATAGGCACGGTCCAGTTCGGCGGAGACAGCTGTGGCGTCACCGGCTGATTCGGTGGAACGCAGCGTGCAGTGCACAGCCTGCGGTGTCTGGCCGGACAGGCCCGAGGCGAAAAACCTGCCCATGTCCTCGTGCTGGGCGTAGGCGGTGGGGTACGCGGAACGCTGGACCTGCTGCGCGGCGTCGGTGATTTCCATGGTTTCGTAGCCCGGAATCCGGACCAGCGCGTCATAGAAGGCGTTGACGGCGTAGTAGGGGTCCATGACCTGTTCCTCAGTGCCCCAGCCCTGCGACGGCCGCTGCTGGAACAGCCCCCGTGAATCCGGACCGGCCTGGTCGCCGTGGCCGATGTTCCGCAGCTTGGACTCCTGCATGGCCGTGGCCAGGGCAATGCTTGCCGCCCGCGGCGGCAGCCCGCGCTGGACCGCGACGGCGGTGATCAGCGAGGCATAGACAGCCTGGTCGGGAGCCAGCTCAGCCCTCCGCTCGCCGACCACGGCAGTGCAGCGCTCCGAGACGAGGGTCTCGGAGCGCTGCACGAAGAACACAGCCGAGTAGATGCCGCCGGCCACCAGGGCGAGGACCAGCAGGAGTACCGCAAGGCGGTGCAGGCCGCGTCTGCGTGCCACCGGGAAGTCAGTTGGCGTGGAGTGCGTCGTTCAGTTCCACCGTCTGGCCCTTGCGGGGAAGGACCTCCACGGCTCCGGTGGTGGAGTTGCGGCGGAACAGCAGGTTTGGGACCCCGGAGAGTTCCGCGGCCTTCACGATCTTGGTGGTGTCCTCACCCACCTCGTCCTTGGGACCCGGTACCCGGACGCGGGTTCCTGCCGTCACGTACAGTCCGGCCTCCACCACGGAGTCGTCACCAATGCTGATTCCGACGCCGGAGTTGGCGCCCAGCAGCACCCGCTCGCCAATGGTGATCTTTTCCTTGCCGCCGCCTGAGAGCGTGCCCATGATGGAGGCGCCGCCGCCCACGTCGCTGCCGTCACCGGTGACAACGCCTGCGGAAATGCGGCCCTCCACCATGGAGGTGCCCAGTGTTCCGGCGTTGAAGTTCACGAAGCCCTCGTGCATGACCGTGGTGCCGGCGGCGAGGTGGGCGCCGAGGCGGACCCGGTCGGCGTCGGCGATGCGGACACCGGCGGGGACCACGTAGTCCACCATGCGCGGGAATTTGTCGATGCCGTAGACCGTGACGGGGCCGCGGCGGCGGAGCCGGGCGCGGGTCAGTTCGAAGCCTTCCACTGCGGCGGGGCCAAAGTTGGTCCAGACGACGTTGGGCAGCTTGCCGAAGATGCCGTCCAGGTTGATGGTGTTGGGCCGGACGAGGCGGTGCGAGAGCAGGTGGAGCCGGAGGTAGGCGTCGGCTGTGTCGGCAGGAGCCTCGTCGAGGTTGACCTGGACGAAGACCACTTTCTGCTCTGTGCCGCGGTCCTCGTCGGTGCCGTTTTCCGCGATCTGCGTCAGGGCCTCGTCGGCGTTCTCCACTGAACGCAGGTTTTCGGCGGCAACGCCGAGGGCCGGTGCGGGGAACCAGACGTCCAGCACCGTTGCCTCGCCGTTGGCGGTGGCGATGGTGGCCACGCCGAAGCCATAGGCGGAGCGTTCGTCGGTGGGGGAGTTCAGGGTTTCGGGCACGGCGGAAGAAGCGGTCTCAGTCATGTGCTCCAGTCTATCGAGGGCCGGGCTCCGGGTTCGAACTAGACTTGCTTCGTGACTGCCGAAACCGCTCCGGACCCCGCTTCCACCCTCTCCGCCAAGGAATCGAGCCGGCAAGTTGTGCCACCCCGGCTGGATCTGCGGCAGGACGTCGCGCTGCTGACCGCGGCCATCATGGACATAGACAGCGTCTCCGGGAACGAGAAAGAACTCGCGGACGCTGTCGAAGCGGCCCTCCTGCAGATCCCCCAGCTCACCGTTGTCCGTGACGGTGATGCCATCATCGCCCGCACCGAGCTGGGGCATTCCGAGCGGGTCATCCTGGCCGGGCACCTGGACACCGTCCCGCTGCCGCTTGCCGAGGGCGCGAAAGGCACGGTGCCTTCCACCTGGGAGTCCGGCATCGCGGGGGTGGGGGTCCTGTACGGCCGCGGTGCCACCGACATGAAGGGCGGCGTTGCGGTGCAGCTTGCACTGGCAGCAACCATGTTCGACGGCGGCGCTCAGCCTGGGCGGGACGTCACCTTCGTCTTCTACGACAACGAGGAAGTGGAAGCGGTGAAGAGCGGCCTGGGCCGCCTGGTCCGCAATCACGGACTGTTGTTGCACGGCGACTTTGCCATCCTGCTGGAACCCACGGACGGCACCGTGGAAGGCGGCTGCAACGGTACCAGCCGCTTCGAAGCAACAACCGTGGGGGAGGCGGCACACTCGGCCCGGGCGTGGATGGGCAGCAACGCCATCCATGCCGCGGCGCCCATCCTCGCCCGGCTGGCAGCCTACGAGCCGCAGACCATTACGGTTGACGGCCTTGATTACCGCGAAAGCCTCAACGCCGTGAGGATCAACGGGGGAACCGCCGGCAACGTCATCCCGGACCGCTGCGTGGTGGAGATCAACTACCGGTTTGCCCCGGACAAGACGCCCGACCAGGCGGAAGCGGTGGTGCGCGGCCTGCTGGAGGGCTTCAACGTCGTCCGTACCGACGCCGCGGCAGGCGCCCGGCCGGGACTCCAGCATCCGGCCGCGGCCTCCTTCATTGCCGCCGTGGGAGGCGAACCCAAACCCAAATACGGCTGGACCGACGTCGCACGCTTCAGTGAGCTGGGCATTCCGGCAGTGAACTTCGGCCCGGGGGATGCGCTGCTGGCGCACAAGGACAATGAGCACGTCCATGCCGACGCCATCCGCAAGTGCCTCGCGGCCTTGCAGGATTGGCTGGCGGGGCCAAGCGCGCGATAGAAGCCTTCCGGGTTAAACGGGAATGGCCCGGACCTGCTGGTCCGGGCCATTTCGTTTGGAACCGTTAGGGAATTGGGGCTTCGGCCTTTTCAGGTTCAGCCTTGGCGACACCTCCGGCTGCCTTCTTGGAGCCGCGGCGCTCGATCCAGACGGCAAGCCTGGACACGAGGATGTTGATGGCGATATAGATTGCCGCGGCAACAAAGAAGATGGGGAACAGGAACTGCGTGCCCAGGAAGTCCGCCATCACCTGCACGGCGCGCAGCAGCTCGCCGTATGCCACGATGTAGCCGAGCGAGGTGTCCTTCAGGAGCACCACCATCTGTGCCACCAGGGATGGCATCATCCGGCGGATGGCCTGCGGAAGCTCGATGAGCATGCGCGACTTGAAGCTGGTCAGGCCGATGGCCAAGCCCGCTTCGCGCTGCCCGCGGGGCAGAGACTGAATGCCTGCGCGGATAATTTCGGCAAACACCGCCGCGTTATATAGGACAAGGCCCGTCACGACGGCGATGAACGGGGAGGTGCCGAAGCCCAGGAGGACGAACAGCATCATCAGGACCACGGGCATGCCGCGGAGGAACTCCAGCACCACCCGCACCGGGACCCGGATAAAGGCCGAGTCTGATATGCGCAGCAGGCAGAGCACCAGTCCCAGGGGGAAGGCGATAACCGCTGCGAGGGCGGCAGCGCTGAGGGTCGCGCCGAGGCCATTGGCCAGGAGCGTCCAGACGTCCGCCCGGGTGAAAATCTGCCAGCGGCGGCCTTCAAAAATGCCCTGCTCGGCAAGGGTCATGATGATCCACGCCAGCAGGCCCAGGATCAGGAGGGAACCGGCTATGGAGCCGATCAGGGAGATCCGCCGGGCTTTCGGTCCGGGGACGTCGTAAAGGACTGAACTCATCGGGCAATCGCCACCTTTCGTTCCACCGTGCTGGCCAGGATGCCCAGCGGAACGGTGAGGAGCAGATAGAAGAATGCGGTGCCCAGCAGCACGGCGATCACGGCGTCGCCGTTGGCGTTGGCCAGCTGGCGGCCGTAGCCGAACAGTTCAAGGACAAAGAACGCACCCGCTACGGAGGAGTTCTTCACCAGGGCAATCAGGATATTGATGAGCGGCGGGATCACTGTCCTCAGTGCCTGGGGGAGGATGATGAGGTTCAGGACCTGCCCAAACTTCATGCCGATACTGCGGGCGGCTTCGGCCTGGCCGACCGGGACGCTGTTGACACCTGAGCGGACAGCTTCGGCGATGAACGCAGCGGTGTAGGTGCTGAGGGCAATGATGGCCGCGACTTCGAACTGTTCGAAGGTCACGCCAAGCCGCGGAAGGACGACGGCGGCAAAAAAGAACGCGATGGTGAGCGGCGTGTTCCGGAGAACCTCCACGTAAACGGTGCTGAAACCACGCAGCGCTGCTACCGGCGAAACCCTGGCGGCCGCAAGAAGGGTACCGAGTACCAAAGCGATGATCCCGGATACTGCTGAAAGGAAGAGGGTGCGGAGAAAGCCTTCCCAGTACAGGGGCAGGTTTTCAAGAATGACGTCCATAGGATCCTTCGGCTGTGGGCGTGGACGGGAGGGAAGGCGGAAAGTTGCCGGGGCCGGCGAACCGGCCCCGGCAACGCTTGTTTGCCTTAGTAGCGGTCAAGCGTGGGCAGATCGGGCGCGGTCTTGATGACTGAACCTGCAGTGGCCTCCCAGGCCTTCTCGTAGGACCCGTTCTCTTCGAATTTCTCCAGCTGGTCATTGATCCAGTTACGGAACTCCGTGTCGCCCTTCTTCAGGCCGATGCCGTAGGGCTCCTTGGTGAAGGTTTCGTCCGAGGCGAGCTTGAAGGCGTCCGGTTCCTTGTCCACGAAGCCGGCGAGGATCACGTTGTCGGTGGTGACGGCTTCAACCTGCTTGTTGCGCAGCGGCTCCAGGCACGCGGAGTAGGTGGCGGCGGGGACCAGCTCCGCACCGTACTGATCCACGATGGTGGCAGCGGGGGTGGAACCCGTCACGGAGCAAACCTTCTTGCCCTTGACGTCCTCGGGGGTCTTGATGGTGTCGTTGTCCTTGTTGACCATCAGGGCCTGGCCGGCTTCGTAGTAGGGGCCGGCGAAGTCAACAACCTGCTTGCGCTTGTCGTTGATGGTGTAGGTGGCGATGACCAGATCGACCCTGCCTTGCTCGATGAAGGGTTCGCGGTTGGCGGAGACGGTCTCGGACCATTCAATCTTGTCCGCGGCAATGCCCAGCTCTGCTGCAATTAGCTTTCCAATTTCGACGTCGAAGCCCACCGGTTTGCCGTCAAGGCCCACCTGGCCGAAGAGCGGCTGGTCGAACTTGGTGCCGATCTTGATGGTTCCGGCGGAAGAAAGCTTCTCCATGGTGGTGCCGGGGGCGAAGGTGGGCGTTTCGGCCACGGTCGGATCGCTGGTGGTTCCGGCGTCGCCGCCGCCACAGGCGCTCAGGGACAGGGCGACGGCAGCGGTAGCCGCCACGAAGAATGACTTCCGCCGGGTCATAAATGCCTTCATGACATTCCTTTCATTGGTGGCCGTGGGTCACGGCCTGGGTGCGAACTTGAGTGTGGTTGTTCGGGTTGTTGAGTGGCGAACGTGTTTCAGTGCGTTAGGAGCTTGGACAGGAAGTCCTTGGCCCGGTCGCTCTTCGGGTTCGTGAAGAACTCCTCCGGGGTGGCGTCCTCGACGATCTGGCCGTCCGCCATGAAGACAACGCGGTCCGCGGCCTTGCGGGCGAAGCCCATCTCGTGGGTGACCACGATCATGGTCATGCCTTCCTTGGCGAGCTGGATCATGACATCCAGGACTTCGTTGATCATCTCGGGGTCCAGTGCCGAGGTGGGCTCGTCGAAGAGCATCACCTTGGGCTTCATGGCCAGGGCACGGGCGATGGCGACGCGCTGCTGCTGGCCGCCGGAGAGCTGGGCCGGCAGCTTGGGCGCCTGGTGCCCGACTCCCACGCGTTCAAGCAGCGCCATGGCGTCCTTGTCCGCGGTGCCCTTGGGAACGCCCTTGACCTTGATGGGGCCGAGGGTGACGTTCTCCAGGATGGTCTTGTGTGCGAAAAGGTTGAACGACTGGAAAACCATTCCGACGTCCGCCCGGAGCTGGGCGAGTTCCTTGCCCTCCTCCGGAAGCACCTTCCCATCGATGCTGATGGTTCCGCTTTCGATGGTTTCGAGGCGGTTGATGGCGCGGCACAGGGTGGATTTACCGGAGCCGGACGGCCCGATGACCACAACAACCTCGCCCTTGCGGACCTGGAGATTAATGTCCTTCAAAACGTGCAGCTGGCCGTAATGCTTATTGACGGCCTGCAGGGAAACGAGGGTATCGCCGGGCACAAGAGTAGTCATAGGAAGAATCTAGCGAACTGCGGGTGGTTATGACGGGAATCACCCCAGGTTCGTGCGGATCGTGATTCAAGAGATACCTGCCACGGGAGGTTAGCCTAGGGGAATGAGTATCAATGCAGATCCGGCCAAGAATTCCCAGCCGCGCCGTAAGGGGCCCCTCGAACTGCGCCGCAAGCAGGCAGCGGTGGAAATGTCGGACCAGCATCTGCTTGATACCAAGGGGCCCGGGCAGTTCGTCCACACGGATCCGTGGCGGGTCCTGAGAATCCAAAGCGAGTTCGTCGAGGGGTTCGGTGCGCTGGCGGACATCGGCAAGGCGGTCAGCGTTTTCGGGTCCGCCCGCACCAAACCGGGCAGCGCCTACTACGAGATGGGCGTCGAGGTCGGCCGGAAGCTGGCGGAGGCCGGCGTCGCCGTCATCACGGGCGGGGGACCCGGGTCCATGGAGGCCGCCAACCGGGGCACGGTTGAAGGCAACGGCGTTTCCGTGGGGCTGGGGATTGAGCTTCCCTTCGAGCAGGGCCTGAACCAGTGGGTGGACCTGGGCATCAACTTCCGGTACTTCTTTGCCCGCAAGACCATGTTCGTCAAGTATGCCCAGGGGTTCATCGTGCTCCCCGGCGGCCTGGGAACCCTTGACGAACTGTTCGAGGCCATGGTGCTGGTGCAGACCCGGAAGGTGACGTCCTTCCCCATCGTGCTGCTCGGCGTCGAATTCTGGGGCCCCATGATCGACTGGATCCGCGGAACCCTGGTGGCCGAAGGAATGGTTTCCGAAAAGGACCTGGACCTGATCCAGCTCGTGGACGATCCCGCCGAAGCCGTGAACCGCGTCCTGCAGGCGGGCATTACGCCGTCCCTGAACGGCGAGCAGCGGCCGGAGTAGCTTTCCAAGCAGTCCAGTACGGCGGGCCCGGTCTGGCACGATGGAACAGTGAGCTTCTTTCTGGTTTTCCTTGCCATTGTGCTGGTGGGGGCTGTTGCCTGGGCCAGCCTGGGGCGCCGTGCCAGGGGTGCCGGCGGCCGGCCGTTGCCGGTGCTGCTGGACGGCGGGTTCGAGCAGCCGCCGGCCAACCTTCCCCCGGTGCTTTTGCCGGCCGGTGCCGCCCCCGAGGATGTGGACCGCGTCCGCTTCTCGCTGGGCCTCCGCGGCTACCGGATGGACCAGGTGGACCAGGTCCTCGACGAACTCCGCGACCAGCTGGCAGCCAGGCAGCAGGAGGTGGAGGAGCTGCGCGCCCGGTTGCAGGCGTATGAGCAGCCTCCCGTCGGCGACGGGGGACTGGACGACGGCGGGTCCGCCGGAGCGCCCGACGGCGGGAAGGCCACTTCCGGGGAGGGCAGCCTGTGAGTACCGTGGCGCGGCGCAGGACGGGCATCGCTTCTTCCGCCCACGCGCTCGCGGGCCGGGCCGGAGCAGCCATGCGCAGCTGGCCCTGGTGGGCCCAGGTGTCTGCCATCTACGTCAGTGCCAGGCTGGCCAGCGCCTGCATCTTCATGGCGGCCGCACTCCACCAGGGGCCCAACCCCTGGTTCGCGGCCAAGCCGGACTACTGGAACTTCATCAACATCTGGGACGCCCGGTGGTATGGCGAGGTGATCGCCAACGGCTATCCGTCGGTCCTTCCCACAGACACCACAGGCGATGTGCAGCAAAATGCCTGGGCTTTCTACCCCCTGTTTCCCGCACTCGCAGGAGGGTTGGGGCGCCTCACGGGACTGAGCCCGGCTGCCTCGCTCACCGTCATTGCCATGCTGGCCGGCTGGGGAGCGGCACTGCTGGTCTACACCCTGTTCCGCCACAGGGCCCCCCACGCGGCTGCGCTGTGGGGTGTTGCCTTCTTCGCCACGTTCCCGGTATCGGCAGTGCTGCAGGTGCCGTACGCGGAGTCGCTGTCCCTGCTGCTCCTGGCGGGCGCCTTGCTGCTGGTGGTGCGCCGGCAGTACCTGTGGGCGGTTCCGGTGGTGGTGCTGCTCTGCCTGTCGCGTCCCGTGGGCGTTCCCTTCGCGCTCATGCTTGGGCTGGTACTGTGCTTCCGGTTCCTGCAGCGGTTTCCCCTCCCCGGGCGTTTCCGCGGACCGAATTCGCCCGGAAGTGCAGGGGAAGCGCACTCCGCGGGGGACCTGGCGGCGCTGGCTGTCCTGACGGCCGTTGCAGGAGTGGCGGCCCTGGCCTGGCCGGCAACGGCGTGGGCCGCGACCGGCGACTTCGGGGCCTACACCAAGACCGAAACGGCCTGGCGGGGACACGACCTGGTGCCGTTCAAGCCGTGGTTCGATACCGGCGTCGACCTTTTCGGTCCTGTGCTGGGGCTCCTGGCGCCGTTTGTTTTCGTTGCCCTGTTCGGGCTGATGCTGTTCCTTCCGCCCGTGGTGCGCCTCGGCGTCGAACTCCGGCTGTGGTGCGCCTGCTACATGGGCTACCTTCTGGCATTCCTGCATCCCCAAACCAGTACCTTCCGCATGCTGCTTCCGCTGTTTCCGCTGGCGCTCGGGGCTGTGCTGCTGTCCAGGTCAAGGGCCTACCGGGGCACGGTGGTCACCATGTTCCTGCTGCTCCAGATCGTGTGGATCGTCTGGCTGTGGGCCTGGGCGCCATTGCCGGGCGGCGGCGACTACCCGCCCTAGTTCCGGAAACTCCCTGCAGGTCAGGACGGGAATATAGGCATGCCGAAAATGTCCATCGATTAGCTACGTGCGGGTAATTCCGCGATAATGATAAGTAAGCAAGGACAAAAAGCATTCAGAATACGCGCAGCCTTGGCGGTAAAAGCAACCCGCCATAGCGGCTTGATCGACATGCGGACACAGCCCGCCCGGGCTGATCAGTCCTGGGACAAATTGGAGGGGAATTCCTCATGGCGGCGATGAAACCACGCACCGGCGACGGCCCAATGGAAGTCACCAAGGAGGGCCGCAGCCTGATCATGCGCGTCCCGCTCGAAGGCGGCGGGCGCCTTGTGGTCGAACTGAACGCTGCCGAAGCGGCAAACCTCAAGGAATGCCTGGTAGGCGTTACCGAATAATCGTGCCGGACAGGGTCCGCAGCTCCGGGCTGCGGACCCTGTCCTTTCCTTTGGGTCTGCCCCGGACGCTATTTCTTGACGGCCACCAGCAGGCCGTCTCCGGTGGGAAGCATTGCCGAGGCCAGCCGTTCGTCATCGCGGATGGCCTTGCCCACCTGCCGGAGGACCACCGTGGTTGCCTCACGTCCGGCCGGATTCGCCACTTTGTCCTTGTCCAGCGCATCGTTGATGATCAGCAGTCCGGACCGCTTCAGGAGCCGGATGGCCTGCTCCACGTATCCGGGCAGGCCCGGCTTGTCCGCGTCAATGAACACCAGGTCGTAGGCCGCGTCCGTCAGCCGCGGCAGCACGTCACCGGCGCGGCCCGAAATGGTCCGGGTGCGGTTGGCGGGGCTGCCGGCCTCAGTGAAAGCCTCACGGGCAGCCTTGAGGTGTTCGACGTCGACGTCGATGGTGGTAAGGACTGCCTGCGGCCCCAGCCCGCGAAGGAGGCATACGCCGGACACCCCTGCGCCGGTGCCGATTTCGACGGCGGTCTGCGCCTTGGAGGCGGCAGCGAGGACGGTGAGGACAGCACCGACTCCCGGCCCGATGGCAGTGACCCCCAGTTCGAAGGAGCGCTCCCGTGCCCGAAGCATGACCTCATCCTCAGCGGGCAGATCTTCTGCATAGGACCAGCTGATGGACTTGTCGGCGCTCATGAATATTCGCTTTCTGGGCGGAAGGGGGGAATGTCTCCTACAGCCTACTGTGTCCCGGCGAAACGGCAGTGGAACCGGGCTGTTGCGCCCACGGCTGAAATGTCCGGCAGTCAGGAAATTCCCAGCCAAGTTTGAAATGATTATTATCCGCTCATCCAAAAGGTGATCGGCGCCGAATCAGTGATGTCAACAGTATCCGGGCGTTAGCATTCCACGAGGGGAGTGGACGATGTCATCTTCAGTTGTGGCACCTGTCCCTGCAACAAACAATCCCGACACCGAGTGGGTCCGTCCCACCTGGGAAGAGGTAGTCACCAACCACTCGGCCAAAGTGTACCGGCTTGCCTACCGCCTGACCGGCAACAAGTTCGACGCCGAAGACCTCACCCAGGAGGTGTTCGTCCGTGTGTTCCGGTCGCTGGACAACTTCAAGCCTGGAACACTCGACGGCTGGCTGCACCGCATCACCACCAACCTGTTCCTCGACCAGGCGCGGCGCAAGACCCGCATCCGGTTCGATGCGCTGGCCGAGGACGCGGAGTCGCGCCTGCCGGGGCGAGAGCCGGGACCGGAGCAGAGCTTTGAGCTGAACAACCTGGACCTGGACGTCCAGGCCGCGCTGGAAGAACTGCCGCCGGACTTCCGGGCCGCCGTGGTCCTGTGCGACCTGGAGGGGCTCTCTTACGACGAGGTGGCGGAGGCGCTCGGCGTGAAGCTCGGAACCGTCCGGTCCCGCATCCACCGCGGCCGCACCATGCTGCGGGAAAAGCTTGCCCACCGGGACCCGCGTCCGCAGCAGACGCGGCGCAAGCTTTCCATGCCGCGCATAGCGGGCATCCTCTGATCGGCGCATGAGGTCCCGTTTCCCCCTCGGCGGCAGGCACCAGAGAACCCCCGGCCATCTTTCGGAGTGCCAGGAGTGTGCCTCGGCCATGCGCCGCGAACGCCAGTACCTGGAGCGGCTGCGCCAGGCACCCATCCCCCCGGCCAGCGAGGACCTGACGGCGCGCCTGCTGGCCCGCACATCGGTGCTGGCTGCAGAGCCACTGCCTGCCGCCGCGCACGTTCCTCCGCCCCGGACGGCAGTCCGGATGCTGGCCGTGACGGCCGGAAGCACCGTCGCCGCCGCCGGCGTCCTCGCCGTGGGCGCCTTTGCTGCCGCCGGTGACCCTGAAACCGCAGCAGGGGCAGCTACCTCGGCGGCGCTTTCCCAGGTCTCCTCGCAGACCCCCGCGGATGGCCGTACGCTCACGGAGGAACAGCTCGGCAGGTTGCGCACCGAAGGCTGGGCCTGCCCGGAACTGGAGGCAATGGGTTTCCAGCTCGAATCGGCCAGGGCCGTGGTCGTCGACGGCCAGCCCGCTGTGTCACTTCGACTCACCGACGGATCGCACTACGCCACCGTCACCGAGCAGCACGCTACCGGCACGCAGGGCCAGGCTGTATCCGCCCAGCTGGACAGCCCGCTGCAGCTGGGCGGGACCTCCCCGTGGACGGCCACCTACAGGACACCCGCCCGCACCTTCACATACGAGTCCAACCTTCCGGCAGACCAGGCGGACGACGCCGTGCCGATCCTGCAGCGGTTGGCCAGCCAGTCCACTGCCGGGGTGGCCGCCGCGGCCCACGGCCCGGACGGGTCCGGGCCGGAGGAGCCCCTGGGCGCCCGGATGCAGCGCGGGATCAACAACATCGTGGCCCTCTTTACCCGGTGACACAGGCATGGCCCGTACCCGCGGGACGGAAATCGTCACCGGCAGCCCGGAGAGGGTAATCTTCCTAAAGTGTTTGGAATCAACGGCCCGGAGTTTTTTCTTCTGCTGCTCATCGGCATCCTGGTGATCGGCCCCCAAAGGCTGCCCGAATACACCCAGAAACTGGCGAACCTGGTAAAGGAAGTCCGCCGCATGGCGTCCGGCGCCCGCGAGCAGATCAAGGAAGAAGTGGGCATCGACATCGACGATGTCGACTGGAAGAAGTACGATCCCCGCCAGTACGATCCCCGGCGCATCATCAAGGAAGCGCTGCTCGAGGACGATTCCAAACCCGTCAGCCCAGGAGCACCCGCCGCAGTGGCCGCTGTCTCCGGGGCGGCCGCCGTTGCGGCCGTGGATGGGGCTCTGGCACGGCCGCAGCGAGTGGTGCAGTCCCTCCCCGCAGGCGAAGCTGCGCCGTACGATACCGAAGCCACCTAGGAATCCACCCGCGCGCTGCCCCTGCCAGGGCCAGGGACCGTCGAGCCGGTCAGCGCGGCTGAAGCCCCAGTTTCATGCCTGC
Source organism: Arthrobacter sp. Y3221087 (assembly GCF_059089905.1). Taxonomy (NCBI): domain Bacteria; kingdom Bacillati; phylum Actinomycetota; class Actinomycetes; order Micrococcales; family Micrococcaceae; genus Arthrobacter; species Arthrobacter sp. Y3221087. Next base: position 1,157,553 of record NZ_JBNHFE010000001.1, read on the forward strand.
CAGGCCTCGCGGCACCGATGCCAGCCGGCTCGCGATCCCTGACAGTGCAGCAGCCGCAGGAGTTCCGGGCTGGCCGATAACGATCGGAACACCGGTGTCGCCGCCTTCACGGAGCTGGATGTCCAGGGGAATCTGTCCGAGCAGCGGCACCTCCGCACCCACGGTGGCCGTCAGCCTTTCGGTGAGGACCGCGCCGCCGCCGCTTCCGAACAATTCCATCCGGCCGCCGTCGGGCATCTCCAGGTAGGACATGTTTTCGATGACGCCCGCCACCTTTTGGCCCGTCTGGGTGGCGATGGCGCCGGCGCGTTCCGCGACGTCCGCTGCAGCGGCCTGGGGAGTGGTGACCACCAGGATCTCGGCCTTGGGCAGCAGCTGGGCCACCGAAATGGCGATGTCCCCGGTGCCCGGCGGAAGGTCGAGGAACAGCGCATCCAGGTCGCCGAAGTAGACGTCCGTGAGGAACTGCTCCAGGGCGCGGTGCAGCATGGGCCCGCGCCAGGCCACGGGCTGGTTGCCGGTGACGAACATGCCGATGGAGATCACCTTCACGCCGTAGGCGACTGGCGGCAGGATCAGGTCGTCCACGCGCGTGGGCGCCTGGCTGATTCCCATCAGTGCAGGAACGGAAAAGCCGTAGACATCCGCGTCCACGATGCCCACCCGCAGGCCCTGCGCGGCCATGGCACAGGCAAGGTTCACAGTGACCGAGGACTTCCCCACACCGCCTTTTCCGCTTGCCACGGCGAAGACCTTGGTGAGGGACTCGGGCTGGTTGAAAGGGATGCCACGCTGACCGCCGGCGCCGCGGAGCTTTTCCTTCAGTGCGTCCCGCTGCGCCTGGTCCATGACTTTCAGGTCCACGTCGACGGCGGTGACACCCGCTACAGCACCCAGCGCCTTTTCGGAGTCGGCGGTGATGGTATCCCTGAGGGGGCAGCCGGCAATCGTGAGCAGGACGGTCAGGCTGACCCGGCCGTCGTCGGAGACCTTCACTGAGTCCACCATTCCCAGTTCCGTGATGGGACGCCTCAACTCGGGGTCGATGACGGTGGAAAGCGCAGCCGTGACTGCTTCGGCCAACCCGGGGCTGGCGGTACGTTCATTCATTAACGGTCCTGGTTGGAGTGGCCGGGTTTGATCCTGGGGATCTGCTGCGTCCTGGGATTGCGCTGCCGGTCGCGCTGCTCCCGCAGCTTGTCCTTCGGGGACTCGTGGCTGCCTGGGCCCGTCTGGTCGTGGCTGCGCAGTTCTTCCTGCGCGTCCAGGATGTCTTCGAGCAGCGACCGCAGCTCGGCCCGGACGTAGTCGCGGGTGGCCACCTCACGCAGTGCGATCCGCAGCGACGCCAGTTCCCGGGTGAGGTACTCGGTGTCGGACAGGTTGCGTTCGGCACGCTGGCGGTCCTGCTGCAGGGAGACCCGGTCCCGGTCGTCCTGCCGGTTCTGGGCCAGCAGCAGCAGCGGCGCCGCGTACGACGCCTGCAGCGACAGCATCAGGGTCAGCAGGGTGAACCCGAGGTCCTTGGAATCGAACTGCCACTCCAGGGGCGCCCACGTGTTCCAGGCAAGCCAGACGACGACGAACACCGTCATGTACACCAGGAACTGCGGCGTTCCCATGAAACGGGCGAAACCTTCGGTGGCATGACCGAAGGCGTCCGGATCCGGGGAGAACTTGGGCAGGATCCGCTGGCGCCCACTCAGCGGCGTATCCAGGCTGCCGCCCTTTGCCGCACCCCGGCCGGGGACCCTCTGGTTGGGGTTCTTTGGAGCGCTGTTGTCAGCCAATGCGTCCACCGAGCTTTCTTATCGGGGCTTCGCCATCATGGGCGCGCCAATCATCCGGCAACAGATGATCAAGGACGTCATCAACAGTCACCGCCCCCACAAGGCGGCCGGTGTGATTGACCACCGGGAGGGAGTTCAGGTTGTAGGTTGCGAGGGTCCGGGCCACCTCGCTGATATGTGCCTGGTCGGACAAAGGCTCCAGGTTCTTGTCCACCAGGTTTCCCAGGGGCTCGTACGGGGGAAAGCGAAGCAGCTGCTGGATATGCACCACGCCCAGGAAACGTCCGGTGGGGGTTTCCAGCGGCGGCCGGGAAATGAAGATGGAGGAGGCCAGGGCTGGAGACAATTCCTCCCGGCGGACGTGGGCCAGCGCCTCTGCCACGGTGGCCTCCGGTGGCAGGATGACGGGCACCGGCGTCATCAGGCCGCCTGCGGTGTCCTCGTCGTATTCCAGCAGGCGCCGGACGTCCTCGGCGCCCTCCGGCTCCATCAGCTGCAGGAGCTCCTCCGCCTGCGCGGAGGGAAGCTCGCCTAGAAGGTCGGCGGCGTCATCCGGGTCCATCTCTTCCAGCACATCGGCCGCGCGCTGGACGTCCAGGGCGGAGAGGATCTCCACCTGGTCGTCTTCCGGCAGTTCCTGCAGGACGTCGGCCAGGCGCTCGTCCTGGAGCTCGCTGGCCACCTCGAAGCGGCGTTTGTCGCTCATTTCCTGCAGGGCCTCGGCGAAGTCCGCGGGCTTGAGGTCCTCGTGGTTTGCCACGAACTGGGTGGCGGCCTGCGGCTCCGTGCGCGGGCCCTGCAGCGCGTCTGCCCAGTCAATGATCAGGGTCTCGTTGCGGCGCAGCCGGCTGAGGGGGGACAGCGAATGTCCACGCCGGACGAACAGTTTGCTGACGAACCAGTCACCGGAACGGCTCTGGTCCATGGCGATGTCTTCGATGGTGGCATCGCCGCTGCCGTCACGCAGGGTAACGCGGCGGTCGAACATCTCGGCCACCACCAGCGTTTCCGCGCCGCGCTGCTCAAAGCGCCGCAGGTTCACCAGGCCGGTGCAGATGATTTGGCTTTGGTCGATGGAGGTAATGCGCGTCATCGGAACGAACACACGCTTCTTTCCCGGAACCTCCACCACGATGCCCACCACGTGCGGGGCTCCCTGGGTTCCGCGGGACAGCACAACAACATCGCGCAGCCGGCCCAGCCGGTCACCCAGCGGGTCGAAGACGTCGAGTCCAAGCAGGCGCGCAACGAAGACTCGGGTAGGTGTTGTGCTCACTCCTACAGGCTACCGAGTCTGCTCTCTTTTAGCTGAATTCCCAGGCAGCATCCATGGTGATGGGCAAGAATGGGGGTATGGCAAACATTTTTGGTGCTCCCAAGGCAGGTGGCCCCAACGGCATGGACGAAGCCAGGGCCGTTCCCACCGGCGACACCGTCGGCTCCTACACCTCTTACCTGGATGCCCAGAAGGCGGTGGACTACCTCGCCGACCAGCAGTTCCCCGTTCAGATGGTATCCATCGTGGGCAATGAACTGAAGATGGTGGAACGGGTGACAGGGCGCCTGAGCTACCCCCGGGTGGCTCTCTCGGGGGCGCTGAGCGGCATGTGGTTCGGCCTGTTCGTCGGTGTGCTGCTGTCCTTCTTCGCGCCGTCGCCGGGGTACTTCTCCATCCTTACCTCCGTGCTCATGGGCGCCGCGTTCTTCATGCTGTTTGGCATCGTCACCTACGCCATGCAGCGCGGCAAACGGGACTTCACGTCCACCAGCCAGGTGGTTGCCACCAGTTACGACGTCATCGTTTCGCCGGAGGCCGCCCATGAGGCCCGCCGGCTCCTGCAGCAGCTCCCGATGACCCGTTCCGATGCGGCAGCGGGCAGCGGACCGTACACGCAGCGTGACTACTACAACCAGCAGGACCAGCACCACCAGCAGCCGGGGCAGGGGCCTGCGCGCCCGTCCGGCTGGCAGGACCCGTACGGCCAGTCCACGGGGTCTTCCGCGCAGAACGGCGGCTACCCCGGCGGCCAGCAGCAGGGCGGCCAGAATTACGACGGCGGCCCGCGCCAGGAGGAGACGCCCGCCCCTGCGCCTGCGCGTTCGGTCCGTTACCCGGACCTGCCGGATGGCCGGCCCCAGTACGGCGTGCGGCTGCCCCAGGCTCCCGCCGCCGAGCCCGGTACCGCTCCCGTGTCCGGACACCCTGACGAAACAGCCCAGGGTGAGAACCTGCCGGGCACCGAGGGCAGCCAGGGCGTCGAGGGCCCGCAGCGGCCGGCGGATCCGCGCTAGTAGGCCCGTCCCTTTAGCAAGAAGCGGGGCCACCCGGTGAAGGACTGATCCAGTCCCCGCCGGGTGGCCCCGCTTTTGTTGATCGGTACTACTGGCCGCTTTCCGCTTCGCGGTAGATCCCGGCCATCCAGTCCTCCACGTCCTCCGGCTTGCGGGGCAGGGCGGCGCTGAGGTTGACCGGGCCGTCGGCGGTCATCAGGATGTCGTCCTCGATCCGGACACCGATGCCGCGGTACTCCTCCGGGATCGCCAGGTCTTCGGCCTTGAAGTACAGGCCGGGTTCGATAGTGAACACCATGCCTTCGGTGAGGATGCCGTCCAGGTAGAGTTCCCGCTTGGCCTGGGCACAGTCGTGGACGTCCAGACCCAGGTGGTGGCTGGTGCCGTGCGGCATCCAGCGCCGGTGCTGCTGGCCTTCGGGGCTGATGGCCTCTTCCACGCTGACAGGCAGAAGGCCCCACTCGGACAGCCGTTCGGCCAGCACGGTGGTGGCGGCAGTGTGGATGTCGCGGAACTTGGTGCCGGGCCGGGCCGCAGCGAACCCTGCATCCGCGGCGTCCAGCACTGCCTGGTAGACCTTGCGCTGCACGTCGCTGAAAACCCCGCCGGCCGGCAGCGTGCGCGTGATATCCGCTGTGTACAGGGAATCCACCTCCACGCCCGCGTCCAGCAGCAGCAGTTCGCCGGCGTGGACCTTCCCGGTGTTGCGGGTCCAGTGCAGCACGGTGGCATTGTTGCCGGCTGCCGCGATGGTGTCGTAGCCCAGTTCGTTGCCCACCTCGCGTGCCCGGGCGAAGAAGGCTCCCTCCACCACCCGTTCACCCCGGGCATGGGTAAGGGCGCGGGGCAGTGACTTCACCACTTCCTCGAAACCTTCAACGGTGGCTGCCACCGCAGTCTTCATCTGTTCGATCTCCCACTCGTCCTTGAGCAGGCGCAGCTCGGAGAGGGCCTCACTGAGCTTTTCGTCCAGGGCGTCGAACACGCCCAGGTCCAGGTTTTCCGGATCCCTGGCGGTGTTGTACCGGGCGGTGTCCACAAGCGCGTCAATATCTTCATCCACTTTGCGAACCAGCCGGATGGAGATGCCGCCGATTTCCGGGGCGCCAACATCCTTGGTGACGGCCGTCTCCAGCTGGTCGATATGGGCCGTCGCCAGGCCCAGGCGTGCCTCAAACTCGGCCAGCGTGGGCCGGGCGCCGATCCAAAATTCCCCGGACCGCGCGTCGGCATAGAACTGCTCTGTGTCGCGGCCGGCCAACGGACGGAAGTAGAGCGTGGCACTGTGGTGCCCGCCGTCGTCGCCCTTTCCCTCCTCAACTGGCTCAAGGATCAGGACGGCGTCCGGCTCGTGGTCCAGGCCCAGGCCCGTCAGGTGGGCGAAACCGGAATACGGGCGGAACCGGTAGTCGCAGTCGTTAGAGCGGACCTTCAACGGGCCCGCGGGGATCACCAGGCGTTCGCCCTTGAACTTGGCGGAAATGGCCTTGCGGCGGGTCGCGGCATAAGCAGCAACAGCATCACGGTCCGGCAGCTCCTCGCTGGCCGGTGCCCAGTTGCTGGCCATGAAGGCCTTGAAGGCGTCGGAACTGGGCCGCTGCGAGCGGTTGTTGACACGCTCTTCCAGCGGCTGGGAAGCAGAGTTCAGGGTGTTATCGGCATCGTTCACGGGACCATCGTCTCACCAGCTCCGCGGCGATGCGAACGGGCTTCCGCCGGGGGCGGCGCCGGGTCTACTAGTCTGGACAGGTGAGGATTGACCTGCATGCCCACTCCAATGTTTCCGACGGCACGGAGAAACCCGCCGACGTGGTGGCCTCCGCCGCGCGCGCCGGGCTGGACGTGGTGGCACTGACTGACCACGACTCCACAGACGGATGGGAGGAAGCATCCGCGGCGGCTGTTGAGCATGGCGTGGCCCTGGTGCCCGGGATGGAAGTGTCCTGCCGGACCGCTGAAGGCATCAGCGTTCACCTCCTGAGCTACCTGCACGACCCCGCACACGCCGGCCTGCTGGAGGAAATCACCAAGGCCAAGGACGCCCGCCTCACGCGTGCCGAGCGGATGGTCACGCTCCTCGCCGAGGACTATCCGCTCACCTGGGACGACGTCATCCACCATGTGGCGCCTGGCGCCACCCTCGGCCGTCCCCACATCGCCGACGCCCTCGTGGCCGCCGGTGTGGTGGAGGACCGCTCCGAGGCCTTCGCCACCATCCTCACCTCGCGGTCGCGCTACTTCATCCAGCACTACGCGCCCGACCCCGCCACCGCCGTCGAACTCGTCCGCGCCGCCGGCGGCGTCCCGGTGTTTGCCCATCCGGTGGCGACCGCTCGCGGCAGGACCGTGGGGGAACGCACCTACCTGGAGATGATCGACGCCGGCCTGGCAGGCCTGGAGATCGACCACCGGGACAACGCGGAGGAAGGGCGGGCCTTCCTCCGGCGGCTGGCGGCGAAGCACGACCTGCTGGTGACCGGTTCCTCCGACTACCACGGCACCGGCAAACCCAACCTGTTGGGCGAGAACCTCACGTCCCCGGAAGCCCTGGCCAGGATCGAGGAACTGGGTACGGGGACCGCCGTCGTCCGTTCCTGACGCTTAGCGGGGCTGCCGGCTGACGAGCGTGGCGTGCGCGCCCAGCCGTTTGGCCATGATGTCCACCGCGGGCTGGTTCTGGTCCACGCAGACGAACTTGCGGCCCAGCTTGGCCGCCACCGCGCCCAGGGTTCCGGAGCCGGCGAAGAAGTCCAGGCACCAGTCGCCGGGACGGCTTGAAGCGGCGACGACGCGGCGGACCAGGCCCTCCGGCTTCTGCGTGGGGTATCCGGTTTTTTCCTTGCCAGTGGGGGAGACGATGGTGTGCCACCAGACGTCCGTGGGCAGCTTGCCCAGTTCCCGTTTGGCGGGGGTGACCAGGCCGGGAGCCATGTACGGTTCCCTGTCCACCTCGGCACTGTCGAAGTGGTACTTGGCGGGGTTCTTGACGTAGACAAGGATGTTGTCGTGCTTGGTGGGCCAGCGGTTTTTGGCGCGGGCGCCGTAGTCATAAGCCCAGATGATCTCGTTCAGGAAGCATTCCCGGCCGAAGATGGCATCCAGCATCACCTTGGCGTAGTGGACCTCGCGGTAGTCGAGGTGCAGGTACAGCGTTCCGTCCTCCGCCAACAGCCGCCACGCCTCCACGAGCCGCGGCTCCAGGAAGGACCAGTAGTCGCTGAACGCGTCGTCGTAACGGTGCAAAGCACCCTTGATGGTGTCGTAGGAGCGGCCCTTGAAGCCCACGCGGTCGCCGCCGCCCTCGGCGTTGGCCACCATCCTGGTTTCCTGCCGCCGTTGTGGCCTGCCGGTGTTGAAGGGCGGATCCACATAAATCAGTGTGAAGGCGCCGTCCGGCAGCGTGGGGAGGTACTCCGCGTTGTCCGCGTGCACCACCAGGCTGCCGCCGTCCGGCGCCCAAACAGTGTCAGTCATCGGGGCAGTTAGCCCTCGGTGCCAGGCTGTGCGCCCTTGTCAGTGCCGGCAACCACTTCGCCGTTGCGGCGGCGGGTGCGGGTACGGGTGCGGCGGGCACGCGTGGGCTGCTCGCCGTCGTTCTGTCCAGCTTCGCCGGCGGGCGCGGAGGCTGCCGCCGGGCCTGACGTACGACGCCGGCGCTCACCGGAGCGGCCGGCGGGCTCGCCGCCACGGCCATCTTCGCGGCTGCCGGAATCCTGGCGTCCGCGCCCGGCACGGTCACGGCCGTCCCCGCGGCCGCCGCCGCGGCTGTTCTTCTTCCCGGTTTCGCCCAGGTCCTCCAGGACCTCGGCGTCCACACCGGCAAGGGTGCGCTTGTCGCGCGGGAGCCGGCCCTTGGTGCCTTCGGGAATGTCCAGATCGGTGTAAAGGTGGGGCGAGGACGAGTACGTCTCCACCGGCTCGGGCACGCTCAGCCCCAGGGCCTTGTTGATCAGTCCCCAGCGCGGCATGTCGTCCCAGTCCACGAAGGTGACCGCGGTACCTTTGTTGCCGGCGCGGCCGGTGCGGCCCACCCGGTGCAGGTAGATCTTTTCGTCTTCGACGCACTGGTAATTGATGACGTGGGTGACGTCTTCGACGTCGATGCCGCGGGCCGCGACGTCGGTGGCCACCAGGACATCCACCTTGTTGTTGCGGAAGGCGCGCAGTGCCTGTTCGCGGGCGCCCTGGCCCAGGTCGCCGTGGATGGCGGCGGCGGCGAAGCCGCGGTCCACCAGTTCCTCTGCCACCTTGGCGGCGGTGCGCTTGGTCTTGGTGAAGATGATGGTGCGTCCGCGGCCTCTGGCCTGCAGAATGCGGGCCACCACTTCGGTCTTGTCCATGCTGTGAGCGCGGTAGATCAGCTGGCGGATATCGCGCTTGGTCAGCCCCTCGTCGTCGGGATCGGCGGCGCGGATGTGGGTGGGCTGTGTCATGTATCGCCGGGCCATGGCGATGACCGGGCCGGGCATGGTGGCGGAGAACAGCAGCGTCTGCCGGACGGCCGGGGTGGCGGCGATGAGGGTCTCGACATCGGGCAGGAACCCGAGGTCCAGCATCTCGTCGGCCTCGTCCAGGACCACGATCTTGACGTTCTTCAAGCTCAGGTGCTTCTGCTTGTACAGGTCGATCAGGCGCCCGGGGGTGCCCACCACAACCTCCACGCCCTGCTTCAGCGCTTCCACCTGCGGCTCGTAGGCACGGCCGCCGTAGATAGTGGCGATGCGGGCGTTGCGCTTGCGGGATGCGGTCTGCAGGTCGTTGGCCACCTGGACTGCCAGTTCGCGGGTGGGGACAATCACCAGTGCCTGCGGTGCACCCGGGACCGCCAGCTTGGCGTAGCCGGGGTCGTCCTGGCCGATGACGCGCTGCAGGGCGGGGATGCCGAAACCGAGGGTCTTGCCGGTGCCGGTCTTGGCTTGGCCAATGATGTCGTGCCCGGACAGTGCCACCGGCAGGGTCATGGCCTGGATGGGGAAGGGGTGGGTGATCCCGGCGTCGGCCAGCGATTCGACGATGTCCTCACGGACGTTGTAGTCGGAGAAGGACTTCTCCGCGATTTCGTGCGGCTTCTCGTCCGAGATGATGGTCTCTTCCGGCTCAATCACCTCGGTGCCGGTCTCGTCCGTCAGAAGCTGGTGGGTATGCAATTCACTCACAGGGAGTTTCCTTATTCATTTGGGCATTGGCGCTGCCTGCTCGACGGGCCGGCCGCAAGGCCGGTCCGGAGCACGCTCGGGCGCACAAGCATTTCCAGTGGAAGCCGATCGCGGGCTATCTAATGCTGGCACTGGTGACCAGCGGGCAAATCTCAAGATCGCGTAGGGGCGGGCTTGTTGGTTTCAAATCAAGGAAATCAACGACCGGGCATCCATTTCTACTTCTCCAGTCTAGCCGTACAGGGCCGCAATCCCGGCTTTTGCACCCTTCGGGGCGGGAAGCCGGCCCGCAACGGGCGTCAGCCGACCAGTTCGAAGTGGACCTCGCGGGTGGCAATATCGGAGGAAAGCAGGCGGACGCGGACCTTGGTGCCGGACTCCAGGTCGCCGGCGCAGCGGGCTGTTACAGCAGGTTCGGCGATCTGGATGATGCCGGAACCGCCGTTGCCGTTACCGTTCTTCCCGTTTCCGTTCTTCCCATTCCCATTGCGGGGGCTGCCGCCGTTGCCGTTGTCCTTTTGGGGCTTCGAGCCGGAGATGACGATGGCATCAAACTCCTGGCCGACATGGTTGACCAGCAGCGCGGCCTCCACGGTATCCAGCGCCATCCGCTCCATCCGGGACGCCAGCTGGTCCGAGCCGGCCATGATCTCGGGAAGCGACGGCAGGGCCTGCCGCGCCCAGCCAGGAACGTTGCCGCCGTTACTGAGAGCCTCGCAGATCACCAGCACAAAGCGGTCCACCAGCCGGCGCAGGGGAGCGGTGGTGTGCGCGTAGGCCGCACCGATGGCGGCCTGCACAGCAGCCTCCGGTACGATGCCGTCAAAAGCGGTGTATGAGGCTCCGCGGAACAGCATCCCCGCCGAGTGCATGATTGCCAGCTGCCGCGGTTCGGTGGGGTCCAGGCTGCGCAGGTACTCGCCGTAGCCGACCTCGCCGTCCCACGGTTTCCCCAGCACCTCCGTCTGGAGTTTGAAGTGGTTCAGGGAGCGTTCGTCCGGCGCGGGCATGGTCCGCAGGATGCCCACCTTGCCGTCCAGCATGAGCTGCGCGGCAGCCATGCCCGTCATGAGCGAAATCTGGGCGTTCCAGTCCTCCACGGGCAGCTGCGGCGCGGCGGCGATGCGGTAACCGCCGTCGGGGAGCTGGACGATCTCCTGCTCCGGCATGTTCAGGCTGGCGCCGTCACGGGCGCGTTCCAGCTCCACGCGCTTGAGGCCAACCTCTTTCAGCAGCTGCAGGACCGGGGATGCGGTGCCGGCGTCCAGTTGGGCCTGCGCGCCCTTGTAGCTCAGCTTGGCGCGGCTGCGCATCCGTGCCCGTCTGACTGTGGCAGAGGTGACTTCGGCATTGCCGTCCAGGCGGAAGTCCCAGACGAAGGCCGGACACTCCTGGCCAGGCAGCAGGCTCCCCGCCCCTTCGCTGATGACCTCCGGATGCAGCGGAATTCGGCCGTCGGGGGCGTAGAAGGTCTGCCCGCGGCGCCGCGTTTCCTGGTCCAGCGGTCCGCCCGGCTTCACGAAGGCCGGAACGTCGGCGATGGCGTACAGCACGTGGTAGCCGCCGCCGTCGGCCTCTATGAAGAGCGCCTGGTCCAGGTCCGTGGACGAGGCCGGATCGATGGTGATGAATTCGACCCCGGTCAGGTCGTGGGACGGAAGCTCCAGCGCGGCCACGGCCGCTTCGGCGTCCCGGACCGCGTGCTCCGGGTATGGCCCGGGCAGCTCCAGCTCGGTCCGCAGCGCGCCCAGGGCCTCTTCCAGCGCGTTGTTGTGCTCATGGACGTTGGGAGCCAGCCGATGGTGTGACACGAAAATCAGCCTAGCCCGAAGACCGCCGAATATGCAGGCCATTGGCGGGATAGAAGGCAGGGCCGTGTTGCCCGCCGGCAGGTCAGGACGCGGCAGCGTCCAAAACGGCCAGGAGTGAGGCCGCCGCCGCGGCGGGATCCGCCGCTTCGGTGATGGCCCGCACCACCACAATCCTCCGGGCCCCCGCTTCCACCACCTCGCTGATATTGGAGTGGTCGATGCCGCCGATGGCGAACCACGGCACCTCGTTGCCGGTTTTGGCCGCGGCTGCTGCAGCGTATTTCACCAGCTCCGGTCCCACGGCGGCCCGGCCCGGTTTGGTGGGGGTGGCCCAGACCGGCCCGACGCAGAAATAGTCCAACCCGGCAGGCCCTGCGGCGGCAACGAGTGCGGCATCCACCTGTTCCGGGGTGTGGCTGGAGAGTCCAATGGCGGCGTTGCCGTTCAGCAGGGTGCGTGCCGCGGGCAGGGGGAGGTCCTTTTGCCCGATGTGGAACACCGGCGCGCCGGACAACACCGCGACGTCGGCGCGGTCATTCACTGCCCACAGCCGGCCATGGCGCTGCGCAGCCTCCCTGAGGACGGCCAGCAGTTCCAGCTCCTCGGCAGCCTCGATGGTCTTGTCGCGGAGCTGGATAATGTCCACTCCGCCGGCGAAGGCGGCATCCACGAAATCCCTGAAGTCACCGCGGTCAGCGCGGGCGTCAGTACACAGATAGAGGCGGGCAGACTTGAGCCCTGCGGTTCCCTCGGCGGTGGTGAAGGCATCGGTTGCGGAGGCGCCGGCAGCGGCAGCGGAGTGGGACACATTCATGGCTGCAAGCCTAGTTCCTCTACACTTGCCTCGTACTGCGGGAGCCTGCGGCAGCTGTCATAAAGCGCCGGGCTGAGAGGGCGTCAGAGCCGACCGCTTGACCTGATCCGGGTAATTCCGGCGTAGGGAAGGAGACACATGGGCACCCCCAACACAGCACCCCCGCAGCCCCCCAACGGCACCATCAGGGCCGACGTCGCAGTCATCGGCGGCGGAGTGGTGGGCCACGCAATCGCCTGGGAAGCACAGCGCTCAGGCCGCAGCGTCGCGCTGATCGACGACGCCCCCGGCTCCGGCGCCAGCTGGGCGGCAGCCGGGATGCTCGCACCGGTGAGCGAGCTGCACTACCAGGAAGAGGATCTCCTGGACCTGATGCTGGCCTCTTCCGCCCGGTGGCCCGGCTTCATCGCGGACCTGTCCTGTGCATCCGGGGAGAAAACCGGGTACCTGACGACGCCCACCCTCGCCGTAGGTGCCGACGCCGCCGACCGCCGGGCTTTGATGGACCTGCGCGCGGTCCAGCAGGCCAATGGCCTGGCTGTTGAGCCGTTGACCGTCCGCGAGGCGCGGCGGCGGGAACCTTTGCTCAGCCCCGCCATCGCGTGTGCCCTCGACACCCCCGCGGACCACCAGGTGGATCCCCGGCTCCTGGTGTCCTGCCTTCGCAACGCCCTCGCCGGGGAAGCCGCCGGCCGCGGCCCCGCAGTTGCGGGCGCAGTGGAAGGCTACGCGGTGCCGGACAGGGCCTTGGGCCTGCTGTGGGCGGATGACACTGTTGCGGGAGCCCGGCTCGCCGGCGGCGGCACAGTGCTGGCCGGAGAAACCGTGGTGGCCAATGGACTGGATGCCGCTGCGCTGATGGACTTGCCCGCGGGCCTGCTCCTGCCGCTGCGGCCGGTCTACGGGGACATCCTCCGCCTCGCCGTACCGCAGCACCTCCGGCCGCTGGTGACGGCCACCGTCCGCGGCCTGGTCCGCGGCGTGCCGGTGTACATCGTCCCCCGGGAGGACGGAACGGTGGTGATCGGAGCCACCCAGCGTGAGGATGCCCTCGCCGGGGCCGGTGCCGTACCCCCGCAAGCCCTCCGGTCCGCTGCCGGAACGGTGTCCGCAGGCGGCGTCTATCAGCTACTCCGGGACGCGCAGGTCCTGGTCCCGGCCGTGGCCGAGCTGGAATTGCTTGAATGTACGGCGCGGGCCCGGCCGGCGACCCCGGACAACGCCCCGCTGCTGGGCAGGGTGCCCGCCGCTCCGGGCTCCAACCCGGGCGGGCACATCGCCGGCCTGATCATGGCCACCGGATTCTTCCGGCACGGCGTCCTCCTGTCACCCGCAGCCGGCGCCATCTGCCGGGACCTGATGGACGGCACCGCGGACCCCCGCTGGGAAACGTTCAACCCTGGCCGCTTCTCCGGCCGCCAAACCTCCGCTGCAAGCGTCAACATCAAGGAGACAGCATGAACATCACCCTGAACGGAAACCACCATACGGTGGCTGAGGGGGCCTCCATCACCACCCTCATCAGCGAGGTCACCGGCCGTACCGTGGGGGCTGACGGCCAGGCCAAGGACGGGAACAGGCTGGGTGTCGCCGTGGCGCACAACGCGCAGGTGGTTCCCCGGAGCCAATGGTTCGCCACGGCGCTCGCCGACGGTGACGACGTCGAGCTTGTCACGGCAGTGCAGGGAGGCTGACACCATGACCGAATCCGATACCCTGACCACCACGGTTGTGCCCAACCTGGACGATGCCCTGGTTATTGACGGGGTGCCCCTGGCGTCCCGGCTCATCATGGGGACCGGGGGCGCCCCGAGCCTCGACGGGCTTGGCGCAGCACTCCTGGCCTCCGGCACGTCCCTGACCACCGTGGCAATGCGGCGCTACTCCACCGCGGAGACGGGCTCGCTGTTCCAGCTCCTGGTGGACCACGGCATCCGGGTACTGCCGAACACCGCCGGCTGCTTCACCGCCCGGGACGCCGTCCTCACTGCCGAACTCGCCCGCGAGGCGCTGGAAACGGATTGGGTGAAGCTCGAGGTCATTGCCGACGAGCACACCCTCCTTCCCGACGCCGTCGAGCTGGTGGAGGCCACCGAACAGCTGGTGGACCGCGGCTTCAAGGTGTTTGCGTACACCAATGATGACCCGGTCCTGGCGCTGCGGCTGGAGAACCTCGGCGCCACCGCCGTGATGCCGCTGGGAGCGCCCATCGGCACGGGACTGGGAATCCTGAACCCGCACAACATCGAGCTGATCGTCTCCCGCGCCTCCGTCCCGGTGGTCTTGGACGCCGGGATCGGTACGGCCTCCGACGCCGCCCTGGCCATGGAGCTCGGTTGCGACGCCGTGCTGCTGGCTACGGCGGTCACGCGGGCGCAGAATCCGGCCCTGATGGGGGAGGCATTCAAACACGCCGTCATCGCCGGTAGGCTGGCGAAAGCGGCGGGCCGCATTCCCCGCCGCGAACACGCGCTGGCATCGTCGGCAATGGAAGGCCGGGCCGAGTTCCTCTAGGCCGGGACCGTGCCGGCTGATGCCCCTCAAGCAAGGAGCAGCAGTGGCCGGCAAAGATGCCCTTCCCCAGGAACAGATCCACCAGGCCCTCGCAGGGCTGCCCGACTGGCGATACCACGATGGCGGGCTGGTGACCGCCTTCAAGACGCCGACGGCGGCTGCCGCACTCGAGCTGATTGCCGCCGTCGGACGCATTGCTGAGGAACAGAACCACCACCCGGACCTGGACTGGCGCTACAACCGCGTCTTCATCCGCTACACCTCGCATGACGCAGGAGGGCAGGTGACCGGACGGGACCTCACCGCTGCGGCAGGAGCCAGCGAGGCGGCGGCCGCCGTGGGGGCGAAGGCGGAACCGTCGCGCTACCCCGGAAGCTAGTCGCCAAGCCGCTTAAGCGAGCGTGGCCGCCGCCCCGGAGGGCGGCGGCCACGCGTGTTTGCAGGATAGTTCCCGGTCCTAGCGGCGAAGGATGGCAGTGAGCCGCTGCGTGTCCTGACGGGCGCGGCTGCGGCCCAGGTAGAGGACCGCGGCCACGGCGGCGGCAACTCCAAGGACGACGGGCAGGACCCACGGGAGCCACGTCAGGCCCGGCCGGTAGCCAAAGCCTGCCATCATCAGGATGATCCAGGTCAAGACCCCGGCAACGACGGCAACGCCTGCGGGCAGGCCGGCGCCATACTTGGCGTGCCGCCTGTCATTCGCCCAGACGATGAAGCCTGCGGCAACCGCTGCCAGCACAACGATGGTCAGGGAAAGCATGGATCTCCTAGGGACGTCCGCGGTGCCGGCTAGAACTGGCCGAACCCTACGCGGCGGACCTCTTCGGCGCCGATTTCCACATAGCCGAGGGCATTGCCGGGAACAATGATCAGGCGTCCCTTGTCGTCGGTCAGCCGCAGTTCGCTGCCGGCATTGATGGCTTCGCCCACAACCTTGGCCACCGTCTCGGCGTCCTGGGTCGATTCGAGCACAATCTCGCGGCCAACGTTCTGAACGCCGATCTTAATTTCCACAGGGGCCTCCCAGCCAGTCAAAGTTCATGGATGATGTCTTATTTGTAGTCTAGGACTCTTTGGGGAAGCGAGAGATTCCGCGCCAAGCTAAACGGTAGATGAGGTCGCTGGCCACATCGAGGTCCAGGTTGCCGTCCGTTTCAAGCCAGTAGCGGGCGCTGACCTGGGCCATTCCTGCCAGCCCCCGGCCCAGGAGTTCGGCTTCGAGATGGGGGAGCTTGGTGTCCTCGGCAATGACGCGTGCGATCGCGTCCGCGAAGGTCCGGTTGAATGTTTCCAGCCTGGAACTGACATCCGGATCGTTGATCAGGTCCGATTCGAAGACCAGCCGGTGGGCCTGGTCGTCATTGGCGATGAAGCGGAAGTAGGCCCGCATCACGGCCTGCACGCGTTCCTTGTTGTCCGTGGTGGAGTTCAGGGCACCCAGCATGAGCTCGGTCAGGGAGGCCAAGTGGCTTTCCAGCAGTGCCAGGTACAGGTCCCGCTTTGAAGGAAAGTGCTGGTACAGGACGGGTTTGCTGACGTGGGCCGTCTCGGCGATCTCGTCCATGGCGGCTCCGTGGTAGCCGTTGGCCACGAAGACTTCCTGCGCTGCGGAAAGGAGTTGGGCGCGGCGCTCGTCGCGCGGCAGCCGGGCGGAGCGCTGGCCTGCCGGACGCGGGGTCGCCTGCGGTTCGGCGGCGGGCGGGCGGTCAGCCCGTGCTTCAGGGACCACGGTTGTCCTTCTTTCCATTGCGGTTAGCTCCACTTTACTGCGGGGTAATATGACCCGGCGGTATCCCGGGGCATACATTGAAGTATGGCTTCGACTTTCACCGCAAATGTTTCCTCTGTTTCCCTGGATCCCCTGGTGGAACCGGCTGGTGAACTGACCCCTGCCGAGGTGGAGCGCTATTCGCGGCACCTCATCATTCCCGAGATCGGGACCATTGGGCAGCGGCGGCTCAAGAACGCGAAAGTCCTGGTGATCGGTGCCGGCGGGCTGGGATCACCTGCGCTGCTTTACCTGGCGGCGGCCGGCGTGGGAACCATCGGGATCATTGACGACGACGCCGTTGACCTCAGCAACCTGCAACGCCAGGTCATCCATGGGGTGGCCGACGTCGGCAGGCCCAAGATCGAATCGGCCAGGGACGCCATCGCCGCGCTCAACCCGCTGGTGGACGTCCGCCTCCACGATGTCCGCCTGGACGCCTCCAACGCCCTGGAACTGTTCGCCGGCTACGACCTGATCCTTGACGGGGCGGATAACTTTGCCACCCGTTACCTTGTTAACGATGCCGCAGCCATCCTGGGCAAGCCCTACGTCTGGGGCTCCATCTTCCGGTTCGACGGCCAGGTCAGCGTGTTCTGGGAAAAGCACGGACCCACCTACCGCGATCTCTACCCCGAAGCGCCGCCCGCGGGCTCTGTTCCCTCCTGCGGCGAGGGTGGAGTCTTCGGCATGCTGTGCGCGGCCGTGGGGTCGCTGATGGTGACGGAGGCAGTCAAGCTGATCACCGGCGTCGGACGTTCCCTCCTGGGCCGTGTGGCGCTGTTCGACGCCCTGGGCGGCAGCTGGCGGGAAATCCGGGTATCGAAGGATCCCGCGGCGGAACCCATCACGGAGCTGACGGACTATGAGGCCTTCTGCGGCATCACCCCAGCGGCGCCGTCGGACACCGAACACACTGTGACCGCAACGCAGCTGGCCACCATGCTGGCGTCCCGGAAAGCCGGGCTCAAGGATTTTGAGCTGGTGGACGTCCGGGAGCCCGGTGAATTCGAGATTGTCCGGATCGACGGCGCAGTCCTGATCCCGCAGGGCCGGATCCTGGCCGGCGACGCGTGGGCGGAAATTCCGCAGGACCGGGACATCGTGTTTCTCTGCAAGGCAGGGACACGGTCGGCCAACGTCCTGGCGGCAGCGCAGAAGGCGGGCTACCAGCGCGTCAGCCATCTCGACGGCGGCATCCTCTCATGGGTGCGCGAGGTGGAACCGCACAAGCCCGTTTACTGACCCGCTGCTCTATCAGATATGGCTCCCAAAAAAGAATTTTGGGAGCCATATCTGATAGAACATGTGTGGTTCAGGCGCTTTCGAGGCCCCGATGGTCCACTGGGCAATCTGCCTGGGCGGACGGGCGGGCAGCGGGCTGCTCCACGGTGATGCCGTAGAGGGCCTCCAGGGCCGCCACGTACTCGTCCTGTTGGCCGTTGGCCGCCAGTTCCCGGGCGCGGACCGTAGGCACGTGCAGCAGCTGCTTGACCATGCGGCGGAGTGCGAACTCCACTTCCTCGGCAGCGGCGGTGCAGCCGTGCCGGGCCCGGACTTTTTCCATTTCGGCGTCCAGGACGTTCATGGTGTGGCGGCGGAGGGCAACAATGGCGGAATCCACGGACCGGGCCTCGCGTTCCTGTTCAAAAGCCGTGGCGGCACCCTTGACGATGCTGCTTGCCTGGGCCAGCGATTCGGCCTGTTCCTGCGGCGCGGCGAGGCGGACCGATTCCAGGGTGAGGAGTTCGACGCCGTCCAGATCGCCGACGGCGGGGTCGAAGTCGTGGGTGAGGGCCAGGTCGATGGCGATCAGCGGCTGCGGGGAGTTGGCGCGGACCTGGGCCAGTTCATCGGCCTCCACCCGGGCGTCCGAACCGCTGCAGCCGATCATGACGTCCGCCGCGGCAACGGCGGGATTGAGGGAATCGTCGTCGAGGGCGGTGCCGCCGCGCGTGGCGACGAACCCTTCGGCCCGGCCGGAGGAGGAGAACACGGAGATGTCCGTGCAGCCGCGTTCGCGGAGCAGTGCCATGGTGGCGCCGGCGTAGGCTCCTGTTCCGAAGACCACCACCTTCTTGGTGGACCAGTCCGGGTTTTCGGAAAGATCTGTTGCAAGGTCCAGGGCCACGGACACGATGGACAGTCCGCGCGAACCGAGCGCCGTCTGGGCGCCCACGTCCTTGGCGGTTTTGGAGGCGGCCTGGAACAGCCGGACCAGACCCGCACTGGCGGTGCCTTCATGCTGGGCGGTGATGAGTGCGCGGCGAACCTGGCCTGCGATTTCCCGTTCACCGACGACGGCGGAGTCCAGCCCGGCGCTGACGGCGAAGAGGTGCTGGGTTACTTCAGGGCCGGTGCGGGTGCTGAAGGAGCGGGATACCAGCGGTTCACTCAGGCCACTGGCTTCGCTGATCTGGGCGACTAGCGCTGCCCGGGCAGCCTCTACATCATCCGGATGGGGCGCCTCGCCATAAATCTCGTAGCGGTTGCAGGTGGCAAGGACAACCGCACCCGTCACGGCCGGCGATCCGGAGAGGGCGTTCGTGGCAATCCCGGAGGAACCGTTGCTCAACTGAGCAACGGTCTCAAGATCGATGTCGGCGTGTGTAGCCACCAATGAAAAAAGAACCACAGCAGACCAATCATAGCTTTTTCGTTCCTCGGTAGAACAACTCCCTGCCCGGTCCCGGGGGTACCCGGGCTTGTGATTCCTGCCACGACGGGAAATTTGGCCTGCGGGATGACAGGCTGTCGTTATCTTTTGGCGCTGATCTTCGGCAGAATCAATGGCATGACTTCTAGCCCTGCCGTCTCTGCTGCCGGCGCCCTTGCCGCTGACCATCCGCTGCTGGACGGCCGCACCGCGGACTCCCCGCTGATCACTGCCTACCGCGGCGGCAAACCCTCCCGCCGTCCCGTCTGGTTCATGCGGCAGGCGGGGCGCTCCCTGCCCGAGTACCTCAAGGTCCGTGAGGGCATTGCCATGCTGGACTCCTGCCTGCGTCCGGAGCTGGCGTCCGAGATCACACTCCAGCCTGTCCGCCGGCACGACGTTGACGCAGGCATTTTCTTCTCCGATATCGTCATCCCGCTGAAGCTCGCCGGCGTCGGCGTGGACATCGTTCCGGGAGTAGGTCCTGTCCTTGATAAGCCCGTCCGCACGGCAGCCGATGTGGCAGCGCTGCCGCAGCTGACCTGGGAGGCGCTGGAACCCATCCGGGAAGCCGTCCGGCTGACGGTGGCCGAGCTCGGCAAGACCCCCCTGATCGGTTTTGCCGGTGCCCCTTTCACTTTGGCTGCCTACATGGTGGAGGGCAAGCCCTCCCGCGACCACCTGGGGCCGCGCACCATGATGCACGCCGACCCGGAGACCTGGTCCGCCCTGGCCAACTGGGCTGCCGACGCCTCCGGGATGTTCCTCCAGGCACAGCTTGAGGCAGGAGCCTCGGCGGGCCAGCTGTTCGACTCCTGGGCCGGATCCCTGGGCCTGGCCGACTACACCCGGTACGTCGCGCCTGCCTCAGCCCGTGCGCTGGACCACGTGCGGCACCTCGGCGCCCCGCTGGTCCATTTCGGCACCGGCACTTCGGAGCTCCTGGTGGCCATGAAGGATGTGGGTGTCGACGTGGTGGGCGTGGACTACCGGCTGCCCCTTGACGAAGCCAACCGCCGCCTGGGCGGCACCGTACCGCTGCAGGGAAACATTGATCCCGCCCTGCTTCCGGCCCCATGGGAAATCCTTGAAGCCCACGTCCGCGAGGTCATTGCGGCAGGCTCGTCGGCACCCGGACACGTTGTGAACCTGGGCCACGGCGTGCCGCCCGAGACGGACCCCGATGTCCTGACCCGGGTGGTAAAGCTCATCCACTCCATTTCCCCGGAGTAGTCCGTGGGCAGCGCGCCGGCCACGGCACAGACCGCGCTGGTGGTGGGCGGCGGCATCTCCGGGCTGCTCTCCGCGCGGGAACTGGCTCTCGCGGGATACCGGGTCACCGTCCTTGAAGCCGGCAATGAGTGGGGCGGCTGCGTGGGCAGCCATGTGGTGGCCGGCCTCACCCTGGACAGCGGCGCCGAGTCCTTCGCCACAAGGTCCGACGCCGTCGCAAGCCTGGCCAGCGAGCTTGGGCTTGGCGGCAACATCGTTGGTCCCCGGCCGGGAGGTGCGTGGGTCCAGTTGCCGGAAGGTCCGCGGGAACTGCCTAAGACGGGCGTGCTGGGCATCCCCGCCAACCCCTGGGACCCGGAGGTCCGGCGTTCCCTTGGGCTGCTGGGTTCCCTCCGGGCGTCCCTGGACCGGATCCTGCCGGCCTCGGTGGGAAACCGGCAGGAGGTGACCAGCGTGTCAGCGCTGGTCCATGCCCGGATGGGCACCCGCGTCCTGGAGCGGTTGGTCGCCCCCGTGGTGGGAGGCGTCCACTCGGCCGATCCCGGGCTGCTGGACGTTGACATGGTGGCTCCCGGGCTGCGCGCCCGCCTCCGGCAGCACGGTTCCCTCGCAGCCGCCGTTGCCGCCCAGCGGCGCAGTGCGGCCCCGGCAGCTGCGTCCGCTGAAAGGCAACCCGCCAAAGCAGGCTCCGCCGTCGCCGGCCTGGAAGGCGGCATGTACACGCTGGTCACCGCCCTGATGGAAGCCGTTCGCGGGCAGGGAGTCGCCCTGCTATCCGGCACACCCGCCGTCGCTATAAACCGCACTCGGGACGGGTGGCACATACAGTCGACCGGCTTGGCCTTCGACGCGAACCTGCTGGTAGTGGCGGTGGACGGTCCAGCCGCCGTCGACCTCCTGGCCGGGCCGGTGCCCGCCGTCGCCGGCAAGAAACCGGCACACGGGCCCGACGTCAAGCTCGTGACCCTGGTGCTGGACAATCCCGCCCTCGACCGCCGCCCCCGCGGCACAGGCGTCCTGGTGGCACCGCAGACCCCGGGGATTGCGGCGAAGGCGCTGACGCACGCCACGGGCAAGTGGGACTGGCTCGCCGCAGCTGCGGGCCCCGGCCGGCACGTCCTGCG
This sequence comes from Arthrobacter sp. Y3221087, assembly GCF_059089905.1. Taxonomy (NCBI): domain Bacteria; kingdom Bacillati; phylum Actinomycetota; class Actinomycetes; order Micrococcales; family Micrococcaceae; genus Arthrobacter; species Arthrobacter sp. Y3221087. The sequence goes on from NZ_JBNHFE010000001.1 coordinate 1,178,711, forward strand.
GCTGTCCTATGGCCGCGTGGACGGCGTTGGGGGGCAGCCGGCCGGTCCCGAAACGGACGATGAACTCCTGGCCGCCTCACTGTGCGACGCCTCAGCCCTGCTGGGCGTGGACATCAGCAGGGAAACCATCCTTGACTGGGACGTGGTCCGCTGGCGCGGGGCCCTGCCGTTCGCCGCCGTCGGCCACCGCGCGAGGGTGGCGGCCATCCGTGAAGCCTGCAACGCGGCGGGCGGCCTTGCCGTGGTGGGCGGCTGGGTTGCCGGCAACGGGCTCGCCGCCGTGGTGTCCGACACGCAACAACAGATCCGGAATCTCGCAAGCTGAACGTCTTCGCTGGTCAGCGCGGGGTTGAGTGCAAACGGCGCTTCCGGCGGTTGGTCCAACCCCGTTTCACCGGCTTTCAATTCTTTCTGCTCCATGGTTAGGGTCGATGACTATGGTTCACAACAGGTCCGAGCTTTCAATGTCCCGGACCGGTATCCATGGGGGAATCCGGCGCGGCAGTTATGCAGCGGCGATCGGAGCGGTACTGGTTCTAGCCACAGGCGCCACGGCGTCCCAAGCAGACGAAGGGCTGGCTGATCCCGGCAGCCCCACAATTCCGCTGGCGCAGGAAAAAGGCCCCCAGCCGCCGGAGGCATCCGGGCGGGCCAGCGCCGGTGAGGCCCTGCAGGCAGCGCCGGGCCAGGACAAGGACGGGAAGGACTCGAGCGGCAAGGGGTCAGGCAAGGACAAGTCCGCGCAGGAGACCGCTGTTCCGCGTCCGTCGGCATCGCCCTCCGCCATGGTGCTGTCTTTGCCCCCGGCACTCCTTCCGGCGGTAACGGCTACTCTTTCCCCGACCGCGACGGCGGTCCCCACCCCAACACCGTCGCCTTCCTATGCTCCGACGGGCAGTACCCCTCCTGCGGCTCCATCCACCGGCACCGCACCTGCAGCCGCTCCAACGCAAACGAAAGATGGCGCCGCGGCATCGCAGACCGGACCGGCTTCGTCACCGGCGGCGTCCGCGGCCGCAGCGACGACAGTCCCCACTGCCCCGGCCGTTCCGGGCACCACGGCCGCAGGGACCCCCACCGCTGCAGATGCCAGCCAAACGCCGGCTGGTTCCGTCGCCGCTGCGTCCAGTGAATCCGCAAAGGCTCCGGCGGCCCAGCAGTCGCATTCCACCGGCCCGGCCACAAACCCGGCGGCAGGTGCGGCGCCCGGCAGCCAAGCTGGCGGCGCGCCACTGTACAGCACACCCCAGGCGCACTCGGCGTGGACGCCGTACAGCACCGGCACCGGTGCGCGGAGCAGTGCCACGCTCAAGGCCCAGCCGGAGCCGCGCAGTGCCATGGTGTGGCTCGGGTCCGGACTGGTGGGTGTGGCAGGTGCGGCTGGCCTGGTGCTCTTCCGCCTGCGCAATCTCTAACGCCGGAGCGACTGGGACAGAGGGGAAACGGAGGCCCGGTGTGATCTTCGTCACTTCTACGGGTTGTAGAAGTTGTTGGTTTCGACTTGGCGGGTACTAAAGGGCAAACTTGTAACCATGAGCCACACTTCTGCCGAATCTGTCACTAAAACCGAAGAATCAGCCGAGCAGTTTTTTACCCTCTGGACTGTCTTCAAACGGTCGGAGGCAGTGGTCCGCAGCGCCGATGCCGCCGCCGATTTCGAGGCCCTGTTGCAGCGCCTGGCTGAGGGGCACGTGACCCACCGCGGCAGCTACGACGTCTCCGCCATGCGCGCCGATGCCGACGTCATGGTGTGGCTCCACGGCCCCAAGCCGGAGGCCCTCCAGCAGGCCATCCGCGATATCCGCCGCAGCTCGCTCTTCGCCGGAACCGAGATCGTCTGGTCGGCGATGGGCGTGCACCGCGAGGCGGAGTTCGCCAAGAACCACACGCCTGCTTTCTCCCGCGGCGTCACCCCGGCGGAGTGGCTGTGCGTCTACCCGTTCGTCCGCTCCTACGAGTGGTACATCCTCCCCGAGGAGGAGCGCGGCGCAATGCTCCGCGAGCATGGGCTGCTCGGCCGCGAATTCCCGCAGGTCATCTCCAACACCGTGTCCTCCTTCGCGCTCGGCGACTGGGAATGGATCCTCGGCCTGGAGGCCCCCGAACTCGTTGACCTGGTGGACCTCATGCGGCACCTGCGCGCCACCGAGGCGCGCAACCACGTCCGCGAGGAAGTCCCGTTCTACACCGGCCGCCGGATCTCCGCCGACGAGGTAGCCGAGGTGCTGGCATGAGCCCCCTCGATGCCCAGGGTGGCACCGCCGTCAATCCGGTGACGGAGGCGGGCCGGATGGCCCCCAAGAACTACGACGCCGTACTCCTCGCCTCCTTCGGCGGTCCCGAGGGCCAGGAGGATGTGATTCCCTTCCTCCGCAACGTCACCCGCGGCCGCGGGATCCCGGACGAGCGGCTGGAGGAGGTCTCGCACCACTACCGCGCAAACGGCGGCATCAGCCCCATCAACCAGCAGAACCGTGAGCTCAAGGCAGCACTCGAGGCCGAGCTGGCCGCCCGCGGCATCAGCCTCCCCGTGCTGTGGGGCAACCGCAACTGGGCCCCGTACATTCCGGAGACACTGCAGGACGCGTACGACGCCGGCCACCGCCGCCTGCTGATGATCACCACGAGTGCCTACTCCTGCTACTCCAGCTGCCGCCAGTACCGTGAGGACATCGGCATGGCGCTGACGGAGACCGGACTGGACGGCCGGCTGGAAGTGGACAAGGTCCGCCAGTACTTCGACCACCCCGGATTCGTGGAGCCTTTCGTGGAAGGCACCGCCGCCGGCCTCGCCGAGGTCCGTGCCAAGCTGGCTGAAGCCGGAACCCCGGATGCTCCCGTCCGGATCCTCTTCGCCACCCACTCAATCCCCACCCGGGATGCCGAAGCTGCCGGTAAATCCGACGGCGAGCCCCGCGAATTCGAGGAAGGCTCAGCTTACGTGGCACAGCACCTCGCCACCGCCGCGGCCGTGATGCAGCGGGTGGAGGAGGAATCCGGCCTCACGGCTCCGTGGTCGCTGGTCTACCAGTCACGCTCGGGCGCCCCGCACGTGCCGTGGCTTGAACCCGACATCAACGACGCCATCGAGGAACTCGCCGGCAAGGGGACCAAGGGCATCGTCATCGTGCCGCTCGGTTTCGTCAGCGACCACATGGAGGTTGTTTGGGACCTGGACACCGAAGCGCTGGAGACCTGCGCCAATCTGGGCCTGGCCGCCACCCGCGTTCCCACCCCGGGCACCCACCGCAAGTTCGTCAACGGCATGGTGGACCTCATCTGCGAACGCACCGAGGCCAACCACATCAGCGACCGTCCGGCGGTAACGGACCTCGGCCCCTGGTACGACGTCTGCCGTCCGGGCTGCTGCGCGAACTTCCGCGGCGAAAAACCCACCATCGCCGGTGCCGACACCACAGTGGGGACAGGCCACGACCCTTACCCCGCCGTGCCGGCGCAGCCGGAAGCATCGCAAGGAGCAGCACAGCAGTGACTGTCCGGATCGGAACCCGCGCCAGCAAACTGGCCCTGACGCAGACGCAGCAGACCGCGGACCAGCTGGCCGCCGTCGGAGGTTTTCCCGTGGAGCTCGTCCACATCAGGAGCGACGGCGACGTCCTCACCGGCTCGCTGTCGCAGATGGGCGGCACCGGGGTCTTCGTCGCAGCGCTGCGGGACGCGCTGCTCCGGAACGAATGCGACGTGGCCGTCCACTCCCTGAAGGACCTTCCTACGGGGGCAGCGGTGGGGCTCAGCCTGGCGGCCACCCCGCGCCGCGTTGACGTCCGCGACGTCCTCTGCGCCCGGGACGGGCTGAAACTGGCCGATCTGCCCGCCGGCGCCACGGTGGGAACCGGTTCGCCCCGCCGGGCAGCACAGCTCCGCGCGGCCCGACCGGACCTGGAGATCCTGGATATCCGCGGCAACGTGGACACCCGCCTGGGCCGGGTTCCCGGGCTTCCGGGCAACACCACGGACCAGGTGGTGCCCGGCAAGTCCTGCGACCTCGACGCCGTGGTGCTTGCTGCCGCAGGCCTGGAGCGCATCAACAGGCTGGATGCCGTCAGCGAATTCCTGGAGACCGACGTCATGCTCCCGGCCGCCGGGCAGGGGTCCCTGGCCATCGAGTGCCGCACTGCCGACGCCCCGCGGAAGCCCGGCTCAACCGAAGGGTCCCAGGCCGTGCTGGCCCAGGCCCTCGCCGCGCTGGACGACCCGGACACCCGGCTCGCCGTCACGGCGGAGCGGGCCATGCTGGCCCGGCTGGAAGCCGGCTGCGCGGCTCCGGTGGGCGCGTACGCCTACCGCAAGGGCAGCATGCTGCACCTTGAAGGCGTCGTCTGCGCCGTGGACGGCACCGCGTCCGTCCGCGACAAGCGGGCAACCGACGGGCTGACCGAGGTGGGCGCCACCCTTCTGGGCATCGAACTGGCCGAGGTCCTCCTTGCTGCCGGTGCCGCCGACATCGCAGACCTCCAGGCATCCTGACCTTGCCCAGGGGAGTGCCTGCAGGAACATCAGGGGCGGGCAAGCCGCTGGCCGGCGCCCGGGTCCTGATCACCCGGAGCCCGGAGCGGTCACTGGAACTCGTGTCTGCGCTGCAAAAAGCCGGGGCCACCGCCATGCTCCTGCCGCTCATCGACTTCGAACGGGCACCGGACCAGCATTCCCTGGACGTAGCCTGTGACGCATTGGGAGCCGGCGCGTTCGATTGGCTGGTGCTCACCAGCGCAACCACTGTCCATGTGCTCCTCGGCAAAGCCCGGGACCGCGGCCTTTCCCTGCGCCAGTGGGTCCCCACCGGTACCCGGATCGCCGCCGTGGGACCAGCCACGCGGAGGCTGCTGGAGTCCAACGGCCTGGCGGTGGACCTGACCCCGCGCAGCGAGCAGTCCGCCGCCGGACTGCTCGAGGTCTGGCCCGGCGACGGGAGGGTCCTGCTGCCGCAGGCCGACATCGCGGCGCCCGCGCTTGCTGAGGGGCTCAACGCCGCAGGCAGCAAAGTCACGGTCGTGGCCGCCTACCGGACGGTCGACTACCCCGCGGCAGCCGAGCGAAGGCTCGCCGTTCCGATGGAGGACGGGGACGGGGGCCGCGTGCCGCCGTCGTACTCCCTGCTTTCGCCGGCAGCTGCCCGGGCGGGGATCGCGGACGGAAGTATCGACGCCGTGCTCGCAGCCTCACCCAGCGCCGTGCGCCGGATCGCAGACCTGGCGCCGTTGCGCGGCTGCCGGCTTGTGGTCATCGGGCGTTCGACGGCGGAACAGGCCGCCGCGCTTGGCCTGCAGGTGGCTGCGGTGGCGGCTGAGCCGACGCCGGAGGGACTCGTAGCTGCCGTCGCGGCCGCCCTGGGAACCGCCGGTTCCGGCGTGGCACCGAACTCGAATCCACCCGGAACAACGTGAAGGACAGGACCATGACATTCCCCAGCCAACGCCCCCGCCGCCTTCGGACCACGCCCGCCATGCGCCGGCTGACCGCCGAAACCCGCTTGGCGCCGGCCGAGCTCATCCTTCCCGCCTTCATCCGGGAAGGGCTCGCCGAACCGAACCCCATCACTTCAATGCCGGGTGTGGTGCAGCACACCACGGACACCCTGAAGCGCGCGGCCACCGAGGCCGCCGAGCTGGGGCTGGGCGGCATCATGCTGTTCGGCATCCCGGAAAACCGCGACGCCGAGGGCTCGGCCTCGCTCGACCCCGACGGAGTGCTGAACAAGGCCATCCGCGACGTTCGCGCCGAGGTGGGGGACAGCCTGGTGATCATGAGCGACGTGTGCCTGGACGAGTTCACCGACCACGGCCACTGCGGGGTGCTCGACGACGACGGCTACGTCGACAACGACCGCACCGTGGAAATCTACGCGCGCATGGCCGTGGCACAGGCGGACGCCGGTGCCCACATGCTGGGACCCTCCGGCATGATGGACGGACAGATCGCCGCCATCCGGACCGCCTTGGATGGAGCCGGCCACACCAGCACGTCGGTCATCGCCTACTCGGCCAAGTACGCCTCCGCCTTCTACGGGCCGTTCCGCGAAGCGGTCGACTCCCAGCTCAAGGGCGACCGGCGGACCTACCAGATGGATGCAGGAAACCGCACCGAGGCGCTGCGCGAAGTGGAACTGGACCTGGCCGAGGGCGCCGACATCGTGATGGTCAAACCGGCCATGAGCTACTTGGACATCGTGGCCGACGTCGCCGCCATGAGCCCGGTGCCGGTGGCGGCCTACCAGATCTCCGGCGAGTACGCCATGATCGAGGCAGCCGCCGCCAACGGCTGGATCGACAGGCGGGCTGCCATCACCGAATCCGTGCTGGGCATCCGCCGGGCCGGCGCGGGCATGGTGCTGACCTACTGGGCCGCGGAGCTGGCCGGCTGGCTGAAGGAATCCTGATGACCGGGCTGCCCGCGGGACCCACCGAACCTGTAGGGGAGGACCGCATCCTGCTGGGCCTCAACACGTTCGGTGACGTCGGGGTGAAAAAGGACGGCACCCCGCAGGCGCATGCCGAAGTCCTGCGGCAGCTGCTGGAACAGGCCGAACTTGCGGACGCCGTCGGACTTCACGCCTTCGGTGTGGGGGAACACCACCGGAAGGACTACGCGGTATCCGCGCCGGAAGTCTTCCTGGCTGCTGCGGCGGCCCGCACCACCAGGATCCGCCTGGGTTCGGCCGTCACCGTCCTCAGCTCGGACGATCCCATTCGCGTCTTCCAGCGCTTCTCAACGGTGGACGCCATCTCCAACGGCCGCGCCGAGGTCATGCTGGGCCGCGGCTCGTTCGTGGAATCGTTTCCCCTCTTCGGGTTCGACCTCGCAGATTACGAGGTCCTCTTCGAGGAGAAGCTGGAACTGTTCAGCAAGGTGCGTTTGCAGCAGCCGGTCCACTGGGAAGGGCGGACCCGGCCGGCCCTGGCCGGGCTCAGCGTCTACCCACCCCTGGAACACCACCTGCTGCCCACTTGGATCGGCGTCGGTGGCACCCCTGAATCGGTGCTCCGGTGCGCCCACTACGGCTACCCGATCATCTTCGCCATCATCGGCGGCCAGCCGCGTGCTTTCCGTCCGCTGGCAGACCTGTACCGCGAGGCCATGGCTAAATACGGGCACCCGATGCAGCAGATGGCCACGCATTCGCCGGGGCACGTCGCCCCCACGGACGAGCAGGCGCGCGAGGAGTACTATCCGCACTGGCTCACGTTGCGGAACCGGCTGGGCGCCGAACGCGGCTGGGGCCCTGCCGGCCGTCCCGAGTTCGACGCCATGTGCGCACCGGAGGGCGCCCTGTACGTCGGCTCCCCGGAGACGGTGGCCCGGAAGATTGCCCTGCTTAAGCAGAACCTGGGGGTGGACCGCTTCGACCTGAAGTACAGCAGCGGGCCCCTGCCGCATTCGGCAATGATGCGCTCGATTGAGCTGACGGGAACGGCGGTGGCGCCCAAGGTGGCGGAACTGCTCGGCAGCTGACATGCCGGCTAACTGAGAGAATAGGAACCATGACTTCCAGCAATCCTCGCAACGAGGCATTATTCGACCGCGCCCGCCAGCTGATGCCGGGCGGCGTCAACTCGCCCGTCCGCGCCTTCGGCTCCGTGGGCGGAACGCCCCGCTTCATGGTGGCCGCCAAGGGCGCCTACCTGACGGACGCGGACGGCAAGGAATACGTTGACCTGGTCTGCTCCTGGGGCCCTGCGCTGCTGGGCCACGCACACCCGGCGGTGCTGGACGCGGTCCATGCCGCGGTTGACCGGGGACTGTCCTTCGGTGCCTCCACTCCGGACGAGGCCAACCTGGCCGAAATCGTCAAGGAACGCGTGCCCGCCGTCGAACGCCTCCGGATGGTGTCCACCGGCACCGAAGCCACAATGACCGCCGTCCGGTTGGCCCGCGGCTTCACGGGGCGCAACCTGATCATCAAGTTCGCGGGTTGCTACCACGGCCACCTTGACGGGCTGCTGGCATCCGCCGGGTCCGGCGTCGCAACCCTCGCCCTGCCAGGTTCCGCAGGCGTCACCGAGGCGACTGCCGCGGAAACCCTGGTCCTGCCGTACAACGACCTCACCGCCGTCAAGGAAGCATTCGCTGCGCACGGCCCCAACATCGCAGCCGTGATTACCGAGGCCGCCCCGGCCAACATGGGCGTGGTGACCCCGGAAGAGGGCTTCAACCTGGGGCTGTCCAGGATCACCCGGGAACACGGGGCCCTGCTCATCGTGGACGAGGTGCTCACGGGCTTCCGCACCGGCTACTCCGGCTACTGGGGACTGACCGGCGGAGCGCCCGACGCCGCCGATCCCTGGACCCCGGATCTGCTCACATTCGGCAAGGTCATTGGCGGCGGCATGCCGACGGCGGCACTTGGCGGACGCGCCGACGTCATGGACCACCTGGCTCCCACCGGGCCTGTGTACCAGGCTGGAACGCTGTCCGGAAACCCGGTGGCCATGGCCGCCGGCGTTGCCACACTGACCAACGCCACCCGCGACGTCTACTCCTACATCGACACCCGCTCGCTGGAACTGTCCTCGGCTCTTTCCAGCGCCTTGGATGCCGCCGGGGTGGACCACTCCATCCAGTTCGCCGGAAACCTGTTCTCGGTGGCCTTCGGAACTTCCAGGCTGGGCGTCCACAACTACGCCGACGCCCAAGCCCAGGAGGCTTTCCGGTACGCGCCGTTCTTCCACTCCATGCTGGAGTCCGGCGTCTACCTGCCGCCGTCGGTGTTCGAGGCCTGGTTCCTCTCCGCAGCCCACGACGACGCCGCCATGAACCGGATTTTCGACGCCCTGCCCGCCGCGGCAGCGGCAGCCGCTGCAGCCCGGCCGTAATTCCGGCCGCCGGGCGGGTTCCGCCGTCGCCGGCTTAACGGCAAATCCCCGCGTCCCGGACCAATCCACCCACCATGTGTGGGGGAAAGGCCCGGGACGCGGGGATTTCTTGTCTTCGGCTAGAGGACGTCCGAAAGGAAGCCCTTAAGCCGGTCGGTGCGCGGTGCGGTGAAAATCTGCTCCGGCGGACCGGATTCCACCACGACACCCGCGTCCATGAACGTGACGTTATCCGAGACGTTGCGGGAGAAGCCCATTTCGTGGGTCACCACCACCATGGTCATGCCGCCCTTCGCCAGGTCCGCCATGAGGGCGAGGACACCCTTGACCAGTTCGGGGTCAAGGGCCGACGTGGCCTCATCGAAGAACATGACCTCCGGCTTCATGGCCAGAGCCCGGGCAATCGCCACGCGCTGCTGCTGGCCGCCGGACAGGTTGGCTGGACGGGAATCGGCCTTGTGCTTCAGGCCCACCAGGTCCAGCTGCTCCAGGGCTTCGGCACGGGCCTGGTCCTTGGGCAGCTTCCGGAGCTTACGGAGGGCCAGCGACACGTTGTCCACCACGGTCTTGTGCGGGAACAGGTTGAACTGCTGGAACACCATGCCGATCCGCTGCCGGAGTTCGTCCGGGTTGTCCTTGAGGACGGATCGCCCATCCAGCAGGATGTCACCCTGGTCGGGCTCGATCAAGCGGTTCATGACGCGCAGCAGCGTGGACTTGCCGGACCCGGACGGGCCGATGACCGAGGCCGTGGTGCCCTTTTCCACATGCAGGTCGATCCCGCGCAGAACGCGGTTGTGGCCAAACGAGAGGTGCAGGTTCTTGCCGGTCAGGGTTCCGGAAGCGAATTCAGTCATGCGTGTGCCCCCTTGCCGATAGGTGCTGCCAGCTCGTCCGGCTCCTTCTTCTCCGGCTTGCCGGTACGCAGCCGGTGGTCGATGAAGTTCACGAAGTGGGTGAGCGGGACGGTCAGGATCAGGTACAGGACACCGGCGGCGACCAGCGGTGACAGGTTGCCGGTGTTGGCCATGGCATCGTTGCCGATCCGGAAGATCTCCCGGTCGGAGGCTGCCAGGCCCAGCATGAACACCAGCGAGGAGTCCTTCAGCAGCGAGATGAACTGGTTCACCAGGGCGGGAAGGACCCGCCGGATGCCCTGGGGCACCACTACCAGGCGCATGGAGCTGCCGTAGCTGAACCCGAGTGCGCGCGAGGCCTCCAGCTGGCCCTTCTCAACGCTCTGGATACCAGACCGGAAGATCTCGCCGATGTAGGCGGCGGCGATCAGGGTCAGGGCCAGGATCCCCAGGGGATACGGGTTCCGCGAACCCGTGATTTCCCTGGCGATCGGACTGAGGCCGATGCCGATCACCAGGATCACCAGGATGGCCGGCAGGCCGCGGAAGATGTCGGTGTAAATGCGTGCCGCCCACCGGGCCCCCGCGTTACGGGAAATGCCCATCATGGCCAGCAGCAGCCCCAGCAGGGATCCAAAGATGCCTGAGGCAATGGCCAGCATCAGGGTGTTGGGCAGGCCCACCATGAACAGGGCGGGAATGACTTTGGCCATTTCCTCCCAGTTGAAGAATGTGTCGGCAAGCTGGTCCAGGAGATCCATAAAGGTCCCGGCTCAATCAGCTCTGGGGAACCGTGGCGGCCTTGCTGCCCGGCTTCCAGTCAGTCGGCATTTCGCGGTCCGGGTACCACTCCTTGGTCAGCTTGGACCAGGTCCCGTCCTCGATTACGGCGTCCAGGCCCGAGTTCAGCGCGTCGATCAACGGCTGGTTGTCCTTGGCCACCGCGTAGGCGGTGAAGTTCTCGGTGTTGATCTTCGATTCGACGATGGCGGTGCCGTCGCCTTCCTTGACCTGGCCTTCAGCCTGCTGCGACGGAGCCACCCAGGCATCCACCTGTCCGTTGCGGACGTTGGCGTAGACGGTGGCGTAATCCGGGAAGCGGATCGGTTCCATCTTCAGGGTGTTGGTGACGTAGTCGTCCTGGACGGTGCCCTGGACGACGCCGACGCGCAGATCGGAGGTGAGGTCATCGAAGCTCTTGACGTCGCCGTCGGTCTTGGCGACGACGGCCATGTAGCCGAAGTCGTAGCCGTTGGTGAAGCCGACATTCTGGCGGCGGGCTTCGGTGGTGGAGATGGAGGAGGACCCGACGTCGAACTGCTTGGTCTGCACCTGGGAAAGGAGCGCCGAGAAGTCCGTGGCAACAAATTCCACCTCGAGGCCGAGCTTGGCGGCGATGGCGCGCAGGAGCTCGTTGTCGTAGCCGGTGAACTTGCCGGAGGGGTCGATGAAGATGTTCGGCGGCGCGTCCGAGAGGGTGCCCACTTCGAGCTTGCCTTCGGTGTTGAGGCCGAGCTTGGTCTTGTCGATCTGGTCGATCGGGGTGACATCCGCAGTGGTGTACTTGTCCAGTGTCTGCTGGTCGCTGCCGGCGAGGGCATCGGTGGGGGTGCCGGCGGGCTCCGGGGACCCTGAACCGCAGGCGGCCAGGGAAACCGCCAGGGCCAGAGCAACGGGGGCGGTAGTCAGCCACTTCATCGCTTTGATTTTCATCAGGTTGTCACTTTCATTGAGTCATAAGTCAACCGGGCCGCAAGGCTGCGCTGATGGCGCCTGGCACCTGCCCTGTGCTGGTCAAGCATGGCCAGGGCAGGGGTGACCGCAAAACTTTATTGTCTCACTTCATCGAAAATGCGCTGCTAAGGAAATCGAAGGACTAGCAGGGCAGCCTGAAGCCGCATTTAATTCGGGGACTTCCCCTTCCCGCACGCGCAACAGGGAGGCCGCTTAGTGATTCGGCGAATTTGCGGGGCCCCTTCAAGGGTGAAATGCGCAGTCGTTGCACTGTGACTTGTCTCGCATTACGGCAGGGCAGGCCCTGTTGAAGCCTAAAATCCGCCGACGCTGGCATCCTGTGGAGGCAGGACCGGCCAATCACCTTCGACCACGGCGGTGGGCTTGGTCTTGCGGAGGTAGCCCTGGAAGTCCGCAGCCTGGCTGACAGCCCAATCGACTTGGAGCTGGTGGAGCTGGCTGGCCGGCATCATCAGTTTGGGGAACTTGCCGGCCATTGCATCCAGCACCTTCAGAGTGGCCAGGGCGTCAGCGGCAGACGTGTGGGCGTTGTCCAGGACCACGCCGTACTCCTCACACAGGGCCGTGAGGGTGCGCTTGCCCTTTCGGTAGCGGTCCACCTGCTTATTCATAATGTAGGGATCAAGTACCGGGAACCGCGTCAGCTGTGGGACCCCGTACCGGGCCGACTCGGCCGCCAGCACGGTGAAGTCGTAGCTTGCGTTGAAGGCAATGACGGGAACACCGGCGTCGAACAACTCTTGCAGGACCCCTGCAAGTTCCCTGGTGACTTCATGGGCGGGGCGCCCGTCACGCCGGGCCTGCTCCGTGGTGATTCCGTGCACATCGCTGGCTTCAACGGGAATTTCCACCCCCGGATCCGCCAGCCACTCATGTTCCTTGATGACCTCGCCGTGGTGGTCCACGACGGTCACCGACGCTGTGACAATCCGGGCCGCACGGGAGTTCCGCCCGGTGGTTTCGAGATCGAAGGCTGCTCGGGGAAGGGTGTTCCAGGTGCTCATGCTTCAACGCTAAGGGGGACCCCGGACAATTCCGGGGAGCGCCACTGCCGATAGATTGGATGAGTGCGGATCGAGTATGTGGAGGCGGTGCTGGCCGTTGTTGGGCTGGTACCAGCCGGGTCCGTTGTGTCCTACGGCGACGTTTCCGAACTGCTCGGGGCCGGGGGCCCGCGGCAGGTGGGGGCGGTGCTGAGCCATTACGGCAGTGGCGTTTCCTGGTGGCGTGTGCTGAAGGCGAGCGGACATGCTCCCGAGGGGCATGAAGCCGCGGCCCTCCGCCGCTACCTGGATGAGGGAACACCGCTCCGAGGCGGCTTCGGGTCCTTCCTCCGGACCGGGGAGGGCCGGTGGCGCGTCGATCTGTCCGCCGCTCGCTGGCAGCCGACCGACGGGGATCTGGACAGGGTGGACGGCATCGCCGCGGCGCTGGAGCGTCGGCTCCAGGGATTGTCGGTGGCTGATGATGGAATGTCGGTGTGACAGTAACTCTTCCCTTCACGGGACCACGTGACGAATACCGGCCCGACCCCCAGCCGGGGCAGGAGTCCGCTTTCGGGCCCGGTGCTGGCAAAGCAGGAAGCAGCCCAGACGCTACCGCAGGAAGGCCAGGTTCCTTGCGGCTGCTCGCGCCGCGCCAGATCCATGCAGCCGCGCCGTCACTCATTCCTGACCAGCAGGCCGCCGTCGATGTTCCCTTTGGAGCCGGGCCCGTGCTGGTCCCCGGGGCCCCCGGGACCGGTAAGACCACTGTGCTCATCGAGGCTGCCGTGGAGCGCGCCCTGCGGGACGGTATCGATCCCGAGCGCATGCTGATCCTTGCCCCGAGCCGTCTGGCCGCTGATTTCCTGCGGGACCGCTTTACCGCCCGGCTGGACCGAAGCCTCAGCACCACCCCCGCACGCACGTGGGCTTCCTACGCCTTTGACCTGATCAGGCGCGCCAAGGCTGAGGGCGTCATCCCGCTGGCCCGGGCGCCGCGCCTCCTGTCCGGCCCCGAACAGGACCTCATCATCAAGGAACTCCTTGACGGGCACCGCCTTCCGGGCCTGGAACTGCCGTGGCCTGAGGACCTCAACGGCGCGCTCGAAACCCGCGGGTTCCGCCAGGAGGTCCGGCAGCTCTTCGACCGGATCATCGAGTCCGGCCGTACTGCGGAGGATCTTGAAGTGCTTGGCCGTGAGTGCGGCAGGCCCGACTGGACCGCCGCGGCTGGCCTCTACAACGAGTACCGGGATGTCCTGGACCTCAGGATGCCGGAGGCCTTCGACCCCGCCGGAATCATCACAGCGGCACGCCACATCTTCCAGGACGCGCCGGAATTCCTCGCCGCCGAACGGGACAGGCTGCAACTGGTGGTGGTGGACGACATCCAGGAAGCGAACCCCGCAGTATTCGAGCTCCTGGCGGACATCGCGGCAGGCAAGGACTGCTATGTGGCGTACTCGCCCGATACCGTGGTCCAGGGCTTCCGGGGGGCCCGGCCCGACCTCGTGGCGGAGCTGCCGCGGCTGCTGTCGCCGGGAGCGCCCCTCGTGGAGCGTCCGCTGTCCCATTCCCACCGCCTGGTTCCGGCGCTCGCGGACGCCTGGCTCGGCGTAGCCGGCCGGATCTCGCAGCGCGCGGGTGGGCAGCTGGCCAGGCGGCTGGAGCATCCGCAGAAGGACCGGCCGGAGGGGAACCTGCAGGAAGGGACCGTCGAGGCGCACCTGGTCCCGTCAGCAGTGCACGAGCTCCGGTATGTCGCCCAGCGGATCCTGGACCAGCACATCAACCATGGCCGGGACCTCACGGAGATCGCTGTCATTGTGCGCAACGGCGGACAGGTCAGCGAGCTGCAGCGTTACCTCTCGGGGCAGGGGATCCCTGTCCGGGTGCCGGTTGCCGAGTCGGCCGTGCGGGACGAAGTAGCGGTACGCCCCCTGCTGGATGCCTTTGCCATTGCACTGGACCCCACATTGCTGACCCCGGAAGCCGCGGTGTCCCTCCTGACGTCCCGGATTGGCGGAGCCAGTTCCATCGAACTGCGGCGGCTCCGGCAGTCGCTTCGCCGTGAGGAACTGCTGGGTGGCGGCGGACGGACCAGCGATGCACTCCTGGTCGAGGCCCTGCTGGAGCCCGGAGCGCTGTCCGCCCTGGGTATCGAAGGCAGGGCGGCCAGGCGTGCCGCCAGGATGATCCAGGCCGGCCGCGAAGCTGCCTTCCAGCCGGGCGCCAACGCCGAATCGGTGCTTTGGGCGTTGTGGAGCTCCACCGGGCTGGCAGCATCCTGGACGGAAACTGCACTGGCAGGCGGCCCCCACGGCGCCCGGGCCGACCGGGACCTGGATGCGATGATGGCGTTGTTCCATACGGCCGAACGGTACGTGGACCAGATGCCCGGAGCCGGGCCCGAACAGTTCCTGGAGTACCTCCTCAACCAGGAACTCCCCATGGACACCCTTGCAGCCAGGGCACAGGTGGATGATGCCGTGGAGCTGATGACGCCCGCCAGCGCAGCAGGACGGGAATGGCCGGTCGTGATTGTCGCCGGCCTGCAGGAGGGCGTGTGGCCCAATACCCGGCTCCGGGGGGAACTCCTGGGCAGCACTCTCTACGCGGACGCCGTTGAACACGGCCCCGCCTATGCGTTGCAACGGGACCCGCTGAGCCGGTTGCGCGAAATCCGTTACGACGAACTGCGTAGCTTTTCCACAGCTGTTTCACGCTCCCGGGAGCTGCTCATATGCACGGCGGTCGCCTCGGAGGACGACCAGCCGTCGTCATTCCTCGATTACGTCGCGCCGCTGGAGCGTGGCCAGGAGCGGAGGGGCTTCACCGCGGTGGAGCGCCCCATGACCCTGCGGGCCCTCGTTGCCGAACTGCGGCAGCATGCCCAGCTGGACGGGAACCATGCAGCGGAGGCCCGGGAGGCGGCAAGGGTGCTGGCCCGGCTGGCGGCGGCCGTGCCGCCTGTCCCCGGTGCCCATCCCTCCACCTGGTGGGGACTCGCGCCGCTGACGTCCGAGGCAGCCGTGGTTCCGCCCGGCGGTACCGTGTCCGTGTCGCCGTCGAAGGTAGAAACGGTCCAGAAGTCGCCGCTTGACTGGTTCGTGCAGGCGGCCGGGGGCGAGGCGGCCACAGACTTTGCCCGCAGCCTGGGAACATTGGTGCACGCCATTGCGCAGGAACTGCCGGACGCCTCGGGCGGGGAGTACCTCGCGGAGCTGGTCCGCCGTTGGCCCACCCTGGGCATGAAGGACAACTGGGAGGGCCGGCTTGATTTCCAACGGGCGGAGTCAATGGTGCGTAAGCTCGCCCAGTACATCATGGTGATGAGGAGCGAGGGCCGCAGCCTCGTGGGCGTGGAGCAGGATTTTGAGGTGCCCCTTGGCGAGGTGGCAGTGGACGGTCTGGCCCCACGTCAGGCCATACTTCGCGGCCAGGTGGACAGGCTGGAGATCGACGGCGAAGGCAGGTTGGTCATCGTGGACCTCAAGACGGGAAAGCGGCAGCCCGGAAAGGCTGAACTGTCCCGGCACCCCCAGCTCGGTGCCTACCAGGCAGCAGTCCTCGCGGGAGGATTTGCCGAGGCAACAGGCAGGGAGGGCGGTACCCTGCCCGGCGGGGCTGTTCTAGCCCAGCTCGGAACAAGCGCCAAGAACCCTGCGGTCCAGCAGCAGGATGCACTCGACCCGCAGGAGAATTGGGCCCTCGACATGGTAAAGGATGCAGCGAAAGTGATGGGCGGCAAGGTATTCGAAGCCCGGCATGATCCGGCAAAGGGGAGCCACGGAGGCCATGGCTGCAAGCTGCCCGAGGTATGCCCGCTCTGCGTGCGTGGAAGGCAAGTGACGGAATGAGCCATAACCTCGACGTGCTGCCCGGCCGGCAGGGTGCTGAGCCGGATGCCGGGCCATCAGCGGCGGCCGCAGCAGCTCCCCAGCCACCGGGGGCACGGTTCAGCCCCGAGGAGTTGTCGGTGCTCCTGGGTGAAAAGAACATGCCCACAGCCGAACAATCCGCCATCATCTCCTCGCCGCTCACGCCCCGGCTGGTCATCGCCGGTGCCGGCTCCGGCAAGACGGCCACCATGGCGGACCGGGTGGTGTGGCTCGTGGCCAACGGCTGGGTGCGGCCGGAGGAAGTCCTCGGCGTGACGTTCACCAGGAAGGCCGCGGGGGAACTGGCATCGAGGATCCGCGCCAAACTGGTGGCCCTCCAGCGGCTGGTTGCAGGCGATACGGCGCACCAGGTCTTTCCGGAAGGCCTGCTCAGCAGTGATGCCCTGGAACCCAAAGTGTCCACTTACCACTCCTTCGCCAGCGGGATCGTTTCCGACTACGGGCTGCGGTTGGGCGTGGAACGGGATGTGGTTCTGCTGGGCGGGGCGCAGGCGTGGCAGCTGGCCAGCGAAGTGGTGGAAGCCTACGACGGCGAGTACGCCCACTTCCGTGCCGCCAAGTCCACCCTGGTGAAGGCGGTCATCCAACTCGCCGGAGAATGTGCCGAACACCTTCAGGAACCGGAAGACGTTGAGGCCTGGCTCATGGCCCGGCTCTCAGACTTCGAATCGCTTCCTTACCTGGCCGACAAAAAGAAGAACGCTCCGCAGGCCGTTGCAGAGCTGGCCGCCATGCTTCGCACCCGCGCCAGCGTTGCCGACATGGTGGGCAGGTATGCCGAGGCAAAGCGGGCACGCGGCGCCCTCGATTTCGGCGACCTGGTGGCGCTCGCAGCCAAGGTGGCCCGGGACGTTCCGATGGCCGCCCAGATGGAACGCCAACGGTACAAAGTTGTCCTGCTCGATGAGTTCCAGGACACCTCGCATGCCCAACTCGTCCTGTTCTCGCGGCTCTTCGGCGGCGGGCACGCCGTCTCGGCCGTCGGAGACCCGAACCAGTCCATCTACGGTTTCCGCGGGGCCTCGGCCGGCCAGCTGTTCCATTTCGTCCGGGAATTTCCTGTCCGCCAGGAATCTGTGGACGGGCAGGCAGGCTGGGCGCCTGCACCCACGTCCTACCTGACCACCGCCTGGCGGAACGGACGATCCATCCTGGCGGCGGCGAACGTGACGTCGGAAGCGCTGGTCAAAGCCGAAGCGCAGCGTGGACCGGCAGGCGGCAAGGGAGCGCAGACCGCGCATGTGCCTCCGTTGCAGCCCAGCCCCTATGCTGCCCAGGGCTCCGTGGTGCTTGGCCGTTTCGGCAGTGACGTGGAGGAAGCTGCGGCACTTGCCGAAGATGTCCTGAAATACCGGGTGACAGACTTCGAACTGAAGCCCGATGGAACGCCCGTACCGCCAGCGATCGCCGTCCTGTGCCGGCGGCGGGCGCAGATGGAAGTTATCCGCCGCCAGCTTGAAGCCAGGAGCATCCCCTACGAGATCGTGGGCCTTGGCGGGCTCCTGGACACACCCGAGGTGGTGGACCTCGTGGCCACCCTCCGGGTACTGGCCGATCCGGGCCGGTCGGACGCGCTCATGCGGCTGCTCGCCGGAGCGAGGTGGCGGATAGGACCGGCAGACCTGATGGCCCTGCGGGACTGGTCCAGCCACCTGGCCCGCCGCCGCGGGCAGGCCGCGGAGCGGTCCGACGACGATTCGCCCGACGAGGATTCCCCCGTTCTCGAGGGTGACCTGACAGATGGTGCCAGCCTCGTGGAAGCCCTTGACTGGCTGCCACGCGAGGGATGGACTTCCTCCAGCGGCAGGTGCCTGAGCACCGGGGCCCGCGGCCGCCTCCTGCAGCTTTCGGCCGAGCTGCGGCAGCTCCGCGGCTACCTCGGGGACGACCTCACCACACTCCTGGGGGAAGTGGAACGGGGCATGCTACTGGATATCGAAGTTGCGGCACGCCCAGGGGTCAGCATCCACCAGGCGCGCCGCAACCTGGACGCCTTCCAGGACGCCGCTGCAGGATTTCTTCGGACCTCCCAGCGGGTGGACATCCTTGCCTTCCTTGCCTGGCTCGAAGCTGCAGCCGCGGAGGAGAACGGGCTCGAAGCTCCGCCCGGCGATGTTAACAGGGAAGCTGTCCAGCTTCTGACCGTCCACGCGTCCAAAGGCCTGGAGTGGGACGTCGTCTTTGTGCCCGGGTTGAACGCCGGGGCTTTTCCCAGCGACAAGGACTCCCGCTGGAGCAGCGGGAGTGCGGCCCTGCCGTGGCCCCTGCGGGGTGACCGTGCAGATCTGCCGCAGTGGGACCTGGACCAGCCGGACCAGAAGGGCTGGCTGGATGCGGAGAAGGACTTCAAGGCGGCCGTGCAGGCGCACGGGGAATCGGAGGAGCGACGCCTGGCTTACGTTGCCTACACCCGGGCGAAGCACGTCCTGTGGGTCTCCAGTGCAGCATGGGTGGGATCGCGCGCCGCCAGGGCGGAAATGTCACCGTTCCTGGCCGAACTGGATGTCCTCGTGAAGTCCGATGGGCAGCCGGTCCGGGCCTCGGTCCATCCGCTGTCCCTGGCGGAAGACGCCCTGCCCGAAAGCAGCCCCTTGTCCAGCGAAACCGAAGTGGCACGTTGGCCCTACGATCCCCTTGAAGGCCCGGTGGATCCCCGGACAGGGGAGCGGCTCCGGCTGGCCGGGGGCCGCAGGGAGGCCATGGACAGGGCTGCTGCCCTTGTTCTGGCCGAACTCGAGGCCGCCGGGAACCACCAGCATGAGTCCGGACCATTGGATGCTGAAGGCGGCCCGGCAGGCATCACCGGCCTGGCTGGACCAGCGGCCGGGTGGGCACGGGAAGCCGCGCTGCTGCTGGAGCGCCGCGCCAAACGGTCCTACGGTCAGGATGTTCACCTGCCAAGCCATATCTCCGCATCCATGCTGGTGGACCTGGGGAACGACCCGTCGGACGTGCTCGCCAGGCTCCGCCGGCCGGTTCCGCGTGAACCCGGAATGTCGGCACGCAAAGGAACGGCATTCCACGCCTGGGTGGAGGAATACTTTGGGGCTGCCGGAATGCTCGATCTGGGTGAGGCTCCCGGTTCGGACGACCATATCGACGCCGCCTACGACCTCGACTCCATGGTGGCGACGTTCCGCGCCTCACCCTGGGCCGAGCGTTCGCCGGCCTTCGTGGAGGTCCCCGTTGAAACCCGGGTGGGCGAGGTGGTTGTGCGTGGCCGGATCGACGCTGTATTCCGGGACGCGGACGGGTCCTGGGACCTCGTGGACTGGAAGACCGGCCGGCGTCCGTCCGGTGCCCAGTTGCGGGCACGGTCGGTGCAGCTGGCCGTATACCGGCTGGCGTGGGCACGCCTGAAGAACGTTCCGCTGGAGGAAGTGCGGGCAGCGTTCTTCTATGTGGCCGACAACGAGGTGGTACGGCCCCACGACCTCGGAACGGCCGAGGAGCTGGAGGCCATCGTCAGCGCAGCCCTGGATTCCCGGTGACCGCACGGGTCGGGCGGATCCGGGGTAGCGCTTCCCGTTAGGACTGCCGGGCGTTGATGATCGGCAGGGCGGCGGTGGACGTATCGTCGGGCCCGTCCTGGGAGTGCTGTTTCCCCCCAGCCGCCTGCTCCGGCTCGGCGGGGATGGGTGTCACATGAACCGCCGGCTTAACCGGGACGGGAACAACCTCCACCGCCGGCTGTGCCGGGACGGGAACAACTCCTACCGCCGGGTGTGCCGGGACGGGAACGGCTCCTACCGCCGGGTGTGCCGGGACGGGAACGGCTCCTACCGCCGGCTGTGCCGGGACGGGAATGACCGTAACGGCCGACCCACCCGGTCCGGACCCGCCGTCGGACGTTGCTGCGCCGGGCACGGTGACGGCGGCGGGCTGCGGCTCAACACTGATGGGTTGGCCGCCGTGCTCAGCGATGTCGTTGGCAAGTGTCTCCAGCATGCCCTCCGCCTCCGCCACCATTGCCGGATCGCCCGCAGCAATTCCCTTGACCAGGTACTGGGCCAGGGCGAATTCGGCCGAAAGGGCGGCCCTGCGCAGCAGGTGATTGTCCGGGGTGTCGCGCCGGCTGGCCGTGTAGCGGGCCAGGACAGCATCCACGAAGTCCTGCTCGTTGGATGCCACCAGCCAGGCGAAGTCGTCAGCCGGGTCGCCGATCCGGAGGTCGGTCCATCCGGTCACGGCCGTGACGCGCTGGCCTTCGACCAGGATGTTGTCCTCGTGCAGGTCGCCGTGCACCACACAGGGATTGAAGCGCCACAGCGATACATCCTCCATGGCGTGCTCCCACCGCAGCAGGAGCGCCGGCGGAATCTTCCCGGTGGTGGCTGCCTGGTCCAGTTCATTCAGCCTGCGCTGGCGGAACTCGTTGGGAGTGTAGCTGGGCAGGTCGGCGTTGCTGACCAGGGCCCGGGGCAGATCGTGGATGGCTGCCAGCGCCGCGCCGATTTCGCGGGCCAGGGCCTCAGGGCCCGCGGTCAGCTCCTCAACGCTGCGGGTACTTCCGGCCAGGTGTGAGTAAACAAATGTGCTCAGGGTGCCCAACCGGACGCTGCCGGCCACCGTGGGCATCAGGAACGGAAGTTCGGCCCGGATTCCCGGCGCGAAGGCCCGGAGCACCAGGAACTCGGTCTCCAGCCGGGTGCTGGCCTCCGCGTGCCGGGGAGACCTGACCCGCCAGCGTTTGCCCTCCGAATCCAGGAGCAGGGCCGAATCGAAGTCTGCGGGATCATCCGGGGCAGAGCTAACGGCCGTTGGGGTCAGTCCGGGGACTGCCGCGGTTGCAACGGCTGCCAGTTCAATCGGTTTTCTTCTCACCGTTCCACGGTAGATTGCCCGCCGTCCAAGTCACCGGTCTGCGGGCGGCGAGTCTTCAGATCGGTGCAAATGGGGGGGGTACCCGCGGGGCGGAGGGCCACGCCGGAAATGCGGATTGTCGGTCCATGTCAGTACGGTGGATGCATGAGCCACGCGGAGTCTGTCACACCGGTCCATCAGGGAGCGCCGGCGCTGCTGCCGGCCAACCACCTCCGGGACACCCTGCTTCCCGTCCGGCCGGCGTTGGTGGACAGGGGATCGGCCGTTCGGACCAGGCCGGGGATGGTGGACGAACTCCTCGCCGCGCCAGGCACGCTGGCAGCCGTCCTGTCCGGGCGGCAGGGACTGGTGCAGGACGGAAACCTGTTTATGACCGGCGCTAAAGGCCTGCTGGAGGGCCTGTCAGCGGTTTCCGCCACGCCGGAACTGGTGATCTACCTCGGAGCTGCCCTGCCGGGCTCCGGCCTTCCCGCCGGCACCGAGCTGCTGCTTTTCGTTCTGTCCGAGCCGCTGGAGCCGGGCACTGCGGGCATTCCGGGCGATGCCGCCTGGGCAGGATTCCGGGACGTGGCTGCAGGCCTGACGGAAACCGGCACTGCCTTGTTCGTTGAGGCAAGCGCCATCGCCAACTGGCATGCAGGCCACACGCACTGTCCGCGGTGCGGAACGCCCACCCTGGTGGAGGCCGGCGGCTGGATGCGCCGCTGCCCGGCAGATTCGTCCGAGCACTATCCGCGGACTGACCCCGCCATCATCGTCACCGTTGTGGGGCCCGACGGGCGGGTGCTTCTGGGCGGCGGGGGCCCGGTGGACGCGAAGAACTTCTCCACCCTCGCGGGGTTCGTTGAACCCGGTGAATCACTGGAACAGGCAGTGGTGCGGGAGGTGCTTGAGGAAGTGGGAGTGCGCGTCACTGCTTGCCAGTATCTCGGTTCGCAGTCGTGGCCTTTCCCGGCCTCCCTTATGCTTGGATTTACCGCCGTCACCGAAGATGCCGAGGCAACGCCCGACGGCGTGGAGGTCACCAGGGCGCGCTGGTTCAGCAGGGAGGATCTGCAGGAAGCCGTTCTCAGGGGTGATATCACCATTTCCAGCAGGCTCTCCATTGCACGGGCGCTCATTGAGCATTGGTACGGCGGGCGGATCGAGGACCGCGCCGGCGCCTGATCCCTTATCCACCAGACTCCAAGCACGCGGTAGTCGAGACATAAAGCAGCAGAAGTGACTACAGAAATTTTTGACGGGGCGGCATCGCTTGAGGACCGGATCCTTGGCGGGCTGGACGCTGAACAGCGCGAGGTTGCGAGCACCCTCAACGGACCCCTGTGCGTGCTCGCCGGCGCCGGGACGGGAAAGACCCGGGCCATCACCCACCGCATCGCCTACGGCGTCCACTCCGGCGTGTACACTCCACAGCGGCTGCTGGCCGTCACCTTCACTGCCCGGGCAGCTGCCGAGATGCGCAGCAGGCTCCGGGACCTTGGCGCAGGCAATGTCCAGGCCCGCACGTTCCACGCCGCGGCCCTGCGCCAGCTCCAGTTTTTCTGGCCGCAGGCCGTGGGCGGCTCGCTTCCCAACCTTCTGGACCACAAGGCGCAAATGCTGGCAGAGGCGGCCCGGCGATTAAGGCTGAGCACGGACCGGGCCTCCATCCGCGACCTGGCATCGGAGATCGAATGGGCCAAAGTGTCCATGCTGACTCCCGCCAACTACCTCGAGAACGCCCAAGGGAGGGGCACGCCGGGCGGCTTCGACCTGACGGCTGTCGCCCGGGTGTTCCAGGCCTACGAGGACGTCAAGACCGACCGCAACGTCATTGATTTTGAGGACGTCCTGCTGATCACGGTCGGGATCCTGCAGGAAGACGAACGGGTTGCCGCCACCGTCCGGGAGCAGTACCGGCATTTCGTGGTGGACGAGTACCAGGACGTGTCGCCGCTGCAGCAGCGGCTCCTGGACCTGTGGCTGGGCGGGCGCGACGAATTGTGCGTCGTGGGCGACGCCAGCCAGACCATCTACTCCTTCACGGGCGCATCGCCCCGGCACCTCCTGGACTTCAAGGCCCGCTATCCCCAGGCCAACGTGGTCAAACTGATCAGGGACTACCGCTCCACGCCGCAGGTGGTGAAACTCGCCAACGACCTCCTGGCTGCCCGGCGCAGCGGAGGACCCGCAGCGGATGCCGCGTGGGCTGCGCCCCTGCAGCTTGTGGCGCAACGGCCGGCAGGCCCCGTACCCACGTTCACGGAATGTGCCGACGACGAAGCCGAAGCCGCCACGGTCTCCCAGAAGATCAAGGCCCTCCTCGACGCCGGCACACCGGCAAGCGAGGTGGCCATCCTGTTCCGGACCAACGGGCAGTCCGAGGCCTACGAGCAGGCGTTGGCCGCCGCTGGCATCGGCTACCAGCTCCGCGGCGGCGAGCGGTTCTTCGCGCGCAAGGAAGTCCGTGACGCCATCCTCCAGCTTCGGGCCGCAACCAGGGCCGCCAGCGAGGCCGATGCGCCGGAGCCGTTGGGGCAGCTGGTCCGGGACATCGTTGCCTCCCTCGGCTACACAGACTCCGCACCACACAGCGGCGGCGCGCTGCGGGAGCGCTGGGAATCGCTGGCGGCGCTCGTGGCGCTGGCCGACGAACTCGTCCAGAACCGGGGTCCGCAGTTTGGCCTGGTTGACTTCGTCAACGAACTTCAGGAACGCTCACTGGCCCAGCACGCGCCCACAGTCCAGGGGGTGACGCTGGCATCCCTGCACGCCGCCAAAGGCCTGGAATGGGATGCCGTGTTCCTCGTTGGGCTCAGCGAAGGCCTGATGCCCATCTCCTTCGCCGACTCGCCGGAATCCGTGGATGAGGAACGCCGGCTCCTTTATGTCGGAATCACCCGAGCCCGTGAACACCTCGCGCTGTCCTGGAGCACCGCACGGACGCCCGGTGGCCGCGCCAACCGCAAGCCGTCCCGGTTCCTCGACGGGCTCCGGCCCGCATCAGTGGCGAGCTCAAATGCCCGCGGCAAGGGTGTGGCCCCGCGCCGGAAGGCAGCGGCCCCCGCAGTCTGCAGGGTGTGCGGGAGCATGCTCGCCACCGGCGCCGAGCGCAAGGTGGGACGCTGCAACGCCTGCCCGCCGGGTTACGAGGAACAGACCTTTGACGCACTCCGGAACTGGCGCCGGGAAGTGGCAGTGTCCACGGACGTCCCGGCCTTCGTGGTCTTCACCGACGCAACACTGACAGCCATCGCCGAGGCCCGGCCGGCCTCGCTTGAAGAACTCGCCGGCCTTGCCGGGGTGGGCCCTTCGAAGCTGGAGAAGTACGGGGAAGCCGTGCTCCGGGTCCTGGCCGAAAGTACGGCACTGTGAGTCCCGGAGCAGCGGTGGGCCCCGGAGCAGCGGTGGGCCCCGGAGTCGCTGCGGGGAGCCGGCGGACAGTTGCTCCGCTGACCACCGCGGACGGTGCACCGGTGGAAGTGCGCCGTTCTGCCCGCCGTACCCGGACAGTGGCGGCTTTCTGGGAGAACGGGACAGCCGTCGTCGCCATTCCGGCCCGTTTCACCGCAGCCCAGGAGTCCGAGTGGGTCCGGCGCATGCTGGCCAAGCTGCAGCGGCAGGGGGAGCGCCGCGCGAGCTCCGCCCGGAAGCGTCCCGCCTCGGACGCCGCCCTTGCCGCCCACGCCACCCACCTCTCGGGACGGTACCTGGGCGGGCGCGCCATCCCAACGTCCGTGCGCTGGGTCAGCAACCAGAACTCGCGCTGGGGATCAGCCACACCCGCTGACGGAACCATCCGGCTCTCGGACAAACTCCGACCGATGCCGCAGTGGGTCATCGACTATGTCCTGCTCCACGAACTTGCCCATCTGCTGGTGGCCGGGCACAACGCAGCTTTCTGGAAGCTGCTCGAGGCGTACCCGGAAACCCAACGCGCCAAGGCATTCCTGGAAGGTGTTTCCTTTGCCACCGCGCGCGGACTGGCTGCGGCAACGGACGGTGGGGCACTTGGCGGCAGCGGCAGCCAGGAGCTCGAAGGCTGGCCGGAGCTGGATGGCTGGCCGGGGGACGCCGACTAGCAGCGGCCCCCCGGCCACGGGAGAACTCAGCCTTTCGGCTGGGCGTCTCCTCCGTCGTCGTCCTTTTCTTCTCCCTCGCCGGCTGCTTCTCCCTTGCCGGCGTCCGCCGCCGGGGTGTCGAAACCACCATTGAGCAGTTTCTGCAGGGCATCGTCCACTTCACTGTCGGTGGCTTCGGCAAGCTTGCGCCGGCTGCTGAAGCCCTTGGGATCGTCCAGGTCCTCGGCGGTGGGGAGCAGGTCCGGGTGGTGCCAGATGGCGTCGCGCCCTTCGATGCCGCGCTCTTCCTTCAAGGTGGCCCACAGGGTGGCGGCGTCACGCAGCCGCCGGGGGCGCAGTTCCAGTCCCACCAGCGAGGCGAAGGCGTGCTCTGCCGGACCGCCGGTGGCGCGGCGGCGGCGGACGGTTTCCCGCAGTGCCGACGCCGAAGGCAGCATCTTCTCGGTCGCCGCGGCGGTCAGTTCGTCCACCCACCCCTCCACGAGGGCGAGAGCCGTTTCCAGCTTCTCGAGGGCCTGCTCCTGAGCGGGCGTGCGCTGGGGCATGAAGACGCCCTGGGACAGGGCCTCCTGGATGCCCTCCGGGTTGCTGGGATCGAGGTCGCGTGCCAGTTCCTCAATGCGTGACGTGTCGATGTGGATGCCCCGGGCGTACGCCTCGATGGCGCCCAGCAGGTGTCCCCGCAGCCAGGGAACCTGGACGAAGAGGCGTGCATGGGCGGCCTCGCGCACTGCTAGGAAGAGCCGGATGTCATTCTCGGGCAGGGAAAGGCCCTCACCGAAGGCGGCAACATTCGCGGGCAGGAGCGCCATTTCAAGGTCAGCCAAGGGAACGCCGATATCGGTGGAGCTGACCACGTCCGCGGAGAGGGCGCCGATTGCCTGGCCCAGCTGCATGCCGAAGATGGCGCCGCCCATGTTCTGCAGCATGGACGAGGCGCCGCCCATCATGGACTTCATTTCCTCGGGCATCTGTTCGGTCATTGCGGTGGAGAGCGCGTTGGCGATGCTGTTGGCCACCGGCTCCGTCAGCCTCTTCCAAGTGCCAAGCGTCGCCTCGACCCACTCCGCCCGGGACCATGCGCGGCCGATCAGGCCGGTGGCGGGCAGGTCCGTGACGGGATCCAGCCACAGCTCCGCCAGGCGCAGGGCCTCGTCAACGTCGCGGGACTGCTGGGACGTCACAGACGGGTCAGAGCTGCTTGCCGCCACCCGGCGGGCGTTGTCGTGCGCCAGCGTCCAGTTCACGGGCCCCTCGGACGGGGCACTCATCATCGCCTGGACTTGGGAGAACATCTGGGCCAGCAGGTTGGGGTCGTTGGGAAGCCCGGCAGCCTTGGCCAGTTCGGCGGGGTCGAAGTTCTCCATCCCCTTGCCGCCCATGAGGTTCTGCAGCATTTCGGTCAACGGGTCCTTGGGGGTGTCGTCGCCGTTGGACGGATTGAGTGGATTGGAGGTCATGATCCCGCCGATCGTCGGTGTGACTGTTAATCAACCTTCACGGTACCGCGGCTGCCCCCGGCTGTCTGCCGCGCTCCGGTACCGTTCGCTGTAGGCAAAGACCTGTACGCGGCCGCCACCACGTAGTGTTGGGTGGGTGACGACAACCCGTGGCAGCCACCCCTCCGAGGACCACGCCCCAGAGCTTCCGCAGGCCGCCTTCCCGTGGACGAAGGACGGCGGTGTGGTGGACGACGGCGGCCCCGGACCTTTCGAGGCAGGCGCGGCATCACGGGACCCAAGGGTGTCCTCCATGATGCTGGCGGGGATGGCCGCGCTTGGCCTGGGCATCGGCGTCGCCACACTTCCGGTGCCCTACGTGATCGAGACGCCGGGGCCAACATACAACACCCTTGGGCAGAGCCAGGGCACGCCGGTCATCAAGGTCACCGGCCGGGAGTCGTATCCCGCGGCAGGCAACCTCGACCTGACCACCGTGTATGTTGACGGCGGCCCCAACGGCCCGGTCAGCATCCTCCGTGCGTTTTCCGCGTGGCTCAACCCCACCCACGCCGTCCAGCCGGTGGAGCTGATCTACCCGACCGGCACCACCAGGCAGGAAGCCGAGGAGCAAAGCGCCGTGGCCATGGCCACGTCGCAGGAAAACGCGGTAGCTTCGGCACTTAATGAGCTGGACATCCCGTATGGCCAGCAGCTCCAGGCAGCCGGCCTTTCCGAGGGCTCCGCCTCGGCCGGGAAGATCCAGCCCGGGGACATCCTGAAGACCATCAATGGCAAGGACATCAGCGCGCTGTCGGTCGTCCAGGAGGAACTGGCGGCCGGCAACGGCGTCCCCGCCACCGTCGTCGTGGAACGTGACGGGCAGCAGGTCACCGAAACCATCACACCCAAGAGCAACGCTGAGGGCAGGTTCATCCTCGGCGTCATGCTGAAATATCTGTTCGACTTTCCGTTCGACGTCGAGATTTCCTTGGAGAAGGTGGGCGGGCCCTCGGCAGGGCTGATGTTCTCGCTGGGCATCATCGATACAGTGACCCCGGGGGACCTGACCGGCGGCAAGCACATCGCCGGGACCGGCACCATCTCCCCGGACGGCACCGTCGGACCGATCGGCGGCATCGCACAGAAGATGCACGGCGCCCGGGCCGGGGGAGCCACCCTGTTCCTTGCACCTGCCGCCAACTGCGCGAATGTGGCCGGACACATCCCGGACGGGCTGCAGGTGGTGCGGGTGGAGACCCTCGCGGAGGCGAGGGCCGCCGTCGAACGTGCCGCCAGCGGCCAGGACACATCCGGCCTGCCCACCTGCACAAACAACTAGACTGGGCGCAACTAGACTCAAGAGGAACTAAGCTTTACCGCCACTCGTGGCAAATATATGGCGGACAAAACCAGCCGTTGGCTGGCGGAGTCCACCGCCAGCTCGCACGCTCCAAATATCTGACGACCAGCTATGAGGTACCCAGTTTGTCCCGTCCCGCCAGCACCATGTCCACAGGCAGACCCCCTTCCCGGCGCGGCGCACTGACGCCCACCCTGATCGTTGTTGCCCTCGTGGTTGTGGGCTTCATCTTCTTCGCGAACGTCTGGACCGACGTCCTCTGGTACCGGCAGCTGGGCTTCCTTGAAGTCTTCGTCACCGAGAACCTCGTCCGGATCGCCATCTTCGCGGCCGGCTTCGCCATCATGTTCGCGGCAGTGTTCTTCGCCATCCGCATCGCCTACCACGCCAGGCCGGTCTACGCTCCGGACTCCGACATCCGGGACAACCTCAACCGTTACCAGGCCCAGCTGGAACCTGTCCGCCGGGTGGTCATGGTGGGCCTGCCCGTCCTCTTCGGCCTCTTCGCCGGCAGCGCCGCCGCGAGCCAGTGGCAGAAGGTGCTGCTGTTCTTCAATCAGGAGGGCTTCGGCCAGTCCGATCCGCAATTCAACCTGGACATCAGTTTCTACCTGATGGTCCTGCCCTTCCTTGGGTTCGTCACCGGCTTCCTGATCAGTGTCGTGGTCATCGCCGGCATCGCTGGCATCCTGACGCACTACCTTTACGGCAGCATCCGCCTCATGGAACGCGGAGTGTTCACCAGCCGGGCCGCCCAGATCCACATCGCCGTCACCGGCGCCGCGTTCCTGGTGCTGCTGGGCGTGAACTTCTGGTTGGACCGTTACTCGGCGGTGCAGAGCAATAACGGGCGGTGGGCCGGTGCCCTGTACACCGACGTCAACGCCGTCATTCCCACCAAGGCCATCCTGGCCGTCGCTGCGGTGCTGGTGGCCATCCTCTTCGTCGTTGCCGCCGTCATCGGACGCTGGCGCCTGCCCGTCATCGGAACGGCGATGCTGGTCATCACCTCCATCCTGGCGGGGGGCGTCTACCCCTGGGTCATTCAGCAGTTCCAGGTGCGGCCTTCCGAGGAAACGCTGGAAAAGGAATTCATCCAGCGCAACATCGACAACACGCGCAGGGCGTACGGCCTCGATGCCATCCAGGAAAGCCGCTACGACGCCACGAACACGGCAAGCACGGGAGCCCTCGCCCCCGATGCCCAGACCACTGCAAACATCAGGCTCCTTGATCCGAACCTGATTTCCGACGCCTTCGCACAGCTGGAGCAGTACCGTCCGTACTATCGCTTCCCCGAAACCCTGAACGTTGACCGTTACGAAATTGACGGTCAAATCCAGGACACGGTCATTGCTGTACGGGAACTGAACCCTGCCAACGTTGCCACCAACCAGCAGGGCTGGCTCAACCAGCACGTGGTCTACACCCACGGCTACGGTGTGGTTGCGGCCAAGGGCAACAAGTTCACGGTGGACGGAAAGCCGGAGTTCCTGCAGTCGGGCATTCCCTCTACCGGCGTCCTGGGTGACGATTCTTCCTACGAGCCGCGGATCTACTTTGGGGAGTACTCGCCCGACTACTCGATCGTGGGCGCCCCGGAAGGAGCCCCACCGCGGGAGCAGGACAGGCCCTCCGGTGAGGGGGAGACCCAGTACACGTTCAAAGGCAACGGCGGACCCAATGTCGGCACGTTCTTCAACAGGGTGCTGTATTCCATCAAGTTCCAGTCTTCCGACCTGCTGCTGTCGGACGGTGTGAATCCAGAGTCGCAGATCCTTTATGACCGCAATCCGCGGGACCGGGTCAAAAAGGTTGCGCCGTACCTGACGGTTGACGGCAATGCCTACCCCGCGGTGGTGGACGGCCGCGTGAAGTGGATCGTGGACGGGTATACCACCAGTCAGTACTACCCGTATTCCCAGCAGGAGCAGCTCTCGGATGCGACTGCAGACTCGTTAACCACGTCCGGCCGTACAGTGGCCCTGCCGAACAGTACGGTCAACTACATCCGGAACTCCGTGAAGGCCACGGTGGATGCGTACGACGGCTCCGTCACGCTATACGCCTGGGACGACCAGGACCCGCTGCTGAAAGCCTGGCAGAAGGTGTTCCCCACATCGCTCAAGCCCTACTCCGAGATGTCGGGCGATGTCATGTCCCACGTCCGGTACCCGGAGGACCTCTTCAAGGTCCAGCGTCAGCTGCTGGGTGAATACCACGTGACCAACCCGTCCACCTTCTACCAGACGAAGGACGCCTGGAGCGTTCCGAACGACCCCACGGTGGATTCCACTACAGGAGTGAAGCAGCCGCCGTTCTACATGTCCCTGCAGATGCCGGACCA
This sequence comes from Arthrobacter sp. Y3221087, assembly GCF_059089905.1. NCBI lineage: Bacteria > Bacillati > Actinomycetota > Actinomycetes > Micrococcales > Micrococcaceae > Arthrobacter > Arthrobacter sp. Y3221087. Next base: position 1,209,076 of record NZ_JBNHFE010000001.1, read on the forward strand.
GGACGAGCCCGCGTTCCAGCTCACCTCCTCGTTCATTCCACAGATCGTCAACGGCAACGCCCGCAACGTCCTATATGGCTTCCTGGCGGCAGATTCTGACGCGGGCAATGAGGCAGGGGTCAAGGCGGAAAGCTACGGCAAGCTGAGGCTGCTGCAGATTCCGCCGGAGACGCAGGTCCCCGGTCCCGGCCAGGCGCAGAACAAGTTCAACTCCGACCCCACCGTGTCGCAGGCCCTGAACCTGCTGCGTCAGGGCGCCTCGGACGTGCTGAACGGCAACCTGCTGACCCTGCCTGTCGGCGGCGGCATCCTGTACGTGCAGCCGGTCTACCTCAAGTCCACGGGCGAGACGTCCTACCCCACGCTTCAGCGCGTGCTGGTGGCGTTCGGTGACAAGGTTGGCTTCGCACCCACACTGGATGAGGCGCTGAAGCAGCTCTTCGGCGGTGATTCCGGTGCTGCTGCCGGGGACTCGGACAACAACGGCCAGGCGCCTGCCGAGCCGGCAACCCCTGCGGCGCCTGGGGGAGTGGACGCGAAGGCCGAGCTGAAGGCGGCGCTGGATGAGGCAAACGCCGCTATCCAGGCCGGCCAGGCCGCACTGGCGGCGGGTGACTTCGCGGCCTACGGCGAGGCGCAGAAGCGGATTGCGGCAGCGCTCCAGAAGGCTGTGGATGCCGAGGCAAAAATCCCGGTCGCGGCCCCCGAGGCCACCCCAGCGCCGGCCTCCACGGCAACGCCTGAAGCGTCGCCTTCGCCTTCGCCCAGCAACTAGCCAGACGTGACGCCGGCCCGGCCTTCCTGCCCCTTACGGGCGGAGGTGCCGGGCCGGCGTAACGGAGATCACGCCGTCCCGATTTGGCCGCGTGTTCACCTCCCGGTAAAGTAGTTCTTGCGACGCGGGGTGGAGCAGTTCGGTAGCTCGCTGGGCTCATAACCCAGAGGTCACAGGTTCAAATCCTGTCCCCGCAACTGACGGAAGGCCGGGACACTGGAAACAGTGTCCGGGCCTTCTTGCTTTAACCCGTCCGCCAGGTGCCAAACGGGCTGGTAAATGCCGGTGCGAAAATAGGGTAGTGTTGTTTCAGCGACGCGGGGTGGAGCAGTTCGGTAGCTCGCTGGGCTCATAACCCAGAGGTCACAGGTTCAAATCCTGTCCCCGCAACCACGAAAGACCCCGACCGGCAGGACAGCCGGCCGGGGTCTTCTTTTTCCTTCATCACGGGTAGTTCCTAGTATTCTCTTTCGCAGAGCCTCACAGCAGTGAGCAGTTGGCCAGTCATTCTCGAGAGGAATGTTGCTCGATGTCCACACCCACGAAGAAGCCCGGCACCGCCGCGGGCAAGCGGTCCCGCCTCTACTGGGGCGTGCCGGCTGTCCTCGCCGCGCTTGTCCTGGTGGTCCTGGCCGCCAAGGGGCTGATGGGGCTTCCTGCCGTCGCCTCCTTCGTGGCGGACTATCCGGGCCATTCGGAACTTCCGGAGAATGCCCCGGTGGGCTTTCCCGCCTGGCTGGCGTGGCAGCATTTCCTCAACGCTTTCTTCCTGCTGCTGATCATCCGCACCGGCTGGCAGGTGCGCACCACCACCCGTCCCAGCGGGTACTGGACCCGCAACAACAAGGGCCTGATCAAGACCCGGAACGCCCCCACCAAGATCAGCCTTGAGCTGTGGTTCCACCTGACGCTGGATGCCCTGTGGATCCTCAACGGGGTGGTGTTTGCGGTGCTGCTGTTCGCCACCGGACAGTGGATGCGGATCGTCCCCACCAGCTGGGACGTGTTCCCGAACGCCCTCTCGGCGGCACTGCAGTACGCGTCACTGGACTGGCCCACGGAAAACGGCTGGGTCAACTACAACGCCCTCCAGCTCCTGACCTACTTCATCACCGTGTTCATCGCGGCGCCGCTGGCCTTCATCACCGGCCTGCGGATGTCCTCCGCCTGGCACAAGAAGGCGGCAGGGCTCAACAAGGCCTACCCCATCGAATGGGCACGCGCGGTCCACTTCCCGGTGATGATCTACTTCGTCGCCTTCATCGTGGTCCACGTCTTCCTGGTGCTGGCCACCGGCGCACTGCGGAACCTGAACCACATGTACGGCGCAAGGGACGACGATGGCTGGTTCGGTTTCTGGGTGTTCGTCGCCTCGGTGGCCGTCATGGTCGCCGCCTGGTTCCTGGCACGCCCGCTTTTCCTGCGGCCCATTGCTTCGCTGATGGGCAAAGTCAGCAGCCGCTGACCAAAGCTATTCGTCCTTGAGCTTCCGGTAGGCATCCAGGGCCCGTTCCCGGGACTCCGCCAGATCCACCAGCGGCCCAGGGTAGCCGTCCGCCTCCGCCGTCCACGGCTCGTGGATTTCCTTACCCTTCAGGCCCTGGAGCTCGGGGATGAAGGTGCGCAGGTAGCGGCCGTCGGTGTCGAACTTCTTGCTCTGCGTCACTGGGTTGAAGATCCGATAATAGGGAGAGGCATCCGCGCCTGACCCGGCCACCCACTGCCAGTTTGTTGGGTTGTTGGCGGCGTCCGCGTCCACCAGGGTGTCCCAGAACCATTCCTCCCCGATGCGCCAGTCGATGAGGAGGTTCTTCACCAGGAAGGACGCAGCCGCCATCCGTACACGGTTGTGCATCCAGCCGGTCTTCCAGAGCTGCCGCATCCCGGCGTCCACGAGCGGATATCCGCTGTTCCCCTGCTGCCAGGCGGCAAGTTCCTTCCGGCTCACCTGGCCCCACTGGAAGTTATCGAATGCGGGCCGGAAGTTCCGGGTGGCAAGGTCCGGGTTGTGGTAGAGCAGGTGCCAGTTGAACTCGCGCCAGCCGAGTTCTGCACGGAAGGTCCCGACGTCGGCAGGAATCTTTCCGGAATGGCGGCGGCGGATTTCGCGCCACACGCGGAACGGGCTGACCTCACCAAAGCGCAGGTGCGGCGAGAGCCGGCTGGTTCCCTCCGTGCCGGGAATGTTCCGGCCGGTGCCATAATCCTCGATCGGTCCGTCCAGGAAGTCCGCCAGGCGGTCCGCCGCCCCCTTCTCGCCGGGCTCCCAGCTTTCAGCCAGCCCCGTGCTCCAGTCGGGGGAGGTGGGCAGCAGCTTCCAGCTGCCCAGAGCATCGCTTGCGGGAACGCCCGGACCGGAGGCCGCAGGTCCCGGCAGTGATGAAGGAGCGTCCAGCGGGTCCCGGATGTCGGCGGACGCCATACAGGCCCGCCAGAACGGGGAGTAGACCTTGTACGGAGCGCCGGCCCCGGTGCGGATGGTCCAGGGCTCGAACAGGAGGTTGGCCTGGAAGCTTGAGGCCTGGATGCCGTTTTCGCCTGCCCAGTCCTTGAGCCCCGCGTCGATGGTGCGCTCAGGCTGGGCGTACCTGCGGTTCCAGAAGATATGGCTGGCATTCGTCTGCAGGGCAAGATTCCGGATGATGGATTCTGACTGACCGCGGCGCAGCACTAAACGCGATCCTTTGGCCTCAAGGTCCGCGGCAAGCGCGGCGAGGGAATGGTGCAGCCACCAGCGGGTGGCGCCACCCAGGGGACGTACGCCCTCGGACTCCTCGTCCAGGATGTACACCACTGTCATCGGCTTGCCCAGGCCGGCGGCTTCGGCCAGGGCAGGGTTGTCGTCCAGCCTCAGATCGTCGCGAAGCCAGACCAGCGATGTCGCATCGGAAGAAGCCATGCCACCACGCTACACACCGGGGCACGGATAAGGGCCAGGACTGTCGGGTCCTGGCCCTTGTTCCGCGCTAGGGGAACAGCGTTCTATTCGTGCCTGTCAGAGCTTGTCGAAGTCCGCTTCTTCCACGGTTGACTCAGAGGACGTGGAATTGCTTGAGGCAATTGCAGGCTTCGCGCCGCCGGACTTCAGCGCGGCCAGGCGGGCCTCGATTTCCACCTGTTCCCCGAGGTCCTCAAGCTGGTTGAACTGGGCGTCCAGGCTGGAGGCAGCCAGTTCTTGCTGGCCGCGGACCTTGGCTTCCTCACGGCGGATCTTTTCCTCAAACCGGCCCACTTCGCTGGTGGGGTCCATGATGTCGATGCTCTTGATGGCGTCATGGACCTGCGACTGGGCAGCGGCAGTCTTGGACCGGGCCACCAGTTCGTTGCGCTTGCTGGTGAGCTGGTTGAGCTTGCCCTTCATTTGGTCCAGGCCGGTCTTCAGCTTGTCCACCACCTCGCGCTGCGACATGATGGCCGGCTCCGCACCCTTGGCCTCGTTCTCGGCCGCCATCTGGCGCTGCAGGGCAACCTTGGCCAGGTTGTCGAACTTCTCGGCGTCAACAACGTCGCCGCTGGCCCGGAACTCATCGGCCTTGCGTGAGGCGGCCAGGGCCTTGTTGCCCCAGTCACGGGCGTTCTTGATGTCCTCGTTGTAGTCATCTTCGAGCATCCGGAGGTTGCCGATGGTCTGTGCGACGGCGGATTCGGCCTCGGCAATGTTGTTGGTGTAGTCCCGGACCATCTGGTCCAGCATCTTCTGCGGATCCTCAGCGTTGTCCAGCAAAGAGTTGATGTTCGCCTTTGCCAGCTGCGCGATACGGCCGAAAATGGACTGCTTAACCATGGTGTTACCTTTCGTCCTGCTCTGTGATGGCCACTGAATCCGTGAACAGTGGTGTACTGCTTCCGGGCGCCTGCCGGAGTATCCGGCAGGCGCCAAGGTCCGTGCCGGTACTAGAAGTCGCCTCCGCCGCCGGAGTCGCCGCCCCAGCCGCCCATGTCACCGCCCCCGAAGTCGCCGCCGCCCCAGCCGCCGCCGTCGCTGTGGCCGCCGCCCCAGCCGCCTCCGCCTCCACCGTTGAGGATGGAGTTGATGAGGATGCCGCCCAGGATGGCACCGCCCAGGCCGCCGCCACCGCCGCCGCCAAACATGCCGCCCCGGCCGTAGCCCTGGTTGGCGTAGCCGCCGAAGTGGTCTACGTCGGCCTGTGCCAGCTGGGCTGCCTGCGCCGCCAGGGCGTGTGCCTGCTGGGCATAGGTCAGGGCCGTGACCGGATCGGTCCGCGAGATGGAGAGGGCGTAGTCCAAGTTGCGCTGCGACTCCGCCAGCCGGGTCCGGGCCTCGGTTCCCACGCCGCCGCGGCGGGCCGTGATGTAGTCCGAGGTGGCGCTGATCTGGGCCTGGGCGGACATGATGGTCTGCTGGAGCGAGGCCTGCGCACGGCGGGACTGTTCCTGCTGGTCCCGGATGCCTGTCAGGGCCTGGTCGAGCGACTGATGGGCCGTTTCCACGCGCTGGAGTGTTGCGATCGGATCGATCTTGCCGCCATGGATCTCCGACTTCACCTGCGCCAGCGCAGCCTCCACGCCGGCCACCGGCCCTGCCAGTTCGGGGTGCGCCCCGGACTGGATCATGGCGCGTGCCTGGGCGAGGTCCTGTGACGTGTCCACCACCGCGGCCTCGAGCCTGTTCCGTGCTTCGTCGAGGTTGGACGAGACCTTGGAGATCGCGTCCAAAAGGACGTTTGTCTGATGCAGGCTCTCTTCGGCTGCACGGACGGCAACGGCCGCGAGGCTGCCTTCCCCTTCACTGAGCTTCTGCTCAGCGGTGGCGGTGGCGTTCTGGACGAAGGCCAGGCGTTCCTTGGCCTGCAGGATGTTGTCGGACACCTGCGTCAGGGCGCTTTCAGCGTACTTCTCACGGAGGGTGATCAAAGACTGCTCGGCGCTGGCAATCTTTGCATCGGCCTCGCGCGCGCCGGCGTGAACAGTAGCGAGGGCCTGCGGAGCGTTCTTTTCAAGCTCGCGCAGGGAATCGAAGTCCGCCTTCTGCTCCTGGAGCGAGGCCAGGGCAGCTTCGGAACGGCGGATGATCTCGCCGTACCACGTGCGCTGCTGCTCCTCGGTGTCCGGGATGTGGTCGTCCAGTTGCTGCTGGAGCTTAAAGGACTCGCTCATGTGGCCCTTGGCTTCGTCCAGCGCCTTGGTGAAGTTTCCGACGGCGGCGTCCCCGTACTGCGCCTGCGCGAACATGAGCTCCTGCTCACTGGACTTGATGGCGTCGTCGGCTTCGATCAGCAGCGAACCGCTCTTGCGCCGCAGCTCCTCAACGCTCAGCGAAGCGAGCGGGTCTACGTGCTCTCCCTGGGGCCCGTAGCTGGCGCTTGAGGCCTGCCCGGCGGTCTTCTTGCGCTTGTTGCGGAAGTACAGGTAGGCACCTGCTCCGCCTGCGGCGACTACGCCCGCACCAACGAGGACAGCCGCCCCGGCGCCGTCACCGGGGACGTTCCCGCTGCCACCGCCTGCTGCATCACCAATTGCGGCGGCAGCGTTAATTGCTGCTTGTGCGTAATTGTCATTGGCAAGTTGCGGGCCGATGGCCTTGCTCTTGATATTTTCGAGCTGGGCATTGGTAATCTTGCTGCCGCCCTTATTGAGGGTGTACTGGCGGGTGTCCGTAGCAATCGCAAAAATCAGGGCATTGGACCCAAGCCCGGCCTTTTCCGCTACCGCATCCGTCCAGGCCTCCCGGTCGCTGGGGTTCTCAAACCTCTTGACCGTCACGACGTGGAGCACGGTGGAATGCTCGGCCCCAAGCTTTTTAATGGCGTCCTGGACTTCACCCTTTTGAGACCCCAGGACGCCAGCGGAGTCCACAATCTTGGTCGCGGGATCCAGAGTGACCGGGTCCTCGGCCCAGGCCGCGCCGGCCGGCACCGTAAACAGGCCCGCAAGGCCGATCACGGCGAGTGTACGTATGAACTTTGACCGCATGTGCAACCCTTCAGCACGCCTGACACCGATTCGGGACGAATCAGTCGTCTCAGAATCCAACAGCGCCCCCACGCTTGGTGTGAAGCCGCAGGTCGCTGTGGCAATTCATCTTGATTCTATGGTGCACCCCACACACCGTCCATTGGGGTGAATATGCCAGCAGCGAAACGCTGCATGGGCGGACCGAGAGAGCCGAATCGGCCCTTCAGGAAGCTCTCAGCAAACATCCGAGCTTGATCCAGCCAAGGGGGCCATAGTTAATGCAGAAGAGGATGAAAGGAAGTCCCATGACTGAGAACCAAACTCCCGGACCGGCTCCGGACGGCCGCGCCGGCCGCCAGAACCCTTGGGAGCAGCACTCCGCCCGCCAAGGGGAACGGACCCCGGAGGCTCGGCATGCGGACGACGCGGCGGAAGCGAACGGGACAGCCCCGGCTGGCAGCGGACAGGGTACTCCGCCGTTGCAGCACCCCACCGAAGACCTGGGTCAATACGGCACGAATCCCACCCAGGAACTGCCCGGTGGCCCCCGCCCGGATTACCCGCAGCGCCAGCCGTTCTACGGGCAGGCCGGCTATGGCCAAGGCCAGCAGTCCGCCCAGCAGTACCCGCAGCACAGCTACCAGCAGCCCGGACACCACGACCAGGGCGGCCAGGCCGCCTATGGGGGAGCGGCGGGCTATACCCCGAACCCCAAGGATGCGCCGCGCCGGAAGGCCAGTTTCGGCGTCGGTACCCTTGTGGCCAGCATCCTCGCTGCCGGCCTGGTGGGCGGCGGCGTGGCGACGGTCGGTTCGGCGGAGTTCTTCGGTAACACCGGATCCTCAACAGCCGTGAGCGGCAACAGCCAGCCCGGCACAGTCATCGTCAACAACCAGGACTCCGTCAACGAGATCACGGCAGCGGCGGTGAAGGCATCGCCTAGCGTCGTAACCATCAGTGCATCCAGCGGCAGCGCGGGCGGCACCGGGTCCGGCATCGTGCTGGACGATGAAGGCCATATCCTGACCAACACGCACGTGGTCACCCTCGACGGCCAGACGGCGAATGCTGCCCTTGAGGTCCGCGCCAGTGACGGCCGGGTCATCCCCGCCAAGCTGGTGGGTACCGATCCGCTCTCAGACCTCGCAGTTATCAAGGTGGACGCCAGCTCGGGCCTGACGCCCGCCACGCTGGGAGATTCCGGGAAGCTCAACGTGGGCGACACAGCCATCGCCATTGGTTCCCCCCTCGGCCTCACCGGAACGGTCACCGACGGCATCGTCTCCACCCTCAACAGGACCATCAGCGTGGCTTCGGCAGCAGCCCCCAAAGAGGGCGACAACGCAGAGGGCGACGACGAGGGCGGCTTCCAGTTCGCGCCTCCGGGCGGCGGACAGAGCCAGCAGGCGGCGGGCCAGGGTGAGATCTCCATCAACGTGATCCAGACGGACGCCGCCATCAACCCTGGCAACTCCGGCGGCGCCCTGGTCAACACCAGCGGTGAGGTCATCGGCGTCAACGTGGCCATCGCCTCCGCGGGTTCCAGCGCATCGGCCACCAGCGGAAACATCGGCGTAGGCTTCAGCATCCCGATCAACCACGCCAAGCGCGTTGCCCAGGAAATCATCGACACCGGCAAGGCTTCCCACGGCCAGTTGGGTGTCAGTGTCAAACCGAAGGCCGCCTCCAGCACGTCGTCCGAGTTCTCGGTGGGCGCGGAGGTCGCCACCGTTGAGCCGGACTCGGCAGCAGCCAAGGCCGGGATCAAGGTGGGCGACGTGATCACCAGGTTCAACGACCTCGCAGTCGGTGAACCCGAGCAGCTGACCGCTGCGGTCCGCGAACAGCCCGCCGGGTCCAAGGTAAAGATCACTGTCCTGCGCAATGGCCAGGAACAAGCCGTAGACGTCACGCTTGGCGCCGCGGCCAGCTAGGCGTCATAGGCCAGGACCAGCAGACAGTACGACGGCGGTGCCCCCACCTTTGGGCGGGGACGCCGCCGTCGTGACGTCCGCAAGGGGTACTGACACAGGCGTTAACGGAAGAGGGCACAGGGGCGCGGCTTTGTGGTTAGCTAGGAGCTACCCGTATGCCGGGCATCCCGCGGCCATGACCTCACCCGGCTGGCTGTCCACAAGCATGGAAGGCTGCTGTCAATACAGTGGAAGATACATTGAAGATCATCGTCCTGGTCAAGCATGTACCGGACGCCCAGTTCGACCGTCACCTCAACGGGGAGGGCTTCACGACGGACCGCGATGAGAGCATCCTGTCCGAACTTGACGAATACGCGCTGGAGGCGGCACTGCAGCTGGCCGAGGCGCGCGGCGGAAGCAAGGCCGGCAACCAGGTCATCGCACTCACCATGGGCCCGGCAGGCGCGGTAAACGCCGTCAAGAAGACCCTGCAGATGGGCGCCACCGAGGGCATCCACCTTTCCGACGATGCGTTGGCGGGTTCTGATGCCGCTGCGACCTCCCTGGCGCTGGCGGCGGCTATCCGCCACGTGGGCCAGGCGGACCTGATCATCACCGGGATGGCCTCCACGGACGGCGAAACCTCGCTGGTGCCGGCGCAGCTGGCGGAACGCCTCGGGCTGCCGCAGGTCACGTTCGCCTCGACGCTTGAGGTGTCCGGCGGACGGCTGACCGCCCGGCGGGATGCGGACACTTCCTCGGAGACCGTGGAGGCGCCGCTGCCCGCTGTCGTGTCCGTCACCGACCAGATCAACGAGCCCCGGTACCCCAACTTCAAGGGCATCATCGCTGCCAAGCGCAAGAGCATCACCACCCTGACCCTGTCGGATATCGGGGTGGACCCCTCCCAGGTGGGCCTCAGCGGCTCCTGGACCAGCGTGGTCAGCGCCGAGGAACGGCCGCCGCGTACCGCAGGCACCATCATCACTGACGAAGGCGACGCCGGCATCAAGCTGGTCGACTTCCTGGCCGCACAGAAGCTGCTCTAAGAGGGATCACAGACATGGCAAAAGTTCTCGTATTTCTTGACAACCCCGGTGCTGAACTGAAGAAGAGCAGCCTGGAGCTGCTGACGCTTGCCCGTACCCTGGGAGAAAGTGTTGTTGCCGTCAATGGAGAGGTCTCGGACGGCGCCGCGGCCACGTTCGCCGAATACGGCGTCAGCACGGTGGTCCGGCCTTCCGCCCAGGACCTGGATGACTACCTGGTGGCTCCCAAGGCGGCCTACGTCGCGGCCGCAGCCGACGCAACGGGTGCCGGCATTGTCCTGCTGGACAACTCGCCCGAGGGCAAGGAGATTGCCGCCCGAGTGGGGATCCGCCTGAACGCCGGCGTCATCACCGACGCCGTGGGGGTGGACGCCGACGGAACGGCGCACAAGTCTGTCCTGGCCGGCTCCTACAACACGTCCTGCAAGGCCAAGACCGCCGTGTCCGTTGTGACCCTGAAGGCCAACAACGTTACCCCCGAGCCCGCCGCCGCTCCGTCGGCACCTGAAACCCTGACCGTGGAAGTGCCCGCAACGGCAGCGGCCGCCCGCATCACCGCCCGCGAGCAGAAAGTGGCAAGCGGCCGGCCCGACCTCACCGATGCCCGTATCGTCGTCGCCGGCGGGCGCGGCCTGGACGGCGACTTCGGACCCGTGGAGGAGCTCGCCGACGCCTTGGGTGCAGCGGTGGGGGCGTCTCGCGCCGCCACCGACGCCGGCTGGATCAGCCACGACGCCCAGGTGGGCCAGACCGGCAAGACTGTCTCGCCGCAGCTGTACATCTCAGCGGGCATCTCGGGTGCCATCCAGCAGAAGGCCGGCATGCAGACCTCCAAGGTTATCGTCGCCGTCAACAAGGACGCAGAGTCGCCGGTGTTCGAAATCGCCGACTTCGGCATCATCGGGGACGTCTTCGACGTGCTGCCGCAGGCTACCGCGGAGATCAAGAAGCGTAAGGGCTGAATCTTTGACTGCATTGAACCTGCAGGCACAGAGCCCGTTCAACCCGGCCACGGACCGGGTTGGGCGGGTCCTCTGTTTTGCGGCGCACCCTGACGACATCGACTTCGGCGCCGCCGGCACCATCGCGGCCTGGACGGCCGCTGGGGTTGAGGTGAGCTACTGCATCATGACCGACGGCGATGCCGGCGGCTTCGACCCCGCCCACCGCGCGGACATCATCGCCCTGCGCGACGCCGAGCAGCGCCGCGCCGCCAAACTGGTGGGCGTCACCGACATCCATTACCTGCACCAGCGTGACGGCTACCTGGAACCCTCTCATGAGGTGATGAAGGAAGTGGTGCGGCTGATCCGGAAGATCCGGCCCGACGTCGTGCTTTCCATGCACCCCGAGCGGAACTGGCGGCGCATCCAGAAGAGCCACCCGGACCATCTGGCCGTGGGCGAAGCAGTGACCCGCGCCGTCTACCCGGCTCTGGAGAACCCGTTCGCCTACCCGGAACTGGCGGAGTCCGGGCTGGAAGCCTTCAAACTGCCCTGGCTCTGGCTGTATGCCGGTCCGGAAGAGCGGGAAAACCATTTCGTGGACGTCACCGGCCAGGTGGAGGCCAAGCTGGCCGCCATCCACGTCCACGTCAGCCAGCACCCGGACGTGGAGGCCATGGAAGCCTCCGTCCGCCAGGGCATGCGCGCGAACGCGGCGCGCGCGGGATTCCCCGAGGGCAGCAGCGCGGAAGCCTTCCACGTGGTGGCAATCAACGGACCTGGCACTATCGCCGGGTTCTAGCCGCAACAGGAAACGCCCCGTTCCCTTCCAGCGAAGGGAACGGGGCGTTCTGCTGTCTCCGGTGCGCTGCTAGGCGCCCAGGGGTGCTGCAGCCACTGTGGGAAGGGTGGGGGACTGGGACCCGCCCACCGGTTCCACCGTGATGCCCAGGGCGGACGCGGACGAGATGCCCTGGACCACGGCCGGCTTGGACAGCGCGTCCTCGTCCATCAGGCCCTGCGAGACGGGGGCCGAGCCGTCCTTGGGGATCAGCCACATCTGGTAGACCTTGCCCTCCGGCGGGGCGGGAACGTCGTTCATCTTCACCACCGCCGCGTCTTCGGATGCCGAGATGAGCAGCGTGGCGGTGCCGCCTGCGGACACATCCACGGACGCCTCGCGAAGGTCGCCGGCCCGGGTCACCTGGTTTACGGGATCGTTCTGGTCGGCAAGGTAGGAACCCACTCCGACTCCGCCCAGCGCAATTGCTGCGGCGGCGGCAACCCCGGCAAGCCAGCGGCGCGCTCCACCGGGCCTGCGCCGTTCCTCCCGCCGCTGCCGTGCTGCGGCCAGTTCGTCCACGCTGGCCGTTCCTGCAACCGTGGCCGGCGGCGCAGGGGCAGCCCCGGCGCCGGGCTGTCCGTCCTGCCGCATGTTGGAGGTGTCCGGCAGTTGGGCGACGATGCGGTTGAAAAGGTCAGCCGGGGGCTCCTCCTCGTACCGGAAGGTTGTGGCGAGGGTCTCGCGTGCCTGGCGGACACGCTCCAGGAAGGCAAGCCGCTCCGCGTCCGGGGCGGACGAGATGTAGTCCTCAATCGCCTGGCGTTCGTGGTCCGTGACGGCGTCCAGGGCATAGAGTTCCGCCAGGTCCACGGCACGGCCGGAGGCAAGGTCCGTAGATACGGTGTCGCCGAAAGCCCCGGAGCGGCCGTTAGGCCCTTGGTTCATCTCTGTCATCTCAACTCACCCCCAAACAGGTCTTCAGTCGGATCAGTCCGTCGCGGATGCGGGACTTGATGGTCGGTACTGCTGCGTTCAGCCGCTCTGCCACCTCCCGGTAGGTGAGGCCGCCGTAGTATGCCAGGCGTACGGACTCCTGCTGGGTTTCGGTCAGGGTTCCCAGGCAGCGGACAACCTCTTCGGCTTCGAGCCTGCTGCCCACTTCATCGGAAACAGTGTCATGGTCAATGTCCTGGGTGCTGGCCCCGTACTTCGCCTCGCGGTCCGTTGAGGACTGGGAGGACCTGACCTTGTCCACCGCACGCCGGTGCGAAATGGTCATCAGCCAGGACAGTGGGCTGCCGGCGGCGGGATCGAACTTTGCCGCGCTCTGCCACACCTGCAGGAAGACTTCCTGTGCGGTGTCCTCGCTGAGTTCGGGGTCGATCAGCACCCTGCGCGCCATACCGAACACCCTGCGGGACGTCAGCTGGTAGAACTCCGCGAAGGCCGCCTGGTCGCCCTGGGCAATGCCGGCCAGGAGGACCGCAAGACGGCGGCTTAGGTCAGCCGGCGGATCTGTCAGCGCGGCAGAAGCCTCGGCATTTGGCGCATTGGGAGTTTCCATTACTACCAAGCATAAGTCTCCCGGCGGTGAATCCTTAGCGGTTCCGCTGCGGCCGGCCCGGGAGCCTGCTTCCAGTAATGTCACCTGCCGCTCCTTGATCAGTCCTGGAAATGCTTCCAGGAGTCATTCGGGGCAAAAGGGGATATGGATGGGTGGCGCGGAGGAATCTTTTGGGCCGGAAGCACGCCCCGCGGGTTCAAATGCGGGCGCCGGAAAATCCCTGCTGCCGCCATGCCTCGTAGACGGCGATGGAGGCGGCGTTGGCAAGGTTGAGCGACCGCAGGGCCGGCAGCATGGGCAGCCGCACGGTGGCAGTAACGTGGGGGTCTTTCTTCAGCTCTTCCGGAAGTCCCACGGATTCCCTGCCGAACATCAGGACGTCGCCCGGCTGGTAGGAGATGTCCGTGTAGCTTGCCGTTCCGTCCGACGTGAAGGCGTAGACGCGTTCCGGCTGCAGGTGCTGCCAGGCGTCCTCGATGGACTTGTGGACGGTGACGACGGCGAGGTCGTGGTAGTCAAGGCCGGCGCGGCGCAGTTTGGCGTCGGAGAAGTCGAAGCCGAGCGGTTCCACAAGGTGCAGCTCAGCCCCCGTAATGGCGGCAAGCCGAATGGCGTTGCCGGTATTGCCGGGGATTTCAGGGGCGTGGAAGAGAATGCGGAACACGGTTCCATCCTAGCGACAGCCCGCCGGCCACGCCGTTTAGTGCATGCCGCGCAGCAGCCTGGCCAGGACGGGGATATTGACGGTGTTGGGTGCCGGTCCGGAGGCAAGGAATTCCTTAATGCCCCGGACCATACCGGCCGCGTTGACGATCTGGACGGTTTCCAGGGCTCCGGACGGGCGCCGGTGGTGGTCGATGACGGGCTCGTGCAGGTTGCCGGTGGGGCTGAGGACCACGGTCCAGCCGGTGACGTTCAGTTCCGGAAAGATGTCCTGCATCGCCCGGACCAGGTGGGCCAGCTGCGGCGGGGCGATGGTGCGCGCGCCGTGGTTCAGGGTCCTGCCGTCCCAGGCGTACGCGCCCTTGGGAAGGAGCATGGAATTGACCAGGGCCAACCGGTAGCCGGAGAGGACCGCATGGTCGATGTGGCTGTTGTCCGCCGGTGACTGGAGGCCGTTGACAAGCCGGGCGGCGGGAATCGCCGGCAGGACCTGGCGGGTCAGGAGCTGCACCGTGCGCATTTCCCGCTGGATCCGGGCCTCGGCCCCGAAGATGCCGCGCTTGCGTGGCATGCCGTGTACCTGCTGGCTGGCCTGTGCCAGGGGGATGAGCGGAACACTGCCCGGCGTCCCGCCGTCGTAGGCAGGTACGTAAACGGGCGGGTCCCCGGCCGTGTTCCGGGCGCTGCCCGGCCGGTGGACGGTGGCTGACGCACGGCTGCCCGCGGGAGGGGCGTCGAAGTGGGCCTCATTCTCGGCAGCCTCTCGGACCGTGCCTGACGCGTAGGACCGGTCGTATGCCTTGCGGCGCTGCGGGTCGATGAGGGTCTCGTAGGCGGCGGTCACCCGGCGGAAGGCCGCAGCGTCACCGCCATGGTCCGGATGGGCGGTGCGGGCGGCACGGCGGTAGGCCACCTTGATCTCCTTGTCGGTGGCCGTGACCGCCACCTGGAGGACCTGGTAGTGGGAGCTGTTGAGCTCGCTCAAGCACACATCCTTTTCCTTGTGGTCCGGCCCGTGAATGGAGCCGGGCCAGCCCAGTTTAGCCAGCATTGCGGCCGGCCCTGATGTGACAACGACCGTCCTGGCTCCGCAGGTTCCCGCCCTTCCGGCAGTCTAGACTCGTGGGGGCACGGCCGGACGGTCGATGGGGAAGGTACTGGGGTGGAGATGGAAACGCCGACGGCGGGACGGCCTGCCATCGACGGCGGGTGGAGGGCGGTGCTGGCAGCCGCGCTGGTCCCCGTCCTCCTCAGCGGGTGCAGCCTGGACGTGCCGGATCCCGCCGCCCCGGAAGCGGCGGAAAGTCCAACCCTGCCGGCCACCCCCACCATTACACCGGGACATGATGCGGCAGCCGTGGCTGCACAGGACCTGCCCTTCAGCGCCGGTGGCATCCTGGCCCGCGGGGTGCCCGTCGGGATTTCCGACGGGCTGAAGGACGCGCCGGGCTGGCAGGCAGTCAAGGAAAACGTGGCGGGGGAAAGCCAGTATCTGAAGGCGGATGGTTGCCTGGTTTCAGCCAGGGTCCGCGGCGGCCAGGAGGCCCTCGCCCGTGCGGACGACCGGGAATCGACTGTTGCGCTCTTCGAGTACCTGGACCCCACCATCCTGCCGGGCTACCTGAAGACGGACTCCTTGCGCTGGGGTGAAGATCCGGAAGCGCCGGAGCGGCGGGTGGAGGTCCTGCTCCTCGAGCAGGCTGCACCCGGCGCCAGGGCAACAGTTGTAATGGCGCGGCTCTTCGCGACGGCGGGCTCATCTGTCTACGTCTCGGTGTCCTGTCCCGATGCCGCCTCCCTCACCGGAGCCCGCGCCGACGTCGGCACCCGGCTCCAGGTCCTGCCGCCGTCGAACTAGGCTGACTGGGCAGTCGGCCGGACAAGCTTGCGGGATAGCCGATTGAGTGCCAGCGCGCCCACCAGCAGGCCGAAATCGCGAAGGGCGACGTCGTAGAACGCGCCCATCAGCAGGAGGTTGATGATGATGCCGGCCAGCCATGCCGCCACCACGAGCGAGCCGAGCCGCGGGTTGACCGCGACGAGGATTCCGGCAGCAACCTCCACGGCCCCCACTACGTACATGAACGCCTGGGCGGAGACGGGGACCAGGGCCGTGGCCTGCGGGGCGAGGTAGACGGTCCAGTCAGCCAGGATATTGGTGAACTTATCCAGGCCGAAGATGATCGGTGCAACGGTGAAGACGGTGCGCAGCAGCAGGAACGCCTGGCGGGCAGGATCAGCAGCTAAAAGATGGTGGGCCTGTACCGCTGATGCGATTCTCATGACAACTCCTTCTAAAAGTAGGTATCACAATTTTAGAAACCGCAAGGTCTATAATCAAGGGATCTTGTCTTTGGATTGGACGTTATGAACAGGCTTCCCTGGCCGCAGCGGCTTGCTGCGCTCGCCTCCCTGACAGACGAGAAGCGCCTGCAGCTCTTTGAGTTCGTTGCGCAATCCCCGCATGCAGTTGGACGGGATGAGGTCGCCCAGGCTGCAGGGATCCCCCGGAGCACGGTGTCCTTCCACCTGGACCGGCTGGTCCAGGACGGCCTGCTTGCTGTTGAATTCCACAAACCCCCGGGCAGGACCGGGCCCGGCTCCGGTCGTCCGGCAAAGATGTACCGTACCCTCACTGGAGAAGTGACTGCCTCGGTCCCTGACCGGAATTACGACCTTGCCGGGGACCTCCTGGCCGAGGCAATCAAAAGGTCGCAGTCATTGGGTGAGCCTGCCGCAGACTCACTGCGCGAAGTCGCGTTCCATAAAGGCGGCCAGTTGGCAGAGGGGGCCGGGTCCCTGGAAGGGTTCCTGTCCGCGGCCGGGTACCGCCCGGATCCGGATCTCGGGGGAGGCTTCCTCCTGCCGAACTGCCCGTTCCACCGGCTGTCCCAGGCCCACGCCGAGGTGGTCTGTTCCATGAACGGTGCATTCCTGCGCGGCGCTGCGGCGGCCTGCGGAATCCCAACCGGCCGGGTAGTTGAATCGGACAAGCCTGGACACTGCTGCGCGCGGATCGCTCCCGCCGGTTAGTCCGGAGGCCTTGACGCTGCCTCGGCGGGGAGCCGCCGGGCCCGAAACGGCTAGAATTACAGGGTGCCCGCCTACCTCGATCATGCTGCAACCACCCCGCTCTCAGCTGAGGCTCTGGCTGCCCTGACCCGCGAACTTGCCCGCACGGGCAACCCGTCGTCACTGCACGGCTCCGGCCGGAGGGCACGCCGGACGGTTGAGGACGCCCGGGAAACAATAGCTGCCGCCGCCGGGGCGCACCCGTCCGAAGTGATCTTCACGTCCGGCGGAACCGAATCGGACAACCTTGCCGTCAAGGGCCTGTACTGGGCCCGCCGGGCGGAGGGCGCTGAGCGGCGGCGTATCCTGTGTTCCGCCGTCGAACACCATGCAGTGCTGGACACCGTGGAGTGGCTGGAGCGCCATGAAGGCGCGGAGGTGACGTGGCTGCCCGTGGACGGCGAGGGCGTGCTGGACCTGGCGTTCCTTGAGGCCGAACTCGCCCGTGATCCCGCCGGCATTGCCCTTGTGACCGTGATGTGGGCCAACAATGAGGTGGGTACCATCCAGCCGATCCACCGCGTAGTGGAACTGGCCCATGCCGCGGACGTTCCCGTGCATTCGGACGCCGTGCAGGCGTTTGGGTCGCTTCCCGTGCATTTCAAGGAGTCCGGCCTGGACGCCATGTCCATCAGCGGCCACAAGATCGGCGGCCCGGTGGGCGTGGGAGCCCTCCTGCTGGGCCGCGCGGTCACGCTGACGCCGGTCCAGCACGGCGGCGGCCAGGAGCGGGACGTCCGCTCCGGCACCCTGGACACGGCCTCTATTGCCGCCTTCGCTGCGGCCGCCGCGGCTGCCACCTTCCATCTGGGCCATGAAGCGGCGCGCATCGCAGCCCTGCGGGACCGCCTGATCGAGGGCGTCCTCGAACGGATTCCGGAAGCCGTCCTCCGAGGCGCCCCCGGTACCGGCCGGCTCCCGGGCAACGCACACTTCACCTTCCAGGGCTGCGAAGGGGACTCACTGCTCTTCCTGCTGGACCTCGCCGGAGTGGAATCATCCACGGGCTCCGCCTGCACCGCCGGAGTGCCGCGGCCCTCCCACGTCCTGCTGGCCATGGGGCTTGACGAGGAGACAGCACGCGGGGCACAGCGCTTCACGCTGGGCCATGCTTCCACGGATGCCGACGTCGACGCCCTCCTGGGTGCCCTGCCCGATGCCTACGTGCGTGCCCGGCAGGCAGGCATGGCCGGTCAGGAATCCTCGATCCAGACGGCCGGGACCATTGCCCGACAGGGGCCAGGCAACCGCTGACTTGGCATCTGCGGCGGGACACTTTACATGAGGCCGTAGAATAGATAGGCGAGGATCGTTTCCGGGAGCCTGCCCGCTCGATCCGCACAGCCGGTCCCCAGCCACGTGGCGCCGGCCAAAACCTTCCCCGACAGAAAGCCAGCATGCGAGTTCTAGCAGCCATGAGCGGCGGAGTTGACTCCGCCGTTGCCGCCGCCCGCGCCGTCGAGGCCGGGCACGACGTCGTCGGCGTCCACCTGGCGCTGTCGCGGATGCCTGGCACCCTGCGGACGGGCAGCCGCGGCTGCTGCACCATCGAGGACTCCCGCGATGCATGGCGGGCCTGTGACGTACTGGGCATTCCCTACTACGTGTGGGACTTCTCGGAGCGCTTCAAGGAAGACGTGGTCCAGGACTTCATCGATGAGTACGCTGCCGGCCGCACGCCCAACCCCTGCATGCGCTGCAACGAGCGCATCAAGTTCGCGGCGCTGCTGGAGAAGGCGATCGCGCTGGGTTTTGACGCCGTCTGCACCGGCCACTATGCCAAGGTCATCGAGGACGCCGACGGAAACCGCGAACTGCACCGCGCCGCGGACTGGGCAAAGGACCAAAGCTATGTCCTGGGTGTCCTGACCCACGAACAACTCAAGCACTCCATGTTTCCGCTCGCGGACACGCCCTCCAAGGCCGAAGTCCGGGCAGAGGCCGAGCGCCGCGGGCTGTCGGTGGCCAACAAGCCGGACAGCCATGACATCTGCTTCATTCCCGACGGCGACACGGCGGGCTGGCTCGCTGAGAAGATCGAGATGACCCGCGGCGACATCGTGGACGAGACCGGAGCCAAGGTGGGCGAGCATCCCGGCGCCAACGCGTTTACGGTCGGACAGCGCCGTGGCCTGAAGCTGGGAACCCCCGCCGCTGACGGGAAGCCCCGCTTCGTGCTCGAGATCAGGCCCAAGGAAAACAAGGTGGTCGTGGGTCCGCAGGCGTTGCTGGCCATCGATGAAATCCGCGGCATCAAGGTGTCCTGGGCGGGCCTGCCCATCCGGGAAGTGGAAACCGGGGAGGAGTTTGACTGCTACGCCCAGGTGCGCGCCCACGGCGACCCGGTGCCCGCCACCGCCCGCATGGAGGCGGACGGGGAGTCAGCCGGCCAGTTGGTGGTCCGGCTGGCAGACCCCCTCCGCGGCGTGGCGCCCGGGCAGACAGTTGTCCTCTACCAGGGCAGCCGCGTCCTGGGCCAGGCGACCATCGACGCCGCCCGGTCCCTGCAGCGCGCCGCGCTGTAAACCACGGGCGGGCATCTGAGCTGTGCCGCCGGCCCCGGGGCGGCCCCGGCACCCGCGCTTAACACCCGGCCCATCAGTCCCCCTGCCCATAGACTGGGATCATGACGCAGCACAACCTCCCCTCACCAGACTCCGACGAATACGATCCCTCCGCCAGCTCCCTGGCCGGCCAGGTGGACAGTTCGGTGATGGCTGAACTGCTGTCCATCCGCTCCAGTATCGACAACATCGATGCCACGCTGGTGTACCTCCTGGCGGAGCGTTTCAAGGCCACGCAGAAGGTGGGTTTTCTGAAAGCCGCCCACCGGCTTCCCGCGGGGGACCCGGGGCGCGAGACCGCCCAGATCGCACGGCTCCGGAGGCTCGCCGAGGATGCCCACCTGGACCCGGCCTTTGCCGAAAAGTTCCTGAACTTCATCATCGGCGAGGTCATCCGGCACCACGAGGCGATCGCCGAGGACCACCAGGCAGCCTCCGGCCAGCACCCCCAGGCATCAGCCCTCGCATGACCGTGGTTGAACGGCACGAACCCGCCGCCGCGCCCAAGAAGGCCCCGCCGGCGGAAGTAACGGCGACCGGGCTGGGGCCATGGCCGGGCGAGGACCCCCTGGAAGCTGCCCGGATCATCCGTGGAGAACTCGGCAGCCCGCACCTGCCGTTCCTGGCTGAACTGCCGGCCCGGGGCGTCGGCTCCGATGCCTTGGGCCGCACCGCGTCCCTGCTCGAGGAGCTGGCCGTGGATGTCCAGCCCTATGGGTGGCGGCTCGTGGACCGTCCGGGCAAGGATGTGCGCCGTGCAGCCTCGGCGCTGGCCACCGACATCAACGTCCTGGCCGACGTCGCGGGGACCGAGGAGGCGTCCGCGGAGGAAATCAAGGTCCAGCTGGTCGGCCCCCTTAGCCTGGCCGCCGGCCTGCACCTGCACAACGGCGAACGCGCGCTGGTCGACTACGGTGCACGGCGGGACCTGGCTGAGTCGCTCGCTGCGGGTGTAGGAGGGTACCTGGCCCGTGTAGCCGCAGCCGTGCCCGGTGCGCGGCTGGTGGTCCAGCTGGATGAACCGGATATCGCCGCCGTGCTCGCCGGCACCATCCCTACTGCCAGTGGCTACCGTACGCTGCGGGCCGTTGCCTCCGCGGAGGCCCGTGAAGCATGGCGCCTGGTGGTTGAAGCCCTTCGTGCCGCGGGAGCCGGCGAGGTGGTGGTGTCCGTGCCCGCCATCGAAGCACCTTTCGAGCCGATCCTGGCGTCCGGCGCGGACGGCGTCGCTGTGCCCCTGAAGGCCCTGACCACCCGGCAGTGGGAGCACCTGGCCGGGACGGTGGAGGCAGGCAAGCGGCTGTGGGCCGGGGCGCTGGACGTGGATGGGGAAACCCTTCCCAAGGTTGCGGACTGCGTGGAATCCGTGTGGCGGCCGTGGCGGCAGCTTGGCTTGCCGGCGTCGTCCCTGCAGACCCTCCGCGTCACGCCGTCGGCGGGCCTGGCCGGCCGCACCCCTGCACAGGCCACCGCGGTGCTGGGCAGGCTGACGCAGTTGGCGGACGGGCTGAACCAGCTCGCCCTGGGCTAACCGGCAGGGCCGGCCAGCCAGGGCGGGCCCGCCCTAAACCCTGTTCTCCCAGCGGTCCGGCTGTGCGTAACGGGGAAGGAAGCTTTGGGCCGCGCTGCCTCCGGTGTAGGGGCGCAACCGGTAGTCGAAGCTTCCGGCGTAAACCAGGACCAAGCCAATCTGCGGCTGGATGACCTTGACCTGGATGCGGTGCTTGCCATTGGTACCGCCTGCGGGATCCCACCATTGCTCGGCGTACGCCTTGGCGTCGACCGGCGCCGGCAAGGGCACCCGGAGCGGGCCAAGGAACAGCCGGGAGGCTTCCGAGACGCCGCGCAGCCGTCCCTCCGCGGTGACACTCAGATTCAGGTCGGTCACCATGCGGCGGTAGCGGCCCACGTAGTCCACCAGCTGCGGAGACCCGTTGCGGATGGTGGCGCTGGTGGTGTCCTGGAAGATCCGGGTCCGTCCGGGAAACCGGATCTCCCTGCGGGCGGTAAGGCTGGAACGGCCAAATGGGTCCTGGTGGGCGTGGTTCTCGATCCGGAACGGAATGTTCTCGCCATATTCGGGGAAGAAGGCCTCCTCCCCGCTGGTCAGCCGCAGCAGCGGGCGCAGCCACTCCTGCCGGCAGCCCACCACATCGAATGTCCCTTCACCGATGCCGTAGCGGCCCGAGCCGGGCACCAGGGAGAAGTACTCCTGCAGTTCCGGCTGCAGCCTGGCGAAGTCCGTTCCAAGGACCTGCTGGTAAATGGGCACGTTCACAAAGCTCCTCCTGGGCGCAACACACTACTGGTCTCACAATTTACCGGCAGCTTTGAGCCGGATGTACATGTCCGCGACGCGCGGCGGCAGCTGGTGCGGTTCGGCGTCCACCACTTCCACACCGTACCGGCGGAGCTCGGCGCTGACGGCGGCTCGCTGCAGGAGGGCACGTTCCGCCGCGGCGGCCCGGAACACCCCGGCAGCATCGCCGCGCTCCCGCACCATTGCACCCAGTTGCGGGTCCCGGACAGCTGCCACCACCACCACATGGTCCTGGGCCAGCCGGGCGGCGGCAGGCAGGAGACCTTCCTCCGGCGCGCCGCCGTCGAGGGAAGTCAGCAGCACTACCAGGGAGCGGTGGGCCGTGACGGCGCGGACCTGGGCAGGGACGGCCGGCCAGTCCATTTCGATGAGCTCCGGATCCAGCGGTGCCATGGCCTGGACCAGCTGTCCCAACACGTTGCCCTGAACGGCGGAACCTGCCCGGGCCCGTGCCCTGCGGTCAAAGGCCAGGAAGTCCACCCGGTCGCCACCCCGCTCGGCGAGGACACCGAGCAGGAGCGCCGCCTCCATCCCGGTATCGAGGCGGGTTTCGTCGCCGATCCTCGCTGCCGCGGTCCGCGACGTATCGAGGACCATCACCACCCGGCGGTCGCGTTCGGGCCGCCAGGTGCGGACCACGACGGCGGACCGGCGGGCGGTTGCGCGCCAGTCGATGGACCGGACGTCGTCGCCCCGGACGTAGTCCCGCAGCGAATCGAATTCGGTGCCGGCCCCGCGGATCTGGACGGCCGCTTTCCCGTCCAGCTCCCGCAGCTTCCGCAGTTTGGAGGGCAGGTGCCGCCGCGAATGGAACGGCGGCAGGACACGCAGCGCGCCTGGGCAATCAATGGTGCGCTGGCGGGCTGCCAGGCGCAGGGGGCCAAAGGAGCGCAGCGTGACGTGCGGGGCTTTGAGGTCGCCACGGCGTACCGGCCGGAGCCGCACAGTGATGCGCCGGCTTTCATGCGCGGGAACATTGATGCCCTGGACCGGGTCCTGGGCTCCGGCTGACGGCTGCCAGCCGTCCCGCAGCGTGCCGTGCAGGCGTCTGCTCCCGTCATTGCGGACAATGAGCCGGGCCTCCATCGTCCCGTTCAGCGTGACGTTGCCGGGATCGGATCGCAGAACCTGGACCGGTTTCAGTGCGCCGGCGAATAACAGGTCGGTGCCGCATAAGGCGGCGAGGACGGCCAGCACGGCAAATACCGTTCCCCATCCGGGCAGCAGCATGACCGGAACCAGGCCCAGCAGCACCAACAGGACAAAGCGCCCGGAAATGGCCATCAGCGCGGAACGGGAAGGGATGCCAGGATGCTGCCCAGCACGTCATCCACCCGGACCCCGTCCATCTGGGCCTCGGGCTGCAGCGCAACCCGGTGCCGGAGGCAGGGCAGGGCCAGCGCCTTGACGTCGTCGGGGGTGACGAAGCTCCTGCCGGACAGCCAGGCCCAGGACCGGGAGGTGTTGAGAAGGGCCGTGGCTCCACGCGGCGAAACGCCCAGCAGGAAGGATGGCGCCGTGCGGGTGGCCCGCACCAGGTCCACGATGTAGCCGATGATTTCCTGCTCGACGGCGACTCCCGTCACGGCGTGCCGGGCCCGCTCCAGGTCTGTGGCGCCCGCCACCGCCCTAACCCCGGCCGCTGCCAGGTCACGCGGGTCAAAACCGGCTGCATGGCGGCGGATGACTTCCATCTCCGCAGAACGCTCGGGCAGGGGCATGGTGAGCTTGAGCAGGAAGCGGTCCAGCTGGGCTTCCGGAAGGGGATAGGTGCCCTCGTACTCCACTGGGTTCTGCGTGGCGGCCACCAGGAACGGGGCGGGCAGCGGGCGGGACACGCCGTCCACCGAGACCTGCCGTTCCTCCATCGCCTCCAGCAGCGAGGCCTGGGTCTTGGGCGGTGTCCGGTTGATTTCGTCCGCCAGGAGGAGGTTGGTGAAAACCGGCCCCTCCCGGAACGTGAATTCCGAGGTGTGCGAGTCGTAAACCAGGGACCCGGTGACATCGCCGGGCATCAGGTCCGGGGTGAACTGCACCCGCTTGGTGTCCAGGTCCAGTGCCGCGGACAGGGCCCGCACCAGCAGGGTCTTTGCCACGCCCGGCACACCCTCCAGCAGCACATGCCCCTGGGACAGCAGGGCGATCAGCATGCCGGTGACCGTAGCGTCCTGCCCCACCACCGCCTTCGATACTTCGTGGCGCACATCCAGCAGGGCCTGCCGGGCGGAATCGTGCTCCATCGGGTCCAGGACCCGCTGGCCGCTGCCGTGTTCACTCATCGGCTGTTGACCTCTTTCTCTAGGTTGTCCAGTTCCTGTGCCCAGGCGACCAGCCGGGACTCGCTGTTGGGATGCTGGTTGACGAGGTCCCGGATATCGGCTGCCGGCCGGCCCAGCAACCGCGCCGCCGTCTCGGTGATGGTGTCAGCAGAGGCGCCGGGTCCCAGCCGCAGCTTTGCGGCCAGCCGTACCAGGATCCCGGCGCGGAGGTTGTCCCGCGCCTGGTCCACCGCGTGTGCATCGTGGTACATCCGGGCGCGGCCCTCTGCGGTTTCCACTGCCTTTACCACCACTGGCAGCGGCTCGAACACCAGCGGGCCGAGCCTCCGGCCGCGCCAGGCGATGGCGGCCAGGGCAACCACCAGCAGCCAGGGACCCAGGAAACGGACCCACTCCGGCGCGAGCTCGTCCAAAGTCTGTCCGGACCCGGATGCCGCCAAATCCTCCAGTGACGGCAGGTACCAGACCAGGTCTGGAGACTTGCCCAGGGTCCGGAGCGCAAGGGCAGCATGTCCCAGCTCATCCAGCTGCCCATTGCCCAGGACCACCGTGCTGCCCAGCACTGTCAGCTGTCCGTCGCCGCTGACGGCCAGCAGCCCGGCGGCAGTTCCGGAAGGCCGGTAACAGGACACCCCGCCGTCGTACACGAAACCCTGGCTGCCCGAGATGTCCCCTGCCACCTGGGCGTCGGGGAGCGGACAGCCAGGGGCCAGCGGGGGAGCATCGTCGGGCACCACTCCTGCCTGCCTGATACCGCTGTCCAGAGCAGTGAGTGTTTCCAGCCGCGGCGTGACCACCACAACCTCACCGGCTGCAGCCGCCAGCTCACTGAGCCGCGGTTCGTCGAGGATCCCGTTGCGGTCATACAGCAGGAGGGTGGCGGCGGAACTTTCCCCCAGCGCCGACATCGCATCCTCGAACGTTCCGGCGGTGTGCACGTCCACTCCGTGGCGCCCCAGGATCTGGGTGACGGCCCGTCCGCCGTCCGGACCCGCGTTGCCGGGGGACAGCGGAACTGCGTCACCCCGGGGAGCCAGTTGGCCCCAGACAACCAGGCCCAGGGCGATGGCGACCACCGCGCATAGGGCCGTGAACTCACGGTGCTTGCGCACCCAGGGCAGAGGTGTCCACCCGGGGGCGGGCGCCGGCGCCGTCCCGGGGACACCGGCAGGAAGGGTATCCGTCATCCCAGGGCCGCCGGTGGCTGCAGTGCGGACTCTGGCTTCGATGCCTCGAGGTCGGCGTCCAGGCCGGCCAGGTCCTGGTAATCGCCTGGGCTTGCCGGCCGGTTTCCGTAGCGCACAGCGTCGAAAACGCCTGCCGCGCGCTCCAGGCGCCCTGCTTCCTTGGGGAACGGCACAGCCAGCTCACGGGCCACTTCGTCTGCCGTGCGTCCGGGCTGCGGTTCCAGGATGGTCCGGTCTTCAGCGGCGCGTACCAGTGCACGAAAGCGTTCGACGACGGCGTCCCCCCATTTTCCTGACGCGGCCGACGCCTCGGCGCGTTGCCTGTACTCAGCGGCGGAAAGGACGCTGTCCGGTTCGAAGACTTCCCTGGACCGGCGTAACGCGGCGTTCAGGCGTGGTCTGGCGAGGATCACGGCGGCCGCGATGATCAGGGCAATCACGATCCCGATCACAGGACTCGGCAGGGGCCCCGCGGAGTCCGTGGATCCGTCCAGGGACGAAAACCAGTCAAGGAAGTTCTCCCAGACGGTTTCAATCCATGACGGTGCGGCCTCGCGGTACTCCGTTTTGGCGAGTTCTTCCTCAGCCCACCGCCGGGCTTCCCCTGCGCCGGGGAGTACGGGGGGTTCAGCGGACATGCCAGGGACCGGAGGGAGGTCCGTTTTCCGGTCCCCGGACGTCGTCTGCCTCGCGGCCCGGAACGCCGTCGGGATCGGCGCCCGATTCTGCAAGGCGCAGGAGGGTGATGTCCAGGCCGTCTTTCCGCATCCGCAGATCCATGTAGAGCAGCGCCATGACGGACGTCTGGAACGCGTATCCGAGGGCACCTACCAGGGCGCCGAGGACAGCAGTGACCACGCCAAGTGCCACGGCGGTGGCTGCCGCCTCACCACCGCCGCCCAGCGGATCGGTGAACGTGGTGAGGAATCCTGCCAGCAGGCTGAACGGGATCATCACCACCTGGCTGATGATCCCCACCATAATGCCCACTACCAGCGTGATGCCGAGGATCCGCCACCAATTGGCGCGGGTCAGGTCCCAGGACCGCCGCAGCCCCGCCAGGGCTCCCAGTTCCTCAATCACGACGGCGGCGGGAGCCACCATGAGTTTGACGGCGATCCAGATGATCAGCGCGATAAACGCCAGCACAAGCGGGATGAGCAGGAGCGCTCCGGTTCCTTCCATGCTGGACACCAGGGCTACCGCAACCGCCACGAGGAGCCCGAACGCGAGCAGGCCGGCGCCCGCCAGCAGCAGCGCCAGGCGGATCAGGGCCCCGGCGCGTGACCGGGAGAGAGCCCACATCTGGCGGAAACCCGTCCGCCGATTCAGGATTGCGCGCGCCACCGGGACCACCATCGCGCCCTGCAGGACCGCCGAAATCAGCAGTGTCAGCAGGCCGACCACAAGGAAGGCGGAAAAGAAGCCAAGGCCCAGCGATGCCGCCTCGGCCGGGCTGGCGCTCTCCGCCCAGGCTTCGACGGATCCTATGGAGGTCGCGGTGAAGGCCGTGATGACGGCCGCAAGGATGGCCGACAGAGACTGGGCCAGCACGGCGGCGCCCAGCATGGCCTTCGGGTTCCGCCGAATGGCTTGGAAGGAGCCGTCCATGATCTCGCCGAACATCAGGGGGCGCAGCGGGACGATGCCAGGCTTGGGCGGTGCCACGTAGCGGGGCTGGCCGTACGGGCCGCCGTTCTGCGCTCCGTTGTAAGGAGCCCCGGCGTAGGGCGAGCCGGGTGCGGGCGGTGGGCCCGCCGGCGGCTGCTGGCCGGCGGGCTGCTGCCAGCCGGGCGGTCCCCAGGGCTGTTGCCCGGGAGGCTGCTGTTGACCTGGCCACTGCGAACCTGGCTGCTGCCCGGGCCAAGGTTGCCGCCCCGGCCACGGCGAATCAGAGGGCCACTGCGGGCCTGAATCTTGTGGTGCCACCCTATTCCTTCCCCCGTACCAGGCCGTCAGCTGCCCGCAGCGCCCGGCGCACTGCGCGGAAGGGCGCCGGGAAGGTCCGGCATGCCCCCAGCCTATAGTTCCGGCGTCGGCCGTCCTAGCGTTCCGCCATGCCGGAGGCTGCTGAACAGGACAAAGGCTGCCTGATAAGGGAATATATAACTATGAAGGCACGCATTCTGGTGGTTGATGATGATGAAGCGCTGGCCGAAATGATTGGAATTGTACTTCGCAATGACGGCTTTGAGCCGGTCTTCTGCGCCGACGGCGCCCAGGCGCTGGACGTTTTCCGGTCATCCAGGCCGGACCTTGTACTGCTGGACCTCATGCTTCCCGGCGTGGACGGCATCGAGGTGTGCCGGCAGATCCGTGCCGAATCGGACGTGCCCATCGTCATGCTGACCGCCAAGTCGGACACCTCTGACGTCGTCCGCGGCCTGGAATCAGGAGCCGACGACTACGTGCCCAAGCCGTTCAAGCCCGCCGAGCTGGTGGCGCGTGTCAGGGCACGCCTCCGCCCGGGCGACCAGAAAGCACCGGAAACCCTGCGGATTGCCGATATCACCATCGACGTCGCAGGGCACACCGTCAGCCGGGGCAGCGAACGGATCTCGCTCACGCCGCTCGAATTTGACCTCCTGGTGGCACTGGCACGCAAACCGTGGCAGGTGTTCACCCGCGAACTGCTGCTCGAGCAGGTCTGGGGCTACCGCCACGCTGCGGACACGCGCCTGGTGAACGTCCATGTCCAGCGCCTGCGGTCCAAGATTGAGCGGGATCCGGAGGCTCCGGAAGTTGTAATGACGGTGCGTGGTGTCGGCTATAAAGCAGGGGCCTGACCCCGCTGCTTCCGGGGAGGGACGCAAAGCCGGAGTACCGCCGCCCGAACCCCCCTCAACCGGAGGCCCCCCAACTGTTCAGGGGGCAGGCGGGCTGCAGCCGGCCCCCGAACATTCGGACTCCCTGACCCCCGGATTCCGGGAACTGGCCTTTCGGGGGCGCATCTGGCAGCGCCGGGCCCTGATTGTCAGTCTTCGCGTTGCACGCCTCGTCGGTACAGGCTTCCGACGCTTGCTTCCGGCACTGCGCCACCTCGGTCGCGCCCTACAGCGGCGGTGGCGCCGCTCCCTGCAGTTCCGCACGGTCCTTACTACTCTGCTCCTGGCGGTCACGTCCTTCGCAGCGGTCGGGGCATACCTCTCCCACCAGATCGCCAACAACCTGTTCCAGGAGCGCCTGACGCAGGCGGAGTCGGAGACCCGTTACAACGTCAAGCAGGTCCAGGACACGTTCGACGGCGCCCAGGTCACCGACCAGTCCAGCGTCATAACCCTGGTGTACGACACCCTGAACGCCGTGGAAGGCAGGGGCTCCGTCATCCAGCGCCGCTACGTGTTCGAAGCGATGCCTGAGCAGACCAAGCCCAGGAACCGGTGGGTTGAGTCCCGCGCTTCGGACCAGTTGACGGTGAGTGTTATCCCCCCTGAACTGCGGAAGGCGGTCCAGGAATCCGGGAAGGACCAGTATTGGGCATCCACTGTCATTCCCGTGGGCACCGAGGACAGGCCGGGCATCGCCGTTGGCAACAAGGTGACGTTCAACGGGACGGTATACGAGCTGTACCTTATTTACGACCTGAATACCGCACAGCAGACCCTGGATGAAATCCAGCGCGTGCTCTGGGCGGGCGGCGCAGTGCTGGTGCTGCTGATCGGCGCCGTGGCCTGGTACGTGACCCGCAACGTGGTCAGCCCGGTCAGCCACGCCGCCATGGTTTCCGAGAAACTTGCCGCCGGGCAGTTGCAGGAACGTATGGTGGTCCGCGGCGAGGACGAGGTGGCGCGCCTTGGTGCGTCCTTTAACCACATGGCTGCCAGCCTCCAGGAACAGATCACACAGCTGGCCACCCTGTCCCAGATGCAGCAGCGTTTCGTGTCCGACGTCTCGCACGAGCTCCGGACTCCGCTGACCACCGTGCGCATGGCAGCTGAGGTCTTGTATGACGCCCGCGATGATTTCGACCCCATCAACAAGCGGTCGGCGGAACTGCTCTACAACCAGGTGGAACGCTTCCAGTCACTGCTGTCCGACCTGCTGGAGATTTCCCGCTTCGACGCCGGGGTGGCCGTCCTGGATGCTGAGCCGGAGGACATCCTGCAGGTTGTTGCGCACGTCATCGAAGGCGCGGCGCCGGTGGCGGCTGAATACGGTTCAGAGATCGTCCTCAGTGCCCCCGCCGAGCCCATCGTCGTGGACATGGACGCCCGGCGCATCGACAGGATCCTGCGGAACCTGATCCTCAATGCCGTTGAACACGGTGAGGGGAAACCCGTCACCGTCACCGTGGCAGCCAACCAGGCCGCCGTCGGAATTGCTGTCCGTGACCGCGGCATAGGCATGGAGCCTTCGGAGGCCGCCCGGGTCTTTGACCGGTTCTGGCGTGCGGACCCTGCCCGGGCCCGCACCACGGGCGGCAGCGGACTGGGCCTGTCCATCGCCATGGAGGACACCAAACTGCACAACGGCTGGCTGCAAGCCTGGGGCAGGAAAGGTTCCGGCGCCAACTTCCGGCTCACCCTGCCGCTCCACCAGGGGGAAGACATCGATACGTCGCCTGTCCAGCTCGAACCCGACGACGTCATGGCTCCCGGTGAACCGCGCAATATTCCCAGGGAAATGGACAACCGCAACATGCTGGTCCTTGAAACCGGCACTGCGCGCCTGGCCCCGGTGCCGACGTCGAAAGAAACTCCATGATGCCCCGCCGCCTGCTCCTGGTGAAGGTGGCCGCCTTCCTGCTTGCCCTTGCGTTCGTGCTGGCCGGCTGCGCGCGCATCCCCACCTCCGGACCAGTGGGAAAGAGCAGCGAAGGCAGCGCGGGCAACCTCAGCGCACCCGTGTTCCTTCCGGCAGCACCGCAGCCGGGCGCCTCGCCCGAGACCATCATTGACTACTTCTACCGGGCCGGAAGCGGGTATGAGGACGACTACGCCGTCGCCCGCCAATACCTGACCCAAGCTTCCTCCGTGTCCTGGAAGCCGGACCAGCGTGCCCTCGTCTACAGGGACGCCCGGGTGGTGGCAACAGACACCGAAAACGTCTACAACTACGAGCTCGACGTCGCCTACACGATCGATGCGGACGGGATCGCCACGCAATCACCGGAAGGAACAGTGGAGAAGATCCCCGTGACCGTCACCCAGGTGGACGGTGAGTGGCGCATCTCCGCCATTCCCGACGGTACAGCCATCGCCGAAGAGACCTTCAAGGTGATCTACGGCGCCTATCCCATCTACTTCTACGATCCCACCTTCACCTTTGCGGTTCCGGACGTGCGGTGGTTCATCAGGAATAAGACCGTGAAGGCGATGACCAGCGCCCTGCTTGCCGGGCCTGCACCGTACCTGCGGGGCGTGGTGGCCAGCGCTTTCCCGTCCGGCATCAAGCTGGCCCGTGAATCCGTCCCGGTGGTGTCCGGGGCAGCGCAGGTTGACCTGACGGCGAAGGAACTGATGGAGACCTCCCCGGAGGACCGCCTGCGCATGCAGATGCAGCTGACACTGACGTTCCGCAGCCAGCCCGATGTGGTCAATGTGGAGCTGCGGGCGAACCAGGACCTGGTGCGGGTGGAGGACGACGGCTCCGTGCTGCCGCCGGTGCAGGACAAGAGCGTGCCGTCCCGGCAGATCGCCATCAGCGGCAACGAACTGGTGAGGTACGAGAACAACAGGGTTTCTCCACTGCCGGACATGCAGCCGGTCTCGGCACTGAATCCCCGGTTCCCGGCGGAATCCCCGGTATCGCAGACGGCAGCGTTCCTCAACGACGGCAGGACCACCCTCTACGGCATCAACCCTGGACAGCCCGCACGGTCCCTTACCACCCGGAGCACGCTGAGCCGCCCCTCCTTTGACCTCAACGACTGGGTGTGGACTGCAGGGCCGGGAGCGAACGGCGCCACGGAAGTAGTTGCCTACCGCCCGGGCGGGGTGGCCGAAGGGGCGTCCGTCCCTTCGGTCACGCTGGCCCCCGCATGGCTCGCCGGCCGGACCGTCAAGGAACTCCGAATCTCGCGGGAGGGGGTACGGGCCCTGGTCATATCTGAACAGAACGGCAGGACGCGGGTACAGGTGGCCGGCATCATCCGTGGCGGTGACGGAACCCCTCGTGAATTGACGGCACCTGTCACCTTGGCCACCGAGAGCAACCCTGACCAGGGGGCGTGGGTCAGCGACACAACGGTGGCGGTGATGAAGGGGGCGGCGGCGTCCAACGTCACGCCGGAACTGCTGTCCCTCACGTCCGGCCAGCCGCAGCAACTGGCTCCGTGGCCCGGGCTTGTGGCCCTCAGCGCGGGAAATGGCGCCGAAGAGGTCTACGGGCAGTCAGCCGAGGGCATCTTCCAGCGGCTGGGCAACGGCTGGTCACCGCAGATCAAGGGACCTATCGATCCGTCCTTCCCCGGTTAACCACAGGAGCTGCGGCGGAACTGCCGCATGCTCCCCCGGCAATGTCCACATGCCATGACGGAGGACTGTCCTTCAACGCCCGCGGCGTGGAACGTGGAGCCATGACCAGTCCAGCTTTCCTGCCTCCCCCCGGCCGCCGCCACCGGACCGATCCCGATCTCTTTCCCCTGCCACCCCGATCCGCCCGGCACCGGTCGGAGCACAGCAGCCGTTTGCTGCGCCTGGCGGAGCAGCTGTCCGGCGCGGCCGCTGAGCTGCTGGCATTGGCCGTTCCGGTGGACTGCGTGTGCTGCGGCGCTGAAGACCACGCGCTCTGCGCCGCATGCGACCGGCAGATCAGGCGCCTGACCAGGGATCCGTTCCGTGCGGAGACCGGAGCGCCGGCGCTGATGGACATTGGCGGGAGGGTGCTGCTGCCGGTCGTAGCCTCCGGCGTGTACCGGGAGGAACTTGCGCAGGCGCTCCTGTCGTTTAAACGGCACGGCCAGCATCAGCTCAGGAGCAGCCTTGGCAGAGCCCTTGCCCGCGGTGTCCTGGCCGCGGCGGGGGAGGGGCAGGCAGCCTGTCTTGTCCCCGTTCCCACCAGTTCCACGGCCTTCATGAGCAGGGGTTTCAGCCCCGTCCACCTGCTCCTGGCACAGGTGGCGCGGCTGATGCCGGGAGTCACGGTGGCGGACGTCCTCGGCAAGGCCGGCAGGGCGGGCGTCCGGGTGGCCGGAGGGCAGAAGGGGCTCGGCCGGGGAGCCCGGGCCAAGCGTGTTCGCGGCTCAATGAAGGTCCGGCGCCGGGATGGGGTACGGATTGCCGGACGACGCTGCATCATCGTCGACGACGTCCTTACCACCGGCGCCACCCTTGCCGAAGCGGCCCGGGCTTTGCACCAGGCGGGGGCCTTAGTCACCGGTGCGGTGGTCCTGGCCGCGACACGCCCGCCCGACGCTGCTGGCGCCGGCACGGATGCCTCCGGGGCCGCGGAAGCAACCATGACTTAGAAAAAAATAAACCGGGAAAGGATGAATAACGGATGGCTATGAACTAACGTCGGTGGTGGGTACCAAGAACAGAATGTACCTGTCGATGGCGGCTCGGAGAGGGGCTTGACTGTCAAACAGCTCGGCCCAGCGAAGTGCCGCCGTCGTGTCACCGAAGTCATTTGGAGGGCACCATGGAGTTTATGATCAGCGGACGAAATCTGACAGTTTCAGACCGGTTCCGCGAATACGCCGGGGAGAAGATCTCAAAGATCGAGTCGCTTGGAGACAAAGTCCAGCGCGTCGATGCCAAGGTCTCCAAGGAGACGAATGCCCGGCAGACCGGCGACCAGCTGACCGTTGAGGTGACAGTATTGGGCCGTGGACCTGTGATCCGTGCCGAAGCCAGTGCCGCCGACAAGTTCGCAGCGTTCGATCTTGCATACAACAAACTGCTTGAGCGTCTCCGCCGCGCCAAGGACCGCAAGAAGGTCCACCACGGGCGGCACACTCCGAAGGCCGTCCGGGAAGCGACCGCCACACTCGAGCCTGCCAGTACCCACGAACCGCTTTATGTCGAGGCAAGCCACCGGAACGAAACCACGGCAACGCCTGTTGACAAGTCCCCTTATGACGTGGACAACGACATCCCGGCCGGGGATTCCCCCGTGCTGATCCGCCGCAAGGTCTTTCCGGCCGCATCCCTTTCGCTGGATGACGCCGTGGACAATATGGAGCTTGTGGGCCACGATTTCTACCTCTTCGTGGACAAGGCAACCAACACGCCGTCGGTGGTCTACCGGCGCCGCGGCTGGACCTACGGGGTCATCACGCTTGACCACGAATGCGAGCCCGGGGACACGGTAATCGAGGAAAAGATCCTTGCCTACCGCTCGGATGAATCTGCAGCCAACGCTTAAGGTGGCCATAGCCACCAGAGAGGACTGACGTGCCACCGCTGAGCCTGGACCAGGCACGGCGGATCGCCTTGGCAGCGCAGGGACTTCACAAAGGACGGCCCGCCGGCCCCGTAACATTACGGACGGTGGGCCGGACCTTTGCCCAAATACAGCTGGTACAGATCGACTCCGTCAATGTCCTTTCACGCAGCCATTTCCTCCCCTTTTTCTCAAGGCTTGGCAATTACGACCGCACCATCCTGCAGCGGATGTCCGGCACCCACCCACGACGCATGGTGGAGTACTGGGCCCACGAGGCAAGCTATATCCGGCCCGAGCACTACCAGGACCTCCGGCTCTGGCAACGGCGCGCCTGGGTGGGTGCAGGGCGGATGGATCCCGGCCAGCGCGCCGCCATCACGGCCAAAATACTCGAAACCCTTGCCAGCAGCCGCCCCCTGACGGCTTCGGAACTGACCGCCAGGATTGGCCACGTCGAGGAAAAACAGGAAGCGAACTGGGGCTGGAACTGGAACGCGGTCAAGCGGGTGCTGGAGCATTTGTTTGAGGAGGGGCTGGTCTCCGCGGCCTCCCGGACAGAACAGTTCGAGCGCAAGTACACACTGGCTGAACGAGTGCTGCCACACGCGGACCGGAACGGCGACGCGGATTCGGCGGCGGCACTGCACCGGCTGACGGAGGCCGCAGCCCAGGCCCACGGCATCGGAAGCATCCGCTGCTTTGCCGACTACTTCCGCACGCCCGTCAAGGCAACCGCCCAGTCCGTTGAGCATCTGGTGCAGCTGGGCAGGCTTGAACCCGTAACGGTAACCGGCTGGAAACGTGACATCTACCGGCACGTGGACGCCGTGCTGCCACGCCGGGCCGTGGGGCGCGCCCTGCTCAGCCCGTTCGACTCGCTGGTCTTTGAGCGCCGCCGGCTCGAGGAACTGTTCGGGTTCCACTACAGGATCGAAATCTATACTCCCGAACATAAAAGGCGCTTTGGCTACTACGTCCTTCCGTTTCTCCTCCGTGACAGGATCGTCGCCCGCGTGGACCTGAAAGCCGACCGCGCCGGCGGGAAGCTGCTGGTGAGATCCGCCTTTGCTGAGCCGGGCGCACCGGCGGACACCGGCGTCGAACTCGCCGCGGAACTGGCCCTCATGGCTCAGTGGCTGGGGCTGAGTGAGGTGGAGGTGCAGCCCACGGGCGACCTGGCGCCGGGCCTCGCCAAAGCCGTGGCACTCGGATAGGTGAGTATCAGCTCTGAGGGAAACCGGCGTCTGCCGGTGGTCTCTCCCGTAGACTAAAAACGCCAGAATTCGGCGGCATGAGACTGGGAGCATTTTCACGTGGCATCACTTATCGAAAAACTACTCCGCACGGGTGACAAAAAAACCCTGCGGCAACTGCGGAACTATGCCGACTCCATCAATGCACTCGAAGACTCGTTCAAGACCTTCACCGACGCTGAACTCCGCGAGGAAACGGACCGTCTGCGCGAACGGCACCAGGACGGCGGGAAACTGGACGACCTGCTTCCGGAGGCCTTCGCCGCGGTAAGGGAAGCCGCGTCCCGGACCCTGGGCATGCGGCACTTCGACGTCCAGCTGATGGGTGGCGCCGCCTTGCACCTTGGCAACATCGCCGAAATGAAGACCGGTGAAGGCAAGACCCTGGTGGCAACCGCTCCTGCCTACCTGAATGCCCTCACCGGCAAGGGTGTGCACGTGGTGACTGTGAACGACTACCTGGCCGAATACCAGTCCGACCTGATGGGCCGCGTCTACCGGTTCCTGGGCCTGACCAGCGGGTGCATCCTGTCCAACCAGGATCCTGCCCTGCGGCGCCAGCAGTATGCAGCCGACATCACGTACGGCACCAACAACGAGTTCGGATTCGACTACCTCCGCGACAACATGGCCTGGGACCGGAACGAACTGGTCCAGCGCGGGCACCACTTTGCCATCGTGGACGAGGTGGACTCCATCCTGATTGACGAGGCACGTACGCCACTGATCATCTCCGGCCCCGCCCAGGGCGACACCAACCGGTGGTACAGCGAGTTTGCAAAGGTTGTTCTCCGGCTGCAGCCCGAGAAGGACTACGAGGTCGATGAGAAAAAGCGGACCGTCGGTGTGCTGGAGAGCGGCATCGAGAAAGTCGAGGACTACCTCGGCATCTCCAACCTGTACGAATCGGCGAACACTCCGCTGATCGGGTTCCTCAACAACGCCATCAAGGCGAAGGAACTGTTCAAGCGGGACAAGGACTACGTCATCCTCGACGGCGAGGTCCTGATTGTTGATGAGCACACGGGCCGCATCCTGGCCGGGCGCCGCTACAACGAGGGCATGCACCAGGCGATCGAGGCCAAAGAAGGCGTCGAGATCAAGGCCGAAAACCAGACGCTGGCCACGGTGACCCTGCAGAACTATTTCCGCATGTACGGCAAGCTTTCCGGCATGACCGGTACCGCGGAAACCGAGGCTGCCGAGTTCATGAGCACCTACAAGCTCGGCGTTGTGCCCATCCCCACCAACCGGGATATGCAGCGCATCGATCAGCCGGACCTGGTCTTCAAGAACGAGACCGTCAAGTTCGACGCCGTGGTGCGTGACATCGCCGAACGCCACGAAAAGGGCCAGCCCGTCCTGGTGGGCACCACCAGCGTTGAAAAGAGCGAATACCTGTCCCGGCTCCTTGCCAAAGAAGGCATCCGGCACGAGGTACTGAACGCGAAGAACCATGCCCGTGAGGCTGCGATCGTCGCCCAGGCCGGCCGCAAGGGAGCCGTCACCGTCGCTACCAACATGGCCGGCCGTGGTACGGACATCATGCTGGGCGGCAATGCAGAGTTCACTGCGGTTGCCGAACTCGCAAAGCGCGGACTGGACCCGGAGGAAAATTCGGAGGAGTACGAATCCGCCTGGCCGGCCGCCCTGGAAGCAGCCAAGCAGTCGGTGAAGGACGAACATGAGGAAGTGCTGAACCTCGGCGGTCTCTACGTCCTGGGGACGGAGCGGCACGAATCCCGCCGGATCGACAACCAGCTCCGCGGCCGGTCCGGCCGCCAGGGGGACCCGGGCGAGTCCCGCTTCTACCTGTCCCTGACCGATGACCTGATGCGGCTTTTCAACTCTGGTGCTGCCGAACGCCTCATGAACAGCTCGGTACCGGACGACGTCGCGCTGGAATCCAAGCTTGTCTCCCGGGCCATTGCCTCTGCGCAGGGACAGGTGGAAGGCCGCAACGCCGAGCAGCGCAAGAACGTGCTGAAGTACGACGACGTCCTGAACCGCCAGCGCGAGGCCATCTACAGCGACCGCCGCCGAATTTTGGAAGGCGACGACCTGCACGAGAAGGTGCAGTTTTTCGTTGAGGACACCATCACGGCACTGATCGACGACGCTACGGCGGAAGGGAACGGCGACGACTGGGACTTCCAGCAGCTCTGGACCAACCTGAAGACGCTCTACCCTGTGACCGTCACGGCCGAGGACATCATTGATGAGGCCGGCGGCAAGTCGCGCCTGACGGTTGAATTCCTGAAGGAAGAGCTGCTGTCCGACGCCCGCCTGGTCTACCAGGCGCGGGAGGAAGCCATCGGCTCCGAGAGCATGCGGGAGCTGGAACGCCGTGTGGTCCTGTCCGTCATCGGGCGGAAGTGGCAGGAACACCTCTACGAGATGGATTACCTCAAGGAAGGCATTGGCCTGCGCGCCATGGCCCAGCGCGACCCGCTGGTCGAGTACCAGCGTGAAGGGTTTGTCCTTTTCCAGAGCATGATGGAGGCTATCCGCGAAGAAAGTGTTGGGTTCCTGTTCAACCTGGAAGTGGAAGTCACGCCTGCACAGGACGTCGTGGTTCCGGATGCCGCCGGCGGCCACACTGAACATGTTGAGCCACAGGTGAAGGCGGCTGGCCTGGAAGCGCCTGAAAAGCCTGCTCAGCTGCAATACACGGCACCGAGCGAAACCGGCGGAACCCAGACCCGGGTGGAGACGCGATCGTCCGGACGTTCCGGAAATCCCGCCAAGGCAGCGGCGCAGGATGCGGCCCGGCGGTCGACGGGCAAGAAGAAGCGCCGCTGACCCAGCGCTTGTTGATCGGGTGCGCCGGACGGTAGACACCTAAGGAGGCAGGTCCGTAAGTTCCGGACCTGCCTCCTTTCTGCATATCAGCCGATGACAAGTTGGGTCACCCTCCACACCTGCTTGCTGCGCTCCAGCCGGACGGCGACGGCGCGGGCACGGACGTCATCCACCACCACCGCGCTTGCTTCAAAAACACCTTCGGCGACTTCGCAGACGCGGACCGAGCGGACGATGGAATTTCGGTGAAGCCGGGCCAGCGCCGGGTTTCCGGTGCGGTTTATCTCCCGCCTGATGAGGGAAGCGCGGTGCTGCAGATTCCCCAGGCAACGCGGATCCAGCCGGCGGGCCAGTTGGTGGATAGGCCGTATCCCGGCCAGTACTTCCATGGCGGCCTGGACGGTGCCGCGGGTGATGGCCCGGACCTCTGCTGTTTCGTCCACTGCCCGAAGCTCTGGTGCATTTGGCGGCCGGGGAGTTCTGGTGCGGCGCTGGTCCAGCGGAACTCCCGCTGTCCCCGGCGCCCGTCCTGTTCCAGGATTGCTGGCTGTTGGTCCCTGGGCGGCACGGATTGGCGTGACTGCAGACATGGATTCCCCTTTGTAGTGGTTTCGTTTGATGAATTCGTGCCGTCGGTGCCCGGCGGGTCAAGTTCCTGCCGGGGCGGCTGGTTAGGCAGGTGCCGGCGGAAGCAGAACCTGACCCGGGAGGAGGACATCCGGGTTCTGGCCAATGAGCTCCCTGTTGGCTTCGTACCAGCGCGGCCACTCGAGGGCTATGTCCACGTCCGACGCCCCGTGGCCCAGATGGTTCGCCACGATGCTCCACAGGCTGTCGCCGGCAAGGACGGTTACGGCCCCGGCAGGCCAGCCCGTTGCCGGTGAGGAGAAATCACCCCGGACGGGGGACGCGGCCAGCGGCCCGGGTTCGACGACAGGTTCCCGCGGCTGCCACCCGGGCTCAAACGTTGATGGGGGAGTGTCGCTGGAGGGGGCATCAGAAGCCGGTGAAGCCTGGGTTCCTGCGGTTTGTACCCGGGCCAAAGCGTTGTCCCCGGCGTCAGTCGAGGTTCGCTCCTGTCCCTGGCTTGTGGGTGCCCATTCCGGCCCCGGTGCTGCCGCATTGGCTGCAGCCCCGGACAAGAGTTGGAACGACACTGTGGCAATGACCAGCCGCCGCATGAACGCCGGTGCCATGCTGCCTGCCGCTGCGGCGGCACGCATCCTGCCGCGTTTCTCCAGAATCAAACTGGCTGCCGCACTGGCGAGAGAAAGCAGCCACCAAAGGAGCAGGATGGCACCGGAGGCTGTTGCGGCCGCTCCCAGAATCTGGTCGACGGTGAATTCGTGGTTCCGGTCAATGGATTCCTGCCATTGGTCGAGGAGCCCCGCGCCGATGACTGAAAGCAGCACGCCCAGGAGCAGCAGGCCGGCGGCTATCGTTGCGTCGGCGCCGAGGGTGGAGTCGGGTCGTGCCATCTTTACCCCTTTGATGCACTTTGATGCAGTTTGATGTGACTGGTTCAGTTTGCCGCCGGATCTACATGTTTGTCCAGACGTTGGAGGGCGGAAGTTTTTTGTTGACCCGCCGGGGATGCGGCCCTACTCTGGCCGGATGCGCTGGGATGCACTCTTCAATGACATGGAAAGCCAGTTGGCGGAGTCAGACAGGCTCTCGCTCGACTCCGAAGTCAACGAACGCGCCAGGGCCGAGGAGGTGGGCTTGGGGCTGGCCGACCGGTTGCGCGCGGCGCTCGGTTGCCTCGTAGGTGTGCATCTGTCCGGCGGGGAAACGCTGCACGGCACACTAAGCCATGCGGGTGCGGACGCCCTGGTCCTGCATGACGATCCTCACCAGATCCTGGTTCCGTACGCCGCGGTAGCCCGGTACACGGGCCTGGGCAGGTTCTCGCGTTCCGAGCCGTCTCAGGTGCGCCGGGCGTTGGGTCTCGCGCACTCTCTGCGTGCCCTCGCCAGGGACCGGGCGGTTCTTACCGTTACCTTGGGATCCGGCCCCGGCACCGTCCGCCTCGAAGGGGTCATCGACAGGGTGGGCAGGGATTACCTCGACCTCGCGGCAGTGGTTCCGGGGGAGCCGCGGCGAAACCCTCACGTCACGGGGGTTTCGACCGTTCCGTTCGCGGCATTGGCAGCTATCAGGTCGCCCCTTGTGCGGGACATGTGACCGCACGGCCGGAAGGTCTCCGGGGCGCGTGCCTTGTCAGACGGACCGGGACTTGGACTCCTGGATCATGCGGCTGGCCTCGGCGTAGCGCTCCTCGATGTACTGCTCGAGCATTTTCTCTTCCACGCGCCACTGGCCGCGCCCGCCCACCTGGATAGCCTTCAGTTCTCCGCTTCGCACCAGTGCGTACGCGGCCGGCGAATTGATCTGGAGCTGCTCGGCGACATCCGCGAGCGTCAGGAACCTGGGCATGCCTCCATTTTGCCATTACCTGAATCACTTTGCGTTCGTTATCCACAGATTGGCCTTGTTTACACCAATGACTTTCGTTTGGCGGCCCTGGCCGCAACAATGAGGTGTCCGGCCGCAACGGGGGTGCCGGCGCTACCAGGGGGAGACACGGCATGGTTCCAGAATCGACGGCCACGGCTGCGCGTCTGAGGCGCCCCTCCTGGAAGGATCCCCGCCTGCTGGTGGGCATACTGCTGGTCCTGGTGTCCGTGGCAGGGGTGGTCTTCCTGATCAACGGTGCGGACCGGACCACGGAGGTCTACGCGGCCCGTGACGGCATCGCAGTGGGAGAGGAGCTGACCCCTGAAAACGTTGTCCGGGCCAAGGTCCGGCTAGGCGAAACCGAGCAGCATTACATCCCCGTTGAATCCGGTTTGCCGGAAGGGGTGGTGGCGGTGCAGCGGATCGGCAAGGACCAGCTTGTACCCCGGGCAAGCCTTGGTGAAGTTGATGACCTTGATCGCAAACCGGTGGCTATCAGCATCGAGGAGACCCTTCCCTCGCAGGCGGTAGCTGGTGCCAGGGTTGACGTCTGGGTAGCCCAGCCGGATGCGAAGAACGGCTTCAGCGAGCCAAAGCTCCTTCTTCCCGGAGCTGAAATAGCTGAGGTGGCAGAAGGTTCCTCTGCGCTCGGCTCCACCAAGACAACGGTGCTCATGGTCCTCGTGGAGGACGGCCAGATGCCGGCTCTGCTCGGCGCGCAGGCCAACGAAGCCAAGATTTCGGTTGTCTGGAATCCCGGTGGCGGAACGAGATGAGCATTCCGGTGGTCACCGTAGGCCAGAGCCGGGAGGATCTGGTGGGCGGACTTGAACGGCTTCACGGCCCTGTCACGGTCGTCAGGAGATGCGCCGAACTCCCGGAACTGCTGGCCGCATGCCAAAGCGGGCTGGCGCGGGCTGCTGTGGTTGCGGATGGCAGTGAGGGATTGACGGCTTCGCTCGTGGACAGGCTTGAAGCCGTGGGAGTCGCCATCATCGCGCTGACGGATAATGCCGAAGAAGCCGCCAGGCTGCGGAAAATCGGCGTCTCCTGTGCTTTGTCCGGGGTGGAATCAGCTGAGTTGTCCCGACGGATCGCGGAGGCAGTAAAGCAATTAACGACTGCAGGCCGGCGATCCTCCGGCCGTACCTCCTCGCTGGCGGACACCGGCGCAGCCCTCCAGGCGGAGCCGGCTGACACACCCGCAACTTTTCCCGAGGGCCCGGGAGCAGGACGGATTATTGCCGTGTGGGGTCCGGCAGGCTCTCCGGGACGCACCACCCTCGCGGCCAACATCGCCGGCGAGCTGGCCGCGGACGGGCAACAGGTGCTCCTCGTTGATGCCGACAGTTACGGAGCAAGTATCGCCGCCGTGCTGGGTTTGCTGGATGAATCAGCTGGCTTGGCGCAGGCCTGCAGGCTGGCCGACCAGGGGAGGCTGGACGATGCCGCCCTGGAACGGATTGCCACCCCGGTTGCCACTGCTTCCGGCACCTTCAGGGTGTTGACCGGCATTACCCGGGCAGACCGGTGGACCGAGCTTCGGGCGCCCGCCCTTGCGCTGGTCCTGGAGCGGGCACGCCGGAACGCTGACGCCATCATTGTCGATACCGGGTTTTGCCTCGAAGCAGATGAGGAACTTAGCTTCGACACCATGGCCCCCCGCCGCAATGCCGCCACGCTGCGTCCGCTAGAGCTGGCCGACACAATTTATGCGGTCGGCGCCGCGGATCCGGTGGGAGTGCCGCGCCTGGTGCGTGGGCTTGCAGAACTTGAGGCCGCAGTGCCGCAGGCCTCTCCCGTTGTGGTGATGAACAAGGTACGTGCATCGTCTGTGGGCAGGAATCCCGAACGGCAGTTGCGTGACGCCTGGGAGAGGTTTGGCCCGGCGGCTGCCCTCAGGGAGTTCCTTCCCTATGACCCCGCAGCTGCGGACGCAGCCCTCCTGTCAGGTTCACTGCTTCTTGAGGCGGCGCCCGAGTCGACGCTTCGCCGTGCAGTGCGTAGGCTCGTTTGTGCACCTGACCAGCAAAAGTCCAGATCCTCTGTTTTTTCTTCCACAGCACGGCGCCGGGCAAAGGACTAGGCTCGCCATAAGAGCTGCAATGGAGCGGCAAAAACTTGTGATGGAGGCGTGTGTCGATGTCGTCGGGATCCAGCGTGGAGGATCAGCCCCTTTCCATTGAAGGCGCTGAGGGCTTCATTGGGGACTACTACCAGCATCTGGCCGAGGAGGACGCGCGGAGCTATCCCCGCGAGATCCTCGTCGCCCGGGCAGAGAACCACCGTGAGGTCGCGGCTGTACGGCGGCCCGGCCAGGCGAAAACCGCCATCATGGACGAGGAAGACAGCAGTGTCGTCTTCGTGGTCACGGACGACATGCCGTTCCTGGTTGACTCGGTCAATGCGGAACTCGTCCGCCAGCACGCCGCAATCAAGCTGGTGGTCCACCCCCTGATCGTCGCCACCCGCAACAGGGAAAACGGGAACCTGGTCAAAGTGAACAGGGTCCCGTCCCACATCGGAATCTCCAGCGGTGACACGGCGGCGATGCCCAGCCTGTCCCACCTCATTGCGCAGGGCGAAGACGCCTCGCACATGGAGTCCTGGATCGCCGTCGAAATTAACCGCGTGTCCGAGGAAGCCAAGACTTCATTGCTGGAGGGCCTCAACCGCGTCCTTAATGATGTCCGTGCTGCCGTGGAGGACTGGCCGAAAATGCGCCAGAAGGCCCGCCAGATCTCCGAGAGCCTGGACCAGGTGGCAAACCCGGCTCAGATCGCCGAGCTGCGGCAGGCGAAGGACCTCCTCCGCTGGCTGGACGACGGCAACTTCACCTTCCTGGGCTACCGGGAGTACGACCTCATCAATGTGGACGGCGAGGATGTCCTTGAGCTGCGCGAGGACAGCGGGCTGGGGCTCCTGCGGGCGGCCGCCGACTCACCGCATATCCAGCACCTCACCGACACGGGGCGGAAGAAGGCGCGGGAAAAGCGGGCACTTGTCATCACCAAGGCCAACTCCCGCTCCACCGTCCACCGCTCCGCCTACCTGGACTACATTGGGGTCAAGAGCTTCGACGCCGCCGGCAACGTCAACGGCGAGCGCCGATTTATCGGCCTCTTTGCCACCAGCGCCTACACCGGCTCCGTCCGGAACATCCCCATTGTCCGCGAGAAAGTGGACGCCGTCCTGCGCAGCGCCGGCTTCCCGCCTGACTCCCACTCCGGCAAGGACCTGCTGGGAATCCTGGAAACCTACCCC
This sequence comes from Arthrobacter sp. Y3221087, assembly GCF_059089905.1. Lineage (NCBI taxonomy): Bacteria > Bacillati > Actinomycetota > Actinomycetes > Micrococcales > Micrococcaceae > Arthrobacter > Arthrobacter sp. Y3221087. The sequence continues at coordinate 1,252,213 of NZ_JBNHFE010000001.1, forward strand.
CGTGACGAACTTTTCCAGATTGAAGTCCCTGACCTGGCCGCAACTGCCCTGGGCATCCAAAAACTGCAGGAGCGCCGCAGGACCCGGCTGTTCCTGAGGCCGGACATCTACGGACGCTTCATGTCCGCCGTCGTCTACCTCCCCCGCGACCGGTACACCACCAACGTCCGGCTCCGCATCGAACAGGAACTGCGCGAAACATTCCAGGCCGTGTCCATTGACTACGAGGCACGCATGACCGAGTCGGCACTCGCACGCCTGTTCTTCCGCATCCGCCTGCCGAAGAACGCGGACGTCAGCCACGTGAACACCGCCGAACTCGAGAAACGGCTGGTCCGCGCGGCCCGCTCCTGGAGCGAAGGCATCGCCGAGGTCCTGCGTGAGGGGCGGGATGCCGAGGAAGCCAAGGAGCTCGCCGCGATCTGGGCTGAAGCCTTCCCCGCAAGCTACCGGGTGGATTACGAGGTGGAGGATGCCCTGGAGGACATCGCCCGCTTCGAGAAATACGGTGCGGCCGCCGAACGTGCGGTGGGCGCCCGGCAGGAACGGCCCGGTGTCCATGTCTACCTTCCCGAAGGGGCAGGGGCGACACTCGAAGAGGACGCCCGTGTGAAGCTCTACATGCTCGAGCCCAAGAGCCTGAGCCAGATCCTGCCCTACTTCCACAACCTGGGGCTTGAAGTCCTCGACGAGCGCCCGTTCGAGATTGAGACCGCGGACCGCCGTGACTTCTTCCTGTACGACCTGGGGCTGAAGTACCCGGCGGGTGTGGATCCCGTGTCCACCGGCGAACTGCTGGCCGATTCGTTCAGTGCCGCAGTGACAGGGGCCGCCGAATCGGATGCGTTTGACCGGCTTGTCCTCCGTGAGGGCATGCACTGGCGGCAGGTCACCGTGCTCCGCGCATACGCCCGGTACATGCGGCAAATGGGAAACAGCAACTCCTTCGGCTTCATGGCGGACACCCTGCTCGCCAACCCGGACGTCGCCAGGGGCCTGAGCGCGCTGTTTGCTGCGCGCTTCGACCCGGAGCTCAACGACGCCGAGCGGGCGGACGCCCAGGAGACCGTGCGGCAGGAGCTCGCTGCCTCGATTGAGAAGGTGGCCACGCTCGACGCCGACAGGGTCCTGCGCACGTTCGCCAACCTGATCGAGGCCACACTGCGGACCAACTACTACCAGGACAAGCGGCACCTGAGCTTCAAGCTTGATCCCTCCCGGATCGACGGGCTGCCGTTCCCGCGGCCCATGTTCGAAATCTGGGTTTACGCACCCCGGGTGGAGGGTGTCCACCTCCGCTTCGGCAAGGTTGCCCGCGGCGGGCTGCGCTGGTCGGACCGCCGGGAGGACTTCCGCACCGAGGTCCTGGGCCTGGTGAAGGCGCAAACCGTCAAGAACGCCGTCATCGTGCCCACCGGTGCGAAGGGCGGATTCTTCGCCAAGCAGCTTCCGGACCCCGCCGTTGACCGGGCTGCCTGGATGGCTGAGGGGGTCGAGAGCTACAAGACGTTCATCAGCGGCCTGCTCGACCTCACCGACAACCTCGTGACGGAAGGAGACGGCGAAAGGCTCGTGCCGCCGTCGAACGTTGTCCGGCACGACGACGATGATTCCTACCTCGTGGTGGCTGCAGACAAGGGAACGGCCACGTTCTCCGACATCGCAAACGGGCTGGCCGCGGAATACGGGTTCTGGCTGGGCGACGCCTTCGCCTCCGGCGGATCCGTGGGATACGACCACAAGGCCATGGGCATCACTGCCCGCGGTGCCTGGGAATCCGTGAAGCGCCACTTCAGCGAACTCGACCTGGACACCCAAACCCAGCCATTCACGGTGGTAGGCGTCGGCGACATGTCAGGTGACGTCTTTGGCAACGGGATGCTGCTCTCACGGCACATCCGCCTGGTGGCCGCCTTCGACCACCGCCACATCTTCCTGGACCCCAACCCGGACGAGGAGGCCTCGTTCGTGGAACGGCAGCGGCTGTTCGAACTGCCGAGGTCGTCCTGGGACGACTACGACAAATCGCTCATCAGCGAGGGCGGCGGTGTCTTCCCGCGGCAGGCCAAATCAATTCCGGTATCGCCGCAGGTCCGCGCAGCGCTGGGGCTTCCCGCCGAGACTACGGAACTCAGCCCGCCGGAACTCCTGCGGGCGATCCTCCTGGCCCCCGCCGATCTGCTGTACAACGGTGGCATCGGGACCTACGTCAAGGCCAGCACGGAGTCCAACGCGTCGGTGGGGGACAAGGCGAACGACGCCATCCGGGTTGACGGCCGGGACCTGCGCGTCAAGGTGGTGGGCGAAGGTGGAAACCTCGGCATGACCCAGCGCGGCCGGATCGAAGCCGCACTGCAAGGGGTGATCCTCAATACCGACGCCATCGACAACTCCGCCGGCGTGGACTGCTCCGACCATGAGGTCAACATCAAGATCTTCGTCGACCGGATGGTTGCGGCGGGCAAGCTCTCCCCGGAGGAACGGCCAGCGTTCCTCGCCTCGATGACCGATGAAGTCGCCCGCCTGGTGCTGGAAGACAATATCGACCAGAACATCCTGCTGCTGAATGACCGGACCAAGGTGGCCGAGTGGAGCCCTAGCTACGAGCGGCTGATGGACTGGCTGGAAAAGAAAGCCGACCTGAAGCGGGACCTCGAGGCGCTGCCCACCACGGAGTCACTGCGCGAGCGGCTGCAGCAAGGCCAGGGGCTGACGTCCCCTGAGCTTTCGGTCCTCGCAGCGTACGCGAAGATCGAACTGACGTCCGCACTCCGGGACAGCAAGCTTGCCGACGACCCGTGGTTCCGGCAGACGCTGCGGGACTACTTCCCCCGGCAGCTGCGCGAGCGCTTCGACGCCGAACTGGACACCCACCCGCTGCGCCGCGAAATCATCGCGACGGTGGTGGCCAACGACATCATCAACCTCGGAGGCATCACCTTCGCCTTCCGGGTCATGGAAGAGACCTCGGCCAGTGAAGTTGCTGTCGCCAAGGCGTTTGTGGCGCTGCGGGAAATCTACGAACTGGATTCGATGGTCGGGGAGCTCAACAGCCTGCCTGCATCGTTCCCCACGGAGCACTGGAGCACCGTGCACCTCGATATCCGGCGCCTGCTGGACCGGGCGGTCAGGTGGCTCCTCACCCAGGGGTCCATTTCCCAGCCGATTGCGGATGTGGTGGCAGAGTTCAAGCCGCTGATGGATCCGATGCGTGCCCGCCTGCTGGACTACCTGCGCGGTGACGACCGGGAACGGGTTGCCGGCTGGCTTGAAACAGGGCGTGAATGGGAACTACCGGAAGGGCTTGCACTGCGGTGGGCCGAGCTCTTCGAGAGCTTCGTGCTGCTGGATATCGCCAAGATAGCCCGGGCGCGGAAGGAACCGGTGGAGGAGATCGCTGCCGTTTACTACACCGTGTTCAACCGCTTCCATGCAGACTCGCTGCTGGAACGGATCAGCAGCCTTCCCCGGCAGGACCGGTGGCAGGCCCTGGCCAGGGCAGCACTGCGGGACGATTTGTATTCCACAGTTTCGGATATGACGACGGCGGTGCTGGACGCTACAGAGCCGGGTGACTCGCCGGAGGCGCGCCTCAAGGAATGGGAGGCGCGGAACGCCGAGCAGCTGGGACGGGCGAAGAGCATGTTCGACGAGGTGAACGCCCTCGAGTCAGACGATATGGCTTCACTGTCGGTAGCATTGAGGCTCTTGAGGTCAATCGTCCGACGCTAGCCAATCCGGCGTCGCAAATGGAGGTGCAGTGGCAATCTTTACGGACCCCATCAGGGAACACGCTGATTTCGGGCCGGGCGATGCCGAGTGGCTGCACCTGCTGGTGGGGGACTGGCAGATGGTGGCGGACCTGGCGTTCGCTGACCTGGCGCTCTGGTTCCCCCACCCGGACCATGGGTATATCGCACTGGCGCACGTCCGGCCGTCCACCACCCACACGGTCTTCCACGGGGACTTTGTGGGTGAGGGAATCCGGTCGGACCTGCAGCCGCTAGTAGACAAGGCGTGGAACAGCCGGGCTATCGAGCGCTCCAGCGAAACAAACTGGAGCAGCGACATGGCACTCCGGGTGGAGGCCGTGCCCATGGTCCGCAACGGCCGGACCCTGGCAGTGGTCACCACCCACATGGACCTGTCCAGCTCCCGGATGCCTTCCCGTCTTGAACTCACGTACCGGCAGTGTGCTTATGACCTGCTGCGGATGGGCACTCTCGGGCTGTGGCCGGACTTTGCCTCGCCCACGGGATCACGGCGCGGCGCGCCCCGCGTGGGGGACGGGCTGATCCGCCTCGACGCCGAGGGGGTGGTGCAGTACGCCAGCCCCAATGGGGTCTCCGCGTTCCGGCGCCTCGGTGACGGGGAATCCCTGGAGGGCCGCTCGCTCGCCGAGGTCACCGCAAGCCTTCTGAAGGACCGGCGGATGGTGGACGAGACCCTGCCACTGGTGGTCACGGGCAGGATGCCGTGGCGGAGTGAGATCGAGTCCCGCGGCGTCAGCCTGTCCCTGCGGGCCATTCCGCTCCGGGACGAACAGCAGCGCTTCGGCGCACTGGTCCTGTGCCGCGACGTCTCCGAGCTGCGGCGCCGGGAGATGGAACTGGTGACTAAGGATGCAACCATCCGAGAGATCCACCACCGTGTGAAGAACAACCTCCAGACTGTCGCCGCACTGTTGCGGATGCAGTCCCGACGGATGGTCAGCGAAGAGGCGAAGCAGGGGCTTGAACAAGCGATGCGCCGGGTCGCCACTATTGCGCTGGTGCACGAGACCCTGTCCCAGGGGCTTACCCAGAGCGTCGATTTTGACGAGCTGATCGGACGCCAGTTCAGGCTTTCCGCGGAAGTTGCTTCTCCTTCCCAGCAGGTAAGGACCGAGCGGTCCGGCACGTTCGGTGAACTGCCGAGCGACCTTGCCACGCCACTGGCCCTCGTCATCAATGAACTCGTAACCAACGCGGTGGAGCACGGCCTGGAGGGCAGGGCGGGAACCGTGTGGCTCATTGCGGACCGTTCCGAGGGGGAAGACGGCGAGGACCTTACCGTGACGATCGCCGACGACGGCGTGGGATTGCCGGACACGCCCCACGTTGAGGGACTTGGCCTGCAGATTGTGCGCACGCTGGTGACCAGCGAACTGGGCGGCACCATCCAGTGGCAGCCGCGCGAGGGAGGCGGCACCGCCGTGCAGATCCGGCTCAGCCTGTCCGGCAAGTAGACGTGGCAGGCGTGCGGCAGTTGGCGCCCGCTTGTATTTAACGGAAAGAGCCCCTGCCGCAGCTTGCGGAAGGGGCTCTTGCGTTGCTGTTAGGAAGCGCGGCGTGCGCGGGCTGCGCGGCGCTTGAGGGCGCGGCGTTCGTCTTCGCTCATGCCGCCCCAGACGCCGGCGTCCTGCCCGGACTCGAGTGCCCATTGCAGGCAGGTGTCTACGACCTCGCACCGGCGGCAGACACTTTTGGCTTCCTCGATCTGCAGCAGGGCCGGGCCTGTGTTCCCCACGGGGAAGAACAGTTCCGGGTCCTTATCCAGGCACGCTGCGCGGTTACGCCAATCCATGCTGATCAGTTGCTCCATTTCTGGGAAGTGCTTCTTGTGAAATAATTCACTAGTAGCTACAAAGGAAAAGGGCCCGGCAGGGCCCCCTTGGTCATCTGAATCAAGCCTGTCATGTTAACGCTGTGTAAACAAGGGGTAATAACGCCCGATATCCCCGTAACGCTGAGCGATACATCACACTGCCCATGCTGGCCCTCACCAATGACCGACTATGTCCGGTAGGGTGCCAGTGTGTCAAGACCCCCGGAAGATCCCGAACCGCCGGCCTCCCCGAGGGGGGCGAAGCCCGTATCCGGCCGCGCTAGCGCCGGGGTAAGAGGAAGTGCGCCGCCGGCCGCCATCATTGTGGCGCTGATTGTTGCCGTTGAGGCGACTGCTCTTCTGGTCGCGGCAGGCTGGTATGGCTATCAACTGCTGGCCGGAAGCCCTGTCCTGTCCTTGTGGGGGGCGGTTTTCACCCTCGTACTCCTGCTTGCGTTCGCTGTTTGGCTTTTCGCCGTGGCGGTCTTCCTCTACCGGGGGTACCGCTGGACCCGTGCGGCTGCCCTTGTGGCCCAACTGTTCGTTCTCACCATCGGTTTCCCCACCCTCACCGGCGGCCTTGTCGCCGTCGGGCTGGCGATGCTCGTGCCGGCGGTAACGGCCACCCTGCTCCTGTTCCACAACAAGGTCATCAGCTATGCATCCCGGACCGGAAGCGCCCCGCCCGCATTATAACGGGAAGTAGCCGTCCGGTGGCCGGCTTGCTCCTTTATGCCGGCATCGGAAGCCCATGCCACTTGGATGGCGCGGGCCCGTCCTGCGGAGATGAGCACCGCCCTGCCCGGGGGCGGAGCCGGTTCCACTTCGAATCGCACCCCAAACGCGTCGCCGTCCGCAACGGACGCCGGTCCAAGCAGCAGCGCCGTTCCGGCAGCACGGGAACCCATGACGGGCGGGACCCGCTGCAGGAGCAGCGGACTGTAGTTGGCAGTCAACACCAACGGCTTGCCGAGTGCCTGCAGCTCCGAGAGGTCACGCATGGCGGCCGGCGACAGTAGATCTGCGTCGTCAGCGAGCAGCACAGCATCCCTGGGCAGGTCGCCGGCACGGGCAGCCGACAGTACCTTGGCCCATGGGTTGGCTTCCGGTATTCCGGAGTTTGGGCGGAGCCAGTGATGACCGGGGTTCAGTTCCTCCAACACCTTCAAGGTGTTGGTCTTGCCGCTGCCGGACCGACCGAGGACGGCGACGGTGCTTGCGGAAGCCAGCCGAAGGTAAACAGGGGAAGGCTCGTCCCCGCCCATTCCAAGGAGCAGGTCCTGCGGGGTCTGTCCGGGTGCAGCGTTTACACGCCCGGCCGCAGGCGCTTGGAGGCCGCGCACCTGCGGGGCCGAGATCCGCAGGGGCAGCGGCTCCACCCGGAATGGCGGTGGTTCAGTGGGGCCAACGCCCGACGGACCGCCGGGCCAGTTCGGGCCGGGCGCCAGCCGGAACACCTGGCAAACTGCGGAATCACCGCCTGCAACCGGGCCGAAAGCCACGGCCCTGCTTTTGATTGCCGTCGTGGACGGCAGACGGGGCCAGCCCGCCCTGCTGTCCTGGTTTGAACCGGCGGGAAAGTAGAGCCTGTTGGGCAAAGCCCCGCAGAACCTGGCGCTGACCAGCTCACGGTCACCCGAAATAACCACCGTGATGCCCGCCCGGCCACCGTCCCGGACCACATCGTGCATGAGCTCCTCCGCCCACGCCAGGGGACCCGATCTAAAGGCCGACACCCACGAGCCCCAGCCGGAGACCACCACCACCAGGGGAACTGCCCCCTCCCCGGGCCTGCTGAGCCGGCGAATCATTTCCTGGGCTACACGTTCCAGGATCCGCACCGCACGGCGAAGCTCATGAACACCGGTGGAAGCACCCACGCGCGGGTGCCTGGCCACATCACTGAAGGATCCAGTGCCGTCGAGGACGTAGCAGTGCGCCGGCTGGCGGTGGGCCAGTAGACCCCGAAGCACCAGCCGCGCCGCTTCGTCTGTACCGGATTCGGGGGCGCCGATCAGCGCCAGGTGACTGTCGGCGTCCGGTCTCCAAACGAGCGGACGAACAGCTTGCGCCTTCGGCAGGTCCGCTGCTCCGAGCGTGATGGCCCAGACAGGGTCGCCGGAAGATGGGCTGTACCCGGTGGCATCCGCCGGAGGCTCAATGATCTCATCGGGCAGGGGAGGGGCGACCGGAACACGTGGCACAACTCCCTGCCGGGACGCCCATTCTTCACGAATCAATGCGATCAGGGGCGCAACGGCCTGCGCAGGAGTCTGCGGTTCCACTTCTTCAGGCTCAGGCATGCCTGAAGAGAGATGGTCCGTAGTGAGCTGCACAGTGATGGTCCCGTCCGGGGTTGTCCGGGGCCGGACCAGATTTGTTGTTGCAGCCTGGAACTCCCGGGCTGGTTCCGTGCCCCGGGCCAGGAATGCCCGTCCCGGGGCGTCAACGCCGATGGCCGCTGCCTCCTTGGAACCGATGATGTCAACGGATTCCATGTCCGACTGCACCCTCAGGGCGATGCTGGAGGTGACGTTGGCCCGGATATCAGCCGTCAGGGCTCCCTGCGGCCGCTGGGTCGCCATGACGAGGTGGATACCGAGGGATCTGCCGATGGATGCTATCCGCATCAGCTCGCGGATTACCTCCGGTGCATCGTCGACGAGCATCCGGAATTCGTCAATGATGATCACCAAGTGGGGAAGGGCGAATCGTTCGGCTTCCGCTGTGGACGCGTATCCCGAAAGGTCCGGAACGCGCGCGGCCGCCAGCACTTCCTCACGCAGCCGGATTTCCGCGCGCAGCGAGGTCAGCGTGCGTTCCAGTTCGTCCCTCGCCAAGTCGGTCACCAGCCCCACGCAGTGGACCAGGCCGGTCAGCGGGCCGAGCCCGGAACCGCCCTTGAAATCCAGGAACAGGAAGTTGATGCGGTCGGGCGGATGGGTCAGTGCCAGTGCCAGGGTGAGGCTGCGCAGCAGCTCGGATTTGCCGGCCCCGGTGGTCCCGGCCACCAGCACATGCGGTCCATCGGCCTGGAGGTCGAGCATCCTGGCCCCGTCCGCATCGAGTCCCAGCGGGGCGGCAAGGCCCGCTTCCCGGATGCTCGAATCCCAGCGTGCAGCCACGTGGGGGGGCGACAGTGGCAGTACATTCTCCAGGGCGCAGGTGCGCGGGATTGGTTGCCTCCCAATGTTCCGCCGGCTTGGGGCAGTGGCAAGCTGCCGGCAAAATCCGTCAAAGACTTCGTCCTGTGCCAGGTCGGCCACGAACCTGATGTGTTCTCCCTGTCCGCGCAGCGTTGAGCCGTGATGGTGCAGGACGACGTCAACGTTGGGTGTGCCGGCTGCTGCCGTGGAATGGAATTCCAGGACCTGCCAGCCCTGACGGAGCGCTTCTTCCGTGAGTATGGCGGCCGTCCTGCCGTCAGCTGTGGCGTCTGCCAGCAGGAGGACACCGTGCTCATAGTCGGGTGCGAATCCCTCCCCCAAGGAACTTCGGCAGGCCTCTGCTGCCACCATGAGGACGACATCAGGAAGATATCGTGCGGCCAGGGGGAGGCTCGTTGACTGCCCGTAGATGATGAGCCGCGTGCTCCTGCACAGGGGATATCCCGAGAGTTGCATGATGATGGACCTGATCATTCCGTCCCGGAGTGGTCTCGTCCCGAGGAAGACGGTCCGGGGGTGCAGCAGGTCGAAGGTAACCGGGACCGAGTCAACGGATGGGACGTCGAGGGCGGCGGCCGGCACCGTTGTGATATTGGCGTCCTGCTCCACCTCGCCCAGCCGCAGCCAGATGCCACCTTTATCGGGTGCGGAAGCACTTGCCCTGGTCCCATTCCGCAAGGCCAGAGCCATAACAGCAAGCGAAGGTCCGGATGCCCGGCGCCTTTCCCGGTCCTGCGCCACCGCTTCCCTGACTGCCCTGGCGGTATCCCGCCGTTGGCGCCGCCCGGCAACAACGGGAACCAGGAGGACAAACGTCGAGGTGGCCGCGAACGCCAAAAACATCCACATGCCCGTAAAGAGGGCCAGTCCGACGCCTATCGCGAGTGGGAGGGCAGCTGTCACAAGAAGGGCGGCCCGGTTTCCCGCATCCGCCCTCCCCGGGACAGCGATCGGTTCCTGTGCTGATGCTCCGGCCTTGGCCAGGGACTTGATCGGGACGTCGGCGAACATCAGGGACATGGCTGAATTACCGCACCTGATGGTTGATCCCGTGGAGACGGCCGAGTACCGGATCCTCCCGCCGTCCACGTAGGTGCCGTTGGCGCTGTCCAGGTCCTCGATGAAGATGTCTTGGTCAGTCAGCGTAAGGCGCGCATGCTCCCGGGAAAGCTCAGCGTCCGGAATGACGATCCGTGTATTGCTCCTGCCTACGGTATATTCGCCGCGCTGCAGCGGTACGACGGTTCCGGCACCGGCGCCAGTGTGGACGGCAAGGACAAGCCCGGCAGGATGGCCGCCGCAAGGACGGAACCGTTGCTTCCGGCGCATTGGTTCCGTGCCGCCGTCGACCAGTATTGCCCCTGTGACGAGGGGCGGGATCCCCAACCTGGCCGACTGCAGGTCCTCGCCGGCGACGGTGACCGTACCCGTTCCAAATTTCTCCGTGAGCTGCCGGCAGATCAGGGTGCCTGGAACGCCGTCAGGGGCTTCGATCGTCAGCTCGAGCGGGTGGGGGGCCAGGCAGGACCCGGGTCCGCCCACCAGTGTGCAGTCCAGCCTCATAAGCACCGATCCTTCTTGCCGTTGATTCCACGCTAACCAGACGTGCCGGGTACCGCCCCCGCCGTAAGCAGCTATGTGGACAACTACGCGTGGCGAGTGCCGGCGGCGTGACCGGCACGCTGATTCGACGGGCGCCGCGATGCCTCGGGTAGGCTAGAACAGCAGACAATGCGCATCATTGCGCTGCCCGCATTCAAACCAGGAGATTTTGTGACCGCTGACCTTGTTATCGTTGGGTCTGGCTTTTTTGGCCTGACAATCGCAGAACAGGCCGCTACCGAGCTCGGCCTTAAGGTCGTCGTCATCGACCGCCGCCACCATATCGGCGGCAATGCCTACAGCGAGAAAGAAGAGCAGACCGGCATTGAGGTGCACCGCTACGGGGCGCACCTCTTCCACACTTCCAATGAGCGGGTGTGGGAGTACGTCAACCGGTTCACCACCTTCACGAACTACGTCCACAAGGTGTACGGCGTGCACAAGGGCGAGGTCTACTCGCTGCCGATCAATCTCGCCACGATCAACCAGTTCTTCCGCGCAAACATGACCCCGGGCCAAGCACGTGAGCTCATCCAGGAGCAGGCCGGTGAGCTCGCCGGTACAGATCCACAGAACCTGAACGACAAGGGCATCCAGCTGATTGGCCGCCCGCTGTACGAGGCCTTCATCAAGCACTACACGGGCAAGCAGTGGCAGACGGATCCGAAGGATCTTCCTGCCGGGGTCATTTCGCGCCTTCCCGTGCGCTACAACTATGACAACCGGTACTTCAACGACAAGTACGAGGGACTGCCGACCAACGGCTACACGGCGTGGATCGAGAAGATGGCGGAGCACCCGAACATCGAGGTGCGCCTGAACACGGACTTCTTTGACGAGTCGCACGAGTACAGCAAGAACAAGGTTGTGGGCAACATCCCGGTCGTCTACACGGGACCTGTCGACCGCTACTTCGACTACGCCGAAGGTGACCTTTCCTGGCGCACCATCGATTTCGAGGAGGAGGTACTCGACATGGAGGACTTCCAGGGCACGTCCGTCGTCAACTACAACGACGCCGATGTCCCCTACACCCGCGTCATTGAACCCCGGCACTTCCACCCGGAGCGCGACTACCAGACGGAAAAGACCGTCATCATGCGCGAGTTCTCGCGCTTCGCGGAAAAGGGCGATGAGCCGTACTACCCGGTGAATACGACGGCGGACCGCGAGCGGCTGCTGAAGTACCGCGACCTTGCGGGCGCTGAAAAGGACGTCCTGTTCGGCGGACGCCTCGGAACCTACAAGTACCTTGACATGCACATGGCCATCGGGTCGGCACTGAGCATGTTCGACAACAAGATCCGGCCGCACTTCGAAAGCGGCGTCAAGCTGGAAAGCGGAGGCGTCGACGCATGAGTGCCGCGCCGGGCTGGTCAACACTTCAGAGGGTAATTTTCCCGCCGGAGTCGGGGGTGGACACTATGTCCCTCTATGCGGATGCCGGCCCGGCAACCGGGGTTCGCTTCAAGGAAAGCGATGAGTTCGCCAGGAACCCCAAACCCGTTGAACAGAAACTGCACCTCGTCGGCTCCAATACCCGCGAAGTGCACGTGGACGATCTGCTGTCGCGACAATCAGTCCGGGTGCGGTCCGGGGAGCAGCTCTCCTTGGGAACATACTTCAACGCCTTTCCTGCCAGTTACTGGCGCCGCTGGACCCACCTTCGGGACATCCGCCTGGTGGTGGAGACGGCCGGGCGGGGATCCGTTACCGTCTACAAGTCAAATGCCCGCGGCACCATCCAACGCGTGGATGGTGCCAGGGTTGAGAATGACGCGCGCACCGAATTTGAGTTGTCCATCAAGCCGTTTGGCGACGGCGGGTGGTATTGGTTCGATCTGGCCTCCAGCGGGGGAGACCTCGTCCTCAAGGAGGCACGGTGGGAGGGCCCGCCGCCGGTGAGGACCGGGGAAACGGCGACAATCCAGATCACCACTATGGACAAGCCGGACTTTTGCCTGGCCAATGTCCGGACCCTCGCTGGCCATCCCGAAGCCTTGGAACTCGCCAAGGAAGTGATCATCGTCGACCAGGGCTCGCGGAAGGTTGCCGACCAGCCGGGGTTTGCGGAAGTAGCCGCCCTGCTCGGTCGGAAGCTCCGCGTCATCGACCAGGCTAACCTCGGCGGCTCCGGAGGGTTCGCCCGTGGCATGTACGAGGGCGTGGAAAACGGCAGCGACTACGTCCTCCTGCTGGATGATGACGTGGTCATGGAACCGGAAAGCATCATGCGGATGATGGCTTTTTCGGGCAGGTGCAAGAGCCCCACGATCGTCGGCGGACACATGTTCGACCTTTACAGCCGGAGCACCCTGTACTCGATGGGTGAAACCATAGATTCCCGCCGCTTCTCCCCAAGCCAGCCCCACCGGGATATGCAGATGCGGCACGACTTCAGCGTGTCCAACCTTCGGCAAACCCCCTGGCTGCACAGGCGGTTCGATGTCGACTACAACGGGTGGTGGATGTGCATGATTCCCACCTCCGTCATCCGGCAGGTTGGACTGCCCCTCCCGCTGTTCATCAAGTGGGACGATTCAGAATATGGCCTGCGTGCACGAGCCGCCGGATTCCGGACTGTGTCCCTGCCCGGGGCGGCGCTCTGGCATATCTCCTGGATCGACAAAGACGATCTTGTCGGATGGCAGGCATACTTCCACAACCGCAACAGGCTCATCACCGCACTGCTGCACAGCCCCCACCCAAAGGGCGGCAACGTTCTTCGTGAGTCCTTCCAGGAAGACGTCAAGCACCTCGTATCCCTCCAGTACTTCACGGTCCATAACCGGTTGAGCGCCAGGGCAGACCTGCTGGCAGGCCCCGGGCACCTCCATCCCTCACTGCACGGCAAGCTTGCCGAGATCCTGGCCCGCCGCGGCGCTTACTCGGATGCGCAGATGCTGGAGGACGTGGACGAATTTCCCCCTCCGGCACTGGGTGCCGGGCTGTCCACCTCCGTGGACATCCAAATGCCGGCTAAGAAGGATATGGTCCAGTGGGGAGTCACCACAGTGGCCCGGCAACTACTGAAGCGGCCTTCACGGGAATCCCTGGAACGCCCGCAGGCGTACCTTGCCCATATCGATAACCGCTGGTTCCGGATCGCGCACTACGACTCCGTGGTTGTGTCCAATGCCGAGGGAACCGCCGCGTCCTGGTATAAGCGTGACCCCCGGAAGCTCAGGGAGATGCTCAAGCAGTCGGCAAGCCAGCATGCCCGGCTGTACAAAGAGTGGGACGGCCTCGCCGAGGCCTACAAAACCGCCCTGCCGGAACTGGTCTCAATGGACTCCTGGCGCAGGACCTTCCAAGCAGCGGCCCCGGGGCAGGACCACGTTGGTGGCCCCGCCGCCAGGAGCGCTGCGGCTTCCAGCTGACTAAGCGCTGTGAGTATGCACGGCTGGCCGGGCAGTAGTAGCCGGCGTTGCCAGCCTGCTCCGCCAGGCAGGCGCTGCCGTCAATAGCCGGTACAGCAACGTTCCGCTGACGGCCAGCAGCACGAGGTAGGCGACGGCGAGCAGCTGCCAGGTACCCGGCGGCTGCCACTCCGGCTGGAACATCTCCGTCCAGTTGACGTGGTCGCCGTGGTCGCCCACCGTGTACCTGCGAAGCCCTTCAGCCATGAGGTACGTGTGGGCTAGAACCCCCAACACGATGCCCCATCGGATTCTGGACCTCATCGTCGGGGTCAGTCGCCAGGGAAAAAAACGTATGGCAAGTCCCGAAGCGAGAATCAACACCACAACCATCGCCAGCACATAACGCCCTTGCCAGATCCAGCCCAGACTTTCGCTGCTACCGGCTTGGAGCAGCACCGGAATCACCATAACGGAAGCCGCTAATAAGGCAGTTGCCCATCTTCCACGGACTGGCCGGGAAGTAAAGGATAAAAACAAAAGAACCCCGTACCCGAGTACCCAGGCATAGACGACGTCTACCGGTGGTGCTGTATCGAGGGATCCCAGAACACCCACATACTCGCGCATGTACCCAACGGTGCGGTCAAGCATCAGTAGCGCAGCCTCTTCCCGTGGAATGGGCGGAGTCACGGAAAAGAGACTGTCGAAACTGCGTGCAGTCAGCGTCCACCAGATCGAGAAGAGACACGACAGCCCTACCAGGAGAACGCTTATCTGAAATGACCTGCTCTTGAACGTCCTTACCAGTGCGAATGTGCTGCTGGTAAGCGCTGCTGCAGCCACCGCCAGGCCCAGCCATACCAATGATAGGGGCCTGGTATTGGCCAGCAGTACACCGGCGAGGGTCATGATTGCCACGTTGAGAATCTTTGGTGCAAAACGGGAGGATTGCTCAAGTATGAGGCAGAAATTCATGAAGAATGCCGCCGTCGCGGCTATTTCCAAGGCATTCGGGTTGATAGCACCCGTAAGAAAAAACACCGCGGGAGTCAGGGCAATAGCTGTGGCAATCGTGGGCAGCTGAAATCTTCTGAATGAAGCGGCAGCGCAGACGGTGGCAGCTAGGAAGAAGGCGGTCAACCACGAGCTAATAAGTCGCATCGCGTAAAGCGCTGCTTCGCCCGTTAAGCCGCGACTGCCTATGCCGACTATGGCGTAGTAGACCGGGTTGTAATTTCCCGCCGTTGTTGTAGCCGAGGTTGGCCCCCTGTCATTGCCGTCGATCGTCGGGGAGCATGCAGGAGTAACGCTTGGTCTTGTGGCGAAGCAGTTGTATTCGTTGAGGCGGGCAATGTAGCCGGGGACGGACACTGAGAGCGGCTGCCCTTGCGCCCCCGTGGCGCTGCCGCCCAGTTGACCCCTTGCTACGGCGGCGGCCTTGATCGTATGTGCGGCTTCGTCGGGTATGGACATTAGGGGGGAGGCGAAGCTCCAAAGGGTGCCGATGCAACCGAACAGAAGCCAGGAAACCAACAAAACGCGCAGCGGCGAAGGACGTTTTTTGTCGGATAGGGATGAGTTGAGCGCGCGCGGCAGCGTCGGTCTGAGGGAATTTTGCATGATAGGTTTAACCATACTTTGGACGTACGGGGTTTAAATCTGTGCTCCAGCTTCTGGGGAGGATAACAACGATGCGCAGTTCTATTTCTGGTGCATCGTCGTCTCCACAATCACCTGCCGAAGCCCCGCCGTCAGTCCCGGGGCCTGCCCTTGGCTTGTACCAGAACGCTGTCGTCCGGTTCCTGTTTGTCGGTGGCCTTTCCTTCGCCCTTGACTTGGGGCTCCTTGCACTGCTTCATGAAGTCTTCGGAGTGGAACTGTGGCTTGCGACACCTATTGCATTCGTCGTGAGCCTAGTGTTCAACTTCCTGTTGCAGAGAATGTTCACCTTCCGGGCCACCAACAAGGGCAGCGTTTCCGCCGTTAAGTACATCCTGCTGGTGATTGTGAACATAGCCGTAAGCGACCTCGTGGTGACCGGCTTCGATGCCATCGGCTGGTCCTACCTCATCGGTAAGGCATGTGCCACGGTCATGACCACGGTTTGGAATTACTTCTTGTACCGCCACTGGATCTTCAAGCGGGACTCCGGCGAATAACGCTGCTGCTGACTGGCGGGTCCTTCTGAACACGCCAGAAGTTGCTCCTCCAGCTCCACCGGCCAGTTACCGCGTGACTCTAAGTGCCAGGCGGCTGGAACTTAATCCCTGCCCTGAGGCCAAGCCCAGACGAATCCGAGACCGTACCGCCGGACGACACAAAGGAAGCCCCCTTTACCTGGATAAAGGGGGCTGTAGCTTTGTACACCGACCGCCGAGGAAGACGTTTTGTCTCCTCCTCGCAGGGGATTGGAACCTAGGACTGGCCCGGTCCTGCTGATACCCCGGATCCGGAAGTAATACGGTCCCCGGTAGCCGCCGGGGCGATAGTCCCTCCGCCCATCTGCGGCTGCTCATGCTGCCCGCCCGCCCTGAGCCGTCCCAGGCCCTTACCGCCAGCAGCGGCAGCCCGGACAATAAGCGGCTGGCCCGGGTGGAGGTAGCGGAACAGGAGCAGAACTCCGGCAGCAGTGACCAGCAGATAGGCCGCCGTCAACGTGAACCACCCGAGGGGCGGCTGCCAGTCCGGTGAGGAGAAGAGCGTTTGCCAGTTGGCAATCTCACTGATTCCCACCACATACCGGCGGAGGACGTAAACGAACGTCAGGGTGTGGCAAAAAACAATCAGCCAGAACAACACCCGCGAAATATGCACTGCAACCGGGGAGGTCGGGAATCGAAGCTTCCGGAGCCCCAGGCCAACACTGACGAACAGCACGACGACGAGCGGCAGCGTATACCGGCCCTGCCAGATGAATCCCATGCCGCGCCACAGGGCAGTTTGCAGCAGCGCAGGGACCAGGTAGAGCATGGCCAGGGCCACCCAGTAGCCCGTCCAGTTGCGGAGGGGGCGGACGCAGAAGGGGACAATTAGCGCTGCGACCATCAGACCGCCCCAGACAAGCGTCACCAGTTCCGGTGCCGGGGTGTCCAGCCATCCCATGGTGCCTATGTACTGCGGGAAGAAATCGTAGGTCCGGTCAAGCATGATCATGAAGCCGCGGTAGAGGGGGGCATCCGGGTGCGGATTCGCGATTCCCTCAGGCGCCACGCCGACGTTCGCCGGCCCGTTGGCTGCAACGTACATCCAAAGGAATCCCAGCAAAGCCCCCGGGACGGCAACCGCGACGGCGGTCAGCACACGTCTGTCGGTGAAAACAGCGAGCGTGCGGCGCAGCCGGAACGAACAGACGCCGACGATCAGGGCACACAGCAGCCATACAAGGGAAATCTGCCGTGCGTTTGCCAGTACCACCGTCGCGGCCACGACAGTTGCAAGCGCAGGCAGGACCAGTCTTGTGTTGCGCCAGTTGTCCAGCACCACAACGAAACCGGCAAAGGCTGCCATGGTGGCTGCGATTTCGAGGGAATTCGGGTTGATGCCTCCTCCAAGGAACAGGATCATCGGAGTCATGGTGAGGGCCGCGACAAGGACGGGATATTTGGGGCGCCGCAGTTCTGTCAGGGCGGTGAACCCGGCGGCAAAGAACAAAGCACAGAGCGCCGCGCTGACGAGCCTCATGGCATAGATCGCGGGGGCGCCGGACATGAACAGAGTGGGAAGCCCAACCACCCAGTAGTACATCGGATTGTAGGAGCCGGCGGAGGTTACGCCGATATTCGTGAAAGTGTCGTCCGCATAGACCGGCGCTGCGCAATCGGCTGCTTGTGCCCGGTTGAATTTATAGCAGCTTTGGGCATGAAGGCTGGCGATGTAGTTAGGGACCCGGACATGGACGCCGTGACCGAAGGAAGTACCTTCTTCCACCAGGACCTGGCCCCGTACCACCGCGGCGGCCTTGATCGTGTGCGCGGGTTCATCGGGCGACCCCATAAGCGGGGTGGCAACCGCCCACAGCCCGAACAACAGGGCAAAGATTGTGGCCAGGAGCCCGAACGTCGGCAAGGGACGTGGAAGTCCGCGTCGGACGTTGTTGAAGAAAAAGGTCATTGTCCGTCTCCGTTGGTGCCGATCAATGCACGGGCTTCGCTTACTGCTGTCTTGCTGGGTGACATGACAAAGGCGAAGGCGTTGGCGTTCTTCTGCGCGTCTTCGCTCAGGAGGCTCTGGCCCAGGGACCGGCTCAAGCGCGTCAAGGCGGGCTCGGAGTATTGCCGGCACATATGTACATAGATCACGGTGCCCAACGCGTAGCCGGAGGCCCCGTCCAATTCCTGCACCACGCCGTGCGGAGACGAGTCCACATCCCCGGTAGTGACGGCGTCGACGACGGAGGAGGCCTGGAGCCGCCTCGGCTTGCCGTCAAAGACGAGTTGCGCTGCTGTGAAGCGGTTGCCGATGATGCTTCCGTCGAGAATGGAAATCCCGCCGTTGGTGTCATCCAGTTTGTCTGCGAGGTCCAATGGCGGCGACGATACCTGCCCTATAACCCTGGACGGCCAACTGTCCTGGGAATCCGGCTCCCACGCAACACCTGCCTCCCGGGCGAGGTAGTCATTCACCGGACGTACCGTATCCGAGGGACCTTCCGGTGCGATGACCGTGATCTCAAGGTCGGGGAGGTCCGTTCCGGTATTCAGGCCAAGGATGCGGGGGTCGTTCCAGCGCGTGATCTCACCCTGCAGGATGGCGGCAAGGGTGGGCGCGTCCAGCACCACGTCATTGACGCCCTTGATTTTGATGGCCACGCCTACAGGCAAAACCCCCGCCGCCACCGATATGGCACCGCCAGGCGCGCACATACCGCGAACAGCTGTGGCTTCCTGCGGGGTAAGCGGCGCGGAACCCACCGCGAAATGTGCCTGTCCGTCCTGGAGGGCTTTGAGCCCGGCTGCGGAACCGTCGGGGGAATAGCTCACCGAGGTGCCTTTAACAGCACTGCCCCATGCCAGGCCCCATGCGCTGACTGCGCCCTGGGCAGCGTTGCTGCCGATTCCGGTAAGGGCACCTTGGACAGTGCCCGGGGGAGTGATGGCACACGCAGACAGGGACAAGAGGCCCGACAACAAGGCGGCAGCCTTCATTTTTGCTCGGAGAGAAACGGGAATCACCCTTTCAGCCTAGTGCCCGTGCCACGGAAGTTGAGGCAGGCCAACGTTCGATGGTGCACGGGGTTTGTCATGCGCACGCCGTAATTTCGTACAGCCGGGCAGAGGAGCCTTGTGAGTCGACCATGGTGAAGCCGGGAGCATTCCCGATGTCGGTGACGCCTGGATACTCCCGGGATCCGGGGAGATTTAGCAAGTATCGGCTCCCGAAATCCAACACGTACCGTACGTTCTTGCTTTTCAATGCTTCGCACATCCGGGTATCATCCGGTGTGTCCTTCAGGTGTTCATCAATCAGGATTGCGTCCTGGTCCTTTTCCGCGAACAGGTGGGCGGTCAAGACCCGCCGGCCAGTGTAGGCGTAGGCAAGGGAGCTGCCGTTCCACGGATTGTCGGCCACCACCGCATCGGCAGGAACATGATTTGGGAGACGCTTTAACAGCGCGAGCTCATCCGGGGTCAGCAGCTCTGAGGCCGCGTCGAACCGGTAAACAGTGGAGGCGCCGCCAATATAGTGCGTGACCGGGCCGGCGAATGTCGCCAGCACTGCGAAGACACCGGTAGCGAGTACGGCCCCGGCAACCGCTCCCCGGTTAGCCAGCCAGCGCAACCGCCGCTCCAGCGTGCCGTGCAGGCGGTGGGCAGCAGCGGAGTTCCGCCAGGAATCCCAGAGACGCAGGCCGCCCACAACTGCAAGCGGGGTTGCGAACAGCGGCAGCAGGGCAGCAAGCCGGTAGGTGTCCTGGTACCAGGTGCCGATGAGGGCATCGCGCAGTGCACCCTTGGGAAACGAAGCGGCCACCACGTACAGCGCACCAACGACGCCGTAACAGGCTGCCAGCCAACGCAATCTTCGGGTTTGGAAGACTGTGAGCAAACCGGCAACCGAGAGAATGGCAACAACCAGCGCCGGTATGGCCGATTGCATGGGGCTTACAGTCAGGATTTCCCCGACGGCGGCGCCCGGCTTCACCGTCGGACCCCAGTTGTCGTAGGGGGCAGGGCGCAATTTCAACCAGAAAGCGGCTGCCACCACAAGGGTAAGCAGGGTCCCGCCGATGAAGAGCCATGCCCGCAGGACGCTGGCCTGGAACTTGGTGTTCCTCGCCAGGTGCCACCAAAGCAGCCCGAGAATCGGAAAACTCACGGCGATGGTCGTGTTGATCGAACTGGTGTGTGCAAACGCAAGCCCCGCCAGCGCGAGGAACAGTGCCGAGACCCAGCTGCGCAGCGGGTCTGTCCGCGTACGGCCAAGCCGGGCGACTGCCGCAAGGCAGGCTATGACCGCCGGCATCATGCTCAGTGCCAGCGCATACGGAAACAACGGACCCCAGACGATCATGAGGAACGGGAAGGCGACCTGGGCCGCTGCGATCACTGACGCCACCACGAGGGCGGCCGGCCGGCGCGAGATGGTCTTAGCCACCAGGAACAGGCATGACGCCGGCCAGAGGACAGCGGCGAGGACCAGGTTGAGCACGTTCTGCGACGTAGGGATGTCGACGGCGGCCAGCTGGACCAGGAGCGCCGCGAACGAGTGCCACGCGGCAGGGTACACGGCATCGAAGCCGGAGACCCCTTGGAGCGACGCGAGATTCAGGGACGAAGCGTTGCCGGTGTCCAGGATGTACCGGATGGCGTTCAGATGGAAGACGTTGTCGAAAACCTGAGACGGGTGCTCGGGTGAGCCGACCAGTTGGATGAAGCGCCAGGTGATAGGGACAGTGGCAAGGGCCATGGCAGCGAAAGGCAACCACTGCCGCCGGGGAGGCGCGCCCGCCATCCGCCGGCGGAGACCTCGTGTGACCAGCAGGGCGGCGCCGGCAAGCAGGGCCGTCACCGCGGCAAACGGCAGGACGCTCCACGGGATGCCGAGCAACCCGGCGAGTACTCCCGCAAGTCCGGCAGCCGCCGTCGACAGAAGCGGTGCGAGGCCGAGGATGCCGCCCAGGCGGAATTTCAGGCATGCCGCCACTACAGCACCGGGGATATAGAACAGAAAGATGGTTACTACCACCGCGGGAAGGATACCGATCCAGCTCACGAAGGTACTTCCTCGGTCCTGTCCTCCTGCGCCTTGTCCCGGAGGAGTTGCAGGACCGCACGCAACTGTATGGCTGTGACCGCTATTTCGCCGATCGCCAGGCCAAGGGCGCCGCCCGGGCCGCCCATCAGGCCGGAAAGGATGATCATGGCGGGCAGGCCCACCACAGCGCCGGTGATGGTGCTGGAGAATACAACGCGCATCCGCTTTGCCGGCACCAGCCAATGGGCGCCGGTGGATGTTGTCACGCAGACAAGCAGGAATGACAGGCCAAACCAGAAACACGTCCAGAAGTCGGCGGCCAATGCTGAACCGAAGAGCAACGCACTGGCCCAAGGTCCCAGCAGGGCCATGATTAACCAGCCGGTAAGGCCCAGGCCGGTAAGCGCCATAAGCGAGAACTTCCTGCGGTGCCGGTGGTCAGCACCGAACTCGCTCACCCAGCCCTGGAGGCTGTTACCCAGAGCTGCCGTGGCAAGTTGCCCGATACGGTAAAGCTTCTCGGCAGAGACGAAGGCGGCCAAGCCGGCGGCTGAAGCGGCAAATTGCACCACCAGCACAGGCGTGGAGGCGTAGGCCCCGGCGGCGACGGTAATACCTGCGCCGGCCCGAAGTCCCCAGATTTCTTTCAGCACGACGGGCGGAGTGAGTCCTTTGAAATCCTCGCGGTTCGAATGGTCTTTGTTGAACCACAATGTTCCTGCCAGGCCCAGTGCCAGCAGCACCAGGGGGTAGAGGTAGATCTCACCCGTTGCGAACAGCAGCGGTATGACGCCAAGGGTGGCAATCATCCGCGGAACGACGTCGTACTTTGCTATCCGCCCCGCATGTCCGGTCGCAATGCAGTACCAGGCCGGGGTAAGGCCGGACGCAGCCTGGGCACATGCCATCAGGAAGGCGACCCAAAACTGGTTGGTGCCACTGGTGAAGATCAGGGCAAGCGCCATGAGGGGCACAATGCAAAGGAACATGAATGAACGGGTCACGAAGCTGACCGCGTAATGCCGCCGTCGTACGTGCTCTTCCGGTGCCGATGCCACGGCAGCCGGTCCCGTGAGCGGCCATCCCAGTGCTATGACGATGGCGGCAATGGCGCCCACCGCCTGGCCGACGGCAAGGGAGTTCCAAGCCGGGGCGCCACCCACGCGTGCAATGATCGGCAGAAGGATGAACGACGCCAGCGAACCCAGCAGTGGCAGCCCGGCGAACGCTGCGATCCTTTTGATCATGCCCGTCCCCCTGGCCCGGGGCACGCACTACAGGTAGTCATACGCGTCCTTGCCAAGCCGGCCCCGCACAAAAACGTCTTCCACTTCGCTCATGAACCTGGAGCGCTCGTTGAGGATGGCCGTCCGGTAGGTGTCCTGCTTTGCCACCTCGGCGTCGAAGTTGTCGATGAGTTGGGGAAGCATGGCTGCAGCTGCCGGCACTTCATCTCGGCCAGGCGTGATCTTGTGTTCCCAGGGAACAGGAACATCCGCATAGAAGGCCCCCGAACCCCTGCGGGCCACCACAGTGAGTGCACCGGACAGGGCTGCCTCGCGGGGCATCCGGTCCTTGCCCGGGTGGTGTCCCAGATCCAGGTAGATACCGCATCCCTGCAGTGTTGCCACAACCTCGGACCTGGTCATCCCCACGATGGGGCGCCACTCGATGGACGGTGGGCACTCCGCCTTCACGGCCTCAATAAGGTGTCCGCCCTTAGCCGGGTTGTAGGTGACCAGCTGCCGGTTGCGCGGCGGCTCGGGCGTGCCCTGGAACTCAGCGTTTGGCGTGTAGTCGGAAAGCAGCGAGGGCACGACGTCCAGGCGCGTGGCAATGAAGGCCCAGGCGTACGACGACTGGACCAGGTGGACCACATCCCGGTCCTTCCGGAGCATGCCGGGGTTGACCCTGTTCTTCCACATCCGCGCGTAAGGAACAGCGCCTTCTTTTGCCTTGTCCACCAGCCCGGAGGTGTTGCGCTGCCACATCCTCTCCGCCATGAACGTGAGCGAGTTGTCGATGCTCAGCCACCAGCACATGCGCCGTGCGAGCTTAACTTTCGGCATTTCATAGATGTAGGTTTCCGGGAAGACAACCACGTTCTCCGGCGCGTCCACGATTTCAGGAGCCTCGGGCGCGTTGTAGACGCTGTACTGCTCCACCCGCGAATTGTGGGCCGTGTGGGGATGCGGAACCAGGTAGGCATCCTGCCCAAGCTCCCGGAGCATATCCACGAGCTGGTGAAGGGCTTCGGGGCCTCCGGTCCTTAAGCCCTTGTGGTAGAGGACGAAGATTTTTCCTGAAATGGTGGTCATGACTGGTCTTTCGGTCTCGGCCGGGCCAGGGCACTGCTGAATGGTGGAATTTTGCTACCGCAGCCGGGCGGCGAGGGAGTCGTCGATCTTGCCCATCTTCTGGCGGAGAGCATCGCGAACGCCCGCCAGCGCGGCGACGAGGTGCTTTTTCCGGTTGGGGCCGAATCCGAACCTGACAACATGGCTCTGGATCTCCATGTAGATCCGGCGGAGAACCCACGTCGGCTGTTTCAGGGCGTAACGGCGGGCGAGAATCAGTGAGTTGCGTGTGATGTAGTACACGCGGAACGGTGCGTGGTAGTAGACATAGAGTTTCTTGCAGCCCACCCGTGCATGCCAGCCAAGGATCTTCATTGGACGTGCATTGCCCAGGCTGTGCTCCAGGTTGCAGCCCTTTCCAGCCAGGGCTCGCAGTCCACGCTCCCGGAGCCGGGCATTGAATTCTGAATCCACGCAGTCAATGAAGAAGCCCTCGTCGAAAAAACCTATGGCCTTGAACGAGCTGCTGCGCACCAGGGTGCCGCTGGTCATCGGATCGAAAATCTGGGGTTCGTCCTGGCTGCCCCAGGTTGGCAGGGGGATGTTGTTGTGTGATTCAGCGCAGACCATCCCTACCGTTTCCGGTTCATGGGAGTTACAGGCCGTAGCCAATGCCGAAGCCACATAGTCGCCGGTGAAACGCGAGTCCTGGTCCATGGTCACAACCCATTCAGGATTCCAGCGGGAAATGGCTTCCTTGATGCCGACGTTCAGTGCGCGGGCAATCCCGGAATTGGTGTCGAGCCTGATGACAACAGCACCCGCCCGCTCCATCTCTTCCAACGCCTGCGAGACGTCGTTGGGTGAACCGTCGTCGACCACCACCACGTGCTCAACAAAGCGCAGGAGCCAGGTGACGTTGGCCACGTTTTCCGGGCCGGGGTTGAACGCCGAAACGACTCCGCACACGTCCCGGGACGGCTGGGTTGCTGCAAACTCTTCAGGCGCCATCACGCCGCCCTGGCCCGCCAGGCGCGCCGGACCGCCTCATAGACGTTGCGGAGGAAGACGATCCGCGCCTTCAGGATCTTGGGCGCGGAACGGATGCCGTGTGGGGTCAGGTTTTCACCGTGTAAACGATGCAGGATGGTGTCTTCTTCCAGGTAAACGATGGAGCGGTTAACGTTGCCCACTGTGGCCAGCCATTGGTCGTGGGACTCTCTCATGTACGGCGGGAAAGGCAGTACCTGCTGGAGGAGCCGGTGCCGCACTGCCATGGCGCATCCCCAATGAAGCCGGTACCCGATCACGATGCCGAGGATGTTGCGGACGGTGTGCGATGAATCTTCGGGCCGAAGGCGGATCTCATGGAATGGTCCCAGGGGCCCATCGAAGTGTTTGCAGTTGCTGACCACCATGTCCTTGCCGTCCATGGCCGAGATCATGCGCTCCACCCGGCCCGGCAGCCACACGTCGTCCTGGTCCGAAAGGAAGACGAACTCGCCGCGGGCCTCAGTGAGGGCCCACTCGAACGTACGCACGTAGCCGTTGTTCCGCTCCGCCTGGATCAGCCGGATCCGCGGGTCATTCATTCCGGCCACAATGGCCGGCGTTTCGTCGGTGGAACAGTCGTTGACGACAATCAACTCGTCGCGGGGTCCGATTTCCGCCAGGATTGAGTCGATTTGTTCCTTGATGTGGCGGGCGCCATTATATGCCGCCATGCACACGCTGACGCGCGGGTTTGGGGCGGATGCGGGCTCCATAAGTTTCTCCTCGTGCCTCCGGGCGGTGCCAGCGGGGCGGGCAGGGTCCCAAGCAGTCTAGCAAGCTGCGCCTGCCGGGAAGGACGCGGGTGCCGGTCAACTATACTCGAGGGGACGCAGCCGCCGAGCTCTTCGAGCGGAAACCACGGAAGGAACCTCAGGTCCATGACCGTTGACGTAATGTTGCCGTACTACGGCGATGTCCATCAAATGAAGCTCGCCGCCCGCAGCGTGATGAATCAGGAGAACCAGGACTGGCGGCTTGTTGTCATCGACGACGGGTACCCCGATCCGGAACCCGAACGCTGGTTCTCAACCATCACGGACCCCCGCGTCACGTACATGAAAAACGAGCAGAATCTCGGTGCCAACGGTAACTACCGCAAGGCACTGACCCTGGTTGAAGCACCCTATGTGGTCATCATGGGTGCCGACGACATCATGCTCCCCAACTATCTGGACGTTGTGGTCAGCGCCTTTGAGGAATACCCCAAGGCAGACGTCGTCCAGCCGGGTGTACAGGTGATCGACGAACAGGGTATTGCCTGCACCCCCCTGGTGGATGCAGTAAAGAAGGTCTACGCCCCGAAGACCAGTGAGCGCATCGAACTGAAGGGGGAGGCAATGGCAACCAGCCTCGTCCGCGCGGACTGGGCTTACTTCCCCTCGCTGGCGTGGCGTTCGGAGACGGTGAAGCGCATCGGGTTCACCGAAGGCCTGGACGTGGTCCAGGACCTCGCACTCCTGCTGGATATCGCTGCCGATCACGGCTCCATGGTTGTGGATCCGGTCCTGGCATTCCTGTACCGCCGGCATTCGGCGTCTGATTCATCGGTGCGTGCATTGGACGGCAGGCGGTTTGATGAGGAGCGGCGCTTCTTCCAGGAGCAGGCCGAACGTTTCGGCAAATTGGGCTGGAAGGGAGCCGCGCGGGCTGCAAGTTTCCACACGACATCCCGGCTCAACGCCGCTTCCCTGATCCTGAAGTCGGTCCAGAAGGGCAAGTTCGATTCGCTGCCCCGCCTCGCCAGGCACATTGTGAGCTAGAGGTCGCAAAAGAAAAGGGACGCCCACACGGGCGTCCCTTTTCTTGTTTACGCTTGTTTTTTGTTGTACGGGCCCTTTTCCGTGGCGCCCAGGGGCGCGCTATTGCTTGTGCGGCTCTGAGCCGTTGGCGGGTCCGCGCCCCGCGTCAATCTGGTCTCGGACATCAGCCAGTTCTGCCCGCAGCAAAGCCACTTCCTCGCAGAGGATCCGCACCTCGTCTTCAGCCTGCGACTGCTCGCGGGAGAGATGGAGGCAAACGCCCACCAGCAGAATCAGCGTCATGATGAACAGAAGGTTCGCCGGTACCTGGATGCCGATGAGCCCGCTGGCTTGTTCGAGGAGCGAGGGAAAAGCAGAAAGGAGCAAGGTGCCTATGCCGATGACAATCCACAGAACGGCATACTTCTCCCGAAGTTTCTGCCGGCGGAGCATCTCGAAGACAAAGAAGAGGATCGCCACGACGACGATGGAGCCCATAAGGAGCGACATATTGGAATCCTAGTTAGTGGACGGCTCGGTTTTCTTCCGCGTCAGGGCAAACAGCAAGGCCATTCCTGAGCGTCCGAGGTATACTGCGGCCTTGATTGGATCGTGGCTGGGGGTGCCGCCCTGGCGGGCCCGCATCGAGACCGCGACCTGCCTGACAGTACAGCCGGAGCGGATCGCAACAACCAGCGAATCGATGGTGTCGCCAAGATACTCCGCCGGATAGTGGTCAACGTACTGGCGGATGGCTTTCATGTTTGCTGCCCGGAACCCGGAGGTAACGTCCGTAAGCGTCGTACCGGCGACCCGGGAGATCGTCCACGCCAGTACTTTCATGGCCCATTTCCGCGGGCCGCGTACCGTGTAGTTGCCCTTGTCGGCGAACCGGGCCCCGATGGCGATGTCGGCATGCTGGAGACCGTCGAGCACAGCCTTGATATCGCGGGGATCATGCTGGCCGTCCGCGTCGACCTGGATGACCTGGCTGTAGCCGTGGCTTTTCGCATACTTGAAGCCGGTCCGCATTGCGCCGCCCACGCCCATGTTGAACGGGAGTTGCAGGACAGTGGCTCCTGCCGCCCGGGCAACCTGGGCTGTATTATCGCGGGAGCCGTCATCGACGACCAGGACATCGCAGGGAGGACCGAATTCGAAGACTTCCCGGATGGTATTTCCGATGGCCTCGGACTCGTTCCACGCGGGCATGATGACGAGTGTGTCGGGGGTGCGGGCGTGCACGGTCACTGTTTGATCAGTCCATTCTTGAGGTAGGACTCCAGGCGGGTGCTCGACAGGGGCGGCTCGTACCCGGCTGCCTTGATCTTGGTCAGGTCCAGCACGCTGTTGAGGGGACGGGGCGCTGCTTCCTTGCCCTTGAAATATTCGGCAGTGCTGACGCCGGTCACAGCGGCCCGCTCCTTGCCGGACAATTCGTACACATCGGCCGCGAGGTCAGCCCAGGATTGCGGCTCGCCGTCACTGCTGAGGTTGTAGGTCCCATACTCCGCACCGGAATCAATCAGGTGGCGGATGCCAGCGGCAATGTCCTCCGTGAAGCTGAGACGGCCAATCTGATCGTTGACGACGGAGGGCTCGATGCCTCGGCCAGCCAGTGATGCCATGGTACGTACGAAGTTGTTCCCGTCACCGATGACCCAGCTGGTGCGGACAATGTAGTGGCGGGGCACCACCTGGACAATCGCGTCACCGGCGGCCTTCGTCTGGCCGTATACGCCAAGCGGGGTAAAGGGCTCGTCCTCGCTGTGGAGGACCTGGGCGCCGTCGAAAACGTAGTCAGAGGAAACATGGACCAGTGTGAGGTCATGCTCGACGGCGGTCCTGGCCAGTGCGGACACGGCCGCAACGTTGACGGACCAAGCTTCGGCGCGTCCCTGCGGGGATTCTGCAGCATCAACCGCCGTGTAGGCGGCCGCATTGATGATGGTGGAGTAGTTCTTCCAGTTCCGGCCGGCGAAGGAATCCGGGCTGCCCAGATCGAAGTCGGAGCGGCCGGCGAACTCGACCGAAGGGTCTCCTTCGAAGAGGTTCCGGAGGGCTTTGCCCAATTGCCCGTTCGCGCCCACAACCAGGGTCTTCTTCGGCGGCATCGGCACGACGTCGGCCAGACGTGGATGCGCCTTATCCTTGTCGGACAGTTCCGCCTGGCCCAATGGGATGGGCCAGGGGACCGCGACCGTCTCGTCTGCAAGGTTCAGAAACGTGTACTGGCTTTGGGCATCGGCTGACCAGTGGTCGTTCACAAGGTAGGTGTAAGCCGTGTTGTCCTCAAGCGTCTGGAACGCGTTACCCACGCCTCGCGGAATGAAAATAGCCTGGCTCGGGTCCAGTTCAGCAGTGAAAACAGTGCCAAATGACGGGCCTTGGCGAAGATCGACCCAGGCGCCAAAGATTTTGCCGGTGGCTACCGAAATGAACTTGTCCCACGGCTCGGCGTGGATGCCGCGGGTGGTTCCTGCCTTCTCATTGAACGAGATGTTGTTTTGGACCGGGCGGAAATCCGGGAGCCCAAGGGCTACCATCTTCTCGCGCTGCCAGTTTTCCTTGAACCAGCCCCGGTTGTCGCCGTGCACCGGGAGGTCGTAAAGAACGACGCCGGGGATAGGGGTCTCGCGGGCAGCAAGCTTTTTCGAGAATTCCAAAGGCATGGACTACTGGCCCTGTTCCTTGTATTTGGCTTCGGTGGCTGCTTTCTGCGGCCGCCACCAGTCCTCGTTGTCGCGGTACCAGGCAATGGTGTCTTCGATGCCTGCGTCGAAGTTGGAGAACCGGGGTTCCCAGCCGAGTTCATCGCGGAGCTTGGTGGAGTCGATGGCGTAGCGCAGGTCGTGTCCGGGCCGGTCTACCACATGGTCGTAGGCGTCCGGGGACTGGCCCATGTGCTTGAGGATGAGTTCGACGACGTCCTTATTGTTCTTTTCGCCGTCGGCGCCGATCAGGTAGGTTTCGCCGATCCTGCCCTTGGCGATGATGGCAAGCACTGCCGAGGAGTGGTCGTTGGCGTGGATCCAGTCACGGACGTTTTCGCCCTTGCCGTAGAGCTTGGGCCGGACGCCGTCGATCACGTTGGTGATCTGCCGGGGGATGAACTTTTCCACGTGCTGGTACGGGCCGTAGTTGTTGGAGCAGTTGCTGATGGTCGCCTGCAGCCCGAAGGACCGCACCCAGGCCCGGACCAGCAGGTCAGAGCCTGCCTTCGTTGAGGAGTACGGGCTGGAGGGGTTGTACGGGGTCTGCTCGGTGAACCGCTCGGGGTCATCCAGTTCCAGGTCGCCGTACACCTCGTCGGTGGAGATGTGGTGGAAGCGCTTGTTGTGCTTCCGGGCAGCCTCGATCAGGGTGTAGGTGCCGATGATGTTCGTGTCCACGAACGGGCGCGGATCATGCAGCGAGTTGTCGTTGTGCGACTCGGCGGCGTAGTGGACCACCACGTCCGTGGCGGCGACCAGCCCCTCCACCAGGCCGGCGTCGGCTATATCACCCTGGACAAAGGTGTAACGGCCCTCGGGAAGGCCCCGGAGTGATTCCAGGTTGCCTGCATAGGTCAGCTTGTCCAGAACGGTCACATGGTCATCGGTGTTATCAAGTACGTAATGGACGAAGTTGGAACCGATGAACCCGGCACCGCCGGTAACAAGAAGTCGCTGCATAATTCCCAAGAGTACCGGATTTGCCGCGGCAGTTAGCGAAAGGAAAGATGGGGGACATGCGCGGAATAATACTTGCCGGCGGTACCGGCTCCAGGCTTCACCCCATCACTCTGGGCGTCAGCAAGCAGTTGGTCCCGGTCTACGACAAGCCGATGATCTACTACCCGCTATCCACACTGATCCTTGCCGGCATCCGGGACATCCTGATTATCACCACCCCGCATGACGCCGACCAATTCGAACGGCTGCTGGGGGACGGATCGCGTTTCGGCGTTTCCATCACCTACAAGCAGCAGCCCTCTCCGGATGGCCTGGCGCAGGCCTTCATCCTGGGTGCAGAGCATATTGGCGATGACAACGTTGCCCTCGTCCTTGGTGACAACATTTTCTACGGCCAGGGCATGGGTACGCAGCTGCGCCGGTTCGAAAACATCGACGGCGGAGCGGTCTTCGGTTACTGGGTTGCCGATCCGAAGGCATACGGAGTGGTTGAATTCGACTCCGAGGGACGGGCTATTTCGCTTGAAGAGAAGCCGGAAAAGCCGAAAAGCCATTATGCGGTTCCTGGTCTTTACTTCTACGACAACGACGTCGTGGAAATTGCCCGGAATCTCAAGCCCTCTGCGAGGGGGGAACTTGAGATCACGGACGTCAACCGCACTTACCTGGACCAGGGAAGGCTGCAGGTGGAAATACTTCCCCGGGGAACTGCGTGGCTGGACACCGGAACCTTCAACGACCTCAATGACGCGTCCAACTTTGTCCGCACCACCGAGAACCGGCAGGGCCTGAAGATTGGGGCACCCGAGGAAATCGCGTGGCGGCTCGGCTTCCTCACCGACGATGAACTGCGGGAGCGGGCGGAGCCACTGGTCAAGAGCGGTTACGGCTCCTACCTGATCGACCTTTTGGAGTACGGCCACTAGGCTTCGGCCCATTAAAGAGAGGGAGGCGGAACCCGCTGTGCGGGTTCCGCCTCCCTTTTCCTTTCGGTTAGCGCAGGGTGATTCTCGCGCCGCCTGCTGCTGTCCAGGTGATGCTGCCGCCCTGGAACGACTGGCTGCAGGAAGTCCTGTCCGCGGTGCAGGTCTGGCTGTTGGTGGGATACCCCAGGGCCCCGGCTTCGAATCCCTGGCTGGCCCAGCTCTGCTGGATCGGTCCCGGCGTTACCACGTGGGCGCCACTGGCGGATGACCACATAACCGTGCCCTTTTCGAAGTTCTGGAAGCAGCCACCATTGCGAAGGCCGCAGATGGTTCCGCTTGTGGGGTAGCCCAGTGAACCGGACTCGTACCCTGTGGCGGCCCACCTTTCCCTGATGGGCGTTGACGTGAGGGCCTGAGCTCCCGTCGTAGGGGAGTACATTACGGTACCCTTGGCGAAGTTCTGGAAACACCCACCGTTGCGCAGCCCGCAAATTTGGCCGCTCACCGGGTAGCCGAGCTTGCCACTTTCAAAGCCGGTGCTCACCCAGGCATCCCTGACCGGACCGAACATCAGGGCGTTCGCTCCGCTTGCCGGTGACCACATCACAGTTCCCTCAGAGTAATTTTGGAAGCATCCACCATCCACGAGGCCACAGGTTACGTTGGAGGCAGGGTAGCCAAGCGACCCGTTTTCGAAACCGGTTTTCTGCCAAAGATCGCGGATGGGACCCACGATGCTCGGCTGGGCCCCCGTTGCCGGCGAGTACATGAGCGCGCCCTTGACGAACATCTGGAAGCAGCCGCCATCCTTCAGTCCGCAGTACTGCGCTGAAGTTGGATAGCCCAGGCTGCCTCCTCCCCAGCCTGTCCGCTCCCACCCAGCCGCCATAGGTCCGGCAGCAACGGTCTCCGGCGGAGTTGTGGCGGAGTAGGCAACTACACCGTTTTCAAATGCCTGACGGCACTCCGTCTGGATGGCGCCGCAGCTGGCCGGGCCGGTCGGGTAGCCAAGGCGGCCGTTCTCGAATCCTGACTTCTGCCAGTAGTCGAGGATTCGGCCTGTGAGTGTATGTACCCCGGTCGCAGGCGAGAACAGCAACGCACCACCCTGGAAAAGCTGATAGCAGCCACCCCCTCGGAGTCCGCACACTTCGCCCCCGACTGGAAAGCCGATCGGCTCTCCCTTGGCCCGGGATGCTTTCCACGTTTCACCTATGGCCATGAAGATTGGCCAGGCGCCCGAGGACGATGTCCAGGCGACGACCCCGCCGCTGAAGTTTTGGGTGCAGGAGGAGCTCGTGCACACGGCTTCTGCGTTCGGATACCCCAGCAGACCGTTTTCGAACCCCCCACGGGCCCAAGCGTCCATAATCGGACCACTCTTCACAAGGCGCGCACCCGTTGAGGGGCTCCACAACACGGAACCGGCCTGGAAGAGCTGGAAACATCCGCCGTTCTTGAGACCGCAGACCTGGTCGCTCAGCGGATATCCAAGGCCTCCGTTTTCGTAGCCCAGCGACGCCCAGTACTCTCGGATGGCTCCAAACGGCACCAGTGCGGCGCCGGTGGCGGGTGACCACATAATGGATCCACCCTGGTAGTTCTGGAAGCAACCGCCGTTTTTCAGCCCACAAATAACGCCTGAGACCGGATACCCCATCTGACCGTTTTCGTATCCTTTGCGGGCCCAGGCGTCGCGGATAGGCCCAAGGAGGCTGGGCTGCGCCCCCGTCGTGGGAGACCACATGACAATCCCGGTCTCATACCCACGGAAGCACCCGCCGTTGCGAAGGCCGCACACAACTGGCGACGTGGGTGCGCCAAGTGACGGCATGGATGCGCGCAGCGCATCGATGGCTTTGACCGCGGCGGGCGGGACTCCGCTTGAGGCAAACGCCTTCAGTCCCGCGTAGTCACCGTTCCAGACGTTGGAGTCGCCGGCAAAAGGCCCTGTGCTGCTGTACTGCCAGATGCTGTACGTGCCCCAGCTGGCGGTTGGCACAGGTCCGGCGTTGTTGGTGGGGGAACTGGGGTAGGCGGCGACCCAGAGCGGGTAGTCACCGAAGCCGGCCGGGTTGCCTAGGCACTGGTTCCACCAGTTTGTGTTGGTATAGATGACCGGCAGCCTGCCCGTCAGGGACTGCACTGTGTTGCCGAAGTCCCGCACCCAGGTTTGGAGCTGCGCGGGAGACATGTTGTAGCAGGTGTTGCCGAAGTAGAAGCCGTTGATGGTCCGGCCTTCATAGGGATTGAACTCAAAGTCCAGGACCGGCGGCATGGTGTATCCGTCGCCGGACCAGCCGCCACCGTTCTGCACGAAGTAGCGAGCCTGGTCCGCACCGGAGGACCAGTTGGGAATCGCGAAGTGGTAGGCGCCGCGGATCATGCCGATATTCCGCGAGCCCTGGAACTGGGAGCCGTAGTAGGGGTTCGTATAGTAGTTGCCCTCGGTGGCTTTGACGTAGGCGAAACGCGCCCCCATGTTCCACTGGTGCTGCCAGTCCACGCTTGGCTGGTGCCCGCTGACGTCCAGTCCCTGCACACCGAACGTTGGCATCCAGGTGCCTTCGCTCGCCAGCGGTTCCGCACTGAGTTTCTTCAGCGAGTCTGAGCGGGCAGAGGTTACCCGTGCTGAACGCTGCCCCATCTCAGCCCCGCCCACACCGACCGCCTCCGCCATTGACTGCGTCGTCCCGGGCGATGGGGCCGGGGCCTGCGGTTCGCTGGCTTCCGGACTGGCTTCAGCTGGGGATGTGGCCCTGGGCTCCGGGGTTGCCGTCGGAGCCGGGGCAGGTGCAGAAGGCTCGGCTGTGCCCGGCGCAGGCGAAGACGTGGCTGGTGCCGGAGCAGGTTCGACGGCGGACGCAACGCCCGCCAAGCCGGGACCAGCCAGCAAGGAGGTGGCTAAGAGCGCTATTCCCACGGATTTCCATGAGGGGCGACGGGACTGAGACGGGTTCCGTTTCATAATGGCTCCGGAGACAATGAGGCGCTCCATGAGCCCTCATCAGGGTTGCTGTTCCGGCAGGTCCCTCAGGAACGAACCGGACAGATTTTTGATAATTAACGCGCTCACCATAGCACCGTGTTGCTGGTGTAAACAGTGGTACTGCTGAGGCCCTTGAGAATCTTGTGACTATCCTGCGCTTATCCACAGTTGATACTGAGCACTTGTTGCAGAGCTGGGGGCTCTTTAGGCTTTTACCCAATCGCACTGCCATCCGCTGGGGAAGGCACTCGTTTGGGGGAACAATATGGATGCTCTGGCAATTGTCGAGGATGAAGTCCGCGAGCTCATCCGGCGCAGGGGACTTGATCCGTTGAGGCAGGCAGGCGAGGTTCGAAGGCTGGTTGAGGCTGTCGTTGTTGACTACGACGAGCGGGCGCTTACGGGTCCGCTACCCCCGCTTGGCCCTTTGGATACGGCACGCCGGTTCCTTTTTGATGCAGTGGCTGGCTTTGGAATCCTGCAGCCACTGCTCGACGATCCTTCCATAGAAGAGATTTGGCTTAATGCCCCCAATGAAATCTTTGTGGCCAGGAACGGTGAGTCCGAACTGACGTCCCTGAGCCTTTCGGAACAGCAGGTGCGGGACCTGGTGGAGAGGATGCTCAAGAGCTCCGGCCGCCGCCTGGACATGTCCTCCCCGTTCGTTGATGCGGCTTTGCCCGACGGCTCCCGGCTGCATGTAGTGATTCCCGACGTCACGCGCCGGCACTGGGCCGTGAATATCAGAAAGTTCGTTGTCAAAGCCAGCCGGCTCGAACATCTCGTCGAACTGGGCACCCTGACTCCACAATCAGGGCGGTTCCTCGGTGCGGCTGTTTCAAGCGGGCTCAACATCCTGGTGTCAGGGGCCACGCAGGCGGGCAAAACCACCATGCTGAATTGCCTTGCCGCTGGCATTGGAAGCAGGGAGCGGGTCATCACGGTCGAGGAGATCTTCGAGCTGCAGCTTCCGCTGCGCGACGTTGTGGGGCTCCAGTGCCGGCAGCCGAACCTCGAAGGAGAAGGAGAGATCCCACTCCGCCGTCTGGTGAAGGAAGCCCTGCGCATGCGGCCGGACCGCCTTGTTGTCGGAGAAGTCCGCGAGGCGGAGAGCCTGGACATGCTCATTGCGCTCAACTCCGGCCTTCCGGGGATGTGCACCGTCCACGCCAACTCCGCCCACGACGCCGTGACAAAGATCTGCACCCTTCCCCTCCTGGCGGGGGAAAACATCTCATCTGCTCACTATGTCAAGGCACTACAAGGCGCTTATACTGGTCCACATGAACTCAGTACGAGCGGCCATCTACTGCCGCATTTCCAAGGACCGCGAAGGCGCGGGCCTTGGGGTGCAGCGGCAGGAAGAGGACTGCCGCGAAGTAGCGCGGACGCTTGGGTGGGAGGTCGCCCGTGTGTTCGTGGACAACGACATAAGTGCGTTCAGTGGGCAGTTGCGGCCACAGTACCGGGCACTGCTGGAGGCCATGGGCGGTGGGCTCGTGCAGGGCGTTATCGCATGGCACACGGACAGGCTGCACCGGTCCCCGCTGGAGCTGGAAGAATACATTGACGTTTCCGAGAAGCGCGGAGTCACTACCCAGACGGTAAAGGCCGGGGAAATTGATCTAAGCACCCCGTCAGGCCGCGCGGTCGCCCGGACGCTGGGCGCATGGGCCCGGTACGAGTCAGAACACAAGTCAGAACGTATCGTTCGCAAGAAACTGCAACTTGCCCAGGCCGGGGCCTTCTCAGGCGGTCCAGTGCCTTTTGGTTGGATCCTTGAGGACGGCCAGCCGGTCGTGGTGGATGCCGACGCGGCCGAGATCCGCAAAGCGATAGAAGCCACTATTGCAGGGGCCAGCATAGGCTCCATCGTGAAGGATCTGAACACTCGTGGCGTCCCTACGAGGCGGGGACAGAAGTGGACCTCTACGAGCGTCCGGAACCTGCTGCTAAGACCAACCAACGCCGGGCTGTCAGCCTACAGAGGCGAGATAGTAGGAAAGTCATCCTTCCCGGCGATCATCAGTGAAGATCAATGGCGGGCGGTCTGCGCAATCGTGAGCAACCCTTCCCGTCGTTCACAGACGGACTCCCGGGTGAAGCACCTGCTGGCCGGCCTGCTGCGCTGCGGCAACTGTGGAGCGGCAATGAAAACGTCATCTCGTGCTGGCGGAGGGGCGCGGCCCAGCAAGTTTTACTACAAGTGCCCCACGACAGGGGCCGGACATGCATTCCAGACGGCGGAACCCGTAGAGCACCTTATCTCTGAGACTGTGATTGCCCGGCTAGATACTCCGGGTGTGCTTGCCAGGCTCAATGACCCGCGGGACCACGAGCAGCAGCATGCTTTGCAAAGCGAGGCGGCAGCGCTGCGGGGGCGTATGGATGAAGCGGCTGATAGCTTCGCGGATGGCTTGATGACCCGGAGGCAGTTGGAAGCGATCAATCAGCGCGTGGAGTCCCGGCTGGAGGCCATAAGCCAGGAGCTGGCTATCGCTGCGCGGGCCTCTGTGGTGCCTGCTGCGGCCGCGGGAAACGTCAGGGCATGGTGGGAGGCGGCAGGCATCGAACGTCAGCGAGCGGTCATTGACGCCCTTATGGTGCCTATCGTGGATCCGATCCGCAAGAGCGCTCCACGGGTGTTTGATCCTGAGCGGATTCGTATTGAGTGGAAGGTGGGCTGAGCGGTGACGTTGATCCAGGATATCCGGGTCGTTTGCACCGGGACCGCGAAGAACGGCCGTCATGAGGAAGTTGACTTGACGGTGATTGGCTGGGATCCGGAGTCCAAGCGTCCTGAAGTCGAATTTCTAGAGTATTCAGGACCAACACCCTACGGGCGTGAGAGGCCGCAGCTGTGGGACAGGGAACGGAATTTCGTTGATCACGGAATGACCTTCAGGTTCAACAGGTGTCCGCGGTGCCGGCGAGATACACCGCTCTCATTTTCCGTGCTGCATGGCTATGCCCTTGCTCTGCGGGAAGAGGGAAAATTCGACGCGCTGGGGCGGCTTACTCTGAATTTGTCGGCCCCGCCTGCTAGCCTAAGTAGTAGTTAGCTCGACTAGCTGAAAGTCTGCTGGACAAGACTGTTCGTCCAGGCCAAGCTCTCCCGCAAGGAAAGCGAAAACACTCTGCTGAACTTAAGTAGGTGCAATCGCTTTGCCTGGACCATCAAAAGATGTAGCTCGCGCCCGGGGTGTTGTTGCTGGCCTCTCACGCTCCCGTAGTGCCTCTGATCCTGAGTTTGTAGCCGCTCGGCAGCACCTCAAAGCCGTTTCGCTTGCGGAATACATCCAGCGCGTTGTCAGTGAAGCGCCGCCGCTTACGGATGAGCAGCTGGATACCATCACCCTGCTGCTGCGTCCCGGGGGCGGTGCGGCATGAGCGCAAAGGAAGCCCCCACAGTGGGGCCTGTGGGGGCTACAACGGGTCTAGGGGACCTCAGTACTGATTCTACGGGCGATGTAGCCCCGCTACAGTCGGGCCACGCCAACCCAAGCGACATTACCCTTGCGATTCTCCGCAAGTCCGCCGCAGCCTTCGGCCTGACGCTTTGCTGCCGGTGTAGCCGGTGCAACGCGCCTCTTTGGAACTCCCGCAGCGTCTCTGCCAAGCTCGGACCTGTTTGCCGGAAGCGGGTGCCGGCATGAGCATCGAAGCGTTGAACTGGGCCTTTCAGCAAAACGTAACGCCGATGGCCCGGAAGTTTGTTTTG
This sequence comes from Arthrobacter sp. Y3221087, assembly GCF_059089905.1. NCBI lineage: Bacteria > Bacillati > Actinomycetota > Actinomycetes > Micrococcales > Micrococcaceae > Arthrobacter > Arthrobacter sp. Y3221087. Next base: position 1,289,523 of record NZ_JBNHFE010000001.1, read on the forward strand.
GTCGTCTTGGCGAATTACGCGGACGAAAAGCATTCTTGCTTTCCCGGCCAAGAAACAATTTCGGAGCAAATAGGCGCATCGGTAGCAACGGTGCGCCGGGCTCTAAAAGACCTGGAATCAATGCAACTGGTCCAGCGTGAAAAGCGGTTTCGGGAGAACGGTAATCGTACCTCTGACCGGTACGTACTACCGGTCAATCTGACTACTGGTCAACCTGACCGCCGGTCATTGAGTGATCCACCACCGGTCAATTTGTCATCCACCACCGGTCAATTTGCACGAGCAGAACCATCAGTTAACCCAGAGAAGGAACCTAAAGGAGGGGAGCGCAAGCGCTCCCGGGCCTCCACCACCATTCCTGCTGCTTTTGAAGTCACTGAATCCAACATGACATGGGCGAGAGAAAAAGCCCCTGGTCTGGATTTGGTGGAAGAAACTGAGCGCTTTTGCAATTACCACGCGGCAAAAGGCGGCGCATTCAAGGATTGGCAAGCGGCCTGGCGTACATGGATCGGCAATGCCGTGAAATATCAAAAAGCGTCCACTCTGCAACCCCAACGAGTGCAGGAGTGGGACTAAATGGCAGTTTCGCTATTCTTTGATATTTTCGGCCGCGACAAGGGCGTCGGCCAAATGCTGGACGACGTAGGGGCCAAGGCTGAGGGGATGGGTTCCCGGGCCGCCAGCGGAATCCAGAAGATGGCTGCCCCGGCTGCCGGGGTGCTTGGCGGGTTGGGTCTTGTGGCGGGCAAGTTTGGTGCGATGGCCGCGGAAGCTGAGCAGTCCAGCGGAGCTGTGGAAAGCGTCTTCGGTTCCGCTGCCACCAAGGTGGAGGAATTCGCGTCCCGGTCTGCCGGGGCGGTGGGCCTTTCCAGCCAGCAATATAACCAGCTGTCGGCCGTCACCGGTTCAGCGCTGTCGGAAGCGGGGGTTGCCGTTGACGAACTGGCGGATAAGAATGACCAGCTGATCACCCGAGGCGCTGACCTGGCATCGGTGTTTGGTGGTACGACGGCGGACGCCGTAGGGGCCATGGGCGCGGCCCTCCGCGGCGAGTTCGATTCACTGGAGCAGTATGGCGTGAATTTGTCGGCTGCCAAGGTGGAAGCGGAGCTTGCGGCGCGCGGGCAGAGGGACTTGGGCGGCGCGGCTGGTGAGGCGGCCGAAAAACAGGCAATTTTGGACCTGATCATGCAGGACAGCGCAAAGCACGCCGGGAACTACGCTGACGAGGCGGATACCGCGACAGGGGCGCATGACAGGGCGAATGCGTCGTTCGCGGACGCCGGGGCAAAGCTCGGGGAAGTCCTGCTGCCGGCCATGGGCTTTGTGGCGGATGCCGCAGCCGGCATGGCTAAGTGGGTTGGCGAGAATTCAGAGCTGGTGACCATCCTGGCGGGCGTAGTCGGTGGCCTGGCAGCAGCCGTGGTCATCATGAATACCGCCCTGGCTATAACCAGCATAATTATGGCCCCTCACGCGCTACTGATTGCCGGGATAGTGGCGGCCCTTGCGGGGCTGACCGCCGCCGTGGTTTGGGCTTACGAAAACGTGGGCTGGTTTCGGGACGGTGTGGATGCCGCCTTTTCCGGGATCAAGACAGCCATAGGTGCCGTAGTGGACTGGTTTACCGGGACCATAGCGCCAGCCTTTTCAAACAGCCTAGGGCAGATCAAGGGGTTCTTTGATGACACGGTGACGAACGTTGGCCGGATCTGGAACGGGATCAAGGACAAGACCAAGGAACCGATCAACTGGGTTATCGACGTCGTTATCAACAACGGCATCGTCAAGGGCTTCAACGATTTCTCCAGGGGCTTGTTCGGTAAGGACGCTCCACAGCTGGGCACCATGGCCCGGTTGTGGGATGGCGGGTACACGGGCGACGGGGACAAGTACGAGCCCAAGGCTGTTGTCCACGGCGGCGAGTACGTGTTCACCAAGGAAGAAACCGCAAAGGCGGGCGTATCCAACCTTCGGCGGCTGGCGCGGGTTCTGCGGGGCTACGCTGACGGCGGTTTTGTCAACCCGGTGGACGGCGGCGGTACGGTTACGCAGCCGTACCGCGGGGCCGCCCACAACGGCATCGACATTGGTGCCCCGTTGAACACCAAGATCATGGCGGCGTTCGACGGCAACGTGGCATGGGCAGGTTGGAGCCCTCACGGCGGCGGCAACGAGATCCATATCAAGCACGCTGGCGGGTGGGAAACCTGGTACGCCCACTTGAACCGGATCCTGGTGAAGGCGGGGCAGGTTGTGAATCGGGCAATGACCATCGGCCTGATGGGTTCGACTGGCAAGTCTACTGGCTCCCACCTGCACTACATGCTGTTGAAAGGTGGCTGGCCCAACCACGTGGATCCGGCACCCTACATGTCCGGCAAGGTGCCGGCGCTGGCCATCAATCCGATAGCGGCAATCATCGACGGGCTGGCCGGGACGCTTCGGGGGGCGTTCGGGGCGGGCAACCTTATGGCTGAACTGGCGTTCGGTGTTGGCAAGAAACTCGCTGGTGTCGCGGGCGACTGGGGCATGAAGCAGCTCGGTTTCGGCAGCACGGGCGGATCCATGCGCCTGGGTGTGTTCGATCAGGGCGGCTGGCTGGATACACAAGCCATGGCCCTGAACATGAGCGGCAAGCGGGAAGCGATGATCCCGTATGAGCAATGGCAGAACGTAGTCACGCACGCGGGTCGGAGGCCAGTGCTTGACCTGGACGGTTACGAGCTGGTCCTGAACGCGGACGCCACCAAAGCAACCTTCCGGCGCATCGCCGACAAGGCAGCCGCTGACGCGATCACGGCCGCCGACGAAGACGCGGCGCTGAGAAGGGCGGGTATGCCGTGAGCGCAGGAGACTATGACGCGGAAACCATCCGCAGCGCAGTGATCATGCTGGTGACGGCGCAACTGACAGGTGGTGCACACTTCAACCGGCTCCAAGTCCTGGACCTTCTGACCGAACACGACAGTGCAGCCTACGCGGCAGATCTGATCCTCAGCCTGGCGCACACCCTGGCTAACGCAGTCGCAGCAGGGCCGGGCGGAGTAGAGGAAGCCCTCCATTGGCTCCAGATGGCAGCGATAGCACCCCTACAACCAGAAGAGAAAGGCAACGCCTGATGGGGAAGCAGCAGAACAAGACCCAGGCAGTCAAGCGCCAGATCAAAGAGCAAGCCAAGCAAGCCAAGCGGGCCAAGGCAGCAGAAGCCAAAGGCACCAAGGGATCACGAGCAAACAGCAGGAGGAACCAACCATGACACAGCCAACCAAAGCCCACGCTCAAGACACAGCACTACGCACCCTGGCATTCACCAGGGCCATGCTCCGTAAGGACAGGGCAGGCATGGAAGCCCTGAAACCCACCAACGACACAGAAGCCATCGAAATGCTCACAGCAGCAGCAGCAACCATCCTGTACCTGATCGATGAACGGGAAGACGTACTGGACGCACTCAAAACCGCGCAGCTCGCAGCAGGACGGGAATAACCGGTGACAAACCGGGCTGGTTTTTTGGTAGGGGGAGGGGTGAATGACCGCGGCGTCTACCGATTTTTCTCTCCCCGTAGATTTTACGGATTGTGTAGCCGGTAGCCGAAGTTACAACCATGGGATTTGTCGGCCCGGGGCCGTAGAATTGACTTACGGCATCCGGGCCGGCGAAACCACCCGGGAGCTGGGACACGGAGCTAGCATCCGCCGCAGGCCGGGAGGAACCCACCTGCTGAAGCCCCCAAGGGGCGGCGTTGAGGCACGAGGCACCGGGAGTAACCCCCAGTTCATTCTTTGGTGCCCGAGTTCGGGCCCCTGTTTCGTTCCCGAGAGGGGAAATTTCTAATGTCTAATTACAACGACGCGCCTCCTGCTGGTAGCCGGTACGATTTCCAACGTTCTTTCCCGGTTCCCCCCGGGGCAAGCCGTTTCGACGTGCTCCGTGGTATTCAGCAGGTCCTTCAAGATGAGGCCCAGGCGATCACGGATCTCTGTGAAGCGGAGAAGCGGGAGCTAAGTCCTGACGAGGAGAAGCGGCACAACCAGATCTGTGATGACATGAGGAACGTTCGGTCACAGATTGATGAGCTGGCAAAAGAGGCCAGCTGGAACGAGAGACTGCGGAACCATCCGGTCTTTGGGCAGTCCTTGGCGTTTTCTTCGCATTCTGCACCTCGTGAGGGTGAGTGGATCTATGAGGCCACCGGGCAGCGCGCGGCTGTCGCCAAGGGCGAGAGCTTCCGGTCCCATGCACTGGTATCCGGGCACCGGGAACCGAATGAGGACGCTTCCGAGTCCCAGTACGGCAACCTGGGCAACATGATCCGTGCACTGTCCACCACGGGCGGTTCGGCGGTCATTCCCACTGTGTGGAGTGCGCAGCTGATCGATCTGGCGCGGAACAAGTCTGCTGTCATGCAGGCTGGCGCGCCGATCATCCCCATGGATGCCGGCACCGTGAAGATCGGGCGGCTGACGGGGGATCCTACGGCTGCTTTCCGGGCTGAGGCTTCCGCGATCACTCCCAGTGATCCGACGTTCGATAACGTGACGTTGGAGGCCAAGACCATGTCCTGCCTCGTTATCGGCTCGCTGGAGTGGTTCCAGGACGCCGACAACGCTGACGCCATCGTGAAGGACGCTATTTCCAAGGCGATGGCCCAGCGTCTGGACCTGGTGGGCCTGTACGGCGGCATCACGTCCGGCGCGGGCACCATCAACCTGTCCACGCCGCCGAACCCGCGTGGTGTCCTGGCAGCATTGAATGCGGTACTGCCGGCCCACGTGCTGGGCGCAGGCGCCAACGGCACGGCACAGACCCCGGCCACGTACTACAACGAAGTGCTGGACACCATCTACAAGGTCCGGTACGCGAATGAGGAACCCACAGCGCTGATCTGGAACGCGAAGCTGGCCCGCCAGTACGCGGGCGCGAACGACACCACTGGCCAGCCGCTGCGGCTGCCGGCGGACGTGGAGGGCCTGCCCCGGCTGGGCTCCAATCAGATCCCCAGCTATACGCAGGGCACGATGACGAACCGGGCAACGGACCTTTTCGTGGGCGACTGGAACCAGCTGCTGATCGGGCAGCGCCTGAGCATCACTATCCAGGTGCTAACCGAGAAGTACGCGGACACCGGTCAGATCGGCATTGTGGCGCACTGGCGCGGCGACGTGCAGCCGGCCCGCCCTGCGGCCTTCGCCGTGTACCGCGCTATCCAGGGAGCCCTGTAATGAGCCGGGTGAGTGACGAGCTGGAAAATGCAGGGCTTGAGCCTTCGGAGGCGGCTGCTGTGGCCGCTTCAGAGGCCGGGCTTGGTATTCCGGGTCTGACGACTGGCGGCGGCGCTGAGAAGATCAGTCACGGCTACCTGCACACGGTCCACCCGGACACGGGCAACGATGTTGTGTTCGTGCCCGGGGAAGCTCTGCCGGACTGGGCGCAGAAGGTCCAGGCTGAGAAGCAGCAGGCGGCGCTCTGGAGCCCTCCTGCTGAGAAGCCGGCACCCAAGGGCCGCAAGTCCATCAGGGAGTCGGAGAAGCCAAAAGACGGGGCGTAAACGTCACCGCCGCCGGGTGGCATATTTTCCTTTCTGGCCCGGCTAATGCGGAATCGATGGCGGTGGAGGTTCTTCCCTCATTGCACGCCGCCAGCGCCCAACAAAGCGCCCTTCCCCTTCTGCTGGCGCACGGGGGAGGGCGCTTTTTCTTTTGTTACTGGACAGTCGCTGAGAGCAGGGAAACAGAGGGGGGGACCCCCGCCGCAACCTGGGGCGCGGGAGGCGGTCCCTTTACGGGGGGCGGGTCACGGAGTAGTGAAGTTTGCGACAAAATGTGGAGTGCGCGCGCACTCTCGTGCATACTTGAGCAATGGCGGAGGCGAAGGTGGGGGAGTTGTCCTCTTACAGAAACTTTGTTGAGGATGGGGAGGTTCTGCCTCCTTCACTCGTTGATTTTTGCGAGATCCTCGAACAAAAGGGATGGTTGGTCCAAAGCAGGCAAGCCAGGGGCTTTAGGTATTGGTGCAATTGCGGGAAGCACCAGACTTGGGTGGATGTTGCACCTATAACCGAGGACCGAATTAAATTTATCTGGCGAAAATCCTGCCTGAGCTTAAATGGAGAGGTGAACGAATAATGAACACGCTGACTATAGAGACAACGCTTACGCGCCACGAGGGCGAGGAAGACCTCGTGGAGCTAGGACTGCGCATTGACCGCATGCATGACGTACTTACGGCAGACCCTACTGTTACGTCTGCGGACGTGATGACAGTCGGCGGCTCGTGCATTGAGATCCTACTCATCGCTCACTCTTCTGACGGCGAAGATGAGTACGCGACGGAAGAACGCCTTTCCAACTTGATGGACGCGGCCCTAGAGGCTGCTGACATTTCAGCACCCCACGCAGCAACTGGCCGGGTGCGCGAGTTCGCACTGGTGTAATCACGACGCTCCTAAACGAAAAAGGGGAGCCTCACGCCTTTAAGGCGTGAGGCTCCCCTTTTTCCATATAAGCGCAGTAGCGGTCAGCGCCCGATCCACGCGAGCTGTTCCGTGGCCGCACGGCAGGCCCTGGCGAGTTGCAGCGCAGTATGCGGGCTCATGTTCTCGTCATCGGCCCATACGTTGATCCGCGGGCCGGTGCTGATCACTTCGCCGCTGATATCCAGGTTGTCGAACTGGGTAATCTTGACGGACGCGTTGGGGGTGTCGAGCAGGGAGCGCGTGTGTGTGCAGGACCAGGAGTCCAGTTCTTGGTTCTGGTTCCGTACGTCGTGGTAGTCCGTGGTGAAGGCCCAAGCAGGCTTTGGCGTGCCGAACACGAGGCGCGGGTGAATCCCGGTTAGGGCCTCGAACCTTTCTTCAGCTGTGAGCGATTCCAGGTAGCTGGCGCTAACGCCGTCGTAGGCCCGGAGAATGTTCCACCCCATGCTGTTCCGCTCGATCTGCCGCTCCCGGCTCTCCGCCGGCCAGGTGCGAGCCCGGGCGATGAACATTTCCGCTTTCTCAACGTCCAAGTGGTACTTCGCGCCTGGATCGATCATTTTGTACTGGGCTGCCGTGGTTTCCATGGCACTACCTTTCGCAGAGGGGGTTTAGTAGTGATTTCAAACTAAACCCTTCAGCCTTTGTTGTGCCCACAGTCGCCTCATGCATCGACCTTGTGGTGCACTGCAGCCGGCGGCCGGACGGACGCAGGGAGGTTACCGAAATCTTGTCCCTCGGCCGCCGCGTGGAAAACGGCATCATCGAGTCATCACTTGTTTTCGCCATGACGGACGGGGTCCTGCAGCCCCGCGCCAACAGCATGCCGGCGGCGGAGAAATTCGCGCGCGCAGGCTTCGACGTCGCTGCACTGCTGGATCCACGATGATTTCTGCCTTGCTGGGGGTAACGACAGGAACAGGGCTGTTCCTCATCTGGTGGTCGCTGTGGGAATCCCCGCAGCCGGGACGCCGAAACCGTAAACCAAGCCGGGTAGCCGATCTCCTGGTTGCAGCAGGGGTGGACAAAGTATCGGTCGGCGGGCTGCTGGGCACCTGCCTGGGCCTTGCTCTGTTCGTGGCCCTGGTCTTCTTCGCGGTCAGCCGCTCCTGGCCCATCGCGGCCTGCTTTGGGCTGTTTGCGGGCTGGCTCCCCGTCACCATCCTGCGATGGCGTGCCAAAAAGAGGACGGCCATGCTTCGCCAGCTGTGGCCGGACGTCGTGGACCACCTGCGTTCCGCCATTCGGGCAGGACTGCCGCTGCCCGAGGCACTGATCCAGCTTGGCGACAAGGGCCCCGAAGAACTACGGCCGGTATTCCGCGATTTCGGCGCGGATTACCGGGCCGGCGGACAGTTCGACGGTTCGCTCAACAAGCTCAAGCACAAGCTGGCCGATCCCGTGGCGGACCGCATCGTCGAAGCATTACGCCTGACGCGGGAAGTGGGCGGCTCCGACCTCGGCAGACTGCTGGGCACACTAAGCGAGTTTTTGCGCGAGAGCGCCCGCACCCGCAGCGAACTGGAAGCACGGCAGTCCTGGACCATAAACGCTGCACGGCTGGCTGTAGCGGCACCGTGGGTCGTCATGATCCTGCTGGCCACCCGGCCGGAGGCAGTGCAGGCGTACAACACGCCGGCGGGCGCCGCGGTACTGCTCGGCGGCCTCGTTGTTTCCCTGATCTGCTACTCCATCATGCTGAAAATAGGGGCCCTGCCAGAGGAAGAGCGGGTGCTCCGGTGACTGTTGCCTCGCCAGCCGCCATCGTCTGTGGAGCACTTCTGGGCATTGGCCTGTGGCTCGTCATCTTTAGGTCGCCGTATATGCGGGCAACGAGGTTTGCGGAGCGGATTGAGCCCCAGCTCAAGTCCCAGAACCTGGAGTCGCGGCTGCTGCATACCGGAGAGCAGACAGCTACCCCGTTCGGCCCGCTCGAAAGGATTCTGCGTCCCGTCATACGCGACCTGCTGACCGCGCTCGGAAAGTTGAATCCCTCACCGGGGGCCACCGTCCGCCGGCTTGCGCAGGCCGGAATCGGCAAGCCGACCATCGATTTCAGGGCAGAACAACTCCTTTGGGCGGCAGCGGGGTTTGCGGCGGCCCTGGGTTTGACGTTGGTCGGTGCAGCCGCGGGACGGTTCAACGCGCTGTTCGCGGCCTTGGCCGTCCTCGGCAGTGCCATCGGCGGCTTCATGCTGCGGGACTATTGGCTGGGGGTCCAGGTCCGGCGCCGGGAGGCGAAGATGATGGCTGAATTCCCAAGCCTGGCAGAACTCATGGCGCTGGCTGTGGGTGCAGGGGAGAGCGCGACCGGCGCCCTGGACCGGGTCTCCCGGAGCGCCAAGGGCGAACTGGCCAAAGAGTTTTCCAGGATCCTTGCAGAGACGAGGGCCGGCAAGCCACTCGTGCTGGCACTGCAGGAGTTCTCAGCACGAACCGATCTGGCCCCGCTGGTGAGATTCGTAGACGGCATCATTGTGGCGGTTGAACGCGGCACGCCTTTGGCCGATGTGCTTCGCGCCCAGGCACAGGATGTGCGCGATACCGCCAAGCGCGACCTGATGGAGTCCGCCGGCAAGAAGGAAATCGCCATGATGGTGCCCATTGTCAGGCGCTAGTAGTATTCTCGAACTATGGGCACCTATGCCGTCTACGTGAGGCAGTCCGAAGACAAAACCGGCCGTGAGGCGGCGGTTCAGCGGCAAGAGGCCGACTGCCGCCTGATGGCCCAAGCCAAAGGCTGGGACAGCGCGGTTCTTTACGCGGATAATTCGATTAGCGCTACTACCGGGAAGACCCGTCCCGCTTTTGAACGGCTACTGGCGGCTATCGATAGTGGGATGGTTTCCGGCGTCGTGGTCTGGCACCTTGACCGCCTGACGCGGTCGATGAAGGACCTCTCTCGCATCATCGACGCGGGCCAGAAGCACCGCGTGAACATCGCCTGCGTCCATGGCGTCTCCCTTGACCTCGGTGACGCGACCGGCGTGGCGGTTGCTCAGATTCTGACCGCCATCGCCGCCATGGAGACGAAGCACAAAGGCGACCGGCAGAAGGCTGCTAATGCCCAGCGGGCCGGGAAGGGGGAGGCCTTTTGGTCCCGCCGCCCCTTTGGCTATGACCGCACTGAGGCCGGCAAAGTATTCACGGTGCCGGAGGAAGCACAGGCCATCAGGGAAGCGGCCGATATGGTTCTCGGTGGGGCGACCCTGTCAAGCGTCGTGAGGAAGTGGAACACGGCCGGTCTCCGCACAACGGCTGTCAGCCGTGACAAGAAGGACAAGACGGTTGTCCTCAAGGAAGGGGGCCCCTGGGGTGTCACGCAACTCCGTCGGGTTCTCCTGAGTGAACGCTACGCGGGAACGCGGACGTATAACGGGGTGCCGCAGGAGGCTGCCGGGCAGTGGGAGCCAATCCTCGACGAGGAAACGTCCCGCCGGTTGAAGGAAGTCCTGACGGACCCACGCCGCAGGACTGCCCCTGATGATCTCAACTCCAAGTATCTTCTGTCCGGAATCTTGGTCTGCGCCAAATGTGGAGCGAAAATGTTCGCCGCACCCGCACCCATCAAAGCCGGGGGGAAACGCATGGTCTATCGGTGCTTCGGCGGATACTGCATGCAGCGGGACCTGGAGCAGATCAATGCCCTTGTTCAGAGCGTGGTCGTGACCCGGCTCGGGATTCCGGACGCCGCTCGAATCTTCGCTGTCGGGGACACGACGACAGAACTGCGTGTCAAGGCGCAGGATCTGCGGAACCGTAGGGACGGCTTGGCCGCGTTGTTGGCGGAAGGCGTCATGTCTGTTTCGGCTGTGCGTGAGCAGGCCGGAAAGCTGACCAGAGAACTCGGCGAAATAGAGAAACTGATCAGCAGCGCCGAGGGCCTGAATCCGGCCGCCGCACTTATCGGCGCCGACGATGTCGCCAAAGCGTGGTCGGCGTTGCCGCTGGGCACTCAGCGGCAGATCATTCGGACCCTGCTGTCTGTGACCGTGCTGCCCGCAGGCAAAGGGCGCGCATTTGACCCAGAGCAGCTCCAGATTGATTGGCGGTCTGCAGCATGAGCAGCAATGAAGCAGAGCTCGAAGTAGCCCTGCGTCGGCTGACCGAAACGGAAGCCTTTTTCAGCCTCGGCGATGCAGATGCAGGGACCTTCACCTGGCCGAGCGAGCCCACCCCCACGTCCTTGAAATGGCCGGTGGTGACCCTGAAGTGCTCAAGGGGACACGATCTGGGATTTATGAACTTAAGCTTCGATCAAACGTCCCAACGATGGGCAATGCACAGCGACACTGACTTAGAAGCCAGGCCCGGTGGGTTGGGGAACCGCGACTCCCGTCCAATAGTTAGCCTGGTTCGCACCGACTTCTCCTGTAGCACCTGCCAACAAAAGACCGGCAGGGCAGTGAACGCCCGACTGTCTGGGTCCCGCCTGATTTTCCTTTACGCCGAGGCGGTCATCGCCAAAAAGAGTGCCCTTCGGCTGCCATAGGGCTTTGATGCTCTCTGCAAGTGGCGCTATGCTCGTATACGGCGAAATTGATAATATTTCCGCCCCCTGACCTAAGGCAGCGGATCACCCCTTAGGTACGCGCACAGCGCCGGTTCTAGTCGGGCCGTTTCCTTAGATGGAGACGCCCTCATGAACGAGGTCCAACACCACAAGTGCCGTAGGTCGGCATTGTTGAGGTCACGTACCAGCAACGACCCGGAAGTCCTCGACGCCGGACGCGCACTTAGGGCCGCGAAGCTCGCTGCATACGTCGAGAAGGCTGTGTCCGAAGCGCCGCCCCTCACGCCCGAACAGATCGACCGGATTACCGGTCTGCTCCACGCTGGTGTGGTCGGTGGGAAGCAATGACGGCAGAGAAAAGCCGCCCAGCCCTGCAACCTGGGCGGCCATCACGTGAGGTTCTGACGGACCTGCAAGATAGCTATCCCTCCGCTTCTTCGGGTTCTCCAAGTGCCGTCTTCCTCACCGAAAGCGATGTCATCAGCCGCATCGAAGCCAGCGATACGGACTTCCAGGTCTGGCGCAACGGCTACGAGCGTGGCCTCATCGAGGGCGTCCTGCGGCAGAGTTTGAATGACGACGCGCTCGCTGATCTTGCGGCACGGATCGCCATTTCTCGCGTCGAAAACCAGAACGACGTACGAGCGACTATTCGCAACGCCATCAAGATGATTGACGTGCTGGTTGCTCGCGAGGCTCAAGCTAAGGCCGCTGCCCGGTCATCCATGAGGAAGCCCGGTGCCCTATGACGACCAACTGGTTTCCTGGCCAAACTCTCACTGACGACTTGACCAAGTTCATCTCGGAGGGAGAACAGCACCACGGGCAAGTGCGTATGGCGTATCGGTTCGCCGCTGCCTACCGGTCCCACTTCATGTATGTCAAGGGACTCGGCTGGTTCGTTTGGGACGGCAAACGCTGGGCCGAGGACGAGAAGGACGCCGCTAAGAAAGCTGTCCTCGATATCCTGCGGTATGCGTTATCAGAATCTCTTGGAGGCAACAAAGAACTCCGCGCCGACGTCCTCAAGTGCGAATCGTCTGCAGGCGTAGCCGGCGTCCTTAACCTGGCCTCGGCACTCCCTGGGGTGCGTGTCGCTATTGAGGCCCTTGACGCTGACCCCTACCTTCTGAACTGCGCCAACGGCACGCTGGACCTGCGTACCCGTGAACTGCACGCGCACAACCCGGCTGACCGCATCAGCCGCTTAGCACGGGGGGCCTACGAACCTGCTGCAGATCGGACTACTTGGGACTGCTTTTTAGGCACTGTACTGCCCGATGAGCAGGATCGTGCCTACCTGCAGCGGGTGATCGGGCAGAGTGCCTACGGGCGGGTCAGGGAGCATTTGTTCCCCGTCCTGTCCGGCAGCGGCTGCAACGGGAAGGGGACCGCATATGGCGCCATCGCCAACGCCTTGGGTGACTACGCAACCGTCATCAACCCGAACCTCCTTATGGCAGCGGAGCGCGGAGGGGGCGGCCCGGAAATGATGATGCTACGGGGTGCTCGCCTTGTTATTGGTTCCGAGACCGAGGAAGGGAGGCAGCTGGACGCCGCTCTCATGAAGCGGCTAACTGGCGGTGACCAGCTCACAGCGCGCCGGCTCTACCAGGAACCGGTGACATGGACTCCATCCCACCAGCTTCTGTACGTCACGAACCACCTACCCAAGGTCAAGGGCAACGATCCAGCGCTGTGGCGGAGGATACGTGTGATCCGGTTCGACGTAGTGGTGCCTGAAGCTCAGCGGGACCAGACGTTACCAGAGCGGCTTGAGCTTTCGGCTGATGCGATCCTAACGTGGGTCGTGGACGGTTGGTTTGCCTACGAGGACCTCGGCGGCATGCATGAGCCCTGCAGCGTGCAGCGGGCGACAGATTCCTATCAAACGGAATCGGACGCCGTAAAGCGGTTCATCCAGTCCGAATGCGTCACTGCACCTCACGTCTCTGTGATGACCCGGCAACTTTATGGAGAGTGGACACGCTGGGCAGTGAACGATGGGGTCGACATCTTGACCGAACGGGCGTTTGCGAAAGAACTGGACCGGCTGGGATTTGAGGCTCGGCGCACCAACACGGGGGCCTCTCGCGCCGGTATCGCACTCAGGACTGAACAGCCGGGCAACGAGGAGAGGTGACGGAAGTGACGCTACCTTACAAATTCTCTTACGAGCAGACACTTGGGAAGTCTGCAGCAATCCGTCACTACTGTCACTCAACCGGTTTTTTTGAGAATGGAGACGCCAGGTGGACTTATTGAAGAAGCGCAACCGGGGACGTCAACCCCACGAACACAGCCCCGTTTTTTGCACAACAAGGCAACCGGTAGACCGCGCCGTGTACCGCTCTTTCTCCCCGGCATGTCCTGAGGTTGGCGCGCCATGAGGCGGGTTATTAGTGAATCGGGATTTGTTCATGGCGCTAACGGTTATCGCATGGGCTGCGGCTGTGCCAGGTGTACTGAAGCACATCGGGCCCGGTCGGAGGCCTACAAGGCAAAGAAGCGTGGGGAAGGGCATGTAGCGCCTCTGAGGCCCGTACGTGATGCCTGGGATGCCGACAGCGCGAACACCGGCCCGGGCCGGGTAGTGGGGACTTTGGAGGCGAAGGCGGGGGCGGCTGTGGCAGAGATCGGCGTTGCGGGCGCTGAGGCGGAGCTGTTGCGGGAGCAAGCATTGACGGCGGCGAGGCTCGTGGATGACGCTGTCGCTTCCGGGCGTTCGCACCAGGTAGCTCCAGCCAATAGGATTCTGAATGAGGCGCTCGATCGGTTGAAAGCCCTAAAAGAAGGAGCGCGTGCGAAAGCAGATTTTTTTGAGGGTGACGAGTGGCTGAATTCCGTCGCAAAAGGTTTTCCGGGCCAATCAGACTGATATGCTGCCGACAACTAAAAGGGCCGGCTCTTTGTCGCCTGCCGGGTCCGGGCAAATCACTGTCCTCATGGGGTCGCCTCGAAAATGGGTGTCGGCACCAACATTCAAAAGCGTGCCGTGCATGAGAATCACGAGCCGGGGGTAGAAGCTGGCTAATGACGCTTACCGGGTGAAGCTCCCCGCAGAGAACATGAATCCCTTCTTCGCTAACGCGGGTAGGCCTAGCTACGGAGCGGAGACAAGGGAACTTTTGAACCCTCGCTGCAGAGATGGACCAACACACCGATGATTAGGCTGATTGGCACCACTGCCTTGCTGCTGGCCTGTATGCCATCATCGGACTCATGAATGACAACGAGCCATATGTAGTCGCTGGCAGAGATATTGGGCCCTTCGTATCCGACTGGGCTGCTGTTCTCATGTCAGGGGGCGGGGCGTCTAGAGGCCTGCTCGACCACGCTGTTGATGACTCCGACTACTCCTACGGCGGCCTGTTCATGATGGGCCAACATTGCATCACAGGCCACCTCACCTGGCGGTTTCCAACCATCGTCGCAACAGGCTCGATTTGGAGGTAACAGTATCCCTGTTTGGCCTCTGCCGGCACCGCTTTGCCTTGGACGATCTACTGATTCACTGTGTGTTGGAGAAAGGTCCTTCGCGCTGCGTTTCACCGGACAGGTCCTACGGGAAGGGAGACCACGAGTTTGAGACGGGCCCCGTGGTGAGCTTCGTCAGCTCGTCCGAGGACCCCTAACGGGACGATGCGAAGCGTCTATACGGGACACCCCTTACGGGATGTGTGCGGAAGAAATCGTCACTTGGCCTGGCATCAGAGTTGGGGGTTATCCTCCCTCTGGGCCTACCGCGCTATTCAGGCGGGCTGTTTAGCAGTTGTGGTTCACTGCCGGCCGTGGCACCGGGTGGTCCCTGCCACATCTTTATGAAACGTGGCAGGCTCTTGCCGCGTTCTGATTGCGATGACAGGACAGACACCGGCGATGGTGGCTCCTTCCAAAACTGGACCAGGTGACGCTCAACTGGCGACTCCACGACATCATCAAAGGCGGTGTCGCGGCCGGTGGCGTGAAGCCGGACGCGGTATGTGCCCTTCTCCTCGCCCTCAATGGTCCCTACATCCTTCCTGTCCCGGCCTGTGGGCTCGTTGAAGTACGCCTTTCCTTCAGGGAACGTCAGGGACAACTCATGAATGTCCTCCCAGGCAGTGCCGTGAATCTCCGGTCTCTCGCTGAGGACCTCGATAACCAAGTCAACTGGCCCCACAGCGACGCCGGTGTAAATCAGTGGAACCATCAATGGAGTTTCCTGCCTCTCACCACGCATCGCCGCCTGCAGGGCGGCTGCGGGATCTGGAGGAGGAAAGGGCTCCACGACGAAGTCCACGACATGCTCGAATGCCTTGATCACAAACGCTGCTGATTCGATCAAACTGCCACTGCCTCTCATTGGATGTCGACATCAAATGCGTCTGTGCCTGGCGGTCGCTCATTGAGGCACAGGAAAACTTCCTCCGCGTTCCTCATCATCATTCCGGAATCGAACTGACGCACTACCGCGTACCAGAGCAGGGAAGCAAGCGTGAAGATCTGCAAAGTCTTCCATTGTCCGCTCACTCATCCCCCTCGGCAGTGATTGATCTTCGGATCACTATGACACAGCCTGAGCACCCTGTATGTGGCTACAGCGGGTGGCCATCCCTCTCCTGATCGTCCCGGTCCGGGTTCCCCTCGGGAGCTGACCAAGGCCCACGAGCTGGCTCCTGAAGTACGCTGGCAAGGTCCTTTCTGGACAGCTAAATCTTTGGGGGAAGAATCATGGATATCGTCCTGCCGGTCGTTTTCGCGGCTGTCTTTTTTTACGTCCTTTATGGAGTCATCCGGGCGGCGACACGAGACGGCATCATTGCGGCTAAGCAGGTCGAAAGAGATCGCGCTGCCAGTGAAGCCGATTCGCTGGGCCGTAGCTGAACCGTCGCTGTCTCGGTAGAGGATTCCGCAACGGGAAGCTCCGGCCTGTCTTCCGCTGCCCACGGTTGGGGTCAATTCGGGTTATCCACGGCTGGAATTGGGAGCCGGTGGGGTAGCTCCTTGGTCGCCGTAGCGGTGGATAACCCTATTGAATTGTCCCCGGTTGGGGGCAACGGCGCGGTTCTCACGGTGCCATCGGGAACCGCACTGGTTTGAAGCGCAGCAACGGTTTGGAGGGAAGCAAACCGTGAGGTTGCGCTATCCCAGTCGAGGACGGCTCGGGGCCGTCCGTTGATTTCATCAGTGGCGAAGCGGACTTCAGCCTGTTCTACGGTGCTGAGGTCTGCACCCTTACGAAAGTACTGGCGGAGCAGGCCGTTGGCATTCTCGTTCGAAGCACGTTGCCAGGGGCTGGCCGGATCACAGAAGTACACGAGCGTTCCCAGCGCCGCGGTGACTTCGGCGTGCTTGGCCATCTCGGAGCCACGGTCCCAGGTCAAGGTCCTCCGCAGCGTGGCCGGCAGAATCCCCAGGGCCTCAATGAGCTGGTCACGCATGCTATCGGACCTGGTGCCTGGGCGGAGCGCAAAGGCGATGAGGAGCCGGGAAGAGCGTTCCACCAGCGTCACTATCGCTGATTTGTTCCCTTTTCCCATGATGAGGTCGCCTTCCCATGGCCCGCTTCTTCTCTGGTAGCGATGTGGGCTGGGCGGTCACCAATCTTCAGAGCATCAGCCATGTACTGGCGTGGCTTCACCTTGGTCCTAAACCGCGGGCGCCTGCTGAACTTACCCGATCGCAGCAACCGTGCTGACCCGGCTGGAACGGGGCGGATGCTCAGATGGTAAAGCGCACGGTAGACCGTTTCGTGCGCCAAATGCCGGTGCTTCTCTCCTGGAAACCGTTCCTTCAGGGCTCGGCAGACCTGCTGAGGGCTCCACCGCTTCGACAAGCACTCCACGACGTATTGCCGCAACTCGTCATCACCGGCAAGCTTGGTAAGCCTCGGCCGCGGCCTTCTCTTCTGTGCCATTTTCTGGGCGCGGAACGGATGATAGCGACGTGAGTCGGGACGATTCCGAGCTAACTCCCTGCTGATTGTGGACGGTGACCGGCCAAGATCACGAGCGATGGATTGAAGACTCGCCCGAACCAGCAAACGGTCGGCGATGAAAATCCGTTCGTCCTCTGACAAATAGCGGCTGGACACACCTGTCGCAGGAACCGCCTTGCGGGGCCTTGGATCTAAGCCTTGCTGCACCAAGCCCTCCACCCCGTTGCGTCCATGCAACCAGCGATGGCCCGTGTTGGGGTTGATCCCAAGAATCTTGCATGCTGCCCGGTTGAGTGCCCGTCTTTCATGAGCTGAACGTACAAGGGTCTCTTCTCAACCAAGCCCGGAGGCCCCGTTTTCCTCGATCGGCGCGTCGAATTGCGCATGAATCAACGCCACTTTCAGTAGGTGTTGCGACGTTGGTGAGAAACCGCCCCTACAGCGACAGAGGACGAGCTGCTTCTCTTTGCCGTGCTGTTTGTCTTTCAAATGAGCGATACCCCTGGCGTTGACCCCGCGCATTGGGAAGGCGTGGACGCGCACCTGGATTATGCCTTCGCGTACTTCAGAGAGATTGGCGAAAAAGAGGCTGCGCGCAAACTCCGCGAGGACGTAGTGCGACGCAGCCTGCGGGAAGACCCGCCAGCATGGAAGGCGTTGAAACAACGTCAAAATAGCAACCCTGCTCGCCAAGCGCTTCATGACCAGGATATGGCGTCGATGGATCAGCGAAGCATCCGTGCGGCTCTCCTTCTCGACCCTGGGGGCGACTTCGATAGCGAATTGAGAGCATTTCCCCCAACCTGAGCTCCGGCCATACTCATGGACTTGTGAACTTCCCCTCCAAAAGCAGCGGTATTTGACGGCGTTCTGTCGCCGCTATATGGCGCGGCTTCCTAATAGAAGCGCTCATTTCTCCAGACACCGTGCCGAATCGAGCCAGGTGCGCCCGCCGTGGAGGGCGACGATTTCACTTGCCGGACCGTTGAAGAATTTCGTATTGCCCGGGAAGATGTTGTCGCCTTCCGTCTCAAGAAGGACCTGCGTACCCCGTTCGGCAGTAATCACGAATTCATCCTCGACGAAACCAGTCGTGTAACTCAGCTCGACCTTCGGGCAGCTTGCGTTGATGCGGTCGGCCTTGTTGATGTACGGGTGCGACTCCGGGCTATCAATGTCGTACATCTCGGAGACGATCTCAGTGTGGCCGAACTCGTCAGTATGTGGACCTGCAGGCCACTGGCAGGATTCGAACGTCTGGCGCCAGATTGGGACAAAGCGGTCCCCGGCAACCGAATCAGGATTCTCGACCTTTGTGGATTCCGGGTTCGATTTCATCCCGAACCGGTCCATGCAGGTGGCAATCTGGTCCCTCCTGCTCTCATCCCTGGATCCCCAGGACTGAGCGAGGTCGGGGACGATACTGAAGAGGGCAGCGCCCAATGTAGCTGCCGCGGCGATGGCGGCAGGTATCCAAATAGCGCGGTGTTCATGCCACCACGCCCGGGATTCGTCCTGTTTCTGTTTAGCTGCCATGGCGGCACCTTTGTCAGCGCGTGTCTCCTATTATGGGCCGGGTCGCGGTGGTGGAGAAGAGTATTAACCCGCATGGTGCCGAGCTAAGTGAGGCCGGGAAGTAGGCTTGAAAGTCCTTTCACAATCCCAAGAAGAAGCTCGATGCTGTCCCCAAGGTCGTCGTCGGACAGATCCACGGATGTGGGCAAGGTGGTCTGCTTTCGGGTCTCAGTGCCGTCCGGCCTCATCTCCCAGTAGGTCGTTGCTTGCGCAAGTCCACGGTTCGCAAGCCAGTTATCGAAAGTTTTCACGCTGCCGACGCCAGAATAGTCATGCACCGTGAGGCTAGAGTTCCAAACGGGGGCTGTTGGGACGCCGGCATCAAAATAGGCATGAGGCTGCCCGGTGAGTCAGGAAAAGGGGAACAAATGAACAGGGACGAATTAGTGTTCGGCGTGGCGGGCAGCACAGCGACTCCTGCAGTGCCGATCACATTGGTCGAGGCCGGTCTTCGCGAACGCGAGCATTTGCAAGAGTGGGTACTGGCGCATCCGGAGATGCTGGGCACTGATGTTCTAGTTATCACCAGTGAGTTCGGCCGGTGGATGTCCCGGGAGGGGCGCGAAGCCGACCGACTCGACGTGCTGGGCCTCGACGCGGACGGGCGACTGGTCGTCACCGAGTTGAAGCGTGATCAAGCCCCGGACTTCGTCACTCTGCAATCGATCAAATATGCCGCTATGGCATCACGGTTTGAGGTAGAGCAGTTGGCCGACGCTTACCTTAACTTTCATGCGCGGGAAGACGACGCACCCACCACAGCAGAGGAAGCATTAGCCGTCCTTCGAACGCACGCACCCCGTCTCTCCTCGGAAACCCTCCGATCACCACGAATCGTTCTCATCGCTGGAAGTTTCCCAACCACGCTGACATCATCGGTGGTCTGGCTCGGCGAACAAGGGATTGATTTCACCCTGATCCAAGTAGGGGCCTACCGACTCGGAGACAACCACCTGGTGACGGTGTCCCAAGTGTGGCCACCCCCTGAGGCTGAGGATTTCGTCGTGGCACCTTCTCGCGCGGAACGAAGCACGAAGACAACGGTCACTGTGCCCGAGGAAACCTGGACCCTGGACGATCTCAAACGACTCACACGCGGAACAGCAAGTCCAACCATCCTCGCCACCATGGATCTGTGCGCCGCAACACCGGGAGAATGGATAGGTGGTGATCAGGTCATGGAACGCACCGGCCGGGAGAAAAACGCTCACCGCGGGGACTATGGAGGTTTCTCCATTACACTGCGCCGTCGATTCAATCGCAGCAACGCCCCCTATGAGATGAACTACGCCGTCGGCGAAACGCCCCAGCAGTACTATCGCCTTTCGCCGGAGATTGCCGAGATGTGGCAGCGCATACGCCAGCCACATGAGCCCGGCGGCACGTTCGAAGAAGAGTGAGGAAAAATGATGACAATTCCGGGCTTGCGGTTTGCAATCTAACCATTTGGGATGCGCGCACGGCAGGGGACATCAAGCAGTTGAAGGTAACACCCCCTGAGGCCGGACGCGATCCGTGGTGCCACCGGACTTCTCCTCCGAGAGAACGGTCTCGATGCCGGGGCCGCCAAGGCGTCCAACTGCCGGGCGAGGTCTTGCTTCACCGTGTGATACACGGCCTATCCAATTTCTGTGCACAAACCGTACCGCAATTTGTCGCTGTGACAGACCAGAGGCGGGGGTTTTGGAAGAACATACGGGACAAAGAGGTATATCCCGATGTGTGGGGGAGTGTCCTACTAGGACTGTCCCAGTTCTAAGCGGCCTAGCGGCGCTGCCGGGCCGTGGGGTATGAAAATGGGGCCTGGTTGGCTTCCCGGCCCTGGTTTCCTGCGGGCGTCGGGTGCATGATGGCCGTGTCTATCGCGGATGACGCCGGATTTCCTTGGTGCCGAGGTTGAGCTCGCTTCTAAGCGTGGTGTGAAGGACTCCCACGGGAACCGTGGATTGTTGCTTCGAGCACGAGTGCTAGATTCCTGAATTTTTCCCTGTCCTTCCCGCGGTAGGCATTCCGCTGCATGTAGGGAAAGCAGAGCAATGGATATTGTGCACGAGCGCGCCGTCAGCATGGATATTTCCAAGCACGACGCGAAGGTGTGCGTGCGGGTCCCGGGAGGCCAACGGGGCCGGTTCACCTCGACGGTCACACCACCTGGGGCTCAACGACGAATCAGATCCTCCAATTACGGTCTTCCTCGAGGAGCAGCAGGTCACAACGGTGGTGATGGAAGCGACCAGTGACTATTGGAAGCCGTTCTACTATCTGCTGGAATCTTCCCTGCCGGTGATGCTGGTCAATGCCAAGGCTGCCAGGAACATCCCGGGACGCAAGACCGATGTTTCCGACGCGTCGTGGCTGGCCCAGCTCGCCGCCCATGGTTTGTTGAGAGCTTCCTTCGTTCCGCCAGAACCGATCCGGGAGCTGCGGGATCTGACCCGGGCCCGGGCCATTGCCGTGCAGGACAGAACGCGGGAGATCCACCGCCTGGAGAAGTTTCTGGAGGGCAGCGGCATCAAGCTCTCCAGCGTTGTGAGCAACCTAACCGGTGTCTCTTCCCGGGCGATGCTCGAGGCACTCGTTGGCGGAGAACGGGACCCAGAAGTGCTGGCGGAATACGCGCAGAAAAGCATGCGGTCAAAGATCCCAGAGCTGGTCGAAGCGCTCACCGGCAGGTTCGGGGAACACCAAGCGTTCATGATCCGAGTGCACCTGGACCAAATCGATCACCACACCAGCGCCATCGCTGCCTACACCGAGCGCATCCAGATGGCCATTGAGCCCTTTCGTGCAGCCCGACAGGCACTAATTCACAATCCCTGGGGTCTCCATTCTGGTTGCCGACGTCATGATCGCCGAGACTGGCGCGGACATGAACATCTTCCCTACCTCGGCGCACCTGGCCTCATGGGCCGGCGTCTGCCCGGGCTCAAACGAGTCCGCTGGACACATCAAATCCACCAGAACCCGACCGGGCAACATCTATCTGAAGGCGGCACTGGGCACCACTGCGCTGACGGCAGCCCGGCTCAAGGACACGTTCCTCTCCCAGAAATACCGGCGCATTGCTGCGCGCCGGGGTCCAAAGAAGGCCCTAGTCGCGATTGAACGCGTCATTCTGACCGCAGTATGGAACATGCTGACCAACGGCGAGGTCTGCACCGACCCTGGCGCCGACTACTACCTCAAGCGCGATCCTGAACAGGCGAGGAGCCGAGCCGTCCGCCAGCTCAAAACCCTCGGCTACGAGGTCAGTCTCACGCCAGCTGGTGCATAATCTCCTGTTAATTTACGTACTAGGAAGTGGAACGGGGCCGTGCAGCGTTTAGGGCACCTTCATCGGGCAGTTTTGCGGGCGGCTTTACGGGAATTATTGGCCCCGTGCCGACGAGGCTTCCTGAATCAGTGCGCAAAGTGCGTGTGGAGGAGCGGCTAACGGGCGCCTTCGCCGGTGGCTCAGCGGGTATAGTTCCCTCGGTCTTGCCGGTACGGCGGGGCGAGCGAGACTGCCACTATCGGGGCGAAGGCTGCCCCAAACCTGTGGCGCCCTTGTTATTGCCCATGGCGCCGTCTATGTGACTAATGAATTTCCCTATCGTGTTTTCAGCTATCTGCTGCTGATCGTGGCCGTGCCCAATGCCGGATGAAGCCACCAGAGCTTCATCTCCAGCTTCATCGCCCTCGCCGAAAGTAAGAATAATGCTAACGGCATCGTTGCTCGGCGAGGGAGATGGGTCGACTCTCACGTTAGTAGTGGACGGGATTCGGAAGCCTGATGGATTTTGAACCGAACATTCACTGATGTCTTTGAGCAACCCTACCCGCGGTTGTCCTCGGCGGATGTCCGCCACCAAACAGTCTTCATCAGTGAATGTAAGAAAGCGCTCGTCATGGATGGCAGCAAAGCCATTGACCAGGTCACCTGATCGGAAGAGCACGCAACGCATAAGACAGAATGCAGGGGAACTGGCCCGATCATCGACGTCGGGGAAGTATCGGCTGAGACCGTTGAGAAGTTGTTCCACACTTTGCCCGACGGATCCATCATCATCGCTATAGTCTTCCTCCGCGTCGTCTTCCTGGCGCCACTTGTCCATCTGCTCCTGCCACTCGTCCATGAGCGCAGAGGGACTCAACCGGAGGTTGTCTTTGAGCAGCTGCATTTGCTCTGCATGTAGGTCACGTGCTGCTGGGGGCCAGTTCCCGGAGCGTCCAAAGAGGTACTCCATTATGCCCAGTAGCGCGGCAGCATGCTGGTCGTAGCTATCCAGGTCGTTGGGATCTTTGGTGTCTCTGGACAGCCGGCTCAGCCTTTGCCACCGGAATACGAACGGCCGGGACGCGCGCCACAGCCGAATGAGTCTGGCCGTCGGATCCGAGCGCACAAAGCCCTCAATACCGAGATACTCCTCCCGCATGACGTGGGGAAGCTCCCCAAGGTCCTCCCCGGTTGCCAGGGCAAGCACCTCAAGGGAATGCAGCCACTTCTGCCACTTCATAGCCTCCCGAAGACCGCCGTCACTGTACGGGCTAAAGTATGGGAGGTCCCGCGCGATGTTGCACTCCTCTCCTGTGAGGACCTTGATTGAATCAACCATGATAATGAGCACCGTGCCGACGTCGATCTTGCTCATCTCACCGGTATACGGTCGGGCCGATAGAGATGTGGCAGCCTCAGTCAGGACGTCAAGCATTCGCTCGTAGTTCTTGGACTTGGCCGCGCGCTGAAACTTCCTGTAGATCAAGTCATCGAGCATCGCCGGGTTGTCGTCGTCCATCATGCTCCAAGGTTAGAGCCTGATTGCACAGCAAATTCCGACCGCGTCTGATCTATCCTCACCAAGGCGGAAGGATGCGGATTGTCCTTCGCGTCTACCTCTCGTATGAAGTCGAACCATCAGTCGTCCTTGCGGCACTCAGCGGCCAGGAGAACCGGGCCGGTGTTGCAGCCCCAAGGAAGTGGGACGGCCGGTAGCGTGCCCGGTGAACTCCCCAGCAAGCCCATCAGGGCCGCTGACTGCGTAACGGCAGACAGAGAGCTCACCAACCTGGGTTCATCAGCACTTGAAATTCACGAATGGGGAATTGTCGGTTCTTCCGACTTTTCGCTTGTCTCCTGCCCAGCATGGGCGCCTATATAACGAAGAAAGCAACCAAGTGTCGGCTACCAGCGCCATCGCGTCAGCGTCAAAACCCTCAACTCCTGCATGGCGAGATCAAGAAAGCCAACCGATGGGGGACCGGTGGGCTTGCAGTAGACCTCACTCCGACATCGTTGGGGGGTGTCCCCTGTCCGGTTGTTCACAGGCGGCGGTTGAAACGGCCGCTAAGGTTAGGGGGTCTAGACGCGCCGATCGGTACTCCTCTGGTCGACGATGGAGCCAGTAATTTGCCGGACTTCCTGGGCGAGGCAGGCGATCATCTTGCGACGTCCAGATGATGATATCAAGCAGCCGCAGATCAGTTGTTTCTCTTATATCCGGGACGGCAAGGGCGACTTCTTGGCGGATATGGGTGAGTTCTGCTTGTTGATGGCGAAGGATGCTGCGAAGTGCCAGCAAGGTCTGCCGTATGCGCTGCCAGCGCGGTTCCTTCCCGGAACTAAATCCATTCCGCGTAAATCCCATGGCCATTGCAACGTAACCATCAAGAACAGGAACGGCCTCGGGCCTATAGAGGGCAAGTACCTTCGTGATCTTGGGAGCCCAGACTCCGGAGAAGCCAAAGCGGCATAGGAACGCGAGACTGTCCACGCCGCTGTCATCCATATTGGCTAGGTCCATGGCGGGCACTGCCTGCAGCCGCTGCACCAACTCCGACCGCAGATCGTGCGTGAAGCCGGCGATATCCGAGACGGACAGCCGTCCGGCCAGCGTGTCGGCCCATAAAAGTGACCAGGGCGCGAGTTCGTCAAAGTGCCCGAGACCCCGGGCCGTCGCACCGAGCATGTCGTACGTGTGCCATCCGCTCGTAGGTTGCGTGCAGAAAGACACCACACGTGCCACTGCATCGCGGGACGGAACGCAGCCTATGCCGTCTGGCATGCCGGGGGAGAGATCAAGGTAGCCTCTTGTGCTCATTGGTGTCCTTTGGGGTTGTTGGTTGGCGCTACTTTTGGGACAACCTACACGACAGTCAGATTAATCAGGACTAGAACAAGTGAGCTCGACTAATTGCGGCGTAATCGTGAAGCTGCCTTGTCCCTTGTTAGTCCGCTTCCTTTTAACGACGATGAGGGAATGGGATTCCTAGATGGTGCTGCAAATGGTTTGAAGCTTCGCTTGGAGGAACTGGGAGTACCACCCGCAATCGCTTTTTCTGTCGGTCAGGTCGCCTACATTGGGCGAAAGAATCGCCCTCAATGCCCCCACTACTTTTCTTTCCGCCCTCGCAGCAGGACATCGACACCCTCGGCCCGTCAGGCAGTGTCGACCAGTAAAAGCCAGGCGAGGCCGGCACCAGGTGCGTTCCCGGCTCCGGCGCGGGCAGAACCTGGCCCGCGTTCCCGGGAGCGGACAATTACCGTTCGCAGGCGATGCCGTCCTTATCCCCGTCCAGTCCGGGCCGGTAACCTGGCTGGCCGGCGTGAAGAGGCGCAGCGCCTGCTGCTTTGGCCGCAGCGCAGTTCGCGTAGTAGTCGGACACGGGTGGTGCGGGGGCGACCGGGGCCGGGGCAACAGGGACAGGGGCCGGTGCCGGAGGGGGAACAGGAGCGGGCGCAGGGGCAGGAGGCGCAGGTGCTGGTTCCGGCGCAGGAGCCGGTGCCGGGGATGGCTGACTCGTGGGCGCAAGCTGGTCCGGGCAATTCCCGAGGACCCGTGCCATGGCATCGTGCTCTGCCTGGGTAACCCACAGGTTGTAGGTCGCTTTCACCGAGATCTGGCGTGCGACGTATTCGCAGCGGAAGCCCGTGTTGGGCGGCAACCATGTTGCAGCGTCGCCGTCACCCTTTTTCTGATTTGTAGGGCCGTCCGTCGCCTGAAGATTTAGAGGGTCGTTGCCGAAGGTCGTCCTTTGCGCCAGGGTCAGTTGTTGGGCGCCCTTCTGCCACGCGTCCCCCAACGCCACAATGTGATCAATCTGAACAGAAGCGCTCGTTGTGGAACCGCGGACAAACTTGATGCTAGTTCCGGTGTAAGGATCAGCGAGAAGGCCCGTCTGGACCTTACAGGGAACGCTGTTGGTGTACGTCACCTGGGTTAGGTCCCGTTTAAGGATGTCGTTGCGAGTATCGCAACCGTTCCGGTCTACGTCGGCCCAAGCCTGGCCGAACAACTCCCGGTCGTAGCCGGTCTTCGGTGCCCGGCCCTTGATGGGGAGAGTAGCTAACAGTTCAATGGCCTTGGTTCCATACGCAGGCTGTTGCTTTGGTGCCGCGAGCTCATCTCCGCCCATCACAGAGGTGGCGCCGTCTGGATCCAGAGGCGCACCCGTATCTACTGGTGTCGGTGTAGTGGTCGGCGTCGGAGTGGGACTCGGCGCTGCTGTCACCGTGACCGTGACAGTGGCGGCAGGCGACGCTTCCGCAATTGTGTCGGTAGGGGAACTGCATCCGGTTATTAGCCAGACGATAGCAGTCAGGACGCCAACGACGCTGTGGGCGTGCAGGACTGAGGGCATGACGACTCCGGAGAAGTAAATGGAGCACCAATGCTATGACTGGCCGAGGCTAAAAGCTAGGTGAAGCTTGACTTTAGAAACCTCCTTTGCACCTAGTTGGCATGAGGGGACGGGATCTGCAATGGCCGAGCTGATCTGTGTTTGGCGCCACGAAAAACTGCACGTGGGCGGCCACGAAGATGCCCATTGACAGCCAGGAGAACGGCCCATGAGGCCACGAGATCTGCCCAGTTCCCTTACTGTCCTGCCGCTTACTGTCCTGCCGGTCTCAAGCGGCGGGGCCTCTGACTTGCGCAGCCGCTGCGGTGAAAGGGCGGCTGCCCTGCCGGTAACCCATCCCATAGCCTGCGGCCGAACGGCTTGAAGAAAAGTCCGCTCATAGGGGGCCTTCCAGCCAGTTTCGTGAGTACCGTTAACAGTGGGCGTTGCGCGAATTCGATGAACACCACTTTCCGGATCCGGAGCGAACAGAACTAAGGGAACCAATGGGCTGGACAACAGGCGGTGAACGAGCGGCGAGAACTAACGCGAAGACGGCCAAGGCCAATCGCGAACATCAGGAACGCCAGCGCGAGCTCAACCGCAAGAACCAGGCAAGGCAAGCTGACGTCAACTGGGAACGAAAACTCCAGGCCGACTTCGCCGCCCGAAACCAGATCCACAAACTCGCGGCCTTTGACACCGAACGGCAGGAAGCTCTGCGGGAGAACCGCCCACCACGCTTCAGAAGTCCCGAGGATGTGCCGGACCTGCAACCGCCTCCGGAGTTGGTTAAACAGCCGAAAAATCTACCGTGGCTAAAGTGGATCGGCATCATTTTTGTTATGCTGCTGCCGATTAGTCTCGCGCGTACGGCTTTCGGTTGGCTTCCTGAAATCATCTACCTCCCGATCCTGGCGGTAGTGGTAATTACCGAGATCTGGGTGCTGCAGCGCATCCGTGCCAAGGGCGACCCGGAAAAGCTCGCGAGCGCCGAGAAATGGAACCCCAAAAAGATCGCCACGAAGTATCTCGCCTGGGCAACCGGGCGCCGCGCTCCCAGTGCCATGCCGCCGCAGGACCCACAGTCGAACCCAGACAAACCCAGCCAATAGTTTGGTGGCGGCGAAAGCACGGCCGAATGGACGGTTGCCCTCGAACGATGACTCCATCCATGACCGAAGCCGCCAGCAACTGCGATGCCATGGAAAAACCATAAAGGAGGCGGCCCAGATACTCAGTGTTAGCTACTCGTCACTGACTTGGGCCCCTCAGCCGGAATGACGGCCCAGAGAAGTTGCAACTGCGCCTACGTAGCCGCGCGTCTAGCTTTAAAATAGCTTCTGGGGACGCCCGGATTGCCGCAGCAGCCAGCATCAAAGGGTTCAGATAGTACTTCCTTCCCAGTCCCTTCAGGAATCCTTGCAGGGCTTCATTCTTGAGGATCTCTTGGAACTGTCTCCTGCTGGATGCTCCAATGAGCTCGGCAAGGCACTCCAGTTGCCCGCCCGCATATTCGCTGAGGACACCGAAATCCTGCCTTCCTCCGGCGGCTTCTCGAGGGTCCGTAATGCTTCTCCTAGAACTGAAGGGTTCGGCGGTTGGCCCGTAAAGCGTGGGTCATTGACGGTGTGGGCATTAGCCCAGGCTGAACCTAGTAGTTCGTAGGTGCGTGGGTGAGGCCCGCGACTGCCCATGAAGGGCAGCAGCGTGCTGGGAGTTGGAGAAAGAAGGGGCTGTCACAGCGGCCTCCGGTTGACCTAATGGGGCCTGCTGCTGGACTTAGTTGAGCTATAGCGCGGGGTTCACCTGTAGTCAATAGCGACCAGGCATCGTCAGGTCCGGTCGGGCCGCCTGTCAATTACAACTGTTTTTGAGGTCAAAATGGCTTTAAGTCGCCCCGCTTGGGGCCAGCTGTCCCGTATGGCTCGCGCAGAACCCTGACTTCGACCAGCAGGGCCTGGAACCCGGTTACCTGAGAATTTACCCTCGTCGTCTCAATTGCCCCGATAAGGAGCGGCAGTTCCCATGAACTTTCGCCTGGCCTCGGCGATACCGTCGGCGGAATGGATCTCGGCCCATGACTTCTTTCGGTCCGTCTGCAGTTCTTCGGGAACCGTGGGCCGCTTGTAAAGCGGTCTTTCCTTTGGCGCAACAGCAGGTGGCCGTTGCTTTTGCGGCGTGCCCTTCCGCGGATCATTCGGGCCCTCCGGTTTCGCGGGTCCGGCCGTAGTTGTCTGTTTCTTCAGCAGCGGGGCGCTGATCAGGGACCACTTTTCTGGCCTAAGGCAGGAGATGAACATTTGGCCGATCAGTGCATCGCATTCCGGGCAGACGAAAGCGCTGTATTCAGCAGCCTTCTTCTTGCTGCGGCGGAGCTTGATGGTGGCCTTTTGCACGTCGGCGCGGACTGCGTGCATCCAGGTGTCCAGCACCGCATGGACGCCAGCATTGCTCTCGTATCGCTTCGTTCCGACCTCACGTTTGACGTCCAGGGTAGGGACCGACAGGTACTGTCGGCCGGGTGTGGAAGGCTCTGCATCCCAGAGGAGCATAGGGTGCTCGCATCTCCAGCATTCGGACAGGGATGCCCAAATGAAGGGACCGTCCTCGGTGAGGACGGTATGCGCTCCGAAAGCTGCCTCGGGCGCCGCGCTATCCATGCTCATCTCCTGGATGCGCTCATTAATGGCCTCCTGACGGCGCCTGGCCTCATCCCGGAGTCGAGCATCGCGCTCCGCTCTTTTCCTGTGTCGTGCAGCCTGGTCTTCGGGGCTGCCGTGGTTCCAGCTGTGGCCGCGCTGCAGCAGATTGTCCACCAAGGTCCCGAGGGTATCCTCCTCCTGGAAGTCACAAGTGACATCCAGGTCCATCAACTTGCCTGGTTCGGCCGGAATCTCCGAGCTCTTCCCAAAGCCTGTTACGACGAGTGGGACGCGGATCAGGTTGTCCTCCAGCCGGCGGGGCACGATCCAGACGGGGAAGAGGCCATCACCGAAGTAGCGCTGGCTCCGGTGCTGGTACTTCGCTGGGCTTTGCGGTGAGAGCTGAACCTCGAAGGCTACGCGGCGCCGGGAGTCATCGGACTCCGCCAAAACATCGATGATCCATTCCCTAGAATCGTGCGGATGCTCTACGATCGCGTGCCAGCCGTCGACGGCGTTGATCCGGTCCCGCAGTGCTCCTTTCATAGCGAGATGCTGTGGCGACTCCCCGCCGTGGTCCACCTTGCATCCCCTCACACTGAGGTGCGCGAAATACTGGGTCGACTCCCCGCGGGGTTTCGCCACGGCACGGATACCGCAACCTGGCAATATCAGCCGCTTTCGCTCCTCGGAATTCTGCAGCTCCAGCCATGACGCTCTGGACAGGTCGTGGCATCGATTCGCTGGCCGTCGAGCAAGGCAACAAGCAGCATGGTCCCCCTTAGTTTTCAGCTCCTTTGGTGCTGGAAGTGATTTCACCACACAGACCCTCCTGTACGGCAACAGACAGCACAGCAGAGAGCTAAGTGACTAGCGTCAGCAGGTGCGGGTAAATCGCAAAATGCGAATACGTCAGAAGTCCGAGCACCCAACCTGTGACCGATCCCATCGTGCCTTGCACATCTTTTTCACGCGAGGGTTCGGACCACTTTTCGTTCAGCTCCTCGGAAAGGTAGAAAGCAAGCACCAAGGGCCCAAAGATCCAGACCAAGAAGCAGGCACCCTCTGCAAGGAACTTTGCTGTTGCGAGCCACCAAGGCTGGCCAGCGGTGTCGTAATCGAACCAGTGGAGATTGACGGCGAAATCGACAAGGAGCATGAAGCACATGGCAAAGGCCATCGTCCCGAGGAGCCAGGCAAAGGACGTGTTCTGGCGGGGTGCGGCGGGTGCGAAACTAGTGCTTTCCCACGTCCGCCCGGGCGTAGCAGAAGGTGCTGTGTGTAGGGGTGCGCGTTTCAAGCGCACTCCCGCCGCTTCGAGTCGTCGTGCAAGCACACCTTCTGCGACCAGGACAAGAAGGTAAGCCAAGAATGAAGTCGCTGCCCACGGCGTGCTTTTGAACATCCAAATCAGATAGGCAACTAACACAAGAACGAGGATATTTAGCAATGGTTTCAAGTAGTCCCCCTTTGTCCGGCGGGTGCCGTGGAGTACGGCCAGGTACGCCCTAGCGTGGCACTGACGGTACCGGGGAGGTTCCCTTTAAAACAGAACTTCCCGGATTATTAACGAGCCGGTATCGCAGCACGTAGACCGCGTGTTCCGTCACGGCGGTGGTGGTGGTCAGAAACGACCCCCTATTGCCGGCTTTTGAGTGCACGGGACGATTTCGGCCTTGCAAGCAATGTCTGTGGGGTTAAGACCACCAGCTGATTCCGCCGTTGATTTCGTCGAGGTCACCACAATGCTCTCCCACAGGGATGAAACCTTCGCCGCGGGCGCGCATGGTTAAAGCATTCGATGACATCACCCAATTCTGCTGCCAAGGGGTGTCCTTGCCACGCCGATGCAGTTCAAACATGACCGTTCGCTGACTTTGAGGGGAGCCTGGATTTTTTGGTTCCTCAATAGATGCGGATAGGTGCAGCGACTCTTGCCGCGCCGGAGTTATTCAGAATCAGGTTCGATTCGCTTTAGGACTCGAAGCAGTAGATCTGCCAAGAGGATGACTTCGGCAGCCAGAGTAGCGTCGTCATAGCTCACACGGCGGTGGCTAGAAGGATTCTTGAAAAGCCCAATCGCGCCGGCAAAAAGGTTCATTTGAGCTATTGATTCACCCCTATGGAGTGAATTTCTCCAGAGTGGCCCACCCACGCGGAAAGCTTGGTTCATAAGATCGACACCTAGCTTGTCGTCGGGTAGTCCTGCGGTGCGCCGGACAGCAACTTCTACTTCTTTCATCGCCGCGAAGGCCGCTATATCGAAATCGCCGCGTAGGAACTGTGGACGCGCCTGATACTCCAGCTCAGGCACCAGATCCACGTCGAGCCGTTCCACTGCTCGCAGATATGGCAGGCCGATCTCAAGCGCCTCATGTCCGCGGCGCGTGACCATGACTGCATGGGGGCTGGTCTGACTGGGGTCCATAGCAACAAGAACCTTTGAATGAAGCCACTGCCACGCCTCGGTCAGGGCTGCATCTCCTGGTGAGCCGCTACGCAACTCCGTAGCTTCACGCATGAGAAGCATCCAGTTGCGCCAGTCCCGGGTATTAGTGCGAACGGCATCTGCTAAGACTGCCAACCCGAGCTCATCGAGGGAGACAGATGCTAGCTCCGATTCCGTCATATTCCTTATATCCACAGCAACCTCACTATCTAGAGTGAGCACACTGTAGCCGGGAACACAAGAATGCCTAGCGCCAAGATGTATCGCCCCGGATCCAAGATGGTCAATAACGACCGTTAGATGGATGTTTTCTTGCGCCAAAAGGGACTATCCCCGCTACTGCACAGACCGGGCCTCATCTAATCCAAAGCGAGGAGCATTGCGATGGAGAAGATAGCAAGGGCGCCGACCAGGACATACTGACCTGTCCTGAAATCCCTCACTGCCGCACGAAGCCTTCGCACGGCTCCCTGTTTCGTGGGCTGTTCTGACAGGTCCGCGAACTTTGTACCTAGCTTAGCGGGGCCATGCGCGGCTCGAAGTAGGAACCAGAGGCTTACCAGACCGCCTATGGCGGCCACTAAAACCAGCCATCCCGGGGGCACGCCCAACAGAACCGGGAGCTGCGTAAAGGTCGTAGGTTTGGCGTCCTTAATGATCAAGGTCGCGAGAACGGCTGTAAAGATAGAGCCAACACCGTTACGCCAAGCCGCTGCACGATCCCGCACATCTTGGGTTGCTTGTTGCACTTTTTCTATAGAAATCTTGTCATAGTCAGGTTCCGTCGTTCTGAACCTGCGGCTTTGCCTAGAGCCGGAGGGTGGTTCAGGCTTCATCTCGTCCGCCGGAAACAGGTTGTTTTCCGCAGCGGGTGGTTCAGCATCTTTGATTTGGTCTTGAGTCATCGTGCGTTCCCCTTCGCAACATGCCTATCCAAAAAACGGGTTCACCGGGGAGTGCTGTCATGGTTGGGCGTCTAGGCGCGCCGACCTGCCACATCGCACAACGATCGTTTCTGCTTCTGGGATATGAGCTTCAGGATGGCGATCAATGCTTAGTCGCGGACCTGACCAGGCTTGGCCGTAGTACGGCCGACCTTGCGGACATTGTCACAGTGCTGGGTCAGCGGGGGCTAGGCTTCCGTTCCCTGGCTGAACCTTGGCTGGATACGACCAGCGCGTACGGCAAGCTCATCTTTGACATGTTCGCTTCCCTTGCAGAATACGAACGGTCGCGGCTGTCGGAAAGAACGAAGCTGGGCTGGCAGCAGCTAAAGCGCGAGGTCGCCTCGGCGGCCGTCCTCGCTCGATGACGCCAGGAAACTCGAAACGGCCCGGCAGTTGCGCAGCGAAGGAAAGACTTTGAAGGAAACGGCTGAGCGACTCAGCGTCAGCGTTTCATCTTTGACGCGAGCTCCGAGCCGCCCGGACAGATAGTACGTGATGTCACCAACAAGATCCCAAGAGTCGTGAGACGACCTGGGTAACAGTGAGCTTTCACCCTGGCAGCTAATCTGGCCGGTTATACTGCATGCCATCTCCAGCATGTACACAGACAGCCGCAGGGAGGTGGGGCCGCTTGATGATTGACTGGCAAAGGGAGGGTCGACAGTCGGAACGGTGCAGTCAGGCAGGGTAGGATCCATATATGGGAAAGGGGGGTCCGGGGTGAAGCCACGTCGTTTCGCCGTATCTCCTGATGTCCTTATCTGGGCTCGGAATTCTGCTCGTCTCGCGAGTGCGGAAGCCGCTCGACGCATTGGGGTGCCTGAGGCGCGTGTTGAGCAATGGGAGCGCGGCGAGGTTGAACCCACCATTAACCAGCTCCGGCATGCCGCCGAGGCCTATAACCGGCCGTTGGCTGCACTGTTTCTTCCAGCTCCGCTCGAGGAAGAGGCTGTTTTCGACTTGCCGGACTTTCGCCGGCCGGAAGCAGAAGGGGAGGAATCAGCTCCGCTCAGGCGGGCGATCCTACGTGCAAAGAGCCAACAGGAAGCTCTTCAAGACATCAGAGATGAACTCGGGGATGTGGCGCTTCCGCCGCTTCGCATTGTTGAAATTGATCGTAGCGATGCTGAGCACGCTGGCCAGCACCTGCGTGATGATCTCGGTTTTGACGAACTGCCGGCACGTCTATGGTCTCAGCCCGAAGAGCTATTGCGAGAGCTTGTGCGCCGCGTTGAAGAGCGCGGATACCTGGTCATCCAGGTTCAGCGCGTCCCGGTGAGCGAAATGCGAGGTTTTTCGATCGCGGCGGAACTAGCGCCGCTGATCGCTATCAACGGTGCCGATTGGCCTCGGGGCAAAGTATTCACACTGCTGCACGAGCTTGCTCACCTCGGTCTACGACATAGCGGACTGTGCGATCTCAGTCGTCAGTCGTCCGTTCCTGAAGAGAGATTCTGTGACCAGGTCGCCGCAGCCGCTCTGATGCCCAGCCGAACATTTCGATCGATAGCGCAAAGGCTCGCTACCAAGCCAACCTCCTACGCCGACCTTCGAGACCTGTCAGACCGATTTGGGGCAAGCGCTGAAGCCGGCCTTATCAGGATGATCCACCTCAAGTTAGCGACCTGGGATGACTACTCCATGCTGCGCGGGGAATTCCGCTCGGCGTATGACCGGCATAAGCAGGACGAGAAGGATGCTAGATCGGGTAAAGATGCCCCGATCTACTACCAGCTCAAAGTCCGCGATCTCGGTCGTCCATTCATTGTGTCTATGATTCGCGCGCATAACGAAGGCGCACTCAGCTCCAGAGACACTGCCCGCCTGCTTGACGTCTCGTACGACAAGATTCCAAAGCTCATCGAACGAGTCGCTTCAGCGGAGGTTCTCGCGTGACCGCATTGACCTATTCACTCGACACCAGCGCGCTAATCGATGGTGTCGAGCGTTTCTACCCTCGCCGGCATTTCCCGCAGTTGTGGGAGCGTATCGACGCCCTGATCTCAGATGGTCGCCTCCACATCTCTGAGGAAGCATGGGCAGAGGCAGTCGCAGTGGATGCTCCGGTTCGTGAATGGTGCGAGGAAGAAGGCATGGGTCGTGAGCAAAGCATGTATCTTACGACGGCTGCAGTTGCGGCTGTTGCCGGCGAGATTGGCGCAGCCTTCCCCCAGTGGTCGACTCAGGGTGGTAAGAACGGTGCCGACCCGTTCGTAATCGCCGTCGCAGAGGTCGAATCCGGGATGGTCATTTCAGGGGAAACCAACGGTGGCCCTGCCAAGCCTAAAATTCCCTATGTATGTGCTCAGCGCCAAATAGGTCACGGAAAAATCATCGACCTCATTCGTGCCGAGGACTGGATCATAGGATGAGTTTGCACATGCCAGCTGGATCTCTGGGCGGTCTGCGATCCAGGAATTTGGCGTTAGCCTTCAGCTCTGTCCCTGATGCGCCGCCAACCCACAATCCCCATGGAGATTCGCGCAATCCTATGTCTGACGCCGACGAGCACAGGGAAGGCTAAGTGAGCGCTGCGGATGCGCATCATCGATAACATTAATGCGGTGCTCGGCGAAGATCTTAAAGCAGAGATTCGCCCTGGGTCGAAGCTACGTATCGCCGCTTCTACTTTTTCCATCTTCGCCTTCGAAGCGCTCCGAAAGGAGCTAGAACAAGTTTCCGAACTTGATTTCATTTTCACTTCGCCCTCCTTTGTGACAGCCCAAGCCACTGACCGACTACCGAAAGAACGACGACAGTTCTTCATTCCTCAGGCCCGAAGCGGCGAGTCGACCCTGTACGGGTCTGAGTTTGAGATCCGCTTGCGGAACCAAATGACGCAGCGGGCGATCGCTCGGGAATGCGCTGATTGGATCCGCCGTAAAGCCCGGTTCCGGTCGAACAAGACTGGTGCGCCGATGCAACAGTTCGCGGTTACTAACGGCAACGCTGTCTACCAGCCCCTCCAGGGGTTCACGTCGGCTGACCTTGGTTATGAGCGCGGTGATGCCGTTTCCAACTTCGTCACCAAGCTCGACGAGGCCCCAATGACCACGCAGTACGTTCAACTATTCGACCAGATCTGGCATAACGCGGAGCAGCTGACCGACGTGACTGACGCTGTGCGTGAGCACATCGAAAGTGTCTACGTAGAGAACTCCCCGGCACGGATCTATTTCCTGATGCTTTACAACGTCTTCGCGGAATTTCTCGACGAGATCAGCGAAGATGTGTTGCCCAACGATCGTACGGGCTACCAAGACACGAAAATCTGGCAAAGTCTCTACAACTTCCAGCAGGACGCTGCTACGGGGATCATCAACAAGTTGGAGACATACAACGGTTGCATACTTGCTGACAGCGTAGGACTTGGTAAGACCTTTACCGCGCTTGCCGTCATTAAGTACTACGAGTTGCGCAACAAGTCGGTGCTGGTGCTCTGTCCTAAAAAACTCGCTGAGAACTGGACGAACTACAACGCCAACCTCACGACCAACATATTCGCCAGTGATCGCTTCAACTACGACGTACTGGCCCACACCGACCTGTCCCGCACTCGTGGTGAGTCTCTCGGACTGAGGCTCGATCGGATCAATTGGGGCAACTACGACCTAGTCGTTATCGATGAGTCACACAACTTCCGCAACGCGGACTACGCAGAGGAGAAGGAATCACGTTACCAACGGCTCATGCGGCAGGTGATCCGAGAAGGCGTGAAGACAAAGGTGCTGATGCTGTCGGCTACCCCGGTGAACAACCGGTTCAATGACCTGAAGAACCAGCTTCAGCTGGCGTACGAAGGTGAGTCGGATAACCTCGCGCAACAACTGAACCTGTCCACTACGGTTGAAAAGGTTTTCAGCGACGCCCAGCGGGTCTTTAACGAATGGTCCAAGCTTGACCTGGAGAATCGGACGACAGACCGGATTCTCCAGATGCTTGATTTTGACTTCTTCGAACTGCTCGATTCAGTGACAATTGCCAGGTCGCGCAAGCATATCCAGGCGTTCTATGACACTTCCGAATTCGGGGCGTTCCCGGAGAGGTTGGCGCCCAAGTCCGTCCGGGAGCCCCTGACTGATCTTCCGGCGGTCCCGAGCTTTAACGAGATTTTCGAGCAACTCCAGGAACTCACTCTCGCGGTGTACACGCCTTTGGCGTATGTGTTCCCCAGCCGGATCAGCAAGTACGAGGATCTATACAACGTCACCATAGGCAACGCCCGCTCAAATATCGGTCAGAAGGGACGCGAGCAAGGCCTCAAGAAGCTAATGACCGTTAATCTACTCAAGCGACTGGAAAGCTCGGTTGATGCCTTCCGGCTAACAGTCGGCAAGATCGAGGAAACAGTTGACCGTACCCTTGCTCGCATCAGCTCACGGGGGTCCAACTTGAACGATCTGAACGCCGACCTGACCGACCTCGATCTCGACGATGAGGACGATGCCGATGTCGAAGCGCTCTCCTTCGGAGAAAAGATCAAAATTGACTTCGACGATGTCGACATCGAATCTTGGCGCAGAGATCTGTGGAATGACCGCGAAACTCTGCGTGAATTGCTCGATGAGATGCGTAAGGTGCACCCCGACCACGATCTCAAGCTCCAGAAACTCAAGCATTTGATAACTGAAAAGGCGGCCAACCCCATAAACGCCGGCAACCGCAAGGTGCTCGTTTTTTCGGCTTTTGCCGACACTGCTGAATATCTGTACCGCGAACTGGCGCCTGCCCTCGCCAATGCGGGACTGGAAACGGCCCTCATCACAGGCGGTAACGGTGCAAAGACAACTTTGGGTGGCGGATTCGACTTTCAGCAAATAATGTCGCTGTTCTCTCCCCGTTCAAAGCAGCGCCACCTCACAATGCCCGAAGAAACCCGTGAGCTCGACGTGCTTATAGGTACGGACGTCATTAGCGAGGGCCAAAACCTCCAGGACTGCGACTACCTGATTAACTACGACATCCACTGGAACCCTGTTCGAATCATCCAGCGCTTCGGCCGCATCGACCGCATCGGCTCCAAAAACCAATTCATCCAGCTCGTGAACTTCTGGCCAGACATCTCCTTGGACGAGTACATCAACCTCAAGGAACGCGTCGAAAACCGCATGGTCATCGCCGACATCGCCGGCACCGCTGATGACAACGTTCTCACCCTCGAAGACGTTGACGCTGCCTTCCGAAAGGAGCAGCTCCGCAAACTCCAGGATGAAGTCATCGAGCTTGAAGACGTGCGAGCCGGTGTCTCCATAACGGACCTCGGGCTCAACGACTTCCGAATGGACCTTCTCGGCTACATCAAGGAATATGGCGATCTAGCCAGCGCACCTAAGGGCCTCCATGCTGTCATCCCGTCCGACCCAGACAAAGGCCTAAGACCTGGGGTGATATTCGCACTACGCGATGTCAATGGAGACGAGGATATAAACCGCGGAAACCGCCTCCACCCGCACTATCTGGTCTACCTGGACGATGACGGCAACGTTATCGCCGATCACACCGAAGCTAAGCACCTGCTCGATCTACTCCGTGCTGGTTGCCGCCCTTATGACCAACCCGTCGCTGATGTAGCCCAGGCTTTTAACATGGCAACCGGTGATGGCGCGGAAATGGGAAAGTACTCCGAGCTACTAACAGACGCGATCCACTCAATGATTGATGTCGTCGAGGAGCGCGACATCGACAGCCTTTTCACCGGGGGGCCCACTACCGCTCTTACCCAAACCATTTCGGGCCCACAAGACTTCGAACTCATAGCTTTCATCGCCGTTGTTGACCGTAACTTAGCGGAATCGCAGTATGGCTGACCTGCTGTACCACTGGCCAGTCGCAGCCAAGTTCGGTAGTCGCGTTCCTAAAGAAAAGTTCTATGCGCACGGCACCGTCAGACCTGCTGTGCGGGAAGACTTTGTCGCGCAGGTCCAACGTGTCATCTGGGCCTACAAGCTGGCCGAAGCTACCATCAACCTCCCCAGTGACGCCGCGGTTCCAGAGGTACAGGTGTTCCAGATTGACTCCAAGACATGCGACATTTCAGAGCCGGTCTTGGCAGCGATCGATAAAGCCATTCAGTTCCCCATTATTTTCGAGATCCACCGAGGAACGGATGTCAATCGGGAAGTGCGTATGGTGGCGGCCCACAAGCAACTCGGCGGGGGAGCGCCCAAGCTCAGCCCGTACTACTCGACCGCTTGGCAGCCGGCCGACGTCCAACGGCAGCCACTTCCGCCCGCAATCGCCCTGTCTGCCCTTTATACCGCCCTCTTGGCGCCGCTGGTTCCGGTAGCGATGCGGCCAGGCGAGGAAGTGTCGGAGGTCGCCGCCCGCCTAAAGACGGTAGACAAGCTGGAGCGCGAGATCGCGGTGTTACAGCGAAAACTCCGCACCGAACCGCAGCTTAACCGCCGTATAGAGCTACGCCGCACTCTTAAAAAGAAGCAATTAGAACTCGAACAACAGAGGTAATCCGTGGAGAAACTGCGCATGACATCACCCGACCTGACAAAGGCCAATATCAATAAACTTGCAGAACTATTCCCCACGGTTATCACTGAAAGCGCCGATAACGCGGGGAAACTTGTACGTGGCATCGACTTCGACTTGTTGCGGCAGGAACTTGCTGACTACCACGTTGTTGACGGACACAAAGAGCGCTATCAGCTGGATTGGCCCGGCAAGCGCGCCGCGGCGTTCACTGCCAATGCCCCTGTTGCTAAGACCCTCCGACCTGATCGTGAGACGTCCGTCGAATTCGACACCACAAAAAACCTCTTTATCGAGGGTGACAACCTCGATACCCTAAAGCTCCTCCAAGAGTCTTACTTGGGCAAGATCAAGCTCATCTACATCGATCCGCCATATAACACCGGCAATGACTTTGTTTACCCGGATTCATTCGCGCAGAGCACGGAGGACTACCTTCGCGAGTCGGGGCAATCCGACGAGAACGGTGTGCATCTGGTTACCAATGCCGAGTCGAATGGGCGGTATCACTCTGACTGGCTGAGCATGATCTATCCGCGGCTGAAGCTTGCCAGATCGCTCCTAACTGAAGACGGTGCCCTTTTCGTGAGTTGCGATTATCACGAGAGCGGTAATCTACGATCTATTCTGGACGAAGTATTTGGCCGCTCAAACTTCGTCGCGGAATTGATCTGGCAGCACAGCGTACAGCCCAAGGGATATACAGACACGGTGTCCGTGCATCACAACACGATTTTCTGCTATCGCCGCGGCGAGGGATTTGCGCTTCAGCCATTGGAGCGTACTGCGGAACACAACAAAAACTACCGAAACCCGGACAATGACCCGCGCGGTCTATGGAGAGCAGGGGATGTCCGCAACGCACTTTACAGGCCAAACCTTCGTTACCAACTAAAAACCCCAAACGGTAACCTCATCGACCCACCTGAGAATGGTTGGCGTTGGAGCCGGGAGACCATGCAGGCGAAGATCGAAAGCGGCGAGATCGTTTTCAATTCTGATCAAACCTCAATCACTAGAAAGATCTATCTCGATACGCTTGAAGGCCGTGCC
The DNA here is from genome assembly GCF_059089905.1 of Arthrobacter sp. Y3221087. NCBI lineage: Bacteria > Bacillati > Actinomycetota > Actinomycetes > Micrococcales > Micrococcaceae > Arthrobacter > Arthrobacter sp. Y3221087. The sequence goes on from NZ_JBNHFE010000001.1 coordinate 1,329,186, forward strand.
GTTGAATCACTGTGGCTAGGCAGTGAAGTTGGCACCACACGAGAAGCGGCAAATGAGGTCAAAAAGCTCTTTGACGGCAAGGCAGTTTTTGACACTCCTAAGCCCACGAGGCTTATCGAACAGCTGCTGTGGATAGCGGGCGTGTCTGACGGAGACGTCGTAATGGACTTTTTTGCCGGGTCAGGGACCACTGCTGATGCAGTCCTTCGTGCCAACGCAAAGGATGGGAAGGATCGATCCTGGATACTCGTGCAAATCCCGGAGCCTCTACCTATCACCAGCGAGGCCTCGAAACAGGGTTATAGCGACATTGCTGAGCTGGCTCGCGAGCGGGTCCGTCGTGCAGGTCTTCGCATCACCGAAGAAGCTGGGCTGACGGCAGAGCACCTAGACACAGGGTTCCGAGCCCTGACAGTAGACACTTCAAATATGGTGGATGTCCTCCGGTCACCCGATGAGACTGAGCAGCTTGCCCTTTCGGACTTTGAGAGCAATATAAAGGCTGATCGGACCAGCGAGGACCTGCTCTTCCAAGTGTTGCTGGACTGGGGGCTCGAACTAACCATGTCAATCAGGATCGAGACGCTTGCCGGCCAGGAGGTTTTCATCGTCGAAGACAGTGCTCTTGTCGCGTGCTTCGATGAACATGTCACTCCAGACCTAATCCGCGCTATGGCCAAGCGCGAACCACTTCGTGCTGTTTTCCGTGACTCCGGCTTTGTGTCCGACGATGCGCGGATCAACGCTGAACAGATCTTTCATGAGATGTCTCCAACGACCGACGTGAAGGCAATCTGATGGGCATGAAGCTCCAATTCAAGGTACAGCCGTACCAAACCGATGCCGTTGACGCTGTAGTTGATGTGTTCGAAGGCCAACCTAGGCACGACGGCATCTCCTACCGGGTTGATCCCGGGCGACACGAAACGGGACAAGAATCCCTATACGCGGATTCGGGCCTCCGCAACGCTGAGGTGGATCTCAGCGAGGCGCAGCTCCTTGAAAACGTCCGCAAGGTACAGCGGTCGCGAAACCTCCCGCTCTCGGCAAAGCTTATCGAGAGCAAAGCCGCTCCAGGAGCTCCTAGCTTAACGGTCGAAATGGAGACAGGAACGGGCAAGACTTATGTCTACATCAAGACCATCATGGAGTTGTACAAGCGCTACGGCTGGTCCAAGTACATCGTCGTCGTTCCTTCGATCGCAATCCGTGAGGGCGTGAAGAAGAGCTTCGATGTAACGGCTGAACATTTTCAGCAGCTGTACGGCACCAAACCACGCTCGTTCATCTATAACTCGTCGCAGCTGCATGAGCTTGAACGGTTCAGTTCGGACGCAGGCGTGCAAGTGATGATTATCAACATCCAAGCCTTTAACGCGACGGGGAAGGATCAGCGACGGATCTACGACGTGCTCGACGACTTCCAGTCCCGAAAGCCCATTGATGTCATCAAGGCTAACCGCCCCATCGTCATCATTGATGAACCACAACGTTTTGGAGAAGAGTTCGACACCAAAACTGGAAAACCGAAGAAGGCGTCCACTTCGATAGGTTCACTCGCGGAGTTCAACGCGCTACTGGTTTTGCGCTACTCGGCGACACACAAGCCACATCACGAGTACACCAAGGTTCTTCGGCTGGACGCGCTCGATGCCTACAACCAGAAGCTGGTCAAAAAGATCTCCGTCCGGGGCATCACCGTAAAGGGTCTAGCCGGTTCGACCGCCTATCTCTACCTGGATGCGGTAGAGGTAGCAAGAGGTGCGAAGCCCCGCTGCCGAATAGAGCTTGAGGTGCAGACCAAAGCCGGTCTAATTAAGCGAGTAGTCAAGCGCCTTGAAGCTGGTGCAAACCTGCACACCGTCTCAAACGGAATCGAAGCCTATAAAGGACTCTTCATCACCGATATCGATGCGAATCGTGACGTGATATCGCTAAGCAATGGTGATGTTGTCGTTGCAGGTCAGTTGGCCGATAGGGACCTAACAGAGGAGACCAAGCGGCGCATCCAGATTCGAGAAGTCATTCGCGCTCACTTAGACAAGGAAAGAGAGCTGTTCATCCAGGGCATCAAGGTGCTCTCCCTATTTTTCATTGATGAGGTCGCCAAATACCGCGACTACGACCGTGCAGACACCTTGGGTGACTACGCCCGTATCTTTGAGGAAGAGTACGGGCGTATCCGGGATGAAGCGCTCGGGGAGCTTTCCATCAACAGCGCGACGGCTGCCTATCAGGAATACCTTCAACGCGATGACGTGCGCGCCATACATGAGGGGTATTTCTCAATTGACAAAAAGACCAAGCGCCAAGTGGACAGCAAGGTAAGCGTCCGCGGTGATGATAAGGGCCAGTCCACAGACACTGACGCCTACGATTTGATTCTGAAAAACAAGGAACGGCTGCTGTCCTTTGTGGAGCCTGTCCGTTTCATCTTCTCTCACTCAGCACTACGCGAGGGGTGGGACAACCCTAATGTTTTCGTCATGGGCATGCTAAAAAAGAGTGACAATACAGTCTCCCGCCGCCAGGAGATCGGTCGCGGCCTGCGCCTAGCGGTGGATCAGCATGGTGAGCGCATGGACAACCCCGTCACCGTGCACGAGATCAATGAACTAACTGTCGTTACCGACGAGGCCTACACTGACTTCGTCGCTGGCCTTCAGAAGGAGATTTCCGAGTCGCTCGCTGCTCGGCCTCGCAAGGCAAGCGTTAAGTTTTTCACGGGCAAAACCATCCAAACGCCGTCTGGTGATCTGGTGGTGCAGGAGGATATTGCGCAGGCCCTGTATAGGTACCTCATCAAAAATGACTACCTCGCTGACGACGACACCATCTCGGAGACCTATAAGCAAGCTAAGGAGAACGGCACACTTGCAGAACCGTCTTCGGACGTGCTCCGCCCGGTTATCGAGTTCCTCATGCCCCTCGTCGATTCCTTGCTTTCTGACGTCGCCGTGATTGGTGAGGACGGGCGGAAAGCGAAGAGAATTCCGCTAAATGAAGAAAACTTCGCGAAGAAGGAATTCCAAGAGCTCTGGGCACGGATTAACCACAAGGCCGTGTACCAAGTTGAGTTCGACTCAGACGAACTGATCTCCAAGTGCATCAAAGAGCTCGACAAGCATCTAAACGTAGCAGCGATGCAATATGTTGTTCAGGCGGGCCAACAGCGCGACTCGTTGCAGGCGGACGATCTCGCGAACGGTGTTGGCTTCAAGGTTTCGACGACTGAAACCCACGTTGAGTCCGTTAGTTCAGGGTCACAAGTCAAGTACGACCTGCTCGGGGAGATCACCGAAAAAACTAAACTCACCCGCCGAACCGTCGCTTCTATCCTGCGAAGCGTTGCACCCGGCACCTTCGCCAAGTTCAGGATTAATCCAGAGCAGTTCATCACCGAGGCTGCACGATTGGTCAACGAGCAGAAGGCAACCGTCATTGTTGAGCACCTGACGTACGACGCGCTGGAGGACCGCTTTGACTCGGCAATCTTCACCGAGAGCCAGACGAAGCAGGATCTTACGCATGCAGGTGGCAAGCTGACTAAACACATATATGACTACGTTGTCACTGACTCCAAGGTTGAGCGGGCATTCGTGGACGAGCTGGACACGAGCAAGGAGGTCGCTGTGTATGCCAAACTCCCACGAGGGTTTTTCATCCCCACCCCCGTCGGTAACTACAACCCGGACTGGGCTATCGCCTTTACGGAAGGTAGCGTAAAGCACGTGTATTTTGTTGCTGAAACTAAGGGATCGCTATCTACGCTGCAGCTGAAGGGCGTCGAAGACGCGAAGATTGAATGCGCCCGTAAGTTCTTCACCACCGTGAACACAAAGAACGGCGAGGACGTCAAGTATGACGTGGTCACGGACTACGGTCAGCTTATGCAGATCGTAGGAATGCCGACGACGACCGGTTGAATGGGTATGTCAACGAGCTCTGCGGCAGGCAAGGCCCTGATTCCACTGCCTTGCTCAAGCCAAAGGCCCAGGCGGGTGCAGGGCTGCAGGAACATCCTCAGTCGCAGCTGCGCTACAGTTCCAGTCGCTCGAGGTGACCTTTGAGTTGTCCTTGGTTGGGGTCAATTCGGGTTATCCACGGCTGGGAATTTGGGACCCGTCGGGGTAGCTCACTTGGCAGTCGTAGCGGTGGATAACCCATAAGGAATTGTCCCCGGCCGTGGGCAACGGCCCGGTAGTCCGTTCCGATGCCGGGCGGCTTATGCCGCGGCCGCGCCAACGTCGGAGATGGCTACGAGCAGCCACTGGTCCGACAACGGGTCGCGGCGCAGCTCGAACGTTCGAAGCACCGAGGTCGAGGTCAGACCCACTTGAAACCTCCAGTTCTCGATGTCCACGAGGTTCCCGATACCGACCGGCGCCCGCTTGGCGGTGTTCCACCAGTCCGAGCGGGTAAACCAGTGCACTGGCTCGGCGGCAACGGCCCAGATCCGGCCGTCATATTTGACGGCCAGGGGAGTGCCGGCCGGGGTGAACCGGACCTGCACCGGTACGTTGAGGGGTTTGTCAGTTGCTGTTCTTGCCACGGGTCCGCTCTCCCAAATTTCTGTTCATCATTTCTTCCTGGCGGGTGACCGCCGAGCTCCACACCCAGGTCCGGTAGGTCACCGGAGCGTCCTTCCATGTCACTTCGGCAGCTTTCGCTGTCCAGGCGAATACTTTCCCGTCCACCAGCTCGACGCAGTTCGGGAACCGGTCCACGCCCTGACCGGGATCCCTGGGATACCCGTTCTTGACCGGGAAGTGCTCGAAGTCGAGCTCTTCCACGGTCAGGCCGATCCGGCCGGCCCGCCGCGCGTACTGCGTCTGCAGGGCTGCAGCTTGCTCGGGTCCGTCACCACAACCCTAGAACATACGTTCGGATAGACACGCCAAATGATGGCGGTCAAGGTTTGACCGCCGCTTCTGATGATGGGGGAGGGGTATGACAAAGGACCCTCGCCGAACGCCGGATCGACTCCCCCCGGTCGTCAATAATGTCGCCCTCCAGTTCACCAAGGGGCTTTGTGCTGTTCGTCAAGCGGTATTGCTCGGGGAATGAACCTCGCTACTCGCACTAGGCTGAGTGACTTTGGAGAAGAACCAAAAATTGCTGGTGTTGGCTAACGGCTTTCTCGCGGCTCTTGCGGCACGCGGCGTCACTCACATCGCCACGGACAACATTGCTTTCGAGGGTCCTTTTCTGTCCGCCTGGCGTAAATGGCAGCCCAGTGTGCAGTCACCTGAGGTACTCCCCAAAATCAAATTCGGCGCCGTGAACCAGCCCCGGAACATCATCTTCCGGGTGGACAGGTCGACGTCGCCGTTTAAGAACTTCCGGTCGGAAGGCATTAACCGGACCCCGCATAATTCCACGCCCGAGGAGTTCCTTGAGGACTGGTGCTCTGAGCTGCCGATCAGACTGGCTAAGCCTGGCCGATCTTTTCTACTGGAAGTGGAAGCTAGGAACACGCGATCAGCTGATCGAAGTTAGCCGCAGGCTTCATGCGGCAGTGTCTTGGGAAGTGGATGGCTCATCGCAATCCGCGGTGTAGGCAGCGACTGCGAACCGCCGGACTGCGAACAAACGCGGCTACACTTCGGTTATGAGGACGGCATGGCATGAACCACGATGAAGAGCTGCGCTGGGTCCGACGCCGCGAGGGGACGCACCGCTCTGGCTCCAGAGAGACCCGCGGCTATGAACGAGACCTCCTTCGCGAAGACGACACTGAAAACCTCCTAGGACCGACCGAATCACGTCCAGCTAATGTCGACGACATTATTAGATCGCACTTGCCCGCCATGCCGCCCCGCCCGACAGTAGCCCAGCAGATCGCTGGCCAGGTCGTCAGCGATCTCCTGGACGTGGTCAGGCCACATATAATGCACGGTGTCGACGTTGCGGTCGACGCAAAGCTCGGCGTTCCCAAATTGGTGAAATGGGCCAAGAGTAAGTCGACGCAACGAAGGGGCGAAGTTCGCAATCAGAGCCCGTCTCCCGGTGCCCGGCTAGAGGTGGTGCCCCCAGAGGCAACTTCGGATATCGATGATGAAGCCGGCACTCTCTGGGTACAAATGCCCAGCGTGACCGCCGAACAATACCAAGCAGCCCTCCGCTCGGTTCGTGAGGCTGAGCAGTACGTGGCACAAGGGAGGCGGTGGCTCGCCAAAGTAGAAGTTCGTGATGGTGCGGAGAGCGCGACGCAGGCGGCCTTGGAGGACCCCGTTTCCTCGATCGTCGAGGCGACACAGAGGCGTGTAGTGGAGCGATTGGACAGAAGTCGCTCCCTCCATGGCGAGTTCATGCTTATCAGGAACCAGAACGCTGACACGCCGCCACGAACGGTCGACGGGCAGTTGTCCTAGCCCCCACTGGGAGCTCCAGGGGTCGCTGCGCCGACCTCGACTACACCCTTGGAAAGACGAGGAGCCAGCAACGTCTTAGGTCCACACCCAGACGGAGAGTTGTCGCGGCCGGCCTTCATGGTTAGGCCAGGCAGCAACTTTTTGATTTCGCCTTTGCGCGGCTGGACCACGCCGCATCGAAGCGACGGGAATTTGGTGAATCCTGGAAGCAGTACATCCCCATCATCCTTGGGATATAGACGTCCGGAATGTTACTCGGACTTTAACTTCAACAGATCCTCGCGGCCTCGTACGGCTGGGCGCCCTTGAACACGAGACCTTCGATGCCCGTGGCGGGCAGATCCCGCAACAGGTCTTCGCCAGTTCCATGTCCCCGGTAATGGGGGAGAGGTTCAATGGCGCGGCCAGTCCCAGGCCAGTTCCTCGAGCAGCTGCCGGCACCCGGTGAACGGCACGCCCCGGGGGTGTCCTGCCCGGCTACGGCCAGGACATCAAAGGCCACGAACGAAGCGGGCAGTTCTGTGGCCAGGGCCGGCAGCGCGGCCCTGGAGGTGACCATGCGCTGCTGCAGCGCGTCGAAGTCCAGCCGGTTCCGATTCCAGATGACGGCTTCGCCGTCCAGGACTACGCCGGGAGGCACCTGCTCCGCGAGAGCTGCAGCTACATCTCCCAGGACTTTCGTTAGTTCTTTCCCCTGCCTGGACCAAAGCGTCACCTGGCGAGCGTCAATATAGGCGGTGGCTCGGCGTGTTAACTGCACTTCGTGTTGGTCATTTGGCAATCTTCGGCGGACAGGCTGGGGTCATGACCAGCTTTCTTCGCAAGAACCAAATCAGGATAGAGGCAATCACGGCTAGTCCCGCCCACCACCAACGCTCCACCGTAGGATTTTGTAGGGCAAGAAAAATGATGTAGGCAACGCCAGCTGTAAATCCGATGGCTTGCGTGGCGAATAGAATAGTGCCCCGCCTGAGTGCCGGATGGATCCAATCCTTCATTGCAGCCATCCTCGGAATCGGTGGACTGGTTGCAGATCCACACATCGCCCTTCGTTCAGCCTGGACACCGGGCTGCTCTCCTTGTCCGTCCCGAGGTTCAACGGAGACGCCCCAACCCTAGTCAACCACCAAAACGAACCTTTGAGCCCGAGTAACCAGTACTCGGGTTTACCCAGAAATGACATCTGTCGTGGATGAGTCAAGCTTTAGGGCCGCAAGATGTTGTGCCAGAAGCTTCATGACCAGGGCTACGGGGCACAGCGAGGGGCAGACTATGTTGAGGAAACGTCGATGCCTATTGTCTTGGTGACGAAGTCCCTCCAGTCGGTGCGATCGAACCACGACTTTTCCGACAGGTGTATCGTCCAGGCCAGGAGTTTAGTTGGCGTGCGGACACGAGATACGGTAATGGCGTATGCATTTCCTTCCGGGTCAGGGTCGCATTCCGTATGCAGGACGCGCCACTGCACCTCGTCCGGCTGACTCATAATGTCGCCGAGGGTTAGCGCTCGCGCACCCACCACAGTTGGTGGGTGCTCCTCCTCCCACTTCTGCTGGGCTATCTCAGCTTGATTGACGGCCGTCATATCCAGGTGGAGGTATCCGGCGCCGTCCGCAACGTTCTCCCGGCAGACATCACAAATCCATGCGAATTCTTGATCCATGTTCATTGCTTCCCCACTTCTGTTCCCCCCAATGGTGGCTGACAGCCTACCCTTTCCCGGCAGAGTGCCCGCTGACTAATTACATGCGAATAGGCGAGCGGCGCGCGGTGCACCCACAGACTAGGGTTCCTCGTCAGCTACTTCACCGGCCGCTATCCGTTCAGAAGTAACTCGGTACGCCCGTTCAATGTAGTCCTCAAGATCTCTGGCAGCGATACGCCATATGCCGCGGCCACCGATCTGCAACGCCCGCAACTCACCGGTCTTTATTAACTGTCGGACGGTTGGGACGCCTACGCACAACTCCTCCGCTACCTGACTGATCGCCAAAAACCTCGGACGCTTCGCCTCCAGATCATCGGTCATGAGGCTACTCAGAACCATCCGCGGTTTGAGCCTCAGGGGACAACGGTAAGTCCATGTACTCGTACAACTCCCGCCATGCGTTATCCAAACGCATCTCCGCTAACAGGACTTCTTCCTTGCCGGCAGCAGCGCCACGCTGCCGCAACTCATAGAGCTCGTTGTACAACTCCTCGACCAGCTCCAAACGTTTTCTAAACTCCATATCCGCCATCGCAAAAGACTAACGGAACAGCCAGCAGACCGGACAGGCCGGTGGTCCATCAGGAGTTCGACCGGTTGCCGGACGTTGAGATCTTCGGCTACCTGCTCGATGGTCAGGAAGCGGCGCTTCTCAACCGTCACTACTTCTCCTGCCTGATGTGCTGCAATTCCCAGCCTTCTGGCACACGCTGATACATGGCCGCCCTGGGCTTCCTCATACGAAAGTGCTTCAACTTCGATGGTCCGCAGTTCCTTGGAGCGAATGACGCCGATGGGTGGACGAGCTAGAGCAGATTGCGGCGGGTCGGTGCTATTCAGGCGGCGCTGGCCCGCGCACCGATGGGCAGGTGACAAAGCCTGGATCCTCGGCCGCTGGTGCCCTTGTGTAGTACTCAGAAGCCGAGTACTGCCTCTGGCCGGGCTGAGTCAGGACTGGCAGGGCGTCGATCTTTACCAAGGCGCTGTGGGCGGCAACGACAAGCATCAAGAAGCCGATTACGGCCAGCAGCAGCCCGAACACCACTACAGTCACTGAGATCGCCCCCAGGCTGCTGTCAAGGCCGCCTGTGGCGAAGTACATTCCAACCGGAGAGCGTCCAGTGAGCTTACCTCGTGGCAACATCCCTCGCCGCAACCAAACGCATAACCAACAGCAACAGGAGACCCGGGCCGGTTCCTGCAAAGGGATTCATCTACCGCCGTTCCTGTACTTTAGATATTTTTCGTCACCGGCATTTCGCTTTTCATTTGGGGGGCCGCTGCTGAGCTGGGCTGCCTCGTTTTGTAAGGGCGTTCGCTGGTGAACGAACTTGTGGCCGTAATCGCGGCCCTCGTCGGGAGTAGTGGGATTGCCAGCATTATTGCTGGTGGCACGGAATTCAGGCGCACCCATAAGGTGCAGTCGCAGATTAAAGAGCTTGATGGCTAGTCTCGATCCTCCGTCGACACCTAAGACTTCAGACCGCCCAGTTAAGGTCACCTCCCTGGGGAGGTGACCTTAGCTGTTTTTATGCCCTCGGCAGAAAGACTCTAAGTGTTGCGCGACAGGGGTGCCACTAGTCTTCGGCGTGCTTCCGCTGACAGTCGTGTTCGCCGTTTTCCCCGGCATCGCGGCCATCAGCCTGGGCTTCTAGTTCTTGAAATCAACACCGGGTGCCTGCCCCGGCCCCGTGACACTGAAAACTGGACTACCGAAAAAGGAAGAGGACGACGGATGAAAAACCTGGGAATGCGCTGCGGGATGTTGCTTCTGGCGCTCGCAGCCGCGCGCCGCCCTGCCACCGACCACCCCGAGCGAGGCGACGTACCTGGCTGGGTGATGATCACGCTGATGTCCGCCGTCCTTGTTGCTGCCCTCCTCGCGCTCGCGGGACCAGCCCTGGAGACAATGTTTAACCAGGCAATGGACAAGGTGGGCAGCTAAAGCACATGACAAAGTCCGGCCGCGGGGCCCTAACGGCCCGCCAGGTACCCGCGCCCAGGGAACAGGGCTCGGCCGTGGTGGACTTTGTCCTGGTGGGTGGACTGCTCACAATGTTTTTCCTCGCCGTCATTCAGCTGACATTGGTTCTGCACGTCCGCAATACCCTCATTGATGCCGCCGCCTCCGGTGCCCGCTACGGGACCCTTGCTGACCGCAGTGCCGCCGACGCTGAAGAGCGCAGCCGCGCCCTCATCGCCACCGCGCTGAACCCGGGCTTTGCCGAACAGGTCAGCACCAGCGAAGTGACCGTCCGGGGCATCCGGACACTGGAAGTGACAGTGCGGGCGCCCATGCCCGTCATTGGCTTGATTGGTCCGCGGGACATGCTGGAGGTGAAAGGCCATGCGGCCCTGCAGCCCTGACGGAATGCGCCGGCTCGAAAACGGCCTGCACGATGTGCTGTTCCCGGGACCGGGGACGGACAACAGAGAGCAAGGGAGTGCCGTAGTTGAGTTCACCTTCCTTGGCCTCCTCCTGATGGTCCCGCTGGTGTATTTCATAATCACCGTGGGACAGATCCAGGGCGGTTCTTTTGCCGTTGTGGGCGCGGCAGACCAAGCCGCCAAAGTCTACGTAGCCCAGCCCGATGCACCCACGGCCCGGACCGCCGCGGAACAGGCCGCGGCCCTGGCACTTGCCGACTTCGGGCACGGCCCTGAACAGGCACAGGTTTCCATCAGCTGTAGCCCTGCCGACTGCCAGGCCCCGGGAACCGCGGTCACCACAACCGTCAGCCTTACCATCCCCTTGCCATTCATCCCCTTCGGTGACGGCCTCCGGCTCTCAGCAACCGAGGTAGAGGCATCGGCAACCCAACTGGTGGGCAGGTTCCGGTGAAAACCAGCAAGTCCAGTGAAGACGGCCAGATGATGGTGATGATCCTCGGGTTCGTTGCCGTGGCCCTGCTGGTCGCAACGGTCGTGATCGGCATCACCGCGGTCTACCTGGAGCACAAACGGCTCCTGTCACTCGCGGATGGTGCCTCCCTCGCGGCAGCAGACAGCTACACCCTCGGCGAAGTCGAGTCACAGGGGGAAAGCCCGTCTGCCATCCTTAACCCGGCCCGCGTCCGGAATGTCGCTGCTGACTTTGTCGCCAGGAGCCCGTCAGCGGAACGTTTTGATGACCTTGCTGTAGCCGGGGCAACGGGATCGCCCGACGGTTCCACCGCCGTCGTGGTCCTCACCGCTGCCGTGCACCCGCCAGTGGTGAACTTCCTGGTCCCCGGCGGCATTCCAATCGAAGCGGCGTCGACGGCGCGCTCCCGGCTGACTCGATGACCTCCGCCCGGCATCCCCACATGGCGTTCAGGGACGGGACAGCACCCGGGCAAGGGCCACGGGACGGATAGCGTAGGCTTAAACGACCATGGCCAATATTGATTTTTCCGCTGAAATCCGCGCGCTCCGCGCCACTTACGCTTCCATTGAACGCGTCACTGACGTTGAGGCACTCAAGGAAGACATCGCCGAACTGAGCGAGCGGGCAGGGGAGCCGGATCTGTGGGACGACCCCGCCGCGGCGCAGAAAATCACCTCCAGATTGTCCCACCGTCAGTCCGAGCTGGAACGCCTCACCAGCCTGGAGTCCCGCATCGACGACCTCGAGGTCCTTGTGGAACTGGGCCAGGACGAGGACGATGCCGACTCCATGGGAGAAGCGGCCACGGAACTGGAATCCATCCGCAAGGCCCTCAAGGAACTCGAAGTCGTGACACTGCTGTCCGGCGAATACGACGAGCGCGAGGCCGTCGTCTCCATCCGCGCGGGAGCCGGCGGCGTGGATGCCGCCGACTTTGCCGAAATGCTGCTCCGGATGTACCTCCGCTGGGCCGAGCGCCACGGATACCCCACCACCGTCATGGACACGTCCTACGCGGAAGAAGCCGGACTGAAGTCGGCAACCTTCGAAGTAAAGGCACCCTATGCCTTTGGCACGCTCAGCGTCGAGGCCGGGACCCACCGCCTGGTCCGGATCAGCCCGTTCGACAACCAGGGCCGGCGGCAGACCTCCTTCGCGGCGGTGGAGGTTATTCCGCTGATCGAACAGACTGACTCCATTGAAATCCCGGACAACGAAATCCGTGTTGACGTCTTTCGGTCTTCCGGCCCGGGCGGCCAGTCCGTGAACACCACGGACTCGGCAGTGCGCCTCACACACATCCCTACGGGCACCGTGGTGTCCATGCAGAACGAAAAGTCGCAGCTGCAGAACCGTGCGGCGGCCATGCGCGTCCTGCAGTCCAGGCTGCTCCTCCTCAAGAAGGAACAGGAAGACGCCGAAAAGAAGGCACTGGCCGGCGACGTCAAGGCCTCCTGGGGCGACCAGATGCGCTCCTACGTCCTCAACCCGTATCAGATGGTCAAGGACCTCCGGACCGAACACGAAGTCGGCAACACGTCGGCTGTGTTCGACGGCGAGATCGATGACTTCATCGACGCCGGAATCCGCTGGCGCACAGACAACCGCAACGCCGCGAAGTAACGGTGCCTCGGGCCCCGCCTACCAAGGATCCAGCGACACGCCCCCTGAAAACGATGTAATGCGCGGGCCTTCCTGCGTATAGTCGAGGGGCCGGGGCCCTATTTCCCCAACAGAAACCCGTGCACCGGCTGCAGAACTGGGCTGCATTCGTAAGGATCGGCCATGCCCTGCAGGGTACTTAGGGCCATGATCCGATTCGAAAATGTCACCAAGGTCTACGACCAGAAAGCCCGGCCTGCGCTGGACTCGGTCAACCTTGAGATTGACCGCGGCGAATTCGCCTTCCTCGTCGGCGCATCAGGCTCCGGCAAATCCACGTTCCTCCGCCTGGTGTTGAAGGAAGACCGTGCCACCTCCGGCGCCGTCTACGTCGCCGGGCAGAACGTGGCCAAGATTTCCAGTTGGCGGGTACCGCGGCTCCGGCGCGGCATTGGCGTCGTCTTCCAGGACTTCCGGCTCCTGCCCCAAAAGAACGTGTTCGCCAACGTGGCGTTTGCCATGCAGGTCATCGGCAAGAGCCGCAGCGTTATCCGGGACACCGTTCCCGAGGTGCTCAAGACCGTGGGGCTGGAGGGCAAGGAACACCGCATGCCCCACGAGCTCTCCGGCGGCGAGCAGCAGCGCGTGGCCATTGCCCGCGCCGTCGTCAACCGGCCCGGAATCCTCCTCGCCGACGAGCCCACCGGAAACCTCGACCCCACCACGTCCATGGGCATCATGGGCGTCCTGGACAAGATCAACCAGAACGGCACCACCGTGGTGATGGCCACCCACGACGACGACATCGTCAACGAGATGCGCAAACGCGTGGTGGAACTCAAGAACGGAGTGGTCATCCGTGACGAGGCCAAGGCCCTGTACACCTCAATGATCCCCGTCGTGGGACAGTCACGCAGGCTCAAGGACGCCAGCGGCAGGGAAGAACCCGGCGCCGGCCTGCCGGGCGACGGACGCGAAGGCGGGGCGCAGCGATGAGGCTCGCGTTCATCCTCTCCGAGATCGGCAGCGGCCTGCGGCGCAACCTGTCCATGGTGGTCTCCGTCATCCTGGTCACCTTCGTGTCGCTGACGTTCGTGGGCGCCGCCGGCATGCTGCAGATGCAGATCAACCAGATGAAGGGCTACTGGTACGACAAAGTCCAGGTGGCCATCTTCCTCTGCAGTGAAGGTTCGACGGCGGCCGGTTGCGCGGGCGGGCCCGTCACCCCGGAACAGCAGGAGAGCCTGAACAGCCTCCTGGAGTCACCGGCGGTTGCGCAGTACATCAACGACTTCCAGTACGAGTCCAAGGAAGAGGCCTACAAGCACTTCAAGGACCAGTTCTCCAACTCGCCCATTGTGGACTCCGTGACCCCGGACCAGCTGCCGGCGTCGTTCCGGATCAACATGAAGGACCCGGAGAAGTACCAGATCATCAGCGAAACCTTCTCGTCCCAGCCGGGCGTGGAAACGGTCATCGACCAGCGCCAGCTCCTGGAGCGCCTGTTCTCGGTAATGAACGGCGCCTCCCTGGTGGCTGTCAGCATCGCCGGTGTCATGATCGTCTGCGCCATCCTCCTCATCGCCACCACCATCCGGCTTTCCGCGTTCAGCCGGCGCCGGGAGACGGGCATCATGCGGCTGGTGGGCGCCTCGAAGACGGTCATCCAGTTGCCCTTCATCCTGGAGGGCGTCATCGCCGCCGTAATCGGTGCGGCCCTGGCCTCCGGAACGTTGTGGGCCGTTGCCCACTTCTTCCTGGGCGAATACATGTCCGAGCAATACCCGGATACTGCGTTCATCTCGTCCGGGCAAACCCTGATTCTCGCTCCTGCCCTGCTAATCCTTGGCGGATCCTTGGCTGGAATTTCGTCTCTCTTGACCTTGCGCCGATACCTTCGCGTCTAGGTATGCAAACCAAACAAGGAATGCCCATGAATCCAACTGATCAGACGTCCCACCGCTCCCTCCAGAGGGCGCGCGGCAGGGCGCGCCGGACAGGTGTCCTCAGCGGCGTGCTTGCCGTGGTTCTCGCCGCAGGACTGGCATCGTCCACGCCTGCGGCTTTCGCCGACGAGCTTGAAGATCGCCAGAAAGCCCTTGAGGCCGAAGCGGCACGGGTCCAGCAGTCCCTGGAGTTCGTGGATTCGCGCATTGCGAAGGCGGCGAGTGACCTGGTCATTTACCAGGGCCAGCTGCCCGGCGCCCAGCAGGCCCTCCTTGAAGCGCAGGGCCGTGTGGCCAGTGCAGTCAAAGAGGTGGAAGCCCTCTCGGCGCGGGTCGATATGGCGCAGCAGAACAAGGCGAAGATCACCCAGCAGCTGGAGACAGACAAGCAGAAGATTGCCGATACCAAGAAGCTCATCGGGCAGATTGCCACGCAGGCCTACAAGTCCGGAGGCGTGCCGTCCAACCTGTCCCTGTTCTTCGGTTCCAATAACGGCGGCAGCCTGACCGAGACCATGGATTTGGCGGACCAGGCCATGCGCAGCCAGAACGCCGCAATGGACAAGCTCTCGCAGCAGAGCGCATCGAACGTCAACTCGGAAGCCCGCCTGCAGGCCGTGGAGGCGGAGATCAAGGACCTCAAGGCCAAAGCTGACGCCGCCCTCGAGCGGGAGAAGGCAGCGCGCGACGAAGCCGAGGCCAAAAAGGCGCAGGTGGACCAGCTCATTGCTGACACTGTCCGCCTTGACGCCGAACTTCAGGCCGCCAAGCCGGGGATCCAGTCGCAGCTGGCAAACGTGCAGGCGAGCCAGAACGCCGTTGCCGCCGAAATCCAGGAACGTGACCGGAGGCTCCGCGAAGCCTGGGAAGCCGAGCAGCGGAGGAAAGCCGAAGCCGCTGCCGCAGCAGCTGCAGCTGCTGCTGCGGCGGCAGCTGCAGCCAAGGGGCAGGCGCCCCCGCCGCCCCCGCCGGTGCAGTCGTTCATGCCGCCGGTGGGATCGCCGTCGGCATTCGGACTACGCCACCCCTTTAACGGTGGTGTTCCCATCACCTCCGGCTTCGGCTGGCGGGCGACGCCTCCCGGAACCATCGACTTCTATGGCCAGGGCGGCTACCTGCATACCGGTATCGACTTCGGTGCGGCCTGCGGTACGCCGGTTTATGCCGCAGCGGCAGGCGAAGTCTTCGGCTCGGGCTGGAGCTCCGCGGACGGCGGTGGATGGCGGGTGAAGATCTCCCATGGATTGGTGGAGGGCAACACCCTGAACACCATCTACTACCACAACGCAAGCATTGTGGTGTCGAACGGCCAGCGGGTTTCCCAGGGACAACTGATTGCCTACTCCGGCAACACCGGCAACTCAACCGGCTGCCACTCCCACTTTGAAACCTGGCTTAACGGCTCCGCCGTCGACCCAATGGGACTGCTGTAGCCGCATCGCGGCCCTGCCGTAAACTGGTATGACTCCGCGCCGGACCGGCCCGGAGGACATCGGACCTGAAAACTGAGGAGCTTTCCCGTGCCTAAAGAAAGTGGCCGTAAAGTGGTGGCCACAAACCGGAAGGCCCGGCATGACTACCACGTGCTGGACACCTACGAGGCTGGCATCGCGCTCATGGGAACTGAAGTGAAGTCCCTGCGCGAAGGACACGCTTCGATGGTGGATGGTTTCTGCACGTTCTACAACGACGAGCTGTGGATGGAAGCCATCCACATCCCCGAATACAACCAGGGCAGCTGGACCAACCATGCCGCACGGCGGCGCCGGAAGCTGCTGCTGCACCGCGAGGAGCTCATCAAGATCTCCCACAAGGTGCGCGAATCGGGCTACACCATTGTGCCGCTGCAGCTGTATTTCGTGGACGGCCGCGCCAAGGTGGAGATCGGTGTGGCGCGGGGCAAGCGTGAGTATGACAAGCGCCAGACGCTGCGCGAACAGCAGGACAACCGGGAGGCGCAGCGGGAAATGCGGGAACGCAACCGGCGCAAGTAGGAATGAATCCCGGAGAACGTGCGTTACTATAGATAGTCCGGTGGGTATGCCCGCCGGTTTGGTAACAAAATATGGGGATGATCGGTTTCGACGGTGTTTGTCGCGACAGGTGAAGCGGGCCGAGGATGCAGAATTATCTCGTTAACGCTTTCTGCAAAACAATAAGTGCCAAACAAACGCGCACTGACTTCGCTCTTGCTGCCTAAGCAGTAAGACAGTCCGTCAGCCCGGGGGTGCTATCGCCCCGGTTCCTGGCGTCATTTAGATAGCCACTGCTGTTTGCTCCCGTCATCGGAGTAAACGGGACTCTTAGATGACTGGGCCCGGATCAGCCAGCTGTTTGCAGCATGGCTGGGGCCGAGAAAATCCGACGCAAACTGCGCCCGGAGAAGCCCTGACAACACGACATCGGACGGGGGTTCAATTCCCCCCATCTCCACCAAAAAAGCCCCGGATTTCCGGGGCTTTTTTAGTACCCTTTCGCGTAGGACGCCAGTGGGGGCGCCCTGACACCCCAGTCCTCGGACCGGGGTGTTTTTCGTTGCCTGGGCTATGGCCGCTGCCCGTTCACCCACGGCGTAGCCTGCACGGGACTAGGAGGCCGCCGCCGCTCGTTGTGATCGGTAAGGCCCGGGTTAGGCATTGGAGGTCCGGGCGGGCACAACCAGGAGGTGCGCCGTGGACCAGGCGCGGGAACCGGTCTTCGCCGACGACGGCGAGGTGCTGGATTCATATTCACAGACAGTCATGCGCGTTGCGGCGGCCGTCACCCCACACGTGGCGGCGATTGAGATGACGGCACGGCGGCGCAACGGCAGGATGCGCATGGGGGCCGGATCCGCAGTCCTCTTTACTCAGGACGGCTATCTCCTGACCAACTCCCACGTGGTGGCCGGGACGGAGAGGGGCCATGCGGTCTTTGCTGACGGCAGCCGGATGGAGCTTGAACTGGTGGGCAGCGATCCCTTGTCCGATCTCGCCGTGGTCCATGGCAGGCGTCCGAAGGTTCCGCCCGCTGAATTCGGGGCCGCGGAAACCCTGCGCGTGGGACAACTTGTTGTGGCGGTGGGAAACCCGCTGGGCCTTGCGGGCTCTGTCACGGCGGGGGTCGTGAGCGGCCTCGGCCGTGCCATTCCGGTGTGGTCGGGTAATAACCGCAGGGTCATCGAGGATGTCATCCAGACGGACGCGGCACTGAACCCCGGTAACTCGGGCGGTGCCCTCGCCGATACCCACAGCAGGATTGTGGGCATCAATACGGCAGTGGCGGGCGCAGGGCTGGGGTTGGCGGTTCCGATCAACGCGACCACGCGGCGGATCATCTCCGCTCTGCTTTCCGACGGGCGGGTCCGGCGCGCCTACCTGGGCCTGGTCAGCACTCCCATCCGGCTGAACCCCAGCACAGTGATCAGGACGGGCCAGCGGGAAGGGCTGCGGATCGTGGAGGTGCTGCCCGGCTCACCGGCTGACAGGGCGGGCCTGGCAGCGGGAGACATCCTCCTTACGGCGGGCGGCCGGCCCGTCAGCAATGCCGAAAGCCTGCAGCGGCTGCTCTTTGCCGACGCGATCGGCCAGCCGCTGGATCTCGCGGTACTGCGGGACGGTGCCGAGAGCCATCTGGTGGCCGTGCCGGACGAAATGACCAGCAACGGCAACTGAGCCGGAGACAGGTCCCGCGTCAGCGCCCCGTATCCGGCGCCGCCACGTCGGCGATGCCCACGAAACGCGTCCCGACGCCGTCGAACTCGCTCCGGACGAACCCAGGAGCGGCAGGCGGCACGTTCGCGGGTGAATGATGATGGCAGACAACGTACGTGAAGTCCGGCCACCATTTCTTGGGACGCGCCGCCTCCTCGTAGCCGCAGACTGCACACTCAAGGTGGACCCACACCGGCCGCTTGCCTGTCCGGTTGGCGCGGGACTGGACCAGCCAAGGCGGCGGGTTATCCAGGATCGCACCCAGTTCGGCCTCTGTCATCCATTTGGGAAGGCCATGGCGCTGGGCCATTTCCAGCGGCACATCCAGGGCAATTGCCGCGTCACGTCTGCTAATCATCACAGTCCACCATACGGGAGCCATCCAAATCAGGACCGAGCCCCGGTGGGGCCGGGCGCCCAAGCGGGCTGCACGACTAGGCAGTCAGCGCAATGCCGGCAGCAGCCGCGGCAAATCCGAGCACCAGGTTACCGGCGATATTGAGGGCTGCCGCGCCGGCGCGCGACTCCGCGAAGAGCCGTACGGTGGCCGTGGTCCAGGAACTGAAGGTGGTCAACCCGCCCGCCAGGCCGGCGGACAGCCCGGCCTCCCATTCAGGACCCAGGCCAAGCCCCGGTGCCGCTCCGTGGGACAACCCGATGATGAAGCACCCCGCCACATTCACCAGCAACGTGGCCCACGGCCAGTGCAGTTTTTGGTTTCCGCTGCCGGTCCGGATGCTGCGGGTGGAGCTGTGGTGTGCGAACCAGCTGTCCACGGCAAAGCGCAGGAGTGCCCCTATCACGCCGAAGACGCCCACCAGGACGGCGCCGATCATTGCCGGCCGCCGGGAACAGCGTCCACTGGTTGTAGGCTGAGCCGCTTGCCCAGCCGCCACCCCGCTCCTGCGGCAGCCAGGCCCAGAAGCAGCGACACTGCCAGATAGGCGATCCACACCGGGTGTTGGCCCGCCCGGGCCAGCTGGTCTACGGCGAACACCACGGCGGAGAACGTGGTGAAGGAGCCAAGCAGTCCGGGTCCCAGTCCGGCGCGAAGCCAGAACGCAGTCCGCGGCCGGGCCATCCAGGCAGTGGTCAGCGCGGCCAGGACAAAGCTGCCGGCAACGTTGATGCACAGTGTTGCCCACGGCACCGACGCGGACTGCTCGGGGAACGCCAGCGTCAGGCCGTACCGGAGTTCGCTGCCAACCAGGCCGCCGACGGCAACAGCCAGCCATGCCCGCCAGACGGGCGCCGGTCCCACGTCAGCTGTCTCCCAGCAGGCAGCCTGGATGGGGATGGTCGCTGTGGACCCAGAGGGCTGAGGTGATCTCGTCCGCCAGGTCATAATCCCTGGTCCGCCCGGAGTTCCGGATCCGCACCATCAGGGCACCGCCGAACGGCCGGCGTCCCACCACCTCTACCTCGGCGTCAAGGTCGATCTCCTCGGCGGACAGATAGCGGAGCAGGTCCGGGTTATCGTCGCTGATCCGCGTGATCCTGCCGGTGTGGCCCTTATCCAGCTCGCCCATCAGATGCGCCCTGGGCATCAGCACCTTGCCGTCCGCCGTGGGAATAGGATCCCCGTGCGGGTCCCGGCTGGGATCGCCGAGCTTCGCGGCGACGCGCTCAATGAAAGTGTCTGACACTGCGTGCTCGAGCAGTTCGGCCTCGTCGTGGACCTCATCCCAGCTGTATCCAAGCTGCTGGACCAGGTAGGTTTCGATCAGCCGGTGGCGCCGCACCATGGACAAGGCAAGCCGCAGTCCCGCGTCCGTAAGGGTAATGGCGCTGTACGGCTTGTGGTCAACAAGGCCCTGGTCCTTGAGCTTGCGGACCATTTCCGACACCGACGAATTGGCCACGCCCAGCCTTTGGGCCAGCTGCGAGGACGTGATGGGCTTGTCCTGCCATTCGGTGAAAGAGTAGATGACCTTGACGTAGTCCTCGATGGAGGAGGAGGGCGCGCTGGTCTTCACAGAACCAAGCCTACCGGGTGGCCAGGGAGCGCGGCGGGACCGCTCATACTTTGACGGCCCGCCACGACAACGTCAGGTACGGCAGCCCGATGTCCTCGTCCGGGGCATGTCCCAGGTGCTCATGCAGGTACCAGTCAAGGTTGGCGAGGACCTTGGCCCGGGTGGCATCACCTGCCCGGAGGTAATAGCTGCGCGATTTGGTCAGATCGATCAGGTCCTCGGTGCTGACGGTGTCCTGCCAGTGCGTCACGTGGCTTTCCAGCTTGCCGAATTCCGGGCCCATCACCGGCCGGTGGCCGGGCTTGTAGACGTCCCCGGCGTGCATGATCCGTGAGAGCCGGTGCACCCAGGGGACGGTGGTGTCCAGTTGGTTCCAGACAAGCCCGAGTGTGCCGTGCGGACGCAGGACGCGTGCCAGTTCGGTGCTCGCGGCGAGGGGATCGCACCAGTGCCAGGCCTGGGCAACGGTGACGACGTCGAAGGCGGACGACGGCAGGGCGGTGGCCTCAGCGGTTCCCAGGACCGCGGTGGCGCCGGGATAGTGTGCCTTCAGCTGGTCCAGCATGTCGGCGGAGGGGTCGACGGCGGTGACGGCCAGTCCGCGTTCCAACAGGAGTTCAGTAAACTTGCCGGTCCCTGCCCCGGCGTCAAGCGCATCCCTGGCGCCCGCGGGGATGAGCCAATCGGCAGAGTCAGCGGGATAACCGGGCCGGACCCGCTGGTAGTGCCTGCCGCCCTGCTGGAAGCTCTTGCCCAGCTCCCGGCGCCGCCCGTGATCCAGCTTTGGGCCACCCCGAACCACGTGCGGCCTCCTTCAGTCAATGCCCTGCGGTACCTTCCGAATTTACCGCATCTGCCGGATGGGTCAGTCGTCGGTGCAGGGAGCAGCGCCGGCGGTGCCCGGCGTGTTCGGGGCCCAGTGCGGGTAGGTGCGGGTGTCATTGGCGGGAACCCACCGCCCTGCGTCCACCACGTAGTCCCAGCCGAGCCCGTCGCGGCGCAGCTTGGCGATGCCGGCCAGGAGCCGCTGGGCATCCTCCAGCCGGGAACCGACGCCGAAGCTGGCGCGGAGCGAACCCGAAGGCAGGCCCAGCCGCTTCAGCAGGGGATGTGCGCAGAAGCGTCCGTCACGCAGGCCCACGCCGTGCTCGGCCGACAGGTAAGCAGCCACGAGGCCGGCGTCGTAGCCCTCAACCGAGAAGTTGACCACGCCGATGGTATCGGTGTCCGGGTTGGTGTCCTTGAAGATCTGGTGCACCGTGACGCCGTCGATCTCCTGGAGGCCCTCCACCAGGAAGGAACGGATGGCGGATTCGTGGGCGTGCCAGCGTTCCTGGTCCAGGCCCGCGATGACCTGGGTGGCCTTGGCCAGGGTGGCGGCACCCAGGACGTTGGGGGAGCCGCCCTCGTGCCGGGCCGGGCCGGAGGCCCAGCTGACGCCGTCGAGCCTGGCCTCCTTGACCGCGCCGCCGCCGGCGAGGTGCGGGGTTCCGGCGTCGAGCCAGTCCGGCCGACCCACCAGGACGCCTGCGCCGAAGGGCGCGTACAGCTTGTGGCCGGAGAAGGCGACGTAATCGACGTCGTCCGCGCTGATGTTGATGCGGCGGTGCGGCGCCAGCTGGGCCGCGTCCACCACAATGCGGGCCCCGTGCTGGTGGGCCAGGGCGGCAAGGGCGCGGACCGGGAGGATTTCGCCGGTGACGTTGGAGGCGCCGGTGATGGCCAGCAGGCTGACGCCGCCCTGTTCCAGCTCGGCGCGGACGGCGTCGATGGTTCCCGCGATGGTGTCGGCGGCAACAATGCTGCGGTGGGGAACGCCCTGCCACGGCAGCAGGTTGGCGTGGTGCTCAATGTCCAGGTACAGGACGTCGCCGGCGGACTGGCCGTCGTTGAGGGGCAGGCAGCCGGCCAGCAGGTTGAGCGAGTCCGTGGTGTTCCGCGTGAAGATGACGGAGTCGTTCGGGCGGCCGCCCACAAAGTCGCGGACGATGCTGCGGGCGTTTTCGTAGACCGAGGTGCTGATTTGGGACGCGTAGCCGGCACCGCGGTGGACACTCGCATAGAAAGGCAGGATCTCGTTGAGGTAGGCGGACACCACCGAGAGGGCGGGGGCGGAGGCGCCATAGTCAAGGTTGGCGTAGCGGATGTGGCCGCCGGAAATCAGCGGTGCCTGGATTTCCGCGCCGGTGACGGCGGCGAGCGGCCGGCCGGCCAGTGACTGGCGTTCGTCAAACACGGAATCAGCGGTGATGGCGGCGTTGGGGGAGACGGTGGCTGTTGTCACAGAGACCTCACTTCAAAACAGGACTCCGCTAGCAAGGGAATCCGCGCTTGCCGCATCCGCTCCGGACCGGCCTGGTCGTCACCCGGGGCACCCCACCGCGAATGGAGGGTTGCCGGCCAGCAAACCGGGGTTTTGCGCTGGCACTCGTGACCTGGTTAAGAGCGTAGAACATGGGGCGGCCAGGATTGAAGCCGGCGCAATTGTTAAGGCCTTTGTTACGTGGGAATGGAAAACAGGCTTTTCGGCGAAGAAGACGACGGCGGACACCTCCTTCTGGAGGTATCCGCCGTCTTTTGTTCGGTTGCAGGGGGCTTCAGAGTAGGTCGTCCAGGCCCGGGTTCAGCCGCTGCAGCACTTCGGAGTGCAGGATCGAATTGGTGGCCAGGGCGTTACCGCCGAACGGGCCGTCCTCACCCTCCAAAGAGGTGAAGCGTCCGCCGGCCTCCACTACGATCGGCACCAGGGCCGCCATGTCGTAAAGGTTCAGTTCCGGCTCGCACGCGATGTCCACCGAGCCCTCGGCCACCATGCAGTAGGACCAGAAATCACCGTAGGCGCGGGTCCGCCATACCGATTCGGTAAGGCCCAGGAACTCGTCCAGGTTTCCCCGTTCCTTCCACCCGGAGAGGCTTGAATAGGACAGCGAGGCGTCGGACAGGCTGGAAACGTTGGAGACCCGGAGCCGGGTGGCTGCGGCAAGCGAACGCCCCATGTAGGCGCCCATGCCCTTGGCGGCCCACCAGCGCTTGCCCAGGGCGGGGGCGCTCACGACGCCGACAACCGGCTCGCCCTCGTCCACGAGGGCGATCAGGGTGGCCCACACGGGGACGCCACGGACGAAGTTCTTGGTTCCGTCGATGGGGTCGATGATCCAGCGGCGCGAACCGTGGCCGGTACTGCCGAACTCCTCACCGAGCACTGCGTCCCGCGGGCGGGAGCGGGAGAGCTGGCCGCGGATGGCTTCCTCGGCGGCCTTGTCCGCGTCGGTGACCGGCGTCAGGTCGGGCTTGGTCTCCACATGGAGGTCCAGTGCCTTGAAGCGGCTCATGGTCTGGTCGTCCACGGAGTCGGCCAGGACATGGGCCAGGCGCAGGTCATCGTTGTAGCTCGAAGCGGGTTGGATCATGGTTCCAAACTACCGTCTGCAGGCTGTTCTGCTGGGAGATCGGCTTTGTCAGTTGACGCTGCCGAGCTCCTTTGCCTCCTGAGCTTCCTCCCGTGGATCCGCTCCGAGCAACCGGCGCAAGGACGCCAGCCGAGCCTCTCCGGTCGGGCCCGCGTGACCTTCCGCCACCCAAGCATCCAGGCCGCAGTTAACGGCAGTTGCCGTGTGCTTGCAGCCGCGTTCGCAGGCGTCGGTGCCGGGGGAGAGGTCCGGGAAGGACCGCAGGATCCGGTCCGGGTCCACATGCGCCAGGCCAAAGGAGCGGATGCCGGGGGTGTCGATGATCCAGCTGCCCGGCGGTGCGTCAACCAGCCGCAGGGCCAGTGCTGACGATGACGTGTGCCGGCCCCTGCCGGTGACCGCGTTGACGCCGCCGGTGGCACGTTCGGCTCCCGTGAGCGCGTTGACCATTGTTGACTTGCCGACGCCGGAGTGTCCCAGCATGACGGTGACCTTGCCGTCCAGGTAGGACCGCAGCGCGGCAACAGCGGCGCTGTCCAGCCGGGCGGACAGGCCGTCGTCCGAGCGGGCATCGATGCCGGACGCCGCAAGATCGGCGGTCCGGCTGATGATCACGGGAAGGTCGAGGTGAGTGTAGTTGGACAGGAGCTCCGCCGGATCCTTGACGTCCGCCTTGGTGACCAGCAGGATCGGGTCGATGCCGGCGTCGTAGGCCGCGACGAGCGCGCGGTCGATGAAGCCTGTGCGGGGTTCCGGGTTGGCGGCGGCCACCACGATCACCAGCTGGTCGGCGTTGGCCACCACGGCCCGCTCCACTGGGTCAGTATCGTCAGCGCTGCGCCGCAGGAGCGTCTTCCGGTCCTGGATCCTGACCAGCCGGGCCAGGGTATGAGGGTCGCCGGAAACGTCCCCCACGAGGGAAACGAAGTCGCCCGCCACAACGGGGGAGCGGCGGAGTTCGCGGGCCCGGGCGGCGATAACTGTACGCTCGTCAGCGGAGTCCTCGCCCACCACGGCGGTGTACCGCCCCCGGTCAACGGTGATGATCCGCCCGGTCACGGCGTCGTCGTGGCTGGGGCGGTCCTTGGTGCGGGGCCTGGACCCCTTCTTGTTGGGCCGGATCCGGACATCCGATTCGTCCCAGGAATCAGTACGCCTTGCCACCGCTAACCTTCCGCCCCGGTGCGGGCCTCCTGCTGCGGGGCACCGCCCTGGGCGAGCATGTCCGCCCAGAGCCGGGGAAAGTCGGGCATGGTCTTTGCCGTGGTGGCGATGTCCTCCACCTGCACTCCTTCCACCGCGAGGCCCAGGATTGCCCCTGCAGTGGCCATGCGGTGGTCGGCGTAGCTATGCACGACGCCGGCGTGCAGCGGGGCAGGGCGGATCACTAGGCCGTCGCTGGTTTCCTCGGCGTCGCCGCCCAGGCGGTTTATTTCCGTAACCAGCGCGGCGAGCCGGTCCGTTTCATGCCCGCGCAGGTGGGCTATCCCGGTGAGCCGGGACGGCCCCGACGCAAGGGCGCACAGGGCCGCTACCGTAGGTGCCAGTTCGCTGGTGTCGGCGAAGTGGGCACCCTTGATTTCGGGGCCGCCCGTGACCGTGAGGACGCCGTCCTCAAGTGTCACTGTCGCGCCCATCTCGGTGAGGATGCTGCGCCACAGGTCACCCACCTGCTGCGTCTGCTCCGGCCAGCCGGGAATCCGGACGGTCCCGCCTGAAGCCAGCGCCGCCGCGAGGAAGGGGCCGGCGTTGGACAGGTCCTGCTCGATCCGCTGGTCGAAAGCGCGGATGGGGCCAGGTGAGACAACCCAGTGGTTGGGCACCGAGTCATCCACCTGGACCCCGGCGCCGCGGAGGACCGCAACTGTCATGTTGATGTGGTCCAGGCTGGGCACTGGTTTGCCCACGTGCTCAAGATGCAGGCCCTCGGTGAACCGCGCCCCCACCAGCAGCAGCGCGGAGACGAACTGGGAGGACGCGCTGGCATCGATCACCAGGTGCCCGCCGCGGACCTCCCCGCTGCCTTCCACCACGAACGGAAGCGACGACGGCGTGCCCCCATCCTCAGCGGATACCGCAACCCCCAGCGCCCTCAGCGCCTCGATAATGGTCCCCATCGGACGCTTGCGAGCGTGCGGGTCGCCGTCGAACACGCTGGCACCGTTGCGCAGCGCCGCGAGCGGCGGAACGAAACGCATGACCGTGCCGGCGAGGCCGCAGTCAATCCTGGTGAGCGGCTGCGCCGCATCCTGCCCCAGCGGGACCACTTCGAGGTCCGGCCCGAACGCGCCATCGCCCGGCACTTCCGTGATGGTGGCACCGAGCTGGCGGAGCGCCTCGACCATCAGGGCGGAGTCGCGGGAGTGCAGGGGTGCACGCAGGCGTGACGGTCCGTCGGCCAGCGCGGCGAGGACGAGGTACCTGTTGGTCAGGGACTTCGAACCGGGAACCGTGAGAGTGGCGTTAACGGGCCGCGAAGCGAACGGTGCGGGCCAGTGGGGGACAGGAGCTCCGGAATCGTCCCGGGTGGCGGCTGCAGCGGTCATTCGTGCTTATGCCCCCGTGGCCTGTTCAACGGCGCGCCGGACGGCTTTGTCCGCCTTGGCCAGCTTCTTGTTGGTGGTCCTCCGGGCGTCCGAGGCGAGGTGCGAGGCACCCTTGCGGGCATCGGCCGCCAGGTGCTCGGCGCGCCAGGCCAGGCCCGGCTTGCCGGCCGTGTCCACGGAGGCGAGCAGTGCCCCGCCGCTTAGGGACAGGTTCTTCAGCAGCTGGTTGCGGCGCGTTTCGCGGCCCTCCTTGCTGCTGATGTCCGCGCTGCGCCACTCCACGAAGGTATTCAGCAGGGAGATGACGGTGAGCAGGGTGGCCGAGAGCCTGGAGAACTTGCCCAGCCCGAAGAGTACGCCGGCGCCCACCTGGGTCCCGCCGATCACACGGGCCAGCATTTTCTCGTCCGCCTGGAACGGCAGGGACGCCGCAGCCTTGCGGAGCAGGGGGGAGAGCTGCTGCGCCGTGTCGTCGGTGTTCTTGAGCTTATCCACTCCGGCAAGGACAAAGCTGGAGGCCAGCATGGGGCGGGCGAGCGTGCGTACAAAGGGCATGGATTTCCTCCTGGATGGACGAACCGCGTCTTCGGCGGGGAGTCCGTTCTAGTCTTGCACTTTTGGGGAATATTTGCCTGCGACCGGGGGTTATGGCAAAGGCGGGTCGGCAAGGGCGGCCGCTATTCGAATCATGAAATTGATGTTCCACGACATACAGAGCGGAGCTGGGCCTTGAGGCAGGTGTTGGACGGAGTGGAAGCAGTGGGCCCGTTGGCTGTTGGCCTGGTGGATGAGGATGCCTCCGGGTATGGCTCGCCGCGCGCGCGGAGCCTGACAGTAGACTTGAAGGCAATGAGCACCCTGGATCCGGCCGTCTCGGCCATGTATGAGGCTTCGAACAGCGACGTGAAGGGCACGCCCGGTGCGGCGCCCGTCTCCGCATCGGCTGGTGCCCCCGAACCAGGGGCCGACACCACGGAAACGCTGGTGGACGTCTCGACGGAAACCCCTGAACAGCGGCGCGTCCGCTTCGAGCGTGATGCCATGCAGTACGTGGACCAGCTGTATTCGGCGGCGATGCGGATGGCCCGGAATCCCTCGGATGCCGAAGACCTCGTCCAGGAGGCCTATACGAAGGCCTTTTCGGCATTCCATCAGTACAAGCCGGGAACCAACCTCAAGGCGTGGTTGTACCGCATCCTGACCAATACGTACATCAACCTGTACCGCAAGCGGCAGCGCGAACCGCTCCAGTCCAATTCGGACACGATCGAGGACTGGCAGTTGGCGCGGGCCGAATCACACACCTCCAGCGGGCTCCGTTCCGCTGAGGCAGAGGCGCTGGACCACCTCCCGGATTCCGACGTCAAGCGCGCGCTCCAGGACATTCCGGAAGAATTCCGCCTTGCGGTGTACTTCGCGGACGTCGAAGGCTTCGCGTACAAGGAAATCTCAGACATCATGAACACGCCCATCGGCACGGTGATGTCCCGGCTCCACCGCGGCCGGCGAATGTTGCGGGACATGCTGGCGGAATACGCCGCCGAGCGCGGATTCAAATCGGCCGCGGATGCACAGGACACGGCTGCAAGCACACAACAGGAGAGCAGGAAATGAGCGACTGCCAGGGATTGGGCGATTGCGACGACACCCGGATGCAACGCATCTACGAATACCTCGATGGTGCGTTGACCCGTGAAGACATCACGGAGATCAAGAACCACCTGGATGACTGCCCGGAGTGCACGGAGCAGTACGACCTCGAGTGCGTCATCCGGAACATGGTCAAACGCTCCTGCACCGAAGCTGCACCGGACAACCTGAAGAACGCCATCCTGGACCGGATCCACTCCATCCGCACGGTGGAGGCATAGGGCCCATACGCACGCCCGGACAGCTGCAGTAGAAACAAAGGACCCCGGAAGCCGATTGGCTTCCGGGGTCCTTTGCTTGAACCGTAGTCCCTGGCATTTGCCTAGGTGTTGGGGCGCTTCCCGTGGTTCGCGCCGCCACGCTTACGGTCACGACGCTTGCGTGCACGCTTGCTCATAGCTGGCCTCCTTACTGTCGGTACTCAAAAGAGCTGCCCTCAAGTCTCCCACAACATCAGTGCGCCCGCGAACCGGGAGCGCCCGCATGACCTGCGATTCGGCGCTGCCTGCCGGCGCCTACGGCTTCAGCGAGTTCCGGACGGCGATGCGGGCCTGCTCCAGCACTGTGCGCATGGTCTCCAGGGTGACAGGGCCCAGGGGCTGGCTCCGGGCGTGCAGCCGGAGTTCGGTGCGGAGATCGTCCCGGAACTCCTGGAGCATCAGCTCGGCCTCCTTCAGGGACCGTGATCCTTCCGGCGGCACCCTGCCGCCGGGAACCCGGAAGTCCGTTGCGTGGGCGGCTGTGCGGGCCGCCTCGGCCGTGGCCGCCAGGTCCGCCCTGAGGCCGCGCATGTTGCTGCGGATGTCCTCCCGCAGGCCGTCGGCCAGCCTCCGCACTGAGGCCGAGATGTCGTTCTCCACCCCGGCCAGCTCGTCCCTCCGCCGGTTCAGCTCCGCGAGTCCTGCAGCGGTGATGTGGTAGTTGGTGCGGCGGCCGGCCGATTCCGTGGCCACCAGGCCCTCTTCCTCCAGCTTTCCCAAACGGGGATAGATGGTGCCGGCACTGGGGGAATACGTCCCGCCAAACCGGTCCTTCAGGGCCTTGATGAGTTCGTAGCCGTGTTTAGGGCCGGATTCGAGGAGTGCAAGCAGGTAGAGGCGCAGTGCACCGTGCGCGAATACCGGGGGCATCAGTGCCCCGTTTCCGCATTTCCGGCATTCGAGCTGTGGAAGATGGAGGTCTTCCCGGAAACCGAGTTTGTCCGGACCAGCATCAACTGCTCGTCCGGTCCTGCAATGGTCTCAACCTTCCCGCCCACGGACGTGTAGTGCCGGTTGCCGATGACCACGGCGCCGCTGGCAGACTTGGCAACAATGTCCACACCGACGTCGTGGGGCAACCGGATGGTGACGTCGCCGGAGACTGAGTTGGCCACGAAGTCGTTGGCGAAGCCGTGCAGGTCGAAGGTCAGGTCACCGCTGACGGTGTTGGCGCGAATGTTCGTGAAGTGGCCGGACGCCGTCACTTCGCCGGAAACACTCTTTGCGGTCAGGACGCCGGTATGGTGGCGGGCAGTCACTTCGCCGCTGACGGTGTTGACGTGGAGTTCCCCGACTGTGCCGTCCGCCATGACCGATCCGGATACCGTGTTGAGCCGGGTGTGCCCGGATACTCCGGACACCAGGCCGTCGCCGCTGACGATGCCGGCCTCGACCTCCACGTTCCCGGGAACGGCGATGCTGATCACTGCGGAATTTTCGCTGTTGTGGCTGACTGCTCCCATCAGATTCTTGAACCAGCCCTGGGGGCCGTGCAGCTGGTGGCGCACTTCAAGGCGGCCGTGGTTGACGGACACCTCGACTGGATCACCGTGGACGTCGGATATTTCGATCCGGGTGACGGGCTCCTGGTGGACCACAACATCGAACCTGCCTTGGACCATGCCCAGCTTCAGGGACGTCACGCCGTCCACATCGATGGTCTGCGGGCTGCTGACGGACCAGTTCTGCTCAGACATGGGAACCTCCGAAGGCGATATATCGTGTACAGATCACGCTACCTCTGGCTGTGGAGCACGTCAAGATATATCGCGAACTGCTAGGCGGGGGCGTCCATTCCCAGCCACTGGAACCAGCCGCGGTGCAACACCAGCCACGCCATGAGGCCATACCCTGCCTGGCCGGGCGTTCCGGCGTTGGCAGCCAGGTCCTGCCGCCACTGCTCGTGGTTCAGGAGCGGGGAGAAGGTATCAACGTAGAGGTGCTTGCGCCGCGTGGTGACGTCCGCGAATGCCGTGTTCAGCTCGTCCAGCCGGCGGTTCTGGGCAGGATCGAGGGTGGGCGGCGGACCCACGACGAACACTTCGATCCGGTTCTGCGAGGCCGAGTCCAGGATGTTCGCCAGGTTCAGCCTGCTGCGCGCGGTGGAGAGGCCGAATTCGATGTCGCGGCCGGAGAGGCCAATCACCAGGCGGTTCTCGGTGTGGCTGCTGAACCTCCGTCCGGCCTCCTCCAGCCACCGGGCGGCCAGGCCCTCGGTGCCTTCCTGCGGGCAGGGGAGGGCGTAGCTTTCCAGGAGCAAGCCGTCCTGGGGAGTGCGGGCCAGGACACGGCCCAGCCAGCCGAGCGCCCGGGGATCTCCGAGTCCGGCCAGCAGTTCATCTCCTACAGCCGCAATGCGCAGCTTCCTGTCTTCCACACGATCCTCTTTACGTCGTTCCCTGGCCGCTGCCACCGTTGGTGCAAGGGGGCGGCGCTGTCCATCCATTAAACAGAACTGCCCGGCCGGAGTCTGGGATTTCGACGTCCGGCCGGGCAGCCTCAGTGCTTACTTGCGTGCAAATGCCTGCTTCAGGAGCACGTCCTGCTCCGCGGCGTGCCGCTTCATGGAGCCGGCGGCCGTGGAGGCAGACGCAGGACGCGAGACCAGGCGGATCCGGCGGTCCAAGGCGTCCGGCAGGTTCAGGCCGATGAACGGCCACGGACCCTGGTTGGCGGGCTCGTCCTGGGCCCAGACAACCTCGGCGTTCGGGTACTTGGCAAGCTCAGCCGCGATCTCGGCGTGCGGCAGCGGGTAGAGCTGCTCGACGCGCACGATGGCCGTGGTCTTGTCGCCGGTCTTCTGCCGGGTGGAGAGCAGATCGTAGTACAGGCGGCCGGAGACCAGCAGGACGCGCTCGACGGCGTCCGCGGCCAGCTGCTCATGCTCACCAATGACCGGGCGGAAGGTGCCGCTGGTGAAGTCCTCGACGGACGACGCGGCAGCCTTCAGGCGCAGGAGCTGCTTGGGCGTGAAGATGATCAGCGGCTTCCGCGGCCGGCTGTACGCCTGCCGGCGCAGCAGGTGGAAGTGCGAAGCGGCCGTGGTGGGGTTGGCCACGACCATGTTCTCTTCGGCACACAGCTGCAGGAACCGCTCAATCCTGGCGGAGGAGTGGTCGGGGCCCTGGCCTTCGTAGCCGTGCGGAAGCATCAGTACCAGCGAGGACCGCTGGCCCCACTTCTGCTCGGCAGAGGAGATGAACTCGTCGATGATGGTCTGGGCGCCGTTCACGAAGTCGCCGAACTGGGCCTCCCAGAGGACCAACGCGTCCGGCCGCTCCACCGAGTAGCCGTACTCGAAGCCCATGGCCGCGTATTCGGACAGCAGGGAATCGTAGATCCACAGCTTGGCCTGGTTGTCCGAGAGGTTGCCCAGGGGGAGCCATTCCTGGCCATTGGCGCGGTCGTGGAACACGGCGTGCCGCTGGACGAAGGTGCCGCGGCGGGAGTCCTGGCCGGCGAGGCGCACGGGCACGCCTTCCATGATCAGGGAGCCAAACGCCGCGATCTCGCCGAAGCCCCAGTCGATGCCGCCTTCGCGGGACATCTGCTCACGCTTTTCGAGCAGCTGCTTGAGCTTGGCATGGACCGTGAAGCCCTCTGGGATCTCGATGTGGGCCTTGCCGATGCGGGCCAGGGTGTCCGCCGAAATTGCCGTGGCTACCGGCGTGTTGGCATCGGCGTCGGACTGCTGGGCAATGGGCCGCTCGATATCGGAGACAGCAGCGGAATCGGCCGTCACGATCGGGATCGGGGAGGTCTGGGCTGCGTGGGTCTCCGCGAAGACGCGCTCCAGCCGCTCCTGGTAGTCGCGGAGCAGCTGCTCTGCTTCTTCCTCGGTGATGTCGCCACGGCCGATCAGCGACTCGGTGTACAGCTTGCGGACGGAGCGCTTGGCCTCAATCAGGTTGTACATCAGCGGCTGGGTCATCGAGGGGTCGTCGCCCTCGTTGTGCCCGCGGCGGCGGTAGCACACCATGTCGATGACAACGTCCTTGTGGAAGCGCTGCCGGAACTCATAGGCGAGCTGGCCGATGCGGACCACAGCCTCGGGATCGTCACCGTTCACGTGGAACACTGGCGCCTGGATCATCTTCGCGACGTCGGTGGAGTACGTGGACGAGCGCGAGGAGGACGGGGCGGTAGTGAAGCCCACCTGGTTGTTGACCACGATGTGGATGGTTCCACCGGTGCGGTAGCCGCGCAGCTGGGACAGGTTGAGGGTTTCGGCAACCACGCCCTGGCCGGCGAAGGCGGCGTCGCCGTGCACCACGATGGGCAGCACGGGGAAGGACTCACCCTGGTCCAGCCGGTCCTGCTTGGCCCGGACGATGCCCTCAAGCACGGGGTCCACGGCCTCGAGGTGGGACGGGTTGGCGGCCAGGTAGACCTTGGTCTCCTTGCCGGTATCCGAGGTGAACGTGCCTTCGGTGCCCAGGTGGTACTTGACGTCACCGGAACCCTGGACCGAGCGGGGATCCTGGGTGCCCTCAAACTCGCGGAACACCTGTGCGTAGGTCTTGCCGGCAATGTTGGTGAGGACGTTCAGGCGGCCGCGGTGGGCCATGCCGATGGCAACTTCATCCAGGCCGTCGTCGGCGGCGTCCGACATGATGGCGTCCAGCAGCGGAATCAGCGACTCGCCGCCTTCGAGGGAGAAGCGCTTCTGGCCCACGAACTTGGTCTGCAGGAACGTTTCGAAAGCCTCGGCAGCGTTCAGCTTGGAAACGATGCGCAGCTGCTCTTCACGGCTCGGCTTCGAGTAGGGGTGCTCCAGCTGGTCCTGGAACCACTTGCGCTCGGCGGGCTCCTGGATGTGCATGTATTCGATGCCGGTGGTGCGGCAGTACGCGTCGCGCAGGACGCCCAGGATGTCGCGGAACTTGAGCGTCGGCTTGCCGCCGAAGCCGCCGGTGGGCCATTCGCGGTCCAGGTCCCACAGGGTTAGGCCGTAGGTCAGCACGTCCAGGTCGGGGTGCTTGCGCTGCACGTACTCAAGCGGATCGGTGTCCGCCATCAGGTGTCCACGGACGCGGTAGGAGTGGATCAGCTGCTGGATACGGGCAACCTTGTTGATCTCGTCGGCCGGGTCCACCTGCTTGTCGGCGCTCCAGCGGACGGGCTCGTAGGGGATGCGCAGGGCTTCGAAAATCTCGTCGTAGAAGTTCTGGGCACCCAGCAGGAGCTGGTGGACAAGCTTGAGGAACTCACCGCTGCCGGCACCCTGGATGACGCGGTGGTCGTACGTCGAGGTAAGGGTAAGGACCTTGCTGATGGCGTTGTGGGCAATGATCTTCTCGCTGGCACCCTGGAACTCGGCAGGGTAGTCAAGGGCGCCGACGCCGATGATGGCGGCCTGGCCCTTGGAGAGGCGGGGCACCGAGTGGACGGTGCCGATGCCGCCGGGGTTGGTCAGCGAAACCGTGGTGCCCTGGTGGTCCTCGGCGGTGAGCTTGCCGTTGCGGGCGCGCTTGATCAGATCCTCGTAGGTGTGCCAGAACTCGGCAAAGTTGAGGGTCTCAGCCTTTTTGATGTTCGGAACCATCAGCAGGCGGGTGCCATCCGGCTTGGGCATGTCGATGGCGATGCCGAAGTTGACGTGGGCCGGCTGGACTGCTGAAGGCTTGCCGTCCACCTCGTCGTAGTACACGTTCATCGAGGGGAACTGGGACAGCGCCCGGATGACGGCATAACCGATGAGGTGCGTGAAGGAGACCTTGCCGCCACGGGCGCGGGCGAGGTTGGAGTTGATGACCACGCGGTTGTCGATCAGCAGCTTGGCGGGAATGGCCCGGACGCTGGTGGCGGTGGGCACCTCAAGACTGGTGACCATGTTGGTGGCTATGGCCTTGGCCGGTCCGCGGAGGACGGAAACAACGTCTTCTTCAGGGGCGGTGGGAGCCTTGACGTTCTTGGGCAGCTGGGCCGGAATCGGCTGTGATCCGGAAGCGGACTCAGTCTTCTTGCCGCCGTCACGGGCCACGGTGGCGGGAGCCTTTTTAACGGGCGCGGGCGCCGGTGCGGCAGCCGGCGCGGCCGGGGGAGTGGCCGGTGCTGCTGCCGGCGACGGTGCCGGAGCCGCAGGAGCCGCGTTCACAACTGGCATTTCCCGGGTAGGAGGATGGGCAGTGGCCTGCCGCGAATTTCCGTTGGAAGAAGAACTGCTGCCCGAGTCGAACGATTCAAACAGCGGCCACCACTTGGCATCCACAGCGTTCTTGTCCTGCTGGTACTGCTCGTACAGTTCGTCAACGAGCCACTCGTTTCCGCCAAATTCCTCTGGTAGACGGTGGCTTGGCTGCTCTGGCACTTGAAATACGCCTCTTCCATGAGTTTGATTTCTCTCCGGCCCCACGGTGCGTCAACACTACGTTCGAACCAGTCTCTGCGTCCTCTGAACCCAGACCTTTGCAAGTCTAGTAACCATGTTGTGCTTACTGCCAATAAGGGTGACCCAAATCATGAAGTGACGCGGGAACGGCCAAATATGGCGGCCGGAAGCGTGTGAACAAGGGGTTTTAGGGGTATGCCGTTACGGCGCTTCCGGGCCGTGCCCGGAGCGCCGGGAGGCTGGAGGCGTACCTGTAGACTGAAGTCCTTATGGACAGTAAATCTAGGTGCCGGCCTGGGGGCTGTCAGCGGAGCGCGAAGCACTGCGCCGCGCAGTCCACCCGCAGGGCCGGCAAACCCCGAACACGCGCCCATCACCCGCAGGCGGTCCCTTCGGCCGCCGCCCGCCAGGAAAGAGGCTCGGCCTCCGCCGACCATCCTCCGCCGGGCAGATATCCCGGTTACCCCGCACGCCCGTGCGCAGTACAGGCGGGATGCTGAATGGAATGGCTCTTCCTTGCCGCAGGCCTGCTGCTGATTGCGGGTACCGGCTTCTTCGTAGCCGTTGAGTTTTCCCTCATTGCACTTGACCAGCCGACGGTCCAGCGCGCCGTGGACGACGGCGACGCGGGCGCGGTCCCGCTGCTCGCCTGTCTTAAGTCCCTGTCAACGCAGCTCTCCAGCTGCCAGCTGGGCATTACACTCACAACGCTCCTCACCGGATACGTGATGGAGCCATCAGTGGGGCAACTCCTGGAAGCCCCGCTGGCCGCCGTCGGACTTCCCGACGTCGCCGTCGCCTCCATCTCGCTGGTCCTGGCCATGGTGATCGCCACCCTGCTCTCAATGCTGCTGGGGGAATTGGTTCCCAAGAACATGGCTATTGCCCTGTCCTTCCGGGTGGGCAAGGCCCTTGCCCGGCCCCAGCTGGTCTTCACCGCGGTTTTCAAGCCTGCCATCGTGCTGCTGAACGGCTTCTCCAACCGGGTGCTCCACGTGTTCGGCCTGGAAGCGAAGGAAGAAATCTCGGGCGCACGCACCCCGGCAGAGCTTGCCTCGCTGGTCCGCCGTTCGGCGGCCATGGGAACGCTCGACGCCGGGACGGCCAACTTCATCGCCCGTACCCTTAACTTCTCCTCCAGGACGGCCGCGGACGTGATGACGCCCCGCATCCGGGTGGAGACGATCGACGCCGACCAGCCCGTCGCCGACATTGTCGCCGCCGCCCGCCGGACCGGTTACTCCCGGTTCCCGGTTATTGGCGACTCCGCGGACGATATCCGCGGCCTGGTCCATGTCAAGAAAGCCGTGGCCGTTCCGTGGGAGCGCCGGCAGAACCTTGAGGCCGGTGCCATTATGACGGAGGTGCTGCGGGTTCCGGAGACCATCCACCTGGATGCCCTGCTGGCCGAACTTCGCGAAGGAAACCTGCAACTCGCCGTCGTCCTGGATGAATACGGAGGAACCGCCGGTATCGCCACGCTCGAGGATCTTGTGGAAGAAATTGTCGGTGAAGTGGCGGACGAGCATGACAAGGTCCGCCCCGGCCTGCTGCAAAGCGCTTCCGGTGACTGGTATTTCCCGGGCCTGCTGCGGCCGGACGAGCTGTCGGAACAGATCCCGGGACTGACAGTGCCTGACGAGGCTGCCTACGAGACTGTGGGCGGCTACGTCATGAGCATGCTGGGCCGGATCGGCGCGGTGGGAGACACCGTGCCGGTGGGCGGCGGAACACTGAGCGTCACGCGAATGGACGGCCGCCGGATCGACCGCATCTGCTTCCGGCCGGTTGCACCGGATGACGTGGCCGGGGACACCAACGACGGGAACGGCCGATGAGCGACTGGGCAGGAATTGTGTGGCTCGGGGTCCTGCTGCTTGGCAACGCCTTCTTCGTGGGCGCCGAATTCGCCGTGATGTCGGCCCGCCGGAGCCAGATCGAGCCGTTGGCGGAGGCCGGTTCCAAGCGCGCGCAGACAACGCTGAAGGCGATGGAGAATGTTTCGCTGATGCTGGCATGCGCCCAACTGGGTATCACTGTATGTTCGCTGCTGATCCTCCTGGTGGCGGAACCCGCCATCCACCACCTGCTGGCTGTCCCGCTGGAATCCCTGGGCCTGCCCATCGAGGTGGCCGATGTGGCCGCGTTCGCCGTGGCGCTGATGCTTGTCACGTTCCTGCACGTGACTTTCGGCGAGATGGTCCCGAAGAACATTTCGGTGTCCGTTGCGGACAAGGCCGCACTGCTTCTCGCGCCGCCGCTGGTGTTCATTTCCCGGCTCGTCAACCCGGTGATTTCGGTCCTTAACTGGTCGGCAAACCACATCCTCAAGCTGCTGCGGATCGAGCCCAAGGATGAAGTCAACTCCTCGTTCACCCTGGAGGAGGTCCAGTCGATCGTCCAGGAATCCACCCGTCATGGCCTGGTGGACGACGACGCCGGCCTGATCACCGGCGCGCTTGAATTCTCGGAACATACCGCCGGGGACATCATGGTCCCGCTGGAGAACCTGGTGATGCTGAAGGCTCCTACCACTCCAGTGGAGTTTGAAAAGGCAGTCAGCCGTACCGGATTTTCCCGCTTCCCGATGCTGGATGACGAGGACATGCTCTATGGCTACCTCCATGTGAAGGACGTCCTGTCCATCCCGGAACCGGCATATGGGTTTCCGATCGCCGAGAGCCGGATCCGGTCGCTGGCCAACCTGGCATTGGATGACGAGATTGAAAAGGCGATGTCCGTCATGCAGCGCACGGGCTCGCACTTGGCCCGCGTCATTGGACCGGACGGCAAGACGCAGGGCGTGCTGTTCCTCGAAGATGTCATCGAGCAGCTGGTGGGCGAGATCCGGGACGCCACCCAGGCCACCGGCATCCGCCGTCTGGGCCACCCGAACGGAGGCTGACCGGCCTGGCCCTTCCCGCCACTGGCGGGAAGGGCCGTCCCGGCCGTGGCCTAGATAGGAATGATTCCTATTAGGTATAGACTTGAGGGGTTGTTCTTCCCTCCCCAGTGAACCGAGGTCTTTCCGTGCGCCGTTCCGCAGCCGCCCGTTCGTCAGTCGCCGCCCTCGCCGGGTTGGGACTCCTGCTGACCGCCTGCAGCCCGCAGGTGCAGCCCTCGTCGGACTCCGCCGACGGCATCAACATCGTGGCATCGACGAACGTGTACGGCGATATCGCAAAGACCATCGGTGGAGACAAGGTCAGCGTCACCGCCATCATCAGCAAGACCAGCCAGGACCCGCACTCCTACGAGGCGACCGCGCAGGACCGGCTGGCGGTGTCCAAAGCGGACCTCGTCATCGAGAACGGCGGGGGCTACGACGATTTCCTCCACACTCTCGCCGAGGACAGCAACCTCGACGGCGGCAAGGTGCTCAACGCCGTCGAACTCTCCGGACTGGCCCATCCCGAGGAGGAGGAAGCGTCCGCCGGCGCGTCCGCGCCGGAATCTGAACCGGCGGATGCGCACGACCATGGCGAATTGAACGAGCACGTCTGGTACAGCCTGCACGCCATGGAGCAGTTGGCCGGCGACATCGCCGCGAAGCTCTCGGAACTGGACCCTGCTTCGGCGCAGACATTCCAGACCAATGCCGAAAACTTCACCTCCACCCTCGAAGGCCTGCACGGAAGGCTGGATTCCGTGAAGGGTGCTGCTGCCGGGGCGCCGGTGGCAGTGACCGAGCCGGTTCCGCTCTACCTGCTGGAGGACGCCGGGCTGGTTAACGCAACGCCTGAGGACTACACTGCTGCGATCGAGGAAGGCTCAGACGTGCCGCCGGCCGTGCTCAAGGCCGCAACCGACCTCGTAGCCTCCAAGTCGGTCAGCTTCCTCGCCTACAACCAGCAGACCGAGGGGCCGCAGACGGAAGCCTTGAAAAAGGCAGCCGAGACCGCAGGAGTTCCCGTGGTGGATTTCAACGAAACCCTGCCTGAGGGCAAGACGTACCTGCAGTGGATGACGGAGAATGTGGACAACATCAGCAAAGTTCTGGAGAGCAAATAGTTGAAGCCCGTCGTCAGCCTCACCGGAGCGTCCCTGAAATTTGGCAAGCGGGCGCTCTGGGAGGATTTGGACCTGGACATCAAGCCCGGCGAATTCTTTGCCGTGCTTGGTCCGAACGGAAGCGGCAAGACCAGCTTCCTCAAGGTCCTGCTCGGCCTGCAGGACCTGCACCAGGGACGGATTGCACTGGGCGGCCGGCCCGTTGAGCGCGGCAGCCGCCTGATTGGCTACATCCCCCAGCAGAAATCGTTTGCCCCGGACACTCCCATGCGGGCCAGGGATTTGGTAGGGCTCGGGGTGGACGGCCACCGCTGGGGACTGAGGCTGTCCCCAGCCAAGGCAAACCGCAGGATTGACGAGCTCCTTGACCTCGTGGGCGCCAGCGATTATGCAAAGGTGCCCGTGGGGCAGCTGTCCGGCGGCGAGCAGCAGCGGCTCCGGGTTGCCCAGGCGCTGGCCACCGATCCCCAGGTCCTTCTCTGCGACGAACCGCTGCTGTCCCTGGACCTGCACCACCAGCAGGCTGTGAGCGCCTTAATCAACAGGCAGTGTCGCGACCGGAACAGCGCCGTTGTGTTCGTAACCCATGAGATCAACCCCATTATCGACTACGTGGACCGGGTGTTGTACCTGGCCGGCGGGCGGTTCAAGGTGGGGACGCCGGAGGAAGTCATGACCACCGAAGTCCTCTCCGATCTCTACGGCAGCCACGTCGAGGTGATCCACGCCAACGGCCGGATCGTGGTGGTGGGGCTTCCGGATGCCACCACCCATCACCATGCCGAGTCCCATGCCCTGGCGGGGGAGGCCGCCTGATGGACGCAGACAGTATCCTGGCGGCAATCTTCAACTTCGAGAACTACGGCGAGCTGTTGGTCCTGGTTCAAAACTCGATCTGGGCGGGCGCCGTCCTGGGCCTCCTCGGCGGCCTGGTGGGCACCTTCGTCATGAAGAGGGACCTGGCCTTCGCCGTCCACGGCATTTCTGAACTGTCCTTTGCCGGGGCGGCCTTCGCCCTGCTGATCGGCGCCGACATTGTGTTCGGGTCACTCGTCGGGTCCGTTGCGGCGGCACTCCTCCTCGGCCTGATGGGGGTCAAGGCCCGGGACAAGAACTCCACCATCGGCGTCCTCATGCCGTTCGGCCTGGGCCTGGGCATCCTGTTCCTGTCCCTGTACGAGGGCCGCGCAGCCAACAAGTTCGGCCTGCTCACCGGGCAGATCGTCTCGGTGGATACGGTCCAGCTCACGGCCCTCGCCGGAACGGCGCTGGTTGTGATGGTGGCGCTGGTGGCCATCTGGCGGCCGCTGAACTTCGCCAGCCTGGACCCCGAACTCGCCGAGGCCCGCGGTGTTCCCGTCCGCCGGCTGGGCATCGTCTTCATGATCCTGCTGGGTATCAGCGTTGCCCTGTCCATCCAGGTGGTGGGGGCCCTCCTGGTGCTTGCCCTGCTCATCACCCCCGCGGCAGCCGCCTTGCGGGTGACGTCATCGCCGGTGGCCGTGGTGGTGTTGAGCGTAGTTTTTGCCGTTACTGCCACAGTGGGCGGCATCCTGCTGGCACTGGGCGGCCGCATCCCGATCAGCCCTTACGTCACCACGTTGTCCTTCATTATCTACGTGGTATGCCGTGCCATCGGCTCCGTCAGGGCCGGCAAGGGAATCAACGGCAGGGTCCTGCAGGCGCAGTAACCGTCGGCGGTTACTGCCTGCTACAGCTTGCCTGCAGCCTTCAGGGCCGTGCATTCCGGGCAGAGACCAAAGATTTCCACCGTGTGGGCCACCTCGCTGAAGCCATGCTCCGCGGCGGTGTGCGCTGCCCAGGTTTCGACGGCGGGTGCCTCCACCTCCACGGCTTTGCCGCAGTTCCGGCACAGCAGGTGGTGATGGTGGCCGGTAACGGCGCAGCGACGGTAGACCGCTTCGCCCTCACCGTTGCGCAGGACGTCCACCAGGCCTTCATCGGCAAGCGACTGGAGTATCCGGTAGGCCGTGGCGAGTGAAACGGACACGCCCTGGTTCTGCAGGATCCGGTACAGCTCCTGGGTGCTGACGAAGTCGTCCAGCTCATCCAGGGCGGCACTGACGGCCCGGCGCTGCTTGGTGACGCGCTGTTCCTTGCCGCCCGTTGCCGGGGAGGGCGTAGTGGAATCAACCTTGGCGCCGAGCGGCATGGATGGACTCGCTTCCTTGGGGATCATGGCAAAGATCAAGATTACCAGCCAAGCCCTCGTGGACACCGTTCCGGACAGGACCCTAGGCTGGCGCTATGAAGCTGACGAAATACACCCACGCCTGCGTCCGCCTCGAAAAGGACAGCCGGGTGCTGGTCCTGGATCCCGGCAACTTCTCCGAAACCGGGCAGGCGCTGGCAGGGGCCGAAGCCGTGTTGATCACGCACGAGCACGCCGACCATGTCGACGTTCCCGCTGTTGTGGAGGCACTCCGAAGCGCCACGGACCTGGCGCTTTACGCCCCGGCCGGGGTAGCTGACCATCTCAGGACCGAAGTTCCGGAAGCAACGGCCCGGATTAACGCGGTGGAACCCGGAATGTCGCTGGATGTGGCGGGCTTCGCGGTGCGCAGCTTCGGTGGCCAGCACGCCCTGATCCATCCCCAGATCCCGGTGGTGCCGAATATCGGCTACCTCATTGATGACAACGTCTACCATCCGGGAGATTCGTTCATCGTTCCGGACGGCATCAGCGTCAAGACCCTGCTGGTTCCGCTGCATGCGCCCTGGAGCAAGTCGGCGGAAGTAGTGGACTTCGTCGTCAGCATACGGGCGCCCCGCGCGTTCCAGATCCACGACGGGCTCCTCAATGACAACGGCCTGAAGATTGTGGAGGGCCACGTCAAAAGGATCGGCGCCAAGTACGGGACCGAGTACAGCCACCTGCGCGCCGGGGAGTCCGTGTACATCTAGGGGACGTCCGGGTCCCACCGTCCTGTATCGAAGAAAGTCCGGATCGCTGCTTCATAGGGCGCGGGGTCCAGGCCCTGCGCTGCCAGCCAGTCCTGGTTGTAGTAGTTGCCCGCATAGCGTTCCCCGCCGTCGCACATCAGCGTGACAATGCTGCCCTTCCGGCCTTCGGCGATCATGCCGGCGATGGTCTGCCAGACACCCCAGAGATTGGTACCGGTAGAAGGGCCGGAGTGGAGTCCTGCAAGGACGGAAAGGTGGCGCATGGCTGCCACGGATGCGGCGTCGGGGACCTGGACCATGCGGTCGATGACGGACGGCACAAAACTGGGCTCCAGCCGCGGCCGTCCAATTCCCTCGATCCGGGACGGCAGGCCCGCCGGCACGGCGTCATTCCCGCCGCGCCACCCCGGATAGAACGCAGAGTTTTCGGGATCAACCACCAGCAGTCGGGTGGGGTGGCTGTGGTAGCGCAGGTAGCGGCCAATCGTGGCACTCGTTCCGCCGGTCCCGGCACCCACCACAATCCAGTCCGGAACCGGATGCTCCTCCAGCTGGAGCTGCCCGAAAATCGACTCCGCGATGTTGTTGTTGCCGCGCCAGTCCGTGGCCCGCTCCGCATAGGTGAACTGGTCCATGTAATGCCCGTTGCAGGTGGACGCAACCTCTTCGGCTGCGGCATACACATCCGAGGCGTGCTCAACCAGCAGGCACGACCCGCCGAACTGCTCGATCAGGTCGATCTTCTCCCGGCTCGTGGTCCGCGCCATGACAGCGATGAACGGCAGTCCCAGCAGCTGGGCAAAATACGCCTCGGAGACGGCGGTGCTGCCGCTGGACGCCTCCACGATGGTGGTGTCCGCCCTGATCCAGCCGTTGACCAGGCCGAAGAGGAACAGCGAGCGCGCCAGCCGGTGCTTCAGGCTGCCGGACCGGTGCGTCGATTCATCCTTCAGGTACAGCTGGACGCCCCAGTGTTCAGGCAGCGGCACGGAGTAGAGGTGGGTGTCCGCCGAACGGTTGTTTTCCGCCCGGATGGTGCGGATGGCATGGTCTGCCCAGTCCCGGTCTGACCCCCCGCGGCCTGCCCAGTCCGTGTCCCTGCCGTTGCCGCCGTCCTCAATCTTCACCAATCCAGCCTACCCGCGGGCGGACCGGTGGCGGCTTAGAGTGGAACCGATGGTTCGACCACC
The DNA here is from genome assembly GCF_059089905.1 of Arthrobacter sp. Y3221087. Classification (NCBI taxonomy): domain Bacteria; kingdom Bacillati; phylum Actinomycetota; class Actinomycetes; order Micrococcales; family Micrococcaceae; genus Arthrobacter; species Arthrobacter sp. Y3221087. The sequence goes on from NZ_JBNHFE010000001.1 coordinate 1,371,673, forward strand.
CCGAAGGAGCCCGATGAACCCCCTGATGGACGTGACCACGCTGAGCAACCGTATTGCGGCCGGGCGGCGCACAGTGCTGCTGGATGTCCGCTGGGTGCTGGGCGACCCGCTGGGGCATGAGCACTACCTCGGCGGGCACCTGCCGGGGGCCGTCTTCGTGGACCTTGCCACTGAGCTTGCCGCGCCGCCCGTTCCGGCGCGGGGACGGCACCCACTGCCGGCGCCGGAGGACTTCCAGGCTGCGGCGCGCGGCTGGGGGATCAACAATGGCGACGTCGTGGTCGCCTACGACGACACTGCCAATATGGCTGCCGCGAGGGCTTGGTGGATGTTAAGGAACGCCGGGCTTCGGGAGGTTTACCTGCTCGACGGCGGCCTGGCCGCCTGGCGTGCCGAAGGCCTTGCGGTGGAGCAGGGCCCGGTGGTGGCTGAGCCCGGAAATGTGGTGCTTGCGGACGGCGGAATGCCCGGGCTCGACGCCGGTGCTGCCGCCGCCTGGCCGGACAGCGGAGTGTTGCTCGATGCCCGCGCGGGGGAGCGGTACCGCGGCGAGGTGGAGCCCGTCGACCCCCGGGCAGGCCACATCCCCGGGGCGGTGAGCGCCCCGACGTCGGACAACGTGGACGGAAACGGACGCTTCCTTCCCGCTGGCGAGCTGCGAAGCAGGTTCGAGGCGCTGGGCGTGCGGGATGGGATGCCGGTTGCTGTCTATTGCGGTTCAGGGGTGACCGCGGCGCACGAGGTGGCGGCTCTGGAAGTGGCAGGGTTTAGTGCGGCGCTGTACGCCGGCTCATTCTCCGAGTGGTCCAATAATGCGCAGCTGCCCGTGGCCACCGGTGCTGATCCCGGCGGCGGATCTTTCCCGGCTGGAAAGTTGGCTGGCCGCAACGGTAGCGTCTGACTATGAGCCCAGGACGTCCCGTACCGCCGCCCCTTGCCACGCCAATCCTGCCGTACGCCGGCGCCGGCACCCTTGCCGCTGCGTGCGGTGCCGTGTCCCCTGACAGCGGGCTTGTCCCGCTGACCGTGGCCCGGCGCGCGCCCAAGCCGGACGACGTCGAAATTGCCATTGAGTTCTGCGGCCTGTGCCACTCGGATGTGCACGCGGCCCGCGGGGAGTGGGGCGGGCAGACTTATCCGCTGGTGCCCGGCCACGAGATCGTGGGAACCGTAAGCCGGGTGGGCTCGGCCGTCACCGGTCTTGCCGTGGGCGAGCGGGTGGGCGTCGGCTGCATCGTGGATTCGTGCCGCGAGTGCGAAAGCTGCCTGGACGGCCTGGAGCAGTACTGCGAAAAAGGTATGATCGGCACCTACGGTGCCATCGACCGCCGGAATGGTGACGCCGTCACCCAGGGTGGCTATGCGACCTCCATCGTGGTGGACCACCGCTACGTGGTCCGCGTGCCCACGTCACTGGACCCGGCCGCCGTCGCGCCTTTGCTCTGTGCCGGGATCACCACGTTCTCCCCATTGCGGCACTTCGACGTCGAAGAGGGCGATGTTGTGGGCGTGGTGGGCTTGGGCGGGCTGGGGCACATGGCGGTCAAGCTGGCCAAAGCCATGGGTGCCCGGGTAGTGGTGTTCACAACGTCGGAATCCAAGGTGGCCGCCGCGTTGGAACTGGGAGCTGATGAGGTTGTCCTGTCCCGGGACGAGGATGCGATGGCCGCCGCGAACCGCACCATCGACGTCATCATCGACACGGTTGCCGCCCCGCACGATCTCAACCCCCTGTTCCGCACCCTGCGCGTAAACGGTGCGCTGTTCCAGCTGGGCCTGCCATCCGAGGCCATGCCCCCGGTGAACCCGCGCGCCCTCATCCGCCGCCGCGTCGCGTACGCCGGCTCGCTGATCGGCGGGATCTCCGAAACGCAGGAGATGCTGGACTTCTGCGCCGAGCACGGCGTGGTTGCCGATATCGAGATGGTCGGCGCCGGCCAACTCAACGAAGCTTATGACCGTATGGTCGCAGGAGATGTGAAGTACCGGTTCGTGCTGGATACCAGCACCTTGCAGGCACCCGCCAAGGAGGCAGACGCATGAGCACGCTCTTTACCAGGATCCTCAACGGCGAAATACCCGGCCGGTTCGTCTGGCGGGAGGACGACGTGTCCGCCTTCCTCACCACCGGGCCGCTGGCCGATGGGCATACCCTTGTGGTCCCCACCGAAGAAGTGGACCGCTGGACGGACGCGTCACCCGAGACCCTGGCACGGGTGATGGAGGTGGCCCGCCGGATCGGTGCCGTCCAGGTCGACATTTTCGACGCCCCGCGGGCCGGGCTCATCGTGGCGGGCTATGAGATCAACCACTTGCACGTGCATGTGTGGCCGTCACGCAGCATGGCGGACTTCAACTTCGCTTCCGCGGACCACAATCCTGATCCCGCCGTCCTGGATGCCAACGCGGAGAAACTGCGCCGCGGGCTGCGGGAGGCCGGCTGGGGCGAGTTCGTTCCCGCCAGTTAACCCACAAAGATGTCCCGGCCCGCACCGGGACATCTTTGTTTGAAGGTCGTCAGGCCGGCGCCAAGGCCTTGTTGAGTACCGTGCGGATGCGCTTTTCGGACACCGAGTAGGCCGTTCCAAGTTCGACGGCGAAAAGGCTCACCCGCAGCTCCTCGATCATCCAGCGAACCTGGGCCAACTCGCGGCCGGCGCGCCGTCCGGGGAGCAGCGCCGCCACGGCATCGTCGTACTCGTCCTCCAGCCGCTGCACCACCGCCATGTTCAGTGCGTCCCGCTGCACGTTGCCCGGCAACCGTTCAAGCCGCTTCTCGATGGCAGTGAGGTAGCGCGGCAGCTGGCTGAGCTGGGCGTAGCCCGTGCGTGCCACAAAACCGGGGTAGACCAGTTGCTCCAGCTGGCTCTTGATGTCGTTAAGCGCACTGATCAGGGCCAGGCTGGTGGTTCCCTTCAGCTGCTTTTCGATGCGCCGGGTGGCGGCCAGGATGCGTTCCACCACCGCGGTCACGCTGAACACGGTGTCGATCAATTCCGCCCGCACCACTTCGTAGAGGGCATCGAAGGCCTGCCTGTCCCAGGGCAGTTCTGCTGGAGTGAGCTTGTCGATGGCCGCGAGGGCGCAGTCTGCAATCAGTGCGGACACCGAGCCGTGCGGGTTCTGGCTGAACGTCAGTTTCTCCGTGTTGCTCAGGTGCTCCAGCACATAGCGGTCCGGCGACGGAACCCGCAGGGCCAGCATCCTGATCACGCCGCCGCGCGTGGCATCGAGCTGTTCCTCCGGTGTCTGGAAGACCCGCAGCGAGACGGAGGTGCCCTGGTCCACGAGTGCGGGGTACCCGGTGACCGTGTGTCCCTTCACCATGCTGCTGACTTCCCGCGGAAGGGCCCCGAAGTTCCATTCCGTCAGGCCGTCCTGTTCCACAAAGCCGACAGGCGCGGAAGCCGGACCTCCCTTGCCCGATGAGGGCAGCCCGGGCGTGCCGCCGTCGTCCGTCTTGCCTCTGCCCGGTCCCTTGCCCCCGGCAGTGGTGTTATTGGGACCAGTCGTCGCGGGGGTGGCGCCCAGTGACTCCGCAATTGCGCGCCGGGTCGCGGGTGCAAGCCGTTCCTGGAGGGCTGCAAGGTCCTTGCCTTCCTCCAGGACCTTGCCCTTGCTGTCCACCACCTTGAAGCTGACGCGCAGGTGCGGGGGCACGGCGTCCCAGTTCCATGACCCAGGCGGGATTATGGCGCCGCGGATCCGCCGAAGGGCCAGCTCCAGTGAGGGTTCCAGCTCGTCGTTGGCGGGATCGAAGTCCGATTCCAGGACGGCGACTGCCTGCCGGGCAACGTCCGGTGCCGGGACGAAGTTCTTCCGGATCTGCTTGGGCAGCGACTTGATCAACGCGGTGACAAGTTCCACGCGCTGGCCCGGAATCAGCCAGCGGAACGGGGCGTCGTCCAGTTGGTTGAGGAAAAGGACGGGCACTTCCGCCGTGACGCCGTCGGACGGGTTGGGCGGGGACCCCGGGGCCACAGGATGGAACTCATAGCTCAGCGGCAGCTCAAAACCCTTGTGCAGCCAGGTCCTGGGGAAGGCGGACTCGTCCAGGTCATCCGCGTCATCGCTCAGGAGGAGCGACTTATCGTAGTCCAGCAGGTCCGGGTTCTGTCTCCGGGCCTCTTTCCACCATTTGTCGAAGTGGCGCTCGGACACCACGTCCGGGCCAATCCGGGCATCGTAGAACTCGAACAGCGTCTCATCATCCACCAGCAGGTCCCGGCGGCGCATCCTGGCCTCGAGCTCCTCCACCTCCTGCAGGAGCGCACGATTGCGGTGGAAGAACTTATGGTGCGTGCGCCAGTCGCCTTCTACCAGTGCGTGCCGGATGAAGAGCTCGCGGGCAACCACCGGATCCACCCGGCCGTAATTGATGCGCCGCTGGGCGATGATGGGCACGCCGTAAAGTGTGACCTTCTCGTAGGCCATGACCGCACCCTGGCGGGTGGACCAGTGCGGCTCACTGTAGGTGCGCTTCACCAGCTCCGGGGCCACCTGTTCTGCCCAGACGGGATCGAATTTGGCAGCCACCCGTGCCCAAAGCCTGCTGGTCTCCACGAGTTCGGCGGCCATCACGAAGGTGGGGGCCTTCTTGAACAGGGCGGAACCGGGGAAGATTGCGAACCGGCTGCCGCGGGCGCCGGCATACTCGCGCTTGCGCTCATCGAGGATGCCGATATGGCTCAGGAGCCCGGACAGCAGGCTGATGTGGATCCCGTCATGGTTGCCCACCGGGTCCGCCAGGCGCTTGTTGTCCAGGCTGATGCCGAGCGGACGCGCCAGCTGGCGCAGCTGGGCGAAGAGGTCCTGCCACTCGCGCACCCGCAGGTAGTTGATGAACTCGCTGCGGCACAGGCGGCGGAACGCGGACGAGGACAGCTCCTGCTGCTTCTCCTGCAGGTAGTTCCAGAGGTTCAGGTAACCGGTGAAGTCCGAGTTCTCGTCTTTGAACCGGTTGTGTTTCTCCGCCGCCAGCTGCTGCTTGTCCGTGGGACGCTCGCGGGGGTCCTGGATGGTGAGCGCCGCCGCCAGGATCATGACTTCCCGGACACAGTTGCGCTTGCCCGCCTCCACGATCATTCGGCCCAGCCGGGGGTCCACGGGCAGCTGGGCTAGTTTCTGCCCGACGGCGGTGAGGCCGCTGCCGCTCCTGCCGTTACCTTCCGCGTTCTGCGGCTTCGGGGCAGCCAGGGCGCCGAGTTCGCGGAGCAGCGTGACGCCGTCGTTAATCGCCCGTGTTTCGGGAGGCTCGACGAACGGGAAGTCCTCCACGTCCTTGGGCCCGCGGGCCACGCCCATGGCGGTCATCTGCAGGATGACCGCGGCGAGGTTGGTCCGCAGGATCTCCGGATCCGTGAACCGCGGCCGGGACCCAAAGTCTTCCTCCGAATACAGGCGGATGGCAATACCGTCCGAAACACGGCCGCAACGCCCGGACCGCTGGTTAGCCGATGCCTGCGAGACGCGTTCGATGGGCAGCCGCTGGACCTTGGTGCGGTGCGAATACCGGGAGATGCGGGCCGTTCCGGTGTCAATGACGTACTTGATGCCGGGCACGGTAAGCGACGTCTCCGCCACGTTGGTGGCGAGCACGATCCGGCGCTTGCTGCCCGGGTGGAAGACCTTGTGCTGTTCCTGCAGGCTTAGGCGCGCGAAGAGCGGGAGCACTTCCGTGCCTGCAAGCCGGCGGTTGGACTGGATGCGGGGCTGCAGCGCCTCGGCCGCGTCGCGGATCTCGCGCTCGCCGGAGAAGAAGACCAGGATGTCCCCGGGCGCCTCGTTGGCCAGCTCGTCGACGGCGTCGCACACGGCATCCAGCGGGTCGCGGTCCTCCTCGAGTTCGTCGTCGGAGGCCTCTTCGTCGTCCGCCCTGGGCTGGGTCAGGGGGCGGTAGCGGATTTCCACCGGGTAGGTGCGGCCCGACACCTCGATGATGGGCGCGGGCTCTTCCTCAGTGCCGAAGTGGTTGGCGAAGCGCTCGGGGTCGATGGTGGCCGAGGTGATGATGACCTTCAGGTCCGGGCGCTGCGGCAGAATCCGTTTGAGGTAACCGAGGATGAAGTCGATGTTGAGGCTGCGCTCGTGGGCCTCGTCAATGATGATGGCGTTGTACTTGCGGAGCAGTTTGTCCCGCTGGATTTCGGCCAGCAGGATGCCGTCCGTCATCAGCTTCACCTTGGTTGCCTTGCTGACCTCGCCGGTGAAGCGGACCTGGAAACCAACTTCCTGGCCAATCTCGACGCGGAGCTCCTCGGCAATGCGCTCGGCCACCGTGCGCGCTGCCAGCCGGCGGGGCTGGGTGTGGCCGATCAGCCCGTTCTCGCCGAGGCCGAGCTCCAGGCACATCTTGGGAATCTGGGTGGTCTTTCCGGAGCCGGTCTCGCCGGCAATGATGGTCACCTGGTTGGCGGCAATGGCCGCCATCAGGTCCTCGCGGCGCTCGGAGACCGGCAGCTCGGCGGGATAGGAGATATGCAAAGTCATGGCTGCAGACAGTCTACTGCGGCGGGGCCGGGACCCCCGGTTCGACTGCCTGCGGCGTTCTTTGCGGTACGGGCTTGCTAGAAGATGCGGAGCGTATAGCTGGTGCTGGGAAGGTCCAGGGCGGACCATTCCTCATGGGAGCTCACGGGAGGGGTGTGGCCCCGTCCGTCGCGCAGGAGCGCTGCGATGGTTGCTGCAGCGAGGAGGAGGAGCAGGATGACGGTGATGGCTGCGAAGATTTCCATGGCTCCATGCTTCTCTTCACGGCACTTACTCACCAGTGGCAGAAATGCCCAAAAAGCTAAACTTCCTGCCACAATGGAAGCATGCTGAAATCGGTAGCGGTGATTGTGGTTCCCAACTTTTCGATCTTCGAATTCGGGACGGCCTGCGAGGTGTTCGGGATCGACAGGTCAGCCCGGGGCGGTGGAGTCCCCGCCTTTGATTTCCGGGTCTGCACGCCCGAGCCGGGCAACGTTCCCATGAAGTCGGGGTTGTCCATGAACGTTAGCCACGGACTGGAAGCCACCGAAGACGCAGACCTGGTGATCATGGCTCCCTTCGGGCGGGACCAGGAGATGCCGGAGCCTGTGCTCGCTGCCCTCCGCGCCGCTGACGCCAGGGGCGCGTGGGTTCTATCGATCTGCTCGGGAGCATTCGCGCTGGCACGCGCAGGCCTGCTGGACGGCCGCCGCTGCACAACCCACTGGCATTACTCCCGTGACCTGGCCGAGGCGTACCCGGACGTGCAGGTGGATGAGAATGTCCTCTATGTGCAGGACGGCAATATCATTTCCTCTGCCGGAACCGCCGCCGGGATCGACGCCTGCCTGCACCTGGTACGGCTGGAGCTCGGGGCCAACGTTGCCGCCGCGATTGCCCGTGACATGGTGGTTCCGCCACACCGCGACGGCGGCCAGGCCCAGTTCATCGACCGGCCCATGCCCGCCTGCGGCTCGGCGCCCATGGAAGAGCTGCTGCGGTGGATGGTGCAGAGCCTGGACCGTGAGCATACGGTCAACGAGTTGGCAGCCCGGGTTCACATGTCGCCCAGGACCTTTGCCAGGAAGTTCCGCTCCGAAACGGGTGCCACACCGGCGGCCTGGCTCAACTCCCAGCGGGTACTCCGGGCCCAGGAGTTGCTGGAATCGACCGATCTGAACATCGATGAGATTGCCCGGGAAGCCGGGTTTGGCCATCCGGTCCTGCTGCGGCACCATTTCGCCAAGGTCCTCGACACCAGCCCGCAGTCCTACCGTCGGGCATTCCGGGGGCAGCTGGCCGAGGCGGGCTAGCTACAGCCCGCGATCTGGTTTGAGTGTTGCCCGGGCCTGGCCTGGGCGGCCTATTCCTTGCTGCCCGGGATATTTGTGCCCTGCCCACTCCCGGGCTCCTGGGCTGCTGCACGGGTCCGCTCCACGAGCACGCGCCAAGGTCCGGTCACTGCCCGTTCAGGCAGGGCCGCCCGCCTGTCCCCGGCCCGGATTGAATAGATGAACCGGTCAGGCTGGTTCCCGGCGAACTGTTCGGCCGCAGCCCGCGGTGTCCGGGGAACGGCATCCCACGGACAGGCTTCCACGATCGGCTCCCACTGGTTGATTGCCGTTTCAGAGCGCGCATCGACGGTCCACACCCGCGTCATCGCGGCAATCCCACCTGTGCGTTCCACGCTGATTTTCATGGCCTGGTTCCTGGGCTTCCACGCAGCCTGGCGGCTTAAAGTCCGGCAACCAGGCATCCCTTAAAGCTTGACCTTCACAGTTTCCCACGCCTGCCGCACGGCGTCATGCTCTTGTGAGCCGGAACCGAAGAGCTCCACGGCGGCAGCGGCGGTGGCCCGCGCGAAGACGCTGAAGGTGGCTGTGGCAGGCAGGGATCCGCCCGTCAGGGTTTCGTACCAGATGCGGCCGGGGGAGTCCCAAGCGTTCCCGCCCAGGGATTCCGCTACCAGGTAGAAGGCGCGGTTTGGAATACCAGAATTGATGTGGACCCCGCCGTTGTCCGCGCTGGTCCTGACATAGGAGTCCATGGAGTCCGGCTGCGGGTCCTTACCCAGCACATCGTCGTCGTACGCCGTTCCGGGAGCCTTCATGGAGCGCAGGGCACTTCCTTCCACCTCGGCGGTGAAAAGCCCCTCGCCGATCAGCCAACTGGCCTCGGCCGCGGACTGGTTTTTCACGTACTGTTCCACGAGGGCGCCGAAAACATCTGACATCGATTCGTTCAGGGCGCCGGCCTGGTTCCGGTAAGCGAGGGCGGCGGAGTGCTGGGTTACTCCATGGGCGAGTTCATGGCCGATGACGCTCAAGGATGCCGTAAAACGCTCGAAAACTTCGCCATCGCCGTCGCCGAAGACCATCTGGCTGCCGTCCCAGAAAGCGTTGTCATAGAGCTTGCCGAAATGCACGGTTGCATCCAGCCGCATTCCCTGGCCGTCGATGGAGTTGCGGCCGAAAACGTCGGCATAAAGGCGGTGGGTGTGTCCCAGTCCGTCGTAGGCTTCATCGGTTGCGGCATCCCCCGTCCCGGGTTCGCCCTCCTTGCGCACCAGCCTTCCCGGCAGGGTCTCCGAACCGTCGGCATCGTAGATGGTCCGGTTGGACGGCCCTGGCTTCGCCAGGCGCACGCCAGAAGGAAGATCGGGCATGGCCTGGGTCCGGGACGCCTGGAATGAGCCGACGTGGCCAAGGGCCTCCCTGGCGGCACGGGCAGCCGCAGAATACTGCGGAGCATCCTGCCGGGCCAGCCGCCGCAGCAGGTAGGGCGGGACGATGGAACAGTACGGAACGTGCATGGCGTACCCCCTCAACTAGGTCAATTCAGACTACGAGGGGGCTCTGACAATCGGGGCAGCACACGCGGTACGGGCCGTTTCTCGCGGGTGGCGGTAGCACGCAGAAGCACGACGACGGCCGACCGGCTTTGTTGGTTATCGCCGCCTTGAGCGGGATGCACGAAGAATGTCACAGCCCCGCACGATGATGTGGGTATGGAAAACGGCACGTTGACGGCAGCGGAGATGGCAGGCATTCATGCCTCTGTCGCGGCCCTCGACGCGTTGTTCCTTGAAGATGCGCAGCTGCGAAATCCCGTCGACGGCGAAGGGACAAACGTCTTGCAGCGTGCCTATGAACTCCGCCTGGAACGGCTGGGCCAGCTGGCGAGGCTCGAAGCCCAGGTCGCTGCATTGAAGCTCCGGGACGCCGCCGAATCGGTTGAGCTTCAGGATGCGATGACTCCGCCGGACGCTCCGGTTCAGGCACGGATCTTTCAGGAGATCTCGACCATTGAGGAGATCGCAGGGGTCCTGACCATCAGTTCAGGCGCGGCAGGGGCGTTCGTCACCCAGGCCCGACAGGTCTGCTCTCTCCCTTCCGTGTACGGGGCGTTGTCCACCGGGGCCCTCTCCTGGCAGCAGGCCAAAATCATCGCCGACGAAACCGAGGCCCTGGACCATCCCGCCGCCGTGGCTTTGGCGGATCATTTCCTGGACCCGGATGCACCGAACCCGGCCCGGGGCTGCCCCGCCACCGGGCTCGTGCCGTCCCGGCTGCGGGCCAAGGTCAGGGCTTGGCGGGAACGCCACCACCCCGAGTCGATCCAGAAACGCCACGCGAAGTCCGTGGCCGACCGGCGGGTCGAGTTCCACCGGGACCGTGACGGGATGGCCTGGATCGCCGCGTACCTCCCTGCAGATACCGCCACAGGAATCTGGAACAGGGCAAGGGCTACCGCGCGCGGCCTGCAGGGACCCACCGAAATCCGCACCCTGCCGCAGCTCTGCGCCGATATCGTCGCCAACCGCCTCCTCGCGCCCGCCCAGTCCGGCGGCGGGGACGCGGCCTGTCCCACCGAATCTGGCAGCGCCAGCGAACAGATCCCGAACGACTTCATCGGGCTCGCAACGCTTGAAGGGTCCGACGAACCGGCAGCAGTCCTTGGCATCCCCGAAGACCTCACCGCGATCCTGCACCGCAATGACGGCACCAGCAAGGACTTGGCAACCACGCTTATTGCGGTCGACCCGGGGGTTGGGAAGGTACCGGTGCCGCGGGCGGATGTGCTTGTCACTGTCCCGGCGTTGGCGATGTTCGGCGTGACGGACGAACCGGCCATCCTCGACGGGTACGGCCCGATCCCGGCGTCCATGGCCCGCAAACTCCTCGTCGACGGAGCGAGTTCCTTCACCCGCGTCCTCGTCGACCCGCGGGACGGTGCACCGCTGGAAATCGGCCGCACCAGCTACCGGCTCACCAAAGCCATGAAACAAGCGCTCCGGCTCCGGGACGGCAAATGCACCTTTCCCGGCTGCAACAACAACTCCCCGGATAACGACACCGACCACCTTCAAGCCTGGCAACACGGCGGAACCACCGGCATCAGCAACCTGGCACAACTCTGCCCAAAACATCACCGGCTCAAGCACAACAGCGGCTGGACACCAACGGAAGCAACAAGAAACGAACCACCCGGCTGGACCTCACCCACCGGCCGCCACTACGCCAGCGAACGTCCAGGCTGGGAACCACCACAGCTGCCGCCCGACCTGGCTGCCCTGCTGAATGACGGTACAGCACCTAAGGACTTCGAAATGCATGAGACCTACGAGGACTTGGTGTGTCCGCCGTGGTTGGAATGGGGTGACGTCGAAATTACAGACGCGGACGTGCCGGACCCGGACATCGTTGATGACGCTGGCTTCCCGGATGATCCTGAATTGCTCGGATACGATCCAGCCAAAGATCGGTTCCCGGACTGGCTGCTGCGGCTTGAGGCCGAGGAAGCAGCGTTAAGCCACCAGTAATAATCACGAACTTACCCGGGCAAAAGTAAAGTGGTGCCCGCTGCGAGCTTGCCCGGAAAAACAAACTGGAAAACGAAAGCGGCCCGGTCAGTGACCGGGCCGCTTCTGATGGTGCCCTCGATAGGATTCGAACCTACGACCTTCTGCTCCGGAGGCAGACGCTCTATCCCCTGAGCTACGAGGGCAATCCGGATTTCCTGCCGTTCCCGGCGGGACGTCCTAGAGCTTAGCAGGAAGGTGGGCTCCAAGGGAAAACCTGTCCTGCTCCGGCGTTGCTAACAGGCGAGGAGCACATGGAACCGTGGCCTCAGTACCCGGAGAACGAGTCAACGTGCACCCGCCGGGCCCCTGCTTTCCGTGCGGCACGGCGTAGTGAGGCAACGCTGGCGGGCGGGCCGGAGACATACACTTCACGGCTGCCAATGTCCGGAACAAGCGCCCTCAATCCCTCGGGGTCCAGCCGGGGTGTTCCGGCCGGAACAGCGCCAAATTCCGGCGGGGGTTCCGAACCGTCCGCGAGGCGTACCAGGACCCTGATGCCCGCAGCACGAAGTTCGTCAGCATAGGCGATCTCGTTGGCGCTCCTGGCCAGTAGGAGGAAGACGGCGTCACGTTCCCGGAGCCCTTCCGACCTCAAGTGTGAGAGGAAAGGTGTGATCCCGATGCCGGCGGCAATGAGCAGTACAGGTCTGCGGGGGTCGCGGGGGAGGACAAAGTCACCGCCCACCGAGGTGGCCGTCACCTCGTCGCCGGGCTTCAGCCCCAGGAGCACCTTCTTGGCCGCGGACAAAGGCTCGGCGGTCCGGACGCCAAATCTCACGAGGCCTTCCGCAGGCGAACCTGTCAGGCTAAACACCCGCCGTCGTCCTTTCCCGTCAGACTTGGCGTGCGGCAGGTCGAGCTCCATGTACTGCCCCGGAAGGAAGCGCACCGGCCTGGCCGGCTCGAACGAAAATTCCGTGGTGCTCGGGGTCAGCCTCCGGCTTCCTGCGAACCGCAGCTTCACACCGCCCCGCTGGCCCACCAGGAAGGCAAGGAAGTTGCCCAGCAGCAGCGCCGCCTCGGGGGAATTCGCGATGAATCCGAGATTGTAGGGGACCGCAAAGACAACGCCGACGACGGCGGCCAGCGCCAGCTGCTGCCACCGCCGCGGCGGAAGCGTCAGGGGCTCGGTCAGCATGAACCCGACAAAGAAGAGCACCGGCCGTTGCGCCAGGGCCTGGTAGATGCCCATCCCGGCAGTCAAGCCGGCCCTGAGCAGCTCAAAGGTGATGATGCCCGTCGCCACGATGGTGAACACCGAGGCCATCAGGACTTTCCTGGTGCGGTAAAGGACCAGCAGCACGCCCGGGACCAGTAGCCACAGCATGGCAGGCGTCGCTGCCCACCAGGTGGCGATATTGAGCCCGGTAAGGCCGGCGACGAAGGCTCCCGCGGCAGCGGGGTTGAAGATGTGCCGGCCGCGCCAGGCAAGGGCGTATTTGGACGCCGACGCCAGCACACATGCCAGGGCGACCCCCGCTACGTCCAACGGCTGGAAGGAAGGCCAGAAAAGGAAGTAGAGCAGCAGCCCGGTGATCAGTGACGATTCCGAGTGCGGCCGTACCCGGAACAGCGCCGCCAGGGCCCGGTTGGAGGCGTAGGTCAGGGCAAGGCACAAGGCCAGGTGGGCCAGCATCTCCGGGATTCCGAAAGTCAGCCAGCCCAGGACCTCAAGCAGCAGGCTGTACACGGCAAGGGCTGCCAGTACCAGGAGGATGAGCCGGTACATGGTGAACCTGCCAAGCAGGGTATCCATCCGTCCGGTGGCAGATGCGGCAGAACCGGCATGAGGGGTTCCGACAGGGCTCATGTGAACAGTGTCCCTTCAAATTCTTCGGAGTAGCCCGCACTGCCGTCCGAATACACCGTCAGCCAGGAGAAATCGAACGATTCCTGGAGGTGCGCGCCGGGAACAAAGAAGAGCGCCGTGGCCAGCGCGTCGGCAAGGACGGCTGTCTCCGCCAGGGCCCAGGTGGCGACGGCGGTCTGGACGGGCTTGCCGGTGGTTCCGTCCAGCACGTGGTGCAGTCCGTCACCCCAGGCCCGCCGGTTGGCAGCGGAAGCGCACAGTGCGCGCCCTGCCAGTTGGACCACCCCAATGGCCTGGTCCGGATTGTAGGGATGCTCCAAAGCCACCGCTACGGGGGACGGGCCGCGTGCCAGGAGATCTCCGCTGCCGTCGACGACGAACGCATCAACGCCCGCCGATTCCAGTTCGGCCCCCAGCAGATCCACCAGCAGCCCCTTCCCGGCGGCGCCGACATCCAGTACCACGGGAGCATTGGTGGTGATGGATGTTCCGTTCCATTCCAGGACGTCGTCCCAGGCTGGAGCGGGCAGCGGGGAACCGGCCGGCTGCAGCGAGTACACAGCGTCATAACCGAGCCGCTCGAGGCTTGCGCCGATCAGGGGAGTCATGGTCCCGCCAGAGATCTCGTAGAGGGTCCGGTACAGCTCCCCGAGTTGTCCGGCCTCGTCCGGAAAGCTATAGCGGCCCGGTGTCCGTGCCATGGCACTCACCAGGGAATCGCTGCGGAAACGGGACCAGTCGGCGTCGAATTTTTCAACCCTGGCCAGGATGCGCTCCGTCAGGGACGGCCCCAGCGGAACGGACGACGAAATTTCCCAGTGCGTCCCGATGCCCTCGAACGATATGCCCTCCACGTCCCCTCCCGGCACCGCCTACCGGGCTTCCGACTTGATCTGTTCCACTGCCTGGTTGAAGCCGCCGCTGGTGAGTGAAGAGCCGGCCACCTTCGAAACATTGAGCTCGTCGATGTTCTTGCCCACTACTTGCGCCGCGATGCCGCCGGCAAACTCGCCCTGGAATTTGCGGGTGTTGGGGTTGGAGGGATGCTGGGTGATCTGGACGTCCTTCACCGTGCCCGAAGCGAGGGTGAGCTGGACGCCCACGGTCTCGGTGCCGTTGGGCGAGACGTAGTTTCCGTCCGCGCTGTAGGTGCCGTCCTTGTACGTGGAGCCGCTGCCGGCGAGGGAGGACGCGTTCGGTGATGGCGCAGCAGTGGTTTCGGCTGCGTTTCCACCGGTGGAGGCAGGAGCGGTTTCGGTAGCGGACGGCGCACAGCCTGTCACGGTTCCCGCGAGGGAGAGGCCGGCAATACCGGCATAAACGCTCTTGCGCACGGTGGGTCTCATAAGGCTCTCGTTTCGTCATAGGGATCACGGAGTTCAAGCGGTGGTTACGCTGTTGTCAACGCTGAATCCAGCCTATTGGTTCAACCCTGTGCCGTCGTCGGGTTTTTCCTTGTGGCCGTCCTGTGTAAGGCGGCCCCCGCACAATACGCAGAATTCTTTGCTGTCACTGGCCCCCGGTAGGCTAGAGGGGTGACTCCCGAAGAACTCTCCCTCGCCATATCCGCCTGCCTGAAAGACGCCGTTGCCGCCGGTGACATCGCCCTTTCAGCATCAGCTGTGCCTGATGAGGTGCGCGTGGAGCGACCCAAGAACCGGGAACACGGCGACTGGGCAACCAACATCGCCCTGCAGCTGGCCAAGCAGGCTGGCACGAACCCGCGGGAATTCGCCACTATCCTTAGTGCCCGGCTGAAATCGATCGACGGCGTCTCGGCCGTGGACATTGCCGGCCCCGGGTTCCTGAACATCACCGTTGATGCTGCCACCGCCGGCGCCCTCGCCAAGGTGATTGTTGAAGCGGGCAAGCAGTATGGAACCAATTCCGCGCTCGCCGGCCACACCGTGAACATGGAGTTCGTTTCGGCCAACCCCACCGGCCCCCTCCACATCGGCCACACCCGCTGGGCCGCCCTGGGCGATTCCATCGCGCGCGTGCTCCGGGCATCGGGCGCGGACGTCACGGCCGAGTACTACATCAACGACGCCGGCTCCCAGATGAACACCTTCGCCAAGTCTGTCTACTCGCGGCTTCACGGCCTCCCGGTGCCTGAGGGCGGGTATCCGGGCCAGTACATCGCCGACCTCGGCCATGAGGTGCTCACCGCGCATCCGGATATCCGCGAACTCACCGAAGTTGCCGCGCTTCCCGTCATCCGCGCCGCCGCGTACCAGGCACAGATGAAGGACATCAAGGCCACCCTCGCGGACTTCGGCGTCGAGTTTGACGTCTTCTTCTCGGAGCAGGAACTGCACGACGCCGGCGCTATCGAAAGTGCCGTGGCGCGCCTTCGCGAGCAGGGCCACGTGTTCGACGACGGCGATGCCGTCTGGCTGCGGACCACGGACTTCGGCGACGACAAGGACCGGGTGATGATCCGCGCCAACGGCGAGCCCACCTACTTTGCCGCCGACGCCGCGTACTACCTCTCGAAGAAGGACCGCGGCTTTACCGAAAAGATTTACCTCCTTGGCGCCGACCACCACGGCTACATCAACCGGCTGAAGGCGATCGCCGCGGCGGCCGGCGACGATCCCGATAAGAACATAGAGGTGCTGATCGGCCAGCTGGTGTCCGTCAACGGGGCCAAGCTCTCCAAGCGTGCCGGCAACATCATCGAGCTCAAGGACCTGATCGACTGGCTGGGCAAGGACGCCGTGCGTTATTCGCTGGCCCGCTTCCCGGCAGATTCGCCGCTGACCCTTGACCCCGAGCTGCTGAAGAAGCACAGCAACGAAAACCCGGTGTTCTACGTCCAGTACGCCCACGCACGCTCACGCGGCGCAGCACGGAACGCCGTGGCCGCGGGAGTGGAGCGCACGGTGGACGGTGAAGACCGCTTCAACGCCTCGCTGCTGGACCACCCTACGGAAAACGAGCTGCTTTCATACCTGGGCAGCTACCCCTCGGTGGTGGCCAAGGCCGCGGAACTGCGCGAACCGCACCGCGTGGCGCGCCACCTGGAGATCATCGCCGGCGCCTACCACCGCTGGTATGACGCCTGCCGCATGGCACCCATGGGCGACGACCCCGTGACCGATGTCAACCGCACCCGGCTGTGGCTCAACGATGCCACCAGCCAGGTGCTGGCCAACGGCCTGGACCTGCTTGGCGTTTCCGCGCCGGAACGGATGTAAGCACCATGACCTTGAAAGCTGAAGGAACATTGCAGACCGGAAACACCGGATCCCCGCTGGCACCTGGGTGGCTGGCCGTTCCGGCCGACCTCAATGCCTTGCAGGAACCGATGTGGGCCGGCAGCGTGGAACGGAACGACGCCGGGTCCCTCACCCTTGGAGGCGTCACGGTCCAGGAACTGAAAGAACAGTTCGGCACGCCCCTGTTCGTGATGGACGAGGCGGACTTCCGTGCCCGGGCGCGTGCGTTCAAGGACTCCTTTGATGCCGCTTTCGCGGACATCTGCGGCGGCGTGGATGTCTACTACGCCGGAAAGTCCTTCCTCTGCACCGCGGTGGTGAAGTGGGTTGAGGAAGAAGGCCTCCGGCTGGATACCGCGTCAGGCGGCGAACTGGCTGTCGCTGCCCGCGCAGGCATCGCAGGGGAGCGGGTGGCGCTGCACGGCAACAACAAGTCCGACGCCGAGATCAACCGTGCCCTGGACATGGGACTTGGACGCATCGTGGTGGACAGCCTGGATGAACTGGTCCGGGTGGGCGATATTGCCCGGGCCCGCGGGGAACAGGCAAAGGTGATGCTGCGGCTCACGCCAGGCGTCCACGCCCACACCCATGAATTCATCGCCACGGCCCATGAGGACCAGAAGTTCGGCCTCTCCATGGCGGCGGACACCACCGACCAGGTTGGCCTGTCCGCGGCGGAGGAAGCGGTGGCTGCCGCCTCGGCCCACCCCGGCATCGAACTCCTGGGCCTGCACTGCCACATCGGCTCGCAGATCTTTGAGCCGGACGGCTTCGCCCTGGCCGCGGAGAAACTGCTGCGCTTCCTGGCAGCCATGCAGGAAAAGTACTCCATCGTCATGCCCGAGCTTGACCTCGGCGGCGGCTACGGCATCGCCTACACCCCGGTGGACACCCCCCGCCCCGCAGCCGAGATCGCGGAAGCCATGGCCGCCGTCGTGCGTTCCACCTGCGCGGAACTGGGTATCGCTTCGCCGCGCATATCGATTGAGCCCGGCCGCGCCATCGTGGGCAGCACCACCTTCACGCTCTACGAAGTGGGGACGCTGAAGACCGTGCGCGTCGACGCTCCGGCCGCTTCCGCCGCAGGTGAGGACGGTAACAACGTTACGTATCCGCGCCGCTATGTGTCAGTGGACGGCGGCATGAGCGACAACGCCCGTCCAGTGCTCTACGACGCGGATTACTCAGCGATTCTGGCCTCGCGGACCTCCGCGGCAGCGCCGCAGCTGTCCCGCGTAGTGGGCAAACATTGCGAGAGCGGCGACATAGTTGTTAGAGATGTATATCTGCCCGAGGACGTGGCAGCCGGTGATCTGCTTGCTGTACCGGGAACCGGCGCCTACTGCTGGGCCCTCTCAAGCAACTACAACTATCTGGCCCGGCCGGGCGTTGTCGCGGTGCGCGACGGATCTGCCCGGCTGATTGTCCGCGGGGAAACCGAAGAAGATCTGCTGAACCGCGACATGGGAGCCTGAAGTGACGGAAATGCGAACCCTGAAAGTGGCCCTGCTGGGCTGTGGCAACGTTGGGGCCCAGGTTGCGCGGATCCTGATTGAGGACGCCGACGCCCTTGCTGCCCGCACCGGAGCACGCCTGGAGCTCAGCGGCATCGCCGTGCGCAACCTGGGCACCAAGCGGGACGTTGAGCTGCCGCAGGAACTGTTCACCACGGATGCCGAAACCCTGGTCAAGGATGCCGACCTGGTGATCGAGCTGATGGGCGGGATTGAGCCTGCCCGCACGCTGATCCTTTCGGCGCTGAGCAACGGCGCCTGCGTGGTCACCGGCAACAAGGCACTGCTGGCCCAGGACGGGCCCACTCTGTACGAGGAAGCGGACAAGGCCGGCGTCCAGCTGTCCTATGAGGCCGCCGTCGCCGGTGCCATCCCCATCCTGCGGCCCATCCGTGACAGCCTCTCCGGCGACCGGATCACCCGCGTGCTGGGCATCGTCAACGGCACCACCAATTTCATCCTCGACCAGATGGATTCCACGGGTGCCCAGTTCGCCGACGCCCTCGCCGAAGCCCAGCGCCTCGGCTACGCCGAAGCGGATCCCACTGCCGACGTCGAGGGCCATGACGCCGCCGCCAAAGCCGCCATCCTGGCCACGCTGTCCTTCCACACCCGGTTTGCCCTGGAAAACGTCCATTGCGAAGGCATCACCAAAGTCAGCGCCGCGGACATCGCCGCGGCCAAGGACGCCGGCTTCGTCATCAAGCTCCTTGCCATTGCCGAGAAGCTGACGGACGCGGACGGCGGCGAGGGAGTCTCCGTCCGCGTCCACCCCACGCTCCTGCCCCGCGAACACCCGCTGGCCGCCGTCCGCGGCGCGTTCAACGCCGTCTTCATTGAGGCAGAAAACGCAGGCGAGCTGATGTTCTACGGCCAGGGCGCAGGCGGTACCCCCACGGCCTCCGCCGTGCTGGGCGACCTCGTCTCCGCGGCGCGGCGCCTGGTCCTGGGCGGACCGCAGCGCACCGAGACCACCACCGGCCACGTTCCGGCGCTGCCCATCGACGCCGCCGTGACCAGCTACTACATCGGGCTCGATGTCGCAGACCAGCCCGGGGTCCTGGCCAGGATCGCGCAGATCTTTGCCGAAAATGGCGTCTCCATCGAAATCATGCGGCAGACCATCCACCGCGACGCGGAGTCTAACGTGGAGTCCGCCGAACTGCGGATCGTCACCCACCGCGCGTCAGAGGCCGCCCTCGCGGCCACCGTCGAGGCCGTGAAGGGCCTGGACGTGATCAATTCAGTTACATCCGTTCTGCGGGTAGAAGGAGTCTAAGTGGCTCACCAATGGCGCGGCGTTATCCGCGAATACGCTGACCGTTTGCCCGTTACGGAGTCCACCCGGGTCATCACCCTCGGCGAGGGCGGCACCCCGCTGGTCCACGCGCAGAAGCTGTCCGAACTCACCGGCTCCGAGGTGTACCTCAAGGTGGAGGGCATGAACCCCACCGGCTCCTTCAAGGACCGCGGCATGACCATGGCCATGACGGCCGCTGTCGAATCCGGTGCCCAGGCTGTCGTCTGCGCCTCCACGGGCAACACCTCCGCCTCCGCTGCCGCGTACGCCACCGCAGCCGGCCTGAAGTGTGCCGTGCTGGTGCCCGAAGGCAAGATCTCCATGGGCAAACTCAGCCAGGCCATCGCGCACGGTGCCACGCTGCTCCAGGTGGACGGCAACTTCGACAACTGCCTGGATATCGCGCGCAAACTGGGGGAATCCTACCCGGTGTTCCTGGTGAACTCGGTCAACCCCGCCCGCATCCAGGGCCAGAAGACCGGCGCGTTCGAAATCGTCGATGCGCTGGGCGATGCCCCGGACATCCATGTGCTTCCCGTGGGCAACGCCGGCAACATCACCGCCTACTGGAAGGGCTACAAGGAGTACTCCGCTCCGTTCGAGTCGAAAACTGCCGGCACGCTTCCCGCCGTCGCCACCAAGACCCCCGCCATGTGGGGCTTCCAGGCCGCTGGTGCCGCGCCCTTCGTTGCGGGCCATCCCATCACCGAACCGGACACCATCGCCACCGCCATCCGGATCGGCAACCCCGCCTCCTGGGACGGTGCCATCGGTGCCCGTGACGAATCCGGCGGGCTCATCGGTGCTGTTACCGACGAGGAAATCCTGAACGCCCACCGCTGGCTGTCCTCCCGCGAAGGCGTGTTCGTGGAGCCCGGCTCCGCTGCTGGCGTCGCGGGCCTGCTCAAGAAGCACGCCGCCGGCGAAGTTCCCGCCGGGAAGACCATCGTCATCACCGTCACCGGGCACGGCCTCAAGGACCCGCAGTGGGCCCTGCGCACCGAAGACGGCAGCGACGTGCAGCCCGTCAAGGTGTCCAATGACGTCGTGACCGTTGCCGCTGAACTGGGACTGGAAGAAAAATAACCTTGGACACCACCTCGCAGGCCGCCGTCGGACTGCAACTCATCGAGGCCGGCCAGCGCGTCACCGTCCGGGTTCCCGCCACCTCAGCGAACCTCGGTCCCGGCTACGACAGCCTGGGCCTCGCGCTGGCGCTGCATGACACGTTGACCGTGGAAAGCCTCGACACGGACGAACTCGTGTTCGACCTTCGCGGCGAAGGCGCCGACACCCTGCCGCGTGATGCCAGCCACCTGGTGATCCGCGCCATGGATGCGGCCTTCGAGCGGCTGGGTTTCCGCCACGGGGGCCTCAAGGTGACGGCGGAGAACGTCAACCCGCACGGGCGCGGCCTCGGCTCTTCGGCCTCCGCCGTAGTGGCTGCGGTCTCCGCGGCCAACGCCATGGTTCCGGCCGGCAGCCGACGCGGACAGGACTGGATCCTCCAGCTCACGAGTGAGCTGGAGGGGCACCCGGACAACGTCGCTCCCGCGATATTCGGCGGACTGGCGCTGTCGTGGCAGGACAGTGACCAGTACAGCAGCACCAACGCCACCGTGGCCCGATCAGTGATCCCCATCGTGGCGGTTCCGGACTTTGAACTGTCCACCGAGGCGGCCCGCGCGTTGCTCCCGGCAAGCGTGGGCCACCACGCCGCAGCCATGAACTCCGGCCGCGCGGCCCTGCTGATCCACGCCCTCACTCAAAAGCCGGAATTCCTGCTGGCGGGCACCGAGGATTATCTGCATCAGAGCTACCGGGCGGAAGCCATGCGGCCAAGCGCCGCGCTGATCACAGCACTTCGCGCAGCCGGCCATGCAGCGGTGGTCTCCGGTGCCGGGCCCACCGTCCTGGTCCTCGCAAATGGTGAAGTGGAAGCCGCCAAAGCCCTCACGTTCATTGACTCGTATACCGCGGCCAACACGCCGGATGTAGCCTGGCGCGTACTGAAGCTCGCAGTGGACGTTGAAGGTGCTAAGGTGGACATGCACCGGCGGTAATTCCGCCTATCTGATCTGCTCCTGCATTCAATTGCTATTTGATCTCCTACTGCGAATGCATTCCGGTGCCACCTGCTTGGTCTGACGCAGGAACCTGCAGCATCCAACTGCCCCTGAAAGCGTCAGCCCGGCGTTCCGCCATGGGCGGAGCGCAAGGTGAATCAGTATCCGGCCCTGCTGGCCGAAATCCAACCGGCAAGGCCGAAATCCCGGCTGCAGATCTGAACTGCAGCCCAGATCAAATCATCGCGTCCAGCTCCCAGTCTGGACGCCGTCGAGGGGGAAGGATCCTTCGTGACCGAAACCACTGAGCTGTCACCAGCTGTGGAACTATCTTCAGCCGCCGAATTGCCGGCAGCACCCGCCAAGAGCAGCGGCCTTGCCGGCCTTAAGCTCGCCCAGCTGCAGGCCCTCGCCAGCCAGTTGGGTATCTCCGGCGGTTCCCGCATGCGCAAGGGGGACCTGGTGACGGCGATCTCCGCCCATCGCGCCGGCACCCCCACCACGAAGGCGCCGGCCAAGGCTGCCGACAAGGCCACCGCGGTCACGGCTGCTCCCGCTGCCGACGCGCCTGCGGCCGCACCGGAAACCGCGGATGCCCCTGCCGCTGAAGCCCCGCGCACCCGTGGCCGTGGCCGCAGCCGCCGGGCAGTCAGCGACGGCGTGATTGCCCCGGCAGCACCTGAAACAGTTGCCGAGGCACCTGCTGCAGCCGCTCCGGTGGAAGCTCCTGCCGCGCCGGAAGCCGCTGAATCGGAAGCCGCACCCGAGCGCCGCCAGCCGCGCACCCGCAACCGCCGCCGCGGCGAAGCTGCCGGGGCCGCGCAGGAAGCCCCCGCCGAGGCTCCGGCCGAGCAGGCCGCACCGGAACAGGCTCCCGTGGAGCAGCGCACATCTGAGCGCGCCGAAGCCCCCGCCGCCGACTCCGTCGAAGCCGGCCAGCGCACAGACCGCCGTGAGGGCCGCACGCGCGGCGGGCGGGACACCGCAGGACGCGACTCCGACGGCGGCCGCGACAACGCAGGCAGCCGCGAGGCCGGCCAGCGCGAAGGCGCCCGCGACAACCGCCGTGACGACAGCGACGATACCGACGGCGGCAGCCGCAGGAACCGCCGCAACCGCCGCGACCGGAACGACCGCAATGACCGCTCCGGCGGCCAGGACCGCGACAGCTCCCGCAACGACCGCTTCCGCGACCGCAACGACCGCCGCCGCGGACGCTCCCAGGGCCCCGACGTCGACGAAGTCGAAATTACCGAGGACGATGTCCTGCTGCCCGTCGCCGGCATCCTGGACGTTTTGGAGAACTACGCCTTCATCCGTACCTCCGGCTACCTGCCCGGCCCGAACGACGTCTACGTTTCCCTGGCCCAGGTCAAGAAGTACAACCTGCGCAAGGGCGACGCCGTCGTTGGTGCCATCCGTGCACCCCGCGACGGCGAGGACCGCAGCCAGCAGTCCAACCGCCAGAAATTCAACGCCCTGGTCCGCGTCACCTCCGTGAACGGCAAGACAGCAGAAGAACTCAAGGACCGCGTCGAATTCGCCAAGCTGGTTCCGCTGTACCCGTCCGAGCGGCTGCGCCTCGAGACCGATCCCAAGAAGATCGGTCCCCGCGTCATCGACCTCGTGGCACCCATCGGCAAGGGCCAGCGCGGCCTGATCGTCTCCCCGCCCAAGGCCGGAAAGACGCTCATCCTGCAGTCCATCGCGAACGCCATCACCACCAACAACCCTGAGGTCCACCTCATGATGGTGCTGGTTGACGAACGCCCCGAAGAAGTCACGGACATGCAGCGCACCGTCAAGGGCGAGGTCATTGCCTCCACCTTCGACCGCCCCGCCGATGACCACACCACCGTGGCCGAACTTTCCATCGAACGCGCCAAGCGCCTGGTGGAAATGGGCATGGACGTGGTGGTCCTGCTGGACTCCATGACCCGCCTGGGCCGTGCCTACAACCTGGCAGCACCGGCCTCGGGCCGCATCCTGTCCGGTGGTGTGGACTCCGCGGCCCTGTACCCGCCCAAGCGCTTCTTCGGTGCCGCCCGCAACATCGAAAACGGCGGTTCGCTCACCATCCTGGCCACCGCCCTCGTGGAGACCGGATCCAAGATGGACGAGGTCATCTTCGAAGAGTTCAAGGGCACCGGCAACATGGAACTCCGCCTGTCCCGCCAGCTGGCGGACAAGCGCATCTTCCCCGCCGTGGACGTCAACGCGTCCGGTACCCGCCGCGAGGAGAACCTGCTCTCGCCGGAAGAAGTGAAGATCATGTGGAAGCTGCGCCGCGTCCTCTCCGGACTCGAGACCCAGCAGAGCCTTGAACTGCTCACCAACAAGATCCGGGAAACCCAGAGCAACGTCGAGTTCCTCATGCAGGTCCAGAAGACGACGCTTGGTGCGAAGTCGGATAACGACAAGTAGCTGAGCCAGGGGTGGGGCCGTCGCATATTTTTGCCGGCCCCGCCCCTTCGCGTTGCGGCTGATTCTGCTGCCCCGGTGCTGACGCCGCACAGATTTTTCCGCCCCCGCCCCTACGCTGGGAGGCTTCCGATCTTCAATCGTTAGCCTCCCAGCTCCGGCAGGCCCGATAAGAGAGACGACGAGGGCCCCGACCTGAGCTTGCGAAGGTTGGGAGTCGTCGAACGCTCCCGGGGCGGAAAAATCTGCGCGGCTTTGTCGTTAAGCCCGCCAGCCGCGGTCACGTGTGTGTTTGTTACTAGACTTGTACAAGTCGAAAGAGGTTTATAGATGTTTGAGTCCGTACAGGGCCTGCTTGATGAGCATGATTCCATCCAGGCGCAGCTGGGGGATCCTGCTGTTTATGCTGACCAGCGGCTTGCCCGGAAGCTCGGGCGGCGCTCGGCTCAGCTGAATGGCATTGTTGAGGCCTACCACCGGTGGGAGGCCATCCGCGACGACCTTGCCGCCGCCAAGGAGATGGCTGCCGAGGATCCCGAGTTTGCTGCCGAGGTGCCCGAGCTTGAGGCTTCGCTGGAGGCTGCTGCTGCGAAGCTCCGCCGGCTGCTCATCCCGCGCGATCCCGACGACGCCCGCAACGTGATCCTCGAGGTCAAGGGCGGTGAAGGCGGCGATGAAGCCGCGCTGTTCGCCGGCGACCTCCTGCGCATGTACACCCGCTACGCCGAGTCGCGCGGCTGGAAGACCGAAATCATCTCTGCCACCGAGTCGGACCTCGGCGGCTACAAGGACGTCCAGGTAGCCGTCAAGGGCAACTCGAACGATCCCGCCGAGGGCGTGTACGCCCGGCTCAAGTTCGAAGGCGGCGTACACCGCGTGCAGCGCGTTCCCGTTACCGAATCCCAGGGCCGTATCCACACGTCCGCCGCCGGCGTCCTGGTCCTGCCGGAAGTCGATGAGCCCGAGGAGCTCGAGATCAACCAGAACGACCTCAAAATCGACGTGTACCGCTCGTCCGGCCCCGGCGGACAGTCCGTGAACACCACGGATTCCGCCGTCCGCATCACCCACCTGCCCACGGGCATCGTCGTGGCCATGCAGAACGAGAAGTCGCAGCTGCAGAACCGCGAAGCCGGCATGCGGGTCCTCCGCGCCCGCATCCTGGCCCACCAGCAGGAGCAGATCGACGCCGCCAACTCCGAACAGCGGAAGTCGCAGATCCGCACCATGGACCGCTCGGAGCGCATCCGCACCTACAACTATCCGGAGAACCGCATCGCGGACCACCGCACCGGCTACAAGGCGTACAACCTGGACCAGGTCATGAACGGCGACCTGGAGCCCGTCATCCAGTCCGCCATCGAGATGGACGAGCAGGCGCGCCTGGACGCGCTGAACGATTAGCTCCTGCCGGGTATGACCAACGAGCCGGGCCAGTCCCTCGCTGCAGCAGTCAGTGAGGCAACTGCCATCCTTCGCGACGCCGGTGTCCCCAGCCCGCGCGTCGATGCCGAACTGCTGGCCGACCACCTCCTGAAGGTGGGTCTGGGCCGGCTTCGCGCCCTGATGCTGGGCGATGCGCCAGCCCCCGACGGCTACGCAGAGCTGGTGGCGGAGCGGGCCGGCCGGGTCCCCCTGCAGCACATCACCGGGGTGGCGCATTTCCGCTACCTCGAGCTGGCGGTGGGTCCCGGCGTGTTCATTCCGCGGCCGGAGACGGAGTCCGTGGCCCAGCTCGTCATCGACCACGCCAAGGGGATGCCGTCGCCCCGCATCGTGGACCTCGGCACCGGATCCGGCGCCATCGCCGGATCGATCGCTTATGAGGTCCCCGGCGCGGAGGTGCACGCCGTGGAATTCAGCCCCCTGGCGCATGCCTGGGCGGCAAAGAACCTGGCGCCCCTGGGCGTCCACCTGGTGCTGGGGGACCTGCGTACGGCACTGCCGGAGCTTAACGGAACCTTCGACGTCGTGGTTTCGAACCCGCCCTACATCCCTGCAGAGGCCATCCCTAACGAGCCCGAAGTTGCGCTTCACGACCCTCCGGAAGCACTCTACGGCGGGGGAGCGGACGGCATGGAACTTCCGACGGCGGCAGCGGCCTCGGCTGCCCGGCTGCTGCAGCCAGGCGGCTTCTTCGTCATCGAGCACGCAGAGGTCCAGGCCGGTTGGATTGCTTCGATGATGGGCCGCGCGGGAACGTGGCGCAACATCACCACGCATGTGGACCTGAACCAGAAGGAGCGCGCCACCAGCGCCGTGCTCGCGGACCAGCACCACCCGGAATGAAAGAATAGGCCAGTGACCACAACCTATGACTGCACCGTTGACGACCAGCGCGCCCAGGGGCTGGAGCATGCCCAGCGCGCCATCAGCGAAAAAAGGTGCGTGGTGTTTCCCACGGACACTGTGTACGGCATCGCGGCCGACGCCTTCTCACCGCAGGCCGTTACCATGCTCCTGGTATCCAAGGGACGCAGCCGCACCATGCCGCCGCCCGTCCTGATCCCGCGCATCAATGCCCTGGACGGCCTGGCCACGGATGTTTCCGCTGACGCCCGGAAGCTCGCCGAGGCGTTCTGGCCCGGCGGCCTGACCTTGATCCTGCACGCGCAGCCGTCCCTGGACTGGGATCTCGGCGAAACCAAGGGAACTGTCGCACTGCGGATGCCCGCGGACGACATCGCCCAGGAACTGCTGACCCTCACCGGGCCGCTTGCCGTCTCCTCGGCCAACCGCACCGGCCACGCGCCGGCGCAGACCGCCGCGGCCGCCCGCGAGCAGTTGGCCGACTCTGTGGAGGTCTACCTGGAAGGCGGCTTCCGCCCTGCCGAGGGTGAAGCTGCGGTGGCCTCGACCATCGTGGACGCCACCGGGCCGCGTCTCCGGGTAGTCCGCAACGGCGCCGTCAGCCTGGACCAGCTCCGCGAACACGTGCCCGGCGTTCTTGGACTCGGCGAGATTCCCATGGCGGAGGAGGATCCGGCTGCTGAGGAGCCTGCTGGCGCGGTGCCCGCTGTGGTGCCCGCTGATGCCGTGCCCGTGGGGGAGGAACGCATCGAAGATGTGCCCGCGGCCGCAGGCTCCTCCGCCGTAGTTCCCGCACCCGGCGGTTCCCCGGCACAGGGCCAGGCTGCTCCGGACCAGAGCCAGCAGCCTTGACGACCCTGGAACGCCAGCAGATCCCGTTCCTGGAGGTTGATGCGACCCCGCTGCGGGTTCCCGAACTGGTGGAAGCGCTCAGCCGCTATATCCAGGACGGATCCACCCGGACGGTCCTTGGCCACAACCTGCACAGCGTCACCCTGACGCTGTCCGACGACGGCTTCCGCTCCCTGTACGAGCGCAGCGACGTGGTGCTCCTTGACGGTGCCCCGGTGCTGTGGCTGTGGGGGAGGACCGGGAATGCCGAGGGCCCGGTCATGGACTACCGACTGGGCTCAACCGACTGGCTTCCCGCCCTGGACCAGGTGCGGGGACTGGAGCGGATAGCCGTCGTGGGAGCCGGCGCCGAGGCGAATGCGGGTGCGGTAGCGAGGCTGAAGGCCATTGTTCCCGGCGCGCACGTGGCCGGACTCCCGGGAGAGAACTGGAACCCCGGCCTCGAAGATGCCGCCGTTCAATGGCTGCACCGCCAGCAGCCGCAGCTGGTCCTGCTGGGGCTTGGCATGCCGCTGCAGGAACAAGTCCTCCAGCGCCGGCTGGAATCGCTGCCGCCCGCTGTGTATTGCGCCGTGGGCGGTGCCATTGAGCAGCTCGCGGGTGTCCAGAAGCTGGCTCCCCGCTGGCTTGGCCGCCTTGGCCTCGAATGGGCCTGGCGCCTCCTCCTGCATCCCCGGCGCGTCGCTTACCGGGTCTTCGGCGAGCCGTGGGTCCTCTTGTGGCTCCTGGCCGGCAGGCGGCTGCGTAGGAAGTAAAGGCCGCAGGAACTTCAGCCGCGGCCTAGAACTTCTGGTCCTCCAGGGGCGCAAAGCCCTTGCCCCGCAGGCCCTTGCTGAACGATGAGGCCCAGCCCAGGAACCCTGCCAGGTCCCGTCGCTGCAGGAAGTAGCCCGCGTACCCGCCCACATCGGCCACCAGCGAACGGACGCGGAAGTAGCGCCGGATCAGGTACCCGCGGTTGCGGTAGTAGTAGTACCGCTTGAACGCATTCTCGGGAACGATGACGTGCCAGCGGGCGCCATAGACATGCTGGGTCTCGGAAAAGGCATGGGGATGCGTAATGGCCGTGGTGGTCACGGTCCCGAAGCGGATCCCGGCCTTCCGGAGGCGGATGGTGAAGTCAACCTCGTCGCCGCGGATGAAGAGGCGCATGTCGGGCAGGCCCACCTTGAAGAAGACGTCGGAACGGATCAGCGCGCCGTTGAAGAAATGCCCGTCGTTGGGCAGGAACCCCAGCTTTTCAACCTCGGCCCTGCTGTGGGTGACTTTTCCGTCCAGGCGGAAGAAGAAGGACAGCCGGTCCGGATGCCCCGGGGCCGTCACCAGCGGGACCACCGCTTCAAGGTCACGCGCCTCCGCCTCCCGCAGCAGGGTGGCGAGGCATTCGGGATCCGCAGGTTCGGCGTCGTCATCCATCATCCAGATCCACCTGGCGCCGCTGGCCACTGCCTTGAGCGCGGCCAGCGCGAAGCCGCCTGCTCCGCCCAAGTTGGCCTCCGACCTGACGTAGTCCACATTTTCGTGCCGGCCGGCGACCTCATGCGCCGGCTCCGTTCCGCTGTCCACCAGGCAGATGGTGTCCACCGCCGCCGTCTGCGCGTTGATCGAATCCAGCAGCACAGCCAGTTCCTTCGGGCGGTTGAAGGTGACGGCGGCAACTGCAATGCGGGGGGTCATGAAGGGTCCTTTCAGCATGGCTGTCAGGGAGTTCCCCGCTCGTAATGCGCCGTGTGGCGCGGAGCCATGAAGCCGGTGGCGCTAGTATCTTTGACTAGAGTCCACTGTAATACAGCCCTGTAAGGCACTGCGTGTCAGCCATTTCGCACTGCCTGCTGCGCGCTCGGCGACGGAGAAGTTTCATTTATCGAAGAACAGATTCCCTGCCAGTGAGCCCACCCGCCGGGGTACAGCCGCCAACGCTGCTCCGCTGCATTTCCACTCCAGTTGAAACGGCCACCACCCCATGATCATGTACCTGCTCATGGGGCTGACTGCTGCCGTCGTGTCCTATGCCGCGACCTGGGGTGCCCGCGTGGTGGGCCACCGGCTCGAACTGCACCTGCCCATCCGCAGCCGCGACGTGCATTCAACCCCCGTCACGAGGCTCGGGGGAGTCGCAATCTTCCTGGGCGTGATGGTGGCGCTGATCGTTGCGAGCCAGTCCTTCTTCGTCAAGGACATCTACCGGAACAACTTCTCGCCGTGGGGCGTCCTTGCCGGCGCTGCCGTGATCGTCCTCGTGGGCGTCGCGGACGACCTGCTGGACATCCGGTGGTGGGTGAAGCTCATCGGCCAGAGTGCCGCCGCCCTGACCGTGGCGGTCTGGGGCGTCCAGATGACCATCGTGCCCTGGGTGCCGGAACCCATCTACTTGGAGAACGAAACCATCCGGGTGGTGCTCACCGCGGGACTGATCGTCACCACCATGAACGCCTTCAACTTCATTGACGGCCTGGACGGGCTGGCCGCCGGCGTGGCCATCATCGGCGGCACCGCGTTCTTCTTTACCGCGTACTGGGTGCACCGCAACGCCGTCCTCCTGGACTATTCGGACCTTGCCACCCTCATCACCGCAGTCCTGGTAGGCAGCTGCCTGGGCTTCCTGCCGCACAACTGGTTCCCCTCGAAAATCTTCATGGGGGACTCCGGCGCCATGCTGATCGGGCTGCTCATGGCCTCCGCGGGTGTGGTCTCCACCGGCCAGATCACCAGCGGGCTTTACGACCGGGCCAACGGTATCTCCACCGTGATTCCCATCCTGCTGCCGTTTGCCGTCCTGTTCCTGCCGCTGCTGGACCTGGGCCTTGCGGTGGTCCGCAGGACCGCGCGCGGCCGGTCGCCGTGGTCCGCCGACCGGGGCCACCTGCACCACAAGCTCATGGACATCGGCTACTCGCACCGCACTGCCGTAGTCCTGATGTACCTGTGGACCGGCGTGCTGTCCTTCGGGGGACTGGCTTTTGCCATCTTCCCGTGGCAGATCGTCCTCGCCGTGGACCTCTTCGCCACCCTGGTGATGGGCCTCGTCACCGCATGGCCCTACCTCGCGCGCCGTAACGAGGAAACTGCGGCGTAACGCCGGTGCGTAAACATTTCTATCTCATGTAGAATTTAGGGGCAGCCAAAGCTGCCCCTCCACCCCGCCTTGTGGCTTGCTGCCGCTTGGTACCGACGATTGGGATCGCATGACCTCCAACGCCGAGTCCGGACCTGCGTCCGGCAAAGGACACGTTGGTGCTTCGGGTCCCACCCGGTCCCTCTGGCTTCATCTCCTGAAGCTCGGTTCCGCCGCCGCGGCAGCAGGACTGGTGCTGTGCGCCGGGGCCGCTGCGCTGCTGGACGGCACCAACGGTGCTGTTTCCGGCGTGCTGGGCGGACTGCTGGTGATGCTGTTCTTTGGAATCAGCCTCCTGGTGGGCCATTTCGTGGGACGCAGCAATCCTTCCGGAGCCATCGGCGTGTTCGTGGCAACGTACTTCATCAAGGTGGTGGGCTTCGCCGCCGTCCTGTTTGTGGTCGGCGCCCCGCAATGGCTGCATGGCCGCTGGTTCGTCGCAGGTGCTGTGACAGCCGTCGTTCTCTGGCAGGCTGCCGAAATCCATGGTTTCAGCAGAGCCCGGCTGCAGATCTACAACGATCCAGAACCTAAGGAGGCCTCCGATGCGTGACCCGAAGAAGTCCGGAAAAACCTCCCGCGTTAACCCCGCATCCGGCGGTTCCGCCCCCGGTGTATCGGGCGACAACTCCGACGGCGGATACAACGCCGGAATGGCCGTCTTTAGCTACATCATTGGCGGAATCATCGTCTGGAGTTTGATAGGGTGGGGACTGGATTATCTGTGGGGAACGCGCTGGATTGTGCTCGCAGGCGCTCTGCTTGGAGCCGTCGGAGGTTTTTACCTTTCCCACATGCATGGCCTCACCAGTTCTCGCAAAAATGCTGGGGAGCGTCCTGCTGCCAGCGGGCCGTCCACGGACGGCGACACTAATGCCAAATAATTTCACAGGGGGAACAGCAGGCCGTCAGGCTGCCGGTCCCCGCCCAACGCCCAATGATGGACACTGCAGAGAGGAAACGCGTTGATCGCGCTTGCGCTCCCGGCCCAAGATTCAGGAGAGTTCGCTCCTCCTGGTATTAACGAAATGCATTTGCCGGCAATCCTGCCGTGGGGTGCCGCAGAAGGATTCTCCAAGCAGATGCTGCTGGTCCTCCTCTCTGTCGCCATTATCGCCACCTTCTTCGTGCTGGCCGCACGCAAGCAGCAGCTGGTACCCGGCAAGCTCCAGTTCGCCGGCGAAGCCGCCTACGGCTTTGTCCGCAACGGAATCGCCAAGGACATCATCGGCGGCAGGGACTTCATCAAGTACGTCCCGCTGCTGTTCAGCCTCTTCTTCTTCATCCTGGTGAACAACATCTACGGCGCCATCCCGCTGATCCAGCTCCCCACGTTCTCGCACGTCGGCGGCGCTTACGTGCTGGCCGGCCTCGTCTACTTCACCTGGATCGCCATCGGCGTCAAGAAGAACGGCCTGCGCTACTTCAAGCTGGCCACCGTGCCGTCCGGCGTTCCGTGGTTCATCCTTCCGATCGTGATCCCGATCGAGATCATCTCCAACTTCCTGGTCCGGCCCGTCACGCACAGCCTCCGTCTGTTCGCCACGATGCTCGCAGGACACCTCATCGTGATGATTGCCGGCTCCGGCATCGAATACCTGGTCATGCAGGAGAACATCCTGCTCAAGGGAACCTCGGTCCTGGTCCTGGCAGGCGCGATCGCCATGTACATGCTCGAGGCCCTGATCATGGTCCTGCAGGCCTACGTCTTTACCCTGCTGACCGCGATCTACATCGAAGGCGCGCTGCACGCCGACAGCCACTAGGCACTGCCGCCGGCCCAACGCCGGCAGGCACACACAGACTTCCCCTTCGCGGGGATGAAGCAACCCAAACAACCTGCCACTGAAGTGGCATCTTGAAAGGAAGAAAAATGGAAGGCAATCTCAACCTCGTAGGTTACGGTCTGTCCGCAATCGGCGGTGGTATCGGTGTTGGCCTCGTATTCGCTGCCTACATCAATGGCGTTGCTCGCCAGCCGGAAGCACAGCGCGTGCTGCAGCCGATCGCATTCCTCGGCCTTGCGCTGACCGAAGCCCTCGCCATCCTCGGCCTGGTCTTCGCCTTCGTTCTCTAGTCCTGGAACGAAGCGAACTTACAGAACCGAGTAGAAAAGGACGGGTGAAAAATGAATCAGCTGATCATCTCAGCCGCCACTGAGGGCGAAGTCAACCCCCTGGTTCCCAACGTCTGGGAAATGGGCGTTGTCCTCGTGGGCTTTGCCATCCTCATGTTCATCGTGGTCAAGTTCGTTGTCCCGATGTTCGAA
Organism: Arthrobacter sp. Y3221087; assembly: GCF_059089905.1. NCBI lineage: Bacteria > Bacillati > Actinomycetota > Actinomycetes > Micrococcales > Micrococcaceae > Arthrobacter > Arthrobacter sp. Y3221087. The sequence goes on from NZ_JBNHFE010000001.1 coordinate 1,403,889, forward strand.
AAGACCTTCGCCGAGCGTGCCGAGGCCATCGAAGGCGGCATTGCAAAGGCTGAAAAGGCCCAGGCTGAGGCGTCCGCTGCACTCGAAGAGTACAAGCAGCAGCTGACCGACGCCCGCGCCGAAGCCAACCGCATCCGTGAGGAAGCCCGCGCAGAAGGTGCCCAGATCCTCGCGGATCTCAAGGAGAAGGCAGCTGCAGAGTCTGCCCGCATCACCGCGCAGGCCCACGCACAGATCGAATCCGAGCGCCAGGCGGCTGTTGTGTCGCTGCGCTCTGAGGTGGGCACCCTGGCCACCACCCTTGCCGGGCGCATCGTTGGCGAATCGCTCAACGACGATGAGCGCGCAGCACGGGTCGTGGACCGTTTCCTGGCAGATCTGGAGACCCAGAACGCAGGTGCAGCTAAGTAATGGCAGGCGTATCGAGCGAATCGCTGGCAACAGCCCTGGCCGCGTTGGAAGCCAAGCTTCCCACCGCGTCGCTGCAGCTGGCAAAGGAACTCTTCGGAATCCTGGGAATGGTGGACAGCTCGGCTGGCTTGCGCCGCGCCCTGACTGACCCGTCCCGCTCCGGTGACGAAAAGTCGGCGCTGGTCAGGCAGCTGGTTGGCGGAAAAGTCTCCGCTGATGCTGCAGAGATCGCGGGCGAATTGGCCAGTTCACGCTGGGCATCGGCGCGCGACATCGGCGATGCACTCGAGACTCTTGCCGCAACGGTGGTCATCTCCGTTGCTGAAAACAAGTCGGCCGTTTCTGCCTCCGGAATCACTGGCCTGGAAGAACTGGAGAACGATCTGTTCTCCTTCAACCAGGCTGTTGCCTCCAGCCACGAGGTACAACGTGCTCTGTCCGAACCACAGGCCAGTGCAGCCGCCAAGGCTGCCCTTGCCGCGAAGCTGGTCCCCGGCGCCAGTGAGGAAGCAAAAGTCCTCATTACGCAGGCCGTCTCCCAGCCCCGCGGCATCAAGCCCACCCGGCTTGTGGAACGGTTCGCCGAGCTGGCGGCCAAACGGCAGCAGCGCTGGATTGCAACGGTCAGCGTGACCCGTCCTTTGACGCAGACGCAGCTGGAACGCCTTCGGGCGGGCCTGAATGCCCTGTATGGGCGGGAACTGAAGATCAACGTCAATGTTGATCCAGCACTCATTGGCGGAATCCGCGTCCAGGTGGGTGACGAAGTGCTCGACGCTTCGGTCATCACCAGGCTGGGCGAGCTGCAACGCCAGCTGGCCGGCTAGCCGGACAAGCACAACCAAACTGATAGAAACCCCGGTCACCTTACGGTGATCACAAAACAGGAGAGCAGGGACTGCAGATGGCCGAATTGACCATCAACGCCGACGACGTCCGTATTGCGCTGAACGAGTTCGCGGCGTCCTACGAACCCGGAAACGCAGAGCGCGTAGAGGTCGGCCGCGTAACCACCGCTAGTGACGGCATCGCCCGTGTTGAGGGCCTCCCCTCGGTCATGGCGAATGAGCTGCTGCGCTTCGAGGACGGGACCCTGGGCCTCGCCCAGAACCTCGACGTCCGTGAGATCGGCGTCATCGTCCTCGGCGACTTCACCGGCATCGAAGAAGGCCAGGAAGTCCACCGCACCGGACAGGTTCTGTCCGTGCCCGTGGGCGACGCCTTCCTCGGCCGCGTAGTGGACCCGCTGGGCGTGCCCATCGATGACCTCGGCGAGATCAAGGCCGAGACCACCCGTGCCCTGGAGCTCCAGGCTCCCGGTGTCACCCAGCGCAAGTCGGTGCACGAGCCGATGCAGACCGGACTCAAGGCAATCGACGCCATGATTCCGATCGGCCGCGGCCAGCGCCAGCTGATCATTGGTGACCGCCAGACCGGCAAGTCCGCCATCGCGATCGACACCATCATCAACCAGAAGGCGAACTGGGCTTCCGGCGATGTGACGAAGCAGGTTCGCTGCATCTACGTGGCAATCGGCCAGAAGGCGTCCACCATCGCCGCCATCCGCCAGACCCTTGAGGACAACGGCGCGCTGGAGTACACCACCATCGTGGCGTCCCCTGCTTCCGACCCCGCAGGCTTCAAGTACCTGGCACCGTACGCCGGCTCGGCCATCGGCCAGCACTGGATGTACGGCGGCAAGCACGTCCTCATCGTGTTCGATGACCTGTCCAAGCAGGCCGAGGCCTACCGTGCAGTGTCACTGCTGCTGCGCCGCCCGCCGGGACGCGAAGCCTACCCGGGCGACGTCTTCTACCTGCACTCCCGCCTGCTGGAACGCTGCGCGAAGCTGTCCGACGAACTGGGTGCCGGCTCCATGACGGGCCTGCCGCTGATCGAGACCAAGGCGAACGACGTTTCCGCCTACATCCCGACCAACGTCATCTCCATCACCGACGGCCAGATCTTCCTCCAGTCTGACCTCTTCAACGCCAACCAGCGTCCCGCTGTTGACGTGGGTGTCTCCGTGTCCCGCGTGGGCGGTGCCGCACAGGTCAAGTCGATGAAGAAGGTCTCCGGCACCTTGAAGCTGGACCTGGCCCAGTACCGCGACATGCAGGCATTCGCCATGTTCGCCTCGGACCTGGACGCCGCATCCCGCCAGCAGCTGACCCGTGGTGCCCGCCTGATGGAACTGCTCAAGCAGGGCCAGTACTCGCCGTTCCCGGTCGAGAACCAGGTTGTCTCCATCTGGGCCGGAACCAACGGTTACCTGGATGACGTTCCGGTTGAGGACATCAGCCGCTTCGAACGCGACTTCCTGGACCACCTGGGCCGAAAGTCCTCGATCCTCACCACGCTGGCCCAGACCAACGTGCTGGACGACGACACCGTTGCAGCTCTGAAGTCCGCAATTGTGGACTTCAAGAAGGGCTTCTTCGGTGAAGGCGACAACCACCTGGTGGGCGCCGGCCACGAGGAACACGACGCCATCTCCGAGGGCGACGTTGACCAGGAAAAGATCGTCAAGCAGAAGCGCTAGTTCCGCTCACCGGGTGTGCCGGGCCTCAGGGTCCGGCACACCCGGTTTACGGAATGTTAGGAAAGGATAAGTATGGGAGCCCAGATCCGGGTCTACCGCCAGAAGATCAGCTCGACCACGTCGATGCGCAAGATCTTCAAGGCGATGGAACTGATCGCTACCTCGCGCATCGGTAAGGCCCGGGCGCGCGTAGCAGCTTCACTGCCTTACGCGAACGCGATCACGCGCGCCGTTTCTGCTGTCGCAAGCCAAAGCGAAATCGACCACCCGCTGACCACCGAGCCGGAGCAGATCCGCCGTGCCGCAGTCCTGGTAATCACCTCGGACCGTGGCCTTGCAGGATCCTACTCCGCCAGTGTCCTCAAGCAGGCGGAAGGTCTCAACGAGCTTCTCCACGCTGAAGGCAAGGAAGTCAAAACCTACCTCGTGGGCCGGAAGGCACAGGCCTACTTCGACTTCAGGAACCGCCAGTACGCGCGGGTCTGGACCGGAGGAACCGACGCGCCCGAGTTCGGCACCGCCCGTGAAATCGGCGACGCGCTGCTGGCCGATTTCGCCGCAGACTTCGAGGACGGTGGCGTGGACGAGATTCACGTCGTCTACACGCGCTTCAAGTCGATGGTGAGCCAGGAACCCACGGTCATCCGGCTGCTGCCCCTGGAGGTAGTGGAAGAGGAAGCCGCCTCCGAGTCGGACCTGCTGCCGCTGTACGAATTTGAGCCGGAGACGGAGCGGGTTCTTGACGCACTGTTGCCGCGTTACATCGAATCGCGCCTGTTCGCAGCCATGCTGCAGGCCGCGGCGTCCGAACTGGCTGCCCGCCAGCGCGCGATGAAGTCGGCAGGGGACAACGCCACGGACCTGATCAAGAAGTACACGCGTCTGCGCAACACGGCCCGCCAGGCCGAGATTACGCAGGAGCTCTCCGAGATTGTTGCCGGCGCCGACGCCCTTGCGTCGTAACCCGGCCACGGTTCCGCTGAACCTGCACCACCACAGATAAACTTAACCCCACGCCATCTACTGAGTGAAGTGAGAGAGATGACTGCCACTGCTACCGAAAACGTAGCCGCAACGACCGGTGCCACCGGCCGCATTGCGCGCGTCATCGGCCCGGTTGTCGACGTCGAATTCCCGGCTGACGCAATCCCGTCGATCTATAACGCACTCACCACCGAGATTACTCTCAACGGTGAGACCAAGACCATCACGTTCGAGACGTCCCAGCACCTGGGTGACAACCTCGTCCGCGCCATCTCCCTGCAGGCAACCGACGGCCTGGTCCGCGGCACGTCCGTGGTGGACAGCGGCGCACCGATCTCCGTGCCCGTCGGCGACGGCGTCAAGGGCCACATCTTCAACGTCCTGGGCCAGCCCCTGGATGTTGCCGAGTCGGAATTGGAAATCAGCGAACGCTGGCCCATCCACCGCAAGGCTCCTTCCTTCGCCTCGCTTGAAGGCCAGACCGAAATGCTGGAAACCGGCATCAAGGTGATTGACCTTCTCACCCCGTACATCAAGGGTGGAAAGATCGGCCTCTTCGGCGGCGCCGGCGTGGGCAAGACCGTCCTGATCCAGGAAATGATCACCCGTGTTGCCCGCAACTTCGGTGGTACCTCGGTATTCGCCGGTGTTGGTGAGCGTACCCGTGAAGGTAACGACCTCTGGGTCGAAATGGAAGAGGCCGGCGTTCTGAAGGACACCGCCCTTGTGTTCGGCCAGATGGACGAGCCGCCGGGAACGCGTCTGCGCGTGGCCCTGTCCGCCCTGACCATGGCGGAATACTTCCGCGATGTCCAGAAGCAGGACGTGCTGCTCTTCATCGACAATATCTTCCGCTTCACCCAGGCCGGTTCCGAGGTTTCCACGCTTCTGGGCCGTATGCCGTCCGCCGTGGGCTACCAGCCCAACCTGGCTGATGAGATGGGCCTCCTGCAGGAGCGCATTACCTCCACCAAGGGCCACTCCATCACCTCGATGCAGGCCATCTACGTTCCCGCAGATGACTACACCGACCCGGCGCCGGCAACCACCTTCGCCCACCTCGACGCGACCACGGAACTTTCCCGTGAAATCGCATCCCGTGGTCTTTACCCGGCTGTTGACCCGCTGACGTCCACTTCCCGAATCCTGGATCCCCAGTACATCGGCCAGGACCACTACAACACGGCTGTCCGTGTCAAGCAGATCCTGCAGAAGAACAAGGAACTCCAGGACATCATCGCCATCCTCGGCGTTGACGAACTGTCGGAAGAGGACAAGATCGTCGTGTCCCGTGCACGCCGCATCCAGCAGTTCCTGTCACAGAACACCTACACCGCCAAGCAGTTCACCGGCGTCGAGGGCTCCACGGTTTCCATCAAGGACACTGTTGAAGGCTTCGCAGCCATCTGCGACGGCGAGCTCGACCACATCGCAGAGCAGGCGTTCTTCAACGTCGGCGGCCTCGATGACGTTGAGCGCCAGTGGGCCAAGATCCAGGAACAGACCAAGTAACATGGCTGAGCTACAGGTTGAGATTGTCGCAGCGGACCACTTCGTGTGGTCCGGAGCGGCCAAGATGGTCAAGGCCCGCACCAGCGATGGTGAAATCGGAATCCTGCCCGGCCACTCGCCCCTGCTGGCGATCCTGGCCGAAGGTGAGCTGGCCATCCAGCCGGTGTCCGGTGACCGTATCGCAGTAGCTGTCGACGGCGGGTTCTTCTCCGTGGACAACAACCGCGTGGTTATTGTTGCTGACAACGCCCACCTGGGTGAGTCGGCTACCGCTGGGATTCGCTAGCATCACCTTGATGGACGCATCTAGTCTTCCGTTCATCGCACTGGCAACCGCTTTTGGATTGCTGATCTTTGCACTGTGCCTTTCGGGGGTACGCCGCTTCAGCCTGCGGCGTGCCCTCGGCACGGTGGACGCCTCCATCTGCATGGCTGGAAACAGCTGGCAGATGGGGGTTTGTCGTTATCAGGACAACGACCTTGAGTGGTTTCGGCTGCTCTCGCTTAGCGTCCGGCCCAAACACAAGTTCAAGCGGCACTCGCTTGAACTCCTGGGCCGCCGCAAGCCCACTGAGGCCGAGGCCGTCAAGGTCCAGCCCGACGTCGTGATCGTTGAACTGCGCTATGAAGGCCAGGACCTCCGGCTCGCCATGAAGTTCGACGCCTACACTGGCCTCTCCTCGTGGCTGGAGGCCGGACCGGTCATCGGCGTGGGGACCTGGCGCTAGCCGGCGTGGACTGGTTCTTCGACGCCAGGCTGATTGACGGCCCCCTGTACTGGGCAGCCCTCGTCCTGGGTGCCGCCGGGGCCGGCTACCTCCTGCTGCCGCCCCCTTCGTCCCAGACCGGACGCCGCTGGATCTTCCGCATCATCGCGGCCGCGGCTGCCGCCTTTGCCCTGGTGGCCACTGTCCACTGGGCTCTCATCAACGTTTTCACCGTCTTCCCCGAGAACATCCCGGACACCGTCCTGCTCTGGGTGGTGCCCGCCGTCGCCGCCGTGCTCCTGGGCCTGATGCGCCTTCCGCATACCAGTTGGCCGCGCCGCGGGACCGCCATCCTGGCCGCACTCCTGGTGGTCGCGCTGTCTTCGGTGCAGATCAACGCCTACTTCGGCCTGAACAGGACTGTCAGCGACCTTTTGGGAACAACCCTGTCGCGGATTCCTACCCTTGAAGCCGGGCTGATGCGCCAGCCCGGCCAGCCTGACGGCGCGATCCTAGACGGCTGGAGCCCGCAGGGGGAACTTCCGGCCGGGGGAGCCCTTCGCAGGGCCTCCATTCCCGGAACCCTGTCCGGGATGGACACGCGGGAAGCCTACATCTATATGCCGCCCGCGTACTTCGCCCCCAACCGCCCGGCGCTTCCGGTCCTGGTCCTGATCGCGGGCCAGCCGGGCGGCCCGGCGGACTGGCTGACGGGCGGGACCATCCAGGCCCACATGGACTCCTACGCCGCAGCACACGGCGGGGTGGCGCCGGTTGTGGTGATTCCCGACCCCAATGGTTCCCAGTCGGCCAACACCATGTGCATGGACAGCCGGATTGCCCGTGCGGATACCTACCTCACCAAGGATGTCACCGGGTGGATCAGCTCCACGCTCGTGGTGGACACCAACCACAGCCGCTGGGCAACGGGCGGTTTCTCGTTCGGCGGCACCTGCGCGCTGCAACTGGCCACGCGGCACCCGGAACTCTTCCCTGCGGCACTGGCATTCTCCGCGGAAGCCGAACCGGCCATCGCCAAGGAACGGCAGAAAACCATCGACGCCGCCTTCCCCGGTAATCCCGAGGCCTTCAACCGGCAGACGCCGCTGGCCATCATGCAGCAGCAAAGGTTCGAAGGCAGCGGCCTCTACCTGACGGCCGGACAGAACGATCCAGAGTTCGTGGGGTACCTGCGGACGCTGGCGGCCGCAGCGGAAAAGGCAGGTTTCACGGTACGGGCCTACGAGGTGGAAAACACCGGCCATTCCTGGGACACGTCATCGCGGCGGATTGCGGATGCCCTGGATTTCCTCATGGACAGATGGGGGCTTCGGCGGTGAGCTCCGGGAGGGAGGTCCGCACCGCAACACTGGCGTGGGACACCGTGATCCGGCCAGCACTGGCCCGTGCCGCCGGCGAGCTGCGGTCCGTGCCGTTCAGCCTGTGCGTCCTTGCGGTGTTCCTCACTACCGGCGCACTAACAGGCAGCTTCGTGGCGGGGCCTCCGGAGCACCTGCTGGAACTGGCCGGCGTGAGCGGGCCCGGTCTCCGTGACGGCAACTGGTGGCAGCTCTTCACCAGCCTCTTTTTCGCCACCAACCCCTTGGCGTACCTGGCAGCGTCACTGATGATCATCGTGCTGCTGGGGCTTGCGGAGCGGAAACTGGGGTCCCGGGCAGCGGCCGCCCTGCTGTTCGGAGGCCAGTTTGCCGCGGTGACACTATTCCTGCTCATCACCCAGCTGGCTGCGTACGGCGGAGACGGATGGCTGGACCAAATGGCGGACGACATCCTGATCGGGCCCTACGGTCCGGTCCTTGCTGCAGGGCTGGCCGGCAGTGCACGGCTGCCGGTGCTGTGGCAGCGGCGGCTACGGACGGCCGTGATCTCCGTTTCGCTCCTGCTGGTCCTGTACGTGGGGCACGCCGAAACGGTCATCGGCCTGCTTGGCGCCCTCCTCGGCCTCCTGGCTGGCTGGTGGATCCAGGGCGACCAGGGCCACCTGCACCGGCACCGGTCAACGGGCCGGGAGGCGAGGAACCTCCTGGCACTGACCGTCGCCGTCTTCGCTGTCGGACCTATCCTCACCGGAATAGCGCGTGCGCCCACCGGGCCGCTGGCACTGCTGCGCGACGTGGTGCTGAACCCGATGCCCACACTCAGCCAGCTCGCACTGAACTGCGGGGCAACCGTTGAGGCCTCCTGCCTGGAAGCGGGACGTGCAGGATTCGCAGGCCCGTTCGGGCTGGCCCTGGCCGTTGTGCCGGTCCTCCTGCTGCTGATCTGTGCCGACGGCATGCGCCGGGGCCGGAGGCTGGCACTGAACATCGCCATTGCCATCCAACTGGCCGTCACGGCACTGGCGGCCGTCTATCTCGCCCTCTTTGCGCTGGTGCCCTCGCGTCCGCAGGGGCCGCAGGCGGCACCCATGGGATCGGCCTTCGCGCACGTGCTGCCGCTCGTCGTCGTGCCCCTCCTGCTCGCCGTGGTCCTCTGGCTCAACCGGCGGCAGTTCCGGGTGCAGACGCTCCCTGCTGCCCGCCGCACGGTGGCCCTGGTGGTCGGCGGCACATGGGGAGTCCTGGCGACCGCCTACGCCGGCGCATGGTTCTGGTCAGGCGGCCTGGAGCGCGACGGCGGGCTGCTGGGACTTTTCGCCGAGCTCGCCAGGCAGTACGTCCCGGTTCCCATCCCGCAGCACTACCACCGGGTTTTTGCCGACCGGAACAGCGTGGAGGCAGTCCTGTTTGCCTACTCGGGCCCCGTGTTCTGGGTGGTGGCACTGGTGGCGGTGTGGTGGGTGCTGATTGGACACCATGGCCATGACTCCGGATGGCAGGACCGCGCCAGGGCGCGGGAACTGCTGCACCAGGGCGGCGGCCCGCTGTCCTGGATGGCACTGTGGGAGCCCAACACCTACTGGTTCAGCCCGGACGGGCAGGGTGCAGTTGCGTACCAGCGGCACGGCAGCGTGGCATTGACCCTGGGCGGGGCAATAGGACCAGCACAGTCACAGCCGGCCGTCACCGAGGGGTTCCTGGCCTATTGCCGCAGCCACGCCCTGATCCCGGCGCTTTACTCCTGCGACGGCTCCTTGTGGCCGGCGCTGCAGGAGCGCGGGTTCGCCCGGGTGCCGGTTGCGCAGGAGACCCGGCTCGCCATCCGGGAGCTGGAGTTCAAAGGCAAGGAGTGGCAGAACGTCCGGACCGCGCTGAACCGGGCGGCAAAGCTGGGGGTTGAGGCGGTGTGGGGCCCCTACCACGCGCTGCCGGCCTCACTGCGGTCGAAGCTCAACGAGGTCTCGGAGGAGTGGGCGGCCAACAAGTCCGTCCCCGAAATGGGCTTCACCCTGGGCGGGGTGGACGAGCTGGACGACGACGAGGTCCTGTGCTGCCTGGCCGTGGACGGCAACGGCACGGTCCACGGCGTGACCAGCTGGCTTCCCGTGTACGACGGCGGGCGGCTGGTCAGCAGGACGCTGGACGTCATGCGGCGGGGCGCGGAAGGATTTCCAGGCGTCATGGAATTCCTCATCGCCTCGGCCGTGCTGGAGCTGCGCGGATCAGTGGAGGTGATTTCCCTGTCCGGCTCGCCGCTGGCCAACCACGGCGGCGCGAACGACAGTACCGGGGACCGGGACGGGGCCGAAAACCTGGTCCGCATCCTCGACCTTGTGGGGCATGCTTTGGAGCCGGTGTACGGCTTCCGTTCCCTGGCCGCGTTCAAGTCCCGGTTCAAGCCGGAGTACCGCGCGCTGTACCTCTACTACCAGGACCCGCTGCACCTGCCGGCGATCGGGCGCGCGCTGACCCGCGCGTACCTGCCCGGGCTTTCCCTGCCGCAGGGAGCACGGCTGGTCAGCAAACTGGTCAAGTAAGGACAATTCACAATAGGTGTAAAACTTGCGGCCGGGATGCGGGAAAAAGCATATCGAAACGCGAAACGAAGCACCCATAAAAAATGATCCCCGGCGGCAATTGCCGGGGATCATTTTATTACTGCATATCGCCGAAGCGGGTATGCGGCGGGGGATTAGACCAGCGTCACGCCGGTAGCCTGGGGGCCCTTGGCTCCCTGGCCGATCTCGAACTGAACGCGCTGGTTCTCATCGAGGGTCTTGAAGCCGTTGGTCTGGATCTCGGAGTAGTGAACGAAGACATCACCGTCGGAGTCATCCGGGGTAATGAAGCCGAAGCCCTTTTCAGCGTTGAACCACTTGACGGTTCCCTGTGCCATTTATTTCTCCTCATTGTGGAACTTTTTTAAGATCGGCACACCTCGTACCGGCCTTGGTCACTCCGCGAGAAGAATCCTGAATTCCGGGCCCTATTCGGGGATCCGGGTTGCAGGAGCTTCGCGCTCGCAACATGTCTTGCGAGCATGAAAAACACCTACACAAAGACTGAGACAAGAATTTCATGCCTCTTCGCGCCGGTCAACGGTTTTTGCGGTGAAAGGGCCAAAATTTAGGTAAAAACCGGGTTAAATGCCTTGTCAGAAGGCTTTGGGATTGACCGGGCGCGAATGTGACAGGTCAGAAAAGGCGCGATTCACTGTCATCGACGCCGCGCATTGCGTCGTAGTCCAGGGTGATGCAGTCGATGCCGCGGTCAGTTGCCAGCACCTTCGCCTGCGGCTTGATCTGCTGGGCCGCAAAGATTCCGCGCACGGGTGCAAGCAGGGGATCGCGGTTGAGCAGTTCCAGGTAGCGCGTCAGCTGCTCCACGCCGTCGATGTCGCCCCGGCGCTTGAGCTCGATGGCCACGGTGCCGCCGTCCGCGTCCCGCGCCAGGATGTCCACCGGTCCAATGGCAGTGAAGTACTCGCGGCGGATCAGCGAGTAGCCGGCACCGAGGGTTTCGATCTGTTCGGCAAGGAGCCGCTGGAGGTCGGCCTCCACGCCGTCCTTGATAAGGCCGGGGTCCACCCCTAGATCGTGGGATGATTCGCTCAGCTTTTCGTGGATGTTGATGATGAGACGGTCATCCGTCTTCGCCGACTGGACGGTCCACTGCTCCACCACCCCCAGCTCAAGGTCCACGTCCTCCGGGGAGGAGACCCGCAGAGTGGCGGGCGGGCTCATCCAGTTGAGCGGCTTATAGGATCCGCCGTCTGAGTGAACCAGTACGGAGCCGTCCGCCTTGACCAGGAGGAGCCTGGTGGCGAGGGGGAGATGGGCTTTGAGCCGGCCAACGTAATCAACGGAGCATCGGGCTATGACAAGTCGCACGCGGTACAGACTACCGCCTGCAGCCTTGCGGCCAGTTCCCGACGGCGGCACGCACGGCGGTTCCGCGGACGCGGCCCGAGCGGACGCGGCCCGACACGCACGGCTGGGGCAGAATGGATGCATGCCGCGTTCCAACCGTCCCCGCCGTCCTGCCTCCGGAAAAGGTGCAGCTACGGGAAAATGGGGTGCGGGGAAAAAGGGCGGTGGGGAGGTTCCCGAGCTGGACCTGGAACGGGCCCGGGCCGGCATCGCCCGCCGGGAAAGCGCTCCTGACGGCGAATGGATGGTCCGCACCATGACGGCCAGGAACGCCGAAAAGACCTACATCTGCCCGGAATGCTCCACCGCCGTGCTGCCGGGGGTGGCGCACCTGGTGGTCTGGAAGGACGACCACCTCTTTGGCGCCGCCGCCGGACTGGCGGAGCGGCGGCACTGGCACACCAACTGCTGGATGTCGCGCAGTTACCGTTACCGCTGACCGGAGCGGGCGGAGGGACCCCTGCTGTCGCTAAGCTGGCAGGCATGACTTTTGATCCGGCGTCGTATGAATTCACCCCCGCCCAGGGCCCCGCTCCCATCCGTGCCGCCACCGTCCTGCCCGCCCGGCGTGAGAACGTGGAGCTGCAGACGGACGACGGCCACACCCTGGTGGGTGAGCTCGCGCTGCCGGAATCGGGGCCCGTCCATGCCACGCTCATCACCCTGCACCCCCTGCCCACGCACGGCGGTTTCATGGATTCGCACGTGTACCGCAAGGCCTCGTACCGCTTGCCGGCGCTGGCAGGCGTGGCAGTCCTCCGCTTCAACACCCGCGGCACGGCATCCCCGCGCGGCACCAGCTCGGGTGCCTTCGAAGAAGGAATCGGGGAACGGTACGACGTCGAGGCGGCGGTGCGGTTCGCCGTCGAACGCGGCCTGCCCAACCGGTGGCTGGTGGGCTGGTCCTTCGGCACCGAACTGGCGCTGATGTACGGCGCGGTGGAGCCCGTGGCATCGCAGGTGGAGGGCGCCGTCCTGCTATCGCCGCCGTTGCACCGTGCCACGGACAAGCACCTGCAGCAGTGGGCGGAATCGGGCAAGCCGCTCACCGTCCTGGTTCCCGAGCACGACGACTTCCTCCAGCCGGCCGAGGCGGCCGCACGGTTCAGCCTGGTGCCGCAGGCGCGGGTGGTGGGCGTCGACGGCGCCAAGCACCTGTGGGTGGGGGAGAAGTACGCAGCCCGGGTCCTGAACGAGATCGTGGACGACGTCACCGAAGCCGGCTCCGGGGCTGCCGGGCTGGCGACGGAATGGGACGGTCCGTCGGCTACTGCTTCGGCCTAGGCTGCAGGGGCGGGATTCAGTGTTGGTCCTGCCGGACGATGTAGATCTCCCGGATCAGCAGCAGGACGGCCGCTGCCGTGGGAATGGCGATCAGGGCGCCGAGGACCCCCAGCAAGCTGCCGCCGGCGATGACTGAAATGACTGCCACCGCCCCCGGCACTGCAACAGCCTTTTGCATGATCCGCGGCGAGATGAAGTACGCCTCGAACTGCAGGTAGGCGAAGTAGCAGATGGCGTAAACCGCGGCCGTCTGCCAGCCCTCCGTCAGGGAGACAAGCAGCACCACCACGGCGGCAATTAGGCCGCCAACCAGCGGGATGAAGGCGAGCAGGGCAACGACGAAGGCCAGCAGCAGGGCGAAGGGAATGCCCAGGATGGACATCACGACGAAGGCGAAGGTGGCATTGAGGAGCGCCACGCAGGCCTGGCCGATCACGTAGTTGCCCACAGACCGGGTGATCTCCTCGGACAGGGCCTCCACGCGGTGGCGGCGGGAGCGGGGAGCCAGCCGGTACCCCCACTTCTTCATTGCCGGCAGGGCCGCCAGGAAGTACAGGCTCAGCACCAGCACGATCAGGGCCCCGAACAGGCCGTTCGCCACAGTGGAACCGAAGCCCACCACGCCGCCGAAAATGCCGCCCACCGCCGCGGGGTCGTTGACGAACTTGTCCAGTTCCTCCGCCACCCGGTCACGGACGCCGAACTGGTCGTCAAGGCTGCGGAAGAACTCGGAATTGATGAAGTCGCGGATCCATATCGGCGCCTGCTCCACGATTTCCGTCACCTGCTCCACGATGGTGGGGATCAGCGTGGCAAAGAAGCCGACGACGGCGCTCACCAGGACAGTCACCGACACCAGGATGCCTGCCGGACGCGGGATCTTGCGGTTCTCCAGCCAGCCCACCACCGGTTCCAGGCCCAGGGCGATGAACAGGGCCGCCACGATCCACAACAGCAGCTGCGTGGTGTTCGAACCGATCCAGTAGACCAGCAGGGCAAGCCCCACGCCCACGGTTCCCATGAAGCCCATATAGAGAGGATGCTGCGGCGACATCCGTGGGCCGGGGCGGCCGAACTGCGGGCGTACATCGCCGTCAGGGTCGGTGGTGGTGACTTCGTGCTCCTGGACGTACTCCGGCGGCATCTCGAACCGCAGCCTCGGCTGGGCACCCGGCAGCGGCTGGCGAAGCCGGCGGGCCACAAAACCGAGCGCCGCCGCGGCAGTGCCCTTCCTTCGGGCGTGCGGGGCTCCCTCGGGTGCGGCTGCCGGTGGCTCTTGGCCCCCGGGATTGTTGGATGCCGCGGAAGACTCGTCCGTCTTGTCAGTCACTGGTTTTGAGGGCCTGTTCCGTGCGTGGCGCCGCGTCAACGGGCCAATGTGATGATCATCGCAAACACTATCAGCAGCCTTGTCAACAGCTGCGGACGGGGGCGGTCCGTGGCATATTGCGGAGGCGGCAAGCGCACCCAATCCGGGGCCCTGGTAACAAAACGGTTACTATGGGAAGCAAACCCCCGCTGATGATAGGTGTTCCCTTGCGTTTAAAGACTGCAGTCGCACTTGTGCTGCTCGGCCTCCTGACACTTTTGGCCGGTATCGGCCAGAGAACCATCTGGGCCCCTTCCGAGACCTTCACGGCAGCCGCGCCGGCCGATACGGCGGAAGCGCCGCTGACCGTCATTGACCAGAACCTGCGCACCCTGCATGGCGGTACCGTCAAGATCAGCATCGAGGGCGACGGCAACTTCCTGCTCGCCGCCGGCCGGCCGGATGACGTCGACGCCTGGGTTGGCCAGTCCGCGCACAACACCATCAGCGGTGTTTCGGAGGACGGCAAGTCCCTGCAGGTTGAGCACACCGACGGCGAAGCTACCGCCCCCAACCCGGCAGGCTCCGACCTTTGGGTTTCCAGCGAAAATGCCAGCGGCGAACTCGAATATTCGTGGACCCCTCCGGCAGACGGCGACTGGACACTCCTGCTCGCCTCCGACGGAACAAAAGCCGCCCCGGCCTCCGTCTCCATGACGTTCCCCAACGACACTTCCACTCCCTGGGCCGTTCCGCTGATGCTGCTTGGGTCCCTCCTGATCCTTGCAGGCATTGTGCTGGCACTGCTGTCCGCGCGCAAGCGGAACGGTGAAGGCGATGGACAGGGCAGCGGCTTTGCACAGCGCGCCCGTGCCCGGAGCCAGTCGGGGGCCGGATCTTCCAAGGTAACCTCGCGCGCCAGCATGGTGGCTGCGGGCATCACCGCAGCGGTCCTCGCGGGTTCCGGCACTGCCGCGTACGCGGCCACGCCGGCTCCGGAAGCCAGCGGTTCGCCGTCGGCACCAGCTGCCCCGGAGGCCGGATCGCCGGTCCTGCTTGACGCCCAGTTCCGCCGGATCCTGGAGCAGGTCTCCAGCGCCGTCGACGCCGGTGATGCCGCCAAGGACGCGGGCCAGCTTGCCGAGCGCGTGGGCGGCACCGAGCTGGAAGTGCGCACCCAGAACTACAAGATCCGCTCCCAGGTAGGCTCCTACGAAGCCAGGATGCCGGTGCGGTCCACCAAGCTGCTCACCACCGTGGTCACCAGTGACCGCGACTGGCCCCGCTCCGTCCTGGCCGTGACGCAGGGCGACGGCAACGTGGTGCCACAGCTGCTGACCCTGGTCCAGCCCTCGCCGCGCGAGAACTACAAGCTCGTGGAAACCACCCCGCTCCAGCCCGGCGCCACGTTCCCCACCATCAGCCGCGGCGGCACGGACACGCTCGCCGCCGGTGACAAGACCGGCCTGCTGTACAGCGGGGAAGAGGCACTCTCGGGCCTCGCCGACCGCCTTACCACTCCCGATTCCGCCTTCAAGGACAAGCTTGTTGAGGGCGAGTCCTCGCCGTACATTGCTGACACGCTGTCCTACCAGGCAGAGGTGGTCAAGGCCGGCGAGAACGGCAACTTCTCCTTCACCCACAAGGTGGTACCGGAAAGCACGGTGGTCTTCCGCACCGATGACGGCGGGGCGCTGGTCCTGGGCCGGATCAACTTCGGTTTTGAAGGCACCCCGAAGGCTGCCGGCGACAAGCTGACCATCGGCGAGGATGCAGCAGCCCTGGCCGGTGGCAAGGAAACCACCACGGGCATGGTGCTCAACTTCGCCGAGTCCATGGCGGTGTACATTCCGCCTGCCGGCTCCACCGACCCCATGAAGCTCGTCGCGGCAACCCGCGGCCTGGTCGGCGCCAGCTTCAAGTAGCCCCGGCACCGCGTTACTTCCGGCAGCGGCCGGAGTGGCTAAAGTGGAAAGCATGAGTTCGCCTGCTTCCCGCCCAGTCCCTCCAGCCGCTGCCAGCCTGCTTAACCTGCGCGGCGCCGTCGACCTTTCCTCCCTGAAGCAGCGCCCGGCCGCGCCTGCCGGAACCGGTGCCGCCGCTGGTACCGGCGGGTTTGGCAACGGCGGACCGGAGGAGACGCAGCCCGGCGGACCGGACCTGAGGGTCAACGTCACGGAGGCCAACTTCCAGCAGCTGGTGGAACTTTCCGCGCAGGTCCCCGTGGTGTTCGCCCTGTGGGCCCCGTACTCGCCGGAGTCCACAGGGATGCTGCAGACGCTGGACAGCGTGGTGAAGAGCTACGGGGGCCGGCTTGTCCTCGGCGCCGCCGATATCGAGGCGTTCCCCCAGCTGGCCCAGGCATTCCAGGTGCAGGCGGTGCCTACCGCCGTCGCCGTCCTCAGGGGACAGCCCGTGCCGCTCTTCCAGGGCAGCGCGGACGAGCAGCAGGTGCGTGCCCTGTTTGATGAGCTGTTGAAGGTGGCTGCGGCGAACGGCGTGACCGGCAGCCTGAACGCCGGCGCCGGCGAAGAATCCGAACCCGCGCCCCTGCCGCCACTGCACCAGGCCGCCTACGACGCTATCGAGGCGGGCGACTTCGACGCTGCCGCGGATGCCTACCGGCAGGCGCTCAAGGAGATGCCCTCGGACCACGAGGCCAAGGCAGGGCTTGCCCAAGTGGAGCTGATGGCACGCCTGCAGCCGCTGTCGGCCCAGGACGGCGAGTCCGTCCGCACGCTCGCCGCCAACGAGCCGGACAACCTGGAAGCCCAGCTGGCTGTGGCGGACCTGGACATCGCCGGCGGACACGTGGACGACGGCCTGAACCGCCTGGTGGCATTCATTGGGAGGAACTTCGGTCCGGAGCGTGAGACCGCCCGCATCCGCCTGCTGGAACTCTTCGACGTGGTTGGCGCATCCGACGAACGCGTTTCCAAAGCGCGCCAGGCCCTGGCGAGGGTCCTCTTCTAGTGCCGGGCCTGTTCGATCCGCTGAAGCTCCGTTCCCTGGAGCTCCAGCACCGCGGCTGGCTGTCACCCATGTGCCAGTACAGCTGCGATCCCGACGTCGCGCCGGGGGTTCCCAACGACTGGCACCTGATGCATCTGGGTTCCTTCGCCGCCGGCGGGGCCGCGCTGCTGCTCACCGAGGCGGCTGCGGTGGGCGCGGAGGGCCGCATCAGCCCCCGCGACGCCGGGCTCTACAACGATGAGCAGGCCGAAGCGTGGCAGCGGATCACCACGTTCGTGCACCGTCACGGAGCGGCCGGCGCGAAGATCGGGGTACAGCTGGCGCATGCCGGGCGGAAGGCGTCCACGTGGTGGCCCTTTTCCGGCAGGCACGGGAGCGTGGCAGCATCCGACGGCGGCTGGGGCACGGTGGGCCCGTCGGCAGTGGCCTTTGACGGCTACGAGGTTCCAGCCGCGATGACAGCGGAACAGATCCAGGCGGTCATCGCCGACTTTGCAGCAGCGGCGAAACGCGCGGTGGAGGCCGGCTTTGACACCGTGGAGATCCACGGCGCGCACGGCTACCTGCTGCACCAGTTCCAGAGCCCGCTGACCAACCTGCGCACCGACGAATGGGGCGGGAACGAGGCCGGCCGCAACCGGCTGATGCTTGCCGTTGTCGATGCCGTGCGGGACGCCATCCCCGACTCGATGCCGCTGCTGCTGAGGATTTCCGCCACCGACTGGGCCGAAGGCGGCATTGACCTGCCGGCCTCCGTCCGCCTGGCACGGCAGGCAGCGGGACGCGGCGTGGACTTGATTGATGTGTCCAGCGGGGGAGCAGTGGCCCACCAAAGGATCACTCCCGGTCCCGGATACCAGACCGGATTTTCCGAGGCCATCCGCAAGGAGGCCGGCATCCCCACCGGGACGGTGGGCCTGCTGACCTCAGCCGGGCAGGCCGGGCATGCCATCGCTACCGGACAGGCCGATGCCGTGCTGATCGCCAGGGCCGCGCTCCGCGACCCGCACTGGTGGCTGCGTGCGGCCTTCGAACTGGGCCATGAAATCGGTTGGGCTCCCCAGTACGAGCGGGCGCTGCCGCGGCGCAGCTTCTGAGTATGTCCGGAGAGGATCAGCAATGACGGACAATGATTCCAGCAGCCTCGACCAGCGGCTGGAATACACCATCCTTGGGCTCCTGGCTGCGAGGGCCGCCACGTCCACCATTTGTCCGTCCGACGCGGCGCGGGCCGTCGGCGGCGAACACTGGCGCGACCTCATGGAGCCGGCCCGGCGTGCGGCGCGGCGGCTCGTGGATGCCGGCGAGGTAGTGATTACCCAGGGCGGTTCGGTGGTTGATCCTGCCACTGCGAAGGGGCCCATCCGCATCCGCAAGGCCACTTAGGAAGCGCGGGCAGGCCGGCGGGGCGGGCAGCTGCCGTACGTCCTTGTTTCTACTCCTCCCGGAGGACCCCGCAGCCGTGTTCCGGGGGCTAGTCTGGCTTCATGACCGCCCAGTATCCCGATCCCGCGGGCGTGCCGCTGCATCCTACCGACGCCGCCGCACCCCCTTCCGCTGCCGCCGCCGGCGCCGTTCCGGCCCTGGCCATCCGCGGCCTGGCCAAGCGGTTCGGCCAGAAGATCGCGGTGGACGGCATCAGCCTGGATGTGCCTGGCGGGTCCTTCTACGGGATCGTGGGCCCCAACGGGGCAGGCAAGACCACCACGCTGTCCATGGCCACCGGGCTCCTGCGGCCGGACTTCGGCACGGCGTTTGTCCACGGCGTCGACGTCTGGGCGCACCCGCTGGAAGCCAAGAAACTCATGGGCGTCCTGCCCGACGGCGTCCGGCTGTTCGACAGGCTGACCGGAGAGCAACTGATCACCTACGCCGGGCTGCTGCGCGGCATGGACCGGAACGTGGTGGCCTCCCGCGTGGGCGAACTGCTGGAAGCGATGGACCTGGCCCAGGATGCGGGAACGCTGGTGGTGGACTACTCCGCAGGCATGACAAAGAAAATCGCGCTCGCCTCCGCCCTGATCCACGCGCCCCGACTGCTGGTCCTGGACGAACCTTTTGAAGCTGTGGACCCGGTCTCGGCGGCGAACATCCGCTCCATCCTGGACGGCTACGTGGCGTCCGGCGGTACCGTCATCATGTCCAGCCATGTCATGGACCTGGTCCAGCGCATGTGCGACCACGTGGCTGTGGTGGCGGGCGGCCGGCTGCTGGCTGCCGGGACTGTTGACCACGTCCGCGCCGGGGCGTCTTTGGAAGACCGGTTCGTCCAACTGGTCGGTGGGCGCAGCCGCACGGAAGGGCTGGAATGGTTGCGCACCTTCTAAGGCTGAAACTGACCCTGCTCCGCAACGGCCTCCGACGCAGTCCGTGGCAGCTCGTGGGCCTGGCCTTCGCCGGACTCTACGCGCTGGGCCTGATCTCCACCCTGGTGGTGGCCCTGGTCCTGCTGCGCTCCGCCGACGCCGAAATCGCGCAGACCGCGGTGGTGCTCGGCGGCTCCGCTGCCGTCCTGGGCTGGGGACTCATCCCGGTGGTTGCCTCAGCCACGGACATGACCCTGGACCCGGCCCGCTTCACCACCTTCGCCATCCCGATGCGGAAGATGCTGGCGGGCCTGGCCCTTGGCGGGCTGATCGGCATCCCGGGTCTGGCCACTGCCCTGGTGGCGCTGTCCACGGTGGTGACCTGGTTCCGCGGAGTGCTGCCCGTGTTCGGCGCACTGCTGGGTGCGGCGCTCGGCGTGATGACGTGCATCGTCCTCTCAAAGGTGGTTACCACGGCCACCGCCAGCCTTGCTGCGTCCCGCCGGTTCAAGGACATCAGCGCCATTGCCTTCATGGTTCCGCTCGTCCTCCTCGGCCCCATCATCGCGGGCGTCGGCCAGGGCATCTCGAACTCGACCGGCTTCCTGCCGGACTTCGCCAGCGTCCTTTCCTGGACCCCGCTCGGGGCCCCCTGGTCCCTGGGCGGCGAGCTCCACGCAGGCCGGTTTGGTCCGGCCGCCGTCAAGTTCCTGGTGGCAGTGGCCTCACTCGCTGCGCTGGCCTGGTGCTGGAAGCTCCTCCTGGAAAGGGCGCTCGTCACGCCGCCCTATGCCGGCAGCAGCAAGCGCAAGGGAAGCAAGCTCGGGCTTCTGGGGCTCCTGCCGCCCGTACCGGCAGGTGCTGTGATGGCGAGGTCGCTCACCTACTGGGTCCGCGACCCCCGCTACTCCGGATCGCTGGTGGTCATCCCGCTGCTGCCCGTTGTCCTGGTCTTCCAGGGATCCCAGACAGGAGAGTACTCCAGCCTCGCCTTCCTGGCGCCGATCTCCGCGTTCATTATCGCGTGGTCCATCTCGGCCGACGTGTCCTACGACAACACCGCGTTCGCCCTGCACCTGGCCACCGGGGTATCCGGCGTGGCTGACCGGCTGGGCCGCGCCCTGGCCTGCATGTCGTTCGCCCTTCCGGTGGTGGTCATCTTTGCCGTGGGCTCCGCGGCGTTCACCGGCGACTGGCCCGGGCTGCCCGGCCAGCTCGGGCTGGGACTGGGTATCCTCTTCACCTGCCTGGGGCTGGCATCTGTGGTCTCCGCCCGTTACACCGTGGCGGTTCCGCTCCCCGGGGACAGTCCGTTCAAGAAGCCACCGGGCAACGTGGGGCAGACCCTCGCAGTGCAGTTCGGGGGAATGCTGGTCCTGATGGTGCTGGTCCTGCCTGAAGCATCGCTGATGGTCGCGCAGCTGGTGACCGGAAACAGCCTCTTTGGCTGGATCAACCTCGCGGTGGGAACGGTGCTGGGCCTCGGCCTGTTCGTGGCCGGTGTACGGCTGGGCGGAAAATGGCTCGACGGCCGCGGGCCGGAACTCCTGGCTCAGGTGGCTGTGAACAAGTAACGGCAGGCACGGCGGAAGGAAACAGCATGGAGATCGTCATCCTGGGCGGCAGCAGGCAGATTGGAAAGCTGGCGGCGGATGCCATCGAGGAACTGCTCGGACGGAAGCCGGACGCGGTGCTTGGCCTTGCCACGGGGTCCTCGCCGCTGCCGGTGTATGACGAGCTGGCGGAACGGCACGCCCGGGGCCTGGACTTCAGCCGCGCAACCGCGTTCACACTGGACGAGTATGTCGGCCTGCCCGCCGGGCACCCCGAATCGTACCGGGAAGTCATCCGGCGCGAGTTCACGGACCGGGTGAACATCGCACCGGAAAATGTGCATGGCCCCGACGGCACGGCCAGCGATATCCCCGCGGCGTGCCAGGTCTATGAGGATGCCATCGCGGCAGCTGGCGGCGTTGACCTGCAGCTCCTGGGGGTGGGTACCGACGGGCACATCGCGTTCAACGAGCCCGGTTCCTCCTTTGCCTCGCGTACCCGGATCAAGAGCCTGATCGAACAGACACGCCGGGACAACGCCCGTTTCTTCAAGAGCCTGGCCGAGGTCCCGCACCACGTCCTGACGCAGGGCCTGGGCACCATCATGGAGGCCCGGCATGTGATCCTGCTCGCCACCGGTGCGCAGAAGGCACAGGCCGTGCGCGAGTTCGTCGAGGGGCCGATCGCCGCCATTTGCCCCGCATCTATCCTTCAGTTCCACCCGCACGCCACCGTCCTGCTGGATGAAGCGGCGGCTTCGGCGCTCAAGCTCGCTGATTTCTACCGGCACACCTACGACAACAAGCCCGCCTGGCAGGGGCTCTGACCCGCGGCAAGGGAGGCCGGAAGGCAGGAAACGGCACGACGGCGGCGGGCGCTGCACAGCCGCGCCCGGCCGCCCGCGCCCGGGCCGCCGTCGGACTCCCGGCCACCGGAACAGCTAAGATGGTTGGCATGACTAGCATGACGGACCCTCTCGAAAACGACCCGATGCGTGAGCTTTCCGGGGCTGGAACGTCCACAGCCACCATTGAGCGCGAAGAACTGCGCGAGGAACTTGAACCGGGGGACCGGGAGCGCTTTGCGCACTATGTGCGCAAGGAGAAAATCATGGAGTCTGCGATGACCGGCGAGCCCGTCATCGCGCTGTGCGGCAAGGTCTGGACGCCGGGCCGGGATCCGAAGAAGTTCCCGGTATGCCCCACGTGCAAAGAGGTCTATGAGGGCCTCCGCCCGGGCAACGACGGCGGCAAGGGTCCCGGAGGGGACTCGGGCAACAACAAGTAGTGACGGAAACGCTCTTTGGCGGCCCCACCCTGCCTCCGGCCTATCCGGAACGCGCAGCCTGGGGAACCGCCCCGAAACTCCGTGCCTGGCAGCAGGAAGCCCTCGACCTCTATCTCCGGAACAGCCCCCGCGACTTCCTGGCGGTAGCAACCCCGGGCGCCGGTAAGACCACCTTCGCCCTGCGGATAGCGTCAACGCTGATCGATTCCGGCGCCGTGAACCGGGTGACCATCGTGGCGCCCACGGACCACCTTAAGCGGCAGTGGGCCGACGCCGCAGCGCGGGTGGGCATCGCCATCGACCCCAATTTCAAGAACTCTGACGGCCAGCACGGCCGCGGTTTCATCGGTGTTGCCGTCACGTACGCCCAGGTGGCCAGCAAACCGCTGCTGCACCGTGCCAAGACGGAGGCGGCGCGCACCCTGGTGATCCTGGACGAAATCCACCACGGCGGCGAGGCCCTCTCCTGGGGCGACGGCCTTCGCGAGGCCTTCGATCCGGCGGTGCGGCGGCTGTCCCTGACAGGTACGCCGTTCCGTTCGGACACCTCGCCCATTCCGTTCGTCGAGTATGCCGAGGACAGGGACGGCATCCGCCGGTCAAAGGCGGACTACACCTACGGCTACGGCAACGCGCTGCGGGACCACGTGGTGCGGCCCGTGATCTTCATGGCGTACTCCGGCCAGATGCGCTGGCGCACCAGCGCCGGTGAGGAAATGGCGGCATCGCTGGGCGAGGCCGCCGTCACCAAGGACATCACGTCCCAGGCCTGGCGGACAGCCCTGAACCCCGCAGGCGAGTGGATCCCTGCCGTGCTGGCTGGGGCTGACAAGCGGCTGACCGAGGTCCGCCGCACCGTCCCCGACGCCGGCGGCCTGGTTATTGCCACGGACCACGAGGACGCCCGGGCCTACGCCGGCCAGCTGAAGAGGATCACGGGGGAGTCACCCACCGTCATCCTCTCCGACGACGCCAAGGCCTCGAGCAAGATCGAGGAGTTCTCTGCGGGCGACACCCGCTGGATGGTGGCGGTCCGCATGGTGTCCGAAGGCGTGGACGTCCCCAGGCTGTCCGTGGGTGTCTACGCCACGTCAACCTCCACGCCGCTGTTCTTCGCCCAGGCTGTGGGGCGCTTCGTGCGTGCCCGGAAACGGGGTGAAACGGCATCGGTCTTCCTGCCCTCGGTCCCGCAGCTGATGGCACTGGCCAACTCGATGGAAGCGGAACGGGACCATGCCCTGGACCGCCCGGAGAAGGAGGACGGGGACGGCCTCTTCAACCCCGAGGACTCGCTGATGGCGGAGGCCAACCGCGAGGACAAAGCCTCGGACAGCCTCACCAAGGGCAAGTTCGAGGCACTGGACTCGCAGGCGTCCTTTGACCGCGTGCTCTTTGACGGCGGCGAATTCGGCACGGGCGGCGAGGTGGGGTCCGACGATGAGCTGGACTTCCTGGGCATCCCCGGCCTGCTGGACGCGGAGCAGGTGGGCACGCTCCTGCGGCAGCGCCAGCATGAGCAGCTCAACCGGAAGAACCGGAAGGCTCCGGCGGCCGCCGAGGCTGCCGCACCCGCTGTCCCGGACCACCGGATGCTCATGGACCTGCGGAACGAGCTCGCCAAGAACGTGGCCGCCTGGTCCGCGCGGACCGGCACCCCGCACGGTGTCATCCACACCAAACTCCGGACCGTGTGCGGCGGCCCCGCCGTGGCGCAGGCCAACGAGGAACAACTGCAGGCGCGGCTGAGGAAGCTCCGGGACTGGTTCATCGGCCGCAAGTAACGGTGACCTGAAGACACGAGTGGCCCGGTGCAGCGCACCGGGCCACTGTTGCACCAGCGTCAGGAAACGTCCACTCCGCCAAGCTCCATCTCGGCCACGGCCTCTTCGAGGTCCTCGGCGATGCCCGCCGTCAGATGGCGGATGACAGTGACGGAGTACCCGGCCTGGACGGCGTCCAGCGAAGTGGCCCGGACGCAGTAGTCGGTGGCGATGCCCACCACCACAACGTCCTCGACGTCGTGGCTCTGAAGCCAGTCATCCAGGCCGATTGCTTCCTCGTCCGGTGCGAACCGGCTGGCGTCGGCAGCGCCGGGCTGCCGTTCCCCGCTGGGGACGGCATCCTCTGGCGCCAGGAGCCCTTCGAAACCGGAGTAGGCAGCCGCGTACTGTCCCTTCTGGAAGTACGCCTGGATGTACTCCGTGTCCAGGTCCGGATGCAGTTCGGCGCCCCGGGTGCCGGCGACGCAGTGCGGCGGCCAGCTGTCCTTGAAGTCGGGGGTGTCCGAGAAATGGCTGCCAGGATCGATGTGCCAGTCCTGGGTGGCAACAACATGGTCGAACTCGTTGTGGTGGGCGTCCACGTATTCACTGATGGCCCCCGCCACCGCAGCGCCGCCCTGGACAGCCAGGGAACCTCCCTCGCAGAAGTCGTTCTGGACATCGACGATGATCAGCGCACGCGACATCAGTTCTCCTCGTACATGGTGGGGATGGCGGCCTCTCCGCGCTGGAGGCGGTTGACCACGGGCGGCAGTTCGGCCATCGAATCGGCGTGGCGCTGCCGCGCCCGGAGCACGCCTTCATGCCCGGTCCACCCGGGGACCAGTTCACCGTTCTTCATGAACTGATGCAGCAGCGGGCGGTCGTTGCCGTCATCATCAGGCCGGCGGCCGACGCCCACGATCTCGGCAGTGGCAATGCCGTGCTCGTTCATCTTCCGCAGTGCGTACTTGCGTCCGCCCACGCTGGCCTTGTTCTTGGCGGCCTTGGCCACCGAGACGAAGTTGCCGTCGTCGTCCGTGCGGCTCACCAGCTTGTAGACCATGCTGGCGGTGGGCGCACCGGAGCCGGTCACCAGGGACGTTCCCACGCCGTAGGAATCCACCGGCGCGGACTGCAGCGCGGCAATCGCATACTCGTCCAGGTCCGAGGTGACCACGATCTTGGTGTCCTCGTTGCCGAGGTCGTCCAGGAGCCGGCGCACCCACTGCGCCTGGTCCACGAGGTCGCCCGAGTCCAGCCGGACGGCACCCAGCCGGGGACCCGCAAGCTCCACGGCCGTGCGGACGGCCGCCTCGACGTCGTAGGTGTCCACAAGGAGGGACGTGCCCTCGCCGAGCGCCGCGATCTGGGCCTCGAAGGCGTCCCGCTCGGTGTCGTGGAGCAGGGTGAAGGAGTGGGCGGCGGTGCCGACGGTCTTGATGCCATACCGGGCGCCAGCCTCGAGGTTGGACGTGCTGTCGAACCCGGCGATGACGGCGGCGCGGGCGGCGGACGCCGCAGCCTCCTCATGGGTGCGCCGGGAGCCCATCTCGATGCACGGGCGGCCGTGCGCGGCGCTGACCATCCGCGAAGCAGCCGAGGCGATGGCGCTGTCATGGTTGAGGACGGACAGGATGTAGGTCTCCAGCATGCACGCCTCGGCGAACGTGCCCTCAACGATCAGGATGGGGGAGTTGGGAAAGTACGCCTCGCCCTCGGCGTAGCCCCAGATGTCGCCCGAGAAGCGGTATGACTCAAGGTATTCCAGGGTCTGATTATTGACCACTCCAGTGCGGGCCAGGAAGTCCAGTTCCGTCCCGCCGAAGCGGAAGTTGGCGATGCCCTCCAGGAGCCGGCCGGTCCCGGCCACGATCCCGTAGCGGCGGCCGTCCGGCAGCCGCCGGGCGAACGCCTCGAACACCGACTTGCGGTGCGCGGCTCCGGAATGGAGCGACGCCTGCAGCATGGTCAGCTCGTAATGGTCAGTGTAAAAAGACGTGCGGGGATGGTCCCAGCCGGCAGTGGTACTCACGAAAGTCACTCTAGTCCCCACCGGCTCCCACGTCTCGCTTCGCTTCGCCGCGGGGCCCTCGCCGGCGTGGGCCCACCCACCGGCTCCCACGTCTCGCTTCGCTTCGCCGCGGGGCCCTCGCCAGCGTCGGCCCAGCATCCCCATAGAATGGACAGATGACCCTAAGCGTTGCGCTCGGCCCTGATACGCAGGAGGGCACCCGGACCGGAACAGCGGAGGCCACAGACTCCCTGACCGCCCCGGACATCCCCTGGAACCTGGTGATCTGGAACGATCCCGTCAACCTCATGAGCTACGTCAGCTACGTGTTCCAAAGCTATTTCGGCTACTCGGAGAGCAAGGCGAACAAGCTCATGATGGAGGTCCACAGGAAAGGCCGTTCGATCGTGGCGCACGGCAGCAAGGAACAGGTGGAGCGGCACGCGGTGGCCATGCACGGTTTCGGGCTGTGGGCCACCGTGGAGAAAGCGAGCGGCGGCCCCGGCGGCAACTCCGGGAAGTCCGGCGGACCGGGACAGGGCAAGGGGAAACGTGGCTAAGGCATTCAAGTACGGGCTCAAGGGCATTACCGGCTACCTCGAACCCGCCGAGCGCGAGCTCCTGCGCAGCTTGATCGACGACGTCATCTCCATGCTCCAGCCGGAGGAACGCGCTGGCCAGGATCCGCTGGCGGCGCTTATCGGGCTGGACATGGACGTTGCCGAACCGACGGACCGGGCCGTCAGGCGCCTGCTCCCCAACGTCGTGAAGGACGACGGCGCCGCGTCCCTTGAGTTCCGCCAGCTCACCGAGCGCTCGCTCCGGGAGACGAAGATCGGCGCGCTGCGCGCGGCCGCGCTGGACCTGGACAAGGACGAGATTGTGCTGACGCCCGAGGGGGCGAAGCACTGGTCCATGGCACTGAACGATGTCCGCCTGGTCCTGGCCGAGCGCCTGGACATCCGGGACGAGGAGGACGCCGAACACGTCCACCTGATGCAGGACTGGTCCCAGGCAGAGGACGTGGAGAGCTACCTGGCCCTGGTCTACAACTTCGCCACCTGGTTGCAGGAATCACTGGTGCAGGCGATGCTGCAGTCGCTGGAAACCCGGCGTTGAGGATTTCCGGCCGCGCCGTCCCGGCGCCGTGTGACAAATTAGACATGAGTCACAGGCCACAAGATGATGGCTGAGGCATCGGGGAGCACCTATCCTCGAATAATCATGACAACAGCCTCGAGCATGGATCCGCCGGCAGCCCGGCAGGCATCCGAAGCGGACGACCTACAGGCCGCCGCCCTGGAAGCGCGCCCCATTGGGGTCTTCGATTCCGGCGTAGGGGGCCTTACTGTGGCCCGCTCCATCATCGACCAGCTTCCCAATGAGTCCATCCTGTACGTGGGGGACACGGCCCACGGACCGTACGGGCCCCTGCCCATCGCTGAAGTCCGGGCCAACGCCCTGGGCGTGATGGACGAACTCGTGGACTCCGGCGTCAAGCTGCTGACCATCGCCTGCAACTCGGCGTCGGCCGCGGTGCTCAGGGACGCCCGCGAACGGTACACGGCCAAATACGGCATCCCCGTCATCGAGGTCATCCAGCCGGCGGTCCGGCGCGCTGTAGCCGCCACCCGCACCGGACGCGTGGGCGTCATCGGGACATCCGCCACGATCGGATCGCGGGCGTACGAGGACACCTTCGCTGCTGCTCCGGACCTTTCCATCACGTCCGTGGCCTGCCCCGAATTCGTCAGTTACGTGGAGGCCGGCATCACCACCGGTCCCGCCCTGCTGGCAGTAGCCGAGGAATACCTGGCGCCGCTGAAGGCCGCGGAGGTGGACACCGTGGTGCTGGGCTGCACCCACTACCCCCTGCTCACCGGCGTCATCTCCTACGTCATGGGGGCCGACGTGACGCTGGTCTCCAGCGCCGAGGAGACCGCCAAGGACGTGTACCGGGCACTTGCGACGCACAACCTCCAGCGCAGCGCCGGAACACCGCCGGAGCACCACTTCGTGGCAACTGGTGACGCCAGCCAGTTCGAGGCCCTGGCCCGCAGGTTCCTCGGCCCCGAGGTGCTGTCCGTCCGCCACGTGGACCATGTGGCAGCGCAGTACCCCACTGGAAGCCTGGCGCGGATAACCCCGGAAATGATTGCCGCGGCCCGGAGCGCCAGGAACCGGCCCCGGATTTCCAACTTCGTCGCAGGACTGGCGGACGCCAGCCGCGCCGGGGGGCCGGCGCTGTGAAACTGACCATCGTGGGCTGCACCGGCTCGTTCCCGGGCCCCGGTTCGCCGGCGTCGTGCTACCTCCTGACCGCCACGGACGGGGAGCGGACGTGGAAGGTGGTCATGGACCTCGGCAGTGGTGCGCTGGGGGCAATCCAGCGCTACACGGACCTTGAAGACATCGACGCGATCTTCCTCACCCACCTGCACCCGGACCACTGCATGGACCTGTGCGGCCTGCACGTTGCCATCCGCTGGAAGCCGGGTGGCTGGGGGCGGGGTCGGATCCCCGTCTGGGGGCCTGCCGCGACTGCCGACCGGATGGCCACGGCCTACGGCCTGGACCTTGACCCCGGCATGCACGAGGAATTCGAGTTCACGAACTGGACCGAACGTGAGCCGGTGACCGTGGGCCCGTTCACCGTGACGCCCTTCGCCGTGAACCATCCCATCGAGGAGGCTTATGCGCTCCGGGTGGAGGTGGTGGAGCCGGACAAGGACGGCAACACGGTTGCCCGCACTTTGACCTATTCCGGCGACACCGATTCCTGTGCCGGGCTGGAGGAAGCCGCCAAGGATGCGGACCTGTTCCTGTGCGAGGCCGCCTTCGAGGAGGGCCGCGACAACGGCATCAAGGATGTCCACCTGACGGGCAAACGCGCCGGTGAGGCCGCCACGGCGGCCGGTGCCCGGCGCCTCCTGCTCACCCACATCCCGGTGTGGACCTCGCAGACCACCGTGATGGCGGAGGCGCGTCCGGTGTTCGCCGGGGACGTGGCCGTGGCCGTCGCCGGAGTGCACTACACCATCTAGCGCCCGCCTGCCGGGCTGCCTTGCCGGAACTGCCGGTACCGGCAGCAGTGGATAAGCTAAAGGCATGACTTCTGAAGCAACTGCAGTGCCCATCGTGCGCGCCGACGGCCGCGCCCCGGACCAGCTCCGGCCCATCAGCATCACCCGCGGATGGTCCAACCAGGCTGAGGGTTCGGCGCTGATCGAATTCGGCAACACCAGGGTCCTGTGCACCGCCTCCCTGACCGCCGGCGTTCCCCGCTGGCTGAAGGGTGAGGGCCGGGGCTGGGTCACGGCCGAGTACGCCATGCTGCCGCGGGCAACGAACACCCGCTCCGACCGGGAGTCCGTCAAGGGCAAGATCGGCGGCCGCACGCACGAAATCTCGCGGCTCATCGGCCGGTCCCTGCGGTCCATCATCGATACCAAGGCCCTGGGCGAGAACACCATCGTGCTGGACTGCGACGTCCTGCAGGCCGACGGCGGAACCCGCACGGCCGCCATCACCGGCGCCTACGTGGCACTTGCCGATTCCATCCGTTTCGCCCGTGACAACAAGCTCATTGCCAAGACCGCGCAGCCGCTGATCGACACCATCGCGGCCGTCTCGGTGGGCATCATCGACGGCGTGCCCATGCTGGACCTGCCGTACGTCGAGGACGTCCGTGCGGAAACCGACATGAACGTGGTGGTGACCGGCGCCGGCAAGTTTGTTGAGGTGCAGGGCACTGCCGAGGGTGCGCCGTTCGACCGCGAGGAGCTGGACAAGCTCCTGGACCTGGCACTGCTGGGCACCACCCAGCTCGCGGCCATCCAGCGTGAGACCCTGGCAGACACCCTGTGAGCGCGGCCGGCGCCGCCCCCCGATTGGTCCTCGCCACGCACAATAAGGGCAAACTCCGGGAGCTGCGTGAGCTGCTGCGCGGCCAGGTCCCGGGGCTCGACGTCGACACGCAGGTGGTGGACGCGGCGGCGGCAGGTGCCCCCGACGTCGTCGAAACCGGCGTGACGTTCGCCGAGAATTCGCTGCTGAAGGCGCGGGCCGTTGCCGATGCCACCGGCCTGGTGGCCATCGCCGACGATTCCGGGCTCGCGGTCGACGTCATGGGCGGGGCCCCCGGCATCTTTTCCGCGCGGTGGTCCGGCAGCCACGGCGACGACGCGGCCAACCTTGCACTCCTGCTGAACCAGCTTTCGGACGTCCCGGACCGGCACCGCGGTGCGGCGTTCGTGTGTGCGGCCGCCCTGGCCATGCCCGCAACGGACGGCGGGCCGGGGCGGGAGGTGGTGGAGTACGGGCAGCTGGAGGGCGTCCTGCTCCGCCAGCCGCGCGGCGAGGGCGGGTTCGGCTACGATCCCGTGCTCCAGCCGGTGGGGGAGCAGCGCAGTTGCGCGGAGCTGTCCGCAGAGGAGAAGAACGCCATCAGCCACCGCGGCAAGGCCTTCCGTGCCCTGCTGCCGTCCATCGTGGAGGCGCTGCGGGCCGCGGATTCCTGACCCGGGCCTGCTTCAGCCGCAGGCCTTAAACGCAGAGGGTGCGCTGCCCCGGCCGGGGAAGCGCACCCTCTGCGTTTGACTGGCTGCCTAGGGAAGGCGCCGCGTCTTCTGCTCGTCCTCGGGAGCGTGCTCCTCGATGAATTCGTCCACGGGGTCGGTGCCGTAGGCTGCTGCCTGGCGCCTGGCGGACAGGCCGCGGAGAACCTCGATGCCGATCGGCAGGACCGAAACCAGCACGATGGCGATGAAGATGATGTCCAGGTTGTCCCGGATCCACGGGATGCGGTCACCCAGGAGGTAGCCCAGCAGGGTGACGCCGCCGCCCCAGAGCACGGCCCCGATGACGTTGTACAGGAAGAACTTCTTACGGCTCATCTGGGCCACACCCACGATGACCGGGACGAACGTGCGGATGATGGGAACGAACCGGGCGAGGATCAGCGCCTTCCCGCCGTGCTTTTCGAAGAACGCGTGAGCGTTTTCAACGTTCTCGCGCTTGAAGAGCCTGGAGTTGGGCTTGTTGAAGATGGCTGGCCCCGCTTTGGAACCGATGAGGTACCCCGTCTGGTTGCCGATGATGGCGGAAATCACAATCAGCAGCGCGAACAGCCAGACGTTGAACTTGATGGTGTCCGTGGCCACCAGCAGGCCGGCGGTGAACAGCATGGAGTCACCGGGCAGGAAGAACCCCACCAGCAAGCCGGTTTCCGCGAAGACGATGCCGCAGACCAGCAGGACCACCCAAGGGGCAAGGGCTGGATCGGCCAGGAAGACTTGGGGGTTCAGCCAGTCGGGCAGGAAGGAGGCCAGCTGCGGCTGGACCGGTCCTGCCCCGCCCAGCATGGACACGGCGAGGTCGTTCATCACAGGAAAGTTCACCCTCCAAGGGTACTTGACGGGTCTGTGCCTGCAGGGCCCGGCGGGCCCGCGGCGGTAAGGTGGGGGCCGTGGGTTTGGACTTTACTGCGATCGACTTCGAGACGGCGAACGGCTTCAGGGGCTCTCCCTGCGCAGTGGGGCTCACCAAAGTGCGGGGCGGCCGGATAGTGGACGAGGCCGCGTGGCTGATGCGGCCGCCGCGGAACCATGACCATTTCGATTTCCACAACGTCCGGATCCATGGCATCAGTGCCGCAGACGTCGCGGAACGGCCGCGGTTCGGGGACCTGTTCGCCGAAATCGGGGCATTCATCGGCGACGACGTGCTGGCAGCCCACAATGCGGCATTCGACCTCGGCGTTATCCGCTCCGCCCTGGAGGTGTCCGGCCTTCCGGGGCCAGCCTACGATTACGTCTGCACAGTGATGCTGTCACGGCGGTGCTATTCGCTGGTGTCCAACTCTCTGCCGTTCGCCGCCGAGGAAGCCGGCGTGCCGTTGGTCAAGCACCACGACGCCGCGGAGGATGCCCGGGCCTGCGCGGGAATCCTCATCGACATCGCCCGCCGCAACAGTGCCAACAGCATCGCCGAACTTTACCTTTCCCTGGGGCTCGCGGTGCCGCGGCAGCAGGCCTTCGACCCGGCGGTGGATCCGCTGTCCAAACCCAGCCTTGCCGCCGTCGCCGGCATGTCGCTGCCGGGACCATCCGGCAACGGTGCGGCGCTGGCCCGGCCCTTCCGCTCCGGCTGGCCGGAGGAAGGCATCAACCCCGAACCCAACCCCGACGCCGGGCCCGGGCATCCGTTGTTCGGCCAGACCGTCGTCTTCACGGGCCAGCTGTCCATCGGGCGCCCCGAGGCGAAAGTGAGGAGCGCCGAGGTGGGGGCACGGACCGAAAGCCGGGTGACCGGGCGTACCACTGTCCTGGTGGTGGGTGACGGCTTCGTGGCCTCGGACCTTCGTTCGGGCAGGCTGACAGGCAAGGCGCGCCGCGTCCTGGAGCTCCATGAGCGGGGCCAGGCGATTGAGGTGCTGTCCGAGGGCGAGTTCCTTCAGATGGTGCCCGCGGCGGAACCGGCCACCGTCTAGGCGGGCCCGGGTGCTCCGGCGCCTGCTGGCATCAGCCTTCGCCGGTAGTGACGCGGACCAGGAGGTCCGCCATGCCGCGGATAACGTCGGGCGCCTCCAGGGCTTCAAGCCAGTCGCCGGGCAGGCAGTCCTCGCCGTAGTGGGCGCCGAGGATGTTCCCGGCCACGGAGGCGGTGGAGTCGCTGTCGCCGCCATGGTTGACGGCCAGGGTGATGGCGTCCCGGAAGTGCCGGACGGCCGGTGAGTCCTGCCCGGCAGCGTCACCCGGGACGGTGGCCAACACAGCGTAGAGTGCGACGGCGAGCGCCTCCTCAGCCACCCAGCCTCCGCCCAGTGCCTGCGTCAGTTCCTCCGGCTCAACGATGCCCTTGTGTGCCAGGTGGAGGGCAGCCTGCAGCCGTTCCGGCAGCTCGGGGGCCACGCCGGTGATGGTTGCGGCATGGGCCGTTACGCCGGCTGCCGCCTCCGCCAGCCCCTCGCCCGAGACCAGCCTGTGGATCAGGAGGCTGAAGATCCCGGCACTTTGCCGGGCGGACGGATGGCCGTGCGTGAGGGAGGCGGCATCGAAACTCAGTTTGTACACTGCGTCGGGCGTGATGTGCGGGACCAGCCCGAACGGTGCCGACCGCATCACCGTGCCGCAGCCCTTCGACTCCGGATTGACCGGGCGCGCCGCGGTGCCCATCTCGCCGGTCGCCAGCCCTGAGATGCAGGCCTTGCCGGGGTTCCTGCGCTGGTGCAGCACGGTGTGTCCATCGATCCAGCGCGGCTGTGGAACGGGGGCAGAAGCCGGGGCGGTCTCGCCTTGGGTGGCGAGCCACCGCAGGTAGGCGAGCCAGAGGCAGGCGTTGACGTCCGCCCCCACACCCGAGTTGGCCCACTCCAGCGCCTCCACCAGCCCGTCCACGGTGTAGAGCGTCAGCTGAGTATCGTCCGAGAAGTGGCTGCCGCCGGACAATGCTTCAAAGCTGGTGAGCCCGTCCGCGCCGAAGCGGCGCCGGATCTCGTTCATGCCGTCGGACTCCACCGCGTAACCCAGCGAATCGCCCAGCGCGCCGCCCAGCAGGGAACCGTGGATGCGTGACTTCAAAGTGGGTGCGGGTGCGCCGGCGTGGATGCTCATGCAGTAAATTTACCGTGGCACCCGGACCCGTTCCCGCCGGCGTCTTGCTCGCTCCGGGCCGCTCAGCAAACCTCCAGCCTGGGCTGGAATAATGTTCAGGCTGCCTGGCGGCAGCACCCGCATGAACACCGACTTGAAGGTTCCACGATGAGCACCCCCATTCCAGCCCGACCCGACGCCCTGAACGCCAGCCCGGACGCCGTCCGGCCCGGCCTGATGCCCAGGCTGGCTGCCGAGGGGTTCGGCAGCCTGTTCCTGGCCGTCGCCGGCCTGGGGGTGCCGCTGTTCAGCATCCCGCAGTCCAGCCCGATGCCTGCAGCGCTCGCCACCGGCCTGGCCGTGACCGCTGCGATGCTCGCGTTCGGCCACGTTTCGGGCGGCCACTTCAACCCGGCCATCACCCTGGGCCACCTCCTGGCGGGACGCATCCGTGCCGGGGCTGCCACTGCCTACGTGGCGGCCCAGCTTGCCGGGGCGTCACTGGGTGCACTGGCGCTTTACGCGGTCCTGCGGACCCTTCCCGGGATTGCGGACAGCCGCACGGCGTTCGACACAGTCACCGCCGGCTTTGGCGAGCACTCCATCGTCCAGGCGCCACTGGCCGCCGTGCTGCTCCTGGAGGTCCTCGGCGCCGCCATCATCGTCTCCGTGTTCCTCGGCGCAGCAGCCCGCGGCCGGGCAAGCAGCGCCGCTGCGCCGGTTGCCGTTGGCTTGACGTTCGCGGCCCTGCTGCAGCTGGGACAGGCGGTGGGCAACCTGCCGTTCAACCCGGCGCGTGCCACCGCATCCGCATTCTTCAGCTCAGGCTGGGCGATGGAACAGCTGTGGGTTTTCCTTGCCGCGCCGCTGGCCGGCGCAGCCATCGCCGGCCTGGTGTTCCGCACCTTCCGGGGTGTTGATCCGGCAGGTGAAGGCGCCGTTGCAGAACCGCAGGCAGGCGTCGAACCTGGCGAGCCCGGCGGTTTGGACGTGTCCGACGACGAAGGCCGCGCAGCGTCCCTGGCCGCCCCGGCGGGGGAAACGTCACTCCCCGGAAGGGACAGGGACGGCGGCCCCAGCGAGGCACAGGAATTCTTCGAGGGCAAGAAGGGCTGAAAGCAGGCAGCTGCGGCGGTGGCGCAAACTGTCAGTGGCTCCCGCTAGCTTGGGAATATGCGGTTACTACACACATCGGACTGGCACCTGGGCCGCTCCTTCCACGGCGTGGGCATGCTGGAGTCCCAGCGCGCCTTCATCAACCAGCTCGTCGAGGCGGTCGCCGGGCACCAGGTGGATGTTGTCCTGATCGCCGGTGATGTCTACGACCGCGCCCTGCCGGGCGTGGACGTGGTCCACCTGCTGGACGAGGCGCTGGTCCGGCTCACGTCGGCTGGCGCCAAGGTGGTGCTGACCAGCGGAAACCACGACTCCGCCATCCGCCTCGGCTTTGCCGCGCGGCTGTTGGAACGCGGGGGCGTGCACCTCCGGACCCGTGTGGAGAACCTGGACGAGCCATTGCTGTTGCCACTCGGCGCGGACCGGGCCGGGAAGGAAGCCGTACTGGCCATCTACGGCATCCCCTGGCTTGAGCCCCGGCTTGTCGCGGGGCAGCTGGGCGTGCAGACGGCCAGCCACTTCGAGGTCACCCAGGCTGCCACAAAGCTCATCCGGGAAGACATTGAGCGCCGTGCGGCCACCTCCACTGTCCACCCGGTGGTCTTGGCCCACACCTTCGCCAGCGGCGGCATCAGCTCGGACAGCGAACGCGATCTCAGCATCGGGGGAGTGGGTGCCGTCCCCCTGGACCTCTTCGAGGGTTTCAGCTACACCGCCCTCGGCCACCTGCACGGCCGCCAGGCATTGTCCCCGGAGGTGCGGTATTCCGGATCCCCGCTGGCCTATTCCTTTTCAGAGGCGCGGCACCGGAAAGGGGCCTGGCTGGTGGACATTGGAGCGGATGGTGTCAAGGGCGTGGACGAAGTGCTGTTCGAAGCACCCCGCACCCTGGCTGTCCTGCGGGGTCCATTGCAGGACCTCCTGGAGTCGCCGGAGCACGGATGGGCGGAAACTGCCTACTGCCAGATCACCCTCACGGACGCGCAACGGCCCGCCCGGGCAATGGACCGGCTCCGGGCGCGGTTTCCTGACACCCTGGTCCTGGGCTTCGACCCCCAGGGCGGGACAGCCGCCAGTACCGCCACCTACAGCAGCAGGCTCGCCGAGGCACCGGACGACCTCGCTGTGTGCTGCGGGTTCCTGGAGCACGTGCGCGGCCGCGTCCCGGACGCGGCTGAGCAAGCAGCCCTTGCCGCCGCCCTTGAGAACGTCCGTTACCTGGAGGGTTCCCGATGAGGATCCACCACCTGCGCATCTCCGGCTTCGGCCCCTTTGCCGGCACCGAAGACATCGATTTTGACCGGTTGAGCGGCCACGGACTGTTCCTCCTCAACGGACCCACCGGCGCCGGAAAGACCAGCGTCCTGGATGCCATTTGCTTTGCCCTGTACGGGTCCGTTCCCGGGGCCCGCCAGGACGGCAAGCGGCTGCGCAGCGACCATGCTGAACCCGGACAGGAGCCAGCGGTCAGCTGTGAATTCTCGGCACAGGGGCGGCGGTTTGAAGTGACGCGCTCGCCGGCCTGGGACAAGCCCAGTACGCGGGGCAAGAACGGGTTCACCACGCAGCAGGCCAAGACGCTCCTTCGGGAGCTCGTGGACGGCGCGTGGGTGGAGAAATCGGCACGGAATGACGAGGCCGGAGTTGAGATCCTGGCCCTGCTAGGCATGGATCGGGAACAGTTCACCCGCGTGGTGATGCTTCCGCAGGGCGACTTTGCCGCATTCCTGCGGTCAAAGGCTGCCGACCGGCTGGAGCTGCTGCAAAAACTCTTCGGCACCCAGCGTTTTGAGGCCCTGGAACAGGAACTCTCGCGCCAGGCAGGTGAGGCAAGGGAGAAAGTCTCTGCCCTGGCCGGCCAACTCGAAGTCCTCGCGGCACGGGCAGAGTCCGAAGCAGCTGCCGTGGAGCTGGATGCGGCTGACGCCCCGCCCGCCGAGAATATGGCCGCACGGCTGGAATGGCTGCGCGATGCAGTCGGGCAACGCTTGGACCACCTGACGGACCTGGCAAAGGCGGCCGACATGGAGAGCGGCACGCAAGCGCGCGCCGTTGATGAAGAAGGCGCCAGGATAGAACGGTGCCGCAGGCTTGAGACCGCAGGATCCCGCCGGGCAGCTGTCCAGGAGGCCGCGCCGCGGCTGGAAAGCCTGGCCCTTCGCCTGGCGCGCCACCGGCAGGCAGCGGTCCTCGACGGGCACCTGAAGGGCGTGGACGCGGCCGAGGCCAGGGTAAGGAATGCCGCCGGCGCCGCCGAGTCCGCAATCACCCTGCTTCGCCTCGCCGCGGAAGACAGCAGTGAGCTTGCGCGGCTGGATCCAGGCTGGGCCGAAGAGCCTGACCAGGATAATGCTGGTTTGCAGGGTGCAGGGCTGGCCGGTGCCGGCGCTGCGGCTGCCGCTGGGGAGCTGGGGCGCCTGCGCTCGCTCCTGGCGGTCGTCGAGGCAAGGTTGCCCGACGAGGACAGGCTGCAGGCCCTCCGCAAGCAGCAGAACCGGCTGGCCGGGAAGCAACAGGAACTGGAAGGAGGGATCTCCGGACTGGACCACCGCCTGGCATCGCTCCAGGAAGAACGCGACCGGCTAGCTGGCGGCCTGGAACGGTTGGTCCAGCACGCCGGGACCGCCGCGCTGCGGACCAAGGAAGCTGCAGCGGCCACTGAATTGCTGGACGTTGTCCGCCGGCACGCTGCGGCTGCCGCAGCCCGTGACTCCGTGAAGCTGCGGTACGACGCCTCCCGCGACAACCAGTTGGAAGCCAAACGCCGGTGGCTGGATCTTCGGGAAGAGCGGCTGGCAAACGCAGCTGCCGAGCTGGCCGCGCAGCTGGTCGAGGGTGAGCCGTGCGCGGTTTGCGGCAGCAGCGACCATCCCGCCCCCGCCGCTGCCGGGTCCGGAGGCCCGGGCCTGGCCCAGGAGGAGGACGCCGCCCACGCCGCCTATGAAGCTGCAGAAGCCGCCTTCGCCCTGGTTAGTGCAGAACTGACTGAAGCGAACCAGCAGGTGGCCGTCCTCGCAGGCCAGGGCGGGGACACACCCGAAACTGAAGCCCTGGGCGGCGCGGAAGCGGCCCGTGCCGCGGCCGCCGAAGCCGACGCTGCAGTCAAGGAACTTGCGGCAGTCAGGACCCGCCTGGATGCCCTGGATGCAGACCTCGCCGCCGGCCAGGCGTCAAAGGCCGGAATGGAAGCGGAACTGCACCAGGCAAACGGCTCCTTGGCAGATTTGTCCGGGCAGTCTGCCTCGCTGGACCAGGCGCTGTCGGAGCTGCGCGGCGGCCACCGCACCTTGTCCCATCGACTGCGGTCCTTGGAGGACGCGGTTGCTGTGCTGGACAAGGCCGTGGAGGCCGCGGCACAACTGGAGCGTGCGCGGACGCAGGCCGCGGACGCCCGGATACAGCTGGAGCTGGCACTGCCCGAGGCGGGCTTCGCCACTGCCGAAGAAGCCAGGCAGCAGCTGCTTCCCTCCGCCCAGGCAGCCATCCTGGAGGATGAGGTCCGTGCCGCCCGGGATGAGGCAGCCAGAGTGGACGAACTCTTTGCGTCGGAGGACATCGTGCTGGCGCTTGAAGAACAGGCCGCCGGATTCACCGTTGACGAGCAACGGTTTGCCGCCTTGCGTGACGCCGCCGCTGCTGCCCGTCAGGAAGCGCGCGATGCCCAGCTCGCGGCCGGCATGGCGGGCCGCTGCCTGGAATCTCTGGCCGCCATCAGCGCAGAGTATGAGACATTGAGCGAGTCTGTCCGGGGGCCAGCCGACCATGCACAGATGCTCGCCGGCTTGGCCGATGCCGCGGCCGGCCGGGGGGAGAACACGTACAGGATGAGCCTGAACAGCTACGTCCTGGCGGCGCGGCTTGAGCAGGTGGCCCTCGCTGCGTCCGAGCGCCTGGTGGCGATGAGTGATGGCCGCTACCTGCTGCAGCACACCGATGCCAAGGCCGCCAGGGGTGCCAAGTCCGGGCTGGGTTTGGAGGTGGTGGACCAATGGACCGGGTATCGCCGCGATACTTCCACCCTGTCCGGCGGTGAATCGTTCATGGCATCCCTGTCCCTGGCGCTTGGCCTTGCGGACGTCGTGCAGCAGGAAGCAGGCGGCGTCGAGATCGAGACACTATTTGTCGACGAGGGATTCGGGAGCCTTGACGAGCAGTCGCTGGAGCAGGTCATGGACGCGCTGGAAGGACTGCGCGACGGGGGGCGCGTGGTGGGGCTCGTTAGCCACGTCGGCGAAATGAAGCAGCGCATCGGCACCCAGTTGCAGGTGCTGAAGGGCCGGAACGGGTCCACGCTGCGGATATCCGAGGCTGCGGATCTTGGGGCCTGACTGGCCAGTCCCGCCCCGGATACCCCGCGAGGCATCCGGGGGCGCGCTATGACTTCCGCGCTATAATTGTCCGGTTACCGGGTTGCGCGCATCGGGAGGAGGGACGATGCGCATGAACTGAACGAGCCCGGAATGACATCACCAGCCTCCCCGTCCACACACACCGCCAGCCCCAGCAGCCAGGTTTCCCCCTCAGGCACTCCACCGCGGGGGCGGTTCGCCCGGCTTTCCCACCTTGCCGGCCGCGGCTTCATCGCCATTGGGCTCTTCGCCCGCCTGCCATTGGCCATGCTCACCGTCGGCACGCTCACCATGATCACCTCCGTCAGCGGATCCTACGCCGCGGGCGGGACGGCGGCCGGGGCGGTCGGCATCGGCTCGGCCCTGGGTGCCCCCGTGCTTGGTGCCCTTGCCGACAGGCGGGGGCAGCGTCCAGTCCTGATGGCTTCCGCGCTCATCAACACCGCAGCAGTGGTGGCATTGATCCTCACAGGCACGGGCCTGGGCAGCTCCGGCGGCTTCCACCCGGCAATCCTGGCTGCCGCCTTCGCCGCCGGCGCCAGCTGCCCGCAGGTAGGCCCGCTGGCACGGGTCCGCTGGATGGCCCTGACACTGCATGGGCCTGCGAAGGCCGGCAAGCGGGACCTGGATACCGCCTTGTCCTACGAAAGCACTGCGGATGAGGTGACCTTTGTCCTGGGTCCGGCACTGGTAGGCATCCTCGCCAGCCTCCTGGCTCCCTGGCTTCCGCTGGCGCTTGCTGCAGCGATGACCATCATCCTGGTGCCCGCCTTCGCCGCCCATCCCACCCACCGGGCGGTGCGGCCGGGCCCGAAACGCGCCAAGGGCGACAATGGCACCAAGGACGGCCAGGGCACCATGGTCGCCGGCAGGATCCCCGCGGCGGTGGCCCTGCCCGTGGCGGCCATGGTCTGCATGGGAACTTTCTTCGGCTCCACACAGGCTGCCTTGAGTTCCTTCTCGGCCGGCCAGGCAGGATCTGAACTCGCCGGACTGCTGTACGCCGTCATGGGCCTGAGCTCCGCCGCTGCCGCCCTCTCGGTCGCCTACTGGCCCCAGCGGTTCGGGCTCTCCCGGCGGTGGATCCTGTCTGCAGCGCTGATGGCACTGCTGGCGCTGCTGCTGCTCGTTCCGTCCTCGCTCGCCGCCATGGTGGCAGTCCTGCTCATCCTCGGGCTCCCCGTGGGCCCGGTCATGGTCACCGTTTTCGCGGCCGGCGGCCTGCTGGCACCTGCCGGCCGGCTGGGCACGGTCATGACTGCCTTGGCCAGCGGGATCGTGGCGGGAACAGCGCTCGGCTCTTCCATCGGCGGCTACCTGGCAGAGGCCGGCGGCCACCACGCGGCATTCGCGGTTCCCGTCGGCGCCGCCGTCGTACTGGCTCTGCTCGGAGCCGCGGCCGCCAGGGTCCTGAGCACCCGGCAGGCGGGCAACTGACCGTGGCCTCCCGGGTCCTGAGCACCCGGCAGGCGGGCAACTGACGTGCCGCTAGGCCAGCTGGCGCTCGATCCGGGCGGCGCTTTCGGCAAGGGCAGCCCCCACTGTCTCCGGATCATGGGCGGAACGGATATAGACGACGGCGAGCGCGGCCGGGCGTCCGCCAGGCACCCGAACCGGGGCTGCCAGCGAGGATACGCCCGCAATGACTTCGTCGTGGCTGGCCGAGTATCCCTTCCGGCGTGCCTCGCCCGCCTCCGGGCGGTAGGGGATTCCTGTGTTCAGCCGGTCCCATTCGGCTTCCGTGAGTGCCGACTGGATGGCAATGCCGGGTGCACCGGCATTGATCGGGTGCCGGGTGCCGGGATGCTGCGCCACCGTTGCCCCTGAATGCCTCGGCTCAACCGTGACCAGGGTGATGCAGTCGTGGTGGTCCCACACCGCCACGAACGCCGTCATGTCGAGGGTATTGGCGAGGTGCGTCAGCTCGGGAAGCGCCGCGGCCTGGAGGTTCCGCGAAACCCCGCGCGCCAGGACAGCCAGCCCGGGCCCCGGCTGGACCTTGCCGGCGTCGTCCCGCACCAGGAGCGAATGGTCTTCAAGGGTCCGCAGGATCCGGTAGGCCACCGACCGGTGCACCCCCATGGCGTCAGCAAGTTCCGCGATGGTCATCGGGCCGGAGGCGGCGGCGAGGATTTCCAGGGCACGGATGCCCCTGGACAGCGTCTGGGACGCGGAAGCCTGCGCCGGCGCGGCGCCTGAAGGGGCTGCGGCGGTGGGGGTCATGGTTTCCATCCTAGGTGGCCGGCCGATTGCGTTCCGTACTTCCTATTGTGGCCCAGTTCGCAAACTTTTTCGGAATGTGAACCGCGGATTCCCATATGGAACTCAGCATCCAAGGCGTCAGCGGGAGTGAAAATTCTTGCAGGGCGTGTTTTGCCTCACAAATTCGTAGTACCCTTCTAACTAACTGACCGTTCTGTCGGTAATCCTGAAGGCGTCCCGGCGGCAAAGCTGCCACTGAACAATGGAGTTTCAATGACCACACCGTCCAAGGTGGACACCCTTGCCGGCCCCAGCACCCGCCGGGAGGAACGTAAGGTCCTCGCCGGCACCCTGGTGGGCACCACCATCGAGTGGTACGACTTCTTCATCTTTGCCCAGTTGACCGCAACGCTGCTGTCACCGCTGTTCCTGGCACCGCTGAACGAATCGAACCCCGGCCTGGCCCAGATCCTCTCCTTCGCCCTGATCGGCATCAGCTTCCTGTTCCGGCCGCTCGGCGCCGTCGTCGCAGGCCACTTGGGCGACCGGCTGGGTCGCAAGGCGGTGCTTGTGATGACGCTCGTGATGATGGGCGCTGCCACCGCCTTGATCGGCATGCTGCCCACCTATGCCCAGATCGGCGCGTGGGCGCCTATCCTCCTGATCCTGCTCCGCATCCTCCAGGGATTCTCTGCTGGAGGTGAATGGGGAGGGGCGGCGCTGATGGCGGTTGAACATGCGCCACTGAACAAACGCGGCCTGTTCGGTGCCTACCCGCAGATCGGTGTGCCGATCGGCATGATCCTGGCCACAGGCCTGCTGTTCCTGCTCAACACCAGCATGCCACGGGAAGATTTCACCACATGGGGCTGGCGCGTGCCGTTCCTGCTCTCGATCGTCCTCATCGTTGTTGGCTACCTGATCCGCCGCGCCGTGGCCGAAAGCCCGGTGTTCCAGGAAATGGCCGCACGGAAGCAGGAAAGCAAAGCCCCGCTGGGTGAGCTGGTCCGGAACCACAAAAAGCCGGTCCTGTACTCCACCATGATTTTCATCGCGAACAATGCTGCCGGCTATCTGCTGATCGCCTTCTTCATCGCCTACGCCACCCGGACCCTGCAGATGCCTACACCCCAGGTTCTCCTGGCCACCACCCTTGCGTCGTTCGGCTGGCTGATCTTTACCTTGGCGGGAGGCTGGCTCTCGGACCGGATCGGCCGGGTCAAGACGTTCCTCACGGGTTACGCCATCATCTTCGTCTGGATGATTCCCATGTTCGCCCTGATAGACACGAAGAACATCTGGCTCTACGGTGTGGCTCTGTTCGTCCTAACCATCGGACTGGGCCTCTCGTATGGCCCCATGTCCGCGATGTACGCCGAAATGTTCCCTGCCAATGTCCGCTACTCGGGCATTTCCATCGGCTACGCCTTCGGCGCGATCCTGGGCGGCGCGTTTGCGGCCACCATCGCCGAGACCCTGCTGCAGACCACCAGGTGGACGGGCTCCATCGGCATCTACATCATGGTGCTCTGCGTCATCTCCGCCATCGGCGTGGTGCTGGCCAAGGAAACCAAGGGCCGGCCGCTGGGAGTCAGCCACCACTAGTCCCCACCGTCGCCCTAACCTCGCTTCGCTCGGCCAGGGGACCCTGATGGCGTGGGCCCAGCCCTGTCTATCCGGCAGATGGTCCGACCGGGAAGCCCCTGAAGACAGGCCGACGGCGGGCCCGGACCATGTGGTCCGGGCCCGCCGCCGTGTGGCTGGAAGTGCTACTGCCCCAGGAAGCTGATGGCGGCGTCGTCGGTCAGTTGTTCGAAATGCCGGTAGAAGCTGCCCACCGCACGGAACTTGCCCGGCACGTGCAGGCAGAGCACGGCGTCGCAGACGCGCTCCACGGAGGCCTCGGCATCGATGGACGCCACCGGGGCGGCGGCCACCACGGTGGCGGCCCCACCTTCGCGGACTGCCTCGACGGCGGCCCGCATGGTGGCGCCGGTAGCCAGGCCGTCGTCCACCAGCACCACAGTCTTCCCGCGCAGGTCATGGCCGGTGCCGGGGTAGAGGTCCACGCGGCGAAGAAGTTCGGCGCGCTCGCGCTGCTCCACCTCATCAAGCCACTCGCGGCGCACCCCGTGCTCCAGGACGCGGTCAAGCAGGGGTTTGTTGAGGAGCCGGACGGTGCGGCCGCGTGCCCACGCCAGTGCTCCATAGGCGGTCTCCTCATGGCCGGGGATGCCCAGTTTCCGCACCAGCACCGTTCCCAGGGGAAGGTAGAGGGCCTTGGCCGCCGCAGCGGCCACGGGGATCCCGCCACGTGCCAGGCCCAGGACCAGGGTGTCCGGCCGCTCCCGGAACTGCGGAAGCACCGCGGCCAGGCGCTCGCCGGCCTCCATGCGGTCTTCGAAACGCGTAACCATCTGCTCCTCCAGGCTTGCCTGCACCTGGTTTCAGCCTACCGCCAGCCCCGGTGGCCGGCGCCCTGGCCATGCGGCAGGGACGCGGGACCTAGATGGCCAGGAACGCGATGGCGGCCTGCTTGAAGGCCCGGCTGGTAACGGCGTTGGTGTGGTTGCGTCCCGGCAGGACAAGCTGTTCGGCCATGGAACCGGCGCTTGCCGCCAGCTCAGCGAGTTTCGGAAGGCTGCCCACCCGTTCGTCCTGGTCGCCGGAGACCAGGAGCATCGGAACGTGCGGGACGGCCTCGGCGGGGTCGTAGGGTTCGGCCTTGATGGCCTCCACCAGGGACAGGAGGGCAAAGATGTTGTTGCTGGGCAGCAGCAGGGCCATCTTCAGGAGGCGTGCGGTGGACTCGTCAGCTATCGGGGTGCCGTCGGCCAGGTAGTCCTGCGCGGCCACCAGGTCGAACTCGGCCAGCGGATCGGCGGTGTTCGCTCCGCCAAGAACCAGGCGGTGGACGATTTCCGGCTGGGTGGCGCCGAACTCCCAGGCGAGCCGGGAACCCAGCGAATAGCCCACAACGTCGAGTCCGCTGGAAGGGTCATCCTCCTGCAGCGGCCGGACACCGGCGTCGAACGCGGCCTGGAGCAGGTCCGCCCGGATCCTGCTGGGGGAGTAGGAGTCGCGGTCCTCCGGCGCGCCGCTGCGGCCGTGCCCCGGCAGGTCCACGGTGATCACCCGGCGTCCGGCCTGCAGCAGGGCCTGCACCCAGCCGGTGTCCTCCCAGTTCAGCTTGGAGGAGGAGGAAAAGCCGTGCAGCAGCAGCACCGGCCGGAGCCCGGCGTCCTCCGCCGGTTCGTGAACCCCCACGTACAGCTGGGGGTCCGTACCCTCGACGGTATGCGTTTGCTGTTGGCCGGTGTGCCTGCCGCTCATGCTGTCAGTCCTCATCAACTCATGCGTCCGGGCAGACCCGGCGCG
The DNA here is from genome assembly GCF_059089905.1 of Arthrobacter sp. Y3221087. Classification (NCBI taxonomy): domain Bacteria; kingdom Bacillati; phylum Actinomycetota; class Actinomycetes; order Micrococcales; family Micrococcaceae; genus Arthrobacter; species Arthrobacter sp. Y3221087. The sequence goes on from NZ_JBNHFE010000001.1 coordinate 1,448,438, forward strand.
ACGGTGCCTGGCATCACTCTACCTGCCGTGCTGGTGCCCCGCGGTGCCGGAGGTCCGGCTTGCGAAGCGGGCTCCCAGTGCGCAGGCGAGGGCGATGCCGGCGATCAGGGCAAAGGTGCTGAAAAGCTGCACGCGGCTGGTGGCGGCGCTGAAGCCGACCGCAAAGATCAGTCCCAGCAGGACCAGGCCAACGATGGTGAGGCCCGGGAAGCCCTTCATCCGCAGGGGGAGTGGAATGCCCTCCCGGTCCGCGCGCCGGCGCAGCACCAGCTGGGATACCAGTGCGCTGCCCCACACCACCAGGCAAGTGGATCCCACCAGCTGGAAGAGGGCCGGAAGGATGCGCTCCGGAAACAGCAGTTCCAGGACGGTGGCAATGAAGCCGAATGCAACGGAGACCGCAACCGCCAGCATGGGGACGCTCTGCCCGGCCAGCCGGGACAGGAAAGCCGGCGCCTCCCCCCGCTCAGCCAGCGAATAGACCATCCGCGACGCGCCGTACAGGTTGGCATTCAGCGCAGAGAGGAGTGCTACGACGGCCACCAGGGTTATGGCGGTGGCGGCACCCGGGATGCCGGCGACACCGAGGACGCCGGCGAAAGGCGACGCCAGCCCGCCGGACGTGGCGGGAAGGACGGCCGCGATGACGAATACCGAGCCGATGTAGAACACCAGGATCCGCCACACCACGGTGCGGATGGCTTTTCCCACGCTGTGCTCGGGATCCTCCGTCTCCGCTGCCGCCACGGAAACGATCTCCGTTCCGCCGAAGGCGAAGATCACCACGAAGAGTGCCGAGGCGATGCCTCCCAGTCCTTGGGGGGCGAAGTCCGTGGTGAGGTTTGCCAGGCCCGGGGAGGCAACGTCCGGCAGGAGTCCCAGCAGAAGGGCTGCGCCCACTATCAGGAACAGGACGATCGCGGCCACCTTGAGGATGGCGAACCAGAATTCGAACTCCCCGAAGTTCCGGACCCCGGCCAGGTTGATGCCGGTGAACACCACCATGAACACGAGCGCGAGAGCCCAAACCGGGATGACGGGCCATACCGAAAACAGCAGCCCCGCGGCACCGAGTGCTTCGGCGGCGATGACCACCACCAGCTGCAGCCACCACAGCCACCCGATGGTGGCCCCCGCGGTCTTGCCCAGGGCCCTTTCGGCGTAGACGGAGAAGGCCCCGCTGTTCGGGTTTGCCGCCGCCATCTCACCCAGTGCCCACATCACCAGGATGATGAGTGTCCCCGCCACAAGGTAGGAGACCAGCACCGCGGGGCCCGCCGCCTGGATGCCGGCGCCGGAACCGAGGAACAAGCCGGCGCCGATGGCGGATCCAAGCCCCATCATGGTGAGCTGTCGGGGCTTCATGCTGTGGCCGAGGTGGTGCTGTGGGCGGGCGGGGGCGGACTTCGTCGTCATGGAAGTGAACCTTCTTGGGGTCTTGGGTTTTCATCCTCTTGGGACCACTCGAATTTACCGCCTGGCGGGCGCCCTGCCGAACCGCCCCGGCTGCGCCCCCGGGCGCATCCGGCCCGGGCCGCGTTTCCGCTGTGAGACACATTTCTGGTTTATAGCCTGCTGCCCTTAGAATCAGTTATGGTCATGTTGACCATAACTACTGTGGCCACGCAGCCGGACCGTTATGAGTGAGGAGGTGGATGCATGTACTACAGCTCAGCGAACGTTTCCGAGCGCCGTGCCGCGCCCCCTTCGCTTGCCATCTCCACGGTGATCTTCGCGTTGCGTCCCAGTGAAACGTCGGGCCGGCCCACCCTGTGGCTGCCGCTGGTGCGCCGCATCCGCGAACCCTTCAAGGGGCTGTGGGCCCTGCCGGGCGGACCGCTCAGCCATGAGGAGTCCCTCCAGGACGCCGCATCACGGAACCTTCGGGAAACGACCGGCCTGGCCCCCAACTACCTCGAGCAGCTGTACGCCTTCGGCGGCCTGCACCGGTCACCCACCCAGCGGGTGGTCTCCATCGTCTACTGGGCCCTGGTCCAGCCGACGGAGGCAGCGCTGGCTGACGTTTCAGAGAACGTGCGGTGGTTCCGGGCGGACCGGTTGGGCGACCTGGCGTTCGACCACAACGCGATCGTGGACTACGCACTCTGGCGCCTGCGGAACAAGCTGGCCTACGGCTCGGTGGCGTACCACCTCCTGGGCGAGTACTTCACCCTGGCCCAGGTCCGCGAGGTCTACGAAGCGGTCCTGGACCGCCAGCTGGATCCCGCCAACTTCCGGCGCCAGCTCAGGTCCACCCCGGAAATCGAAGAAACAGACCACTTCCTCCAGGGCGGCAAACACCGCCCGCCCCGCCTCTACCGCTTCACCGGCCGGCCCGGCCTTGATCCAGACAACAGGAGCACACTATGAGCAGCGTCAACACCGCAATCCAGCTGATCACGCGTGAACAGGCCGAAAAGGGCGCAGCCGCCAAAGGCAGCACCTGCAGCCCCGCCCTCGCCAAGGGCCCATGGGACTACGATCTGGCAGAGGCGCTCGCCGGCATCCCGGCCTACGGTCCCGGAGCCTCCAGCGCCGACGTGGCCCCGGCGGCCACACCACGGCAGGGACAGCTGCCCGAGGAATACAAGCTGGCCAGCGACGCCGAGCTTGCCGAACGCATCACCGCCGCCAAAGCGGCACTGGGGGACCGGGCCGTCATCCTGGGGCACTTCTACCAGCGGGACGAGGTTGTCCAGTACGCGGACTTCGTGGGCGATTCCTTCCAGCTTGCCAACGCCGCCCTGACCCGGCCCGACGCAGAGGCGATCATCTTCTGCGGAGTCCACTTCATGGCCGAAACTGCGGACATCCTCTCCAAGCCCGACCAGGCCGTCATCCTGCCCAACCTCGCCGCCGGCTGCTCCATGGCGGACATGGCCGACGCCGATTCGGTGGCCGAGTGCTGGGAACAGCTGGAGGAAATCTTCGGCACCGAGCCCGACGCCGACGGCCGGGTTCCGGTCATTCCCGTCACGTACATGAATTCCTCGGCAGCCCTCAAGGCGTTTTGCGGCGAGCACGGGGGCATCGTGTGCACCTCGTCCAACGCAAAGACAGTCCTTGAATGGGCCTTCCAGCGGGCACAGCGCGTGCTGTTCTTCCCGGACCAGCACCTGGGCCGCAACACGGCCAAAGCGCTGGGCGTGCCGCTGGAGCAGATGCCCATGTGGAACCCGCGCAAGGAGCTCGGCGGCAACGTGGAGCAGGCGCTCCTGGATTCCCGGGTGATCCTGTGGCACGGGTTCTGCTCGGTACACAAGCGCTTCACTACCGCCCAGATCGACAAGGCACGGGCCGATTTCCCCGGCGTCCAGGTGATCGTCCACCCGGAATGCCCCATGGAAGTGGTGGACGCCGCGGATTCCGCCGGTTCGACGGACTTCATCAAGAAAGCCATCGCCGGCGCCACGGAGCCCACAACCTTCGCGATCGGCACCGAGATCAACATGGTGAACCGGCTGGCTGCAGAATATCCGCAGCACACCATCTTCTGCCTGGACCCCGTCATCTGTCCCTGCTCCACCATGTACCGGATCCACCCCGGCTACCTCGCCTGGGTGCTGGAGGAACTTGTTGCCGGCCGCGTGGTCAACAGGATCACCGTGGACGACGCCGTGCAGGCCAATGCCCGGACCGCCCTCGAGCGCATGCTCGCGGCCAGGCCATAGCGAAAGCCTCCCACCATGTTCGAACGAGGGACGGTCCCGCCCGGGGCCAGCTCAGGAGCTCCCGCCCGGCGGCGGCTCCTCGTCGTCGGGAGCGGCATCGCCGGCCTGTACGCCGCCCTGCTGGCGGCCGACGCCGGTGCCGATACCGTCCTGCTGACCAAGGGCCGGCTGGACGAGAGCAACACCTGGTACGCGCAGGGCGGGATTTCGGCCGTGCTCCAGGACCCCGCGGCCGGCGATACCGTGGCCGCGCACATCGCGGACACGCTGCGGGCCGGGGCGGGGCATTGTGATGAAGGGGCCGTCCGGCTCATGTGCACCGAAGCGCGGCTGGACATCGAGGGCCTCCGGCGCTTCGGCGTGCGCTTTGACATGGGGAACGACGGCGGCCCGGCCCTTGGCCTCGAAGCCGCCCACAGCGCGCCACGCATCCTCCATGCCGGCGGCGATGCCACCGGTGCCAGGGTCGCCGAAGCCCTGATCCGTTCCGTGTTTACAGCACAGGCGGAAGGAAGACTCAAGGTTCTGAGCCGGGCCTACGCAACCGCCCTCCTGCAGGACGGCGGCCGGGTCACCGGACTAGAGTACCTGCAGGACGGCCGTACCGCCAGCATCGAAGCGGATGCCGTTCTGCTGGCCACCGGTGGTGCCGGACAGCTGTTCGCCCAGACCACCAACCCCGGCGTTGCCACCGCCGACGGCCTGGCGCTCGCCGTCCGTGCCGGCGCAGCCACCGCAGACCTCGAATTCTTCCAGTTCCACCCGACCTGCATGGTGGACACGGCTGGCGAACCTGCCGCCGCAGCCGGGCCACTGCTGATCTCCGAAGCGGTCCGCGGGGAAGGTGCCATCCTGGTGGACTCCGGCGGGCGCCGCTTCATGCGTGCCTACCACCCCGACGCCGAACTCGCCCCGCGAGACGTCGTGTCGCGGAGCATCGCCCTCCACCTGGCCAAACTCGGCGACCCCAACGGCCACGTCTACCTCGACGCACGGGTCATAGAGCAGGCACGCGGCGCAGGGTTCCTCGAGCGCCGGTTCCCCACCCTCACCCGGAAGACCCGCGAGGCCGGCATCGACTGGACCCGTGAACTTGTCCCCGTGGCACCGGCGGCCCACTACTGGATGGGCGGCGTCGCCACCGATTACTCCGCACGCACCAGCATCCCCGGGCTCTACGCCGCCGGCGAAGTCGCCCGCACCGGTGTCCACGGGGGAAACCGTTTGGCCAGCAACTCGCTCCTCGAAGGACTCGTCTTCGGCCGCCGCGCTGTTGAATCTTTTCTCTCAGGTGACTGCTCTGCCTGGGTGTCGCCTGACGGCGCTCCTCCGCGTACTAGCTCGGCCGCGGGCGGCCTCCCTTTGACGTACGCTTCCGGAGCCCCGGCAGTCGACGAGGGCGGGTCACCTTCAGAGGGGCTTCCAACTGACGGGGTGGCCGAATCGGGTGCTTCGGCTGGGAGTCCGCTTGCCAACTTCGGTGGGGGGAGTGAACCGTTCTCCCGGGGAGCTCTGCGGCGGTTGATGACTTCTAATGCCGGGGTACTGCGGTCGGGGGAGCTGTTGGCTGAGGCCGCTGAAACTCTGGAGGCGTGGGTCGGCGTCGTTCGGCCTGACACTGTTGCTGTTGCTGCGGAGCCGGGCCGGGACCCGTCCGCCCTTGGAGACCGGAATCTGCTGTTGGCTGCCCGGTTGCTCGTTGCTGCCGCGCTGGAACGCTCCGAATCCCTTGGTGCCCATTACCGCAGCGACGAACCCGTCGAAACCATTTCACTTCGTCCGAAAGCGAGCCTTGTCCATGACTGAGCACTCCGTAATCGACCAGGCTGTCCGTCCCCGGCCGGTCCCCGGCCTGACCCTTCCGGCAGGACCCGTCCGGGAAATCCTGGAACGTGCCCTCGCCGAGGACGCGCCCGCAGGGGACATCACTTCCCAGCTGCTGATCCCGGCTGCCGCCCGCGCCACGGCCGTGCTGAACGCCCGCGTGCCCGGCGTCCTGAGCGGGGCCACGGTGTTCCGTGATGCCATGCAGCTGGTGGATCCGGACATCAGCGTTGAATTGCTGGTGGCGGACGGGGAGGCGTTCGACGCCGGCACCCACCTCGCCCGCGTCAGCGGCCCCGCCAGGTCCGTGCTGCTCGCCGAGCGGGTTGCACTCAACCTGGTCCAGCGGATGTCCGCCATCGCCACCTGGACCGCCGAGTTCGTGCAGCTGACAGAAGGCACGCGGGCACGGATCACCGACACCCGCAAAACCACCCCCGGCCTGCGGATCCTGGAGCGCTTCGCCGTCCGCTGCGGGGGCGGGGCCAACCACCGGTACAGCCTTTCCGACGCCGTGCTGGCCAAGGACAACCACCTGGCAGTAATGACCGGCGGGGATCCCGCCAGGCTCACGGAACTGCTGCTCGAGGCCAGGGCGCACCTGGGGCACACCACCCACTTCGAAGTGGAAGTGGACCGGATGGACCAGATCGAACCGGTCCTGGCGGCAGGCGTGGACACCATCATGCTGGATAACTTCAGCATCGAAGAGCTGGCCGCAGGAGTTGCCCTGGTGGCAGGACGGGCCCGGGTGGAAGCGAGCGGGAACGTCAACATCCACACGGTCGCAGCGATCGCCGCCACCGGCGTGGACGTGATCTCCGTCGGTGCCCTGACCCACACAGTGGCAGCCCTTGACCTCGGCCTGGACGTGGAACTGACCGTCGGGTGAGCGCACTGTGATTTTCCTGGACGCCGCCGCCACGACCCCGGTCCGCCGTGAGGTTCTCGAGGCCATGTGGCCCTACCTCACCGGAGAATTCGGGAACCCGTCCAGCCACCACACGCTGGGGGAGTCCGCCGCGCGGGCACTCGCCGATGCCCGCGCCTCCGTGGCCGCCGCACTGGGCTGCCGGCCGGGCGAAGTGACGTTTACATCGGGAGGAACCGAAGCGGACAACCTGGCCGTAAAGGGCATCGCCCTGGCCCGGCAGGCCGCTGACCCTGCCTTGAACCGGGTGGTGATCAGCGCCGTCGAACACCCGGCCGTGGAGGAGTCCGCCCGCTACCTGGAACGCTTCCACGGCTTCAGCGTGGACGTGGTCCCGGTGGACAGCTCCGGGCAGGTGACTCCCGCGGCGCTCAAGGATGTCCTCCGGCCGGAAACGGCGCTGGTCAGCGTGATGTACGCCAACAATGAGGTGGGCACCGTCCAGCCGGTCGCGGAGCTGGCCGCCCTGGCCCGGGAGCGCGGAGTCCCCTTCCACACCGACGCAGTGCAGGCGGCGGGCTGGCTGCCCCTGGACAGCAAGGCCCTCGGCGTGGACGCAATGAGCATTTCCGGCCACAAACTGGGGGCGCCCAAAGGCTGTGGCGTGCTGTACGTCCGGGGCCGGACAAGGGTAGAGCCCCTTATCCACGGGGGCGGGCAGGAACGGGGCCGGCGGTCCGGCACGGAGAACGTTGCCGGGGCCGTCGGCCTGGCCACGGCCTTGGCGCTCTCCCAGGCACGCCAGCAGGACCAGCAGGCAAGGGTCGCTGCGCTTCAGGACAACTTCATCAGTGCAGTGTTGTCCGCCGTCCCCGGTGCGGTCCTCACCGGCCATCCCGCGGCCCGTCTCCCGTCCGTGGCGTCATTCTGCTTCCCGGGCACCAGCGGCGAGTCCGTGCTGCTGGAACTGGAACGCCAGGGCGTGGTGTGCTCCAGCGGCTCAGCGTGTGCCGCCGGCTCAGATGCACCGTCGCCGGTGCTGACGGCACTGGGGATTCCCGCCGAGGTTGCCCAGACGGCGGTCCGGTTCAGCTTCGATGCGTCCGTCACCGCGGAGGACCTGGACGCTGCGGCCGCCGCTGTTGGTTCCGCCGTCACGAGCGTCCGGGCCCTGGGCGCGGGCTGACGGCGCTGCCCAACGGTTAGTCAGCAGTGCTGCGCAACGGCGCCTTTCAACACCGCTGCCCAACGCCGCTACCCAGCGGCGCGACGACGGCACGGCCCAGCGGGCTCAGTACAGCTCGCCCACGGGGATATCCACCGCCAGCCGGTTGGCCGGGCCCGGCAGGGGGCACGCCCACGCCTCGTTGTAGGCGCAGGACGGGTTGTAGGCAAAGTTGAAGTCCAGGACGAATGTGGCATCCGGGCCGGTGCCCTGGACGCCGTGGAAGGCGCCCTTGATGGTGTCCAGGAGGTACCGTCCGCCGCCGTAGCTGCCGCCTGGCTGGCCGGCGGTCGCATCCCTGAACGGCACGAAGATGCCGCCGCCGTATCCATGCAGCTTCCACACAGCCAGCTGCCCCATTTCCGGCAGGTCAAACGTGCCCAGCCGGATGAAGTGGACCACGCCGTCAGTACCGGTGTCCACTGCCATTTCCCGGCCTGCGCCCTCCTTAGTCAGCGGCACATGGAACCGGTAGATGGGGTCGTAGTCGGCCGTTTTGAGGCCGGAGAACAGCGCCTTGCCTTCGGCGGTGAGGGCCGAGGCCGGGTGCGTGGCAAACATGAGGTCCCGCTGGTGCCGCCAGTAGGAGTGGGCTTCCGCCGGGTTTTCACCGGAGATCTTCCGGACGTTTTCGTAAAGCGCAAAGGTCCGGAGCCGCCAGTCGGCGATGTCGACGGCGGAAATGTCCGCGGGGTTTTCTTCGGCCGTGCCGTGCTGTTCCGCCATAGTCCCCAGCCTAGTCCCCGTGACACGTATGCCGGTCCCGTCGCGACACGCCCGCCGGGTGCGCCCGGTCCTGCCGGTGGCGTCCCGGACAGTCGGGGCGTAGGGGAAACACGCCCGCCGGCCGCCGTGCCGGGCAGGGAAGCGCCGCTAGGCTGGCTTCATGAGAGGCAAGGCACCGGTTCCAGTCCTGTCCGCGGTCTTCCTGCTGGCCGCCGCCCTGACCGTGGCAGGATGCTCAGGGCAGCAGGAAAGCGGTCCTGGCTGGACCGCGCAGCCCGATGCGGCGCCACAGTCAACTGCCGGCCCAAGTGCCGGTTCCGGAGCGTCAAGGGCACCTGCCACGGACGGTGCTTCCGCCACGGCCACCGCGGGACCATCACCTGCCCCCACGGCCGCTGCCTGGAAGACGTTTTCCGATCCCGCAAGGACAGTAAGTTTCGAGCTGCCCCAGGACTGGATCGCCCAGTCCGTGACGCCCGACGAGGGGACGCTCCCCGGCGCGCTGAAGATCGAGGTCAAGAAGCCCGACGGCACGTTCATGGCTGCCTTGCGGACCGGACTGCCGCCGTCGGCCGCTGACTGCCCCGAAAGCGCCCGCAAGCCGTACACCGTGATCAGCAGCCTGCCGGTGGACGTGGCGGCCGGGGGCGGCGAGGGGACCATTCCGCCACGAATGGTGTTCCGGGTGATCCAGGGGTACAGGTTCTTCGGGTCCTACGGCATCACAAACGTGGTGGGCGGCGCCGGCAACCAGGCCTGCGAACTTCGAAACGTGGTCCGCGGACCAGCCGGCAAGGGGGACTGGTCCTTCGGCGACCTGGTGTCCCTGAAGGCGTTCGCGCCGGACCAGAAGGTGGCCCCCGCGAAGGCGTTCGACACACTTGGGCAGGCAGCGGAGTATGTGGAGGGAAGCACGGACTTTGCCAACGTGCAGCGGATGCTAATGTCTCTGGAGATCAAAAACTAGTCCCGCTGCCGGCTCCCACAGGTGCCGGAAGGGCGGCGGCTTTCCTTCCGACGCCGACACCCCCGGAGATTCATGGAACGCTCTGTTTCCGCACGCCTGGCCTTCCGCACCGCAGCCAACACCAAGGTGGCCATGGCCATCGCAGTGGCGCGGAACAGCGGCTATTCCTCGTTCGAGGAGTCCTTGTCCGTTAGGGCGGACGGCGAGGAGGTGGCGCTGACCGAGATCGGCGACCACCACGGCGGCAGGTTCCACTACATGGAGTTCAGCGAACCATCCGACGTGATAGTGGAGTACGCGGCCACGGTAGCCGGCCGGGGGGAGCCGGAGGACACCGCTCTCGCCGACCGCATCCGCTACGTCCGTCCCAGCCGGTACGCGGAGTCGGACCGGCTGCTGCCCACCGCCTATGCCGAATTCGACAGCGTCTCCGGCGCCGGCCTGCTGCAGGCGGTGCGCAACTGGGTCCACGGCGAACTCCGCTACCTGAGCGGCTCGTCCCGCGGCACGGACGGGGCCGTGGAAACGCTCCTCAGCAGGCGCGGCGTGTGCCGGGACTTCGCGCACCTGGCCATCGCCCTGCTGCGGTCCAAGGACATTCCGGCCCGCCTGGCGGCGGTCTACGCCCCCGGCCTCAACCCCATGGACTTCCACGCCGTGGCCGAGGCCTACGTGGACGGCGCCTGGCACGTCATCGACCCCACGGGGCTGGCCCCGCGCGAGTCGATGCTGCGCATCACCGCCGGCCGGGACTCCTCCGATACCGCCTTCCTCTCGACGGTGGGCGGCAGCCTGGTCCTCAACCAGCTGAAGGTCACCGCCGTCGTTAACGGCGACCTGCCGGTTGAGGACGCCGGCCGGCTGGTGCAGCTGGGCTAGCGTTTTCCCAGGGAATCCCGGAGTTTGTCCGTCAGCCGCCGGAGCTCCTTCTGCTCCGCCGGAGTCAGGGCCGGGCCCACCAGCGCCGAAATGTCGCGCACGTGCTCGCGGCCAATCTCCTTCTGGAGTTCCCGGCCTTCGTCAGTGAGCTGGATCAGGATGCCGCGGCCGTCCTCCGGTGCGGGCATCCGTGCCACCAGCCCGCGCTTCTCCAGCCGCTCCACCAGCCGGCTCAGGCTGGACTGGCTCAACAGGACGTTGTCATTGAGCTCGTTGAGCCGCAGCCAGCCGGAGGGGCAGCGGGACAGCGTGAACAGGACGTCGTACTCGTTCACCGCGAGCTTCCGGAAGGCCGGGCCCGACTGCAGCTTGCGCATCACAGCCACCTGGGCCCGGAACAGCGACTCCCAGGTCTCCGCCGCGAGACGGACGGGCGATTCCGGTCCTCCGGCAGCCATTACGCCTCCGCCGGGGTCTTTGCGGCGTCCTGGGCAGCCAGCAGCGTGGCGACCCGGCCTGCGTGGGTGGGCGGCTCGGGAACGTGGGCGGGCTTGCGGGCGGCGTACTCCTTGCGCAGCACGGGAAGGACTTCCTCGCCGAACAGGTCCAGCTGCTCCAGGACCGTCTTCAGCGGAAGTCCGGCGTGGTCAATCAGGAACAGCTGCCGCTGGTAGTCGCCGAAGTGCTCGCGGAAGGTCAGGGTCTTTTCAATGACTTCCTGCGGGCTGCCCACCGTGAGGGGCGTCTGCGCGGTGAAATCCTCCAGCGACGGCCCGTGCCCGTAAACCGGGGCGTTGTCGAAGTAGGGCCGGAATTCCTTGACCGCGTCCTGTGAGTTCTTCCGCATGAAGAACTGGCCGCCCAAGCCGACGATCGCCTGGTCCGCCTTGCCGTGCCCGTAGTGCTCGTAGCGCTCGCGGTAAAGGCCGATCAGCTGCTGGTAGTGCTCCTTGGGCCAGAAGATGTTGTTGGCGAAGAAGCCGTCACCGTAGTACGCAGCCACTTCGGCGATCTGCGGCGTCCGGATGGACCCGTGCCAGACGAAGGGGGCGACGCCGTCGAGCGGGCGGGGCGTGGAGGTGAAGTTCTGCAGCGGAGTGCGGAACTTTCCGGACCAGTTTACGGTGTCCTCGTCCCAAAGCCGGCGCAGCAGGCTGTAGTTCTCGATGGCCAGCTCCACGCCGTCCTGGATGTTCTTGCCGAACCAGGGGTACACCGGGGCAGTGTTGCCGCGGCCCAGGACCAGGTCCACGCGCCCGTCGGCAAGGTGCTGGAGCATCGCAAAGTCCTCGGCGATCTTCACGGGATCGTTCGTGGTGATCAGCGTGGTGGCCGTTGACAGGATGATCCGCTCGGTCTGCGCCGCGATGTAGGCGAGCGTTGTGGTGGGGGAGGAAGAGAAGAACGGACGGTTGTGGTGCTCGCCCAGGGCGTACACGTCCATCCCGATCTCTTCGACCTTTTTGGCGATGGCAACCGAGGCCTTGATCCGCTCGTTCTCGGTGGGAGTGCGGCCCGTGGTGGGGTCCGTGGTGATATCGCTGACGCTGAAGACGCCGATCTGCATGATGTGCCCTTTCCTGAGTTGCGAGCTTGGTTCAAGTGTAAACCAACTTAGATGCATTTGCATCTATCGCCGGATACAACGCGGCCGGGCGGCGAATATTCCCTGTTCTACTCCGGGCTTCCCTGGGCGGCACGGCGGCCGCTGACCTTCGGCACCATTCCCGTGGTCCAGTCGTCGAATTCATCATCCACGTCGGCCGCCTGGGCAAACTCGGGGCGCTCCTGGAGCTCCCGGAGCAGCGCCTTCTTCTCGCGCCGGCCCTCCACCAACCGGTACAGCACCGGGACGAGGACGAGCGTCAGGGCAGTGGACGAGACAAGCCCGCCGATCACCACCACGGCCAGCGGCTGCGAAATGAAGCCCCCGCCGCCCGTCAGGCCCATCGCCATGGGGGTGAGGGCGAAGACCGTTGCCAGCGCCGTCATGAGGATGGGCCGAAGCCGCTGGCGGGCACCGTGCGTGATGGCGTCCGCAACGTTCATGCCCGGCCGTCCGTCACGCGGCTGCCGGTACTGGTTGATGAGGTCGATCAGCACGATGGCGTTGGTGACCACAATGCCCACCAGCATGAGCATGCCGATCAGGGACGGCAGGCCAAGCGGGACGCCTGTCACCAGCAGCAGGGCCACGGCCCCGGTGGCCGCGAACGGCACGGAGACCAGCAGGATCAGCGGCTGGACCAGGGACTTGAAGGTGGCCACCATGATCACGTACACGATGGCGATGGCCGCCAGCAGGGCCAGGCCGAGCTGCCGGAACGATTCCGCCTGCTGCGTGGTTGCGCCGCCGATTTCGGCGGTCACCCCGGGCGGGAGCTGCACATCGGCCAGGCGCTTCTGGACTTCGGCGCTGACCGCGCCAAGGTTGGAGCCCGACGGCGTGACGGACACCCGTGCGGTCCGCTGCCCGTTGCTGGCCGTGATGGAGACCGGAACGTCCACCTGTTCCACTGACGCGATGCTGCCTAGGGTCACAGGGCCGGCAGCTGCGGGCAGCGGGATGTTCCGGACGGCGTCGATGCTGGTGAACCGGGTTCCCTTGCCGATCTGCACGGGGAAGTCGTCGGTCTCGATCCGGACTTCGCCTGCCGGGATGGGGCTGATAGTGGACGCAAGGACCCCGGCAACCTGTTCTTCGTTGAGGCCCGCTGCCACCGCCTTGGCCCTGTCCACCTTCACCTGCACCACGGGCTGGGCGGCTGCCAGGTTGGTTTCCACCTCGCTGCTGCCCGGGACACCGGCCATGGCCGCAACCATCGTGTCGCTGGCTTCCTGCAGGTCGGCCGTGCTGGCTGCCTTGAGGGTGATGTCCACCGTGGAGGACGTGCCGAAACCGCCCTGCTGCGTCCCCACGGATACCTTGCCCGAATCCGGCACCTTGGCCAGTTCGGAGCGCACGGTGTCCTGCAGCTCCACCTGGTCCGCCTTTTCGTCGGTGACCACAGTGAATGTCGAATTCGAGGAGCCGGTGGAGACGAGGGCGGCGAACCCGGCCTGCGCGTTGCCGGACGTCACCTGGACGTCTTCAATGCCGTCGATGCCGCGCAGTACCGCCTCCAGCCGGACGGCCGCCGCACTGGTGTCCGCCAGGCTGGTTCCGGCGGGGAGCACCTGGCGCACGGTCATGCTGTTCTGGCCGGAGTTGCCGAGGAGGTTGGTGGCCAGCAGGGGAGCCATGGCAGCGGTTGCGCCCAGGACCAGCGCCGCAGCCACCAGGGTGATGATGGGGTGCTTCTGGGTGGAGGTGAGGATGGGCAGGTAGCCCCGCTGCAGCCGGCTGCGCTGCTCGGCTTCCTGCGCCTTCGCCCGCGCTTCGGCGGCGAAAGCACGGGCCGCGGCAGAATCGGCCTGCAGGCCGGGCGCTGCGCCCTTGTTCCGGAGGAACCAGTAGGCCAGGACCGGAACGATGGTCAGTGAGACCAGTAGGGAGGCCAGCAGTGCCATGGTGACAGTCAGGGCGAAGGGCCGGAACAGCTCGCCGGCCAGTTCGCCCACGAAGGCAATGGGGAGGAACACGGCCACCGTGGTCAGGGTGGAGGCGGTGATGGCGCCGGCAACCTCCCGGATGGCGGTGAGGATGGCGGTGACCTTCTCCTCCCCGTACGTGAGGTGCCGCTTGATGTTTTCGATGACAACGATCGAGTCGTCCACCACCCGGCCGATGGCGATGGTCAGCGCGCCAAGTGTCAGGATGTTCAGCGAGTATTTGGTGGCGGACAACCCGATAAAGGTGATCAGCAGGGACAGGGGGATGGAAACCGCGGTCACCAGGGTGGAACGGGCGGACATCAGGAAGACCAGGATGACGGCCACGGCGAAGCCCAGTCCCAACAGGCCTTCGGTGGTCAGGTCCTTGATGGACTTTTCGATGAAGGGTGCCTGGTCGAAGACGGGCGTGAACTTCGCGCCGGATCCCAGCTCGGTCTCCAGGTCGCCCAGTATGTCCCGCACGGCGTGGGAGATGGCCACGGTGTCACCCTCGGGCTTCTTGGTGACGGACACCGCAAGGGTTTCCTCCCCGTTGGTACGGGTGATGGACGTGCGTTCGTCGTCCTGCAGCGACACATCTGCCACGCTGCCAACGGTTGCGGAGTTCCTGGTCCCGGAAAGCGGCAGGGCCTTGATGGCATCGAGCGAGTCCACGGGGCTGCCGATCTGCAGCGACAGCGTCTTGCCTTGTTCCTCCAGGGTTCCGGCCGGCACCAGTGCGCCATTGTTTGCCAGCGCGTCCCGGATGGAGGTGATGCTGGCCCCCGCGGCGGCCATGGCCTCCGGGCGCGGAAGGATCTCGATGTGCTGGGTGGCGCCGCCCGTGACGTCGGCTCCCCGGACGCCGTCGATCTTCTGCAGCCTCGGCACGCTCAGCCGCTGAAGGTCGGCGTTGAGCTCGCTGAGCGGTTTGTCCGAGGACACGGCCAGGAAAACGATGGGGAAGTCACTGATGCTGCCAGCGATGGCCTGCGGCTGGACATCCTCCGGCAGCGTCCTCTTGGCGTTGGAGATTGCGCGGTCGATCTGGGCGCGGGCGCGGTCCAGGTTGGAGCCATAGGTGAACACCAGGGTGATCTGCGAAACCCCGTTCCGGGAAGTGGAGGAGGTGGACTCCAGCCCCTCCACCCCGTTGAGCGCCGTCTCCAGCGGCCCGCTCACCTGTTTGTCCACAACCTCCGGAGAGGCTCCGGGCATGGCCGTGAGTACCGTGATCTGCGGGAACTCAATGGAAGGAATGAGCTCCTGCTTCAGCGACGTCATGGTAATCACACCGAAGACGGACGCGAAGACGGTGATCAGTGCGATCAGCGCCCGGTTCGCCAGGGAGAGGTGGGCCAGACGGAACATCGCATGAACTCCTGGAGGGTAGGGGAACTGGGACGTCCACGCTGGTGCCGGCCGGTGGCCGAAGCCGGGTCAGCGGCCGGCAGTAACGCTCTCCAGCTGCAGTGACTTGGCGGTCGCCTGCTCCAGCTCCACGGCGAGGTCCGGATTCTCATCCAGCTTCACCCCGTAGCCGGGCATCATGTCCTTCAGCTTCGACTGCCAGCCCTTGAAGTTCTTCGGGAACGTCTTCTGCAGCAGTTCGATCATGATGGGAACAGCGGTCGAAGCTCCGGGGGACGCGCCGAGGAGCGCTCCGATGGAACCGTCACGGCCGGCGATCACTTCAGTACCGAATTGCAGGACACCGCCCTTGTTCGGGTCTTTCTTGATGATCTGTACACGCTGGCCGGCGGTAATCAGTTCCCAGTCGCCATCCTTGGCCTCGGGGTAGTACTCGCGCAGCGCCTCGACCTTGTCCCCGTGCCGCTTGGCCACTTCCTTGATCAGGTAGGCGGTGAGGTCCATGTTGTCCTTGGCCACGGCAAGCATGGGAATGATATTGGACGGGCGGATGGACAGCGGCAGGTCCAGGTAGGAGCCGTTCTTGAGGAAGTTGGTGGAGAATCCGGCGTAGGGGCCGAAGAGCAGCGAACGCTTGCCGTCCACGTACCGGGTGTCCAGGTGCGGGACGGACATGGGCGGGGCACCCACCGACGCCTGGCCGTACACCTTGGCGCTGTGCTGGGCCGCGATGGTTTCGTCCGTGCAGCGGAAGAACTGGCCGGACACGGGGAAGCCGCCGTAGCCCTTGCTCTCCGGGATGCCGGAAGCCTGGAGCAGGTGGAGGGCGCCGCCGCCGGCGCCGACAAAGACGAACTTGGCATGGATCTTGCCGTGCTCTCCGGACTTCGGGTACTTCAGCGAGAGGTCCCAGCCGCCGCCGGACGCGCGGGAAATACCCGTGACGTCATGGCCGTAGTTGATTTCGACGCCGTTGTTCCCCAGGTACGTGGTCAGTTCGCGGGTCAGTGCCCCGAAGTCCACGTCGGTACCTTCGGCGGCACGCGTGGCGGCAACGCGCTGCTTCGGGTCGCGTCCCTTGACGATCAGCGGAGCCCACTTGGCGATCTGGGCCTGGTCCTCCGAGTACTCCATGCTCCGGAACAGGGCGTGCGGCTTCAATGCCTCATACCGGGTCTTCAGGAAGCGGGTGTGGTCCTCGCCGATCACGAAGCTCATGTGCGGCACGGTGTTGATGAAGCCCTTGGGCGAACCGATGAGGTTCCTATCCACCAGGTGGGACCAGAACTGCCGGGAGAGCTGGAACTGTTCGTTGATGAGCAGTGCCTTGGCGGGGTTTACTGAGCCGTCCTTGTCCGCAGGGGAGTAGTTGAGCTCGCAGAGGGCGGCATGGCCGGTTCCTGCGTTGTTCCACGGGCCTGAGCTTTCCAGCCCGGGCTGGTCCAGCCGCTCGAACAGGGAGATGGTCCAGTTCGGCTCCAGCTGCTTGAGAAATGCCCCCAGCGTGGCGCTCATGATGCCGCCGCCAATCAGGACGACGTCGGCATGCGGGGTCTTGGAAATGAAGGTCACGATCAGTCTCCGATTGCAGCGGCTCTGGCTGTCACAGAATATCCCCGGGCAGCCGACATACTGAAATTGGATGCGCCCGTCAAGGCTTTAGTTGCACCTTCGTGAAAACTTCATTTAAGACCGGCGACGCCGGGTAGCCCACCACCCGGTCGGAGAGGGCAAGTGCCGAGATCGGGAAGGCAATTGGAACTGCCGGTACGGTGGCAGCAATCTGGGCGTTGATGGTGTGATATTGCTCATCCCGCTCCTGGCCTTCCGGCAGGCCCCGGGCGCGGTTGATCTTGGAGAAGACCTGCGGATCCTGGTAACCGAACTCACCGTTCTTTTCCCCGAACAAGGGACCCACGAAGTTGTCGGCATCGGAATAGGAGCCGTTCCAGCCCAGGAGGTGGAGGGCGTGGTCGCCGGGGGACTGGACCTTCTGGAGGTAGCCTTCGGACCATTCCACCGGGACGGGGCGGATGTTGAAGCCAGCCGCGGTGAGCTGCCGGCTGAGCTCTGCATAGACTTTTTCGGGCGTGGGCAGGTACGGCCGTGTCACGTTCAGCGGGTAGTAGAACTTCAGTTCCTCGCCCGCGTAGCCGGCTTCCTTGAGGTACTCCTTGGCTTTTGCAAGGTTGTGGCCCAGTTCCGGGGCATCGTTGTTGAAGCCGCTGATCTTCGGCGGGACAAACTGTGTTGCCCTTGCGGTGTTGTCGATGAAGAACTTCCGGATCAGGGTTTCCTTGTCGATGGCCATCTCGATGGCCTGGCGGACCAACAGACTCTGCAGGACCGGAACCTCCTGGTTGATGCCCACATACATCACCGAGAACGGGTCCCGCTGGACGATCTGCTTTCCACGCTTGACCAGTTGGTCGAAATTGCCGACGGTCACCGCATCGTAGCCGTCGATCTTGCCGTCAAGCAGGGCCTGGAGCCGGAGCTGCGGATGGTTGTAGGCCAGGAAGTTGATGGTGGCAATCTGGCCCCTCTCGCCCCAGTAGGCCTTGTTGGTCACGAGGGTGACGCTTTGTGCTTCCCAGGCGGCGAACCTGAAGGGGCCTGTGCCCACGGGATTTGTGGCGAACGCGGACAGCGGGGGACCGCCGCGGTCCTGGTCCAGGACGTCTGCCCTGCCGGCGGCGAGGGCGGCAGGCGATGCCATGGCAAACGCGGGGAGGGTGAGGGCCTGGAGGAAGGCCGTGAACCGCTGGGTGAGGTCGATGCGTACCGTGTGCTCGGACAAGGCGGTGCAGCTCTTGAAAATAGACAGGTCGGGCTCATCCGAATGCGCCTTGAAGACCCCCTTGAACGAGCTGCCCGGGGCCTGCCGGCGGAGGTCCGGGGAGAAGGCGAACCATCGGTTGAAGTTAATGCAGACGGCTTCCGCATTAAAAGGTGTGCCGTCATGGAAGACCACTCCCTTGCGCAGCGTGAACGTGTAGGAGCGGCCTTCGTTGTACTCGCTCCATTCCGTGGCCAGCAAGGGCGTGGGCTTGCCCGTCGTCTGGTCCACGCCCACCAGGCCCTCGAGGATCTGCCGGGTGATCCGCTGCGACTCGACGTCGCTGGACAGTGCCGGGTCCAGTCCCAGGGGCTGGGCTGCGGTGCCGAAATTAAAGGTGGCAGTGGGTTCGGCCGGGGTGGTGGCGCTGGGTGAACCGGACGAGGGCGACGGGGCCGGAGCGGCCGTGCACGAGGCCGCGCCCAGTGCCAGGAGGGCGGCGCCGGCCGTCAGGACCGTCCGCCGCGATGGACTGCTGGGCACTCGTGGATCACCTCTGGATATCGCCGGTCCGCTACCTGCGGGCCGGAAAGCCCAGTCTAATTGACGGTTCTGCCGGTCCCGTTAAGGCTGTTGCTCCTGGGATGCCGCTGCCGCTGCCGCTTAAGCACCGGCGCCGGGCTCCGCGAGTGGCGGGGCCCGGCGTCCGGATGGCACACCGTGCGGTTGTGCTTGGTGCCTACTTGGGCATCAGCACCGAGTCGATCAGGTAGACGGTGGCGTTCTTGGTCTGGACACCGCCGCAGATCACGCTGGCGTCGTCAACCTTGAGCGCGTCGCCGCTGCCGCTCACGGTGACCGAGCCGCCCTGGACAGTTGCGTGGGTGCCGGCAATCATGTCGGGACTGATCTGCCCGGGGACAACGTGGTAGGTGAGGATCTTGCTCAGGAGTGCGTCGTCGGTCTTCAGGGTTTCGATGGTGGCCGGGTCGATCTTGGCAAAGGCCTCATCCACCGGAGCGAAGACCGTGAATTCGCCACCGTTGAGCGTGTCCACCAGGTCAACCTTGGGGTTCAGCTTTCCGGAAACGGCAGAGGTCAGGGTGGTCAGGATGGGGTTGTTCGAGGCGGCAACGGCAACGGGATCAAGGGCCATGCCCTCAACCGAGCCGGCGCCGGTGGGTACCTGCTCCGCGTAGGCAGCGCAACCCGGGCCCACCAGGTTTGCTGCAGGATCCATGGCAGCGGCGGACGGGCTCGCCGAGGGGGAGGCGGCCATGCTGGAGGGGGCCGCGGACGGGCTCTCAGCCGCGGCGGAGGACCCCGAGGCGCTGCCGGTGCCGCCACAGGCCGTCAGGCCCAGCAATGCTGCAGCTGCAACGCCTGCGACGCTGAAGGTTGTGCGCGTGATTGTCTGCATTTCAGTTCTCCTTGGATCATGGCTTCTGCCACCACAAACGGGGTGTCCGCGGCGTCTATCAGTTCTGGCTTTGTAAGCACCTGCCCGGGCTGGTGTCTCATTGGCTATTCGGCCGCAGGGCAGGACCGGATGGGTGGATCAAGGAAGTTTTTCGGCGGCGGACGAAATCCGGCGGCAGCGACAAGAGCAGGTGAAGGAGCTGATCGGCGGGTTAACGCAGAAAATCCCCCGGTGCCGGATGGCTCACGGACCGGGGGATCTTCTGATGTGATGTGCGCAAGGGGGGACTTGAACCCCCACGCCCGAAGGCACAGGAACCTAAATCCTGCGTGTCTGCCAATTTCACCACTCGCGCGTGGCGTCATGCCGAAGGACGGAAAACCAGTTCCACGAAACAGTACCGGAACTGCGTACGACGGCGGATGCCAGTCTTTATTGTAGCGTCGCCCGCGCCGTGGCCGGGCCAGGCAGCGGAGCGGTCAGGCGTCCAGCTTCAGGTCGCGGCGCAGCTTGGCCACGTGGCCGGTTGCGCGGACGTTGTACTGGGCCAGCAGAACCTTGCCGTCGGGGTCCACCACGATGGTGGACCGGATCAGGCCCTCGTAGGTCTTGCCGTAGTTCTTCTTTTCACCCCAGGCACCGTAGGCCTCTGCCACCGCATGGTCCTCATCAGCGAGCAGGGGAAAAGTCAGTTCCTCCTTGGCGGCGAACTTGGCCAGCTTTTCCACCGGGTCCGGCGAGATCCCCAGTACGTCGTACCCGGCGGCCTGCAGGGACGACAGGCTGTCCCGGAAGTCGCAGGCCTCCTTGGTGCAGCCCGGGGTGGACGCGGCCGGGTAGAAGTAGACGATGGTGTGCCGGCCGCTGCCCGGGGACAGGCTGACGTCCTTGCCCGCCGAGTCTTTCAGGGTAAATGCGGGGGCTTTGTCACCGGTCACGAGTCTGTCAGCCATTGTTTTTCTCCTAGTTGCAGGCGGGACACAACAGCCTAGTAAGGGGGAGGGGCCGGTGCTAATCGGCACTTGGCTATACTTGCTGCTATGCCTGATATGGAGCACTGGCCCACGGGACGCCTCTTGTCCACTGCTGCGCGCCTCGTAGAACACTCATGGAACGAAAAACTTGGTGCCATCGGTCTCACGCACGCCGGAGTCATAGCCATTGAGGTTTTGGCTGCCCAGGGACCCATGACCCAGGCACAGCTTGCCCAATTTGTGCGTGTGCAGGCACAGACCATGGGCAAAACCCTCAGCCGGCTTGAGTCGCACGGGCACATCATCCGGGTGCGCAGCACGTCGGACCGCAGGAGCCACGTGGTGTCACTCACCGAACGGGGTAAGGAGGCTGTTGCGGCCGCCGTCGAGATGGAGCGTTCCGTCCTTGCCTCGGCGTCCATCGACCCTGAAGTACTCCGGCAGGAACTCAAGGCCGTGGTCCGGGAACTCGCCAGCCAGTTCGGCACAGTGCCCAGCAACGCCGCGGCGCTTGTGGAGAATTCACCCTAGGCAGGTCCTGGCGCCGTCTGTTCCGGACCAGCGGGGCGTGGCTGCAGTTTCACTACGAAACTGCAGCCACGCCTTTTTTGTTGGCGTCGACCGTTCCGGTGACGATGGATGCGGCGTTGGTACTGCGCATCGTAGCGGAAAAACAAAACAGCCCCCGGCCCGCGTTTCCGCAAGCCAGAGGCTGTTTTCCCAGTGGTGCACCCCCCGGGACTTGAACCCGGAACCCATTGATTAAGAGTCAATTGCTCTGCCAATTGAGCTAGAGGTGCATCTTGTTTGTTTCAGTCATCCGGGCTTTTTCTTTCCCGTTGACCTCCGCAACGACATGAAACTCTACACGAACTTTTGATGCATGTGAAATCGGGCCCCGCTTCGAGGGGCGGGTCACACCTGGGGCAGGCAAACCCCCGGAAAATCAAGGTTTTCCGGGGGTTTGCCTGCCCCAATGCCTGTCCGGAAAGACGTCCTGATCCGCCTTGCCCGGCTGACGCCCTGCTGTGAGTTGGAGCACAGGCTGCATCGGCGGCTGCTAAAGGCGTTTCCGCCGGGGTGCCCGGAAGCCCGCAGCCTCCGCATGTGCCGCCGACTCGAACCAGACGTCAGCCCTGGTTTCCCCGAAGTCCGGGTGCCCTTCCTCGTAGTAGACCATCGCGCCGGCGTCGCCCTTGACCTCGAACCCGGCAGGTCCGCTGCCGTCCGGGCCCGCTGCGGCCGAGCCTGCACCATAGGGTTCGGCTGCGGCGAGGTGCCCTGCGGCTTCCGGCTGGTATCCCGTCCCGGTTTCTTCCCCGGGACGGCGGTCCTGCACGTCGTGGTCCGCCCCGGTTTCAACCAGGGCCGAGGACTGTGTCCTGTCCAGCGTCTCGGCTTCGGCGGCACCAGGCGGAACGGCCGGGCCGGTGGCCCTGGCGGTTGCACCTGGCCCCGCCGCCATCCCCTGGGTGGCAGGGGAGGTGGTTCCGGTGGCGCCTGTCCGGGCCGTTGCCGGCGTGCCGGCGTCGTCCGCTTCTTCCACCGCAGCGGTTTCGGCGCCCGGGAGGGTGGGCGCATGCGGTTCCGTGTACTCGGGGTGGTGGACGGGGCGGGCTGCATCCGTGGCGGACTGTTCCGCGGCGCCTTCAGGTACTGGCGGGGTTGCTGTTTCGGGGGAGGCGTGCGATGCCCGAGCGGAGCTGGCAGTGGCGGAGGAGGACCCGCCCGCTTCAGACCACTGGGTTTCCCATTCGGCCTGGTCCTGGTGACGCCGCTCAGCGCCGGACGTCTTACTCGCGGTGTCATGGGCCGCATCCGCTGTGGTGGCCGGCGTTGCCGCGCTGGAACCTGCTGCTGACCGTTCCTGCCGCGGCGCTTCACCTGCCGGTTCCGCAGCCGGTTCATCGGCGGTGGTGGGTGCTGCGGGCTCGGCAGGACGGCCGAACCCGGCGGCAGTGGCGATCCCTGTGGTGCCTGCCGCCTCCGCGGAAGGAGCGGCCCCGCCTGAGGACAGTGCGCCGTCGCTGCGCGGAGCATTCGTCACTGTCGGCTCCTGCCGCGACTTCGTCGTGTTGCTGCGGTTCAGCAACCACCACACAACGCCGACGGCCACCACAATCAGAATGACCCAGAAAAATGTATCCATGGCTAACCCTTCAGTCAGGAGGCAAGGTGTCCTGCCCCCGACGCTACGTCGGGCGCCTAACGCTGTCTAGGTTTTCGCAGGTGGGAAGCGGGGCGCGGCACAGGCGGACGTGAGGCGGACCACACCGCATGAGCACGGGCTGGACTCCCCGTCTCAGAATGCGAGATGCAAGTCCAGTATCTGGCAGAAATAATCGCTGTTTTGGGCTTTGACCGCCCCGTAGGGTCCTTTCGGCCTCCATCAGAGCCATAGACTTTCCCCTATGAGTGACACCACCATCGCATCCGATAACAAGCCCGACATCAAACCCCGGAGCCGGGTCGTAACCGACGGAATCCACGCTGCACCGGCACGTGGCATGTTCCGGGCGGTCGGCATGGGGGACGACGACTTCGCGAAGCCCCAGGTTGGTGTCGCGAGCTCGTGGAACGAAATCACTCCTTGCAACCTCTCCCTTAACCGCCTTGCCCAGGGCGCCAAGGAAGGCGTTCACGCCGGCGGCGGCTTCCCCATGCAGTTCGGCACCATCTCCGTCTCGGACGGCATCTCGATGGGCCATGAGGGCATGCACTTCTCCCTGGTGTCCCGCGAAGTCATCGCAGATTCCGTGGAAACCGTCATGCAGGCCGAGCGCATCGACGGATCCGTGCTGCTCGCAGGCTGCGACAAGTCGCTTCCCGGCATGCTCATGGCAGCTGCCCGCCTGGACCTGTCCAGCGTGTTCCTCTACGCCGGCTCCATCATGCCCGGCTGGGTCAAGCTCGAGGACGGCTCCGAAAAGGAAGTCACCCTCATCGATGCCTTCGAGGCTGTCGGCGCCTGCGCCGCCGGCAAGATGAGCATGGAGGACCTGACCCGGATCGAAAAGGCCATCTGCCCCGGCGAAGGTGCCTGCGGCGGCATGTACACCGCCAACACCATGGCCTGCATCGGCGAAGCCCTGGGCATGTCCCTGCCCGGCTCCGCAGCCCCGCCCTCGGCAGACCGCCGTCGCGACGAATTCGCCCGCAAGTCCGGCGAAGCCGTGGTCAACCTGCTGCGCCAGGGCATCACCGCCCGCGACATCATGACCAAGAAGGCGTTCGAGAACGCCATCGCCGTGACCATGGCGTTCGGCGGCTCCACCAACGCCGTCCTGCACCTGCTGGCGATCGCCCGCGAGGCGGAGGTCGAGCTGACCCTGGACGACTTCAACCGCATCGGCGACAAGATCCCGCACCTTGGCGACCTCAAGCCCTTCGGCCGCTACGTGATGACGGACGTCGACAAGATCGGCGGCGTGCCGGTCATCATGAAGGCACTGCTGGACGCCGGCCTGCTGCACGGGGACTGCCTCACCGTGACCGGCAAGACCGTCGCGGAGAACCTCGAAGCCATCAACCCGCCGGATGTTGACGGCAAGATCCTGCGGGCGCTGGACAACCCCATCCACAAGACCGGCGGCATCACCATCCTGCACGGCTCGCTGGCCCCGGAAGGAGCCGTCGTCAAAAGCGCCGGCTTCGACGCCGATGTCTTCGAAGGCACCGCCCGCGTGTTCGAGCGTGAGCAGGGTGCCCTGGATGCGCTGGACAACGGCCAGATCCAGAAGGGCGACGTGGTGGTCATCCGCTACGAAGGCCCCAAGGGCGGCCCGGGAATGCGCGAGATGCTCGCCATCACCGGTGCCATCAAGGGTGCGGGCCTGGGCAAGGACGTCCTGCTCCTGACCGACGGCCGGTTCTCCGGCGGCACCACCGGCCTGTGCATCGGCCACGTTGCCCCCGAAGCGGTCGACGGCGGCCCCATCGCCTTCGTCAAGGACGGTGACCGGATCCGCGTGGACATCGCCGCCCGCAGCTTCGACCTGCTGGTTGACGAAGCCGAGCTCGAAGCCCGCAAGGCGGGCTGGGAGCCACTGCCGGCCCGTTACACCAAGGGTGTCCTGGCCAAGTACGCAAAGCTGGTGCACAGCGCATCAACGGGTGCATACTGCGGGTGACGCCTTCCCCGTGCATGCGGCGCTGAGCGCCGCACGCACGGGGCCCCTCGGCGCCACCCTTATTAAGCCGTTCCCGGCTTGGGTGGGCCGCTGAAAGTTTCGGTCCTTTCACTGATCGGATCGTTTCGTGGACAATGCTGTCCACATGGTGAGATAGGGTGGCGCCTCGTTGACACCCATCCCACCAGAGGGAAAACTGAACGCATGACTTTCGTTACCGCCGGCACCGTCGTCGTCCTTACCAAGCGCGTGGCACTATAGCCTCCTCTGGTAACGAACCGTCACGCGCAAACCCCTCGAAGAGCCGCCAGGCTGAGGGGTTTTTTTATTTCCTGCAGTTTCCATGAACCACAGATGATCCACAAGGAAGAGTCCGATGAGCAAAGGATCGCCGATCAGCCCCTCGCTGTTGGCTACCAAGTCCACTGGAGCCACCAAGGCTCCGGAACGCGCCGACCGGACGGCTGACAATGCCGCCGTCGCCGCCGACCTTGCTGCCGCCTCTCCTGTCCTTGGGCCGAACAACGTTGTACCCCCAACGGTGATGACCGGCTCGCAAGCTATTGTCCGCTCGCTCGAAGAACTCGGCGTCGACGATATTTTCGGTTTGCCTGGTGGCGCGATCCTGCCCACCTACGACCCCTTGATGGCCTCCACCATGAATCACGTGCTGGTCCGTCACGAACAGGGAGCCGGCCACGCCGCGCAAGGCTACGCCATGGTCACCGGGCGGGTTGGCGTCTGCATCGCCACCTCGGGCCCGGGCGCCACAAACCTCGTTACCGCCATCATGGATGCCCACATGGACTCCGTGCCGCTGGTGGCCATCACCGGCCAGGTGTCCAGTGGTGTGATCGGCACCGATGCTTTCCAGGAAGCGGACATCGTGGGCATCACCATGCCCATCACCAAGCACTCCTTCCTGGTCACCGACCCCAATGACATCCCGCACGTCATGGCGGAGGCGTTCCACCTCGCCTCCACCGGCCGTCCCGGCCCGGTGCTGGTGGACGTTGCCAAGGACGCCCAGGTGGGCCAGATGACCTTCTCCTGGCCGCCGAAGATCGACCTGCCCGGGTACCGTCCCGTCACCCGGGGCCACAACAAGCAGGTGCGCGAAGCGGCGAAACTCATCGCGGCTTCCACCAAACCCGTCCTGTACGTGGGCGGCGGTGTGGTCAAGGCACACGCCAGCGCCGAACTGCTGGCCCTCGCCGAGGCCACGGGCGCCCCGGTGGTTACCACGCTGATGGCCAAGGGCGTGTTCCCCGACTCGCACCCCCAGCATGTTGGCATGCCCGGCATGCACGGCAGTGTTTCCGCGGTCACGGCGCTGCAGCAGGCCGACCTCCTGATCACCCTGGGCGCACGCTTCGACGACCGCGTCACCGGCGTCCTCAAGACGTTCGCGCCGATGGCCAAGGTCATCCACGCCGATATCGACCCCGCGGAAATCTCCAAGAACCGCACCGCCGATGTCCCCATCGTTGGTTCGGTCAAGGAGATCATTCCTGAACTGACGGACGCCGTGCGTGCGCAGTTCGGCACCACCGGAACTCCGGACCTCACAACCTGGTGGGCTTTCCTGAACAACCTCAAGGAAACCTACCCGCTGGGCTGGACCGAACCGGAAGACGGCCTCACCGCTCCGCAGAAGGTCATCGAACGCATCGGCGCCCTCACCGGCCCCGAGGGCGTTTACGTGGCAGGCGTGGGCCAGCACCAGATGTGGGCGGCGCAGTTCATCAAGTACGAGCGCCCGCACGCCTGGCTGAACTCCGGTGGTGCCGGAACCATGGGCTACGCCGTACCGGCTGCCATGGGCGCCAAGGTGGGGGAGCCGGACCGGGTGGTCTGGGCCATCGACGGCGACGGCTGCTTCCAGATGACCAACCAGGAATTGGCCACCTGCGCCATCAACAACATTCCCATCAAGGTTGCCGTCATCAACAACTCTTCGCTGGGCATGGTGCGCCAGTGGCAGACCCTCTTCTACGAAGGCCGCTACTCCAACACCGACCTCAACACCGGCCACGACACCGTCCGCATCCCGGACTTCGTCAAGCTGGGCGAGGCCTACGGCTGCGCGTCCTTCCGCTGCGAACGCGACGAGGACATCGACGCCACCATCCAGAAGGCCCTCGAGATCAATGACCGGCCAGTGGTCATCGACTTCGTGGTCAGCCCCAACTCGATGGTGTGGCCGATGGTGCCAGCCGGCGTGAGTAACGACCAGATCCAGGTTGCCCGCAACATGACCCCGGAATGGGAAGAAGAGGACTGAGCATGAGCCGCCACACCCTGTCCGTCCTTGTCGAAGACAAGCCGGGCGTCCTGACCCGCGTCGCGAGCCTCTTCGCCCGCCGCGCCTTCAACATCAACTCCCTGGCCGTCGGCCCCACCGAAGTACCGGGCATCTCCCGCATGACGGTGGTTGTCGACGCCGACGGCGACCTGATCGAACAGGTCACCAAGCAGCTCAACAAGCTGATCAACGTCATCAAGATCGTTGAGCTGACCTCCGAATCTTCCGTACAGCGCGACCACATCCTGGTCAAGGTACGTGCGGATGCCGCAACACGCCTGCAGGTAACCCAGGCTGCAGACCTGTTCCGTGCCTCCGTCGTCGACGTGTCCACAGACTCGTTGGTGATCGAGGCAACCGGTACCCCGGAGAAGCTTGCAGCGCTGCTTTCAGTGCTGGAGCCCTTCGGCATCCGCGAAATCGTGCAGTCCGGCACCCTGGCCGTTGGACGGGGATCCCGCTCCATGAGTGACCGGGCGCTGCGTTCCGCCTAGGCCTGCCCAGGCGGAACTCCGCCCGGAACCGCAAGCACCACACCACCTATCTACCAAAACACTCAAGAGGAGTTACGCAAGTGACTGAAATGTTCTACGACGACGACGCCGACCTGTCGATCATCCAGGGCCGCAAGGTTGCCATCGTTGGCTACGGCTCACAGGGCCACGCCCACGCGCTCAACCTGCGCGATTCCGGCGTCGACGTCGTCATCGCCCTTCAGGAAGGCTCCAGGTCCAAGGCCAAGGCCGAGGACGCAGGCTTCACGGTCAAGAACGTCGCCGACGCCGCCGAATGGGCCGACGTCATCATGATCCTGGCGCCGGACCAGCACCAGCGCTCGATCTACAACGAGTCCATCAAGGACAAGCTGGCCCCCGGCAAGGCCCTGGCCTTCGCCCACGGCTTCAACATCCGCTTCGGCTACATCCAGGCTCCGGAAGGCGTTGACGTCATCCTGGTCGCCCCGAAGGCACCCGGCCACACCGTGCGCCGCGAATTCGAAGCCGGCCGCGGCATCCCGGACATCATCGCCGTGGAGCAGGACGCCTCCGGTTCCGCCTGGGACCTGGCCAAGTCCTACGCCAAGGCCATCGGCGGCACCCGCGCCGGCGTCATCAAGACCACCTTCACCGAAGAGACCGAAACGGACCTCTTCGGCGAGCAGGCCGTCCTGTGCGGCGGTGTCTCCCAGCTGATCCAGTACGGCTTCGAGACCCTGACCGAAGCCGGCTACCAGCCGCAGATCGCCTACTTCGAGGTGCTTCACGAGCTCAAGCTCATCGTTGACCTCATGTGGGAAGGCGGCATCGCCAAGCAGCGCTGGAGCGTCTCCGACACCGCCGAGTACGGCGACTACGTCTCCGGCCCGCGCGTCATCACCCCCGAGGTGAAGGAAAACATGAAGGCCGTCCTGGCCGACATCCAGTCCGGTGCCTTCGCCAAGCGCTTCATCGAGGACCAGGACAACGGCGGCATCGAGTTCAAGGAGCTGCGCGCCAAGGCAGAGCAGCACCCCATCGAGGCCGTTGGCCGCGAGCTGCGCTCCCTGTTCTCCTGGCAGCAGCAGGACGTGGACTACGTGGAAGGCTCCGCAGCCCGCTAAGGCTGACGGAAACTTACCCTTCACCAGGGGCCACGGTGAGGCCGGGTTCACACTTAACAATGTGAGCCCGGCCTTTCCGTCGGCCTAGACTTGTTCCATCCCCAGGACTGCAACGCAGAGGATCAGCCGTGTCAAAACCCGTAGTACTGCTCGCCGAAGAACTTTCCCCCGCCACCGTCGAGGCCCTCGGCCCGGACTTCGAAATCCGCCAGACCGACGGCGCCGACCGTTCCCAGCTGCTCTCGGCCATCAGCGACGTTGACGCCATCCTGGTCCGCTCCGCGACCCAGGTGGATGCGGAAGCCATTGCCGCGGCAAAGAACCTGAAGGTCATCGCCCGCGCCGGCGTGGGACTGGACAACGTTGACATCAAGGCCGCCACCCAGGCCGGCGTCATGGTGGTCAACGCCCCCACGTCCAACATCGTCTCCGCGGCGGAACTCACTGTGGGCCACATCCTCAGCCTGGCCCGGCACATCCCGCAGGCCAGCGCCGCCCTCAAGGACGGCGAGTGGAAGCGTTCCAAGTACACGGGCATCGAACTGTTCGAGAAGAAGATCGGCATCATCGGCCTCGGCCGGATCGGCGCGCTCGTGGCCGCCCGGCTCAAAGGCTTCGATACCAAGATCCTTGCGTACGACCCCTACATCACTTCCGCCCGTGCAGCGCAGCTCGGCGTCCAGCTGGTCACCCTTGACGAGCTCCTGGCCCAGTCCGACTTCATCACCATCCACATGCCCAAGACCCCTGAAACCGTGGGCATGCTCGGCGCCGACGCCTTCAAGAAGATGAAGAACACGGCCTACGTGGTCAACGTGGCCCGCGGCGGCCTGGTGGACGAGGAAGCACTCTTCACCGCACTGCAGGACGGCGAAATCGCCGGCGCCGGCGTCGACGTGTTCGCCAAGGAGCCCAGCACGGACCTGCCGTTCTTCAAGCTGGACAACGTGGTGGTCACCCCGCACCTGGGCGCGTCCACTGACGAAGCCCAGGAAAAGGCTGGCGTCTCCGTGGCAAAGTCCGTCCGTCTCGCCCTCGCCGGTGAGCTGGTCCCGGATGCCGTCAACGTCGCCGGCGGCGTCATCGCCCCCGATGTCCGCCCCGGCATCCCGCTGATCGAAAAGCTCGGCCGGATCTTCACCGCCCTGACCCACGATTCCCTGACCCAGTTCGACGTCGAGGTTGCCGGCGAAATCTCCTCGCTCGACGTCAAGGTCCTGGAACTGGCGGCCCTGAAGGGCATTTTCGCGGACGTCGTGACCGAGCAGGTCTCCTACGTTAACGCCCCGGTCATCGCGGAACAGCGCGGCATCAACGTCCGCCTGATCACCACTCCGGAAACGGAGTCCTACCGCAACGTCCTGACCCTGCGCGGCGCGCTGAGCGACGGCAGCCAGATCTCCGTGGCTGGAACCTTGACCGGACCCAAGCAGATCCAGAAGCTCGTGGGCATCAACGGCTTCGAGGTGGAAATCCCCATCAGCGAGCACGTGGTGGTGGTGGGCTACACCGACCGCCCCGGCGTCATCGGCACCATCGGCCACATCCTGGGCATGAACAACATCAACATCGCCGGCATGCAGGTGGCCCGCCACGACCAGGGCGGCCAGGTCCTTGCGCTGCTCACCGTGGACAGCTCCGTGCCGCAGCAGGTGCTGGACGCCATCAAGGCCGGCATCGGCGCCGACATGGTCCGGGAAGTGGACCTGGAAGACTAAATACCCCGGGAGTGACCGGGAAACGCCGTACCAACGGCCGCCGCCGGGCGTGTCCCGGCGGGGCCACATATGATTGGCCGGTCTGCTTACAATGGCTTGGTCCTGGTTCAGGACCAAGCCGGCAGGCCGGCCATCACCTTTTGCACATCCGTCCGTAGTCGTCCATGTCCGCCGGGGGGCACGGTGTGCGCACGCAATCCAGGTTTCAGGGAGTTCCATGAACGCCGTCCAGAGGTTCATCAGAAGCAAAGTGCTGCTGTTGACCGCTGCCATCTTGATCGCAGCCATGTGCTTGTCGGTCCTCGTCCAAAGCCAGTCCCAGGCCGCACTCAACCGGACCGTGGATGAAAATTCCCGCGGCCTCTACGACGTCCTCGTCCACGCCAAAGCGCCCGCCGGTGCCCTGCTGCAGCCGGAAATCGCCAACGGTACCGGCGGCATCAGCTTCGAGCAGCTGGAGTCCATCAAGAAGCTGTCCGGCACGTCCGTGGCCGCACCCATCAGCCTGGTCTCCCGCGTGACCCAGAACCTCGAAGCGCCGCGCCTGGATGCCATGGATTACCTCGGCTACAACGCCGGGCTCGCCGGCACTGCGACGGCGGACCAGGCCGCCGGTGCCACTGCGCCGGACAAGTGGCCCGCCGCGGAGTCCGTCCTGAGTGACGAGACCAAAAAGTACCGGCTCACCGCCAGCGCGGTAAGTTCCGACGGCGTCTCCGAGCAGACCCTTTTCAAGTCCACGGCCGAGGGCACCCTGGGCAAGGCCAAACTCGTCGAGGAAAAGGCCGCCGGCGGCAGCAGCATCCGCATCGCGGCCCCCGAGGGCGAAACCGGCATCAAGTTCCCCGCCCCCGCCGGTGGATCCGAGCACAACCTGTTCAACCTGTCCGTGTCCCTGCCCCTGGCGCCCGAAGTCACGGAATCCGTGGTGGCAGTCGACCCCGCGGCCGAGCGCGCCCTGCTGGGCCCGGCCGGGGACTTCCTGGCACCGCTCGAAAAAGCCCCGCCCGCCGACGCCCGCAACGCCGGAGCCATCGGCCGCTATTTCGAAGGCCTGTTTACCAACGGAATCGGCCTGGACCAGCTGGAAGAAGGCCCCGACTTCCTGGGCGTCAAGCTCAAGTACTGGGCGCCGCTGATGACCCAGTACCAGCAGGCAAAGCGCAACGGCCAGCTCACCGCCGATTCCCAGGCGATCCCGCTGATCGTGCGCTCCGGCACTTCGCTGGACCTTAAGTACAACGTCAAGATCGAAGAGATCGACGACGCCGGCAAGGTGGTCAAGGACGTCGGAACCGTCTCCCGGTCGCTGGACAAGGACTACCTGCCGTTCGTCTCCAAGGACCCGTTCGTCCTGTCCTGGCCGGGCTCCACCGACCACTCGTCCCTGCTGGGCGCCACCGGCAACTTCAACCAGGGCCTTTACACACCAGCCACCTGGAGCACGGACTTTGCCGCCGCGCCGAAGTACACCGACGGCGAGGAGGCCGCCAACGGCGCCGTGGACAAGACCGCCGTCCCCGGCGAATGGGTGACCATCAACCGCCTGCCGGAAAAGAGCGCCAACGGCACGCCCGTGGACCAGACCCAGCGCGAACCGGTTGACGAGCGGTCCTACCGCGAGAACCTGGCAACGGGTGAGAAGCCGGCAGCCTCGCTGGCCATGGTCTACGGCACCTTCGACCCCGCCGCTGTGGCCGAGGCCGCCGGCGACGTCAACAAGCTTCCCCTGGGCGGCTACGACCCCACCCCCTTCACCCTGGTCAAGGATGCCGAGGGCAAGGACGTTCCTGCCACGGAGCTTGGGCCCTCGCTGAGCGCCACCGGACTCGCCAGCCAGTCGGCAGGCGCGATCACCGACTACTACGGGCTCGCCGCTGCCCGCGGCTACACGGACAACGCCGACGTGATCGACGCTGTCCGCGTCCGTGCCAAGGCGCCGGGGAGCTGGAAGGAAGCTCAGCCGGAGGTGGAGAAGCTCGCCGCCGAAATCCGGGACATGGGCCTGGAAGCCACCATCGTGGCCGGCTCCGCCCGCGAGGACGCCAGCATCTTCGTGCCCGGCTATTCCAAGGACGACGCCGGCAAGGAGTCCGCGCTGGGCACTGTCCAGCAGTCGTGGGTGCGGCAGAACGCGGCTGAAGCCGTGACCGGATCGCTCTCCGGAACCAACGTGACCCTGCTCTTCCTGACCTTGTGCGGTGCTGCCCTGCTGACCGGGGCGTCAACCGTGAGCTATATCCGCAAGCGGCGCAGCGAAGCCGGAACCCTCCGGGCCATGGGCTGGACCCAGCGGCGGATCCGCAGCTGGGTGCTGGAAGAGTTCGGCGTGGGTGCAGTGCTGCTGGCCGTGGCCGGCCTTGTCCTAAGCCTTGCCAGCTGGAGCCTTGCCACTGCCCTGGTGTGCGTTGCCGTCCTGCTGCTGTACATCGGTGCCGCGTTCTTTGCCGCACAGCAGCTCCGCCACCGCGACGTCATCGACCAGGAGCCGCAGCACGACGAGCGGCTTATTCCGGTGGATTCGCCGCTGACGTTCGCCAACCGCCAACTGGGCACCAACAAGTTCAACACACTGGCCCTGGCCGTGGCCGTCGGTGTTTTCGGTGCTGCCGTAGGCGGCCTCATCGCCCTGCTGATCGACATCCCCCGGGCGGCCGGAGCGAGCGCCCTGAGCGGGTTGGCTGCCGCCAGCGTGGCTTTGCCAAGCATCCTCCTGGCGCTGGCCGGCGTGGTGGTCGGCCTGGTGCTGACCCTGGTGACCGGAAGGTTCGAGCTGAACGCCAAGCGGCAGTACCTGGGCATCCTTGAGGCCATGGGCTGGAACCCGGACATGCTCCGCCAGGTCCGCCTGTTCGAAAACGCGCTGGTGGGAACCGTGGCCCTGCCCCTGGGCGTGCTGGGCGCCCTGGGCATCGGCCTCCTGCTGGCCCCCTATGCCGCACTGTGGGCAGGCGTCGCCGGCCTCGTGGCTGTACTTTGCTGGATACCGATTGCAACGAAAGTGGTCCAATGACAAACCCGACCAATGTCCAGCGGAGCCGCAGGAGCGGCTCCGGCGAGGTTCCCCTGCAGACCCGCGCCAACACCATCGTCAAGGCGCCGGACCACGCCACCCCGCTGGAACTGAGCGACATCACCATCCGCTACGGCGGCGGCAAGGGCGGTGCCGAGCCCGTCAGCGTGGTGGAGGGCTTCGACCTGACCCTGCACGCCGGTGAGATGCACTGCGTCGCCGGCCGAAGCGGCTCCGGCAAGACAAGCATCCTGACCGTCGGCGCGGGACTCACGCTGCCGACGTCGGGCCGCGTCTTTTGGGAAGGCGATTCCCTGGAGAGCATGGGCGACGACGAAATCGCCGACCGCCGTCGTGCCCTCATCGGCTACGTCGACCAGGGCGGCGCCCTGATCGATGGCATGAGCGCCCTGGAGAACGTCCTCCTGCCCGCCGTTCCCGACGGTGAAGTGGACCAGCGGCGGGACATGGCCAAGGACCTCCTGGACCTGGTGGGCCTTGGCCGGCGCATGCGCCACCGTCCGGCGCAGCTGTCCGGCGGTGAGCGCCAGCGCGTCGCGATCGCCCGTGCACTGATCCTGGGTACCCGGGTCCTGGTGGTGGACGAGCCCACCGCCAGCCTGGACCGTGCCTCGGCCAACCGCATCATCAGCATCCTGAAGGACACCACTAACGACGGCATTGCCGTGCTGGTTGCGTCACACGACCACGAACTGGTCCGGCTCAGCGATACCCTGACTGAACTGATCTAGCCTGTCCCTCCGCACCGAAGGTAACCGTCCGCACGTGA
The DNA here is from genome assembly GCF_059089905.1 of Arthrobacter sp. Y3221087. Taxonomy (NCBI): domain Bacteria; kingdom Bacillati; phylum Actinomycetota; class Actinomycetes; order Micrococcales; family Micrococcaceae; genus Arthrobacter; species Arthrobacter sp. Y3221087. The sequence continues at coordinate 1,482,235 of NZ_JBNHFE010000001.1, forward strand.
CTGCTTCAGAGAAGACGCCGTTCTACATCACCACGGCCATCACCTACCCCAACGGCGTGCCGCACATCGGCCATGCCTACGAGTACATCGCCACCGACGCCATGGCCCGGTTCAAGCGGCTGGACGGCTATGACGTGATGTTCCTGACCGGCACGGACGAGCACGGCATGAAGATCGCCCAGACCGCCGAAAAGGAAGGCATCACGCCCAAGGAACTGGTGGACCGGAACGCCGAGGTGTACAAGGCGGCACACGCCGCCCTCGGCATCACCTACGACCGCTTCATCCGGACTACGGATGCCGACCACTACGCAGCCTCGCAGGCCATCTGGAAAAAGATGGAAGCCAAGGGCGACATCTACCTGTCCAAGTACGAGGGCTGGTACTCGGTGCGGGACGAGGCCTTCTACGGCGAAGATGACACCGTGGTCAAGGACGACGGCGTGCGCTACTCGAAGGAAACGGACACCGAGGTGACCTGGACGGCGGAGGAGAGCTACTTCTTCCGGCTGTCCGCCTACCAGGACAAACTGCTGGCACTTTACGAGTCCCACCCGGAGTTCGGTGCGCCGCAATACCGGTTCAACGAGGTCATCAGCTTCGTCAGGCGCGGGCTGGAGGACCTGTCGATCAGCCGCACCACCTTCGACTGGGGCGTACCGGTCCCCGGTAACGACAAGCATGTCATGTACGTCTGGGTGGATGCGCTGACGAACTACCTGACGGGCGTGGGCTATCCCGACGTCGAGTCGGAGAAGTTCCGCAAGTTCTGGCCTGCGGACGTCCATATCATCGGCAAGGACATCTCCCGTTTCCACGCCATCTACTGGCCTGCGTTCCTGATGAGCGCGGGCCTGGAGTTGCCCAAGCGGGTGATGATCCACGGCTTCCTGCACAACAACGGCGTGAAGATGTCCAAATCGCTGGGCAACGTAGTGGCCCCGGCCGACTTCGTGGCACAGTACGGCCTGGACCAGGTGCGGTTCTTCTTCCTCCGCGAGGTCCCCTTCGGCGCGGACGGAAGCTACAACCACGAAGCCATCGTGGGCAGGATGAACTCGGACCTCGCCAACAACTTCGGCAACCTGGCGCAGCGGTCGCTGTCCATGGTGGCCAAGAACTGTGGCGGCGCCGTTCCTGTGCCTGGGGAGTTCACTGCGGCGGACACCGCCATCCTCGAGCAGGCCGGGGGGCTTCTGGAGACTGCCCGGTCCGCGTTCGAAAAGCAGGAATTCAGCCGGGCCCTGGAGGCCATCTGGGCGGTCCTGGGTGACACCAACGCGTACTTCGCCGACCAGGCGCCGTGGGTCCTGCGGAAGACCGACGTCGAACGCATGAACACCGTGCTTTACGTGACGCTTGAGGTGCTCCGGATCGTGGCCGTCCTGGCCCAGCCGGTGATGCCCGCCGCCACGGGGAAGCTGCTGGAAAGCCTGGGCCAGCCTGACGGCGAAGCCCGGCAGTTCTCCGCCATCGCCACTCCGATCGCCGCCGGGACTGCCCTCCCGGCACCGTCCCCGGTATTTCCGAAGTACGAGGAACCTGCCGGGGCCTGACAGCTGCCCCGGGCCGGCCTGGCCGGCCCGGGGCAGCCCGCCACCAAGCAAGTAACCTACGAAAAATTCAGCCTGAAGGACGGCCCCGTTTGGGCCCTCTCGCCCAAGACTGTGGCGCTGATTTCCTGTTATACGGATGATCTGTGGGGGACGAACGTTTTGTCGTTGCAACGCCCGCATAATGAGACGGCTTGACCACCATATGGATCGCTTGGCTACCCTGAAACTATGAGCGCATCCTCCATCGATCTGGCAGTTATCCCCGGCGACGGCATTGGCCCCGAGGTCATTGCCGAGGCAGTCAAAGTCCTGGAAAAAGCTGTTGCTGCAGAAGGGGTGGAGCTCAAGCAGACGCACTACAAGCTCGGCGCTGAACACTGGCTGGCAACCGGGGAGACCCTCCCGGACGAGGTCCTCGCCGACCTGCGGACCAGGGACGCCATCCTCTTCGGCGCAGTAGGTGCGGCCCCCGGCGATACCCGCATCCCGTCAGGCATCATCGAGCGCGAGATGCTGCTGAAGCTCCGCTTCAGCCTGGACCACTACGTCAACCTGAGACCGTCGCGGCTGTACGGAACCGTGGGCAGCCCGCTGGCCAACCCGGGCGCCATCGACTTCATTGTTGTCCGTGAAGGAACCGAGGGCCCCTATGTGGGCAACGGCGGCAGCCTCCGGGCCGGCACCCCGCACGAGGTTGCCACCGAAGTGTCCCTGAACACCGCCCACGGCGTGGAGCGCGTGGTGCGGGACGCCTTCCGCCGCGCCAGTGCACGGGAGCGCAAGCACGTCACCCTGGTCCACAAGCACAATGTCCTGGTCTACGCAGGCCACCTCTGGAAGCGGACCGTGGAGACAGTCGCGGCGGAGTTCCCGGAGGTCACGCACGACTACCTGCACGTGGATGCAGCCACCATTTTCATGGTCACGGACCCGTCCCGCTTTGACGTGATCGTCACGGACAACCTCTTCGGCGACATCCTGACCGACCTTGCTGCCGCCGTCACCGGGGGCATCGGGCTGGCGGCATCCGGCAACATCAACATGGACCGTACCGCCCCGTCCATGTTCGAACCGGTCCACGGCTCCGCTCCGGACATCGCCGGCCAGGGCAAGGCAGACCCCACCGCCGCCATCCTGTCCGCCGCCCTCCTCCTGGACCACCTCGGCTACACCACGGCGGCCCGCAGGATCGAAGCGGCAGTGGTTGCCGACGTCGAAAAGCGCGACGGCGGCGCCCGCAGCACCAGTGCGATCGGCGACGCGATCGCGGCCGGGCTCTGACCCCGCGCCGAGGCCTCCGGCATCGGGCGTAAGCTTGTCTCGAATCACCAAATGCCGCCCCTCCGTTCAGCGCTGAACCCGGGCGGCCGATCGTGGAGGAACCATGACCCAGACTGCCCACGGCGTCGAATTCAGCCAGCAGCTTTCGGCCAACCCGAAGTCTGCTGAAGAGCGTGCAGCCATCCTGGCGAACCCGGGATTCGGCAACCACTTCACCGACCACACCGCCATCGTTGACTACAGCGTCGATGAGAACGGTAAAGGCGGCTGGCACAACCCCCGGGTGGAGGCCTACGGGCCGATTTCCCTGGACCCGTCCGCTGCCGTGCTGCATTACGGGCAGGAAATTTTCGAGGGGCTCAAGGCCTACCGCCACGCGGACGGCTCGGTGTGGACTTTCCGTCCGGAAGCCAACGCCGCCCGCCTCAACAAGTCGGCCCGGAGGCTTGCACTGCCCGAACTGCCTGCCGAATACTTCCTCGGCGCCATCCGCGAACTGGTGGCCGTGGACAAGGAATGGGTTCCTGACGGCGACGGGGAGTCCCTGTACCTGCGGCCGTTCATGATCGCAACCGAGGCATTCCTTGGCGTCCGGGCCGCGCGCGAAGTCTCCTTCCGTGTCATCGCCTCACCGGCAGGCAACTACTTCGGCGGCGAGCTCAAGCCGGTGTCCATCTGGATTTCCCGGGAGTACGCGCGGGCCGGCCGCGGCGGCACCGGCGCGGCCAAGTGCGGCGGCAACTACGCTGCTTCGCTCATCGCGCAGCAGGAAGCCGAAGCCAATGGCTGCAAGCAGGTCCTGTTCCTCGACCAGTTCAATGACAACGCGGTGGAAGAGCTGGGCGGCATGAACGTGTTCTTCGTCATGAAGGACGGCTCGCTGGCCACCCCGGCACTCACCGGCACCATCCTGGAAGGCGTCACCCGGATGTCCGTCATCCAGGTGGCCAAGGACATGGGCCGGGAAGTCGCCGAGCGCAAGATCACCCTGGATGAGTGGCGCGACGGCGTCGCCTCCGGTGACATCACAGAGGTCTTTGCCTGCGGCACTGCCGCCGTCATCACCCCCATCGGAGTCCTCAAGGACGCCACGGAATTCATCGGATCCGAGGACGCCAAGGCGGGGGAGTCCACCATGGCCATCCGTGAGCGGCTGCTCGGCATCCAGACCGGGACGTCCCCGGACACCCACGGCTGGCTGACCCGCCTGGCCTGAGCCGGGCCAGGTCGCGCCATTTGAAGGGTCCAGAGAACCACGACGGCGCCCGCGGGGCTTCTGCCCGGCAGGCGCCGTCGTCGCAGGGCCCCTCGAGCTGTGAGCCTGACGTGAGGTCCTCCCCGAAAGCATTCGACTTCCTTGCGCCAATCGGCGGTCTCACGGAACTTCCGCCACGTGGGAAACCAGACAATGCTGCCCGTTGCGTGGTTGTGGATGTGCAGGAGCCCGCTGTTCTTCTCTGTTGCGGCATGGTCGTGATCAACCCGCACCCGGCCGTTCTATTCCGGGTGTGCGGCGGCGATGGTCCGGCGGCGGATGCAAAGATGGGACGGTGACGTCCGCTTCCCGGCCCATCCTGCAGCGCAGCTCCGCCCTGACCCAGTACATCCTGGCTCCCAACCCCGGGCCGATGAGCCTCGAGGGGACCAACTCCTACGTGGTGCGTGCCACCGGCCATTCCCGTGCAGTCGTGGTGGACCCGGGCCCGCTCGACGAGGGCCATCTGCGCGCGCTGGCTGCCGGCCCGGTGGAACTCATCCTCGTTACCCACCGCCATGCGGACCATACGGCAGGATCTGCCCGCCTGCATGACCTGACGGGTGCCCCCGTCCGGGCCGCGGATCCGGTGCATTGCCACGGCGGCGGAGAACCCCTGCACGGAGGGGTGATCCACGCTGGCGGGCTGGAGATTCACGTGCTGCCCACGCCCGGCCATACGTCCGATTCTCTGTGTTTCCATCTTCCGGAGGACGGCCCCCATGGTTCCGTGCTGACCGGCGACACCATCCTGGGCAGGGGTACCACCATGCTGGACTTCCCGGACGGCACGCTGGGGGACTACCTCAGCACTTTGGACAGGCTTGAGGCGTTGGGGCCGGCCACGGTCCTCCCGGCACACGGGCCCATACTGCCTTCCGTGGAGTCGATTGCCCGGGATTACCGCCTGCACCGGCAGGAGCGGCTCGGCCAGATCCGTGCGGCGCTGGAACAACTCGGCCGGGATGCCACGGCAGGAGAAGTGGCTGACGTGGTTTATGCCGACGTCGTCCCCTCCATCCGGAAGGCTGCCGAAATGTCGGTCGCCGCCCAGTTGCACTACCTGCGCGGTGAAGGAAGCGGCCAGGCCCGAACGGTAGGGTAGGACCCATGCGTATTGCCAGGTTTGTTGTCGATTCTGATCCCCTTTACGGTGTTGTTGAAGGTGAACCAGGCAGTGAGGAAATCACTGTCATCCACGGTGACCCCTTCTTCAACGGTGTTGAGCGCACATCCGTCCGCCACAAGCTGGAGGACGTCCGGCTGCTGGCCCCCATCATCCCCCGCAGCAAGGTCATCGGCGTGGGGCGCAACTACGTGGAGCACGCGCGCGAACTCGGCAATGAAGTGCCTGCACAGCCGCTCCTTTTCCTCAAGCCCAACACGGCCGTTGTGGGGCCCAACGATCCCGTCGTGCTGCCGGAATTTTCGGAGGAAGTGTCCTTCGAGGCGGAACTCTGCGTGGTGGTCGGCCGGATCTGCAAGGACGTCCCGGAGGACCGCGTGGACGACGTCATCTTCGGCTACACCTGCGGGAACGACCTCACCGCCCGCGACGTCCAGAAGACCGACCTGCAATGGACCCGGGCCAAAGGATTTGACACCTCGGCGCCGCTGGGCCCGTGGATCGAGACTGACCTCGATACCGAGGACCTGCAGATCCAGGGGCGGCTGAACGGCGAGGTGCGCCAGGACGGCAGCACCAGCCAGATGATCCGGGGCGTGCAGGAACTGGTCTCCGTGGTCTCACAGGCCTTCACCCTCCTGCCCGGAGACGTCATCATGACCGGAACACCTGCCGGTGTGGGCCTGGTGAATCCTGGCGACCGCTTTGAGGTGGAGATTGAGGGAATCGGACGCCTGTCCAATCCGATCGTCCGCCGCTGACACCAGCGGACAGCCGCCGCCGGCATCTGCCGCCGCCCGCGCCGGGCGGCGGCAGCAGACGGTAAAGTTGGAGCCACTATGACTACTCCTTCTGCGTCCCCTGCTGCCTCCCTGCCATCCGTTTCAGCCGATACACCCGTGCGCGTCCGGTTTTGCCCCTCGCCCACCGGTACCCCGCACGTCGGCCTGATCCGGACTGCGCTCTTCAACTGGGCCCATGCCAAGCACACCAAGGGAACGTTCGTCTTCCGCATCGAGGACACCGATGCCGCACGCGACTCGGAGGAAAGCTACCAGCAGCTGCTGGAAGCGCTGAAGTGGCTGGGCATCACCTGGGAAGAAGGCGTGGAAGTCGGCGGCCCGCACGAACCGTACCGGCAGTCGCAGCGCCTTGACCTCTACAAGGACGTCGTAGCCAAGCTGATCGCGGGCGGCTACGCCTACGAGTGCTACTCGTCCCCCGAGGAAGTGGAGGCACGCCACCGGGCCGCGGGACGCGATCCCAAGCTCGGCTACGACAACTTTGACCGCGAGCTCACCGAGGAGCAGGTGGCAGCGTTCAAGGCGGAAGGCCGCCAGCCCGTGCTGCGGGTGCGGATGCCCGACGAGGACGTCACCTTCACCGACCTGGTGCGCGGCGAAATCACGTTCAAAGCCGGCAGCATCCCGGACTACGTCATCGTCCGCGCCGACGGTTCGCCCCTGTACACCCTGGTGAATCCGGTCGACGATGCACTCATGGGCATCACCCACGTGCTGCGCGGGGAGGACCTGCTCTCGTCCACCCCCCGGCAGGTAGTCCTCATCCGGGCCCTGATGGACATCGGCGTGGCCAGCTACATGCCGGAGTTCGGCCACCTGCCATACGTCATGGGTGAAGGCAACAAGAAGCTGTCCAAGCGGGACCCGCAGTCAAACCTTTTCCTCCTGCGCGACCGGGGCTTCATTCCCGAAGGCCTCCTCAACTACCTCTCGCTGCTGGGCTGGAGCCTGTCCGCAGACGAGGACATTTTCACGGTGGACCAGCTCATCGAGCACTTCGACGTGCACGACGTCCTTGCCAACCCGGCACGCTTCGACATCAAGAAGGCCGAAGCCATCAACGGCACCCATATCCGGATGCTGGCCCCTGAAGACTTCCGGGACCGGCTGGTGCCCTACCTGAGGAACGCAGGATACCTGGGGGAGCAGCTCACGGAGCGGCAGGAGGAAATCCTCACCGAAGCGGCGCCCCTGATCCAGGAACGCATTGCCCTGCTGGGCGAGGCGCCGGATATGCTCGGGTTCCTGTTCAAGGATGATGAGGCCATTGATATTGCGGATGACGCCCGCAAGGGACTGCCGCAGAACCTCGGGGAAGTACTGGACGCAGCCATCGCCGCGCTCGAGCCGGTGGAAGACTGGACGCCGGACCATATCCAGGCCGCGCTCAAGCAGGCGCTCGTGGAGGACCTCGGCATCAAGCCGCGCCTGGCCTTCGGCCCGGTCCGCACGGCCGTGTCCGGCCGCAGGATCTCGCCCCCATTGTTCGAATCCATGGTGATCCTGGGCAAGGAATCATCCCTGCGCCGGCTCCGGACCTTCCGCGGCTGATGACTGCTCCCGGCAAGGCGCGCAGCGGCGTCCTGAAGACACCCTTCGGGGCGGTCCGCGGTGTTCTCTTCGACATCGACGACACCCTGGTGGACCTTGAATACTCGATGACCACTGCCTTGCGGGAGGTCAGCGAACATCTCCTGCCCGGCCTGGACCAGGCCGGGTGGGAGCGGTTCGGGCGCATCTTCACGCACGAGACCACGCACTACTACGACCAGTACCTCGCCGGGGAAGTGACGTTCAACGAACAGCGCCTGCTCCGTGGCCGCGCGGCCCTGGGGCACTTCGGGGTTGAACTGGCCGACGGCGAGGAATCGCACCGGTGGCTCAACGCCTACATGGAGCGCCAGCCTGCCTACGTCAAGCCTTTCCCGGACGTCCTGCCGTTGCTGGAAGTCCTGGACGGCGCAGGCATCCCTTACGGCGCCGTCAGCAACAACGTCCACGACTACCAGCGGGCCAAGCTGGACAGCGCGGGACTGGAACGTGTTTCACGCCTGGTGGGTACGGACACGCTCGGCGTCGCCAAACCCAATCCGGCGATCTACCTCGAGGGCGTACGGCTGCTGGGCACTGCCGCCTCCGAAACGCTCTACGTGGGCGACAACCGGCTGCTGGATGCGGAAGGCTCGACGGCCGCCGGGCTGCTGGGCGTGTGGCTGAACCGGACGGGCGAGCCGGTGACAGGGTTCGACGGCCACATGGTTGCCTCCCTGGACGGGCTGGTAAGGCACGTCACACCCGGCCGATTTGTGCGAGCTGAAAGTCTCGGGTAGAGTATTTTCTCGTGCTGAGGCGCACGGAGCAGGGCAAAAGCCCTGAAGACCGGCCCGAAAGTGCCATTGGGATATGGTGTAATTGGCAACACTACGGTTTCTGGTACCGTCATTCTAGGTTCGAGTCCTGGTATCCCAGCTCTGGTTTGAGCGCCGGTTTTCCGGCCTCGGGACAGAACAGTTTCAAACGGTTCGCCGATTTGGAACGCGAGCGAAGTGTGTGAAACAATCACTGAGCTTGACCAGCGGAAACGCTGGCAGGAAGTACACGGCCCCATCGTATAGCGGCCTAGTACGCCGCCCTCTCACGGCGGTAACGCGGGTTCGAATCCCGCTGGGGTCACCATCGAAATGGTCCCGGGCAGAAGCCCGGGACCATTTTTCTTTGTCCGGCTTCGTCCCCGCCGGCCGGACAATTCCCCGGGCGATGCCAGGTGGACATGACCATCCACAGGGGAGTCCCGCCGTCGGGTCGCCGCCTATTGAACCGCGTGAGCTGGCATGATGTTGCTGTGACCTCCCGGAACGAGCACGATGATGCAGGCCAGCCGGCGCAGACCGCCGAGGCGGTGGCGCTGCTGGAAAATGTGCGGAGCGCGCTTGTGGAGGTCAGCCTGCCGCTGGCGCTTCCCGGTGCTGATCTGGCCCGGCGTGAGGCGGCCGGTGCCGCCAGCCAGTTGGATGACTACATCCTTCCCCGGTACCGCAGCCTGGATGCTCCGCTGCTGGCCGTCGTCGGCGGCTCCACGGGCGCCGGGAAGTCGACGCTGGTGAATGCGCTCGTGGGCCATCCGGTAACCCGTGCAGGCGCCATCCGGCCCACTACCCGCCAGCCCATCCTGCTGCACAACCCGGCGGAGGCGGACTGGTTCGAAGGTCAGCGTGTCCTTCCTGGCCTCAGCCGGATCCGCGGCGCCCTCGCCGGGCAGGTTCCCGCCGGCCAGGCAACGCAAAGCCCCGGGACCGCGCCGTCGTCGTCGCTCGTCCTGCTGGCGGATCCCGCCGTTCCTGCCGGGATCGCACTGCTGGACGCCCCGGACGTCGATTCCATCGCGGATGAGAACAGGAGGCTGGCAGGGCAGCTGCTGGCGGCGGCAGACCTCTGGATCTTCGTCACCACCGCCAACCGCTACGCCGACGCCGTTCCCTGGAAGCTGCTGCTGGACGCGGCCGCCAGGGACATCATGGTGGCCGTGGTGCTGGACAGGGTTCCGCCGGGGGCGGAGGCTGAAGTCAGCGGGGACCTCCGGTTGCTCCTGGACAGGGAGGGCCTGGGTGGTGCGCAGCTGTTCATCATTCCGGAGACCACACTGGATTCAAGAGGCATGCTGCCGGCAGCAGCTGTCCGTCCGTTAGCCATATGGCTGCAGAACCTCGCGGCGGATGCTGCCGGCCGCTCGGACGTCGCCCGGCGGACCCTCAACGGGGCGGTCCGGGCACTGGCCGGCAAGGTTTCCGCGATTGCCCTGGCGGCGGCAGAGCAGCGGCGCGCAGCCGGCTGCCTGGAGTCGGACGCCGTGTCGGCCTACCGGGACGCGGCGGAGCGAATTATGGACGCCACCCGGGACGGCGCGCTCCTGCGCGGTGAAGTACTCGCCCGGTGGCAGGACTTCGTTGGTACGGGCGAGTTCTTCCGGGCCCTGGAGCAGAACGTCGGACGCTTCCGGGACCGGCTCGGTGCCTTCTTCCGGGGCGAACCGCCCCCCGCCGTCCGGGTGGAGGCCGCCATCGAGACAGGACTGCAGGCCGTCATCCTGGACGAGGCAGCCAACGCCGCCGAGGAGACCGACCAGCGCTGGCGGTCCGATCCGGCCGGGCGCCAACTGCTGGGGACTGACGATCTGTCCGGTACTGCTCCGGGCTTCGCCGACCGGGCCGCTGCCGAAATCCGTGCGTGGCAGGAGGCGCTCATGGAGCTCATCCAGACAGAGGGCCAGGGCAAGCGGACCCAGGCACGCTGGTTGTCCTTCGGCATCAACGGCCTCGGCGCCGCGCTGATGATCGTGGTTTTCTCGATGACCGCTGGACTGACAGGCCTGGAAGTCGGTGTTGCCGGCGGGACTGCCGTGGTGGGCCAGCGGCTGCTGGAAGCGGTGTTCGGCGAGGATGCAGTCCGCCGGATGGCCGAAAAGGCGCGGGAGGACCTCGCCGTCCGGTGCCGGCGGCTGCTCGATGAAGAGCAGCAGAAATTCCTTGTCCGGCTGCCGGAAAGCGTTGAAGGCACTGAAGGCGTCCTTGCGGCACAGTCCAATGCCCTGGTCCGGCTGGCAGGCAGCGCGTGAGCCGCCACAGTGCGGCCAGGGAGGCTTCCCGGCTGGACGGCCGGCTCCAGGCGCTCGACGACGCCCGCGGCCTCGGCGAAGGTGTCCTTCCCGATCAGGCGCTGCAGGAAGTGGTGGCTGTCCTGGACAGGGCCAGTTCCCGCCGGTCACTGTCCGCAGACCACACCGTGGTGGGCTTCTTTGGTGCCACGGGCAGCGGCAAATCCTCCTTGTTCAACGCGGTCAGCGGCGCAGAAATTGCGACGGCGGCGGCCCGCCGACCCACAACATCGGAACCTTTGGCCGGGGTCTGGGGAGCGGACGGCAGCGGGCCGCTCCTTGACTGGCTCGAAGTCCGCAACCGGCACCACGCGGCCGCCGTGGACGGCTTCGCGGATGAGGAGACCGGGCTGATCCTTCTGGATCTGCCCGATTTCGACTCCACCCGGGAAGCCAACCGTGAGGTGGTACAGCGGATGGTAGGCCTGGTTGACGTCCTGGTGTGGGTCCTGGACCCGCAAAAGTATGCCGATGCGGCAGTCCATCACGGCTTCCTCGCGCCGCTCGCCTCCCACGGGGCGGTGACCCTCGTGGTGCTGAACCAGGTTGACCGGCTGCCAGTGCCGGACGTGGAACCGGTGCTCGAATCCCTCCGCGCCATCCTGGCACGCGAGGGCCTCGGCCAGGTGAAGGTGCTGTCCACGTCCGCGGTGACGGGTGCCGGCATCGATACCTTGCGGGCGGCCATCCGGTCCGTTGCCGTCCAGCGCAGGGCCCAGTCGCAGCGGTTGGCTGCAGATGTGTCCAAGGCAGGCCGGGAACTCAGGGCAACCTCAGGGGACGGGGAAGCCGCCGGGGTTGCCCCTGGGGCAAAAGCCAGGCTTGCCGATGAACTGGCAGTGGCCGCGAATGTGCCTGTTGTAGTAAGCGCCGTTTCCCGGTCCTACCGGCTGGAAGCGGCGCGGCGGACCGGCTGGCCCGTCACCCGGTGGCTTTCCAGGTTCCGTCCGGACCCCCTGCGCCGGCTCAATCTCCGCAGCAGCACGCCGGCCCAGCTGAACCGGACGTCACTGCCGTCCGCCGGTGCCCCGGAGCGCGCCCGGACGGACGCCGCCGTGCGGGCGTTCGCCGACGCCGCCAGTGCCGGCGCGCCCGGACCCTGGCGCGCCGCCATCAGGAGCGCAGCCCGGGAAGGCCGTGAAAGGCTGCCGGATGCCCTGGACCAGGCGATCGCCGGGACGGACATCGGCGCCAACCGCAAAGCATGGTGGTGGGGCCTCTTCAACGTGATGCAGTGGCTGGCGCTTCTGACGGTGCTGGGCGGGCTTGGCTGGCTCGGCGTGCTCGCCGGCCTGGGCTACTTCCAGATGCCCGTGCCGGAAGTGCCGCGCGTGGAAGGCTGGCCCATACCCACCCTGATGGCCACGTCCGGCGTGGTGCTGGGGGTCTTCCTTGCCGTCACCGGACGGATCGTTGCCGCCGGTGCCGCAAGCTCCCGGGCCAAAAGGGCGCGGAAGCGGCTGAACAAAGCCGTAGCAGCCGTGGCCCAAAAGCTGATCGTGGAGCCGGTGGAGGTGGAGGTGGCCAGGCTCGCCGCCTTCAACGCCGCCTTGAGGCGTGCCGGGGAAAGCTAGGAACGAGCCCGCAGACCGGCTCCTACCGCTGCCCGCCGGCCCCCTCCAGCGCGGCTGCGGCGTCACGGACCTTGATGAGCGTCCGCAGGTTGCGCGTTGTGGTGGCTGACTTGAACTTTGCCTTTGCCGAGAGCTTGCTGAAGGGGCTGTCCAGCGTTCCGCCGGCCGGTGCCAGCCAGGCCAGGGCTTCCGGGCCGAGCCGCTGCTGTTGGTTGCCCTCGAGGGCGGCACCGGCGGCGTCAAGGTCGTCCAGCACCCTGGGGTCCGACGACAGCGTGATGTAGGTATGGGTGGACTTGTCGTCCGCCGGCCAGGGGCAGGCTTCCACCAGCGCAGCCACCCGGGCTGCGTCCAGGACCACCACCCAGGCCTCGTAGCCGAAGGCGGTGCGGAGGCACTCTTCGCATTCGCGCTTGACGGCACCGGCATCACGGCTGCTGGTGAGCACCACGTTTCCGCTGGCCAGGAGGGTCTTTGCGTCGGCAAAGCCGCAGCCGTTCAGGGCCTCGCGCAGATCCGCCATCCTGATATTAATCCCGCCCACATTGATGCCGCGAAGGAACACCGCATAGCTGCCCATGGGCACAGCCTAACGCGCGGGCCTGGCGCCGGGCGGGACCTGTCAGTCGCTGTTCTTGCGCAGGGCCTCGGTGAGGATGCGCCCGGCGTTGCACACCACTTCCGCGTGCAGCCGGCCGGGCTGGCGGGTGAGCCGCTCGATGGGACCGGAGATGGACACGGCGGCGATCACGCGGCCGGACGGGCCGCGCACCGGTGCAGAGACGGAGGCGACCCCCGGCTCACGTTCGCCGAGGCTCTGGCCCCAGCCCCGGCGTCGTACGCCCGCCAGCACGGTGGGCGTGAAACGGGCGGACTGCAGGCCCTCCAGCAGGCGGTCGTGGTCCTCCCACGCAAGGAGCACCTGCGCAGCTGATCCTGCCTTCATGGACAGCTGGGTGCCGACCGGAATGGTGTCGCGCAGGCCGATGGGGCGTTCCGCCGAGGCCACGCATACGCGCCAGTCGCCCTGGCGGCGGAAGATCTGCGCGCTCTCGCCGGTGGCGTCCCGGAGCTGCATCAGGACAGGTCCAGCGGAGGCGATCAGGCGGTCCTCGCCCGCGGCGGACGCCAGCTCAACGAGCCTGCTGCCCAGGACGAAGCGTCCCTGGATGTCCCGGCTGACCAGGCGGTGGTGGACCAGCGCGAGGGCAAGGCGGTGGACAGTGGGCCGCGCCAGGCCGGTGGCAGCCACCAGCTGTGCGAGCGTGGTGGGGCCGGCCTCGAGTGCATCAAGCACCTGGGCAGCTTTATCAATGACACCGACTCCACTAGAATTGTCCATGTAATGATATTGCCGTCTCAATATCTGAGATGCAAATCTTTCGGCTGGCGCACGGTGAAGCCGTCCTGATTCAGTTGGAACAATCAATCACAACAGCAGTGAAGGGAGCTGGCCATGGCAAAGACATTGGCCGAGAAAGTCTGGGACGCGCACGTGGTGCGCAAAGGTGACGGCGACGGAGCCAACGCCCAGCCCGACCTTCTCTTCATCGACCTTCACCTGGTCCACGAGGTCACGTCGCCGCAGGCCTTCGAAGGCCTGCGCCTGGCCGGACGCAAGCTGCGACGTCCGGACCTGACCATCGCCACGGAGGACCACAACACTCCGACGCTGGACATCGACAAGCCTATCGCCGACCTCACCAGCCGCACCCAGATCCAGACCCTGCGCAACAACTGTGCCGAGTTCGGCGTCCGGCTGCACAGCCTGGGCGACGCCGAACAGGGCATCGTGCATGTGGTGGGCCCGCAGTTGGGGCTGACCCAGCCCGGCATGACCGTGGTCTGCGGCGACTCCCACACCTCCACCCATGGTGCCTTCGGTGCGCTGGCGATGGGCATCGGGACGTCCGAGGTGGAGCATGTGATGGCCACCCAGACACTCTCCCTGAAGCCGTTCAAGACCATGGCAATCAACGTTGAGGGCACCCTCCGTCCCGGCGTTACCGCCAAGGACATCATCCTCGCCGTGATCGCTAAGATCGGCACCGGCGGTGGCCAGGGCTACGTTCTGGAATACCGCGGATCAGCCATCCGCGCCCTGTCCATGGACGCCCGGATGACCATCTGCAACATGTCCATCGAGGCGGGCGCCCGCGCCGGTATGGTGGCACCGGATGAAACCACCTACGAATACATGAAGGGCCGCCCGCACGCGCCGGAGGGCGCCGACTGGGACGCCGCCGTCGAATACTGGAACACGCTGAAGACCGACGACGACGCCGTCTTCGACGCGCAGGTGGACCTGGACGCCAACACCCTGGAGCCCTTCGTTACCTGGGGCACCAACCCGGGCCAGGGCGTTTCGCTGTCCGAATCCGTGCCGTCGCCGGAGGACTTCGGCGACGAGAACGCCAAGGCGGCAGCGGAGCGCGCCCTGCAGTACATGGGGCTTGAGGCCGGCACGCGCATGAAGGACATCCGCGTCGACACCGTCTTCCTGGGTTCCTGCACCAACTCCCGGATCGAGGACCTCCGTGCAGCGGCTGACATCATCCGGGGCCGGGAAAAGGACCCGCAGGTCCGCATGCTGGTGGTTCCCGGGTCCGCGCGGGTCCGCCTGGAGGCCGAGGCCGAGGGCCTGGACCGCGTGTTCAAGGACTTCGGTGCCGAATGGCGCTTCGCCGGCTGTTCCATGTGCCTGGGCATGAACCCGGACCAGCTGGAGCCGGGGGAGCGCTGTGCCTCCACCTCCAACCGCAACTTCGAAGGACGCCAGGGCAAGGGCGGCCGCACCCACCTGGTGTCCCCGGTGGTGGCCGCGGCAACCGCCGTCCGCGGCACGCTCAGCTCGCCGTCGGACCTCGGCCCGGCTCCTCAACCGGCGGCCAAGCCCGCCGGATCCATCCGCACCGACGCAGCCTAGGAGCCAGCCATGGAAAAGTTCACCAAGCACACCGGCGTCGGCGTCCCGCTGCGCCAGAGCAACGTCGATACCGACCAGATCATCCCCGCGGTCTACCTCAAGAGGATCACCCGCACCGGCTTCGAGGACGCCCTGTTCTCCGCCTGGCGCAAGGATCCTTCGTTCATCCTGAACCAGGAGCCGTTCAAGGCCGGTTCTGTCCTGGTGGCCGGCCCGGACTTCGGCACCGGGTCCTCGCGTGAGCATGCGGTGTGGGCCCTGAAGGACTACGGCTTCAAGGCGGTCCTTTCATCGCGGTTCGCGGATATCTTCCGCGGCAATTCTGGCAAGCAGGGACTGCTCGCCGCGCAGGTGGCCCAGGATGATATCGAGCTGATCTGGAAAGAGCTGGAGAATGCTCCGGGCACCGAAGTTACAGTGGACCTGGAGTCCAAGACAGTGGTGTGCGGCAACATCGTGGCGCCGTTCGAGATCGACGACTATACCCGCTGGCGCCTGCTGGAAGGCCTGGACGATATTGGGCTGACCCTGCAGCACGAGGCAGACATCACGGCGTACGAGGCCACCCGCCCCGCCTTCAAGCCGAAAACCCTGCCGGCCAGGCTTTCCTGACCGCTCCAGAGCTTCCGTCCGCAGTACCCGGCCCCGCCACACCACGTCGGCGGGGCCCGCGTATTTCGGTTCGGTAACACGACCTCCTATGCTTGGGTGGAGCCTTTGCAAGGATTTGGGGGCGAGTAATCGTGAGGAAACCGGTATATGAGTAGTGTTCTGACAATCCGCGGCGGAGTCCCGCTTACAGGCCGCGTCAGCGTCCGGGGGGCAAAGAATCTGGTTCCCAAAGCCATGGTGGCCGCGCTGCTGGGCAATGAACCGTCGGTGTTGCGGAACGTCCCGGAAATCAAGGACGTGGAGGTGGTCACCTCCCTGCTGCAGCTGCACGGCGTCACGGTGGTCAAAGACCCTGTCAACGGAGATCTCACCCTTGATCCCAAGGATGCGAAGACGGCGCCGAGCACGGCGATCGACGCCCACGCCGGCGATTCCAGGATTCCCATCCTGCTCTGCGGACCCCTGATCCATGCGATCGGCGAAGCTTTCATCCCGGACCTGGGTGGCTGCAAAATCGGCGACCGCCCCATCGACTACCACCTGGATGTCCTGCGCCAGTTCGGTGCCGTGGTGGAGAAGCGTCCCGGCGGTATCCACATCTCCGCCCCCAAGGGACTCCACGGCGCCAAGATTTCCCTGCCGTACCCGTCGGTGGGCGCCACGGAGCAGGTGCTCTTGAGCGCCACCCGTGCCGAAGGCATCACCGAGTTGTCCGGTGCAGCAACCGAGCCCGAGATCATTGACCTCATCGCCGTGCTGCAAAAGATGGGCGCCATCATCAGCGTCCAGACCGACCGGACCATCCGCATCGAGGGTGTCCGCGACCTGGGCGGCTACAACCACCGTGCCCTGTCCGACCGCAACGAGTCCGCATCCTGGGCCTCCGCCGCCCTGGTCACCCGCGGCGACATCTTCGTTGAGGGTGCATCGCAGCGCGACATGATGACTTTCCTGAACACCTACCGCAAGGTGGGCGGCGGAATGGACATCGGCGAGGACGGGATCCGTTTCTACCACCCGGGTGGAAAGCTGAACCCGCTGGTCCTGGAAACCGACGTCCACCCCGGCTTCATGACCGACTGGCAGCAGCCGCTGGTGGTGGCCCTTACGCAGGCTGAGGGCGTGTCCATCGTCCACGAGACGGTCTACGAGAACCGGTTCGGCTTTACAGACGCCCTCATCAGGATGGGTGCCAGCATCCAAGTGCACCGCGAATGCCTGGGCAGCGTCCCCTGCCGGTTCGGGCAGCGGAACTTCCTGCACTCGGCAGTGATTTCCGGCCCCACCCAGCTCAAGGGAACAGACATCGACGTGCCGGACCTCCGCGGCGGCTTCAGCCACCTGATCGCCGCGCTGGCAGCTACCGGAACCTCACGGGTCACCGGCATCGACATCATCAACCGGGGCTACGAGCGCTTCACCGAAAAGCTCGCCGGACTCGGTGCCGATTTCGACATCACCACCAAGAAGTAGCGGGGGACGGTGAAGGAATCGGCCAAGAGCCGCGCGACCTTCGTGGCGGTCGCGGCGATAGTACGTCCCCTGTTCAACCTCATGATGGACAAGAAGTGGGAGGGCACCGAAAAGCTGCCCGCGGGAGGCTTCATTGCCGCGCCAAACCACTGCACCGAGATCGACCCCCTGATCATCGGCCACCTCCTCTACAACCACAAGCGCGCGCCGCACTTCCTTGCGAAGTCCGGACTGTTCAAGGTTCCGGTCCTGGGCTGGGTACTGCGGGCCACCAAGCAGATCCCGGTCGAACGTTCGACGGCGGGGGCGAACCGATCCCTGCAGGTCGCCCAGGAAGTGGTCGCCGAGGGCGGTGCCATCATCATCTACCCCGAGGGCACCCTCACCCGCGATCCCGACCTGTGGCCGATGAAGGGCCACACCGGTGCGGCACGTCTGGCCCTTGAGGGCGGCATCCCCGTGGTGCCGATTGCCCACTGGGGCGCGCACGAGGTCTTTCCGCGCTATGGCAAACGGTTCCATGTCTTCCCGCGGAAAAAGTCGCGGGTTGTTGTTGGCGAGCCGGTAGACCTCAGCGCGTTCTCCGGAAAGCCCCTGGACAAAGCCACCCTCACGGCGGCCACCGACGTCATCATGGACGCCATCACCGGCCTCCTGGCTGACCTGCGGGGTGAGCAGCCGCCGGCCGAGCGCTGGGATCCGGCGCGGAAGCAGCAGGCAAAGCACGGGAGGTTCGTTGAACGCGGACAGCAGCAGTCCGCCAACGGGACGGATGCCCAGTGACGCTTAACGCGGACCTGACCGGTTCTGCGCAGTCCGTGGCCGTGCTCGGCGCCGGATCATGGGGGACCACATTTGCGAAGATCCTGGCCGATGCCGCCATTGCCGCGGACTCGCCGCGGGCCATCAGGGTCTGGGGCCGGCGCGCCGAAGTGGTTGAACAGATCAACGGCAGCCATCGCAATGAGCAGTACTTGAAGGACATCGCCCTTCCCGCCAGCATCACAGCCTCCACCGACGTCCGTAAGGTGCTCCACGGGGCCGACCTCGTGGTCCTGGCGGTCCCGGCCCAGTCACTGCGGCCGCAACTGCGGGAATGGAAGGCCCTGATCTCGCCGGGGGCCATCGTTGTTTCCCTCATGAAAGGCCTTGAGCTCGGCACCGACGCACGCATGAGCCAGGTCATCCAGGAGGAGCTGGACCTGCCCAACGACCGGATCGCCGTCGTCTCCGGCCCCAACCTGGCCATGGAAATTGCCCGCGAGGAACCCACCGCCTCCGTGGTGGCCTGCACGGAACCGGCAGTCGCCGGATGGCTGGCAAGAAGCTGCACCGCGCCGTACTTCCGGCCCTACACCACCTCGGACGTGGTGGGTGTCGAGATCGGCGGCATCGTCAAGAACGTCATCGCTCTGGCCGTGGGCATCTGCGAGGGCAAGCAGATGGGGGACAACACCAAGGCCTCGGTCATCACCCGCGGACTTGCAGAAACCTCACGGCTGGCGCTGGCCCTGGGCGGTGATGCGAAAACCATGGCCGGGCTCGCCGGCCTGGGCGACCTGGTGGCCACCTGTTCCTCGCCGCTGTCCCGGAACCATACCGCCGGGCGGCTTCTCGGCCAGGGCCTCACCCTCGAGGAAGTGGGCCAGAAGATGACCCAAACTGCCGAGGGCATCAAGTCGGGCCAGGCCGTGCACGAACTGGCGGGCAAGCTTGGCGTGGACATGCCCATCACGGCCGCCGTCGTGGCAGTGCTTGCCGGCAAGCTGTCCGTTAACAAACTGGGGACTGTCCTGCTGTCCCGGGAACTGAAACCTGAAGGCGATTACTGACCATGTCCCATGACAACCTGACCGCAGGCAAACCGGCCAAACCCCGGGTCGCGGTACTTTTCGGCGGCCGCTCCAGTGAGCATGCCGTCAGCTGCGTCACCGCTGCCGGAGTTCTCGGCGCCATTAACAAGGACAAGTACGAGGTGATTCCGATCGGAATTGCCAAGTCCGGGCAGTGGGTGCTGGCCTCCGCCGACACCGCCCAATGGTCCCTTTCCTCATCGGCGCTGCCGGAGGTTGCGCCGTCGGCGGAGACTGTCACGCTCGCCGAGATCGGCGGCGAGCACCAGCTGATCGTGACGGCACCCAACGAAGTCCCGAAGGAGCTGGGGACCGTTGACGTGGTCTTCCCGCTGCTGCACGGCCCGTTCGGCGAGGACGGCACTATCCAGGGACTGCTGGAGCTTTCAGACACCCGCTACGTCGGCGCCGGGGTCCTGGCCTCCGCGGTGGGCATGGACAAGCACTTCATGAAGGTGGTCTTCGAGGCTGCCGGGCTGCAGGTGGGCCCATACATTGCTGTCACGGACCGGCAGTGGCGCAAGGATCCGGAAGCCGTCCGCAAGCAGGTGGATCGGCTCGGTTTCCCCGTTTTCGTCAAGCCGGCCCGCGCCGGTTCGTCCATGGGAATCTCCAAGGTGGACTCCCTGGAGCACCTGGACGCCGCCATCGAGGCGGCACGCCGGCACGATCTCAAGCTCGTCATTGAGGCAGGAATTACTGGGCGCGAGATCGAGTGCGCTGTACTGGAAGGCAGGGGCACCGACGCCCCGCGGACCTCGATGCCCGGCGAGATTTCCGTGGCCAGCGGCAGCCACGAGTTCTATGACTTCGAGGCAAAGTATGTGGAGGACAATGCCGCGGCACTGAGCTGTCCCGCCGACATGCCGGAGGAAGCCATCGCCCGGGTCCGTGACCTTGCCGCGGCAGCGTTCGACGCCGTCGGCGCCGAGGGGCTGAGCCGGGTGGATTTCTTCTACACGCCCGAAGGCGAACTGGTGATCAACGAGATCAACACTATGCCGGGCTTCACGCCCAAGAGCATGTACCCGCAGATGTGGGCCGCGTCGGGGCTGAGCTATTCCGACCTGATCGACGAGCTCATCCACCTGGCGCTGAACCGGAAGACGGGCCTGCGCTGACGTGCCCTGGAGGGCACCTCCGGAGCATTCCGGAGGTGTCTCCCTATTGGCTCTGCGGCAGGTCCTGCAGCTCTTCCTGGCCAACGCAGTTCCGGGTGGCAGGGATCTTTCCGGCCGATGTGGCAAGGTCAGCGAGGACCGTGGCCGAACTGATCTTGTCAGGATCCATGAGGATCTCGGTGGCCGGTTCACGGCCATAGGTTGTCAGTGTCCACACCGGGTCGCCCTCCTTGATGACCCAGTCAATGCCGTTCACGGTCACGCACCGGTCTGTCGTCGGCCCTGGCACATTGACACCGCAGCGCAGGATGACCAGGGACGGGTCGCCCCATGCCGCGGTTCCCTGGCTGTTGGTCTTCCGCAACTGCGCTTCTCCAATCGCATCCGGCAGTGACACCATCATGGGGGCGCAGGCCGGATTGGCAGCATCCTTGGCGGCTGTGACGTCCACGGCAGGGGAACACCCGGCCAGGGAGAAAGCGGCAAGTGCTCCAACCAGTGCAATCCTGGCGGCACGGACGGGCAGGGAAGGCGTGGGGCGGTGCATCTGTCCAGCCTATCGCCGCCGTTGCTTCGGCCAGACCGAGCTTTGCAGGCAGGCCAAGGATGTGGCTCGTTCAGCCATGGAGCGTTCCCCTTATATGCTGTTCCCATCATGAAAAAAAATTCGGATGCCGTGCTGTCACCGGTGCGGTACCGCGGTAAGCGGTCTTCAAGTCCCCTGCAGTCACGAATCCTTAAGTCCTGCGTATATGTGATGGCAATTGGCCTCATCACATTCGTCGCCTGGTTCCGGCTTCCCGAGATTTCGCGAGGGACTTTGTGGGCGGAGGACGCCTCGGTGTTCTTGCGGGAAACAATATCAATGGGTCCGTGGTTGAGTATAGGCGAGCCCTATGCCGGATATCTCCACACCATCCCCCGAATTGTCTCCGCAATTGCCTACTCTGTGGCTCCTATTGAATCCTATGCATGGCTGATGTCATTTATCAGTTGTGCCGTGGTGGCATCCATATCAGTTGCATGCTATGTGCTTTCTGGAGAGATGTTCCACCAACGCAGTTACCGTCTGATGGTCGCGCTGGTTCCCGTGCTTGTTCCCATCGGTCCCCTTGAAGTTCTCGGGAATGCCGCAAACCTTCACTGGTACGTGCTGTGGCTTTGCCCCTGGATTCTCATATTCGAGCCTCGGGGTTGGTTCGGCCGCTCAAGCCTGTTCCTGGCGGCGTTGTTTGCAGCCACCACTGAAATTATCTCCGGCATCTTCCTCCCGGTGGCAATCTGGGCAATTGTCCGGCGAAGAAACTATTGGGCTCCGGCAGGTTTTATAGTCGGGCTTGGATTTCAGTTCCTGGCCACTGTCCTTAACCCGCGTTACTCCGAGGCGCCCCGGCTTGATGCAATTGAGCCGCTGTCGGTAGTTTACGGTTTTCTGCTACAGGCTGTTGGATCACTGTGGGAGACGGATTCTGCGGCTATGGGAAAGAACGTAGTCAGTTATGGAGGGTTTGCTGTGGCAATCCCCACGCTCATTGTTTTTGCACTCCTCTCATTTGTGCTGGTTTTCGGAGATAAAAGATGGCGGGTAATCGCGCTGTATTCCTTTGGTGCGGCGGCGGCCTGCTGGACTTCCGCCGTATTGCTTAATCCAACACCTGAAGCGGATTTTGCAAATTTCACCGAAGAGAATTGGCTTACCACATTCACGTTCTTCCGGTACGCCGCTGCTCCCTCAATGTTTTTGCTCGCCCTTCTGCCTATTGCCTGTGCGGTGGCGGAGGGCCGGGGGCTGATAGCCGCGAATAGGACGAGGTACTGGGCACCTGTAGCCATGGCGCTGTTCATATCGACCAGCTACTTGCAGGCCTCCTCACACCGGCAGTCAGGTCCGGAATGGGCGCCAGGTGTACGAATCGCGAAGGAACACTGTCTGGGAGATCCCTCGATGCCTCAGACGGTCATACCGGTAGCTCCAGGGCCCTGGCAGGTTGCTGTTCCCTGCGCAGTGCTTGGGAGCAGGTGATTGATGGCTGCACCAGCGGTAATGTCAGGGCACAGTTGTAGCGTTGGCTTGTGTCCAAAACTCCCATGATGCGTCCAGATACTCCCGGCTCCGGCGGAACCCCACACAACCAAGTCTCGGTCGTGGCCGGACTGTCCGAGGCCGAACTGCTGGCCAGGATCTTTCCCAGGCTTGCCATGGACAATCGGCACACCGAGGCCACACTCCTTGGCCCGGGGGATGACGCCGCGGTGCTTGCCGTACCCGATGGACGAACCGTCATCAGCATCGATACCCAGGTCGAGGACCAGGATTTCCGCCTTGCCTGGGCCAACGGCTACCGCACCACCGGCTACGACGTCGGCTGGAAGGCAGCAGCGCAGAACCTCAGCGACATCAATGCCATGGGGGCAACCGCAACATCCATGGTGGTAAGCCTTACGCTGCCGCCGGACACCCCGGTCAGCTGGGTTGAGGACCTGGCGGACGGGCTCACCGCGGGGATCCGGGAACTCGGTGCAGGCCGCTGCTCGGTTGCCGGAGGCGACCTGGGCCGGGGGCGGGAAATCTCCGTTACGGTGGCCGTCCTGGGAACGCTCGACGGCGGCGCCGCGGTTCTGCGTTCCGGTGCGCGGCCCGGCGATGTCCTGGCGCTGGCAGGCACGGCAGGCCACGCTGCTGCGGGCCTGGCGCTGCTCGAATCGGAGGTACCCGTGGACCGTATCAGCCCGGAACAGCGGGTGTTCCTCGATTTGCAGTGCCGGCCGCGGCCTCCACTGTCGGCCGGTCCTGCCGCCAGGACTGCCGGGGCCAGCGCCATGCTGGACGTTTCGGACGGGCTGGTCCGCGATGGCAGCCGGCTGGCGGTTGCCAGCCATGTGGCCGTTGACCTCGACCCGGAGCAACTGGTGCGGCTGGCATCCGTCCTGCAGCCGGCCGCAGAGCTGCTCGGAGTCGATGCCAGGGAATGGATCCTCAGCGGCGGGGAGGACCACGGGCTGCTTGCCACATTCCCGTCCGGCATTCAGCTGCCTCCCGGATTCACTGCGATAGGCTCGGTACAAGCACTGGGAATCAACGAGGTTCCGGGCGTCAGGATTGCGGGCCGGTCCGCGGACACCGGGGGATGGGATCACTTTGCACACTAAGGTTGCCGCCAACGCGCAAGCGATGAAGAGGTGGCTGGGTAAGGCTGAAACTGCCCTGGGCAACCACAGCGACCGCCTGAACGCCATCAATATCTTCCCCGTGGCAGACGGGGACACCGGCACCAACCTGTACCTGACCGTCCGGGCAGCGGCGCACTCCCTCGCTGCCGGTGCGGACCAGCCGGCGCAGATGGACGTTGGTGCCGTCCTGTCCACCGCAGGGCAGGCTGCCCTTGAAGAGGCAAGGGGCAATTCCGGGACGCTGTTCTCCGTATTCCTTTGCGCCGCGGCAGAGCCGCTGGAGGGCCACACCCGGCTGACCTCCACCCTTCTGGCTGCGGCCCTGAACCGGGCCCAGATCCGCGCGTGGTCCGCCTTGAGCGACCCCGTGCCGGGCACCATGCTCTCTGTCATGGAAGCCGCAGCGCGCGCAGCAGCCGCAGTAGACGCCGGGCAGAACGGAGATGACAGCAACCATGCCCTGGGCCTGGCGCTGGATGCCGCCGTTGAGGGGGCGCTCACAGCGGTCATCCAGACGGAGGACCAGCTTGATGCCCTGACCACCGCGCACGTTGTGGATGCCGGGGGCGTCGGCATGCTCCTGATCCTTGACTGCCTCCGTTCCGCGGTCATGGGAGTGGAGCTGCAGAGCGAACTTCTGGACGGCCTTCACGGCTACGACGTCGCGGACCCCCACATCCATGCCGACATGCCGGACGACGACGGCGTGGAGGTCATGTGCACCATCAGCCTGTCCCCGCTGAACGCTGCCACCCTCCGGCAGCGCCTGGACGAAATCGGCGAATCCGTCATCATGAGCCAGGTGGGCAGCGGCGCCGACGCGGGCGGAAACTACCGGTGGCGCGTCCACGTCCACGTGCCGGATCCGGATCCTGCCGTCGCCATCATCCGGTCCCTCGGCGAACCCTCGCAGATCAGCATCAGTGAACTCGCGCTGCCGAGGGACCCCGACGCCAACGCAGTCAACACCGCCGGGCATGAACGCTGAGCTGGACCTGGCCCTGGAACGGCGCATCGGCAAACGTTCCGCCGCCGTCATCGAAAAGCACCTGGGCATCACCACGGTCGAGGAGCTGCTGAACTACTTTCCACGCCGCTACCTGACGCGCGGCGAACTGACGCCCATCAGCGACATTCCGCTTGATGAGGACGTCACCCTGATCGCACGGGTGCTCTCCAGCAGTACCCGGACCATGCGCGCCCGGAAGGGAACCATCACCGACGTCGTCATTTCCGACGACGACGGCCAGTCCGGGCTGCGCGTTGTGGGCGGCACCGACTACCGGGGGAAAGTCCCGGGTACGCTCAAGATCAGCTTTTTCAACGGTTACCGGGCCAAGGCTGAACTGCTGCCCGGCAGGCGGGCCCTGTTCTCGGGCAAGGTCACCAGCTTCAAGGGATCCCTGGGCCTGACTAACCCCGATTACCACGTCTTGGACGAGGAGCCGTTTTCCACCGGCGGGCAGGACGCCGGCAAGCTGGCCGCCATGCCCATCCCCGTCTATCCCGCAACGGCAAAGCTTCCGAGCTGGAAGATCCAGAAGGTGGTCGCCGCCTTGCTGGAGACAGCGAACCTCGCCTCACTGCCGGACCCCGTCCCACCGGCCGTGGCTGAAAGGGAGGGCTTCCTGCCCCTCCACCAGGCGTACCGGCTGATCCATGCACCCGAATCGGCCGCGGACTGGAAGCAGGCGCGGGAGCGGCTCCGGTACCAGGAAGCGCTGGTCCTGCAGGCGGCGCTGGCCCGGCGCAGGGCCCAGCTGGCGTCCGAGGAGGCCACCGCGCGGCGGCCCCGTCCGGACGGCGTACGGGCAGCGTTCGACCGCAGCCTCCCCTTCACCCTGACCGACGGCCAGGCCGCTGTGGGCAAGACGCTGGCCGGCGAGCTCGCCAGCGATGTCCCCATGAACCGGTTGCTTCAGGGTGAGGTGGGATCCGGCAAGACGGTGGTGGCGCTGCGTGCCATGCTGCAGGTGGTCGACGCCGGGGGACAGGCGGCCCTCCTGGCCCCCACCGAAGTGCTTGCCGCGCAGCATTATGATTCCATCCGCCGCACCCTTGGCCCGCTGTCCAGGGATGGCCTGCTGGGCGGCCTGGGCGGCGGGGACGACGCATCCGTACAGGTCACCCTGCTCACGGGGTCCATGCCGACGGCCGCCCGCAGGCAGGCAATGCTGGACGCCGCGTCCGGAACGGCCGGGATCGTCATCGGCACCCACGCCCTGCTCAGCGATAATGTGTCCTTCTACGACCTCGGCCTGATCGTGGTGGACGAGCAGCACCGGTTCGGCGTCGAGCAGCGCGACGCACTCCGCGCCAAAGCCCGGAAGCCGCCGCACCTGCTGGTCATGACTGCCACTCCGATTCCCCGCACGGTGGCCATGACGGTCTTCGGGGACCTCGAAACGTCCACCCTTGACGAACTGCCCAAGGGCCGGGCGCCCATCACCACGCACCTGGTGGGCCTCGCGGAAAACCCTGCGTGGGCCGGCCGGATCTGGGCCCGCGCGCGCGAGGAGGTCGACGCCGGCCACCAGGTCTACGTCGTCTGTCCCAAGATCGGCACCGACGACGACGGCGACTTCAGCCCCGGAGAGGCGGAGCCACCTGGCCTCGACACCGAGGAAAGCCAGCGGGAACTCGCCTCGGTGACAGCCGTCGTCGAACACCTGCAGGGTGAACCCTCCCTGTCAGGGGTGCCGTTGGCTCCGCTGCACGGCCGCCAGGACCCTGAGCTGAAATCGGGAACGATGGCCGGGTTCGTGGACAACACCATCAAACTGCTGGTCTCAACCACCGTGATTGAGGTGGGCGTGGACGTCCACAATGCAACGCTGATGGTCATCCTCGATGCCGACCGGTTCGGCATCTCCCAGCTGCACCAGCTCCGCGGCCGGGTGGGCCGCGGAGGCCTGCCCGGCACCTGCCTGCTGGTCACGGCACTCGAACCCGGCCATCCCAGCCGGCGGAGGCTGGAAGCGGTGGCCGCGACAACCGACGGCTTCGTCCTGTCGCAGGAGGACCTGAAGCTCCGCCGTGAAGGTGACATCCTGGGAGCTTCCCAGTCCGGCGGGCGTTCCACCCTGAAGCTGCTGCGTGTCCTGGAGCACGAGGACGTCATCGCCCGCGCCCGGGAGGACGCGCAGGACATTGTGGCCGCGGACCCCTTCCTGTCCCGCCACCCTGAACTGGCGGATGCCATCGAGAAGTACCTCAACCCGGAGAAGGAGGCGTTCCTTGAACGCGGATAACAGGGGAGCCGGATACGCCGGTGGAGCAAGGAGGCCAGAATGAGCCGGATCATAGCCGGTGCCGCCGGCGGCACCCCGCTGTCAGCGGTTCCCGGCTCCTTGACCCGCCCCACCACCGACCGCGTCAAGGAAGCACTGTTTTCCCGCCTTGACGCTTTCGACGTCATATCCGGCTCCCGGGTGCTGGACCTTTACGCAGGCTCCGGTTCGCTGGGAATCGAAAGCGGCAGCCGGGGCGCCCAGGCCGTGGACCTGGTGGAATCCGAGGCCAAGGCAAGCGCCGTCTGCCAGCGGAATGCGGACCTCCTCAACGGGGTCCTGGGGCGCAAAGCGGTAACGGTGCACCGGTCCAAGGTTGAGCCGTTCCTGGACCGTGCCGCGCCGTCCGCAAGCTGGGACCTGGTTTTCCTGGACCCGCCGTATCCCCTTGAGGAGGTGGCATTGTCCGCTGTGCTGGAGAAACTGGCCCCGCATCTCGCGCCGGCGGCGGTGGTGGTGGTGGAACGCTCATCCCGTTCCCCGGAGCCTGGATGGCCCGGCAGCCTGGCGCGGTTCGCGGAAAAGAAATACGGCGAAACCAGGCTGTGGTTTGCCGAGCCGTATGTGCCGGACGCGATTGCAGGCGAGGACATTCCGGAGGCGGCAGAGTCGGAGGGGCAAACCCAATAGGCGTTAGCCCGCCAGGGGGTCGAGGCCCACTCCGGCCAACACCCTGGCGGGGTGGGGGCCACGGGCCACAAGTTCCAAGGACCATTCCCTTGGCCATGGCATCTGCGTGCCTGCCAGGATGATGTTGCCCGGGTACCTGCCCTCGAACATGCCCGCTTCGGCGAAGGCAGCGACGTCGGCCATCGCCTGCCGCATTGCGGTTACCTGGCTGCGCACCAGCGTCAGTCCCGGCTCGTCACCGACGTTGACCACCAGCACACCCTCCGGGCCCAGCTTCTCCCGCGCTTCACGGTAAAAGCCCGCGCAGGCAAGATGGGCGGGGGCTTCGGGCCCGGAAAAAATGTCGAGGATGATGACGTCGAAAGTAAGCCCAGGGTCCAGTTCACCCAGTGCGTCCCTGGCATCCCCTGTGATGGTGTGAAGGTCCGTTCCGTCCGGAAGCGGAAGCTGACGCAGGACAAAATCGAGCAGTTCCCGCTCCAGTTCCACCGCATATTGCACTGACCCGGGCCGGGTGGCCTGGATGTAGCGGGCCAGCGTCAGCGCACCGGCGCCCAGGTGCAACGCCCGGATCGGCTCTCCCGGAGGGGCTGAAAGGTCCACCAGGTGCCCGATCCTGCGAAGGTACTCGTAGAAAATCTCTTCCGGGTGGCCAAGGTTGACGTGGGACTGCTCGGCGCCGCCAATGCTCAACACATAGCTGCCCTTTGTGAAACTGTCCGGATGAATGGCGGCGTGCTGGCCCGTGCTGCGCAGGAACCTGGTGGCATGGCCGGTGTTCTCGGCGGACATCAGAGCTTTTCGCCCAGGGTGGCCAGCCTTCCGGCTGCTTCCTCAAGCACGGTGGTCTTCTTGCAGAAGGCAAACCGGAGCAGGCCGCGCGTCCGTTCCGCTCCTTCCGGGTGGCAGAACACCGGGACCGGTATGGCCGCCACGCCCACCAGGGCAGGCAGCCGCCTGGCAAGGTCCACCGAGTCCGTGATGCCCAGCGGGGCTGTGTCCACGTTGACGAAGTAGGTGCCCTGCGGGGAGAAGACCTCGAAGCCGGCGGCGCGCAGCCCTGCACTAAGGATGTCCCGCTTGTGCTCCAGCTCAGCGGCGATGCCCGTGTAAAAGGCATCCGGCAGGGCCAGGCCGGCGGCAATGGCCGCCTGGAAGGGCGTCCCGGAACTGTACGTAAGGAACTGCTTCACGGTCCGCGCTGCCGCCACCAGATCTGCCGGCCCGGAAAGCCAGCCCACTTTCCAGCCGGTGAGCGAAAAGGTCTTTCCGGCCGAGGAGATGGTGATGGTCCGCTCTGCTGCGCCCGGAAGGCCGGCGACCGGGATGTGGCTGACGCCGAACGTCAGGTGCTCATAAACCTCGTCCGTGATGATGATGCTGTCGTACTTCCGGGCCAGCTCCACAATCCGCTGCAGGACGCTGCGTGGGAAGACGGCCCCGGTGGGATTGTGGGGATTGTTGAGCAGCACAACCCGGGTCCGTTCACTGAACGCTGCTTCGAGGGCGGCCATGTCCGGGAGGAAGTCCGGCGCCACGAGCGGTGCGGTCACATGGGTTGCACCCGCGAGGCCAATCACCGCGCCGTAAGAATCGTAAAAGGGTTCGAGGGTGAGCACTTCGTCACCGGGGCCGGCGAAGGCCAGGAGGGACGCCGCGATGCCTTCGGTGGCTCCGGTGGTGACAACCACTTCTGTTTCGGGGTCCGGCGCCAGGCCATAGAAGCGCTCCTGGTGGGCTGCCACAGCTTCCCGCAACAGCGGGATTCCCTTGCCCGGGGCGTACTGGTTTGCTCCCGAACTGATGGCGGCGCGTGCCGCCTCGCGGATTTCCAGCGGCCCGTCCTCGTCCGGAAAGCCCTGACCCAGGTTAATTGCGCCCG
Source organism: Arthrobacter sp. Y3221087 (assembly GCF_059089905.1). NCBI lineage: Bacteria > Bacillati > Actinomycetota > Actinomycetes > Micrococcales > Micrococcaceae > Arthrobacter > Arthrobacter sp. Y3221087. The sequence continues at coordinate 1,511,439 of NZ_JBNHFE010000001.1, forward strand.
TCCGGACCGCCAAGCCGGTCATTTCCTCGAAGATCGTTACGCCCAGGCCGCCGTCGGGCGCCAGGAGATTGGCGCCGAGGGCCGTGCGCTGCCACGGGGCAGGAGCTGGGGAATGTTCCCGTCGAGGATGCATCCAGTCATGTTATCCCGGGCTTTTAATGGGGTAGGTTCGGAGCATGAGACGAGCTGTCTGCCCAGGATCCTTCGACCCCATCCACAACGGCCATCTTGAGGTTATTGCGCGGGCGGCCGGGCTCTTTGACGAAGTCATCGTGGCCATCTCCACGAATTACGCCAAGAAGTACAGGTTCACCCTGGACGAGAGGCTGGAGATGGCCCGGGAAACCCTGGCCTCGCTCAAAGGAATCGTTGTTGAGCCCGTGGGGGAGGGCCTGCTGGCCGAGTACTGCCGCCAGCGTGGTGTTTCCGCGATCGTGAAGGGGCTAAGGTCTTCCTCCGATTTCGACTACGAGCTGCCCATGGCCACCATGAACCGCCAGCTCAGCGGTGTGGAGACCGTGTTCCTGCCCGCCGAGGCCCACTATGTCCACCTGTCATCCACCCTTATCAAGGAAGTGGCGGGCCTGGGCGGCAACGTGTCCGATTATGTGCCCAGATCGGTGCAGCGGCGGATGCTTGCTGGCGAGCCTGCGCAGGATCAACAGCCCAGGCGGTAGGCTAGTCCGGTACTTCCAGCCCGCCGGCACCCCGGTTTGAGTCCCCGGGATTCTTCAGGCTAAAATGGTACGTCGGTCATATGTTCAACAGGAGTTCTCATTAAAAGAGATGCTGGTTCGCCCTTGGTGTTCGATGTCAAGGATCTCGGTCGCAGCCCGGGAAGCATGCGGACGCTGAAGGAACATGTACCCGCACCAAGTGATCTTGGTGTGCCGCTCATTGGTGTTCAGGAAGGCTCGGATGTCGAGCTGGATCTGAGGCTTGAGGCCGTACACGAAGGAATTCTGGTATCAGGAACCGCCCTCACCGAAGTAACCGGTGAATGCGGCCGATGCCTGGATCCCCTTGCGTATGACCTGGAGGTCAATGTGCAAGAACTATTCTTCTACGAAGGCGCTGAGCTTTCGGACGAAGAAGATGATGAAGAGCAACGTCGAGTCGAGCACGATCTAATCGATCTTGAACCGGTGTTGCGGGACGCGGTTGTTACCATGCTGCCGTTCCAGCCGGTGTGCCGGGAAGACTGCCAGGGCCTTTGCTCCGAATGCGGAGTTCGCCTGGAAGACGAGCCGGGGCACCACCACGAGGTCATTGATCCTCGCTGGGCTGCCCTAGCTGATATGGCTAAGCCTGACCGGCAAAATTGATTTGTACGTGTTTGTCTAGAGAGAAATGAGTTAGCCGTGGCTGTTCCCAAGCGGAAAATGTCTCGCTCGAATACCCGCGCCCGCCGCTCGCAGTGGAAGGCGACCGCCCCCCACCTGGTGAAGACCGTTGAGAACGGCCAGGTTACTTACAGCCTGCCGCACCAGGCGAAGGTCGTTACCGACTCTGCTGGCACTGCGCTGTTCCTTGAGTACAAGGGCCGCAAGGTCGCTGACGTCTAATCGGCCACTCAGGCTGACCAGATGTCTTCAACTGAAGAGCTTCTGAAGCGTCTCGGTGTCACTATTGACGCCGGGACGCTTCGTCTTGCGCTGACACACCGTTCCTACGCCTACGAGAACGGCGGCATTCCCACAAACGAACGGCTCGAATTCCTGGGTGACTCCATCCTGGGATTCTCGGTGACGGATGCCCTTTACCGGGACAACCCGGACCTTCCTGAAGGGGACCTGGCAAAGCGGCGGTCCGCAGTGGTGAGTACCCGCGCCCTGGCAAATATCGGGCGCAGCCTCGGCATTGGCGACTACATCTACCTTGGACAGGGCGAGAAGCTCACCGAAGGCAAGAACAAGGCGTCAATCCTGGCCGACACTATGGAAGCGCTGATCGGTGCCACGTACGTGTCCAACGACATCGAGACCGCCCGCCAGCTGGTCATGCGGCTGATCGGTCCGCTGCTGAAGGACGCTGCGGTACTGGGCGCCGGTACCGACTGGAAGACCAGCATCCAGGAGCTTGCGGCAAGCCGGCAGCTGGGCACTATCCACTACGCTGTGGACGGTGCCGGCCCGGACCATGCGCGCACCTTCACCGCTGTCCTGAACATTGGCGGGACGGCCTACGGCAAGGGCTCCGGCCACTCCAAGAAGGAAGCGGAGCAGGAAGCCGCCGCCGATGCCTGGCGTGTCCTCTCCGGAGCCAAATCCACCGACGCGTCCGGCACGTCAGCTGGTTCCGTAGCAGCGAAGTAGCGCATGCCCGAACTGCCCGAGGTGGAAGTGGTGCGCCGCGGCCTGGTGAGCTGGGTCCGCGGCCGCACCATCGAAGCCGTCGACGTCCTGGACCCGCGTTCCATCCGCCGCCATGCCCTGGGAACCGAAGATTTCATCGGCAATCTTGAGGGTGCCCTGGTGGCGGACGTCGTGCGCCGGGGCAAGTTCCTGTGGATGCCGCTGCTGGACAGCTCGCGTCTCAAAGGCGAGCAAACGCCTGGAAGTGGTGACGTCCCGGCGGTGGCGCTGATGGCGCATCTTGGCATGAGCGGCCAGCTCCTGATGCAGGACCGGGACGTGCCGGACGAAAAACACCTCAAGGTCCGCTTCCGGCTCAGCCGCAGTGACGGCATGCCGTCACAGCTGCGGTTCGTGGACCAGCGGATTTTCGGCGGACTGTTCGTCACGGCGATGGTCCCCACGGACGACGGCGGTCCAGGCGGCCTTGCCGAGTCCCCCCTTGCACTGATTGCGGAAGAGGCAGCGCACATTGCCAGGGATCCGCTGGACCCGGCCTTCTCCTTCGATCTTTTCTACCGCCGCCTGCGCAAGCGCAAAACCGGGCTCAAGCGGGCGCTGCTGGACCAGGGCCTGGTCTCCGGTATCGGCAATATCTACGCTGACGAAGCCCTGTGGGCTGCGCGGCTGCACTATGCCCGGCCCACGGACACCCTGCGGAGGGCCGAGGCCGAAAGAGTCGTGGAAAGTGCCCGCACGGTCATGCTCGAAGCCCTCGCTGCCGGCGGAACCAGCTTCGACTCCCTCTACGTCAACGTCAACGGTGCGTCCGGCTACTTCGACCGGTCATTGAACGCCTACGGCCGCGAAGGGGAGCCGTGCAAGCGGTGCGCCGCGGCAGGAATCCATGCCACCATCCGCCGGGAGCAGTTCATGAACCGCTCATCCCACACCTGCCCGGTCTGCCAGCCCCGCCCGCGCAACGGACGCTGGTAACTGAATGCACCCGGGACTGACTGCGGTATCCACAAGACAACCGCGGGAATCCGGGACTTTGGCCCCGAACCCAGTAAATTTGGGTGTGCCAAGCAGCAGCTGCAGCCACCGAGGAGATCCGAAACGCCTTGCACCTCAAAAGCCTCACCGTCCGGGGGTTCAAGTCCTTTGCGTCCGCAACCACCTTCGACTTCGAGCCGGGGGTCACTGCGGTAGTCGGCCCCAACGGTTCCGGCAAGTCCAACGTGGTGGACGCCCTGGCCTGGGTCATGGGGGAGCAGGGCGCCAAGACCCTTCGCGGCGGCAAGATGGAGGACGTCATCTTTGCCGGCACGGCAGGCCGGCCTCCCCTGGGCCGGGCGCACGTGTCCCTCACTATCGACAATTCCGACGGCGCCCTGCCCATCGAATACAGCGAAGTCACCATTTCCCGCACCCTCTTTAGGACCGGCGGGTCTGAGTACGCCATCAACGGGGCATCGTGCCGCCTGCTGGATATCCAGGAGTTGCTCTCCGATTCGGGGCTCGGCCGGGAAATGCATGTGATTGTGGGCCAGGGGCAGCTGGACCGGGTCCTGCACGCCACACCGGAGGACCGGCGTGGTTTCATCGAGGAGGCCGCCGGCATCCTCAAGCACCGGCGCCGCAAGGAGCGGACCGTCCGCAAGCTCGAAGCGATGCAGGCGAACCTCCAGCGCCTCACGGACCTGACCGCCGAACTCCGGCGCCAGCTCACACCGCTCGGCAAGCAGGCCGAGGTGGCCCGGCGCGCCCAGCGCGTCCAGTTCGACGTCCGCGACGCCCGGGCCCGCCTTCTGGCCGACGACCTGGTCCAACTGCAGCTCGCCCTGGAACAGGACGTCGCGGACGAAGCCGCCCTCAAGGCACGGCGGGGCGTCGTTGAACAGGAGCTGGAGGCCGGCCGGCGGCAGCAGGCAGCACTGGAGCAGCTGGCAGCAGAAGCCACGCCCAGGCTCAACGCAGCCAGGGACACCTGGTACCAGTTGTCCGCGGCCCGGGAGCGGCTCCGCTCGCTCGGGTCACTGGCCCGCGAACGCAGCCGCCTGCTCGGCTCAGCTGATGCCGCGCCCGCCTCCGGCCGGGACCCGGAACAGCTGGAACGGCAGGCTGCCCGGGTGCGGGAGGAACTGGCCGAACTCGAGCGGACGATTGTGGACCGGGGGAGTGCGCTGGAAGCGGCCACGTCGGCAAAAGCCGGGGCCGAGCAGGCCGCCGCCGCGGAAGACCAGCGGCTCACGGCCCAGCTGCGTGCCGCAGCTGACCGGCGGGAGGGCCTGGCCCGGCTGGCCGGGCAGGTGGCGGCAGCCAGGTCGCGGGTGGAATCCGCACAGGCCGAACTCGGCAGGTTGCGGGAATCGCTCGCGGCCGGGGTGGAACGCCGTGCCCGCGCCCAGGAAGAGTTCACCGCGCTGGAAAACCAGGTGGCGGGAGTTGAAGAGGGCGAGGAATCGCTCGACGCCGACTATGAGGACGCCAGTGCCGCGCTGGAGGCTGTCCTTGAAAACATTGCCCGCCTCAAGTCCGAGGTCAATGAGGGCATCCGCAAGCGTGATGCCCTTACGGCGCGCAGGGATGCGCTCAAGCTGGGCCTGGACCGCAAGGATGGTGCACGGCACATCCTGCAGTCCGGCGTCGCCGGCGTCGAAGGCAGTGTCGCCGGGGAACTGGCGGTGGAGCCGGGATACGAGACCGCCATCGCGGCGGCTCTCGGGGAGGCCTCCGATGCTGTGCTGGTGCGGGACGCCGAAACCGCGGCCACCGTCCTGCAGCTGCTCAAGGACGACGACGCCGGCCGCGCCTCCCTGCTGCTCCAGTCCGCTGCCGAAGCCGGGGAGGGCAGGAGCGCGGACAGCCTGCCTGCCGGAGCCCAGTGGGCCGGCGACCTGATTGACGGCAGTGGCCCCAGCCTAAGCGTGGCCAGGCATTTGCTGTCCGGGACCGCGATTGTCCAAGATGTCCCAGCGGCAATTGCACTGGCATCCCGCCGGCCGCAGATCACTGCCGTGACCCGGGCCGGTGACATCCTCACCTCCGTCTCTGCCACGGGAGGCTCAGCCAAGGCGCCGTCGCTGCTGGAGGTCCAGGCCGCCGTCGACGACGCCGCACAGCAGCTTTCGGCCGTGACGGCGGCCATCGAGCAGAACAGGTTCGCCCTGGCCCGCGCCGAAGCGCGGCGCGCCGAAGCACAGGAACGGGCCGACGCCGCCCTCGACCGGCTGCACGAGTCGGATGCCCGGCTTGCCGCCGTGGCGGAACGGCTGGGCCACCTCAACTCCGTCCTCCGCAGCGCCGCCGGCGAAAGTGACCGGCTTGCCGCGTCGCTCGCCAGGGCCGAAGCCAACGTTGCGGCGGAACAGGAAGCACTCACGGCCGTCGCCGCCCGCCTTGCCGCGGCCCAGGAGGCACCGGCGGAGCAGGAACCGTCCACCGAACACCGTGACGCCCTCGCCCGCGAGGCATCCGCCGCCCGGGCCGCCGAGGTGGAGGCGAGGCTGGCGTTGCGCAGCGCCGAAGAGCAACTGTCCGCCACCCGGAACCGCGTCGCATCGCTGGAACGCGCGGCTGCCACTGAGCGCCGGGCCCGGGAGGAAGCAGCCGAACGCGCCAGGCGCAGGCGTGTCCAGGCCCGGCGGGCAGCGGCAGTCGTGGCCGCAGTCGAGGCCGGGCTCCGCCACGTGGATGTTTCCGTCGCGATTGCCGCAACTGAACGGGACCGCGCCGAAGAGAACCGTGAGCTGCGCGAGCAGGGCCTGAAGGACGTCAGGAGTACCAATGATGCGCTGGCCCGGGAACTCGCCGAGCTTACTGACAACGTGCACCGCGACGAGCTGGCCCGCGCCCGGCAGCGTGCACAGATCGAGGCGCTGGAAACCCGCTCGGTGGATGAACTCGGCATCACTCCGGACGCCCTGGTCAGCGACTACGGGCCGCACGTGCCGGTGCCGGTTCCCGCAGAGGAGAGCGGGGACAAATGGGCTTCCCTGCGCGCCCCCGTGGACGCCGGTGGGGAAGAAATCCGGGAAGGAAAACCTTTCGACCGGCCAGAGCAGGAAAAGCGGCTCCGGAAAGCCGAACGCGACCTCGCCAGCCTGGGCAAGGTAAACCCGCTGGCACTCGAGGAGTTCGCGGCCCTGGAGGAACGCCACCAGTTCCTCAGCACCCAGCTTGAGGACCTGAAGGCAAGTCGCAAGGACCTGCTGGACATCATCAAGGAAGTGGACCTTCGCGTCCAGCGCGTCTTCACCGAGGCGTTCGAGGACACCTCGGCGCAGTTCGTCAGGGTCTTCGAACGGCTCTTTCCCGGCGGCGAGGGACGGCTGGTCCTCACCGACCCTTCGGACATGCTCACCACCGGCATCGACGTCGAGGCGCGCCCGGCAGGCAAGAAGATCAAGCGGCTGTCACTGCTCTCCGGCGGAGAACGGTCCCTCACCGCCGTTGCCCTGCTGGTGGCGATCTTCAAGGCCCGCCCCTCACCCTTCTACGTGATGGACGAAGTGGAGGCCGCCCTTGACGACACCAACCTGGGCAGGCTCATCACCATCTTCGAGGAACTCCGGGAGTCCAGCCAGCTCATTGTCATCACCCACCAGAAGCGCACCATGGAGGTCGCTGATGCCCTGTACGGCGTCACTATGCGGGGCGACGGCGTCTCCACCGTCATCAGCCAGCGGCTGGGGGCCGACGCGTAGCGCGGTCCGGGCCTCGTCGCAGCAGGCCAGTCGCCGCGGAGCCGCCAAGGGCGCCCGCTTCCTTGTGAGAAGCTAGGGGAGTGAATGACATCCTTCCCATTATTCTGTCCATTGTTGCTGCCCTGGCGGTTATCGGCGGGCTGATTCCTGTCCTGCTGAAGACTCGGAAGAACATCACCCAGTACCCGGGCACCCGTGATGCAAACGACCCCGAAGTGCAGTCCGGCGGCAGCACCCTCGTCGATGAACGCCCGGCGCCGGCGGTGGACCGGAAGGCGCCGGCCGGGGTCGAAGTCGAGGACCTGGACACCACCCCGGTTCCCGATGATGCGGCCGGGCTGGAAGTCATCCCGGTGGAAACCCCGCTGCCCGTCGCCGGCCGCCTGGTCCGCCTGCGGGAGCGGCTTGTCCGCTCCAACAACATCATGGGCAAAGGCCTGCTGGCCCTGCTCTCCAGCGACAAGATCGACGAGAACGTCTGGGACGAGGTCGAGGAAACGCTGCTGCTGGCAGACCTTGGCACCGAACCCACCATGCAACTGGTGGACGCCCTGCGCGAGCGGGTCAAGGTGCTGGGCACCCGGACACCTGAGCAGGTCAAGGCGCTGCTGCGGGAAGAACTCATCAAACTCGTGGATCCCACGATGGACCGCAGCCTCAACGTCCAGCGGCACGCCGACAAGCCGGCCGTCATGATGGTGGTGGGCGTCAACGGCGTGGGCAAGACCACCACGGTGGGCAAGCTCGCCCGCGTGCTGGTCGCCGAAGACAAGGACGTCCTGCTGGGAGCCGCGGACACCTTCCGCGCCGCTGCCGCCGAGCAGCTGGCAACCTGGGGCCAGCGGGTGGGGGTTCCCACGGTGAAGTCGGACATCGACGGCGCCGACCCGGCCTCCGTTGCCTACGAGGCTGTCAAGGCCGGCATCGACCAGGAAGTCGACGTGGTCATGATCGATACCGCGGGCCGCCTCCAGAACAAGGTGGGCCTCATGGACGAGCTCGGCAAGGTCAAGCGCGTGGTGGAAAAGCTTGCCGAGGTGGACGAGGTCCTGCTGGTCCTGGATGCAACCACCGGCCAGAACGGCCTGAACCAGGCGCGGGTCTTCTCGGAGGTGGTCAACATCACCGGCATCGTCCTGACCAAGCTGGACGGAACGGCCAAGGGCGGCATCGTCGTCGCCATCCAGAAGAGCCTTGGCGTTCCCGTGAAGTTGATCGGCCTGGGTGAAGGGGCGGACGACCTCGCCCCGTTCGAAGCCGAAGGCTTCGTTGACGCGCTTCTGAACTAGGGCATCCGGAGCCGGCACCCGGTCCTTTACCAGGCCGGGTGCCGGCTCCCGGCTTTTAAGGCTTCGCCTGCCGCAGCGTTTCGCGGGTTGCCAGCCAAGTGCAGGCCGCCACCAGCATGATGCCGCCGGTGGCGCCGAAAGCCCAGCCGAAGCCCAGCCGGTCAGCCAGCACTCCGGCCAGGACCGGCCCCACGATCGCACCGACGTCGGATGCCATCTGGTAGACCGCAAGCACCTTGCCGCCGGAGCGCCCGTTGCCGATCACGTCCGCAACGGCAGCCTGCTGTGCGGGGCCGAACAGACCCGACCCGATCCCGGCCAGCGCCGAGGCGGCCAGGAACCACCACAGGTCCTGGGTGAAGCCGATGCCCGCGGTGGCCAGGCCCGCCACGAGCAAGCCCCAGATCATCATCGGCTTGCGCCCTAGCGTGTCGGCCAGGCGCCCCGAGAAGGTCAGGGCCAGCGCATTTCCACCGGCGAAGACAGCCAGGGCCAGGCCCGCAGCTTCCGGTCCGGAACCAAAGGCAGCAGCCGCAAACAGCGGAACCGTGGCCATCCGCACCCCAAACGTCGCCCACCCGTTGGCAAAGCTGGAAAACAGCGCCGACCGGTAGGCCCCAGTAGCCAGGGCTTCGCCGAACTGCATGTCCGGGGCCTTCGTCCGCCCATCCGTTGACCCGCGGCGCTGGTGGCTCAGCTGGGTTTGGACCACGACGGCGGCCACCACCAGGGCGGCGGCATAGGCCAGGAACGGGATGCGGAGGCCGAACCCGGCCAGCAGGCCGCCCACGATGGGCCCGCAGACGTTGCCGACCAGGAACGCGGATGCGTAAGCCCCTGATACCCGGCCGCGGCTCTCCGGCGGGGCCAGGCGCACCACCAGCGCCATGGAGGCGACGGTGAACATGACCGATCCGGCACCGCCCAGGCCGCGGAAGAGCAGCAACTGCCAATAGTTCCCGGCGAAGGCGCATGCTGCCGTGGAGGCCGCCACGATCAGCAGCCCCGCCACGTAGACCGGCCGTTCACCCAGCCGGCCGATCAGCGTGCCCCCCGCCGGCGCAAAGACCAGCCGCATGAAGGCGAAGATGGCCACGATCACCGCAGCCTCGGTGTTTCCCACCCCGAAGGTTGTGGCGAACTGCGGCAATACGGGCGCAACAAGCCCGAATCCAAGCGCGATCAGGAACGCCGCAACCAGCATCACCTTGATATCGCGCGGGAGCTTGTCCCTCCCTGGCCGAAGCCGGGCCAAGATCCTTGATGTGGCACCGCTGACGCGGGGTGCTGCAGTCATGAAGCGAAGTTCCTTGCACAGTGGGTGGCCGGGATGCGGCTGGGGTGGTGAAACACAACCGTAACAACCCGGATATGCACCATTTACTTCCTAGAGGTTCTTGTAACAGACCGGCAATCTAAATCCTCTCCGGGCGAAACACGCCGCCGACACACTTTTTACAGGACGCAAACGGCGTTGGCAGGCGGAGAACTCCGCAACATTCGGATGAGAGAGGACGTGCACCATGGAACTTACCGCAGGTCACGTATGGCTCATGGTGGCGGCAGCGCTCGTGCTGCTCATGACACCGGGTCTGGCATTTTTCTACGGCGGCATGACCCGCGCCAAGGCAGCACTGAACATGATGATGATGAGCTTCATCTCCATCGGCATCGTGAGCGTTGTGTGGGTCCTGTGGGGCTACTCCATGACGGGCGGTGACGGCTTCCTCCAGATCGTCGGGAACCCGTTCGCGAACTTCGGCCTCGAGGGAGTCAACACGGCGGATTCGCCCGAAGGCCTCATCCTTGTCGGCTACGGGGCAACCTTCGCCATCATCACCGTGGCCCTGATCAGCGGCGCGATCGCCGACCGCGCCAAGTTCGGCGCCTGGAGCGTCTTCGTGCCGGTCTGGGTCACGCTGGTGTACTGCCCCCTTGCCTACATGGTGTGGGGTGGCGGCCTCTTCGGTGAGGAAGGCGCCATCGGCCAGGCGCTCGGCCCGGCCATCGACTTCGCAGGCGGAACCGTGGTCCACATCAACGCCGGCGTGGCGGCCCTGATCCTGGTCCTCATCATCGGCAACCGCAAGGGCTTCGGCAAGGACCCCAACCACCGCCCGCACAACATCCCGTTCGTCATGCTCGGCGCTGCCATCCTGTGGTTCGGCTGGTTCGGGTTCAACGGCGGCCTCGCCTCTTCCGCAGAACAGGGCGGCCTGATCTGGGTCAACACCCTCGCCGCTCCCGCCGCCGCAATGCTGGGCTGGCTCGTCACCGAACGCATCCGTGACGGACACCCCACTTCACTCGGTGCCGCCTCCGGCGTGGTTGCCGGCCTGGTTGCCATTACCCCGGCCTGCGCCAACGTCAGCCCCGTGGGTGCCCTCGGCCTCGGCGTCGTGGCCGGTGTGGCCTCCGCCCTCGCGGTCGGCCTGAAGTTCCGCTGGGGCTTCGATGACTCGCTCGACGTCGTCGGCGTGCACCTCGTGTCCGGCATCATCGGCACTGTGGCCCTGGGCTTCATCGCACTTCCCACCGACGGGGTGGGCGGCGGCCTCTTCTACGGCGGCGGCATGACCCAGATGTGGGCCCAGCTCGCAGCCGCCGGCATCGCCATCGCCTACTCGGCAATCCTGACGCTCATCATCGCCCTTGCCATCCACAAGACCATGGGCTTCCGGGTCTCGCAGGAACAGGAAACCGTGGGCGTGGACCTCAGCCTGCACGCCGAAACGGCTTACGAGTTCGGTGTGGGCGGCCACGGCGGATCCTTCCAGCCGCTGCATGACATGATCACGGGCAAGGGCCAGCAGGACTCCGCGGCCCAGCCGGCAAAGGCTGCACAGCAGAACGAATCAGCAACAGGTAAGGAAAGCGTGGGGGCATGAAACTGATCACTGCAATCGTCAGGCCGGAAAAGCTCGAAGCAATCCGGGAAGGACTGGAAGCCTACGGCGTACAGGGCCTGACGGTCAGCGCAGCCAGCGGTTACGGCCGGCAGCGCGGCTACACGGAGGTCTACCGCGGAGCGGAGTACAACGTGGACCTCCTGCCCAAGATCCGGGTGGAGGTGCTGGCCACGGACGAGCAGGCGGACGACATCCTGGACGTGATCATCGCCAGCTCCAACACCGGCCGCGCCGGGGACGGCAAGGTCTGGACAGTGGACGTCTTCGAAGCAGTCCGGGTCCGGACGGGCGAACGCGGAGTAGCCGCAATCTAGGGCAGGGCGGTCAGTAAGCAGCAGGCGGGCGGCATACCGGAAGGCATCCCGCCCGCCTTTGCTGTGCCGGGAAGCTGCTGTGCCGGGAAGCTGCTGTGCCGGGAGGCACGCAGGGGCAGGTCCCGGACGGCCTGCGGCCTACCCGCGGCGTCCGGTGGTGGGCCAGGCGGTTGGGCCGGCCGAACCGGCGTCGTACTCCTCCAGCAGCAACGCGTCCTGCTGCCACGCCGTGAGCACCGGTTCAACAATCCGCCAGCATTCCTCTGCCGTGTCGCCCCGGACCGAGAGCAGCGGATCACCGGCCAGGACCCCTTCGAGGACTTCCCCGTAGGGGAGCAGGTCCGAGGCGCTGAGTTCGGTTTCGAGGGTCGCCCGGCTGAGGCTGAAAATATCGCCCGGGCCGTTCACGTCCACGTCGAACTGCAGGGTGTCGGGGCCGAACCCAATCCGCAGCTGGTTGGGGGAGTCGACACCCGTGAAGCCCGCGGGAAGGTGCGGTACCGGCCGGAACGTGACAATTGCCTCCTTCCGTTTGGCACCCAGGGCCTTGCCCGAACGGAGGATGAAGGGAACATCCTTCCACCGCCAGTTGTCGATCCCGACCTCGATCTCGGCGAGCGTTTCGGTCCCGCGCTTCGGGTCCACGCCCTCTTCCCTGGCATAGTCGGGGACGTTCTTCCCCGCCACAGTTCCGGCCGTGTAGCGTGCCCGCCGGGTGCAGGCGGCCAAAGGGGTGTTGACGCTGCTGGCACGCAGGACCGCGGAGATGGCGTCCCGCAGGTCGCGCTCGCGGATGGTGGCGGGAGGTTCGATGGCCATCAGTGCCATGATCTGCAGGAGGTGGCTCTGGATCATGTCCCGGAGGGCGCCGGCGCCGTCGTAGTAGCGGGCGCGCCCCTCCAGGGCGAGGTCCTCATCGAAGATGATTTCCACCTTTTCGACGTGGTGCCGGTTCCAGACCGGCTCCAGGAAGTTGTTCGCGAAGCGCAGCCCCAGGATGTTCAGCACGGTGGCCTTGCCGAGGAAATGGTCCACGCGGTGGATATGGTCCTCGGGGACGAGCCGCACCAGGGTTTGGTTGAGGGAGCGTGCGGACTCCTCGCTTGAACCGAACGGCTTCTCCATCACCAGCCGGGTCCCGGTCGGAACGTCCTCCGGCCGCAGGGATTCGCAGGCAAGCTGGCTGATCTTCGGAGGGAGTGCGAAGTACACTGCCACCGGTCCCTCGAGGCTGTTCAGTAACGCCGCAAGGGCACCACCGGCGGTGACATCCAGCTGGTGGTAGACGGTCTCCTTTTCCAGCGACTTCAGAGCATCCCGGCCGTCGGCCCCGGCAGCCTCGGCCGCCGCAGTGGAGGATGACTGCACGCGTTCCCGCCACTGCTCCGGCGTCCAGGGGTCCGACCCTGCCCCGACAAGCCGGAGCCCGGCCCCGCGTCCCCTTGCCACCAGGCGCGCCAGGCCGGGAAGGAGCAGCCGGCCGGTCAGATCCCCCGAGGCGCCGAGGATGAGCAGGGTTTTTACAGTTGTTTGGCTCGTCATTTTGCCAGCATGCCATCTGCCGGGCCCGACTTGGTACCCTAGATAGTCGAGTCCCGATCATCTCCTGAAAGAAGTGCGCGGCGCGTGTTCAATTCTCTGTCTGACCGGTTGACAGCAACCTTCAAGAATCTCCGCGGCAAGGGCCGCCTCACTGAGGCGGACGTCGATGCCACAGTCCGTGAGATCCGCCGTGCCCTCCTGGACGCGGACGTTGCCGTTCCCGTGGTGCGTGAATTCACCGGCCGGGTCCGCGAACGCGCCCTCGGCGCCGAGGTGTCGGCAGCGCTGAACCCGAGCCAGCAGATCGTCAAGATCGTCAACGAGGAACTGCAGGAGATCCTGGGCGGCGAGACCCGGCGCATCCGCCTCGCCAAGAGCGGCCCCACCATCATCATGCTGGCCGGCCTCCAGGGCGCCGGTAAGACCACCCTCGCCGGCAAGCTCTCCAAGTGGCTCAAGGCCCAGGGCCACAGCCCCATCCTGGTGGCCTGCGACCTCCAGCGCCCCAACGCCGTCACCCAGTTGCAGGTGGTGGGCGAGCGGGCCAAGGTACCCGTCTTCGCTCCGCACCCGGGTGCCACCTCCACCGAACTCGACCGGCCCGCGGGCGATCCCGTGGAAGTGGCCCGCGCCGGCGTCGAGGAAGCCCGCCAGAAGCTGCACGACGTCGTCATCGTCGACACCGCCGGCCGGCTCGGCGTCGACGCCGACATGATGGAGCAGGCGCGCCAGATCCGCCGCGCCATCGTGCCGAACGAAGTGCTGTTCGTCATCGACTCCATGATCGGCCAGGACGCGGTGAACACGGCGCTCGCCTTCGACGAGGGCGTGAACTTCACCGGCATCGTCCTGTCCAAGCTCGACGGCGACGCCCGCGGCGGTGCCGCGCTTTCCGTCGCGTCGGTCACCGGCAAGCCGGTCATGTTCGCCTCCACGGGTGAAGGACTGGACGACTTCGAGCTGTTCCATCCGGACCGGATGGCCTCGCGCATCCTGGACATGGGCGATGTCCTCACGCTCATCGAGCAGGCCGAGAAGTCCTGGGACAAGGAAGAAGCTGCCCGGATGGCGAAGAAATTCGCCGACCAGGAAGACTTCACCCTGGAGGACTTCCTCGCCCAGATGCAGCAGATCCGCAACATGGGATCGATGAAGAAAATGCTCATGATGATGCCGGGTGCCCAGAACATCCGCCAGCAGCTGGAGCAGTTCGACGAGCGCGAGATCGACCGCGTGGAAGCGATCGTCCGCTCCATGACACCGCACGAGCGCCTGGCCCCCAAGATCATCAACGGCTCGCGCCGCGCCCGTATCGCCCGCGGTTCCGGTGTCCACGTTTCCGAGGTCAACGGCCTGCTGGAGCGCTTTGCCCAGGCCCAGAAGATGATGAAGAAGATGGCCCAGGGTGGCATGCCGGGGATGCCGGGCATGCCTGGTCTTCCCGGCGCCGGCGGCGGGGCGCGGAAGAACGCCAAGAGCGCGCCGAAGAAGAAGGCAAAGTCCGGCAATCCGGCCAAGGCCGCCCAGGAGCGGAAGGAAGCCGAGGCACGCCGGGCTAACGCCGCCAAGGCGCTCCCGACCGGCGCTGCCTTCGGCCAGCAGTCCGGCGACTTCGACCCGTCCCAGTTGAACCTGCCCAAGGGCTTCGACAAGTTCCTCGGCAAGTAGGGGCTTCCGCCGGGCTGACCAGCAGGGGATACTCCCGCAACGCCCTGCCGGGCGCCGAATGCTGGTCGCTGGGGCGGTTCCCGGGGAAGTCTGTGCCGTGGAATAGGGTTGGGACATGTTCAAGCAGAGGGTAGTGTTCGTGCACGGCGCCGGAAGTTACGGTGCCGCAGCATGGCCGCGCCAGCATGGCATGGCACTGTCCTACGACGCTCTGTTCCTGCGCCGCCACGGTTTCGATCCGGTCGCCGAACCGGTGGAGTCCTCGTTCGCCGCGGATACCGCCATCGTGTTGCGGTCGCTCGCTGATGATGGGCGCGGCGCCGCCGGCGGCCACGTCGTGGCCCACGCCCAGGGTGCCATCGCGGCCATGATGGCTGCCGTGGAACGGCCCGATCTCGTCTATTCGCTGACCCTCGTGGAACCGGCATGCCTGTCGCTGACGGCGGAACTGCCGGCCACGGCGGCCCACATCGGCCTCATGCAGCCCTTGTTCGAGGTCCGGCACCAGCTCAGCGACGAAGACTTCCAGCGCGAGTTCGTGCGGCGGGTCTATGCCACCGACCTGCAGGAACCGGCCACCGCGGAGGAGAAGCGGTCCGCCCGGCGACTGCGGCTGCAGGCGCCCTCCTGGGAGGCGCCGCTGCACATTGTTCCCGGGGTCCCCACCCTGGTCCTGACCGGCGGATGGGAACCCCTGTATGAGGAAATTGCCGGCTACCTCCGCGAAACCGGAGCCGTGCACCGCACCGCTGCCGGCGGGCACCGGCCGCATGATTCCCCCGACGGCGACCGGGCCGTCCGGTCCTTTATCAGCGACATCAGCAGGGCCCGGTCCGCCCGCGCGTCCTGACGGACCGCCCGGGCTTCCCCTCCGTCCGGCCGGCCCCCAATTGCCAGCCGGACGAAGGGGAAGGCTTCTACGTGGAAACCGTCTCGGGCAGCCGCGGTTCCGGCAGGTAGACCTTGCCGCCCGATGCCAGGAATTCCTGGCTCTTCTCCCGCATCCCCGTGGCCCGGTCGGCAAGGGCCGCCTGTGCTTCCGCGGTTCCGTATTCGTCCCGGATATCCTGGCTGATCCGCATGGAGCAGAACTTGGGCCCGCACATGGAGCAGAAATGGGCCGT
The DNA here is from genome assembly GCF_059089905.1 of Arthrobacter sp. Y3221087. Taxonomy (NCBI): domain Bacteria; kingdom Bacillati; phylum Actinomycetota; class Actinomycetes; order Micrococcales; family Micrococcaceae; genus Arthrobacter; species Arthrobacter sp. Y3221087. The sequence continues at coordinate 1,527,288 of NZ_JBNHFE010000001.1, forward strand.
CTTGGCCGGCTCCGCTGGCAGCGTCTCGTCATGGAAGGCCTCGGCGGTCACCGGATCCAGTGACAGGGCGAACTGGTCGCGCCAGCGGAATTCAAAGCGTGCCTTGGACAGGGCGTCATCGCGTTCGTGCGCGCCGGGGTGGCCCTTGGCCAGGTCCGCAGCGTGCGCTGCGATTTTGTAGGTGATGACCCCCGTCTTGACGTCGTCCTTGTTGGGCAGGCCGAGGTGTTCCTTCGGTGTCACGTAGCAGAGCATCGCCGTGCCGTAGCGGGCGATTTCCGTAGCGCCGATGGCTGAGGTGATGTGGTCGTAGCCGGGTGCCACGTCGGTAACCAGGGGACCCAGGGTGTAGAAGGGCGCACCCTTGCACAGCTCCTGCTGGCGCTCCACGTTTTCACGGACCAGGTGGAAGGGGATGTGCCCGGGACCTTCCACCATCACCTGGACGTCGTATTCCCAGGCCCGCAGGGTGAGTTCCGCGAGCGTGTCCAGCTCCGCGAACTGGGCGGCGTCGTTCGCGTCCGCCGTGGCGCCCGGCCGCAGCCCGTCCCCAAGGGAAAACGCGACGTCGTATTTGGCGAAGATTTCACACAGCTCGTCGAAGTGCGTGTAGAGGAAATTCTCCTGGTGGTGGGCCAGGCACCAGCCGGCCATGATGGAGCCGCCGCGCGACACGATGCCCGTGACCCGGTTTGCTGTCAGCGGCACGTAGCGCAGGAGGACGCCGGCGTGCACCGTCATGTAGTCCACGCCCTGCTCGCACTGCTCAATGACGGTGTCGCGGAAGATCTCCCAGGTCAGCTTGTGGGCTTCGCCATTGACCTTCTCCAGCGCCTGGTAGATGGGCACGGTACCGATCGGCACGGGGGAGTTCCGGATGATCCATTCCCGCGTGGTGTGGATGTCATCGCCGGTGGAGAGGTCCATCACGGTGTCCGCGCCCCACTGCGTGGCCCACTGCAGCTTGTCCACCTCTTCCGCGATGGAACTGGTGACAGCGGAGTTGCCGATGTTGGCGTTAATCTTCACCAGGAATGCCTTGCCGATGATCATCGGCTCCGACTCGGGGTGGTTGATGTTGCTGGGGATGATGGCGCGGCCCGCCGCCAGCTCGCTGCGGACCAGCTCCACGTCGCAGTTTTCGCGCAGGGCCACGAAGCGCATCTCAGGGGTGATGATGCCCTGCCTGGCATAGTGCATCTGGGTCACGGTCCGTCCCACGACGGCGCGGCGGGGCACCGGCTGCGCGCCCTTCCACTCGGCTGACGCGGCGCCGCGGCGGACAGCCGAGCGGCCGTCGTCGAGCAGGTTCCTGCCCCTGCCGCTGTACGCCTCGGTGTCTCCCCTCTCCGCGATCCATGCTGCCCGGAAAGGCGGCAGCCCCATTACCGGATCACTGCCCGGTCCGGCGGTCCGGTAGGTGCGGAAGGGCGGGTTCGCCTCTCCATTGGGGGACGGTTCCAGGGAGATTTCCGTCACCGGGACCCGGATGCCGGATTCGCCATCTTCGATGAAGGCCAGCGCATGCGATGCCAGTGACCGGGTGGCAGGTGCCCCTGGCTTTCCGTCCGGCAGTGCGCTCCCGGACTGGTTTTGGGCAGGGCTCCGCTGTTCATTTGGTGTACTCAAGGAATACTCACTTCCTTCGCCGGCATTACCCGGACAGGTTCGACGGTCGCAGGCTGCCTCAGCCCGATCTCAGCCCCTGCAGGGGCCCCCGTGTGGTCAGGAACGAAGCTACCACAGCCGCTTCGCAGATCCTTGCCACGACTGCCGGTGCTAGCATGACTGGCGGCGAAAAGGGAGTCCGATGCCGGAAATCATAGAATTCAGCGGCCCTGTGCTGACCGGGCCGGCCAGCGAACACCGGGGCCTGTGGTCCGTGGACGGGGTGCTGACGTTTATCCGCCCGCAGCAGGCTCCGGACCGGGTGCTGGACGGGTGGGTGCTGCCCGGCCTGGTGGATGCCCACTGCCATATCGGGCTGGGGCCGGAGGGTCCGGTGGATTCCGACGCCGCGGCGGGCCAGGCCCGGGCGGACCTGGCTGCCGGAACGCTGCTGGTGCGTGATGCCGGCTCACCGGCCGACACCCGGTGGATGCAGGGCGGCCGGGACTTCCCGGTGCTGATCCGGGCCGGACGCCATGTGGCCCGCACACGCCGGTACCTCCGCGGCTTCGCGGACGAGGTGGAACCGGAGGACCTGGTGGAGGCCGTGCGCAAACAGGCCCGCGACGGCGACGGCTGGGTCAAGCTCGTCGGGGACTGGATCGACCGCGGAGCCGGCGACCTGGCACCCTCGTTTCCGGCCGGCGTCGTCCGTGACGCCGTCCGGGCCGCCCATGACGAGGGCGCCCGCGTTACTGCGCACTGCTTCGCCGAAGACACCCTTGACCAGATGCTGGATGCGGGCATTGACTGCATCGAGCACGCCACCGGGCTCCTGCCGCGGCACCTTCCCCGTTTTGCGGAACAGGGCGTGCCCATCGTCCCTACCCTGGTCAACATCGCCACGTTCCCCGACATTGCTGCGCAGGCACAGCACAAATTCCCGCGCTACGCGGCGCACATGATGGCCCTGTGGGAGCGGCGCCTGGAGCGGGTGGGTGAGGCTTACGACGCCGGCGTGAGGATTTACGCAGGTACCGACGCCGGCAGCGTCATCAGGCACGGCAGGATCGCCGACGAGATCCTTGCCCTGCACCAGGCAGGCCTGCCCATGGCGGCTGCGCTGGACGCTGCCTGCTGGGCGGCGCGGGAGTGGCTCGGAGCCGACGGCGTGGCTGAGGGGGCGCGTGCCGACGTCGTTCTCTGCCGGGAGGATCCGCGCACCCGGCCGGAAGCTGTCCGGGATCTTTCCCACGTGGTGCTGGGAGGCCGCATCATCACCCGCGGACCATAGAAAAGTACTTGGAATAAATTGAAGGTTCAAGTAATTTTAACTGTGACAGGCCGTTCCCTCAGTTCGGCCCCAGCACAGGGAGCACTCAATGACCGCAGAAGCCACCAGCCAGGATCTTCTTCCCGCCGACCTCACCATGGGCACCGTGATGCTCAAGGTCGGTGACATGAAGGTCATGACCGACTACTACCAGCGCGCCCTCGGCCTCGACGTCGTCGCCGAGCAGGACGGCGGCCTCTACCTCGGCCGCCGCCAGAAGCCGCTTGTCCACCTGGCACCCGCTCCCGGACTGAACCTTCCGGGCAGGGGGGAGGCCGGCCTCTTCCATACCGCGCTGTTGTTCGAGGACCAGGCCTCCCTTGCTGCAACCATCGCCACCGCCGCCCGCTTCGACCCGCATTCGTTCACCGGCAGCGCCGACCACCTCGTCAGCGAGGCCTTCTATTTCAATGACCCGGAAGGCAACGGCATTGAGCTGTACTGGGACCGGCCGCGCAGCAACTGGTCCTGGAACGGGACGGACGTGGTGATGGACAGCCTGGCACTGCCGCCGCAGCGTTACCTCGAGCAGCACCTCACGGAGGAATCCCTGGAAGCGCAGCACTCCACCGCGGCCGGCGTCGGCCACGTCCACCTCCAGGTGGGCGACGTGCAGTCCGCCCGCAACTTCTACGTTGGCATCCTCGGCTTCGAGAAGACCGCGGGGTGGCACGGGCAGGCCCTCTTTGTCTCTGCAGGCCGGTACCACCACCACATGGCCATGAACGTCTGGAACAGCCGGGGCGCCGGGCCCCGGAAGGACACGCTGGGCCTGGGTGAGGTGCTCATCGAAGTGCCCAACGGTGACGACGTCGGCGCGCTGGCTGACCGCCTGAAAGTCGCCGGGGTTCCGTCCCGCCACACCGGGGCCGAGCTGCGGTTCGAGGACCCGTGGCGCAACAACATCCGGGTGGCAGTACGCTGACGCCGGTGCCCCCGTACTAGGCTGAAACCGAAAGGCCGGTGCGGGTGACCGCCCCGTCCGCCGCATTTTCGACGGAAGGTTACCCCAATGGGCTTCACCGAGATCTTTGTCGCCACCCATGATGCAGCGCTCAAGCGCGCCGGTCTTTTGGACGAAGGCGGGGGAGCCCCCGCCGGCCAGGGGGTCCGCATCCCGGACATCACCGACTACGAGGTGGAACAGCTCGGGGACCTGGCCGGTACGGCCGTACACGCCGGGGGAGCAGACTACGAGCTGACCATGGTCGATGTCACCAGCGATTCCCTTCTTGCCGTGCCCCCGGCCATGGTCCGGGCGCTGGCCGACCTGCTGACCTACGAAACCGAAGGCGAAGGCAACGTCCTGGACGACGTCGCCGAGCAGTGGGCGGCACAGGAGGACATGCCGTTCGGCGCTGACCAGGCCCGTGCGTATGTCCAGCAGCTGGCCGAACTTGCCGGCGGCGTCGACGATTCAGAACGGACGGGACTGTACGTCTGGTCCGCATAACCGTTGGCGCGGCCCGTCCTGGGGCGTCCTTCCTGCAACCCCCTTCCGCGGCCCGCGCCGCGCCAAGTCGAAATCGCGGCGCTCATCTGGCACAATAAACAGGTACTCGATCTGCGTGGCCCCTCTCTCCGCGTCCGGATCCTGTCCTTCGAACCCGCAAGTACGGCCCGCCCCACGGGTGCAGAAAACCGGGCTCACCCCCTTTTTCTGAAACAGGAGTGACCACAAAAGTGGCCGTAAAGATTCGCCTTAAGCGCCTCGGCAAGATGCGCGCCCCGTACTACCGCATCGTCGTCGCGGACTCACGCACCAAGCGTGACGGCCGCGCCATCGAGGAAATCGGCAAGTACCACCCCACCGAAGAGCCCTCGTACATCGAGGTCAACTCCGAGCGTGCCCAGTACTGGCTGTCCGTCGGCGCCCAGCCGTCCGAGCAGGTTGCCGCGATCCTGAAGATCACCGGTGACTGGCAGAAGTTCAAGGGCCTGCCGGGCCAGGAAGGCACCCTCAAGACCAAGTCTGAGAAGGAAGCCTTCGTTGCCCCGGAAAAGGGTTCCGTGATCATCCCGGAAGCCATCACCAAGAAGGCATCCAAGTCGGACGCCGCCGAGGCCCCGGCCGAAGCCGAAGCAGAGACCACCGAGGCTGAGTAAATTGCTGGCAGACGCGCTGGAGCACCTGGTCCGCGGGATCGTTGATTCCCCGGACGACGTCAAGGTCAGCTCGAAGAGCAACCGCCGCGGGGACACCCTCGAGGTGCGTGTTCATCAGGATGACCTCGGACGGGTGATCGGCCGCCAGGGCCGCACGGCACGCGCACTGCGCACCGTCGTCGCAGCACTGGCCGGCGGCGAACAGGTAAGGGTCGACGTCGTCGACACCGACCGCCGCCGCTGAGCGCACGGCAACACCAGTTTTTGCTCCGGCCCCTCCACCTGCAGGTGGAGGGGCCGGAGTCTTTTCCAGAACACCCGCTTTACCGACCCGAACAGAGGAAGACATGCAGCTTCAGGTGGCCCGCATCGGCAAACCCCACGGCATCCGCGGGGAAGTCACGGTCCAGGTCCTGACAGACGCTCCTGAGGACCGCTTTGTCCCCGGCACCGAATTCGTGGTTGAGCCGGCTTCCTCCGGCCCGCTGACGGTGACCAGCGCACGCTGGAACAAGGACATTCTCCTCCTGGCATTCGAAGAGGTGGCCGACCGTAACCACGCAGAGACGCTGCGCGGTGCCAAGCTCTTCATAGAAACCGCGGACCTGGACGAGGACGACGACGAAGGCTGGTACGAGCATGAACTCGTGGGCCTCGAAGCCCGCGTAGGAGACCAGGTGGTGGGCAAAGTCGCCGCCCTGAACACCGCTCCCGCCCAGGACCTGCTGATGGTCACCACCCCGGAAGGCGGGGAAATCCTGGTTCCGTTCGTGGAACAGATCGTCCCGGAAGTGAACATTGCGGAGGGATACATCCTCCTCACCCCGCCGGACGGCCTCTTCGAACTGAATTCCGAAGATGCCGCCGCCTCACCCGGTGAGGAAGGCAAGGCGTAGATGCGGATCGACGTCGTCACCATTTTCCCGGAGTACCTGGCACCGCTGGAACTCTCGCTGATCGGAAAGGCCCGGCAGGACGGCCTGCTGGATCTTCGGGTCCATGACCTGCGAACTTTCACCACCGACAGGCACCGGACGGTGGATGACACTCCCTACGGCGGCGGCGCCGGCATGGTGATGAAGCCCGAGCCTTGGGCACAGGCCCTTGCGTCCATCGCCGGAGACCGTCCGGAAGGGGCCGGCAAGCCGGTCCTGATCGTCCCGTCGCCGGCGGGGGAGCGTTTCACACAGGCGCTTGCCTACGAACTGGCCGAAGAAGATCACCTGGCCTTCGCGTGCGGGCGGTACGAGGGCATCGACGAACGCGTCATTGACTGGTCCCGTGAGCACTTCGATGTCCGGCCCGTCAGCCTTGGAGACTATGTCCTGAACGGCGGGGAGGTGGCTGTCCTGGCGATGGTCGAGGCCATCGGCCGGCTGCTTCCCGGCGTCGTGGGCAACCCCGAATCGCTGGTGGAGGAGTCCCATTCGGACGGTCTGCTGGAGTACCCCGTCTACACAAAGCCCTCCGTCTGGCGGGAGCGTGAAGTGCCTCCGGTGCTGCTGAGCGGCAACCACGGCAGGATTGCCCAGTGGCGGCGGCACGAACAGTTTCGCCGGACGGCCCAGCGCCGCCCGGACCTCCTCGAAGGGTTCGACGCCGGCAAGCTGCCGCGTGCCGACCGCACCGAACTGCAGGACCTGGGGTACGACGTCGTCGACGGGAAGCTTGTCCGCCGCGCAGGGGCGGCGGACGAAGCACGCGACTGACGGTGCCGTACCGTCTGTCGGGCGAGGATGCGGATTGGCTGTAACGGCGCTGCTGTGGCAAAATTAGTCCTTGTGTCTGCTGGGCCAGCGCCTGCCACAGGGGGAGCGAAGCCAACAGCCTGACAACCGGCCCCGTCAACAATTGGGGTGGCCGGACTACTTAGCTTTCGACAGCATTTCCGGCGCTATCTGCGCCAGGCTCTGCTGCCGTGACCCAAAGTGAATGACCTGTGGCGTTCACCAGGAGTGCAATCATGCATATTCTCGATTCCGTAGATGCAGCTTCGCTGCGCACCGATGTTCCCGAATTCCGCGCGGGTGACACCCTCAAGGTTCACGTGAACATCATCGAAGGCAAGAACTCCCGCGTCCAGGTATTCCAGGGCTTCGTCCTGGGCCGCCAGGGTGACGGCGTCCGCGAGACCTTCACGGTCCGCAAGGTCTCCTTCGGTGTCGGCGTTGAGCGTACCTTCCCGGTACACTCCCCGATCATCGAAAAGATCGAGGTTGTCACCAAGGGCGACGTCCGCCGCGCCAAGCTTTACTACATGCGTGCACTGCGCGGTAAGGCTGCAAAGATCAAGGAAAAGCGCGACTTCAGCGCCGCCAAGTAAGTCCTTTTCGGACATACGCAGGCTGGGCCGCAGCCGTATCCGGCCAGCGCCGGAGCCAATCAGCACCAGCGCCAGGATACGGACCATGGACCAGACAAAACGCCAGCCCACAAAAATGGGCTGGCGTTTTGTGTTCCTGGCACTGCTCCTTGCCGTCGCCGTCAGCGGCGTGGTGCGGTCACTCTGGATCGACGTCTACTTCATCCCGTCCGAATCCATGGAGCCGCTGCTGGAAGGCGGCGACCGGATCCTGGTGTCCCGGACTGACTTCGAGGCAGAACCCATCCGCCGGGGCGACGTCGTGGTGTTCGACGGCAGGGGTACGTTCGCGCCGCTCAGCAGCGGCAGGGGCCCAATCATGGATGCCGCAGCCGGCGTCACCCAGTGGCTTGGCCTCGCCGGCAGCGACACCACCTACGTCAAACGCGTCATCGGGCTCCCCGGCGACACCGTGGTCTGCTGCGACGCGGCAGGAAAAATCACGGTGAACGGCGAGGCGCTGGAAGAACCCTACGTTTTCAGCGGCGACGCCCCCAGCACGCAGAAGTTCACCGCGGTGATCCCCGAGGGGCGGCTGTGGCTGATGGGAGACCACCGCTCGCTGTCCGCCGATTCCCGGAGCCTGCTGGGTGCTCCCGGTGGCGGCATGGTGCCGATGGAACGCGTTATCGGGCGCCCGGTCCAGATCATCTGGCCCCTTGATAGATTTGCTCCAGTACCCCGCCCGTACGCGGCGGAACCAATAACAGAGAACGGACAGTAGATGCCCGAGAACCACGCGCGGACACCGGAACCGCGCCCCGACGGCGCCTCTGATACTTCGGCCGGCCAGGCCGCCGCCGGGGCCGTCCCCGGTGGGGAGACGCCGGCTCCGGCAACGGCGGAAAGCCGGTCCGCTGCAAAGGCAGCCGCAAAACCTGTGGGCAGCCCGGTCTTCGCATGGCTGAAGGAGGTCGCCACGGTGGTGGTGATCGCCGTCGTGCTGTCCTTCCTCATCAAGACCTTCCTTTTCCGGGCTTTTTTCATCCCGTCCGAGTCCATGGTGAACACCCTGGATATCGACGACCGCATCTTCGTCAACCTCCTGGTGCCGGAGCCTTTCTCGCTCAGCCGCGGAGACATTGTGGTCTTCCGCGACACCAAGGGCTGGCTCCCTCCGGTTGAGGAGAAGGAACAAGGGCCGTTCACCTGGGTGCAGGACGGGCTGACGTTCGTAGGGCTGCTGCCGGACGGTTCCGAGCAGCACCTCGTCAAAAGGGTCATAGGCCTGCCCGGCGACCACGTGGCCTGCTGCGACGCCGGCGGTAAACTGACCATTAACGGCACTGCCGTGGACGAGCCCTACGTCAACCCTGCCGAGGTCCCGCAGGTCCAGAACTTCGACGTGGTGGTTCCCGAAGGAAAGGTGTGGGTGATGGGTGACAACCGGAACCATTCCGCCGATTCGAGGGCGCATATGGATTCCGACGGCGGATTCATCGACCTTGACGATCTCGAGGGCAAGGCGGCCGTCATCGCGTGGCCGCTGAACCGGATAACCAGCCTTCACAACTATCCGGACGTGTTCCGGAACGTACCGGCCGCTCCCTGATATGTCCCCGGCAGTCAAAGCTGACCCGGCAAAGGCCGCTCCAGCCCGCAGCCGTTCCGGCTCCACGAAAGTGTCCGCCGGCCGTGCCAAGGCACCCACGCTACGGCACGAGCGGACCTTCAAGGCCCAGGGGGTTCGTTTCCTTGCGGGAATGGACGAGGTGGGCCGCGGGGCGCTGGCCGGGCCGGTCAGCGTTGGCATCGCCGTCGTCGACCTGGAACGCCAACGCAGCCTTGCAGGGGTGCGGGACAGCAAGCTCCTGCCGCCGGCGGAACGGGAACGCCTCGATCCCCTGGTCCGCCGCTGGAGCGTCGCCTCGGCGGTGGGCCATGCCAGCGCCCGGGAAATTGATGAGTTCGGCATCATGGCCGCGCTGCGCCTGGCGGGAACCCGGGCCTGGAATGCCGTCCTCGCGGCGGGGATCACACCCGACCTCGTGCTTTTGGACGGCAACCACAACTGGCTTTCCCCGGCGGAGCAGCCGTCCTTCTTTGAGCCTGTTGCCCTTGAAGCTGGCTGCCAGGCCCCGGTGCACACCAAAATCAAGGCCGACATGCAATGCCTGAGTGTCGCGGCGGCGAGTGTTATCGCCAAGGTGGAACGGGACAGGGCCATGCGGGAACTGCACGCCGAGTACCCGGACTTTGGCTGGGACATCAACAAGGGTTACGCCACGGCGCTGCACCGTGACAAGCTGCGCGCTGCCGGCCCAAGCCCCTACCACCGTGTGAGCTGGAACCTGCTCGGCGGGGAGCTCCGGGACGGGGAAGCCGCGGACGGTGATGTGACTGACGAGGAATGTGCCGTCGATGAACTCTCCGTCGATGAACTGTCCGGCCCGCAGGGATCCGCCGCGGGCTGATCCCTGCTCCGCCCGGGCGCCGCAACGGCGGACATGGTGCAAGATGGAAGCATGAGTGCTGAGGATCTTGAAAACTACGAAACCGACATGGAGCTCCAGCTCTACCGTGAATACCGCGACGTCGTCGGACTGTTCAGCTATGTAGTCGAGACCGAACGGCGCTTCTACCTGGCCAACCACGTGGATCTGCAGGCCCGCAGCGCAGACGGTGAGGTCTACTTCGACCTGACACTGCAGGACGCCTGGGTGTGGGACGTGTACCGCTCCGCCCGGTTCGTCAAGAGCGTCCGGGTCCTCACCTTCAAGGACGTCAACGTGGAAGAACTTCCGCGCAATGAAGAGCTGGCCATGCCGAAGGACGTGGACCTGGGCAACTAGTTCTCGGGCCGCCGCGCCACTTTCCCTTCACAGCCCGCCGTATGCACATACGGCGGGCTGTGCTGTCCGTCACTGCTTCCGCAGCCCCAGGCTGGTTAACGGAGGTAGAAACATGAGATCGAAAGACCTGCTGGGCCGGCGCGGCGAGGAACTCGCGGCCGGTTACCTGGAGTCGCTGGGCATGCTGGTGGTGGAACGCAACTGGCGCTGCCCCGAGGGTGAAATCGACATCGTTGCCCTGGACGGCGACGCCCTGGTGATCGCCGAAGTCAAAACACGGCGTTCCCTTGACTACGGCCATCCGTTCGAAGCGGTGGGGCCGGAAAAGCTTGCCCGGCTGCACCGCCTCGGCTCGGCATGGTGCCGCGACCGGGAATTGCGGATGCCGCTGCGGCGGGTCGACGTGATTGCCGTCGTTGATGACGGCGGAGGACAGCCCACGGTGGAGCACCTCAAGGGGGTGGGGTGATGGCACTGGGCCGTACATATTCCATCGCACTGCTGGGCCTGAATGGGTACATGGTTGAGGTCGAGGCCGACATTGGACAGACCCTGCCGGCCTTCATCATCCTTGGGCTGCCCGATGCTTCACTTAACGAAGCACGGGAGCGGATCAGGTCCGCGGCCAGGAACTCCGGAATCCCGCTCAGCCGCAGGAAGATCACTGCCAACCTGATTCCGGCGTCGCTGCCCAAGCGCGGTTCCGGCTTCGACCTGGCCGTGACCATGGCCGTGCTCCGCGCCGCCAACGACATCCGGCCCACTGGCCGGACGGTCTTTATTGCAGAGCTGGGACTTGACGGCCGGCTCCGGCCGGTCCGCGGAATCCTTCCTGCGGTCATGGCCTCGGTAAAGGCAGGATTCCCTGACATCGTGGTGGCGCAGGCGAACCTCGCCGAGGCCGCCCTGGTTCCGGGGGCACATGTGCGGGGCTACCGCACCCTTGCCCGGCTGGCACTGGACTTCGGGGCAGATCCCCAGGAACTCGCCCTCCACTTCGAACCCGAGGACCAGGACAGTGGCAATGACCCCTCCGCCACGGCCGGGCCCTGCCCTGACATGGCTGACGTGTCCGGACAGGGCGACGCCCGCCGTGCCCTGGAGGTAGCAGCAGCCGGTGCCCACCACCTGCTGCTGACCGGGCCGCCCGGCGCCGGTAAGACGATGCTGGCCGAACGGCTGCCCGGCCTGCTGCCGGACCTTGGCGACCATGAGTCCATGGAGGTCACCGCCATCCACTCCCTCTGTGGACTTCCCTCATCCACGGTCCAGCTGCTTCGGCGGCCGCCCTTCGAAAGCCCCCACCATTCAGCAACGGCTGCCGCCATCATCGGCGGAGGTTCCGGGCTGCCGCGGCCCGGGGCAGCCTCGCGGGCCCACCGCGGAGTGCTCTTCCTGGACGAGGCACCCGAATACGAGCGGCGGGTCCTGGACGCGCTGCGGCAGCCGCTGGAAAGCGGTGAACTGGTCATCCACAGATCGGCTGGGACCGCGGCTTATCCTGCGCGCTTCCAGCTGGTACTCGCAGCCAATCCCTGCCCCTGCGGCAAGGCCTCCGGGAAGGGGCTCGAGTGCACCTGCACACCCATGATGCGCCGCCGGTACCTGGCCAGGATGTCCGGGCCGCTGCTCGACCGGGTGGACATCCAGCTGCAGGTCGAACGCGTATCACTTGCCGAGTTCGGGCAGTCCGGGGCCGAGGAGGACTCGGCAGCCGTAGCCGGACGCGTGCGGGATGCCCGCTTCCGCCAGTCGGAGCGGCTGCAGCCCTTCGGGCTGGAGACCAACTCCCAGGTGCCGGGCCGCATCCTGCGCGGTGAACTGCGGCTTGCCCCGGCGGCAACCCGGATTTTGGACCATTCCCTGGAGCGGGGCATCCTGACCGCGCGTGGTTATGACCGCGTGTTGCGCCTGGCCTGGACGCTTGCGGATCTGGGCCACCGGGACAAGCCGGACACCGACGACGTCGGACAGGCGCTCGGTCTGCGGCAGGCCGCGGCGGTGGCGGCATGATGGAAGCAGCGCTGGATAAGGACCGCCTGGCCCGCGCCGCACTGTCACGGCTGATGGAGCCACAGGACGCCGCGGGGCTTGCGCTCGTCCAGGTGGCGGGAGCCGTGGATGCCCTTGGCATCGCTACCGGCGAGTTAAAGGCAGGGCCGGAACTGGAACGCGAAATTACGGCGCTCCTTGCGGACAGCGGAGCCGCCAGCAGCTGGGCCGGCATGGCGGCTGCGCTCAAGCGGTGGCAGCCGAGGATCCCGGACCTGGCTCCGGAGCGGGACCTCGCAACCATGGCCCGCCTGGGCGGACGGCTCATCATCCCGTCCGACGAGCTATGGCCGGGCCAGTTGGCAGACCTCGGGATTCAGGAGCCGCTCTGCCTCTGGTGGCGCGGCCAGGAGCAGCCCCTGCCAGCGGTGGACACCAGCGTCGCACTGGTAGGGTCCCGGGACAGCACCAGCTACGGGGCCTCGGTGACGGGGGACTTCGCCTACTCGCTGGCCCAGCGCGGATTTACCGTGGTGTCCGGCGGTGCCTACGGGATCGACGCCCATGCACACCGGGCAGCGCTCGCCGGTGGAGCCGGTGCTGTTCCCACCATCGCGGTCATGGCAGGAGGCGTGGACAGGTTCTATCCGTCCGGCAATGAGGACCTTCTGAGGGCTGTCTGCAACCAGGGTGCTGTCCTCGCGGAGGTGCCGCCGGGGTCAGCTCCCACGCGCTACCGGTTCCTGCAGCGCAACCGGCTGATTGCGGCACTGTCCGCCGTCACCGTCGTGGTTGAGGCGCGCTGGCGCTCCGGAGCGCTGAACACCGCGCATCACGCCGAAACCCTCGGCCGTGCGGTCGGCGCTGTACCCGGATCGGTGCACAGCGCGAATTCCGCAGGTTGCCACCGCCTGCTGCGGGATGGGGGAGCAGTTTGCGTTACCGACGCCGCAGAAGTTGCCGAACTGGCATCCCCGAGCGGCAGCGCGCTGCCCGAACAGCGGCAGGGCAGTGCCCAGGTCCAGGACGGGCTGACCCTTGAGGACCTGATCCTGCTCGATGCGCTGCCGCTGCGCTCCACCACCTCGGTCGAAAAGCTCTCGGCCGTGGCGGGGCTGGGGCAGGAGTCGGTGCGCGCGGGCCTGGGCCGGCTCGGACTGCTCGGCCTGGCCGTCTCTGAACGGGGCGGCTGGAAGAGAGGCAAGGCTTCCGTCTGATGCGCGGCCCTGATGGAGACAAAGTGGTGCCGGTTACCGTGTCAGCCTGCAGTACGGCACCAGGAACTGAGACAGTAAGGGAGTGGAAAATGAGGAACTGCCACCGGGACTCAGCGACGCCCTGGACGCGTTCGCCGGCTACCTGTCCGGAGAGCGTGCGGTGTCGGCCCACACGCGGCGCGCCTACCTGGGCGACGTCCGCAGTCTCCTGGCGCATGCCGCATCCGAAGGTGCCTCCGTGCTTCCGGATCTCGAACTGGGCATGCTCCGCCGCTGGCTGGGTGTCCAGAGCCAGTCCGGCGCCGCCCGCGCAACCCTGGCCCGGCGGTCGGCCACGGTAAGGTCTTTCACCGCGTGGGCTTTGCGAGAAGAACGGATCGCCGCGGATCCTGCCCTGCGGCTGAAGGCACCCAAGCGGGAACGGTCCCTGCCCGGTGTCCTGCAGAGTTCGCAGCTGACCCGGCTACTGGGTCAGCTGGAGCAAAGTGCGGCTGACGGCGCGCCCTTGGCCGTCCGCAACCGCGCCATTGTGGAACTCCTCTACGCCACCGGCGTGCGGGTGGGGGAACTTGCCGGGCTGGACATCGATGACCTGGACCCGGACCGGCGCACACTGCGGGTGCTGGGCAAAGGCAACAAGGAGCGGACCGTTCCCTACGGCGTTCCCGCCGCGATGGCGGTGGATGACTGGCTGCGCCGTGGACGGCCCCTGCTTGCCCGGGAGAACAGCGGCCCCGCCCTGTTCCTGGGCGCCCGCGGCGGCAGGGTGGACCAGCGGCAGGTGCGGGAGCTGGTCAACCGGCTCCTGGAGGCGCTGGGGGATACCTCGGCTTCGGGACCCCACGCCCTGCGCCACTCCGCCGCAACCCACCTGCTGGACGGCGGCGCCGACCTGCGGGCGGTGCAGGAGATCCTGGGCCACAGCAGCCTGGCCACGACGCAGATCTACACACATGTTTCGGTGGACCGGCTGCGCAAAAGCTACCAGCAGGCCCACCCGCGGGCCTGAGTTTCGGAAAGCTAATCGCACTGGCGTAATTCTGCAGGGTACGGCACAATAAGAGTCACGTCCGGCAACTTTCAAGTACCGCTTGAAGCCCTTGGGCTGAAGGCGGTGCGGCAAGTCCGGGCGCAGCATTCATATCTGAATAACCAGGCAGGAAGTCCCGCAGGCAGGGCACAGCGGTTCCATCCAGGCAGAGGTCGTTGGGGAAGACGTACCTAGAGCTATGGAGGATGGAATGTCTGTTGCAATGACCCGCGGTGTGCTTTTCGTTCACTCGGCCCCTACGGCCCTGTGCCCTCATGTTGAGTGGGCTATCGGTTCCGTCGTTGACAAGCGCACGGACCTTGAGTGGACCCCTCAGCCTGCCGCGCCCGGAATGTTCCGTGCCGAGCTGTCCTGGACCGGGACGCCCGGCACCGGGGCTAAATTGGCGTCCTCACTGCGCGGCTGGGCGCACCTCCGTTTCGAAGTGACGGAGGAGCCGAGCCAGGGAGTGGACGGCGGGCGGTGGTCGCATACGCCTGAGCTGGGGATTTTCCACGCCGTGACGGACGTGCACGGCAACATCATGGTGTCCGAGGACCGCATCCGCTACGCCTACGAGTCCGGAGCCGGGGACCCCGCTGCCGTCTACCATGAACTCTCCCTTGCCCTCGGTGAAGCCTGGGACGAGGAGCTCGAACCCTTCCGGCACGCCGCGGAAGGCGCTCCCGTGCGCTGGCTCCACCAGGTGGGCTGACCGCCGTCGTACCCCATTCCGGTTCCCCGGACCGGAATACCACTCCATAGCAAAAGAGGAGGCCCCGCCAACCGGCGGGGCCTCCTCTTGTTCCGGGCAAGACCGGGGTGGTGTCAGACGCTGCGGACGGCAACGACGGCGTTGTGGCCGCCGAAACCGAAGGAGTTGCTGAGCGCCACGATGTTCCCGGCAGGCAGCTCACGCGCGGAGGTCACAACGTCGAGCGGGATCTCCGGGTCCTGGTTCTCGAGGTTGATGGTCACCGGCGCCTTGCGATCGTAAACCGCCAGGACGGTGAGGACGGCTTCAACGGCACCGGAAGCGCCCAGCAGGTGGCCCATCTGCGACTTCGTGGCGGAGACCGCCACGTTGTCCACGTGGTTGCCCAGGGCGGCGCGCAGGGCGGTGTACTCGGGCTTGTCGCCAACTGGGGTGGAGGTGGCGTGGGCGTTGACGTGGACCACGTCCTCCGGCTGGATCCGGCCGTCGAACATCGCGGCCTTGAGTGCGCGGGTGGCGCCCAGGCCCTCGGGGTCCGGGGCGGTGATGTGGTAGGCATCGGCGGTGACGGACGTGCCGGCGAGCTCGCCGTAGATCCGTGCGCCGCGGGCCAGGGCGTGCTCCTCGGCTTCAAGGACCAGGGCGCCTGCGCCCTCGCCCATGACGAAGCCGTCACGGGCGGTGTCGTAGGGCCGTGACGCGCGCTCGGGCTCGTCGTTGCGCCGGGACAGCGCCTGCATGGAGGCGAACGCGGCCAGGGGCATCGGGTGGATGGCTGCCTCGGCGCCGCCGCACATCACCACGTCAGCCTTGCCGGAGCGGATCAGGTCCAGGCCCAGGTGCATGGCTTCGGTGCCGGAGGCGCAGGCGGACACCGGTGTGTGGGCGCCGGCCCGGGCACCGAGGTCCAGGCTGACGGCCGCGGCAACCCCGTTGGGCATCAACATGGGGACGGTCATGGGAAGGACCCGGCGGGGGCCTTTTTCCTTCAGGGTGTCCCAGGCGTCCAGCAGCGTCCATACGCCGCCGATGCCGGTAGCGAAGGCGACAGCCAGGCGGTCCTTGTCGAACTCGGTGATGCCGGAGTCTGCCCACGCCTCGCGGGCGGCGATGACGCCGAACTGGGTGGAGGGGTCCATCCGCTTGGCTTCGACGCGGCTGAGCACGTCAACGGCCGGGGTGCTGCAGCGTGCAGCAAAATGGACGGGAAGCTCATACTTGGCAACCCAGTCATCCTCCAGGGTGCGGGCACCGGAGACCCCCTTGAGCGCGTTGCTCCACATGGTGGGAACGTCGCCGCCGATGGGCGTGGTGGCGCCCAGACCGGTAATGACTACTTTGCGTGTCATGGGATCACTCTTTCCTCGGTGGGAATCCGTCTCCGTCTCCCGGAGGGTCCCGCGTGTTGATGGCCGGCACAGGCCGGGTGGAGAAAATGCAGCAGGGCTGCCGGTCCGGTCATCCGGACCGGCAGCCCTGCCAAGCCAGACGGCGAAGCCCTGGACTAGGCCTGGGCTCCGGCGATGAAGCTGACAGCGTCGCCAACGGTCTTGAGGTTCTTGACCTCTTCGTCCGGGATGCGCACGCCGAACTTCTCTTCGGCGTTCACCACGATGGTCATCATGGAGATGGAGTCGATGTCCAGGTCCTCGGTGAAGGACTTGTCCAGCTCCACAGCCTCAGTGGCCAGGCCGGTTTCCTCGTTGACGATTTCAGCCAGGCCGGCCAGGATCTCTTCGTTGCTAGCCATTGATGGCTCCTTTTCTTGTATTGCCGGCAGGGGCTGCCGGAAATGGTTCAGGCCGCGGGTGCGGCCCCTTGGGACGTTCCTAGGGAAGGACAACTACCTGTGCGCCGAAGACCAGCCCGGCGCCGAAGCCGATCTGCAGGGCCAGCCCGCCGCTGAGCTCCGGGTTTTCCTGCAGCAGCCGGTGCGTTGCCAGCGGGATGGATGCAGCGGACGTGTTGCCGGCATCGGCAATGTCCCGTGCCACTGTAACCGTCTCCGGCAGCTTCAGCTTCTTCACCATCTCATCGATGATGCGCATGTTGGCCTGGTGCGGGATGAAGGCCACCAGGTCTTCGGCTTCGACGCCTGCGGCTTCAAGGGCCTGCTGCGCCACCTTGGCCATTTCCCAGACGGCCCAGCGGAAGACGGTCTGGCCGTCCTGGCGCAGCGTGGGGTACAGTTCCTGGGCTTCCTCAAGGAGGGCCAGGTCACCGGTGGAATCTGACTGGCGGGCTGCCATGCCCAGGTCCCGGACATCCAGCATGGAGCGCGTCATACCGATCGCGTCCCACTTGCTGCCGTCCGAGCCCCAGACCGAGGGCGCGATGCCCGGCGTTTCGGAGGGGCCGATGACGACGGCGCCTGCTCCGTCGCCGAGCAGGAAGGAGATGGTGCGTTCACGGTTGTCGATGACGTCGGAAAGCTTCTCCGCGCCGACCACCAGGACGTACTTGGCCGTTCCGGACCGGACCAGGGCGTCACCCTGGGCAATGCCGTAGCAGTAGCCGGCGCATGCCGCGGAAATATCGAAGGCCGGTGCCGGCGTGGCTCCCAGGCGGTCAGCCAGGCTGGCTGCGGCGGAAGGAGTGGCGTAGGGGTGGGTCACCGTTGAAACGATGACGGCGCCGAGGTCCGAAGCCTGGATCCCGGCCTTCTCCATCGCCTCACGGGCAGCGCCCTCGGCCATGTCAATGACGCTCACATCCGCCTTGGCGCGGTGGCGCGTGACGATTCCCGTCCGCTGGCGGATCCACTCGTCAGATGAGTCAATCCACTGGCACACGTCCTCATTGGTCACGATGACGTCCGGCCGGTAGGCGCCCAGGCCGAGGATGCGGGTGTGTTCCTGGATGGGAGCCTGCTTCAGCGTGGGAGCGCTCATGCGTTGCCCTCCAGTTCTGCAAAGAGCGCCAGGGCGGCAGAGAGGTCGTCTGGGGTCTTCACCGCAACGGTCTTGACGCCGGGCATGCCGCGCTTAGCCAGGCCTGCAAGGGTGCCGGCGGGAGCCAGTTCGATAACTCCGGTCACGCCGCGCTGGACGAGGGCCTCCATGCACAGGTCCCAGCGCACCGGGCGTGAAACCTGCGCAATCAGGCTTTCGACGGCGGCGCGGCCGTCGGTAACTTCACCGCCGTCGTAGTTGGACAGCAGGGGAACGGCCGGCGCCTGCGGCTTCAGCTGCGGCTCAAGGGCCTTCAGGGTGCTGACCGCAGGGGACATGTGGCTGGTGTGGAAGGCGCCCGCAACCTTGAGCGGAATGACCCGGGCCTTGGCGGGCGGGTTGTCCACGAGGGCTTTCAGCTGCTCGAAGGTTCCTGCCGCCACGGTCTGGCCCGCGCCGTTGACGTTGGCGGGAGTGGCGCCGGACGCCTCGATGGCGGCCAGGACCTCTGCAGGGTCACCGCCCACCACGGCGCTCATGCCGGTGGGGGTGGCGGAGGCTGCGGCCGCCATGCTGTTGGCCCGTTCGCGGACGAACGTCATGGCTTCCTGTTCGGTCAGGACGCCGGCCAGGGCGGAGGCAGTGATTTCACCGACCGAGTGCCCGGCCAGGATGACGGGCAGCGAGTTGAGTTCGACGTCGAAGAGGGAGGCCGCAGCCACGAGGCCGGCGGCAACGATCAGGGGCTGCGCCACGGCAGTGTCCTTGATGGTTTCCTCGTCGGAGGTGGTTCCGTGAGCGATCAGGTCGATACCGGCGATGTCGCTCAGGGAGGCCAGTTGGCCTGCCACCGGGGGCAGTTCCAGCCAGGGGGCCAGAAAACCCGGGGTTTGTGAGCCCTGTCCAGGGCAGACTATTGCAAGCACGTAACCAGCTTTCCAAATTACTTCGTGATCCAGCGGTGTTTGTCCGCACCAAGCTCACGGGGTCAGGTTGTAGGAAGTCTACAACGGTTCAGGACTGGCTCCGTGACGGCTGACGTTCCGTGGCGGCCTTGGGAGGGGCCGAAAGGCGGCCCACCACCAGGGCTGCCTGCAGGACAAAAGCTTCCCGCGGAAGGAGCGGATCCCAGCCCGTGACGTCACAAACGCGCTTGAGCCTGTACCTGACCGTGTTGGCATGGACAAAGAGTTCCCGGGCCGTGGCTTCCAGCGAATGGCCCAGTTCCAGGTAGGTGCCAAGGGTTTCCACCAGGCCGTTGGATGCCGCCAGCAGGGGCCGGTAAATGTTCTTGACCAGGGAGCGGCGTGCGGCGTCGTCACCGGAGATGACGCGCTCGGGAAGCAGATCGTCTGCGGCCACGGGCCGCGGGGCGGAAGGCCATGCCTTCGCGGCGGTCAGGCCGGCAAAAGCGGACTGCGCTGAGCCGCTGGCCTCAAGCAGCGATCCCGCCTCGGGACCGTACACAACCGGGCCGGGGGCGAACATGTCGCTGAGTTTGACGTAGGCGGTTTCCCGGTCCTGGACGCCCCCCAGGATCAGGATCAGCCGGTCGCCCTGGATGCCCACCAGCGCATCCTCGGCATACCGGCCGGCCATGCGCCGCAGCTCGCTGACGTAGCTGGCGCTCGGCTCCGAGGGGGAATTGCCCACCATTACCGTGAAGCGTTCCTGCGCTTTCCAGCCCAGCGCAGCGATCCTCGACCGCAGCGCGTCGGTGTTCTCGCCCCGCAGGATGGCATCCACAATCAGGGCTTCAAGCCGGGTGTCCCACGAGCCGCGGGACTCGGCGGCGCGGGCGTAGACGTCCGCGGCGGCAAACGCCACCTCCCGCGAATAGCGCAGCACGGCTTCGCGAAGGGACGGCTGGTCAGCCTCCGGCGCGATGACGGGAACCTGGTCCTCCACCACCTCAACCACGATCCTGATCAGCTGCAGCGCTTTCTGCAGGCTGATGGAGCGCGTCAGCTCAGTGGGAGCGGTGCCGAAAACGTCGGTGAGGATCCACGACGGCGAGCTCGGCCGCTCGTACCAGGTGACGAATGCCGCAATGCCGTTTTGGGCCACCATCCCCAGCGCCGACCGTTCGTCCGAGCTCAGCCGGCTGTACCAGGGCAGCGACTTTTCCAGCTCGCGCATGGTGGTGGTGGACAGCTGCCCCACATTGGCGCGCAGCTTCTTGAGGGTTTCCGACTTCTCCGGAGTGACCGCCGGCTGGGCCGGTTTGCGCTTCGCGGACGGGGTGGCAGGTGCTGGCATGCTTTGAGCATACGGGCAGCCGGGGGCAACCTCCATTTGTGAGAAGGCTACAATCCGGTTTGTCATGTATCACACGTTCGGCGGCCCCCGCGCAACGGACGACGGCGGCCCCCGCCTTTCGGTGGGAGCCGCCGTCGCTGCTGCTGGCCGGGGGGAGGGGTTACGCCTCGCCTCCGGCGTTGCCGGTGGTTCCGGCATTCACGTTGTGCAGGCGGTACTTCTCGATGGCCTTGACCGGAGCCTGGGCATCCACTTCGCCGCGGCGCGCCAGCATCTCAAGGGCACGCACCACGATGGAGTGGGTGTCGTTCTTGAAGAAGCGGCGGGCTGCGGCGCGGGTGTCCGAGAAGCCGAAGCCGTCGGCGCCCAGGGTGGCGTACTCATTCGGAACGAACTGCCGGATCTGGTCCGGGACGGCCTTCATGTAGTCCGAGACTGCGACGACAGGGCCAGTGGCACCCTCAAGCTGCCGGGTGACGAACGGGACCCGGGCGGGCTGTTCGGGGTTGAGGAAGGCTTCCTCTTCGGCGGCGAGGCCGTCGCGGCGGAGTTCGTTCCAGGAGGTGACGGACCAGACGTCGGCGGAGACGGACCAGTCCTCGGCGAGGATCCGCTGGGCTTCGAGGGCCCAGGGGACGGAGACGCCGGAGGCCAGGAGCTGGGTCCGGGGGCCGTCGATCTTGGCGGGGGCGAGCAGGTAGATGCCCTTGATGACGCCCTCGACGTCCAGTTCCTCGGGTTCGGCGGGCTGGACGATGGGCTCGTTGTACACGGTGAGGTAGTACATGAGGTTCTTGTCCGTGCTGTCCGGGCCGTACATCCGTTCGAGGCCGTCGCGGATGATGTGGCCCATTTCGTAGCCGTAGGCGGGGTCGTAGGTGACTACTGCCGGGTTGGTGGAGGCGAGCAGGGGGGAGTGGCCGTCGGCGTGCTGGAGGCCTTCGCCGGTGAGGGTGGTCCGTCCTGCGGTCGCGCCGATGATGAAGCCGCGGGTCATCTGGTCCGCGGCTGCCCAGAAGGCGTCGCCGGTGCGCTGGAAGCCGAACATGGAGTAGAAGACGTAGACCGGGACCAGGGGCACGCCGTGGGTGGCGTAGGCGGTGCCTGCGGCGGTGAAGGCTGCCACGGCGCCGGCTTCGTTGATGCCGGGGTGGATCAGCTGGCCTGCGGGGGATTCCTTGTAGGCCAGGACCAGGTCACGGTCCACGGACAGGTAGTTCTGGCCCTTGGGGTTATAGATCTTCGCCGTCGGGAAGAACGCATCCATGCCGAAGGTACGTGCCTCGTCCGGGATGATCGGGGCGATGTGCTTGCCGAAGTTCTTGTCCCGCATCAGGTCCTTGAGCAGGCGGACGAATGCCATGGTGGTGGCTGCCTGCTGCTTGCCCGAGCCGCGCTTGGCCACCTCGTAGGACTTGGCCTCCGGCAACGTGATCTCGGCGTGCTTGGAGCGGCGCTCCGGCACGGACCCGCCCAGGGCGGCCCGGCGCTCCATCATGTACTGGATTTCCGGCGCATCGGTGCCCGGGTGGTAGTACGGCGGCCGGTACGGATCCTTCTCCAGCTGCTCGTCGGAGACCGGGATCCGCAGGTGGTCGCGGAACTTCTTCAGGTCATCCAGCGTGAGTTTTTTCATCTGGTGGGTGGCGTTGCGGCCTTCGAAGTGGGGTCCGAGTCCGTAGCCCTTGACGGTCTTGGCGAGGATGACGGTGGGTTTGCCCTTGAATTCGGTGGCTGCCTTGTACGCGGCGTAGACCTTGCGGTAGTCGTGGCCGCCGCGCTTGAGGTTCCAGATCTGGTCATCGGTGAGGTCCGCGACGAGGTCCTTGGTGCGGGGGTCCTTGCCGAAGAAGTGTTCGCGGACGAACCCGCCGGACTCGGCCTTGTAGGTCTGGTAGTCCCCGTCGGGGGTTTCGTTCATGATCTTCACCAGCGACCCGTCGGTGTCGCGGGTGAGCAGGTCATCCCATTCCCGGCCCCAGACGACCTTGATCACGTTCCAGCCCGCGCCGCGGAAGAACGCTTCGAGTTCCTGCATGATCTTGCCGTTGCCGCGCACCGGCCCGTCCAGGCGCTGGAGGTTGCAGTTGATCACGAAGTTCAGGTTGTCCAGGTTCTCGTTCGCGGCGAGCTGGAGCAGGCCGCGGGATTCGGGCTCGTCCATTTCGCCGTCGCCCAGGAACGCCCAGACCTGCTGGTCAGAGGTGTCTTTCAGGCCCCGGTTGTGCAGGTACCGGTTGGACTGGGCCTGGTAGATCGCGTTCATCGGCCCGATGCCCATGGAAACGGTGGGGAATTCCCAGAACTGCGGCATCAGCCGCGGGTGCGGGTAGGAGGACAGGGCATGGCCCTCGCGGGACTTTTCCTGCCGGAACCCGTCCAGGTCCTCCTCCGAGAGGCGGCCTTCCATGAACGCGCGGGCGTACATGCCCGGGGACGCGTGGCCCTGGAAGAACACCTGGTCCCCGCCGCCGGGGGCATCCTTGCCGCGGAAGAAATGGTTGAACCCGACCTCGTACAGGGTGGCCGCGCCGGCGTAGGTGGAAATGTGCCCGCCGACGGCGATGTCCGGCCGCTGCGCCCGGTGCACCATCACCGCGGCGTTCCAGCGCATGTATGCCCGGTAGCGGCGTTCGTATTCCTCGTTGCCCGGGAACGGTGCTTCCTGGTCCACGGGGATCGTGTTCACGTAATCGGTGGTGGTCACCATCGGCACCCCGACGCTCTGCGCGCCCGCGCGCTGCAGCAGGCTCCGCATGATGAATTGGGCACGCTCGGTACCCTGTTCCCTGATCAGCGCGTCCAGGGACTCAACCCACTCGGCAGTCTCTTCCGGATCACGATCAGGCAGCTGGTTAGTCAACCCGCTGAGGATATGGGAGGTATCTTCTCCTGCAGCCACGTCCAACCTCTCTTTGCGCGCATGAATCGGCGCACTCAGGCCAGGCAGGGTGACTGCCCGGCGTATATACGCCGTGTGCGACGTATCGGTTACAACAGCCCGGTCATGTGTGCCGGGCAGGGTCCTAGAGCTCCTATGTCTGCACGGAGTTACAAGGTTGTTGTCCCGCAGGCATAGTTGTCACCAGCCACTCTAGCCCTCACCGCAAGGCGATGCGTAGCCGCAGGGTGGGCACTTCAGTTGTATTTCGCCGTCATACTGGTTCTGTGACGAAAAGCCGCTGCAAAGCGGGCGGCCGCACCCATGTGACGCAGAATATGCCGCACGGCGGGGGCGGCAGCTTGAAGCGCAGGCACAAAGGGTGTTGGCTTGGGGAGTAATGGAAATCACTATGCGCACTGCATATCTAAGGCATTGGAGGAACACGTGAGCGAGGCCGACGCCGCCACTTCGGTAAATGTGGCGGAAAAATTGGGTTTCAAGAACGGGGATCTGATTCAGGAGTTCGGTTACGACGACGATGTCGATTTCGACTTGCGTGACGATATAGAGGACCTCACTGGTTCGGAGTTGCTGGACGAGGATGACCACGAGGTTGCGGACGCCGTCATCTTCTGGTGGCGCGATGGCGACGGCGACCTGGTGGACAGCCTCATGGATTCGCTGACGACGCTGAGCGAGAACGGCGTCGTCTGGCTGCTGACCCCCAAGTCCGGCCGCAACGGCTACGTCTCACCGGCGGACATCCAGGAAGCCGCGCCCACCGCCGGCCTGCACGTCACCACGTCCGCCGGTGTATCCAAGGACTGGAGCGCCAGCCGCCTGGTGAGCAGGAAGAACAAGTGACGGCAGCGCTTGCCGCTGCCTCTGTTGCTGTCCCTGCGGTCGGCGGGACAGCCCCTGACTTTGAGCTTTCGAACCAGTATGGCGAGCCGGTCCGGCTTTCGTCGTTCCGGGGCCAGAACGTGGTCCTGGTTTTCTATCCCTTCGCCTTTTCGGGCATTTGCACCGGTGAGCTGTGCGAGATCCGGGACAACCTGGCTGTGTTCGAGGACGCGGACGCCACGGTCCTGGCAGTATCGGTGGACAGCAAGTTCAGCCTCCGGGCCTACGCTGAGCAGGAAGGATACGGATTCGACCTGCTGGCGGACTTCTGGCCCCACGGCGGCGTCGCGTCCTCCTACGGTGTTTTCGACGAGGAGACCGGAATGGCCAGGCGCGGCACGTTCATCATCGATGCGGCAGGAACAATCCGGTATACCGTGGTGAACTCGAGGGGCCAGGCCAGGGACTTCGAGGAGTACCGCGCGGCACTTGCCGGCCTGGCGGAGGCCTGAGCTGCCATGGAAGGGCAGCGGCACGGGGTAGGCCTGACGGGCTTTGCCAGCATGCCGCCTGCACCCCATGCCAGCCCCTCCAGCGAAGACCTTGAGGTCCTGGGCAGGATCCGTGACCTCCTGGGCGGAATGCGCTTCGCGCTGCTGACGGGCGCCGGGCTCAGCACTGATTCGGGCATCCCCGACTACCGGGGCCCGGGCTCGCCGCCCCGGACCCCCATGACGTATCAGGAGTTCATTCGCGATGCAGCGGACCGGCAGCGGTACTGGGCGCGGAACCACATCGGCTGGTCGCATCTCCGGCATGCGGATCCGAACCCGGGGCACTTTGCGGCCGCCCACCTCGAACGGCGGGGTTACCTCACGGGCCTGATTACGCAGAACGTGGACCGCCTGCATGAGGATGCCGGCAGTGCGAATGTCATCGACCTTCACGGCAGGTTCGACCAAGTGGTCTGCCTTGACTGCGCCCGCACCTATTCGCGGAAGCTCCTGGCCGGAATGCTGGGGGAACTCAATCCGGACTTCCTGGAGCGCGCGGCGGCCACTGGGCTTGTGGAAATGGCGCCTGATGCCGACGCCACCGTCGAGGACAGGGCGTTGATCAGCAGTTTCGTGGTCGCTGCCTGCCCGGCATGCGGCGGAACCCTGAAGCCGGATTTCGTCTATTTTGGCGAGAACGTTCCGAAGGAGCGGGTGGAGAAGGCCTACGCGATGGTGGACGAGGCTGCCGCGCTGGTGGTTGCGGGTTCCTCGCTGACCGTGATGAGCGGTTTGCGGTTCGTGCGGCACGCGGCCAAGGACGGCAAACCTGTGGTGATCATCAACCGGGGCGAAACCCGCGGGGACGACAAAGCCACCATTAAGCTGGAAGCGGGCGTTTCGGAGTCGCTCACTTGGCTTGCCGGAAACCTGCCGCCGCTCTGACATGCGGGCTCGTGCTTGCGGCCCCTGTGCCGATTCGCGTTTGGGGCTCCGCGTCAGGTAGAGTCTATGTTCGTTGGTTGCGGCGGAAACGCCGGATTCAGCACCTTGGGTCTTTAGCTCAGCTGGTAGAGCGCCACGTTTACACCGTGGATGTCATCGGTTCGATCCCGGTAGGACCCACCAGAAAAACCCCGCGTCTCCGGCCCTTCCAGGCCTATGGAGATGCGGGGTTTTGTCGTCGGCGGCACAGCCGGAATGTCAGACCCCCACCATAGCTTTTCAGTCATGGAACACGTGATAGTCCGCAGGGGCGGGGATGGAATGCCGACGGCGGTGGTCTGCCGGGGGCGGGAATGGTCCGTGGGTGCCGAGCCGGTGAGATGGTTCGAGCGGATCAATTGGTGGGAAACCCATCGGAGGATGCCAAGGGGTAGAAGCCGGGTGGATGTGGAGGTCCTGCAGGTCCAGGTGCGCTTGGGAAGCAATAGGAACTCCGCCCTGACCACCATGGTGCTGGAACGTGACGGACTCGGGGGCGGCTGGCGCCTGCGGGAGTCCCTGGCCGGCGCGGCCTAGCACCGGTCCTAAGGGAAGGGCCTGCCTGCGGGGAATGGAAAACCCTCCACCGCGACTATTGGGGGATGCCGCGGTGGAGGGTCTGAAATGAATATACCGTGAACTCCAGGAAACAAAAAGTTACTACTGAATGTGTCTGGAGCGTTACCTAGGGCCGATTACCTGGCGTTCGGGGGCAGGGCCGTCAGCGGCGGACCGGGATGAAGACGCGCGGCTGCTCGGTCCAGGTGTCCGCCATTCGGGCCATGGTCCGGCGAAGGATCCGGTCGGATCCCTCCCTCGCGGCTGCGGCGTCGCCCCTTGCGATCGCTTCCGCCACGTCCACATGCCACTGCAGGGCAGCCTCGTTGGGGTGGTCGGGCATGAGGCCATGTACCGTTCGGCCGGTAAGCGTCTCCGCCACCTGGCCCATGAGGTTGGCGAACATCTCGTTGCCGGAGCCGGAGAGCAGCAGGGAATGGAACTGGATGTCCAGGTCCAGGAAGCGCGGCACTTCGCCGCTGTGACCGGCATCGCGCATGGCATAGGCCACGTCCACCAGCTCGAGCCTTAGCGGGGCGGGCGCGTTCTGGGCGGCGAGCTCCGCCGCGGCAGGTTCAACGGCCGCCCGCAGTTCGGCAAGGGAGCGAAGCTGCGCGCCGCGGGCATCACTGGCCAGCCGCCACCGGATGACCTGCGGGTCGAAGGGGTTCCAGCGGCTGGGCGGCAGGACCCTGATGCCCACCCGCTTTGTGGTTTCCACCAGCCCCAGTGATTGCAGCACGCGGACTGCTTCGCGGATGACGGACCGGGAAACCTTGAGTTCGTCTTCGAGCTGCTCGGCGAGCATGACATGGCCAGCAGGCAGCTCGCCTGCAATGATGCGGGTGCCGAGATTTTCGATGGCACGGTGGTGCAGGCTGCTGGTCATGCCGTTAAGCCTAGTGGGAACGGGCCGGGGGCCAGGCTCGAGGCGGCGGGCGGCGACACAAAGCGTTCCATTATCCGGTTGCCCCTTTCCTGATACCTCCGGAATATATATGCTTTATTCCGACCCTGGTCATGGCGGCCGGTTTCGACGAGGCTGCCGCCATTCGTCCTGAAGCAATGAATTGGAGTTTTGATGTCTGCACACATCGGTGTCACCGGCCTTGCGGTGATGGGTGCCAACCTGGCCCGTAACCTCGCGCGGAACGGCTTCACCGTCGCCCTGCACAACAGGTCCTTGGAAAAAACCGACGCCCTGCTGGAGCGGTACGGATCCGAAGGTGACTTCATCCGCACCGAAACCCTCCAGGAACTGGTCGACTCGCTGGAGAAGCCCCGGCGCGTGCTGATCATGGTCAAGGCCGGCAAGCCGGTGGACTCGGTCATCGAACAGCTCGAGCCGCTGCTGGAAGCGGGCGACATCATCATCGACGCCGGCAACTCCCACTATGAAGACACCCGCCGGCGGGAAGCAGCCCTCGCCAAGAAGGACCTTCACTTCGTGGGCGTGGGTGTCTCCGGCGGCGAGGAGGGCGCGCTCAACGGCCCGTCGATCATGCCCGGCGGCTCCAAGGAGTCCTACAAGGCCCTCGGCCCGCTGCTCGAAAAGATTTCCGCCAAGGTTGACGGCGAACCCTGCTGCGCATGGGTGGGCACCGACGGCGCCGGCCACTTCGTTAAGATGGTCCACAACGGCATCGAATACGCGGACATGCAGGTCATCGGCGAGGCGTTCGACCTGTTGCGCTCCGGAGCCGGGATCGAGCCCGCCGAGCAGGCGAAGATCTTCTCGGAATGGAACAAGGGCGAGCTCTCCTCCTTCCTGATCGAGATCTCCGCCGAAGTCCTGGGCCACGTTGACGCCAAGACCGGCAAGCCGTTCGTCGACGTCGTGGTGGACGCTGCGGGACAGAAGGGCACCGGCCGCTGGACCGTCATCTCCGCCCTCGAGCTCGGTTCCCCGGTGTCCGGCATCGCCGAGTCCGTCTTTGCCCGTGCACTCTCCTCGCAGGCCGGCCAGCGCAAGCTGGGCCAGGAACTGCTGGAAGGTGGGGAATCCGCCGTCGAGATCCCGGAAACCTTCGTCGAGGACGTCCGCCAGGCGCTCTACGCCTCCAAGCTGGTCTCCTACGCCCAGGGCTTGGACATGCTGACTTCGGCAGCCAAGGAATACGGCTGGGACTTGAAGCTGGACGAGATCGCGTCCCTGTGGCGTGCAGGCTGCATCATCCGTGCGGAACTGCTCAAGGACATCACCAAGGCCTACGCCGCGGACGAGAAGCCGGCCAACCTGCTGTTCGCCCCGGCCTTCACCAAGGCCATCGCCGATGCCCTGCCGGCGTGGCGGCGCGTGGTTGCCACCGCAGTCCAGCTCGGAATTCCCGTCCCGGTGTTCTCCTCCTCGCTGGCCTACTACGACGGTCTCCGCCGCAAGCGCGTTGCCGCCGCCCTGATCCAGGGACAGCGCGACCTGTTTGGTGCGCACACCTACGGCCGCGTTGACGCCGAAGGCACGTTCCACACCCTGTGGGGCGAGGACAAGTCTGAAATCGAAGCGGTGGACACCCACTAATCCCCGCCCGCTCCGGCCACGGCCGGTGGTTCGCAGATAATCTGGGAACCACCGGCCGTTGCCGTTTCCGGAGCGTGCCACCGCCCAGCACGGGGGAGTCCAGATGTCCCAGCCAATCGCGATCGTGACCGGAGCGTCCGCAGGGATCGGCTTCGAGGCCGCCCGGAAACTGGCCGGAAAAGGCTTTACCGTCTATGCGGGCGCCCGAAGGGTGGACATCATGGCGCCGTTGCGGGACGCTGGCGTCGGGGTGGTTGAACTGGACGTCACGGATGATCGGTCGATGCGTGCCGCCGTCGGGCGCGTGCTTGCGGAGCGGTGACGGGGCCGCATCATCAACGTCTCATCCATCGGCGGAAAGTTCTACGAGCCGCTGGGCGCCTGGTACCACGCAACAAAGTTCGCTGTGGAGGGCATGAGCGATTCGCTGCGCCTGGAACTGAAACCCCACGGCATCACTGTGTCCATTATCGAGCCCGCCAGCACCCGGACCGAATGGGGAGGCGTGGCCGCGGAGGGACTGAAGGCCAGCAGCGGTGCAGGGCCCTACGATGCGCAGGCGCGGGACATGGCGGCGGCACTGGCGTCCACCGACCGCCCGGCGATGTCCACTCCGCCGGCGGTCATTGCGGAAGCCATCCTGCACGCCGCCACGTCCGCGCATCCGAAAACCCGTTATCCGGTGGGCAGGGGAGCTGGCACCATTACCGCCTTGCGGCGGGTTCTGCCGGACCGCCTCTATGACGTGGTTGTCCTGGCGGTGCTGAAGAGGGTGGGCGGATAGTCAGATCCGGTATTCGATGTCGTACTCGGCCGGGTCCACCGCCGGCTTGGTTTCCCGCTGCGCGTCGCGGTGCCGCCATTTGGCGGGAACGCCCGTGACGATTGACTCAGGCGGCGCATCCTTGACCACGACGGCGTTGGCGCCCACGGCGCTGTCCCGTCCGATGGTGATGGGTCCAAGGATCTTCGCTCCGGCGCCGATGGTGACGCGGTCGCCAATAGTGGGATGCCGCTTGATCCGCGCCAGGGAGCGGCCGCCCAGGGTCACGCCGTGGTACATCATGACGTCCTCGCCAATTTCCGCGGTCTCACCAATGACCACGCCCATGCCGTGGTCTATGAAGAACCTGCGGCCGATGGTGGCGCCGGGGTGGATCTCGATGCCGGTCGCGAACCTGCCCAGCTGGGAGATCAGCCGGGCCGGGAACCGGAGGGCCGGATTCTGCCACAGCCGGTGCGTCAGCCGGTGGATCCAAATGGCATGCAGGCCGGAGTAAGCGAAAAAGTTCTCAAAAGAACCTCGAGCCGCCGGGTCATGGGACCGGGCGGCGTCGAGGTCTTCCTTCAGTCTTGCGAAAAAGCCCACAAAGTTCTTTCTACAGGAAACGGGCGGAAAGCGGCCTGATCAGCCCCGGATGTCGTCATAGAGCACGGTGGAGATGTAACGCTCGCCGAAGTCGCAGACGACGGCGACGATCAGCTTGCCCTTGTTCTCGGGCCGCTTGGCCAGCTCCAGCGCGCCCCAGACAATGGCGCCGGAGGAGATGCCGCCCAGGATGCCTTCCTTGACGCCAAGTTCACGGGCAACACGCACGGAGTCCTCAAGCGTGGCATCCAGGACCTCGTCGTAGACGTTGGTGTCGAGGATCTCGGGGACAAAGTTGGCGCCGATGCCCTGGATCTTGTGCGGGCCGGGCGCGCCGCCATTGAGGATGGCCGAGTCCTTGGGTTCGATGGCCACGATCTGGACGTCGGGCTTGCGCTCCTTCAGGACCTGTCCGACGCCGGTGACCGTTCCGCCGGTGCCGACGCCAGCAACGAAGATGTCCACCTTTCCGTCGGTGTCGGCCCAGATCTCTTCGGCGGTGGTGTTGCGGTGGATCTCCGGGTTGGCTTCGTTCGCGAACTGGCGTGCCCAGATGGCGTTCTCCGTGTTGGCCACGATCTCCTGTGCCTTCTCCACGGCGCCGCGCATGCCCTCGGAACCGGGGGTCAGGACGATCTCGGCACCGAAGGCGCGCAGCATGACCCGGCGCTCGGTGGACATGGTCTCGGGCATGGTGAGGACCACCTTGTAGCCGCGCGCAGCACCCACCATGGCCAGGGCGATGCCCGTGTTGCCGGAAGTACCTTCCACGATGGTGCCGCCCGGCTTCAGGGCCCCGGACTTCTCGGCGGCGTCGACGATGGCCACGCCGATGCGGTCCTTGACGCTGTTGGCAGGGTTGTAGAACTCCAGCTTCACGGCGACGGTGGCTTCCAGCCCCTCGCTGAGCCGGTTGAGCTTGACCAGCGGAGTGCCGCCAACCAGCTGCGTTACATCGTCATAGATCCGTGCCATGTACATACGCCTATCTCTGAAGGGTGGATACTGAGGCCAGCCTAACGAGGCACCCTAACCCTGGCTAAGCGTTAAGCCACGCAGAGTAATATTTCCTGGCCTTGGCCAGCTTGGGGTTGATGATCACCTGGCAGTACCCCTGCTCGGGATGCTTGGCGTAATAGTTCTGGTGGAACTCCTCTGCCACGTAAAAGCGCGGAAGCCGGCTGACCTCGGTGACGATCGGGTCCCGCCACAGCTCCTGGTTCCGTTCGATCGCCTCCTCGAACAGGATTTTTTCTTCCGTGGTCTCGTAGAACATCGACGAACGGTACTGCGTGCCGACGTCGTACCCCTGCCGGTTCAGCGTGGTGGGGTCATGGAGGGCGAAGAACATGTCAAGGATGACCTCGGCCGGAATGATGTCCTCGTCGAAGGTCACGGCCACGACCTCGGCATGGCCGGTTGTTCCGCTGCAGACGGAGTAATAGTCGGGGTGGGGGTCGTGCCCGCCGGTGTAGCCGGACACCACCGAGGTGACGCCCCTGGTCTTCTGGTAGACAGCGTCAAGGCACCAAAAGCAGCCTCCGCCCAGAACAAAAGTTTTCATGACCTCTTCAATGGTTGGCGCGCCCGGATGATTCCCCGGCCGGGCGCGGCACCCGTCACGGTACGGGGGTGGCCACGGCGGATGGGGTAAAACTAAGACTATGGAACCTGTGGACACCGACGTTACCGGCCCCGAAGACCACAACGACCGGAATCACGACGGCGACGCCCCCTCGGACACGCCGGCGGCGGCCGGTACGGAGGCTCCAAGCCTGGGCGACCTGCTGCTGGCGGTGGAGGAGCTCTGGCCCGAGTCCCTGGCCGAGGACTGGGACGAGGTGGGACTGGTGGCGGGCCACCCGTCCACTCCGGTCACCAAGGTGATGTTCGCGGTGGACCCCACGCTGGAGGTCATCGAGGAAGCCGTGGAGTGGGGCGCCGAACTCCTCATCGCGCACCATCCGCTCCTCCTCAAGGGTGTTACATCGGTTGCCGCCACGACCGCCAAGGGAAGGGCAGTCCACCGGCTCATCGAGTCGGGCACGGCACTCCTGACGGTGCACACCAACGGTGATTCCGCCGTCGGAGGCGTCTCGGACGTGCTCGCAGACGCCCTCGGCCTCCAGGACGTGGCACCCCTCACGGTTGCCGCCAACGGACTGCCGGAAGAGGGGATTGGCCGGGTGGGCGAACTGGCGGATGCCATGACCCTGGGTGAGTTTGCCGCCCGGGTCTTTGAGATCCTGCCGTCCGTGGCCGGCGGCGTTCGCGTGTCCGGCGATAAGGATGGCCTGGTGCGGCGCATTGCCGTCTGCGGCGGCGCCGGTGACTCGCTGTTCAACGAGGTCCGGGCCAGCAACGCCGATGTCTACGTCACGGCCGACCTCCGCCACCACCCGGCATCCGAAGCCCGGGAGTCGGCGCTGAACGGGCGCCCGTACCTCGTGGACGTCTCGCACTTCGCCAGCGAATGGCTTTGGCTGCCGGCGGCTGCGGCCGCCCTGGGCAATGTCCTCGCGGACCAGGGCCACGACGTCGAAATCCAGGTCAGTACCACCAACAGCGATCCCTGGGACTTTATACTCACTCCGGGCTAAGCCAGGGGAGCAGGCCACGCGCTAGAGTCGAGGAAGCGCCGGCAAGGTGCCCGGCTCCGGCCGGCAGGGAACAAGCGGAGGTAATAGTGGCGAAGGCAGCACCGGCGGAACAGTTGAAGTTGCTCGAACTGCAGGGGCTGGATGCCAGGCTTAAATCGCTCGCCAACCGTCGCCGCGAACTTGAAAACGATCCACGGATCAAGGACCTCGAAGCCGCCCTTTCGGTTGCCAACGGGGAACTTGGTGCAGCCAAGGTGGCCGTCCACGACGCAGAATCCGAATTGAAGCGTGCCGAGGCGGACGTGGAACAGGTGGCCACCCGCATCGAACGGGACGAGGCAAGGCTCAACAGCGGCACCGGCCTGTCCAAGGACCTTGTGGCCCTCCAGAAGGATATTGCCTCGCTGAACAAGCGCCGCTCCGACCTGGAGGATGTGGAACTGGAAGTCCTGGAAAGGCTGGATACCCTTAGGGCCCGCCAGGCAGCCCAGCAGGTCATCGTGGACGATATCCAGGGTTCTTTCGGCAGCATCCGGGCAGAACTGGACGAGGCCATCGCCGGAGTCGACGCGGAAGCCGCCGAGGTCCGGGCCAAGCGCGATAAATTCGCACAGGGACTCGACGCCCCTCTGCTTGCCGTCTACGAGAAGACGCTGGCGAAGCGGGGCGTGGGTGCGGCCCGGCTGTTCCACGGTATGTCGGAAGCCTCGGGCATGAAGCTCAGCCCCGGCGACCTCGCCGAGGTCAAGGCAGCTTCCGCCGACGACATCGTCTTCTGCCCCGATTCCGGCGCCATCCTGGTGCGTTCGGAGGAGTGGGCCTGACCTGCCGGGCTTTCAGCCCTGGAGGATGATGTTCAGCGCGTGCGGTTTCCGGGCAGAGCCAGTGACCAGCTCCGCATCCCACTTCTCCCGCGCGGCGCCAAGGAGCTGCTCGGGGGTCGCGGGGGTCTTTCCGCGGCGCACCAGCAGGTGGCGGGCAAGCTCACCGCGTGTGTGCTTGGCAAAGTGGCTGACCACCTTGCGCACGCCGCCGGTTTCCGTGAAGACATTGACCGTGACCGTCCGGGCGGGCGGCGGAGTCCACGCGGCGGCGTAGGTGCTTGACCTGCAGTCCACCAGGAGGTGGCCCTCCACCGCCGCGGCCAGTGCGTCCGCCAGGAGTGGTTTCCAGAATGGGGCAAGCCGGCCGACGTCGGGCAGTGCCGTCCCCATCGAGAGCCGGTAGGCGGGCACGCTGTCGCCGAAACGCAGCGCTCCCCAAAGCGCTGAGATGACCAGCACCGATTCGTCGGCCTTGCGGCGCTGGGCCGGGGTGAGGCTCCGGTAGCCGAGGGCGTCGTACAGGACCCCGGAATAGATGGTGTGTGCTGGTGCCGCCGGCTCCGCGCGGAGCCGGGTGTTGCGGCGGACGTCGTCGCTCAGCGACGGCCCCACGCCCAGCAGCGCAAGGGCGTCCTCGTGTGCGCTGACGGTCCCCAGCGCCTCGAGGACTTTGGCGCGGTAGGGGTTGAGGGCGGGAAAGCCCAGGGACTGCCAGTCGACGGCGGCACCGCGGACAGCCGGCGTCTTGCCTTCGGAAGGGGGAAGCAGAATAAGCACCGTCCGATACTACCGGCGGCGGAAAGGACGCCCCGCGCCGGTAGACTGGTTGAGGATGGGACAGCCAGACGGCCGCGCGCCACGCAAGTGGCTCGAGGAACGTCCGGGCTCCACAGGGCAGGGTGGTGGGTAACGCCCACTCGGGGTAACCCGCAGGCAAGTGCCACAGAGAACAGACCGCCCGCATCCCTTGTCCCTGGACGGGGGAGAGCGGGTAAGGGTGAAACGGTGGTGTAAGAGACCACCAGCTTCCCGGGTGACCGGGAAGGCTAGGTAAACCCCACCCGGAGCAAGGCCAGACAGGACACGTTCGAGGGCTGCCCGCCCGAGTGTCCGGGTAGGCCGCTGGAGGGTACCGGCAACGGTACTCGTAGATGGATGGCCGTCGCTCCGCTTTCGGCAACGGAAGCGGGGAACAGAACCCGGCGTATCGGCTGTCCCGTCCATCAAACCGGTTTGACCTTGGAAGTTTTGTTGGTGATCCTGAACCGTGCCCGCAAATACTGATCGCCACCCGGCCAGCCAACCGGCCCGGGGCGCCGCTCCCGGCCGCGCCAGGCAGGCGCTTGCCCTGATGGGCTTCCTTGCCCTTTCCCTGGCCGCGTGGGCGCTGGCCTCGATTCCCATCATCCTTCATTCGGCCGGCTGGTTCGCGGAGTCAGTCAAGGCGCCGTGGATGCCGCCTGGATGGATGTTCCGCTCCATGTGGATTTCGCTCTACATCGGCGTCGCCGTTGCCGCCTGGCTGGTCTGGCGCAAAGGTGCCCTGACCAGGGGGACGCTGGCCGGCTATATCGTCCAGCTGGTGCTTAACGCAGGGTGGCCGCTGACGTTCTTCGGACTGTATCCCGTCCTGGGGACCGCTGCCCTGTGGGTGGCGTTCGCCGTCATCGCCGGCCTGGCGGTGTCCCTGGTGTTCCTGATCCTGCGTTTCGGCCCGGTGAGCGCAGGTGCCGGCTTGCTGGTGCTGCCCTACTTCTCATGGGTGGTCTTTTCCGCCAGCCTCAACCTCTACTCGGCGCTGCACAACTAGCTGCCCCGTCGTGTGAGTGATTTCACGCGCCTGCAGCCTGTTGCGCACCGCGGGCCAACTTAGAATAGATACCGGACGTAGGGGTTCTTCCGCCGGGAGCTGCGTTCGCAGCCGGCGGTTTTTCTTTGCACACGATCCATGCGCCTGGGGGCCGAACCCTGCAGGCGTGGGTGCCCCTGGACATCATCCGGTGGCCGACATCCGCGTACGAGGACGTATGCGGCTGAACCGAGGAAGGTATTTCTGTGAGCCAGACGTCAGATTCTTGTCTTGATACATGGATGGGCCGGGAGGCCCTCGCCGAGGCCATGATTCCGGTGATCGGCCGGCTGTACCGCGAAAACAACGTGGTGACCAGCATCCATGGCCGGAGCCTGATCAACAAGTCCACCATGAACATCCTCAAGGCGCACCGCTTCGCGCGCCGGATGAGCAAGGACGAATTGCTCCTTGAAGAGACTGCCCCGCTGCTGAACACCCTGGCCGGGCTTGAGCTGGGCGCGGCCGCGATCGACATTGCCCGCCTGAACCAGAAGTTCAAGGAAGAGGGCGACGGCGCCACCCTGGAGGAGTTCCTCCGCGCCGAGCTCGCCGAGATCGTGGGCAAGCGCGGCGCTGACGAGCGCACCAGCACCGACGTTGTGCTGTACGGCTTTGGCCGCATCGGCCGGCTCCTGGCCCGCCTCCTGATCGAAAAGGCCGGTGGCGGCCACGGCCTGCGCCTACGCGCCATTGTGGTCCGCCGCGGTTCCGACAACGACCTGGCCAAGCGCGCCAGCCTGCTGCGCCGCGACTCCGTGCACGGCTCCTTCGAAGGCACCATCCGCGTCGACGAGGAAGCCAACACGATCACGGCCAACGGCGTCCGGATCCAGGTCATCTACTCCAATGATCCGGCCACCATCGACTACACCGCCTACGGCATCAGCAACGCCCTGGTAGTGGACAACACCGGCCGCTGGCGCGATGCCGAAGGCCTGTCCCAGCACCTGCAGAGCAAGGGTGTCGCCCGGGTGCTGCTGACCGCGCCGGGCAAGGGCGAGCTGAAGAACATCGTCCACGGCATCAACCACGGCACCATCGAAGACACGGACGCCATCGTCTCCGCGGCATCCTGCACCACCAACGCCATCACCCCGGTCCTGAAGGCCCTCAACGACAAGTTCGGCGTGGTCCACGGCCACGTGGAAACCGTGCACTCCTTCACCAACGACCAGAACCTGATCGACAACTTCCACAAGGGCGACCGGCGCGGCCGCTCCGCAGCGCTGAACATGGTGATCACCGAGACCGGTGCCGCCAAGGCCGTTGCCAAGGCACTGCCGGAACTGCTGGGCAAGCTCACCGGCAGCTCCATCCGCGTTCCCACCCCCGACGTATCGCTGGCCATCCTGAACCTCACCCTGGAGAACGGGACCACCAAGGATGAGGTGAACAACTACCTCCGCGAAATGTCGCTGCACTCGGACCTGCGCAAGCAGATCGACTACATCGATTCCCCCGAGGTGGTCTCCACCGACTTCGTCGGTTCCCGCCGCGCCGGGATCGTGGACGGCCTGGCCACCGTCTCCACCGACAAGAACCTCGTGGTCTACGTCTGGTACGACAACGAATTCGGCTACAGCTGCCAGGTGGTCCGCGTGATGGAGGAGATGGCCGGCGTCAACCCGCCGTCCTACCCCGCCAAGGAAAGCGCCAAGGCGCTGGCGGCCATCGCCGTCTAGCCATTTGCCGGTCACGCTAATTCCCGGCTGGTTCTCTGGAATCAGCCGGGAATCGGGACCACACTAATGGCATGGAAAAAGATTCGACACTCCAGCACGACACCACCCTGGAACACGCCCTTGATGTCGCCAAGGCCAACCACAAGGAAGCCCTCCGTCTCCTTGAGGGGGCACGCGCGGCATACAAGGCAGGCGATGTCGGCGAGGACAGGGTACGCCAACTCGAGGGCCTCCTGGCCATTGCCGAAGAGGATCTCCGGCGGGTGATGCGGGAGCAGTAACCGCCCCCGAATGATCCGTCACCCGCCCTCCACACTGTGGAAATCGGCGAGCGGGAGCAGACGTTGTCCTAGGTTGGTGGGATGGATGACGTCAGCTCCCGGCAGGGAAAGCCGTGACCTTGAGCTGGTCCGCCTACCGGCGGGCACGCCGCCGCTCCCGGCAGGCCTGGACCATATTGGCCTTGGCCGCTGTTTCCGTTGTTGCGGCCCTTGCCTGGTTCTTTGCCGCGGGTCAGTTCGCCCTCGCGGAACCGCCGCTGGCAGGCCCTTCCGAAGCGCCCGTCTTCGATCCCGCCTGGATGAAGCCGGTGGTACCCGTCAACCCGGTCCCCGGGGGACGCGCCCTTGATGCCCTGGAGGTGCTGCCCGTCAAGGGCCGGGCAGCCAAGGAGGGCTACAACCGGGAAGCCTTCGGCCAGGCCTGGTCTGATGTCGACCGGAACGGATGCGATACCCGCAACGACATCCTCCGCCGCGACCTGGCGGACGTTGTCTTCGCCGAAGGCTCAAGTTGCCGGGTGTCGGCCGGCCGCTTCCACGAACCCTACACCGCGCAGCACATCGATTTCCGCCGGGGCCAGGACAGCAGCCGGGCAGTCCAGATCGACCACGTCGTGGCCCTCGCGGACGCCTGGCAAAAGGGCGCCCAGCGGTTGACTCCGGGCCAGCGCCAAAGCCTTGCCAATGATCCCTTGAACCTCATCGCCGCGGACGGGCCGGCCAACCAGCAGAAAAGCGCCGGCGACGCCGCCACCTGGCTTCCCGCAAACAAGTCCATCAGGTGCCACTACGTAGCTCGCCAGATCTCCGTCAAGGCCGCGTACAGCCTCTGGGTGACCGACGCGGAGAAGGACGCGATGGAGCGCATCCTCGGCTCCTGCCCGGACCAGCAGACGGTGCGGGCCCGCTGACACGCGCCACCTCCCGGTACCCGCGGCCGGCTAGTGTCCGAACGGGTCCGGATCCACCCCCGGCATCCAGGTCAGGCCTGGCACACCCCAGCCGTTCTTCTTGGCCTGTTTCATAGCCTTGCGGGAGTAGCGGTCCATAAGCCGGTTGACGTAGAGCTTTCCGTCCAGGTGGTCGTATTCGTGCTGGATGACCCTGGCGAACCAGCCGGTGGCCTCGAACTTCACTGGATGCCCGAATTCGTCAAAACCCTCCACCCGGGCCCATTCGGCACGCTTGAGGGGATACACCTCCCCGGGGAAGGACAGGCAGCCCTCTTCTTCCTCGTCCGGGTCCGGAGCGGCACCGGAGATTTTGGACAGCGTCAGGACGGGGTTGACCAGCACGCCGGTAGGTGGAGCACCGTCGTCGTTTGCGTACTTGTAGACAAAAATCCGCTTAGCGACGCCGATCTGGGGGGCCGCGAGGCCCACGCCGTTAGCGGCATCGTTCGTTTCGAACATGTCGGCAATCAAGGCCCGCAGGTCGTCGTCGAACACCTCAACCTCGGAGGCCCGGCGGTGCAGCACGGGTTCTCCCCAGATGGTGATTGGCAAAACGGTCATGTCAGTGGTCCTTCGGCTTGCGGCCCTGGCCGAGGACCGGGGCGATGCTGCAATAACAAAGGAGGCCGTACCGGATATCCGGTACGGCCTCCTTCTCGGACGGCCACCTGCCGTCCCGTGAGGGTGAGCGACGGGGGTTGAACCCGCGACCTCCTGGACCACAACCAGGCGCTCTGCCAACTGAGCTACGCCCACCATGTTTCCTGCAAAATGGCCGGTTTCCCGGCCCCCTGGAAAGGCAACTCAAATAGCTTACCTGCTCTTCCGGGGTGCTTTGTCCACTTTTGGCCTTTTCGGGAAAAATTCCTGGAAACGTGGCGCAGATTACGCTTCCGGCAGCCCGGCCGTTTCCCCCGCCGTGATGCGGCGGGCAATCTGCTGTGCCGTTGCGCTGTCCGGTCCGGGGGCGGGGACGAACACCGCCTCGCGGTAGTAGCGGAGCTCATCGATGGAATCCTTGATGTCCCCCAGTGCCCGGTGGCCGCCCTTTTTCGCGGGGGACTGGAAGTAGGCACGCGCGTACCAGCGGCGGGAGAGTTCCTTGATGGTGCTGACGTCGATGACCCGGTAGTGCAGGTGTTCCACCACAGCGGGCATGTCCCGGGAAAGGAACACCCGGTCAGTACCCACCGAGTTCCCGCCCAGCGGAGCCTTCCGCGGGTCCGGCACCCATTCCGCGATGTACTCCATGACTGCGGCCTCTGCCTCGGCCATGGTCTTGCCGGACGGAAGCTCCTTAAGGAGGCCGGACTTGGTGTGCATATCCCGGACGAAGTCGTTCATCTGTGCAACAGCGGCATCATCGGGCTTAATGACCACGTCCACGCCGTCGCCAAGGATGTTCAGTTCGGAGTCGGTGACCAGGGCCGCCACCTCGATCAGGGCATCGTTCTTGATGTCCAGTCCGGTCATTTCACAGTCGATCCAGACGATTCGTTCGTTAGAGATAGGCACCGGACCAGCCTACCGTTACACCTCCCGCCAGCCGGCCGGTGCTAGGATTTCGGGTACGCGGCGGGTCGCCCTGCTGTCGGACGAAAAGCGCCCCGGACGGCTGTGCTGCCTGCCGGACACGAGCCGCGCACACGCAAAAAGATTGGACGATCCTGACATGACGGCGCCTTTGCCCGCGGCGGGGGAGCTGGCGGCCGGCGCCACTGCCGAAGCGGGCACTGCCGGCATGGACAATCCCCGCTCCCCGCTCCTTGCCGGCTTCATTGGCTCCATGTTCCTGCTGGTCGGCTCGCTCGGCGTGGGCTGGCTGGCCCCCGTCTCGGAACTGCGCCGGATGCTGCTGTTCATCTGGATGCGTGCCGAGGCAGCGGGAGTGGCCCTGTCCATCGTGCTGCTGGCCGTGGGTGCCATGCTGCTGGTGCGGGCCTGGCTGCGGCTTGGGC
Organism: Arthrobacter sp. Y3221087; assembly: GCF_059089905.1. Classification (NCBI taxonomy): domain Bacteria; kingdom Bacillati; phylum Actinomycetota; class Actinomycetes; order Micrococcales; family Micrococcaceae; genus Arthrobacter; species Arthrobacter sp. Y3221087. Next base: position 1,567,393 of record NZ_JBNHFE010000001.1, read on the forward strand.
AGATAGTCCACGTCTGGGGAGCCGAGGCGCGCAGCGCCACCCTGAAGGCGGTGGCGGCCTGGGGGCTGCCCATGATGTTCTGCGTGCCGCTGTTCAGCCGTGACGTCTATGCGTACATCGGCCAGGGCCGGCTCATGGTGGAAGGCTTCAACCCGTACGAGAACGGCATCTCCGCCCTGTCCAACTACTTCCAGCTGGGCGCGGACAAGATGTGGACGGAAGCTCCCGTTCCCTATGGCCAGCTGTTCCTATGGATTGAGCAGCTGGTGGTGTGGTCCACGAACGTCCAGCCGGAAGCCAGTGTGATGCTGTTCCGGCTGGTGGCGCTGGCCGGTGTAATCCTCTGCGTCATCTACGTGCCCAAACTTGCCGAACTGCATGGGATCAACCCGCACCGTGCCCTGTGGCTCACTGCCGCAAACCCGCTCTTCCTGACCAACTTCATCGCAAGCGTCCACAATGATGCGCTGATGATTGGCCTGGCGCTGGCCGGCCTCTACTACTCAGCCACCCGGCGGGTGCTCCGGGGCGTCGTGCTGGTTACCCTGTCCATCGCGGTCAAGCCCATCACCATCGTGTTCCTCCCGTTCATCGGTTTGCTCTGGGCCGGCCGGGAGGCGGGCTGGGCGCGGAAGTTTGTGTTCTGGGCTCTGACTGGCGGGCTGAGCCTGGCCCTGCTGACCCTGATGGCCTTGGTCAACGGCTTCGGTTTCGGCTGGATCAACGGGCTCTCTGCCCCCGGCAGTATCTCCATCTGGTACGCGCCTGTCGGGCTCATTGGCATGGTAGTGGCGTCCCTGGCCAACTCCTTCGGCCTCGACGGGTCCGTGCCGGCAGGCTGGGTGTTCAACGCCGGAAAACTGCTGGCTGTGGCGATCGTCGGCTGGCAAATTTTCCGGGGCGACTATGACCGCCTGGTGCGGCGGCTGACACTGGCGCTCGCGGCCGTGGTCCTGCTGGCCCCCATCATCCAGGCCTGGTACGTGGTGTGGCTCATCCCGCTGTTTGCCGTCACCGGCATCCGGAACGACTGGCAGGTCAAGGCACTCTACTTTGTGGTGTCCTTCTTCATGATCTACGCCATCTCCGACCAGCTGGAGGTCTTCCCCTACCTGCAGACCGAGGACCTGGGCTTCGCGCTCGCCCTGGCACGGGTTGCCGCGGCCGTCACCGGGCTGCTGTTCGGGCTCTACCTGATCTTCTGGGATCCGCAAACCAGGCGGCTTTTCCGCAAAGCTGGCGGGCCCATCGTCGAGCGGCCCGTTATCTAGCGGAGCTGTCCTGGCCGATCCGCCGCAGGGCCTCCCTGCGTGACAGGGGACTCATCCGGGAGGAATGCTCCGCAACGAAGGCCGCTACCCACTCCGGCGCCGTCTTTGCATACTCCCGCAGCGCCCAGCCGATCGCCTTGCGGATGAAGAATTCGGGGTCCGAAAGGTTCGGTTCAATGACCTGCGTGAGCAAAGCAGCGTCGGTGGCTTCCTTTGCCTTGAGCTGGGCGGTAATGGAAGCCCGCCTGATCCAAAAATCGGTGTCCCTGCTCCAGCTTTGGAGCACGGCTGTCATCTCCGGCCGGTGCGCCTGCAGCAGGCCGCAGAGCCGACCGGACACCCCGTCCGCAAAATCCCACCACGCCCCGCTGCGGATGATTTCCTCGTACACCGGCAGCATCTGCAGGTCTCCGGCAACCAACCGGCCGGCGGTAAGGTCAATGGCTGCGTACCGTTCCTCACGGACGCCCGCGGTGCGCCACAGCTCCAGTACGGTGCCACGGAGCTGCTTCGCGGAGGCGAAGGGAGCGGCGGCAACAGCTGACGCCACCACCCGCCGGACTTCCGGCACCTGCACGCCCAGCGAGGGCTGGCTGGACTTCATGTACGCCTGCATGCCGGCTCCCCGGACAGGATCTGCCCGCTCCCGAAGGGCGTCCCGGATCAGGCGGAGGACAGCTCCGTTGATCCGTTCCGCGACGCCCATGCGGCCACTCTAGCCTGCAGGTCGCCGGGCCGGTGTGCTGTAGGCTGGTGAGCGCTAACAAACCACGTCCGGAGCTCACTATGGCCGCCACTGAATTCACCATCTCCTCGGGCCCCTACACAGCCCTGATCACCGCACGCGGCGGAGCCCTCCGCAGCCTCCGGCACGGCGGGCGGGACCTTGTGGTGGGCTTTGGCGCCGACGGCCCCATTCCGGACTACCGCGGCGTCATCTGCGCGCCCTGGCCCAACCGCCTCGCAGACGGCAGATACACCTACGCCGGGCAGGACTATATGGCGCCAGTCAATGAGCCGGTAAGGGGGTCGGCGCTCCATGGCCTCGCCACGGACCGGGTGTGGGAAGTCCTGGAGGCCACCGGACGTGCAGTGACCCTGGGTTTCCGTGTGGAACCTGGGCCGGCATTCCCTTCGCAACTGGACTTGACGGCTGTGTATGCCCTCTCGGCGGACGGGCTGCGCTGCAGCGTAGAGGCCGTCAACACGGGCAAGGTCGCCGCACCCTACGGTGTGTGCCCCCACCCCTACCTGGTGGCCGGGCCTTCACCCCTGGACGACTGGTCAATCGAAATTCCCGCGGCGGAGTTCCTTGAGGTGACACCGGACCGGTTGCTGCCCGTGGGGATGCGGAGTGTTGACCAGCATGAGTTCGACTTCCGGACGCTGCGCCGCGTGGGGCCGCTGAAAATAGACCACGCCTTCACCGGCATCGCCCGGGACAACGATGGGCTGGCGCGCGTGCGGGTGACGGACCTGGGAGGAACGGGAGTTGAACTGGCCTGGGGCCCCGAGTGGCCGTGGGTCCAGGTCCATACGGCGGATAAGCCCACAGGTCCGGACCGGCTGGGCCTCGCCGTGGAGCCGATGACCTGCCCGCCGGACGCCTTCAACTCAGGCCGGGACGTGGTGCACCTGGTGCCGGGCGGTTCCCACTCGGCATCGTGGACTATCCGTGCCACGGGTTGACCGCAGCTGCCCGGCGGGCGTAACCCGCTAGTCGTTCCCGACGGTGGCTGCTGCCAGTGGCGCCGCTCCGGCCGGCGCTGCCCAGCCTGCCCGTGCCAGCCAGTCCGCGCAGAGGGAGGGCCACTGGGCCGTCCCCGGTTCTCCGCCCGCCAGGCCCAGGCCATGGCGGCCCTGCGGGAAGACATGCAGTTCCGCCGGGACGCCGGCTGCCATCAGCGCGCCCGCATAGCGGAGGCTGTGGCTGACCGGCACCGCCGAGTCATCGGCCGTGTGCCATAGGAACGCCGGCGGCGTAACGCTGCTGACCTGCACGTCCGGGGACAGGGCCGCGAGGACGTCCGACGGCGGTGCACCGCCAAGGAGGTTGTCCACCGAGCCCTGGTGCACTTCGTGCGTCAGGGACACGACGGGGTAGCAGAGCACGCTCAGTTCCGGGACGGCGGCGGGGACGTCCAGCCGGGGGCTGCCGGTGGCAGTGGCCGTGGACAGGGTGGCGGCCAGGTGCCCGCCGGCAGAAAACCCGAGCACGCCCACCCGCTCCGGATCCACAGGCAGGCCGTGAGCGCCGCTGCGGATGTACAGCATGGCCTCCTTGGCGTCTTCAAGGGGTGCCGGGTGCCGGTCCGGGGCCACCCGGTACCGCAGCACGAAGGCGTGGATGTCCAGCGAAGCCAGCCACTCCGCCACAGGCTCCGCCTCATGGTCCGCCTGCCTGGCGTATCCGCCGCCCGGAAGTACCAGGAATGCCGGCCGGGCGCCGCCCCCGCTTCCTGCGGCAGGTACTTCCGTCAGATCGATCGCCATGCTCATGCCACCTCGGTGCTGCGGCGCAGCGTGACCTCGCCGGTGATGGGCTGCGGCAGCTCGTCGTCATCGCCTGCCAGGGGCGCCGTCGCCTGGGTGGCGAGCCGGCCGATCTCCTCCAGCGGCAGGCGCACGGTGGAGAGGGCCGGACGGAAATCCCGAAGGGTCTCGATATCGTCAAAGCCGGCGATGGTTGCGTCGCGGGGGATCCGCAGTCCCTCCGCACGCAGCGCCGCCGCCGCCCCAATGGCCATCACGTCGTTCACGGCGAAGATGCACATCTTCGGGCCGGCCGGTTCCCCCGTTCCGGTGCTGCCGCCCTTGATCCGCGCTGCCAGCTTCAGGCCCGCCTCGTAGCCGCCGGCCCGGTTGAATGAACTGCGCAGGATTTCCGCCGGTGCCTGTCCTGCCTTGGCCAGTCCCTCCTGGAAGCCGTGGATCCGGTCGTCAGAGGTCAACAGCCCCTCCGGTCCGCCGATGATGACGAAGTCCCCGCCCCAGTGGGCGGCGAGTTCGGCGGCCAGCGCGCCGGCGAGTTCCTGGTTTGGTACCGCCACCACGTGGTAGCCCTCCTGTGCCGACGCACCCACCACCGGATGCCCGACGACGGCCACGCGCCCGCCGTTGCGGCAGTACCTGTCCAGCTCCGCCGCCAGCTCCGCGTTGTCCTCCTGGTCCTCGGTCCGTGACGACCGTGAGCCGGCGATCACGATGGAGTCGGCGCGGCGGGCGGCAAAGGCCGCCACGGCTTCCTTCTCCTCGGCGGGTGCACCGCCGGTGGTGGCCAGCAGGACCATTTTGCGCTGCTCCCGGGCCGCCTCCTGGACCCCGCGGGCGATGGCGGCGAAGTAGGGGTCGGCAATGTCGTGGACGATCAGGCCGATGAGGCCGGAGCTGGACTTTGCCAGGCCCTGGGCCTGGGCGTTGGGGATGTAGCCGAGCGAATCGGCCGCCTGGCGGACGCGGTCCGCGATGTCCTTGCCGGGCTTGCGTGCCGAGCCGTTGAGGACGCGCGATGCGGTGGCGGGGGATACCCCGGCCAGCCGGGCCACCTCGGTGAGGGTACTTGCAGCCACAGCATCTCCTGGGTGTCGTGGACCAATAAAGCATTTACCACATTATGGCGCAGAAAGTTCCATGCGGAAAGCGCTTGCCAATGCGCGCATTGGCGTGCATCATTGAGGAAGTGGGAATGCGCTTTCCCGACAGGACTTGAGTAAAACGCTCACTCACCGTGGAGGACACATGGGCTTCGAAACGAAAACGATCCGCATCGCCATGAACGGCATCACCGGCCGGATGGGCTACCGCCAGCACCTGCTGCGGTCCATCCTTCCCATCCGTGACGCCGGCGGCTTCACACTGGAGGACGGTACCCGGGTCCAGGTGGAGCCCATCCTGGTGGGACGCAACGAGGCCAAGGTCCGCGAGCTTGCCGAGAAGCACAAGGTTGCCGAGTGGAGCACCGACCTCGACGCCGTCATCAACGACCCCACCGTGGATGTTGTCTTCGACGCGTCCATGACCAGCCTCCGCGCCGCCACCCTGAAGAAGGCAATGCAGGCGGGCAAGCACATCTTCACCGAAAAGCCCACCGCGGAAACCCTCGAGGAAGCCATCGAACTGGCCCGCATCGGCAAGGAAGCAGGCGTCACCGCCGGCGTCGTCCACGACAAGCTGTACCTGCCCGGCCTCGTCAAGCTCCGCCGCCTCGTGGACGAAGGCTTCTTCGGCCGTATCCTCTCCATCCGTGGCGAATTCGGCTACTGGGTCTTTGAAGGAGACATCCAGGCCGCCCAGCGCCCGTCCTGGAACTACCGCAAGGAAGACGGCGGCGGAATGACCACGGACATGTTCTGCCACTGGAACTACGTCCTGGAAGGCATCATCGGCAAGGTCAAGAGCGTCAACGCCAAGACCGCCACCCACATCCCTGCCCGCTGGGACGAGGCCGGCAAGGAATACAAGGCCACGGCGGACGACGCCTCCTACGGCATCTTCGAGCTGGAAACCCCGGGCGGCGACGAGGTCATCGGCCAGATCAACTCCTCCTGGGCCGTCCGGGTCTACCGTGACGAACTGGTGGAGTTCCAGGTGGACGGCACGCACGGTTCCGCCGTCGCCGGCCTGAACAAGTGCGTCGCCCAGCAGCGCGCCCACACCCCCAAGCCCGTCTGGAACCCGGACCTGCCCGTCACCGAATCCTTCCGTGACCAGTGGCAGGAAGTCCCGGCCAACGCCGAACTGGACAACGGCTTCAAGCTGCAGTGGGAAGAATTCCTCCGCGACGTCGTCGCCGGCCGCGAACACCGCTTCGGCCTGCTCTCCGCCGCCCGCGGCGTCCAGCTCGCCGAGCTCGGCCTGCAGTCCAATGAGGAACGCCGCACCCTCGACATCCCGGAGATCACCCTCTAATGACCTCGCTCATCCTTCCCTCCTCCGACGGCGGCACCCGCGAGTACCGCCTCCAGGCTGCCACCACGTGGGCCCGCCCCACCGCTCCGCTGACGGCCCGGCGCGCCTACGCCGCAGCGCACGTCATTCCCGAAGTCCTTGCCGACAACACCCCCGGGGCCCCGGCCCGGCTCGACTGGGATGCCACCATGGCCTACCGGCACGAGCTGTGGTCCTACGGCCTCGGCGTTGCCGATGCCATGGACACCGCCCAGCGCGGCATGGGCCTGGACTGGGCAGCCACCCAGCAGCTCATCAAGCGCACCGGCGTGGAAGCCGCCTCGGTGGTCTCGGCAGGCAACGCAGCAACCACCGGCAAGTCCGTGCGCGATCTCGTGGCGTGCGGCGCCGGCACGGACCAGCTGGACATTGACTCCCTGCCGGCCGGGGAGGCGGGCATCAAGGCTGTCCTCGATGCCTACCGCGAGCAGATAGCGGTGATCAGCGAAGCCGGACCCAAGGTCATCCTCATGGCATCGCGGGCGCTGGCCAAGGTGGCCGCCGGCCCCGAGGACTACGTGAACGTGTACTCCACCCTGCTGCAGGAAGTGGACCAGCCCGTCATCCTGCACTGGCTGGGCACCATGTTCGATCCGGCGCTGGCCGGCTACTGGGGCTCGAACGATGTGCCTGCCGCAACCGAAACGTTCCTGAACCTCATCAAGGACAACGCGGACAAGGTCGATGGCGTGAAGGTCTCGCTGCTGGACGCCAGCCACGAGGTGGCCCTGCGTGCGGCCCTGCCCGAAAGTGTCCGCCTCTACACGGGTGACGACTTCAACTACCCGGAGCTCATCGACGGCGACGGCAGCCACCACTCGGACGCGCTGCTGGGCATCTTCGCGGCCATCTATCCGGCGGCCTCGGTGGCCCTGCAGAACTACGACGCCGGAAACGCCGCCAGGGCGCGCCAAATCCTGGACTCCACCCGCGAGCTGGGCAAGCACATCTTCAGCGCCCCGACGTTCTACTACAAGACCGGCATCGCGTTCATGTCGTGGCTCAACGGCAAGCAGCCCGGCTTCCAGATGGTGGGCGGCCTGCACTCCGGACGGTCGGTCTGCCACCTGGCCAAGACCTTTGAACTGGCAGACCAGGCGGGCCTGCTGAAAGACCCCGCCTTGGCCGCCTTCCGGATGTCTGATTACCTGCGCATCAACGGGGTGGGAGTATGAGCGATTTCTCGCGCCTGTCCATCAACAGCGCCACCACCAAGAAGTGGACCCTCGCCCAGGTCGTTGAGGGCTGCGTCAACGCCGGCATTCCCGCCATCGGCCCCTGGCGGGACCGCGTGGAGGAGGCCGGCCTGGACAAGGCCGCACGCCTGATCAAGGACGCGGGCCTGCGGGTTTCCTCCCTGTGCCGGGGTGGCTTCCTCACCGCTGCCGACGCCGAAGGCCAGGCTGCCGCCCTCGCGGACAACCGGGCCGCCATCCTGGAAGCCGTTGCCCTGGACACTAGGGAACTGTTCCTCGTGGTGGGCGGGCTGGCACCGGGGGAGAAGGACGTGGTGGCCGCACGCCAGCGCGTGGCAGACCGCCTTGCCGACCTCGTCCCGTTCGCTGAGGAGAACGGTGTCCGCCTGGTGCTGGAGCCGCTGCACCCGATGTACGCCGCGGACCGTGCGCTGATCTCCACCCTCGGCCAGGCCCTGGACCTCGCCGTTCCCTTCGACTCCTCCACGGTGGGCGTCGCCGTCGACACCTTCCATGTCTGGTGGGATCCGGAACTGAAGGCGCAGATCGAACGCGCCGGCCGCGAGAACCGGATCGCCTCCTACCAGGTGTGCGATTTCAACATGCCCATCGCCGCCGATCCGCTGCTCTCCCGCGGATACATGGGCGACGGCGTGGTGGACTTCGCCACCATCGGCACCTGGGTGCGCGATGCCGGCTACACCGGAGACATCGAAGTGGAAATTTTCAACCAGGAAATCTGGGACACGGACGGCAACATCGTCCTGTCCACGGTGAAGGAGCGCTACGCGGAGCTTGTCCTTCCGTACGCCTGACACAGTCCGGATGCCTGGATAGACCGCGGGCTCCTGCTACGTCACGGCAGGAGCCTGCGCCCCACAGAAAAGACCCGGACCGCGCATACGGCGCGGTCCGGGTCTTCTTTTGGGTGGAGGTCAGGCGTACAGTGCCGCGCAACTGCGGTAACGGGCCAGCACACCGCCGTCGTCCTTGCCCGCGGGAAGGACGACGGCGTCTGCCGCCCATTCCGGGTAGCGTCCCGCCAGTGCCGCCGCGGCCTGGCGTGCGGCGCCGTCGGCAACATATTCGCCCGGCTGCGGCAGCACAACATCAAGTCCCAGCAGCTGCGGTGCAACCTCCTGCACCGCGCCAGACTGGGCGCCGCCGCCCACCAGCAGGACCCGCCGGGCCGAGACCCCCTGGCCCTGCAGTGCAGCAAGCCCGTCGGCCAGTGAGCAGACAACGCCCTCGACGGCGGCGCGTGCCATGTTCGCCGGCGTGTAGTTCGCGCGGGTGATGCCATGCAGCGATCCTGTTGCGTCCGGCAGGTTGGGTGTGCGCTCACCGTCGAAGTAGGGAACCAGGGTCAGGCCGCCCGCTCCGGGTGCCGCGGACAGTGCCAGCCGGTTGAACTCCGGCAGGTCCACTCCCAGCAGCGCAGCTGTGGCGTCGAAAACGCGCGTTGCGTTCAGGGTGCAGACCAGCGGCAGGTAGTGCCCTGCGGCGTCGGCGAAGCCGGCAACCAGCCCGGAGGGGTCCGATGCCGGTGTTTCCGAGACGGCAAAGACCGTGCCGGAGGTGCCCAGCGACATCACGGCGTCACCCAGCCGTGCCCCGGTGCCGAGGGCAGCCGCAGCGTTGTCCCCGGCGCCGGCTGCGACGAGGGCACCCTGTGGAGTCCGGCCTGCCGCTTCGAGCGGGCCGAGGACCCTGGGCAGCACCGGCACGCGGCCGAGCGAGGCTGCCAGGACCTCCGGCAGGTAGCGGCCCTCCGCCGTCGAGTAGTACCCCGTTCCCGAGGCGTCCGAACGGTCGGTGGCCAGGGCCTTCAGCCCTTCATCGCCGCTGCCGGGGCCGTAGCCCATCAGCCGCCAGGACAGCCAGTCGTGCGGAAGGCAGACGGCGGCCACCCTGGTGGCGTTTTCCGGTTCGTTCTCCGCCAGCCAGTGCAGCTTGGTCAGGGTCAGCGAGGCTACCGGCACCGTACCGGTGGTTTCTGCCCAGTAGCGGGCGCCGGCGGCAGTGTCGCCGTCGCCCGCCGTCTTGATCAGGTCAGCGGCGGCTCCGGCGCTGCGGGTGTCGTTCCAGAGCAGGGCGGGGCGGACCACCTCGCCACCGCTGTCCAGGCAGACCATGCCGTGCTGCTGGCCTCCCACGGAGACCGCGGCAACATCGTTAAGCCCGCCCGCCCGGGCGATGGCTTCCTCGAGTGCTGTCCACCAGTGCTCCGGGTGGACTTCGGAGCCGTCCGGATGGGCGGCACGTCCCTGCCGTACCAGCGCTCCGGTGTCCGCGTCGCGGATCACCACCTTGCAGGACTGGGTGGAGCTGTCGATGCCTGCTACGAGGGCCATGGCCTAGCGGGAGCCCAGGACGTGTTCGATGGCGAGCTGGTTCAGCCGGACGAAGGCGAAGGAACGCTCGGCGGCCTTGTCGGCGTCGAAATCCTCGAACGCGGCGGCGTCCTTGAGGAGGTCCGCGGCGGTTTCGCCCTGGGCAAGTGTGGCTTCGCCGAGTTCGAAGACACCGGAGGCCGCGAGGGCTTCCTGGACCTCGGAGTCTGCGCGGAAGGCGGTGGCACGTTCCTTGAGGAGCAGGTACGTGGCCATGTTGGCCTTGGCTGACTCCCAGACGCCGTCGTAGCCGTCAGTGCGGGACGGCTTGTAGTCGAAGTGGCGCGGGCCGTCGTACTTGGGTCCGCCGTTGGGGAAGCCGTTCTCGAGCAGGTCCACGGTGAAGAAGGCGCTGGTGAGGTCGCCATGGCCGAAGACAAGGTCCTGGTCGTACTTGATGCCGCGCTGGCCGTTGAGGTCGATGTGGAAGAGCTTGCCGGCCCAGAGGGCCTGCGCGATGCCGTGGGTGAAGTTCAGCCCGGCCATCTGTTCGTGCCCGGTCTCGGGGTTCAGGCCCACGATGTCGCCGTGCTCGAGCTGGGCGATGAACGCCAGTCCGTGCCCGACGGTGGGCAGGAAGATGTCGCCGCGGGGCTCGTTGGGCTTGGGCTCAAGCGCGATGCGCAGGTTGTAGCCCTTGTCCTTGATGTAGGCGGCGGCGGTGTCCACGCTTTCCTTCATGCGGTCCAGGGCGGCGGAAAGGTCCTTGGAGCCGTCATATTCGCTGCCCTCGCGGCCGCCCCACATGACGAACGTTTCGGCGCCGAATTCGGCGGCGAGGTCGATGTTGCGCAGGACTTTGGACAGGGCGAAGCGGCGGATGGAACGGTCGTTGGAGGTGAAGCCGCCGTCCTTGAAAACCGGGTGGCTGAACAGGTTGGTGGTGACCATGGGCACCTTCAGGCCGGTTTCTGCCAGTGCTGCCCGGAAGTTCTTCAGGATCAGGTCCCGCTCTGAAGCGGTGGCTTCGAAGGGAATCAGGTCATTGTCATGGAAGGTGATGCCGTAGGCGCCGAGCTCACTGAGGCGGTGGACGGCTTCCACCGGGTCAAGGGCGGCGCGGGTGGCGACGCCGAACGGGTCCGCACCGGTCCAGCCAACGGTCCAGAGGCCAAAGGTGAACTTGTCGGCGGGGGTGGGGGAGAGGGGCATTGATCCGTCCTTGCACTCGTGCCGCAGTAGCGCGGCAATTAGTTCATTGCCTAAACTATATGCAGCGCCGTAGGCTGGGGTCAAGAGGTCCGGCCCCCTGCCGGAGAAAAATTTTCGAGGAGGTTCCGTGGCAACGGCATCCGCTTTGCCTGCAACCGGGGCTGGCGCGCCCGGCAGCATGGGAGACGTGCGCCGGAGCAATACGGCGCTGGTGCTGGGGGCTATTGCCAAGGCGCCGGCCGGTGTCCGGCCCAGCCGGGCCCAGCTCGCCACTGCCACTGGGTTGACCAAGGCGTCGGTGTCAAGCCTCGTCCTGGACCTGTTGGACGCGGGGCTCCTCCACGAAGCAGGGCAAAGCCAGCAAGGACGTGGACGCCCCGGCGTCGGCCTTGAACTCAATCCCGCCCGCGCTGTCCTGGGCATGGAGATCAACGTCGACTACATTGCGGCGGGGCTGGTTGACCTGAGTGGAAACCTCCTGGTCCATGAAGTGCGGGAGCAGGACAACCGGTCCGCGGGTACAGGGCCTGTGCTGGCGGCGCTGGCGGACCTGGCCGGAACGGTTCGGGCGGCGGCGAAGCGCGGGGTCGAGGTTCTGGGTGGAGGGCTCGCGGTGCCCGGTCTCGTGGACCCCGCTGCGGCACACATCCTGACCGCACCAAACCTTGGGTGGACGAACGTGTCCCTGGACCCCGGCGTGGTGCTGCCGGACGCGCCCCTGGGCGTGGCGCTTTTCAACGAAGCCAACGCAGCAGCCCTGGCCGAGGTAAGGCACCGGCCAAAGGACGGCTCCGACTTCCTGTTTGTTTCCGGCGAAGTTGGTGTCGGTGGCGGGCTGGTCATCGGTTCCGAGCTGTTCACGGGCCCGGAGGGACATGCCGGGGAAGTGGGGCACGTGGTGGTGGAACCCGACGGTACCCGCTGCTCCTGCGGGGGAACCGGGTGCCTGGAAACGGTGGCCGGCCAGGACGCGATCCTTGCCGCCGCGGGTATCGCAGCCGATACCCGGACGCGGTCTGCGTCGATGGCCCTGCTGGTGCAGGCGCTGGAGGCGGACGAACCCGCGGCATCTACGGCCGTGGACCGTGCAGGCCTGTATCTCGGTGTGGCACTGGCTTCGACCACCCGGGTAGTGAACATTGGCTCCGTGGTGCTCGGCGGCCACTTCGCCTTGCTCGATCCGTGGCTGCGGGCACCGCTGCTGGCAAGCCTCGGCACGTACGCCCCCGGCAGGTTCTCCCCTGAGCAGGTGACCCTTTCGGTCGTTGGGGAGTCAGGGGCGCTCCTCGGCGCTGCCGGCAGCGTTGTCCGCTCACTGATCGAGGCGCCGCACCTGCTGCAATCCTGATTTGCTGCTTAACGCACGACGCCCCCGGTTCCGGGAACCGAAGGCGTCATCTGGCGTGCCCCAGGAGGGAATCGAACCCCCGACCGGCGGATTAGAAGGCCGCTGCTCTATCCCCTGAGCTACTGAGGCGGGTGCGTCCGGAGCTGAACTCTGGCGCCTCGAAAAGTTTACATTGCCGGGACTGCCCGTGGCGCCGGTCGGTCCCGGCGTGGCCGACTTCCCCTCTACAGGCTGTGCGAAGGCAGGGTTGTCCACATAGGAGCTGCCTGCCCTCGTCCTGTCCTCGCGCCGGCGGCAAGCTGGTCTTGCCTGCTAGGGCACCACCATTGACGACAGGACGAAGAGATGAGCGACACCATCACGATCCGGGGCTTTGTTGCCACCGAGATCACAAGCGGCACCACGCCGGGGGGAACAGCCACTGCTTCCTTCCGCATAGCTTCCACCACCCGTCGGCGTGACAGGGAAACCGGCGTCTGGTCTGACAGCCACACGAACTGGTTCCTGGTCCAGGGCTACCGGCACCTTGCGGGCAGCATCGGCTGCAGCATCAGGAAGGGCCAGCCCGTCATCGTGGTAGGAAAGCTCAAGATCCGCAGCTGGGAAAGGGACGGCAGGGTCTACTATTCACACACCATCGATGCCGATGCCGTGGGCCATGACCTGATGTGGGGCACGGCCAACTTCACCCGTTCTTCCACGAAGCCGGCGCTCTCGCTTGTAGAGCACGGGAACCCTCCCGGGCCGGCGCACAGCATTGACCCGGATGGCCCGCTCGACGAACCCGATGATGGGGACGAAGGCGTGGATGGCGGTGATCCTGCCGCCACCTACGTGGAGGACGGCGACGGCAACCTTGTACCACTCAATCTGGAAACGGGGGAGCTCGCCGAATCAGGAGTCTAGCTATCCCCATCAACGCGCCCACCAGGTTCCTGGGCGGGCAGGGTACCGGCACCCCCCGGCCGCGCCCTGTCCGCCCAGGCTGCAAACCCGGCCAGGCAGCCCGTGGCAGAATGACAGCATGCGGCTTATCCCTGACCACCGGCAGATCAACTGGGCCGGCGGCTCACCAGCTGCTCCCTCAGCCTCCTTCCGCTTCAGCTCGCTGCCGCTTCGCATCGTTGCAGGCGCGGCGGTCCTGGTCCTGATGTCTGCCTGCACGCCGGGCTCCGCCACTGAATCTGCCCGGCCCGCCACCGGCAATGAAGAGTCAACTGTGCAAACTGCTCCCGCCGGAGACAGCGGAGCAGGCGGCCAGGCGCTTGCGGACACCTCGGCAACGCCCTCAGCCAACCCCGAAGTTGTGGCCACCGAAACAGTCAAGCAGACCGTCACCACCGTACTGACCCAGCTCGCGGCGGCGGCGCCCAAGCCGGCCACCGCCCAGGTGACCGACGCCCTGACCGGCGCCGGCATCGCACCCGCGGTCCTTCAGGTCTCCCAGAGCCGTACCCCCACCGGCCTGGAGGCGGATGCCATCGAAGCGGCGGTGCTGCAAGGCAAGGACTGTGTCATCGGCCAGGTCAGGGAAGGGACAGTGACGGTCACCGTCCTGCCCGTGCTGGCGAACGGCAAGTGCTTCGTCGGCTCCTGAGTCTGCCGCAAATATGAGTTAAGCCCGCCAACCCACTAGATTTGGAACCATGGCGGAATTTATCTACACAATGACCAAGGCCCGAAAAGCCGTTGGCGAAAAGCTCATTCTTGACGACGTAAGCATGTCGTTCTTCCCTGGCGCCAAGATAGGCGTTGTAGGCCCGAACGGTGCCGGTAAGTCCACCATCCTCAAGATCATGGCCGGACTGGACACCCCCTCGAACGGCGAGGCCCGGCTCAGCCCCGGCTACACTGTGGGCATCCTGCTGCAGGAACCCCCGCTGAACGAAGAGAAGACCGTCCTGGGCAACGTCCAGGAAGGCGTGGGCGAGATCTACGGCAAGATCCAGCGCTTCAACGAGATCTCCGAGGAAATGGCCAGCCCGGACGCTGACTATGACACCCTCCTCGAGGAGATGGGCAAGCTCCAGGAAGCCATCGATGCCGCCGACGCCTGGGACCTGGATTCCCAGCTCGAACAGGCCATGGACGCCCTCCGCTGCCCGCCCGCCGACGCTGACGTCACCAACCTCTCCGGTGGTGAACGCCGCCGCGTCGCCCTGTGCAAGCTTCTCCTCCAGAAGCCGGACCTGCTGCTCCTCGACGAGCCCACCAACCACCTGGACGCCGAAAGCGTGCTGTGGCTCGAACAGCACCTTTCCAGCTACCCGGGCGCCGTCCTGGCCGTGACCCACGACCGTTACTTCCTCGACCACGTGGCGGAATGGATCGCCGAGGTGGACCGCGGCCACTTGTACCCCTACGAGGGCAACTACTCCACGTACCTGGAGAAGAAGCGCGCCCGCCTGGAAATCCAGGGCAAGAAGGACGCCAAGCAGGCCAAGCGCCTGGCCGAGGAACTCGAGTGGGTCCGCTCCAACGCGAAGGGCCGGCAGACCAAGTCGAAGGCCCGCCTCGCCCGCTACGAGGAAATGGCTGCCGAGGCCGACCGTACCCGCAAGCTTGACTTCGAAGAGATCCAGATTCCGCCGGGACCCCGCCTGGGCGGCCTGGTGCTGGAGGCCAAGAACCTCCAGAAGGGCTTCGAGGACCGGGTGCTCATCGACGGACTGTCGTTCAGCCTGCCGCGCAACGGCATTGTCGGCGTCATTGGACCCAACGGCGTGGGCAAGACCACCCTGTTCAAGACCATCGTGGGCCTGGAGCCGCTCGACGGCGGCGACCTCAAGATCGGTGACTCCGTCAAGATCTCCTACGCGGACCAGAGCCGCGGCGGCATCGACCCCAACAAGACGCTGTGGGAGGTGGTGTCCGATGGCCTCGACTTCATCCAGGTGGGCCAGGTGGAAATGCCGTCCCGCGCCTACGTGGCCGCCTTCGGCTTCAAGGGCCCGGACCAGCAGAAGAAGGCCGGCGTGCTCTCCGGCGGTGAGCGCAACCGCCTGAACCTCGCGCTGACCCTCAAGCAGGGCGGTAATTTGCTGCTCCTCGACGAGCCCACAAACGACCTCGACGTCGAAACCCTCAGTAGCCTTGAGAACGCGCTGCTCGAGTTCCCGGGCTGCGCCGTCGTCGTGTCCCACGACCGCTGGTTCCTGGACCGGGTGGCCACGCACATCCTGGCCTACGAAGGCGACGACGAAAACCCCTCCAAGTGGTACTGGTTCGAGGGCAACTTCGAATCCTACGAGGAGAACAAAGTGGAACGCCTGGGCCCCGATGCTGCCAAGCCGCACCGAGTGACCCACCGCCGCCTGACCCGCGACTAAGAGTCAAGCGCCAAGGAGGCCGGCACCCGTTGGGTGCTGGCCTCCTGCGTGTCGTCGTGCCTGCTAGTCCCGGCCGGCTTTGCGGATCTGGTGCTCCAGGACCTTGGACTGGAAAGCCCCCACCACCTTGCTCTTCACATCCGTGGGAACCCGGACCATGCCCTCCTGCGCCACCGAGGCCACGTGCTGCCCGGCCTGGTTGAAGATCTTGCCGGTGGCCAGCCCGCGGGCGCCCTGTGCACTGGGCGACTCCTGGACGTAGAGCAGCCATTCGTCAACGGGGGCGGGCCGGTGCCACCACATCGCGTGGTCGAGGCTGGCAACGTTCATTCCCGGCGTCATCCAGCTCAGGCCGTGCCGGCGCAGGATGGACTCCAGGAGCGTGTAGTCGCTGGCGTAGGCGAGGGCCGCGCGGTGCAGGTTTGCGTTGTCCGGCATGGGCCCGAACGTCTTCATCCATACGGCGTTGCGGGCTTCCCGGTTGCCTTTGGCCGAGATGTACAGCGGCGGATCCACGTGCCGGATATCGAAAGGCCGTTCGTAGGCGTAGTGCCGCGCCACAGGGTTGTCGAACTTGCCCAGCAGGTCCGCGGTGGAGGGCAGGGACTCGGGGTCCGGGATCCCGGCGGGCATAACCGACTCGTGCTCGACGCCCTCGTCATGGCCCTGGAAGGACGCGATCATCGACAGGATGGGTACGCCGTCCTGGTATGCGTGGACCCGGCGGGCGGAGAAGGAACGGCCGTCCCGGAGGCGCTGCACCCCGAAGGTGATGGGCTTGTTGGCATCGCCGGGCCGCAGGAAGTACCCGTGCATGGAATGGACGAACCGTTCCGGGTCTACGGTGCGGATGGATGCGATCAGTGACTGTGCCAGGACCTGGCCCCCGAACACCCGGTGGTGGGGCTGCTGCTGTGATGGCCCAAGGAAGATGTCCTCGTCCGTCCGGGCTCCCTCCAGCTGTCCAAGGTCAAGCAGTTTGATCAGCGACAACGTGGGGTCACCGTTCGGCGGCGCCAGGAGTCCGGCTTCGGCTTCAGTCATGGTTTGACTCTAGACGGCGCCCCGGCACTGCTCAACCGCGGCCCAGCCGGTAGTGTTCTTGGTGTGTCTGATCTCCTCACCTCGTCCTTCCGCTTCGCTGATCCCCGCGATCTTGCCGACCTGAAGACCTACGCCACGCGCGCCAAAGCGATCGACGACGGCGCCATCCGGCTGCAGGCCGCGGGCACCGTCCTAGCTGCGTACGTGTGCGTGCTGCGGCCCCGCCTGCTGGGTGAATCCACCCCCACCATCCTGGGGCTGCGCACCATGGCGCTGGCAGCGCCGTCGGAAACGGACGTCACAGTGACGTTGTCGGCTGTGCTGGACCGCCTGGCCAGGGCCGGGGAGGACGACGTCGAGCTGCCGGTTCCGCCCACCACCGTCACCGAGTCCTGGACGGGCGTGGGCGCGCCCCGCGGCGGCTGGGAGTTGCTGGGCTCGCTGAGCGATGCATCCCTGCGGGAAGCAGCCGAGGCGGGGATCACCGAGGTGGCCGGGATCGTGCCGGACAAGCCGGGCGCGATGATCGTGAACAACGCGAGGGCCGCCGTCTGGGGCCGGGAGCTGGACGAGTCCGGGCTGCCGGCGGGGGCCGCCTTCGCAGCCCTCGCCCTGGGTTTCCTCGCGGACGGCGACCAGAAGCTGTACCGCGCCGGCCGGTGGTTCCGGCTCTCCGGCAGCCGCGGACATGTCCTTGCCCGGACCGGAAGCGGACTGCTGTAGCGGCAGGTGCGGCAGGAACCGCCTACTGGCCGGACGGGCTGTTGATCATGGACAGCGCTGCCCGCTCCATGTAGTCCCAGAGGGTGCCCTCATAGAGGGGCGGCAGGTCCAGGGCGTCCACGGCCTTGCGCATGTGGAACAGCCAGCGGTCCTTGGCTTCAGGGGTCACCTGGAAGGGCATGTGGCGCATCCGGAGGCGGGGGTGGCCGCGCTCCTCCCCGTAGGTGGTGGGACCTCCCCAGTACTGCTCCAGGAACATCAGGAACCGGCGCTTTGCCGGCCCCAGGTCCTCTTCCGGGTACATCGGGCGCAGCAGCGGATCGGTCGCCACGCCGTCGTAGAAGACGTCGATGAGCTTGACGAACGTGTCGTGTCCGCCCACGGCGTCATAGAAGTTGTCCGTGTAGCCGGGCTGGCTGAAGGGATCGTTCTGCATCAGCTGGCGCGGCCGCTGGGGCTCCACAGGAATCGTCATGGCTATTCTCCGGCTTTCTGGTTGGTCTTCGTGTTCTCGGCTCCGTGGTCCGAACCCTGGTCGGTGGTGCCGTCCGGCCCCTCGTGCAGCGGAACGTAATTCCCCTGGGACCGGTTGCCCACCCGCAGGATCTCACCGTTGCGCAGGTACCAGATGGCGCCGTCGTCGGAGCGGACACGCGTGATGCGCAGGCCCATCGACTCAACCACGCCCACTACCTCGCTGGTCTCGATGACGTCGCCGATCCCGTACTGGTCCTCGATGGTGATGAAGATGCCCGCCAGGAAGTCGCGGATCAGCTGCTGGGCGCCGAAGCCGATGGCCACACCCAGGATGCCCACGCTGGTGAGCAGCGGGGCGATGTTGATGTCCAGGTTCTGCAGTACGTACATGCCGGTGATGACCACCACCAGCACGCCCACCACGCTGTTGAGCAGGGAACCGATGGTCTCGGCGCGCTGCACGCGCCGTTCATGGTCCAGCGCACGAAGGGCGGGGGCCACCCACTTGAACGTGCGGTTCTTGAAGAAGTTGCTTCCGGACGCCACCCGCCCGGTGATGCGGGAAATAATGAACGTCGCCACCAGCCAGACGGCAACGCCCACGCCGAGGCTGATCACGATCCCCGTGATACTGATGCCGCCCGGATCGGACGCAGCGGACGGCAGGACTGACAACATACTGACCATAGGTGGAAAAAACTCCTTGAAGCGTGGCTCTGTTCTCCTTTAACCCTAGCCCCGTAGCGTGGAGCAATGTGCATCCTTGTCCTCGGCGGAACCGCCTTCCTGTCAGCAGAAATCGTCCGCCAGGCTGTCGCCGCAGGCCACCGGGTTGCCTGCCTGGCGCGCGGAGCGGCGGGTGCGCCGCCGCGGGGTGCCGAATGGATCAGGGCGGACCGTTCACTGGGCGCGAAAGCCTACGACGGCGTGTCGGGGGATTGGGACGCCGTCATCGACGTCGCACGGAACCCGGCCTTCGCCCGGGACGCGCTGGCGTGCCTCGCGGACCGGGCGGCCCACTTGACCTTTGTCTCCAGCTGCTCCGCCTATGCGGACCACTCGGTGCCCGGGGCAACGGAGGATGCGGCACTCCTGCCGGCGCTGGATCCCGGGGTGGAGCCGACTGCTGAAAACTACGGCGAATCGAAGGTGGCCATCGAGGACGCCACCCTTGCCGCCGCCGTCGGCAGGGTCCACCTCTGCCGTGCCGGCCTGATCGGCGGCCCGGGCGACGGCTCGGACCGCTAAGGCTACTGGCCGGCCAGCCTGGCCAGGGACAACACGCCGGTCCTCGTCCCGGACATCGGCGGGCACCCCACGCAGGTCATCGACGTCCGCGATCTTGCCGGCTGGATTCTGCTGGCCGCAGAACAGGGCATCACCGGTGCATTAAACGCCGTGGGGGACACGGTGCCGTTCGACGGGTACCTCGAGGCAGCGCGGGAAGCTGCCGGCCACCGTGGGCACGTTGCCAGGGCCGGCGGAGAGTGGCTGGCGCAGCAGGGCGTGGAGTACTGGTCCGGCCCGGACTCGCTGCCGCTCTGGCTCCCGCCCGGCCATGACGGCTTCATGGCCCGCAGCAACCAGGCCGCCAAGGCCGCAGGACTGCTCCTGCGGCCTTGGCGGGAAACCCTTGAGGACACGCTGCTCGATGAACGCAGCCGGAGCCTGGACCGGCCACGCAAAGCCGGACTTGCACCGGCTACCGAGGCCCGCCTGCTGGGCAGCCTCGCAGGCTAGCCGGCCAGCGTGACCGGTTCGTGCTCCACGGGGAAGTTCACGCTCCGGGCAATGAAGCACACCTGGTTGGCCTCATGGTGGAGTCGGGCAGCCAGCTCCGCCTGGCCGCCGTCGGGAAGCGTGACCCGGGGACGCAGTGTCACCCGTTCGAACTGGCCGCTGCCGTCCCGGTTCAGCCGCAGCATTCCCGTAGCCTCGTCGCGGTAGTCCGTCACCACCACGCCGTGCTTGACGGCCACATGCAGGTAGGAAAGCATGTGGCACTGCGCCAGCGCGGCAAGGAGCAGCTGTTCGGGGTTGTACCGTTCCCGGTCACCGTGGAACGTCGGGTCGGCGGAACCCTTGAGGACAGGCAGCCCGGGGATGATGATGTCGTGGTCCCGCGAATATCCGCGGTAGGACGTTGTCCCGTCACCCAGGTTGCCGGTCCATTGCACCGCCAGTTCGTAGTGGTGTTCGGAAAGGCCCATCATTCACCTCCGGCCGGTGTGCTGCTATACATCCGCGGCCCTCGCTCGAAGGGCGCGCGCGACGCCGTCGCGGTTTTCCAGCATCATCCGCCGCAGCGCCGCGCTTCCGGGCGGCAGGGCTGCGAGGAAGCCGTCCGTGCGGTCGATGGTGGCCTGCCTGGTCAGCAGCGCCGGGTAGAGTCCGACGACGATCTGCTGGGCCAGTGCGTGCGTCCGGCTCTCGACGATGCCCGGCACTGCCTCGAAGTACTTCTCGGCGTACGGTTCCAGAAGCGCCCGGTCATGGACGCGCATGAAGCCGGTCACCGCAGACCCCTGCAGCGCGTTGGAAAGCTCGCCCTTGACCACGATCGACTCCCACGCCGCCGCCTTCGCTTCGGGGGTGGGGATGGCCGCCTTGGCCAGGGCTGCGGCGTTCTGCCCGCTGGATGTGTTGTCGCGCTGCAGTTCGGCGTCGATCCCGTCCTGCCCCATCCGGCCGCCGGCCACCAGTGAAGCCACCAGCTCCCAGCGCAGGTCCTGGTCCACGGCCAGTCCCTCCAGTACCACCGAGCCGTCCAGCAGCCCGGCCACCTTGTCCAGCTGCCCTTCGCTGCTGGCGAGCAGTGCAAAGGACTTCACGAACTGCAGCTGCGCGTCGGAACCGCCGGGGACCTCGGACGCCAGCCCCCACAGCCGGTCGGCCGCTGCCACGGTTGCTGCTGCCCGGTGTTCTTCCGCAACGTAGAAGTTCAGCGTGGTGGCCAGCTGGCGGAGCTGCACCAGGATCACCGAGGAATCGGACTCGGCCGCCACGTTGGCCAGGATCAGCTCGACGTACTTGCGCGCCGGGGTTTCGCCGTCGCGGGCTGCGTCCCACGCGGAATTCCAGACCAGGGTCCGCGGCAGGCTCGAGGCGAAGTCCTTCAGATGCGCTGTCGCCGTGGCGAGGGACTTCGGGTCCAGCCGCACCTTGGCGTAGGCGAGGTCGTCGTCGTTGACCAGGATCAGGTCCGGCTGGGCCAGGCCCACCAGGCCGGGGACTTCCGTGCGTTCGCCGTCGACGTCAAGCTCCTCGCGGTGCACCCGCTCAAGCTTTCCGGCGCCGTTCAGGTTGTAGAGGCCTACGGCGAGCCGGTGGGGACGGATGGTGGGCCATTCCTCCACTGCGGACTGCACGATCGCGAAGGACCGCAGGGTGCCATCGCGGTCCGTTTCCAGTTCCGGCCGGAGGGTGTTCACGCCTGCGGTTTCCAGCCATTGCCGCCCCCAGTCGTCCAGGTCGCGGCCGCTGGCCTTCTCCAGTTCCACCATCAGGTCGCTCAGTTCGGTGTTCTGCCAGGAATGCTTGGCGAAGTACTCCCGCACGCCCGCCATGAACTGCTCCGGCCCCACCCAGGCCACCAGCTGGCGGAGGACGGACGCGCCCTTGGCATAGGTGATGCCGTCGAAGTTCACCTCGACGTCCTGCAGGTCGTTGATCTCGGCAAAGATCGGGTGGGTGGTGGGTAGCTGGTCCTGCCGGTACGCCCAGGATTTCTCGACTGAGGCGAACGTGGTCCAGGCGCTCGTGAAGGACGTTGCTTCCACTGCGGCGAGGTGCGACATGTACTCCGCGAAGGATTCGTTGAGCCACAGGTCGTTCCACCAGCGCATGGTCACCAGGTCGCCGAACCACATGTGGGCCAGCTCGTGCAGGACGGTAATGGCGCGGCGCTCAACCTGTGCCTCCGTGACCTTGCTGCGGAAGACGTAGCCCTCCAGGATGGTCACGGCACCGGCGTTCTCCATGGCACCGGCGTTGAATTCAGGCACGAACAGCTGGTCGTACTTTTCGAAGGGGTAGGGGCAGCCGAATTGTTCTTCGAAGAAAGCGAACCCCTGCCGGGTCAGCTCGAAGATGTTGTCCGCATCCAGGTACTGCATGAGCGACTTCCGGGCACAGACGCCCAGCGGGATGACCCGGCCGTCGGAACTGGATACTTCGCCGCGGACCGACTGGTAGGGGCCGGCGATCAAGGCTGTGACATAGGAGGACAGCCGGGGCGTGGGGGCGAACGCCCAGACCGAGCGGGCCCCGCCGTCGTCGCCGGGCGCTGCGGGGGACGGCTGGGGAGTGGGGGAGTTGGAGATGACGTCCCAGTCCGACGGCGCGGTGACGGTGAACGCAAAAGTTGCCTTGAGGTCCGGCTGCTCAAAGACGGCGAACATCCTGCGGGAATCGGGAACCTCGAACTGGGTGTACAGGTAGACCTCGTTGTCCACGGGATCCACGAACCGGTGCAGGCCCTCGCCGGTGTTCATGTAGGGCGCATCCGCCACGACCGTGAGCTCGTTGTGCTCCTGGAGGTCCGGCAACTGGATGCGCACCCCGTCGGCCACGGCGGCAGGGTCGAGGGCGTGCCCGTTCAGGGTGACACTGTGCACAGTGCGGGTCACGGCGTCGATGAAGGTGGATGATCCCGGCCTTGCGGAGAACTTAACGGTGGTGGTGCTGCCGAAGACCTCCCCGCCCTTGGTCAGGTCCAGGTGGATGTCGTAGGAGTCGACCGTGATCAGATCAGCGCGCTCACGGGCTTCGGCGCGGGTCAGGTTCATGCCTGGCAAGTGGACCTCCAGAGAAGTTGCGGCTGCGGAGGTGGGGGTACCCAGCTCCGGCACTGATCATTCTTGCATTGCCCGGCCCGGTAGGTTGCCCGGGTCACACCCGCGTGCTGCGCAGGCACGGCGGCGGCCGGTGCGGAGTAGCGTTAAGGCATGGGAAAGTTCCTGGATTCGGTGGATGCCAAGGCCCTTCGCTTTGCCGTCGGGTTTCCGGTTGTCCTGGCCGGTGCGTTCATTCTCTGCGCGTTGCTGCTGCGGCGAGACCTTCCCGAGCCGCTCGCCATCCGCTGGACGGACGCCGGCGGCGCGGCCTTCGCCCCGTTCGGCGCCTACGTTGGTGCGGGCGCCCTGATGATCGTGGTGTTCGGCTGGCTCGTCCTCTGCCAGGCCGTGCCGCTGGGGCGCCCGGTGGTGATGCGGCGGATCATGATGGGCGCCGGGCTTTTCCTCACGCTGTTCATCACCAGTGCCCTCGCTGCCGGCCTGGTTGGCCAGGCCGGCCTGGCGGACGCCCGCGAATCGCGGGTGGACCTGACCGTCCTTGCCCTCGGCAGCGGCGCCGCGGTGTCCCTCGGCGTGATCATGGGTTTCGTCTACAAGGCGGACCAGCAATGGTCCCCGGACGACGACCGGGCGCTCCAGGCCGCCATCGCCACGGAGCTCGACCCGGACCTGACCCGGGACAGCATGCGCCTGTGGGTCCATGCCAGGAGCTCCGTCTTCGTCATGATCGGCATCGCCTCGCTGTTCCCGGCGGCGCTGATCGCCATCGCCGTGCCGTGGCTTGGGGTCCTGCTCGTGGTCCTGGCCTTCTTCGGGGCAGCGTTCCTGTTTGCCCGGGTCAAGGCGGACCGCGGCGGCCTGAAAGTTTTGCTGGCCGGCGTGGTGCCGGTGATGGACATCCCGGCAGGCTCCATAACTGCCGCCAGCGCGGCGGATGTCCGGGCGGCTGACTATGGCGGCTGGGGCTACCGGAAGCACGGCGAAACCGCCGCGATGCTGGTCAGCAGCGGACCCGCCGTCGTCGTGCGCAAGGCGGACGGCCAGCGCCTCGCCGTCAGCAGCGGCAGCCAGGCTTCCGCGGCCCGGCTCGCAGAGGTCCTGACCCGGGTGGCCGCCAGGGCGCGCAGGGGCGGCGGGCCCCAGCAGCCCGGCCCTGCGGAGTCCTAGTATCCTTGTCCGTGTCATTCCACCGGCCGGTGCCTCCCGGCCCGGCCGCCAGCGCCGCCAACTGAACGGATTCTGCTCGTGACCTCTACCCCTGCCTTCCCGCGGGTCCACATCGCCACCGACCACGCGGGCATGGAGCTCAGTGCCCACCTGGTTTCCCACCTGACCGCCAAGGGCTATGAAGTGGTGGACCACGGGCCCAAGGTCTACGACGCACAGGACGACTACCCGTCCTTCTGCATCAACGCGGCCCTCGCGGTGGTGGCGGACCAGCAGGCAGGTGTCCACGCCCTCGGCATCGTGCTGGGCGGATCCGGCAACGGCGAGCAGATCGCAGCCAACAAGGTCAAGGGCGTCCGCGCAGCCCTGGCCTGGAACCACTCCACGGCCACCCTGGCCCGCGAGCACAACGACGCCAACGTGGTAGCCGTGGGCGGCCGCCAGCACACGGTGGAGGAAGCCACGGAGCTCATCGAGGCCTTCCTGTCCGAGCCTTTCAGCAACGACGAACGGCACGTCCGCAGGATCGGCAAGATCGCTGCCTACGAGGCCACCGGCGAGGTCATCGAGTAGTGCCGGAGGGGCATTCCGTACGGCGCCTGGCCCGCCAGTTCGGCGACGTTTTCGCGGGCCGGCGGCTTGCCGTGTCCAGCCCGCAGGGCAGGTTCAGCGGGGGAGCGGCGCTCCTGGACGGGCATACGCTGCACACCGCCGAAGCCCACGGGAAGCACCTGTTCCTGCACTTCGACAACTCCCTGGTGCTGCACGTCCACCTTGGCCTGTACGGCGCCTGGAGCTTCGGCGGCGACCGCACCTTCACCGGGGCCTCCAGCATTGGGGCGCCCCGCAGGGTGGGGGAGCAGGAAACCTTTCCGGACCGGGATGACGACGCCGATGCCGCCTATGCCGGCCCACCCGCCCCGGTGGGTGCGGTCCGGGTCCGGCTCGCCAGCAGCCACGGCTGGGCGGACCTGCGCGGCGCAACAACCTGTGAAACCATCACCGCTGCGGAAGCAGACGCGGTGCTGGCCAGGCTGGGGCCGGACCCACTCCGCAACCGCCGCGGCGACGCCGGACGGTTTGCCGCCAACCTGCAGCGCAGCAAGACACCCGTGGCTGCGCTGCTGATGGACCAGAAAATCATTGCCGGCATCGGCAATGTCTACCGGGCCGAGGTTCTGTTCCGCCTGCGCCTGCACCCGTGGCTGCCAGGCTCCGCCGTAACGGACACCGCCGCGCGCAAGCTGTGGCGCGACGTCGTCGCCCTCATGAACGACGGCGTGGCCGACGGCCGCATCATCACCACGCCGCCAAAGTACTGGACCCTCGATGGAACGACGGCCGCCAAAGCGGCCGCGGCCGGTTTGCCGGTCCCGCCCAGGAGCAGCAGTTTCCCCTCCCGCGAGGACGCCCATTTCGTGTACAAGAGGCACGGCCTGCCCTGCCGGGTATGCCGCACCATCGTGCTGATGGCCGAACTGGCCGGACGCAACCTCTACTGGTGCCCCAACTGCCAGCAGGAGTAGCAAGGGCCTGCTGGCGCCCTTCCGGGGCACTTCGACACGGACACTCCGGCCACCGCCGGGAATTTATGCCACCCTGCCGCCGAAGTGCCCCAGGACGGCGCGGGGGTTATGGCTTAACACAAAAGGACCCCCGGTTGGGGGTCCTTTTGATGTGGAGGGGACGACGGGAATCGAACCCGCGTAATCAGTTTGGAAGACTGAGGCTTTACCATTAAGCTACGTCCCCGAAGGAAGATCCATCTGCAACATTAGCAGTTGGAAACTCCGGGCTGGCTGTCCAAGCCGGATATAACTAAACCTAATCCATGGGCTACGTGTCAAATGTGCAAACACGGCGCGTATCACCGTAGACTTGCCTGTGCACTAACGGGGTGTAGCTCAGCTTGGCTAGAGCGCCTGCTTTGGGAGCAGGAAGTCGCAGGTTCAAATCCTGTCACCCCGACTCTGCGGCCCGGACCACACGGCCTGGACAAGAACATTGCGTTTGCAGAAACCCATCCCACAAACCCAGGAGTACTTAGACCGTGAAGAGCGCTGTCGAGAACCTCACCCCCACGCGGGTCAAGCTCAACGTTGAGGTTCCCTTTGAGGAACTGAAGCCCAGCATCGACTCGGCTTACAAGACTGTTGCTTCGCAGATCCAGGTCCCTGGCTTCCGTAAGGGCAAGGTTCCCGCCAAGCTCATCGACCAGCGCGTCGGACGCGGCTACGTCCTCGAGACCGCCATCAATGAAGGCCTCAACGGCTGGTACCAGGCTGCCGTGCAGGAATCCGGCATCCGCCCGCTGAGCCGTCCCGAGGTTGAAATCACCGAGGTTCCGGACCCCTCCGCCACCGACGGCGGCCTGAAGTTCGCTGCCGAGGTCGATGTCCGTCCTGAGATCGAGCTCCCGGACTACGCCGGCATCAAGGTTGAGGTTGCCGCTGCCGAGTCCTCCGAAGAAGACGTGGACAAGGCCCTGGACGAACTGCGCGGCCGCTTCGGCACGCTGAAGTCCGTTGACCGCCCGGCTGCCGACGGTGACTTCCTCACCATCGACATCACCGCCACCATCGACGGCGAAGAGGTTGACTCCGCGTCCGGCCTGTCCTACCAGGTTGGCTCCGGCACCATGCTCGAAGGCCTGGACGAGGCCGTCACCGGCCTCAGCGCCGACGAGGACGCCATCTTCAACACCACCCTGGTTGGCGGCGACCACGCCGGCGAAGAGTCCCAGGTCAAGGTTGTGGTCAAGGCCGTCAAGGAGCGCGAGCTGCCTGAGGCCAACGACGACTTCGCCCAGCTGGCCTCCGAGTTCGACACCCTGGCCGAACTCCGCGAGGACCTGGCCAAGCAGGCCGCCGACTCCAAGATCGTGGAGCAGGGCGTCGAAGCCCGCGACAAGGTCCTGGACAAGCTCGTCGAACTCGTCGAGGTGCCGGTTCCGGACTCCGTCGTCGAAGAGCAGCTCGAAGCCCACTTCAAGGAGGGCAACGGCCACGGTGAAGGCGAGCACGACACCGAGGAGCACCGCGAGGAGGTCCGCGCCAACACCGCGCGCGCCTTCCAGAACGAGATCATCCTCGACGCCATCGCCGAGAAGGAAGAAGTCAACGTCAGCCAGAACGAGCTGATCGACTACATCGTCTCCACCGCCAGCCAGTACGGCATGGACCCCAACCAGTTCGCCCAGATCATCGATCAGAGCGGCCAGGTCCCCATGATGGTTTCCGAGGTCCGCCGCCGCAAGGCGCTGGCCGTGGTCCTGGGCCAGGCCGAGGTGACCGATACCGACGGCAAGGCCGTTGACCTCAGCGACTTCGTCCGCCCGGGCGGCGAAGAGGCTCCCGCGGCCGAGGCCGCAGACGCCGAGGCTGTGGAGGCGGAGTCCGCCGAGACCGCCTCCGAGGACGACAAGGCCGAGGCAAAGGCCTAGTCTCTCACGACGCAATAACGGCCCCTGGATCGCTCGATCCGGGGGCCGTTCGCGTCCCGCCCGGGTCCGGGCGCATCCCGTTCGCCCAGCGTGCGCCGTCAGCGAACAGCCGTCGGGGCGCGAACAAATTGTCGGTGAAACCGGTTAGTGTCCAAGTAGTGATTTTCAGTGATGTCACCGTCACCAGCGAGAGGTAAGTAAACATGTCACAGCACCCAGAGGCCCCCCGGATGGCGACCGTCGATCCCGCGGCCCAGGACAACTACATTTACAACCGCCTGCTGAAGGAGCGGATCATCTGGCTTGGCTCGGAGGTGCGCGATGACAACGCCAACGCAATCTGCTCCCAGCTGCTCCTCCTGTCCGCCGAAAACCCGGACAAGGACATCTACCTGTACATCAACTCCCCGGGCGGCTCGGTGACGGCCGGCATGGCCATCTACGACACCATGCAGTTCATCCCCAACGACGTCGTCACCGTCGCCACCGGCCTGGCCGCCTCCATGGGACAGTTCCTGCTGTCCTCGGGCACCAAGGGCAAGCGCTACGCCACCCCCAACGCCCGCGTCCTGATGCATCAGCCTTCCGGCGGCATCGGCGGCACCGCGTCGGACATCAAGATCCAGGCCGAACTGATCCTCCACATGAAGAAGGTCATGGCGGAACTGACCGCCGAGCAGACCGGCCAGACCGTGGAAACCATCCTCAAGGACAACGACCGCGACAAGTGGTTCACGGCCACGGAAGCCCTCGAGTACGGCTTCTTCGACAAGATCGCCGCCCACGCCGGCTCTGTGTCCGGGGGCGGCGGAACGTCGAACGGCTCGGGCAGCCATTCAGCATCCGAGAACTAAACCGGCACCACGAACACTCAGATCAGGAGCAACAGAAAATGAACTACAACTTCGGGTGGTCCGCCGGTAATCTTCCGTCCAGCCGCTACGTCCTGCCCCAGTTCGAGGAGCGCACCCCTTACGGCTTCAAGCGCCAGGACCCTTACACCAAGCTCTTCGAGGACCGCATCATCTTCCTCGGCGTGCAGGTGGACGACGCATCGGCGGACGACGTCATGGCCCAGCTGCTGGTCCTCGAGTCCACCGACCCGGACCGCGATATCACCCTCTACATCAACTCGCCCGGCGGTTCCTTCACCGCCATGACGGCCATCTACGACACCATGCAGTACATCCGCCCGGAGATCCAGACTGTCTGCCTGGGGCAGGCTGCCAGTGCCGCAGCGGTCCTCCTCGCGGCCGGAACGCCGGGCAAGCGCCTGGCCCTTCCCAACGCCCGCGTACTGATCCACCAGCCCGCCCTTTCCGGCGGCCAGGGCGGACAGGCCTCGGACCTTGAGATCCAGGCCGCGGAAGTCATGCGCATGCGGTCCTGGCTCGAGGACACCCTGGCCCGCCACTCGGGCCGGACGTCCGAGCAGGTCAACAACGATATTGAGCGTGACAAGATCCTCACCGCGGACGAGGCCCAGGCCTACGGCCTGATCGACCAGGTCCTGGACTCACGCAAGATCAAGCCTCAGGCAATTACGAGGTAGCAGTACGTAAAGCGCCGGTGCGGGCCAGTTCATTTGGCCCCACCGGCCTTTTCCTTCCACCCTTGGGAGCCAATGTGACCTAGAGTGGATGTTGTCACAAACCGGTCCTCGCAGGCTGGTGATGATTCCAGCGACCGTGCAAGGCTGCTCGGCAGCAAGATACTAAGGGGTTCACATATGGCTCGGATTGGCGAGAGCACGGATCTGCTGAAGTGCTCTTTCTGCGGAAAGAGCCAGAAGCAGGTGCGCAAGCTCATTGCCGGGCCCGGGGTGTACATCTGCGATGAGTGCATTGAATTGTGCAACGAAATCATCGAAGAGGAACTCGCGGAGGTCGCCGACCTCGGCAGCTTCGAACTGCCCAAGCCCCGCGAAATCTTCGACTTCCTACAGGAATATGTGATTGGCCAGGAGCCTGCCAAGCGTTCCCTGGCCGTCGCCGTGTACAACCATTACAAGCGCATCCAGGCCGGGCACGCACCCAAGTCCGGAAGCCTGGCTGACGGCGGACACCACGACGACGTCGAAATCGCCAAGTCCAACATCCTCCTTATCGGCCCCACCGGCTGCGGCAAGACCTACCTCGCCCAGACCCTCGCCCGGCGGCTGAACGTGCCGTTCGCGGTTGCCGACGCCACCGCCCTGACGGAGGCCGGCTACGTGGGCGAGGACGTGGAGAACATCCTCCTGAAGCTCATCCAGGCCGCGGACTACGACGTCAAGAAGGCCGAACAGGGCATCATCTACATCGACGAGATCGACAAAATCTCCCGCAAGAGCGAAAACCCGTCCATCACCCGCGACGTCTCGGGTGAGGGCGTGCAGCAGGCGCTCCTGAAGATCCTGGAGGGCACCGTCGCCTCGGTACCGCCGCAGGGCGGCCGGAAGCATCCGCACCAGGAATTCATCCAGATCGACACCACCAACGTGCTGTTCATTGTGGCCGGCGCGTTTGCCGGCCTGGAGGAGATCATCGGCTCCCGGTCCGGACGCAAGGGGATCGGGTTCGGTGCACCGCTCAACGAAGCCAGCAAGAAGGTGGACTCCTACGGCGAGGTCATGCCCGAGGACCTGCTCAAGTTCGGCCTCATTCCTGAATTCATCGGCCGCCTCCCCGTGATCACCACGGTGTCCAACCTGGACCGCGAGGCGCTGATCCAGATCCTCTCCACGCCGAAGAACGCCCTGGTCAAGCAGTACCAGAAGATGTTCCAGATCGATGGCGTGGAACTCGTCTTTGACGACGCCGCCCTGGACGCCATCGCGGACCAGGCGCTGGAACGCGGCACCGGCGCCCGCGGCCTGCGGGCCATCCTGGAGGAAGTCCTGCTGCCGGTCATGTTCGACCTCCCCAGCCGGGAGGACGTGGCCAGCGTGGTCATCACCGCGGACGTTGTGCTGAAGGGCGCGGAACCCACCATGATTCCGCATGCGGCCAAGCGGCGTAAGTCCGCCTGACGCCACGCATAATTCCTAACACCCCTGCCAGCCGTGGTTGCCCCGCGGGCAGCGGCCAACACCTGAAGGATCCGCTATGTCTGAAACCGTAAAGAACAGGGCCGACTTCTGGTTCGATCCTCTGTGCCCCTTCGCCTGGATCACTTCCCGGTGGATCGGGGAAGTCGAGGGCGTCCGCGACATCGAAACGGTGTGGCACGTCATGAGCCTCGCCGTGCTCAATGAGGGGCGGGACCTGGAGCCCTCCTACCGGGAATCCATGGACAACGCCTGGGGCATGGTCCGCGTCATCATCGCCGCCCAGCAGGAGCACGGGCAGGAGACCGTCAAGGCCCTGTACGACGCCATGGGCACCCTGATCCACGACGGCGGCGAAAAGGACCGCAGCCTCGTCATCACCAAGGCGCTGGCGGAATGCGGGCTGCCCGCCTCCCTGGCGGAAGCCGCCACCACCGACGCTTACGACACCCAGCTCCGTGCAAGCCACGAGGAAGGCATTTCACTGGTGGGCCAGGACGTGGGCACCCCCGTCGTGTCCTTCAACGGCACGGCATTCTTTGGCCCTGTCCTTACCCGCATTCCGCGCGGCGAGGAGGCCGGCAGCCTCTGGGACGCCACCACCGTCCTGGCCGGCTACCCGCACTTCTTCGAGCTCAAGCGCAGCCGGACGGAGCGCCCGGAATTCGACTGAACCGCCCCCTGCGGCAGCGGAAAGGGCCCCGGGAAAACTACTCGTTTGTAGTTCTCCCGGGGCCCTTGCGCATGCCCCCGGCCGGGACAACAATGGTTCTTACCCACTTCGAAAGAAGTGGGACGCAGGAACCAAAGATTCAGTGACATGTATCTGACGCAGCCTTTGGCAAAGCCAGATACAAGCTACCAGTGACGAGGTAGGAAGACCTGAAAGTCCAAGGATCCTGCCAGACCATCAAGTCGTCACCAGATGGCCGAAAAGTCGAAGCCCCACCAACGGCAAAACGCTGATGGGGCTTCCCCTTTGCCCGAAATCCGGTGCTAGGCCTTGGCGGGCTCGTCGGTGACGGCGAGGTCCACGTCGCTGACCGTCAGCTCGCCGTCGGCCGCCACCAGGGTGATCTCCCGGGCATTGGACGCCGCTTTCAGGTCGGACAGGCCGGCCTGCAGCTGCGCGGTCAATGCCTCAGGCGCCGTGATGGTCGCGGACAGCACCTCCGTGCGCTGCTTGACCTTCGCCTCGGACTTGGCCTTGCGGACACCGCTCAGTGCGAGTCCCACGGTGGCCAGCATGGTGGTGTCCCCGCCGGGAACCTCCAGCCCCGTGGGCCACTCGGCGCGGTGGACTGAACCATTGCGCCACCAGCTCCACACCTCTTCGGTGGCGAAAGGCAGGAACGGCGCGAACAGCCGCAGCAGGGTGTCCAGGGTGGTGGCCAGGGCCGCCAGCACCGAAGCCTGCTCGGCCTCGCCGGCCGCGCCGTATGCACGGTCCTTGATAAGTTCAACGTAATCGTCCGTGAACTGCCAGAAGAAGCTCTCGGTGATCTGAAGCGCCCGGGCGTAGTCGTAGTTGTCGAACGCCTTGGTGGACTCCCGCACAACGTCGCCGAGCTGGGCCAGCAGCGCCCGGTCCAGGGGATTGGTGAGCACGGACAGGTCCGCACGAACCACCGAGTTTTCCGTGGCCCCCAGGTTGAGGACGAATTTGGAGGCGTTGAGCAGCTTGATGGCCAGGCGGCGGCCGATCTTCATCTGGGCGATCTCGTACGCAGTGTCGGCGCCGAGGCGGGCGGAGGCTGCCCAGTACCGGACGGCGTCGGAACCATACTCGTCCAGGACGTCGGTGGGAACCACCACGTTGCCCTTGGACTTGGACATCTTCTTGCGGTCCGGGTCCAGGATCCAGCCGGAGATAGCAGCGTGCTTCCACGGCGCGTTCTTCTGCAGTGCATCGGCACGCACCACAGAGGAGAAGAGCCAGGTCCGGATGATGTCATGGCCCTGCGGGCGCAGGTCGAACGGGTAGACCTTGGCGAAGAGGTCCTCGTCGCGGCTCCAGCCGCCCACAATCTGGGGAGTCAGCGAGGACGTGGCCCAGGTGTCGAAGATGTCGGCGTCGCCGGTGAAGCCGCCCGGCACATCGCGCTGGGATTCCTCGTAGCCCGGTGCGGCGTCGGCCATCGGGTCCACGGGAAGCTGCGCGTCCGAGGGAACGATGGGTGCGTCGTAGTCCGGGTTGCCGTCATTGTCCAGCGGGTACCAGACGGGGATGGGCACGCCGAAGAAGCGCTGCCGGGAGACCAGCCAGTCGCCGTTGAGCCCCGAAATCCAGTTCTCGTAGCGTGAGCGCATAAAGGAGGGGTGGAAGTCGATCTCGTGGCCGCGCCCAATCAGCCGCTCGCGGCGGTCCTCGTCGCGGCCGCCGTTGCGGATGTACCACTGCCGGGAGGTAACAACCTCGAGCGGTTTGTCGCCCTTCTCGTAGAAGTTCACCGGGTGCATGATCTTCTTCGGCTCACCCTCCAGGAGGTCCGCGGCGGCCAGGAGTTCCACCACGCCTTCCTTGGCGCTGAAGACCGTCTTGCCGGCGATCTTCGCGAAGGCCTCACGGCCGGCGTCGGTGGTGATCCACTCCGGGGTTTCCCCGACTATCCGGCCGTCGCGGCCCACGATCGCGCGGGTGGGCAGCTGGAGTTCGCGCCACCAGGTAACGTCCGTCAGGTCGCCGAAGGTGCACACCATGGCGATGCCGGAGCCCTTGTCCGCCTTCGCGAGCGGGTGGGCCTTGACCTCGACCTCGACGCCGAATAGGGGGGAAGTGACCTTCTTGCCGAACAGCGGCTGGTACCGTTCGTCGTCAGGGTTGGCCACGAGCGCCGCGCAGGCGGCCAGGAGCTCGGGGCGGGTGGTCTCGATGTAGATTCTTTCCCCGTCCTCGGTGAAGAAGGGGTAGCGGTAGTAGGCGCCTGGCACTTCGCGGTCTTCGAGTTCGGCCTGCGCCACGGCGGTGCGGAAGGTGATGTCCCACAGGGTGGGGGCCTCGGCCATGTAGGCGTCGCCGGCAGCGAGGTTGGCCAGGAAGGCACGCTGGGAGGCAGCGCGCGAATTGTCGTCGATGGTCCGGTACGTCAGTTTCCAGTCGACAGACAGGCCCAGTGTCTGGAACAGGTTCTCAAAGACCTTCTCGTCCTCGACTGCCAGTTCTTCACACAGTTCAATGAAGTTCCGGCGGGAGACCACGTCGAAGTCCCGCTGGTTCTTGGCCGGCTGGGCCGGCGGGCGGTAGTCCGGGTTGTAGGGGATGGCAGGGTCGCAGCGGACGCCGTAGTAGTTCTGCACCCGGCGTTCGGTGGGCAGGCCGTTGTCGTCCCAGCCCATGGGGTAGAAGACGTTCTTGCCGGTCATGCGCTGGTAGCGGGCCAGCACGTCGGTCTGGGTGTAGGAGAACATGTGCCCCACATGCAGCGACCCCGAAGCGGTGGGCGGGGGAGTGTCGATCGAGTAGACCTGCTCCCGGGTGGTGTCGGGGTTGAACCTGTAGGTTCCCTCTGCCAGCCAGCGCTGCGTCAGAGCAGCTTCGAGGCCCTCGAGGGCCGGCTTGTCCGGAACGTTGATGGGGGCGGTGGTGGGCGTGTCTGTACCCTGCGTGTCTTCAGCCATTGGGCAATTCTTTCATGCTCCGTTGCATCGCACAGAACCGCGGCGGACCAGCATGCCGCCCGTGGGTGCCAAAGGAGCCGGCTTCGTAGAAAAACGGATCTACGATCCGCCGGCGGACGACGACGGCTGCCGGGTCCTGACGGACAGGCTTCGGGGCAGCGGGCGGCTAGGGTGGTGCCATGACTGACGATGTGCACAAGAAAGCAGCTTTGGTGACCGGCGCGAGCAGCGGGATCGGGGAAGCCGCCGTGCGCGCCCTGGCATCCGGCGGATGGACAGTCTTTGCCGTCGCCCGCCGGGCGGACCGCCTTGAGGCACTGGCGGCCGAAACCGGAGCAATCGCTATTCCTGCTGATATTTCCGCGGACGACGACGTGTCCCGGCTGCTCAGCCGGGTCACCGAAGCAGGCGGCATCGACACCCTCATCAATATCGCCGGTGGCGCCAGGGGCGCAGACAGGATCGCGGAGGCCAGCACGGAGGACTGGGACTGGATGTACCGGGTGAATGTCCTGGGCACCATGAAGCTGACCCGCGCCTTCCTGCCCATGCTGCGTGCAAACGGGGAGGGAACGGTGCTGAACCTCACCTCCACCGCCGGCCTTGCAGCGTACGAAGGCGGCGGGGGCTACAACGCCGCAAAATACGCCCAGCGTGCCATGACCGAGGCGCTGCGGCTCGAAGAAGCCGAACACAACGTCCGCGTCATCGAAGTTGCGCCGGGACTGGTCCACACCGAGGAATTCGCCCTCAACCGGCTCGGAAACCGGCAGGCTGCGGACAAGGTCTATCAGGGAGTGGAGAAACCCCTGACGGCCGGGGACGTGGCGGACGTGGTCCGGTACGCCGTCAGCGCCCCGCACCACGTCAACCTGGACCAGATCGTCATCCGGCCGGTGGCCCAGGCCTCCAACTACAAGCTCATCCGAAAGGGCTAGCCCGGGCGGGCAGGACCGGCCTACTTCACCCGGACCGCCAACGTGGCCAGGACGGCGGCGTGGTCCGTGCCCGCCACCCGGCGGACAGAGTAGTCCGAACCCGTGATGTCCGGGCTCGTGACCAGATGGTCCAGCGTCACTCCGGGAAGGTAGAAGCCGCGCATCGGCCAGGTGGGGACCAGGCGGCTGCCCGCGGCTGCGGAGACGTCCACCAGTGGCCTTGTCCCGCCGCCCCCTGCCAGCAGTTCCCGGAACTCCCGGTGGTCGAGGGTGGCGTTGAAATCGCCCGCCAGCAGGAGCGGTCCCGCCCCGGCGTCGATCCGGTCCAGTGCCGCCAGGTCGCTGCGCCATTGGGCCAGGCCGTCATCCACCGGTGCGAGGGTATGGACGGCCACCACCCGCAGGGCCTCTTCCTGCCCGGCAGCCGACAGGTCGACGCTGACCACGGGCATCGTGAACGGGCTGTCGGGCACAACCCCCACCTCCCGGAGCGGAAACGAGGAAAAGACGGCAGCGCCGCCGGCCCTGCGCCCGGGATGCTCTACCTGGTAGGGGAGCAGGCCTGGCAAGCCTGCCGCGGACAGCCTGTCCGCCAGTTCCCGGGTGAATTCCGCGACCACCAGCAGGTCCACCTGGTGTTCCTCCACCAGGCCCACGATGCCGGCCGCGTCCGCCCTGCCCAACTCCGCATTGATGGCCATGGCCTTCACCTCCACCACCGGCTGGCCGGCGTGGGCAGTTTCAGGCACAGCCGCCGCCGGGGGAAACAGCCACAGCACCTGGACACCGAGAAGCGCCGCGGTCACCAGTTGCAGCGGCCTGCTGCGCGCAGGAAATGACAGCAGGAAGGCCACGGCGGCCGGCACCGTGAACCAGGGAACAAAGGCCAGCAACTGCACGGCCAGCACAGGCCAGTCAGCGGGAATGGCGCGCAGCAAGCCAATCAGGGCAACGGGAGCGGCGGCGGCTGCCGAGGCCCAGCGGAATGCCCGGGCGCCACGAAGCCGGGCGGGCGGGACCGGGGCCGCGTCAGTCATGCCTCCGATTGTAGGGACTGCCGGCGGGAAGCGGGCGGGGCTGAATGGAAACCTTCGCCTGATGGATAGTAGAATCGAAACCGGCTATGACCCGGCAATCACCGGTGAGCTTCCGGAAGAACACGCGGACGGGCTTGTCGAACCTGACATCCCCGGTACGCGCCAGTAGAACCGGACGGGTAAGCCCGTCACAGCAGTAATGAGTGGCCGTCGTAGCGTACGTTCCTTCCGGAACGCGCAACGCGGTAAGTGAGGTGGTACCGCGGTGAGCGTGGAGTCCGGCGGACAACACGGAAACCGTCCTCGCATCCTGAACGGAACAGAAGGCGCAAGCCGGCAGTTCGCCAAGCTCAACCCAGGATGTCGACATGACGTATTACCCCAAGGACTCAGCCAGTACTTCCACCAGCGGCAATGCCGGCGTGTCCGCCTCCGTGAGGTTCCCGGAGATCGAAGAGCGCATCCTGAAGTACTGGGACCAGGACGGCACCTTCCAGGCCAGCATCGACCAGCGCAGCGCCGACGCCCCCGGCGGTGAACCCGGCAGCAACGAGTTCGTGTTCTACGACGGCCCGCCCTTCGCCAACGGACTGCCGCACTACGGCCACCTCCTCACCGGCTACGCCAAGGACCTGGTGGGCCGGTACCAGACCCAGCGCGGCAAGCGCGTCGAGCGCCGCTTCGGCTGGGACACCCACGGGCTCCCCGCCGAACTGGAAGCCATGAAGCAGCTGGGCATGACGGACAAGACCCAGATCGAAGCCATGGGCATCGACAAGTTCAATGACGCCTGCCGGGCATCCGTCATGAAGTACGCCGACGAATGGCGCAGCTACGTCACCCGCCAGGCACGCTGGGTGGACTTCGACAACGACTACAAGACGCTCAACGTCGAGTACATGGAGTCGGTCCTCTGGGCTTTCAAGCAGCTGCATGAGAAGGGCCTGACCTACAACGGCTACCGCGTGCTTCCATACTGCTGGAAGGACGAGACGCCGCTGTCCAACCACGAGCTCCGCATGGACGACGACGTCTACAAGAACCGGCAGGACCAGACCGTCACGGTCACGTTCCCCATCACCGCCGGGCAGTCGGACCTGTCGAAGCAGCTCGCAGGCGTCCAGGCGCTCGCCTGGACCACCACGCCCTGGACCCTGCCCACCAACGCCGCGCTCGCCGTCGGCCCTTCCATCACCTACGCCGTACTGCCGGCCGGTCCGAACGGCATCAAGGCTGCGTCCGCGGACGCGCCCGTCACCGGCAGCTTCCTGCTGGCCGCCGACCTGGTGGGCAGCTACGCAAAGGACCTGGGCTATGACGGCTTCGAAGCCGCGCAGGCCGCCGTGGTGTCCACCCACACCGGCGCCGAGCTGGAGGGCCTGGCCTACGAGCCGCTGTGGCATGACTTTGCCGACAACGAAAAGTACGGCATGGAGAACGCCTGGCGCTTCCTGGCGGCCGATTACGTCACCACCACCGACGGCACGGGCATCGTGCACCAGGCCCCCGCCTACGGCGAGGACGACCAGAAGGTCTGCGAGGAAGCCGGGATCCCGGTGATCCTGTCCGTGGATGAAGGCGCCAAGTTCCTGCCCCTGTTCAAGCACGGCGACCTCCACGACATCGTGGGCCTGCAGGTCTTCGAGGCCAACAAACCCATCACCCAGGTCCTGCGCGCCCAGGGCCGGCTGGTCAAGCAGGCAAGCTACGAGCACAGCTACCCGCACTGCTGGCGGTGCCGCAACCCGCTGATCTACCGCGCCGTCTCCTCCTGGTACGTGGAGGTCACCAAGTTCAAGGACCGGATGTCCGAACTGAACCAGGAGATCAACTGGATCCCCGGCAACGTCAAGGACGGGCAGTTCGGCAAGTGGCTGGAAAACGCCCGTGACTGGTCCATCAGCCGCAACCGCTACTGGGGCAGCCCCATCCCGGTGTGGCAGTCCAGCGACCCCGAATACCCCCGCACCGACGTCTACGGCTCACTGGCGGAAATCGAGGCCGACTTCGGCCGGCTGCCCCTGAACAAGGACGGCCAGGTGGACCTGCACCGCCCCTTCATTGACGAACTCACCCGTCCCAACCCGGATGATCCGCGCACGCCCGAAGAAGGCCAGTCCGTCATGCGCCGGGTGGAGGACGTCCTGGACGTCTGGTTCGACTCCGGCTCCATGCCCTACGGCCAGGTGCACTACCCGTTCCAGAACGAAGCCTGGTTCGACACCCACAACCCGGCAGACTTCATCGTCGAATATATCGGTCAGACCCGCGGCTGGTTCTACATGCTGCACATCCTCTCAACGGCCCTGTTCGACCGGCCTGCGTTCCGGAACGTGATCAGCCACGGCATCGTGCTCGGCTCCGACGGGCAGAAGATGTCCAAGAGCCTGCGCAACTACCCGGACGTGTCCGAAGTGCTGGACCGCGACGGATCGGACGCCATGCGCTGGTTCCTGATGTCCAGCCCCATCCTGCGTGGCGGCAACCTGATCGTCACCGAGCAGGGCATCCGCGATGGCGTCCGGCAGGTCATCCTGCCGCTGTGGAACGTGTACAGCTTCTTCACGCTCTATACCAATGCCGCCAGCGGCGGCGCCGGCTATGACGCCCAGCTGCGGTACGACGGGTACACGGACACCCTGGACCAGTATTTGCTCGCCAACACCGGCGAACTGGTGCGGAACATGACCGGGCAGCTGGACACCTACGACATCTCCGGCGCGTGCGACGAGCTCCGCAGCTACCTGGACATGCTCACCAACTGGTACGTCCGCCGCAGCCGCCAGCGCTTCTTCGACGAGGACCGGGACGCCTTCGACGCCCTGTACACCGCCCTGGAGGCTGTCTCCCGTGCCGCCGCATCGCTGCTGCCGCTGGTCACCGAGGAAATCTGGCGCGGGCTCACCGGCGGCCGCTCCGTGCACTTGGCGGACTGGCCCGACGCCGCACTGTTCCCGGCCAACCCGGACCTGGTCCAGGCCATGGACCGGGTGCAGCAGATCTGCTCCACCGGTTCGTCCCTGCGCAAGGCAGCGAACCTGCGTGTCCGCCTGCCGCTCCAGGAACTCACCGTGGTGGCACCCGGTGCCGCTGCGCTGGAGGGCTTCGCCGCCGTCGTCGCGGACGAACTCAACATCCGCTCGGTCCGGCTGCTGGACGCCGCCACTGCTTCCCCCGAGGAGTTCGGCATCCAGCAGAAGCTGGTGGTCAACGCCCGCGCTGCCGGACCCCGCCTGGGCAAGAACGTCCAGGTGGCCATCAAGGGCTCCAAGTCCGGTGACTGGTCCGTGGATGATGCCGGCGTGGTGACCGCGGGCGGGCTCCAGCTGGAACCCCAGGAGTACACGCTGGAGACCGTCGTGGCAGAATCCGACGGCGGTTCGGCCTCCGTCGCAGTGCTTCCGGGCGGCGGCTTCGTGGTCCTCAACACCGAGGTCACACCGGAGCTCGAGGCCGAAGGCCTGGCACGCGACATGGTCCGCGCCATCCAGCAGGCCCGCAAGGACGCCGGACTCAACGTCAGCGACCGGATCCGTACCACGGTGACGGCACCGCAGAACGTGGTGGACGCCCTGCTGGCGAACGCGGGCCTGGTCAAGGGTGAAACGCTGACCGTGGACCTTGCTGCGGAACCTGCCGACCTGGCCGAACCCGCCGTCGCCGTCGAAAAAGTGGAGGCTTAGGACATGACCGATCATTTCTCAGTGGAAAGTGTCTACGCCGAACTGCTCGGCCGGGCACCGGAAAACAAGATGGAACCCCGGCTGGCTCCGCTCTTCCGGGCCATGGAGGTGCTGGGCGAACCCAACAAGGCGTACCCGATCATCCACGTGACGGGCACCAACGGCAAGACCTCCACCTCCCGCATGATCGAAGCCGTGCTCCGCGCACACGGGCTGAGCACGGGCCGCTACACCAGCCCGCACCTGTCCAAGGTCACCGAGCGCATCAGCATTGACGGGCATCCGGTCCCTGACGAGACGTTCGTCCGGATCTGGGACGAGATCCGCCCCTACCTGCAGATCGTGGACGCCGAACTGGAAGCGGAGGGGCAGCCGCGCCTCACGTACTTCGAGTGCCTTACCATCCTGGGCTTCGCTGTCTTCGCGGACCAGCCGGTCAACGTGGCCATCATCGAGGTGGGCCTGGGCGGCATCACCGACGCCACGAACGTAGGTGACGGCCAGGTCTCGGTCGTCACCCCGATTTCGCTGGACCACACCGACCTGCTGGGGGACACCCCCGGCGACATCGCACTGGAGAAAGCCGGAATCATCAAGCCGGGCGGCTACCTGGTGAGCGCAGCGCAGCCGCTGGACGCCGCGCAGGTGCTCCTCGAGAAAGCCAAGGACGTGGGCGTGCCGTTCCGCTTCGAGGGCGTGGAGTTCGGCGTGGAGTCCCGGAGCGTGGCGGTCGGCGGCCAGATGGTCACCATCCAGGGCATCGCCGGCCGGTACCCGGACCTGCTGGTGCCCCTGCACGGCGCCCACCAGGCCCAGAACGCTGCCGTGGCGGTGGCCGCGCTGGAGGCATTCTTCGGCGGGGAAAAGGAACTCAACTTCGAGGTGCTGCAGGAGGGCTTCGCCGCGGTGACGTCCCCCGGCCGGCTGGAAGTGGTGCGCACTGCGCCCACCATCATTGTGGACGCCGCCCACAACCCGGACGGCATCAAGGCGTCATCCGCCGCACTCCAGGAGGCCTTCACGTTCACCCGCCTGGTTCCCGTGGTGGGCGTGCTCAAGGAAAAGGACGCCGAGGAGATCCTGCGCCAGCTCAAGGAATCCCTGGGTGGCGTTGCCGAGGAATACTGCTTCACGCAGTCGAACTCTCCGCGCGCCGTTCCGGCCGCCGAACTCGCCGAACTGGCCGTTGACCTCGGCTTCGGCGAGGACAACGTGCACATCGCCGAGAAGCTGGACGACGCCCTTGAATGGGCGGTGGAGCGGGCCGAAGCCAATGACGACCTCTCCGGCGGCGTCCTGGTGACCGGCTCCATCACGCTGGTGGCGGAAGCCCGCATCCTGCTCGGAAAGACGGAGGCGTAAGGATGGCCCGGCTCACCAAGGCACAGCGGGAGTGGCATCCCGGCATGCCCAAGAAGCGCCGCTCCACCAAGGTCATGTTCGCCTCCACGGTGCTGCTCCTGGAAGCATTCGTGATGTTCTTCGCCACCCTGGCAGTATTCGGCCTGCGACGCGGCGAGTTTCCGCCGGCGCTGATCCTGGGCGTCGGCATCGGCCTGAGCGTGGTCATGGTCCTGGCGTGCGCAGTCCTGTCAAAGCCCTGGGGTATCGGCCTCGGCTGGATCCTGCAGATCGTGCTGGTCCTGACCGGTATCTTCGAGCCCGCCATGTTCCTCGTGGGGGCCTTGTTCGCACTTGCCTGGTGGTACGGAATCAGGACCGGCATCCGGCTGGACCGCGAAGCCGCCCAGCGGGAGCGCGAGCAGGCCGAGTGGGAAGCAGCCCACCCGGACCAGGCCGCCGGGCCCGGCCAGCCGCAGACCCCCTGAACCGGACTGAACCGACCGGACCCTGCCAGCGGGTCCCCGTAGACTTGTCCCGAAACCCCACCAACGCATTGGAGCAGTTGTGACCACTGAGCGCACCCTCGTCCTGATCAAGCCCGACGGCGTCGCCCGTAACCTCACCGGTGCCATCCTGGCCCGCGTCGAAGCCAAGGGATACACCCTTGCTGAATTGAAGAAGGTGGATGCCACCCGCGAACTGCTCGAGCAGCACTACGAGGAGCACGTTGGCAAGCCGTTCTACGAGCCGCTGGTTGAATTCATGCTCAGCGGGCCCGTGGTGGCGGCCGTCTTCGAGGGCCACCGCGTCATCGAAGGCTTCCGCTCGCTGGCCGGCACTACCGATCCCACGACGGCGGCCCCGGGCACCATCCGCGGCGACTTCGGCCGGGACTGGGGCCTGAAGGTCCAGCAGAACCTGGTGCACGGCTCCGACTCCACCGATTCAGCCGAGCGCGAGATCAAGATCTGGTTCTAAAGGACCTGAACGAAGCAAAGGAAAGGCCGGTGTTCATTAGAACACCGGCCTTCCCTTTGCTGTCGTTGCGGCTAGAAACCTGACGTCCCGGCGAACACCTGGATGAACGCGAAGAAGATGCTGGCGGCCACGGCCACGTAGAGCAGGGCCACGATGATCCAGCCGGAATCAGCCACCAGGCGCGCAGCGCCGGTGCGGATGGGGATGATGCCGGCGCTGATGTTCCGGATGGTCACCCAGATGAAGAGGGGGATCATGGCGGCCCACACGATCATGCAGAAGGGACACAGGATGTGGATGTCGTAGAGGGCCTGCGACCACAGCCACACCACGAAGGCGAATCCGAGCGTGACGCCCGTCTGCAGGCCCACCCAGAACCAGCGGGCAAAGGTGGCGCCGGACAGCAGTGCCATGCCCACGGTGATGATGACGGCGAACGCCACGATCCCGATAAACATGTTGGGGAAGCCGAACAGGGAGCTCTGCCAGGTCTTCATCACATCCCCGCAGGAAATCCAGGGATTGACGTCGCATACTGTGGTGTGGTTCGGGTCCTGGAGCACGGCAAGCTTTTCCAGGACCAGCGTTCCCGAGGCCAGCCAGCCGACGGCGCCGGTGATCACCAGCAGCCAGCCGAAAGGCCGGTTGCGGGCCATGAAGGGCACGGCTGCGGAACTGCTGTCCGGGCCGGTGGTCCGGTCCGCGGCTTCGGTGCCGCTGGCGGGGGAGATGCTGGGCATTGGTATGGCGTCCTTTTCGTCCGGTGCTCCTTGCCCGATTGTAACGCCGCGGGCTGGAAGCCATTCCCAGGAAATAGGGCAGCAGCCTCCGCCTCCGCCGTGATTTAGTCCGGATGTGAGAGAATGAACCTGGCTGGAAGCCGATCCACATTCGGACTCCGGTCCGGTGGACTGTTCTCAAGACCGCCAATGATGAGCAGGGCAGGCTTCGAAGGCTGACGGCACTCCCGCGACTCCATTGGACGGCACCTGGTTGTGGCATGTAGAACAACGGGTTTCAGGACATCCCCCGGCTCCCACGGGCTGCCGCACCCCAATGCCGGTGCGAACCTGGGAGTATCCACTTGACTTCTGTCAACGCCTGCGGGTTTTGACAATATGTGCCCCAGTGGGTGCCGGATGTGGCGGTACGTCAGGGGCAGGAGTGTAGCTGCATATGGAAAACGAGCAAGACCTGGCCGTTAACGGCGATGCGGCGGCCACGGAGGCCCCCGTCGCACCCAAGCGGACCCGCCGCAAGGCGGCGCCGAAAACCGACGACGCCGGTACCGCCGGCGAAGGCACCGTTCCGGCCGACGCCGCCACCGCGGAGAACGTTGAGGCTGCGGCCGAGGAAACCAAGGCGCCGGCCCGCCGCACCCGCGCCCGTAAAAAGGTTGACGCGGCGGAGCCCCTCCCGGCCTTCGCCGGGGATGCCGCAGAGACTGCAGCCGCAGAGACTGCAGCTGCTGGGACTGACACGGTGGAGGGCGCGCCTGCTGCTTCGGAAGCGGAAGCAGCAGAGAAACCCGTCCGCCGCCGTCGGGTTGCCACCCGGAAGGCCGCTGCCCCGGCAGCCGAAGCTGCAGCAGCGCCCGCTGCGGAAGCTGCCCCGGCGGAAGCTGCTCCGGCGCAACGGGAGCCGGCAACTGCCGGCGAGGCGGTAGAAACCGGTGCCTCCGCCGCAGCGTCTGCCGAGGAGCAATCACCTGAGGCAGCGCCGGAAGAGGCACCCGCAGCCCAGGACGCCGGCCAGGCGCCGTCGGACGCGGCCGCTGCAGGCGATGCGCCGCAACACGCCGCTGCAGGGGAACCCGCCGAAACGGAGGAGCCTGCGAAGGAAGCTGCCAGCCCCTTTGCCTCTCTGTTCCTGGAACCGGCTTCCCCCACTTCCGTACTGTTCCAGGCCCCGGACCTGAGCACTGTGGTGCGCCCGGCTCCGGCCGTCCCGGAGGATGTGGAAGAGGACGACGCCGAGGACGGAGACGCCGACGATTCCGCCGGCCGCCGCAGGCGCCGCAGCCGAGGCCGCCGCAGCCGCAGCCGCCTCGAAGATCGTGACGCGGAGGCTGCCACTGACGGCGAAGCCGGCGACGACGCCGAAGCGGAGGGCGACGAAGCGTCCGCGCTCCTGGAAGAGGGCGTCACATCCCGCCGGCGGCGCCGGCGGCGCCGCGGTGACCAGGACCTCGAACTGACCGGCGGCGGGGATGACGATCCCCCCAACACCGTCACCCGTGTCCGCGCCCCGCGCGCGGTGACCGAGCAGGCCGCCAGTAACCGCGTGACCAGCGTCAAGGGTTCCACCCGGCTGGAAGCGAAGAAGCAGCGCCGGCGTGAGTCCCGCGATACCGGCCGCCGCCGCACGGTGATCACCGAGGCCGAGTTCCTGGCGCGCAGGGAATCCGTGGACCGCCAGATGATCGTCCGCCAGCGCGACGACAGAATCCAGATCGCGGTCCTCGAGGACGGTGTCCTCGCCGAGCACTTCGTCTCCAAGACCCAGCAGGACTCGCTGATCGGCAACGTCTACCTGGGCAAGGTCCAGAACGTGCTGCCCTCCATGGAGGCAGCATTCGTTGACATCGGGCGCGGTCGCAACGCCGTCCTGTATGCCGGCGAGGTCAACTGGGAGGCCGTCAACCTCGAAGGCAAGCAGCGCCGCATCGAAAACGCCCTTAAGTCAGGCGACACCGTCCTGGTCCAGGTCACCAAGGACC
Organism: Arthrobacter sp. Y3221087; assembly: GCF_059089905.1. Classification (NCBI taxonomy): domain Bacteria; kingdom Bacillati; phylum Actinomycetota; class Actinomycetes; order Micrococcales; family Micrococcaceae; genus Arthrobacter; species Arthrobacter sp. Y3221087. The sequence continues at coordinate 1,612,023 of NZ_JBNHFE010000001.1, forward strand.
CGGTCGGCCACAAGGGCGCACGCCTGACCAGCCAGATCTCGCTGCCCGGCCGTTACCTTGTGTACGTTCCCGGCGGGTCCATGACTGGCATCTCACGCAAGCTGCCCGACGTCGAACGCAACCGGCTTAAGCGCATCCTCAAGGACCGCCTCCCGGAGCAGGCCGGCGTCATTGTGCGCACCGCGGCCGAAGGGGCGTCCGAGGAAGAGCTGACGCACGACATCAACCGGCTCCGCGCCCAGTGGGAAGGCATCGAAAGCCAGTCCACCTCTACCAAGGTCCTGGCTCCCGAACTGCTGTACGGCGAACCGGACCTCACCATCAAGGTTGTGCGCGACGTCTTCAACGAGGACTTCTCCAAGCTGATTGTGTCCGGTGAAGAGGCTTGGGACACCATCGAGGCCTACGTCACCTACGTTGCCCCGGACCTGGTGGGCCGCCTTGAGAAGTGGATCAAGGACCAGGACATCTTCGCCGCCTGGCGAATCGACGAGCAAATCCACAAGGCCCTGGAACGGAAGGTCTTCCTGCCGTCCGGCGGTTCCCTGGTGATCGACCGCACCGAAGCCATGACCGTGGTGGACGTCAATACGGGCAAGTTCACGGGCAGCGGCGGCAACCTTGAGGAAACCGTCACCAAGAACAACCTCGAAGCAGCCGAGGAAGTGGTGCGCCAGCTCCGCCTCCGGGACATCGGCGGCATCATCGTCATCGACTTCATCGACATGGTCCTGGAATCGAACCGGGACCTGGTCTTGCGCCGCCTGGTGGAATGCCTGGGCCGCGACCGCACCAAGCACCAGGTTGCCGAAGTCACGTCCCTGGGCCTGGTCCAGATGACCCGGAAGCGCATGGGCACCGGGCTCCTGGAGGTCTTTGGCGAGCAGTGCGAGGCCTGCGCCGGACGCGGCGTCGTCACCCACGACGACCCCGTGGAGCACCGCCGCGCCAACATCGTTGCTGCCGAGCACCACGTGCAGCGCACCGACAGCCGGCCTGACGCCCGTGCCGAAAGCCACCGGAACGAGGGCCAGCGGACCGACAGCAGCCAGCCCGGGGGACGCCCGGACCGCAAGCGGCGGCGCGGACGCGGCGGCCAGCAGCCCGATGTTGCGCCGGCGCCCGCTGTGCATGTCCACACCGTCCACCCGGACCCGGCCGACGCCGAGCGCCACGCCAAGGCTGAAGCCACCAGGCTGGCCCTTGCCAACATCGCGGCGGCTGCGCATGCGGCGCACCTGCATGACGACGAGGTCGCGGCGGCGAGGCAGGCCCAGTCGGCCCAGCCCGCGGCGCCTGCCGTGGAAGAGAAGCACGACGCCGGTACCCCGCCACGGCCTGCGGCTGTCCTGACCTTCGGCGGCGAGAAGGTTGCCCTGCCCTTCGTGGAGCACGCGGAAGAGCAGCCGCCCCGCCCTGCCCTCACCCTGGACAGGCTCGCGGAAGCCTTCGCCCACCTGGGCGAAACGGCGCCTGCCGCCGAAACCCCCGCGGAAGAACCGGAAGCCAGGCAACCCGAGGCCAGCCCTGGCGAGGCGGAGCAGCCGGTTCCTGCAGAAGCGGAGAAGGACTGGTCTGACCACACGGTGGACCAGTCCCGCCAGCGCCGGCCGCGGCGCAACCGCAGCGCCAGCCGCGCCCAGGGTGCAGCCAACGAAACCAGCGTGCAGCAGCACGAGAACGTTCCGGCACCCAGCGCCGGACACAGCCATGCTGCCAAGGCCCCGGAAACCGGATCGGCCTCACAGGAACGCAAGGAAGGCGCGCCCAAGCCCGCCGAGGCGCCCATCATCCTGGGCGTCGGGGTTCCTGCCTCTGAGCTCTAAGCCCAGGCAGGGCCACTGTGTGACCCGGGAAGTCCCCGCCTTATGGGCCGTTCCCCTCCGTATTCCGGGGGGAACGGCCCATAAGGCGGGGACTTCCTGCGTGCGGTGGCTGTCACTTTTCCCGGCTCCCAGGTCAGCGGCTAGGCTGGGTAACCGACACGGGGTGCCGCGCGAAGGGCCGGCTGAGATCCAGACCCGTTGAACCTGTCCGGCTAGTACCGGCGAAGGGATGTCCTTTGTCTTCGACCCTCTTTATGCCCGCGGAAACTTCCCAGCCCGGCGCCGTCCCGGATGCAACCGTCCAGGCCGCGCCCGGCCAGCCAGCGCTGCGCCGGGACGTGCCGCGCGTCCTGTCCATTGCCGGTTCGGACCCGTCCGGCGGCGCCGGCATCCAGGCGGACCTGAAAAGCATTGCGGCGCACGGCGGCTACGGCATGGCTGCCATCGCCGCCCTCACCGCGCAGAACACCCGCGGCGTGGCTGCCGTCCACCTGCCGCCCGCGTCATTCCTCGCCTGCCAGCTGGATGCCATCAGTGACGACATCAGCATCGATGCCGTCAAAATCGGCATGCTGGGCGACGCCGGAGTAATCGCCACAGTCCGGACCTGGCTGGAGAAGGTGCGTCCCGCCGTCGTGGTCCTCGACCCGGTAATGGTGGCCACCAGCGGTGACCGGTTGCTTCAGGAATCCGCCGAGGCGGCGCTCCGCGATCTGCTGCCGCTGGCCCACCTCATCACCCCGAACCTGGCCGAACTTGCCATGCTCGTGGGCGAAGAACCCCGGGATTCCTGGGCCGGGGCCCTGGAGCAAGGGCGGAAGCTGGCCGATGCCACCGGAGCAACCGTGCTGGTGAAGGGCGGCCACCTGCCAGATGCGCAATGCCCGGACGCACTGGTGAACACCACCGGCCTGCTGCGGGCGGAGGTCATCGAGGTACCGGGGGAGCGGGTGGCCACCAGGAACAGCCACGGAACGGGGTGCTCGCTGTCCTCTGCAATGGCCACGGTGCAGGCGCGGCGGGGGGACTGGGAGGCGTCGCTGCGGGAAGTGAAGCCCTGGCTGGCGGGGGCGCTCGCGGACTCCGCCCGGCTTGAGGTAGGGGCCGGCAACGGGCCCGTGCACCACTTCCACCACCTGCGGGCCGTTCCGCAGCCGGGGTCATTCGAAGCCCTGCTCCGGACTGAAGCTGAAGCGGACCTGGACGCCATCTACAGCCTGGACTTCATCCGCGGCCTGGTCTCGGGCAGCCTGCCGGAAAAGGAGTTTGCCTATTACCTGGCCCAGGATGCCATCTACCTGAACGGCTACTCCCGCGTGCTGGCACGGGCAAGCGCCCTGGCCCCCACGGAGGCGGAGCAGCTGTTCTGGGCCGGATCCGCGCAGCAGTGCCTGGAGGTTGAGTCCGAGCTGCACCGGTCCTGGCTCAGCTCGCGTCCCGTCCAGGCCGAACTTGGCTCCGTAACAAAGTCCTACGTCGACCACCTCATGGCGGCCTCGGCGTCGGGCAGTTATGCGGTGCTTGCCGCGGCTGTCCTGCCGTGCTTCTGGCTGTATGCAGAGGTGGGCAGGACCCTCCACGCCCAGTTCCTCGCCGCGGGCGAACCGGCAGGCCACCCCTACGCGGAGTGGCTCCGGACGTACGCTGACGAGGACTTCGCCGAAGCGACCCGGAAGGCCATTGCCATTGTGGATGCGGCCGGGCGGAGCGGCTCGGACGCCGAGCGGGCAGCCATGGTCACGGCCTTCAAGCAGTCCTGCCGCCTGGAAGTGGACTTTTTCGACGCGCCGCGGCTGCACGCCTGAGCCTGTGGCGCCCGTCCCGCCGGTACCATGGTTGGTGCGCGGCCCCGCCGTCCGGCCGGCCTGTGGTTCCTATCACAGCCGGCGCGCAGGAGCCAGCCTCATTTGCGGCCGAAGACAAAATTAGCGTAGTCTAGTTCTTCGGTGCTTACGCCAACACTTGGGTTATGACCCCACGGCGTTGAGGCACAGCGAGAAGCCAGCCTGTTAGAGCCGGTTCCGCACGCAAATTTAGTTAGAAACGTCGAGAGAAGTGAGTTCCCAAGTGGTGTACGCGATTGTCCGCGCAGGCGGCCGCCAAGAGAAGGTTTCCGTCGGAGACTTCGTTACCCTGAACCGCGTCGCCGGTGGGGCTGGCAGCACCATTCAGCTGCCCGCACTGCTCCTGGTTGACGGTGACAAGGTCACCTCTGCCGCTGCTGACCTGGCCAAGGTAACTGTTACGGCTGAGATCCTGAACGACCTCCGTGGTCCGAAGATTGTGATCCAGAAGTTCAAGAACAAGACCGGTTACAAGAAGCGCCAGGGTCACCGCCAGGAACTGACCAAGGTCAAGATCACTGGTATCCAGTAACCTTCGTTACTGTTCAGGTTTTTAGCAGATCCCCAGAACTTAGAGGCAGGCATTTCAAATGGCACATAAAAAGGGCGCGAGCTCCACTCGCAACGGTCGTGATTCCAACGCTCAGTACCTCGGCGTAAAGCGCTTCGGCGGCCAGGTTGTTTCCGCCGGCGAGATCATCGTCCGCCAGCGCGGCACCCACTTCCACCCGGGCGCCGGCGTGGGCCGTGGCGGCGACGACACCCTGTTCGCACTGACCCCGGGCGCCGTTGAATTCGGTACCCGCCGCGGTCGCCGCGTCGTCAACATCGTTGCTGCTGCAGCTGCAGAGTAACAACCAGCATTAAAGCGGTGGAGCGGGCCTGATGGCCCGCTCCACTGTTCTTTTAACCGCATTACAATCGTGATGGCGCTTTCGGCGCCGCGAAAACAGCACTGAGGAGATTTACGTGGCCAGCTTTGTAGACCGGGTAGTACTGCACGTATCCGGCGGTAGCGGCGGCCACGGGTGCGTCTCCGTCCACCGCGAGAAGTTCAAGCCCCTCGGCGGGCCCGACGGCGGCAACGGCGGCAATGGCGGCGACGTCATCCTGCGCGTGGACCACCAGACCACCACCCTCCTGGACTACCACCACGCACCGCACCGCCACGCCACCAACGGCGGCCCCGGCATGGGCGACTGGCGCGGCGGCAAGAACGGGGAAACCCTCGTCCTGCCTGTTCCCGACGGCACCGTGGTCAAGTCCAAGGACGGCGCCGTCCTTGCCGACCTCGTGGGCGAAGGCGCCGAGTATGTGGCCGCGGCCGGCGGCATCGGCGGCCTGGGCAACGCTGCCCTCGCATCCCAGAAGCGCCGTGCGCCGGGCTTCGCGCTGCTCGGCATCGAGGGCGAGTCCCGGGACGTCGTCCTGGAACTGAAGTCCATCGCTGACATCGCGCTTGTCGGGTTCCCGTCAGCGGGCAAATCAAGCCTCATCGCCGCCATGTCAGCCGCCCGCCCCAAAATCGCCGACTACCCGTTTACCACCCTGGTGCCCAACCTGGGTGTGGTGCAGGCAGGGGACGTCCGCTTCACCATTGCCGACGTTCCCGGGCTGATCGAGGGTGCCAGCGAAGGCAAGGGCCTCGGCCACAACTTCCTGCGCCACGTGGAGCGCTGCGCCGCGCTGGTCCACGTCCTTGACTGCGGCACCCTGGAATCGGACCGCGACCCCCTCAGCGACCTCGCCATCATCGAGGCCGAGCTCGAAAAGTACGCCGTGGACATGAGCTACGCCGGCCAGGACGGCGAGGTGGTTCCGCTGAACCACCGGCCCCGCCTGGTTGCCCTCAACAAGGTGGACCTGCCGGACGGCAAGGACATGGCGGAATTTGTCCGGCCGGAGCTGGAATCCCGCGGATACCGGGTGTTCGAGGTGTCCGCCACCAGCCATGAAGGCCTCCGCCAGCTCGGTTTTGCCATGGCAGAAATCGTCAAGGCTGCCCGGGACGCAGTGGCAGCTGCGCCGCCCAAGGTGCAGCCTGCCGTGCTGCGGCCCCGCGCCGTCAACGAAACCGGCTTCCGGATCCGCCGCGAGGAAAAGAACCTCGAGCCGCTGTTCCGCGTCCTGGGCGAAAAGCCCGTGCGCTGGGTCAAGCAGACCGATTTCACCAACGAGGAAGCCATCGGCTACCTCGCCGACCGCCTGGCGAAGCTCGGCGTGGAAACGGAACTGTTCAAGCAGGGCGCCAAGCCCGGCGACACCGTGGTGATCGGCGAGGATGACGGCGTCGTCTTCGACTGGGAGCCCACCATGATGGCGGGCGCCGAACTCCTGGCCTCGCCACGCGGCACGGATGTCCGTTTTGCCGATATCGGCGACCGGCCCACCCGCAACCAGAAGCGTGAGGAACAGCAGGAACGCAAGGATGCCAAGGCCGCCGCGCGCGCTGAACTCGAAGCTGAGCGTAAGGCCGGCATCTGGACTGAGTCCGTGAGCAGCCGCCGCGTTGCCAAGCCGCTCAAGGAGAGTGGACTGGACGCAGACAATGAGTTCTAGGGCTGCGGCCACGGAACCGGTCACCGGTTCCGTGGACAGGAGCGTGCTGGCCAACGCCCGGCGGGTGGTGGTGAAAGTCGGTTCGTCGTCGCTGACCAGCATCAAGGGCGGCATCTCGGAGGAGTCGCTCACCGCCCTCGCCGACGCCCTGGCCGCCAAGCGCAACGCGGGCACGGAACTGATCCTGGTGTCCTCCGGTGCCATTGCCGCCGGGCTGGCCCCGCTGGGCCTTGCCAAGCGGCCGCGGGACCTTGCAACCCAGCAGGCCGCGGCCAGCGTGGGGCAGGGACTGCTGATGGCCCGCTACACGCAGGCCTTCGGCGCGCACGGCGTGACGGTCAGCCAGGTGCTGCTCACCGCTGAAGACCTGATGCGCCGCAGCCAGCACACCAACGCCTTCCGGGCCCTTGACCGGCTCCTGAACCTGGGCGTGGTTCCGGTCGTGAATGAAAATGACACCGTGGCCACGCACGAAATCCGGTTTGGCGACAACGACCGCCTCGCGGCCCTGGTGGCCCACCTGGTCCGGGCCGACGCACTGGTGCTGCTGTCCGACGTCGACTCGCTCTACGATGGCCCGCCGTCGCTCGGGGCAAAGCGGATTCCCCTGGTCGAAGGCCCCCATGACCTCGAAGGCGTCACCATCGGCAAGGCCGGCAAAGCCGGCGTCGGCACCGGCGGCATGATGACCAAGGTGGAGGCCGCTACCATGGCCGCCGGTTCCGGCATCCACGCCCTGGTCACCTCCACGCCCAACGCGGCCGCCGCCCTGAACGGCGAGGATGTGGGCACCTGGTTCACGGTCAACGGGGCACGCAAGCCTGTGCGTCTCCTCTGGCTGGCGCACGTGGCGTCTGTGCAGGGCCGCCTGGTCCTGGACGACGGCGCGGTGCGGGCCGTCCGGCACCACCGCACCTCCCTGCTGCCGGCGGGCATTTCAGCTGTGCACGGGGATTTTGAAGCGGGCGACGCCGTTGAGATCGCAGGTGCCGACGGCACCGTGGTGGCGCGCGGGCTGGTGAATTACTCGTCCGTGGAATTGCCCCGCATGCTCGGCCGGTCCACCCGGGACCTTGGGGAGGAACTGGGCACCGGCTACGACCGCGAAGTTGTTCATGTTGACGACCTGGTTCTGGTCTGAGCCGCGGGCTCGCCTAAACTGGGAACATGACTGAGGCCCTGATTTCCAACACTGCTGACAATTCCGTAGACGCTGCCGCTGCCGGTGCGCAGCCGGTCACGCCTGCAGCAGCGCCGGAATCCGCTTCGGTTCCGCTCTCCGATGCGGACGTCCAGGCCGCAGTCCACGCCATCGCGGATCGCTCACGCACCGCCGCCCGCCGGATGGCCATGGCCAACCGTGCCTGGAAGGACCGGGCGCTGCGGGCAGTGGGCGCCGCCCTGGAGGAGAACGCCCAGGCAATCCTGGCCGCCAACGCCAGGGACGTCGCCGCCGGCAAGGCCAACGGCACCTCTGCTGCCATGCTTGACCGCTTGACCCTGACCGAGGCCCGTATCGCCGGGCTGGTGGCAGCACTGGAAAACCTGGCCAACCTGCCGGACCCCGTCGGCAACGTGGTCCGCGGCCAGACCCTGCCCAACGGCCTGCGCCTGCGCCAGGTGAATGTCCCCATGGGCGTGGTGGCCGCCATCTACGAAGCCCGCCCCAACGTCACCGTTGACATCGCCGGCCTGGCCCTCAAGAGCGGCAACGCCGTGATCCTGCGCGGCGGCAGCGCTGCGGAGGCCACCAACGAGGTGCTGGTGCGGGTGCTGCGCGAGGCCCTCGAATCCGTGGGCCTGCCTGCCGACGCCGTGCAGACCGTGGACCCGTACGGACGCGCCGGCGCCAACGTCCTCATGCGGGCCCGCGGCAGGGTGGACGTCCTGATTCCCCGCGGCGGCCGCGACCTCATCCAGACAGTGGTCAATAACTCCGCCGTCCCCGTCATCGAGACGGGGGAGGGCAACGTGCATATCTTCATTGACGAATCAGCCGGCGAAGAGATGGCCGTGGAGATCCTGCTCAACGCCAAGACCCAGCGGCCCAGCGTCTGCAACACTGTTGAAACGCTCCTGGTCCACTCCGGGTCCACCGTGCTGCCCGCCGTCGCTGCCGCCTTGAGCAAGGCCGGGGTACGGCTGCACGCGGACGACCGCATCCGCGCCGCCCTGCCTGACTCCATCGAGTCGGAACCGGCGACGGATGAGGACTGGGGCACGGAGTACATGAACCTCGACCTGGCGGTGGCCATGGTGGACAGCCTCGATGAGGCCGTCAGCCACATCCGTGCCTGGTCCACCGGCCACACCGAGGCCATCCTCACCAACAACCTGGCCAACGCTGAACGGTTCATCGCCGAAGTTGATTCGGCAGCCGTCATCGTCAACGCGTCCACGCGGTTCACCGACGGCGGGGAACTGGGGCTGGGTGCCGAGGTGGGCATTTCCACGCAGAAACTGCATGCCCGCGGTCCGATGGGCCTGACCGAACTCACCACCACCAAGTGGATCGTGCAGGGCGAGGGCCAAGTCCGCGGGTAGCAACGCGGTAACATAGACCAGACGCCAGAAAGCAGCGGACTTTTCCGCTGCCACCAACCTTTGAAACTCTAGGGGAGAACATGCTGCTCCAGCAGATCGCCATGACCGTCGCCGAAGGCGAAGAACACGAACTCGCTCCGTTGTGGGCTGAGCCGTGGGTCTTCGGCGTGGTTATCTTCGCCATCTTCCTGGTGCTGATGTTCGTCACACTCTCCTATAAGAACCTGGGCAACCGCCACTCTGCCACCGAAGAGCACGCGGATCCGCACCGCCAGCACCCGAACAAGCACGATCACGGGCAGGGCCACTAACATCTCCCGCGTTTTGCGCCACAGCGGCCCCCACCGCAGGCTGCGCCTGGGCGTGATGGGTGGGACATTCGATCCCATCCATCACGGCCACCTGGTTGCAGCCAGCGAAGTTGCCGCCGAGTTCGACCTGGACGAGGTGGTTTTCGTCCCCACCGGCCAGCCGTGGCAGAAGTCCCACAAGCAGGTCAGCGAGCCCGAACACCGGTACCTCATGACGGTCATCGCCACGGCCTCGAATCCGCGGTTTACCGTGAGCCGGGTGGACATCGAGCGCCCCGGCCCCACCTACACCATTGACACCCTTCGTGACCTGCGCGCGCAGCGTCCGGACGCGGATCTCTTCTTCATCACCGGGGCGGACGCCCTGGCCCAGATCCTGTCCTGGAAGGACATCGATGAACTGTGGTCGCTGGCCCATTTCGTCGGCGTCACCCGGCCCGGCCATGTGCTGGACGGCATGGGACGGGACGACGTGAGCCTGCTCGAAGTGCCCGCCATGGCCATCTCGTCCACGGACTGCCGGGCCCGGGTAGCGGCACACGATCCCGTCTGGTACCTGGTGCCGGACGGCGTGGTGCAGTACATCGCCAAGTACGGTCTCTATGCCCAGGTGCCGGCGGGCGGAAACCAGCCATCCGTCGAAGCACGTGAACCAGCCAGTACTGAATGAGTTCTCAATGAGTCAGGAACAGCCCCCCATCCGCAGCCGCCGGGAACTCCGGAAGGCAAGGGATGCCCAGCAGGCGACCGTGTCCACAGGCCCGGAGCCGCTGGCCCCTGCCACTGACCGGCAGCCTGCCATGCTGCCCGACACCAAGCGCCCGGCCGGCCCGGGCCCTGATGCGAGCCTTCCTGCCGCCGGCGGGCAGGCGGCCTCCGCCAAGACTGCCGAACCGGCCTCCACGCAGCGGTCATCCCAGATCCGGGCTCGGGACCGCGCAGCATTGCGCACCATCAAGGAGCTCGAAGAAAAAGAAGGCCAGCTCGCCGCAGGTGGTCCGCCCACCCGCCGCCAGCTCCGCCTGCAGCAGCTCAAGGAACAGGCGCTGACCGCCGCCAACCCCATCGTGCCGCCTGCCGCGGGTCCTTCGGCCGGTGCCTCCGGACCCGCCGCCGTGCCTGGCCGCAAAGAGGATGCAGCACAAGGCTCCGCTTTGCCCGCCGCAAAGACCCCGCCTGCCGCCACGACACCGCCCGACCGGGCAGGAGGGCCGGCCGCTCCTGCCCGGTCGGGCGGCCCTGAGGGAATGACGGTCGAGCAGGCCCTTGCCGCCAGGGCACTGATCGCGGAGCAGGCCAGGAACCAGATTGCCAAAATGGAGCACATTGCCTCCATGGATCCGGAAGCGGTGGACCCCGATATCCTGGCGGAGCAGATTGCCCTCGCCGAACGCGCCGCCGTCATGAACCGCCGTGCCCTGGCCAAGCAAAAACTCGCCGAACAGGCCGGCACGCCACCGGTCCCGGGGAAGGATCCGGCCTCCAAAGACACCGCTTCCCAGGTGCGGCCCGGCCCGTCAACAGCCAGTAACCTGGCCATGGTCACTCCGCTTGAGTTCGTGCAGGTGCCCGGCGTTGACCGCCCCGTGATGAAGCCCCCGGCCACTTCCCACGTTCCCGTTGCAACCCGCCCCGGTACGAAGGTCCAGCCTGCCGGCACCGGGAAGCAGCGGCGTCCGGCCAGCCGTTCCAACCAGGCTGCGGCGGACAGCGCATCCGGCCGATCGCAGGTCATCGCCCGTGCCGAGGCTGCCGCCCGCGCGGCCACCCGTCCCAAGGCTGTTGTCTTCCCGGAAGACCAGTCCGAGGGACTCGTCGAGGAACTGCCCAGGGTCCCAGCCAGCTCGGCCTACGGGCTGGACCCCCTGGACGCTGCCACCGCCGGGCTGGCCAGGGCAAAGCGGAACCGGGTACTGCAGCTCTGCATCCTGCTTTTCGGCATCGTGGCCCTCGTCTCCGGCATTTTCCTGATCGTCAGCGGCATGTCCAGCTGACCGGCGAGCCCCCCACACTTTTAATCAACAAGGAGTCCCGTGACTGCATCGAATTCATCCATCACCATAGCCCGCACCGCCGCAAAGGCAGCCGCGGACAAGATTGCCCAGGACATCGTGGCCCTTGACGTCAGTGAGCGGCTGGCGCTGGCAGACGTGTTCCTCATCGCCTCCGCGCCGAGCGAACGCCAGGTCAACGCCATTGTTGACGGCATCGAGGAAGAGCTGGCCAAGCAGGACCTGCGGCCGGTGCGCCGTGAAGGCCGCTCGGGTGGCCGCTGGGTCCTGCTGGACTACTCCGACATTGTGATCCATGTCCAACATGAAGAGGATCGGGTGTTCTACGCACTAGAGCGTCTCTGGAAGGACTGCCCCGTGGTGGACCTCCAGCTCGGTGATGACGCCTCCGCGAAGGCAGCGGCAGCTTCCGAAGGCGAGTAGCCGCCGCACCAGCACGGCGAATATTCCGGATTTGGAATTTTCGGAATTGCTGTTCTAAGATATTTGAGTTGCTTCGGGGGACACCCGGAAAAGCTTGCAAGAGCAGCAACAATCCGGGGCTGTGGCGCAGCTGGTAGCGCACCTGCATGGCATGCAGGGGGTCAGGGGTTCGAGTCCCCTCAGCTCCACCGGGCAAATCCGCCGGAATCGTATGATTCCGGCGGATTTTTTGTTTTTTACCAGGGTGTACGCGGACTCCGGATGCGGTCCCCAGGACGGGTTTCATACCCCCTCAGCAGCCCCCGTACCCCCAAGATTTCCCCGATTTGGCGCAGCCGCAAAAGTGCATTAAGCTGGTCAGGTTGCTCCGGGGAATTCGACCGGAACGGCAAGAGTTCGGGGCTGTGGCGCAGCTGGTAGCGCACCTGCATGGCATGCAGGGGGTCAGGGGTTCGAGTCCCCTCAGCTCCACGCAATCCTCCATCAGGAGAAAAAGAAGAGGAACCATCCGTCAAGGATGGTTCCTCTTCTGCTTTAAGGACAGAGTGGGTGTCAGAGCCAGGCTGTCCGGCGCAGTGGAGGTTCCTCCCCGCCCGGCCGCTGCACCAGGACCTGGTTCACTCCGGTCAGGTTGTTCTCAAAACCCAGAGCACTGGAAGCCATGTACAGCCGCCACACCCGGGCGCGGCCCAGCCCGGCGAGCGCGGCTGCCTGGTCCCAGTTCTCTTCCAGCCGCCGGACCCATGCGCGCAGCGTCAAGGCATAGTGCCGGCGCAGCGCCTCCACGTCCAGGACCTCGAAACCGGCGGACTCCAGGGCTGTGACCATCTCGCCGAGGCTGATCATTTCACCGTCAGGAAAGACATACCGGGGGATGAACGAATCCGGGTCCGGGTTTGTGGGACCGGCGTTCCAGGAAATGGCGTGATTGAGCAGGCGGCCGCCGGGCCGCAGCAGCTCAAACAGTGCCGCCGCGTAGCCGGGGGTCTGTTCACGCCCCACATGCTCAGACATGCCGATGGAACTGATTGCGTCGAACGGCCCGTCCGGAATGTCCCGGTAGTCCTGGACCCGGATGTCCACCTTCTCCGTCAGCCCGGCGTCGGCTGCGCGCTTCCGGGCCAGCACGGCCTGTTCCGCCGAAAGCGTTACGCCCACCACGGTGGCACCGTACTTTCCCGCCGCCTGCAGTGCGAAACTGCCCCAGCCGCAGCCCACGTCCAGCACGCGCATTCCGGGTTTCAGCGCCAGTTTCCGGCAGACAAGGTCCAGCTTCGCTTCCTGGGCGGCGTCCAGCCCCTCCACGAGGCGGGCACCTGTGGCCGGGCCCCCCGTAGCACCGGTATCCCCGGGCCAGACGGCGCATGAGTAAACCATTGATGGTCCCAGCACCAGGGCGTAGAAGTCGTTGCCGACGTCATAGTGGTGTGAGATGGCGGCCGAATCCCGGCGGCGCGAGTGCAGCCTGCCTTTGCGCTGGATCCGTGCCTCCTCGGGCGGAGGCGCCGGATTGGGGCCCACGGCCCCCAGCCGGATGGCGGTGCGGACCAGGGACCAGAGTTCGGCGGGGGTGGGCGGCCGGAACGGGCCGGGTTCGGCGAACTTTCCGGCCGAACTCAACGCCGAGAACGCCTCAAAGACGTCCCCGGGCGCATCGATCTCGCCGGCAACGTAAGCCCTGCTGAGCCCCAGCTGCCCTGGTGACCAGAGCATCCGGCGCAGGGCCCGGCGGGAACGGAATTCCAGGACGGGTGCCCCCTCCGGGCCGGCTTCGGAGCCGTCCCAGGCCTTCAGGCGCAGTGGTATCTGGTCCGTTCCCAGCACGATGCCCATTGCCCTGGCCAGTTTTGCTGCCGCACCGTGGTCTCTTGTCATGGTGGCTGCCTTCCTGTACAGCCCGGGCCGCCCCGGGTGACCTTGCCGTGCCCTTCCGGGCCGGTCCCTTGGGCCTACCCTAAAGCCGGAACCCCCCGCCGGACTATCATGGGGGAGTGAATTCTGCCCGGGTCGACGTCGTCGTGATCGGAGCGGGCCAGGCGGGGCTCTCAGCCGCCTACCATCTGCAGCGCCGCGGGCTCCACTACGTGGTGCTCGACGCCGAAGAAGGACCGGGAGGTGCCTGGCGGCACCGGTGGAGGAGCCTTCGGATGGCCACCGTCAACGGGATCAGCGACCTTCCCGGCATCGCGAAGCCCGCCGTTGACCCCTCCGAACCGAGTTCCGAATTCCTGACCCGCTACTTCCGGGATTACGAGGAAGAACTGGGCCTTGCCGTCCGGCGCCCCGTGAAGGTCCGCTCGGTCAGCCGTGAAGACGATGACCCGGCGGGCAGGCTGGAGATTTCCACTTCCGACGGCGAGTGGGCGGCAAAGGCGGTCATCAACGCCACGGGCACCTGGACCCGGCCGTTCTGGCCCATCTACCCGGGGCAGTCCACCTTCCGCGGCACGCAGCTCCACGTGGCGGACTACGTGGCCGCCGAGCAGTTCGCGGGCCTGCACGTCATCGTCGTGGGCGGCGGGATCTCCGCCGTCGGACTTTTGGACGAAATTTCGCGGGTGACCTCCACCAGCTGGTTCACCAGGCGGGAACCGGTGTGGCGGGATGCGGAGTTTGACTCCCGGGCGGGACACGACGCGGTGGCGCTTGTGGAGGAGCGGGTCCGCAAGGGGCTGCCGCCGCAGAGCGTGGTGTCGGTGACGGGGCTGATCTGGACGCCCGCCCTCCGGGCTGCGGCGGCACGCGGCGCGCTGGAGCGGCAACCCATGTTCACGGCGATCGAGCCGGACGGCGTGCGCCTGGCAGACGGGAGTCTCCTGAGAGCCGACGTCATCCTCTGGGCCACGGGATTCCGCGCGGAGCTTGAGCATCTGGCGCCGCTGCACCTGCGCGGTCCCGGCGGCGGAATCGTCATGGACGGGACACAGGTGGCCGCCGAACCGCGCGTCCACCTGGTGGGTTACGGGCCGTCGTCGTCCACCATTGGTGCCAACCGGGCAGGCCGTGCGGCCGTGGCCGCCATCCTGAAACTGCCCGGAATAGCTCCCGCAGCGGAGACGGTAACGTGGGGCTGACCCCGCTCGCAGGCACAAAAGAGCGCAGGCCGGGGCCCCAGGACCAGCAGAAAGCAGCATCAGTGGCAACCAACCGTCTCGAGGATGTCTTCCAATTGCTCCGGCGGCGGCCCGACGTCGAGGCCCCCAACCTCCAGGCGTGGGACGCCACGGACCGGCTGCTGCTGGACACTGCCCGGGAGCATGTTGTCCCGGGCAGCCAGGTGGCTGTCATCGGTGACCGCTACGGCGCACTGACCCTCGGCGCGCTTGCGGTGCTGGAGCCGGCAGCCGTCCGCGTGCACCAGGACCTGATCACGGGGGAGCGGGCGCTGCGCCTCAACGCGGCGGAGTGGCTGGCTTCTGGGCACGACGGCGGCACCGCCACGGTGCCGGCCTTTGAGCAGGTGCCACTTGGCCCCGGGCTCCTGGCAGACGCGCACGCCGTGCTCCTGCAGCTGCCGAAGACCCTGGCGGAGCTGGAGGAGATTGTGGCTGCGGTGGCCCGGCATGCGCCCGCAGGAGTGACCCTGCTGGCCGGGGGCCGGGTGAAACACATGTCCCTCGGTATGAATGCTGTCCTGGAAAGATACTTCGATTTGGTCCAGCCGCAGCTCGCCCGGCAAAAGTCCCGTGTCATCCTTGCCACCGGTGTGAAGGCAACCGAAGAACCGGAGCGCTTTCCCGTTGTCGGGCATATTGCCGAACTGGACCTGGAGGTCGCCGCGCACGGGGCCGTCTTTGCCGGCCCGAAACTGGACATCGGCACCCGGTTCCTGCTGACCTTCCTGCCGGCCATGAAACCGGCCCGCCACGCTGTTGACCTCGGCTGCGGAACGGGCATCCTCGCCGCCATGTACGCCAGGAATTCACCCGGATCCACCGTGACCGCCACGGACCAGTCGGCCGCTGCCGTGGCCTCCGCCCTGGCCACTGCCCGCGCTAACGGCCTGCAGGAGCGCATCCGCGTCCTGCAGGATGACGCGCTCAGCACCATGGAGGCAGGCAGCGCCGACCTGGTGCTGCTCAATCCGCCGTTCCACGTCGGGGCCGGCGTGCATGCCGGTGCCGGGCTGAAAATGATTGAAGCCGCAGGGCGGGTGCTGGCTCCGGAAGGCGAATTGTGGACCGTGTATAACCGGCATCTGCCCTACCTGCCGGCGCTGGAGCGCCAGGTGGGACCCACTGAGGTCAAAGGGCAGAACCCGAAGTTCCTGGTGACCCGGAGCATCAAGCACAAGTTCCGGTAAAGGTACGCAAGGTCCGGTAAATGTATGCGCAAAGTAGGCCGCACCGCCGTCGCGCCCTATGGGTCTGCGTCCACGCGTAACGTACGATTCAAGCAGCACCACAACCACGTGGCCGAAGAAGTTTAGGGGACACCGTGACCGAGATCCGCCAATCCTCACCGAGGCGCGGAACCAACCTGCCCCGGATGGGCGACTTCAACCTCACGGTGATCCTCGACGCCATCCGCAGGTCCTCGGGCGGACTCAGCCGGGTTGAACTCGCGCAGATCGTGGGCCTGTCTCCGCAGACCATTTCCAACATTTCCCGCCGGCTGCTTGACCAGAACCTCATCGTGGAGGCCGGCAAGGAAGGCACCGGGCCCGGAAAACCGCGCACCATCCTCCGCCTCAACCCCCGCGGCATGTACGCCGTGGGCGTCCACCTTGATCCGGCCGTGACAACCTTCGTGGTCCTTGACCTGGTGGGGGCCGTCGTCCGGCACTCCCGGATCCGGACGCCGGGAGGAAATGATCCGTCCGCTGTGATCAGCACCATCGCGGCCGAGATCACCCAGCTTGTGGAGGACTCCGGGGTAGACCGGGACCGGATCGCCGGCCTCGGGGTCGCGGCGCCGGGTCCCATCGACCTGGACAACGGGAATGTGGTGGACCCGCCGCTCCTGCCGGGCTGGGACCGCGTGGAGCTGCGCAACGCGCTGTCGGACGCCACGGGCTACTCGGTCCTGATGGACAAGGACGTCACCAGCGCGGCTGTCGCTGAAACATGGGCCGGCGGGCCCAGCGGGGCCGGCAGCTTTGTCTTCATGTACATGGGTACCGGCATCGGCTGCGGCATCGTACTCAATGACGAAGTGGTGCGGGGAACGTCCGGCAATGCCGGCGAAATCGGCCACATCGTGGTGGACCCGGACGGGCCCCAGTGCGACTGCGGGTTGCGCGGCTGCGTGAAATCCTCCTGCATCCCCCAGGTCCTCGTGGCGGAAGCCGAGGCTGCAGGGATCCTGGACAGCTCCCGTTCCGGGAACAGCGGCGCCGAAATCCAGCAAAGCTTCGCCAGGCTCTGCGAACTGGCCGACGCCGGTGACCAGCGCGCCGCAGCCATCATCGACAAGTCCGCCGTGCTGGTTGCCCGGGCGGTATCGGTGGTCACCAACACCCTTGACGTGGAGCGGGTGGTCTTCGGCGGCCCCTTCTGGAGCGGCATGGCAGAACGTTTCCTGGCGAAGGTCCCGCCGGTGCTGGACGCCAACAGCGCGGCCCGGCTGATCCACCCCATCGAGGTGGTGGGCACCGGGGTGGGGGAGGACGTGGGTGCCATTGGCGCCGCCTCGCTGGTGCTTGAACACACCCTTGCCCCCCGCGCCCAGCGGCTGCTCCTGGAGAGCTGATCCGACGCATTGGACCGATGCCTTGATTGCGGCATCCGACCCATCTAGCATGTGCTTATTGCCGCGGCTGGGGCCCGCTGACAACGGGGTCCGCAGCATTAACTGAATGGAGCACCATGCGTCGCCGGGCCCTGAAAAACGTGTCATTATTCGCTGCGGCACTGGTTGCTTTGGCGGCCTGCAGTCCGGGTACTCCGGATGAGGGGTCCAAGACCCTGAAAGTCGCCTACCAGAAGACGGATTCCTTCACCGCGCTGGACACGATGTTCCAGGCAGCCAAGGAGGAGTTCGAAGCGGCGAACCAGGGCGTCACGGTTGAGCTTCAGCCCATCCAGGGCAACGACGATGATTACGGCACCAAACTGGCCCTCGCCCTGCGCTCGCCGTCCACCGCGCCCGACGTGTTCTACGAGGACACGTTCAAGGTCCGCTCGGACGTCGACGCCGGCTACCTCCTGAAGCTTGACTCCCACCTTGAGGGGTGGGAGGACTGGGACAAATACGACGACGCCGCCAAGGCAGCGGGCCGCGCGGACGACGGCGGCACGTACGCGGTGCCGCTCGGCACCGATACCCGGGCCATCTGGTACAACAAGAAAGTCCTCGCGGCCGCAGGCATCAGTGAGCCCTGGCAGCCGCGCAGCTGGCAGGACATCCTCGACGCCGCCAGGAAGATCAAAGCCAACGATCCCTCGGCCATCCCGTTCAACATGTACGCGGGCAAGGGAACCGGCGAGGGCACCGTCATGCAGGGGTTCTACGAGCTGCTCTACGGCACCGGATCCAGCCTCTACGACGAGGAATCCAAGAAGTGGGTAGTCGGTTCGGCCGGGTTCAAGGACTCGCTGGGCTTCCTCAAGACGCTCTATGACGAACAGCTGGCCGTCACGCCCGCGGAGGCACTGGACGCGAACGTCTGGAAGAAGGTGTTCGGCGAATGGTTCCCCAACGGAAAGCTGGGCGCCACTGTGGAAGGCTCCTACGCGCCGTCGTTCTGGCAGGAGGGCGGCAGCTACGCCTGGCCCGGCTACGAAGAGGAAATGGGAGTGGCCCCGTTCCCCACCCAGAACGGTGACGCTCCCGGCTCGGTCAGCATGTCCGGCGGCTGGACCCTGGCAGTGGGCGCCGAAACCAAGGAGCCGGACCTGGCGTTCAAGTTCCTGTCCACGGCGCTGAACCAGAAGAACTCCCTGGCTTTCACCGTGGAGAGCTCGCAGATCGCCGTCCGGACGGACGTGGCCGCGGACCCCGGCTACCAGGGTGCCAACCCCTTCGTGAAGGACGTCTCTGAGCTTGTGAAGGTCACCCGCTACCGGCCGGCCACGGCCGACTACCCCCGGATCTCCGCTGCGGTCCAGGAGGCAACCGAGGCGGTCATCACCGGCAGCCGGACGCCCGAGCAGGCCGCCGCCGACTACGATGCAGCAGTCACGGATATAGTGGGCGGCGACAAGACCGTCCGGAAGTAGCCTGTGCTGCTGAGCCACCGGGCACGGCAGCTGGTCCGCTACCTGCCGGTCCTTCCTGCCGTCCTGCTCCTGCTGGTGTTCCTCGCCGGCCCCGTGCTCTGGGCCTTCCATGCCTCGCTGACCAACGCCGGACTGACCGGCCGCAGCGCGAGGAATCCGGAATGGGTGGGCCCGGAAAACTACCAGCGGCTGCTCACGGACCCTGTCTTCCCGCTCTCCCTGTGGCTCACGGTCCTGTTCGTGGGAGGATCTGCGGTGCTTGGCCAGAACCTGCTGGGCCTGGCCATCGCCGTGCTGATGCGCCGGGCGCGCCCTGCGGTCTCGTCCGTCGTTGGAACCGCCGTGGTGGCCGCATGGGTGCTGCCCGAAATCGTGGCCGCCTTCGCCGCCTACGCGTACTTCAGCAAGGACGGGACGCTGAACCAGCTGCTCGGGAGCCTGGGTTTCGGCAGGCCGGAATGGCTGTATGCGTTCCCCATGGTGGCCGTGATGCTGGCCAATGTGTGGCGCGGCACGGCCTTCTCCATGCTCGTGTACAAGGCCGCACTCAACGACGTTCCCACCGAGGTGACGGAGGCCGCCCAGATGGACGGCGCCCGGGGCTGGCAGCGGCTGGTCTTCATCACGCTGCCCATGATCCGGGGCAGCATCGCCACCAACCTGATGCTGATCACGCTGCAGACCCTGGCGGTGTTCACCCTTGTCTGGGTGATGACGGCCGGCGGACCGGCCAACGCCAGCACCACGCTGCCCATCCTGGCGTACCAGGAGGCCTTCAAGTTCGGTGATATCGGGTACGGGACGGCAGTGGCCTCCGTGCTCATCCTGATCGGCGCTGTGTTCGGCGTGGTGTACATCCGGCTGCTGAAGGAGCCGCGGGTATGACCGCCCCGGCCAGGACGCTGCCGCCCCGCGGGGTGCAGGCGCCGCCACCCCGCCGCAGGAGCGGCACCACCCCGGCGGACCTGGTCCTGCTGCTGGTGGGCGCGTGCTTCCTGCTGCCACTCCTGTGGCTTGTCCTGGGTTCCCTGGACCCGCAGGCCGGACACGAAACCAGGGTTCCGCGGCAGCCCGGGCTGGAGAACTTCGCCGCCGTCCTGACCCCAGAACTGCTGCTGCAGCCACTGTGGAACAGCATGGTGCTGTCCGCCGGGACCGGGGCCGTCACGCTGGTGGCCGCCGTGCTTGCGGCCTATCCGCTGTCCCGTTACCGCTCCCGGTTCAACGCGCCGTTCCTGTACGCGGTCCTGTTCGGCACATGCCTGCCCATCACGGCCATCATGGTTCCGGTGTACGGACTGTTCGTCCAGCTGGAACTGCTGGACTCCATGCCAGCCACCATATTCTTCATGGCCACCACCACGCTGCCCATGGCCATCTGGATGACCAGGAACTTCATGGACGGCGTACCGGTGTCACTGGAGGAGGCCGCCTGGGTGGATGGTGCCTCGAGGATGACGGCGCTGCGCACCATCGTGCTGCCGCTCATGCGCCAGGGCCTGGGCGTCGTCTTTATCTTCGTGTTCATTCAGGCATGGGGGAACTTCTTCGTCCCGTTCGTGCTGCTCCTGTCCGAGACGCGGCAGCCCGCCGCGGTGTCCATCTACAGCTTCTTCGGACAGCACGGGGCAGTCGCGTACGGCCAACTGGCCGCATTCTCGATCCTCTATTCACTGCCGGTCCTGGCCTTGTACATCATTGTGGCAAGGTGGTCCGGCAGTTCCTTCGCCCTCTCCGGAGCGGTGCGGGGCTAGGGCCTGCTTAGTCGATATCCTCGACCACAACCCCGAAGGGAATACTGTCATCGAGGTGGGCCTGGTGGCCGGTGGAGCCGGGGTTGTAGACAACCCGGACCCCGTGGAGCTTGTCCGCCGCAGACTGCTGCAGGACAGGCTTGACCGTGCTGATGAACATCTCGCTTTTGCCGGCGAGAAACTCCTTGTAACTGGCTGGAAGCTCGCTCATGGCAAAAGGATAGACCTGCCTGCCCCTGATGGGGAGGGGTCCCCATTGCCGGAACCCCGGCCTGGGACTTGGATAGGATGGCGGCGGAGTGCAGCCGTCAGGCAGGCACGGCCACGAACAGCCACCAGGGGGATTGACAGTGCTTCAAACCAGTGCGTCCGCGAGGATCGAACCGGCGGAACTGGCACGGGCACAACAGGTGGCCGCCAGTATCTCCCGGAGCTTTGAGGCCAAGGTCGTGGGCCAGTCCCGGCTGCGGGAGTCACTGCTGGTGGGGCTGCTGACTGGTGGCCACATCCTGCTGGAAAGCGTCCCGGGCCTTGCCAAGACCACCGCGGCGCAAACGGTGGCTGAAGCGGTCAGCGCGGACTTCCGCAGGATCCAGTGCACCCCGGACCTGCTGCCCAGCGACATCGTGGGAACGCAGATCTACGACGCCGCCAAGGGGACCTTCATCACGCAGCTGGGTCCGGTCCACGCCAACATCGTCCTGCTGGACGAGATCAACCGCTCCAGCGCCAAGACCCAGAGCGCCATGCTGGAGGCAATGCAGGAGCGGCAAACCTCTATCGGCGGCCAGGACTACAGGCTGCCGTCACCGTTCCTGGTGCTCGCCACCCAGAACCCGATCGAGCAGGAAGGCACCTACCAGCTCCCCGAAGCCCAGATGGACCGGTTCATGCTCAAGGACGTGCTGGACTACCCGTCCCCGGCAGAGGAAGCGGAAATCATCCGGCGGATCGACGCCGGCGTCTACACTCCGGAGCAGGCACCCGCGGCAGCAGCATCGCTGGATTCGGTGGCCGAAGTGCAGGAGATTGTCCGCCGCATCTACATCGACCCCGCCATCGTCAACTACATCGTGGGGCTGGTCTTCGTCACCCGCAACGCCCACCAGTACATCGACCAGCGGCTCGCCGGCTTCATCGAATTCGGCGCCAGCCCGCGTGCCAGCATCGCCTTCAGCCAGGCAGCCCGGGCCGTCGCCCTGCTGAACGGCAGGGACCATGTCATACCGGAGGACGTCAAGGCGCTGGCCCACCGGGTGCTACGCCACCGGCTGATCCTCAACTTCGATGCGGTGGCCGAGCAGGTGCCCGTGGAATCGGTGATCGACGCCGTCGTCGCTGCCGTCCAGACCCCCTAAGGCCGGCATGGGCAGCCTCCTCCTGCGGGTGAAATCCAAGATGGCGATCTTCGCCCACCGCAAAGCACGCGGCCTGCTCGACGGCGAGTACGGGTCAGTGTTCCGCGGCCGCAGCCTGGACTTTGACGATCTCCGCGCCTACGTGCCCGGAGACGAGGTCCGGGACATTGACTGGAAGGCGTCAGCGCGCCACGGCTCGCCGCTGATCAAACGCTACGTTGCGGTCCGCCGCCAGACGCTCCTGCTGCTCACCGATACCGGACGCAACATGGCGGCCGTCTCCCGGACGGGCGAGGCGAAGAAGGACATCGCCGTCATGGCACTCGGGGTGATGGGTTACCTGGCCCACCGGCATGGCGACGTGGTGGGGCTGGTCAGCGGCGACTCCTCCCGCACCCGTTCCATCCCCGCCAAGGCGGGCGAGACCCATCTGGAGCGGCTTCTCCGGCAGGTGCACGGGGACACCGGTATTGGGGCGGCACCCAGCAGGATCGAAGACCAGTTAGACCAGGTGGCCAGGACTGTGAAGGGGCGGAACCTGCTGTTCGTCGTCGCGGACGAGGTGGCCGCCACGCCTGCCCTGGCCGGGTTGCTGCGCCGCCTTCGCGCGCAGCACGAAATCCTATGGCTCACGGTGCGTGACGCGGAACTGGCGCCAAGGCAACCCGGCCCGGGCGGCGACGTCTCGGACTTCTACAGCGTTGCCAACTCCACCCTTCTACCCGCGCACCTGGCACAGTCCGCCACCGTGGTGGCCGCGTATGGGAAGGCGCTCGCCGAGCGGGACGCGGCACGCAGGGAGATGCTGCGGCAGTCGGGCATCACGGAAGGCGAAGTGGGCGGCAGCCAGGACGTGGTCACCGCGCTGTTCGCACTCCTGGAGAGGCACCGCCGTGCCGGCTGAACCCGACTTCTACGGGCCGCTCCAGTACAGCCCGGTATGGATGTGGGCCGGCGTGGCACTCCTGGCAGTGGTGGCAGGCTGGTACGTCTCCGTCTTTGCCGCGACCCGGCATCCGCGGACGGCAGTACACAGCCCGCCCCCGGTACCCCTCACCGAGCTTCCCGCGCTCAAGGCGGCCTACCTGCAACGCATCGACGACGTGGAACGGGAGGCCGCGGCCGGCCACCGCGGCGTGCGTGCCAGCCATCAGGAGATCAGCCGCCTGCTGCGCAGCTTCATCCGGGACGCCTCAGGTGTGGACGCACTCCGGATGACCCGGCAGGACCTGGAGCGGCACCCGCTGCCTGCCGCCGCGTCCGCCGTCGGCGCCTTATACCCGGGCGAATTCGGCCAGGAGCCGTTGCCCCCGGTGGCCAACGCCGCCGCTAGGGCGCGGGAGACGGTGAGCACATGGGGCTGATGTTCTGGTGGCTGTTGCCGCTGGCGGTGGTTGCCGCCGCTGCCGTCGGCATAGCCGCCTTCCGGGCCGGTACCAAGGGCAGCGCCCGACGCCGGCCCGCAGCGCACGCTGACCGGCTCACCCTGCTGCCGGAATACCAGGCCGCGCTGCGCCGCCACCGGCGGTGGCTGGCCGTTGCTGCGCTCGCCTGCACGTCACTGCTGGTGTCGGCAGCGGTGGCGGCGGCCCGTCCGGTTGACCTCACAACAATCCGGCCCGAACAGCACAACCGGGACATCATGCTGTGCCTGGACGCGTCAGGTTCCATGAGCAGCGCCGACGCGGCGGTGGTGGACACATACGCGGGGCTGGCCCGCGGGTTCGACGGCGAACGGCTCGGACTGACCATTTTCGACAGCACGGCCATCCAGGTCTTTCCCCTGACTGATGACTATGGCTACATCCAGGAACAGTTGCAGCTGGCCAAAGACGCGTTCGAGGGAAAGCCCGGAAGCTCCGGTTTTCTCGACGGCACCTGGAGCGGCCGCGGCTCGTCCCTGATCGGTGACGGGCTGGCATCCTGCCTGAACAGTTTCCCGCAGCCGGACAACGGCGCCGGCGGTGCACCAGGCACTTCCCAACGCTCGCGGTCGGTGGTCCTTGCCACGGACAACCTCCTGTCCGGCGAACCCATCATGACGTTGGCGGAAGCTGCGCAGCTGGCGGCGGGCCGGGCCGTACGGGTGTACGCGCTGAACCCGGCTGACCTCGACTACGGCGCCGGTTCCGGCCAGCCCGGCGCCCAGCTCCGGACGGCTGCAGAATCCACCGGCGGAGACTATTACGCGCTGGACAATCCGGATGCCATCCCGGGCATAGTGTCGGCTGTGGAGGAGACGGAGACAGCAGCAATTAAGGGTGCTCCGCGTGCCGTTGTCTCGGATGAGCCGGCGGTCCCGCTGGCGGCTGCGCTCCTGTCGGGGCTGGTCCTGTGCATTGCCCTATGGCGGTTGCGGCTATGAGCGGGCTGCGGATTCCCCTGAGGATGCCCACGCGTGCCTGGCTGCGACGCGGCCTGCTGGCAGCGCTCCTGCTCCTGGCCCTGGTCCGTCCGGGCCTGCCCGGCGGTACAGCCCAGGCGGCGACGTCTGACCTCAACGTGTTCTTCGTGGTGGACACCACCACCAGCATGGTGGCCGAAGACCACGGGCGCGGGACCCGGATGGACGGCGTGCGGCAGGACATCATGGCCATCGCGGCAGAGCTGCCGGGTGCACGCTTCTCCGTGCTTACGTTTGACACCAAAGGACACGTCCGGATGCCGCTGACCACCGACACCCTTGCCCTGGAAACGATCACGTCCGTCCTCGAGCCCCAGGTCACCGCCTACGCCAAGGGGAGCAGCATCAGCGCGGCCAGGCAGGTGCTCACCGAACGCCTTGCCGCAGCACGCGACAGCCACCCTGAACGGCCGCGGCTCGTCTTCTACCTGGGCGATGGCGAGCAGACCAGCTCCGCTGCACCCCAACCGCTGGGCCTGGGCAACGGCCTGGTGTCCGGGGGAGCGGTGCTCGGTTACGGTACCGCGGCCGGCGGACGGATGAAGGAGAACACAGGCATGGCGTCCGACGGCGGCGCCCGGGACTCCCGGTACGTCCGGGACGCGGAGGGGCGGGACGCAGTATCGGTCATCGACGAAGGCAGACTGCGGGAGATTGCGTCGCAGCTGCAGGTGCCGTATGTGCACCGGGCTGCCGGTGATCAAGCTGCACCCATGCTGCAGCAGGCCCGCCCCGGCACCCCCGGGTCTTCCTCGAATGATTCCTCGCTGCCGGGAAAGACAGAACTGTACTGGGTCTTCGCGGCCTGCGCGTTTGCCCTGGCGCTGGTGGAATTCAGCGTGGTCATTCGCAGGTTCCGCGCCCTGCAACCCGCCAAGGCACCCGGAGCCGCGGCAGGGAGCCGCATGGACCGCCGCCCCGGCGAAGCCAGGGAGGACGTTCAATGATTCCTTCCATTCCGGCACATGCCGCGTCGGAGAACAGCAGGAACCGGCTGCGCCGCCGGCGGCTTCTGCTGTGGTCCGCCGTACCGGTGCTGGTTCTGCTCGGCATCGCCGCAAAGTTCCTTAGCCTTGGGCTTCTTGCCGGCCAGGCCGGCGAAGCATATGCCGCCAAAGACGCCGCAGCTGTCAAGGCGGCAGCTGACGGGTTGAACCTGGCCAACGTCGTCGAACGGCACAAGGCCCCGTTCGCAGCCGGCGACGCCAAAGTCCTGGCCGGAGACCACCCTGCCGCCCGGATCCTCTTCCAGGACGCACTGGCAGGGGTGCCCGTGGGCTCTGCTGATGACTGCATCGTCCGGGTCAATCTCAGCCTCGCTACTGAAATGATCGGTGACGGCAGGCTGCGGGCGGAGGACCCGTCGTCGGCCGCTGCCCTGTATGCGGAAGCCCTGGACGTGGCGGAGGCTGCGCCGGCGGGATGCTTTTCCGGGGCCAATGCCCGGGACGCCGGCAAGCAGCTGACCGAGGCTGAGCGGCGCCTGACCGGGAAACTTGCCGCCGCAGCCGAGCCCGCAGAGGCGCCGGGAGACCCGCAACAGGAGGACAGCTCCGAGGAGCAGCCTTCTCCTCGGCAAAGCCAACTGCAACAGCTTGAGGAGAATGCCCGGCAGGCGGAGCGCGAACGCCACGCGGCCCGCGAGCGGGATGACTACCTGCGCGATACCGGCGGGGAGACGAGGCCTGACCAGCCCTGGTAGCGCTGCAGCAGGCGACAAACACTATCTAGGTGGGGCAGGTCCCGCGGGACAGCTGCAGCCGGAGGCGGCAACGAAAGCAGCCATCCAGCGAAGAAAATTCCGTTTCAGCAATGAAACAAGGCGTAAGACTGCGTCTTAATTCGGAGGCCAACTTGAATGCTCGGGCGCCCGCTCCTAGAGTCTTATACAAGTTACCGCGGTAACGTGTCAGCGATCCTCCGTGCCGGAGGGTGTGGGTGCCCCCATGTGGGCCTGACATTTGCTCACGGACAACTTCATTTCAGGCGTAACAGTCGCGGCTGCGTCCTGTGAAGTTCTCCCGTGTGTTCCCCAAACTCAATTCATTGCCGACTGCCGTCACGTTTGTGGCTGCAGACCTCAATGGCCCAAAGCCAAGGACGCAAATGTCACCACCTAGCCTTATTGAGACACATCCCAATCTAACCGACGCCGCTCCGGTGGCGCTCTCCTACGAGCTGTTTCCGCCCCGTTCGCCGGCAGCCGCAGAGACGCTCTGGACCACCATCCGGGAACTCGAAACCACCGAGCCGGACTATGTCTCCGTCACGTATGGTGCCAGCGGATCCAACCGGGACACCGCCGTCGAGCTCATCAACCGGCTCCTGCTCGAAACCACGCTTCGGCCACTGGCCCACCTGACCTGCGTCGGAAACACGCCGCAGGAACTGGCGGGCATCATCGGCCAGCTGCTGGACACCGGGGTGCGCGGCATCCTGGCCTTGCGCGGCGACCTGCCGAGCGACGGCCAGCATACGGACGGCTCGCTCCGCTATGCCCAGGACCTGATCGAGCTCATCCGCCGGGTGGAGCAGCGCCGTTCGGCATTGCTTTGTGCCGGGAAGATCGCGGTTGGCGTCGCCGCCTACCCTGCGCGCCATCCGGAATCGCCGAGCGAGGAGCACGACGTCGAGGTGCTGCTCGCCAAGCAGCGTTCCGGTGCCGACTTCGCCATCACCCAGGTGTTCTTCCACGCGGATCAGTACGCCGACCTCCTCACCAGGGCTCGCCGGGCCGGGGTCACCATCCCGATCATCCCGGGTGTCATGCCTCTGACCAGCCTCCGACGGCTCAACCGCCTGGGTGAACTGACCGGCGTGGAACCGGCTCCCACACTGATGGCCAGGCTGGCCGCGGCCGACAGCGACCTGGAACGACTCCACATAGGCGTCGACGCCACCGTCGACCTTTCCAACGCAGCCCTCGATGCCGGGGCGCCGGGTATCCACATCTACACCTTCAACGAGCACCAAAGCGCGCTGGAGGTGTTGGACAAGCTCGCCCTTCCGCGACGCGGCCGTGCCGGCGTCAGCGCGGCCTCAACGGTCCGCAGCCAGCTCGCCAGCTAACGCAGCACGCTTGCCGGCCTGACAGCTGAACGCTGTCCGCGTCCGGCAGCTCCGCGCTGCCCTCTTTCTCCCCTGTGCCTTCGATGCACAGCACTACGAACTTTAGGACTTAGCCATGACTGAAAAGAACACTCCTTTCCCGTCCGCCTCACTCCTCGGCTACCCCCGCATTGGCCGCCGCCGCGAGCTCAAGAAGGCCATCGAAGCCTACTGGGCCGGCAAGATTGACGCTGCCGCCCTGAACGCCGCAGCCAAGGACATCCAGCTGACCATCGCAAAGCGTCTGCAGGAACTCGGCCTGACCGAGGCCGCAGCCGTCCCCGGCACCTTCTCCTACTACGACCAGGTCCTGGACGCCACCGCACACCTCGGTGCCGTGCCCGCCCGCTTCGGCCAGCTCCTCAACGCCGAGGGCCAGCTCGATATCGACGGCTACTTCACCCTGGCCCGCGGCAACAAGGAGCAGCAGCCGCTGGAAATGACCAAGTGGTTCGACACCAACTACCACTACCTGGTTCCCGAAATCGGTCCGGAGACCAAGTTCACGCTGGCTTCCACCGCCAAGGTGGACGAGTTTGCCCACGCCCTGGCCAACGGCATCGAGACCCGGCCCTACATCGTTGGCCCGGTCACCTACCTGCTGCTGTCCAAGGCCTCCGACGACGCCCCGGCCGGGTTCGCGCCGCTGTCCCGCCTCGAGGACATCCTGCCCGTTTATGTCCAGCTGCTGGAGAAGCTCGCTGCCGCCGGAGCCAGCTGGATCCAGCTGGATGAGCCGGCACTGGTCGTCGACCAGGACACCCCGGCCGCTGAAGTTGAAGCAGCCGTGGCACGGGCCTATGAGGTCCTCACCGCTGCCGCCAACCGCCCCCAGATCCTCGTTTCCACGCCGTACGGTTCCCTGGACAACCAGCTCGGTATCCTCGCGGCCGCCAACATCGAGGCCCTGCACATCGACGTCTTCAAGGGCGCCGTTCCGTCCGAGGCAGCCCTGGCGGGCCTGGGCAACAAGACCCTGGTTGCCGGTGTGGTTGATGGCCACAACATCTGGCGCAACGACCTCGCCGCCTCGGCCGCGAAGCTGGACGCACTGACGGCCGCCGCCGGCAGGATCGCCGTCTCCACGTCCACCTCCACCCAGCACGTCCCGCACGACGTCGCCGAGGAAACCCAGCTGTCCGAACAGCTCCGCAGCTGGCTGGCGTTCTCGGACCAGAAGGCCATCGAGGTGAAGACCCTGGCGTCCTACCTGGCGGATCCCGCCTCCGCGAAGGCCGCGATCGACGAGGCAACCGCTGTCATCGCTTCCCGCGCCACCGCCGACGGCGTGCGCCGAGCCGATGTCCGGGCCCGCACCGAAGCCCTGACCGCCGCCGACTTCACCCGCGCCGAGTACGAGGTCCGGGCAGCAGCCCAGGAGGAAGCGCTGCACCTGCCGCCGCTGCCCACCACCACCATCGGCTCCTTCCCGCAGACGTCCGAAATCCGCTCGGCCCGTGCCCGCAACACCAAGGGTGAGCTGAGCGACGAGCAGTACCAGCAGCTCATGAAGGATGAAATCAAGCGCGTCGTGGACCTGCAGGAAGAACTGGGCTACGACGTCCTGGTTCACGGCGAGCCCGAGCGTAACGACATGGTGCAGTACTTCGCGGAAAACCTCGAAGGCTTCGACGTGACGGTGCACGGCTGGGTCCAGTCCTACGGCTCACGCTGCACCCGTCCCTCCATTCTCTGGGGAGACGTCACGCGCTCCGCCCCCATCACGGTGGAATGGGCGAAGTACGCACAGTCCCTGACCAGCAAGCCGATGAAGGGCATGCTCACTGGTCCGGTCACCATCCTGGCCTGGTCCTTCGTCCGCGATGACCAGCCGCTGGCGGAGACCGCCAACCAGGTTGGGCTGGCGCTGCGTGACGAGATCGCCGACCTCGAAGCAGCGGGCATCAAGGTCATCCAGGTGGACGAGCCTGCGCTGCGCGAACTCCTTCCGCTGCGCAAGGCCGACCACGCCGACTACCTGAAGTGGTCCGTGGACTCTTTCCGGCTCGCGACCGCGGGCGCCAAAGACGCCACCCAGATCCACACCCACCTCTGCTACTCGGAGTTCGGGGTGATCATTGACGCGATCGACGGCCTCGACGCCGACGTGACGTCCATCGAGGCGGCCCGCTCCCGCATGGAGGTTGTCCACGACCTGGAGTCGCACGGCTTCGGCCGCGGCGTCGGCCCCGGTGTTTACGACATCCACTCGCCGCGCGTACCGGGGGAGCAGGAAGTCACCGAACTGCTCAGCACCGCCGTGAAGCACGTCCCGTCCCGCCAGCTGTGGGTCAACCCGGACTGCGGCCTGAAGACCCGCGGCTACGCCGAGACCGAAGAGTCACTGCGCAACCTGGTCAAGGCAACCCAGACGGTCCGCGCGGAACTGCTGGAAGCGGCCAAATAGGGAACTAAGAGAGCCCGCAGAGACTCAAGGTCCGGTGCGCCCAGCGCGCCGGACCTTGAGAGGCGGGCGAACGGCCGGCTGGTCACCGAAAGGTGGCCGGCCGGCGTCGTGCTTTAAGAAGCAGGTGTTTCAGGACTCCCAGAGGATCTCGTCGTCAACAACACCGTCCTCATCGGCGGAGGCCACCAGGACTTCGTCCGTGAAGTGCTCGCCGAGGGTGAAATCCAAAACGAAGTAGCGTTCGGGTTGGCCGGGGTAGATGCCCACATGGCCCAGTTTCAATGCTTTGAGGAACACGGCGTTGGTGAGCTGGCTGCGTTCCTCCACGCCGAAGACCTTCTGCAGGTGCTCGTCCTTGAGGGCATTGCAGTGGAAATGCAGGTACTCCTGCGGGCTGGTGCCTTCCTGCTCCAGTTCCTCGGCGATCATGTCCCGGACTTCGTCCACCAGTTCCGGCAGGAACCGCAGCCGGTAGTCCACCTTGCGCAGTGCGGCTTCGTCGAAGTGGTCGTGGGCGGTGATGTTCAGGTCGAGTTCCAGCGGATGGCCGCGCAGCTCATGCTTCGCGGCGATGGAGTGGTCCCTGCCGTGGTTGAGCTCTATCTCTCCAAAGTGCTGGCTCGCTACCTTGCTCATAGTCTCAACATAGACCCGAAGAGCAGCGCATTCCAGCATTCAGGCCTAATTCACCGACGTCCGCATCCCGGCCAGGGTCTCGGCCAGCAGGTCGACGAAGAGCTGCACCCGGGCGGTTTTCCTGTCGTTAATCAGCAGCGCGAAGACGTTGCGGGCCAGCCGGATCTCGGGAACGTCCAGGACCACCACGCCGGCAGGCTTGTTGCGCAGCGCGAGCTCGGGCACCAGTGCCGCGCCCAGCCCCGCGGCAGCCATTTCGAGGCTGGCGTGGAAGTCGTCGCTGTGCGCCACCACCCGGGGATGGAGGTTGCAGCCGGCGAAGAGCCGCTCGATCACCATGGCGTCGCTGGTCCCGGGATGGTGCATGATCCACGGCATCTCGGAGAGATGGTCCGCCGCCACCTTCGCGTCCGGCCGGAAACCCCAGCCGGCGGGCAGGACCACCCGGAAATCGTCGTCGCCGATCCATTGCCGGTTGATGGTGGCCGGCCAGGCCACGCCGGTCTGGCCAACCTGGAACACCACGGCAAGGTCCAGGTCACCGCCGGTGCGCAGCCCCTGAATGGTCTGGCCTGGTTCGGCGACGGACACCCTGAGGTCGATGCCCAGGTTCTTCCACGCCGGATTCTTCAGGATCCGCGGCAGGACATACGTGGCAAGGCTGGGGAAGATTCCCAACCGGAGCTCCTGGCTGGTGCTGTCCTGGGTCTTGGCGGCGGCGGCCATAAGCGCTTCGATGTCCGTCAGCACCTTGGCTGCGTGCCGGGTCATGACGACGGCGGCTTCCGTGGGAACCACGCTCCGCGCCGAACGCTGGAACAGGACCACCCCGGTGTCCCGTTCCAGGGCGGACATCTGCTGCGATACGGCCGAAGCCGTGTAGCCAAGGGTTGATGCGGCGGCCGCGAACGAGCCCAGCCGCGTGACCTCCATCAGGGTCTTCAGGTGTACCGGATTTACCACCAGCCCACACTACTCCGGGAGCAGCTGGCGAAGAAGCCGCCTCCCCTCTACAGGCAACTGTGCGGCTGCAGCTACTAGGGGTGGTGATGGGGTCGGGTGCCTCCAGGCGTCAGTACAAGTGGCCACCATGGCGAGTGCGGTTGGTCACCTAAAGGGGTTCCGCAGGTCACTTCGGAGCCCGTTTTTGGCGCTTTCAAGGTCCGGCACGGAGGCCGCGACACGCCGTCTTTCGCGCGACACGCTGGGCGTTAATTGTGCCTAACTACTCCACAGGGTGTGGATTCCGTCCGTGAAAAAGCCGTGATTCCGGACATTTTGAAGGGGCCTGCCTGTGGATTAACGGTGCATTAAATGACATACTTGTAATACATCATCTTGGGGTTCCAAAGAGGCGTCTGCACTACATGTAGTATCGACATACAGCTTGGACGGGGACACCGGGCCAGCGACGATTTCGACAAAAGGGGACAGCGACCATGACCGTAACGGTTTACACCAAGCCTGCTTGTGTTCAGTGCAACGCCACCTACCGTGCGCTCGACAAGAAGGGCATCACCTACCAGAGCGTTGACATCTCCCAGGACGCCGAGGCCCTCGAGCGCCTGAAGGCCCTGGGCTACATGCAGGCACCCGTTGTGGTCACCGACCAGGACCACTGGTCAGGCTTCCGCCCGGACAAGATCGAAGAACTGGCCCTCTCGGCCGTTTCCTCCGTGGCCTAGGAGCCCTGCTTTTCCTGCCGGCAACAATCAACCAGCTGAGGTGACTCCCACGGCAGCACCAACAGCACAGCAAGGCTACACGGCTTCCCAGTTCCACGCGGCTCAGCGCGTGGAAGTGTCCCCGCCGGCCCGGCTCCTGGATAGCCCGGAACCGGTCCGCACAGACAGCCAGCTCATCTATTTTTCCTCGGCATCCGAGAACACCAGCCGCTTCGTCTTGAAGCTCGGCCGCGAGGTGGCCCGGATTCCGCTCTACTCCAGGGACGCACCCCTGCTTGCCACCCGGCCGTTCGTGCTGGTGGTGCCCACCTATGGCGGCACCGGGGGAGAGGGGTCCGTCCCAAAGCAGGTCATCCGGTTTTTGAACAACCCGCAGAACAGGCAACTGCTCCGCGGCGTGATCGGGGCCGGCAACACAAACTTCGGGGACAACTACTGCCTGGCAGCGGACATCATCGCCGCCAAATGCCAGGTACCCCACCTTTATCGATTCGAACTCATGGGAACGCCGGAAGACGTTGCCAGGGTCAACCAGGGATTGGACACGTTTTGGACACGACTGTCGCAGACACAGAAGTAACCAGGGCCAAGAAGCCGGAGTTGCCGGCCGCCTACAAGGGCCTGGGCTATCACGAGCTGAACGCCATGCTGAACCTCTACGGTCCCAGCGGCGAAATCCAGTTCGAGGCGGACCGTGAGGCCGCCCACCAGTACTTCCTGCAGCACGTTAACAACAACACCGTGTTCTTCCATGACCTGGAGGAGAAGCTCGACTACCTGGTGAAGAACCAGTACTACGAGCGCGAAACACTGGACCAGTACACGATGAACTTCATCCGTGAACTGTTCAACCGTGCCTACAAAAAGAAGTTCCGCTTCGAGACCTTCCTGGGCGCGTTCAAGTTCTACACCTCCTACACGCTGAAGACGTTCGACGGCAAGCGCTACCTGGAGCGCTACGAGGACCGCGTCTGCATGGTGGCCATGCACCTGGCCCGCGGCAATGAGGAACTGGCCACCCGCCTGGTGGACGAAATCATTGACGGCCGCTTCCAGCCGGCAACGCCCACCTTCCTCAACGCCGGCAAGGCGCAGCGCGGCGAACTCGTCTCCTGCTTCCTGCTGCGCATCGAGGACAACATGGAGTCCATCGCCCGCGGCATCAACTCCGCGCTGCAGCTGTCCAAGCGCGGCGGCGGCGTGGCCCTGTCGCTGACCAACATCCGCGAGCACGGCGCGCCGATCAAGCAGATCGAAAACCAGTCCTCCGGTGTCATTCCGGTGATGAAGCTCCTCGAAGACAGCTTCTCCTACGCCAACCAGCTTGGTGCCCGCCAGGGCGCCGGTGCCGTGTACCTGCACGCGCACCACCCGGACATCTACCGGTTCCTGGACACCAAGCGGGAGAACGCGGACGAGAAGATCCGCATCAAGACCCTTTCGCTGGGCGTCGTCATTCCGGACATCACGTTCGAGCTGGCCAAGAAGAACGAGGACATGTACCTGTTCTCGCCGTACGACGTCGAACGCGTCTACGGTGTCCCGTTCTCGGACGTCTCGGTCACCGAGAAGTACTACGAGATGGTGGACGATTCCCGGATCAAGAAGACCAAGATCAGCGCCCGCGAGTTCTTCCAGACCCTCGCCGAGATCCAGTTCGAGTCCGGCTACCCGTACATCATGTTCGAGGACACCGTGAACCGGGCCAACCCGATCGCCGGCAAGATCACCATGAGCAACCTCTGCTCGGAGATCCTGCAGGTCTCCACGCCGTCCCTGTACAACGAGGACCTCACGTACCAGACCGTCGGCAAGGACATCTCCTGCAACCTGGGTTCGATGAACATCGCCAAGACCATGGACTCGCCGGACTTCGGTGCGTCCATCGAAACGGCCATCCGTGCACTCAGCGCGGTGTCGGACATGTCCTACATCAACTCGGTGCCGTCCGTGGCCGAGGGCAATGCGAAGTCCCACGCCATCGGCCTGGGCCAGATGAACCTGCACGGCTACCTGGCGCGGGAGCGGGTCCACTACGGCTCCGAAGAAGGCCTGGACTTCACCAACATCTACTTCTACACGGTGCTGTTCCACGCCCTGCGTGCATCCAACCGGCTCGCCATCGAAACCGGCCAGAAGTTCGGCGGTTTCGAGAACTCCAAGTACGCGAGCGGCGAGTTCTTCGACAAGTACACCGAGCAGGAATGGCTCCCGGAGACTGAGCGCGTCCGCGATCTGTTCGCCGGCCACCACATCCCCACACAGGATGACTGGCGCGAGCTGAAGGCCTCCGTCATGGAGCACGGCATCTACAACCAGAACCTGCAGGCCGTGCCGCCGACGGGCTCCATCAGCTACATCAACAACTCCACGTCCTCCATCCACCCGGTGGCCGCCAAGATCGAGATCCGCAAGGAAGGGAAGATCGGCCGCGTCTACTACCCGGCGCCGTACCTCACCAACGACAACCTGGATTACTACCAGGATGCGTACGAGATCGGCTACGAGAAGATCATCGACACCTACGCCGCTGCCACACAGCATGTTGACCAGGGCCTGTCCCTGACGCTGTTCTTCAAGGACACCGCCACCACCCGCGACATCAACAAGGCTCAAATCTACGCATGGCGCAAGGGCATCAAGACGCTTTACTACATCCGCCTCCGCCAGCTCGCGCTGGAAGGGACCGAGGTAGAGGGCTGCGTCAGCTGCGCCCTGTAACAGCCTTTTCAGGTTGATTACGACGGCGGGCAACCGCCCGCCGTCGTACGCTTTAACTTAGAGAACCACCCAACAATGAGGGGATGACATGACCGAGAAGGTCAAGCTTCTGAGCCACGTCGAGGCCATCAACTGGAACCGCATCCAGGACGACAAGGACGTGGAGGTCTGGAACCGGCTCGTCAACAACTTCTGGCTGCCGGAAAAGGTGCCGCTGTCCAACGACGTCCAGTCCTGGAACACCCTGACGCCGGCTGAGCAGCAGCTCACCATGCGCGTCTTCACCGGCCTGACCCTGCTGGACACCATCCAGGGCACCGTCGGCGCCGTCTCCCTCATCCCCGATGCGCTGACCCCGCACGAGGAAGCCGTCTACACGAACATCGCGTTCATGGAGTCGGTGCACGCCAAGAGCTACTCCTCCATCTTCTCCACGCTGGCCTCCACCAAGGAGATCGACGAGGCGTTCCGCTGGTCCACCGAGAACGAGAACCTTCAGAAGAAGGCCCAGATCGTCATGGACTACTACCAGGGCGATGACCCCCTGAAGCGCAAGGTGGCCTCCACGCTGCTGGAGAGCTTCTTGTTCTACTCGGGCTTCTACCTGCCCATGTACTGGTCCTCGCGCGCCAAGCTCACGAACACGGCCGACCTGATCCGCCTGATCATCCGCGACGAGGCCGTGCATGGCTACTACATCGGCTACAAGTTCCAGCGCGGACTGGAGACGCTTTCCGAGGAGCGCCGCCAGGAGATCAAGGACTACACGTTCGAGCTGCTCTTCGAGCTGTACGAGAACGAGGTGCAGTACACGCACGATCTCTACGACGGCGTTGGCCTGGCCGAGGACGTCAAGAAGTTCCTGCACTACAACGCCAACAAGGCGCTCATGAACCTGGGCTACGAGGCGATGTTCCCGTCCTCGGTCACCGACGTGAACCCGGCCATCCTCTCGGCCCTGTCCCCGAACGCCGACGAGAACCACGACTTCTTCTCCGGGTCCGGTTCCTCGTACGTGATCGGCAAGGCCGTCAACACCGAGGACGAGGACTGGGACTTCTAGTTTCTGAGTCTCGTGAGTGTCAGATGAATGGAGGCCCCGCGCTACTACTTTAGTGCGGGGCCTTCACTTATCACGGAGCGTGCACGATGCGGATGCCTGGTGGCCCTAAGGCGATCAAGCCTGTCACGGGAAGCGGTCCTGAGCGACCCCGCTCAGTCGCCTCCTGGATACCTGGCTGTCACCGGGCGCTGGTAGGGTCCGGGCATGGATGACGAATTGCTGCTTGCCCCAACCGCCACCGTCGAAGACCTCGCTGACAGGGTCGGCTACGAAGAGGACTTCCTGGGCGTCCCTGTACCTCTCCCGGCCCGGAGTGGAGACAGTCCTCCTGCCTTACACCCACTTCTCAGTGCTGATGCGCCCGGACAGGCGTCTTGCGGCGGTGACAGCGCTTGGCATTGACGGCGGCAAACTCATGGACCTGGACCGTTCGGGTATCAAATGGCGGCTGGATCCGCGGCTGCGTGAGGGCCAGCAGACAGGGGAGCGGGTTTACGCCCGCAACGACATCGACCGCGGACATTTGGTCCGGCGGGCGTCCGCTGTCTGGGGCGCCAGCCGGGCCGAGGCGGCACAGGCCAACGAGGACACGTTCCACTACACCAACGCAGCGCCGCAGGCTGCCAAGTTTAACCAGGGCATGGAACTGTGGCTCGGCATGGAGTCGTACCTGCTGGACCACGCGGCCGACCATAGCCGAAGAATCGTGGTGTTCACCGGGCCGATCTTCAGCGACGAGGACCCTGTCTACCGGGGAGTCGGGATCCCGCTGCGCTACTTCAAGGTCGCAGCCTTCATCCATGAGGGCGAACTGGCAGCCACCGGGTACGTGGTGGACCAAACACCCCAGCTGGCTGAACTGCCGGACGTGCCGCGGCCCGGCGCCGTCGAGGACGTTCCGCCGCTTGGCCCGTTCCGTACGTTCCAGGCACCTATTCGCGACATTGCGACCCTCACCGGCCTGAACCTGGACCAGCTCGTTGCGGCGGACCGGATGCCGATCGCCGCAACCCTCGGCACCGCCCGGGTCGGATCCACATGGCGGCAGCTGGGCAGCCTTGAAGATCTTGACCTGGACTTCGACCTGGAGGCCGGCTGATCCTGCAGCAACGACCGGTTCACGCATGCTCTAGCCTTTCAGGGTGACTGATGAGCAACCCCTATCCGGCGGCAACGCATGTGACTTTGTAGTCCGCAGCAGAGACACGGTCCGGAAGCCCTGGACTGAAACCACCGGGAAAGTGCATCGGTTCCTTCACCACCTGGCCTCCGCGGGCATGGATGTTCCCCGCGCCGGCGGCCCTGACAACGAGGGCCGACAGGTTCTTGAATACGTCCACGGGACACTGGCGCTCGACAGTGGACAGCTGGACCTCGAAGAGCTTCAAAGGGTCGGGGGCATCATCCGTGCGATCCATGACAGCAGCCCCTCGTGCACTCCTGCGGATCTGGAATCCTGGCCAGTGTTGATACCGGCGCCGGAGCAGGAACTGATCTGCCACAACGACCTCGCCCCCTGGAACCTAATCATCGGGGACCGGTGGGTGTTCCTTGACTGGGACGGGGCCGGGCCCAGCTCACGGATGTGGGATCTGGCGTACGCTGCCCAGTCATTCGCGGGCTTATGGGAAGGGGAAGACCCGGAGACCGCCGGTGTTCGCTTGCGTGCGTTCGTTGACGGTTACGGCGCCAGCCAGGAACAGCGCCAGCACTTGCCGGAGATGATCGTCCGGCGTGTGCAGGCCATGAATGCGCTGCTTCGGGACGCAAATGCAACAGGATTCCAGCCTTGGGCACGGATGTATGACGAGGGGCACGGGGCCCACTGGAAGGCAACCAGTGACTATGTCGGCCGACACATCGGTACCTGGCGGGAGGCCGTGGCACGCTAACGCGCCCGCAACTGTGTCTGGACATGACAGGTTCTGCAGGCCTTTTGTTCAGAACAGCGGCCAGGGCACCGCGGGCATCTCAGCTCTTGGCGCCGGGAACCGCCCTGCCGAGTGCAACCGGGCGCAGCGCGCTGCGAGCGCGGCGACTTCTTCGGCGTTGAGCAGGTCCGCCAGGTTTCGGCCCAGCTCACCGCGCAGTTCTTCCAAGACACGCTCGACGCCGTCGCGCTCCTCAGAGGTCAACTTTTCTCCCAGCCACCCCCACAGCACCGTGCGCAGCTTGTAGTCCCGGTGAAAGGTGAGCCCGTGGTCCACGCCGTGCCGGTGTCCGTCTGCCATGGCAAGGATATGGTCGCCTTTGCGGTCCGCGTTGTTCACGACGACGTCGAACACCGCCATGCGACGAAGCGCCGGCGTGTCCTCGTGGACGAGGGCGACTCTCCGTCCGCTCTCATCCTGGCCCTCAAGGACGTGTTTCCACCCGTTCCCGTGTACGTCGTAGTCCGCCGCAACGAGATCCACCGCAGTCTGGTCGGGGTCTGACTCCTGCCACAGCTGCACCATTCCTTCGCCCAAAGGACCGTCGCGGAGCCAAGTGAGTGGCACCACGTTCCAGCCGAGGACCTTGGAAACCAGGTACGCTGCGACCTCCCGGTGGGCAAGGAAGCCGTTGGGAAAATCCCACAGCGGTTTCTCCCCGGCTATCGGCTTGTAAACGACCGTGGTGTCGCCGATGCTGCCCAGGAAGGTGGCGTTCGACGCCGTCGCGATGCGACCGGTGAGGGTCAGCTCGGCAGTCAACAGGTCGGGCGCCGGCATCAGACCTCGGGCAGTGTGCAGACGTGCCCGTCGGGGTCCACGGGGTAACCGCAGAGCGGGCATGCGGGACGCCCGGCGCCCACCACCTCCCGGGTCCGCTTGGCAAAGGCGCGGGCGGTGCCAACGGGCATCCGCACGAGCAGCATCTCGGGTACCTCGCTGCCGTTCCCAGCAACCGGTTCGTCGTCGTCTTCAGGATCGGCATCCATGATGGGGTATGCCTCGATGACCACCTGCGCCGTCGTCGGGTCCCAGCCCAGGGTCATAGCCCCGGTGCGGAACTGCTCCTCGACGGGCTCGAGCTGGTCATTGTCCACGAGTTCGATGGGGGTACCCGTGGGAACGCTGAAGGGGTTGCCCTCCAGCGTAATGAGCTGATCGAGGATTTCGTCAATCTTCTCGGCGAGCTGGGCCGACTGCTGCTTTTCGAGGGCGATGCTCACAATTTGCTTACCTGTCCGTACCTGCAGGTAGAACGTGCGCGCCCCCGGAACGCCGATGGTGCCGATGACGACCCGGTCAGGCCAAGCAAACTCGTGAACAAGTGTGGGCATGTCAGTATCTTAGGCACATCAGAACTACTGCGCCGTTTGCCCACTGCCGCCGCCCACCGGCGCATCACCGGAGTTGATGCCGTTCGACAGCCACGACAGATCCCCGGCGTCGGTGTTCGTCGCATAGACGCTTGGCCGAAGTGCACCGTAGTGGACGATGGACACGGAGGAAGGGCCCACATTAATCCGCTGGAACAGATCGAGGTGCATACCGAGCGCGTCGGCCAGGATCGATTTGATGATGTCACCGTGACTCACGGCCGCCCACACGGCTCCTGGCCCGTATTCGGCTTCGAAGGCTGCATCGTGGCGTCGGATTGCTGCCACCGACCGGGCCTGCATCGCTGCCATGGATTCACCGCCGGGAAAAACGACGGCGGACGGCTGCGACTGCACGGCCGCCCACAGGTCTTCGGTCGCGAGATCACTGAGCATCCGCCCCTGCCACTGGCCGTAATCGCACTCGGTGAGATCGGGCTCGGCCGGCGCATAAGGATTACCAGCCTGCCGTTCCAGGATGAGCTGTGCGGTTTGCTGGCAACGCTCGAGGGGGCTCGATACCACCCCTGCCAGGGGCACCACGGCGAGTCGGTCTCCGGTCAGAGCTGCCTGCTCGCGCCCAACCTGGTCCAAGCAGACGCCAGCCGCCCGGCCCGCCAGCATTCCAGCGGCATTGGCTGTGGTGCGGCCGTGCCGCACGAGGATAACTGTCGCCATCCATCCAGCCTACCCAGCATCCCCACCGAAGCCCGCCGGCGCAGTTGATGCCCGGTCCGCGGTTACCGGTGGATGTGCTCTTGCCAGTCTGCCGGTACCTTGTCAGCCGGTCCGGGCGACGGTTGCTCCGGCGGCCTGGACTGGGGATCGGGAAGCCGCGGGCCGCGGAAAAACTTCTTCGTGGGAAGTTCGTAGAACCAGTCCTCCCCGGGTTCAAAGGACCTCATGACTGGATGGCCGTCGGTGCGTGCGTGGGCACTGGCATGCTGCGAGGGGGATGAATCACAGCATCCGATATGGCCGCATTGGGCGCAGCGCCGCAGATGCAGCCACCATCCCGGGCCGTCCCCGCCGAGGCACTCCACGCATCCTGTTCCGCTGGGCGTGGCGGCGGGGCTGATTCCGGGAATAGGGCGGTCTTCCATGACGTCCTCATTCTGGCAGAATCTCCGTACCTTGTCCCCACTGTCCCAGCGGGAGTATCGTGATCGCCACCGAACCATTGATCCGGAAAGACGGCGGCCATGGACGACTCGGTTCCGATCATGCTGATTGCCACCCCGGACCCGGCCTCCCGGCGCATTCTCGAAGATGAGTTACGCCGACGGTACGGTGCCGACTACGAAGTGGTGGCCTGCGCCGGCCACGCCCACGGACGGGCAGTGCTTGAGGGGCTCCGGCGCTGGAACCGACAGGTGGCCCTCATCCTCGGATGCTACGGACCGGATGACCGTGGCGGACTCGATTTCCTGCGGCGGGCCTATGGCTTCCACCCGGCCGCCAAGCGCGGTGTGGTGGTGACATGGGGCGACTTCGCCAGCGCCCCCACTGTATTCCGGGCTATCGGGCAGGGATACGCCGAATTGCTGATCATACGTCCCGAACGACCGCGCGACGAGGAATTCCACGGGGCCATTACGGATGCCCTCGATGACTGGCACCTGGCCCAGGGGGTCGGGTTCGAGGCGGTCCGGCTGATCGGGCAGGTCGGCGACGAAAGGACCCACGTGCTGCGCGACTCCCTGAGCCGAAACCACATCCCCGTGGGCTTCCACCCTGTGGGGTCCGAGACGGGGCAACGGACGCTGGAGAGCCTGGGCCTGCGGGATCCTGTGCTGCCGGTCATGGTGCTGCAGTTTACCGCTGCCCCCATTGTCCTCGAGAACCCCAGCGACCTTGAGATCGCCGAAGCGATCGGGGTAACGCGGCCCCCGCCGGCGGACAAGGTCTTTGATGTGGTGGTTGTGGGAGCCGGTCCGTCCGGTCTTGCCACCGCCGTCTACGCCTCCTCCGAGGGCCTCTCCACCATGGTGGTGGAGGGGGAAGCCGTGGGAGGCCAGGCCGGCACCAGTTCCTTGATCCGCAACTACCCCGGCTTCTCCCGCGGTGTCAGCGGAGCCCACCTGGCCTACCGTTCATTCCACCAGGCCTGGACTTTGGGCACGGACTTCCTCTTCATGCGGAAAGTGGAGAAGCTCAGCGTGGAGGGACCGCTGTACAGGGTGGTGATTTCCGATGGCACCATCGTGCAATGCCGCACAGTGGTGGTGGCCACCGGCGTGGACTACCGCCGCCTCGGGATACCGCAGCTTGAGAACCTGGTGGGCAGAGGCGTCTTCTATGGGGCAACGGTCTCCGAGGCGCCGTCGATGGCCGGAAAACAGGTCTGCGTTGTGGGCGGCGGCAACTCGGCCGGACAGGCCGTCCTGCACCTTGCGAGATACGCGAAAAAGGTGACGCTGCTGGTGCGCGGACCCACCCTGTCGGCCAGTATGTCGGAGTACCTCATCTCCCAACTTGAGGCCACCCGGAACGTGGCGGTCCGCTATGGCACGGCGGTCGTGGGGGCCCGCGATCAGGACGGGTTCCTTGCCAGCCTTAAAGTGGCCGCGACCGGGGCCGGCGGTGCAACCTCGAATGAGGAGATCGAAGCGGGCGGCTTGTTTGTGCTGATCGGTTCGGTACCACGGACCTCCTGGCTGCCCGACACCGTTGAGCGTGACCAGGCCGGTTTTCTCCGCACGGGTACCAGCCGCGCTGACAGTAAGGATGGGACCAGGCCGGACAGGCAGCCCCTGGCGCTGGAAACCAGCATGCCCGGCATTTTCGCGATCGGCGACGTGCGGGCCGGTTCCATCAAGAGAGTCGCTACGGCGGTGGGGGACGGCGCCACCGTGGTCTCGATGCTCCATACCTACCTGGCGGAGCACCCCCTGCCTGCTCCGGCCCCTGCCCCCGGTGAGGCGGCCGCGCCCAAGGAGCTCCCAGGTGACGTCCGCTTCAACTGATGCCGCACCAGTGATTGCGCCGATGCGGCGGCTGCTCTACATCGCCGCGTTCCTGGTGTTTCTTGCCGGCCTGGTGCTGTTCGTGTTTCCGCTCAGGACTGCCGAATGGTTCGCATGGACAGTCAATCCGCCCATGACGGCTGTCTTCCTCGGTGCCGCATACTGGTCTGCGGTCGGCCTGGAGGTGACGGGCGCCCGCTCGGAAAGCTGGGAGTCAGCGAGGCTCGCAGTCTGGCCCGTGTTCGTCTTCACCACGCTGACTCTTGGAGTCACCCTGATACATCTCGACCGCTTCCACCTGTCGCCAGCCGCCGGGCCCCTTGCGCAGATAGCGACCTGGGCGTGGCTGGCAATCTATGCCATCGTGCCCGTGGCGATGCTCGTGATCGGCTGGATGCAGGTCCGGTCCGGGCGTCCCGCCCCGAAGTCCGTGCCGGTGCGACGGCCCGTGCTGCCGCCCGCGCTGCGGTTGCTCCTGCTGGGAATCGCCGGGGTGCTGGTGTTGTATGGCGGGGCGCTCCTGGCAGTACCCGCTGCTGCCGCGGCGTGGTGGCCGTGGCCATTGTCCGAGCTCACTGCGAGGGCCGTCGGAGCGTGGCTGGTGGGCCTGGGGTGGTCCGCCGCGCAGGGCCAGTTCAGCGGTGACCTCCGCACCGTCCGCCCCGTTGCCCTGACCTCCGTTGCGTTCGTCATTCTGCAGGCACTTGCCCTGCTGCGGTATGGCGACGCCCTGGCATGGACGGGTCCGCCGGCGATCGGCTTTGTCACCGTACTGATTGCCATCGGAGTGGCCGGCGCGTGGGCACTCGCATTATCCCGTTCGCGGGCAGCCCGTGCCGGACATGTGCGAGGACCGGCGGCCTAAAAACTGGTCACCAGTTCGCCAAGCACCTCTTCGAGCCGGTTCGGATCGGTGGCGTCGTAGTAGTGGGCGCCGCTTGCCTTGGCGATTTCCAGCAGGGTGGGTACGTCTGCCTCGGGGCCGTAGGCGAGGGTAAAAACGAGCACCGGCGTCGAATGGTTCTGATGGTTCAGCTGTTCGGAGAGCCCGCCCAGGTCTCCGGGGTGCGTGGTGTCGTTCTTGCCGTCACTCAGTAGCACGATGGTGTTGATGAAATCTTCCTTGTATTCCTTGGCCTGCTCGCCCGCGAAGCGGCTGACGGCTTCAAAAAGGGGTGTTGCGTCCACAGCCTGAAGCTCGCGGAGCTTGGCCGTGATGTCTTCCTTGTTGGTTTCGAGCGGCGCTACCGGGCTGACGATGCCCGGCGTCAAGGGCCCGTCACCCTCATGGGAGAAAGCGGCCAGCCCGATTTCGTCCTCACCGGTGAAATGGTCCAGGGCCTTGAGAACGGCATCCTTGGCCCGCTGCAGCTTGTTTGCTGCGGGATCCTGCACCATGGACTCGGAGACGTCCACCAGGAACAGGGCCCTGGCCCGTTTGCGGACCTCGGGAAAGCTGTCCTGCATGGCAAGAAGGGCCTCTGCTTTGGGAAGCGGCAGCGGCTGGAGGGTTTCAGCGTATCGTCCGGTCCCTGCCACCCCGGGGTCCAGGTCGCCCTGAAGGGTCCGGTATCCGGAAGTCTTTACGATCTGCTGGCCTTGCTCTGTCACAGCGAACCGGAGGAAATCCTCGGCCGCCAAGCGCTGCCGGCCCTCAACCCAATCGCCGTTAAGGATTACGGCCGGGTTATCCGCCACCTGCACGCCATCGTTGGGGTAGATGGCGCGGAGGGGCTCCTGGGGCGGGGGACCGGACTGCTTGGTAATCCCGTCTTCGCTCACTACCCCCCGGTTGTAGTCCCAGACAAACTTCTCGTCCACGATGACGGCGGAGAGAAATTCCGCGACGTTCCCGGCGTCGTCGGCCTCCCGCACGTGCCACAGGAAATGCTCGGGGGTGGCCATATAGTGGCTGGTACGCAGCTCCACGGCACGCACTTTGTCCACCAGGGACGCCGCTTCCAGGTCCATGCCGTCCAGACCTCCCACGTTCCCACCGGCGGTACCGTAAGAAGCGGCAAGGGCCATGAGGCCCGACGTCGAGACCAGCGGACTGGCCTTGCCGAACTTGAACTTCCCCCAGTCGGCATGGCCAAGGCGCTCCCAGACGCCCTGGTCCTCAGCGGTTTTGAAGACATCGGACCACGAGGGCGCTTTGCTGTCCCAGCC
This sequence comes from Arthrobacter sp. Y3221087, assembly GCF_059089905.1. Taxonomy (NCBI): domain Bacteria; kingdom Bacillati; phylum Actinomycetota; class Actinomycetes; order Micrococcales; family Micrococcaceae; genus Arthrobacter; species Arthrobacter sp. Y3221087. Next base: position 1,656,277 of record NZ_JBNHFE010000001.1, read on the forward strand.
AAGTGCAGCAGCCATGCTCTCCGGCATAGCCACCACGACGGCACTCCGCGCAACACTCCTTCCTTCCTGCGGGACCTGGCTGCCCCCGGCACCTGCTCCTGCGATGCGCAGCCAGGCTGAAGAGTCCGGCAGCCAGACTGCGGGCCGGTCACTGGCTGCGACGCCGGGGAACTGCGCAGCAACCTTCCCGGCGGACGCGCCGGATTTTTCCTGGCTGACTTCGGGTGCCACGCACTTCCCGTCCACGCTGCGGGGTTTCGCGGTGTACCCGGCAGCCAAGGCACGGACCATGTCAGCGTTCTCGAGCGAGGTGAGGATTTTCAAGGCGATGCACGGAGATCCTCCGGCGGTGGCAGCAGGACTGTCCTGCGCCAGGGGTTCACCTGGGGCAGGGGTGCTGCCATTCCCTGCTGATGAACCGCCGCCGTCTCCTGAATCGGCGGGGAAGATCAGCACCCGCAACACGAACGCGCCGCCAACAACGAGAAGCGCGACCGTGGCCGCCGCGGCGATCCACACCCAGCGCGGATAGCTCGGGTCAGTTGCTGCGCGTCGACGGCCCATGCTCGTTTCCTTTGAAATCCCCCGGGTTCCCCCGGCGTGAATGCAAATGATGAAACTGGCCCGCGGCAGTCACACCGCGGTGCGCCTAGCCCCCGGCACCTGGATACGCCCTTTGAGGATAACCCCGGCTGCCACAAAGTGAGTGTCCGGATCACATTTTTGAACCAATCCTGCGGGTTCCGCACCGGCTCAGGGGCCCCGCGGCATTCAGTGTCCGACGACGTCGAGCGCCACGAGCTGCGCGCCCTCACCTTCCGCGAAGACCGCCATCCCGGTGCATTCCTCCGCGGGGAACACAAGGTCAGTGATGGTGGCGAGCCCGTCCTGGGCGAAAATCTCCACCGAGCACCGGTCAAGGTACACCCGCAGGCGCAGGCGGCCTTCCCGCAGCGGCACGGCCACTTCCTCCACTGACGGGAAGGCTTCGTGGAAACCGGTATTTCCTGACTCCCTCCGGTCCAGGCGCAGCACGCCTTGCCCGGTGTCATAGGTGAGAAGCGTCCGCCCGGCATTACCTGCGTGAAGGACAAGGCCCACGGCGGTAGCGCTGCCCGGACGGAATTCGGCATCGATGCGCGCTACCGCCACGGCGACGGGAAGCTCCACCACTCCGGGCGGCAGAGGCCCGGGACCGTGCCGGAAGCCCCGGCCATCCGGCTCGCCGGAGAAACCGATGGCTTCCTGCCGAAGCACCACCCTGCCGTCCACCCGGGTGAGCGTGACCTCCCGCGGCAGTGACATGGCACTGCGCCAGTCTCCGGTGGGCGTGGAACCGGCGTAGTCCCAGTTGTTCATCCAGCCGATCATGATCCGGCGGCCGTCAGGCAGGTTGCTGAACGAGACTGCGGCGTAGTAGTCCCGGCCCCAGTCCAGCCAGCCGTACTCGCGCATGCGCGAGTCGTCCTGCTGGAGCCCCTCGGTGACGGTGGATCCTGACTGGAAGGCCACGCCGTCGAACTCTCCCACGAAGTACTGTCCTGCCGAACCGCCGGCGATGCCTCCCGGGTTGATGTTCACGACGAGGACCCACCGGGTGTCCCGCGGGTTTCCGTCCACCGGCAGCTCGAACAGGTCCGGGCATTCCCAGACCCCGCCGGTGGCGTTGGCGGGGCCGAACGTGCTCAGGTACTCCCAGGACTTGAGGTCGGCGGATTTGTACAGCACCACCTGCCGCTGCACCGCTTCGACGGCAACCATCACCCAGTAACATTCGCCGCCGCCGTCGTACCAAAAGACCTTGGGGTCACGGAAGTCCGCCGAGGCGCGGTCCAGGACGGGATTGCCCTGGTGCTTCGTCCAGGTCCGGCCCTCGTCCAGGCTGTAGGCGAGGGACTGGGCCTGCCGCCCGGCCAGCGGGGAGGCCTCACTGTACGCGCTCGTGTAGATGGCAACCAGCGGAGGTGTGTCCGTCGTGCCGAAGCCGCTGGTGTTGTGCTCGTCGAACACGGCCGAGCCGGAGAAGATGGCTTCCTGGTCATCGCAGGGGATGGCCACCGGTTGTTCGTCCCAGTGGAGCAGGTCCCGGGACGTGGCATGGCCCCAGGACATGTTGCCCCAGTCCGTGCCGAAGGGGTTGTGCTGGTAGAAGAGGTGGTAGGAGCCGTTGAGGTACACCAGCCCGTTTGGATCGTTGAGCCAGTTCCGCCGTGCGGAGTAATGCCACTGGGGGCGGAACCGGTCAATGAGGGACGCTGCCGGCGCGCCGGCAGCCGTCGAAAGTGAAGCCATGGTTCAGCCCTTCACGCCGCTGGAGGCGATGCTGTTGACGAATGAACGCTGGAAGGCGATGAAGAGCACGACCACCGGAACGGTGATCAGGGAGGCGTATGCCATCACCTCGCCCCAGGAAACGTTCAGCTGGAAGAAGTACTGGATGCCGATCATCACGGGCCGCAGCTCCTCGGACTGGACCACCATGAGCGGCCAGAGGTAGGAGTTCCACGCCGGCAGGAAGGTCAGGATCGCCACCGTGGCGGTGGCGGGGCCTGCCAGCGGCATGACCACCTGGCGGTAGATCTTGAACCAGCCGGCCCCGTCGATCCGTGCGGCTTCGTCCAGTTCCTTTGGGATGGACTCGAAGTACTGGTGGAACAGGTAGATGGAGAAGGCGTTGGCGATGAACGGAATGATCTGGACCTGGTAGGTGTCCAGCCAGCCCTTGGAGAACTCAAGGCTGAAGCCGTTCAGCTCGAAGTAGGGTAGCTGGTTGACCCACCACACCAGCGGCAGGGCCAGGGTCTGGAAGGGGACGATCAGGGTAGCCAGGATCGCGGTGAACACGATCTTCTTGCCCCTGACCTGCATGCGGGACAGGGCGAAGGCGCAGAGGCTGTTAACGAAGATGCCCAGGATCACGGTGACGGCGGAGACGCCCACCGAGTTGAGCAGGAAGCGCGCTGCGGGGACACGGTCGAAGACCGCCGAATAGTTGTCGAAGGAGATGTTGCCAACCGGGAGGAATGCGGCCAGTGAGGACATGTCACCGAAGATCTGCTGGTCCGGCTTGAGCGAGGACACCAGCATGAAGACGATGGGGAACGCGGCCACGACGGCAAAGAGGATGCGCACCAGCATGGTGCCGGCGTTTTTCAGGAGCAGTTGGTTTTTCATGTCAGTCTTTCTCCCGGGTGAGGTGGCGCTGCACCGCGGAGACGATCAGGACGAGGACAAAGAACACCAGCGAAATGGCGGAGGCGTAGGACGTCTCCTGCTGCCGGTAGCCGGACTGGACGGCCTCGTAAATGATGGTGGTGGTCGAATCCATGGGTCCGCCCTGGGTCATCACGCTGATCTGGTCGAAGAGGCCGAGGGCCTGGATGGTGATGGTGACGAGGACCAGGCTGCGCGTGTGGAAGAGGCCCGGCCAGGTGACGTAGCGGAACTGCTGCCACCGGCTGGTTCCGTCCAGCTGCGACGCCTCGTACAGCTCCCCGGAGATGCCCTGCAGCCCCGCAAGCCAGATGATCATATGGAACCCGGCGGCCTGCCAGATGGACAGGATGATGATGGCAGGCATCGCTGTATTCGGATCCCCGAGCCAGTCCGGCCCGTCGATCAGGCCGAAGCTGACGGCGGAGAGGATCTCGTTGACCAGGCCGTCCTTGCGGTACATGAAGAGCCACAGCAGTGAGACCACCACCATGGAGGTGACCACGGGCAGGAAGTACACGGTGCGGAAGAAATTCACGCCGCGGAACTTCTTGTTGATCAGCAGCGCCATCACCAGCGCCAGGCCGGACTGCACCGGAACGATGACCACGGTGAAGTAGGCGACGTTGAGCAGGGCGCGGTAGAACGTGGGGTCCGAGAAGAGCCTGGCGAAATTGTCCAGGCCCACGAATTCGACCGGACGCGGCGAGATGAGCCGGGCGTTGGTGAAGGCCAGCCCGAAGCCGAGGATGGCCGGGATGAAGATGAAGGCCAGGAGCAGCAGCGCCGCCGGGGCGATCATGCCCCAGCCGCTGAGCTGCTCGCGGCGGAAGCCGGGCCGGCGGTGGGCCCTGCGGTCCTTTCCGTCAGTGCTCGACGGCGGCAGCGCGGTTTCGGGGGCGGCAGGGCGCGGGCGGGTGGGAAGGTCAGTTGCCATGAGGGATCTTTCGTAGGTCGGGCTGCGGGAGGACTGCGGCGTTGTCTCGCCGGAAGTCCTCCCGCGGCTCCGCTAGTTCTTGTAGCCGCCGTTGGACTTGATGTTGGCGTCGATCGCCTTCACGGCGTTATCCAGCGTGGACTTGGCGTCCGCCCCGTTCAGGATGTCCTGGACGGCCTTGCCGTACTCGGTGGCAATGAAGGGGTAGGCGGGCGTTTCGGGACGCATCACGGCGTACTCCCGGGAGAAGTCCATGAAGATCCGGTTTGCACCGCCCTCGGCGAAGCTGGGGATCTGCGCGGCGGCCTCTTCGCTGGCCGGAATGGCGCCGGTGGCCTTCGCCACCGCGGCGATGTTCTCCGGCTTCAGCGAGTAGGAGAGGTAGTCCATGGCGGCCTCGGCGTTGCTGCAGCCGCTGGTCACGCCCCACTGCCAGGAAGCGCCGCCGATCTTGGGGCCCTCGCCCAGGTCCACCGGCGGCATGACCACCAGGTCGTCGCCGAGTGCGGCCCTGGCTTTGTCCCCGGCCCACGAGCCCGTGTAGACGATGGCACTCTTGTTGTTCAGGAAGTCCTGGGTGGAATCCTTGCCGCTCTTCTTTGCCATGAAGCCCTGGTCGGCCAGGCCCCGGAACCACTCGGCCCACTGCACGGCCTTGTCGCCGTTGAGCTCGCCCTCGGCGCTTTGGAAGCCGTCCCTGTTCACGAGGTCGCCGCCGAAGGACTGCAGGAAGGGGGAGTAGGCGTAGGGGAGCCATTCACCGGTGCCGGCGGTGCCGAGGTCCAGCGGGTGTTCCCACTTGCCCAGCGCCTTGAGCTTGGTCAGGGCTTCCTGGAACTCCTCCTTGGTCCAGGGCTGCTCCATGGTGGCAACGCGGACGCCGGCAGCCTCCAGGTCCGAGGCCCGGGCCATCATGGCCAGGGCAACGTCGTAGTAGCCCACGGCGTAGGGCTTTCCGTCCCACTCGGCCACGGTGCTGGGAAGCTGGCTTGAGAGGTCCGCCTCCAGCTCCAGGGGCGCCAGGTAACCGGCCCAGGCCCAGTTGGGCACGTTGGGGCCGTCGATATCCACGATGCAGGGCAGGTTCCCGGCAGCTGCCGCCGAAACCACGGAATCGTTGTAGGAGTCCTGCGGGAAGGCCTGGACCTTGATCTTTACCTTGTCCTGGCTGCTGTTGTAGGAGTCAACGATTTTCTGGACCGCGGCCAGTTCGTCGGGATTGCCGGCATTGTGGGTCCACAGGGCAATCTCGCCGGAGCCTTCGGATGAGGAGGAGGCGCTGCCTTTGCCGCAGCCTGAGAGGGTGGCGGTGAGGGCTGCGGCAGCTATGCTGGTCGCCAGGATCTTGGTGAACTTCGTGTTCATGGGTCAGTCTTTCTGCTTGGACAGCGGGGATTGATGAGGGTCCTGCAGGGAACGCGGCCGCTGCAACGGCTGCGTTCCCGTTTTGTTGGGGCAAGGTTGGTGTTATCGGGGTGCGGCCGCCGCTTTGGCAGCCGCTGGCAGGGTCAGCCCCGGGGAGGGGCGACAGAATCCCGCACCACGAGCGGGCAGCTGCTGGACTCGTGCGCGCGGGGAGTTTCGGGATTCTCGAGTTCGGCAAGCAGCTGGAGGATGGCCCACCGGCCCATTTCGTAGTGGGGGAGCGCCACGGTGGACAGCCCCGGCCACAGGCCGTCGGCGATGAGTTCAAGGTTGTCGACGCCGACCACCGACAGGTCGGCAGGGATTTTCAGGCCAAGGTGGCCGGCCGCCTGGTAGGCGCCCATCGCCATCTGGTCGTTGAAGCAGAACAGCGCTGTAGGCCGTTCCGCTCCGGACAGCAGGCGGAGTGCAGCCTCCCTGCCTCCTGCTGTACTGGGATGCGCGGACACCAGTTGGCCGGGTCCCAGTCCAAGTCCATGGCGTTCCAACCCCGCCCGGAAGCCTGCCAGGCGTCCGTGGGCGGCGGGGATATCGTCCTCGTTGTTGATCATGGCGATCCTGCGGTGGCCTGCCTCCGCCAGGAGACCGGCGGCCGATTCACCGGCCCCGAACTCGTCCGGCACCACCGAGGACAGCGCGGGGTTGTCCGTGGTGGCATCCAGGACGATGGTGGGCATGCCCTGGAGCTCTTCGGGGACGGACACCAGCTGGTTGTACATGCGGGCGTAGATGATCCCGTCCACCTGGTGCTGTTTCAGGGCCCGGATCTCGTGCCTTTCAAGTTCATTGTCGAGTCCGGAGTTCACCACCATCAGAAGGTGCCCATGCTCCGAGGCGGCATCCTGCGCGCCCTGGATCATGGCGCCCGCGAAAGGGGTGGTGGTGATCTCGTCGCTGACCAGGCCCAGGATCTGGGAACGCTGGTTCCGCAGCCCGCTGGCCAGACGGTTGGGGGCGTAGCCGAGATCGCCGGCTACAGTCTTGATGTGCTCCACCGTGCGGGCATTGACCCGGGAGCTGTGCGTTTCGCTCAGGGCATGCGACACCGTGGTAACAGAGACGCCGGCAGCCTTTGCCACGTCCCGTATGTTCACCTTCGTCGCCATTGACTCTTCCTTTGCAAAACGTTTTGTATGTTGCCTGCATCACTATATGCAAAACGTTTTGCACCCGTCAAGGGCCCTGCATCCGGATTAAGGCTTCCGGTGGCGGCAAGACTTTTGATCAGCACGCCGGGCTGAAGCTCTGGATCAGGATGGCCGCCGGGTCTACATTGGTTCTTATGCAGCAGGCCCCGACACCTATGCAGGAGTGACCATGAGCCCCGCACCAAAACAACCAATCACCGATGACAGCATCCAGGTCCGCCAGGTTAACCACTACCAATTCAGCTGGGTGGCCGGAGATGCGGGAAAGCCTGGCACCTGGACCCTCCAGTTGGTCCTTGACCAAGGGGCGTGGGAGGAAGTGCTCACCCTTGACGCCGAGGATGCCGAGGTCCTCCAGAACCTCTTGAAACGCTCCGGAACGGTTTACTACGACGTCCGCCGGCGGACCCTGATGTTCGGGACAACGCCGGCCGGGCAGTAGCGGGGGCAGTAGGCTCTTAGTCCGCCTGCCCGTCCAGGAGGCGCCGGGCGTTCTCCTGCGCCTCCAGCGCCTGCTCGGTCACCACTTCGCCCCGCAGGTGGCCTGCTGCGGAGAGGATGTTCCGCAGTTCCTGGACCGTGCGCGGCGTACGAACGCCGCGGTGCACCATGGCGTGGCAGTTGGCGCAGAGCGGCACAAGGTCTGTAATGGGATCCAGCTCATAGCCGGCCCGCAGCTGGGACGCCGGCACTGTGTGGTGCACGTGGATGAACCCATTGCCCACGTCCCCGTAGGAGGCTTCAAAGGAGAAGCCGCAGGCGGCGCAAGCCGTTCCGTGGAAGGCCAGGGACACGCGGCGTGCGTCGTCGTCGCGCTCGTATCGGTTGACGCCCACGGTGGCGGCTGCCTCTGGCGGATAGGCGCCGGGAACGACGTCGAAGGGGTCCACTGCCTCTGGTCCCTGCTCCCGCCAGAGCCGTCGAAGGCTGTGGTCCGCCGGCGTGGGGACGGCCAGGAGGGCGGAGTTTGCTGCGTTGGCCCAGTGGATGTCAGGAATTTCCGCAGTCAAGGTGGCCAAGGAAATCTGGTCGCCCAACGGCAACAGGGCATCGAAGGCTACGCCCACGGCAGCGCCCTCCGTGCCACCGCCCGCCTCCGCGGTTCCGGAGACCACAACGCCGTGCCCGATCAGGCCGCTGCCCGCGCCGCTGCTTCCGTGGAAGAGCAGCCACGCCTCGGTACCCGGCCGGATGCTCCGGCTGGAACCAACTTCCCAGCGGTCAAGGATGCGTCCCGACCGAAGTACCTGTTCGACGGCGGCAGGGTAGTTCCAGCGGTTCCAGTGCGTGGCGCTCCAGACCAGGATTACCCCGGCCAGGTCCACTCCGTGCTCGATTCCTGCCATGCGCAGTCACTCCGCCGGTCCGCGGCGGGAGATGAGGACCGGGCCCCGTGCGTGGTGAAGGACCGCGTGCGCCGTTGAACCGATCGTCTCCCGAAGGAACCCGCGTCCCTGCGTTCCCACCACCAGCATCCTCGCCTGGGCAGAGGCTTTGAGGATAGCGTGCGGTATTGACGTATCAGCCAGGACCGCGCCGTCAACAGGGATACCGGGTGCCAGGGTCCGGGCGCGGGTCAGGGCGGCGCCTAGGACTTTTTCGGCTGCCTCATCCGCGGCAAGTGCGTTATACGGATCCACCTGCCGGTGCCCGGCAGGCGCGTGCCGGACGTGGACCACCATGAGTCCTGCCCGTGACACTGACGCCATGGCACAGGCATCTTCAAGCGCCGTCGGGGACCCTGATGCGTCGACGGCCACGACGACGGGCCCGGCAGGGTGGATATCGGAGCGGATGACGGCAACCGGGCAGCCGGCTGTGGCGGCCAGTTCGAGGCTCACCGATCCCACCAGCAGGCCGAGGAACCCGCCCAGGCCCCGGCTGCCTACGGCAACCATCAGCTGGCCGGCAGAAATCTGGGCCAGGTGGGATGCGGGCAGCCCGTGCAGCAGCGTCCCCTCAACGTCCAGCCCGGGTACGGCCGCCCTGGCTTTGTCTATTCCTTCCTCAAGGATTGCCTCTGAGGAGCGCTCGAGTCCGCTGTCAGCAATGCCGGGGACCGGGCCCAGGTTCTTGGTCAACAGGGGCCAAATGGAGCAATGCACCACGTGCAGGGGGCAGCCCCGCAGGTCCGCCTGGTGCGCTGCCCAGTGGACTGCTGCCACAGCTTCAGCCGACCCGTCATAGCCGGCAACGATGGCGCCGTTCTCCTGCATCGCTCCCTCATTCCTGGTCCGGGGGACCTTTGGCACTGGAAGGGCCTCCGGGGAAGTTCCATCCTGATGTGGTGGGGCACTGCCTACCCCGCTTCGCTTATCTAAGCAGGCACGGCAAGCCGGGGGAAGCAAGCATGTAGTCCTTCCACCACGGACACCAGGACGTTGGTTGCGGGTCTGGACGAGTCCCTGTCGGTGACGCCTCGGCCGTGGCCAGGCCTTGGACGCGGAGGACCTGGGCCTTCTGGGGGTGGACTTCTGCCGTCATGGCCGCCGGGCCTTCAGGCTGCACCGAGGGAACCCGGGGCGCCCACCGCTGGCGGGCGGACCTGCAGGCCCGGGCGTGCTGCGCCGGCGAGGACAAGGGTAGGAGCAAGATCGCGGATCAAACCGGTGCCGGCGCACTCACCGGACATCCTTGATGGCAGCCGCAGCGCGGTACTTGTCCGCGTACTGTCCGGATACGGCCAGGACGCTGCCGTCCGGCGCCACAAGCCTGAACCTGATCCGCGAGTCCTCATCGGCAAACAGTTCGAACCTTCCAGCCATAAGTTTGCTCTCCCTCAAGCATCCTGTCTCCGGCCACTCCGGAGTACGTGGGCACACCGGCATCCGGTGCAGCTGCCCGGACACAACACCCCAGCCATGGTGCATCTTCGGGCTTCCCTCAACCGTGCCAGAGGACGGGACCCCCTATTACGGACTAAAGTCCCGCAGTGCCCATTCCCGGTGCCATTTACTCTGGGCGCATGAGTGAGCGAAAAGCACATGGCACGTCCGGCACAAGGAGGACGTGCAATCCAAAGCTGAAATCGAACGACTGATGGCAGTCAGCGACGAGCAAATGGAGCTGCTCAACGAGCTACTTACCATGCTGTTGCGGGCCGAAGCGCTCGCGGACACGGACGAATGCGGCCACGCCCGTGACACGAGCGCGGTACCTACCTAGGACAGGGGGTTCTGCCATTGGGCCCGGCTTGCGGCGGTCTTACCGGCTCAGACAGCCGCAAAATAAGCCTCGCGCATCCACTGCTGCACCTCGGTGTCGAGTGCCCTGCTGTCCCTGAGCTCCAGGTGGTGCATCCAGACGCCGGGGGAAGGGTGGGCCACTTCCTTGAAGCGTGGGGATACGTCATGCCGCGGAAGGGAAATCGAAAGGACCAGTGGAATATTCGACGTGACATACATGCCCGGCCGCCATAGGTAGGCGAAGCCGCGGCGCCGGCGGGATGAAATCTGGCTCTTGCTGACCCTCACATCCATCGGCCCGAGGCTGGACGCCATGCGTTCCGCCGCCTCATAGATTGCCTTGGCAGAGGGGGAGCCTTCCAGGAAGCGGGCAAGCGTCCAGATGTCGTCGCGGGGTTCCATTGCCTCACCCCCTGCTGCTTTGGCCGTTAAGCGGTTTATTTCTTGTGTTGGGATTTCCGCAGGTGCGTGATGATGGTGGCGCAGGGCGGCCGGGTCAGCACGGCATGGGCGGTGGATCCCAGAAGGAGCCGTCCGAAGCTGCCCCTGCCCCGGCTGCCCAGCACCAGGAGCCTGGCGTTTGAGCCGGCCTGAATCAGGGCATCCGCCGGTTCCAGAACGGTTTCCAGAACGCCATGCACCACGATGTCCGGGTACTGCTGCCTGAGCCCCGCAACAGTTTCGGACAGGACAACCTGTTCCTCCTCAAGGACATGGGCGGCGAACCTGCTGGACGGGAGGCCTGCCTTGATCCAGCGGTTCGGGCCGGTGAAAGCGTAGAGGACTGTAAGTTCCTCGCCCAGCGCGTCCGCCTCGGCCGCAGCGAAAGCCACCGCCTGGGTGGACTCCTGGGACCCGTCGACGCCGACCACGACGCCGCGTCCGTTGTCCTGCCCGGGACCAATTACCGCGACCGGCGACTCCGCCACGGCCGCGGCCTGCAGCGCCCTGTCCGTCACTGCGCCGTGTACGTGCCCGCTGGAACCCAGGACCAGCATCGACGCGTTTTTTGAGTAGTCGCCCAGGGATGCACCAATGGCCCCTTCGAGCAGTTCGAGTGAAACCTGCAGCCCCGGCTCCATTTCCTGGACGCGCTCCCCGACTTCCTTGAGCTGGTCAAGGCCCGACTGGCGCAGGACGTCGACGTAGGGGAGGGCTTCCCCCACCATCCAACGGTCATCCAGGACATGCAGGAGAACCAAGGGAACTTTGTGCTTTTTCGCCCGAGCAGCCGCCCAGGCCACGGCAGCGTTGGAGGCCGAAGATTCAGTAATGCCGACGGCGATGGGCTTGGCTGTTTCCATGAGGGATCACTTTCTGGTGCTGGTCCTGGCGGCGGATCGTTGTTGCGTCGAGCGGCGGCCACCAGTGGGTGGGCGGCGCGATGGCAAACCACCGGCCGTTGATGACCTCCAGCAGTCGCGGACTCCCAGGCTTTCGATTTCCGGTTTGGCTGCAGCTGTATCCATGGCCGTAGCCTAGGTCCCGGAACCGTTCCGGGATAGGGAAGAAAGTCCCGCGGAATAAACCCGTCTATCAGCGCCTTCGGGCAGTGGTCCGACGGCCTGTTTCCGGCCGTTACCTGATCTTCTACACTGGTGCCATATTTCCCTTCCTGCCACGGGAGGGACAATTCTTCCCGGCGGTGCCGCACGGCTCAACCGGTCTTTTGATGGCACGATCTGCAACGAGGCAGGCTGTTGCCGCAGGAGGTGTGGACATGAGCAATGACCGGCCCTGGCAGTCCCCGATCAAGGAAAGAGCGGAAGACCTTCTCCGCGAGTTCCTCGCCCGCGCGGATGAGCTGCTGGACACCCAGGAACGGATCAATAGCCTGCTCGGGGCGGTGGTGGCGCTCGCGGAGGACCTCAGCCTGGAAGCTGTGCTGGATCGCGTGGTCCAGTCCGCCTGTGTGCTGGTCGGCGCCAGGTACGGTGCACTGGGAGTCATCGGGGAAGACCGCAAGCTGAGCCACTTCATCACGGTGGGGATTGACGAGGAGGGCACCAGGTCCATCGGGGACCTGCCCACGGGCCACGGTGTCCTGGGGCTCCTGATCCGCGAGCCAACGCCGCTGCGGCTGCACGACCTGGGCCAGCATCCGATAGCATCCGGCTTTCCCCCGAACCACCCTCCAATGAAGACTTTCCTGGGGGTCCCTGTACGGGTCAGGGACGAAGTTTTTGGAAACCTCTACCTCACGGAGAAGAACGGTGGCCAGGATTTCACACCTGAGGATGAAGACCTTGCGGTCGCTTTGGCAGCGGCCGCCGGCGTAGCGATCCAGAACGCACGTCTCTTCGAAGACAGCAAGCGCCGCCAGAAGTGGCTTGAAGCAGGAATGGAGCTCAGCACCCGCCTCATCATGACTTCCCACACGGCGGACGACGCAGCCCTGGAGCATGTCCTGGAAACCGCTTTGGAAGTTTCCGGTTCCTGCCTTGCGGTAGTCGCCGGCCCGGCCGGTGACGGTGTTCTAAGGTGCCGCGCTTCGCTTGGCACCCAGAGCCTCCAGGCGGGCCAGGAACTCAAGGTTTCCGAGATGGTTGCGAAAGTCCTCGAAACAGGTGAGTCGGCGGTGGCCCGGGACCCCCAGGAGTTCTTTGATGAGGAGGTCACGGAAAAGCTGGGGCCCGTCCTCGTCTGCGCGCTTGGCCACAGAGGCAGCGCTAACGGCGCCCTGTTGCTTGCCCGTCCGAAGGGATCATCGGTGTACGCGCAGTCAGACATCGACTCGAGCGCCCTGTTCGGGAGCAGGATTGGCTTGGCACTCGACCTGGCACGGGTCAATGCCCTCCGGGAACAGAACCTGCTGTTCACTGACAGGGAACGCATCGCCCGGGACTTGCACGACCTCGTGATCCAGCGCCTTTTTGCGGCCGGCCTGAGCATCCAGAGCCTGCGACGCTACACCCTCGATCCGGTGGCCAACGACCGCATTGCAGCGGTCACCTCCGAACTGGACGACACTATCCGGAAGTTGCGGGACACCATTTACTCCCTCCGGACAGGCGAGGAGGAACGGGAGCCCCTGACCGGCCGGATCCTGCGGGTCGTTCGGGACAACTCACGCAGCTACCCTGTAGACCCCGCCGTGTCCCTCAACGGGCCGGTGGATTCGGTGCGGGAGGATCTGGCGGCGCATCTGCTGCCCGTCCTCACGGAGGGCCTGAGCAACGCGTTGAGGCACTCCGGGGCCGGCGCGATTAACGTTGCAGTTACCGTGACGGCGGACCAGGTCCAGCTTGTCATCAGCGACAACGGCCAGGGCTTCGAGGAGCCGGGAAATACAAGCGGCCTGGCGAATATGCGGCACCGGGCCGAGCTGCTGGGCGGCACCTGTTCCATTGACAGTGCACCCGGCGAGGGCACCCGGGTGACGTGGTGTGTCTCCCGCAAATGACTGCACGTATGCCGCGGGATTAACGCTCAGGACGCGTCCGGTACGTTCCGGATGACATAGACGGCCGCCTGGGTCCGCCGTTCAAAGCCCAGCTTCGCGAGGATCGAGGAGACGTAGTTCTTCACGGTCTTTTCCGCCAGGAACAGGTCATCGCCTATCTGCCGGTTCGTCAGGCCCTGGCCGATCAGGGCCAGGACTTTCTTCTCCTGCGCGCTGAGGGCCTCCAGCCGCGGGTCTGTCGGGGCATGGGACAGTCCTGCCATCACCCGCTGCTCCACCCCCGGTTCAAAGAGGAACTCACCTGCCGCAGCCCTGCGGATTCCGTTAAGGAGGTCATCGCTCCTGATTTGCTTGAGGATGTAGCCCGATGCCCCGGCGAGGACTGCGCCCCGGAGTGCCTGCTCGTCGTCGTAGCTTGTCAGGATGAGGCAGCGCAGGCGGGGGTCGAGGGAACGCACGTCGCGGCATACCTCGATGCCGGTGCCGTCCGGGAGGCGTCCGTCCAGGATTGCGATGTCCGGGTGCAGCGCGGGTATCCGGCGCGTGGCCTCGGCAGCCGAACCGCTTTCGCCGACCACAAGGAAACCCTCGCCTTCGAGCAGGTCCTTGAGTCCCTGCCTGACGAGTTCGTGGTCATCGAGGATGAACACCCGGAGCGGTCCTTGGGGCTCCGGACTGTTTCCCGGTCCTGTCTCTTCCCTTTGCACGCTGCACTCCCAAATTGTTCCGGCCCCCAGCCTGCACCTTTCGTGTGGGGCAGCCCTCCGGAAGGGGGCTGATCCCATTCTTTCCTGCTCCGTCATCCTCTGGAAGGGACCAAAGTCCGGTCTCATTCAGCGGCCGGACGCATGGGCCACGTGGCCCGCGGTGACCTTCGGCCCTACCCCCGCAAGCCTGTCGTCGGCCACTCTGGGGGAGAGGCGTCACAAAGGATGGGAAGCTGATGACTGCAACCGTGGGGACTCCCAGGATTATTGCCGGAGTGGACGGATCCGAGGCGTCCGTGGAGGGGCTGCGCGTTGCGGCAACGCTGGCGGAACCGCTTGGTGCCACGGTGGAAGCGTGGGCATGCTGGGATGTCCCGGCCGGCTACGGGGTGTATCTGGCGGTAGGGATTGAAGGTTTCAAATACGCCGCCGAACAGGTGTTGCAGCAGGCCCTCACGGATGCCTTTGGTGACAAGCGGCCGGCCCCTGTCCGGCCACGGCTGGTGTGTGGCAAACCCGGCCCCTTGCTGATTGACGGGAGCCGGAGCGCCTTGCTCCTCGTTGTCGGACGGCGCGGGCACGGCGGCTTCGTGCCTGGGTCGGTAAGCTCCGCGTGTGTGAGCCATGCGCACTGTCCCGTCCTGGTTGTCCACGCCCCGGAGGCGGCGAGGGCTCAGGGGGCGGCAAAGCAAGCCGCGGCCGATGCCTCTCAGTGACGGCCGGCGTCGTGCCCGTGTCCGTGGCGGCCGGCCTCTGTCCAGATGGAGGGCGAAGATCCTACTGCGCAAGCAACGCGTCGAGGGTGGCAAAGCCGTAACCTGCAGCGCTGATCCGGTCGATCACCTGCGGTAGGGCGTCAGCATCAAGGGTGCTGCCGTCGTCCGGGTTGGAGCCGATGTGCATGAGGACAATTTCGCCCGGCTGCAGCGCAGCCATGACCCGGTCGGAAACCGTCTGGGCGCTGATGCCCCCGCTGGTCCCCTTCCAGCCGAGTGTGTCCACCGACCATCGGACGGCGGCGTAGCCAAGGCCGTTGACCACGGCGATGGTCCGCGCATCCCGTTCCCCGAAAGGAAAGCGGAACAACGGCCTCGGGTCGGCGCCGGCGGCCAGGATGGCTTCCTCAGCCCCGCGGACCTGCTCCACGATCTGGGCGTCGCTGAGCCCGGTAAAACCGGGATGGGTCATGGAATGGTTGCCCAGGCGGTGCCCTGCTGAGACGATCTGCCGGACTCCGTCGGGATTGTTCGCGGCCCAGTTGCCGGTGAGGAAGAATGTTCCGGCCACTCCTTTGGCAGACAGCGTCGACAGGATCTTCGGCAGGCCTGCCGCGTTGGCTCCGGCGTCAAAGGTCAGCGCCACGGCGCGCCCGGCGCCGGGAATAGCTGTCAGGTCCTGGTTGCGCAGCCCGGCAGGGAACGGGTCCTGCGGCGGAACGGTGTCCGGGGCGGGTGGCGTAGTAGCGGGTACGGGAGGCACGGTGACCGGCGGCTGCACCGGAGTCTGTCCTGCATCCGGGGTCTCGGTCCCGGTTGGCCCGGGGGGCGACGGCGTGGCAGACGGGCTGGACGGCGTGGGCGAGGCGGTGCCGCTGGCGGCCGCGCCCGTCGGCGACGGTCCGGCCGGGGGCTGGGGGCTCCCCGCGGGGCGCTGGAGCAGGACGGCCAGGACGACGGCGACGAGCACCAAGACGGCCGCGATCCCGATGGCGGCCGCCCGCCGTCGTCCAGTGCTTGGCTGCGGACCTGCCGACGGTCCGCCGGTATCCGACCCGCTCATTCGGTTTCTCCCTTAGTGCCCGCCCTGGCCGGATTCGGGCGTGTGGACCACCAGCACCGGGCAATGGGCATGGGACACGAGGGCCGAACTGACGGATCCGAGCAGCATGCCCCCGAAACCTCCACGGCCCCGCCGTCCGACCACCACCATGTCCGCCTCCCTGCTGGCTTCGATCAGGGACTCACGGGGGTGCCCCCGGACCAGGCTCACAACGACGTTCGACGGCGTCTCCGGGCCGAAGGCTGTTGTCACCGCCTCGTCAAGGATCTGCCCGGCGCGTTCTTGGAAGCCTTCGATGCCCATCATGACGTAGCCGGCGTACACCTGGGGATAGTCCCAGTAGGCAGTGGCGAGGACCTTGGCGCCCAGGGGCAGCGCCAGGCGCTGGGCCTGCCGGAGCGCCTCGACGGACGGCTCTGACCCGTCGACGCCCACGAGAATCCGGGCAAATGGTGTTTCGGCTGTGCTCATTTCAGCTCCTCAGGTGGCGGCGGTGGTCCCTTGTATCTTGTCGCGGCTGTTGCCGGAGGGGTAGGGCCGAAGGTCCGCATGGCGTCCACGGGTCCCTGGTCGAGCCGGAAGGGAGGGTATTCATCACGCATCAGGGCCGTGTAGGCCATGACGCGGTAGATCCAGCGGTGGATGCCGAGTATCAGGTCGAACAGCGGGCGCTGGTAGCGGCCGGTGAAGAGCAAGGCCACCACTGCCGCCAGGACCAGGATTCCCAGCAGGGACAAGCCGGTACCCCGTTCATAGGTGGTTCCGAGGTCTTCGCTTTCTGCCTGCCAGGTCCAGGTGGTGCCGGCGAGGGCGGCAACGATCAGCAGGTGCGGAATGGACAGGAGCCACCACTTGACGAGCAGGAGGCCGCGGGGAGAGCCCTTCAGGGTAGTCCACCTCGAAGTCCGCCGGATAGGCGGTGCGTGCCAGGGTAAAGGGCGGGTAGAGGTCGGTGCCTGCTGCGGCGTAGGCGTAGAACGCCACCCTCCAGTTCCAGCGCATGACCCGACGTTGAAGTCGAACAGGGCCCGCGGGTAGCGGCCAGTTAACAGGATGGCGAACCCTGCCACGATGGGCACGAGGAACGCGAACCACAGGAAGACCAGGACGATGAAGTGCGGAATGGCCAGGAACCACTTCACCAGCCACATGGCGCGTGACAAGGCGGGATCCAGCTCCCCTACCAGCCTCGCCGGGTACGGAGCCCGTCGTCCGGTTCGCCATGGTGCACTGGCAGCTGCGGTCCGCGGAACTGCGCGCCGGCATGGCGCCCCAGTCCCACCGCTCCCAAAACCAGCAGGGGGAGGCCGACGGCGAACGCGACAGCGCCTGCCACCAGCAGGCCGCTGGCGGCAGGCCTGAACAGGTCGGAGCGGAAACCTGCCTGCACGCGGGCATCGACGCCGTGGCCGGCGTCGGCATTCATGATGACTATCCCCAGCTCCCGGCAGCCAGGTCCCAGGTCAGCTCCTGTTCACCGGAGCCTGCAACGGACGCGTTCCAGAACTGTTGCTCCCGGGGAGGTGCCGGCGTTCCCGTGCCGGGAATGTCCCGGTACTCCGCCCGGAAAGGCCGGCTGTCCACCTCAAGCAGCTCGGAATGGTGCACGCCGGACAGGTAGCGCTCTACATCTGCCTGGGGAGCAATCCCAATGAAGATCTCCTTGCCTGGATCAACGGATGTTGCACGCAGCCTAAGCGTGCCGACGTCGAAAGGCAGCCGGGGTGGAACGTCCTCGCCCACGGCATCAAGCCTGGGCGAGGTGAGGGCATGGGAACCGACGGAGAGCCGTGCGGTGCCGGACGTGAGGTATCCGTCGCCTTGGACGGACCCCACCACCGGGGCCACTGCTCCTGCGGCCAAAATGATGGCGCCGACGATCGAGACAAGGATGCCGAAAACGAGAAGGATGACTGCGCCGGTCTTCTTCATGGTGCTGTCCCCGCCACGGCAACCGGAACTTTGGCAGTAGCCGCAACCTGGAGTGCCCTGTCGGCCAGGACGCAACCAAGGTGTGTGCTTCCCGATCCCATAACCATCATGGATGCCTTGCCCGAATACTTGGCGAGCGGGGCCACCCGGCGGTCATCAACGACGTGGAGGACCACCACCGGGACATCCGCCGCTTGGGCACGTCGGGCTGCCCACAGGAAGGCTGCCTGGCTTTGCACGGAGTCGGTGGTGCCGACGGCGATTGATTTGTGGATTGTCATGGCCGTGCTTCCTCGTGTTTTGCCGCGCTGGATACGGTTAACCCTCCCGCCCGATGGTGGCGTTTTATAGGGCCAAAGGTCACAGGGAACAGAGGCTGCCAGCCGGGGGCATGGAAGGTACCGGTGAGTACTTCCACCCCGGGAGGCCGCCGGGTACTCTGGGATGACCGTTAGGAAGTATGCGGCCCGGATGCATTGGGTGAATTACCCCAGCCCCTCGGAGGGATGCCTGGCAGGCGCTCGAACCCGCACCACCTCTCGGATCCACGTTCACGCTTAGGGCGCTGTAAGTGCCCGGGACCGGCAGTTCCGGCCCCAGGAATCAAAGTGCACCCTTCCCGTCCGGCGTCTTCCCGTCCCAACGGCTCGCGCCTCCCTCAATTTTTCGACAACTCAAGAGGAGTCCCCATGGACCCTGGGGCAGTTATGGCGCTTGTGGGCGGCTATATCGCTGCCGCAATCGGCGTATTCCTGCTGTACTCGCCGGTCCTCGTCCTGGTGGTAGGCCTGCTGTTGGTCGCAGGGCTGCTGCAGCTGCTGGCGTGGCCTTTCCTTGTCCTGTTCCGCAAATTGCGCAGGAAGCCGGAACCGCCCTCGGACGGATCCTGGCTGCTGCACTGATCCAGCAGAAGGAGCATCCATGACGGCCGGCCCATCCGGAAGTTGAAGCTTTCTTCGACCGGTATGCCGCGTCACTGGTGGCCCGTGACGAAACCGCGATGTCCCGGCTTTACGCCGTTCCCTCGCTCATCGTCTTTCCCGGCCAGCTGCTCGCCGTGACCGACGCGCGCCAGACTGAGCAGTTTTTCGCCTCTGCCTGGCCGCAGTACGAAGGCGTCAACCACATCGAGAAGCATGTGGCTGTGCTGGCCCAGGCGCCAGGGAGTGTCTGGGCCGATGTCACATGGTTCTCCGGCGGCAGGGCCCGCGAGCGGTTCTGCTACCAGCTCGTGGAGGGGGCCGGCGGCTACCAGGTGGCTGTGCTGACGCCCATGGCGGTGGACGACGGCCAGGCGGAACCTGCAGCTCCGAAAGCATAGGCCGGCAGTACAAGTGGCGGGAGCGGGCAGTGCGTGGTTCACATCCCTGCCCTTTCGTCAGTATGCTTACTATTGTTCGCCGGAGTTCAAGAGAAAGGCATCACCATGACTGAACAGAACCTCCCCGATGACAACCTTGAGGTGGTCGAGGAGAACGATGTGCTCCTTGATGAGACTCCCGGCGCCGGCGCGTCCCTGGAACTGGATCCCGTCAAGGGTCCGGACAGCTACCCCGGCGCGGCGGAGGACAACCCGGACCGCTGGCAGGAGGATCCGCTTCTCCAGGGAGAGGCTGTTTCGGGTGAAGAGGAGGATTTCCTGAGTGATCAGACACTGCGCGACGAGACGGCGGAAGCCAGGTACAACGCGGGCGATGAGCAGGTGCCGCCGGATGCGCCCACCCTCGGTGAAGCCGTGGCGGACGTGGACTTCGGTGAGAACCCGACGGGCCTCGAAGCTGAAGCAAGTGACGACACCGAGAACTTCGGCGGGTCGCCGCTCAGCGAATTCGACCCCGAGGACCTGGAGCGCTGATATCAAGGATGGGGCATTGCACCCTAGCCGAAAACGGGATCACGACTAGACTAATAAGTAGGCTGATGAATATCAGTTGGTAGATCAGGACTAAGGGAGTTTCACATGAACTTGGGAAGCATGATCAGGAATGCCGCTGGACGATTCTCAGGCAGGACCGGAACCAGCGGAACAGTCCGCGGTACCGGGATGAATGCCGCCAGGCGGACGCCCCATGCAACGGGCGGCAGGACCGGCGGCATGGCCCACAAGATTATGGGAATGCTCAGGCGGCACTAAAACCACCAAACCAGGAAGCAGGTCCCGGATACGTCCGGAACCTGCTTTTTGGTCCTTTCAGACATGCGTGAACTCGTCATCCTCGGCACCGCATCCCAGGTCCCCACCCGCACCAGGAACCACAATGGATACCTGCTGCGCTGGGACGGCGAGGGACTGCTCTTCGATCCGGGCGAAGGAACGCAGCGGCAAATGATCCACGCGGGTGTCCCGGCTACCCAGATCACCAGGATCTGCCTCACTCACGTCCATGGCGACCACTGCTACGGTCTTCCCGGCGTACTGTCCCGAATGGCCCTCGACGGCCTGGGGCACCCCGTTCACCTTCACTATCCGCTTGCCGGCGAGGACGTGGTCCGTGCCCTGGTCTCCGTGAGTTCGCCCGGCATCGACCTGCGCCTGCACCCCCATGGGGGAGCGGGGATCATCGCTGACGGACTGGAGATCCGGCCGCTGAAGCACCGCATCGATACCTACGGTTACAGGCTGGTGGAGCCGGACGGCAGGACCCTGCTGCCCGACCGCCTGGCCGCAGCGGGCATCGCGGGCCCCGACGTCGGGCGCCTCCAGCGTGAAGGAACCCTCAACGGCGTCAGTCTCGAGGCCGTCAGCATCCATCGGCCCGGCCAGCGCTTCGCCTTCGTCATGGACACCGCGCCCTGCGAAGGCGCTGAGGAACTGGCCGACGGAGCCGACCTCCTGGTTGCCGAGTCCACCTTCAGTGATGACGACGCCGGCCTGGCGCAGCAATACCGCCACCTCACCGCCGGGCAGGCAGGGGAGCTGGCGTCGCGCGCCGGTGTCCGCACTCTGGTACTGACGCATTTCTCGTCCCGCTACGGCGACGACGCCACCGTGCTTGCCGCGCAGGCATCCGCACGCGCGGGCACGGCTGCCGTCACGGCCGCCTCAGACCTGCAGCGGATTCCCTTTCCGCAGCGGCGCAGCCCCGTGCCGACCTGGCACGCATCTTCCAGTCCCACCACCTGATCCGGCAAGGAGGCCGACAATGAGCGCCACATCCGAGGAAGTCCAGGGCGTTACTCCGCAGGGCAGGGAGCCCGAGCTGAAACGGGTCCTTGGCCCCAAGCTCCTCCTGCTCTTCATCGTGGGGGACATCCTTGGCGCCGGCGTCTACGCTGTGACGGGCACCATGGCCGGGACGGTGGGCGGGATTGTCTGGCTGCCGTTCCTCCTGGCTTTCGTGGTGGCGACGCTGACGGCCTTTTCCTATCTGGAGCTGGTCACGCAGTATCCCCAGGCGGCAGGCGCCGCCTTGTACACGCACAAGGCGTTCGGCATCCACTTCGTCACGTTCCTGGTGGCTTTCGCCGTGGTGTGCTCCGGAATCACCAGCGCCTCAACCTCGGCCAATGTCCTCGCCCAAAATTTCTTCGGCGGGCTGGAAATCAATGGGGTGATGGGTGACCCGGGGCGGGGCGTCATCACCGCTGTGGCTCTCGGGTTCATGGTCCTCCTTGCGGCCATCAACCTTCGGGGCGTGGGCGAGAGCGTCAAGTTCAATGTGGTGCTCACGCTGGTGGAGATGATCGCGCTCTGCATCGTGATCGGCGTCGGCTTCTTCGTGATGGCCCAAGGGACAGGCAACCCCGGGGAGATCTTCGTCTTCAATGATTACCAGGACAAGGGGCTGTTCCTGGCCGTTACCGCCGCCACGTCCATCGCCTTTTTTGCGATGGTCGGCTTTGAAGACTCAGTAAACATGGTGGAGGAGACCAAGGATCCGGAAAAAATTTTCCCCCGGACCATGCTCACCGGCCTGGGTATCGCCGTTCTCCTGTACATGCTGGTGGCCATTTCCGTGGTCAGCGTGCTCTCGCCGACTGAGCTTGAGAACATCAGGGAGGCCGAGGGGGCCGCACTCCTGGAAGTGGTGCACAAGGGCTCACCAGACTTTCCCATTGACCTGGTCTTCCCGTTCCTTGCCGTCTTCGCCGTTGCCAACACGGCCTTGATCAACATGCTCATGGCCAGCCGCCTGATCTATGGAATGGCAAGGCAGCAGGTCCTGCCGCGTCCCCTGGGCAAGGTCCTGCCCGTGCGCCGTACCCCGTGGGCGGGGATCGCCTTCTCGACCATCCTCGCGCTGGGACTCATCCTGTACGTGACCAGCGATCCCGCAAGCAACATCGTTGCGAACCTCTCGGGCACCACGGCCTTCCTGCTGCTGTGCGTCTTCACCGTGGTCAACGTGGCCTGCGTGGTGCTGCGGCGGAAGCGGGACCCGAACCGTAAGGTCTTCTTCACCTCGCCGGGGCAACTACCGCTGGTGGCAGCCCTGCTGTGTGCATTCCTCGCAGGACCATGGGTAGGCCGCAATATCATCCAGTACCAGGTAGCCGGCGGGCTGATGGCAATCGGCGTGATCCTATGGCTTGTCACCTGGCTGATCAACCGACGGACCAACCGCGGGGATAGGGTTAACCCATGACTACCGCTGCAGAATCAACGGTCATCCTCGAAAGCCGCTTCGCCAGCGAACTGCCAGACATGGCTGTTCCCTGGCAGGCGGAGGAAGCTCCGGAGCCCCGGCTCCTGGTCTTCAACGACGCCCTCGCGGAAGAGCTCGGGCTTGATGCCCCCTACCTTCGCAGCGCGGAGGGTGTGCGGTTGCTGCTGGGCAACCACGTGCCGGAGGGGGCGGCGCCGGTGGCCCAGGCCTACGCCGGGCACCAGTTCGGCGGATACTCACCCCTCCTGGGGGACGGGCGGGCCCTCCTGCTTGGCGAGATCCTGGACGCCAACGGCCGCCTGCGCGATATCCACCTCAAAGGCTCGGGCCGCACACCTTTTGCGCGTGCAGGTGACGGGCGTGCCGTCGTCGGGCCCATGCTCCGGGAATACCTCGTCAGTGAGGCAATGCACGCGCTGGGGATTCCCACCACCAGGTCTCTCGCCGTCGTCGGCACCGGACGCCTGGTGCGCCGGGACGAGATGCTGCCCGGGGCAGTCCTGGCCCGGGTGGCCAGCAGCCACCTGCGGGTGGGGAGTTTCCAGTATGCGCGGGCCACGGACAACCTCGAGCTGCTGCGCCGCCTGGCGGACCACGCCATCAGCCGGCATTACCCCGCCGCCGCTAAAGCTGAGAATCCGTATCTTGCGCTTTTCCGGGCGGTGGTGTCGGCCCAGGCCGCGCTGGTGGCGCAATGGATGCTGGTGGGCTTCGTCCACGGCGTGATGAACACGGACAACATGACCATTTCCGGCGAGACCATCGACTACGGGCCCTGTGCGTTCATGGACGATTTCAATCCCGCCGCCGTCTACAGCTCCATTGACGTGGGCGGGCGGTACGCCTACGCCAACCAGCCTGTTATTGCCGAATGGAACCTGGCGCGCCTCGCCGAGTCGATCCTTCCGCTGATCAACGAGGATCAGGAGCAGGCCGTCGCTCCCGCCGTGGAGGCGCTGGGCGAATTCCGCAGGCAGTACAGCGATGCTTGGTTCGACGGGATGAGGACCAAGCTGGGCCTGCCCGGCAGCCCCGCGGGAAGCCCTGAGGCCGAAGCGGCATCCGAACTGGTGGACGGGGTGGTTGCGATCCTGAAGGACGGCCCGGTGGACTACACGCGGTTCTTCCGCAACCTGGGCGAAGCAGCGCGTGGAAATGACAGGCCTGTCCGGGGCATGGTCATGGACCTGGCAGCATTCGACGCCTGGGCCGGGCGCTGGCGGTCCATGAAGCCGGATGCGGACCGGATGGACCGGGTGAATCCTGTGTACATTCCGCGCAACCATCTGGTGGAAGAGGCTCTCGCTGCGGCCACCGGCGGCGACCTGGAGCCGCTTACCAGGCTCCTTGAAGCAGTGGGCGCCCCTTACGAAGAGCGACCCGGGCTGGAACGTTACGCCGAAGGCGCGCCGGAAGACTTCGGCAAGTACATGACGTTCTGCGGCACGTGACAGGCTGAGCCGCAAAGTGGCGGCGGGGCCCCGGTGGCAACACGTTAAATACGACAAGGGCGGCAGCCGGGTCTTCCCGGCTGCCGCCCTTCTGTGCGCAGCTCTTGGTGCGGCTGCTTCAGTTGCGCGGGGTAACTACGCTACCCGGACGAAGGAAGCTCCGCCGAGCCAGCTGATGGAGTGGACTTCGGTCTTGTAGCCGTCCACGCCGCCGCTGACAACCTGGCCGTCGCCGGCGTAGACGCCCACGTGGCCTGCAGTGATCACCAGGTCGCCGGGGGCGGGGGTGCCCACGGTGGTGCCGTACTGGTAGAACTGGCCGGGAGCCAGGTCACCGACGGACTTGCCGACGGAGCGGAGGGCCTTCTCCACCATGGCGGTGCAGTCCTGCTGCACGCCCAGCTGGCCGTAGGCGGAAGCCAGGATGGCTGCACCGGTGCCGGTGCCGGTCGCGGCAGGTGCGGGAGCCGGGGCCGGAGCCGGGGCAACGGCCGCGGAGGCATAGTTCACGGTGGAGCCGGTGTTCGCCAGGGCAGGTGCGGCCGGGGCAGGAGCAGCGGCAGGTGCCACGTAGCCGGCGCCCGGAATGGTGATCTGGTCACCGGGGTAGATGATGGTGGAGATGTCCAGGCCGTTGGCGGCCAGCACATCGTTCAGGCTGACGCCGTGAGCGGCCGAGATGGCGCCCAGGGTGTCTCCGGAAACCACGGTGTAGACGTTGCCGGCGGCAGGGACTGCGGCAGCGGGGGCAGCCACTGCGGCTGCCGGAGCGCTGTACGCCTGGACGCTAGCGGTTTCGGTGGTATCCGGGCCGGTCACGCCTGCATGGGCGGGAGCTCCAACACCGAACGCAATGCCGGACGCAGCGGCAACTGCGAGCACCGGACGGCTGAGCGTCCGTGCCTGGGACTTTGCGGAAGCAGCCAAGCCCTGGAGCGCGATTGAGCGGGCCGGAGTCGCGCGGTGACGGGCGGTAGGGAAATTTTTTGACACGTGTGATCGCCTCTCCCATGCCTGCGGGGTGAGCTGTCGGGTTCGGGTTGGAGATACCCGGCCGAAGGCAACCGCCCACAATGGACGGAGGCGCTATCGACTTAACCCCAAGGCCGTAACGGCCGTGGAAACTTGGTTCCCCCGTCCCTGCCAGCTGGAAAGCGGTTGAATCCCGGGTCAGTGGCAGGGCTCGGCATACTGATGGGAATGTCCCGTTTGGGAGGGACACCTGAAGACCATAACCCGACCGCGGAGCAATTGTCACGTTTGGGTAACATACGAGGCGCTTCTATCGTATTAAGCAATCGTATGGAGGTACTAGCACACCTTTCTGACCTCGCGTGATATTTGGCAGCTGGCGTGGCTTGTTATTCATGTCACAAATCTATAAAGGTAGCGGGGGGAGGCTGTCCAACCCTCAACCTCGTGTTGAAACCCGCTAAGCTTCGGAGCTATGCGCCTGACCGGAAGCATGTTCAAGCCCCCGTTGCTGGCAGGGCTGCTGGCACTTGCCCTCGCCGGCCCCGCTGCCGTGCTTCCGGCGGCCGCGGATGAGCCTCCGCCGGGCGGGTACCCATCGTGGGAAGACGTTCAGAAGGCGCAGCAGTCTGAAGCCCGGAAGGCGGCCGAGATCGAGAACATCACGGGCCTGCTTCAAGGCCTGCGGTCCGAGTCCGAAGCGCTCGGGACGGCCGCCGTGGCCTCCGCAGCCGACTATGCACTGGCGGATGCCGCCCTGCAGGCCGCAACGGCCAGGGTGGATGCCCTCGCAGGCCGGGCTGCCCAGGCGGACGCGGAGTTGCAGCGGCATCAACAGGCCGTTGGTGCGCTGGCCGCCAGATCGTACAAGACCGGCGGAACCACCATGGGATTCTTTGTGGCACTGGAAGCTCTGGAGAACAACAGCATCCACGGGCTCAACGTCGTTGAGGTGGTGGGAGCCAAGACCGCGGATTTGGTCAGCCGGGCGGAGGCCGCCGGCAAAGCCACCGCTGCGCTGGGGGAGCAGGAAAAGACCGCCAGGGCGGAGCGCGAACGCCTGTCCGGAGAGGCGAAGGCCAAGCTGGACACTGCCCGTTCCGCCCAGGACGCGGTGGCCCGCCAGGTCGCCGAAGAGCAGCGGCGCAGCGGAGAGCTGACCGCGCAGCTGGCGTCCCTCAAGGGCACGACGGCGGCGCTCGAGGGCGAATACCGGCAAGGCCAGGCGGCGCTTGCAGCCTATGAGGCGGCCCAGGCTGCTAAACGAGCCGCTGCCGAGGAGCAGGCCCGCCGGCAGGCAGCTGCAGATGCTGCTCCTGCCGGTGCTCAAAGACCTCCCGCTCCGGCAAACCCGGTCCCGGCAGCGCCGGTGCCAGCGAATCCCGCGCCGCTAAATCCGGCCCCGGTAAATCCTGCTCCCGTGAACCCGGCGCCGGCGAACCCCGCCCCTCTTGCCCCGGCGCCTGCGATCCCCGGCCCGCCCGCCGTCGTCGTGCCCTCCGTTCCAGGCGGCTCCGTCAACGATCCCGCTGCGGCCAAGAGCTACGCCTCCGGCCGCCTTGCAGCCTACGGCTGGGGCCAGGACCAGTTCCTGTGCCTCGCCCAGCTCTGGACCAAGGAATCAAACTGGCTGACCACCGCCACCAACCCCTACTCCGGGGCCTATGGGATTCCGCAGGCCCTGCCGCCCGGCAAGCTGGGAAGCGCCGGCAGCGACTGGCTTACCAGCTACCGTACGCAGATCGAGTGGGGGCTCGGGTATATCCGGGACCGCTACCGTACACCCTGCGCGGCGTGGGACCATTCCGTAGCCAGGAACTGGTACTGAGAGGCGCGCTAGGCTTTCTCCATGCCAGATTTTGAGCGGTTCCGGGTGCTGCTCGAGGAGGAGCGGAAGCGGAAGGCTGCGCTGCTTCCGGACCTTCGCGCGGACATCGCCTCGGCCAGTTCGGCCCGGCTCAATTCAAACGTCGACGACGAACACGATCCCGAGGGCGCCACGATCGCTTTCGAGCTGTCCCAGGCGGCCGCACTCCTGAAGCAGAGCGCCGCCGGCCTGGACCAGGTGGAGGCCGCCCTCGCCCGGCTGGACGCCGGAACCTATGGCACCTGCGCCGTCTGCGGCGAAGCCATTGCCGAGGGCAGGCTGGAAGCCCGGCCATGGACCGCGTTCTGCATCAACCACGCCGCGGCAGGCCGGCAGTGACGGCGGGGCCGGACATTGTTGCCGCGGCGGCGGAATTCATCGACCGTACACTGCAGAACGAGGGCTCCTGGTACCGCGCGGACGACGTCGCCACCCGGCTGGGCGGGGTCCTCGCCTCTTACGGAGCCTCCATAGGCGCTGTCCGGGGAACCGTCCGTGATGCGCGGCGGAAATTCAAAGCCCTGGACCACGATGCCGCCGTCCAGCTGGCCTCAGTCCTCTGGGGCCGGCCTAAACCTGGCGCAAGGCCGGTCTTCGAGCGGCGGCTGGCTGCCGTGGTGCTGCTCCAAGCCAAGTCCGGATGGCTGCGCCACTCGGACCTGACCCGGATCGAAGGGTTCCTCCGCTCCGCCTCCACAGCGGAACTGGAGGGCCCCCTCGTGGCCGATGTGGTGGCGCCGCTGCTTGCCGGGCTGCCGGAGCGCGATAGGCAGCGCGCCGATGTGGTGCTGGCGCGGTGGGCCCAGGACCCGCACACCAGCCTGCGCCAGGCTGCAGCAGTACTTGGGCAGCCGCCAGGCGCCGGCTTCCCGCCCGGTCCCAACACCCCCCGACAAGGAGACACCCATGAACGATCCCTATGACCTTGAACGCTTCGTCGCTGCACAGGACAGCGGCGGGACATATGAGCAGGCCTTGTCCGAACTGCAGCTGGGCAGCAAGAGCGGCCACTGGATGTGGTTCATCTTTCCGCAGATCGCCGGGCTGGGGCAGAGCGCCACCTCGCGGAAGTATGCCATCAGGTCACTGGACGAGGCCCGGGGATACCTCGAGCACGACGTGCTGGGCCCGCGCCTGCTGGAGTGCGCACAGGCGCTGACCAACCACGCCGGGCGCACGGCCGAGGATATTCTGGGCGGCATTGACGCCCGCAAGCTGCAGTCGTCCATGACGCTGTTCCTCCGCGCGGCGCCCGGCGAAACTGTGCTCAAGACCGTTCTTGCACAGTTCTTCGACGGCCAGCCCGACGAAGCCACCGATGAGCTGCTCGCCGGGCAGGACCAGGCATAAGAACTATGGGGTGGGGCTGCCGCCGTTGACGTTCAGCGTCTCGCCCAGCACGAAACTGGACTCGGGCGAGGCCAGGAAAACGTAGGCCGGCGCGAGTTCTGCGGGCTGGCCGGCGCGGCCCAAGGGAGTGGACTGCCCGAACTCCGGCAGGTCCTCCTTGGGCTGGCCGCTGCTGACCTGCAACGGAGTCCAGATGGGTCCCGGCGCAACGGCATTGACACGGATCCCCTTGGGAGCGAGCTGCTGGGCCAGGCCTTTGGTGAAGTTGTTGATGCTGGCCTTGGTGGTGGCGTAGTCCACCAGCGTCGGGGAGGGGTTGTAGGCCTGCACCGAGGTGGTGTTGATGATGGTGGACCCCGCGGGCATGTGCGGAAGGGCTGCCTTGGTCAGCCAGAACATGGCGTAGACATTGGTCTTCAGGGTGTGGTCGAACTGCTCGTCCGTGATGTCCGTGAGGTCCTCCTGGGCCACCTGCTTTCCGGCGTTGTTGACCAGGATGTCCACACCGCCCAGGACGGCCACGGCGGTATCCACCACGTCCCGGCACACAGAAGGGTCCTTGAGGTCCCCGGGAACCTTCACGGCTTTGCGTCCCGCGGCTTCGATAATGCCCGCAATCCTGGCAGCGTCCTCCTCCTCCTGCGGCAGATAGGACATGACGACGTCGGCCCCCTCCCTGGCGAACGCGATGGCCGCGGCGGCACCGATGCCCGAATCCGCACCGGTGACGATTGCCTTCCGGCCTTCCAGCCGCCCCGTTCCGCGGTAGGTTTCCTCCCCCAGGTCCGCTTTGGGCATCAGCTCCGCGTCCAGCCCGGGCTCTGGCTGGTGCTGCTCTGGCGGGGAAATGTGCTCGTAGGCGGTGACCGGATTCCGGAAAGTGTACTGGTCTGTCATGGCGGTCCTCCTGCTGGGTGGATTCCAAGAAGCTAAGTATGCTTACCGTCCCAGCCTAGGCAACCGGCGGCCACCTGCCAACCCGGAACTACTCCCGCGCCACCTCCACCAGGCGCACCTCCGCCAGCCGGCCGCCGTCGACCTTTGCCGTCATGTACGTGCAGGCGGGCTGGCGCCGGCGGTCCGTGGGTGAGCCGGGGTTGAGCAGCCGCAGGCCAGCCGGGGACGTGGTGTCCCAGGGGATGTGGCTGTGCCCGAAGACCAGGACGTCCGTGTCCGGATAGAGCGCCTCGCACCGCAGCTCCCGGCCCTTGGCTTGCCCGGTCTCATGGACCATGGCAAAACGGATGCCGTCCAGGGTGATGTGCGCGGTTTCAGGGAGGCGGGCGCGCAGGTCCGGCCCATCATTGTTCCCGTAGACGCCCACCAGGGACCGGCTGCGTTCCTGGAATTTATCCAGGACCCCGGCCTGCACCCAGTCACCGGCGTGGAAGACCACGTCTGCGCTTTCGACGGCGGCCCACACCGGGGCGGGCAGGTCTCTGGCCCGCTTGGGGATGTGGGTATCGGCAACCAGGACGATGTTCAGCGGCATAGGGAAATCCTGCCACGCGGGGCCTGTTCCGGTTCCCGCGAGAGTCGTAATCTGGGGGCTGGGAGGTGATTGCCATGGAGGCAGCGCAGGGCGACCGCATTATCGTCCACGGCCGGCATGTTGGATCCACGGACCGCCACGGGGTGATCCTGGAAGTGCGGGGACAGGACGGAACCCCGCCTTACCTGGTCCGCTTTGATGACGGGCACGAAACCATCATGTATCCCGGCGGTGATTTCGCCGTCGAACGCCCGCACGGCAACTGAGTCCCGGCCTGTGCTGGGCCCGGGCATGATGTACCTGTCAGACTGGGCTGATGGATCATTCTCTGGCTTCCGCAGCGTCCGCCACCCCGCCCCTCCGCACCGGTCCCCGGGATCCGGGCGACGCCTGGGTGGAGGGGGACCGCGGACGCTTTTGGGGGCGTTTCGGTGCGGCCGGCGTTCTGGCGTTCGATCCGCCCAGGGGGGTGCTGCTGCAGCACCGCGCGGTCTGGAGCCATAACGGCGGAACGTGGGGGTTACCGGGTGGAGCGCTCCACCAGGGCGAGGAGCCCGTGGCCGGCGCGCTGCGGGAAGCCCAGGAGGAGGCAGCGGTTCCGCCGGAGGGTGTGGACGTGCTGTTCACTTCCCTCCTGGACCTGGGCTACTGGTCCTACACCACGGTGGTGGTGCTGGTGCGGGAGCCGTTCGACCCGGTCATCAGCGATCCCGAGAGCATCGAACTGCTGTGGGTCCCCCTTGATGAGGTGGAGCGGAAGGAACTGCACCCCGGCTTCGCTGCCGCCTGGCCGGACCTGAGGCGGCGGCTTGCTGCCGCCGGCCCGTATCCCGGCGGCGCTTCCTAGTAGTCCGGACCGTATTCCGCCGTGACCAGGATGGGCAGGTGGTCGGAGTTGCCGCGCGGCAGCGTCTCTACATTCTGGATGTCCAGGCCCAGGGACGTGGCAAAGTCGAAGTGGCCCTTGAATACCTTGTACCTGGTGTAGGTGCGCCGGTTGCTGAGGGAGAGGGCATACCCGGAGTTCTTCATGTGGATGTCCAGGTTCTTGGTGAAGAACGGGTAGTTGAAATCGCCCACCATCAGCGTCATCAGGCCTTTTCCCATGCTGAGCAGTTCGGCATGGGCAGCGTGGATCTGCTTGCGCCGGAGCGAATTGGAGGCGGTCAGCGGCGCCGCGTGGAACGAGCCGATCACCAGTTCATGCTGGGTGTCGTTGTCCATCACGCGCACCCCAATCAGCCGTTCGTGCGCCGGAGCCAGGACCCTGTCATGCATCGACTTCTTCAGGGCGAAGGATTGGGTGTCCAGTGCGGTGAAGCGGCTGGTGCGGTAGTAGACGGCGAGGCCCAGGCGGTTTCCCTTGGTGACATGCGCCAGATGCAGCGGCCCCAGGGTTTCGGGGAGGTCGGTCGCATCCACCTCCTGGAGGCAGAGGGCATCGACGTCATGGTTCCTGGCCAGGGCAAGAAGCTCGCCGCTGGCCTTGTGTTTGCGGAGGTTGTAGCTGATGACGCGCATGGAATACCTCTTTTCGAGGTCGCTGACAGGACCAGTTCCTGAGTCTAGTCCGCTGGCATCATCCAGTCTCAAACATTTCGCTGGCCCAGCATTTCGCGCCGGACCGCTGCTGCCGTTCCCGAGCGAGCGGTTAGAGTTAGTGGCAATTCACTGAAGTTCTCTGCGAAAGGCCAGCGTTGACTGAAGAGTTCCAAGAGCTTGCTGAAGGCAACGCCTACTACCAGGTCCTGGGCGGCGGCCACTTCCGCTCCACCATCCATGCGCAGGGGGCTTGGAACGCCCACGAACAACACATGGCGCCCGCCTCCGGTCTCCTGGCCGAAGCCCTTGAACGCCACCAGCCGCGGGCGGACATGCGGATGGCCCGGCTCAGCTACGAGATCCTGGGACTGATCCCGGGCGGGGAATTCCAGATCGAGACCTCCACGCTGAGGCCAGGGAAGACCATCGAACTGCTGCAGGCAGAGTTGGTGGCTGCGGGCCGGACAGCAATCCGGGCAACCGCCTGGCGGATGATCACCAGCGACACTGGTGCCGTCGCCGCCGTCGAGGATGCGGCCATTCCGGGCCCGGACGACTGCAAGCCCTACGACGGTTCGGCTGTCTGGCCCGGCGGCTACATCCGGTCCCTCGAGATGCGGGTTGCGGAAGGGCACCGGCCGGGCGCCGGCAAGGTGTGGCTCCGCACCGACCACCCGCTAACGGACCGGGAGGACAGCACCGATCTGGCCCGCTTGATGGGCCTGGTGGACACCGCCAACGGGATCGCCGCCCGGGTGCCGCCCGGCAAGGACAGCTACGCCTTCCCCAACCTGGACCTGCAGATTCACATGTACCGGCGGCCCGAAGGGGAGTGGCTGGGGCTGGACAACGCGGTGTCCTTCGGCCGGGACGGGATCGGCCTGACATCCACCGTCCTGCATGACCGGCAGGGCCCGTTCGGGCGGGCCGAACAGATTTTGACACTGCGCCGAACCTGACCGGCTGCTGATCCGTGGGACTTGGTGGTGGCCGGATTGCTGCCCGGATTGCTGTCGGGCCTGTGTGTGTGTGGGGGGGGGCCGCCGCGGGCTGTGAATGATGTGGAAGGCGACGGCGTAACCTAGGGTTGGCCTGTCCGCCGGCAGTTCAACAAGGAACTGCGAGATGACCATAAGGGAGCCCGGCACCATGCACCACCCCGTTCAGGAAACGCGCACGCTGACTGTGGTGCGGCAGGAAGTTTCGCTGGGAGCGGGGCGGGACCTGGAATTCGGGCTGGAGCTCCTGGCAAAGGCCAGGTCGGGACAGCTCGGCCCCACCCTTCGGCTCTACCGTCCCGCCCCCACCGTGGCGTTCGGACAGCGGGACACCCGCCTGCCGGGGTTTGAAGCAGCGGCCCGTGCCTGCCGTGACAACGGCTTTGAACCGCTGGTCCGCAGGGCCGGCGGACGCGCCGCTGCCTATCACCAGGGGACCCTGGTGGTGGACCACATCGAGCCGGACGCGGATGCGATCGCCGGCTCCAAAACCCGCTTCGGGTACTTCGGGGAGTTGTTCGCCCAGGCACTGCAGGTGGTCGGCGTCCACGCCGCCGTGGGGGAAATACCGGGGGAGTACTGCCCGGGCGAGTTCAGCGTCCACGGAACACACCCGGACGATTCCTCACACCGGATCAAGCTCGTGGGCACGGCCCAGCGGGTCGTGGCGGGCGGCTGGCTGTTCAGCTCCGTCATCGTGGTGGAAAACTCCGCCCCGATCCGGAAAGTCCTGACGGACAGCTACGCCGCCCTGGGGCTTGAATGGGATCCTGCCACTGCGGGCGCCGTCGAAGACCTGGTGCCCGGTGCCACCGTCCAGGCCGTGGAGGACGCGCTGCTGCAAACGTATGCGGGCCATGCCGCCCTGGAGTCTGCTTCCTTCAGCAGCCTGGGGGCATGACCCGCATCGCGAAAGTGTGTGCGGCCGGCCGTGCTTATGCCGCCAGGCGCGCCTTGACCTCGGCTGCTGACGGGTTGGTCGCTGCCGAACCGTCCGGGAACAGGACGGTGGGAACGGTGCGGTTGCCGCCGTTCAGCTGCTCCACGAGTTCGGCGGTGCCATCCACTTCCTCGATGTTGATCTCCGTGTAGCCGATGCCCTGCGCATCCAGCTGCTTCTTCAGCCGGTTGCAGTAGCCGCACCAGGTGGTGGAGAACATGGTGATGGTGCCGGATTCGGGAGTGAAATCCACAGGGGTCTCCTCTGTGTCGATGTAAGGTTCCGTTCCTGTCAACGGTAGCGTGCCTCCCCCTATTCCCGTGCGCCCGCGGCTTCCCGGACGGCCGGATGACAGCAGATGTCGCCGATGGCATGCTGGAGCCATGTGTGGACGCTATGTAATGGCACGTGCTGTGGGGGACCTCCTGGCGGAATTCGACGCCGAGCTGGAGGACGAGGTGAGCATTCCGCCGTCGTGGAATGTGGCACCCACTGACGACGTCCCCATCGTCCTGGGACGGCTGGTGGATGACGGGCCGGAGCGCAGGCAGGTCCGGCAGCTGCATGTGGCCCGTTGGGGGCTCGTCCCTTCCTGGGCGAAGGATCCGGGCATCGGTTCCCGGATGATCAATGCCAGAAGCGAATCCGTGCTGGAGAAGCCGGCGTTCCGTAAGGCTGTCCAGTCGCGGCGCTGTGCAGTCCCGGCGGACGGTTACTACGAATGGAAGCAGGGCCCGGGGAAGACCAAGCAGCCCTACTACGTGCATCCCGGGGAAAACGGGGGCCTGGTCTTTGCCGGCCTCTACGAATGGTGGAGGGACCCCTCCGTGCCGGCCGGCGAGCCCGGGCAGTGGATGCTTTCCACCTCCATCCTGACAACGGACACACCGCCCCCGGGATCAGAATCGACAGTGTTCGGGAAGCTCACTGCCCTGCATGACCGGGTTCCGCTGCCCATGGCCAAGGCCACCATGCAGGCCTGGCTGGACCCGGAAGCTGATGATGCCGCCGGCCTGGTGGACCTCGTGCGGTCCGGCGTCAAGGACGTTGCTGCGGACTGGCGCGTGGAGTCGGTGGGCAAGGAAGTGGGCAACGTGCGCAACAACGGTCCGGAACTGATCAGGCCCGTGGAGGCGCTGTTCTAGGAGTCCCGCCCCGGCGGCGTTGACTTAGACGGTGACTGAACCGTCGTCGTCCACGGCCCAGGTGGGGTTGTACGCCACTTCCCAGCGGAAACCGTCCGGGTCCGCGAAGTACCCTGTATAGCCGCCCCACGGCTGGGTGACCGGCTCGGCCACAATGGCGGCACCCGCGGCCGCCGCCTCCGCCATTACCTGGTCCACCTCCTCAACGCTCGCCAGGTTTTGGCTGAGGGTGATGCAGGGGACCGGCCCCGGGGCGCTGACGCCTGCTTCCGCCTGCATCTGCCCCGCGTCCCAGAGTGAAAGCACCAGGCCATGGTTGACCTGGATGAACACCACGTCCCCGGCAACCTCCTTGTGGACCGGCCAGCCCAGGCCATCCACGTAGAACGCCCTGGACGCTGGAACGCTGCGGACGCCCAGTGAAATGAAGTCGACTCTTGGCTGCATGCTTCGATACTGTCAGACGATGGCAACTATTCAAGGAAACGATCGGGACGCTTTGGCCGACAAAGAACAGCTCGCTGCCGTCCGGGTTGCTGTGGATGAGGTGGATGAACAGATCGTCACCCTCATCGCCCGCCGCGAACGGCTGATTCGCATCGCCGGCACCCTGAAGGGCGACGACGCGGAGGTCCGTGCGCCCGACCGCGTGGAACGGATTATCGAACACGTCCGTTCGGCCGCTGAGAAGAAGGACATTGACCCGGACATCGTGGAATCCACGTACCGGGCCATGATCTCGGGCTTCATTGAACTCGAGATGCGGGTCCACAAAGAATCCAGCTGAACCCCGCGCCAGGGCAAGAAAAAAGAGGAAGCCTTACAGGGCTTCCTCTACCGGGACGCCGGACTGGAATTCCCGGCCGTCCGCCTCACTGAAGGCGGAGATGACATGCCCCTGCCCCAGCCCGTTGATGGCTGCCTTGGGAAACTGCCCGGTAATGGTGTTTTCGGAGTGCGATACACCTGACAGGTCGTAGTTCTCCTCAATGCCCTGTTCGCGGTTGAACGAGTAGAAGGCAATGGCCTGCCCGTTCATGAACTCAATGCACAGCCGCCGTTGCGACGAATAATCCGGGGTGGCCCCGACCAGTCCCACGACATATGCGCCGGACCCTGGAATGGTGCCGTCGATGTCGAAGGTGGCCACGAGGGTGGAGTCCTGTGCCTTGAGGCTTGCCTGCTTGAGGAGTGCGTCTTGGGTTTCCATGGCTCCATCCTGCTCCCTGCTTTCCGCTCCGTCCACCCCCTTGTCCGGTAACGGCGGAGAAGCCCTGCGGCCCCTTTCTATGCATTGGGCTGAACCGGGCGTAGACTTGAACTGTTCGAACACATATTCGAATAGGGTTAGGTTATTCCGGGAGGCGCCATGGGCATGTTCAGCGAATCCGTTGATGTCCTGTGCTCTCCTGAGGGCCAGCCTGTAAGCCTTGTCTGGGCCGGCAGGTCCTACGATGTCTGTGCCGAACCACTGCGCTGGTATGAGCGCCGGCAGTGGTGGGCGGAAGACAGCAGGGCGCCTTTGGGGAGCGGTCCCGGGGTGGTGGACCATGAAATCTGGCGGGTGCAGGTATTGCCGTCCCCGGGGGGAGCCGCCGGAAGCACGGCGCACGGTGAACCACTGACCCTTGACCTTTCCCGCCATATCCGCAGTGGCCGCTGGCGGCTCGTGCGGATCCATGATGCCCTCCGGCCCAGAACAGCATGAGCTTCACGCACCTTCACGTCTCCACCGCATTCAGCGCCCACTATGGGGTTTCCTGGCCGGATGAACTGGCACAGGCTGCCGCCGCGGACGGCGCCACCGCCCTTGCCTGCACGGACCGCGACGGCCTGTATGGAACCATCAAGCACCTTAAGGCCTGCATGGCTGCCGGTTTGGATCCCATCGTGGGAGTTGACCTTGCGGTCCTTGACGACGACGGCGACCACCGTACCCAGGTGGCAGGCAGGGTGGTTGTCCTTGCCCGCGGGCACAACAACGGTGCCGGCTATCGGGCCTTGTGCCGCCTGATCTCCGATGCCCACGCACGGACAACGGGAAAAGCCGGGGGAGCGGTGCCGGTTGCCGTGACTCGTGCCGAACTTGCCTCCCGGACGCTTGATCCCCAGACCCTCAAGCCGGTACTGACTGTCCTGATCGGCCCTGATTCGGATGTTGGCCGGGCAATGGGAGGCCGGCGCTATCTCCGCCCGCGTACCCTTTTTAAGCAATGGCTGGATGCCATGCCAGGCGGGACGGTGGTGGCAGAGATTGTCTCCCAGCTCAGCGCCCCGGGGTCACCATTGAGCACTGCCCACGCAGTCCGCATGCTCCGGCTTGCCGAGGAACACCACGTACCGGCGATCCTGACCAACGCAGTCCGGTACTGTGCTGCGGACGGCGCACCCACAGCTGACGTTCTTGATTCGGCAAGGACCCTGAAATCGCTTCCGGAGCTCGCCACCGAACCGCTGCTTCAACCCACCGGCCAGGGCTGGCTAAAGTCTGCTGACCAGATGCTCCTGCTCGGCAAGGAAATCATCGCCGCCGCAGGTTACGGTGCCGCTGACCTTAAGCAGCTGATGACGCAGACCGAGGCGCTCGCCAACCTGTGCCGGATTGATCCCGCTGCCGACATGGGGTGGAAGCAGCCTGTTGTGCCGGAGACAGCCGTGCTGGGAATCAGCCAGGACCCGCACCAGGAGCTGGTGGAGCGTTGCAATGCAGGGATCGGCAGGCGGTTTCCAGGCATCAGCGGGGCGGCGGAAAGCACCATGGTGTCCCGGCTTGAGCATGAACTGGGCATCATCCGGAACCTCGGTTTTTCCTCCTACTTCCTGACAGTGGCAGAGGTTTCCCGGATGATCCAGGACATGGGCGTCCGGGCTGCGGCCCGCGGATCCGGCGCTTCCAGCCTTGTGAACTACCTCATCGATGTCAGCCACGTGAACCCCCTCCAGCATGACCTGATCTTCGAGCGTTTCCTCTCCCAGGACCGGGCAACCCTGCCGGACATCGACATCGACGTCGAAAGTGCCGAGCGCCACAACGTCTACCGGCGGATCTTCGAGCGGTTCGGTGCCGAGCGGGTCACGCTGATGAGCATGCAGAACGGTTACCGGGCCAGGGGAGCGGTACGCGATGCCGGTATGGCACTCGGCATGGATGACGGCGAAGTGGGGGAGATCGCCAAGCAGCTGTGGCGCTTCTCAGCCCGCAAGTTCCGTGAAGCGCTGCAGGAAAAGCCCGAACTCAAGGAGCTTGCCGGAAGGGTTGAGCAGCGCGATGTCGACGGCAACCAACAGCTCGATCTGCTGGTGGACCTGACCGAACGCCTTGACCGGCTGCCACGCCACATCTCCATGCATCCCTGTGGGGTGATCCTCGGCGACGCCACGCTCCTGGACCGCACCCCGGTACAGCCCAGCGGACTGGGGCTGCCCATGAGCCAGTTCGACAAGCACGACATGGACCCCATGGGCATGCTGAAGCTCGACGTCCTGGGTGTGCGGATGCAAAGCGCCATGGCATTCGCGGTCCGGGAAATCATCCGGATCCATCCTTCAAAGAATGAAGTTGTTGCTGCCGGCCGGCACCCTGCCGGGGCGGATGGTTCGGGGCCGGCCTATATTGCTGACAACGGCCACATCGACCTCAACGCCGTGCCGCTCGATGATGAGCCCACCTACGAACTGATCCGCAGCACGCACACTTTAGGCTGCTTCCAGATCGAATCACCGGGCCAGCGCGAGCTGATCGGCAAGATGGCCCCGCGTGAATTCAACGACCTCATCATCGATATTTCGCTGTTCCGGCCCGGGCCCATGAAGTCGGATATGGTGCGGCCCTTCCTTGAACACCGGCACGGGTTTGCCCCGGAGGTCTACCCCCACCCTGACCTGAAACCGGTGCTGGCGGAAACCCACGGCGTGACCGTGTTCCACGAGCAGATCCTGAGGACGTTCGACGTCATGACCGGGTGCGGCCTGGCCAAAGCGGACGAGTTCCGCAGGGCCCTGAGCAGCGAAGAGGGCGAAGCCGGCGTCGAAGATTATTTCCGTAGGAAGGCAAAAGTGAAGGGGTATTCAGCGGACGTCGTTGACAAGGTTTGGGACACCCTCAAATCCTTTGCCAGCTTCGGTTTCTGCAAAGCCCACGGTGCGGCCTTCGCTGTGCCCACCTACCAGTCAGCCTGGCTGAAAACCCACCATCCCGAGGCATTCCTTGCCGGGCTGTGGGAGCACGATCCGGGCATGTACCCCAAACGGCTGCTGGTTGCCGAGGCGAGAAGGCTGGGCATCCCGATCCTTCCTCTTGATATCAACCTCAGCAAGGCCGAGTACCGGGTGGAGCGGGTCCAGTCCGGCCCTGACGCAGGAAAACTCGGTATCCGGCTGAGCCTCAACGGTATTTACGGGCTCTCCAGGACAGAGTTGAAGAGAATCGTTGCCGGACAGCCCTACGGTTCGCTGGCCGACCTCCGGGCAAGGTCGAAAATCAGCAAGCCAAACATCAAAAGGCTCGCGCAGCTGGGTGCCTTCGATTCGCTGCACCGGGAGGCGGGAGGTACTGCCAACCGGGCTGACCTGGTGCAGCATCTGCAGAAGCTCCAGGCCTCCGGCAGCAGCAGGAAAGGCGTCGAGGTCCTGGAGGGACAGTTACCGCTGCCCCTTGGGGATGTTGAACTGCGGAATGTCGCCCCGGGACTGCCGGAACCAACCCTGGTGGAAAACGTCCGGGCAGAGCTTGACCTGATGGCGGTGGACGTCAGTACCCACCTGATGGACAGCCACCGGCCCCTGCTGGACAGGCTGGGCGTCACCACCGCAGACAAACTGCTGGGCCTGCGCAACGGTACGGAGGTCCTGGTGGCCGGGGTGCGTGTGGCCACCCAGACGCCTCCCATGCGGGGCGGCAGGCGGGTGGTGTTCATCAGCATCGACGACGGCACCGGCTGTGTTGATTCTGTCTTCTTCCACGAGGCCCAGGAAAAAGCTGGGATGCTCCTGTTCGGCACCCGGCTGCTCCTGATCAGGGGTACCACCCGGCGGACCGGTCCCCGGGGAATCAGTTTGAGTGCCAGCATGGCCTGGGACCTGGGCCGGACCGAAACCCTGCCGTTCCCGGATCCCGCAGCCCAGGCGCCGGACGTGCCACATCCGCTGGAAGGGATCAGCAGAAGCCTCGCCATTACCGGATTCAACGGCTGACACTGCCGTGCGCCGCGTTGGTCGGCCTATCACCGAACAGATAGCATTGACGATGGCTGGCTGTGGTCCCCGTACGCCACAAGCTATGAAGCCTGAACTTTGAATAGGAGACACCCGTGTCAGATGCCCAGCAGATCACCCTCGTCGTCGATGGCGAAGAGACCAAGGTGACTACCGGGACAACCGGTGCGGAACTCTTCTTTGAGCGCCGCGATGTAGTTGTGGCCCGCGTCAACGGCGAACTGAAGGACCTGGACCAGGAACTTCCCGAGGGCGCCGACGTCGAAGGCGTCACCATCGATTCCCCTGACGGGCTGAACGTGCTCCGCCACTCCACCGCCCACGTCATGGCCCAGGCAGTCCAGCAGTTGCGGCCGGACGCCAAGCTGGGAATCGGCCCCTACATCACCGACGGCTTCTACTTCGACTTCGATGTCGCAGAGCCATTCACCCCCGAGGACCTCAAGACCCTCGAGAAGATGATGCAGAAGATCATCAACCAGAACCAGAAGTTCGTCCGCCGCGTGGTCAACGAGGACGAAGCCCGTGAGGCCATGAAGAACGAGCCTTACAAGCTGGAGCTGCTGGGCAAGAAGAACGATGCCGCCGAGGCCGGTGAAGGCGTGAACGTCGAGGTGGGTGCCGGTGACATCACCATCTACGACAACGTGGAGCGCAAGGACGGCACCACCGTCTGGTGCGACCTCTGCCGCGGGCCACACCTGCCCAACACCAAGCTCATCTCCAACGCCTTTGCCCTGACCCGGTCATCCTCCGCCTACTGGCTGGGCAACCAGAAGAACCAGCAGCTGCAGCGCATCTATGGCACCGCCTGGCCCACCAAGGACGCGCTCAAGGCGTACCAGGAGCGGCTCGCCGAGGCAGAACGCCGCGACCACCGGAAGCTCGGCTCGGAACTGGACCTCTTCTCCTTCCCGGACGAGCTGGGCTCCGGCCTGCCCGTCTTCCACCCCAAGGGCGGCATCATCCGCAAGGAGATGGAGGACTACTCACGCCAGCGCCACGTCGAGGCGGGCTACGAGTTCGTCTACACGCCGCACATCACGAAAGGCCACCTCTACGAGGTTTCCGGCCACCTCGACTGGTACAAGGACGGCATGTTCCCTGCCATGCAGGTGGACGCCGAACTGAACGAGGACGGCACCGTGCGCAAGCCGGCCCAGGACTACTACCTGAAGCCGATGAACTGCCCCATGCACAACCTGATCTTCAGGTCCCGCGGCCGGTCCTACCGGGAACTGCCCCTGCGCCTGTTCGAATTCGGATCCGTTTACCGCTATGAGAAGTCCGGCGTCGTCCACGGCCTCACCCGGGTACGCGGCATGACACAGGACGACGCCCACATCTACTGCACCCGCGAACAGATGAAGGACGAGCTCACCAAGACCCTGACGTTCGTCCTGGACCTGCTCAAGGACTACGGCCTGAACGACTTTTACCTGGAGCTCTCCACCAAGGACCCGGAAAAGTATGTCGGCGAAGACGCCGCCTGGGAAGAGGCCACCAGGACCCTCGCCGAGGTTGCGCAGGAGTCGGGGCTGGAACTTGTTCCGGACCCGGGCGGAGCAGCCTTCTACGGACCCAAGATCTCTGTGCAGGCCAAGGACGCCCTGGGCCGCACCTGGCAGATGTCCACCATCCAGCTGGACTTCAACCTGCCCGAGCGCTTCGAACTGGAGTTCCAGGCAGCGGACGGCAGCCGGCAGCGGCCGGTGATGATCCACCGCGCGCTCTTCGGCTCCGTGGAGCGGTTCATGGGCGTGCTGACCGAACACTACGCCGGCGCGTTCCCGGCCTGGCTGGCGCCCGTCCAGGTGGTGGGCATCCCCGTTGCGGAAGCCTTCAACGAGTACATGTTCGACGTCGTCGACCAGCTTAAGGCGGCAGGCATCCGTGCCGAGGTGGATACGTCGTCGGACCGCTTCCCGAAGAAGATCCGCACGGCCAGCAAGGACAAGATCCCGTTCGTGCTGATTGCCGGCGGGGACGACGCCGAGGCAGGTGCCGTGTCCTTCCGCTTCCGTGACGGAAGCCAGGACAACGGTGTTCCGGTGGCCGAGGCAATCAAGCGGATCACGGAAGCCGTCCGTAACCGGACCAGCTAGCGGAACGGAACCAGCAGCGTGCAGGAGAACACAGGCGCAGGGTATCCAGGGGATGCCGGCGTTACCGACGATTTTGCCCTCGCCGGTGTCCCCGACGCCTTCCAGCGCCTGTGGACTCCGCACCGCATGGCCTACATCAAGGGCGGCCAGCACCAGTTCAAGAACGAAAACGACTGCCCTTTCTGCCTGGGGCCGGGCCGCACGGACGAGGATGCGCTCATCGTCCACCGCGGCAAGACGTGCTACGTGGTGTTGAACCTCTTCCCCTACAATCCGGGGCACCTGCTGGTGTGCCCCTACCGCCACATTCCTGATTACACGGACCTGACTCTTGAGGAAACCGCTGAGTTTGCCGACCTCACCCAGACCGCCATGCGCGTGCTGCGGAAAGTGGCGAACCCCGGCGGGTTCAACCTGGGGATGAACCAGGGCGTGGTGGGCGGTGCCGGCATCGCCGCCCACCTGCACCAGCACGTGGTTCCACGCTGGGGCGGGGACGGGAACTTCTTCCCGATCATCGCCCAGACCAAGGCCATCACGCAGACCCTCGACGAGGTCCGCCAGCAGGTGGCCGACGCCTGGCCCGGGGAGACGGATGCTGAATAGGCACGCCCGCGGATTCTTCACCGCGCTGTTTACCCCGCTGGCCCGCTGGCTCCTGAGGATGGGCGTCTCTCCGGACGCCGTTACCGTCATTGGCACTGCCGGAGTTGTTGTGGGCGCCCTGGTGTTCTATCCCCTGGGGCAGCTGTTCTGGGGAACACTGTTCATCACCGCATTCATCTTCTCCGACGTCCTGGACGGCATCATGGCCAGGATGCAGGATGTGAAAAGCCGGTGGGGAAACTTCCTCGACTCCACCCTGGACCGCATCGCCGACGGCGCGCTCTTTGCCGGCCTGGCCATCTGGTTCTTCACGGGCGGGGCGGATACCCCCATAGCAGTTGCTGCCATGATCTGCCTGGTCCTTGGCATGGTGGTGTCCTATGCCAGGGCCAAGGCGGAGTCTCTCGGGTTCACCGCGAACGTGGGAATCGCCGAGCGTGCGGAACGCCTGGTTTCAGTGCTGGTGGTTACCGGCCTGACCGGCCTGGGCCTGCCACCCGTGGTGCTCCTGGCCACCCTCGCGCTGCTCGCCCTGGCCAGCTTCATCACCGTTGTGCAGCGCGTGTTGTCCGTCCGCCGGCAGGCACAGGCGGAACCGACGCCCGCTGATTAAGCATGATTAAGCCGCCCGGCCCCGGTGGGACTAGTATTAGGACTGCCCGGTCAATGGATCCGGCACTATCCGTGTGTGCACAGTCCGGCACTTGCCGCCTGCACGCCCGGCGAAGGTCATCTATCTACCCATAGGGGTTTTTGTGTCTACACCTGATGTAAGCAGCGAGGCCGGTTCCTCCGCGAACAGCGTCACGGGCAGCAGCCGCGTGAAGCGCGGCATGGCCGAGATGCTCAAGGGCGGCGTCATCATGGACGTCGTCAATGTCGAACAGGCCCGCATCGCCGAAGACGCCGGTGCCGTTGCTGTCATGGCGCTCGAACGCGTCCCGGCCGACATCCGCGCCCAAGGCGGCGTGTCCCGCATGTCCGATCCCGACATGATCGACCAGATCATCGACGCCGTGTCCATCCCGGTCATGGCCAAGGCCCGGATCGGCCACTTCGTCGAAGCCCAGGTCCTGCAGTCCCTCGGCG
The DNA here is from genome assembly GCF_059089905.1 of Arthrobacter sp. Y3221087. Taxonomy (NCBI): domain Bacteria; kingdom Bacillati; phylum Actinomycetota; class Actinomycetes; order Micrococcales; family Micrococcaceae; genus Arthrobacter; species Arthrobacter sp. Y3221087. The sequence goes on from NZ_JBNHFE010000001.1 coordinate 1,699,384, forward strand.
TCGACTACATTGACGAGTCCGAGGTCCTCACCCCGGCCGACTACACCAACCACATCGACAAGTGGAACTTCACCGTTCCCTTCGTCTGCGGTGCCACCAACCTTGGTGAGGCGCTGCGCCGCATCAACGAGGGCGCGGCCATGATCCGCTCGAAGGGCGAAGCCGGCACCGGCGACGTCTCCAACGCCACCACGCACATGCGGCAGATCCGTGCCGAGCTGCTCAAGCTCGCCGCCCTGCCCGAGGACGAGCTCTACGTCGCGGCCAAGGAACTGCAGGCACCGTACGAACTGGTCAAGGAAGTCGCCTCCACCGGCAAGCTTCCCGTGGTGCTGTTCACCGCCGGCGGCATCGCCACCCCGGCCGACGCCGCGATGATGATGCAGCTCGGTGCCGACGGTGTGTTCGTCGGCTCCGGCATCTTCAAGTCCGGCAACCCTGCCCAGCGCGCGGCCGCCGTCGTGAAGGCCACCACCTTCTTCGACGATCCTGACGTCATCGCGAAGGCCTCCCGCGGCCTGGGCGAAGCCATGGTGGGTATCAATGTAGACGAGATCCCCCAGCCGCACCGCCTGGCCGAGCGCGGCTGGTAATTTCCACTCTGTGTGGCGCGCCGAACGGCGCGGTCCTCTGCGTGCTATTCCCCGCCTCCCGCTGCCGCCATATGGGCGGTGGCTGAGGTTGGGCCCCTTTTACGCACGCTAACGGACAGCACCGTCCGTCGCTGCGGGTCGCTTCGCCTAAGTGATGACGACGCCGGTTCCTTGCCCTCTGTGGGTGGGGGACCGGCGTCGTACTTCTTTTAATTGGGGTAGGGGGAGCTTTTACTCGAGGCCGCGGCGCTTTAGCAGGGGTTCCAAACTGGCTTCGCGGCCGCGGAGGTTGCGGAAGGACTCGAGCGGGTCGCGGCTGTTGCCGCGCGAGAGGAGCTCCTGGCGGAACCGTTCGCCGTTTGCCCGGGTGAGGCCACCGTTCTCGCTGAACCAGTCCACCGTTTCGGCATCCAGCACTTCACTCCAGATGTAGGAGTAGTAGCCGGCGGCGTACCCCGCACCCGCAAAAATGTGCTGGAAATAGCCCGTCCGGTACCGCGGCGGAATCAGCGGATGGGCGATCCCCGCTGCCGCGAGGGCCTTCGCCTCGAACTCGAGCGCGTCCTCCGGGACGTTGCCCGGCTCCAGCGTGTGCCAGGCCAGGTCCAGCAGCGCCGCGCCGAGGTATTCCGTGGTGGCAAAGCCTTCACCCCAGAGCCGGGATTCTTCCAGGCGGTCCACGATGTCCTGCGGAAGCGGTTCCCCGGTGACATGGTGCCGGGCGTAGTTGGACAGCACCTCCGGCCACATCATCCACATCTCGTTGACCTGCGACGGATACTCCACAAAGTCCCGGGGGACGGACGTGCCGGAGAACCTGGGGTACGTGACGTTGGACAGGAGCCCGTGCAGGGCGTGCCCGAACTCGTGGAACGCCGTGCGGAGCTCGTCCAGGGTCAGCAGCGTGGGTTCGCCCGCCGGCGGCTTGGAAATGTTTAGGTTGTTGATCACCACGGGGCGGGTGCCCAGCAGGCCTGACTGGTCCACGAGGGAATTCATCCACGCGCCGCCGCGCTTGGACTCCCGGCTGTAGTAGTCGCCCAAGAACAGTCCCAGCCCGCTCCCGTCCTCGTTGCGGACCTCCCAGACCCGGACGTCGGGATGGTAGCCGGCAAGGTCAGTCCGCTCCTGGAAGGTGATGCCGTACAAGGAGGTGGCGGCATGGAACACGCCGTCCACCAGCACCGTGTCCAGCTCGAAATACGGCCGGAGCGCCTGCTCGTCGACGTCGTACCTTTCCTTCCGGACCTTCGCGGAGTAGTAGGCCCAGTCCCAGGCTTCCAGCGGATGGCCCGCGACGCCGGCCAGTGCCTTTGCCTCGGCGTCGGCGTTCCGGACGGCTGCCGGCGCCAGCCGGCCAAGCATGGACTGGACGGCCCCGAAGTCCGGAGCGGTCTGCCGGTCCACCACCAGTTCGGCGTAGTTGGCGTATCCCAGGAGGGACGCCTTCTCGGCCCGCAGGCCGGCCATCCGGCGCGCGAGGTCAAGGACATCCAGTTCCCCGCCGCTGCTGCCGCGCGCAACCGACGCCTCAAACAGGCGGCGCCGCACGCTCCGGTCCGCCAGCGAGGCAAGGGCAGGCTGGTTTCCCGGCTGGACGAGGGTAAGCAGGTACTTGCCATCGTGTCCCGCTTCGCGGGCCGCTTCCGCAGCACTGGCCACGTCATCCGCCGGCAGGCCCGCAAGTTCGGCAGGGCTGTCCAGCAGGAGGGCAGCTGACTTCATGCCTTCCTTGACCCGCTGGCCAAACTCCGTGCCAAGGCGGGCCAACTCGGCGTTGATTGCCCGGAGCCGCTCCTGCCCAGGCCCGTCCAGCTGGATGCCGGACTGGCGGAACTCCTTCAGGTACTCCTCCAGCAGGCGGGCCTGCTCGGGATCGTGTGCGGAGGCATCAACGGAAGCGAACCTTTCGAACAGTGCACGGTTCAGGAAGACCTCATCCTGGTGTGCGGAAAACCGCGGCGAAAATTCGGTTTCCAGCTGCCGGATCCGTTCAGACGCGTCGGCTGACACCAGGGTGAAGAACGGCGCCGCAGCCCGCTCCAGCAACCGCCCGGACCGTTCCATCGCCACCACCGTGTTCTCGAAATCGGCAGGCTCAGGGTTATCCACGATCACCTGGATCTCAGCGAGGTGTTCGGCCAGTCCGGCTTCGATGGCTTCGGCGTAGTGCGAATCCTCGATCGATCTGAACGGGGGGAGTCCATAGGGGAGGAGGCTGGGAGCCAGGAGGGGGTTCGTCATGGGGTAAACCTTTCACAGCAAGCCACGCTTCTCAATGTGGCAACAATGCCGTTTGCCGGCGGCAGCCATCCCTACAATGACGGGTATGGGGACCATAGCTGCCGGGGCGGCCGGGCGCTGGCGCGCCCGCGTCGTGGCATTGTCGTTGGCCGGAGCGCTGGGCTTGACAGGTGTGCTGGCGGGCTGCGGCCTGCTCGCTGAACAGAACGGTACGCCGCAGCAGCCGGCCGAATCGGTCCAGCCTGGTACTGCCCGGCCTGGTACAGGCGAGCAAACCGGGACGCCGCCCCCTGACGCCACGCCCACACCGGTTCCCACTCCCGGGAAGGGGCCTGCGTGCCCGGTGCAGCGGTGCACCTCGGTCCTGGTCACCGGCGACATGCTGGTCCACACCGAGCTGTGGCAGCAGGCGCAGCAGGATGCCGCCGCCGCTGGAAAACCCGGCCTTGATTTTGTGCCGCTGCTGGAGGGCCAGCGCCGCTACATCAGCAGGAGCGATCTTGCCATCTGCCACCAGGAAACGCCGGTGGCCGGACCGGAGGGGCCATTCTCCGCTTATCCCTCCTTCAACGTCCCGCCGCAGATCATCTCGGCTTCAAAGGCGGTGGGCTACCAGGCATGTACGACGGCGAGCAACCACACCATCGACCGCGGCACCGACGGGCTGCTGCGCACCCTCGACGCCCTGGACGCGGCGGGCCTCAAGCACACAGGCTCGTATCGCACTGAGAATGAGTCGCAGGGGATCCTGATCCTGGAAACTGCGGCCGCCAAAGTGGCTGTCATCCAGGCCACCTACGGGCTCAACGGACTCACCGCCGAGTACCCGTGGCAGGTGGACATGCTGGACGCGCCGGCCATGATCGCCAAGGCGGAGAAGGCCAGGGCCCTGGGCGCGGACATCGTCCTGGGCGCGATGCACGCCGGCGACGAGTACGCCAGCGCACCGAACGCCCAGCAGCAGGAGGTTGCCCACGCGCTGGCTGACAGCGGCCAGTTCAACCTGGTGTACGGGCACCACACGCACTCGGTCCTGCCGATCGAGAATTACAACGGAACCTGGATCGTCTACGGGCTGGGCAACGGGGTCACGGAACTCTCGCCCTGGTACGTGGTGAACAACGAAGGCCTGCTGGTCCGGGCACAGTTCGGCCAGGACGGTTCCGATAAGTGGACCGTCACCGATCTCGCGTGGGCGCCGTCGGTCATTGTCCGCGATCCCTACCGCTGGTGTTCGGTGGCTTCGGACGCGCCGCAGGGTCCCTGCGCAGGGCCGGAAGCGGACGCCGCAACCCGGCAGCGCACGCAGGCAGTGGTGGAGTCGATGGGGGCAGCGGCTGCCGGAGCCCACGAACTCCTCATCAGCCGCGAGCCGTAGGCGGTTCAGCGGGGACGCCGGGCTGCGTGTTCCCTTGCAAGCTCGGCAAACCTGTCGTCCGGGTGGCCGGGCTCGAACGTTCCATACCTGCGCTCCGCCGCCGTGCGGATCAGGAAATCGGCGATGGCGGGGTTTTTCGGCAGCAGCGAACCGTGCAGGTAGCTTGCAACGATGTTCCGGTACCGCGCGCCCTCATGCCCGTCCCTGCTGTTGTTGCCGGTCCCTTTGGCGGTGGTGCCCAGGGGTCGGACACCCTCTCCCAGCGTGGTCTGGCCGCTGTGGTTTTCGTAGCCGAGGACTTCGCCGAACTCGGGCGTGGAGACTTTGACGTTGCCGATCAGCCGTTCGTCGGTGCCGTGGGTCTCGACGTCGAGGACGCCGATGCCGGGGATGACGGCACCAGTGCGGGTCTTGAAGAACCGTCCGAAGAGCTGGTAGAGGCCGCAGATCAGCAGCATGGGGGCGCCGTCCTCCGCCAGGCCCTTCAGCTCGGGGGCCCGGGCCTGGAGGTCGTCCTGGATGACGAGCTGCCCGCTGTCCTGGCCCCCGCCGCCCACGATGATGTCCACGTCTTCCGGGAAGGGGTCGCCCACGTTGTATTCAAGCAGCTCGGGCGTGTAGCCGTGCCAGCTGATGCGGCGCTGCAGGACCAGCGCGTTGCCCCAGTCGCCATAGATGTTCATGTCCCGCGGGTAGAGCTGGACCACGCGGAGGGTGCCCTTGCCCTGTCCTTCAACGGGTCCGGTGGCGGGTGTTTCGGAACTCACGCGACAACCTCCACGGCGGTGATCTTGGACAGTTCGCGGCGGATGGCCAGCATGGCGGTGTAGGTGCAGAAGATCCGCTTGGGCTTGCCCGAAGCTTCCCGGATGAAGGCGGCCAGCGCCGGCGCGATCTCGGGCTGGACCGATCCGAAAGGAACCTCGTCGTACTGCAGCCGCAGGGCCATGTCGTAGGCGCGGGATCCGGTGAGCTGGTCCACGCCCTCCGCACGCAGGGAATCGAACTCCACGTCCCACAGCCAGGACATGTCCCGGCCGTCGGCATAGTTGTCGTTGATGGCAATCATCGTGGCGTAACCGCCCGCCGGGAACGACTTCAGGCCGAGCCGGAAACCGCTGGGGTTCTTGACCAGCACCAGGTCCAGGGGGTGGCCGTCCACGGTGAGGCTCTCGCCGCGTCCGAAGGCCGGCGCCACCTGGGACAATGCCTCCAGCAGCGTTTCGTGGTCAGCGGTGGCGGCGCCGGCGCCGCAGATGCTCCTGGCCAGGGTCAGGGCGGCCGCTGCGTTGAAAATGTTGTAGACGCCCCGAAGCTTCATCGACGTGGTGACCGTGCCGCCGTCGTACTCGAATTCGGCGGTGTCCGCACCCACCTTGCGGAGTACGACGTCGGCTGCCGGCTTCTCCGAAAGGCCCGCCGGGGCGGGGCTTCCGGGGGCGGCGCGCATGTCGTCGTCGTTGGGGAAGGTGCCCAGCAGTGACTCGTCCAGCCCGAAGTACTTCACGTCCTGCCCGGTAAGGGTGTCGGCGATCCTTGCCACCCGCGGGTCCTCGCGGTTCAAGACCACCGTTCCGGTGGTCTTGGCGGCAATCTGCTGGAGCAGCTGGGCTGTCTTGTCGATTTCACCGAACCGGTCCAACTGGTCCCGCAGGACATTCAGGAGGAGGCAGTACCGGGGCGGGACGCTGTTGACGAAGTGGACGGCGTGGGCTTCATCGAGTTCCAGGACGGCGATATCTGCGTCGAGCCTGCCGCGCCAGTCCACCTCACCCAGCAGGGCAGCTGCAACTCCGCGCGTGAAATTGCTGCCGGTGCGGTTGGTGAAGACCTTGAGCCCCTGGCTCTCCAGCAGTTCCACCACCATCTTGGTGGTGGTGGTCTTTCCGTTGGTGCCGCTCACCACCGCAACGCCATGGGGGAGGGTGCTGAGCGTCCGCCGCATAAAGCCGGGATCGATTTTTTCGACCACCAGACCCGGCAGGGCGGAGCCGCCGCCCCGGAGCCGGGTGGCACGGCGGACCAGCTTGCCGAGCGGAACACTGAGGGAAACCATGTTTCGAATATATCCCAGCAACGGCATGCAACCGCCGCGGGCTGCTCCCGGCGGACCCGGCGGCAGGGCGCGGGCCCGTATGCTGGATGGATGACAAATTCCCTTTCCGCCGCTTCCGCGCGCGTTGGTGCAGGCCTGCGGATCGGCGTGCTGGCGCTCCAGGGTGACTTCCGGGAGCACCTCCGGGCCGCTGAGGCCACCGGCGCCGAAGCCGTGGGCATCCGCCGGCCCAAGGAGCTGGACGGCCTGGACGGGCTCATCATTCCCGGCGGCGAATCAACCGCAATCGACAAGCTGGCGCGGGCCTTCGAGCTGGCCGGACCGCTGCGGGAGCGCATTGCCGAAGGACTGCCGGTTTATGGTTCCTGCGCCGGCATGATCCTGCTCGCCTCGGACATCGCCGACCCGGCCACCGACCTCTCCGGCGCCCCGCAGCAGACCTTCGGCGGCCTGGACATGACGGTGCGCCGCAACGCCTTCGGCCGCCAGCGGGACTCGTTCGAAACGGACCTGGACTTCAAGGGCCTGGACTTCAGCGCCACGGATGCGGGCGTCCCGCCCGTCCACGCCGTGTTCATCCGCGGGCCCTGGGTGGAGCGGGTAGGCCCGGACGTTGAGGTGCTGGCGCAGGTGGAACCCGCCGAGCCGGAGCATGCGTCCCACGCCGCCCCCCTGCCGGGGACAGCTAGAATTGTTGCAGTGCGTTCGGGCCAGTTGCTGGCCACCTCCTTCCACCCGGAAGTGACTGGGGAGAAACGCGTACACGAACTCTTTATCCGGATGATCAGAGGAGAAGCGTAAAGCATGTCAGGCCACTCCAAATGGGCGACGACCAAGCACAAGAAGGCGATCATTGACAGCCGCCGCGCAAAGTCGTTCGCCAAGCTGATCAAGAACATCGAAGTTGCAGCCCGTATGGGCGGGCCGGACCTCGCCGGCAACCCCGGCCTGGAACTGGCAGTCACCAAGGCGAAGAAGACCTCGGTCCCCAACGACAACATCGACCGTGCCATCAAGCGCGGTGCCGGCCTCACCGGTGAAGTGGTGGACTACACCGAGATCATGTATGAGGCACGCGGGCCCCAGGGTTCGGCGCTGCTGATCGAGTGCCTCACGGACAACAAGAACCGTGCCGCCTCCGAGGTGCGCCTGGCCATTTCCCGCAACGGCGGCACCATTGCCGATCCCGGCTCCGTCAGCTACCTGTTCACCCGCAAGGGCGTGGTGACGCTGCCCAAGAACGGCCTCTCCGAGGACGACGTCCTGATGGCAGTGCTGGATGCCGGCGCCGAGGAAGTCAAGGACAACGGCGACAGCTTCGAAATCCACTCGGAGCCGGGTGACCTGCCCGCGATTCGGGAGGCGCTGAAAGAAGCCGGCATCGAATACGACACCGACGAAGTGGAGTTCGTACCTTCCATGCAGGTGGACCTGGACCTGGACGGAGCCCGCAAGTTCCTGAAGCTGTCCGACGCGCTCGAGGACCTCGACGACGTCCAGAACGTCTACACCAACGCCGACCTCAGCGACGAAGTCCAGGCCGCCCTGGAATCAGAGTGACGTCCGGCCTTGCCTGCTGAACAGGGCCCGGCTGCCCGCTTCCCGCACGCGTGACACTGCGTGTGCTGGGGGTGGACCCCGGCCTCACCCGCTGCGGGATCGGCGTCGTGGACGTCGAGCGGAACCGGCGGGCAACGATGGTGGCCGTCGGCGTGGTCGGCACCTCCCCGGAGGAGACCCTGGACCAGCGGCTGCTGGTGATCGCCACGGCAATCGACGAATGGCTTGACCGCTACGAGCCCCAGGTCCTCGCCGTCGAACGTGTTTTTTCGCAACTGAACGTCAGTACCGTGATGGGCGTGGCCCAGGCGTCCGGGGTGGTGATCGCCGCAGCAGCCCGCCGGGGGATCCCGGTGGCCCTGCATACGCCGTCGGAAGTCAAAGCCGCGGTGACGGGCAGCGGCTCGTCCAATAAGGACGCCGTGACCAAGCTGGTCACCAAGATCCTTCGGCTGGAAGCGCCGCCGCGTCCGGCCGACGCCGCCGACGCTCTGGCCCTCGCCATTACCCACGCCTGGCGGGCCGGGAGCGGCGCGGCTGCCGCCACCACCGGTCCCGGCAGCTCCGCGTTGACACCTGCGCAGCAGGCCTGGGCAGCCGCCGAGGCGAAGGCGCGGCGTGCCCGCTGAATGTCCCGGCCCCTTGCTAGGGTATTCGTAGATATGTTCGGATAGCCGGTCCCACACGGGATCCGGCCAACACCAGGAGCCCCGGCCTTGATCAGTTTCCTCCGCGGAACCGTAGCGCACGTAGGCCTGTCCACGGCCGTTATCGACCTCAACGGCGCCGGAATGAGCGTGTTCGCCACCCCGCAGACCCTCAGCGGACTGCGCACCGGCGAGGAAGGCAAGCTGTTCACGTCCCTGATTGTCCGGGAGGACTCCCTGACTCTCTTCGGATTTGCCACTGATGACGAACGGGAAGTGTTCGACGTGCTGCTCAGCGTCAGCGGCGTCGGGCCGCGGCTTGCCCTTGCCGTCCTGGCGGTCCACGATCCCGAAGCGATCCGGGTTGCCGCGCACACCGGGGACAGCAAGACCTTCACGAAGGTGCCCGGCATCGGACCCAAGGTGGCGGGCCGGATCGTGCTGGAGCTGGCCGGGAAACTGGTTCCGCACGGCACCGCCGGTTCCGCAGCCGCCCCCACGGCCGCAGAGGCATCATGGAAGCCCCAGGTGGTGGCGGCGATGACCAGCCTCGGCTGGTCCGAAAAAGACGCCTCATCCAGCATTGACAAAGCCCTGGCGGATGAGCCGGAGGTATCCTTCCGCGGCAACGTCCCCGAAATCCTCAGGACCACGCTGCGCTGGCTGGGCCAGGACGGCGCCAGGGCGGGCAACCGCGTAGGCAGCCGTGGCTGAAGCGTCATTGGTGGCGGCAGGTGAGGAGCCGGAAGAGCGTGCCATCGAAGCCGCCCTTCGGCCTAAGAACCTGGACGACTTCGTGGGCCAGCACCGGGTGCGCAAGCAACTGTCCCTGGTGCTGAAGGCCTCCCGGATGCGCGGCCGCAGCGCGGACCATGTGCTCTTCTCCGGCCCGCCCGGCCTGGGCAAGACCACACTCGCCATGATTGTCGCGTCCGAGATGAACGCCCCGCTGCGCATCAGCAGCGGCCCGGCCATCCAGCACGCCGGCGACCTTGCCGCCATCCTCTCCTCGCTGTCCGAGGGCGAGGTGCTGTTCCTCGACGAAATCCACCGCATGTCCCGGCCGGCCGAAGAAATGCTCTACATGGCCATGGAGGACTTCCGGGTGGACATCGTGGTGGGCAAGGGGGCCGGGGCCACGGCCATTCCGCTGGAACTGCCGCCCTTCACCCTGGTGGGTGCCACCACCCGGGCCGGCCTGCTTCCCGGACCGCTGCGCGACCGCTTCGGCTTCACCGGGCATCTCGAGTTCTACTCCGTCCAGGAGCTGGAACTGGTCCTCCGCCGTTCGGCGGGCCTGCTGGACCTCAAGGTGAACTCGGCCGGGTTCACGGAAATTGCCGGGCGGTCGCGCGGCACCCCCCGAATCGCCAACCGCCTGCTGCGGCGGGTCCGGGACTGGGCACTGGTCCATGAAATCGAGCAGATCGATGCCCGTGCAGCGTCCGCCGCACTGGACATGTACGAGGTGGACAAGAAGGGCCTGGACCGCCTGGACCGGTCAGTCCTTGAGGCGCTCATCACCAAGTTCGGCGGCGGGCCGGTGGGGCTGTCCACCCTGGCCATCGCCGTTGGCGAGGAAACGGAGACCGTGGAAACGGTGGCGGAGCCTTTCCTGGTCAGGGAAGGCCTGCTGGGCCGTACGCCACGCGGCCGGATAGCCATGGCACCGGCGTGGACGCACCTCGGCTACGCCATCCCCACCGGAGTCTTTGCGCAGGAGCAGCTGGAGCTCTTCGATCCCGACTCCGATGCCGCCGCAGCATCCGAAGACTGGGCCCCGGAAAGCCAATAACAGGCTCCCTTCAGTTTTTCCCCTTAGACTGGTATGACGCTCGGCACGTCCGGGCCCATGTTTCGCCGGCGCCATTCAACTGGCCGCCTCGGTGGGGAAGGGATTCCGTCAGGCTTGTGCCTGTCAGCCCGGCCACTGGCGGAACGGGGCGGACGTCGCCGGAAAATCGGTTCGGCAATTAAGGAACGGAATTCCCCTTGGATCCAATGTCAATTCTCCTGTTCGTCATGCTCGGAGTTTTCATCTTCATGATGTTCCGGCGCAATAAGAAGACGCAGCAGCAGCAGGCGGAGCTCCAGTCGAAGTTCGGCCCCGGCGTCGACGTCATGACCAGCTTCGGCCTTTTCGGCCGGATTGTCGCCGTTGACGACGCCGAAAACAAGGTCACCCTCGAACTTTCCCCTGGCAACCTCGCCACCGTCCACCGCCAGGCTGTCACCAAGATCGTCGAACCCGCGGCCGTTGAGCCGGAGCCCGCTGCGCCGGCCGTTCCGGACGATGCTTCTTCCCTGACCGGCCGTGAGGGCGGCAGCACCGCCACCACGCCGGTGGAAACTCCCGACGAAACCCTCAAGCGCCTCAACGATGAGGGCAAGAAGGACAGCTAGTCCCGCTGAACGCATAACCCTCTACCGCTGCGGACCGCCGCCGGTGCTGGCCACAACAGGCACCGGCGGTTCTTCCGTGATCAAGAGAAAGATCGACAATGGCACGAACTGGCCCTAAGAAACCAGGCCTCAGGGTCCTGGTCTGGCTCGGCGTAATCATCGCCGCGCTGACCGCTGTCCTGGCCGGCGGCACCCTCAGCGGGCAGGCAAGCTGGGCGCCCAAGCTCGCTCTGGACCTTGAAGGCGGGACCCAGATGATCCTGGCGCCGAAGGTCGAGGGCGGCTCGGACATCAACGAGGAACAGCTCAACCAGGCCGTGGCGATCATCCGCCAGCGGGTTGACGGCTCCGGTGTGGCCGAAGCGGAAATCAGCACCCAGTCCGGGCGGAATGTGGTGGTCAGCCTTCCCGGAACCCCCTCCAGCCAGACCCGCGACCTCATCCAGGCCTCCGCGGACATGAACTTCCGTCCGGTCCTCCTGAGCGGTGCCGGTGCACCTGTCCCCGAGGAGTCACGGGCTCCCGAGGATCAGCTGCCCAAGCCCACAGCGGAGCCGGCCAACAGCAGCGACATCAACTGGATCACCCCGGAAATCTACCGGCAGTTCGAGTCCCTGGATTGTGACAACCCCGCCCAGGATGAACAGGAACGCTCGGATCCCGCCAAGCCGCTGGTAACCTGCGAGCCTGCCACGGACACCACGCCGGCCATCAAGTACATCCTCGGTCCGGTGGAGGTCAAGGGCAGCAACATTGTCACCTCGTCCTTCCAGCTGCAGCAGGGCGCCCAGGGCGCCGTGACCAATGATTGGGCCGTGAACATCCAGTTCGACGACGAGGGCACCGCCAAGTTCAAAGAGGTCACAGAACGCCTGAACCAGTTCTATGTGGCCGCCGGCGGCGAATCAGGCACCGATCCCAAAGCCCAGTTCGCCATCGTCCTGGACGACCAGGTGATCTCGGCACCCCGGTCGCTGGCCGTCATCACCGACGGACGGCCCCAAATCACCGGCGGCTTCACGGAGCAGACGGCCAAGACGCTGTCCGACCAGCTCCGCTTCGGGGCCCTTCCCATCAGCTTCGAAATCCAGAGCGAGCAGCAGATCTCCGCCACCCTCGGCGGCGAGCAGTTGCGCATGGGCCTCCTCGCAGGCCTGATCGGCCTGCTGCTGGTGGTGGTCTACTCGCTCTTCCAGTACCGGGCGCTTGGTTTCGTCACGATCGCCTCGCTGGTGGTTGCGGGTATCCTCACCTACCTTGCCATCGCCATCCTTGGCTGGACGGAAAACTACCGGCTCTCCCTCGCCGGCGTCGCGGGCATCATCGTGGCGATCGGCCAGACGGCCGACTCGTTCATCGTCTATTTCGAGCGCATCCGTGATGAACTCCGTGAGGGCCGCGGCCTGGTGTCCGCCGTCGAGAACGGCTGGAAGCGCGCCAAGCGCACGGTCCTGGCCTCGAAGGCCGTGAACCTGCTGGCCGCCCTGGTCCTGTACTTCGTGGCCGTCGGCAACGTCCGCGGCTTCGCCTTCACGCTGGGCCTCACGGCCATCGCAGACCTCATCGTGGTGTTCATGTTCACGCACCCCACGCTGCAGCTGCTGGCCCGCACCAGGTTCTTCGGCGAGGGCCACCCGCTCTCCGGGCTTGATCCCAAGCGGCTGGGTGCCGTGCCGCTGTACCGCGGTGCCGGACGCCTGCGCACCCCGGAGGACAAGCCGGCGGTGGTCCGCGCCAAGAACGCCGGCGCCGCTGCCGAAGCCGAACGCAGGATGACCATCGCCGAACGCCGCCTGGCGGAGAAGCAGGAGCAGCTGGCCGGCTCCTCCAAGACGGCAGCGAAGGAGAACAAGTAATGTCAGGCTTCGCCAATTTCGGTAACGAGCTCTACACGGGAAAGCGTTCCTACGATTTTGTGGGTTCCAAGAAAATCTGGTTCCTCATCGCTGCCGTGGCGATGGCCCTTTCCATCGTCATCCCGGCGGTCAAGGGCGGGTTCAACCTGGGTATCGAGTTCCGCGGCGGCTCCGAGTTCACGGTTTCCAACGTGCAGACCACGGACGCCGCCCTGGGCGAGAAGGCCGTCACGGATGTCGTCGCGGGCAGTGTCCCCCGCGTTGCCAACGTCGCCGGGACCACCATGAGGATCCAGACGGACAAGCTCACGGACGATGAGACCCTCCGCATCAAGGAGGGCCTGACCGCGGCCTACGGCGTCACGGAAAACGAGGTGACTTCCACGTTCGTGGGTCCCACCTGGGGTGCCGACGTCACCAAGCAGGCGCTGATCGGCCTGGTGATCTTTGTCCTGCTGGCTGCGGTCCTGATGGCGCTGTACTTCCGAACGTGGAAGATGTCGCTCTCAGCCATCGCGGGCATGGTGGTGACCATGTTCATCACTGCCGGCGTCTACGCGCTCAGCGATTTCGAGGTCACCCCGTCAGCCATCATCGGCTTCCTGACCGTCCTCAGCTACTCGCTGTACGACACCGTGGTGGTGTTCGACAAGATCCGGGAGAATACTGCCGACATCGACGCCTCCACGCGGCGCACCTTTGCAGAGGAGGTCAACCTCGCCGTGAACCAGACCCTGGTCCGTTCCATCAACACCATGATGGTGGCCATCCTTCCCGTAGGCGCCATCCTGTTCATCGGCGCCGGACTGCTGGGTGCGGGTACGCTCCGGGACCTGTCGCTGGCCCTGTTCGTGGGCATCCTCATCGGCACGGCCGCCACCATTTTCGTGGCTGCACCCATGTATGCCTGGCTCCGGCAGAACGAGCCGGATCTGGTCAGGCAGGCCAAGCGCGTGGAGCACCGCCGTGCCGGTGCGGCCGGCCGGACCGCCTCCACCGAGCCGGCCCAGGCCTGACCGGATCATTCCAGTCAACGGCCTGAAAGACGGCCCCGGGCCGGACAGCGGAACCATCGCGCTGTCCGGCCCGGCATATTTAAGGGCCGGTTTTAAAACTGCCGGGCGTGGGGAATAGACTGAAGTAATTAAAGCGGTGGTGAGGAGTGCTTCATTGGAAGAACGTTCGGCGTCAGCGCCAACGGCACAGGGAGACAAGAATCCTGCCGGTGTGCAAACCGGGCTCGCGGCATCAGCGCGCCCTGGTTCATTGGTGCCCGTCGACAACTCCGGGTCCCGTGCCACGTTTCCGGGGCGCCGCGAACGGACCCGTTCCCGGCTAGCCCGCCTGACCGGGCGCGGCACAGCCACCTATTCGCCCATCCTTGAGCCGCTGCTGAGGACTGTCCGGGCCAACAATCCCAAAGAGGATTTCGACCTCATCCAGCGTGCGTTCGACGTGGCGGAGCGAAGCCACCGGGGCCAGAAACGCAAGAGCGGAGACCCGTACATCACCCACCCGGTGGCCGTGGCGACCATCCTGGCCGAGCTTGGGCTGAGCGGCACCACCCTGGCGGCAGCGCTCCTGCACGATACCGTGGAGGACACGCCCTACACCCTCGATGACCTGAGGCGGGACTTCGGCCCGGAAGTGGCGATGCTGGTTGACGGCGTCACCAAACTCGACAAGGTGAGCTTCGGCGAGGCTGCGCAGTCCGAAACGGTCCGCAAGATGGTTGTGGCCATGGCCAAGGACATCCGCGTGCTGATGATCAAACTGGCTGACCGGCTCCACAACGCACGCACCTGGCGCTTCGTGTCCGCCGAGTCCTCCGCCCGCAAGGCGCGCGAGACCCTGGAGATCTTCGCCCCGCTGGCCCACCGCCTGGGCATGAACACCATCAAATGGGAACTCGAAGACCTTTCCTTCGCGGCACTGTATCCCAAGGTGTATGAGGAAATCGTGCGGATGGTGGGGGACCGGACGCCTGAGCGCGAGAAGAGCCTCAGCGTTATCCGCGACCAGATCACCGAGGACCTGCGGACCGCCCGGATCAAGGCCACCATCACGGGCCGGCCGAAGCACTACTACTCGATCTACCAGAAGATGATCGTCAGGGACAAGGACTTCGACGACATCAACGACCTCATGGGTGTCCGGGTCCTGGTGGACTCCGTCCGGGACTGCTACGCAGCTCTTGGCACCATGCATTCGCGCTGGAACCCGCTGCCCGGCAGGTTCAAGGACTACATCGCGATGCCCAAGTTCAACATGTACCAGTCACTGCACACCACGGTGATCGGCCCGGGCGGCAAGCCCGTGGAAATCCAGATCAGGACCCACGAGATGCACCGCCGCGCGGAATACGGTGTGGCCGCGCACTGGAAGTACAAGGACCAGCCCAACCGCACCGCCGTCGGCCCCGGCAGCCCCCGCGACGGCGACATGGGATGGCTGCGGTCCCTGGTGGACTGGCAGCAGGAGACGTCGGATCCCGGTGAGTTCCTGGATTCGCTCCGGTTCGAAATCAACGCCCGCGAAGTGTTCGTGTTCACCCCGAAGGGTGAGGTCATGGCACTGCCCGCCGGCTCCACCCCCGTCGACTTCGCGTACGCCGTGCACACCGAGGTGGGGCACCGGACCATCGGTGCCCGCGTCAACGGCAAGCTGGTGCCGCTCAACAGCGAGCTCAACCACGGCGACTGGGTGGAGATCTTCACCTCCAAGGCCGAAGGCGCCGGGCCTAGCCAGGACTGGCAGCACTTCGTTAAAAGCGCCCGGGCCCGGAACAAGATCCGGCAGTGGTTCAGCAAGGAGCGCCGCGAAGAGGCGATCGACCGCGGCAAGGAACTGCTGACACGGGCCATGCGGAAGCAGAACCTTCCGCTGCAGCGCCTGATGACCCACGAGGCATTGGCGGCGGTGGCCGAAGAGTTCAAGTACGTGGACATCTCCGGGCTCTACGCCGGTGTTGGCGACGGCCACACCTCCGCGCAGGCGGTCATGGAGAAACTCGTCGAAAGCCTCGGCGGGAAGGAAAGCGCCGACGACGACATCACCGAAGTCAGCATCCCCACCCAGGTCACCAAGGCACGTTTCTCGGACTCGGGTGTGGTGGTCCGCGGAGTCGGCGACGTCTGGGTCAAGCTGGCGCGCTGCTGCACACCCGTTCCGCCGGACCCCATCCTGGGCTTCGTGACGCGCGGATCCGGGGTATCCGTACACCGCACGGACTGCACCAACATTTCCGACCTCAAGGACCAGCCGGACAGGATTGTGGACGTTGACTGGGCGCCCACCCAGTCCAGCGTGTTCCTCGTGGAGATCCAGGTGGAGGCCTTGGACCGCAAGTCGCTGCTGTCCGACGTGACGCGGGTGTTGTCGGACAACCACGTGAACATCCTGGCAGCCAGCGTCCACACGTCCACTGACCGGGTGGCCATCTCAAAATTCGCCTTCGAGATGGGTGACCCCAAGTACCTGAGCCATGTGCTGAGTGCCGTCCGCCGGATCGACGGAGTGTTCGACGTCTACCGCACCACCGGAAACAAGCGCAGGAGCTAGGAAGGCGAGCTTCTCCAGCGCCGCCCTCTTGTGCGGAACCCGGGGCGAGGCCTCTATGGCGAGGACCAGCAGCCGCAGCCGCACGTCCTGCTGGGGACGCGCCAGCAGCGCCGCCAGTGCAGGAATGGCGCGTTCCGCGTCCACGTGCAGTGCCACGTCCAACGCCGTCCGGAGCGGGCTGGAGACCATGAGCCCGCCCAAGCTGACGACGTCGAAGGGACCCAGCCTGACTTCATGCAGCGTGCAGCCGCGCGTGTTGCGCAGGCTGGAGACACGCCGCTTGGCATCCACCAGCAATGCAAGCCGGTCCGGCTCCGCCGCGCACCCGTAGATCCAGGCCGCCGTCATCCGGCCTGCCACGACGCGCTGCCTGACCGCCTGGGGGACACCGCCCGCAGCGGCCCGCGCCCGCAGCTGGGGCGAGCCCGGTACTTCCGGCAGCGTGTAGCCGTTGTGGTGGAGCCGGGCCAGCAGGCCGTCCGCGGCGAGGGACTGCAGTTCCGGGCCGGCGAAGGGCATCCCCGGCGCATACAGTTCGGGAAAGCGGGGCGCCTGGCTCCCCAAGGGGTGGTCAAGGCCTGGGGCAGCAGGGAAATCCGGTGGTGTCGCCATTCATCCATCCTGCCCCTTGGCGTTAACAGCCGCAGGCCCGGTTCCGGTTATGTGGATAACCGGAACCGGGCCTGCCCGTTACGGGTGGCGCGGGGTCAGGAAAGCTCGCTGGCCGAACGCTGGATCTGGTCGAGCCAGGCCTGGCGTGCCTCGAGGGCTTCGCGGGCCGCCTTGATCTTGCGCTCGTCGCCGCTCTTTTCGGCTGCGGCCAGGTCCTCCTGCAGGCCGGCGATGGCAGACTCAAGCTGGGACAGCGCGCTGTTGGTGCGTGCCTTCCGCTCGGGGTTGGACCGCTGCCACTGCTCTTCCTCGGCCTGGCGGACAGCGTCCTCCACCTTGCGGAGCCCGGCTTCGATCCGGCCCATGTCCGCGCGCGGAACCTTGCCCGCTTCCTCCCAGCGGTCGCGGATGGACTGCAGGGCCTTCTTGGCGGCACCGAGGTCCTTCACCGGAAGGATGCCGTTGGCTTCCGCCAGGAGGGCTTCCTTGACGGTGAGGTTGGAGGCGTACTCCTGGTCGATCTCGTCGTTGGCGGCCTGCCGGTTGGTGAAGAAGACATCCTGGGCAGCGCGGAACCGCGCCCACAGGGCGTCATCGTCCTTGCGGCTTGCCCGCGGGGAGGCCTTCCACTGGTCCATGAGGCGGCGGTATTCACCGGCGGCGAAGCCCCAGTCGGTGGACGCTGACAGCGCCTCGGCTTCGGCAATCAGCTTTTCCTTCGCGGCCTTGGCTGCGGAGTTGTTGCTGTCCAGCTGGGAGAAGTAGGCCCGGCGGTGGCGGTCGAAGACGGTGCGGGCTGCGCGGAACCTCTTCCACAGGGCGTCCTCATTGCTGCGGCCCAGGCGGACACCGCTCTTCTGCGCGGCCTTCCAGCTCTCGAACAGTTCGTTCATCCGTGCGCTGGACGTCTTCCACTGCGTCTGGGCCGGGTCCTGGCCGGAAATCTGTTCCGCTTCGGCCACTATGGCCTCACGGGCAGCAAGTTCGGACGCGCGGACGGCCTCGTGCTCGGCCTTCTCCGCCTTTTCGAGCTCGGCGATCTGGGTGGAGAGGGTGTCCAGCCGCGCCTCGGCCGCACGGAGGTCGCCCACCATGTTGCGCTCGGCGAGCTGCTCCCGCAGGTGCGTCACGGTCTTCTGCATGTCCGTGCTGGGGGCCTTCGAGCTGACGCGCTGTTCAAGCAGGACAATCTGGGCCACGACGTCGTCGTACTTCCGCGCGAAGTAAGCCAGCGCTTCGTCATCGCTGACGCCCGGGTACTGGCCCACGGGGTGCTCGGCGCCGTCGATGGTGAGGAAGACATGACCGTCGCCTTCCACCCGGCCCCACTTCGAAGCTTCAGCCAGGGACGTGGCGGGCGGAGCCGGGACCGGCGCAGCGGCGGGGGCGGCTGCCGCCGGCTTGGGGCGGGACGCGAAAGCCGCGGGGGACGGTGCAGACGGGCGGGGTCCGGGGGCGGGTGCAGGGGCTGGAGCAGCGGCGGCCGCCGGAGCGGAGGGTGCTTCCGCGGCGGGAGCGGCGCCGGCTGCCTGGTCCTCAGCCACCGCTGCAGGCTCCCCGCCGGATTCCTGGCCGTTCATTGCCGCGGCTGCTTCCGTTGCAGGCGTGACGGCTGCGCCGTCCGTGGCGGCCTCCGCCGTCCCGGTCAGTTCTGCTGCTGTTTCGTCGGATTTCTGACTGTCTGTCACCGCTAAAAGTCTTTCGCTTGGAGGGAATACTTCCGTACTGCACCGCGGCCGCGGGCCGGGCTCCTACTTCAGAGAAAACGAGTCTATCGTGACTGGTTGCACAGGTGCGCCGTCCGTGTCGCTGGTGACCGGCGTAATCCCGGCGGCGGCAATGTTGGACACCACGTCCAGTCCGGACGTCACTTTGCCCACCACCGTGTAGCCGCCGGCGCTGTCCGCGGGGATGGTGGTGTCCTTGTAGACAATGAAGAACTGGGTCCCGTTACCGTAGGCGTTGTTGCCTGTCCGGGCCACTGCGATGGTCCCCGCCGTGTAGGTATTGTCCGCGGGGGTGTTTTCCAGGGGACCCCAGGTGTAGTTGGGATCGCCCTTGCCGTCGCCGGTGGGGGAGCCGCACTGCATGACGCCGAAGGCGTCTCCGGTCGTCAGGCGGTGGCAGGTTTTTCCGCTGTAGTAGCCCTCATCGCTGAGGGACTTGAAGACGGCCGCCGCCTGGGGTGCGTTGGTGCCGTCAAGCTCCACACCCAGGGGGCTTCCGTTAAGCACCAGCTCGCCGGTGAACGTCTTCCCGGCGGCGGTATCTGCGGCCGGAATGTTGGGGCCGTTGGTGGCCTGGGCGGATGGAGTGGCGGAGGCTGACGGGCTGGTCAGGCCGGCCTCGGCGGCAGCAAATTCATCCTCCGTGGGGTTGCCGGCAAAGGCCGTGAGTTGGAGTACGACGGCGAGGACCACGGCGGCGGCTGCGGCACCGGCGGCCACGAGGTTGTCGCGCTTGCGCCGCTTCTCCTGGTCCCGCCTCAGCTCGCGCTTGGCCTCCATCTGCTGGATGCGCCGTTTGGCTTCGCGGGCACTGCGTGAACTGGCCGCCAAGGGTCCTCCTTTTAGTCGGGCTGCTGCGCTCCGGCCAACAGGGCCGGAAGCGCAGGTTTCTTGGCGGCCGGGCCCTGCCGCCTGCGCGCATTAGAGATGCACACCGATGACGCATAAACTGACTGCCGCACATAGTTTATGCATGACTGGCTGGACTGCCGCCGATCAGCGCCCGCAACGGGTGGCCTGGGGCCAGCATCCGGCGCATTAAGAGGAGAACTTCCATGGCACGCACCGCCTCCCTGTCCGGATTCCCCGAGTGGCTTCCCGAGGAGCGGCTGGTGGAACTTCATGTCCTGGACACGCTGCGGCGGGTTTTCGAGCTCCACGGCTTCGCCTCGATTGAGACCCGTGCCGTGGAAACCGTGGGGCAGCTGCTGCGCAAGGGCGAGATTGACAAGGAAGTGTACGGCCTCAGCCGCCTCCAGGAGGACGACAGCGACAACCCCGTCAAGGGTGGCAAAGCGGATCCGCACGCCCTTGCCCTGCACTTCGACCTCACTGTCCCGTTCGCCCGCTACGTGGTGGAAAACGCCGGCTACCTGGCCTTCCCGTTCCGGCGGTACCAGATCCAGAAGGTATGGCGCGGCGAGCGTCCGCAGGAGGGACGTGCCCGTGAGTTCACGCAGGCTGATATCGACGTGGTGGGCGACGGCGAACTGCCTTTCCGCTACGACGTCGAGATCGCCCTGGTGATCGCTGAAGCATTGAGCGCGCTCCCCATCCCTGACTTCCGGCTGCGGATCAACAACCGGAAGCTGGCTGAAGGCTTCTACCGCGGCATCGGCCTGGATGACACCGCCGGTGTCCTCCGCAGCATCGACAAGCTCGAGAAGATCGGGCCTGAGAAGGTGGCCGAGCTGCTCAAGTCCGAGCTGGGCGCCACCGATGAACAGGCGCGGAAGGCACTGCAGCTGGCCGCCATCAGGACGGAGGACACCTCCTTCGTGGCCCAGGTGCGTGCCCTCGGCGCATCCAATGAGCTGCTGGATGAAGGGCTGGATGAGCTGGAGCAGGTCATCGACGCCGCCGTCCAGCGCGCCCCGGGCAAGGTGCTGGCGGACCTGAGCATCGCCCGGGGCCTGGACTACTACACCGGCACCGTGGTGGAGACCGTCCTGGTGGGCCACGAGCAGCTGGGCTCCATCTGCTCCGGCGGCCGGTATGACGCCCTCGCCTCCAAGGGCAACCGGAAGTTCCCCGGCGTCGGCCTGTCCATCGGCGTGACCCGGCTGGTGTCCCGCATCCTCAGCCAGGACCTGGCCAGGGCTTCACGCTCGGTCCCCACCGCCGTCCTTGTAGCCCTCACCTCCGACGACAGCTGGGGTGTCGCACAGGATGTTGCGGCCCAGTTGCGCAGCCGCGGCATTCCCACCGAGGTGGCGGCAAAGGCCGAGAAGTTCGGCAAGCAGATCAAGTTCGCCGACCGGCGCGGCATCCCCTTTGTATGGTTCACGGACGACGACGGCACCCACCAGGTGAAGGACATCCGCACCGGCGAGCAGGTTGTGGCAGCCCCCGAAACCTGGATGCCGCCGTTGGAAGACCTTTCGGTGCAGGTGGCCAGCGCGGAGCCCGCTGCCGTTTAGCCGGATTGCCCGCAGCAGGGGCCGCCATGGGGCGGCGGCGCCTGTCCACCGGGTAAACTCGGACAGGACTGTTCCTGCAACGGTCCTTTTATATCTCCCACAGTTTTCCCCCTGATCTCTCTAGAAAGGCGTGCTGTGCTGCGCACACATGACCTCGGATCCCTTCGTTCCGAGCACATTGGACAAACCGTAACCCTGGCCGGCTGGGTGGGCCGCCGCCGTGATCACGGTGGCGTGGCATTCGTGGACCTGCGCGACGCCTCCGGCGTGGCCCAGGTGGTGGTCCGCGAGGAAGAGGTCTTCCACGGGTTGCGCAACGAGTACGTCCTGCAGGTCACCGGCACTGTTTCCAAGCGCCCCGAGGGCAACGAAAACCCGGCCCTGGCCACCGGCGACATTGAGGTCATGGCGGACAAGGTGGTCATCCTGAACACCTCGGACCCCCTGCCGTTCCAGATCGACGAGCACGTGGAAGTGGGCGAGGAAGCGCGCCTCAAGCACCGCTACCTTGACCTCCGGCGCCCCGGCCCCAGCCGCAACCTGCGGCTGCGCTCGGAAGCCAACCGGGTGGCCCGCGAACTGCTCCACCGGGACGGCTTCGTGGAGATTGAGACCCCTACCCTGACGCGCTCGACGCCGGAAGGCGCCCGCGACTTCCTGGTTCCGGCCCGCCTGGCGCCCGGTTCCTGGTATGCGCTGCCGCAATCCCCGCAGCTGTTCAAACAGCTGCTGCAGGTGGGCGGCTTCGAGAAGTACTACCAGATTGCCCGCTGCTACCGGGACGAGGACTTCCGCGCCGACCGCCAGCCGGAGTTCACCCAGCTGGACATCGAGGCGAGCTTCGTTGACCAGGACGACATCATCACCCTCGGCGAAAACATCGTCCAGGCCGTATGGCGCCTCATCGACGTCGAAATCCCCACGCCCATCCAGCGGATCACCTACGCGGACGCCATGGCCCGGTACGGCTCGGACAAGCCGGACCTGCGGTTCGGCCAGGAACTGACGGAGCTCACGGAGTTCTTCAAGGACACCAACTTCGGCGTGTTCAAGGCACCGTACGTCGGCGCCGTCGTCATGCCGGGCGGCGCCTCACAGGCCCGCCGTGCCCTGGACGCCTGGCAGGAATGGGCCAAGCAGCGCGGCGCCAAGGGCCTGGCTTACGTCCTGTACAAGGAAGACGGCGAACTGGCAGGTCCGGTGGCCAAGAACCTGACGGACGCCGAGCGCGCCGGCCTGGCCGACGCCGTCGGCGCCAAGCCGGGCGACTGCATCTTCTTCGCCGCCGGCGAGAAGACCCCGTCCCGCGCGCTCCTTGGCGCGGCACGGGTGGAGATCGGGCACCGAACCGGCCTGATCAACCCCAACGACTGGGCCTTCTGCTGGGTTGTCGACGCCCCCATGTTCGAACCGGCAGCCGCCGCGGTTGCTTCCGGCGACGTGGCAGTCGGCGCCGGACAGTGGACCGCCGTGCACCACGCCTTCACCTCGCCCAAGCCCGAGTTCCTTGACACCTTCGACAAGGACCCGGAGTCCGCGCTGTCCTACGCGTACGACATCGTGTGCAACGGCAACGAGATCGGCGGCGGTTCCATCCGTATCCACCAGCGTGACGTGCAGGAACGCGTCTTCGAACTGATGGGCCTGGACAAGGAGGACGCGCAGACCAAGTTCGGCTTCCTGCTCGAGGGCTTCAAGTACGGCGCCCCTCCGCACGGCGGCATTGCCTTCGGCTGGGACCGCGTTGTCTCCCTTCTGGCGGGCGTGGATTCGATCCGCGACGTCATCGCGTTCCCGAAGTCCGGTGGCGGCCACGATCCGCTGACCGACGCACCGGCCCCGATCACGCCGCAGCAGCGCAAGGAAGCCGGCGTGGACTTCAAGCCCGAGGCGGTTAAGCCGGTTGAGGCCAAGAAGGCCGAAGCAATCGCGAAGTAAGCAGGAACAAGGTGCATGACAGGAGGCTTCCCGGCCGTGCCGGGGAGCCTCCTGCCGTTGATGAAGGAGGTCTGGTGGCCACTGGCGGGACCGGCATAAAACCAGCGCCGGCAGTAGGTGATGCTGCCTGGGACGTTGAGGCAGCAATGGATGCCGCCTGGCCTGCCCCGGAACGGCACCAGGCCGGCGGCTGGGTGTTCCGTGCCGCCGGCGGGGTCACCCAGCGGGCAAACTCGATCTGGCCGCGGCATCCTGGCGGTACTGAAGCGCCGCCGGTGCTCTTGCGTGACGCGCGCGCCTGGTACCGCTCACGGCGGCTGCCGGTGATCTTCCAGGTGCCCGCCGGCGCCCGGACGGCCACGCTCAACGAGCTCCTCGACTCCGAAGGGTTCACCCGGCAGTCCGAGACGCTGGTCATGACCCGCGGTCCCCTGCCCGATGCCGCCACGGCGGATGCTTCGGTGGAGATCCGCAACGAGCCTTCGGCCGACTGGCTGAAGGTGTGGTGGGCGGTGGACGGACGGGGCGGCGCGGATGCCCTCGCGACCGCCAGGGACATCCTCAACGGCTGCCCTTCCCTGTACGCGCTGGTGAAGGACGACGCCGGCCGGCCCGCCGCCGTCGGACGCCTCGCCATTCCCGGCGGGGACGCAGCGCAGCGGGGCGGGGACACAGTGCAGCGGGGCGGCATCTACTGCATGGCCACGCTGCCGGACGCACGCCGGCGCGGCTATGGCACCAGCGTCCTGCGCGCGCTGCTCAACGCCGGTTCCGCGCAGGGGCTGGATGGCTACTGGCTGCTGGTAACCGCCGCAAACCGGTCCGCCCAGGAGCTCTACGCCCGGGCCGGTTTCCGGGAGGCCGGCCGCTACCTGTACCGGCAGGAACGGCCGCGGCGCGCACCGACGGGCTGCTGAGCAGGAATCCGCTAGGAGGACGGGGTGTCGGCTACCTGCACCCGGACAGAGCAGGCGTCCGCGGCAGCTTTCTTAAGTACAGCCAGCCGCGGTTCGGGGACGTCGAGGTAGGGCAGCCGGGGCAGGCGCGCATAGTCCTTCAAAGCCGGATGCCCGAGGACCAGGTCAGCCAGGGCCCGGTCACCGCCGGGGACCACGTACTCGAAGGCTTCCCGGCTGAACACCTCCGCCGCCTGCTGCGCCACCGCTTCCACCAGCGCATCCGCCTGTTTGGCCCGGCGCCGGGCAAACCTCTGCTGGGACTGGCCCCCGGCGGCCGTCTTGCCCTGGACGTACCGCGTTCCCGCCTTGGCGGCCAGCAGTTCCCCTTCCGCGGCGACGCCGATGCCGTAGCCGCCCCGCCTGACCAGGAGCAGGCCGAGCCGCCGCGGCTGGGCCGCGAGGCTGGCCAGCCGTTCGAGGGCGTCGGTGCCCCGGCCGGGCCGCCCGTCCGCCGGCCAGGGTGCCTGCAGCAGCGCGGAGGCGCCGTCGCCGGCGACCAGCCGCAGCCCGTCGTCGTCATCCGAGAGGCCGTACCCGCCGTGCGAGGCAGCAAACCGCTCGGCCCAGCCGGCAAGGCGGCTGCCCGGCACGAATGCCGTCCGGACAGACTGTGGCCGGACGCCGGGGGATTTGGGTTGGGTCATGGCGGCATCCTTCGGAAGCTGGCTGGCGGCGGGAAAGCCGGACGAGTCCAAGTAGCCTATCTATGTGGAAGATCTCTTCGGGCACGGGCCGGGCAATGACGACGACGGCGACGACGGTGCGCCAGCCGCCCGCCGGAGTGCCGGGGGAGCGGGCAGTGCTTCCCCGCGCGGTCCGCTCGCCGTCCGGATGCGTCCGCGCACCCTCGATGAGGTGGTTGGCCAGCAGCACCTCCTGGGCCAGGGCTCGCCCCTGCGCCAGCTCGCTGCCGGAGCCGGAGCTGACACGTCCGGCCCCGCCGGACCCAGTTCATTAATACTTTGGGGGCCGCCGGGCACGGGAAAAACCACCCTTGCGCACGTCATCGCCCGCGGTCCGGGCCGGAAGTTCGTTGAGCTGTCAGCCATCACCGCCGGAGTCAAGGACGTCCGCCGGGTGATGGACGAGGCCCTCACCGCCCGCGACCTCTACAAGACCACCACGGTCCTGTTTTTGGACGAGATCCACCGCTTCAACAAGGCCCAGCAGGATGCGCTGCTCCCCGGCGTCGAAAACCGCTGGGTGGTCCTGGTGGCCGCCACGACGGAAAACCCGTCGTTCTCGGTAGTGTCCCCGCTGCTGTCACGCTCCCTGCTGCTGACCCTCAAGCCGCTCACTGACGCGGACATCGAAGGGCTCCTGGTCCGCGCGGTGCAGGATGCGCGCGGCCTCGACGGCAAGGCCGAACTCGATGACGAGGCGCTGGCCCACCTGGTCCGGCTTTCCGGCGGCGACGCCCGGCGCGCACTGACCGCCCTGGAAGCGGCTGCAGGCGTGGCTTTCGGGGACGCCGATGACGCCGCAGGCGCCGATGCCGGCCCGGTGAAGGTGGAACTCAAGCACACTGAGCGGGCGCTGGACGTGGCAGCCGTCCGCTACGACCGCGCCGGAGACCAGCACTACGACGTTGCCAGCGCCTTCATCAAATCCATCAGGGGATCCGACGTCGACGCCGCGCTGCACTACCTGGCCCGGATGCTCGAGGCGGGGGAGGACCCGCGCTTCGTGGCCCGCCGGATCGTGATCTCCGCTGCCGAGGACGTGGGCATGGCCGATCCCACCGCGCTGCAGACAGCCGTCGCCGCGGCGCAGGCGGTCCAGCTCATCGGCATGCCCGAGGGCAGGATCATCCTGGCGGAGGCGGTGGTGCACCTGGCCACGGCGCCGAAGTCCAACGCCGCCTACATGGGCATCAACCAGGCCATCGCCGACGTCCGTGCCGGCATGGGCAACGGCATCCCGGCGCACCTGCGCGACTCGCACTACCCCGGTTCCAAGCAGCTGGGCCACGGCCTGGGCTACAAATACGCCCATGACGCCCCGCATGCGGTAGCAACCCAGCAGTACCCGCCGGACGACCTGGTGGGGAAGGACTACTACCGGCCTACGGGCAACGGCGCCGAGCGGGACATCGCGGTGCGGCTGGAGCGCCTGCGGAGGATTGTCCGGGGGAAGTAGCCCCATGGTAGGATGGATGTTTGTCTGGCAAGGCACGGACGCACAATCCCCTTGAATTTCCTTCGAGTTGGTTATGCCCTGTGCCCAGTAGCAAAAGGCAGCGGTTGGCCGATGCTCTCCATCGTGGAGGCCAGTAACACTGACACACCGCAGATATTGGAAGGACACAAGTGGCTAACAACACTCGTGCTCGCCGTCAGGCCCGCCTCTCGCGGTCCCTCGGCATCGCTCTGACCCCCAAGGCCGCCAAGTACATGGAGCGCCGCCCGTACGGCCCCGGTGAGCATGGCCGTGCCCGCAAGAAGCAGGACTCCGACTACGCCGTACGTCTGCGCGAAAAGCAGCGCCTGCGCGCCCAGTACGGCATCCGAGAAGCGCAGATGACCCGTGCCTTCGAAGAAGCCCGCCGCACCAAGGGCCTGACCGGTGAGAACCTCATCGAACTGCTCGAAATGCGCCTTGACGCCCTGGTCCTGCGTGCCGGCTTCGCCCGCACCATCGCCCAGGCCCGCCAGCTTGTTGTGCACCGCCACATCATGGTTGACGGCATCCGCGTGGACCGTCCGTCGTTCCGCGTCGGCGAGGGCCAGCTGGTCCACGTCCACAGCCGCAGCGAAACCATGGTTCCGCTCCAGGTTGCAGCAGCCGGCGCCCACCGCGACGTCCTGCCTGCCGTCCCCGCTTACCTGGACGTCAAGCTCGAGGCACTGCAGGCCCGCCTGGTCCGCCGCCCCAAGCGCTCCGAAATCCCGGTGACCTGCGAAGAGCAGCTCGTCGTCGAATTCTACGCACGCTAATCCCAGCAGCGTATCCAAAGAAGCCCGTGGCAAGCGCCGCGGGCTTCTTTGTATGTAAGGTACTTGGGGGACATCTGCAAGAACGCGCTTCCTGGGCGCGCGCAGGATGGACCAAACCACAGAATTCGAGGAGATGAACGTCTATGTCTGGTGGCGATATCGCCGGCCTGATCGCTGCCGGGGTATTTGCGCTCCTGGTGCTGCTGCTCGCCGTGCCCATCCTGAAGCTGGGGAAGGTGTTTGACGAGGTGCGGACGGCCATCAGGTCCATCAGCGACGGCGCCACGCCCCTGATGGACGAGGTCACCGCCACGGTTTCCACCACCAACCAGCAGCTCAAGAAGGTGGATGGCATTTCCTCCAACGTCTCGGACGCGTCCGCGAACCTCTCCGCGCTGTCCTCCCTGGTTGCCGCCACGGTAGGGTCACCGCTCATCAAGGTGGCGGCGTTCAGCTACGGCGTGCGCACCGCGCTGGCCAACCGCAAGAAACCCGCAGCCGGCCGCCGCAGCCGCTAAGTCCCGAAAGAACCAAAATGAAACGACTTGTCTGGATGGGAATCGGCGTTGCGATCGGAATCATCGCCTTCCGCAAAGTAAGCGAGGCGCAGTCCAGCCTGGGGCCGGAAGGCCTCAACCGGGCGGTGGGCCGGCTCGCTGACGGCGTGTACGAATTCGCCGACGCCGTCCGGGACGGCATGCGTGAACGGGAAACGGATCTTCGCGCCGCCCTGGGCGTCGAGGCGGAAGCCGCCCGCCACTGACTGGCAGGCAGCCAGCCTTTGCCGGCCGGAACAACACCGGCAGGATCCGTCCCTGGACTCCTGTCAACTGAACGAACTATCCGCGCCGGAGCGCGGACCAAGAAGGGTAAGAAAACAGCTCATGAAGTCGCAGGAGATCACAAAGCGCTGGGTGGACTTTTTTGTCAGCAAGGGCCACACGGCGGTTCCCTCCGCGTCGCTGGTCTCCAGCGATCCCTCGCTGCTGTTCACGGTTGCCGGCATGGTGCCGTTCATTCCCTACCTCACTGCCCGGGAAGAAGCCCCCTACTCCCGCGCCACCAGCGTGCAGAAGTGCATCCGCACCGGCGATATCGAGGAAGTGGGCAAGACCGCCCGGCACGGCACGTTCTTCCAGATGTGCGGCAACTTCTCCTTCGGCGACTACTTCAAGGAAGACGCCATCAAATACGCCTGGGAACTGCTCACCAGCAGCGTTGACGACGGCGGATACGGCCTCGAGGCCGAGCGTCTCTGGGTCACGGTCTACGAGGAGGACGACGAGGCGAAGGACCTGTGGCTGAAGAACACGGGTGTCCCCGCCGAGCGCATCCAGAAGATGGGCAAGTCGGACAACTACTGGCACACTGGCCAGCCGGGCCCCGCAGGCCCCTGCTCGGAGATCTATTACGACCGCGGCCCCGCCTACGGCGTGGAGGGCGGCCCCGAAGCGGACGACAACCGCTACGTCGAGATCTGGAACCTCGTGTTCATGCAGTACCAGATCGATAACGTCCGCTCGAAGGTGGATTTCGACATCGTTGCCGACCTGCCGAAGAAGAACATTGACACCGGCCTGGGCATGGAACGCCTGGCGATGATCCTGCAGGGCGTCGAGAACATGTACGAGACCGACCAGGTCCGGCCCGTCATCGACAAAGCTGCGGGGCTGTCCGGCAAGGAATACACCTCCGCCGAGTCCGACGACGATCCGCACCACACGGACGATGTCCGCATGCGCGTGGTGGCCGACCACATCCGGTCAGCCCTCATGCTGATCGCCGACGGCGTGGTCCCGTCCAACGAGGGACGCGGCTATGTCCTGCGCCGTCTCATCCGCCGCGCCGTGCGTGCCATGCGGCTCCTCGGCGTTGAGCAGGCCTGCCTGCCTGAACTCCTTCCCGCGTCCCGCGACGCGATGAAGGGCGTCTACCCGGTGGTGGAGACCGACTTCGACCGGATCAGCCGGATCGCCTACGCCGAAGAAAAGGCCTTCCTGCGCACCATCGCCTCCGGAACCGCTCGGCTTGAGGAAGCCGTGGTGGCTTCCAAGGCCGCCGGCAAGCCGCTGTCCGGCGAGGACGCCTTCACCCTGCACGACACCTACGGCTTCCCGATCGACCTGACGCTGGAAATGGCCGAGGAAGCCGGCCTCAAGGTTGACGAGGCCGAATTCCGCAGCCTCATGCAGGAACAGCGCAAGCGCGCCCAGGCGGACGCCAAGGCCAAGAAGGGCGGGCACGCGGACATCTCCGCGTTCCAGGAACTGCTGGGCGAAGGCGAAACGGTGTTCACCGGCTACACCGAGCTCGACGGCGAGTCCCGGGTCCGCGGCATCATCCATGGCGGGCAGCGGGTGGCCCACGCAGCCACCGGCGACGAGATCGAGCTCGTGCTCAGCGAGACGCCCTTCTACGCCGAAGCCGGCGGCCAGGCCGCCGATACCGGCCTGATCACCGGCGACGGTTTCGTCGTCGAGGTCCTCGACGTCCAGCGCCCCGTCAAGGGACTGAGCGTGCACAAGGCGATCGTCCGCGAAGGCGAGATTCCGGCTGACGCGCTGGTGCGCGCCGCCGTGGACCGTGAACGCCGCCACGCAGCAGAGCAGGCGCACACGGCAACGCATATCGTGCACGCCGCCCTGCACCAGATCCTGGGGCCCGAAGCCACCCAGCGCGGTTCCTTCAACAAGGCCGGCTACCTGCGCTTCGACTTCGCCTGGGGCGAAGGCCTGAGCACCGCCACCCGGTCCGAAGTCGAGGAAGTTTCCAACCTCGCCATCCGCAACAACTACGCGGTGGAAACCAAGGTGATGGCGCTGGCAGAAGCCAAGGCCATGGGTGCCATGGCGCTCTTCGGCGAGAACTACGGCAGCGAAGTCCGCGTGGTGGAGATCGACGGCGCTTGGTCCCGCGAACTCTGCGGCGGCACCCACGTTGCAAACACGTCGCTGATTGGCAGCCTCTCCCTGCTCGGCGAACAGTCCGTGGGTTCGGGAAACCGCCGCGTGGAGGCTTTCGTGGGCATGGACGCGTTCCGGCACCTTGCGGCAGAGCGGGCGCTGGTGACGGAACTCACCGAAATGCTGAAGGTGCCCTCCGGGCAACTGGCTGACCGGATCGCCGCCACCCTCGCCAAGCTCAAGGCGACGGAGAAGGAACTGGAGCGCCTGCGCAAGGAGCAGCTGGCGGCAGCCGCAGCCCAGCTTGTCAACAGCGCCCGGGACGCCGCCGGTGTCAGCGTGATCGCCCACGATGCCGGCGCGGTCAGCGGCGCGGACGACCTGCGCGGCCTGGCCCTGGACCTGCGGAACCGCCTGGGCTCCGCAGCGGCCACCGTGGCCGTGGCGGGCGTGGCCAACGACCGCCCCGTCATCCTGGTGGCCACCAACGAAGCAGCGCGCGACGCCGGCGTGAAGGCAGGTGCCCTGGTGCGCCTCGCTGCCGGGCTCCTTGGCGGTGGCGGCGGCGGCAAGGACGACGTCGCCCAGGGCGGCGGAACGGACGCCGGCAAGGTGGGTGCCGCCCTGGCAGCCGTCGTCGACGCCGTCGAACGGCGCTAACCCTGCCATGACCAATCCTGCAGCTG
Source organism: Arthrobacter sp. Y3221087 (assembly GCF_059089905.1). Taxonomy (NCBI): domain Bacteria; kingdom Bacillati; phylum Actinomycetota; class Actinomycetes; order Micrococcales; family Micrococcaceae; genus Arthrobacter; species Arthrobacter sp. Y3221087. The sequence continues at coordinate 1,729,863 of NZ_JBNHFE010000001.1, forward strand.
CCGGCGGCTACCCCCAGGGCGTGAAACTGGGGGTGGACGTCGGCACCGTCCGGGTCGGGGTGGCCATCTGCGACCGCGACTCCATCCTCGCCACGCCCTACAAGACGCTTGACCGGAACCCGAAAAAGAACTCCGACGTCAAGCTCATCGCCAGGCTGGTTGAGGAACTTGGTGCCGTCCAGGTCATCGTCGGGCTGCCTAGGACCATGAAAGGCGAGGAACACTCGTCCGCACGGATGGCCGGCGACTACGCGGAACTGCTGGTTGCCGAGCTGGCAGCCCGCAACCTGGAGGTGCCGGTCAACCTCGTGGATGAACGGCTCAGCAGCGTGACGGCCCACCGCAACCTGCACGAAGCTGGCATGAGCAGCAGGAATCACCGTAAAGTAGTGGATCAGGTCGCGGCGGCAGGGATTCTCCAGCACGCCATCGACATGCAGAAAGCCAGGGGAGCGGATGTCGGCTCACGCGTGACAGCGCCATCCCTGTCCGTGGACCAGGGTGCCGGCGGGGTGGACGAGTCCGTCCCCGGCACTCCGGGGGACACGGCCCGATTTTCAGATAATGGAAGGCAACAGTGAGCCCTGCCAACATTGACGACGCTTCCGGCCCGCTTGACGGCGGGACGGGGAGGCCCCTGACGCGCAAGGAAATCCGGGCGCGGGAAAAGAGCCTCAACACCGGCGGCCAAGGCACTGTTCCCGAGCAGGCTTATGAGACCGGGCATGACGTTCCGCCACCACCCGCCGGGCCGCCCGTGGTTCCTGCGCCCGCGGTTCCTGCGCCGGCCGCTCCGGTGCAAACAGCGGACCCTGCCCCGGTTAACGAGCCGGTCCCGGCTCCTCCCATGATGCCCCCGTCCATCCAGGACGCCGGTCCAGCAGAGCACAATGACGCTGTTCAGCACGAGGACGGCGTGCACGCCGTCCATGAGGAGCCCGCGCTGGCGGGCCGGCAGCATGCCCCTGCAACCCAGCACCTGAACCAGGTCCATCTTCCCGCGCACAGCTACCGGGAAGAGCAGGGCTACCGGGACGACCTGGACCACGGGCAGGCCTACCACGGCGAGGCTTACCACCATGGGGTCCACCCCGACGACGCCCACCACGGAATCCACCACGACGCCGGGCATCACCACGACGCGCACCACGACGACGGCGGCCACCATGGACTCCTGGCCGGCTCCACGGCGGCGCAGGTAGTGGCAAGGCCCTCCAAGAAGGTCCGGCGCCGGCGCAGGATGCTGGCACTCTTCCTGACCCTCGCCGTTTTCGTTACGGCCGTGGCTGTCGGTGCACAGTTCCTCAAACCGCTCCTCGGCAGCGGCAAGCCCAGCGACTTCCCTGGCCCGGGAACGGGAGAAGTCCAGGTAACCGTGGAGAACGGCGAAGGCACCCGCTCCGTCGCTGCGGACCTCGAAAACAAGGGAGTGGTGGCCAACGCAGACACCTTCCTGCAGGCGTTCGCGTCCTCGGGGGGAACCCTGTCGCCCGGTGACTACACCTTCAGGTCCGAAATGAAGAACAGCGACGCCGTGGACGTCCTCCTCGGCCAGGACAAGGCCAAGGTCATTTACTTCGCCCTGAGCGCCGGCCTGCGTGTCAACGAATCCCTGCAGGCGATCTCCGAGGGGTCGGGGATCTCTATCCAGGATCTGCAGGCACTCAGCAACCAGCCCGCGCAGTTCGGCCTCCCCGCCAACGCCAAGAACCTGGAAGGCTACCTGGCGCCGGGAGAGCACCGTTTCCCCCTTGGCACCCCGGCGAAGGACATCCTCCAGGCGCTCGTCAAGATCACCGTCGACGAACTCAAGTCCCAGGGAATCACCGATCCGGCGAAACAGTACGAAGCCGTGATTGTGGCCAGCATCGTGCAGGCCGAGGGCGGCCAGGCCGAGTACGGCGACGTGGCCGGTGCCATCTACAACCGGCTGAAGCCCAACGACCAGACCAACGGCTACCTCCAGGTGGACTCCGCCGTGACCTACGGCCTGGGCACCAAGAGCTACAACTTCACCGACGAACAGCGCCAGGACAAGTCCAACCCCTACAACACCTACGCCAACCCGGGACTGCCCCCAGGCCCTATCGGTTCGCCAGGCAAGACTGCCATCGACGCCGCAGCGAAGCCCAAGACCAATGACTACCTGTACTGGGTGACCATCAACCTGGACACCAAGGAGACCAAGTTCTCCCGGACGCTGGCGGAGCACAACGTCTTCGTTGAGCAGTACAACGCGTGGTGCATGGCCAACGTGGGCCGCTGCGCATGAGCCTGCGGGCTGCCGTCCTCGGCCACCCGATCAGCCACTCGAAATCACCGGCGCTGCACCACGCGGCCTACACCCGGCTGGGGATCGGGATCAGCTACACGGCCATCGACGTCACGGAAGAGCTGCTGCCATCGCTGATGCGGCAGATCCGCGACCAGCCGGGCTGGCGCGGGCTGTCGGTCACCATGCCGCTCAAGACAGCCATGCTCAACGAGGTGGACGAGGTCCGCGGCGTGGCCCGGACGCTCGGCGTGGTCAACACGGTGTCCTTTGAGGAGCACGACGCCGGCCGGAAGATGGTGGGATCCAACACCGATGTTGCCGGGATCGTCAACGCCCTGCAGCACGCCGGGACGGGGACAGCTCCCGCCGCCGTCGTCCTCGGCGGCGGGGGAACAGCGGCCTCTGCCATCGCGGCGCTGAAGGAACTCGGGACGGACCACGTCCAGCTCTTCGTCCGTGACACCTCCAGGACCGGGGAGGTCCGCTCCGCCGCCGCAAGCCTGGGCGTGGACCTGGATATCCGCCGCCTGGCGGACGCGGCACACCCCATGGCCGCGGCCGACGTCGTCATCTCCACCCTGCCGCCGCGGGCCGCGGACGGGCTGGCAGCCGAAATAGCGGAGCTGAAAACAACCACCCCCGGCGTGCTGCTGGATGTTGCCTACGATCCCTGGCCCAGCCTGGTGGCCTCCGTGTGGCAGGCGGGCGGCGGCACTGTGGTGCCCGGCCTGGAGATGCTGCTGTACCAGGCGGTGGAACAGGTACGCCTTTTCACCCGCCGCGGCGATGACGTCAATGCGGCCGTCATAGATGTGATGTGCGCCTCAGTCGGCCTTCCCCGACGGGCTTTGTAACCGCCCCCCGTGGCAGGATGGAAGATATGTTGCGTTGGTTGACTGCCGGTGAATCCCATGGTCCGGCTCTGATGGGAATTATTGAAGGCGTCCCCGCCGGTGTGGAAATCACCAGCGGGCACATCGCAGACTCCTTGGCACGCCGCCGGCTGGGCTACGGCCGCGGCGCGCGCATGAAGTTCGAGCAGGACGTTGTGACCATCCTCGGCGGCGTCCGCCACGGCATCACCCAGGGCGGTCCCGTTGCCATCCAGGTGGGGAACACCGAATGGCCCAAGTGGGAGCAGATCATGTCCGCGGACCCCGTGGACCCCGAACTGCTCGCCGACCAGGCCCGCAACGCCCCCCTCACCCGCCCCCGCCCGGGGCACGCCGACTTCACCGGCATGCAGAAGTACGGCTTCGACGAGGCACGTCCCGTGCTGGAGCGCGCAAGTGCCCGCGAAACCGCCACGCGTGTTGCCATGGGCACCGTGGCCGCAAGGTTCCTCAAGCACCTCGGGATCGAACTGGTCAGCCACACCGTGTCCATCGCCAGCGTGACCGTTCCGGAAGGCCGGCCGCTGCCTGTCCCCGCCGACGTCATTGCCCTTGACGCCGATCCGCTGCGCTGCTTCGACCGCGAAACGTCGGACGCCATGGTGGCCGAGGTGGACGCCGCCCACAAGGAAGGCGAAACCCTTGGCGGCGTAGTGGAGGTGCTTGCCTACGGCCTCCCCCCGGGACTGGGCAGCTACGTGCACTGGGACCGCCGCCTCGACTCCCGGCTCGCCGCCGCCCTGATGGGCATCCAGGCCATCAAGGGAGTGGAGGTCGGTGACGGATTCCGCACCGCTGCGCGCCGCGGTTCTGCCGCCCACGACGAGATCGTCCGCGACGATGCCGGCCGCATCGTCCGTGCGAGCAACCGCGCCGGGGGCATCGAGGGCGGCATGAGCATCGGCGACGTCCTGCGCGTCCGCGCTGCCATGAAGCCGATTGCAACCGTACCCCGTGCCCTGAAGACCATCGACGTCAGCACCGGCGAGCCCGCGAAGGCGCACCACCAGCGCTCTGACGTCTGTGCCGTCCCCGCAGCCGGCGTGGTGGCCGAGGCCATGGTGGCCCTGGTCCTTGCTGAAGCCGTCACGGAGAAGTTCGGCGGCGACTCTGTTGCTGAGACCGCCCGGAACATCAAGGGTTACCTGGACAGCATTCCGGCGTCCCTGGACTCGATCGGCCAGTAGTGCCGCAGCGTAGCAATACAGGTCCTGTCGGCGACCGGCCGATTGTCCTGATCGGTCCCATGGCCGTGGGCAAATCGGCGATCGGGCAGCAACTGGCCCAGCAGCTCCATGTCCCGTTCGTCGACACCGACGCCGTCATCGTTGCCGGGCACGGCTCCATCGCCGAGATCTTCGCCGGCCGCGGCGAGCATGCCTTCAGGGAAATCGAAGCCCGGACTGTCGCCTCCGCCGTCGAAGCGGCGGAAGGGACCGCAACGGTGATTTCGCTCGGCGGCGGTGCAGTCCTGGATTCCGGAACCCAGCAGTTGATCGGCCGCTGCACCGTGGTGTACCTCGAGTGCGACGCCGAAACTGTCGCCAGCCGCATTGCCCGAAACTCCGGGCGCCCGCTGCTGGCCGGGGACGCCCTGGGCCGCTGGACGGCCCTGTTTGCCACCCGCAAGCCTGTTTACGAACGGCTTGCAGATATCACCCTGGACGTTCGCCACGGCACTGTTGCCGAGCTTGGCGAACGGCTCGAAGCAGCACTGCGGAACTACGCAGCTGCCAAACAGGAAGTTGAACAGTGAACGCTTCATCAACAGTGATCAAAGTCACCGGTGAGTCCGCCGCCAACAATTACGACGTCGTCGTGGGGCGGGGCCTGCTCGGTGAGCTTCCCGGGCGGCTGGGTGAGCGTGTCCGCCGCGTGCTGGTCATCCATCCGCGTGCCCTGCGGCTCACCGGCGACACGGTGCGTGACGAACTGGCCGCCGCCGGTTTCACCGCCCTGACGGCCGAGATCCCGGACGCGGAAGAGGGCAAGCACATCCAGGTTGCCGCTTTCTGCTGGCAGGTCCTTGGGCAGAACGATTTCACGCGCTCCGACGCCATTGTCGCCGTCGGGGGCGGTGCGGTGACGGACCTGGCCGGCTTCGTGGCTGCCACCTGGCTGCGCGGTGTGAAGGTCATCCACATGCCCACCAGCCTGCTGGGTATGGTGGACGCCGCCGTGGGTGGAAAGACCGGCATCAACACCGCCGAAGGCAAGAACCTGGTGGGTGCCTTCCACCCGCCGGCAGCGGTCCTGGCCGACCTGGACACGCTGGACACCCTGCCCAGGAACGAAATCATTTCGGGCATGGCCGAGGTCATCAAATGCGGTTTCATCGCCGACCCCGCAATCCTGGATCTGGTGGAAAAGGACACCGCGGCTGTTACCGACCCGCACTCGGAGGCCATCCGGGAACTGATCGAACGGGCCATTGCCGTCAAGGCAAAAGTGGTGTCGGAGGACCTGAAGGAGTCCGGGCTGCGTGAAATCCTCAACTACGGGCATACCCTGGGCCACGCCATCGAACTGGTGGAACGCTACTCCTGGCGGCACGGTGCGGCCGTGTCCGTGGGCATGATGTTCGCCGCCGAACTGGCCCGCAGCGTGGGACGCCTCAGTGACGCAGACGCCGACCGGCACCGCACCATCCTGGAAGGGCTGGGCCTGCCCGTTACCTACCGCCGCGACCGTTGGCAGGGCCTGCTGGACGGCATGCGCCGGGACAAGAAATCGCGCGGTGACCTGCTGCGTTTCGTCGTGCTCGACGGCGTGGCGAAGCCGGGGATCCTGGACGTGCCGGATACTTCCCTCCTGTTCGCCGCCTACCAGGAGATCGCTTCCTGATGGCGGGCGACATGACGGGAACAGCCGACTGGCCGGAGGCCGGCTTTCCGGGGATCAGGATCAATCCGGAAACGCTGCTGCCTGCAATCGTGAACGAGGATGCCTGCCGCGAAGCACTGGCCGCGTCCACCGACCCCGCGGACCATATCTTCGTCCTGTTGGTGGAAGGCCACGCCGCCGAGGCTGCCGAACTCCTGGCCGAAGCACGGTTCCGGGATCCGGAGTCCTTCCGGCTGCGCGCGTTCGAAGCTGAAGTGCTCCGGGTCTCCAACCGCCCGGACCGTGCGGTGGAACTCTTCCGCCAGCTCCTCAGCGAGGTGCAGGGAACACCGCGCGAAGCCCTCGTGCTGCAGTTCCTGGGCAAGACCCAGTACAGCGCCGGCCAGACGTCCGCGGCGGTGGAATCCTTTGCCCGTGCACTCGACCTGCGGGTGGCGGAGTCGGCTGACGCGGCCCTGATCTACTCGTCCACGGTGGCCCTCCAGCGGGCACGGGACGTCCTGGAACTGGCCTGCTGAACTGCCCCCGCCCTGCTCCGGGAAACCGGCCGGCGGATTACCGGTAGAATGGTTCTTGGATTTTTTCCGAACTGCGCGATTTTTGACAAACACGCGCCGGCGGGCCACCTGGCTTGCCCGGCCGGCATAGAACGTCTGACCATCCAGCCAGACAGAGAAACCAGAGGAAACCAGTGGCAACCACTAACGACATCAAGAACGGAACGGTCCTTAAGCTCGAGGGCCAGCTCTGGAACGTCATCGAATTCCAGCACGTCAAGCCGGGCAAGGGTGGCGCCTTCGTGCGGACCAAGATGCGGAACGTGATGTCCGGCAAGGTTGTGGACAAGACGTTCAACGCCGGCCTCAAGATCGAGACCGCCACCGTGGACCGCCGCGATTACCAGTACCTCTACCAGGACGGTGCTGACTTCGTGTTCATGGACACCTCCGACTACGACCAGATCACGGTCTCCGGTGCCACGGTGGGCGACGCCACCAACTTCATGCTCGAAAACCAGATGGTCAACATCGCCATCCACGACGGCACCCCGCTGTACATCGAACTGCCGCCGAGTGTCGTGCTGGAAATTACCTACACCGAGCCGGGCCTGCAGGGCGACCGCTCCTCGGCAGGCACCAAGCCCGCCACGCTGGAAACCGGCTACGAGATCCAGGTCCCGCTCTTCATCGAGAACAACACCAAGGTCAAGGTGGACACCCGCGACGGCAGCTACCTCGGCCGGGTCACTGAGTAGTGAGCGCACGCGGTAAAGCCCGCAGCAGGGCACTGGATGTTCTTTTCGAGGCCGAGCAGCGCTCTGTCTCACCCTTCGACGTCCTGCGGGCGCGCCGGGAAAAGACGGACCAGATCGTCAATCCGTACACCGTGGAAATCGTCGAGGGCGTGGTGTCCCAGCAGGCCGCGATCGATGAGTTCCTGGAGACCTATTCCCAGGGCTGGAGTCTGGAACGGATGCCTTCCGTGGACCGGGCCATCCTGCGGATCGGCACCTGGGAGCTGCTCTACAACGACGACGTCCCGGACGGTGTGGCGGTCAGCGAGGCCGTGGCGCTTGCCAAGACGCTGTCCACCGACGAGTCGCCCCAGTTCATCAACGGACTCCTGGGCCGCCTGCAGCAGCTGAAGCCGTCGCTGCTTGCCTAGCAGCAGCGCCGGGCGAAACATGCCGGAAGGGCCGGCTCACCACGATGGTGGGAGCCGGCCCTTCCGCTTTAATCCGCCGTCGTTCGTGCCTGCCTTACGAGGACACCGCCGCACGAAGGGCCAGGATCTGCTGCAGCTGCTGCCGTTCCTCCGCCTGGTGCAGCTGCACGTCGCGTCCGCTGAGGATCCGCTGGCGGGTGTTGGCAAGCCGGGTGGCAGCCTTCAGGAATTCCTTCATCTGCCGTTTCCGGCCGTAGCTGCCGGCCCAGTTCAGCACGGTGCGGCGGCCCCCGAGCGTGGCCAGGAGTTCCACCTCGGCAGGTGTGAACCAGCCGGCAGCGGAATATTCCAGCAGCCGCTGCCGCGTCAGCCTCTTCTCGGCGACGCGCAGCAGGACAATTCCCGCCACGGCAAGGAAGAAAATGGGCACCTGGACAACGATGTAGTCCAGCAGGAAACCCTGGCCCATGCTGTTCCAGCGGTTGTGCAGGAACATGGCCGGCAGCAGCCCCACAACAAAGGCCGCCACCGAAGCCCCCGCATGCCAGCGCCGGGCCGCGAATCCCATGATCAGCCCGGTAGTGCCCGTGAAGATGGCATGGGCAAAGGGCGACATGACGCCCCGCAGGAAGAACACCTGGGCGAACTCGCTGGCCGGGCTCGCCGATTCGGCGATAGCCCGGCCGAAGTAGAGGATGTTCTCGGTGAACGCGAAGCCGCCGGCAATCGTGAACGCGAAGACCACCCCGTCCACCGGCCCGTCGAAATGCCGCCGGGCCAGGAGAAGCAGCAGGAGCAGGCCCAGGGACTTGGCGAATTCCTCCACGATGGGCGCCTGGACGGTGGCCATATAGGTCTGCAGGTCCGGGATGTCGGAAAACTGGAAGGCCAGGACGAAGAAGGGCTGGATCAGGAGGGTGGCGGCGATGGACACGGCAGCGCCCCACGTGAAGGCGAAGAAGAGCAGTCGCTTCGGCTCGGGCTCCCACTTATCGATCACATAGACGGCCAGCAGCACAACCGAGAGCGGCAGCAGCGAGGCCAGGAACCCGATCAGGAAGCCGGCAGCGCCTGTATTGGACAGCAGGAACGGCACCACCAGGAACAGGCTGAGGAACGCGAGGGCGCCACCGGCCACCGTCAGCCCGAGCAGTCCTCCGCTGGTCCGCGCCGACCTCAGCGCGGTTCCCTGCACCTGGGGCGGCAGCACTGCCTCCACCGGCCTGCCCTGGTGCCCCGGCGCAGGCCGGTAGTTTTCGGGCTGCACATGTCCCATCCAGCTGGGATTGGCCTGGCGGGGGAGCGGGGAGGCCGGGCCGGAGTCCGGATCTTCGGGCCACCCGGGCGATGGCTGGCGGGGATGCGTCGACATACCCGAAAGCCTAGGTGGACCAGGCCACCCATCCAAGGATCCTCCCGCCGCGGCGGCCCCGGATGTGACCATCGCCGCGTTCCGCCGGCACCGGCCAGCGGGACGCCGTGTGGTAATTTTGGAACCGCACATGATCCTTTTTTAATTCCGTCCTGTGAGGCGGGGAAAGGGGAGACGAGCGTTGACTTCTGTCACCAGCGCACCGGTTCCAGCCAGGACAGTCCTGAATTCGGCTGACATTGACCGTGCCCTCACTCGTATCGCCCATGAGATCCTCGAGGCCAACAAGGGGTCCAAGGACCTGGTCCTGCTGGGCATCCCGCGGCGCGGCTACCCGCTGGCAGTCCGGCTCGCCGGAAAAATCGCCGCTGCGGACGGCTCCGTTGACGCTGCCGCCATCGTTGGCCAGCTCGACGTCACCATGTTCCGGGACGACCTCTCGCACCAGGGAACCCGGCCGCCCTATCCCACCAAGCTTCCGCGCACCGGCATCGACAATAAAGTTGTGGTGCTGATCGACGACGTCCTCTACTCGGGGCGCACAATCCGGGCCGCCCTGGACGCACTCATCGACCTGGGCCGTCCCCGCATTGTCCGGCTGGCTGTGCTGATCGACCGCGGCCACCGTGAACTGCCCATCCGCGCCGACCATGTGGGGAAGAACCTGCCCACGTCCTCCTCCGAGAAGGTCCGGGTCCGGCTCGAAGAAACGGACACACCCCCCGGCGGCACCCCCACCAACGAAGTAGTGATCGAAGGCGGCTCGTGAAGCACCTGCTCTCCACCCAGGACCTTAGCCGTTCCAATGCCATCAGCATCCTGGACACCGCCGAGGAGATGGCAGCCGTGGGCGACCGCGAAGTCAAGAAGCTGCCCGCGCTGCGCGGGCGCACGGTGGTGAACCTCTTTTTCGAAGACTCCACCCGCACCCGTATCTCGTTCGAAGCCGCTGCCAAGCGCCTCTCCGCCGACGTCATCAACTTCGCAGCCAAGGGATCATCGGTGTCAAAGGGCGAGTCCCTGAAGGACACGGCCCAGACCCTTTCCGCGATGGGCGCGGACGCCGTCGTCATCCGTCACTGGGCATCCGGTGCCCCGCACCGGCTGGCCGCTACGGACTGGATCGACGCCGCCGTCATCAACGCCGGCGACGGCACCCACGAGCACCCCACGCAGGCACTGCTGGATGCGTTCACGATGCGCCGGCACTGGGCGCGGCTGTCCGGCACGGGCTCCGAGGGCGCCGACCTGAAAGGGATGCGCGTGGCCATCGCCGGCGACGTCCTGCATTCCAGGGTGGCCCGCTCCAACGTCTGGCTCCTGCGTACGCTCGGGGCAGACGTCACGCTGGTGGCACCGCCCACCTTGCTGCCCATCGGCGTAGAAAAATGGCCCTGCAAAGTCAGCTACGACCTGGACGACACGCTGGCGCAGGGCGTGGACGCCGTCATGATGCTCCGGGTCCAGGGTGAACGGATGAACGCGTCGTTCTTCCCCAGTACCCGCGAATACTCGAGGCGCTGGGGCTTCGACAACAACCGCCTGCGGGCGCTGGACCGCCTCGGCATGAAGGACACCATCATCATGCACCCGGGCCCCATGAACCGCGGCCTGGAGATTTCCGCGGCCGCCGCCGATTCGCCCCGGTCCACCGTCCTGGCCCAGGTCCGCAACGGCGTGTCCGTGCGGATGGCCGCCCTGTACCTGCTGCTCTCCGGGGACACCCGTGAACCAGCCCAACCGGTCCTGGCCACGGCCGGCACCGCCCATACCAAGGAGAGCAACTGATGGCAGGCAACACCGGAACCTATCTGATCCGCGGAGCCTCGGTCCTGGGCGGCGAACCGGCGGACCTGCTGATCCGGGATGGCGTCATTGCCGAAACCGGAGCCGGCCTGTCCGCCGGGGATGCAACAGTTATTGACGCAGCCGGCCTGGTTGCCCTGCCCGGCATGGTGGACGTGCACACGCACCTTCGCGAGCCGGGCCGGGAAGACGCGGAGACCGTGGAAACGGGAACCCGGGCCGCGGCACTGGGCGGCTACACCGCCGTCCACGCGATGGCCAACAGCACCCCCGTGGCGGACACCGCCGGCGTGGTGGAGCAGGTCTATACCCTCGGCCGCACCGCCGGCTGGGTGGATGTGCGCCCGGTCGGCGCCGTCACCGTGGGCCTCGCCGGCGAGCAGCTCGCCGAACTCGGTGCCATGGCGGACTCCCGTGCCCGGGTCCGGATGTTCTCCGACGACGGCATCTGCGTCCACGACCCCGTGCTGATGCGCCGCGCCCTGGAATACGTCAAGGCGTTCGACGGCGTGGTGGCCCAGCACGCGCAGGAGCCCCGCCTCACCGCCGGCGCCCAGATGAACGAAGGCGAAGTCTCAGCCGTCCTGGGCCTGACCGGATGGCCTGCCGTCGCCGAGGAAAGCATCATCGCCCGCGACGTCCTGCTCGCCCAGCACGTGGGCTCCCGCCTGCACGTCTGCCACGTGTCCACGGCCGGATCCGTGGAGATCATCCGCTGGGCCAAGGAACGCGGGATTGACGTCACCGCCGAGGTCACGCCGCACCACCTGCTGCTCACGGACGACCTGGTCCGCAGCTACGATCCCGTCTTCAAGGTCAACCCGCCGCTGCGTACCGACGCCGACGTCCAGGCCTTGCGTGCGGGGCTGGCCGACGGCACCATCGACGTCGTGGGTACCGACCACGCCCCGCACCCCAGCGAGCACAAGGAATGCGAATGGGCACAGGCCGCCATGGGCATGACCGGACTGGAAACCGCGCTGTCCGTGGTGCAGCACACCATGATTGAAACGGGCCTGATGACCTGGGCCGACTTCGCCCGCGTCACCTCCACCGCGCCGGCCATGATCGGCCGCCTCGGCGACCAGGGCCGTCCCCTGGAAGCAGGGGAGCCCGCCAACGTCATCCTGGTGGACCCGGCGGCACGCTGGACCGTGGACCCGTACCGTATGGCAACCATGGGACGGAACTCGCCGTTCAAGGGCCGCGAACTGCCCGGCAAGGTGGTGGCCACGTTCTTCAAGGGGCACCCCACCGTCCTGGACGGCGAACTGAACGCACCGTACCCGTACGCAACCGTTCCGGCAGGTGCCGCCTGATGGACAAAATCCTCCCCGGACTGGCGATGCTGGCGATCATCGCCGTCGTCTTCGTCCTGATCGCGATCGGCTGGCGGAACCGCCTGAAGCGCCAGTCCGACGTCGAACAGCTGCCTCCCGTGCCCGCGGCACCCGGCGAGCCGCTCACCACAGCCGAGGGCCAGTACGTTGCCACCACCACGGGCGGCGACTGGCTGGACCGGATCGCCGTGCACGGCCTGGGCATCCGGACCAACGCCACCCTCTCGCTGTACCCCCACGGCGTCCTTTTCGACCGCTCCGGTGCCCCGGCGCTGTACATTCCCGCCGCCGCGCTCGGCGGCGTCCGGCAGGACAGCGGGATGGCCGGAAAGTTCGTCGAGAAGGACGGGCTGCTGGTGCTGACCTGGCTGCACGGCTCCCACGAGCTGGACACCGGATTCCGCACCCGCCGTGCCGCGGACAAGGACACGCTCTACGCAGCACTCCAGGAATTGATCTCCTCAGCCCCGGCCGCAGGTGCCAACAGTGGAAAGTAAGACAGTGATGGATACGCCCGCAGCAAACACGCCAGCAGCCACAGACCCAGCAGTGAAAGCGAATACAGTGACAGCAACTACCTCCGCTCCGGCAGCCCTCGTCCTCGAAGACGGCCGCATCTTCCGCGGAACCAGCTACGGCGCCACCGGAACGGCGCTGGGCGAAGCGGTTTTCGCCACCGGCATGACCGGGTACCAGGAAACCATCACGGACCCCTCCTACGCGCGGCAGCTGGTGGTCCAGACCGCCCCGCATATCGGCAACACCGGCGTCAACAGCGAGGACGCCGAGTCCCGCCGCATCTGGGTGGCGGGCTACATCGTCAGGGACGCCGCACGGCGGCCGTCCAACTGGCGGTCCGAACGCTCCCTCGACGAGGAACTGGTGGAGCAGGGGATCGTCGGCATCCAGGGCGTGGACACGCGCGCCATCACCCGCCACCTGCGGGAGCACAAAACCATGCGGGCCGGCATCTTCTCCGGCGAGGCAGCCCAGGCAACCGACAAGGAACTCCTTGACGCGGTTCTGGCCAGCGCACCCATGGAAGGCGCCCGCCTGGCCGAGGAAGTCAGCGTGGACGAGGCGTACGTCGTGGAACCCAAGGACCACGGCTGGGATGGCGAACCCCGTTTCACCATCGCCGCGGTCGACCTCGGCATCAAGGCCATGACCCCGGTACGGTTCGCCGAACGCGGCGTCCGGGTCCACGTCCTGCCGGCCACCGCCACCCTTGAGGACGTCAAGGCCGTGAACCCGGACGGCTTCTTCATGTCCAACGGCCCCGGCGATCCCGCCACCGCGGAAACGCAGGTCAAGCTGCTCCGCTCCGTCCTGGACGAAAAGCTGCCCTATTTCGGCATCTGCTTCGGCAACCAGATCCTGGGCCGCGCGCTCGGCTTCGGCACCTACAAGCTCCGCTACGGCCACCGCGGCATCAACCAGCCCGTCATGGACCGCCGCACGGGCAAGGTGGAGATCACGTCCCAGAACCACGGCTTTGCCGTGGACGCCCCGCTCGACGGCGCCACCCAGGCTCCGGAGGAGCGCTACGGCCGCGTTGAGGTCAGCCACGTCAGCCTCAACGACGACGTCGTCGAAGGCCTCGCCTGCCTGGACATCCCCGCGTTCTCCGTCCAGTACCACCCCGAAGCCGCAGCCGGCCCGCACGACGCCGCCTACCTCTTCGACCGCTTCATCGAACTGATGGCGGGAACCCGGGACGGCCGCACCGCCAACCTGTCCAAGGAGCCCGTGGACTCCGTGCACAACCCGATCGACCGCGACGCCGCCCCGCAGCAGGGCACCAACAAGACTGAGGACAAGAAGTAATGCCCAAGAGAACAGACCTTAAGAGCGTCCTGGTCATCGGATCCGGACCCATCGTCATCGGCCAGGCGGCCGAGTTCGACTACTCCGGCACGCAGGCCCTGCGCGTCCTCAAAGAGGAGGGCCTGCGGGTCATCCTGGTGAACTCCAACCCCGCCACCATCATGACGGACCCCGAGTTCGCCGACGCCACCTACGTCGAACCCATCACCCCCGAGGTGGTGGAGAAGATCATCGCCAAGGAGCGTCCGGACGCCGTCCTGCCCACCCTGGGCGGGCAGACGGCCCTGAACACGGCCATCGCGCTGGACAAGAACGGCGTGCTCGAGAAGTACAACGTGGAGCTCATCGGCGCCAACATCGCCGCCATCGAACTCGGCGAGGACCGCGAGAAGTTCAAGGGCGTGGTGGAGCGTTGCGGCGCCGAGTCGGCGCGCAGCCACATCATCCACACCATGGACGAGGCCTTCAAGGCCGCGGAGGATCTCGGCTACCCCATGGTGGTCCGCCCCTCCTTCACCATGGGCGGCCTGGGCTCCGGCCTGGCCTACGACGCAGAGGACCTGCGCCGCATCGTCGGCCAGGGCCTGCAGTACAGCCCCACCAGCGAGGTCCTGCTCGAAGAGAGCATCCTGGGCTGGAAGGAATACGAGCTCGAGATGATGCGGGACAAGAACGACAACGTGGTTGTCGTCTGCTCCATCGAGAACTTCGATCCGGTCGGCGTCCACACCGGCGACTCCATCACCGTGGCCCCGGCACTGACCCTGACGGACCGCGAGTACCAGAAGCTGCGCGACGTCGCCATCGCCGTCATCCGCGAAGTGGGCGTGGACACCGGCGGCTGCAACATCCAGTTCGCCATCGATCCCGCCACCGGCCGCGTGGTGGTCATCGAAATGAACCCCCGGGTTTCGCGTTCGTCCGCCCTGGCGTCCAAGGCCACCGGCTTCGCCATCGCCAAGATCGCCACCAAGCTCTCGCTCGGCTACACACTGGACGAGATCCCGAACGACATCACCCAGAAGACCCCGGCGTCCTTCGAGCCCACCCTGGACTACGTCGTGGTCAAGGTGCCCCGGTTCGCGTTCGAGAAGTTCCCCGCAGCGGACAACACGCTGACCACCACCATGAAGTCGGTGGGCGAAGCGATGGCCATGGGCCGCAACTTCACCGAAGCCCTGCAGAAGGCCCTGCGCTCCCTCGAGCAGAAGGGCTCGCAGCTGGACTTCAGCAGCGTTCCCGAATGGGAAGTCGCGGAGCTCGTCGAAAAGGCCAAGCGCCCCACCACGGAACGCCTGCACCAGGTCCAGCGCGCCCTCCTGGGCGGTGCCACGGTGGAGCAGCTGTTCGAAGCCACCAAGATCGACCCGTGGTTCCTTGACCAGCTCCAGCTGCTGAACGAGATTTCGCGCGAAATCCGCCAGGCCGGCGCCCTCACCAAGGAGATGTTGCAGCGCGCCAAGCGCCACGGCTTCTCGGACGAGCAGATCGGAGCGCTCACGCACAACTCCGAAGCCGTGGTCCGTGGCGTCCGGCAGGCCCTCGGCATCCGCCCGGTCTACAAGACCGTGGACACCTGCGCCGCCGAATTCGCCGCCTACACCCCGTACCACTACTCCGCCTACGACGAAGAGGACGAGGTGGCACTGCACTCCAAGCCTTCCGTCCTCATCCTGGGCTCTGGGCCCAACCGGATCGGCCAGGGCATCGAGTTCGACTACTCCTGCGTGCACGCCTCCATGGCACTGCGCAAGGCCGGCTACGAAACTGTCATGGTCAACTGCAACCCGGAAACCGTCTCCACCGACTACGACGTCTCCACCCGTCTGTACTTTGAGCCGCTGACGCTCGAGGACGTGCTGGAGGTCATCGCGGCCGAAGAGCGGACCGGGGGCGTCATGGGCGTGTTCGTCCAGCTCGGCGGCCAGACACCGCTGAAGCTTGCACAGCAGCTCGCCGACGCCGGGGTTCCGATCCTCGGCACCTCCCCGGAGGCCATCGACCTGGCCGAACACCGCGGAGCCTTTGCCCGGGTTTTGGACAAGGCAGGGCTCGTCTCCCCGAAGAACGGCACCGCCGTGTCCTTCGAGGACGCCAAGAAGATCGCGGACGAAATCGGCTACCCCGTGCTGGTGCGCCCGTCCTACGTCCTGGGCGGCCGCGGCATGGAAATCGTCTACGACGAGGCCAACCTCTCGCGCTACATCGCGAATGCCACCGAGATCACCCCGGACCACCCGGTCCTGATCGACCGCTTCCTGGAGGACGCCGTCGAGATCGACGTCGACGCCCTCTTCGACGGCACCGACATGTACCTTGGCGGCATCATGGAGCACATCGAGGAAGCCGGCATCCACTCCGGCGACTCCGCCTGCGTCCTGCCGCCCATCACGCTGGGCAGCAACGTCATCGAGCGGGTGCGCACCGCCACCCGCGCCATCGCCGAGGGCGTGGGCGTGCGGGGCCTGATCAACATCCAGTTCGCGCTGGCCTCGGACGTCCTGTACGTCCTCGAAGCCAATCCCCGCGCATCCCGCACGGTTCCGTTCGTGTCCAAGGCAACGGGCGTCCAGATGGCCAAGGCCGCCGCCCTGATCGGCACCGGCGTGACCATCAACCAGCTCCGCAGCGCCTACAAGATGCTGCCCGAGACCGGTGACGGATCCACGCTGCCCCTGGACGCGCCGGTGGCCGTCAAGGAAGCAGTCCTGCCCTTCAGCCGCTTCCGGACCCCCGAAGGCAAGGTCGTGGATTCCCTCCTCGGCCCGGAAATGCGTTCCACCGGCGAAGTCATGGGCATCGACAAGCACTTCGACACCGCCTTCGCCAAGAGCCAGGCCGGCGCCAACAACGCCCTGCCCACGGAGGGCAAGGTCTTCGTCTCCGTGGCCAACCGCGACAAGCGCTCCGTCATCATGGGCGTCAAGCGGCTCTCGGACCTCGGTTTCGAAATCGTCTCGACTGGCGGCACCGCCGATGTCCTGCGCCGCAACGGTATCCAGGCCACCCCGGTCCGGAAGGTTGCAGAAGGCAGCAGCGCCGAAGGCGAGGGCACCATCGCCGACCTGGTGGTTGCCGGCGAGATCGACATGGTCTTCAACACGCCGTCCGGCGGCGAGGCCCGCAGCGACGGCTACGAGCTGCGCGCCGCCGCCACGTCGATTGGCATTCCCTGCATCACCACGGTGGCCGAGTTCAACGCGGCGGTCCAGGCCATCGAGGCCCTGCGCACCTACGAATGGTCGGTCACCAGCCTGCAGGAGCACGCCGCCGCCCTGGCGGAATCGCAGAAGGCGGCCCTGCAGAATGCCTGAGCAGGTATCCGGCGCCGGCCGGGAGTCATTCGGCTCCCGGCTCGGCGCCGCCATGGCCGCCCGCGGCCCGCTGTGCGTCGGGATTGACCCGCACCCTGCCCTGCTGAAGAGTTGGGGACTGGACGACGACGCCGCCGGCCTGAGGAGTTTTTCGCTCACCGTCCTGGAGGCCGTGGCTTCCCTCGCTGCCGCGGTCAAGCCGCAGGTGGCGCTCTTTGAGCGCCACGGCTCGGCGGGCATGGCTGTGCTGGAAGAGCTCCTCGCCGCCGCCCGCGACGAGTCGGTGCTGACGATTGCCGACGCCAAGCGCGGTGACATCGGATCCACCATGGCCGCCTACGCGGACGCTTGGCTGCGCGATGGATCACCGCTGGCAGCCGACTCGGTGACCCTGAGCCCGTACCTGGGCTTTGAATCGCTCCGGCCGGCCCTGGACCTGGCCGCGGAGACCGGACGGGGCGTCTTCGTCCTCGCCCTTACCTCCAACCCGGAGGGCCCGTCCGTCCAGCACGTCGGGGGAGCGGAGTCCGTAGCGCGCGGGATCGCCGGAGCCGCCGCTGCCGAGAACACCCGCTACCCCGGCGCGCTCGGTTCCGTCGGGCTGGTGGTCGGGGCAACCGTGGGCAGCGCCCTGGCTGACCTTGGGATGGATCTTGCGGCAGTGCGGGGTCCCATCCTCGCCCCCGGGCTGGGCGCGCAGGGGGCCACCCCGGCCGATCTCCGGGCAACGTTCGGAACGGCCTATTCCCAGGTGCTGGGGACCTCCAGCCGGGACATCCTCGCTGCCGGCCCGGGACTTGGCGGCCTCCGTGACGCGGCCCTGAGGACGCTGGACGGGCTGCGCGGCGAATAACGTTCCGTTTGCCTGGATGCATTGATTCAGGCCGCACCAGAGGGTAGTTTCAGGGACAGGTTCAAGGGCGGCCGCCCTTGTACGAATCCGCCGAATCCGGGGGTGTCCGCCATGGTGCTGCGACCTTTGACCGCATCGGAACGGGCTGACGCCCTGAACAAGGCAGCCGCCGCCAGGGCCGCCCGCGCCGCGGCCAAGGAAAGCCTGAAGAACGGCAAGAGGTCCGCTGCGGACATCATCAACTCCGCCATGGAGGACGACGCCCTGGCGCGGATGCGGGTTTCCGAGCTTCTCGAGGCGCTGCCCGGAATCGGCAAGGTCCGGGCGGCGGCCATTATGGAGCAGCTGGGCATTGCCACCTCCCGCAGGGTCCGCGGGCTGGGCGTCCACCAGCGCCGGGCGCTGGTAGATTTTATAGACGAGCATTAGGGCGGGCACGCACCCCGCCCATCCCCGAACTCCGGCAAAGGAATACGTGAGCAAGAAACCTGGACTGACAGTCCTCGCTGGTCCGACGGCTGTTGGCAAAGGCACCGTGTCCACCTACATCCGCGACAACTACCCCGAGGTCTGGCTTTCCGTCTCGGCCACCACCAGGGCGCCACGGCCCGGCGAAGTGGACGGCGTCCACTATTTCTTCAAGTCCAAGGAGGAGTTCGAGCAGCTCATCGCGGACGGCGAGCTGCTGGAATGGGCAGTGGTCCACGGCCAGAACACCTACGGCACTTTGAAGAGCACAGTGGACAAGGCCATCGCCGAGGGCCGTTCCGTGCTCCTGGAAATCGACCTGCAGGGTGCACGGCAGGTCAAGGCGGCCGTGCCGGACGCCCAGTTTGTCTTCCTGGCCCCGCCCACCTGGGACGAAATGGTCCGACGGCTGGTGGGCCGCGGCACCGAAACGCCCGATGAACAGCAGCGGCGCCTGGAAACCGCTAAACTGGAACTTGCTGCTGAACCGGAGTTCGACCACACCGTCATCAATGACGACGTCCGCCGGGCAGCGGACGAGCTTGTTTCACTCATGGGGCTGACCCCGCATCCGCATCTGCCGGAACCGTCAGCCCGCTAGGAATTTGGAGAATTCGTGTCCACGAACCTTGAAGGCATCATCAACCCGCCGATCGACTCGCTGCTCGAGGCAGCCGATTCCAAGTACGGCCTGGTGATCTTCGGTGCCAAGCGTGCTCGTCAGATCAACGCTTACTATGCCCAGCTGCACGAGGGCCTCTTCGAGTACGTCGGCCCGCTGGTCGACACCAAGCTGAACGAGAAGTCGCTCTCGATCGCCCTGCGCGAGATCAACGAAGGCAAGCTGGTTTCCACGCCGATCGAAGCCGCAGAGTAATTTGCCGCTGAACTGACTTGCTGTTGACGGAGGTCACGTGCGCATAGTCCTCGGAGTCGGGGGAGGGATCGCCGCCTACAAGGTGGCATCGCTCCTCCGGCTTTTTACTGAAGCCGGCCACAACGTGACCGTCATTCCCACGGAGGCGTCCACCCGCTTCGTGGGGACTGCCACCTGGGAGGCACTGTCCGGGAACCCGGTCAGCAACAGCGTTTTCGATGACGTCCACCAGGTCAACCATGTACGCCTTGGCCACGAGGCCGACCTTGTGGTGGTTGCACCGGCCACGGCCGACCTCCTGGCCAAGGCTGCGACAGGACAGGCCGGCGACCTCCTCACCAACACGCTCCTCATGGCCCGCGGTCCGGTCCTGTTCGCCCCGGCCATGCACACCGAAATGTGGCAGCATGCGGCTACCCGCGCCAACGTGGAAACCCTCCGCGGCCGTGGCGCAGCCGTCCTGGAACCTGCCGCCGGGCGGCTGACGGGTACCGATTCTGGCCCCGGGCGGCTGCCCGAACCGCAGGTCATTTTCGACGCCGCCATGGCCCTGGTCCAGGGGCAGACCGACTTCCAGCTGCCGCTGGCGGGCCGAACCGTCACCATCAGCGCCGGCGGCACGCGCGAACCCCTGGATCCCGTCCGGTTCCTTGGCAACCGGTCCTCCGGGAAGCAGGGGGTGGCCCTGGCCGTGGCTGCCCGCAACGCCGGGGCAACTGTCCGGCTGCTGGCTGCCCACATGGAAGTTCCGCCGCCCGCCGGCGTTGAGTTGGTGACGGTCGAAACGGCACTCCAGCTGCGTGAGGCCGCGTTGGCGGCGGCCGCGGATTCAGACGTCGTCATCATGTCTGCCGCCGTCGCCGACTTCCGGCCGGCCGTGGTCTCCGATACCAAAATCAAGAAGCGCGATGACAGTGCCGATCCCGTCATCACACTGGTCCGCAACCCGGACATCCTGCATGAACTGGTTGAAGTCCGGAACGCCGCCGGGGACGAAGGGCGGCACCGGCTGATCGTCGGATTCGCCGCCGAGACCGGGGACAGCCAGGGAGACGTCCTGGCATACGCTGAGGCCAAGCTGCAGCGCAAGGGCTGTGACCTCCTGGTGGTCAATCACGTCGGTTCGGACAAGGTGTTTGGCCAGGACACCAACTCCGTAGTCATTCTGGCCCGTTCCGGCTCCGAACCGCAGGAGGCGTCGGGTACCAAGGCAGAGGTTTCCGAGGCCATCATCAACCGCATCGGCTTTGAACTGAACTCTGTTTCACCCCGGGCCTGAGTGTTCCGCGCCACGTTTGCTTCGCGGAAAGACATCTCCCGCGGGGCCAACGTGCTCCAACCAGTAAGGTAGTTGAGTGACTTTACCCCTGCACCTTCCCCAGACTTCCGCGGCCACGCCCCCGGCGCTCCGGCTCTTCACGTCCGAGTCGGTCACCGAGGGCCACCCGGACAAGATCTGCGACCAGATCAGTGACGCCATCCTGGACGCCCTGCTGGCGGCAGATCCGGAATCCAGGGTCGCCGTGGAAACCATGGCCACCACCGGCCTGGTGCATGTGGCAGGCGAGGTCACCACCGACGCCTATGTGGAGATCCCGCAGATCGTCCGGGAGACCATTCTCGGCATCGGCTATGATTCGTCCGCGAACGGATTCGACGGCGCCCGCTGCGGCGTTTCGGTGTCCATCGGCCAGCAGTCCAATGACATCGCCGGCGGCGTCTTCAACTCCCTGGAGGCCCGCGAGGGGCGCCAGGAGGACGATTACGACCTGCAGGGCGCAGGCGACCAGGGCCTGATGTTCGGCTACGCCAGCGACGAAACGCCCTCGTACATGCCCACGCCCATCTGGCTTGCCCACCGCCTCTCCGAGCGGCTCACCGAAGTCCGGAAATCCGGCGAACTGCCGTACCTGCGGCCGGACGGCAAAACCCAGGTCACCGTAGGATACGACCGCGATCTTCCGGTTTCGGTGGAAACCGTGGTCATCTCCAGCCAGCATGCTGAAGGCGCAAGCCTGGACCAGCTCCGTGCCGACCTCGCCGCCGTGGTCATCGAGCCCGTTCTTGCCGGGGCGGACCTGGACATCTCCCGTGCCAGGAACATCCTGAACCCGGCCGGGGAATTCGTCATCGGCGGCCCTGTGGGTGACGCCGGCCTGACCGGGCGCAAGATCATTGTGGACACCTATGGCGGCATGGCCCGCCACGGCGGCGGTGCCTTCTCGGGCAAGGACCCGTCCAAGGTGGACCGCTCCGCCGCCTACGCGATGCGGTGGGTCGCCAAGAACGTGGTGGCCGCCGGACTTGCCAAGCGAGCGGAAATACAGATCGCCTACGCCATCGGACAGGCCCGCCCGGTGGGCACGTACGTGGAAACCTTCGGCACCGAAACCGTGGACCCCGCCAAGATCAGCGCCGCAATCGCCGAGATCTTCGACCTGCGCCCCCGCGCCATCATCGACGCCCTTGACCTGAAGCGGCCCATCTACGCCAAGACAGCAGCCCACGGGCACTTTGGCCGGGACGAGCCCGACTTCACCTGGGAGCGGCTGGACCGTGTGGACGAGCTGAAAGCATTCTTCAACGCCTAGGACACTGCCGGGAGCCCGAATGTCAGTGCCCGGTGCTTGGCTTGCCATGTCCGGACGGGAACTGAATGGAGGTGGCCGCAGTGGCTGGTGACAGGTCCTTCCAGCTGGGATCTGCCCTTTCCAGTGCAGGGGGACAGGCCGTGCAGCCCTCCCTGCTCCAAGGCTTTCCATCAAGGAAACTGCCGGGCGGCGTACCCCTGGCTGCCACGCTTCCGGTGGCCCGTGTGCTGGTGGAATCCTCGCTGCCGCACCTGGACCGGGCCTTCGATTACGCGGTCCCGGCCAGCATGGACGAAGAAGCTTCACCCGGTGTCCGGGTGAAGGTCAGCTTCAACGGCCAGGACCTGCCCGGGTTCCTGCTGGAACGGCTCGCGGAATCCGACGCCGGGACCAGCCTGCTGCCGCTGGGCAAGGTGGTTTCACCGGTTCCCGTGCTGACCCCCGCTGTACGGGACCTTGCCGCCGCGGTGGCAGCCCGGTATGCGGGAACACTCAGCGATGTCCTCCGCCTTGCCGTGCCGCCCAGGGTGGCGCGCCTGGACAAGGAATTTCTACTCGCCGCCACGGAGGGGGTAGCGGAAGCGGAAACAGCCACTGTTTCGGAATCACCCACTGGCCCGGAAGCAGGCACTGGCGGAGACGCGGCGGCTGCATCCGGTTTGCCGGGCGCCTCCGCGTGGACGGCATACCGCAACGGTCCGGCGTTCCTGCGCCACCTTGGCAGCGGCGGATCCCCGCGAGCCGTCATCAATCCGCTGCAGGGGTACGGGCCCGGAGGCTGGCCCCGCCTGCTGGCCGAGGCGGCCGCCGCCGCCCACGCCGCCGGCCGGGGCACAGTCCTGGTGGTTCCAGACTACCGCGACCTGGCCCGGCTGGAAGACGCCCTGCAGGCCGTGCTGCCGGAGGCCGCCGTCGCCCGGCTCACCGCGGAGGACGGGCCGACGCCCCGCTACCGCAACTTCCTGCGACTCCTCGCCGGGCAGGCCATCGTGGCCATCGGCACCAGGTCAGCGGCGTTCGCCCCCGTCCGGAACCTTGGCCTGGTGGTGTGCTGGGACGACGGCGACGACCTCCACATAGAGCAGCGTGCACCGTATGCCCATACACGGGAGGTCCTGCTGCTGCGCGCCGAGCAGGAGGGCGCGGCCTGCCTTCTTGCGGGGCACTCCCGCAGCACCGAGGTGCAGCGCCTGGTGGAAGCCAGGTGGGTGCTTTCCGTGGAGGCGGACCGGCAGGATGTCCGCCGCAGCGTGCCCCGGGTAGTCAATACCGCAGACAGCTTTGAACAGGAACGGGATCCATTGGCCACGGTGGCCCGCTTGCCCGGCGCCGCCTGGCGCGCAGCCAAGGAGGGCTTGGAACGCGGCCCGGTCCTGGTCCAGGTGGCGCGCGCCGGTTACGCGCCGTCGCTTGCCTGTGAAACCTGCCGTGAACCCGCCCGCTGCGGGACGTGCCAGGGGCCGCTGGCGCTGGCCGGCACCTCCGCCCTGCCACAGTGCCGCTGGTGTTCCACGCCCGCTCCTGACTGGAGGTGCGGCCACTGCGGCGGGCGGCGGCTGCGCAAAGGTGCCACCGGCGTGCTCCGCACCGCGGAGGAACTTGGCCGCGCGTTCCCCGGCACCACCGTGGTGACCTCCTCCGGCGACCAGGTGAAGGCGTCCGTGGGTGGCGGCAAGGCCCTCGTCGTGGCGACGGTCGGGGCGGAACCTGTTGCGGAGGGCGGCTATGCGGCGGCGTTGCTGCTGGACGGCGACTCGCTGTTGCGCCGTGAAACGCTGCGCGCCGGTGAGGACACAGTCCGGCGCTGGTTCAATGCCGCCTCGCTGGTCCGTCCGGCGGCAGCCGGGGGACTCGTGGTGGTAACGGCGTCGGACACCGCCGCCACCGGTGCCCTTCTCCGTTGGGACCCGGCCGGCTATGCACAGCGGGAACTGTCCCTCCGTGCCGAACTCCAGTTGCCCCCGGCTGTACGGATTGCCTCGGTCACGGGGCCCAGGGCCGCCGTCGAGCATTACACCGGCGCGGTGGAAGCCCAACTCACCACAGCCGGGATTGTACTCCGCACGGCAGGGCCCGCGCCCGTGTTGTTGAGCGGTCCGCCCGCGCCAGGCCGCCCTGCCGAGGACGTCCGGACGCTGCTGTTCTTCACCTACGCCCAGGCGGCCGCCGTCGTCCGGGTGCTTCGGGTGACGCGGGCCGCTGCAGCCGCCAAGCGCACCATGGATCCGGTCCAGCTCCGGCTGGACGGCGTGGACGTGCTCTAGCGCTTCCCGCCGCGGCGGCGCCGTTTGACGATCTCGGCGGCCACCTCCACCAGTTGCCGTGCCGATTCATCCCAGCTGAACTCTCGGGCACGGGCCAGGGAACTGCGGGACACCGCCTGCCAGGTGGCGGGGTCCTGGAGCCTGGCCACCGCCTCGGCAAACTGCCCCGGTGAGGCGGGATCCACGTACGTAGCCGCGTCGCCACCCACTTCCCGGAAGATGGGAATGTCGCTGGCGATAACGGGAGTGCCGAGCGCCATGGCCTCGACCAGGGGGAGCCCGTAGCCTTCGGCGCGGGAAAGGCTCACCAGGGCCGTGGCGGTCCGCAGCAGCGTCGCGTATTCCTCATCGGTCACACCGTTGTGGAAGACCACGGAGGCATCCGGTGCAACCAGGGCTTCCAGCTCCGCCCGCCGCTGCGGGGTGATCCGGCTGAGCAGATGGAGGGTGTAGCCGGGAAGCTGCGCCATGCCGGCCACCATGGTCTCCACATTTTTGTAGGGCATGAAGGAGCCCATGTAGACGATCGACTTCTCCGCGCCGGCCTCTGCGGGCCGGGGGTCCAGCTCAGGCTGCGGGGCGTTGCTGATGATCCGCACCGGGCGGCGGGTCAGGCGGTACTTGGCAATGAGCGCTTCCGTGGTCCGGCTGACCGTGGCCACCGTATCGGCGCGGTTGAGGAGCACCCGCTGCGGCCAGAATGCCTTGTGGTAGAGCCGCCACAGCAGGCGTACGGGTGCGGGCAGGAAGCCGGGGGGATCCGGGTGCTCGTAATAGATGAGGTCGTGGAGGGTCAGGACCAGTCCGTATTTCCGCCCCCAGGTGCCCATGGTCTGCATGGGGCACACCACCACGTCGGCGCCCAGCGCGTTGACCGTGCGCGCCACGACCAGCTCCCTGGGGGACAGCGGGCTGCTGATCAGGGTGTAAGGGACATCCGGAAGCAGGGCAAGCTGCCGGATGTCGGAAATCAGCATGGAAACCTCGGCGATTTTCGCCGTCGCGGCAATCAGGCTTGCGCCGTAGCGGCTGATGCCGTCGTGGTGGTCTGTCCTGGTGAAACGGGCATCGATGACGATCTTCACGCGGGGTGGTCCTCCAGGAAGCTGCGGATGTAGCGGGCGGCCGGCTCGGGCGTCTCGTAGTGGATCAGGTGCCCGACGCCGGGAATCACATTGAGCTGCGCGTCCGGAAGGATCGCCGCCAGGCGGTGCTGGTCCGGCAGCATGGCTATCTCGTCCTTTTCCCCGGCAATCAGCAGCACGGGAAGGTGCAGGCTTCCGGCCACCTCTGCCACGTGGCTGTTGACGGAGGCGGTAAAGGCTTCGAGCAGGCTGTCCCGGTTCGCGAAGGCGCTGAAGTAGGCATGGTGCTGGCCATGGATGAACCGGCGGAGGCTGCTGTCCTTCGTCTTGGCCATGGCTTCGCTCATCACGCGGACGATCAGCGGGCTGCGCAGCAGCGCGAGCCCCAGGGGCCCGGGGAGGCGGGCACCCAGGCGGTAGTACAGCACCGCCAACCGGGTCATGATCCCCTTCGGTCCCTCGAGGGCAGGGGCGGCGATGGGGTTGATGAGGATGAGCGGGCTGACTGCGTCCGGATTGGCTGCCACAAAGTGTGCGGCGATGATGGACCCGAACGAATGGCCCAGCAGGACAGTGTCAGGCCCCAGGCCGAGTGCCGCCATGAAGTCCGTGATGAACCGGCCGTACCGTTCCACTGAATGCGCGCCAGACCGGAATGCCCCGGAACTGCCGAATCCGGGAAGGTCGGGCATGACGAGGCGCATGTCGGGAAGCTGGTCGGCAACCCGCAGCAGGCCATGGTGGTCGCCGCGGAAGCCGTGGATGACCAGGATGGTGCGCGTGTGCGGGGTGGCGTGCAGGGGTTCACAGGTCCAGTAGGCCACCGTGGCCCCGTCCACCTCCACGTTGGCGGCGGTGGTGCGGGCGGCGAGGTCAGGACTGATGTAGGCGGCCGCGGAGGACTGTCCCGGGCTGGTTGTTTTCATTGTCACCGGCTCCTAGTTGACGTTGTCCGGATGGGAACCGGTGCGGTGTCCGCGCTCGAGCCCCGCGATCGCTGCCATGTCCCGCTCGGAGAGTTCGAAGCCGAAGACATCCAGGTTCTCCCGGATCCGCGCTTCGGAGCTGGCCTTGGGAATGGCCACATGGCCAAGCTGCATGTGCCAGCGCAGGATCACCTGGGCAGGAGTCCTGCGGTGTTCTGCCGCGCACGCCCCGATCACCGGATCGGCAAGCACCTGGCCCCTGCCGAGGGGGCTCCAGGCCTCAGTCATAACGCCCAGCTCCTTGTGCTTGCTGCGCAGTTCCTCCTGCTGCAGCCAGGGGTGGAGCTCAATCTGGTTGACGGCCGGAACCACCTCGGCCGTCTGCAGCAGCCGGTCCAGGTGTGCGGGCTGGAAGTTGCTGACGCCGATGGCACGCACCTTGCCTTCCCGGTAGAGCGTTTCCAGTGCCCGGTAGGTCTCCGGGTATAGCCCCTGCCGCGGGCAGGGCCAGTGGATGAGGTACATGTCCACGTAGTCCAGCCCCAGGTTGACCATCGACTCGTCGAAAGCCCGGAGCGTGGCGTCGTAGCCGTGGTGGTCGTTCCAGACCTTGGTGGTGATGAAGATGTCCTCCCTGGACAGGGCCGGAAAGAGCTCGCCTGAACCTCCGCTGCCCGCCTGCGCGCTGAGCTGGGGGCTGATGCCACGCGCCACGCCCAGCTCGTTGCCGTACATCGCTGCCGTGTCGAAGTGGCGGTAGCCCGCCGCCAGGGCCATCGCAACGAGCCCTTCGGCCTCGGCAGCGGGCACCTTGTACAGCCCGAAGCCAAGCTGGTTGATCAGCACGCCGTTGTTCAGGCTGAGCCGAGGTGAGGTTCTCATGGCATCGACTCTACCCACTCGCGGTGGCGAGGCCTTCGAAATCCACCAGCCGCCGCGCGGTTGCTTCATCCAGGATCAGGTCGGTGGCCAGGTTTGCTGCCAGGGTTCCCCGCAGGCTGTCGATCTTGGAGGCGCCGGAGACCACGCAGATCCTGCGCCGCACCTGCCGCAGCTGGGAAAGAGCAGGTCCGGTGGAGCGTTCATTCAGGACGATGCCGTCGGAGGACCCGTCGCCGCGGAAGAAGACCGTGGCAACGTCACCCACCACATCGGAGGTGGCCAGCGCGTGGAGGTCGTCCTCGTCCAGGTAGCCGCCGGAGTAGACGTGGCTCGGGTAGTCGGCATCCACCGAGCCGACGCCGAAGATGGCGATGCTCATCTTCGCTTGCAGGGCCAGGATGCGCTGCACGCTGCGTTCATTCCACATGGCCGTCTTGGTGGCAGCATGGTCGAAAAAAGCGGGCACCGGGAACTGCTCCACGCGCGCCCCATACGCACTGCCGAAGCGGCGCATGATGTCGCTGGCGTAGGTAATGCCGGTGGTGTGCATGTTGCCGGCGCCATTCAGCTGGACAATGACGCTGTCATGGGTGATTTTCCGGGTCAGGTGCCGGCTGACCGCACTGATGGTCGATCCCCACGCCACCCCGATGATGGTGTTGGAGTCCACCAGCGGCCCGATGGTCCGGGCTGCCTGGATGGCCACCCGGTCCAGGGTTTCGGCTTCATTGAGCGTCTCGAGGACGGGCACCACGTGCACGTCCACGTTGTAGCGGTGCCGGATCATGCCCTCAAGCTCGGGCCCGGTGTCCAGGGGGTTGCGGATCTGGACCTGGACCAGGCCGGATTCGCGGGCAGCGGAAAGAAGCCGGGAAACCGTTGACCGGGAGGTCCTAAGTTCCCGTGCGATGGCATCCATGGTCAGGTCCTGCAGGTAGTACATCTGTGCAGCGCGGAGGGCATCCGCGTGCCGGGAGGGGTTCATCGGCGATCCATTCTGCACGTTTGTGCATTGAGCTTGACTCCATTTTCCATCAGTTCAACCATGGTTTGGGAACGGCGGCGCCAGCGTCCGGCGGCCGCGCATCAGGAAAAGTCACCAGGAGTAGTTGTGGGAGCCACAGAGCCAACCGTCCATCCATCCGCGCCCCGGCAGTCCGCCGAAGCGCCGAAGCCGGGGGTGGAGCGAAGCCCGGTGCACAACCTGAGGCGGCGTCCGCATGCCAAAGTGCTGGTGGTGGGTGGCGGCATCAACGGCGTAGGCACATTCCGCGACCTGGCCCTGCAGGGCGTTGACGTGGCACTCGTGGAACGCGGTGACTACTGCCAGGGTGCCAGCGGTGCTTCATCGCACATGATCCATGGCGGCATCCGCTACCTGGAGAACGGCGAGTTCCGCCTGGTCAGGGAGTCGGTAGTTGAGCGCAACAGGCTGCTCCGGATCGCGCCGCACTACGTCAAGCCGCTGCAGACCACCATTCCCATCTTCAGCACCTTCTCCGGCGTCCTGGCTGCGCCCCTGCGCTTCCTCACGCACAAGCAGCAGGGCAGGCCCACGGAGCGCGGCGCCTTCCTGATCAAGCTCGGCCTGAGCCTCTACGACTCCTTTTCGCGGGCCGGCGGCACAGTGCCCCGGCACCGGTTCCTGGACCGCAAGCGTGCTCTGGCGGACCTCCCCGCGTTGCGGCCCGACATCAAGTACACGGCCACCTACTTCGACGCGTCCGTGCACAATCCCGAGCGGCTCACCCTCGACGTGCTGCAGGACGGCGAACTGGCCGGCCGGACGGGCACTGGACCGGGGCAAGGGGACACTGCCCGTGCCAGCAACTACGTGTCACTGCAGTCCGTGACGTCCCGGCCCAACCCCGGAACCGGCAGGGGGAGCACCGTCCGGCTCCGGGACGAACTGACAGGGGAGGAATTCGACTTCACCGCCGACGTCATCGTAAACACCACCGGCGCCTGGGTTGACCTGACCAACCAGGCGATGGGCTCTGCCTCGTCCTTCATGGGCGGCACCAAGGGCTCGCACATCGTGCTGGACAACCCCGCCCTGCTCGAGGCCTGCCGGGGCCGGGAGATCTTCTTCGAGCACACGGATGGCCGCATCGTCCTGATCTACCCGATGGGTGACCGCGTGCTGGTGGGCACCACCGACGTGGATGCCGACATGGCCGAGGACGCCGTCTGCACCGACGAGGAAATCTCTTACTTCTTCGACCTCATCGGGCACGTGTTCCCCTCGGTCCCGGTGACCCGCGGACAGATCGTCTACACCTTTTCCGGCGTGCGGCCCCTGCCCCGGCATGACGCCACCCAGCCGGGCTTCGTCTCCCGCGACTACCGGATCGAGCGCCGCGGTCCGGCAGCCGACGGGACGGGCGCCGTCGTCCTGAGCCTGGTTGGCGGCAAGTGGACCACATTCCGTGCCCTCGCCGAGCACCTGGCCGACGACGTCCTGGCCGAGCTGGGCAAGGGCCGCAAAGTGACCACGGCCCAGCTGCCCATCGGCGGCGGTGCGGGCTTCCCCGCCGACGAGGCCGGCGTCCAGCAGTGGATCAAGGCGCACATGGCCCCCGGCCGGGACGCGGACCGCACCGCCGGGCTCCTGACCCGCTACGGCACGCGAGCGGAGGCGGTCATGGAGTACCTCGACGCCGGCGGGGACCGGCTGCTGCACTCCACCCGCGAGCTGAGCGTGCGGGAACTCGAGTTCATGGCCGCCCACGAGCAGGTGGGCCACCTGGTGGACGTCCTCATCCGGCGGACCTCCCTCGCGTTCCGCGGGCTCGTCACGGGTGAACTGCTCAACGAGGTGGCAGAAGTGCTCGCTGTTCCGCTTGGATGGGATGCAGCAGCCCGGAAAGCGGAGATCCTCCACGCGCAGGACGTGCTGAAGCGCTTCCACCGGGTGGAAACGCCCAGCCTGGTGGCGTAAGGGGACCCCGCCGCCATCCACCGCCGCCAACCCGACAAGGACGTCATTCATGAACCAGTACATTCTCGCCATCGACCAGGGCACCACCAGCACCCGCGCCATCATCTTCGACCACGCCGGCGGCATTGTCTCCTCGGGGCAGATGGAGCACGAACAGATCTTCCCGCAGGCAGGCTGGGTGGAACACGACCCGGCGGAAATCTGGAACAACACCCGGGAAGTCATTGCCTCCGCCCTGTCCAAGGCGAACCTGACGCGGCACGACATTGCCGCCGTCGGCATCACCAACCAGCGTGAAACCGCCGTGGTGTGGGACAAGACCACCGGTGAGCCGGTTTACAACGCGATCGTGTGGCAGGACACCCGGACGCAGGACATCGTGGATGAACTGTCCCGGGACGGCGGAAGCGACCGCTTCAAGCAGAAGGTCGGCCTGCCGCTGGCCACCTACTTCTCGGGCACCAAGATCAAGTGGATCCTGGACAATGTGGCGGGGGCCCGCGAACGTGCCGAAGCCGGCACCCTGCTCTTCGGCAACACTGACGCCTGGGTGCTGTGGAACCTGACCGGCGGCGTGGACGGCGGTGTCCACGCCACGGACGTCACCAACGCCTCCCGCACGCTGTTCATGGACCTGGAGACCCTGCGGTGGGACGAGGACATCCTGAAGATCTTCGGCGTGCCGCGCAGCATGATGCCCGGCATCAAGTCCTCCTCCGAGGTGTACGGCCACGTCCACACCTCCCAGCTGCTTCGGGAAACCCCGGTGGCCGGGATCCTCGGAGACCAGCAGGCGGCCACCTTCGGCCAGGCGGCCTTCGAAACCGGCGGCGCCAAGAACACGTACGGGACGGGCTGCTTCCTGATCTTCAATACCGGCGGGGAGATTGTCCACTCCAGGAACGGGCTCCTCACCACGGTCGGCTACAAACTGGGGGATGCGGCCCCGCAGTACGCCCTCGAAGGGTCCATCGCCGTCGCCGGGTCGCTTATCCAGTGGCTGCGCGACAACCTGGGCATGATCAGCAGCGCACCCGAGGTGGAAACCTTGGCGGCGTCCGTCAAGGACAACGGCGGCGTGTACATCGTTCCGGCGTTCTCGGGCCTGTTCGCCCCCCACTGGCGCCCGGACGCCCGCGGCGCCATCGTGGGCCTGACCCGCTTCGTCAACAAGAACCACATCGCCCGTGCCGCGCTGGAAGCCACCGCCTTCCAGACCCGCGAGGTGCTGGACGCCGTCAACGCCGACTCCGGCGTGCCGCTCAGTGAGCTCAAGGTCGACGGCGGCATGGTGGCCAATGACGCCCTGATGCAGTTCCAGGCGGACATCCTGGGTGTCCCCGTCATCCGTCCCAGGGTCATCGAGACCACGGCGCTCGGGGCGGCCTACGCGGCCGGCCTTGCGGTGGGGTTCTGGAAGGACCTGGGCGAGCTGTCAGCCAACTGGTCGGAGGACAAGCGCTGGGAGCCGCAACTCGATGAGGCTGAACGGGACCGGCAGATGCGCCTCTGGCGGAAAGCCGTCACCAAGTCCATTGACTGGGTGGACGAGGATGTGAAGTAGCCCTTTCCGGAGCGGGACCGGCCCCGGGCTCAGCCTGCGCCAGTTTCCACAATGCCTTTGCTGCCATCCACCGTGACCCATTGGCCGGTGTGCAGGACCTGGGTGGCGTTGCCGGTGCCCACTACGGCGGGAATGCCGTACTCCCGCGCCACCAGTGAGGCATGCGCGGCGAGGTTGCCCGTATCCGTGACGACGGCGGCGGCGCCGGCGAAGAGCGGAGTCCAGGCAGGTGCCGTTGCCCTGGCCACCAGGATTTCGCCCGGCCGGAATCCCGCGAAGTCGGCCGGACCCGTAACCAGCCGCACCTGTCCACGGGCGCGGCCAGGGCTTGCCGGGTGCCCGCTCAGAGCACCCGCGGGAAGGGCGCGTTCCGTCCGGGCTTTGTTGGCTATCCGGTCAAATGAGTTGCCCAGCAGGGGCAAGGTGCCCAACGTGAGCGGCGCGTCGAGTTTCCGCTGCCGCAGCCAGTCATCCCGGCGCCGGGACACATCTGCGTGCCGGGGCGGTCCGCCGGTCCGAAGCTCCCGCCGGGTGAGGAAATAGACGTCCTCCGGGTCGCTGATGATTCCGGCCTGCTGCAGGATTGTGCCTATTCGCCCAGCGCACCGGCGCAGCAGCGGCCAGCCCAGTGTGAAGTCGCGGGCCTGTTCCTCCCGCAGCAGGGCATAATGCTGTGCAACGGCCAGGAGGGTGTCGAAACGGCGCAGGAGGCGGGTTCCCCCCAGGATCAGACGGCAGGCAGCTTCCGCCGCCCGGCGCCGGTCCACGGCACTGGAGGAAACGTGGTGTCCGCCGGAGACCGCCGCCGCCGGCGCTTCCGGCTCCTCACCCGCCGTCCTGTGGAACCAGTCAATGCTGTACACGGCATGGGGCACCTGGGGCGGGGCGGACGGGAGCAGCCCGCCGAGCAGTACCTGGTAGCCCTCAGCCCCGGATGCCCCCGGGACCCCGCGCGCCAAAGCGCCGGCCAGATGCCGCCGCCAGAAGCGGGCGAGGGCCATCTCCATCTTCCAGGCGGCGCCGCCGGTAACCGAAAAGTACCAGAGGTAGGCGCCCGCCGCGTCCACCACCTGCTCCACCTGGCCGATGATGTCCGGAAGGCCGGCCGCATCGCCGTCCTCCGGCTGTCCCTCCGCCAGGCGGCGGTAGGCGGGGAGGCACACGGTCCGCCATTCGTGCTCCAGGCTTCGCAGGACAGCGCGGTCGGCACCGGGCGGGTCCAGCATGGGACGGACGACGCAGTTGAAGATGTAGGGCAGCGAGCGCGGCGTCCCGCCAAACAGCAGGTGGGGGAGCGCCCCGGGCGTGGGCGGAGCAACGTAGTACCAGCCGTTGACCGCTGCGTGTCTCATCGGCACCTGGACACCGGTGGAGTGGGCCACGGCCCGGTTGTACGCGGCATCCAGGGATGGCACCAGCCAGTCCATGAAGAGCGGGGTGACCGGTTCGGGAAGCCATTCGCCCAGCCGGAAGTTGCGTATCCACACACCGTTTCCCGGCCGCTGCCAGGCCACCGGTTCCGGGACGGCGGTCATCGGCCGTGCCTGCACAAGCTGGACCTGGCCGGCCCTGTCCAACGCCCACTCGACATCCTGGGGAGCACCGAAGTAGCCGGCGACTCTTTGCGCCGCGGCCGCCACCGCCGTCGCGCCTTCCGCCGTCAGGACGCCTCCGCCGCGGGTGCACGTGGCGCTGCCGTTCCGGACTGTCCATCCTTCTCCGCCCTCGGAACCGGAGACGAGCCCTTCAGCGAGCCCCGGTACAGCGGAAATGACAGTCTCGTCCCGGGCTCCGGTCAGTGGATTGGCGGAGAACGCGACACCCGCCGCTGTGGGCTCCACCATCTGCTGGACCAGCACGGCCATGGTCCCGCTGCCGGCCTGGCCGCGGGACTCCTGGTACGCCCGCACCCTGCCGGCCTCCGCCGACTGGAAGCAGCGGGCGACCGCAGCATCGAGGCCTGCCGGATCAACGTTGAGGCAACTTTCGTACATGCCGGCGTAGGAAGCGCCCGGCAGGTCTTCCGCGGTGGCGGAGGAGCGGACGGCATAGGGGCCGGGGCCGGCCGCCCGGGCAGCGTCCTGCAACAGGCGCAACCAGTCACTGCGCCCCGAGGCGTCATCAAACGCGGCACGGGTCACCACGAATCCGGGCGGCACCGGGAATCCGGCCCTCCGTAGCCGGGCCAGGGCGGCGGCCTTGCCGCCGACAACATCCCGCTGGAGGGCGGCTGCCCCGCCAAGCCGGGGAAAGCGGCCTTCCGTTTCCGCGGCCTTCTCCGCAGCATTTTGCATGGCGTCACCTGCCGGATCGGGGCCCGGACGGCCCGGCTCCAGTCTAGTGACGGGCAACCGGCAGGGTACAGCCCCCTTCAGCCCCGGCTCGCGCAGGTGCGCTAAAGTAGTTCCATGCGTGCGATCCTTCTGCTTAGCTAGCCGCCGGCTGTCCGACATGACGGACGGCTGAGCGGCAGCCCCTCCATGGCGAGGGGCTTTTGTGTGTCCGGGAGGATTTCCCGGGCCGCTGCGGGAGGATCAGGCCGTTATGGCAGCACAAGTGCCGTAACAGAACAGAAGAGGGCAGCAGTGGGCGTTCAGCCGGAGACAGAGACCGGAGCAGCAGTGGCAGCGGAAGCACCCGAGGAGGGCACGTACAGCTTCGCGGCCATGGAGGCCAAGTGGCCGCAGGTGTGGGAGGACCTGAAGGTCTTCACCCCTGTCGACGACGGATCGCGGGAGCGGCGGTATGTGCTGGACATGTTCCCCTACCCGTCCGGCGACCTGCACATGGGCCATGCCGAGGCGTTCGCTATGGGCGACGTCGTGGCCCGCTACCTCCGCCAGCAGGGCTATGACGTGCTGCATCCGATCGGCTGGGACTCTTTCGGCCTGCCGGCGGAGAACGCCGCGATCAAGCGGAACGCCCATCCCAGCGAGTGGACGTACGCGAACATCGACACCCAGGCCGCGTCCTTCAAGCGTTACGCCATCTCCGCCGACTGGTCCCGCCGGCTGCACACCTCGGATCCCGAGTACTACCGCTGGACCCAGTGGCTCTTCAAGCGCTTCTACGAGCGCGGCCTGGCCTACCGGAAGAACTCGCCGGTCAACTGGTGCCCAAAGGACCAGACCGTCCTGGCCAATGAGCAGGTCGTCAACGGCGCCTGCGAGCGCTGCGGCACCACCGTCACCAAGAAGTCCCTGAACCAGTGGTACTTCAAGATCACCGACTACGCCGACCGGCTGCTCGACGACATGGAACAGCTCCGCGGCCACTGGCCAGAGCGGGTACTGGCCATGCAGAAGAACTGGATCGGCCGGTCCGAGGGCGCCCACGTCAACTTTGTGATCGAGGCCGACGGCGGCAAGCCCGCCAAGGAGGTCACGGTCTTCACCACGCGCCCGGACACCCTGTACGGCGCCACGTTCTTCGTGGTGGCCGCTGATGCGCCGCTCGCCGTCGAACTCGTGACAGAGGAACACGCCGCGGCGCTGGACGAGTACCGTGAACAGGTCAAGGCACTGTCGGAGATCGAACGCCAGTCCACAGAACGCGAAAAGACCGGCGTCTTCACCGGCCGGTACGCCATCAACCCGCTGAACGGGGAAAAGCTGCCCGTCTGGGCGGCCGACTACGTCCTGGCCGACTACGGCACCGGCGCCATCATGGCCGTTCCCGCACACGACCAGCGCGACCTCGACTTCGCCCGCACCTTCGACCTGCCCGTACGCGCGGTCCTGGACACCGGCGAGGAGGACCCCGCCGTGTCCGGCACCGCCACCGCCGGCGAGGGCACCCTGATCAACTCCGGAGAGCTGGACGGGCTGCCCAAGTCCGAGGCCATCCCCGCCGCCATCGCAATGCTGGAGCGGCAGGGGACTGGCGAGAAGTTCGTGAACTTCCGGCTCCGCGACTGGCTCCTGAGCCGGCAGCGGTTCTGGGGCACGCCCATCCCCATCATCCATTGCCCGTCCTGCGGGGAGGTGCCCGTCCCCGACGAGCAGCTGCCCGTCACGCTGCCCTCGGACCTGCGCGGTGAGGACCTGGCCCCGAAGGGCACCTCACCCCTGGCCGCCGCCGAAGCCTGGGTCAATGTCGAGTGCCCGTCCTGCCACGGACCTGCCAAGCGCGACACCGACACCATGGACACCTTCGTGGACTCGTCCTGGTACTTCCTGCGGTTCGTCTCGCCGCACTACACCGAGGGCCCGTTCGATCCGCAAAAGATCAACGACTGGATGCCCGTGGGGCAGTACGTCGGTGGCGTGGAGCACGCCATCCTGCACCTGCTGTACGCCCGGTTCTTCACCAAGGTCATCCACGATCTCGGAATGATCGAGGCCAACGAGCCGTTTAGCGCCCTCCTGAACCAGGGCCAGGTGCTCAACGGCGGCAAGGCCATGAGCAAGTCGCTGGGCAACGGTGTGGACCTGGGTGAGCAGCTGGACAAGTTCGGCGTGGACGCCGTACGCCTCACCATGATCTTCGCCTCCCCGCCCGAGGACGACGTGGACTGGGCCGACGTGTCCCCGTCCGGTTCCGCGAAGTTCCTGGCCCGCGCCTGGCGCCTGGCGCAGGATGTCTCCAGCGCTCCCGGCACCGACTTCGGTACCGGGGACCGGGCGCTGCGTTCCGTCACGCACCGCACCATCGCGGATGCCGCCGAACTGCTGGATGCCAACAAGTTCAATGTCGTGGTGGCCAAGCTGATGGAACTGGTCAACGCCACCCGCAAGGCCATCGACTCCGGTGCAGGCGGCGCCGATCCGGCCGTCCGTGAAGCCGCCGAGGCAGTGGCCGTCATCCTCAGCCTCTTCGCGCCCTACACCGCCGAAGACATGTGGAACGTGCTGGGCCACCCCGCATCCGTGGCCAACGCCGGCTGGCCGGCCCATGACCCCGCGCTCCTGGTCCAGGCGACGGTCACCGCCGTCGTCCAGGTCCAGGGCAAGGTGCGGGACAGGCTGGAAGTCTCCCCGGACATTTCCGAGGACGAACTCCGTGAACTGGCCCTGGCCTCGGAAAATGTCCAGCGCGCAATGGACGGCCGCGGCATCCGCACGGTTATTGTCCGGGCACCTAAACTGGTCAACATCGTCCCGGCCTAGCAGGCAGGCCGGGCCCGGCCGCCGGACAACTCCGGTGGCCGGCCAGTGACATCAGGAGGCCCCTTGCCCGACAGTTCCGCCGCCGGCTGGCCTTGGTTCCGGGCCCGCCTGGCAGGTTTACGCCCCGCTCCCAGGCCCGGTGCCGCCGTCGTCCGCACGGCGGTGGTGACGGACTCAGCCGCGGCGCTGCCGCAACCGTGGGCGGACGGGCTCAAGGCGGACGGACTGCTCACCGTGATCCCCATGCCCGTCATGGTGGGAGCGGACATCTACGGCGAGGGTGAAGACGACATCCTGGAAACCATCGCGTTGGCCCTGGCCGCGGGGACGCCGGTCAAGACGTCCCGCCCCTCGCCCGGACAGTTCGAGCAGGCCTTCCGGGCGGCGCTGCGCCTGGGGTACGAAGAGATCGTCTCAATCCACATCTCCGGCGAGCTCTCCGGCACGGCGGATGCCGCCCGCCTGGCTGCCGCCCGGGTGGGAATCCCCGTGGAAGTGGTTGACTCGCGGACGGTGGGAATGGCGCTGGGCATGGCGGTCCAGGCCGGTGTTGCGGCTGCGGCCGGCGGCGCCGACGCGGTCCGTACTGCTTCCGCCGCGGCGGCCCAGGCCGGCCGGACCAAGGTCTATTTCTACGTTCCGAGCCTGGAGCAGCTCCGGCGCGGCGGCCGGATTGGCCCGGCCGCATCGCTGCTGGGCACGATGCTGGCCATCAAACCGATCCTTGCGGTGGAAAACGGCAGGATCGTACCTCTTGAGAAGGTGCGGTCGGCCGCCAGGGCGGTGGCCCGGCTGGAGGAGCTCGTCGCCGCCGAGGCGCTGGCCCAGCCCGGGCAGGCCGTCCGGCTGGCGGTACACCATTTCGGAAACCCGGAGGAAGCCGAAGGCCTTGCGGCCAGGCTGGCAGCCGCGCTTCCGCAGTGCCCGCCGGCGCAGATCAGCTCACTCCCGGCAGTGCTGGCGGCGCACGCCGGTCTGGGTGTCCTGGCCGTCATCGTTGGCCGCGACGCTGCCGCCGGCGCGTCCGGACCCCAGGCTCCCTAGCCTGTCCACATAGCACCTTCTGAACCTGTTGCCCGGTGCCCGGATGTCCTTAGCGTTAAGCCATGTCACGCCGGGATGCTGGAGCAGCGGGACCTTCGGCGCGCCATGCCAGGGCCCGGCTGCAGGCAACCCTGGGAGGGCGGCAGGGGCTCCTGGCGGACGGGGGAGGGGAGCGGGATTTCGAATATCGGGGGAGTGAAGAACCCCTGCAGGATCCTGCCGGCTTTGAAGACGGGCGTGGCGGAGGCGGTGGCGGGCCTGCCGGGCTGGCCCCCGCACTGCGCTGGCGGCTGGGGCTTCGGGTTGCGGTCCTGCTCGGCGTCCTTGCCATAGCCGCCGGTGCGGTGTTCTGGTGGCAGACCGCTTCCGGCCGTCCGCAGATCCTGCCGCTTGCCGGGATCAGCGCGGGCCCGGCGGCGGAAAGCGGACCCCGGGACGGGGACGGCCACGATGGCGACGCCAGGCAGGCCGGGGACGGCCTGCCTGAGGTGACTAAGCCTGCGGCAAGCTCCGCCGGCCCGGTAGTGGTCCATGTGGCCGGTGCGGTGGCCGCGCCAGGCGTGGTGACCCTGCCGGCAGGTAGCCGCGTCCATGACGCCATCGGCGCTACGGGCGGCGGAACACCCGACGCCGATCTCAACCGCCTCAACCTGGCACTGGTCGTCGAGGACGGACAAAAGATCCATGTTCCCCGGCAGGGTGAAGCCACGCCGCCGTTGGCGGAGTCCGCCGGACCGGCCGGTGCAGCGGGCGGCACAGGTGGCCGGCCGGGGTCCGGCGGTGCGAAGGTCAACCTCAACACCGCAGGGGCGGCCGAGCTTGACACCCTGCCCAAGGTGGGGCCGGTGCTGGCACAGCGGATCGTGGACTGGCGGGCGGACCACGGTCCCTTCAAGACAGCGGAGGAGCTTGATGCGGTGGACGGTGTGGGCCCCAAGCTGCTTGAGGCCTTGCTGCCACTGGTGACGGTGTGACGTGCCGCAGCAGGTGAACGGACATCCCGATGGGTGAAGGTGGAGCAGGGCGAAAGGCCAGTCCGTGGAGCCGTTACGTGGACTCCGCCGTCAGCGGCGCGCAGGGAGCAGGCGCCGGTTATGGCACCAACGGGCCGAACGTGGAGGACAGCAGGAAACCGCCCGTCTCCGGCACATACTCAGGCCGCATCGACGCAATCCGGGACAGGCTCGCCCTGCCTGGGCCGAGGGGCGGCGCTGCACCAGGCGATGGAGCCGGCAGCGACGCCGGCACCGGATCCCCGGGCCGCCGTACGGACCTCCGCCTTGCCCTTCCTGCCGCCATGGTCTGGGGCGCTTCCCTTGCCGGCCTGTGGTTGACGCCCGCAGCCCTGGCCGTGCTCTGCCTGGGCCTGGCGGCCCTCGGCGTGCTGCTGCTGGTGCGGCTCCGCCGGCGGACACCCGCCGGGCACCCGCCGGGCCGGCGCAGCTTCCGCGCCACCACTGCCATTGCCCTCCTGCTCGCCGCCGCCGCTGCAGCCCATTCCTCCGTGGCCTCCAGCCAGCGTTTTGATGGCCCGCTCGCCGAGGCTATCGCCGACGGGAGGTCTGTGGTCGCACTGGTGGAGGTGGCCGGGACGCCCCGTCCGCTGAGCAGGCCCGGGCAGGCAGGTCCCCCCGAACGGTGGTCCGTGCCCGTCCTGACCCGGGAAGTGGCCACTGGGGGCCTGGTGCTGTACACCCGGGCGCAGCTGATGGTCATGGGAGGTGGCACCTGGGGAACCCTGGTCCCGGGACAAGCCGTCCGCGCCACCGGAAAACTGCGTCCGGCTGACCCAGGGCGGTATGAGGCCGGTACGCTGGCTGCCTCTTCCGCGCCGGGCCCGGCCGACGGCGGCTCCGGACTGGAGAGCGCGGCAAAGGACCTGCGGGTCCGGTTTGTCAGTGCCGCCGCGTTTCTGGCCCCTGATGCCGCAGGCCTTCTTCCGGGCATGGTCACAGGGGACACCAGCGCCCTGGACGAAGGGCTGGAAAACGCCATGAAAGCCGTGGGCATGACCCACCTCACCGCTGTCTCCGGGGCCAACTGCAGCCTCGTCCTGGGTGCGCTGCTGCTTGCCTGCCGGAAAATGCGGATGCCGCGCGCGCCCGCCGCCGCCGCGGCCCTGGCCGGACTGGGCTTGTTCGTGGTGCTCGTCGGACCGGACGCCAGCGTGCTGCGGGCAGCCGTGATGGGAGCGGTGGCCGTGGCTGCCCTCTCCGCGGGCCGCTCCGGGCGGGGGCTGAGTTTCCTCTGCCTGGCGGTGACAGGACTCCTGCTCGTCGACCCTGGGCTGGGCGGGAGCTTCGGGTTCCTGCTCTCCGTCCTGGCGACGCTGGGAATCATCGTCCTGGGCAGGCGGATCATTGACTGGACTCCCGCCGGCATTCCCCGGTGGGCGGCCGCCGCCGTGGCGGTTCCGCTGTCCGCCCAGCTGCTGTGCGGGCCCGTCATAGTCCTGCTGCAGCCCCAGTTTTCGACCTACTCGCTCCTGGCGAACGTGGCCGCATCACCCCTGGTGGCGCCGGTAACCTTGCTGGGAACCGCGGCGGTTCCCCTTGTTGCCCTGGCACCCTGGCCCGCCACGCTGCTCATCGCCGTGGCTGGAACGTTCAGTGCCGGCGTCGCGGGCATCGCACGTGTCAGCTCGCAGCTTCCGGGAGCCTCCCTTCCCTGGCCGGAAGGTTTACCCGGGCTGCTGTCCATGCTCCTGCTCTCGGTCCTCACCGCAGCTGCCACTTGGGCGGCGGCACGTCCCCGGGCCGTTGTGCGCCTTACCCTCGCCGCTCACCGGACCACGGTTTCGCTTCTTGCGCTGCCGGAGCGGAAGGGGGCGGCCCTGCACCGGCAACACGGCTTTGACCACGGTGCAGGACATGGCAGGCTGGGATCCTCCACAAAATATTCCGGAAGGGATCCCCGATGGCCGCTGCGCAAAAACGAGCAACCCGTCCGGCGGCGTCGAATGCTGCCGCCTGGCGCGATGCAGCCCCGGCACCCGTTGTCCTCATCACCGGCCCCGAGGAGTACCTGGGCATCAGGGCCATGGACAACATCCGTTCCCAGGTCCGGGCAACGTCTCCCGATGTGGAGGTCAGCCGGGTCGACGCCGCCGCCTACGAGGCCGGAAGCCTTTTAATGCTGGTCAGCCCGTCACTGTTCGGGGAAAGCAAACTAATCGAGGTCGAAGGCGTCGAAGCCATGAACGAGGCTTTCCTGGCCGACGCCCTGGCCTACCTCGGCCATCTGGAACCGGACGCCGTCCTGGTCCTGCGGCATGGCGGGGGAGCGCGCGGCAAGAAGCTCCTCGACGCCATCAAGAAGGGCGGCTGGCCGGTGGTGGACTGCCAGCCGCTCAAGAAGGACGCCGACAAGATGGCCTTCGTGTCCGCGGAGTTCAAAGCGGCCGGCCGGCGGATCGAGCAGGACGCGGTCCTGGCCCTGGTCAACGCGGTAGGGGCCAACCTTTCCGAGCTGGCCGCTGCGTGCAGCCAGCTGATTTCCGATGCGGGAACCACCGTGACGTCTGAGGTGGTTGACCGGTACTACGGCGGCAGGATCGAGGCGACAGCATTCAAGGTGGCCGACGCTGCGATGGCCGGAAACGGGCCCCTGGCGCTTTC
Organism: Arthrobacter sp. Y3221087; assembly: GCF_059089905.1. Taxonomy (NCBI): domain Bacteria; kingdom Bacillati; phylum Actinomycetota; class Actinomycetes; order Micrococcales; family Micrococcaceae; genus Arthrobacter; species Arthrobacter sp. Y3221087. The sequence goes on from NZ_JBNHFE010000001.1 coordinate 1,771,419, forward strand.
CACGCTCCGGCATGCCCTTGCCACGGGGGCCGATCCGGTTCCCTTGGTGGCTGCCCTGGCGGCCAAACTGCGCACGGTGGCCCGGGTGGCCGGCGCTTCCGGCTCCGCGGCACAGATCGCCGCCGAACTGGGCATGCAGCCGTGGCTGGTGGAGCAGGCGCAGCGTGACGTCCGGCGCTGGACTCCGGAAGGGCTGGTCCGGTCCATCCAGGCCACGGCAGAGGCGGACGCACAGGTCAAGGGGCTCTCACGTGATCCTGTATTCGCCGTCGAGAATGCGGTCAGGATCATCGCAATGTCCGTGCAGGGCCGCTGAGCCCGCAGGCGGTACCGCTTAAAGGCGCGTGGCCGGTACCCGAGGGTACCGGCCACGATCATCAGTTCGGGGAACTGGAAACCTTACAGTGCGTTGACCTTCTTGGAGATCGCCGACTTGCGGTTTGCTGCGTTGTTCTTGTGCAGAACACCCTTGCTGACAGCCTTGTCCAGCTTGCGGCTGGCAACAACCAGGGCAGCAGCAGCTGCATCCTTGTCCGTGGACTCAACGGCGGTGTTGACGGCGCGGATGGCCGTCTTCAGCTCGGACTTGACTGCGTTGTTGCGCAGGCGTGCCTTCTCGTTGGTGAGGATGCGCTTCTTCTGGGACTTGATATTCGCCACGTGTGAACTCTCTTTTTAATGCGGAAATGGTCTAGAGGGCTTTCAGGCTGGCCATTGACTGAGCGGCGTGGGGATACCTATGGCGGCCAACCATCAGTGGCCGTCGACCTGCACGGACACACAGCTATAAAGAATAGCAGGTCAGCCGCCCGCCTGGCCATTCAAGGGCTACGTCCAGCCGTGTCGCGCGCGGAGCCCTGCGGCCACGGCGTCAAAGCGCTTGCGGTCCAGCACGGCGCCCTCCCGGCGGATGTCCGCCGGCCTGATCTGCAGGATGCGGTCCAGCCGGGCCTCGCTGGGCCTGGCCTGGCGGTCCCAGCCGCCCACGCCCAGGTCCACGTAGTCGGGGGACGCGGATGCTGCGGGCACCCGGTCCCTGCTGGTGAGCATCAGTCCCAGCAGGTACGGTCCGCTGCGTCCCACCAGCAGTACCGGGCGGTCCTTCCCGCGGGAGTGGTCCTCCTGGTACGGCACCCAGGTCCACACCACCTCGCCGGGGTCCGGATCGCCGTCGGGCTTGGGCGCATAGCTGACGACGGAGCGCCCGCGGAAATCCCCCGGGTAGCGGCTTGTGCCGGCAGGGGCAGCAGGCCCCCGGGCGTGGGAACGGGACGGCGCCAGGTTCCTGGACGAAGCGGGCCCGGTCGCCCGTAGCAGCCGAAGCCCACTCCGGACGGCGTTCGCCAGGGGACGGAGACTGAAAGGCATTCCGCCACCTTACAGCCGGGCCCTGCTGCGGGCACGACTGCAAACCCCCAACGGGATGCGGTGCCACGCGCCCGGACGTGGGACACTTGAAGTTGACGATGTGCGGCTGGACCGCGGGAACCTGATCAAGGGTGCACCCGGCGGCAGCCGCGGAAATGCCAACAGTAAGGACCCCTGCGTGTCTCCCATGGCCCGCACCGCCCCGGTGCCCGCCGCGACAGATCCGGCCATCATTCGGAATTTCTGCATCATCGCGCACATTGACCACGGCAAGTCCACCCTGGCTGACCGCATGCTGCAGTCCACCGGAGTGGTGCAGGCACGCGACATGAAGGCCCAGTACCTGGACCGCATGGATATCGAGCGTGAACGCGGCATCACCATCAAGTCCCAGGCCGTCCGCATGCCCTGGGAAGTTGACGGCGTGAGCTACGCACTGAACATGATCGACACCCCCGGCCACGTGGACTTCACTTATGAGGTTTCCCGGTCGCTGGCGGCGTGCGAAGGTGCCGTCCTGCTGGTGGACGCGGCGCAGGGCATCGAGGCACAGACCCTCGCCAACCTGTACCTGGCGATGGAAAACGACCTCACCATCATTCCGGTGCTCAACAAGATCGACCTTCCGGCGGCGCAGCCGGAGAAGTATGCAGCGGAACTGGCCAATCTCATCGGCGGTGATCCGGAGGACGTCCTGCTGGTTTCGGGCAAGACCGGCGTGGGCGTCGAGGCCCTGCTGGACAAGATCGTCACCGACCTCCCGGCACCCGTGGGTGACGCCAACGCACCCGCCCGCGCCATGATCTTCGACTCCGTCTATGACACCTACCGCGGCGTGGTGACCTACGTGCGGGTGGTGGACGGCATGCTGCATCCGCGCGAGCGCATCCAGATGATGTCCACGAAGGCCTCGCACGAACTCCTGGAGATCGGAGTCAGCTCGCCCGAGCCGACGCCTTCCAAGGGCCTGGGCGTCGGTGAGGTGGGCTACCTCATCACCGGCGTGAAGGACGTCCGCCAGTCCAAGGTAGGTGACACGGTCACCAACCTTGCCAAGCCGGCGTCGGAATCCCTCAGCGGCTACGCCGATCCCAAGCCCATGGTGTTCTCCGGGCTCTACCCGCTGGACGGAACCGATTATCCGGTGCTCCGCGACGCCCTGGACAAGCTCAAGCTCAATGACGCCGCACTGGTCTACGAGCCGGAAACCTCCGCCGCGCTGGGCTTCGGCTTCCGCGTGGGCTTCCTTGGCCTGCTGCACCTCGAGATCGTCCGGGAACGCCTGGAGCGGGAATTCAACCTGGACCTGATTTCCACGGCACCTAACGTGGTCTACGAGGTGACCCTTGAGGACAAGTCCGTCCTGACCGTCACCAACCCCAGCGAGTTCCCGGCCGGCAAGATCCGGGAAGTCCGGGAACCCATGGTGTCCGCCACCATCCTCGCCCCCAACGAGTTCGTCGGGGCAATCATGGAACTCTGCCAGGGCCGCCGCGGCCAGATGAAGGGCATGGACTACCTCTCCGAGGACCGCGTGGAACTGCGGTACTGGATCCCGCTGGCCGAGATCGTCTTCGACTTCTTCGACATCCTCAAGTCCAAGACCCGGGGCTACGCATCGCTGGACTGGAAGGCCGACGGTGAACAGGTGGCAGACCTCGTCAAGGTGGACATCCTGCTGCAGGGCGAACAGGTGGACGCCTTCAGTGCCATCACCCACAAGGACAAGGCCTACGCGTACGGCGTCATGATGACCGGCAAGCTGCGCGAGCTCATTCCGAGGCAGCAGTTCGAGGTCCCCATCCAGGCAGCCATCGGATCCAGGATCATCGCTCGCGAAAGCATCCGCGCCATCCGCAAGGATGTGCTCGCCAAGTGCTACGGCGGTGACATTTCGCGTAAGCGGAAGCTGCTGGAAAAGCAGAAGGAAGGCAAGAAGCGCATGAAGATGGTGGGCCGCGTGGAGGTTCCCCAGGAGGCCTTCATCGCCGCGCTGACCACCGACGAGTCCAAGGACAAGGCCAAGAAGTAGTGATGACAGTGGCCGCATCTATCACGGGCCGCAGCAATGCCTAGTGTTCTTCCCCTGGGCGACCCCGCGCCGTCGGACGGCCTGCTGCCCGCCCAGGCAGCCGAGGGCGCGGAGAGCCGTGCCTTTGGGTTGTATGTCCACATCCCCTTCTGCGCGGTGCGCTGCGGGTACTGCGACTTCAACACCTACACCGCCACCGAGCTCGGCGGCGGCGCGTCCCAGGACGCCTATGCCGGCACGGCCGCCTCCGAGGTGGCGTTTGCCGCCAGGGTGCTGGCCGGGTCCGGGCTTCCGGCGCGGAAGCTGAGCACTGTTTTCTTCGGCGGCGGGACGCCCACCCTGCTTCCCGCCGACGATCTCGCCCGGATCCTTCGGGCGGCAATCGACGAGTGGGGCATTGAGGACGGCGCGGAGGTCACCACCGAAGCCAATCCGGACTCCGTGACTCCCGAGTCCCTCGCTGTCCTCAAGGCAGCGGGTTTCACGCGCGTTTCCTTTGGCATGCAGTCGGCGGTTCCGCACGTACTCAAGGTCCTGGACCGGACGCATACCCCCAGCAGGGTTCCGCAGGTGGTGCAGTGGGCCAGGGAGGCCGGACTGGCCGTCAGCCTGGACCTGATCTATGGGACGCCGGGCGAATCCCTGGACGACTGGCGGTACTCCCTGGAGACCGCCCTGTCCTACCAGCCCGACCACATCAGCGCCTACGCGCTGATCGTGGAGGATGGCACCAAGCTCGCCGCGCAGATGCGGCGCGGGGAGGTCCCGGGTATCGACGACGACGACCACGCCGACAAGTACGAACTCGCCGACCAGCTGATCACCGCGGCCGGCCTGGGCTGGTATGAGGTCAGCAACTGGGCCCGCACCCGGGAGCAGGCGTGCCGCCACAACCTCGCCTACTGGCGGGGGGACGACTGGTGGGGGATCGGCCCGGGCGCCCACTCCCACGTTGGCGGCGTCCGGTGGTGGAACGTCAAACATCCCACCGCCTACGCCGGCCGCCTGGCCCAGGGACTCTCACCTGCTGCCGGGCGGGAAACCCTTGACCCGGAAACCCGGAATGTCGAACGCATCATGCTGGAGGCGCGCCTCCAGGCAGGCCTTGAAGTGGCCACCCTGAGCGCTGTTGGACGCCACGAGATGGCAGGACTGATTGCCGACGGCCTGGTGGACCCGGCCGCGGCATTCCGCGGGAAACTCGTCCTCACCCTGAAGGGGCGCCTGCTGGCAGACGCGGTGGTCCGCCGGATCCTCCCGGACTGACCTGCCCGGATGGGCCCACGCCGGCGAGGGCCCCGGCCCGAGCTTGCGAGGGTTGGGAGCCGGTGGGGACTACTTGATCCAGCGCAGGTTGTACTGGTACCGGTGCGGCTGGCCCTTGTTCACGTGGATGCCGGCCGCCACCGAGAAGCAGGTCAGGGCGATCCAGATCAGCGTGGCGATGACGGCGAAGATGTTGCCGATGACGGGGATGAACACCAGGATGTTCGCCACCACGGCCGCAATGGTGGGCGGCAGGCTGAAGTTCAGCGCTTCCTTGGACTCCTGCGCCGTGAACGGCCCGCGGTCGCGGAAGATCAGGAAGATCAGGAGCGCAGGTACGCAACCGAGGATTCCGCCGAAGTGTGCCAGGGTGGCCCATTGCCTGTCCTCGCCTGCCGTCAGGGGCAGCGCGTTCGCCGGGACGCCATGGTATTCAGAGCGGCCTGCGCCGCCCTGGCTGTCCCTGTGATCACGGGTGTTTTCTGCCACAGTCTGTTTCCTTCGAGAGTGCAAATAGTGCGAAATGCCGGTGCTGCCTTGCTGCGGCCGCGGACAGTGCCGCAGGACCTGCAGTACCAAGAATACTGGCTATCCGGGACATGGCTCCCCATTCAGGGCACCGTGAGGAAGTCGATCACTTCCTCAACGCGGCCCAGCAGCGACGCCTCAAGGTCAGCGTAGCTGCGGACGGCACCCAGCAGCTTCTGCCACCCCAGCCCGATGTCCTCCTTCGTGGCGTGCGGCCAGCCGAAGGCCGCCAGCACGCCGGTCTTCCAGTCCTGGCCCCGGGGCACTACGGGCCACTGCTCGATCCCCAGGACAGCGGGCCTGATGGCCTGCCACACATCCACGTACGGGTGGCCCACGATCAGGACGTTCCCCGCGGCGCCGGGGGACGCCATGACGGCGTCGGCAATGCGGGACTCCTTCGAGTCCGGCACCAAGTGGTCCACGAGCACGCCCAGCCGCCGTCCCGGCCCGGGCCGGAAATCGGCCACCGCTCCGGCGAGGTCGTCAATGCCGTGCAGGGGTTCGACGACGATGCCCTCCACGCGAAGGTCGTCTCCCCAGACCTTCTCCACCAGTTCGGCGTCGTGCTTGCCTTCCACCCAGATGCGGCTGGCTTTGGCCACCTGGGCACGCTGGCCCGTGACCCGGACCGATCCCGACGCCGTCCTGCCGGCTCCGGCGCCGGCAGCGGCACGCGGTGCCGGCGGCATCAGGCGGATGGCCCGGCCCTCCAGGAGGAAGCCGAAGCCGAGCCGGAACGTCCGTGACTTTCCCCGCCGGTCTTCGAGCGCCACCACGTGCATGCCGCCTGACTTTTCCACCCGCGTCACGGCACCAACCCACCCGGACTGCACGTCCTCCAGGACCATGCCGCGTTCAACGGGGACTTCGGGCAGTTGGGTGCGGACGGGGCCGGACATCTCCCGGGGCCCCCAATTCTGGTAATCCATGGATCGACTCCGCCTAGCGCTAGATCAGTGCCGCCGGAATTTCGCCCGGAGCGGTACCAATGCTAACAACGGGGCGAGTCATAATAGACTGTTAGCACTTAGGCATGTCGAGTGCTAACCCTGAGGGTTTTCCCTGATGTTTGTTGCACAGGGTGGCGCTGCCGCCCTGACCCTGGATGGAGGTGGAGTGTGAGCGAGCCACGCAAACTGGAAGTGCTGCGGGCAATCGTGGAGGACTACGTCCACTCCCGCGAGCCCGTGGGTTCCAAGGCGCTGGTGGAAAGGCATCATCTCGGCGTATCCAGTGCAACAATCCGCAACGACATGGCAGCCCTGGAAGACGAAGGGCTCATCACCGCACCGCACACCAGTGCGGGCAGGATTCCCACGGACAAGGGCTACCGCCTGTTCGTTGACCAGATCTCGGCTGTAAAGCCGCTGTCCCAGGCTGAACGCCGCGCCATCCAGTCGCTGCTCGAAGGCTCCGACGACCTCGATGATGTCCTGGACCGGACCGTCCGGCTGCTGTCGCAACTGACCAACCAGGTGGCGGTGGTCCAGTATCCCCATCTGAGCCGGGCCCTGATCCGCCACATCGAATTCGTCCTGCTGGCACCGCGGAAAGTGCTGGTGGTCCTGATCGCCAACAGCGGCAAGGTGGAGCAGCGGGTGATCGACGTCGGCCAGGACCTGGGTGACGACGCCCTCGCCGCGCTCCGGACCCAGTTCCTCGGTTCCCTCGCCGGAACCCCGCTGGGCCAGTTGGGGCAGTCCCTGCCCGGCGTCGTTTCCGCCGTCGGCCCGGCGCAGCGACCGGCCGCGCAGGCACTGGCCCACGGGCTGGAGCTCCTGGCGCACAGCAGCCGCGAGGAGCGCATGGTCATGGCGGGCACGGCGAACCTTGCCCGGTCCAACGTGGATTTCCCGCTCAGCATCGGACCTGTCCTGGAAGCCCTGGAGGAACAGGTGGTGATGCTGCGCCTGCTGAGCGAAATGGCGCAGGACCACCGTGGCGTGGCAGTCAGCATCGGGCGTGAGAACCCGTACGACGGCCTTGCCGAAGCTTCCGTGGTGGCCACCGGCTACGGTCCGGACAGCGCAGCGAAAATAGGCGTGCTGGGTCCCACCCGCATGGACTATCCCACCACCATGGCCGCCGTCAGGGCTGTTGCCCGCTACCTATCCCGGATTCTGGGGCCCTGAGCGGGGCGCCGGTTGCCCTGGCAGCCGGTCCGCGGAAGGACACCCCCACTGCATGCAGTCAACAAGGAAGAGATACGAACTTTGAGCAGCCACTACGACGTCCTTGGAGTCTCACCGGAGGCCACCGGAGAAGAAATCAAAAAGGCCTACCGCAAGCTGGCCCGCACCCTGCACCCGGACGTCAACCCGGGCGAGGAGGCCGCTGACCGCTTCAAGGCAGTGACCCATGCGTACGAAGTCCTCTCGGACCCCCAGAAGCGGCGCGTCTACGACACCACCGGCAACGAGAACGGCACGGACAACGGGTTCGGCGGCGGCAGTTACGCCGGGCAGGGCTTCGCATTCCAGGACATCTTCGACACCTTCTTCGGTGCTGGCGGCTCTACCGGTCCGGCCTCACGCGTCCGACGCGGCCAGGACGCCCTCATCAGCGTCCGGATCGACCTTCGTGACGCCGTCTTCGGCGTCAACAAGAAACTCGAGGTGGACACGGCGGTCACCTGCCCCACCTGCGAAGGCTCCTGCTGCCAGCCCGGCACTCATCCGGAGCGCTGCGATATCTGCGGCGGCAGCGGCCAGGTCCAACGGGCAGTCCGCTCCATCCTCGGCCAGGTCATGACGGCTGCCCCCTGCGGCAGCTGCGAAGGATTCGGCACCGTCATCAAGGATCCCTGCAACGAGTGCAGCGGCCAGGGCCGCATCCGGAGCCGCCGTTCACTGACCATCAAGGTTCCTGCCGGCGTCGCCACCGGAACCCGCATCCAGCTGTCCGGGCAGGGTGAGGCGGGACCCGCCGGTGGACCTTCCGGCGACCTCTACGTGGAGATCCGGGTCAACAACGATCCCACCTATGTCAGGGACGGGGACGACCTCCACGCCACCTTGAACATTCCCATGACGGCGGCCGCCCTTGGCACCGAGGTCAGCCTGGAAACTTTCGACGGCACGCAGGAAATCGACGTCAAGCCCGGCACCCAGTCCGGTGAAATCATTACGCTTCGCGGTTTGGGCGTCACCCACCTTCGCGGGTATGGCCGCGGCGACCTCAAGGTCCACCTGCAGGTGGAGACTCCCGCCAAGCTCGATGCCGCCCAGGAAGACCTGCTGCGGCAGTTGGCCAAGCTCCGGGGTGAGCAGATCACCGACGGCAAGCTGGCTGCGAGCGGCGGCATGTTCGCCAAGCTTCGGGACCGCCTCGGTAACCTGTAGCGGTGAGCAACCCCGTCTTCTTCACCGCCGCCGGGTCCCTGGATGGACTGTCGCCGGGCGGCCGCTTCGTCCTGGAAGGGGCCGAGGCCAGGCATGCCGTCGCTGTCAAACGGCTTGAACCCGGCGAAGCCGTCGATATTGTCGACGGCGCCGGCACCAGGATGACAGGGCGGGTCGCCGCTGCTGCGCCGGCGGCCCTCGAGGTGGAGTGCGCGTCCGTAACCGTCGAACAGCGGCCGGAAGTCCGGCTGGTGCTCGTCCAGGCCCTGGCAAAGGGCGACCGGGACGAGCTGGCCATCGAAACGGCCACCGAGCTGGGGGTCGACGCCGTGGTCCCATGGCAGTCCGAGCGGTCCATCGTGCGGTGGAAAGGTGACCGCGCAGCGAAAGCCCACGCCAAATGGCAGTCGGTGGTAACCGCCGCCGCCAAGCAGGCGCGGCGGTCCTGGGTGCCGGAGGTCCGCCCCGCCGTCGACACCGCCGCGCTTTCCGCAGCCGTCGAGGCCGCGGACCTGGCGGTCATCCTGCACGAGGACGCCGTCCGCCCGCTGCGTACCGTCCTTGAGGGTTGGCAGGCCGGCGGCGGGGGAGCGGAACCCCGCGAGGTGCTCCTGATCGTAGGACCCGAGGGCGGGATCAGTCCCCGCGAAGTCACCAGGCTCTGCGACAAAGGCGCCGTGACTGCACTGCTGGGGCACCACGTCCTGCGGTCATCCACGGCCGGGCCGGCCGCCGTCGTGCTGGCCAGCGACATCCTGGGCCGCTGGACGGCTACCGCACCTTGAAGGCGCGGGTGTCCTCGAACTGGTCCGGACCGCCCCCGGTTCCGGCCTGCGCCACCCGCAGCTCGTAGTCACCGGCCGGCATGGTCAGGGCCAGGGTGAAAACCCCCGCCTGGCCCTGCTCGGGCGAGGCTGTTGTCTCCCCGGTGAGGAAGGGCTCGGTGCTGCCGTCGGTTCCGGACCGCAGGATTTGCCAGCGGAGCTTGCCGCCGGCGGTGGTGCTTCGTCCGGTGATCTTGACGCTGCCCCCGGGTACTTCCACGTTTTCCTGCGGATCGATAATCCAGACGGGCGCCACCAGGCCCGTGCTCCGGGTCATCAGTGCGCCGAGCGGGATGTGGTCGAACGCCACGTAGTCCGTATGCCCGTCCACCAGGATTCGGACCCGGATCTGCTGCCCGGAGTCGATCAGGCCTGAGCTGGCGGCGGCGGCTGTTGCCGTGTAGACCAACTGCTGGATGGCCCGGGCGGCCATCTCCGCATCGAGGTTGCTGTTGAAGGCGTCCTCGGAGACGTCCACCGTGATGACATCTTTACCCGAAATGGACGTGGCGAGCGTGCGGGGGCTTTGCCAGGGCGTGAAGAAGTCGGGGTCGAGCGGCTTGTCCGACATCATGGAGCGCAGGGCCCGCGTCACGGGATTTTCCTGGTCCGGCACGTCCCGGAATTCGCGGTACAGGAAGACGTCGCTGCCGCTGCGGCCAATCCAGTACACCGGAGCCTTGTTCGAGGACTGGGTGGTTTCCAGCGGCGCACTCGTGGACGGCGCCTGTGCCGTGCCGGTGGCGATGGGATTGGTGGCCAATGTGCCGGTGGGCGCCGGCCCGGCCTCGGCGATGCAGCCTGTCATGGCCGGGACAGCTGCCAGGACTCCGGCCAGCAGGAGACCGCGCATGCGGCCCACGGCACGGCCGGCCCTCAGGGGCGCAGCGGATTCCGGCACGTTCGTCCTGTCCTTTCCTAACGCGGAGGGCCGATCCCCGGGCGGCCTGGTCTTCCAGCTGCAGCTGGATTTCCAGCATGGCACACCCTGCAGGCCCTGCCAGCCGCCAGCCCTCGCCTGCGCCCAACTGAAACGGGAACGATATGAGGCCGATATGAAGTTGATACCTAATGACGGAACTGGGTCATTCTTCGTCCATGCGGCCGGTTCCCGTATCCGGCGCCGGCGGCTGCTGGCGTAATATGGAAAGACAATCTGTACCGACCTTGAGGGGACCACAGGCCAGCAGGCCATCACTATGACTGAATCAGCGAACGGAAAGCGCCGGTCCACCGGAGAGGGCAGCAGCGGGGAGTTCCCCCACTCCCTCCCGGGCATCCGCACTGAGGTGGTCCTTTTCGACAACTCCGATCAGATGGTCCAGTCGCTCGGCAGCCACGATGAGGCGCTGCGGTATATCGAGGAGCAGTTTCCGGACGTCAACTTCCACGTCCGCGGCAACGAGCTTTCCATCAGCGGACCCATCCATGACGTACCCCGGATCATGCGGCTGCTCCATGAAGTCCGCGGGCTCGTGGCGCGCGGCACCATCATCAGCCCGGCGGTGCTGCAGCAGCTGGTGGCCCTGCTGCGCACCCAATCGTTGCAGAACCCTGTGGAGGTGCTCACCCACGACATCCTCTCCAGCCGCGGCAGGACAATCCGGCCGAAAACCCTGAACCAGAAAACCTACGTTGACGCCATCGACGACAACACGGTGATTTTCGGCATCGGGCCTGCCGGCACCGGGAAGACCTACCTGGCCATGGCCAAGGCGGTCCAGGCCCTGCAGCAAAAAGAAGTTACCCGCATCATCCTGACCCGCCCGGCAGTGGAAGCCGGGGAACGCCTGGGGTTCCTGCCCGGGACGCTGAGCGACAAGATCGATCCGTACCTGCGCCCGCTCTACGACGCCCTCCACGACATGATGGACCCGGAGTCCATCCCCCGCTTGATGGCGGCCGGAACCATCGAAGTGGCGCCCCTGGCCTATATGCGCGGGCGCACCCTCAACGACGCGTTCATCATCCTTGATGAGGCGCAGAACACCACGCCCGAACAGATGAAGATGTTCCTGACACGCCTGGGCTTCGGATCCAAGATGGTGGTTACCGGAGACGTCACGCAGGTGGACCTTCCGTTCGGCACCCGGTCCGGGCTCCGAATCGTGGAGGACATCCTGCAGGGCATCGAGGGCGTCAACTTCTCGGTTTTGGATGCCGCCGACGTCGTCCGCCACCGCCTGGTTGGCGACATTGTCAACGCCTACAGCATCTGGGACGACGCCCAGAGGGCCCGCGCCAAACATTCAGCAGTCAAGGAAAAACGGGGGGAACGCGCTTGAGCATCGAGGTGAACAACGAGTCCGGGGTCCAGGTGGACGAAGCGGAACTCGTTGCGTTGTCCCGGTACATCTTTGAACAGCTCTATATTCATCCGCAGGCGGAACTGTCCATCCTGCTGGTGGATGAGCCTGCGATGGAAAAGCTGCACCTTGAGCTGATGGACGAGCCCGGTTCCACAGATGTCCTGTCCGTGCCCATGGATGAACTCACCCCCGGAACACCTGACCGGCCCACGCCGCAGGGCATGCTGGGCGATATTGCCATATGCCCGCAGGTGGCAAAAGTCCAGGCCAGGAACGCAGGCCACCAGCTCCAGGATGAGATGCTGCTGCTGACAACCCACGGCATCCTGCACCTGCTGGGCTACGACCATGCAGAACCCGAGGAGAAGGCCGAAATGTTCGGGCTCCAGCGGGAACTCCTGTCCGGCTTCACCGGCAAAGAAGCACCCGCCGAGACCACCCAGTGACGCCTCTGCTCCTGGTCGCGATGGCCCTGCTTTTCCTGGGTGTCGCGGCGGTGCTGACGGCCGCCGAAGCCGCTTTTAATTTCCTTCCACGCCATGACGCGGAGGAAGCGCTCCTTCGGAGCCGGAGCACCGCGATGCGCCGCATCCTTGCCCAGCCGGTTGCCCACATCCGTGCGCTGCGGTTCTGGCGGATCTGGTTCGAAATGGCCTCCGCTGTGGCTGTTGCCGTTCTGCTCTACAGCCTGCTGGACAACATCTGGCTTGCCGGGCTGGCGGCCACGGGCATCATGGCGCTGCTCGGATTCGTCATCGTGGGCGTTTCGCCCCGCCAGCTCGGACGGCTGCACTCCGCCGCCGTGGTCCGGTTCACGGCCCCGACGATCCGGTTCCTGACCTGGGTCCTGGGGCCCATCCCTGGTTGGCTCGTGGCCCTGGGCAGCTCGGCCGCGCCCGGCGCGCCGGGCGGTGACGAGGCGTTCTTCAGCGAGCAGGAGTTTCGTGAACTGGTGGAGCGGGCCAGCGAGTCGGACATGATCGAGGACACCGAAGCCGAGATGATCCAGTCGGTGTTCGACTTCGGCGACACGCTGGTGCGCGCCGTCATGGTCCCCAGGACGGACATCGTCAGCATCGAATCCGGATCGAGCCTGCACCAGGCCATGTCCCTGTTCCTCCGTTCCGGCTACTCGAGGATTCCCGTGATCGGCGAGGACACGGACCATATCCTCGGCATCATCTACCTGAAGGACGTGGCCGCCGCCGTCCATGGACTCGCCCCGGACGCGGAACCGCCCCTGGTGGACTCGCTGGCCCGCGAGGTCCGGTACGTCCCCGAGTCCAAACCCGTGAGCGACCTGCTGCGTGAACTGCAGAAGGAATCCACCCATGTCGCCATCGTCATCGACGAATATGGCGGCACCGCCGGCCTGGTCACCCTCGAGGACCTGATCGAGGAAATCGTGGGTGAAATCGTGGACGAGTACGACACCGAAAGCGCCGAAGCCGTTGAGCTTGGAGACGGTTCCTACCGGGTCAGCGCACGGATGAGCATCGATGACCTGGGCGAGCTCTTCGACATCGAGCTTGACGACGACGAAGTGGACACCGTGGGCGGACTCCTTGCCAAGGCGCTGGGCCGCGTCCCCATCGTGGGAAGCCAGGTTGAAGTCCACGGGGTTTCACTCCGGGCGGACCGGCTGGAAGGCCGGCGCAACCGCGTCAGCCACATCATTGCGGCGCCGGTGCCAAGAGTAGACACTGACTTTGAAGACCTCCTCGAAGAGGCGGACACAACCCAGCAGGGAGTTCCACGTGAGCAAGAAAAATAAGGCAGCACCGGAAGACTTCGGCGGCTTCCACGCAGGATTCTCAGTCCTGGTGGGCCGGCCCAATGCCGGAAAGTCCACCCTGACGAACGCCCTGGTGGGGAAGAAAGTGGCCATCACCTCCGCGAAGCCGCAAACCACCCGCCACACCATCCGCGGCATTGTGCACCGGGACGATGCCCAGCTGATCCTGGTGGACACCCCGGGCCTGCACCGCCCGCGTACCCTCCTTGGAAAGCGCCTGAACGACCTCGTCGCGGACACCCTCGCTGAGGTTGACGCCATTGGGTTCTGCCTGCCGGCCAATGAAAAGATCGGCCCCGGCGATAAATTCATCGCCGCCCAGCTGGCGGCGGTGGGCCGCAAGCCGGTCATCGCCATCGTCACCAAGGCGGACCTGGTGGACCGCCAAGTACTGACCGAGCAGCTCCTTGCCGTGGCGGAACTCGGCCGCGAAGTCCTGGGGGAGGAGGGCTGGAAGGACATCGTGCCGGTCTCCGCCACGGACGGTTTCCAGGTGGATACTGTCGCTGATGTCCTGATCAGCCACATGCCGCCGTCGCCTCCGCTGTATCCCGATGGCGAGCTCACGGACGAACCGGAAGCGGTGATGGTCGCCGAACTCATCCGGGAAGCCGCGCTCGAGGGCGTGCGGGACGAGTTGCCCCACTCCCTGGCCGTGGTGGTCGAAGAGATCGTTCCGCGGGAGGACCGGCCTGACGACAACCCGCTCCTGGATGTGCGCGTAAACCTGTATGTGGAGCGCCCTTCGCAGAAGGCCATCATCATCGGCAAGGGCGGCAGCAGGCTTCGCGAGGTGGGCACCAACGCGCGCAAGGGGATCGAGGCCCTGCTCGGCACGCGGATCTACCTTGACCTCCACGTCAAGGTGGCCAAGGACTGGCAGCGCGACCCGAAGCAACTGGTCAAACTCGGTTTCTGATGCGGCCTGTGCCGCCGCCGCCGGGCGGGCGCCCGGCGTTTTCCCAGACTGGACCACTAAAATGGGCCGGATTTTGAATTTAGAGGAAGGTTCACCACGTGGTTCGAGGCCGCGATATACGCGACAACGAAGCTGATGCGCCAGCGGGAACAGGACCGGTATCCCGGCACGCACACGATAGCGCCTTAGGGACCGCACGGCATCTTGGCCCACTCCGCGGCATGCCCGTCTGGATCAAGATCGTCACCGGTGTCCTGTCAGTGGCCATCATCTGCGGCCTCGCCTTCGCCGGATTCTGGTACCTGCGCCTCCAGAACAACATTTCCAAGGCGCCCTTGAACGCCGGCGGAGGCAACAGCGAGATGGTCAGCGACGCGACGGGCAGGATGCAGATCCTCATCCTGGGCTCGGACACACGGGACGGCAAGAACGCCGAGTACGGTGAAGCCGACCTTTCCGCGGGGTACGGCAAATCGGACGTCATGATGCTGATGGACATCTCGGAAGACAACAAACGCGTCAGCGTCATCAGTTTCCCGCGCGACCTGCTGGTGGACATTCCCAAGTGCAAGGACGAGAAGACCGGCCAGGAATACCCTGCCCGGAGCGGCATCATGATCAACGAGGCCATGACGGAAGCCGGCATCGGCTGCGCTGTGGACACTGTCAACAAGATCACCGGCCTGGAAGTGGACCATTTCATGATGGCCGACTTCAACGCCGTGAAGGAACTGTCCAACGCTGTGGGCGGCGTGGAAGTCTGCATCAGCGACGCCGTGTACGACCCCGACTCCCGGCTGCGGCTGCCTGCTGGCACCTCGATGGTCCAGGGCGAGCAGGCACTTGCCTTCCTGCGCACCCGGCATGCCTTTGCCGACGGCGGCGACCTGGGCCGCATCAAGGCGCAGCAGGGCTTCCTCTCGTCGCTGACCCGGAAGATCAAGGACGACGGCACCCTGTCCGACCCCGGCAAGATGCTGAAGATCGCCGACGTCGTGACCCAGAACCTGACGGTGGATGAAGGCCTGGCTTCCGTGCCCACCCTGCTGACCATCGGCAACCGGCTCAAGGACATCGATATCAGCAAGGTGGCGTTCGTCGCCGTCCCCACCACACCGGCGGACCTTGATCCGAACAGGCTCCAGATCGCCGAACCAGCCGGCTCCCAGCTCTTCGCTGCGCTCCGGCAGGACGTGGACCTGACCGACCCCACCGCGCCCGCCACGCCAGCGCCCGGCGAAAGTGCACCGCCGTCGGCCGCCCCCACCGAAACGGTTCCGGCGCCGCCACCATACGACAAGGCGCTGCAGCCGGTGACGGTGGCCAACGGCACCGGTGTCCCCGGCCGTGCCCAGGAAATCGTGCAGGCCCTGGTCTCCGGTGGGTTCACGCAGGCCGCCCAGTTCGAAAACGCAGCCGTGGAACAATCCGTGGTCTACTACGGTTCTGACTTCGCCGATGTTGCCGCCGACGTCGCCGCACTGCTGGGCATCCCGGCGGGCCAGCTGGTTCCCGCCCCCGGTGTCTCAGGAGTGCAGGTCTACCTCGGCACGGACTTTACCTCGGGCACCACCTACAGGTCCGGGGCGGGGGCCGCGCTGCCCGACGATATCGTCAACCAGACGGCTGGCGACGCGACATGCCAGCAGGCCAACCCGTACCTGATCGTCCAGGAGTAAATCCTCCATATAACCGAAAGCGGGGCGCCACCCACCAGGGTGGCGCCCCGCTTTCGGTTAGGGCAGCGTCCCGGGAGACCTACCAGATGCTGACCCGCTCCGCAGGCGGCATCCACATGCCGTCCTGTTCAGTGACATCGAACGCCTCGTGGAACGCGTCCAGGTTTTTCGCAATGGCGTTCGTCCGGAACTCGTTGGGGGAGTGGGGGTCCGTGGCAAGCCGGCGGACGGCCTCTTCCTGCCGGATCACCTGGCGCCAACCGGCCGCCCAGGAGGCGAAGAAGCGCTGCGGGCCGGTGAGGCCGTCCAGGACTTCCGGTTCCCTGCCGTCCAGGCTGATCAGGTACGCCTTGTAGGCGATGGCCAGGCCTGCCAGGTCGCCGATGTTCTCGCCCAGGGTGAGCCGCCCGTTCACGTGATGCCCGGGGGCGGCCGACGGCGACAAGGCATCGTACTGGGCTACCAGCTTGGCCGTGAGCTGTTCGAAGGCCTGCCGGTCCTCGTCCGTCCACCAGTTCCGAAGGGTGCCGCCGCCGTCGAACTGCGAACCCTGGTCATCGAAGCCGTGGCCGATCTCGTGACCGATCACTGCGCCGATGCCTCCGTAATTGACGGCGTCATCGGCGTCGGCGGTGAAGAACGGCGGCTGCAGGATCGCGGCGGGGAAAACGATCTCGTTCATCATCGGGTGGTAGTAGGCGTTGACCGTCTGCGGGGTCATCAGCCACTTGTTGCGGTCCACCGGCTTGCCCACCTCATCAAGGTGGCGGTCGACGTCGGCGTTGTGCGCCCGCTCCACGTTGCCGAGCAGGTCGGCAGGATCGATCTCCACGGCGGAATAATCGATCCATTCGTCCGGGAACCCGATCTTTGCCCGGAAGCCTTCGAGCTTCCGCAGTGCCTCGGCCTTGGTGGCCTCACCCATCCAGCCCACCCCCGTGATGCTGCGGCGGTAAGCCTCGATCAGGTTGGCGACCAGGGTCTGCATCCGGGCCTTGTGCGTTTCCGGGAAGTGCCGGGCCACATAGATCTGGCCCACGGCCTCGCCCAGGGCAGCCTCCACCACGGCCACTCCGCGCTTCCACCGGTCCTTGTTGCGGGGCGTGCCGCTGATGGTGGTGCCGTAGAACGCGAAATTCGCGTCAACGAAAGCGGACGACAAGTAGGGTGCAGCGGCACTGATCACGCGCATGGCAAGCCATTCCTGCCACACGGACAACGGTTCGGAGTCCAGGAGCCCGGCGGCACCTTCAAAGAAGGGCGGCGTGCTCACCACGATCTCCTGCCGCTTGTCCCCGTCGATGCCCGCCGCCTCAAACCAGGTGGCAAGGTGGGGGAACAGGGCTGACGCTTCATCCGCGCTCTTCAGGTTGTAGGTCTTCTGCGGATTCCGCAGCGTGACGTTGTCCCAGTGGTGTGCCGCGAGCTTCGTTTCGAGCTCCACCACCCGTCCCGCCGCGGCTTCCGCCTCTGCCACGCCGGCAAGGCCGAACATGGTCTGCACATGTGATCGGTACGCGGACACCATGGGCGCGAATTTGTCTTCACGGTAGTAGGACTCGTCCGGAAGCCCCAGGCCGCCCTGGCCGGTGTACAGCAGGACGCGGTCCGGATTTCCGGCGTCGGGGGCCGGGTAGATATAAAAGAGGCCACCCACGTCGGAGCGGAACAGCCGCCCTGCCAGTGCAATGAGGTCGGCGGCGGAGGCAGTGGCGAAGACGTCCGCAATCCGCTGCCGGATGGGTTCCATCCCCTTGGCCTCCACCGTTTCCTCATCCATGAAGCTGCTGTAGAGGCCACCAATCTTGCGCTCGATCCCGCTGGCCGAACCGGCCTTGGCCGCCGCCTCCTCGATGATGTCCCGGACGGCTATCTCGGAACCGTCCCGCAAGGCGGTGAAGGTGCCCTCGAGCGGGCGGTCGTCGGGAATTTCGGTGGCCTTCAGCCAGGCGCCGTTGACGTGCTGGTACAGGTCATCCTGCGGCCGGACCGTGTGGTCTATGGTGGAAAGGTCGATCCCCGAAATGGGCACTGAAACTCCTTTGCTGCAGGCTCCGTATCCAGGCTCCAGCGCCGGAGAGGTCTGCATGGTGGACTTTACGGACGGTAGTGCCCTTTCATCTTACGCACGCGTGCTACGCTCAGAATGTGCGTGCAGAGCTCCTTCTCCTTAGCTGCCGCGGCGAGGCCCCAGACGCGATCTAGCGCAAGGCCATCCCTCGCTGCGGAGTTTGTGTTGCCCGGCCACCCTTTCAATGAAGATCTCCAGAAAAGGCCCCACGTAATGCGAAACGCACAAAAGCCCTCAGGAATGCCTGCCCACCGGTACACGCCGTTCCAGGACCTGATCAAAGTCGAACTGCCGGACCGCACCTGGCCGGACAAGGTCATCACGAAGGCTCCGCGCTGGTGTGCAGTTGACCTGCGCGACGGCAACCAGGCCCTGATCGACCCCATGAGCCCGGCACGCAAGATGAAGATGTTCGACCTGCTGGTCCGCATGGGCTATAAGGAAATCGAGGTGGGTTTCCCGTCCGCATCCCAGACTGACTTCGACTTCGTCCGCCAGCTGATCGAGGGCAACCACATCCCGGACGACGTCACCATCCAGGTCCTGACGCAGGCCCGCGAGCACCTGATCGAGCGGACGTACGAATCCCTGGTCGGCGCCAAGCAGGCAATCGTCCACCTGTACAACTCCACCTCGGTCCTGCAGCGCCGCGTGGTCTTCAACCAGGACGAAGACGGCATTCTGGACATCGCGCTGCAGGGTGCGCGGCTGTGCAAGAAGTACGAGGAAACCCTGGGTGATACCCACGTCACCTACGAGTACTCGCCGGAGTCCTTCACGGGAACAGAGCTGGAGTACGCAGTCCGCGTCTGCAACGCCGTCGCCGACGTCTTCGAAGCCTCGGCAGACCGCCAGGTCATCATCAACCTGCCCGCCACCGTGGAAATGGCCACGCCCAACATGTACGCGGATTCCATCGAGTGGATGAGCCGCCACCTGCACCCCCGCGAGGGCATCATCCTGTCCCTGCACCCGCACAACGACCGCGGCACGGGCGTGGCCGCAGCCGAACTGGGATACATGGCCGGCGCGGACCGTATCGAGGGCTGCCTCTTCGGCAACGGCGAGCGGACCGGCAACGTGGACCTGGTCACCCTGGGCCTGAACCTGCTTGTCCAGGGCATCGACCCGATGATCGACTTCTCCGACATCGACGACATCCGCCGCACCGTGGAGTATTGCAACCAGCTGCCCGTTCCGGAACGGTCCCCGTACGGTGGCGACCTCGTTTTCACGGCGTTCTCCGGCTCCCACCAGGACGCCATCAAGAAGGGCTTCGAGGCGCTGGAACGCGATGCAGCTGCCGCCGGGAAGGACGTGGCGGACTTCACCTGGCAGGTTCCGTACCTGCCCATCGACCCCAAGGACCTGGGCCGTAGCTACGAGGCCGTCATCCGCGTGAACTCCCAGTCCGGCAAGGGCGGCGTGGCCTACCTGCTCAAGAACGAGCACAGCCTGGACCTGCCGCGCCGCGCGCAGATTGAGTTCTCCGGCGTCATCCAGCGGCGCACCGATACCGTGGGCGGCGAGGTCAGCGGAGCCCAGCTGTGGCAGATCTTCCAGGACGAATACCTGCCCTCCGGCAAGGCTGACGGGCAGTGGGGCCGCTACGCGCTCGGTGCCGTCAAGACCGAAACGGACGACGACGGCGGCATGACCCTGCACGCCTCCCTCACCATCGACGGTGTGCAGGTCAGCCGCACCGGCACCGGAAACGGTCCCATCGCAGCGCTGCTGAGCATCCTGCACGAGGATGGCGTGGACGTCCGCGTCCTGGACTACAGCGAGCACGCACTCTCCGAGGGCGGCAACGCCCTGGCCGCCGCGTATGTCGAGGCGGCAGTGGGGGACCGGGTCCTGTGGGGCGTGGGCATCGATGCCAACACCAGCATGTCCGCTTTGAAGGCTGTCATCTCCGCCGTGAACCGCGCCATCCGGGACGCACAGGCCTGACACCTGCCAGTTGTGCCGCCGGGACATCCACCCGGCGGCACAGGTGTGCCCGGTGGGATGGGAAGCGAAGAGGATGGGAAGATAAAGCGTGGCCCAACACTCTTTTGCCTCCCGCGCGTACCGGGATGACGCCGTCGTGCTCCGCACGCACAAGCTGGGCGAGGCGGACCGCATCATCACCCTCTTGACCAAGCATCATGGCCAGGTCCGTGCGGTTGCCAAGGGCGTACGGCGCACCAGCAGCCGGTTCGGGGCGAGGCTGGAACCGTTCATGGTGGCGGATCTCCAGCTGGTCTCGGGGCGCACCCTGGACATCGTCACCCAGGCCGTGGCCAAGGGAGCGTACGGCGGGAGCATCGCGGCCGATTACGGCCGGTACACGGTTGCTGCTGCCATGACCGAAACCGCGGAGAAGCTGACGGACGTGGACGGCGAGTCCGGCACCGCCCAGTACAACCTGCTGGTCGGCGCCCTGGCCGCCCTCAGCCGGGATGAACATGCACCGGGCCTGATCCTCGATTCCTACCTGCTGCGGGCTCTGGCCACCGGCGGCTGGGCGCCCAGCTTCACCGAATGTGCCCGCTGCGGACTGCCTGGCCCCCACACCGCGTTCGCGGCCCCCCTGGGCGGGATGGTCTGCAGCGGTTGCAGGCCTCCCGGCTCACCGGCGCCGGCCCCCGAAACTGTCGTCCTGCTGGCAGCGCTGCTGACGGGCGACTGGGGCACGGCGGATGCATCCCTGCCAGTGCACCGCAAGGAGGCCGCGGGCCTGGTCGCGGCGTACCTGCAGTGGCATCTCGAACGAGTCCTCAAATCCCTCAAACATGTGGAGCGAAGCTGACAGTGGCCCTGGGAAAAAAGAACAACGTATCCCGCAAGCGCACCCACCCGGTGGTGGCGCCGTACCCGCATCCTTCCGGGGCCGTGGCGCCGTCCATTCCGGCGGAATTCATCCCCCGCCACGTCGCCATCGTCATGGACGGCAACGGCCGCTGGGCGAACCAGCGCGGACTGCCGCGCATCGAGGGCCACAAAGCCGGCGAACCGGCGCTGCTGGACGTCATGGCCGGCGCCATCGAACTGGGCATCGAATACGTCAGCGTCTACGCCTTCTCCACGGAGAACTGGCGGCGGTCGCCTGAGGAAGTCCGCTTCCTGATGGGATTCAACAAGGATGTGCTGCGGCGCCAGCGGAACCAGCTGGACGAGTGGGGGGTGCGGGTCCGATGGTCCGGCCGGCGGCCCAGGCTCTGGGGATCTGTCATCCGGGAACTCGAGGAGGCCGAGGAATACACTGCGGCCAACAGCACGTGCACGTTGACCATGTGTGTCAATTACGGCGGCCGCGCGGAAATCACTGATGCGGTGTCCGCCATCGCGGCCGACGTCGCCGCCGGACGGTTGAAGCCTAACGCCATCACCGAACGGACCATCCAGAAGTACCTGGACGAGCCGGACCTTCCGGATGTGGACCTCTTCCTCCGCAGCTCCGGGGAACAGCGGTTGTCCAACTTCATGCTCTGGCAGTCCGCCTACGCCGAGTTTGTCTTCATGGATACGCTGTGGCCCGACGTCGACCGGCGCACGCTATGGGCTGCCGTGGAAGAGTATGCCCGGCGGGACCGCCGCTACGGGGGCGCAGTCGACGCCGCCCGGCCCGTGGACGCCGTAACCCGGGACCAGGCCTGAACACTCAAAGCCCGGGGCGGCCCTCGGCGGGGTAGCCGCTGAGCCGAATTTGCGCAGGTCCACGGCGTAGAAGGGAAAACCCGCGCGGCTGAGGTATTCGGCCGCTTCCGTCTGCAGGAAGTAGTCGGCCCACCCGTGCACGTAGAGGACCACGTCCACGCCGGAAGGCCCTCCGGCGAGGGAGGGCCCCGGCGCCGGGACGGGGCACCGCAGAGGGTCGCGACGACGTCGCCCTCGTCATCGGGTGCCAGCGGCAGCGTTCGCTGCTGGAACGGGGGGGGGGCCAAGGATATCCGCTGTCCACTCGCCGCTGCGTTCCCCGACGGCGTGATATTCGGCCGTCATGGATGCGGCCCGGGCGGGACTGGCGGAAGGGGAGCGCCGCCGTAGGCGGACAGCCAGCGGGCCAGCCTGGCGTAAGCGTCCGCACGCACCGCGGCGGGTGAGAGGAAGACGTCGTGCAGCGCGCCGTCGATCCGTTCGATAGTCACTGTCCGGCCGAGGGTGAGGGCGCGGGCGCTGATGGTGTTGACGTCAAGGACCGCGTCCGTGCGGCGCATTTCCTCGGACCAAAAGAGCCCGTTCGCGCTGCCGCGGGAGAGCAGGACCAGGATGGGCACCTCGATGTTCAGCCCGCGCGCCACCTTGGCGTGCCCGGCCAGCACCGCACTGAGCCAGCCGGCGCGGACGGGGAAGGCCATGGGCGGACGGTACCGTTCATCGAGGGGCCATTCGCCTTCAGCCGCGCTGCTGATCGTGCGCCAGTAGAAGCCGCGCTCGGGCAGCCGCAGTACGGCTTCGGGCCGGATACGGGCCACCGGTCCCACCATGCCGGAGGCTGCCCGCCGCACCAGGCTGTTGCCGTGCATTTCCAGCCAGGGGCTGTTCAGGATCAAGTGCGACACGCTCCCGGGCCGCCTGCTTGCCCACAGCACGGCCACAAGGCCGCCGGTGGAATGACCCATCAGGGTCAACGGCCCCGCCGCACCCTCCCGGCTGATAAGGCGGATGGCCTCTTCAATTTCCGCGTCATAGTCGGCCAGGTCCGATACATAGCCGCCCGGATACTCGGGCCGCAGGCTCCGGCCATGGTTGTGCATATCCAACGCATAGAACTCGTAGCCCGCCGTCCACCAGAAGCGTGCCAGGTCCACATTGAAGAAGTAGTCGCTCCAGCCGTGGAGGAAGAGGACGGCGCGGCGCGGCTCCCGGGACTGGCCGGAGCCGTCCCCGGCCGGGCGGAACCGGACCAGCGTGGCCGTCCGTTCAACGCCGTCGGGGCCTGCCGCAGTGAAGGCAAGGGATTCGAACTCCTCACCCAGGATGTCCTGCTGCCAGCCCATGGATTCATGCTAATGCGGACCGCATCCGCTCCGTGTGATTTTGGAACAGGCAGTCGGAGGCGGAAGACTGGAGGCATGCGCGTTTACCCCACTTTCTTCAGGCTGGCCTTTTCATGGATGGACGCCGAGCGCGCCCACAAAATCGGTTTCAAGGGCATCCGGTTCGCGCATGTCTCCGGCGCCGGCAAAATCCTACAGAAAGTGACGGCTCCGGCGCCGTCGTTGCAGACCACGG
Source organism: Arthrobacter sp. Y3221087 (assembly GCF_059089905.1). Taxonomy (NCBI): domain Bacteria; kingdom Bacillati; phylum Actinomycetota; class Actinomycetes; order Micrococcales; family Micrococcaceae; genus Arthrobacter; species Arthrobacter sp. Y3221087. Next base: position 1,794,774 of record NZ_JBNHFE010000001.1, read on the forward strand.
CTTTTGGCGTGACCTTCCCGTCGCCGTTCGGACTCGCCGCCGGCTTCGACAAGGAAGGCCTTGGCATCGAGGCCCTCTCCGAGCTGGGCTTCGGCCACGTGGAAGTGGGTACCATTACCGGGCAGGCCCAGCCCGGCAACGAAAAGCCGCGGCTTTTCCGGCTGGTGCAGGACCGCGCCGTGATCAACCGGATGGGCTTCAATAACGACGGTGCCGCCGCCGTCGCCCCCCGCCTGAAGGCCGCCCGTGCTGCGCTGCAGCGCAGGCACGCAGGCGTCCGTCCCGTCATCGGCGTCAACATCGGCAAGACCAAGGCCGTGGAACTTGCCGACGCCGTGGACGACTACCTGGTCAGTGCCCGCAGCCTGGCTCCTGCCGCCGACTACCTCGTGGTCAATGTCAGCTCCCCGAACACGCCCGGATTGCGGCTGCTCCAGGACGTGGAAACCCTCCGCCCGCTGCTCACCGCGGTAGGGCAGGAGGCAGACCGGGCCGCGGGGCGCCATGTGCCCCTGCTGGTGAAGATTGCCCCGGACCTAAGCGACGAGGATATAGACGACGTCGCCCGCCTGGCGCTGGACCTCAAGCTGGACGGCATCATCGCCACCAACACCACCATTGCCCGGACCGGTCTCAGCAGCCCTGCGGGCGAGGTCGAAAATTGCGGGGCCGGCGGGCTTTCGGGCGCGCCCCTGAAGCAGCGGTCGTTGGAGGTGCTGCGGCGCCTGAAGCAGGCAACGGGGGATGCACTGACGCTCGTGGCCGTGGGCGGCGTCGAAACGGCACAGGACGTCCAGGACAGGCTTGATGCCGGAGCAACACTCGTCCAGGGCTACACGGCATTCCTCTACGAAGGCCCGTTCTGGGCGGCCCGCATCAACCGCGCTTTGGCGAAAAACCGCCGGGCGTAGGGACTTCTTAAAGCGGCAAACCCCGGTGGATGATTCCGCCGGGGTTTGCTGTTGCTGCAGCTGGTGCCGTTTGCTCAGGCCGGGTACTGGCCGCGCTTGACCTGGGGCTTGGGAAGGCGCAGTTTGCGGAACTGCAGGGAGCGCATGGAGCCGTACCAGACGGTGCCGCGTTCCACCTCGCCGAATTTTTCCGTGAGCCGCTTACGGAGTTTGCGGGACAGGATGAACACGTCCAGGAATACGGCCAGGAACATGACCCAGAATCCACCCAGGACGTAGATCATCAGGTCGCTCGAAGCAGGCACCACCAGGGATACCAGGACAAAAACCAGGGCTCCGAACATCAGGTATTCGCCGAGGCTGAAGCGGGCATCCACGTAATCGCGGGCGAACCGCTTCTGCGGGCCCTTATCCCGCAGGGGGAGGAACCTCTCGTCGCCGGTGTCCAGCGCCTGGCGCATTTTCTGCCGCTGGTCCTGGATCGCCTGGCGCTCGGCGGCCTTGGACGCCTTGCGGTCCTCCGGCACCAGCGGACGCTTTCGCGCCGCTTCCTGCGCCTTGCGGGTGGGGGTTGGGGCTCCCTTGCCAACAACGCTGCCAGGCTGCGCCGCAGCGTCTGCCGCCTGCCGGTCTACTGATTCCTGCGCCGAGGGCGCTTCCTTTTTACGTCCGAACACCAGAACAGAATACCCTTGCAGGCCGGCGCAGGCCGCCCTCCCGGTCGTGGGCTCCCAGGGGCCGGGATGTGACGGGGGTAATGTTTTCGCCATGACTTCATCACCCCAGGCTGCTGCCTTTAACCCGGCCGGTCCCGTCACCCCGGGCCGGGCAGGACAAAATGTCACGGAAGAACTCCGCGCGTCAATCGATCAGGCCTTTGACCGGACCCTGGCCCGGCTCAAGGAACTCGTCGCCATCCCGGGCATTGCCTGGCCAAGCTTCGAACGGGCGCCGCTGGAACGCAGCGCGGAAGCAGTCGCGGAACTGCTCCGCGCTGCTGGCCTTGAACCGGTGCAGGTCCTCGGTTGCATGAAGGACGACGGCACTCCAGGGGGTCCGGCCGTCGTGGCCCGCCGTCCAGCCGCCGAGGGCAAGCCCACCATCCTGCTCTACGCCCACCACGACGTCCAGCCGGCCGGAGACGAAACGCTTTGGAAGACGCAGCCATTCACCGCAGAGGAGAAGGACGGGCGCCTCTACGGGCGGGGTGCGGCGGATGACAAAGCGGGCATCATGGCCCACATTGCCGCCTACACCGCCGTTTCCGAGGTCCTCGGTGAGGCGCTGGGCCTCGGCGTCACCTTCTTCTTCGAAGGGGAGGAGGAAGCCGGATCACCCACATTCCGTCAGTTCCTCGAAGCCCACCGGGACCTGCTGCGGGCTGACGTCATCGTCGTCGCCGATTCAAGCAACTGGAAGGTGGGCGTTCCCGCGCTCACCACCAGCCTGCGGGGGCTCGTGGACGGCACCGTTGAAGTGCAGGTACTGGAACACGCGGTGCATTCCGGCATGTACGGCGGTCCTGTGCTGGACGCGCCCACGCTGCTGTCCCGCCTGATCGCGACGTTCCATGATGTCGATGGCAACGTTGCCATCGACGGCCTCGTCGCCACGGACCAGGCCGCAGTGGACCTCCCCGAAGCCGACTACCGCGCCGATGCATCCGTGCTCGACGGCGTCCGGCTCGCCGGATCGGGCAGCATCGCCTCGCGCCTGTGGACGAAGCCGGCCCTGTCGATCATCGGTATCGATGCCCCGGCGGTGGCCGTCGCATCCAACACGCTGCTGCCACGGGCCCGTGCCAAATTCAGCCTTCGGCTCGCCCCCGGCCAGGATCCCGCGGCCGCCATGGACGCGGTGCGCCGGCACGTCGAAGCCAACGCGCCGTTCGGCGCCAGGATCATCTTCACGCCGGGGGAGAGCGGCAACCCCTTCCAGACCGATACCTCCTCGCCGGCCGCACAGGTGGCCATGTGGGCCCTCGGCGAGGCCTGGGGTGTCCCGGCCGTCGAAACCGGCATCGGCGGTTCGATCCCCTTCATCGCGGACCTGCTGGAGCTCTATCCGGACGCGCAGATCCTGGTGACGGGCGTGGAGGATCCGGACTCCCGCGCCCACAGCGCCAACGAATCCCTCCACCTCGGGGACTTCCGGAAAGCCATCCTGGCCGAGGCGCTGATGCTCGTGCGGCTGAACAGCCAGGGATTACGGCGCCGGGGGGACTGAAAGCGGCGCGCGGGGAACAAGAGGCGGCCTTCCTTGGTTACGTTAGGAGTTAGAGCTACAAGGCTGTCCCGCGTAGCATGTAGCTATAGCCCGTACCCCAATCCGTAGGGGCTGGCACCGCCAAGGCGGAGCCGCCAGGACCCGTCCTAAGAAGGTAGGCCAATGAGCACCGCAACCAATGAGAACAGCACCGAAACCACCAGCGCTGCCGGCGAGCTGCCGGTTCACGAGGTCAACCTGACCGACGTCGCAGCAGGCAAGGTCCGCAGTCTTCTCGAGCAGGAAGGCCGTACGGATTTGCGCCTTCGGGTTGCAGTGCAGCCCGGCGGCTGCTCAGGACTGATCTACCAGCTTTACTTTGACGAGCGGCTCCTCGACGGAGATGCCGTCCGGGACTTCGACGGCGTCGAGGTTGTCGTGGATAAGATGAGCGTCCCGTACCTCAGCGGCGCAAGCATCGACTTCGAGGACACCATTTCGAAGCAGGGCTTCACCATCGACAACCCCAATGCCGGTGGCTCCTGCGCGTGTGGAGACTCCTTCCACTAAGCCGGTTGTGTCGCCCGGTGTCGGCGCCGTGCCCCCGCCATGAACATTGGTTGGAGGCACGGCGCCGACATGTGGGCGAAACGCCCGGGGGAGCGGTAAGCTCTACACCGAGTAGTAAAACTTTTAGTGTGCCCGGGGCGCCGATGTGCGCCCGGACAACAGCAACAAGTAGGAAGGGCCGTCTGTGAGTTCGCAGAACCGAACCGGCAGCCGACGCAAAACGATCACAACGATCACTGGCTTGGCTATTGCCGGCGCGTTGGTTTTGACCGGATGTTCGCCAGAGGTAGAGAAGGGGTGGCTGCCCACTGAACGTGGCACCACCAGCAACACCGACCGCATCATGGACCTCTGGGTCAACTCATGGATTGCCGCCCTGGTTGTGGGCATCATTACTTGGGGCCTGATCGTTTGGTGCATTGTGGCCTACCGCCGCCGCAAGGGCACCGTCGGGTTCCCGCGGCAGACCAGCTTCAACCTTCCCCTGGAAGTCTTCTACCTCACCATCCCGCTGTTCATGGTCCTGGTGTTCTTCTACTTCACCGACCGCGACCAGCAAGCCATTGACGACCGCTCCCAGCCCGCCGACGTCGTCGTTGACGTCCGCGGCAAGCAGTGGGCGTGGGACTTCAACTACAAGGCCGGTGACGTCATCGAAGAAGACGTCCACGAGGCCGGCGTCCAGGCGCACCTGACCGGCAACACCATCGACAAGGAACAGCTCCCCACCCTGTACTTGCCGGTTAACAAGTCCGTCGACCTGGAGCTGAACGCACGCGACGTCATCCACTCCTTCTGGGTTCCCGCCTTCCTGCAGAAGCGCGACATGATCCCGGGCAAGACCAACTACATCCGGTTTACCCCCACTAAAGAGGGCACCTACGACGGCAAGTGCGCCGAACTCTGCGGCGAGTACCACTCCGAAATGCTGTTCCGCGTGAAGGTGGTGTCCGAGGCTGAATTCCAGGCCCACATGGACGACCTGAAGGCCGCGGGCAACACGGGCCTCCTCGGTGTGGAGTACGACCGCAACCCGAACCTGAACGAAATTAAGTAAGGGGAGCGACGTGGCTACGTACACTCAATCCGCACCCACCGGAGTCCTGCCGGCTCCCGTGGTTCCCAAGTCCAAGGGACGCATCGTCGTCAACTGGATCACCTCCACCGACCACAAGACCATCGGGTACATGTACCTGATCGCGTCCTTCGTGTTCTTCTGCCTGGGTGGCGTGATGGCGCTGCTCATCCGTGCCGAACTTTTCGAGCCCGGCATGCAGATCCTGCAGACCAAGGAACAGTACAACCAGCTGTTCACCATGCACGGCACCGTGATGCTCCTGATGTTCGCAACCCCGCTGTTCGCCGGGTTCGCAAACGTCATCATGCCCCTGCAGATCGGTGCACCCGACGTGGCGTTCCCGCGCCTTAACGCCCTGGCGTTCTGGTTCTTCCTCTTCGGCTCCACCATCGCCGTCTCGGGCTTCATCACCCCGCAGGGTGCCGCCTCCTTCGGCTGGTTCGCCTACGCGCCGCTCTCCAACACCACCTTCAGCCCCGGCATCGGCGGGGACCTGTGGGTCTTCGGCCTGGCGTTGTCCGGCTTCGGCACCATCCTGGGTGCGGTCAACTTCATCACCACCATCATCTGCATGCGCGCCCCCGGCATGACCATGTGGCGCATGCCGATCTTCACCTGGAACACGCTGGTCACGGCCATCCTGGTCCTCATGGCGTTCCCGCCGCTGGCGGCAGCGCTGTTCGCCCTGGGTGCGGACCGCCGCTTTGGTGCCCACATCTTCGACCCGGAGAACGGCGGCGCCGTCCTGTGGCAGCACCTCTTCTGGTTCTTCGGCCACCCCGAGGTGTACATCATCGCCCTGCCGTTCTTCGGCATCGTCTCGGAGATCTTCCCGGTCTTCAGCCGCAAACCGATCTTCGGCTACAAGGGCCTTGTCTACGCCACCATCGCCATCGCCGCCCTGTCTGTCACTGTGTGGGCTCACCACATGTACGTCACCGGTTCGGTCCTGCTGCCGTTCTTCGCGTTCATGACCATGCTGATTGCGGTGCCCACCGGGGTGAAGTTCTTCAACTGGATCGGCACCATGTGGCGCGGCTCGCTGACGTTCGAAACGCCCATGCTGTGGAGCATCGGCTTCCTCATCACGTTCCTGTTCGGCGGCCTGACCGGCATCATCCTGGCCTCCCCGCCGCTGGACTTCCACGTCTCCGACTCCTACTTCGTGGTGGCGCACTTCCACTACGTGGTGTTCGGCACCGTGGTGTTTGCGATGTTCGCCGGGTTCTACTTCTGGTGGCCCAAGTTCACGGGCAAGATGCTGAACGAGCGCCTGGGCAAGATCCACTTCTGGCTCCTCTTCCTCGGCTTCCACGGCACCTTCCTCATCCAGCACTGGCTGGGTGTTGAGGGTATGCCCCGCCGCTACGCCGACTACCTGGTGGAGGACAACTTCACCTGGATGAACCAGTTCTCCACGGTTGCCTCCTTCGTCCTGGGTGCCTCGCTCATCCCGTTCTTCTGGAACGTGTACATCACCTGGCGCAACGCCCCGAAGGTTGAAGTGGATGATCCCTGGGGCTTCGGTGCCTCGCTGGAGTGGGCCACGTCCTGCCCGCCGCCGCGGCACAACTTCACGTCGCTGCCGCGCATCCGGTCCGAGCGTCCCGCCCTGGACCTGCACCACCCGGAGCTCCGCCAGGTCCACACCGCTGAGAATCCCGCTCCTGCAGCCCAGGTTCTGGGCAACGCCGACCAGAAGGACACCGCACAGTGAAAATCGAATCCTGGATCTTTGGCGCCGGAGTCTTCTTCTTCGTCCCCGTAGCCCTGGTATACGGCTTCCTGACCAACTGGGGCGAATGGGTCGGCATCCTGGGCATCCTCCTGGTCGGAGGCCTCGCCGGCATGATCGGCGGATACCTCGGTTTCACCGGCAAGCGCGTAGGACTCCGCCCCGAGGACCGCAGCGATGCTGAGATCCACGAGGGCGCCGGCGAGCAGGGCCACTTCAGCCCCTGGAGCTGGTGGCCGCTGGTCCTCGGCCTCGCCTGCGCAGGCGGATTCCTCGGCCTCGCAGTCGGCTGGTGGATCCTCTACATCGCCGCTGGCCTCGCCGTCGTGGCGCTCATCGGCTGGGTTTACGAGTACAGCCGCGGAGACCACGCCCACTAGGCAAGCAGTCTCATAAGAACGACGTCGGGCCCCACCTCAGGTGGGGCCCGACGTCGTTTGTGTTCCAAGCCAGCGACGCGGCTAGGTAGCGGTCAGCCTCGGCGGCTGCTACGCCGCCCCCTGAGACTCCAGGAGATCGGCAAGGGACCGAAGGACATCGCGGGCCTCCTGATGGCTTGCAGGCCCATCCAGGGCGGTGTCGCTGATGCCCAGTTCCACCTCGCAGCCGTGGTGGAAGTCAGCCGTCATGACCTGGAGCAGCGACCGGGCATCCACGCCGCTGATGCCAGCCTTGGCGATGGTGACAGGCAAGCCGGTGTCGGTGACCGCCCGGACGAACACGGCAGCGGGACGGGCGTGCAGCCCGACAGAGGCCGTAACCACGGCCTTGTGTGTTGGCAAAGGGGACTCCTTCGTCGCGACGGCCCCATCCGTCGGTACTGATTTTTTTCCTGACCAAATATATCGGCCCATCACAGTCGCCACCCAACCAGTGCCGTGGCCGGACAGAGCTGGTCTAGACCTGACCTAAAATGGAAGGGGAAATTCGACGGCAGGGAGAGACCATGGCGGCGGGCGCTAAGGGCATCAAGGGCGAGATTGACCGCACCAGCGGAACGTCCATCTATATCCAGCTCCGGGAAATCCTGCGGGCCTACATTGTTGAGTCGTGCCCTCCCGGCAGTGCGCTCCCGTCCGAACGCGACCTCGCCGAGCGCTTTGGGCTTGCCAGGATGACCGTTCGGCAGGCAATTGACGCGCTGGTCGGCGAAGAGGTCATCGAGCGTGTGGTGGGACTGGGCACGTTCGTCCGCCGGCCCAAAGTGGACCTGCAGGTCAAACTGACCTCGTACAGCGAGGAGATGCAGCGCCGTGGCATGGTCCCGGCGGCAAAGGTGCTGAGTTTCGAACAGATCGGCGCCAGCGCGTTCCTTGCGCGGGAGCTTCAACTCGACGAGGGAACTCCGTTGGTCCGCTTCCGCCGGCTGCTCCTGGCGGACGGGGAACCCATGAGCGTGGATGAAAACTTCATTCCCGCGCACCGTGTTCCCGGACTCCTGGATGGCGAGCCTCCCACATCCCTGTACAACGTGCTCAGCGAGCAGTTCGGGCTGGTGATGGAGTGGGGCGAGGACATGATCGAGGCCACGGCCGCTTCACCCTCCACGGCCCGGCTCCTCAATGTCGAGGTGGGGTCTCCGCTGCTGAAGATCCAGCGGCACGCGTTCGTGGCGCGGGCGATGGTGGACTATTCCGTGTCCTACTACCGGGCGGACCGGTACAAGCTCTGGGTGCCGCTGCAGCGGCCGGGGGCGCGGCGGGCCCGCAACCATTAGGGCAGCCGCTTCCCAACCCGTCACAGCCCGCAGAGCGGGCTGTGACGGGTTGCTGCAGCTGGGAAACAGAAGAGGCCCGGTCCATCTGGACCGGGCCTCTTCTGTATGTGGAACCTAGTGTGACAGGCTCTTGGCTTCCTCGGGAGCTTCGACCGCTGCGTGGCCGTGGCCGTGTGCGGCCTCAAGCTCGGCAGGGGTTGCCGGGGCAACCCGGTCCTCGAAGAACCACTTGGAGAGGAGCGCGCGGCGCTTCTCCTTCCGGGTCACCACGCCGTGTTCATTCGGAATCGCCGGAATGACTTCCGGTGACTCGAAGCCCACCAGCTTGTAGCGCTTGTACTCATCCAGCGGTGCGTGGACCTCGATGAATTCACCGTGGGGCAGACGCACGATGCGGCCCGTCTCACGTCCGTGCAGTGCGATTTCACGGTCCTTGCGCTGGAGTGCCAGGGCAACGCGCTTGGTGACGATGAACGCAATGATCGGCCCGATGAAGAACAGTGCACGCAGCCAGTACGTGACGTCGTTCAGGGAAACACCGAAGTGGGTTGCAATGAGGTCGGATCCAGCTGCTGCCCACATCACGCAGTACCAGACGAAGCCGGCCATGCCGATCGCGGTGCGGGTGGGGGCGTTGCGGGGACGGTCAAGCACGTGGTGCTCACGGTCGTCCTTGGTGACCCAGCGTTCGATCCACGGGTACATGAACATCACGGTGAACAGGATGCCCGCGGGGACTAGGGCCGGCAGCAGGACGTTGAACGAGAAGATGAAGCCGAACCAGTTCTGCTCAACCTGCCAGTCACCGAATGTGCCCGGCATCAGGCGCAGGGCGCCGTCGACGAATCCGATGTACCAGTCAGGCTGGGTACCGGCGGAAACGGGGGAGGGATCGTAGGGTCCGTAGTTCCAGATCGGGTTGATGGTGAAGAATCCGGCCATCAAGGCCAGGACACCGAAGACGATGAAGAAGAACCCACCGGCCTTGGCGGCGTAAACCGGACCCAGGGGGTAGCCCACAACGTTGTTGTCGTTGCGGCCCGGGCCGGGGTACTGGGTGTGCTTGTGAATGACCACCATGAACAGGTGCAGCACGATCATGAGCAGGATCAGGGCCGGCACCAGCAGGATGTGCAGCATGTACAGGCGACCGATAACTGCCGTGCCCGGGAACTCGCCGCCGAACAGGAAGAACGAGATGTAGGTACCGATAACCGGAATGGACTTGATGACGCCGTCGATGATGCGCAGGCCGTTGCCGGAGAGCAGGTCATCAGGGAGCGAATAGCCAGTGAAGCCGGCTGCCATGGCCAGGATGAGCAGCACGCCGCCAACAACCCAGTTCATTTCGCGCGGCCGGCGGAATGCCCCGGTAAAGAACACGCGGAGCATGTGCACGGCGATGGAGGCCACGAAAAGCAGTGCTGCCCAGTGGTGGACCTGGCGCATGAACAATCCGCCGCGGATATCGAAGGAGATGTTCAGCGAGGAACTGTAGGCCACCGACATCTCGACGCCCTTGAGGGGCACGTAGGAACCCTCGTAGTGCGTCTCCGCCATGGACGGATCAAAGAAGAACGTCAGGAAGGTACCCGAGAGCAGCAGGATGACGAACGAGTAGAGAGCCACTTCACCGAACATGAAGGACCAGTGGTCCGGGAAGACCTTGCGGCCGAACTCCCGAAGGATTCCAGAGCCGCCAACACGTGAGTCGACGAAGTCGGTAAACCGGCCTGTCTTGGTTTTGGCGACGAAAGCGGGCTCAGCTGTTGATGCTGCGCTCATGCATATCACGCTCCCAGTAACTTGGTCCTACGGGTTCTTTGAAGTCGCTGGTAGCGACCAGGTAGCCCTCGTCGTCAACCGCGATGGGCAGCTGGGGGAGAGGCCGGCTGGCGGGGCCGAAGATCACCTTGCACTCCTGCGTGAGGTCAAAGGTGGACTGGTGGCACGGGCACAGCAGGTGGTGCGTCTGCTGCTCGTACAGTGCAACAGGGCAGCCGACGTGGGTGCAGATCTTGGAGTAGGCAACGATGCCGTTGTAACCCCAGTCCTCGCGGCCCTCGGAGGGGTTCAGTGAGGCTGGGTCCAGACGCATGAGCAGCACAACGGCCTTGGCCTTTTCGTTGAGCTTGCCCTCGTGGAGTTCGTTCAGGCCTTCCGGAATGACGTGGAATGCCGAACCGATGGTGACGTCCGCAGCCTTGATGGGGGTGCCATCGGGGTCGCGGGCGAGGCGCTTGAGCTTGCCGTCCTGCGGAGCCCACATGGTGTGGGCCAGTTTGTTGTCAGGACGCGGGCCCAGGTCGCCAAAGATGGCAACAGCAGGAAGCGGAGCCAGTGCAACGGCGCCGAGAAGCGTATTGCGGATCAGCGGGCGGCGCTTGATCCCGGTCTCCTCGACGATGTCGTCGACGATGCGGACGGCAGCCTTCCGGTCCTCTTCGTATCGGATCGCGTGGCGTTCCTCGGAGACCTCGTGATCGGGCATCAGGGCCTTGGCCCAGTGGACGATGCCGGTGCCGATGCCAAGCATCGCACATGCGGTGCCAAGGCCCAGCAGCATGTTCTGGAGCCGGATGGTGCCGATGGTGGATTCATCGCCACCCAGATCAATGGCGAAGTACGCCACCAGGAAGATCAGGGTTCCAACAACAGAGATGCCAAAAAGTAAGGCGACCTGCCGTTCTGCCCGCTTTGCGGCCTTCGGGTCCGTGTCAGCCAGGCGCAAACGGTGCGGAGGAAGCCCAGGGTCCTGGAACTTCTCCACCTCATTCTGACCAGCCGTAGCTACGGTGCCCGAGTGGTTCGGACTGCCGTCACTATGGTTGCCCATAATTCGCCTCATCCTTCTCTCGTCCCGGCGGTTGCCGGGTTAGTTTCTAATATCAACCTGCTGATTGCAGCAGTAATTCTTTGGCCTTGGCCGGACGTCAGGACGTACGGGAGGTCAGCCAGATGGTGAACGCGATGATCACGCCAAGGCCAGCAACCCACACAAACAGGCCTTCTGCAACCGGACCCAAGGACCCGAGTTCTGCGCCGCCGGGGGAGCCGGTGGTTTCGATCTGCTTCAGGAAGGTGATGATGTCGCGCTTGTCTTCGGGAGTGATGTTCGAGTCACTGAATACCGGCATGTTCTGCGGGCCGGTGACCATGGCCTCGTAGATGTGCTTGCCGGAAACGTCAGCCAGGGCGGGAGCAAACTTACCCCTGGTCAGCGCGCCGCCTGCTGCTGCCGCGTTGTGGCACATGGCGCAGTTGACGCGGAAGAGCTCACCACCCTCTGCGGCGTTGCCGCCTTCGTCAAGCAGGTGCTCCTCAGGAACTGCCGGGCCGGCTCCCAGGGAGGCAACGTATGCTGACAACTGCTGGGTCTGCTCATCGTTGAACTGGACAGGCTTCTTGAGCGCCTGGGGGCCGTTCATCTGCATCGGCATGCGGCCGGTCCCCACCTGGAAGTCAACTGCAGCGGCACCTACGCCCACCAGGGAGGGACCATCCTGGGTTCCACTGGCACCGAAGCCGTGGCACGTGGCGCAGTTGGCGTCAAACAGCTTGCCGCCTTCTTCGACGTCGTTCGCGCTGTAGGTGGTGGTGGAAGCCTTGGCCTCGTTGGCTGTGGTCGCGACGGCGTACAGCCCACCCGTGAGGAGGAGCCCCATCAGGAGCAGCGCTATTGCTGCAAGTGGGTGACGCCGCTTTTGTGAGAGTGCCTTCACGTGGTGGTTCCTTTAGTCGTTCGTGCGCCGGCTCCGGGAGCCGCTACCTGAAATTCTGCCTCTTGTAGAAAAAGAATCAAAGCTGGCTACTTGAGTACGTAGATGACCAGGAAGAGGCCGATCCACACAACGTCCACGAAGTGCCAGTAGTAAGAGGTGACGATCGCAGAGGTTGCTTCGAAGTGCCCGAACTTCTTCGCGGCAAAAGCCCGGCCCATGATGAGCAGGAAGGCGATGAGCCCGCCGATCACGTGGAGGCCGTGGAAGCCGGTGGTCATGTAGAAGGCAGAGCCATAGGCGTTGGAGGAGAGCGAGACGTGCTCGGAAACGAGCATGGCGTACTCGGTGGCCTGGCCGGCGACGAAGAACGCACCCATAAGGAACGTCAGGAGGAACCATTCGTTCATTCCCCAGCGGGAGAACTGGAATGCACCCCCGGTCCGGCGCGGCTGGAGCCGCTCAGCGGCGAAGACGCCCATCTGGCAAGTGAAGGAACTGGCCACGAGGACGATCGTGTTGGCGAGCGCGAAGGGGAAGTTGAGCTTGGCTGTCTCGTCCGCCCACATTTGCGCGCTGGTGGAGCGCAGGGTGAAGTACATGGCGAAGAGACCGGCGAAGAACATCAACTCGCTGGACAGCCACACGACGGTTCCAACGGAAACCATATTTGGGCGGTTCAGCGTGGGGTGCGCCGGGGTACTGGGGGCATGGGTCGCAGATGTCACATAGACATTATGTCTGTAAAAGTCCGTGCTGCCCAACGCAAACCGCCTTTTCGAGGGACTTTTTCTACAAAGACGCGAATTCGCTGCGAAAAGTTCCCGCGCCCGTTCACATTGGTCAGCCCGCAGCTTCCCTCGATAGCATCAGGAGGTGACTTCACAGGCTTCCGCAGCGTCCGCCAACTCGTGGCCCCGGCTCATCTCGTCCTTGATCAGCGGCAGGGACCTTACGGCGGACAACACGTCCTGGGCGATGGACACCATCATGTCCGGGGAGGCCTCTCCGGCGCAGATCGCGGGTTTCCTGGTTGCCCTCAGTGCCAAGGGTGAAACCGTCGAGGAGCTTTCGGGACTCGTGGATGCCATGCTGGCGCACGCCAACCGGGTGACGATTACCGGCGAAAAGCTGGACATCGTCGGCACCGGTGGTGACCAACTTAACACGGTTAACATTTCCACCATGGCGGCCCTGGTGGCTGCCGGTGCCGGTGCCAAGGTGGTCAAGCACGGCAACCGGGCGGCGTCGTCGTCGTCCGGATCCGCGGACGTGCTGGAGGCGCTCGGGGTCCGCCTCGACCTGTCCATTGAGCAGGTGGCGCGTAATGCTGAAGAGGCAGGAATTACGTTCTGCTTCGCCCAGGTGTTCCACCCGTCGTTCCGCCACACCGCGGTGCCTAGGCGGGAGCTGGCGATTCCCACGGCGTTCAACTTCCTGGGCCCGCTCACCAACCCGGCGCAGGTGCAGGCCTCCGCCGTCGGGGTTGCCCATGCCCGGATGGCGCCGCTGGTCGCGGGAGTTCTCGCCCGGCGGGGGAGCCGGGGGCTTGTGTTCCGCGGAAATGACGGACTCGACGAGCTCACCACCACCGGTCCGTCCACGGTGTGGGAAATCCGGGACGGCGCGGTGAACGAACTAGCGTTTTCGCCCCAGGACCTCGGAATCAGCCTGGCCACAGTGGAACAGCTGCGCGGCGGGGACGCGCAGGCTAATGCGGCTGTGGTGCGGGAAGTCCTGGCCGGCAAGGAAGGTCCCGCCCGGGACGCGGTTCTGCTCAACGCGGCGGCCGGGCTCGTGGCCTTCGACCGTCGCGCGGAGGGGCCGTTCCTGGACCGGATGCAAAAGGCCTACGCCAGGGCCGCAGAATCCATCGATTCCGGTGCCGCCGCTGCAGTGCTCGACAAGTGGGTGGCCCTCACCAGGGCCTAGGCTCCTACTGCTCGAAGCCGAGCGAGAACGCCGCGTCCAGGTCGTGCTGCGAGTAGGCGCGGAACGCGATGTGCGTGGTGGTATGAACCACGGCGGGAACCTTTGAGAGCTTGTCGGCGATGACATCTGCCAGGTCCTCATGCTGCCGGACCCGCGCGACGGCGATCAGGTCCCATTCGCCCGTGACCGAATAGACCTCGCTGATTCCCTCAATCGCCGAGATCTCCTCCGCCGTCTCGGGAATACGGGCAGCGTCGGTCTTGATCAGAACGAATGCGGTGATCACGTTGAACCCCTCCGGATCAGTTGCGCCGCGGCAGGGCCCGGCAGGCTTGTCAGTGCTGCCAGCCTATTACATCCGCGCGCTGCGCCTGTCCGGCTGGTCCAGGGTTATTTTTTCCGGCGGCGGATGCCGGCGAGGATCAGACGGTAGCCCACGAGGAGAACGCCAAGGCTCAGCAGCGCCACAATAACGAAGGGGAGTACCACCGTCTGGCCTGTGACGGCCCGCAGCAGCATGCCGCCGACCAGGCTCCCAAGCCACACCGCCAGGCCGCTGCGCACCGACAGGGGATCCCGCCATACCCGGGCCGCCAGCCATCCAGCTGCCGCCCCTGCCAGGAACGGCCACGCCGTCAGCAGTACGCCGGAGACCACATCTCCGCGCTGGTGCGCGTCACGGCCGATGGCGGCGAAGACCAGGATCAGCACCAGATCCGTTACAGCGGCTCCCGCCGCCAAGCCGGCCAAGGAGGGCTTGGCTGGCTTCACATTCCGGAAACTCATGGTTTCGACCTTAGCGTCCCGTTCCCGCGCGGGGCGATCCCGATTAGGCTCAAGCCGGAAGGGAGCAAACTATGCCGCGTCGTGTCGGAACATGCCTCTGGTTCGAGAACCAGGCGGAAGAAGCCGCAAAGTTCTACGTCAGCGTCTTCGACGATTCGAAGATCATCAACGTCTCACGTTTTGGCGAAGGAGGGCCGGGGGCAACGGGTGAGGCAATCGCCGTCGACTTTGAACTGGAAGGGCGTCCATTCACGGCATTGAACGGGTCCCGGGGGTCCAGCTTCACCGAAGCCGTGTCCTTCGTGGTGGACTGCGAGGACCAGGCGGCCGTGGACCGGTACTGGACGGCGCTGACGGACGGCGGCTCGGAAAGCATGTGCGGCTGGCTGAAGGACCGGTACGGGGTGTCCTGGCAGGTGGTGCCATCCGTCCTTCCATCGCTGATCGCTGGACCGGACCCGGAGGGCTCCCAGCGGGCTATGCAGGCCATGCTGGGTATGCGGAAACTGGACATCGCCGAACTTCAGAAGGCCTACGGCTGACGCCTACCGGGAGCCGACGTGTCCGGGGGAAGCCGGCGTACCAGCCACGACGATTCCCATCGCAGTCCGTTCTCGCCGATGTCAGAACTCTCAACCAGAACATGGGTGATGGTGTAGGCGATGGCGCTGCCGGTGACGCCTCTGACCATTACCGGAGCGGGGCGCAGCATGACAATCGGTAGCCCCGGGGCCTGGAGCAGTGCAGCCTCGATGGCGGCTTCCATGCTTTCTTGATTGACGTACCGGGGGAGCGGGAGCAAATCGGCGCTTTTGCCAGAGTGGTCAGGTGATAGGGGCATGGGATGTCCTGGGGATACGCGGGTGCCTGCGCGCCAAAGCCCACTGCATAAGCTGGCCAATTTTCGGGGCCAATCGACCTCTACCGCCTGCGGATGCTTACCGCAGGAGGTATGCATCCGACGGTAGACCCCCGTGCACTGTTTGGCATCCGTAGCTGGTACTTGATTCCCAGGGGAGGGTTACTTATCTTTTGGGATGCCAGTCCGCGTTTCGGAAGCGGGATACGAGTAACCTGCCGGTATCCGCTGCTTTAGTGCGGCAAATTTGGAGGTTGTGTGAACAAGCCGCTTTGGATCTGCTGCCTGGTGGGGGCTGCAGTCGGCATCACCCTGGGGCTGGCAGTCTTCGACAGCCCGGTTGTGGGCTTCGCGGTGGGCTTGGGACTTGGGGCGATCGTGGGTGCCGGAATCGGTACCAGGCAGGAGTAGCCGGTGGCGGATTCCGGTTTCCTTGAAGCAGGCGGCGTTTCGATGCTGCTCTCCATGAAGCGCTGAGACCGCCGGTCACAAGACGGTCCGGGAGAGCGGTGGATTCGGACTACTGGCATCCCTGCGGATTGAATGTGGGCGTATTCCTGCCATAAGACCGGGCCGTAGGGGTCAGCAATTAGGTATGCGGTTCGCTGGGTGGGCGCTTGGGCTAAGAACGGGCGAATGAGCTCGTCGAAACTGTCATGACAACCCCTGATGCTGACGTTAGGCTCATGGCATGGGCGCCTGGGATTGGAAGCGGCCAACCAAGACGGAAGCCGTACTTATGGGAATTTTCGCTGTGCTGCTGTCGGCCAGCAACCTGTACGCGGTGCTCGCAGAGGGTGCTAGGGCGACTGTGTGGTACTGGGCCCTGCAGGCTCTAAATTTGGCTTTGTTCTTCTTCAGCGTCTGGTGGTACCACCGGGCAGCAAAGCTTCCGCCTAATCAAGGTTAGAAGTTCCGCGTGATCTTGCCGATGGGGTCAGGGCATGGTTCGCAGGTTGACGTAGCGTGACCAGGCGTCGCCTGCTGCGTCGGCGTGGAGGAACGCGATCTGGTGGCTGTACCCGAGTGCGTCTGCGACCAGTGGCGGCGGTGAGGCCAGGAGATGTTCGTCCAGGGCAGTGTTTCGTGCGCCGCGCAGGTCGATGCCGAGGCTGCGGAGCCTGTCCATGATGGTGTTGGGGTGAAGTGGCTGGCCGGCGCGGGTTCCCGGGAAGAGCCACGGGCTTTGAGGGCCCGCTCCCGTTCTGAGATTCGGACGGCTCGCGAGGTGCTCTTGAAGTAGTTCAGCGAAAGGCCTGGGAACGGGTACCGGATGGGCGCCGAAGCTGATCCTCACGTTGCCGTTGGTTTCGCTGGTTTCGACGGCATCGGTCCGGAGTTTTGCTACCCGCACGAGCGGTTGGGCGTAGAGAAGAAGCAGGATGCCAGCGACTCTGTAGGGCAGGGATTCGCTGGTGCCGGTGAGCAGTTCCCGCAGCCATGCCACGCGTTGGTCCTGGGTGATTGTTGGGCGGGTTTTGGCGCTGTAGTGGCCCATTTCCACCCGGTGGTTTGTGCCGGTGTTGTTGATGAACACGATGAAGGTGCGGATGGCTTTTCTGGTTGTGGGGCCGGTGGCGAGCCAGGTTTCGATGTCCTGCTGGGTGCAGCTCGTTGCGGTGCGCTGGTGGGTTTCCCAGAGCCAGTCCAGGAACTTGATGGTTTCGGTGATCTCTTGTTTGGCGGAGTGCACCGGGGCTTGGGCACTCTTTTCGGGGGTTGTCATGGACCGTATGCGGCGGAGGTGATGCCAGGTGGCGAATTGGCTGACGGGTTTGGCGATCTCCTCGGGCAGGGCGCGGAGCTTGTTCTCAATCCAGGTCTCGAACCGGGCCAGGTGCGGGTCTTGATAGGGGAGGAGCCCGTGATGGATGAACAGGGCACGCAGGTGATTCGCCGGTCGTTCCGCCGACTCAGCCACGGCGTCGAAGCCTTCGTGAGTCAAGGGAGTTTCACCGCGTGACAGAGATGTCAGGAGGGCTTGGACTTTGGGGGAGCGCTTCCAGGTGATGATGCTTTCGGGCCGGTCTGCCTTGCAGAGAACATCGACGATTTTGCGGGCAGTCTTCGGGTCGGCAGGTTGTGTGAGCAGTAGTTTGTTGAGGTCGTCCCGGAGGCCGCAGCGGGCGCAGATGCCGCGCCGGTAGAACTCGCCTTCCGTGTTGCAGCGGGTGCAGTGAAAGTCGTGGAGGATGCCGGCGCATGGTGCGCAGCGGGGCCCTCCGGCGGCCGCGGGCGGCCCGGGCAGCAGCCGCTGCCGACCGCAGCCGGGGCAGATCCCGTGGGTGCGGGTGGCAGTGGTGAAGCAGGGGCCGCAGATTCGGCCTTCGGGCCAGGTAGCGCGTGTTCTGCCCGCGTTTCGGCCGCATCGTGCGCAGGTGGCGGTCCCGGTGGTGCGCGGCCTGCCGAGCTTGGTGTTGCGGGGCGTCAGTCCTTCGGGCGAATCAGTGGTCATCGTCGATGATGCGGGCCCGTCGCGGGCGGACGGTGCGGTTCAGGTCGACGACGTTGGGGGCGCTGGTGCCGGTTTTGCGGGCGCGGACGTCAGCGGCTGTGACGGTGATGAGGTCCTCGGGGCCGCAGGAGAAGATGTCGCAGATCGCAGCGATAACCTGCAGTGCGACGCGTTCTGGTTTCTGGTTGACGAGCCGGTAGACCTGTGGCCGGGACAAGGTGATGCCGCGCTCGGCGAGCAGAGGGATGAGGTCGGTGGTGTTGTGGAGTCCCCGCGCTGCCATGAGCTCGGAGAGCCGCCACTTGTATTCGACTTCGCGTCTCACCATTGACCTCGCATCTGCACGCCCAGGATTTCGTCGATGGTGCGGTCCAGGGCTGCCCGGAGGGTTGTGTTGCGGAAGTCGTCGCTGACGAACTGGTAGATCCCTGTGGTGGAGGCGTGTTCGTGGCCCATTTGATGTTGCACGAATCTAGGATCCCATCCGTCCTCCAGCAGGTGCGTTGCGTAGGAGCGCCGGAGCGAGTGCAGGTCCAGGCCATCCATTGGCAGGCCCAGCTCGGCCAGGTAGCGCCGGAGCCGGCGCAGCAGGGTGGATTCACAGATCAGGCCGCCGCGTTCGCTGGGGAACAGATCCAGGGTTTCGAGCGTGCCTCGTCCGTTGGCGAGCCAGTCGTCGATGACGCCGGCGGTCCAGTCGAAGACCGTCAGGACGCTGCGGGGTTTGTGCGGGGAGCCCTTGCGTGACTTGCCGAACCGGACCTTGCAGACGCCTGCCTTGCCGAACCTTCGTGCCTGGGGGTTGGTCGCAAAGTCGATGGTTTGCAGGTGCCTGAGTTCGTTGAATCTAAGCCCGTATGAGTAGGCGACTTTCAGCATGACGGCGTCCCGGTAAGCAGCTTCCCAGCCTTTCTTGCCTGAGGCGGCGATGACTTCGACCTGGTCGTCGGCGTGATCGAACAGCATCTGCAGTTCCGTCTTGGTGAAGGGCCGCTTGGAGGGGCGTCCCTCGTACTCCTGTGTGTGGGAGGCGGTGTTCCAGTCAAAGAAGACCTGGGACGGGTGCGTTCCGAAACGCTGTTCACAGACCCGGTCCCAGCCGTAGTCGGGGTTCGACACGTATGACGTGAACCGGCGGAGCGTGGACTGGTAACCGCGGACGGTGGAGTGCTTCAGCTGGTGGATCGAGCGGCTCCGGTGCCCAGTTCCACGGGAACTCGTTCACATGGTTGACGAACCGGCGGACGCACTCGATGCCCTTGTCGATAGTGTCGAACTGGAGGTTCCTGGAGAGCTGCTGGTTGCGCCACCCGGTCAGCATGTCCTCAAGCGTCTGTTCCTCGGGATACAGCAGCTGAACAGCGCTCAGCTGCAGCACACGCCCGGACGCGTCGACCGCCATTTTCGCCCCACAGTTCCGTCGAAGTTTGTGCTCAAATCCTGAATCAATGATTCATCAAATGCATCATCAGCACAAAACCGCAGGTCAGAGACACGTATTAGCCGCCTTCGAAGTTGGGAGTTGCAGCCGTCAGGAGCGCCTGGGCAGCGTCACACAAAGCAGTCAGGCCGCAAAGTCTGCGGAATCTCAAGGAAGTCGGAGAACTCCGTTGCGTATCCGGGGGATCGGGCCATTGATTCATCTGATGCAATACGCAGAGTACAACTTGACATAATGTAGATTATCGGCGTTTTGGGGACCCCGGCGAAAGTGGGGGCTGAGGCCTCTGAGCTTCAGTGCATCCGGAGCCGTCGGTCCAGCAATTCCGCAGGTCGGCGGCACACGCCATTGTCTTAATGTGGGGCCTCGTTAAGAATGGGTCAATGACGGTCTATGTGCGATCACTCGAAACTGCGGTCCCTAAAACCATGCTGGTCCAGTCTGAAGCCCGTGACGTATTTGCCGCCCAGCCAGGCCTCACGAGGTTGGGTTCGCGGCTGGTCAGCACCTGCTTTGACTCGGCCGCCATCGATACGCGGTTCACAGCCGTCGAGGAACTGACCAACGACTTCCGCTCCGACGACCCGCAGTTCTACGACCCTTCGTCGGGCCTTCTGCTCAACCCGAGCACCAAGGTCCGCAACGAGATCTTCGCCCGCGAGGCCACCAAGCTGTTCGTGGAAGCCGCCCGGGCAGCCCTGGCCTCCGCCCCTGAACTAGATTTACTTGACATAACTCACCTCGTGACCGTTTCCTGCACGGGTTTCTTCAATCCTGGCCCGGACTACAAGATCGTCCGTGAGCTTGGCCTGGATCCGGCAGTCCAGCGCTACCACCTCGGATTCATGGGCTGCTATGCCGCCTTTCCCGCACTCCGCGCTGCGAAACTCTTCTGCGAGGCTGACCCGAACGCCGTGGTCCTGGTGGTGTGCGCCGAGCTGTGCTCGCTGCACGTCCGGACGTCGAACGACCCCGACACCATCATGGGTTCGGCGCTGTTTGCTGACGGTGCAGCCGCCGCCGTGGTCACCGCCCGGCCGGACGCGGCGGAAAACGCACTCCTGCAAGTGGACCAGTTTGAGACGGTCCTCACGCCGGTTGGCGAGGACTCCATGGCATGGAACATCGGCGACAACGGCTTCGAGATGGTCCTCGGAAACTACGTCCCGCACATTATTGACGACCACATCGTGGGAGCACTGCAACCACTCCTGGCGCGGGAGCCTGAACTGGCAGCACTCCCCTACACGTCCATCCAGCACTGGGGAATCCATCCGGGCGGGCGGAGCATCCTCGACAAGGTCCAGTCCCGGCTCGGCCTGACGGACCCACAGCTGGTGCCCGCGCGCGAAGTCCTGCGGAACTACGGCAACATGAGCAGCGCCACTGTGCTCTTCGTCCTCAGGCACATCCTTCAGCAGGAAGGACAGCCACAGGACGGTGCCGGCGGCGGCCGCATCTGCTCCATGGCATTCGGGCCCGGCCTCACGGTGGAGACGGCCCTGTTCACGAAATTGCGGCAGGCACCTGCGGACGCCACCGCCTTGCAGGGCGTTCGGACCGCGGAGATCCGGCAACCGCTGGAAGCGGAAGCCCCGGTGGCCTGACCGGCGTGGATTTCCTGATGCGGGAGCGCGACACCACGGCAGTGGAGCTGATGGACCTGCCTGATTGCGACCCCCGCCGGCTGGACAACACCTACCGCCAGTTCGGCGTCGTCAACCGGGTCCTCAGCGGCTGGCAGCGGCTCTACCGGCGGGAGCTCCGTCCCTTGCTGGCGGCACAACCGATCCGGCTCCTGGACATTGGCTCGGGTGGCGGCGACCTTGCCGTCCTGCTGGCCCGCTGGGCCCGGCGCGACGGGCTCACCCTCACCATCACAGGAATTGATCCCGACCCCCGCGCAGCTTCCTTCGCGCAGAAGCGGCCTCCCGTACAGGGCGTTCAATTCCGGCAGGCGCACAGCGCGGACGAGGTGGCCGTGGGCCGGACCTATGACGTGGTGATCTCCAACCACGTCCTCCACCACCTCCCGGTAGAGGAGTTCCAGGTCTTGCTGGCACACTCGGAGGTGCTCGCCGGGAAAAAGGTCCTGCACAACGACCTCCGCCGAAGCCCCGCAGCCTTCACCCTGTTTGGCGTAGCGGCCCTCCCCTTTGCCGGCTCCTACATCCGCGTGGACGGGCTGACCTCGATCCGCCGAAGCTACACTCCTGCTGAACTTTCCGCCCTCGCTCCCCCGGGCTGGACTGTGGAACGCAGCGCGGCCTTCCACCAAGTCCTCACCTACCGCCAGGGCTGACCATGGCGGTGGATGTTGTGGTGGTGGGCGGCGGTCCGGTGGGCCTGTACCTTGCGGCGGCGCTTCTCCAGCAGGGCATCAGTGTCCGGGTGCTTGAGCGGCGGCAGTCCCGGGACCTTCACACGCGCGCCATCGGCATCCATCCGCCGGCGCTCTCTGCCCTGGATGAGGTCGATGTGGCCTCCGCCCTGGTGCGGGAGGGCGTACCGATCCGGACGGGGATGGCGGTCAGCCGGGGAAAGACGTTGGGCGTCATGGCGTTCGACGGCGTCTCGGACACCTTCCCGTTCGTGCTGGCACTGCCCCAGTTCCGGACCGAGCAACTGCTGGAGGAACGCCTCCGTGCCCTGGACAGCGACGCGCTGGTGCGGGGCGTGGAAGCCACGGCGGTGAACGACGACGGCGGCCGCGTCACCATAGAGGTCCAGCGGGCTCCGGGTACCCCGGCAGGAATCACGTCATTCAGCGCTTCCATGGTGGTGGCTGCAGACGGCGCACGGTCCAGGTTCCGGGACCTCCTGGGCGTTCCGGTACAGAGGAAGACGTATCCGGACCACTACCTGATGGGGGATTTCGCGGATCCCGGCCGGCACGGGGACATGGCGGTCCTCTTCCTGGAGCGCGGCGGGATTGTCGAGTCGTTTCCCCTCCCGGGCGGCATCCGGCGCTGGGTGGTCCGCCTGGGCTGGCCGGCACGAGATGCAGGGGCGCCGGACCTTGTAAGAATGGTGGGCCAGCGCACCGGCATCCTGCCCGACGCCGGCACCAACAGCATGCTCAGCGCATTCAGCGTCCGTTCCACCCTGGCGCTTCAAACAGTAGTGGGACGGACCGTGCTGCTCGGCGACGCCGCCCATGAAATCAGTCCCATCGGAGGCCAGGGCATGAATCTCGGCTGGCTGGACGCCCATGCCCTGGTTCCGCTCCTGCGTGAAGCCCTCGCAGGAGGGCGTACCGATACCGGCTTCGAGCAGTTCGAGGCGGACCGGCGCCGGGCTGCGCTGCTGGCCCGCCGACAGTCAGAGATCAACATGCTGCTGGGGCGCGCGCTGCCGCCGCCCCTGCTGCACCTGCGGAATTCGGCCATCAGGGCCGCAGCGTCAACGCCGGCCGTGAATGCGTGGGCGGCGCGGCGGTTCACCATGCAGGAGGAACGGCTGCACCCCGGCGGCTCCGTCCAGGCTCACCGGAAGTAGCAGTCATAACTGTCCTGGCTGACGATCAAGCCGTCGCTGACTTCGAACACGGACGACGTCCTTGCCCGGATGGTTTCCCCTGCATCCCAATACCGGAGGTCCATCAGCACCGTGGCGGACCAGTCCGCTTCCACGGCTACCCGGCCCGCCTCGCAGGTGGTGCGGCGGATGGCGAACTTCTGGTCCCGCACAACTGTGGCGCTCTGGTCTGCGCCGGCCAGGACCTCAGCCAGCGTCCGCGTGGCCCCCTCGGGAGCCAGCAGGTGCGGGGCCTCGACCAGGACGAACGCATCGGCAAGGAGCGGCTTGATGCCGGCCGCTCCCCCGCCCGATTCCAGCACCTTGAGGAAACCCAGGACACAATCGAGTGGCGACGCGCCGGGCAGCGGGGAGATGGCCATGACATCGACAGTAGCAAGCCGCCCGCTTTCCCGGTCCCCAGTAGGCTTTCGTCATGACGCCAAGCACGCCCGGGACCGCCATGAACGACGAACAGATCCGTGAACTTGTGGAGCGTATCCTCTCGGCCGGCATGATGCCGCCCATCGTCCAGGCGGGCCATCCGGCCCTTCGCCAGCGCGCGGCCGCCTACAACGGGCAGCTGCCCGCGGAGCAGCTGGCCCGGCTGATCGAGCTCATGCGCCAGGTCATGCACGAGGCGCCCGGGGTGGGGCTGGCAGCGCCCCAGCTTGGCATACCCCTTCAAATTGCGGTCCTCGAAGACCTGTACGACGTCGACCCGGAGGCGGCCGCCCTGCGCAACCGGAGCCCGCTGGAGTTCCTGGCGATCCTCAATCCCCGCTATACGCCGCAGGGCAGCGGAACCGCCGCTTTCTACGAAGGGTGCCTCTCCCTGAACGGGCTCCAGGCCGTGGTGGCCCGCCCGGACAACGTGCTCCTTGACTATGAAACGCCCGACGGCACGGCAGCCCAGCGCCAGTTCGCCGGCTGGCAGGCCAGGATCGTGCAGCACGAAACCGACCACCTCAACGGAATCCTCTACATCGACAGGGCCCAGCTGCGGTCATTGAGCAGCAACAGCGAATACGCGGCACATTGGGCCGCGCCCGGAATCAGCAGGGCCCGGGAGGGCCTCGGCTTTGACGACCGGCCGGCTGGCATCAGCATCAGTTGACGGTCCCGGCCGGATGGACCCGCCGCCTAAGATGGTGCAATGCCCCCTGCATCGGACCTTCCCCTGCTGTGCCCGGTCTGCGCGGCTCCGTTGACCTTCGCCGCCGCCCAGCCGCCGAAACCAGGAAGGCTCGCCTGCGCGTCACGGCACAGTTTTGATGCCGCCCGGCAGGGTTACTTCAACCTGCTGGTCGGAAAGGGCACCGCCTTCGAGGCTGATTCCGCCGCGATGGTGAATGCCCGCTTCAACTTCCTTGGCCGGGGCCACTACCGGCCGCTGGCACAAGCCGTGGCGGCCGCCGTCGTACCCGTCCTGTCCGACCGGGCAGCCGTGCTGGACTCGGGCACCGGAACAGGGCACTACCTGCGCGAGCTGCTGGACACCGCCGCCGCTCAGGGCCGGACAGTGGCTGCCGCAGGGTTGGACATTTCCAAATTCGCCCTGCGCCGCGCCGCCCGGCTCAACCCCGAAGCCGTCAACCTGGTCTGGGACATTTGGCAGCCGCTGCCGTTGGCGGCCAACTCTGTTGACGCCGTCACGGTAATCTTTGCGCCCCGCAACGCTGCCGAGTTCGCGCGTGTGCTCCGGCCCGGCGGTCGCCTGGTGGTGGTCACCCCGCGCAAGGGCCACCTTGCCGGCATCGCAGCCCTGGCAGGCATGCTCGCCATCGAGGAAGGCAAGGACGCCCGGCTGGCTGCCGCCATGGCGCGGCACTTCGAGGTGGAGGAAAGCTCCGACGTCGACATTCCGCTTGCGCTCAACCACCAGGAAGCAGCGGACCTGGCATTCATGGGACCGGCAGGCCATCACACAAGCCGGGATGCCATCGCCGTCCGCCTTGACGGCACCCCGGAGCCCCTCCGGGCCGAGGCGAAGTTCCGGCTGATGGTCTTCCGGCCCAGGCTGCCCGCCGGCACGTAACGACTTGGCCACTATCGCCTCTACCGTCTGCATGACCCAGCCCACAGGCGGGGGCCCCGGACTAGGATAAGAAGACAGGTACCGAAGGGCCCGCGACGGCGCCCGGTGTCCAAGGGGGCGGCAGTGTTCGAATGGTTGGGGGAAAACTGGTGGGCCCTGTGGCTCACGGCTTTCCTGGCATTTGCAGTGGTCGAGATGATCACGCTTGACCTGTTTTTCATCATGCTCGGCGGCGGTGCCCTGGCTGCCCTGGTAGCCGACTTTGCCGGTGCCGACGGCTGGCTGCAGATCGTGGTTTTCTGCGTGGTGTCCCTGCTCATGATCGCTTTCGTCCGTCCGGTGGCGCTGTCCCACTTGAAGAAGGGCCCCGCAGAGCAGCGGAGCAACGTCGACCGGCTGATCGGCGAGCAGGCAGTGGTGATGGAGGCCGTGACGTCGGACGGCGGCCTGATAAAAATCGGCGGCGACATCTGGAGCGCGCGTTCTGAGGCCGGGGTTCTTCACGCCGGACAAAAAGTGGTGGTGGCGGCGATCGACGGCGCCACGGCTGTAGTTTCGGTGCCACCCGCCAGCGGCGCGTCCTGACACAGCAATATCAATTGGGGAACAAGGGAGACGCATGGAAAACGCAGGAGGAACGGCTTTGGCCGTCGTGCTGGTAGTCCTGATCGTGTTTGTGATCATCGTCCTGGTGCGGGCGGTCCGGATTATTCCGCAGGCCCGGGCCGGCGTGGTGGAGCGGCTCGGCAAATACCAGCGCACGCTGAATCCGGGGCTGACCATCCTCATCCCCTTCGTGGACCGGCTCCTTCCGCTGCTGGACCTCCGCGAGCAGGTGGTGTCGTTCCCGCCCCAGCCGGTGATCACCGAGGACAACCTGGTGGTCTCGATCGACACGGTCGTCTACTTCCAGGTCACCGACCCCCGCGCCGCCACCTACGAAATCGCCAACTACATCCAGGCGGTGGAGCAGCTCACCACCACCACGCTCCGTAACGTGGTGGGCGGATTGAACCTCGAAGAGGCGCTCACGTCGCGTGACCAGATCAACGGCCAGCTCCGCGGCGTCCTGGACGAGGCCACCGGCCGCTGGGGGATCCGCGTTTCGCGCGTTGAACTCAAGGCGATCGATCCGCCCCACTCCATCCAGGACTCGATGGAAAAGCAAATGCGCGCCGAGCGTGACCGACGGGCAGCCATCCTGACGGCCGAGGGTACCAAGCAGTCTGCCATCCTGACGGCAGAGGGCCAGCGGCAGGCTTCCATCCTTGCCGCGGAAGGTGACGCCAAGGCCGCTATCCTTCGCGCCGACGGTGAGGCCCAGGCCATCCAGAAGGTCTTCGATGCCATCCACCGCGGCAACCCGGACCAGAAACTGCTGGCCTACCAGTACCTGCAGACCCTGCCGAAGCTCGCGGAAGGCACCTCCAACAAGCTGTGGATCATCCCAAGTGAAGTCGGCGAAGCCCTCAAGGGAATCGGGAACGCGCTGGGCGGAACCAATCCGGATCCGGGGGCAGCGGGCGGCCTTTTCGACGAAGTGGGATCGAAGTCCACCGAACCATAAGCAGTACGGCTGACGGGAAGGGACCTGCCCTGCGCGGGTCCCTTCCTGTTTTGGTTCCCGCGGCATGACCCACGTATAATTGGGTATTTGTCCGGCAGGAGCAGTCCGCTGGAACAACAAAGCTTCGCAATGCGTTGAATCCTATGATGCAGCGCAGAGCAAACAGTAGCCCGGTGGTGCTTCATCGCCACCGGCAGGCGCGGGGTCCTGCCCCGCGAACCGAGAAGAGGGAGAAATCATGAGCGATCGCAGCCTGCGGGGTATGCGCCTTGGTGCGCAGAGCATGGAGACCGAGTCCGGGGTTGAGCCGGCTCCGCGCCAGCGCGTCGAGTACCGTTGCGAGGACGGCGAACAGGTTTTCGTTACCTTCTCCTCCGAAGCCGAGATTCCGCCGGTATGGGTTTCCAAGACCGGCAAGGAAGCCCTTCTGGTTGACGGCGAACGCCCGGACACCAGCAACGACAAAGCTGTCCGGACCCACTGGGACATGCTGCTGGAACGCCGTTCCCTGCCCGAGCTTGAGCAGATCCTTGAGGACCGCTTGACCATCCTCCGTGAACGCCGTGGAGAACGCCGCTCCGCTTAGGACCATTCAAAAGGGGGCCGTTCCCGCACTGCTGTGCGGGAACGGCCCCCTTTTTTGTTGCCGTACGGCGCGCGGCCTACGGCTGGGCTGAAGCCTTTTTCCGGGTGAGCGCGTTCCAGCGGGCAGCGAGCCCCCACTTGGTCACGTTGACCATGGCCTCGAGAACGATATTGCCGCTCATCTTCGATGCGCCGAGTTCACGCTCCACGAAGGTGATGGGACGTTCCTCGATGCGCAGGCCCATCCGGGACACCCGCCAGGCCAGGTCCACCTGGAAGCCGTAGCCCACGGAGTCCACCTGGTCCAGGTTAAGTTTCTCCAGGGTTGTCCGGCGGAACGCACGGTAACCGCCTGTCACATCCTTGATCTTCAGGCCCAGCATGAGGCGCGCATACGTGCTGCCCACGCGGGAAATCGCCTGGCGGTACAGCGGCCAGTTCACCACGCGTCCGCCGGGCACCCAGCGCGAACCCATCGCCAGGTCCGCGCCGTGATCGATGGCTTCCAGGAGCTGGGGCAGCTGCTCCGGCTGGTGGGAGCCGTCCGCGTCCATTTCCACGAGCACGTCGTAGCCGGCATCCAGGCCCCACTTGAAACCCGCGATGTATGCGGCGCCCAGGCCCTCCTTGCCCTTCCGGTGCAGGACGTGGACCTGGGAGTCTTCGGCAGCGATAGCGTCCGCAAGCTGGCCGGTGCCGTCAGGGCTGTTGTCATCCACCACCAGGACATCCGACGCCGGAACAGCCGAGCGGAGCCGCTGAAGGGTCTTGGGCAGCGATTCCAGTTCGTTGTAGGTGGGAATGATCGTAAGGACGCGCACAAAGGGCCTTTCCTGGGAGGAGCGGTCGGTGTGCACCTGACGGCCTGGCTAGCCGCCGGCAGGCGCAGCTACCCATTATAGGGCGGCGGGGTGCAGGCTCAGGAACGCAGTGCCTGGCTGGAGAACAATTCGACGCCGTCCCGCACCGTCTGCAGGCATACCGGGTCTTTGCCGGTATCCAGGGCGGGCAGCAGAGGAGTCCGGGCGCGGGGGTCGGTGCTCCACGACTGGACGCGCCCGTCGGCCACCTGGACCATCAGTTCCTCCACCTCCCAGACGGCGAAACTGGCGGGGGCACCCGGCACGAGCTGGCCCGCCATGGGGTTGTGGTATCTGGCCGCCCGCCAGCCGGCACGGGTGTGCCCCAGGAACGCGGCGCGGGCAGAAATCCGCTCCTCGGGGTTGTGGTGCTCCAAGCACGCCCGGACACTGGACCACGGCCGCAGCGGGGTCACCGGACTGTCGCTGCCGAAGCAGACAGGGACGCCGGCAGCGTAGAGGGTGGCGAAGGGATTCATGGCAGCACTCCGCTCCCCCAGTCGCTGCTGGTACAGCCCCCCGGCACCGCCCCAGGCGGCATCGAACGCGGGCTGGGCGCTGACTGTCACCGAGTAGCGGGACAGTTTTTCGATTGACGCGGCGTCGACCATCTCCACGTGCTCGAAGCGGTGGCCCGCAGCCCGTACGCGCTGCTCCCCCACCTGCCCGGCGGCGAGGTCCAGGGCGGACAGGGCAGCGTCCAGGCCGGCGTCCCCGATGACGTGGAAGCCGCCCGGGATGCCCAGCAGGGAACAGGCGGCGAGGTGGGCTGCGGCCTCGTTCACACCCAGGTAAAGCGAGCCCCTTTCGTCCGGGGCGTCACTGTAGCCGGACCGCAAGGCGGCAGTCCGCGACCCGACCGATCCATCAATGTTCAGGTCGCCGGCCAGTCCGCGGAGTCCGAAGCCAAATCCGTCCAGCACGCGGCGGGCGTGGTCTTCCGAGGACACAAGTTCGCCCCAGTAAGCGAGGACCTCCGGGACGAACGGGGCCTCGGGCCATGCGCTGTTCCACGATGCTGCCAGGCGCAGGTCGTCGGCCCCGCCGATATGCGGAGCGCCCATCTCCGCCACAGCAACATAGCCGTTGGCGGCCGCCTCGGACAGGGCACGGGCCTGGTGGCGGCGGAGGTCGGCCGCCGGAAGCCGGCGGGCGGCCTGCCTCGCCGCAGTATGGGCGGCACGCCTGACCCGCGGACCGCCGTCGAACCCGTCCTGGTCCTGCAGCCCGGCGGACCGGGCCAGCGACGCCGAAACCAGGGCCGAGTGCACGTCCACCCGGGAGAGGTAGACGGGCCTGCCGGCTGACGCCCGTTCCAGCTCCTCAGCCGTGGGCAGGGCGGCGTCCGCCCAGGTAGTCTCATCCCAGCCGTGGCCCAGGACCGGTCCGTCGCCGGGCGCTGCTGCCACTGCATCCAGCAACTCCCGCGCGGAGGAGATTCCGCCCAGCTGCAGGGATTCCAGCGCTATCCCTGTCTCGGTCAGGTGCATGTGCGAATCGACGAATCCGGGCGCGACGAGTGCGCCCCGCAGGTCGATGATGTCCATGGAATTGTCGGCTATGGACGAGGCGGCCTGCTCCGAGCCCACCCACGCCACAGTGCCACCGTCCACGAGCATGGCGGTGGCGAAGGGGTCGGCAGCGCTGTAGACGGAACCGTTGCGGTAGAGGACAACTGGCGGACGGGACGGGTTTGCGGGACCGGGCTGGGTCATATCGGGGCAGGGCTCCTGGAAATTGCATGCCGGCGGTTGGGCCGGGGGAAAGTTAGAGGACGGAGGAATATGCCACGACGCCGCGGCGGATCAGGGTGATGGCCTCGGCGCACAGCCGGGCGAGCCGGGGTTCAAGGCCGGGGATCTTGGCCAGCTGGTCCAGCAGGTCCACCACCTGTTTCACCCAGCGGACGAAGTCGCCCGCCGCCAGGTCCGTCCCGCTCAGGACATCCTGGAGATGCCGGCCGCGTGCCCACTTGTAGATGGGCCACACCAGTCCCAGTTCCGGTTCGCCGGTCAGCGGAAGCTTGTTCTCCTCTTCCACGTCCTCCAGCGCCGACCACTCCCGCACCACGATGTCCACCGCGGTCTCCAGGGAGACGCTGGGCATCCGGGGCCGGAGGCCGCGGTCTTCCCGCTTGGCCTGGTACACCAGGGCACTGGCAAGGGCTGCGACTTCCACCGCGTCAAGATCGTCGAAGGCGCCCAGCCGCAGGGACTGGGAGATCAACAGGTCCTTCTCGCCGTAGATCCGCCGCAGGCGCTGGCCGTCAGGGCTGATGAGCAGCCGCCCCTCCCCGGCGTCCTCCAGGTAACCGTAGGCGGAGAGGACATCGCAGACGCGGTCGAAGGTCTTGGCGATAGTGTTGGTGCGGCCCTGGATCTGCCTGACCAGTCCATCCGTTTCCCGCCGGAGCTTCCACCAGCGCTCCGACCACCGCGCGTGGTCCTCACGCTCGCTGCACCCGTGGCACGGGTGTGCGCGCAGGGCCCGCCGCAGGTCCGCGATGCGTTTCTCCTGGTTGGGCATGGCGCTGGCGCGGCCGAAATCGTTGTTGCGGTTATGTCCCGGTGCTGGCGGGCGGTTTTCCCGCAGCGCGTTCCGGGCTGAAGACGCCAGGTCCCGGCGCGACTTTGGCACCTTGGCGTTGAACGACTTCGGAATCCGGATCCGGGTAACGGGCGAAATAGGGCCTTCCAGATCGTCGGTGCTGATCCGGCGCAGTTGGTTGTCCAGGGTGAGGACGGCGGGCCGGGGTTCCCGGCTGCTGTGGTCGGAACTGAGCACGATGGCCGGGCCGGGCGCCCTGCCGCCCGGGACGTTGACCACGTCGCCTGGCAGGAGCCGGGCCAGCGAGTCGTCGCTGAGCGACTTCCTGGCCCGGGACTTCGCCCGGGAGGTGGCGTTTTCCGCATCCGACAGTTCCCGGCGCAGCCGTGCGTATTCGGTGAAGTCGCCCAGGTGGCACGTCATGGATTTGGCGTAGCCGGCGAGGGATTCCTCGCGGCTGCGAACCTGCCTGGCCAGGCCCACCACGGACCGGTCGGCCTGGAACTGGGCGAACGAGGATTCCAGGATCTCGCGCGCCCGCGCACGGCCAAATTGTGCCAGGAGGTTGATGCTCATGTTGTAGGTTGGCCGGAAGCTCGAGTTCAGCGGATAGGTGCGCCGGGATGCCAGGCCCGCCACCGCCGTCGGATCCGTGCCCGGCTGCCACAGCACCACCGCATGGCCTTCGACGTCGATGCCGCGCCGGCCGGCACGGCCAGTCAGCTGCGTGTACTCGCCGGCCGTGATATCCACGTGGGCTTCGCCGTTGAACTTGTCCAGTTTCTCGAGCACCACTGAACGGGCCGGCATGTTGACGCCCAGGGCCAGGGTTTCCGTTGCGAAGACGGCCTTGACCAGGCCATCGGCGAAGAGCTTCTCCACCACTTCCTTGAACGTGGGCAGCATTCCGGCGTGGTGGGCGGCGAACCCGCGGAGCAGGCCGTCCCGCCAGGTCCAAAAGCCCAGTACGTCCAGGTCATCCGGGGGAATATCGTAGCCGGCCTCGTCCACCCGCTGGGCGATGATCCGCTGTTCCTTCTCAGTGGTCAGCCACAGCCCCGAGCCGACGCACTGGGCCACCGCGGCGTCACAGCCGGCACGGGAGAAGATGAAGGTGATGGCCGGCAGCAGGTCCATTTTGTCCAGGCTGGCGATCACCTGGGGCCGGCTGGCCCTGCGCACGCCGTTCGGTTCGGCTCCCCGGACAGGGCGGTCGTTGCCGCGGCGGCCGCGCTGTCCCGGGCCTCCCGGGCCTGGCCTGCTCCGGAAGCCTTGCTGGCCCTCGCTGCGGGCAATGGCCAGGAGGTCCGGATTCACATCGAACCCCCGGCCTGTGCTGGTGTTGCTTTGCACCTGTGACTGCCCGGGATCGTCGGCATCCACCGGCGGGGCAATCTCGTCGAACGTGGTTTCGCCGGCGAACAGGTCCATGATCTGGCGGCCCACCATGACGTGCTGCCAAAGGGGAACAGGGCGGTGCTCGGACACAATGATGTCGGTATCGCCGCGGACAGTGTCCAGCCAGGCACCAAACTCCTCAGCGTTGGAGACTGTGGCACTGAGGGAAACCACCTGGACCTCGCTGGGAAGGTGGATGATCACTTCCTCCCACACGGCACCGCGGAAGCGGTCGGCAAGGTAATGCACTTCGTCCATCACCACGTAGCCCAGGTCGTCCAGGGTGGCGGAATCGGCATACAGCATGTTCCGCAGGACCTCGGTGGTCATTACCACCACGGGGGCATCGCCGTTGATGCTGGTATCCCCCGTCAGCAGGCCCACCTTTTCGGCGCCGTACTTGTCGGCCAGCTCTGTGAACTTCTGGTTGCTCAGCGCCTTGATGGGGGTGGTGTAGAAAGCCTTGAGGCCCCGCTGCAGGGCGAGGTAGATGGCGAACTCGCCCACGATGGTCTTGCCGGCGCCCGTGGGTGCAGCCACCAGGACACCCCTGCCGTCCTGGAGGGACCGGCAGGCCTGCTTCTGGAAGTCGTCCAGCTCAAAGTCCAGCGTGCGGATGAACGCTCCGAGGTCCGAGGAGGCCTCGGCCCTGCGCTCGGCGCTGGCCCTGTACCGTTCCGCCGGTGAGAGCTCGTCATCGCCGGGAGCCGTGGAGGAAGGTCCGCTGGAAGATGGGCCTGAAGCAAACGGCCCGGTGTTGGTGGACATACACCAAGCCTAATGGGAGCTCAGAGGTTCTTCAGCTCACTGCTCGGGGTGGCGATGTCAGCCGTGGCCTCTGTTTCCGCCGCCCTCTTGGCCTGGCGGCGGTCACGGCGCTTGTCATTCATGAGGCAGATGCCAATGGCCGCGAAGAAAAGAACAAGCAGCGGGCCCGCCAGCATAAACATGGAGATGGCGTCAGCCCCGGGGGCCGCAATTGCGGCAAGGACGAAGACCAGGAAGACCGTTATGCGCCACGCCTTGAGGATGGTGCGGCCGGTGATAACACCAGCCATGTTGATGCCTACCAGCACCACGGGAACCAGGAATGCGATACCCAGTACCAGAACCATCCGGGTGACGAACTCGATGTACGTTCGCGCGTCGATCACGCTCGACGAGCCGTCCGGCGTGAACTGGGTCAGTGCCCGGACCACCTGTGGCACCACGAGCCAGCCCGCCCAGATTCCGGCGAGGAACAACGGAACCGCTGCCGCCATGTAGCCCAGCGTGTACCGGCGCTCCTTGGAAGTAAGCCCCGGAGTGATGAAGGCCCACAGCTGGTAGATCCAGATGGGGCTGGAAATAACCGCCCCGATGAGGAGCGACATCTGCAGCTTGAAGTCGAACGGGGAGGCAATGGTCCCGAAGTTGATCGCCGAGAGTCCCCCGGTCTGCTGGGAAATGCGGTTGACCGGGTCGGCCAGCGCCTTCAGCAGCGGATCGTAAAGTATCCAGCCCCCAATGCCGCCAAGGACCACGCCAATGGCCGACTTGATCAGCCGGTTCTTGAGTTCCTTGAGGTGGTCCCAGAGCGACATCCGCCCCTCAGGGTTGGCTTTACGGGCCCGCGACAGTGCCACTGGGGGTCAGGCGCGGTTCGACGGCGGGACGTCCGTGCCGTCTGTCGGCTCACCGGGCTTCGCCTTGGGGTGGTTCACGATGGTGCCTTCCACCGGGCCGGAGGCGTCGGTGGTGTCGGTCTTGCCGTCGTTCTTCATTTCCTTGACCTCGGACTTGATGATCCGCATGGACTGGCCGAGGCTGCGCGCCATGGCCGGAAGTTTGGGCGCGGCAAAGAGAAGCAACGCGACGACGATGATAATGACGATTGGCCAGGGGCCATCAAAGAGTCTTCCCATGGGAAATCCTTTCCTCTAAATACATCCTACTTCTATGTGAAGTCGAGATCCCCGAGCGCCTGCGGCTGGCCCCGGTCCGCTTTGCGCTGGACCCTCCGGCGGCGGCGTTCTTCCCGCCGCGCTGACGTGGATGCCTCGTAATCATGTCGCATGACGGCAGGCGAGGCAAAAACCGCGGATCCGGGCATGGTGGCCAGCGCTGCTGCCGGCTCCTCCTGCTCCTGGAACGGGCCCAGCTGCCCCAGCTTTTCCCCCGCCGCCCCCAGGTCCTTGACCGTCGCCATGAACTGGCGGAAGAGGCGGATGCCCAGCAGGACATAGAACAGCAAGGAGAGCGCGACCAGCGCCACCCACAAAAGAATCCAGGACCACCAAGGCATGCTGAGAAGTCTATCCGCCGTACCGGGCCAGCGACGCCGCCAGCCACTCCCGCGCCGCTGACGCCAGATCCTCCGGTGCCAGGATCCGCGCCGCACCGCCGTGCTGGGCTACGAACATCGGGAGCCACGCCGTGTTGCCAAAGCGGATCTCGGCAACCAGGTTGCCGTCAGGAAGCTCTGCCGTCCGCTCGGCGTAGTAGTCGTCTGCCAACCCCCTCCCCTGCCGGGTGAGCTGGACGGTGACCGTGGTGTCGTCGTCGTTCGGGGTGAAGAGTTTGGCGGGGACTCCCGCAGCAGGCGTGATGCCCTCCGCCACGGGCCGTCCATTGGGACGGACATCCTGGACGCGGTCAAGGCGGAAGTTCCGAAAACCGTCCACCAGGTGGCAGTACGCCTCGAAGTACCAGGTGTTGTCGAGGGAGTAGAGCCTGAGCGGATCCACGTCACGTTCGGTGACCTTGTCGCGTTGCGGGGAAAGGTATGTCAGATGCAGCTGGGCTCCTGATTCGATGGCCTGCCGGACGGTGGCGTGGGTGGCGGCATCGGCAGGTTCCATCTGCGGTCCGGCGAGGGACGCCGCCCGCAGGCCCTCCTCGCCCGCAGCTGCCAGCAGCTTGAGGGTAACGGACTCAAGGGCGCCGCCCTCGGCGATGCCCGGGAGTCCGTTGAGGGTTTCGAGGCCGGTCAGGAGCGCGCAAGCCTCTTCCACCGTGAACCGGACCGGCCGCTTGAGGTCCAGGTCCTGGGTGATGAAGACATGGTCGTTCTCCCACTGGATGTCCAGCAGGTCATCCGGATACCCTTCCGGAAGCCCCGAGCAGATGAGGATCCGCAGGTCGTCTTCGAGCTCCTTCCGGCTCACGCCGAAGTGGCGTGCCACGTCCTGGATGTGTAGGCCCTGGTTGTGCACCAGGAACGGAACCAGTTGGAGCATCCGCTTGAGCTGGTCCTCGGAGGTCCGGGGACGCGCCTGCCGTGCACGGGCCGGCGGGAAGGAGTAGTCCGGCGCCGGCGAGTCACTGAAGGCGGCGGCAGCGCGCAGCCTCCTTCGGACCGCTTCCACCAGCTCTTCCGGGGCGGCAGCGACGGCGTCAGGGCCGTAGGATGCGAGTTCCTCGGCGAGAGTTTCGGGGTCTCGGTAGTGCAGGCTGATCCGGTCATAGCCGGCGGCTGGACCTGCGCCATCAGTGGGAGGGGAAACCGGCAGGGCGCGGCGCCGCAGGGCGAGCAGGCGGCCCTCCCTCACCTGTACGACGGCGGTGCGGAGCGGCAGTTCGGGGAGGCGGTCCAGTTCTGTGCGGATGTTGAAGTCGGCCGGGGGCGAGTACTGGTCGTTGTCCAGGGTGGCCACGGCACTGGTGAAGCGGGACAGGCGGAAGTGTCGTGTGGCCTGGCGTGCCCGGTCGTGGCCCACCAGGTACCACTGCCCGAACCTGCTGCCGAGGCCCCACGGCTCCACAGTCCGCTCTTCCTCCTTGCCGGTGCTGCCCGCAAGGTACCGGAAGGTGACCGGGTGCCGTGCATGCATGGCAGCAACGAGGTCGTCGAAGGCCTGCCCGGCGGGCTTGATGCGCGGCTGCAGGCCGGCGGGCAGTTCCACGTCAGCCATCCGGCCTGACGCCTGGAGCTTGCGGAGGGCGCTTTGCGCGGCTGTGCCCAGGGCGGCGCGCTCCCACAGCTGCGAAGCCAGGAGGAGCACGGTCCATTCTTCCGGGTCCAGCTGGACGTCCGGCAGGCGGTTGGATTCCTTGCCGATGCGGTAGCGGGTGGTGGCGGGATCGTCCCCGCTCCAGCCAAGGTCCGTCAGTGTTTCCACCTCGAAGCCGAACTGGCGCAGGTCGTTCTTGTCCCGCTCGAACATCCTGCCAAAGGCAACATCATTGCCAGAGGTGTCGTGGTACACCTTTTCCCGCAATTCGCTGCGGCGCAGGCCGTACCGGGTGTTCAGGAGCGCGATCAGCAGATTGAGGAGTCGTTCAGTGCGGGATGCGGACACTCTGGCTACGTTACTAAACTCCGGGCGGAACGCAGAAAGCGCGGCAACTGCCGGGAACTGAACGTCCCGGCGGTTGCCGCGCTTCCAAGGGGCGGAACCGTTCGATGCCGCCCGTCAGCAGCTGTAGGGTCAGCGGACGCCGACGAGGTCCACAACGAAGATGAGAGCCTCGTTGGGCTTGATGGCGCCGCCTGCTCCACGGGAGCCGTAGGCCAGCTCGGAGGGGATCTCCAGCCGGCGGCGGCCGCCCACCTTCATGCCCAGCAGGCCCTGGTCCCAGCCCTGGATGACCTGGCCAACGCCCACACGGAAGTCCAGCGGCGCGCCGCGGCCCCACGAGGCGTCGAATTCTTCGCCGGTGGACCAGGCCACTCCGACGTAGTGGGTGGAGACGGTGTCCCCTGCCCTGGCTTCGCGGCCGTCACCTTCGATGAGGTCCTTGATGACGAGTTCGGTGGGAACGTCGCCTTCCGGGAAATCGATCTCGGGCTTCTGGCGGTCGAATTCCCGCTGTCCGAATGACATGGTTGCTCCTTTGTGGGTGCTGATGGTTGGTACCGCAAGCCAGCCGGCTGCGGCCTCCTTGTAAGTCTTGCTACTTGGCGCCGAGGATGTCCACTACGAAGACAAGATCGCCCTTTGCCTCGCCCTGGCCCGCGTCGCCGTAGGCCAGGTCCTTCGGGATGACCAGCAGGACGCGGGAACCGACGGTCTTGCCGGCCAAGCCCTGGGTCCAGCCCTTGATGACACCGGTCAGCGGGAAGCTTGCCGGTTCGCCGCGGTCGAAGCTGGAATCGAACTTGGTGCCGCCGGCCAGGGTCACGCCCACGTAGTTGACGGTCAGGGTGTCGCTTTCCTTGACCACGGCGCCGTTGCCCTTGATGAGGTCCTGTGACACCAGCGCGGTGGGCGCGGCTACGCCTTCGACGTTGATCTCCGGTACGCCGTCCTTCTCGGTCACGGTGGGCAGTCCCGCGGGAGGGGTGACGGTCTCGCCTTCCGGCTTCTCAAGCGCCGGCGTCACATCGGTGGCCGAGAGGACCTTGATCACGAGGAGCTGGGTGGGCTGGGCTTCCGCACCGGCGGTGGCAGCCTGTCCCGGAACTGCCAGCGCAAGGCTTGAGCCCACCTTGGTGCCTACAAAGGCGTTGTAGATGACGGGGCTGCCGGTTTTCAGTTCCTCGTTGAGTTCCAGGGGTTCCGGATCGTTGGGGAACGTATCTTCGAGCGTGGCGCCGTCGGTGCCGTTGAGGGCAAGGATGGAGATGTTGGCGATCTGGTCTGCCTTCACCGTTTCCCCGCTGCCTTCGCTGACCACCTTGATGGTGGGTTCGGCCACCTCGAGCGGCTTGGTGAACTCCACGCCTGGGGCCTTCTTGTCACCGTTGTCGGTCAGTTTAAGGGTGTCGAACTTTGCAGTCTCGCCAGCGGATTGGCTGGTGGGTTCCGGCTCTGCGGGGTTTGAGCCGCCGCAGGCGGTGAGCAGCAGCAGGCCGGGAAGAAGGATTGCTAGTAGTCGGCGCACGTAAGAGAACTTTCGTCGGGGCAGGATGGATGCGATGCTCCGCGTTGCAGCGGCCGTGATCGCGGCAGGCCCTGGTAAAGGGCCTTATCCAGAATAGACCCTGAAGCTGGGTGTCAGCCCATAGAGTCAAGAAGCGCATCCACGCGCTCGTCGACGCTCCTGAACGGGTCCTTGCAGAGGATGGTCTGGTGGGCACGGTCGTTGAGCTTCAGGTGTACCCAGTCCACGGTGTAGTCGCGGCCCAGTTCCTGGGCCCGCCGGACGAAGTCGCCGCGCAGCTTGGCCCGGGTGGTCTGCGGCGGGGCGTCGACGGCGTCCTTGATGACGGTGTCGTCCACGATCCGCCGCACCGCACCGCGGGACTGCAGCAGGTAGTACAGGCCGCGGCCGCGGGAAATGTCGTGGTAGGTCAGGTCAAGCTGCGCAATCCTGGGCGCATCCAGGCCCAGCCCGTGGCGTTCGCGGTAGTTGTCCATCAGCTTTTTCTTGATCGCCCAGTCAATTTCGGTCTCGATACTGCGGGAATCCCCGCTCTCGATCGCCTTGAGCGTGCGCTCCCACAGATCAAGGATCAACGGGACATGCGGGTTGTGGGCACCGTTTTCCTTCACGAAGGCGGTGACCTTGGTCAGGTATTCCTGCTGGATTTCGAGGGCGGTGAGCTGGCGGCCATTGGCCAGCCGGACCAAGGCCCTGCCACTGAGGTCGTGCGAGATCTCGCGGATGCTGCGGATGGGGTTCTCCATCCTCATGTCCCGCATGATCACACCGGCCTCGATCATCCGCAGGACGAGGTCCACCGTGCCCACTTTCATCAGGGCAGTAGCTTCGGACATGTTCGAATCGCCCACGATGACGTGCAGCCGGCGGTAGAACTCGGCGTCGGCGTGCGGTTCGTCGCGAGTGTTAATGATGGGGCGCGAGCGGGTGGTGGCCGAGGAGACGCCCTCCCAGATGTGGTCCGCGCGCTGCGAGAACGCGTACGTCGCCCCGTGCGGCGTCTTCAGGATCTTGCCCGCACCGGCGATGAGCTGGCGGGTGACCAGGAACGGAATCAGGATCTCGGCCAGCCGGGAGAATTCACCGCGGCGCGGGATGAGGTAGTTTTCGTGGCTGCCGTAGGAGTTGCCGGCGGAGTCCGTGTTGTTCTTGAACAGGTAGACGGTGCCGTTGAACCCCTCCGCGGCCAGCCGCGCCTGGGCCTCATCCACGAGGTCGTCCAGGATTAGCTCGCCCGCCCGGTCGTGCGCGATCAGTTGGGCAAGGTCGTCGCATTCGGCGGTGGCATACTCGGGGTGGGAACCCACGTCCAGGTAAAGCCTGGAACCGTTGGTGAGGAACACATTGGACGAGCGGCCCCAGCTGACCACCTTGCGGAAGAGGTACCGGGCCACCTCCTCCGGGGCAAGAGGCCTGGAATCGGGGCTCGAATAGGAGATCCCAAACTCGGTTTCAATACCGAAGATTCTCTTGTCCATGTTTCCTCCTAGGCCAGCAGTGCAGTGATGTCCGCGTCATTCAGCCGGCGGAAGGCGCGCCGGGAGCCGCGTGTACTCTCGGACAGCCTGTCCAGGACTGCAACTTCCAGCGCCCTGGCCGGCATCGCCTTGGCTGATTCATCCGAATCGGCTGCCGGCGCCAGCCCGGACAGGGCCAGCCGGACGGCCTCGGAGAAGCTGAGCGTGCTGCGCCATCCGCCTTCAATGGCTGAAGAAACTTTCTCCGCCTGGCCACCCATGACCACGAAGCTGTGTTCGTCGGCGATCGAACCGTCGAAGGTCAGCCGGTAGAGGTGGTCCTCCTCCTGGGTGGGGCCAACCTCGGCCACAGCGAGTTCCACCTCGAAAGGTTTCTGCTCCGCGGTGAAGACGGCCCCCAGGCTCTGTGCGTAGACGCTGGCAAGGCCGCGGGCGGTGACGTCCTCGCGGTCGTACGAGTATCCGCGGACGTCCGCGTACCGGACGCCGGCCTGCCGGAGGCTTTCAAATTCGTTGTATTTCCCGACGGCGGCGAACGCGATCTTGTCGTAGATCTCGCCGATTTTGTGCAGTGACGGTGACGGGTTTTCTGCCACGAGCGCTATCCCGTCGGCGCAGCTGATGACCACCACGGACCTGCCTCGGGCGATGCCTTTCCGTGCGAAATCCGCACGGTCCTTCATCAGCTGTTCGGGTGATACGTAAAACTGCTGCGTCATCTCAAGCCTCCCGTCCGGCAATGGTGCGGGCGTCGATGACGTTGCGTGCCGCGGCGGCGAGTTCAGCCTCGGGAATCCGGCGGGCGCCGGAGCTGTCCACCGTATAGACCACGGGCCACAGCTGTCGGACGGTGTCGGGGCCACCGGTGGCCGAATCGTCGTCGGCGGCGTCGTACAGGGACTCCACCGCGACGGCAAGCGCTTCTGCCGCCGTGAGGTTGGGCCGCCACAGTTTCTTCAGGGCTCCGCGTGCGAAGACCGAACCGGACCCCACGCTGTGGTGTTCGTGCTCCTCGTACCGGCCACCGGTCACGTCATAGGAGAAAAGCCTTCCCACGCCGGCGCTGGTGTCGAATCCGGCGAACAGGGGGACGACGGCCAGGCCCTGCAGGGCGAGCGGCAGGTTGCCGCGGATCATGGCCCCCAGGCGGTTGGCCTTGCCCTCGAGGCTGAGGAGCGTGCCTTCGATTTTTTCGTAATGCTCAAGTTCAACCTGGAACAACCGCGTCAGGTCTATGGCAATGCCGGCAGTCCCCGCGATGCCCAGAACCGAGAACCGGTCCGCGGGGAACACTTTTTCGATGTGCCTGCTGGCGATGACATTCCCCATGGTGGCCCGCCGGTCCCCCGCCATCAGCACGCCGCCGTCGTAGCTCATGGCGACGATCGTGGTGGCGTGCGGAACCTGCAGCGGGGCGGCTGCGGACGCAGCACCCTGGGGGCTCCGGCTAAAGGGCAAAAGCTCCGGCCGGTCCCGCTGCAGATGTTCGGTAAAGGACGAGGTTGCATTGGCGGCTACCTGGTTGGCGGTTGATTCCTGCACTCATGAACTCCTTGAACGTAGTACTAAAGTCGGTACAGATTCCGTCCGTCCGGGGCTTCCGCCACCTGTCCGGTCCGGGTTACTGGCCGCCTTTTTGGACGAATGCCCGGACGAATTCTTCGGCGTTGGATTCCAGAACGCCGTCGATCTCGTCCAGAAGGTCGTCCACGCCTTCCGTGGATGCCGAAGCTTGGGCTTCCGGCGGTGCGGGTGGCGCCTCAGGAATGTCCTCGTCGACCTGGCTGTCGCGTGTTAGCGGCTGCTGCTGCTCCTGGCCTGCCATCGTTATCCCTCCCTATGTTGGTCATTGGATCCGACGGATCCTCCGATATCCCAATCCTGCCACGCTGGGAGCCGTCCGGCGCGGTTTACGCCGCAGGCGGAGCGGTATTGTGTCCCAGCAACTCTGCGAGGAAGGGACCCGCTTCCCGGTAGCGTTCGAACAACGCTCCGGTGAGGGCTTTGGTTCCCCGCAGGGGCTCCCTGGTGGGGACCCGCTGCAGCCGCCCATATCCGGGTACGTCGAAGATCACCGAGTCCCAGCTCGCGCCCACCACGTCCTTGCCGAAGCTGCTGATGCACTTGCCCCGGAAAAATGCGCGGGTGTCTCCCGGCGGCTCCCCGACGGCGGCGGCGATCGCGGCGTCGTCCACGATCCTTTGCATACGGCCCCTCGCAAGGAAGCGGTAGTACAGCCCTTTTTCGGGCCGGATGTCGGACCATTGCAGGTCCACGAGTCCCAGCCGGGCGTCATCCCAGTCCAGGTTGTCCCGCTGGCGGTATCCGTCAAGGAGCGAGAGCTTCGCGAGCCATTCAACGGAACTGGCTGCCGCCGCCCGGTTGCTGTCCAGCTGGGTGAGCACGGTGGCCCACCGCTCCAGGACATCATGAGTGTGTCCGTCCCCGTCCACGGCATCGCCGACGCCCGTATCCTGTGCCAGCTTGGCTGCGGCCTCGTGGTACATCCACTGCAGGTCCAGGGCGGTGACCCGCCGGCCGTCGAGCAGCCGCAATGTTGCCGTCAACGACGTATCATGGCTGACCGTCTGGAGGGCCTGCACGGGTTCGTACACCTCCACTTTTGGCGCCAGGCCTGCCTCGATCAGGCTGAGGACCATGGCGGTTGTGCCGAACTTCAGGTAGTTGGATACCTGGCTGAGGTTGGCATCGCCAATAATCACGTGCAGGCGCCGGTACTTGTCCGCGGTGGCGTGCGGCTCGTCGCGCGTGTTGATGATGGGCCGGCGGATCGTTGTTTCCAGGCCCACCTCGGCTTCGAAGAAATCCGCCCGCTGGCTGATCTGGTAGCCGGAGGCGGAAGCGTCCTGGCCAATCCCCAGCCGGCCCGCCCCGCAAAAGATCTGGCGGGTCACGAAGAACGGCGTCAGCCCCCGCACGATGTCGCCGAAGGGCACCGAGCGCGGCATGAGGTAGTTTTCGTGGGAGCCGTAGGACACGGACTTGTTGTCCGTGTTGTTCTTGTACAGGTTTACCGGCGGGAGGTCAGGGTCCGCGGCCAGCCGCCGCACGGCCGCCAGCCCCACCAGGTCGCCGGCGGCATCCCAGGTGACTGCGTCGCGCGGGTTTGTGACCTCGGGGCTCGAATACTCGGGGTGGGCGTGGTCCACGTACAGGCGCGCACCGTTGCCGAGGACCATGTTCATCAGGAGCGTGCCGGACTCGTCCTGCCCGTCGAGTTCGAGTTCTTCACGGCCGTACGCCAGGGCTACCGCCTCCGCGTCCAGGACGGGCGGCTGGTCGGTCAGCTGGCTGGGGTGTGCCGCGCCGCGGTCCACGGTCCAGCCGCGGGCGTCGTGCAGCGGCTCCTCGTCCGTGTAGTCCCAGCGCGTTTCGGCGCCCCCGGCCGCGCGCTGTCGGGTGACTTGGGCGTAGGCCTGGACCACCCGGGCACTCATCATGGTTGCGTTGGCGGAGGGCGCGGACGGGGCATGGATGCCGTATTCAGTTTCCGCGCCCATCACCCGCATGGCCCCGCCGGCGGGAAGTGCTCCCCCGGCGGCGGGTTCCGGTGCAGCCGTCATAGATACTGTCCCGTGGTGGGCATGGTTTCGATCGACTTGCCAGGCTCCTGGCCGGCCTTGCCCTGCACGATGGTGCGGATGTAGGTGATCCGCTCGCCCTTCTTGCCGGAGATCCGGGCCCAGTCATCGGGGTTGGTGGTGTTGGGCATGTCCTCGTGCTCACGGAATTCGTCCACGACAGCCCGCAGCAGGTGCTCGATCCGGAGCCCCTTCTGGTGGGTGGTCAGGAGGTCCTTGATGGCGTACTTCTTGGCGCGGTCCACAACGTTCTGGACCACGGCGCC
This sequence comes from Arthrobacter sp. Y3221087, assembly GCF_059089905.1. Classification (NCBI taxonomy): domain Bacteria; kingdom Bacillati; phylum Actinomycetota; class Actinomycetes; order Micrococcales; family Micrococcaceae; genus Arthrobacter; species Arthrobacter sp. Y3221087. Next base: position 1,837,844 of record NZ_JBNHFE010000001.1, read on the forward strand.
GGAGTTGAAGTCCTTGAAGTACAGCATCTCGGTGTCACCGTTGGCGTAGGTGACTTCCAGGAATTCGTTCGACTTGTCGGTGGAGTACATGGCCTCCACCGTCCGCTGGACCATGGCGTCCACCGTTGCCTGGACATCGCCGTCGTGCTCGGCCAGGTCGGATTCGTGGAAGGGCAGGTCGGTGGTGATGTACTTGTTGAAGATATCGGCCGCCGCTTCGGCGTCCGGACGGTGGATCTTGACTTTGACATCCAGCCGGCCGGGCCGGAGGATGGCCGGATCGATCATGTCCTCGCGGTTGGACGCGCCAATGACAATGACATTGTCCAGCCGCTCCACGCCGTCGATTTCGCTCAGCAGCTGCGGCACGATGGTGGTTTCGACGTCGGAGGAGATGCCGGTGCCGCGCGTGCGGAACAGCGAATCCATCTCGTCGAAGAACACTACTACCGGGCTGCCGTCCGAGGCCTTTTCCCGTGCCCTGGAGAAGATGAGGCGGATGTGCCGTTCGGTTTCGCCGACGTACTTGTCCAGGAGTTCCGGACCTTTGATGTTCAGGAAGTAGCTCTTGAGGTCCACGTTGCCGGAGCGCTCCGCGGCGCGGGCGGCGAGGGAGTTGGCAACGGCCTTGGCGATGAGGGTTTTGCCGCAGCCCGGAGGCCCGTAGAGCAGGATGCCCTTGGGCGCCTTCAGCCCGTGTTCCCGGTAGAGGTCCGGGTGCAGGAACGGAAGTTCGACGGCGTCGCGGATCTGTTCGATCTGCGGGCCGAGACCGCCGATGTCCTCGTAGGTGATGTCCGGGACTTCTTCCAGGACGAGGTTTTCCACCTCGGAGCGGGGCACCTTTTCCAGCGCGTACCCGGTCCGGGAATCGATGGAGAGCGCATCGCCCACGCGGAGTTTCTCAGCAAGGAGGGCGCCGGAGAGGCGGACCACCCGTTCTTCGTCGGCGCGGCCCACCACCAGGGCGCGGTCGGCGCCGAGCATTTCCTTGAGCGTGGCCAGTTCGCCGGCCCGTTCGTAGCCGAGGCCGGCCACGATGAGGAGTGCTTCATTCAGCAGGACTTCCTGGCCCACGGCGAGCTGGTTGATGTTCACCAGCGGGCTGATGCCGACGCGCATTTTCCGGCCGGCGTTGAAGATGTCAGCGGATTCCTCCGTGGCAGCCTGCCCGCTGCTGCCGGGCGCCGGAGGGCGCTTGGGGTTCAGCTGGAGGATGGTGCCGAAGCTGTACGGCGGCTGTCCTTCCTGGTCCAACGCGTTCTTCAGCCGGAGGATCTCGGCTTTCGCGGTCTCAAGCATGCTGACCAGCTTGGTGTTGTTCTGCGTTGCGGCAGCCAACTGTCGGTCGATGTGCCTGAGCTTGTCCCGGAGGATGTTGACCTGGCGGTCGGCAACCGAGAGGTCATTGGCGGCAGACTGCTCTGCCGGTGTACGTCCGGAGTCCTGGTTTGGAGTCTCCATTTGTATCAGCCCCTTCCTGCGCTTCTATTAAGACATTAGCCCCAAGAAGGCAGGTAGGGATGGCGACTCCCGAAATGTGGACTAGTTCGTGACCTCCGGGCCGTCCTTGACATTGGTGCCGGCAATCGCGTCGCGGGCGGCGCGGCGCAGCTTCTTGTCGGACACCAGCCGCTCCCCCACGGCGCCGGGCGTCCAGGCGTTGACGTCTTCTTCGTTGAATTCGGTCTTTGACGGGCGGCGCTTGACCGAGATGCCGGTGACGCCGTCGGCCAGCCTGCGCGTGACCAGGAGGAAACCGGTGTGGGCCACCATGCGGTGGTCGGGGCGGACGGCCAGTCCCTCGAGGTGCCAGCCGCGGACCAGGGACTCCCAGGCGTCCGGTTCGGTGAAACGCCCATCTGCACGGATGGCTTCGGCCGTACGGGAAAGCTGGGTGACCGTGGCGACGTAATTGATCCAGACGCCGCCGGGGGCCAGGACGGTGGCGACGGCGTCGAGGCACTCCCAAGGTGCCAGCATGTCCAGGACCACGCGGTCCACTGAGCCGGGCGCCTCGCTGCGGACCACTTCCTCCTGGAAGTCACCGAGGGAGATCTGCCATGCGGGGTGCGGGCCGCCGAAGATGGTTTCCACGTTTCCGCGGGCGATGTCCGCGAACTCCTCGCGCCGTTCGAAGGAGTGCAGGTAGCCCTGGTCGCCTACGGCGCGGAGCAGGGAGATGGAGAGGGCGCCTGAGCCCACACCTGCTTCCACCACGCGGGCGCCCGGAAAGATGTCCGCCATGGTGACGATCTGGCCGGCGTCCTTGGGGTAGACGACGGCCGCGCCCCGCGGCATGGACAGCACGAAGTCGGAGAGCAGCGGGCGCAGGGTCTGGTACTGCTGGCCAACGTTGTTGACCACCACGGAGCCGTCCACCTTGCCGATGATGTCGTCATGGTTGAGGAAGCCGCGGTGGGTGTGGAACGCGCCGCCGCGCTCAAGGGTGACGGTGTTCATGCGTCCGCGCTCGTCGGTGAGCTGGACGCGTTCGCCTTCCCGGAACGGCCCGCGGCGCCTGGCCGCTCCCACCGGCTGCGAGCTGCCGGCGGCGGCGCCGGACCCGGCTGCTGCTGTGGCGTCGTTGACGGCGGTTTCGCTGCTCATGATGTTCCTCGCTCCTGTAAACCTGTGGGCCGCGCAGAGATGTCCTGTGGCAGACATGGTGGCTTCTGCGGCGGCGATGCACACCGGCAGGTAACTCTACCGGTTCTGGCCCTGCGGGCGCCTATCGGGCCGCGGCCGCTTCCCGGTGATGGCTGTCAGCACCGCCTCCTGCGAGAGCAGGCCGGTGACCCTGCCGTTATGGTCGATCACGGCGTAGTGGTGCCCTGCCACCTGGGACAGGAAGGTGATGAGCTCCTGTCCTTTCGCCCATTCCGGGACGTAGGCGCCGGGGGCCAGCGCAAAGGAGACTGCTGTAACGGGGGTGGAAGGGGCGGCAGCAGGCGGAACGGCAGCCAGTGCCGTGGCATCCACCACAGCCTGGGGCCGGCCGTCAGGTCCGTACACCACCACGAAGCTTTGTCCCGCGGCCCCGTGGCGCAGTGCGTCCTGGACCGTCGCGGTAGCGGGAAGTCCGACGGCGGGGCTCGCCAGGGCCTGCGCGCTGACCAGTGGCAGCCGGCTGCGGAGCGTGCCCTGCTGGATTGAAGCGGAGGCGCCCATCCACAGGAACCCTCCCACCAGGACGGTGATCAGGACCAGGCTGAATTCAGGTTCTTCGCCGGCGAGCAGGGGGCGGAGAAGGAACCAGTACGCAATGGCGATCACGATGATGCGGCCGCCCCAGCCGGCGGCGATGGTTCCCTTGGCTTGGCTTCCGGTGGCTTTCCAGACTGCAGACTCCACCAGCCGGCCGCCGTCGAGCGGCAGCCCGGGCAGCACGTTGAAAACGGCGATCAGGAAGTTGGCCCACATGAAAATGTTGATGAGGATATCCGCCACACTGCCCAGCGTCGCAGAGGAAAGCAGCAGCCAGGCGCCGCCGGCCAGCACAAAGTTGGCTGCAGGCCCGGCCAGGGCCACCAGCACCGACCTTCCCGGCGAAGCGGTGAAGCTTTCGAACTGGGTGTGGCCGCCCCAGAGGTTAAGGACAATCTTCTGCGTGGGCCAGCCGTAGATCCTGGCCGTCAGGGCGTGGGCCAGTTCGTGGACAAGCACGGAAATCAGGAGCAGGACTGCGTAGGCGAACGCAATGATGTAGGCGCTGGCGCCGAGGGCGGGGTTGCTGCGGCCAAGGACCGGGCCGTAAGCGATCACTGTGAAGGCGGCGATGACGAACCACGAGTAGGCGAGCACCACGGGCACGCCGGCGATCCTGCCGAGCGGGATGCCTTCGCGGCGCACTGGAGTGGGGGTCTCAGTCACGGGCATGTCCGACGGCGGAGGCCGGCTCCCCTGCGCTGCCCGCGGCAAGGGCCTGGCTTGCTGGCAGGAGGGCCTCCAGGTCAGGCAGGGACCGGCCGGAAAGGGAGTCCCACACCGTATAGCGGCTGTCCTCCGGCAGCGGAACAATGTGGGGTATTGCCACTGTGGGCACCCCAGAGGCAACGGCTGCTGCCACGCCCGGCGCCGAGTCCTCGAGCGCCACGCAATGCTGGATGCCCAGGTCCGGGTCGCGTTCCTGCAGCCGCTCTACGGCCGTGAGGTAGGCCTCGGGGTGGGGTTTTCCCCGGGACACGGTATCGCCGGTCACGAGGAATTCGAAGTACGGGCGGGGCAGGCTTTCCACCACCTGCCGCGCGAGGGGGCCCTCGGACATGGTGACCAGGGCGCACCGGACCCCGGCCTGGTGAAGCTCCTCAAGGAGTTCCCTTGCACCGGGCCGCCAGGGTACCTGCTGCCGTACGCTGCTGATGACCGTGGAGGTAAGGCTGTCGATGATCTCGCGGATCCCCATCCGGACCCCGGCCTCCTGGAGGAGCCCCGCCGAAAACGTGAGGGACTGACCCACCAGCTGCATGGCCTGTTCATGGGACCATGAGCCGCCATGGGCTTCCACGAGTGCGCGCTCCGCGGCGATCCAGTAGGGCTCGGTGTCCACGATGGTCCCGTCCATATCCCAGAGGACGGCTTTGAGCGGGGAACTGGAGGCAAGCGATCGCATGTGCCCAGTCTACGGGGACTTGCTGGGCGGACCCTGTGGGCTTACGCCCTTGGCCGAATCCGGGATGGTTCCCGGCCGCTGGATGTGTATCCGGTGATTTGCGGCGCTTCAGTCATGCGCGGGGAAGCACCTTGGACGTAGGGTGAAGAAATGAATAGCTTCGAGGGAGACACCGACGCACCGGGTGCCGGACCCGAGCGGGAACGGTTCCTGCAGCCCGTGGCTGACGGGGAACGCGTAACCGTGATGCTTGCCGCCTTTGAAGGCTGGAACGACGCCGGGGAGGCGGCCAGCGATTCGCTGCGCTACCTGAACAAGCTGTGGGGTGGCAAGAAGGTGGCGTCCATAGACGCCGATGAGTATTACGACTTCCAGTTCACCCGCCCTACGGTCCGCAGGAATGCCGCCGGCGAACGCAAGATCAAGTGGCCCTCCACCCGTATCTACAAGGCAAGCGCACCCAACTCCAATGTGGACGTTATCTTCGTCCAGGGTACGGAGCCGTCCTATAAATGGCGCGCCTACACGGCCGAGTTGCTGGTGCATGCGGAAGCGCTGAACGTTGACTATGTGGTGCTGGTGGGTGCCTTGCTGGCGGACGTCCCGCACAGCCGGCCCATCCCGGTCAGCACGTCCTCGGACGATGCGCCGCTGCGGGAACGCATGAACCTTGAAGCCTCGCAGTACGAAGGTCCGGTGGGCATTGTGGGCGTTCTGGCCGAGGTGGCGCTCCTGGCGGGCATTCCCACCGTTTCGCTGTGGGCCGCCGTACCGCACTATGTGGCGCAGGCGCCGTCACCCAAGGCACAGCTGGCCCTCCTGCACCGGATCGAGGAACTGCTCCAGGTGCCGCTGGATACGCACGAGCTGGCAGAGGAAGCGGATGCCTGGGAGCGGGGCGTGGACGAACTTGCCACCGAAGACCCCGAGATCGCAGCGTATGTCCGTCAGCTGGAGGAAGCGAAGGACACCGCGGACCTGCCGGAAGCAACCGGGGAATCCATTGCCCGCGAGTTCGAGCGCTACCTGAAGAGACGGGGCCAGGACAGGCCCTGACCCCGTATAACGCGATACAAAGGGACTTGACGGGAAAAACGTTCCCGTCAAGTCCCTTTGCTGGTAAGCCCCGGAATCCTGTGTGAAGGCCTAGAGCCGGATGCCCAGGAGGGCGTCCACCGCATCCTTCACGAGGTCCCGGTCGGCGGGGCTGGCGGCAGCACCGCCGTCGTTCGCCTCGCGTGCCCACCGCGACACTGCGGCAACGGCCGCCGGTGCGTCAAGGTCAGCGGCCAGCGCAGCCCGCATGTCGGAGATCAGCGGTTCGGCGGAACCTGACGGGGCGTGCTCGAGGGCCCGGCGCCAGGCCGCGAGGTCGGCTTTCGCAGCGCCAAAGCTTTCGTCAGTCCAGGACCAGTCGGAGCGGTAGTGGTGGGCCAGGATGGCGAGCCGGATGGCGCCGGGGTCCTCCCCTGCGGCCCGCAGCTTGGAAACCAGCACCAGGTTGCCCTTGGACTTGCTCATTTTCTCACCGTCGAGCCCCACCATGCCCGCATGCGCGAAGTGCCTGGCCAGCGGCACACCCGCGAGCGAGAACGCGTGGCCGGCGCCCATTTCGTGGTGCGGGAAGATCAGGTCAGAGCCGCCGCCCTGGACGGTGAACGGGGACGGCAGGTACTTCTGCGCGATCACTGTGCATTCGATGTGCCAGCCGGGCCGGCCCGCGCCGAGGCTGCCGCCGGGCCAGCTCGGCTCGCCGTCGCGTGCCACGCGCCACAGCAGCGGGTCAAGGGCCTGGCGCTTTCCTGCACGGCCGGGATCGCCGCCGCGTTCCGCGAAAAGCTCCAGCATTTCGCTCTCCGGCAGTCCCGAAATGCTGCCCAGGCTCCATGCTCCCGGTGCCACAGACTGCTTGCCGGCCGCTTCGACGTCGTAATAGACGTCACCATCCGGCTCCCCGTTGGTGCCTTCAACCGTGTAGGCCAGGCCGAGGCTGACCAGCCGCTCCACCTCGGGCACGATCAGTCCAATGGATTCAACCGCACCCACGTAATGGTCCGGGGAGAGGACGTTGAGCGCCTCCATGTCTGTCTGGAACAGCTCGATCTGGCTGGCGGCGAGGTCCCGCCAGTCCACTCCGGTGGCCGTGGCCCGTTCCAGCAGCGGATCGTCGACGTCGGTCACGTTCTGGACGTAGGAGACGTCCTTGCCAGAATCGCGCCACGCCCTGTTGAGCAGGTCGAAGGCCACGTAGCTGGCTGCGTGGCCCATGTGCGTGGCGTCGTAAGGGGTGATGCCGCAGACGTACATGGACGGCCGGGCCTCAGGCTCAAGCTCCACCTCGCGGCCTGCCGCAGTATCGAACAACCGGATGGCAGGCATGCTTCCGGGCAGGGCAGGAACGGGGCGGGAAGACCAGGATTTCACACACCAAGCCTAGTGCTAGGCGCTGATGACTCCGAAACCGAGCAGCAGGTACAGGCCCAGGCCCAGCAATATGCGGTACCAGACGAACAGGCGGTAGCTGCGGGTGGAGACGAATTTCAGGAACCAGCCGATGATGATGTAGCCCACCACGAAGGCGATGGCCGTCGCCAGGGCCGTTTCAGGCAGTCCGTAGGGTCCGGTGATGCCCTCCTTGGAGACCACCTTGTATAGCTGGTAGAGCCCGCTGCCGAATACTGCGGGGATGGCGAGAAGGAAGGAGTAGCGCGCCGCGGCCTCACGGGTATATCCCATGAGCAGGCCGACCGTGATGGTGCCGCCGGACCGGGAGACGCCGGGAATCAGTGCCATGGCCTGCGCGAATCCGTAGAGGATGCCGTGCTTGTAGGTGAGGTGGTTGAGGTCGCGCTTCTGCTTCCCGACCGCGTCAGCGATGGCCAGGAAGAGGCCGAAGACGATGAGCATGGTGGCCACGATCCACATGCTGCGCAGCACCGACTCGATCTGATCCTGGAACAGCAGGCCGAGCACGATGATGGGAAGGCTGCCCAGGATGACCAGCCAGCCCATCCGGGCGTCGGGATCCTGCCGGGACACTTGTCCACGCAGAGAACCTGCCCAGGCTTTGACGATCCGGACGATGTCCCGCCAGAAATACACCAGCACGGCCGTTTCGGTACCCAGTTGGGTGATGGCGGTAAAGGCTGCTCCCGGGTCAGCGGCGTTGGGAAGGAATTGACCCACGATCCGCAGATGCGCACTAGAAGAAATTGGAAGAAATTCGGTCAGTCCCTGCACTAGGCCCAGCAGGGCCACCTCAAACCAGTTCACGCTAAGACCCTACGGCATGGGTACGGGTGGTTCTGCCCGTAAGCTTGCTGCTATGCAGCAGCGTTACGTCGGCAACAGTGGATTGCGTGTTTCAGCCATCTCGCTCGGCACCATGGACTGGGCCGGCGAGACCGACGAACAGGACGCTTCCGAGCTGCTGCGCACCTTCCTCAACGCCGGCGGGCGGCACGTGGATACGGCAGCCTCCTACTCCGAAGGACGCGCCGAAGCCATGCTGGGTTCGCTGCTGGGCGACGTGGTGGCCCGGACCGAGGTCACCATCTCCACCAAGGCGGGAATGACGACGCCGGATGGCCGTCGCGCCGTCGATACCTCCCGTAACGCGATGCTCACCGGGCTGGAGGCCAGCCTGGCCAGGCTCGGCACCGATTACGTGGACATCTGGTTCGCCCAGGCCTGGGACGGAAACGTTCCCTTGGAGGAAACCCTGTCTGCCCTGGAGTTTGCGGTCCGGACAGGCAGGGCCCGGTACGCGGGTGTGTCCAATTTCACCGGCTGGCAGGCGGCGAAGGCGGCGGCTGTTGCGGGCTTCCCGCTGGTGGCGGTGCAGGCGGAATATTCGTTCGTCCAGCGGAAGCCGGAAGCCGAGCTCATTCCGGCCGTGGAGGATGCCGGCCTGGGCCTGATGGCCTGGGCTCCGCTGGGCCGCGGCGTTCTGACCGGAAAGTACCGCGGCAGCATTCCGTCCGGGTCGCGGGGCGCTTCCGCTTCCGGGGCGGCGTATGTGGAGCCGTACCTGGCAGAGCAGCCGTCCCGGACGGTAGAAGCGGTCTGCATGGCGGCAAAAGGGCTGGGCAGGTCACCGCAGGATGTGGCGCTTAGCTGGCTGCTATCGCAGCATGGCGTGTCCACCGCGATCGTGGGCGCACGGACACCCGTGCAGCTGAAGGAAATACTAGAGGCGCAATTGGCGCCGCTGCCGCCTGAAATTGCCCTGGCCTTGGAGGACGTGTCCGCGGCGCGGTAGCTTCAGTCCGATCCGCTGTCCCGGGAGTTACTCCTCGACGATCTCCAGATCCTCGTCGTCCACGTCGCTCTCCTCGTCCTCTTCGTCCTCGTCATCAAAGACCTGCAGCGGGGTTACTTCGTTGTAGGCCTCGTACAGTGCATCTTCATAAACTTCAAAGGCGTCTGCCACTGCGAAAAATGCTGCCTCAACGGACGGATCACCATCTCCGCGGCGGTTGGATGCTGCTATAAGGTGTTCTTCCAAAGCGGTGGTCAGGGACGAAAGCGCGACACGCGGATCGATGCTCATGACTTCACGTTAGCCGGAAAAGGACGAAAATGGAGAGCAATGAAGGAACAATTTCTCACCAGCTCGGTCCAGCGGGAACGGGACTATTTGAGGCAGTACGAGTACCTCGTACTGACGGTGAGTCCCGACGATTCGCTTCATGACGCACGGCGCCGCCTGGTGGAACACTCCGAGTACGGCAAGTGGGAACTGGAACGCAGCAAGCTGTATGTGGGCGGCGGCCGGCGGTTCTGGCTCCGCCGCAAGGTGTTGCAGGTCCAGCGGACCGTCTAGCTATTCACTCGTCCAGCGGACCGTCTAGGTATTCATCCGTCCAGCGGACCGTCTAGTTCTCGAGTGGCCCCAGCCAGGCGTTCGCCACCGTGTTGTGGGCCGATTCGTCGTCGGACGGGTGGAACATGCCGGCGAGGACATCCCGGTAGAGCCGCTCAAGTTCGGAACCACGAAAATAGCTGGATCCGCCGCTGACCCGGATCGCCAGGTCCACCACCCGCCGGGCCGTCTCGGTCGCATTGACCTTTAGCCCCACCAGCTTCGGGAACCACTGGGCGCCATGGTCGGCAACGGTGTCCACGTCGGCGGCCACCGATTTCAAATGCGGGTAAAGGTTGTCCATGGCCATTGCTGCCTCGGCAACCTTCCAGCGGATGTCCGGATCCTGGGCGTAACTCCGGCCGCCGTTCTTGAATGAGGTGCGGCGAGTAACTGTTTCGACGCCCACAGCCAGCGCCCGCTCCCCCAGTCCCGTGTAGACGGCGGCCAGCAGCGTTTCAAAGCAGGCAAAGATGGCGAAGACCAGGGGATCCGGGTTGGGCCCGACGGGGAGCTTGCGGAAGATCCGTTCCGCCGGGACCTGCACGCCCTCGAGGACAGTGGTGGCGGACTGGCTGGCACGCATGCCCAGGGTGTCCCAGTCATCGAGGATGCGGTAGCCGGCCGTCTCGCGGGTGATGAACCCGTGGACGAGTTCGCCGTCGCCGCCCCTTGCCTCCGGATCCTTTCCGAAAATCCCCAGCCGCGTCCAGGCCGGTGACAGGCTGGTGAAGATCTTCGTGCCCGTGAATGAGTAACCACCATCCGGAAGAGGAGTAGCTTCGGTGCGGGAATCGAAAAGGACCGCGTCGTTTCCAGCCTCGGAATTGCCGAATGCGAAGACCTCGCCCTCTGCCGCTTCCTTGAGGACGAACTCCAGCGAGCTGTCCCCGCGGCTCTTCAGAACATAGGCGACGCCGGTCCATACCAGATGCATATTCACGGCCAGGGCGGTGGCCGGGGCAGCCGTTGCGAGCCTCCGCTGGCACTGCGCCGCCGCTTCCAGGCCAAAGCCCACGCCGCCGTCGGACGCGGGGACAAACAACTTCAGGTAACCTGCGGCAGCAAGCTCCTGCAGGTCCTCGTGGAAAAAGCTGTTGTCCCGGTCGTAGCCGGCCGCCCTGTTGCGGATCCGTTCCAGGAGGGAGTCCGGCAGCACGTCTTCAGGCGTCATGGGCTTCCTTGGTCAGTAGTTGGTGAGCAGGGTGTTGAGGACCCTGGCGCCGAACTTGAGCGAGTCCGCGGGAACGCGCTCATCGACGCCGTGGAACATGCCGGTGAAGTCGAGTTCATCCGGGAGCATCAGGGGTGCGAAGCCGTAGCCGGTGATGCCCAGCCTGCTGAGGGACTTGTTGTCCGTGCCACCGGACAGGGTGTAGGGCAGTACCTTGGCTCCGGGGTCTTCGGAGTGGAGGGCGTCGATCATCGCGTCCACAAGGTTCCCGGCGAAGGGCACCTCAAGGGAAACATCCTGGTGGACGTAGCTGACATCGACGCCGGTTCCGGCCAGTTCGCGGACGATCTCCAGGACCTGCTCCTGCTGGCCGGGCAGGGTCCGGCAGTCTATGAGGGCTTCTGCCGATTCTGGGATGACATTGTGCTTGTAGCCACCCTTGAGCAGGGTGGGGTTGGTGGTGTTCTGGAGGGTGGCGCCCACGAAACGTGACACCGTGCCCAGCTGGTCAAGCAGGCGGTCCGGATTGTCGGCGTCGAACTCCACTCCCGTGAGTTCGGTCACGCCGTCAAGGAACTGGCGCGTGGTGGACGTCAGTTCGATGGGCCACTTGTACTCGCCGATGCGGGTGACGGCCGCGGCCAGGCGGGTGACGGCGTTGTCCGTGCTGATCTGGGAGCCGTGGCCGGCGCGGCCGTGCGCCACGAGGCGGAGCCAGGAGATGCCCTTTTCCGCCGTCTGCAGGAGGTAGGTGCGCTGGCCGCCTATAGTGGCGGAGAACCCGCCCACCTCCGAGATCGCTTCCGTGGCCCCCTCGAAGAGTTCGGGGCGCTTGTCCACAGCGTAGCGGGCGCCCAGGGCCCCGCCTGCTTCCTCATCGGCGAAGAAGGCGAAGATGATGTCCCGCTTGGGCTTCTTTCCTGTCCGGGCGAAGCTGCGCAGGACGGAAAGGATCATGGCGTCCATGTCCTTCATGTCGACGGCGCCGCGTCCCCAGATCAGCCCGTCCTTCAGTTCGGCACCGAACGGGTCCACAGACCACTGGTCGCGAAGGGCGGGGACGACGTCCAGGTGGCCGTGCACCACCAGGGCGCTGGCGGACGGATCCTCGCCTGCCAGGCGGGTCACCACGTTCGCCCTGCCCGGGGCGGACTCGAAGATTTCTGCGTCCAGGCCCACTTCCTCGATCAGCCCGGCGGCGTATTCAGCGGCCGCCCGCTCCCCCGGCCCGGACCCGTCCCCGTAGTTCGAGGTATCGATCCGGATGAGTTCCTGGCAGATCCGGACAACTTCATCCTCGGGCAGGACGTCAGGCATTGAGAGCTCCTCGTTAGGGAATGACTGGCTGGCACGGGCGGAAACCGCTGCCCTCAGCCTACCCATATGGCCCGATTCGTTGTTCCCGGAAAGTCGTGTTAGAGTTTTTCTCGCTGCTTCGGAGAGGCGCGAAACACCGGAAGGTGTGAACGGCTCCCGGAATACCACCTGCGCGGGTGGCGGAATGGCAGACGCGCTAGCTTGAGGTGCTAGTCCTCGAAAGGGGGTGGGGGTTCAAGTCCCCCTCCGCGCACAAAGGGAAGCCCCGGAAAATCAAAGATTTTCCGGGGCTTTTTCGTGCCCTCACCCATACCCTCTCGGGCAGGGTGTGTTGGATACGACATTGCCGCAGGTCCCCGTCCTCCGAGTGCGCGTTTGCCGCTCTCCTGCCGGGGAGTAGCTGGAGAGTGACCGCGGCACGGGCGCCAAAGCACCGGATCCGCTCATGCCACACCTAAGCTGGTCCAGTGGATCCGACTCCCTCCCCCAGCCCCGTCCAAGTCATAGTGGACACCGGTCCGGCTGAGTGGTGGCAGATTCTGGCGGCCCTGGGTCCGCTGGCCGTGCTGCTTGGTGCCCTGCTTGCCGCTTTCATCGGGTGGAACACCCTCCGGCAGCGGACCACGGCCGACGAGAAGGCCCTCGCGCAGAAACGGGAGGCTGACAACCGGGCAGAATGGTGGAAGCGTACGCAGTGGGCGATCGACAGCTCGATGTCCGACGAGCCTGACCGGGCGAAGCTGGGGCTTCGGGTGATGTCGGTTCTGGCCGAGAGCACCCTTGCGGGGCCGGAGGAACTGCAGATCATCACGTCCGCGTGGGTGGACCCGCTGGAAGTAGCGGAGCAAACCCGGGCGGAATTGCGTCAGCAGGCGCGTCCGGGCAGGGTGGACGACGGGCCGGAACCGGGCGACAATGAATCAACAACCAAGGATGAGGTGTAGGAGGCGATGAGCATGATGACCGCCCCGGAATCAGACCGCGACCATGACTCAAACGGCGCCGCGGTGAAAGAACCCAAGCATGCCGCTGGCTCCCCGAAACTCTCCCACCGGCCCGCGTCCTATGACCGCGGTGTGCAGATTGCGGCCGCTCAGTTGAGGCTCGTGACTGACCGTCGGCTCGGAAGAACCACTCCGGAGTGGATCAAGGAACTCGCCCGGGAAGAACCGCAGGCGTCATAACACGAACTTTCCACACGGAAGAGCCAGCTCCACCGCGAACGGGGGCTGGCTCTTCTTGTTGCGGAGTCTGCTACGTCAACATTTGAGTGGAACCCGGCCAGGGCGGCCAACAGCTGTCCCCTTCAAAACAGCTGTAGTGCCTCCTGCAACATCCGGTGGCCCTGGGACTCAAAGCGCTCGTCGCCGATCAGGTATGCCCAAACGGCCGTGCCTACAGCTTCACGCAGCAGGTCAATCCGCCAGACAACGTTGTGCCGGGGGTCGTCACCGTACCCGTCGATAAAAGCTGCTTCGAGGCCCGGGCAATGCTGCCACTGCTGGACCGCCAGCCTGCAAAAGTCAGTGGCTGCAGGACGGAAATCGAAGCGACCGAAGTCTATGGCCCTGACCTCCGCTCCATCGCTGAGCCAGTTCCGGGGCTGCCAGTCCCCGTGCGTTGGCACCACTGCCCTGCAGCCCGGCCGGTACTCTGCAAGGCGCCGCCGGACTTCGCACTCCACCTCTGGTTCGATACGGTGTTCCCGGTCCAGCCAACTCAAGGCCTTAGCCGTGGCCGCGGGATCGTATTCCTCGTCAGCCCGCGAGTCCTGGCTATGTAGTGTCTTCAAAATCTTGCCAGCCTGTGCGTGCGTATCCCCGTCCAGTTCAAGTCCGGTGCCCCCGACCAGTTTCCCGTCCAGGTACTCAAGAACCAGAAGGTTCAGCTCCCGGCTGGAGTACAGCAGCCGCGCCGCCCGGCCCTGGCTGACCAGAGGCCCCGTGTAGGAGGAGTGGGCCGTGATTTCCCGGCCAATATGGTGATTGTCCTGCCCTGCAGCTTTGACGATGACATCCGTGTCGCCGTCGCGTACGTGCAGTACGGTGGTGTCCACCTGGCCCCATGACAGGTCAGCGATGAGCTCAGGCGAGCCGTGCCGGGAGCTGACCAATTCTGCCTGCTGCCGTGACAACCGCCCGGCACCCCATCGCCCCATGCGTCGGACCCTACCAACATGTCGCCGGGAAGCGCAGGTGGTTGTTTTGAACAACCTGCGTGCCCACCATGGAAACGTGGACATGAAGCACAGCCGGCACAGACCTGCGTTTGCGCTCTGCCTGCTGAGCCTGATTTGCGGCACTGCGGGGTGCGTCTATGACTACCCCGAACCCTTGGAGCCAACTGCTTCCGGACCGCCGGTTACGCCAACAGCTGGCAGCCCGTCTCAAACAACCACCCTCGAGCCTTACAGCGATTCGCAGATCCTGGAGCAGGAGGCCCAAAACTACGCTGAGCTGTACCGGCTCCTTAGGGCATCGCCGGGTCCAGTCCTCCTGTTTGAGGTAGGGCCACTGGACGGACCTGTCAGGGGCTTCGGCGCGACGGCTGCGGTGACTGCCTCTGGGCAGTACACCGTCACAGCAGCCTGCGTCGGCGCCTCCGGGGCGAAGGTCTCGGTGGGCCAGGAGCATCCGGGGGCCCCTTTTCGGCCGGTGGAACTCGCGCTGGACTGCACCGGAACCACTTCCGAAGTTATGGCCCTTCAACAGGGGTCCGTGTTTGCTCATCTGGTGTTGCCCGGCCCGGGAGATACGCCGTGGACAGGGGCAGTGGGCGGCGTCCGTGTGACTGGGGCGGGTTGACGCGTCTAACGCTCCCTCTGTGCGTACTCCCCGTCGTCCTTGGACTCGGGCCGGTATCGGTGGCCCGTGGCAGCGCAAAAATCATGATCGGATAACACCCGTCGAGCTGCCATTACGTGTCCGTAACCCTTGGCGCCGGAGCAGCTTTCAGTGGCACACCTGCTCCTACACTGAGCCATGGATACGATCACTGGTGTGGCCCTGATTATCGGTGCCGCCTTGGCCTGGATAGGCATGACGGTTTTCGTGATCCTGAGGCTGCGGCGCCGCCGGAATGGGTCGACGCTCGTGGCCTCCGCTCCCCGGTCTGCTGACAGCGGGAGCCTGCACTACAGGCCCTGGCGGCGCGTCCGTCCAGCGACGACGCGAATTTCCCCGCGGCGCCACCACAGACTGCGCCTGAAAAAAGTCCGGTGATGGCCCTTTCCGCTCTCCGCCGCAAACCCCACAGTTTGCTGGCAGCAAAAAGCCCGCCTCCAGGGAAGCGGGCTTCTTGCTGCTTAGGCCGGGGGCTAATAGCCAACCGGCCGGTCGAAGCGCTGGCCGGCAGGGTTGGACGGCAGGATCGCCATAACGATCAGGGCCAGTGCGCCGAGGAATGGCACCAGAATCAGCAGGGCTAGCCAGCCGCTCAAGTTGGCATCATGCAGTCGGCGGACCAGCAGGGCGATGGACGGAACAATGACGGCCAGCCCCCATACGATCAACAGGATACTGCCCACGAGCGCTCCGGGGCCGGGAACCGGCGTGCCATCGGCTGTCACCGTGGATCCGGCAGCGCCGGCCACGGAAGTGATGATGTTCAGGACGACGCCTACGGCAAAGGCAACAAGTGCCCACCACCAGTATTCGCTCCGGCTGGCCCGGCCGGAAAAGGTGGCGTACTTCTTGAAAAAGCGCCGGACGGCTACGGGCAGCGTGGCCCCGTAGTAGGGCGCCCACAGCGGCGGCTCCCCAGCCGTGCCGGGCTGGTAGGACTGTTGGTGCTGGCTCGGGTATTGCGGATAGCTCATGGTTTCCCCCGGAACTTGTTGAGTGATGAGACCAGCCCATCCTAGGACCACCCCGCACCCAAAGTCCTTTCGATGGATGAACTTCACTAAATATTTCCCCGGCTTTATCGCTGGTAAGTGCCGCCCGCCCGCGGCACCATGGGCAGATGAAGGAGATGACGACGACGGATGCCATTCCCGGCCACGTGGTCCTGCTGGGTGATTCCATCTTTGACAATGCCGCCTACGTTGACGGAGGCCCCGACATCGTTAACCAGCTGAGGCAGGAACTGCCGTCCTGGCGGTGCTCGCTGTTGGCCCTCGACGGCGACACGATAGCGGGCGTCCACCGGCAGCTCCGGGCGCTGCCCGGGGACGCAACCCATCTCGTGGTCAGTGCCGGCGGGAACGATGCCCTTGGCTATGCCCCATTGCTGGAGGAGAAGGCCCCCTCGGTTGCAGGGGCGCTCGCAATGCTGGCACGGGCACAGGAAAGGTTCGCCGCGGAATACGACGCCATGTTCAAACAGTTAGCGGCAACCGGCCTGCCCTGCGCTGCCTGCACCATTTATGACACGCCCCCATCCGGACCAGACCATCCGGTCCTCAAGGCAGCTTTGTGCCTTTTCAATGATCCGATTACCAGGGTGGCCTTCTCCCGGCAGGCAACCCTGATTGACCTCCGCCTGATCTGCAGTGAAGACGGGGATTACGCGAACCCGATCGAACCCTCGTCACAGGGCGGGCTCAAGATCGCCAAGGCCGTCGCTGAGTTCGCGCGAATGCGGCAGCAAAGCGCGAACTCAGTTGTGGTGCTGGGGCGGCCGCAACAGCGGTACCCGCTGCACTAATGGGGTCTTAATCTCCGCGGGCGCCTGCCCCGTTCCCCCGGGTCTGCA
The DNA here is from genome assembly GCF_059089905.1 of Arthrobacter sp. Y3221087. Classification (NCBI taxonomy): domain Bacteria; kingdom Bacillati; phylum Actinomycetota; class Actinomycetes; order Micrococcales; family Micrococcaceae; genus Arthrobacter; species Arthrobacter sp. Y3221087. The sequence goes on from NZ_JBNHFE010000001.1 coordinate 1,854,506, forward strand.
CCGGATACTGCCGGACGGTACTGAACCCGGCGGTGCTCTATGCGCTCCGCGCGCTTTTGCTGCCGGCGCGCCTTGCGCTCCGAACGGTCGATGGCCGAAAGGATGCTCAGCGTCACCGTGACCCACAACAACGCTGCCAAAAACACCAAGCCAATTTCCATCTCAGTGCCCATGCTTAATTTTAGGCTGCCGGGCTCCCGCCGGCGGGGCTGCGGCGACAATTTATGAGCCGTCCCGCCGATCAGGGTAATCACCACCTAGAACAGGCCCAACTCCCGAACGGCAGCCAGAACGTCCGGGACCTTGATCGCCAGCAAAGCAGGGTCCGGCTCCGCTGAGAACGTGTCACCCCGCCGCAAATCCGCACGCGTCAGGACAATATGCGGGCCCGGCGGCGGCCCCCAGATTTCAGGCGGCGCGGGCCCGAACAGCACCACAGAGGGGGTGCCGTACGCCGAGGCCAGGTGCGCGGCTCCCGTATCCGCAGAGATCACCAGGCGTGCCGCGGCAATCGTCGCCGCGAACTCCCCCAGCGAAAGTTCACCGGCCAGCACAGCCCCGGGCGGGAGGCCGGCCCGGCGGCACACGTCCACGGCCCTGTCCTTCTCCCCGCTGCCCCCCGTAAAGACGACCTTGTGGCCAGCTTCCACCAGGATGGCGGCAACCGCAGCGAAACGCTCAGACGGCCACAGCCGGCTGCCGTAGGCTGCCCCGACGTGCAGGACCGTGGCGCCGGGAACGGGGCTCGGGACGTGCGGCGGGTGCAGCCCTACATCCAACGGGTCCGCGTCGATGCCATGCCACTCCAGGAGCCGGACCCAGCGTTCCCGTTCATGCAGTTCCGCGCGCCACGGCGGCCCCTCCCGGTCCGGGCTGCGATGCCCGATGGTCCGCCGGGCCTTGAGGGCGTCGATCCGTCCCTGGCTTTCTGGACCGCTTCCGTGCAGATTGACCGCAACATCCACCACTCCCGCTTCCATGGCAAGCGGCTCGTCAAGGCCGTGGGTGGGCAGCAGTTCGTAACCGCCCACCAGCCCCAAAGCTTCCGAAAGCCACCCCTGCGCCGCATACCGCAGCCTGTGTTCGGGATACGCCCGCCGGAGCGCCTTCAGCGCCGGGACAGCAACCAGGAGGTCACCCAGCTTCAGGGCACGCAGGACCAAAAGCTCCGGTTTTCCATCGATGACGTCGCTGCCACGTTCAAGGTTCTGCCCCACGCTCATGCGCCCTGCCTGACTGCTGCCGTTGCCATCAGGCTCCGTACATCCTCGTACACATCACGCACCGGGACGCCTGCAACAATGGAGTCGTTGTGCACGCAGCGCGGGGCGGTCCAGCCGACCTGCGTGACATCGATGCCGCAGGTCGGGCACGTGGTCACCCAGGCGGCATGGATCCGGTGCAGGCTTCGGCCCAGTGCCCCTGCATTAATAACGTTCCCTGCCCAGAAGATCCCTACCGTTGGCACGCCGAGGGCCTGGGCAAGGTGGCGCGGGCCGCTGTCATTTCCGACCACCACGGCGGCTTCCGCCATCAGGGACACTAACCCGGCCATGTCCAGTGCCCCGGCCAGCGAGGTGACGGCGGCCGATGCCGCCTGTTCCGCAATCTGCTCCGCCAGTTCCTGCTCGCTCTTGTCCCCGACGATCACCACCCGGCAGCCGTCGGCCGCGCAGGCGCCGGCAAGTTCGGCGAACTGCCCAATCGGCCAACGACGGCGGGGATCAGTCGCGCCGGGATGGATCACCACGAGGGGCTGGCCGCCGTCGTCCGTTCCGTTATAGTCGCCGCGCAACTTTGCGTGAGGTTCGAGGCGGGCCTCGAGGTCAACCGGGAACGCGCCGGCGAACCCCGCCACCTCCACCGCCCGCAGGGGTTCGTGCTGGTAGTAGAGGTATGGAACAGTCCGTTCCAGGCTGGCGGCGTCGGGCGTCCGGGTACCCACCGTGTGACGGGCTCCGAGCCGGAGCAGGAAAGGGTTTGAATATCTGCCCCCGCCGTGCACCTGGACGGCGAGATCGAAGTGCCGGGCCCGCATGTCCGCAAAAAAAGCCTCCAGCGCTTCCGGGTCTTCATCACCGGGACGGACTCCCTCTGAATACGGGAGTATGCACACCTCGTCCACCGGACTTTTCACTGCCGCGAGCAGCGACTTATGGATTGGTGAGCCCAAGAGGGTCAAGGTGGCATCCGGATATGCCGCCTTCAGGGCGGCCATGGCCGGGATGGCGAAGATCAAGTCGCCCAAACCGCCGCCCCGCAACACAGCGATCCTGGACACGGAATCGAACTTTTCCAGCACCGGGCCGACTCCTACGCCAACCTGCCCGGCACCACCGAACTCTGCAGTGAGCTGCTCCACATACGCCCCTTCGATTCGGGCGGAGATCGCGCCGCTTGCCGCGGGCCTCCGCTGCCTGCGCGGCCATGCCACCCGCCGGGTGTGATGGCCGCCTCCCCTGAACCCGTACCCAGGCGGGGGCAAATATACTCCGCCTATTGGGGAATAGCCGTCCGATGCTGTACGTTTCATACGCGACAGGCGAACCAAAGAAAAGAGAAGCACCCAAAGTGGCAACCGATTACGATGAACTGCGCTCCGACGTCAAGGAATCGCAGGACAACTCCCTCGAGCAGCTCCAGTCAGCAAATGCTCCCGACGCGCGCAGCGTCGTCCTTGAGCTGGATGAAGCTGACGGGCTCGACGGCGCCGGCGTTCCCGGTGGCGAATTCGTCGCCGAGGAGCTCGTGGTACAGGTCATTCCGCAGGCTGACGACGAGTTCACCTGCTACTCCTGCTTCCTTGTCCGCCACCGGTCGCAGATTGCCCGCCAGAAGGATGGGCACAGCTACTGCACCGAGTGCGAGGGCTAGGAAGACAGGCCAGACGCGGCGCTGCGGATTAGTCCGTGGCCCCGCCGGCTCGAATGGCACGCTGCCCGGCAGCGTGCCTTTCCGCTTTTAAGCCGCCTTCAAGGCAACGTCCAGCAGCCGCTAGTACTGTAGGCGGCTATGGAATTGTGGCAAACCCTGGTCGTCTCGCTCCGCCGTACGGAGGTTCCGGCCATTACCTTCCAGGAGCTCCTGCTGGTGCTGCTCGTGGCAACGGCGCTCTCCATTCCCCGGCGCTCCTGGCGGTACTTCGGCCTGCTGGCAACAGCGGTCCACGAGCTGGGCCACGCCTTCGCCGCAGTCACCAGCGGGCAACGGCTGTCCGGCATCAGGCTTCGGCTCGACCATTCCGGAACCACCACCAGCTACAGCCGGAGCAGGGCCGCGGCGGCCTGGTCCTGCTTCTGGGGTTACCCCGTGCCCGCCATCGTCGGCGCCGGATTCGTGATCGCCGGTTTCAGCGGGTGGGGACCGGCAGCGATTGCGGCCAGCATCCTTGTCCTGGCGGCATCCATGCTCTTCCTCCGGAACGTGGCGGGATTCCTTGTCACCGCCCTTGCCATTGCCTGTGCGCTGGCCCTCATCCTGCTGGTGCCGGACGCTTTCGTGGGCCATGTCGCCGTCGTCCTGGGCGTGGCCATGCTGGTGGCAGCCGTCAGGGACCTTTTCAAACTGGCAAACGTCCACCTCCGCCGCAGGGACCGGCTGGGGACGTCCGACGCCTACCTCCTGTACCGCGCCACCGCCGTGCCGTCCGCTGTATGGATTGCCCTGTTCGCCGTTCTTGTGGCCGTCTCCTGGTTGGCCGCCTGGCAGCCCATCTCCCTGATCCTTGCCAGGGGCGCTTAGGCTAGTGCCATGAGCCAGGAAACGGACAGCATCCAGCAGGCCGCCAGCGGCACGACGGCGGACCACAGCACCCGCGGCGCGTACGTGACCGGGGGTGCCGAATTCACCCGGGATACCAACTACATCGAGGACCGGATCACCCGGGACGCCAGGCCCGGGGACAACGGAGAGCCGGGCTGGCCAGTGGAAGCGGGGCGTTACCGCCTCATTGCAGCGCGGGCATGCCCCTGGGCCAACAGGACTGTGATCGTCCGGCGCTTGCTGGGCCTGGAAGACGCCATTTCCCTGGGACAGCCTGGCCCCACCCATGACGCACGTTCCTGGACGTTCGACCTCGACACGGGCGGCGTGGATCCCGTCCTGGGGATCGAACGGCTCCAGGAAGCATATTTTAAGCGTTTCCCGGGATATCCCCGCGGCATCACGGTCCCCGCGATCGTGGACGTCGCGAGCGGAGAGGTGGTCACGAACAATTTCCCACAAATCACCCTCGATTTTTCCACTGAGTGGACCGAATTCCACCGGCCAGGGGCGCCAAGGCTCTACCCGGGAAATTTGCGCGAAGAGATCGACCAGGTCAATAAGAGGGTGTTCACCGAGGTGAACAACGGGGTCTACCGGTGTGGCTTTGCCGGGTCCCAGGAGGCCTACGACTCAGCCTACGAGCGTTTGTGGGCCGCCCTGGACTGGCTGGAGGACCGGCTGTCCCGCCAGCGCTACCTGGTGGGAGACACCATCACTGAAGCAGACGTCCGGCTTTTCACCACGCTGGCGCGCTTCGACGCCGTCTATCACGGCCACTTCAAATGCAACCGCCAGAAGCTCACCGAAATGCCCGCGCTCTGGGCTTATGCAAGGGATCTGTTCCAGACGCCCGGCTTCGGGGACACCACCGACTTCGTGCAGATCAAGCAGCACTATTACATCGTCCATGAAGACATCAACCCCACCGGGATCGTCCCTGCCGGTCCCGACCTTGGCGGATGGCTCGAAGAGCACGGCCGCGAGGCACTGGGCGGCCGGCCTTTCGGGGACGGGACTCCCCCGGGCCCCGTCAGGAAGGGTGAGGAAGTGGCAGCAGGACACGGAGCCAGCCACTAGAAGGAAAGCGTTTTCTGGATAGACTGTCCGGGTGCAGACACCCCACGGCTTCGTAGCGCCCGGTTTTGACAACGTCCTGGACCTGTTCGAGTCCTTCCTCGCCGAGGATCCCGGCTACAGCGCCCAGGTTGCTGCCTATCATCACGGGACGCGCGTTGTAGACATCACCGGCGGCCCCGACATGAGCCCGGATACCCTCACCGGGGCATACTCCTGTTCCAAAGGCGTGGCAGCGATGGTCGTGGCCCTGCTGGTACAGGACGGACTCCTTGACCTGGACAGCACCGTGGCCAGCTACTGGCCCGAGTTCGCTGCACATGGCAAGGACCGGCTGCTGGTCCGCGAGGCCCTGTCCCACCAGGCGGGGCTGATGGGCATTGAGGGAGGAGTCGGCCTGGACGAGTTCACCACGCCTGCTGCTGCGGCACGGCTGGCAGCGGCCAAACCCACCTGGCAGCCGGGACGCCAGTTCGGCTACCACGCCCTGACCATCGGGATCCTCATGGAGGAGCTCTGCCGGCGTGCGGCGGGCGAATCGCTGCAAAGCCTCTATGAGCGCCGGATCCGCAAGCCGGAGAACGTCGACTTCTTCCTGGGCCTGCCGGCAGACCTGGAACCGCGCTACCGTGACGTCCTCTACCAGGAACCGGCCGGGCAACCCTGGCTCGATCCACTCAGTTTGGATGGCCTGAACAGCAACGCTCCGGTCAGCACCATCATGGAGCTCCCCAACATCCGCAGCGTCCGCGCGGCAGGAATGTCAGCAGCCGGCGGCGTAGGATCGGCCGAAGGCCTCGCCAGGCTCTATGCTGCCGCCACCACCGGCGCGGAGGGCGAACCGCCGTTCCTCACTTCCGAAACAATTGACCTGGTGGCGGAGGAACAGGTGTGGGGGCTCGATCGCTCCTCGGGGCTGGACAACGCCTTCGCCGTCGTCTTCATGAAGCCGCACCCCTCCCGGAACTTCGGCAGCCACCGCGCTTTCGGTCATGAAGGGGCCAACGCCGCGTTGGGTTTTGCCGACCCGGCCTACTCCTTGTCCTTCGGCTACATCCCCCGCCGGCAGGAGGACGGACGCACGCCTGGAAAGGCCCACCGGCTCGCTGCAGAGGTACGCCGTTCGGCGGCTGCATTGTCCTAGGAGTACCTCGGCAGCCCACCTTTCGCGTGCTTTTCCGGGCCTGACCAGCGGCTTTGGACGCTCCCGGAATGCGCCATAGTGTGGAACGGATGGGTAATACTCAAGTACGGCAGCAAGTCAGGTGGGCCAGGGGAACCCGTCTTCTGAAGCAGTCGTTGGAAGGACTGTCGGCGGCGTTCGCCGCCCAGCGGCTTCAACTGGCGGCGAAGGCCGCCGTTGCGGCCGGACTGGCTTTCGCCATCGCGCCGTTCATGCCGGGAGCCGCCGCCAACTATCCCTACTACGCACCGCTGGGCGCTTTGGTGGCGATGTACCACAACGTTGCCGGCTCCGTAAGGCAGGGCCTGCAGGCCCTGGTCGGGCTCGCCCTGGGCATCGGCATCGCCATCGTCCTGGTCACCATCACCGACCCGTCCCCGCTCGCCGTCGCAGCGCTAATGGGGATTGGTGTGCTGCTGGGTGGACTCCCCCGCATCGGGTCAGGCAGCGATTGGATTCCGACGGCGGCCCTGCTGGTCCTGCTGGTGGGCGGTAGCAATGCGGACGACTTTTCGTTCGGCTACCTGCTCCAGATGGGCGTGGGCGTTTCGGTGGGCATCGCCGTGAACTTCCTGCTTTGGCCGCCGCTGCACTTCAAGGCAGCAGCAGCCAGCCTGGACGATCTCCGGCGTGCCCTCGGCCGGCAACTGACCGATATGGGAACGGCCTTGAAGGAGGAGTGGCCTCCGGAGCATGAAGACTGGTCCCGCCGATCGGACGAACTTGCGGAGGCTGCCCGTTCCGTCCGGCACCTGGTCAACGAAGCGGACGCAAGCCGCCGGGCGAATCCCCGCCGGAAACGCCACCCGCGGGACGTGGACCTTGACTACCGGACCCTGCGTGAGCTTGAACGCGTGACTTTCTATATCCAGGACATGACCGATGTGCTCTCGGACGTGATCTGGGTCAGCGACGTGCCTTACGCGGTGCCGGTGCAGGACAGCGGCCCGCTTGCTGATGCCTTGACGGCGACCGGTGAGCTGCTGCACTCGTACAGCGACAGCGATGAGCCGACGCAGCGCGAGCGGTTCCAGGCCGCGAGGGATGCGGTGGAGGCCAGTATGGCCGCCACCGCATCCCGGAAAACAACGGGCGACACGGTTCCGGCGTCGGAATCGATCCTGCTGAGCCTCCACCGCATCCTGCGGGCCGTCCGGCCAGCCGACTAAAGCGCGGTGACGGAACCGCTGAAATGGCGTCGGCCGGACCGGGGGTTCCAGGCGACAAAGCGCGAACGCCGCCAGGCCCCCGAATCGTCCTGCTCGCTTCCGATCTCCAGGGCCACCCTGCACGGGAGGAACACCGGCGCGTCGAAATCGACGTCCCAGATGAAGGAATCGCCGCGGACGGAACCGACGTCGGCGAGCGCGCGTGAGGCCAGGTACATGCCATGGGCGATGGAACGACGCATGCCCAGGGCTTTCGCCGACAGGACGCTGAGGTGGATCGGGTTAAAGTCGCCGGACACGGCGGCGTACGCCCGTCCCGCGTCCACACCCAGTTGCCACAGCGCGGTCGGATCCGGTGCCTTGAAGTCGCCCTTCGGCGGTGCCGCCGAGGGCTTATCGACTCCGGGCAGGAACACCCCCTTGGCCAAATATGTGGAGGTTCCCCGCCAGGAGATGTCCTCTTTTCCTGTGAGGCGCACCTCCGCGACGACGTCCACTTGCGTACCTGCGCGGTGACCCCGGAGCTTCTCCACCCTGGCCGTGATGTCCAAGGCGTCCGTGAACAGGACGGGCGAGCGCTGTTCCACGCTGTTGTGCAGGTGGATCATGCCCAGCAGGGGCAGCGGGAAGTCATCCCTGTTCATCACACTCATGGCCACCGGGAAGGACAGGGCGTGGATGAACCCGGCGGGCAGGACGTCACTGGCCGTCTCTCCCAGCAGGTGCTGGTAGGCGGTCAGGTTGGCCACATCCACGGTCACGCCACGGACTTCATGGCTCTCCGACGGAAGGGCCGCCTGGTCGTGGGTCCCCAGCAGCCGGCGCCTGGCCGCCTGGGCGGCCGCGTTGACATACAGCTTGGACAGCGACGGCATATCGCCGAGGATGACCGGCTGCGAGGGCGTCATGCCCCCACCATGTTCTGCCCGCAGACCCGCAACACCTCACCGTTGATGCCCCCGGCGGCGTCACTGGCGAGGAACGCAATGGTTTCGGCGACGTCGGACGGCTTGCCGCCCTGCTGCAGGGAGTTGGCCCGGCGCGCCACTTCCCGCAGGGCGAACGGAATCCGCTCCGTCATTTCGGTCTCGATGAACCCCGGCGCGACGGCGTTAATGGTGCCACCGGCAGTCACCAGCAGTGGTGCCGTTGCGCGGACCATCCCCATCACTCCCCCCTTGGACGCGGCGTAGTTGGTCTGCCCCCGGTTGCCGGCAATGCCGCTGGTGGAGGCAACAGAAACAATACGTGGTGCCGGCCCGAACTGTTCAGATGCGAGCAGTGCCTCGTTGATCCGCAACTGGGCGGAAATGTTAATGTTGATCACCGAACTCCAGCGCCCGTGGTCCATGTTGGCCAGCAGCTTGTCCCGGGTGATGCCAGCGTTATGGACCATGATGTCCAACCGCCCATGCCGCTGCACGGCATGTTCCAGGATCTTCTGGCCGGCGTCTTCCCGGGTGATATCCAGCTGGAGGGCGGTCCCCTTCACCGCATTGGCCACAGCAGCCAAAGAGTCTCCTGCCGAGGGCAGGTCCACCAGCACCAGCGTTGCGCCGTCACGGTGCAGCGTGCGGGCAATCTGGGCGCCAATACCCCTGGCGGCCCCGGTTACCACGGCCACCTTGCCTGCCAGCGGCCTCTCGACGTCGTCCGGAAGGCTTCCGGCGGCGCTGGATACGGTCAGGAACTGGCCGTCCACATAGGCCGAACGGCCGGAAAGGAAGAACCGCAGCGCAGCCAGAACAGAAGGACTGGCTGCCTCCACTCCCCCGGCGAGGAGGATACCGTTCCCGGTGGCACCGGCACGGAGTTCCTTTGCCAGGGAGCGGAGGAACCCGTCCACGCCCTGCCGGGCAGCGGCCGCCGCCGGCGAGTCTGCCTCCCGGGACGGGCGCGAAACGGTCACCACGCGGGCAGAGGGGCCGAGGTCCCGGAGGGAGCCCGCTGCGGCAAGGACCGGCTTCTCAAGATCCTGGGGATGTACCACCTCGTCCAAGACCAGAATGATGGCGCCAAGCTTTTCCCGCGGTACGGCATGCCGCCGGACATCGAGGTCCCATGACAAAAGTTCTGCGGCCAGTTTGTCGGCCGCTGCCGATTCACCCAGGACTACAACAGGTCCGGTAACCAGCGGTTGCCCGGGTTCATACCTGCGCAGGACTGCCGGCTGCGGCAGTCCCAGCTTCCTGGCCACATTCTTGCCGAGCCCCTGGTTCACCAGCTGGGCGTACTTGTCCGTCATCAGGTTCCCCCTACAGCGATTCGAGAAGAGCGACGACGCCCTGTCCACCGGCCGCACAAACAGAGACCAGTCCCCGGGCCGGGCGGCCGTCGACGCTGCCCTTTTCGTGCAGCTGTTTGGCGAGTGAGGCCACAATCCTGCCTCCGGTAGCGGCGAAGGGGTGCCCGGCTGCCAGCGACGATCCGTTGACATTGAGGCGTGCCCGGTCGATCTTGCCGTATGCCCCGTCCAGGCCGAGCCGGGTCCGGCCGAATTCCTCGTCCTCCCAGGCGGCAAGCGTGCTGAGAACAGTGGCGGCGAACGCCTCATGGATCTCGAAGTAGTCGATGTCCGCCAGGGTGAGGTTGTGCCGGGCCAGCAGCCGGGGCACAGCGAAGACCGGCGCCATCAGCAGCCCGTCCTTGCCGTGCACAAAGTCCACCGCAGCGGCCTCGGCGTCCACTACCGCGGCGAGCTTGGGAAGGTCGCGGGCGTCGGCCCACTCGTCCGAGGCCAGCAGGACGGTGGAGGCGCCGTCGGTCAAGGGGGTGGAGTTGCCGGCCGTCATGGTCGCGTCGGAGCCCAGGCTCCTGCCGAAAACCGGCTTCAGGGACGCCAGCTTTTCCATCGAGGTATCAGCCCGGAGGTTGCCGTCCCGCGTAAGCCCCCGGTATGGCGTGATGAGGTCGTCGAAGAATCCCGAGTCGTATGCTGCGGCAAGGTTCCGGTGGCTGTTCAGGGCCACCTCGTCCTGCGCCTCACGGGAGATCTTCCACTGCGCCGTGGTGAGCGCCTGGTGCTCCCCCATTGAAAGACCCGTCCGCGGTTCCGCGGTACCCGGCGCCAGCGGGGCCAGGTCCTTTGGCCGAAGGCGGCTGAGGATCTGCAGCCGCTGGGGAAGGGTCTTGGCGCGGTTAAGGTCCAGGATCACTTCCCGGAGCCCCTCGCTCACGACCACCGGCGCATCGGAGGCGGAGTCCACACCGCCGGCAATTGCCGAGTCGAGCTGTCCCAGCTTGATCTTGTTCGAAAGCCCCACCACGGTTTCCAGCCCCGTAGCGCAGGCCTGCTGCAGGTCATAGGCCGGCGTCTCCGGGGACAGGGCCGAACCCAGGACTGCCTCGCGGGTGAGGTTGAAATCCCTGGAGTGCTTCAGGACCGCACCGGCCGCCACCTCGCCCAGCCGTTCATCCTGGAGCCCGAAGCGTGCGATCAGGCCGTCAAGGGCCGCCGTCAGCATGTCCTGGTTGGAGGACTTGGCGTAGGCGGCACCGGCACGGGCAAACGGAATCCTGTTTCCTCCCACAACCACCGCCCTGCGGAGGGCGGGGGTTGAACCGGCTGCGGGGCCGTTGATGGACTGTCCGTCATTGGACATGGCTGTCTCCTCTGGTCACAAGCAATTACCGATACCCAGCGTACCTGATACGCTGAGTATCGTGAATATTTCGGAACCCTTCCCTGACGCGTCACCTGCCGGGGCAACCGCCGACGGCAGATCGTCACGCTGGCAGACCCACCGGGAGGAGCGGCGGCGCGAACTGATCAAACAGGCGCGGCGCGCGGTGCACGCGCTGGGCAGCGACGCCTCCATGGAAGACATTGCCGCGGCTGCTGGAACATCCAAGTCGGTTTTCTACCGGTACTTCGGAGACAAGGCCGGCCTGCAGCAGGCCGTGGGTGAGGTAGTCCTCGACCAGATGCAGCGCCGCATCCGGGAGGCTGCCCAGAGCGCAGTGACGCCTCGGGAGGGGTTGCTGGCCATGGTGGCGGCCTACTTGCAGATGGCCGACACGAGCCCGAACGTCTATACCTTCGTAACCCGTTCCGCTGCCGCGGAGTCTGCCGACGCTGCCCCGGGAGGGCCGGTGTCCGGCGCCTTGGGACACTTCTTTGACGCCGTGGCGGAGATGATCGCAACGCCCATGCGCTCGCATCTGGGCGACGGCAAGGAATCCGTTATCGGTTACTGGCCCAAGGCAGCCATCGGCCTGGTCCGCAATGCGGGCGAACAGTGGCTGAGCACGCCTGATTCCCCCGCAAAGCCGGGCCAGGAAGCCATGGCACGGCAGATCACCGCCTGGCTGTGCGTTGGCATTGCCCCCGAACTGACCCCTTCAAGCACCACCAAACCGCCTGTCAGCACCAGCAAAGGATATTGACATGACCGAAGTAGTGGACCGCCCCGCCGGCAAGGGCCACAAGCCTGCCACCACGGCCCACCCCGTAACCGACCACGCCCAGCCTGCGGTCAACGTTGACGCGCTGGGCAAGCAGCTCCTCGGCAAGTGGGCGGCCGTCCGCCTGCAGTCAAGGGACCTGGCAGGGCGCCCCGAACTCTACAAGATCGAGGGGCTTCCGTTTACGGAGCACCGCGAACGGGTGTCCGGGCAGCTGCAGTACCTTGTGGATAACAGCGCCGTCCACCGCGCCTTCCCCTCCGCATTGGGCGGCTCGGACGACCACGGCGGCAACATCGCCGGGTTCGAGGAACTTGTCGTGGCCGACCCGTCCCTGCAGATCAAGGCAGGTGTGCAGTGGGGCCTCTTTGGTTCGGCCGTCATGCACCTGGGCACGGAAGAACACCACGCCAAATGGCTTCCCGGCATCATGAGCCTGGAAATCCCTGGCTGCTTCGCCATGACCGAAACCGGCCACGGCTCCGATGTGGCCAGCATTGCCACCACCGCCACCTACCACCCGGAAACCGAAGAGTTTGTGGTGCACACTCCCTTCCGCGCCGCATGGAAGGACTACATCGGAAACGCCGCCATCGACGGGCTGGGAGCAGTGGTGTTTGCCCAGCTCATCACCCGGGGGGTCAACCATGGCGTCCACGCTTTCTACGTCGACCTTCGCGATCCCCGGACGAGGGAATTCCTTCCGGGCATAGGCGGTGAGGATGACGGCGTCAAGGGCGGGCTCAACGGCATCGACAACGGCCGGCTGCACTTCACGAACGTCCGCATCCCCCGGGCCAACCTCCTGAACCGCTACGGTGACGTGGCCGCCGACGGCACCTACTCGTCCCCCATCGCGAGCCCGGGCCGCCGTTTCTTCACCATGCTCGGCACCCTGGTCCAGGGGCGGGTTTCCCTGGACGGGGCGGCAGTGGCTGCCTCCAAGGTAGCCCTCAAGGCAGCCGTCCACTACGCCGCCGAGCGCCGCCAGTTCAACGCGTCCAGCCACACGGACGAAGAAGTCCTGCTCGACTACCAGCGCCACCAGCGGCGGCTGTTCACCCGGCTCGCCACCACATACGCCGCCGGTTTCGCCCACGAACAGCTCCTGCAGAAGTTCGACGACGTCTTCTCCGGCGCCACCGACACAGACGCGGACCGCCAGGACCTGGAAACCCTCGCCGCGGCACTGAAACCGCTCAGCACCTGGCATGCCCTGGATACGCTGCAGGAATGCCGGGAAGCCTGCGGCGGCGCCGGCTTCCTGATCGAGAACCGGTTCGCATCGCTCCGGGCCGACCTGGATGTCTATGCCACCTTCGAGGGGGACAACACCGTCCTCCTACAACTGGTGGCCAAACGCCTCCTGGCCGACTACGCGAAGGAATTCCGCAGCGTGGACTTCGGCGTCCTGGCCCGCTACGTGGTGGGCCAGGCCACCGGCGCTGCCATCCACCGCACCGGGCTGCGGCAGGTGGCCCAGTTCATGGCGGACACGGGTTCGGTGCAGAAGGCGGCGATTGCCCTGCGTGACGAGGAAGGCCAGCGCGCCCTCCTCACCGACCGGGTGCAGACCATGGTGGCCGAGGCGGCCGCGGCGCTGAAAGGCAGCAACAGGCTCTCGCAGGAACAGGGCGCCGCCCTGTTCAACCGGCACCAGAACGAACTGATCGACGCAGCGCAGGCCCATGCCGAGCTGCTGCAGTGGGAGGCCTTCACGGAGGCGCTCCGCGACGTCACCGATCCCGGCACGAAAACAGTGCTGACCTGGCTTCGGGACCTCTTCGGCCTCAGCCTGATCGAAAAGAACCTGTCGTGGTATCTCATGAACGGCCGCCTCTCCATGCAGCGCGGCCGTACCGTGGGTGAATACATCAACCGGCTGCTGGTGAAGATCCGCCCGCACGCCCTGGACCTGGTTGATGCTTTCGGCTACGGCGACGAGCACGTCCGGGCAGCCATTGCCACCGGCGCCGAGAAGACCCGCCAGGACGAAGCCCGGGCGCACTTCCGGACCCAGCGGGCCAGCGGCAAGGCACCCGTCGACGAAAAGGTGCTGCTGGCCAGGACCGCGGCCGGGCGCCACAGCTGACCCAGGCTTGGCTGCTGACTGAGGACATGACGACGGCGCCGCCTCCCCGCGAGGGAAGCGGCGCCGTCGTCGTTCTGTTGTAAGGAACGGTCAGCGTGCCGCGGGCAGCACCGAGCGGTACACCTCAAGGGTGGTTTCGGTGATGGACTCCCAGGAGAAGTGCTCCTCGGCGCGGAGCCGGCCCGCCTGCCCCATGGCGCGGGCGCGTTCGGGGTCCGACACCACCTCGGTCAGGGCCGCGGCGAACTCGCTGACGAACTTGTCCGGGTCCAGCGGCGTGCCGGTGCCGTCCGTGACCTGCTCCAGGTCCACCAGCAGGCCGGTCTGGCCGTGCTCGACCACTTCGGGGATGCCGCCCGTGGCGCTGGCAACGACGGCGGCGCCGCAGGCCATCGCCTCGAGGTTCACGATGCCCAGCGGTTCGTAGATTGAGGGGCAGGCGAAGGCCGTGGCGTGGCTGAGCACCTGGATCAGTTCATGCCGGGGCAGCATACGTTCGATCAGCACGACGCCGGTCCGCTGGCTCTGCAGGTCCTCGATCAGCCGGGCGGTCTCGGCGGCCAGTTCCGGGGTGTCTGCCGCGCCGAGGCACAGGACCAGCTGGACGTCGTCGGGCAGCTTCGCTGCGGCCCTGAGGAGGTAGGGCACACCCTTCTGGCGGGTGTTCCTGCCCACAAACACGACGCTCGGCTTGGCGGGGTCGATGCCCAGGGCACGGACGGCGTCGTCGTTTTCGTCCCGGTTCCACAGCTCGACGTCGATGCCGTTGTGCACCACGCGGACCTTGGCCGGATCCACGCTGGGGTAGCTGCGCAGGATGTCCTGGCGCATGCCATCGGACACCGCGATGATTGCCGCTGCTGCCTCGTAAGCGGTCTTCTCGACCCAGGATGAGAGCGCGTACCCGCCGCCGAGCTGCTCGGCCTTCCACGGACGCAGCGGCTCCAGGCTGTGGGCGCTCAGGACGTGCGGGATGCCGTGCAGCAGCGAGGCCAGGTGCCCTGCCATGTTGGCGTACCAGGTGTGCGAATGGACCAGGTCCGCGCCCTCGACGTCCGGAACGATCCGCAGGTCCACGCCGAGCGTCTGGACGGCGGCATTGGCCGAGCCCAGATCCTCCGGCACGGAGTAGGACGTCACATGGGCGCCATGGTAATCGGCGTCGCGGGGAGCCCCAAAAGCACGAACCTGCAGGTCAACGTGCTTACTAAGCACCCTGCTCAATTCGGCCACATGCACCCCGGCGCCGCCGTAGATCTCCGGCGGGAACTCTTTAGTCACAATGTCTATTCGCACAAGACCCAAGGTAGTCCTTCACGCATAACTGTTCTAGTGTGAAGGAGTCCGGGCATGCCGGACTGTTTGGGGAGATACGAAGGCGTACAGGAGCGACCACTATGCCGTTGAACAAAAAAGTCCTGGCCATTGTCCTCGCAGGCGGCGAGGGAAACAGACTGATGCCACTGACGGCAGACCGCGCGAAACCGGCGGTGCCCTTCGCGGGCAGCTACCGCCTTATCGACTTTGCCCTGTCCAACCTGGTGAATTCCCGCTACCTGCAGATCGTCGTCCTGACCCAGTACAAGTCGCATAGCCTGGACCGACATATCTCCGAGACCTGGCGGATGTCCACGCAGCTGGGCAACTACGTTGCCTCGGTGCCGGCGCAGCAGCGCGTTGGCAAGAGCTGGTTCCTGGGCAGCGCCAACGCCATTTACCAGTCCCTGAACCTCATCCACGACGCCAACCCGGACATTGTGGTGGTGGTCGGCGCCGACCACGTGTACCGCATGGACTTCGCCCAGATGGTGGCGCAGCACGTCAGCAGCGGTGCCAAGGCGACCGTGGCCGCCGTCCGCCAGCCCCTCAACATGGCCAACCAGTTCGGCGTCATCGAGGTGGACCAGAACGATCCCCAGAAGATTGCCGCGTTTGTGGAGAAGCCCGCCTCCACGCCCGGCCTGGCAGCCGATCCCACCCAGTTCCTCGCCTCCATGGGCAACTACGTATTCGACGCCGACGCCCTGGTGGACGCCCTGCACGTGGACGCCGAGCGGCTGGACACCAAGCACGACATGGGCGGGGACATCATCCCCTACTTCGTCAACCAGGGCGAGGCCGGCGTCTACGACTTCACGCTCAACGAGATTCCCGGATCCACCGAGCGGGACCGCACCTACTGGCGTGACGTTGGAACGATCGACTCCTTCTACGACGCGCACATGGACCTGATCTCCCCGCTGCCGGTCTTCAACCTCTACAACTCCGAATGGCCCATCTACACCCGGCAGAGCATCTCCCCGCCGGCCAAGTTCGTCCGCGGCCAGAACAACACCGTGGGCACGGCGCTGGACTCCATCGTCTCCAGCGGCGTGGTCATCTCGGGTGGCGTGGTGGAGGGTTCTGTCCTGTCCAACGACGTCTACGTGGCAACCAGCAGCCGCGTCATCGACTCCGTCCTGATGGACAAGGTGCAGGTGGGTGCGGGCTCCGTCATCAACAGGGCCATCATCGACAAGAACGTCAAGGTTCCCGCCGGGGCAGCCATCGGACTCGACGCCGACCTGGACCGGGCGCGCGGCTACAAGGTCACCGAATCCGGCATCACCGTCCTCGCCAAAGGCCAGAAAGTTCCCGAGCCCGGGGAAGAGGAGAGGCAGCTGGCAGCCAGGAACCTGCACCTCGTCCCCAACGCGGTCAAGGCCGCCGCGGCACAGTACCCGGATGTCCGGGAGTCCGTGGACAAGGTGGCCCAGACCCACGCCGCTGCCGCGGCTGACGCCGGACCCCGGGCCCGGCTCTCCTAGCTGCTAACTGGCTTTTCCACGGTGGGCGGCACCCGTTGGGGGTGCCGCCGGCCGCGTTTAAGCTGCCGCTCCGGGCTGTAAAATTAGCCTAATGAGCTCCCCCGACCTGACCCCTGAGGAAATCCAGGCCTGCCTCAAGGTCCTGAACACCATCCACGCCTATGACGAGGAGCACCCGGACTACGTCTCGGTGCGCCGCGCCACCGGGAAGATGTTCAAGGCCGTCAAGCGGCACCGCCGGGTCACCAAGCGGGACCTCATCGCCGAAGCCGACCGCGCCGTCCTCGCCCAGACGGCAACCGCCGCGCCAGACAGGATCGACGACGAAACACGCGGCAACAAGCTCGCTCCCTCCGCCACCGGGAAAGTGGCCGGGCACCTCATCCGGTCCCGGCCGTGCTACATCTGCAAGCAGCACTACACACAGGTGGACGCCTTCTACCACCAGCTGTGCCCGGAGTGCGCTGCCTTCAGCCACAGCAAGCGCGACGCCCGGACTGACCTGACCGGCCGCCGTGCTCTGCTCACCGGAGGCCGGGCAAAGATCGGGATGTACATTGCGCTGCGGCTTCTGCGCGACGGCGCCCACACCACCATCACCACGCGTTTCCCCAAGGATGCCGCCCGCCGCTTCGCTGCCATGGAGGACAGCGGTGACTGGCTGCACCGGCTCCGCATCGTGGGCATCGACCTCCGGGACCCCGCACAGGTTATGGCCCTTACCGACTCCCTCAACGAGGCAGGTCCGCTGGACATCATCATCAACAACGCGGCGCAAACCGTCCGGCGCTCCGGCAATGCCTACAAGCCGCTGGTGGATGCCGAGGACGAGCCCCTCCCCGCCGCGCTGGAGCGGGCCAACGGCGGTCCGGAGCTGCTGACGTTCGGCCACGCGCACGACAAACACCCTTTGGCACTGGCCGGCAGCGTCACGGAGCATCCCGTCCTGGCCGGTGATGCCATCACGTCACTGGCGCTGTCCACGGGCTCGGCTTCACTGGAACGCATTGCGTCCGGGACGGCAATCGACGCCGGCGGACTGGTGCCGGACCTCGCCACGATCAACAGCTGGACCCAGGTGGTGGACGAGGTGGACCCGCTGGAGATGCTGGAAGTGCAGCTCTGCAACGTCACGGCCCCGTTCCTGCTGGTCAGCCGGCTGCGGGAAGCCATGAAACGGTCCACCGCCCGGCGCAAGTACATCGTCAACGTCTCCGCCATGGAGGGGCAGTTCTCGCGCGCCTACAAGGGCCCGGGCCACCCGCACACCAACATGGCCAAAGCCGCGCTGAACATGATGACGCGGACCAGTGCGCAGGAAATGCTGGAGACGGACGGGATCCTGATGACCGCCGTGGATACCGGGTGGATCACCGACGAACGCCCGCACTACACCAAGGTCCGGCTCATGGAGGAAGGCTTCCACGCCCCGCTGGACCTGGTGGACGGCGCCGCCCGGGTCTACGATCCCATCGTCATGGGTGAGGCCGGAGAGGACCAGTACGGCGTATTCCTGAAGGACTACAAACCCAGCCCCTGGTAGCGGTAAGCTCGCGGCATGAACGCCGAGCCAGCCTCCACTGAACAGCCGGCGTCCGCCGTGCAGAACCTCGAACACCATGAATGCTGGGCCATGCTCCGGACGGTATCCGTCGGCAGGCTCGCTATTGTGGCTGACGGGCGCCCGGACATCTTCCCCATCAACTACGCCGTGGACGGCGGCACGGTGGTGTTCCGAACCGGCGAAGGCACCAAGTTGTCCGGTGCCTCGGGCGACTCTGCCGTTGCGCTTGAGGCCGACGGCGTGGATCCCTCGACGGGCATGGCGTGGAGCGTGGTGGTCAAGGGCACCTCTGCAGTGGTCAGGGGCACCGAGGACGTCCTGGACACCGCCCGGCTGTACCTCTTTCCCTGGCAGGCCGGGCACAAGGACGCCTTCGTCCGGATCACGCCGGACAGCGTGACCGGCCGCCGGTTCAAGGTGACCGAACCCCTGACGTGGTGGACCCAGCACAGCAGCGCTGCAAAGTCCTCGCCGGAATAATCCGGCCAGGGACCCTGAGCCGGGCCCCGGGCGTGGTCAGGCGAGCTGGGTGATCTCCACGCTCACGCTCAGGGCCGAACCGCCGCCGCCGGACAGGATGCCCTTGAGCGGGGAGACGTCGCGGTAGTCCCGTCCCCGTGCCACGGTGACGTGGAAATCGCCGGCGGGCTTGTGGTTAGTGGGGTCCCAGCTCCGCCACTCCCCGTCCCACCACTCCAGCCAGGCGTGTGACTGTCCGGCGACCGTTTCCCCGATGCCGGCGCTGGAGCGTGGGTGGAGGTAGCCGGAGACGTAGCGGGCCGGTATGCCGCAGCTGCGCAGCGCCCCGATCGCAAGGTGGGCCAGGTCCTGGCAGACGCCTTGGCGCTGGCCCCAGGCCTCTTCTGCGTTGGTGGTGACGCCGGTGGAGCCGGACATGTAGGTCATCTCGCCGCGCATCCACGCGAAGATCGCCATGGCGGCCTCGTGTGGGTTCTTGCCGGCAACCACCTGCGGGATGATTCCCAGGACCTCCCCGCCGGGGCCGCTGAGCCGGGACTGCGGCAGCCAGTCGCTGAACGTGTTCAGGGTTTCCGGCGACGCGAGGACGTCCCAGCCCACGATGTCCGCCTCGGACGGGATCTTCTCGGCCCGGTGCACCTCGACGGTGATGTTGGAGACCACCTCCAGGTGCTCATGCGGCATCTGCATGTCGAAGGCGGTGACCCTGGTGCCCCAGTAGTCGCGGTAGGTGCTGACGGCCGCCTGCGACGGCGAAACCTTCACCACCGATTCCAGCACCACCTGCTGGGAGTCCGTCAGCGGCGTCATCCTTGCCTCGTTGTAGGACAGGGTGACGCGCTTGTTGTACTTGTACGCCGTCTTGTGGGCGATGCTCAGCCGGGTCATGAAACTTCTCCCACCCAGGCCAGTTCATCCGCCTGATTGAAGTACTTACGGGAAATGGCGTCCGAAGCCTGGGACACTGCCTTCTGCACGCGCTCCATGTGTTCGGGCAGCTCGGACATGAGGTCGTCAGTGCGGTGGAACTCAAGGAACGTGCGGGCCTGGCCCACGATGCGGCGGGCGTCGTTGATGAAGCCCACCCGCTGTGCGGAGGGATCGAGTTTGGCCAGGCATTCGTCGGCGTCGCGCAGGGCGTAGACGATGGAGCGGGGGAACAGCCGGTCCAGCAGCAGGAACTCGGCCGCGTGCTGGTCGCCGAAGGCCGCCCGGCGGGTCCGGAGGAAGGACTCGTAGGCGCCCGCGCAGCGGAGCATGTTCACCCAGGACATGCCTGCGGACAGGACGTCCCGGGTGGACAGCATGCGGGCGGTCATGTCCGCGCGTTCCAGGGAGCGGCCCAGCACCAGGAACAGCCAGCTCTCGTCATGGCTCACGGTGGTGTCCGCCAGGCCGCTGACCATGGCGGTGCGTTCCAGCGTCCAGTTGCAGAACCGGTAGGTGCCCACCACGTCCTTGCGGTGCTGGCTCAAACCGTAATAAGTGGTGTTGAGGCTTTCCCAAAGGCCGGAGGACACTGTTTCGCGGGCACGCCGTGCGTTCTCGCGGGCAGCCCCGAGGGAGCCGGCGATGGACGTGGCGCTGGTCTTGTCATACGCCAGGGCGTGCAGGAGTTCCGGCAGCCCGAAGTCCTCGTTCTGCGGCCGGGCGCCCATGACGGCCAGGAGTTCCTGGGCCACGCTCTTGCGTTCTTCCATGGGCAGGTGGTTCAGCCGCTCCAGGTGGACGTCCAGGATGCGTGCGGTGCCGTCCGCCCGCTCCACGTAGCGGCCGATCCAGAACAGGGATTCGGCAATTCGGCTAAGCATTCGCGGCTACCTCCTGCGGGCCCGAAAAGGGAAAAGACTTCTGCCGGGTTGCATCCCGGCTCACTGCTGCTGCTCCGACTGGCGGTCGCGCCAGTTGCTTTCCACCGGCCACACGGAAACCCGCTCGCGCACCGAGATGGACGGCCGGGGAACGGTTTCCACCGGCATCTGCGGCGAATCGGCCAGGACCCAGGTGTCCTTGGAGCCGCCGCCCTGGCTGGAATTCACGATCAGCGACCCTTCCTTCAGCGCCACCCGGGTGAGCCCGCCGGGCAGCACCCAGACGTTGTCGCCGTCGTTCACTGCGAAGGGGCGCAGGTCCACGTGGCGGGGACCGAACTTGTCGCCGCTGAGGGTGGGCACGGTGGAGAGCTGGAGCACGGGCTGGGCGATCCAGCCGCGGGGATCGGTGATGATCCGCTGGCGGAGCGCGTCCAGCTCGTCGTTGGAGGCGTCCGGGCCGATCACCAGGCCCTTGCCGCCGGAGCCGTCCACCGGTTTGACCACCAGCTCGGCAAGGTTATCCAGGGTGTACTCCCGGGCCTCCTTCTCCTCGAGGCGGAACGTGTCAACGTTCGCGATGATGGGCTCCTCGCCGAGGTAGTAGCGGATCAGGTCAGGAACGTAACTGTAAACCAGTTTGTCGTCCGCGACGCCGTTGCCCACGGCGTTGGCGATGGTGACCCCGCCGGCGCGGGCGGCGTTGACCAGACCCGGGCAGCCGAGCATGGAATCGGCGCGGAACTGCAGGGGGTCCAGGAAGTCGTCGTCGATCCGCTTGTAGATGACGTCCACGCGCTGCTCGCCGGCGGTGGTGCGCATGTACACACGGTTTCCGCGGCAGATCAGGTCCCGGCCCTCCACCAGCTCCACGCCCATCAGGCCCGCGAGCAGCGTGTGCTCGAAGTAAGCGCTGTTGAACACGCCGGGGGTCAGGACCACCACGGTGGGGTCGTCGACGCCGGCCGGTGCCGTTTTGCGCAGGGCCGACAGGAGCCGGCGCGGGTACTCCTCCACCGGGCGGATGAGCTGCTGGCCGAACGCCTCCGGCAGGCCCTTGGCCATGGCGCGCCGGTTTTCCAGGACGTAGCTGACGCCCGAGGGGACACGCACGTTGTCCTCCAGGACCCGGAACGTCCCGGCAGCGTCACGCACGACGTCGATGCCGGAGATGTGCACGCGGACGCCACCCGCTGGTTCGAAGCCGTGGACCTGCCGGTGGAAGTGCGCGCTGGTGGTCACCAGCTGTCGGGGGATCACGCCGTCGGACACCACGGTCATCTTGTCGTACACGTCATTGAGGAAGGCCTCCAGCGCGCGCACGCGCTGCGCGACGCCGCGTTCCAGGACATCCCACTCGGCGGCAGGGATGACCCGGGGCACGATGTCCAGCGGGAAGGGGCGCTCCTCCCCCGCGAAGTCGAAGGTGACACCACGGTCCAGGAAGGTGCGCGCCATCGAGTCGGCGCGGGCACTGACATCAGCCAGGGAGAGCTTGCGGAGTGCGTCTGCCACCTGCCCGTACGAGTCCCGTGCCTGCTGGCCTGGGGCGAACATCTCATCGTAGGCTCCGGTCCGGGCTGCGGCCTCGGAGTACTCCTGGAATAGGTCTGGCATGCCCAATAGCCAACCATCTTTTTGTTTCGAACTCATAAACCGGCCTTCATTTGGCGTGTTGGCCGGGGCCGCCGGTTCGCTGATTCCGCGCCGCATCCGGCACAGTAGGGAGGTGCCTGTCAGCAGAAGCCATCCAGCGCCCGGTGAGGGACAGCCCCGACGCGCTGACCGGCTGCTCCCTGGGCTGGCCACCGCTGCGGTGGCCCTGGTGGCCGCATTCCTGGTCCACGCGGTGGTTCCGGTCCTGCCGGTGATGACCATGGCCGTGGTGCTGGGAGTCCTGGCGGCGAACCTTCCACTGGCGGGTGCGTGGACCGCGGGACGGGCAAGACCGGGCCTTGATTTCGCCGGCAAGCACCTGATGCGCGGCGGGATCGTCCTGCTGGGGCTGAAGGTCAGCGTCATGGATGTCCTAGGGCTGGGCTGGCTTTCCCTGGTCCTGATCACCGGGGTGGTGGCGGCGAGCTTCGGCGGCACCTACCTGATTTCCCGGCTCTTCCGGCTGCCACCGGTGACGGCGCTCCTGGTGGCCACCGGGTTCTCGATCTGCGGCGCCTCAGCCATCGGCACCATCGCCGCCGTGCGGCGCATCCGGCATGTGGACACTGTCCTTCCGGTGGCCCTGGTGACGCTGTGCGGGACGCTCGCCATCGGCGTCCTGCCCCTGCTGGTGCATCCGCTCCAGCTCACCGCTCCCGTCTTCGGCGCCTGGATCGGCGCGTCCGTGCACGACGTCGGCCAGGTGGTGGCCACGGCGCAAACCGCAGGCACCGCGGCGCTGGGCATCGCCGTCGTCGTCAAGCTCACCCGGGTCCTGCTGCTGGCACCGGTGGCCGCCATGGCCGGCACGCACCAGCGCTTCGCGGCCCGCCCGGACAGCAACGGGACGGACGCCAAGCTGCCGCCGGTGGTGCCGCTGTTCGTGCTCGGCTTCGTGGCGATGGTGGGACTCCGGTCCACCGGCTGGGTGTCCGGAGAGTGGCTGGAAGCGGGGGCGGTGCTGCAGGACGTCCTGCTGGGCGCGGCGCTGTTCGGACTGGGCTCGGCCGTGCGGATCCGGACCCTGCTCCTGACTGGTGGGCGGGCGCTCCTGGCGGCCCTTGCGTCATGGCTGCTGATTGCCGCCCTGGGACTCGCTGCCGCCCTGCTGATTGCCCGCTGATCCGGCCCGGCACCGTGATTAGATAGCTGGGTGTCGAATCAGAATCTGCAGCGCGATGAGGCTGCCGCACGGTCAGCCGTGATCACCACCACCAGCTATGACGTTTCGCTGGACGTGCGGCAGGCGGCGGATCCGGACGTCCCGGGCTACACCAGCCGCAGCGTCATCACCTTCTCCGCCGCGGAGGCCGGCACGTCAACCTTCCTGGACTTCATCGGCGGCGGCGTCCACAGCGTGTTCCTCAACGGCAAGGGCCTGCGGGTGGAGGACGTGGTGGACGGGGCCAGGATCCGGCTGGACAACCTGCAGCTCGAGAACCAGGTCACCGTCACGGGCACCGCCCTGTACAGCCGCTCCGGCGAAGGGATGCACCGCTTCGTGGATCCCGCCGACGGCCAGTGCTACCTGTACACGCAGTACGAACCGGCCGACGCCAGGCGGGTCTTCGCCAACTTCGAGCAGCCCGACCTCAAGGCCACGTTCACGTTCCACGTCATGGCGCCGGCGGACTGGCAGGTGGCATCCAACGGGGTGGAAACGGCACGCACGCTGCTCACCAGTGACCCCGCCACCGCCCGCTGGGACTTCGCCACCACGGAGCCGATGTCCACCTACATCACCACGGTGCTGGCCGGACCCTATTTCAAGGCGGAGGACCGCTGGCAGGCAACGCTCGACGACGGGACCCCCCTGGACGTCCCGCTGGCCCTTTACTGCCGGGCGTCCATGGCGGAATCCTTCGATGCGGACGAGCTGTTCCGACTGACCAAAAACGGGCTGGACTTCTTCAACCGGCTCTTCGCCTACCCCTACCCGTGGGGCAAGTACGACCAGGCGTTCGTACCGGAGTACAACCTGGGCGCCATGGAAAACCCCGGCCTGGTCACCTTCACCGACAGCTACGTGTTCACGTCCCGCGCCACCGACGCCCAGTACCAGGGACGCGCCAACACCCTTCTGCACGAAATGGCGCACATGTGGTTCGGCGACCTGGTGACCATGCAGTGGTGGGACGACCTCTGGCTCAAGGAATCCTTCGCCGACTACATGGGCACCCTGGGCGTTGACCGGGCCACGGACTGGGACTCCGCCTGGGTGAGCTTTGCGAACAAGCGGAAGGCGTGGGCGTACGTCCAGGACCAGCTGCCCACCACCCACCCCATCGTGGCGGACATCCCCGACCTTGAAGCGGCCAAGCAGAACTTCGACGGCATCACCTACGCCAAGGGCGCCTCCGTGCTCAAACAGCTGGTGGCGTACGTGGGCTTTGACGCCTTCATCGCAGGCTCGCGGGAGTACTTCCGCAAGCACGCCTACTCCAACACCACCCTGGCGGACCTCCTGGCGGCACTCAGCGCCGCCTCCGGCCGGGACCTGAGCGATTGGGCACGGCAGTGGCTCCAGACCTCGGGCATTTCCACCCTCGCCCTGGACATCACGTCGGATGCAACGGACGACGGCGCCATCGGCAGTGCGGCCCTCGTCCAAGAGGCCGCGGACCCCGTCACGGGACGGGACGAGTCCCGGCCGCACCGGCTCCGGGTGGGGCTGTACGATTTCGACGCTTCCGGCGCCCTTGTCCGCACCGGAAGCGTGGAAACCGACGTCAACGGCTCCTCCACACCAGTGCCGGAACTGGCCGGCAGGCCACGGCCCGCGCTGCTGCTCCTCAACGACGACGACCTGACCTACGCCAAAGTCCGGCTTGATTCGGTCTCCCTGGACACCGTCCTGGAGTCACTGGACAGGATCACCGACCCCATGGCGCGGGCCCTGTGCTGGACGGCGCTGTGGAATTCGGCCCGGGACGGGGAAAGCCCGGCCGCACGCTACGTGGACGCGGTGGCAGCGTTCGGCCCCGCGGAAACCGGGATTGGGGTCCTGCTGACCATCCTCGAGAACGCCTGCACCGCCGTCGAACGCTACACGCCCGCTGCCGGACGGGAGGGCGTACGGTCCCCGTTCCTGGCGGCTGTCAATGCTGAGCTGGACCGTGCCGTCCCCGGGTCCGACCACCAGCTGGCCTGGGCCAGGACGGTGGGCACGCTCAGCAGGAATGACCCCGCCCTGCTCCCCCGCCTGCGCGGGCTGCTGGATGGCTCGGCACCCGTCGAGGGCTTGGCTGTGGACGCCGAATTGCGCTGGCATATCTGGCACGCACTCGCCGCCAACGGCCAGGCAACCCTTGCCGAACTCGATGCCGAACTGGCGCGGGACACCACCGCTTCCGGGCGTGCCGGCCACGCTACAGCGGTCGCCGCCCGGCCGGACCCTGCCGTCAAAGCCGCCGCATGGCAGGAAGCCGTCCACGGCAACGCACTCTCCAACCAACTGCTCAGCGCCACCATCAGCGGCTTCACCACCGCCCCGGCCGGCCTCCTGGATCCGTACGTGGAACCGTATTTTGAGTGCCTGCGCGGCGTGTGGGACGGGCGGAGCATCGAAATCGCCAGCAGGATCGTCCGCGGCCTGTTCCCCCTGAACCAGAACCTGGCGGAGGGCATGGAACCTGCAGACCACCCGGTGCTCCGCAGGACCGATGAATGGCTGGCTGCGCATGCCGGCGCCCCGCGGGCGCTGCGCCGCATCATCGTGGAGGAGCGCAGCCACCTGCTCCGGGCACTCACCGCACAGGCCGCCGTCGTGGTGCCATCCCGCTGACTAGGGAACCCGGTGGAGCCATTCCTCGGTGCCGAACTTCGTGGCCACGCGCTCGCGGGCCAGGGACAGTTCATTCTCGGTGAGTGCTGAGGTGGTGGCCCCGTACCGCCCGGTGAACACCTCCGCCATGGCCTCGATGATCTCTGTCCGGGCCAGGCCGGTCTGCCGGCGGAGCGGGTCCACGCGCTTCTTGGCGCTGCGGGTCCCCTTGTCCGAGAGTTTCTCCTTGCCGATCCGGAGTACCTCCACCATCTTGTCCGCGTCAATGTCGTAGCTCATGGTGACGTGGTGCAGCATCCCGCCGTTGGCGAGCCGCTTCTGCGCCGCGCCGCCGATCTTCCCCTGGTCCGTGGCGATGTCGTTGAGCGGCACGTAGAAGGCCGTGATGCCCAGCTTCTCCAGCGCTGCCATGACCCAGGCGTCCAGGAAGGGGTAGGAATCGGCGAAGCTGAGCCCGTCAACGAGCGTCTGCGGCAGGTACAGCGAGTACGTGATGCAGTTGCCGGCCTCCATGAACATCGCTCCCCCGCCGCTAATCCGGCGGACCACCTTGATGCCGTGCTTTGCCACGCCGCCGGGGTCCACCTCGTTCCGGACGGACTGGAAGCTGCCGATGACCACGGACGGCTCCTGCCAGTCCCAGAACCGCAGGGTGGGATTGCGCCGGCCGGCACCGACTTCCTCGGTGAGGACCTCGTCCAGGGCAACGTTGATCTCGGTGGGCAGGACTGTGGGCGGGATGACGTTCCAGTGGTGGTCGGTCCAGGAAGTGGCCTTGGCCAGCGCGCGGCGCACCGTGACGGCCACGGCGTCGGCGGAGAAGCCGAACAGGGCGGCCTCCGCCGGAAGCGCGGCTGTGACGGCCGCGGCGAGCTCGGCGGCGGGCGTGGATTCGGGCAGGCCGGTCAGCGCACGGTTAATGGCCAGCAGGGCCTCGTCCGGTTCCAGGAAGAAGTCGCCGCTGATGGAGACGTCCGCCAGGTGCCCGTCAGCCACGGACAGGTCCGCCACCACCAGCTTCCCGCCCGGCACCTTGTACTCGCCGTGCAGGTTCTTGCGGGAATCAGGATGCGGAAGGGGGTGCTGGCTCATGTCCTCCATCCTGCCGCAAATGGGCCTGCGGTGTTAAAGCAGGAAGGCCCGCACCGTTGCCGGTGCGGGCCTTCCGAAGAAGCTTGGAGGAAGAATTACTTCTTGCCGCCGAAGCCCTTGAAGCGAGCGTTGAAGCGCTCGACGCGGCCGGCGGAGTCCATGATGCGCTGCTTGCCCGTGTAGAACGGGTGGGACTCGGAGGAGATTTCGACGTCGATGACCGGGTAGGTGTTGCCGTCTTCCCACTCGATGGTCTTTGAGGAAGAAACGGTGGACTTGGTCAGGAACTTCGTGCCGGAAGCCAGGTCGTTGAAAACAACAGCTTCGTACTTCGGGTGGATGTCAGACTTCATAATGGGACCTTTGTTCACGCGCTGGATTTTGCCAGCTGCCAGGTATGAATGGGATGGTTCCTGCCGGAGGCCGAAACGGAATCAGCAGGACAACCAGCTATCAATCATAGCGGACGCCAGTGGTGTTGACGAACCGGCTAGGCGCGTGCCCGCAGTTCCCAGAAGGCCACGGCTGACGCCGCAGCGACGTTGAGCGAATCCACCCCGTTCCGCATGGGGATTTTCACGGCGAGGTCGACGGCGGCAAGCGTCTCCGCGCTCATTCCGGCGCCTTCGGTGCCGAGCGCCAGGGCGAGCCTGTCCGGGTTCCGCGCCGCCACAACGTCCACGTCCTGGGCATCCGCCGTGAGCTCCAGGGCGGCCACTTCGAAGCCGTGGTCCTTGAGGACCTGGAGGTCCTGCGGCCAGCTGTCCAGCCGGGCCCAGGGAACCTGGAACACCGTTCCCATGCTGACCCGGACACTGCGGCGGTAGAGGGGGTCGCCGCACTGGGGCGAAACCAGGACGGCGTCGATGTCCAGGGCGGCGGCGGACCGGAAGATGGCGCCAACGTTGGTGGTGGTTGCAATGTGCTCCGTTCAGCCAGTGAGGGCGGAGCACAATGAATCCATCGCTGATTTCAGCCTCGGCGGTCCCCAACGTGGCTCAGATTCTGGATCGTCCCAGCAGCCGAAGCTGGTCTTAGCTAAATGACGTGTGCCACGGAGCCGGTTAGTCTCGCCGGTGCAGTCGCCCTATACAGATTCAGTGAGCGGGCCTGCGTGGCCTGCAACGAGTTTCCAGCCACAATCAGCCCGTCTCTTGCCCGGAACCAGCCCGAAGCTGGGCCAAGAGTGGGCTTGGCTATGCACCTGGGCCCGGAGATGGCCACAACATGGCCACGAGCAGCCCAGAGACGGGCTGTAATGAGCCGGGTGCTGGCGGTGCCCTCCGTCTCCCCGGCCAGGTCAGAACGCGCAGCAAGCACCCGTGCGCTGGTTATCCGGACAGAATTCCGTCCTAAACACGCGGTTACTGCGGGGGCTCGCTTGTCTTCTTTGGTCTAATCATGGAATGACGCCACAGCCGTTCATCAAAGTTCCGAAGGCCAAAGCCGCTGACCGTGTTGCAGTTCTGTCGCCCGCCTTTGCGGCTCCTGCAGTGTCCGAGGCAGTCCATGAGCAGGCAATGCGACGGCTGACGGAGGCGACGGGACTGGTGCCGGTCGAATACCCGACGACACGGCTGCTGGGCGCCAGCCCCGAGGCGCGCGCCGCGGATATAACAGCAGCTTTCGCCGATCCGACAATCCGGGCTGTTCTGGCGACCCTCGGCGGCGACGACCAGATAACAGTCGTCCCCCACATTGACACCGAAGTGCTGGCCGACAGTCCAAAGCCTTTCTTGGGTTACAGCGACAACACAAATTTGCACAACCTGCTCTGGAGTCTCGGAATCCCCAGCTATTACGGCGGTTCGACTCAGGTTCATTTAGGAGCGGGACCGCATCCGGACGAAGTGCATCTGACATCGTTGCGCGCCGCACTTTTGGACGGCGGCGTCATCAACCTAACGGAGCCAGGTGAGTCAGAGGATTTTGGTGTCCCCTGGACAGATCCCCGGTCGCTGACTGAGTTCGGTGTGCGTGAGCCCAGTGACCAGTGGACATGGGCCGGCCCGGAAGCGGTTGTCGAAGGAAGAACATGGGGTGGCTGCCTCGAGGTCATCGATCAGATTGCACTGGCTGATCGGATACCATCCAGGGAAGACCTCGCAGGCACGATCCTGCTCCTCGAGACCAGCGAAGAGACACCTTCCGCAGACCAAGTGAAGCGCTGGGTGCGCGCGCTCGGTGCGCGAGGCATTCTCGAAGTTGTCGCAGGCGTACTCGTCGCCCGCCCACCGGTCAGCGCTCTTCACGCTCCTGTTCCGACCAAGGACGAACGCGAACGGCTCCGGGCGGTGCAAAGAGAAACCATCCTCGAACAAATCGCCGTCTACAACCCCCAGGCGGTCGTTTGTGTTGGCGTACCCTTTGGCCATACCCGCCCACAATGGATAATTCCCCACGGAGGCACTATGCGTATCGACGGCAAGACCCGTACCGTTACCGCCGACTACAACTGAACCGCTCGCCCTTAAAGAAGCCGTAAGCAGGTGCCCCTGTGGTTTGAGGACGCGGCGAAGCTCAGCGAGAACCTCGGGCAGCTCCTCCGGGGTCAGGTGAACCAGTGAGCACCCTGCCAGCACGCCGCCGCCAGCCATCCTGACTGCGGGATCCGGGACGTCCTCGACCGCATCGGTGACAAGTGGTCGGTGCTGGTCATCGTGGAGCTGGCCTCCGGGGTAAGACGCTTCCGGGAGCTCCAGCGGGCCATCGACGGGATTTCACAGCGCATGCTGACGCTCACGATGAGTCGCCTTGAACGGGACTGGTTAACCGGACTGTGTACGCCACCGTCCCGGCCAGGTCACCTACGAACTCACCGAACGCGGGAACAGCCTCACCATGCTGGTCAAACAGCTCGCTGACTGGTCCCTGGAGCACAAAGACGCGATCGGAGAATCCCGGGAGCTCTACGACCAGCAAAACCTTGACCAGCAGATCCGCTGACTGTGTGCAACTCAAGGAAAGACGCTGGGCTGGCGGCTAGAGGTTGAAGCCGAGCTCCCGGGCCCAGAGGCGCTTGGTCGCGAGTTCGAGCTCATCTGGCCAAACAGCCTGGCAATTGCGCGCCAGCCGATATGCCCGTCTGAGATACTCCGCTGCGATCACTTTCAGCGCCTGGAGCAAGGACGCTTCACTAACCGCGGGGGCGGGCAGGGAACGAAGGCAGTCCATCTGTTCGGCGTTCAGATGCCTCGTAGTTCTCTTGGCTCCGGCCTCTGCCTCTACCCCGTTTTCCGCAAGCATTAACTGGATCAGGAGCCGATCCCGCATTGTCGAAGTTGTATGCAGGAGGGCTATCAGGTCACCGCGGTGATGGGCAGCGATGGCTGTCCCCATGAAGTACAGGAAGATCCATACTTGCTGCTCGGGGAAGTAGGGATCGCCAGGGCCGGGCGCGAGCACGGCCGTGCTCGCGACGCTGTCGTCATCACGATCCAAAAGCACCTCACGCTGGTTATCCGGCAAATTCTCGGCGCTTGAGTGCAGAACGAGATCAATGTGGATCCAGTCCGGCGTGAGGCATATCAGCGCTCCCGGCACCCCGGGAATAGAGTCCGCCAGAACTAGCGGGATGATCGCGCTCAGCCAGCCTTGAGCGTCGAACTCCTCCGGCTCCTCAACCACCAGATGCAGGTCAATATCGCTCCAGTCGTCCGCTACACCTTGCGCGATCGAGCCTTCGAGCCAGGCTGAGCGCACCCTCTCGTCGTCCCTGCACGCGGACACCAAGGCGCCAAGCGTGGGCCGAAGGCGGGCAGGGATAGTCGCAGCAGCCATTGTCATCCTCGAATTCTTCCATTTGAACAAGCAAGGCCACTATGTGCGTTGGCCGGTGGCTGGCTGGACGGCCGCTTGGGGATCTTCTCCAGTAGACTCCACGCCGCCCCTGAGAACCACGGCTGACTTGAGGGCTTTCTTGCACCCCCTCGCCCTCATAATTGAGCCATGGACGACAAAGAACTGAATACAGTGCTGAAACGCTACAGCGAAGCCTGGAGTCGGTACATGTCCCCTCCGGATGTAAGGCAAGGCGAAAAACCGGCGCTGCCGGCGCAGGCGCAAGCAGCCATTAATAAGTTGCGGGCCGAAGCGAACCGCGTGCCCGATCCCGGCGGGCCGCTCACCAACTACAGTGCTGCTTTGGCCGCATGGGCTGCGGCTAACCATCCCGATATCGACTCGATGGAAATGAACAGACATATCCTGGACAAACTGATCATCGATCACCGATAACCCGCAAAGGAACCAGGGGTTTCAGGCGCTCCTTTAGCGCAGCACGTACTCGTACCAGTCGTGACCGTCGCCAGTTTCGGCACCAGGTTTCGTTAGCCTGAAGCCGGCCCTAAGGGCTACTGCAGCCGATGACACGTTCGCCGGGTCGGCCCGGATCAGTGCTGAATGGACATTGGCCTCTGGCCGCAAGAACTCGAGAGCGAGGCGCACTGCCCGGGTGGCGAACCCATATCCGCGCCATGCAGGGTATAGCCCGTAGGCAAGATTGGCTTGATCACGGTGGTAAGCATCCTGGCGGAGTTGGACGTCTATCGTTCCGATGAGGCTATCTTCGGCCAGGAGCCGGATCCCGAAAGTAAATACGGGTCCGCCGTCCTGCCACATCTTCTCAACGCGCTCGATGTGCCGTCGAACCGACTCTTCAGTGCCAGGGCCTCCGTTCAGCCAACGCACCAGCTCAGCATCCTCCCCGGCGAGATGGGCGTCTGCATCCCCCATGTTCAGAGGGCGAAGCACAATGAGGCCATCGCTGATTTCAACCTTGCCGGTCCCCAACATGGCTCAGAGTCTAGATCGTCCCGTCAATGGGCCGGTGCAGTCGCTCTATACAGACTCAATAAGCGGGCCGGCATGGCCTGCAACGAGTTTCCAGGTTCCCTCGTAAACCCAGACCTGGGTCATTGGCATGCGGTACTCCTTTCGCCCCGCGCCATTCGACACATCATCCCTTACGGTGCAGGTAAGCACAGCCGCTGTTCCCAGGATCGTGATGTCCGGCGCTTCAAGAACCTGAGCGTGCCACGTGTTTTGGCCTTTGACGTTGGATTCGAGGTACGTATCGCGGTCAAAGTGGTGTCCTTTATGCGAAACCCAGCGAAACTGAGAATGCAGCAAGCGGCGTAACTGCTCACCGTCCCGCCTCCTCAGAGCATCGGCCCGAGCCAGGGCAGCGTCCAAGACTTCCTGTTTGAGCATGCTCACAGTGTGTCAGGCATAAGGCACCTTTGAAGCCATCAAGGTGCCTTTCGGCCGTGCTGTGTCGTTGGCGCGGCGATGTCATGTGCTGCCGGGACCAAAATGCAGGTGGGTACGCGTATAGGGACCGCTAACCTGTTCAGGTGGGACAAAAACGTGAGGTCCGCATCAATCGGAATGTCGTTGAGCGGCCAGCGAAGCCATGGACATCAACGGTGCACGCCCTGCTCAAGCATTTGCGTGGTTCGGAATTGCCCGTTCCCGCAACAATCAGCGTCCGCGGCGGCCTCGAGTTACGTGACATACATCCCCGGCGAAGCCGGCCCGGATGCATGGGCCACCAGCTCAGCAATGAGTCTGTCCGTTCTGCAGGTCAGCTGCTGCGCAGGGTCCATGACGCAACAGCAGGCTGGGAGCCTCCCGCAGATGCGATGTGGGCGGTACCGTTCTCACCCGGCGACGTAATTTGTCATGGCGACCCGCAGCCTGCGAACTTTGCGTGGCGTGACGGTGTTGCCGTCGGCCGGTTCGATTGGGACGTCGCCCGCCTCGGCGACCGACTGAGCGATGTCGCGTATGCCCTTGAATGGTTCGCGCCGTTTGAGGACGACCCGACAGAGCTCCGAACCCGCGGATTCGATGAAACCTTGGACCGTGGAGCCAGGATCACGGCGTTTCTTGACGGATACGGTTGGGACGGACCGCTCGATGTGGTGTCGTCGGTTACCGCCCGGCAAAAGACTGCCATAGACGAGGTCGTCCATCTCGGCGGACTGGGACACCAGCCCCAAGCCGAGTGGGTCGCCGCGGGCTGGCCGGACCGGTGGACTGCAAAGCTAGCCACCACTCGGCGGGTGGGTAAGGAAATTGGCATCCAGGTCTGATTATGGCAGTTTGAGTTGGTACCACTTTCGCAGTCTGTTTGGGACCCACCTGACGGCTCGCCGGGAGATGAATCGCAGTTTGAGCTGAGCCCACCCCACCGTTGATTTCATCAAAGTGTTTTTCCGACGATGGAAGGCAGTGATGGGGTTGAGGGTGGAGTTATTTGCAAGGATCCGTCGGGATGCACGGGTCAGAGGACTCTCGATTCGGTCGCTTGCCAGGGCGCATCGTGTGTCCCGCAGGACAGTCCGGCAGGCCCTCGCCGCGGCGGAACCCCCATCTCGTAGAGTCTCCGCCCGCTCCTCCCCGAAGCTGGATCGGTACAGGGCCCTGATCGATCAGATGCTGCTCGCTGATGTTGATGCTCCGCGGAAGCAGCGCCACACTGCCCAGCGTGTCTTTGACCGGTTGGTAGACGAACACCAGGCAGTGATTTCTTATTCGACGGTGCGCCAGTATGTGAAAGTCCGCCGGGCCGCGATCGCATTCGAGGCCGGGAAAGCAATCTTGGAGGTCTTTGTCCCCCAGGAACACGCACCTGGGGCTGAGGCTGAAGTCGATTTCGGGGACGTGTGGGTCGACATCTGCGGAGTCCGCACCCGATGCTACATGTTCGCGTTCCGGCTCTCCCACTCCGGGAAGTCCGTGCACCGGATATATCCGACCTGCGGGCAGGAGGCCTTCCTGGAAGGCCATATCGAAGCATTCAACGCTTTAGGCGGTGTCCCGATGAAGCATATCCGGTATGACAATCTCACAAGTGCTGTCACGAAGGTCATTTATGGCGGCGGGCGTCAACGTGTGGAGAACGAGTGGTGGGTCCGGCATGTTAACTGCACCTTGTGTTGGTCCATTGGAAACCCTCGTCAGAGAGGCTGAACCTGTGACATGCATTGTGGGCAGGGTGCTGAAGGCAGATGCTGGTCTGCCGTACAGGCTGATTTTCCCGGACACGGAACACATGGCTGTTTCGTCGTTCCTGCGTGACCTTTCGGCCTCCGACTGTTCTCCTTCAACACTCCGAAGTTACGCCTACGACTTGTTGCGCTGGTTCCGATTTCTTCATGACCGGTTCGTACCTTGGGAACGGGCTGAACGACTTGATGTCAGGGCGTTGGTGGAACACATGCGGGCTTCCCCCACGGCGAACGCTTTGCGAAGGGGGAGCGACCAGACCGTCACCACCAACACAGTGACGCGAAAGCGAGGACCAGGCGCCACGTTCTCAGCCAATTCGATCAATCATGAGCTCACGGTCTTATCTAGCTTTTACGACTTCGCCCTCGAGATGAATTTTGGCCCGCTGGTCAACCCAGTGCCCCGGCAGCGGAGCTCAGGGACAAGGGCTTACGCGCACCACAACCCAATGGAGCAGTTTCGACCACCACGGCGGGGGACTTACCGGCAACGTGTTCCAAAACCAGCGTGGCGGGGAATCCCGGACGCGGCTATGGTGTCTATTTCAACGGACTGACAAGTCACCGGGACAGGGCCTTGCTGTCCTTTTGGCTTAGCAGCGGCGCCCGTGCGGAGGAGCTACTTGGATTACGGCACGGGGATTACGACTTCGGGGAACACACGCTGGTAGTGACGAGCAAGGGAACCCGCAATCGCGATCTCATTCCCGCCAGCCCTGATGCTTTCGTGTGGTTGGCGCTGTACATGCGCGAAGGTCAGCCGGCCTCACCCGGGGATCGCGTCTGGTGGACGCTGCACCCCAAGAACCGGCGACCGCTTGAGTACGCGGCTGCGCGGCAGATGTTCGCCAGAGCGCAGAAAAAGTTGGGCTCGAACTGGACCCTTTACGATCTGCGGCACACGGCCGCTGAACGGATGATCGCCGATCCCGCGTTCACTCTTGTCGACGTACAAACCGTGCTTCGCCACGTAAACGTCACGACCACAACCATCTACACCCAGCCCCGGATGAAGGACGTATTGCAGAAAGTCCTGGAGCACTACGCCAGGCCTCCGCAGGAGGCGCCGGGCATCGAGCCGGAGTACGACGACGCGGCCTTGCGCGAACTGCTGGGACTGCGGGAATGACGGGCGAAATCGTCACGCAGGACCTCCGGTCGGCGGCCCAGGTCGCCGCAGCCCAAACCTCGACACGCGTCAAGGAGTTGCGGCTGCAGGCTGACAGTGCTGTTACGGCAGGGAATAAGGCAATGCCCCGTCCAGCCTACGACGCCGGCATTCTGGGTCCGCAGGACGAACAGTGGGAGTTTCGGCATCTACAGTCGCTTGGAGCTGAGGAAGCCCTCGCCTGGGTTGATCGCAGTAACGGCGCCTACGGGAGGAGCCCAAAGCGTGAAAGATCCACCAGCCGTGCTACACGCGCAGTTTTGGAATGGCTGCTGCACTTTCCTGGGGAAACATGGGATGAACGCTGGTTCGCATCCGGCTTGGACCAAGCACCGAGAACTGGCCTCGTTGAACTCAGCGGACGGCTGGCACGACCGAGGCAGCAGATCAGCCTGGGCCTGACGAGCATCGTCCGGGCCCGGCTTGTCCGCCCGTCCTACGAGTGGATGTTCTCTTCGAAGCAGTGGAACCTCAGCCAAGGAGCTGTCAGTTTCCTGGACGCCGCCGAACCGGAGGAAACGCCGCGCATGCGTAGCCTTCCCCAATACGTGGCAGCGCACCAACTCGTGCGCCGGAACGCTGAGAACGCCATTGCGAGGGTGATGGTGAGAACGGGAAAACGCTTGGCCCAGCTGACCGGGGAAGACATCCTGGCCTATTCACACACCGCTCGTACCAGCACGCGGCACGCCAAGGAGCACCTGGCGTGGGAACTGCTGGTCACCCTCGGACCTCTCGCCGGCGAGCCCGCGACGCTGCGGGCGGCCTGGCATGCAAACGTGGTCAACCGCAGACACACCGTTGAAACCCTGGTCCGACGCTACGGCATCCCGGAATCAGGAGTCAGAAACCTGCTCATCGATTACCTCGAAGAGCTCAAACCCAACATGGATTACGGCTCGCTTGAAGGCCTTTCCTACAGGCTGATCCGGCTGTTCTGGGCCGAGGTACTCGACATCAACCCCGCCCAACAGAACCTGCATCTTGCCCCGGACGTTGCCGTCCAGTGGCGCGAACGCATCAAGACCACGCTGGGAGGAACACCACGCAACGAAACAGCCTCAACATTCTTCGCCGTCCGGGCCCTCTACCGGGACATCGCCGAGTGGTCGCACGACCAACCCGAACGCTGGGCCATCTGGGTCGCACCAATCCCACTTCCACGCGCCGAATCCAAGGCCTATTCCAAGCGCCGACGCCAGGTGGCGGCACGAATGCAGCAACGCACCCGATCCCTCACACCGCTCTTGCCGCGGTTCATGCGCTCCGCTGAGGACCTGAAGGAAAAGGCCACAGCCTGCTCGAACGCACCGTGGCCGCCGTCCACCTGGAGACGTACACCGTCGACGGGGTGACCTATCGGCGCCACGATCCGCCCGTACGGACCAAGGCGAACACTCGCGCCAGGATTTGGGCAGAGGTGATAAGCGCCGAGGCAGGTTCCAGACCACCCGTTCCGGTGGGAAAACGGGCCGACATCACCGCTGTCGAAGCCGACAGCTTCTGGGGCTGGACCGTGGCATCAACCCTCAAGGAAACCGGAGTCCGGATCGAAGAACTACTGGAGCTGACTCAGCTGTCCCTCCGCCACTATGTGGCTCCCACAACCAACACCATCGTGCCGCTCCTGCACATCGTGCCGTCCAAGACTGACCAGGAGCGACTAATCCCAATGTCCCCTGAACTGGTCAAAATCCTCGTCGAGGTTCAACGGCGCGCCCGCGGCACCGGCCAAGCCGTGCCACTTTCCACCCCATACGATCCCAACGACAAAACCTTCAGCGATCGCTTGCCTCACCTGTTCGCCCGGCTGGTCGGGCCCACCCAAAACGTTCTGTCCAATCACTACGTTCGGAAGCTACTCATCGGCATCGCCTCCCACGCAGGCCTCAGCGATGGCGGCATGCCCGTAACTTTCACACCCCACGATTTTCGACGACTCTTCGCCACCGAGCTCGTAGGCTCAGGCCTACCCCTGCATATCGTCTCCACCCTCCTTGGACACCTGAACCTGGAAACCACCCGCGGCTACACAGCCGTGTTCTCCGAGCACGTCATCCAGGCCCACCACGCTTTTATTGAACGCCGCAGGGAAACCCGTCCGAGCCATGAGTTGCGCCCGGCATCGTCCGAGGAATGGCAAGAGTTCGAACAACACTTCCTCCTGCGCCGGGTCGCTCTAGGGACCTGTCACCGTCCCTACGCCACCCCCTGCGTGCACGAACACGCCTGCATCAAATGCCGATTCCTGCAGGTCGACCCCGCACAAGCAGCACGAATAGACGATATGACTGCGAACGCGGAAGCCCGCCTAGATGAAGCCCGGCAGCACCAGTGGCTGGGCGAGGTCAAAGCCCTCCAGGAGAACCTGGTGCACCTTCGCCGCCGACGCGACGAAATGACTGCATCACTCTCGCCAGTCCGAATCACCGACGGTCGGGCTAGGTGAGCTCGACCTCATGGGTGCAGCTCGGGGACTAATACCTGGCGGTGTCGGGATGGCGGGCCGACAGATCTCCTTGCGGCTGATAAATGGCTCGGCGACTTCGACTACGACGCCAACCCCAACATCAACCAGGCAACCATCAATACCCTCGCCACCGGCGACTGGATCCGCAAAGGCCAGCCTCTGTGCCTCATCGGGGACTCCGGAACCGGCAAATCCCACCTGCTCATCGGCCTCGGAACAGCCGCCGCGGAGAAAGGCTTCCGGGTCCGATAAGGCTCACCTTCAAAGGAACCATCATCGAAACCGGCACCGACTCCTACCGCCTCGCCCACACCAAAAACCAGCAGCATGCAGACGCTTAGGCAGCTTACTTCAGGTGCGTATTGAATCGGCAGGCGCTAATAGTAGGTGAGCGTTTGGCCGTGTGTGCTAGGGGGCCGGGCACCGGCTGAACCGGCGCCCGCCTCCTCGGTCTGCGACTACCGCTGTTCGGGCGGGCTGTTTAGCAGCTGTGGTTCGCTGCCGGCCGTGGCACCGGGTGGTCCCTGCCACATTTTTATGAAACGTGGCAGGCTCTTGCCTCGTTCTGATTGCGATGACAGGACAGACGCCGGTGATGGTGGCTCCTTCCAGAACTGGACCAGGTGACGCTCAACTGGCGACTCCACGACATCGTCAAAGGCGGTGTCGCGCCCGGTGGCGTGAAGCCGGACGCGGTAGGTGCCCTTCTGCTCGCCTTCAATGGTCCCTATATCCTTCTTGTCCCGGCCTGTGGGCTCGTTGAAGTATGCCTTGCCTTCAGGGAACGTCAGGGACAACTCGTGAATGTCCTCCCAGTCCGTCGCGGTATTCTCCGGTCTCTTGCTGAGGACCTCGATAGCCAGGTCGACTGGCCCCGCAGCGATG
The DNA here is from genome assembly GCF_059089905.1 of Arthrobacter sp. Y3221087. NCBI lineage: Bacteria > Bacillati > Actinomycetota > Actinomycetes > Micrococcales > Micrococcaceae > Arthrobacter > Arthrobacter sp. Y3221087. The sequence continues at coordinate 1,892,923 of NZ_JBNHFE010000001.1, forward strand.
CCGGTGTAAATCAGTGGAACCATTAACGGCGTTTCCTGCCTCTCACCACGCATGGCCGCCTGCAGGGCAGCTGCGGGATCTGTCGGAGGAAATGGCTCCACTACGAAGTCCACGACATGCTCGAATGCCTTGAGCACGAAAGTTGCTGATTCGATCAAAGTGCCGCTGCCTCTCATTGGATGTCGACATGAAATGCGTCTGCCTCAATTACTCGCATGGGGACATAGAGGACGCTGTTGAGGAGAGAACCAGCATATGAGTTTTCGGCCTCGTCTATCATGCATACGCTGTAGCCTGTGGCTCCGGTGGATGGGACGTTTGTGAGGACCACAAGGCACCAAGGCCACGTCCTTGCCCGGCCGCCGCCAGTGAATGCGCCTTCATGTGTGGAAGCAAACGGATACTCGTCGCATGATTTTCCTGGTGGACGGAAGTAACTGGCCGGGCACGCCGTCGTGCGGTTCTTGGTTCGGAGAAAGTCGTCTGTCAGCCGGTGCAGCGGAGCGTCGAACGGCGCACCGGGAAGGCCGCTTTGCTGGGCAAAAGTCACGTGTGCACCAAACTCACTGAACCCCTGGTATTGGATGAACGGTGTGAGGGCAGGGATAACGCATCCTGTCGTGGAAATCCCGGGGACTGCAGTGTCGCATCTGACGTTGAGCGAATACGACCCAAGCTGGATAGTGTTAGTTGCCGAGGGGGCCTTGAATGTCAGGTTCCAGTTGCTGCCCGTCGGTCCCACCGCGCCTTGAGAAGTCGCTGTCGTTGAGTAGAAGAATTACCCGGACGAGCCGTTCCCGGGTGTGAGCACTTGTGTACCGAAATCCACTGAGCCGTCTATGCAGTTGGTCCAGCAGCCAGCGGTTGCTGTTGCTGTTGTTCCGACGGCATCCCCTGTCATGCTGCTTGGGATCACCGTAATCTGATGTGCGACGGTTGGGATGTCTTGGGCGCCGTAGTGAAACCCGGTAACGGTGAAGTCCATAACGCCTGTGATGGTTTGCGTGCCGTTCACTACCTTGACCACGTTCATTCTGTAGCCCCAAGACCCGCATGCCTGGTAACGGCTGGCCCGGTACTGACCTTGATCAAGTACGCCTGCCTCTGCACACCATGATGGGATCGGCTGAACCGTCATCGGCGTGAGTGTCCCGGACTTTTCCTTCTTGGGATCGGGACTCTTCTTTGTGGGCGTAATGCAGATTCCCGTTTCACCCTCGGCAGGTACGGCGCAGGTTGACTGCTCAAGGGCAGCTAATTGTTGGGGAACGGTTGATGTGACGAGCTCCACAGCCGCTGGTGCTGTGGCCGTTTGACCCTGTTCCTTTGATTTGCTTTCGGATGAGTTTTCAGCGCTAGCTGGGCTAGGGCCGGCGACGAAAGACGCCGCAAACAGCGTTGCACATAAAGACCAGACGACTTTGCTTCGATGCTTCATAAGTTCCCCCTCGTTGGCTGCTCTTCATTGAGCTATGCGAGAAGGAATGCTGATCGCCTCCCCCAGGCAGGGTCAGCCTATCTGAGGACTTCACAGGACAACAGTCTTTTGTTGGGCTGGTCGATTTACCGGAATAATGCCTCACCTAGGCCCATCTCACACCCCTGAACCCATAACCCACCGGCTTAATTCCGTCTGGATGTCCACTTGGCGTCCTCGTTGTGGTGATCAGTATGAGCAGGCGTGCACGGAGCCTGACCATCACTAGCCTCCGCTGACTGCTTGCATTCGCCGGCGCTGGTCAGCGGGTCCATGGGGGACCAAGTCTTCACACCAGCCCTACTTCAGGTTGAGATATTCAAGTGGGCCCCGATCAGACTGCACTTTCACAATAATGTGGGCTCAAGTCAGATTGACATTCTCAGGTGCGTCCTTCGACGAGCTGAAGCCCCCGATCCCCGGGAGTGACCAGGTCCCGGTCGAGCAGGATGGGCCACCGATTCCAGGTCCCGTGGACCTCCCAGCAGGGCTTTACGCCCAGGTGCACGCCGTGCCTGCGCACAGCAATCCAGTGATCCGGGTTTTCTGCGTAATGCTCAATGGCGTCAACGTCGGACGGCCCCGTTGGCAGCACAATGAAATCGACGACAGGCAAGTCCTCCACCTGCCAGTTGACGTTGCTGAGATCAATCTCTCCGTAGTCAGTGGAAGGAGTCATTCCCGGCGTGGTCGTAGACCCATTGTTCGAGCACATCGTCGGGCCAGCCCAGCTGCCTGGCTTTCTCCAGTTGCCGGAACTCCGCGAATCCGAACGTCCCTTCCCTGCACCGCACGGCGGGAAGCGTGAAATCAGCAAGGTACAGCCCGCCGCGGGCGCGTTCACTGGTGGCAGGTCTCACCCGGCGGTCCTCCTGGATCTCAAGGGCACGGTTCTTATGGCTGGTGTGGTTCTGAAGCTATCCTCCGGCACCGGCTACCTCGTCGCGTAGAACGCCACAGCGGATGACGCCGCAACATTCAGCGAATCCACGCCATTCATCATCGGAATTGTTACGCGCGCGTCGAGCATGTGGTCAGTCTCCGGCTTCAGCCCATCGCCTTCAGTTCCGAAGACCAGCGCCAGGTTCGGATGGTCTTGGGCGACCAGCTCATCAAGAGTGATGGCACCTTCGCCGAGCGACATGCCGGCCACGAAGTAGCCTGCTTCCTTGAGGACCTCAAGGTCCCCAGGCCACGACTCGATCCGCGTCCAAGGCACCTGGAACACGGTCCCCATCGACACCCGGATGGAACGTCGGTAGAGCGGGTCGGCGCACTGTGGCGAGACCAGGACAGCGTCGACGCCGATGGCTGCGGCGCTCCGGAAAATCGCCCCTACGTTCGTGTGATCCGTAAGGTTCTCAAGGACCGCGATCCGTGATCGTCCTTGCATCTGAGCCCGATCCGGCCCTTTTACTTTGGAACCACCGACGTTGGTGTGGTCCACGATGTCCTCCAGCACGGCCACCCGCCGGGCGCCTGCGAGGAGTTCAGGCAGCGGGACTGGGGCCGGACGGTGCATGGCGGCCATGGCGCCCCGGTGCAGGTGGAAGCCGGTGATCTCCTCGAGCAGCGCCGCCTTGCCGATAAAGGCCGGGACGCCGGGGTAGGCGTCAAGGACGTCTTGCAGGTCCTCAAGCCACTTCTCGGCCAGGAAGAAGGACCGCGGCTGGTGGCCGGCGGCGAGGGCGCGGCGAAGGACGCGGGATGATTCGGCGATGTACATGCCCTCCGCCGGCTCGCGGAGCTTGCGCAGGTGGACATCGGTGAGCCGGGTGTAGTCGGAAACCCGGGGATCGTCCGCGGACTCAAGATAGTGTATTGTCACCGGGCGATTATTTCAGGAGATTCGCGATCAGGAATCCCAGTGCCACCAGGCCCAGGACCAGGATCACGGCGCGCAGCACTGTTGGTGCGAGCCGGCGGCCTATCTTCGCCCCGAGAAGACCGCCAATGCTTGAGCTGACGGCAATCAGCAGCACCACCAGCCAGTTGATCCGGTCGAAGGCAAAGAGCAGGTAGGAGACGGCGGCCACCAAGTTGACGCCCAGCACCAGGATGTTCTTCATGGCGTTGGCGTTCTGCATGGTGCCGGTGAGGAAGACGCCCAGGATCCCCACCAGCAGGATTCCCTGCGCCGCCACGAAGTAGCCGCCGTAGACCCCGGCAAGGTAAACCAGCGCCACCAGAAGGACACCGTGCTGTTTGTCCCGCACTGCGTGCTCGGGATTCTCTTCGCGGTTCCGGACCCAGGCTTGCAGGCGGGGCTGGAACACCACCATCAGGAGTGCCAGGACAATCAGCACGGGGGCGGCGTAGTGGAAGACCTGTTCCGGCAGGTGCAGGAGCAGCCAGGCGCCGGAGACGCCGCCCAGGAGCGACGCCGGGAGCAGGCGCAGCAGCTGGCGGCCGCGGCCCTTGAGTTCCCGCCGGTATCCGAAGGCTCCCGCGGCGCCGCCGGCCACGAGCCCCATGGCGTTGCTCATGGAGGCGACCACAGGTGTGATCCCCAGTGCGATGAGCACCGGGAACGTCACCAGCGTGCCGGAGCCCACCACCGCATTGATGGTGCCGGCCCAGAGGCCGGCAATGGACACAAAGATGCTGCTGAGCAGGTCCAACGTGATGTTTGCCGCTTAGCGGCGCGCGGTGGCGGTGTAACGGCCCGCGCTCTCCGTGACATCAAGGTCGAGGCCGAACGTGGTGCTGAGGTGCTCATCGGTGAGGACTTCGGTGATCGGGCCTGCGGCAACCACGCCGCCGTCGCGCAGGAGCATGGCATGCGTGAAGCCTGGCGGGACTTCCTCCAGGTGGTGGGTCACCAGGACCATCGCCGGCGCCGCCTCGTCGCTGGCCAGTTCGCCGAGCTTGTGCACCAGCTCCTCGCGGCCGCCGAGGTCCAGGCCGGCGGCAGGCTCGTCGAGCAGCAGCAGTTCGGGGTCCGTCATAAGGGCACGGGCGATCTGGACGCGCTTGCGTTCGCCTTCGGACAGGGTGGCAAAGGTCCGGTTCAGCAGCGGGCCCATTCCCCACTCGTTCAGCAGGCGGAAGGCGCGGCGTTCGTCGTCGCGCTCGTAGCCTTCCCGCCAGCGCCCGGTGACGCCGTAGGCGGCGGTCACCACAACGTTGAGGACGTTCTCGTGTTCGGGGATCTGGGTGGCGAGGGCTGCCGAGGAAAGGCCGATGCGGGGGCGGAGCTCGAACACATCAACGCGGCCCAGGGTCTCGTCCAGGATGCCGGCGGTTCCGCTGCTGGGGTGGAGCCGTGCGGCTGCGATCTGCAGGAGGGTGGTCTTTCCGGCACCGTTGGGGCCCAGGATGACCCAGCGTTCGCCTTCATTGACTTCCCAGTCAATCTTGTCCAGCAGGGTTTTCTTACCTCGGACAACACTGACGGAAGACAATTCCAGAACATCACTCATAGGAGTAGACACTAGGACAAAAAAGAGGCCGACTGATAACCGGTGGCCGGGCGCCGAAACGCCGCGTCCACCGCCGGGATTGCGCAGTTGCGGGGACTTGCGCAATGAATGCAAAGGACCCGGCAGCGGCTCGATAAGATTGCAGGCATGACTTCGAACGTGACTGCGGTCAGCTATGGCCAAAATATGACTCCAAACGGGCTGGAGCAGCTGCGTTCCGTTCTGGCCGCAGCCGGCGCCGAGGTGCTGCGGGAAGACTCCCTGGGTGACGAACGTTACCGCGTGCAGGTGGCGGAACTGGCCCTTCCGGATGCCACCGCCGCCGGCCTCGCCGCCCTCCGCCGGACCGTGGCCGAAGCCGGCATCGAAGGCCAGGACACCGCCCTTGTTCCTGCCTGCCTGCGGTCCGCCCCGCGCAAGCTGCTGATCATGGATGTGGATTCCACCCTGATCCAGCAGGAGGTCATCGAGCTCCTGGCAGCGTATGCCGGCAAATTCGAAGAGGTGGCCGCCGTCACCGAAGCCGCCATGCGGGGCGAACTGGACTTCACCCAGAGCCTGCACGCCCGCGTGGCCGTACTGGCGGGGCTGCCGGCCGACGTCGTCCTTTCCGTCCGGCAGGAAGTGAAACTCAGCGAAGGGGCCGCCGAGCTCGTGGCCGCGTTCAAGGCGGCAGGGCATGTGGTGGCCGTGGTGTCCGGCGGCTTTAACCAGATCCTGCAGCCGATCGCTGAGGAACTGGGCCTGGACTACTGGCAGGCGAACGAGCTGGAAATCGTCGACGGCGTGCTGACCGGCAAGGTGCTGGGTGCCGTGGTGGACCGCGCTGCCAAGGAGAAATACCTGCGCGAATGGGCGGCCGCCGAGGGCATTGCCCTGGAGCACACGGTGGCCGTGGGCGACGGCGCCAACGACCTGGACATGCTGGGGGCGGCCGGCATCGGCGTGGCCTTCAACGCCAAACCCGCCGTCCGGGCGGTGGCGGACGCCGCGGTCAACATGCCCTACCTCGACGCCGTCCGGCACGTCGCCGGCGTCTGAACGTCTTTCAATAACGCAAGAGAAGAAGGAGTCCGGTGCCGGTGCACCGGACTCCTTCTTCTTTGGCTCGTTGGGCTACTGCTGCGCGCCCTTGCCGAAGTAATCTGCGCCGCCGGCGTACTCGGTGTGGCCGGATTCGACGTCGGCGGTCGCCATTCCTGCCACCACCTGCGCGAACTCCTCCACGGAGTACAGCTTGCCGGCCTCTGCGCGGCGGGCCTCGATGGCGCCGGGCGTGGAGCGGTCCAGCAGCGTGGCGGTGACGGTACCCTCGATCATGTCGCCGGACACCACCACCAGGGAGATGCCCTTCTCGGCCAGGCTGGGGATGAGCTCGCGCAGGGCGTCCTCGCCGGCCCGCTTGCTGCGGGCCACGGGCTCGTAGGCGGGCATGGTGGGGACGCTGTTGATGAAGTGCGCCTGGTGGCTGGTCACGAAGACCACGCGGGAGCCTTCCTTCATCAGCGGCACCGCGGCGTTGAGCATGTTCAGCTGGGCGTCGCGGTTCAGCTTGAGCGCGTAGTCCTCACCCATGCCGGTTTCCATGCCGCCGGAGGCGTTGAGGACCAGGATATCCAGGGAACCGAAGTTCTCCATCGCCGCGGAAGCCAGGGCCTGGACGCCTTCCTGGGTGGTGAGGTCCGCGCCCACGGCCACGGCGCGCCCGCCGTCGGCCTCGATCCCCTGGACCACCTTGTTGGCGCGGGGCGCCTTCTGGCGGTAGTTCACCACGACGGCGGCGCCCTCGCCGGCGAGGATCTTGGCTACCTCAGCGCCGATGCCGCGCGATGATCCGGTGACGATGGCGGTCTTGTTGTCCAGCAGTCCCACAGGGGCTCCTTTTGTTCGATACGTCTAAATCCATGAAGGCCTGCTGTCCATCATGCCAGCGGCCGGTGCCGATTCCGTTGTCCGGGTCCCACAAAGAAGCCCCGGAGGGCTAGTTTGGCGGAGGGGTCAGTGGCCCATACCCAGGCCGCCGTCCACCGGGATGACCGCGCCGGAGATGTAGGCGGCTTCGTCACTGGAGATCCAGCGGACCACGTTGGCCACCTCGGAGGCCTCGGCGAACCGGCCCGCCGGGATGCTGGCAAGGTAGTCCTTCTGGGTGGCTTCGGGGAGCTCGGCGGTCATGTCCGTGTTGATGAAGCCGGGGGCCACCACGTTGGCGGTGATGCCACGGGACCCGAGCTCGCGGGTCAGGGAGCGGGCGATGCCCACCAGGCCTGCCTTGGAGGCGGAGTAGTTGATCTGGCCCGGGGCGCCGTAGAGGCCTGAGACGGACGAGATGAGGACAACACGGCCCTTGCGGAGCCGGATCATGCCCTTGGAGGCGCGCTTGATCACACGGAAAGCACCGGTGAGGTTGGTGTCGATGACGGACGTGAAGTCGTCCTCGCTCATGCGCAGCAGCAGCGTGTCCTTGGTGATGCCGGCGTTGGCCACCAGAACCTCAACGGGGCCGTGGGCGGCTTCGACCTCCTTGAAGGCAGCGTCCACGGATGCCTCGTCAGTGACGTCCGCCTTGACGCCCAGGATTCCGTCCGGCAGCTGCGACTCGCTGCGGTAGGTCACGGCCACCTTGTCCCCGTTGGCCAGGAATGCCTCGGCGATGGCCAGGCCGATGCCGCGGTTGCCGCCGGTGATGAGGACGCTGCGGGGGGCGGAAACTGCTTCAGTCATTAAGACACTCCGGAATTCTGCGGCACGCTGAGCCGCGGTAGCAAAGGTGGGATGGGCTGCCTGACGATCTTATCGCCAGCTCCGGCGCGGGTTTGGGTGGCACTGCCGATGGTGAGAGAATTGATGCAAGCCTTTGGAGCGTGATAAGCCACCGTGACCCTTGAAAACCATGCGGGACAGACCGCGGCCGGAGAACCCGGGCGGTTCTCCGGTGACTCGGAGGTCCACAGCATTACGGATGCCGCGGGAGCCCATTCCGAGGACATGCGCAGACGCATGATCCAGTACGCCCTGGCCATGGGCATCCGCATGGTGTGCCTGATCCTGATCTTCGTGGTGGACGGCTGGTTCAAGATCATTGCGGTTGCCGGCGCCGTGTTCCTGCCATGGATCGCGGTGGTCATCGCGAACGGGAGCGACAAAGCCGAGGCGCACAGCGATTCGCTGCTGGACTCCGCTCCCCTGGCGGAAATAGAGAGCCCGGTGCAGCCCGCCCGCGACGACGGTCCCGGCGGCGAGGTACTGCAGGGCGAGTTGATCAACGACGACGGGACCGAACCCGGGGAGGAGCGGCAGGCATCATGAGCATCTTCGACTTTGCCGCAGGGACCGATCCTGCAGTGGCCGAAACAAGGGCAATCTGCTCCCGCAAAGCGTGCCGGTCCGGCGCCTCCTGGCAGCTCCTGTGGAACAACCCGAAGATCCATACCCCTGAGCGGCGCAAGATCTGGCTGGCCTGCGCAGAGCACCGGGACTGGCTGGAGGACTACCTGCAAACGCGCGGGCTCTGGAAGGAAACCCTCCCGCTCGACGCCGGTTCCCCGGACAGCGCCTGGGAGCAGGAAAGCTGAATGTACCGTTTCCTTTTTTCCAGCAAGTGGCTGGGCTATCTCCTGCTGGCCGCGATCTTTGCCACCGCCTGTGTCTTCCTGGGCCGCTGGCAGATGGACCGCCGGGCGGAGACGCTCGCCGAGATCGACCGCGTGGTGACCAACTACTCCGCCACCCCCATTCCCTTCGACCAGGCACGCGACCAGTTCACCCGCCTGGATCCGGCCAAGGAGTGGACCCAGGTGGAGCTGAAGGGCTCCTATGACGTTGCGGGCCAGCGCATTGTGCGGAACCGTCCCCTGAACGGGCAGCCCGGCTACGAGGTTGTGGTCCCGTTCCGGCTGGAGTCCGGCGAAACCGTCGTGGTGGACCGCGGCTGGCTCCCCATTGGCAACAAGAACCCCGGCAGCCCGGACTCGGTGCCGGCGCCGCCCTCCGGTGACGTCACCGCCGTCGTGCGTTTGAAGCATCCTGAACCTGAACTGCAGCGCGGGGCACCGGAAGGCCAGTTGGCGTCCATCGACCTGGCCGCTTATTCCAGGGAACTCGGCTATCCCCTGCTGACCGGCGCGTACGGGCAGCTCGCGTCCGAGACTCCGCCGGCGGCGGAGATGCCGGCTGCCTTCCCGAAGCCTTCCACCGAGGAGGGCACGCACCTGTCCTACTCGCTGCAGTGGTTCGCCTTCGGCATCCTGATGTTCGTGGGCTTCGGCTACGCCGCGCGGCAGCAGGCGCGCAACGCGGCCATCGACGCCGAGGATGACGCCCTGGATGATGGAACCGTCCATTCCGCCGCGTCCGCCCGCCGTCGTCAGTCCCCGCCGCGGAAGCGGAAGAAGGCGACGTCGGAGGAAGAGGAAGACGCGCTCCTGGACGCTCAGGGGTACTGACCCATGACCGAAAACGGCAGTGCCGGCCCCGTTGGCCTGGTGAAGGCTGCGCTGGTGGCTGCCGGCGTCGGGGATACCGTGCGCAGCTTCCCGGCCGGGGTGCCTACGGCGGTGGCCGCGGCCGAGGCGCTGGGCTGCGACGTCGCGGCGATCACCAACAGCCTGGTTTTTGACCTGAACGGCGAACCGCTGCTTATCCTGGCCAGCGGGGCGGCAAGGGTGGACACTGCCCTGGTGGCGGGCCACCTCGGTGAGGGAAGGGTCCGCCGCGCCTCACCGGAGTTTGTACTGAAGCACACGGGCCAGGCGGTGGGCGGCGTGGCGCCGGTGGGCCATCCACGGAAGATCCGCACCCTGTTGGACGAGTCCCTCAGCGGCCAGGAGCTCCTCTGGGCCGGCGCAGGTGACCACACCACGATGTTCAGCATCACCTACGACCAGCTCCGCGATATCACCGGAGCCCATGAACTCCGGGTGCGCTAAGCGCTAGGCCAGCGTGATCAGGTCCAGGTAGTCCTCGTTCCACAGGTCCTCGACGCCGTCCGGCAGCAGCACCACACGCTCGGGGTTGAGGGCTTCCACGGCGCCCTCGTCGTGGCTGACCAGGACGACGGCGCCCGTGTAGTTCCGCAGTGCGCCGAGGATTTCGGCGCGGCTGGCGGGGTCGAGGTTGTTGGTGGGCTCGTCGAGGAGGAGGACGTTGGCGCTGGAGGCCACGATGGTGGCCAGGGCCAGGCGCGTCTTCTCGCCACCGGAGAGCACGCCGGCGGGCTTGTCCACGTCGTCGCCGGAGAACAGGAACGAGCCCAAGATGCCGCGGACCTCGGCGTCCTTCATGTCCGGCGCGGCAGAGCGCATGTTCTCCAGGACCGTGCGGTCGTGGTCCAGGGTTTCGTGTTCCTGGGCGTAGTAGCCCACCTTGAGGCCGTGGCCGGGGACGATGTCCCCGGTGTCGGGCTGGTCCACGCCGGCGAGCATCCGCAGCAGCGTGGTCTTGCCGGCGCCGTTGAGGCCCAGGATGACCACCTTGGAACCGCGGTCGATGGCGAGATCCACGTCGGTGAAGATTTCCAGCGATCCGTAGGACTTGCTGAGCCCTTCGGCCGTGAGCGGGGTCTTGCCGCACGGCGAGGGATCCGGGAAGCGGAGCGCTGCCACGCGGTCATGCTCGCGGACTGCCTCCAGGCCGGTGAGGAGCCGCTCGGCACGCTTGGCCATGTTCTGCGCGGCCACGGCCTTGGTGGCCTTGGCACGCATTTTGTTGGCCTGGTCCATCAGGACCTGGGCTTTCTTTTCGGCGTTGGCGCGTTCGCGCTTACGGGCGCGCTCGTCCGTTTCGCGCTGCTGCAGGTAGCGCTTCCAGCCCATGTTGTAGAAGTCGATCTGGGCGCGGTTGGCGTCCAGGTGGTACACCTTGTTGACCGTGGCCTCGAGCAGTTCGACGTCGTGGCTGATGACGATCAGGCCGCCCTGGTGGTTCTTGAGGAAGTCGCGGAGCCAGGAGATGGAGTCGGCGTCCAGGTGGTTGGTGGGCTCGTCGAGGAGCATGGTTTCGGCGCCGGAGTAGAGGATGCGGGCCAGTTCCACGCGGCGCCGCTGCCCGCCGGAGAGGGTCTTGAGCGGCTGGTTCAGGATCCGTTCGGGCAGCGCAAGGTTGGAGGAGATGGCCGCCGCTTCGGCTTCAGCGGCGTAGCCGCCGCCGGAAAGGAACTCGGCCTCCAGACGGTCATAGCGTGCCATGGCTTTGCGCTGGACTTCAGCGTCCTCGCTCGCCATGTCGGCCTGTGCCTTCTTGAGCTTGCCGACGACGACGTCCAGGCCGCGGGCGGACAGGATGCGGTCCCGCGCGAGCTGCTCCATGTCCGGGGTCCGCGGGTCCTGCGGCAGGTAGCCGATTTCACCGCTGCGGGTGACCTTGCCGGCCGCCGGCAGGCCCTCCCCCGCCAGGACGCGGGTCAGGGTTGTTTTCCCGGCGCCGTTACGGCCCACGAGGCCGATTTTGTCGCCCTTGTCGATGCGGAAGCTCACCTGGTCCATGAGGAGTCGGGCGCCGGCGCGCAGTTCGAGGTCCTGGACGGTTATCACAGCAGGTAAGGCCTTTCACAACAGGGAACGCCCCAGCCTCGGGAGGATCAGGAGGACGCGGGGCAGAATGGCCGGAGAACGGCCCGTTCAAGTCTACCGCCCGGTTCAACCCGTTCGGGACCTTGCCTTGGTTGGCTGTCCCCTCGGTGTTTTGCCGGGTGCTGGCTCACAGTGTTGCGGCAATGTCCTCGACTGCCTGCGTGAGTGCGGCCATCGACGCCGGGCCGCCGTGCCCTTCCTCCTCGACGATGACCAGCCGGCTTGATGTCCAGCGGCGGTGCAGCCGCCAGGCGGTGACGGCGGGGCCGCTGATGTCCCGCCGGCCGTGGATCAGATGCCCGGGGATGCCGTTGAGCCGGTGCGCGCGGGCCATGATCTCCTGGCCGTCCGCCAGGAAGCCGTCATTGGCCCAGTAGTGCGTGACCAGGAGCGCGAACGTCATCCGCTCCCCCTCGTCGTCGAACCGCTGGCCTGGCAGCCAGTGGGGGTCCAGCGAAATGTGAGTCGATTCCCAGCGGTCCCAGGAGGCGGCGGCCAGCCGCGCGTCGTCGCTGTCCCGTCCCGCCAGCCGGCGGGCGTAGGCTTCGACGAGGCGTTCGCCCGGTGCCACGTGCGCGTCCTCGGCGAAGTCCGCCCACGCTTCGGGAAAGATCCGCCCCACGCCTTCCGTGATCCAGGTGATCTCTTCCCGGCTGGTTGTCGTCACCGCCACCAGGGCGATGCCCAGGACGCGTCCGGGGTGCTCCAGCGCGTAGGCAAGGGCCAGTGTGCTGCCCCAGGATGCGCCGGTGACAATCCACTGTTTGACGCCCAGGTGCTCCCTGACCGCCTCGATGTCCTCGATCAGGGACTGGGTTGTGTTGTCGTGCAGGTGGTCAAGGTCTTCATAGGCTGCCGGGGTGCTGCGGCCGCAACCGCGCTGGTCCAGTCCTACCGTGCGGAAGCGGCGCGGGTCGTGGCGTTTCCGGTAGCCGCCCTGGCCGAGTGAGGAACCGGGCCCGCCGTGCAGGTACAGGACAGGAATGCCGTCAGGACTTCCCGTGGCTTCCCAGTAGATCCGGGCGTGAGGCACGTCCACCCAGCCGCTGTCTGTCTGCATAGTTCAGTCCTGTTCCCGTCGTTCCGTCTGCCCCACACTGGGGAGATGAAGCTGTCTATCCGTCCGGCCTTGCCGGCGGGAGTGCGTTCCGCCTTCGTTGCCGCGGTTCTGGGCGGCGCCGCGTGCAGTCCCTCCACCACCAGCGAGCCTCCATGCTTCCCGCCCGCCTACACGGTTGCTCCCGACAGCGCGAAACCCGGGAGCGACCGTAACCGTCTCCGCACCCGCAGCAAAGTGTAATCCGCGCTATGGAACTGATGCCCGGGTTCAGTTAATCATCACCGACGCTGAAGGGGTCGAAGTCATCAATACAACGGCTCCGATGAGCGACGGAGGACAGTTTTCGTATGTTTTCACGGTTCCTGCAGATATGCGTGTTGGCGAGGCGACGGTGACCGCAATGCCCTACGCGATCGACTGGTGCGATGACACAGGCAAGAACAACAGGGTGGGCGGGGCTGCGGATCTTGTACGGGCGTCCTGCGTAATGCCCGTGGAAACTCTGACGATCACGCCCTAACTGGGCCACATTCCGCGTTTCCCGCTCGACTGCCTTTTATGCTTCTCAAATGGGGAAAAGCATAATGGGGGAAGGCTCGGGCAAGCACAGGCCAATCTACGTTGAAATTGGCATTCGGGCCTCAGTGGACCGGGTGTGGAGTTTAAGCCAGGACCCGGCACTCCATTCCCGCTGGGACCTGCGCTTTTCGCGCATCGTTCCGATTGCCGGCGACGAGCAGGGGCCCGTTCATTTTCGCTACGAGTTCCGGCTGCCGTTGCACACCATCCGCGGGACCGGGACATCTTTGGGACACCGCTATCGCAAGGATGGACAGGCAACTTCGGTGCTCAAGTTTGATACGTCGGACGCCTTGTCTCCCATCGGGGCAGGATCGGGGTACTGGCGCTACATCCCCACAGATACTGGGGTGCGGTTCATCACCGGCTACAACTATCGGCCGGGAATGGGAATCGTCGGTAGGGCCCTCGACGCCGGGCTGATCAGACCCGCTTTGGGATGGGCCACTGCCCTCAGCTTTGACCGCCTGCGGCTCTGGGCGGAATCGGAGCTCGATCCCGGCGATGCCCGAAACCGCTGGATCATGGACGGCGCAGCGAGAGCCGCAAGTGTCTTGGTCGCCGGAGTGCTGCTCCAAAAAGCCCTTCTCGGCAGGAATGCAGACTGGGCCTTTATGGGTGCTGCAGCGCTATTGACGCTCACCGCTCTCCCGGCGCACCGAACAGTACCTCGGGCGCGACGTTGCCGCCGGGCGGCTCCGGATGCCCGCTCTGGACGTGCTCCATCCGCCCTGAGCGGGCTACCGGCACCCTCGTCACGGACATCCCCAGCGAATCAGGAATGAGGGAGGAATAGCTGTGACCTCGATTTTTCAGCTGGCACTGGGCCAGGACTTTCAGAAGTTGCACCCCATGTTGCAAAAGCGCTTCGGTGTGGATGTCGACAGCGGATATGCCTGCGTAGGGCGTGGGGTTTTCTTTGAAGTCCGCCGTGGCGCATGGTGGACAATTCCATTCCTCCGACTGGGCGCCTACCGCAACATCCTCTTTCCCGACCAAGGCCCTGACATTCCCTTCACGATCGAGAACTATCCCTATATTGACGGTCTCGGCAGGCCAACGGTTACCTTCGTGAGGACCCTCGAACTGTCCCGATCCAAGAGACGCCGCTTCGATGCCACCATGATTTACAGCCTTCAGCGTGGATCTATTGTGGATTACCTTGGAACGCACCAGCATTTGGCCACCGATCTCAACCTGGAGGTCACGGCTGACGGCTCTTTGCATCTGCAGTCCACGGCCCAGCGGTTCTACGAAGGCTTCGTGGGCTTCACTTTCCCTGCGGTCCTCACGGGTACCGCAGACCTCCATGAAGGCTTTGATGATGAGCGTGGCGTTTACACGATCCAAATGCAGGTGAGGAACCCGGTAGCGGGGTTCCTGTTCGGGTACCGGGGCGAGTTCACGTGCACGTTCCCCAACCTGGCAAATGAAGAGATTCCACGGCACCTGAGGCCGCTCAGGGAAGAAAGCCGCCAGTAGAGCTGGCTGGCAGCGCGTTCATCAAAGCCGCGGGGCGCAAGTAAGAAGTAAAGCTGGACGGGGCATTCGCAGAAGGTTAGCTAGCGTATTGCGCCGGCTCCGGCGTGCAGGCGCCTTCCTCTACGGCATCTTAGGTAGGGCTGTAGCCCAGCGGCACCTAGAGAGCGTAAATTCGCCGCATGGGGACACAAGAACTCTGGACAGACATCGTCAGCTGGCTCAACATCAACGCACCCGTAACTGCCAGAACCATCCGACCACCGGCACCGGAACCTCTAATTCGTCCACTTGAACAAGCCGCGCCAAACGGGTGGTCCAATGACTTGTCGATCCTGTACCGGCTCTTCGACGGCACGGAACCATCAACAGCCGGGTCCATCTTCCCTCGCTACCGGCCGCTCCCCTTAGAAGAAGCCAAGAAGACCCGGCAAATGATGCTGGACATCTGGGCCCAAGTCGGGGCACAAATGAACGAAGAATTTGAACGGCAGCAAAGCTCCCCGCTGCACCTAAACCTACGGGCGGTCAGCGAAGCCCACAGCAGGGTCCCCACGCCAGAACCCCACAAACCCTACGACCCAGCAAGTGCTGAAGCTGACGAGGCAGGTACCCGCGCCTGGATCTTTATCGCCCCATTCCTGCCCATCGCAGACAACAACGCCGGCGACTACTTGTTCGTCGATCTCAGATCAGGGAGGAAGCACGGCTGCGTCAGCGAGTATTTCAAGGACGCGGCCGATTGGCGCCCGGCCATCTGGCCGTCCACTGAAATGCTTCTTCATGAGACGCTCACCAGCCTGCGCACAGGACAGGCAACCTTCTCCTCACGGCCCACGGTGACAGACGGCATTCTGCATTGGGAATTGCAGTTACCGTAACCTCTAGCGCGACAGTTTCGTCCATCATTGCCCCAGCAAGAGGCAAGCGGTGTGATCCTGTGCATGATCATCAACTTTGATCTGTGGCGCTGTCGTCCTCTCCATATCGGAACTCGTGTTGAAGGTCGTTGATCATCTTCCTGGAAAAGAACCAAGCGAGGACTGCGGCAATTCCAGCCAGGCCAGCCCACCACAGACGTTCAACGGTGGGATTCAGCAGCGCAAAGAAGATGAAGAAGACAGCAGCCCCGGTGAACCCGATAGCTTGAGCGGTCCAATAGATGGTGCCGCGTTTCACGACGGGATGAACCCAATCCGACGTCCATCCTTTGAAGCGATGGTTCATATGTCCCTCTGTTCCGGTCTGGTGCTTCTCACGGGCTCCGGTGTCCTTCGCTGGTGTCAGAAGCGGTCTTCATCCTGCTGTGACGGTTCAGTTCCCCATGAGGCTGCTCGCGATGAAGCTAGCCCCGACTACTACAAACATCAGGCCGAAGATCCGGGCGAAGACCGGCTTTGCCATGAAGGATGCGGAGTAGTCGACCCCCATGGGTTTCTCTTCCGCGACTGCTCCGGCCAGTCCTTCCGCAGAATTGTTCACGTTGATGACGAGGCACAGCCCCAGGAGCAGGCCCGCTGTACCGATTCCGCCTGACATCCATCGGGAAGCCTGGGGGACGTGCAGCAGGACCGGGATGATTCCCACGATGAAAACGGCGATGAAGAGAATGTAGAGCGCCTTCAACGGCTGCGGCAGCCGGGAAATGAACCGGAAAATATTCATCCCTCACCCCTGATACCGAACGCGAAAGTAGTCAAGAAGGCAACGAACCAGACGCAGATCAGCACGTAGCCTGCACCAAAGACACGAGCTAGTTCCGAGGAACGTCCTGGTCTGTATTGCTATGGCCACTCTAGAAAGGCCGCGTGATGACGCGGAAGGATTTTCTCCATCTTGGCCGCTTATTGTTTGAATCTTGAGCTTCTTGACAGCGCCGTTCAATAACAATCGTTTTTGACCGATGGTCGGCACGCCTCCAGGGAATGTTGTGTGACTTTGGGCGATGAGTGGCAGTGTTTTGGCGGCGCTATTTGGCGCATGGCCAGCCCACAAGGAGATCCGTCATCACGCGACGCCGCCCTGTCGCGAACCAGCGCAGAAGTCACTCCGGTCTTCAGCTAAGAATGACCGGCACGGGCTTGAATTTGAAAGGCCCCCCGCATCCGACCCCGAACGGATGTTCTCCGGTGGATTCCGTTTCTACTGGCAAGTCAACCGCTGTACGGCCGCCGAGCGCAGCTGTCGCTTCAACATGGATTGAAGTGACGCTGACGGGCTCGTTCAGGTAGGGCGCGGATTGCGGTACCAGCCACTTCCTCTCATCATTCTGTGCCACCGCCTGCGGGGTGCACCCTTCCCCAAAACAAGCTGCAACTGACGCCGGTGGAGTTGAGAAGACCAGCTCCACCGGACCTGTGTAGGCATAGCCAATGGCCGGGCACACCCGGGGATCCCGAGACATGCCGCCAATGACAGCAGTCAACACTGCGATACTCATGCCGACTGCAACGAGGAGTACCCACCGACGCTTCATGAAGTGAGACTAGCTCTTCATGTCGAGTAAAGGATCCTCCCTCAGGTACCCCCGCCGCCTATCCGTTTGACCCTGCTTCGCCTTCCGGCAGATACGATCGAAATGCCACGATTGATGCAGAACCAAGAGTTTGGGAGCACGATGGGAAAGCGACCTTTGGCGCCTATGCTCGTTGTTGCGTTGCTGGCCGCGTGCGCTGCACCCTCCGATCCAGCGGACTATCCACGTACTGCTTCTACCGACGACCGGTGGGGCGTGGGCGTGAGCTACCCTGTCTTTTCATCTCTTGATAAGTGCGAAGACGATCCCAGCGTGGAAATAGCTGTACAAAGTGCGGACATGCCGACCTCCAGACTTGGATTCCGGCTTGAGTCAGGAGCATCTGAAGCCTACGCCCTCCGCGTTGCTAACTGTGTGGCTGCGTTCTTAGGCAGCGGGGAACTCACGATTATGTCTCCTGGGGTATGACCGATACCGATGACGCGCCTGCCCGCCCATAAGCCGATCCTCCATCGGCAGGTGCCGGACCGCTAGGTCAGGCTTGCTCTTCCAAGTAGAAAGAACCAAACGACGAACTGTGAACGGGACACTTCTACCGCCGGTTTCAAGCACGGATGCTGGGGCCACTTTAGTAGGGCCTGCGGCGACGGGCTACATCAGTTTTGTGCTGCTGTGACTGCCAGGGTCAGGGGATCAACTGGGTCTCTTTGTAGGACAGTGCTGAGGTCTGTGGAGGTGGCTTCGAGGAATCCGTGGGCGGCTGCGGAGTGAATAGAGGTCAGCATTGCAGGCTGAAATGGCAGGAGTTCTGCTGCATCAAGGGATCTTCTTAGCTCCCCCAGTGTGCCGGGGCGGTAGTGCACGCCCAGCCGGTCGGCGACGGCCTGTCCTGTTATGACCTGGCTCCCGGCCAGGTTGTAGGTTTTACCGCTGTGCGCATCCGGACTCCTGGCTACGATTGCGGCCGCTTCTGCGAGGTCCTGCCGGGCAACGGCAGCTACTCCGCCACTGCCGAACGGAGCCGTAATGACGCCGTTCTGTGGCGCCAGAAGATGACCGATCAGTTCTGCATACAGCCCGTTTCGCAGGATAGTCCATCCGGTGTCGCTGTTCCGGAGTCGCCGTTCTGTCCAGCGGTGCGCCAGGGCGAAGCCAAGATGGTCGCCCTCCTCGACGAGGCTGGTGTAAATGATGTGCCGGACGCCGTCTCTTTCTGCCGCAGAGATCGCGTTTTCGTGCCGGTTGATGACCACGTCATCCTCAGCTGTGCCGGCGGAAATGAGAACAAGCGTGTGGATCCCCTCCAAATCGAGAGTTCCCGGGTCGTCGAAGTCCAGTGTCCGGAACTTAGTGGTATCTGCAGGGTTTCGGGTTCCGCCCACCGCCGGTGTGCCGGAGTCGGCAAGGTGTTTGAGGACTTGTGTGGCGAGTTGGCCTGAGGCCCCTGTAACGAGAATCAATGCGTGCACTCTTTCGCTGGTACTTTTCGATAACCAAACCCATCGTCGGGTAACCACGACGAAACGCACAAGGAGGCACTCTGGTGTTAGAGAGTCACACGGAAGTAACCGCCGTACTTGAGCCGTGTGGAGAGGCTCAGCACCCGGACTGCGGTATTCGTGACGTGCTGGACCGGATTGGTGATAAGTGGTCGGTCCTCGTTATTGTCGAGCTGGCCTCGGGAAGCAGGCGCTTCAGGGAACTGCAAAGAGCCATAGATGGCATATCGCAGCGCATGTTGACACTTACTGTCAGACGCCTTGAAAGGGACGGCCTCGTAATCAGGACCGTCTATCCCACCGTCCCACCCCAAGTCACCTACGAGCTCAGCCAACGCGGAAGCAGCCTCACCCATCTGGTCAAACAACTCGCGGACTGGTCCCTGCAATATAAGGAAGCCATAGGACGATCACGGGAATTATACGACCAACAAAATCCCGACCGCGACGTCCGGTAACCAGTTCATTCGGGGAACGTAGTGGACGTTGCCTTCGGCCACCGGGTTCAATCCGGGAACTCTCAACGGAACACTCTCTGTTGGCTGGCTCATTCTGTCCTGGGACCGCAGATCAACACACACGGTTGTCATGCGGCGCAGCCGGCAGGGTGCCCTTCTGGCGATCCTGCCCACGGCCGTAATTGGATCGGCTTAGGGCACCACTCCAACAGATAATGAGGCTGCCCGGGCCAGTTCAGCAACAGGTGTTCTCTTCCTCCGCAATCTGATCAAAGAAGGAATCATTGGGTTTCAAAGTTGCTTTGCTATGACGCTGAAGAAAGCTTGGTAGTCGTCTCGAAGAACTTAAGGACACGTCGTTTAGATTCAAAAAGATCGCGCTGCCCATCTCCAAGAGCGTCCTGGCGGACCTGGATCATGCCAATCAAGGCCTTGCGCTTATCGAGGTCGTCCATGGTGACGACGTCTTTATACGCCGCCGCGAGCACATCAGCAGCATCCGGAATAAACAGATAGTCCGGTCCGGTCGGCAGAACTTGCTGACGCAGATCAACGCCGAACCTGAAGTCGATGTCGCCAAAGTCCACGCCGGAGAAATCATTGCCCTCAATCCTGGCAAGGGACATCTTGCGCCCCGCGTCAAAAGGTTCCCCTTTCACCCTAGGCTTCATCGCACCATATGTTGCAGCACCAACACCGACTACGACACCAATGATCGCTAGCACGAGGTTCATGGTTCAAACGATCCCACAGGTGTACTCACCAGAACGGCGGTTACTCGAGATAGATGAGAAACCCTCAATAGACGTTCTGGCGACATCAAGCTGATCCATCCGCAACATGAGGCCGGGCGAGTGGAATCAGCTCCGCCGGAAGACTAACGTGCAGCTGCGCCCCCATGGAACCCGCTACCGGACACCTCGCAGACGTCTTTAGTCCTCCGACGCCGACCCTCGGATTAGCCGGTGGTGTCTGCCCCACAGCCAAAGTGCAACCACGGCAGGGACCAGTCCTACGATGTTCCCCAGCACATTCGGAAAAAACTCCACGAGTTCCGACCCATCCGCCATCGGGAAATCGCACCTCACGCCGACCGGGAGCAAGTAGTACTGGGAACCAATCATGCCTGGATTTTCGGGAGGAATAGCGGCGGCTCCGACGGGTAGGTCCTGCAGGCAAATGTTGCCCTCGCTCTTCCAGTCCCTCAAAGCTAAGGTCCTTGTCATCCAAGCGACGATAAAATACCAGGCGCCTAAGCACAGCGTTACCGCCAGCCAAATACGTGCCGGCCGCTCTTCCGCCACAGTTTCCCCCGGGTCGTCCTTGAAGCTGTTCAAGCTACGGCATCATAAAAGTGCGTCAAGGGCCAGAGCGCGTACGAATATCGGATTCCGTTTCTATTGCCACGGCACTGGCCAAGCAAGCCCCAACGGGACGTAATCAACAGCCGCCCGTGTGGGAAGCCGCTGACTCACAGCTCTGAACGCCTTCTCTGGTGAATCGTATGGACAGCCCGGATGACCATGTACAGGCAAGCTGCAGTCATCAGGAAGTAGGCATACATCCGCCAGGAAGCGTCGTCTGAAAACAACTCCATTAGTCCGAAAGCCCCCACATCAAGGTTCCAATCCCCGCAAACACGAGCATTGCCCGGCGTGCTTCAAGCGGTTTCATGGCCTCTCCAGACTTGGTCAATTTCTTTTTTCGCGGGCGGCAAGTGGACGCGACCGTCCGACGGCTGGTCGTGGCGTCAGCGTAACAGCGGCTACCGCGGAGCGCACGAGTAGGACTACGCGAATAGCAGTGCTATTTCTGCCCATCCATCTCCCGAGGTTGTCGGTGCTGGGCACTGTCGTCCGCATCAGTTCCACGATTTCGGTTCTGGTCACGCCGGGGCGTACAGCCCAAAGATCGTAGCGATGTACCATCCGCCGAGTATGTAGCCGACCGTCCACGCTAATGAGAACGGCCACCGGCTCGAGCGTAATTGCTCCGCTGGCGGCTTTGCTCGCGTCCCTTTCGCTGGAATGAGGACGTTGACCGGATACGGCATCTTTATCGGAAAGAGAGGTAGCGAGGCCGCCAATACAAGCCCGGACGCATAAGCCAGAAATGGGGTTCCGTTGAAGTCGGTCAACGAGGGCAAGGAGGCCATGATTATGGTTGCGAGGGCTATTGCTGTGAGGTGAATCTTGTCCAGGGCGCGTTGCGTTTTCGAATCGGTTCTGACATTTGGCCAACCTCCGCTCCAAGCCACAGCCCAGCCCATGAACAGGAACATCGAAAGTATGAGGAAATAGGGTAGTTCCTTCACTCGTATCCCTTCCGGGCGGCCCGGGATTGCTTGAGAAAAGATGCGCAAGCGCTGGCGGCCTAAGCCTACAGTTCATGTCTTTGGTTCCTCCGTTAGCTCATGACAAAGGTCGTGCTGTGGCCGAGGCGACATCCAGCCCCGGAAACCAGACAAAAAAGGGTGGGCCCCGCCGGAGGATCGTTCGGGGGAACCTCCAGCGCGACATTTGCCGCCAGGGTTAGGCGGGTGACGCGACCCGTCAGCACGCTAAATAAGTTCTTTGGGAAAATGTGGAACCTTTGCAGTGGTCCGGACACTATGGGGTATGGACGGGGACTGGGAAGATTCGGACGCGGCGTTGTGGCAGCGCGTCGTGAACGGTGATGGTGAGGCCTTCGGCGCCGTCTTTGATCGCCATCGTGATCGTGTGTTTCATCATTGCGTGAAGCTTGTTGGCTCTGCACATGGGGCTGAGGACATCACGGCAATGGTCTTTTATGAGGCCTGGCGGCGGCGGGAGTACGTCCGCGTGGTCAATGGCTCGATTGTTGCCTGGCTGCTGGCCACCGCCAACTACACCATCAAGAACGATCTTCGTCAGCGCCGGAGGTACAGGAACTTCCTGAACCAGTTACCTCAGCCGGCCACAAGTCCGGACGTAGCCGACACATTTATCGAAGCCGCTGATCAGGACCACGAGGCCGCAGCCCTGAAACAGGCATTCTCCAGGCTGCGCACGGGAGACCGGGACGTTCTGACACTTTGCGTAGTCGAGGGCATGAGCATCAGGGACGCCGCCGACGCCCTTGGTGTCGCTGAAGGAACCGTGAAGTCCCGCCTGAGCCGAGCCAAGACAAGGCTCGGACATCTATACAACGAAGTTTCAAGCGGCCAGGAGACTGGTCCCCAGGTTATCCATGGACGGAGGACGACATGAAGACCTACGAATTTCAGCCTGATCGGAGCGATGCGCTCCGTAAGCAGCTCGTGGAAATGCCTACCCAGCTGCAGTCCCGGAGGCACAAGAGCAAGGTGCCGCAGGAGCAGGAGCCAGCGCGGTCTACCCTCGAGCAAGGATTTGCACGGAAGCCCCACCGCACCCGTAGGGTGGTACTGGCGATGGGCGTGGCAAGCATCGGAGCCATCGTTCTAGGGCAAACAAACGTCACCATACAGAGCGCCCACGCTGCAAGTGTCTTGCGGGCTACAGCCGTGCAGACAACGACCTTTGCCGACCCGGTTCCCGCGCCCGGCGAATATCTGCTGATACATACCCACGCGAACTGGCTCGTGTCCGGGAACACCATCGCACCCCATATGAATGCCCAGACCATTGACGTCTACGTTCCTGGCGACCCGACACAGGACTGGGTCCTCGACCGTGACTGGGGCGGAATTTCACCCAGGCCGGGACAGAAAGACACCGTCCACGCGCCGGACGGCAACTTCTACGGAAGCCCGTGGTCAGTCATGAACCAAAAGGACATTGATGCTTTGCCCCGCGAAGGACAAGCGCTCCTCGACCACTTTGACAGCCAATACCAAGGCGGTTCAGCCTCCCGCGACGAGGACAACTTTGTACGCATCACTGACCTGCTCCGGACAGGACTCATTCCCGCCGACCTGCGAGCCGCACTTTACGAAGCGCTTGCTCTGATACCCGGTGTGAACTCCAGCGAGCAGAAAAACTTCGATGGGAAAACAGGGATCGCCATCGGACGAACTGAAGCCCTTCGAGCCGGGCAACGGGACGAAATCATCATCGACCCCACAAACGGCCTGGTCATCGGAGAACGAACAATCACCACATACGCCGCATTTGGATTCGGCGCCAATGAACTTACCGGGCACACAGCCATGGACTACAAAATAGTTTCCTCCGTACCAACCGCGAACCAACCAGCCGGGCAATAGGGAGTGTGCTCATAGGTTTATGCGACCGGGCCAAGCATTTGGCGAAAACAGTCCCTCCTACGATGAAAAATAGGATCATATACTCAGCAGCATGGATGGTAGGAAGAGCACACGGATGATGCTGCTGATCTCCTGTGCGACCGTAATCGCCGCGGCCCTGCTGGCCGGTGTTCTCAGTCAGCTTGCCGCCCCCATCTGGCTCGTCGTTGTCCCCTCGGTCGTTAGCGCCAGCGTGCTTGTCACTATGTGGCTTAGCAACATGAACAAGGCTCCCTAGGTTTTATCTCGCCCTCTCACTCACGGCGGCAACTGGGAACCTAAAGGGGGACGCTGCCGGTTTGCTGAAACCATCAGGCCTGCGGCGCGACACTCGGTCTCCGATAATAGGACCATGACAACTGCTGGACTTTTAATATTCCTCCTAGGTCTTCTGACTTTGGTAATGACGAAGTTCCTCGTGCCCCTTCTTAGTAAGAGCTACCAAGCACGAAATCCCAAGAAGGACCCTTCAAAACATGATCGATTCCAGAAAATCTACGCCCTATCGTTCGCTTCGCTCATCCTCATAACCGGAGTGATACTTTTCGTAGTTGGACTCCTATCCGGAGGATCCGTGGGTTTTGACACCTGACATCCAAACCTACGCTTCTCCCATGACAATGGCGGCGTGACCACTTACTACTGGAAGCCCGGAAGGCAATTTCGACTCTCAACAGTCGGACTCCGAGAGATTGCGAGGAGGGAAACTTGTGGAAGTTGCTGTAGTTCTACTCATGCTCTTGGGATTTGCGGCGGTTGTCTGGCTGTCTAGGAACAGGTAGTCGTTCCCCCGGGCGCACGCTTCCTTTCAGGGGATGGGCACCCAAAAATCGTGCCGTTAGCCGGTCCACGAGGAACCTCCAGCGGGACGTTGAAGGTTTATCTAGACGCCGCTGACCTCTTGGACTTTCGCCACATCATGAAAGAAGCAATGGCAAGAGAGAGGAAGGAAACTGCCAGGACTGCCTTAATCAGATATTCCGGGGTCCCACTCGAAATGTCACCGACAACTTGAATGGTCCAAACGACTGTAGAGAGCGACCATAGAACAGTGAAAAACATGAGCAGGCGGGGGCTTTGACTCGGAGGTTTCTTTCCCGGCTCGGTCACGCCCATATTGTCCGTCATTCGCAGCCAAGCGTTGCGTGGCCTGCCAGGTTCCATGGCTAGAGCGTAGCCGCTCTAGGGCGGAGGGAACCCCCAGCGGGACACGCTCAGGCAGCGTGTTCAACTGCTACGGTGATCCCTAATTTGCGAGTGGTAGTACTACTCCAGGGTTTAGGCTGTCGCTAAACGCATACAGCCGGCATATAGCTGAAGCAGCGAAAGGTATCAGCTGAACCCGGAAACCATCGTGCTGCTTTTCCTAATACCTGTTATCGCAATCCCAGTTGTTGGCTACTTCATCCTTCGCGATTTCTTCAGGAAGAGAAAGTAGTCGCATGGAATTAGAGGTGCCATGTACTTCGTACTCGGATGCCTAGTGACCCTTGTCGGCATACTCGGGATGATCTTCCGGCGACCACTCGCGGGGTTGGCGGCGAGGATTTTCTCCGCAAGCGGCCTCGAGGTAGACGAGTCCCATCGGCCAGCACTCGAGCGTGTCTACGGTCTCGGAGGTATCTTCATGGCGCTTGCCGGGGTAGGGAGCATCGTATTCGCACTGGTTTCAGGAGCCTAAAGGGATCGTTCTCCCCGAGAACGAGCACTAGTCGGACCTGCCGCAGTGTAGGCAGGTATATTCTCTGCGAACGTTCGACTGCGAATGATCGCGCCAGTCATGTGGGGTCTACGATGCAGCTAAGCAGTGTGTGGGGTGCTGGCTTAGAGGATCGGAGGGCGCTATGCGGGTGGTGCGGAATGCCAAGCCGGTGTCGGTCGCAGCTGGTGGGGCCGTGGTGGTCTTCGGATGCCTCGGTATGTGGCAAGCTGCGATCCTTTCAACCGGGCAGGAAAGCGACCGTGTGGTCCTGTCCACCGCAATATTGTCTGCAATGCTTCTGATTCAGGGCGGCATCATTCTGACTTGGGACCGACGGTCTGGACCGACCGTACTGATGCGTGCCCAGGCAGCGGATGCACTTCTCGTGATCCTACCTTTAGCCGTCTTCGGGTCCGCCATCATATCCATGCCTGAAATCGCAGACCCCTCAAACCCCTCCCTCTGGCTCTTTTGCTTACTCCTAGTTTCGGCTTCCCTCTCAGTAGTTCCGACCGAGAAGGCGGAACTTTCTGAAATTCCGCCGCTGCGTTCCGTTGGCTTCCTCGATTGGGTTAGATGACAGAATTTCGGCGTTGTCACCCTGATTTTCTCGGTCCTCCTGACTGCGATGTACTTCACTTATCCATTGCCGCATCACGCCTTTACGCCCCTAGTTGTTCTGCTGGCACTTGCCCAGGCTGCGGTCAGCATCTGGCGCCTCGTGGAACAGCATCAAGTTTCTAAAGCCGGGGTCCGTCTGTCCGTCATGCAGGTAACTTGGTTGCGCGCCATCCACGTCAATCAAGGACATGAGGCCGCCGTCAAGGAGTTGAGGACGTTTTATCCCAAGATCGGTCCCGCATACGCAGATCAGCTTATTGAAAATCTCTACCATGCCCAGGAAGAACGCTGAGCGTAGAAGCTGGAAGAACGCTGGGCAAGGAATCTTTAAGTGGCTCGGAAGCTTGGTTGGGCTGCACAAGATGGAGCACTACCCGGAAAGTAGGAGAATGTACGGCAGTCATCGACGCCGGCGGCGGAATCGAGCTATCACAACGCCTGCGGCAACGACGACCGCCAAAATGGTTGCAGGGTTAGCTCGAGTGGGACGGGGCCGTGGAAGCCGGCCGTGCGCAAAGTCTTCAACAAGCTGATCAACCTCCTCCAAGCACACGCGTTGCGCTGTCTCGTCACCTGGCTCCCAAATCCATTCCTGGTACTCCACCTCGCCTGATACGCACACGTCATGGTCGAGGTTGTCGTACCAGACCTTCATCACCCTTTCCGGATCTGCCACTGGGGCAATCTGGGTGAGCCACCCACTGGCGGCTTCATAGCCGGCTTCCCAACCGAGATAGGAATGATCCGCAACAACGAGGGCCCTATTGCGGGCCGCGGCGGAATCGACAGTCATATGAAGATCGACTAAGAATGCCGGTTTCTCAGGTTCCGCCAGCACACGTCTCTTGCGCGGACGCCGGCTCATTGGTGGCACTCGTATCGTTCGTTCACAATTTTAGTCTGTCAGCAATGTCCCGAAAGAAGCCCGCGGCTGTTGCCCCAGGAATCATGAACGACCGTTTGCGAGACGGTAGTGATCCTGTGCGAAAAATGTGACTTTCCGCGGTAAATGGCGGCGTTTTCACAGCGGTATTTGGCGCATGGTGCAGCCCGGAAGTGGATCCTTTGGGGGAACCCAGGGTACACATCTGAGAGTTCGGACCAGATTAGCTAGGGCTGTCCGTACGTCTCTACTGGGAGTTAGGGTTGGGCAAGCGAGAAGGCGAGGTGCGGGTGTGGCGAAGCCGCGGCCGGAGCAGAGGAAAAAACTGCCCAATTCTCGAATGCGCCTGTTCGTTGTGGGGCTTTGGGTGGTGGTCGCAGCAATATGGGCTGGCTTAGCTTTTTCCGCGAATGGTGAAGCTCAGGCTTGGTCTTTTCTCCTTGTGGCTCTATTCCTCTCCCTGGCGGCCGTCAACCTGATTGCATTCCGTAAGTCCGCTAGACGCAAGGACGGACCAGACGTAGACCTCGGACATCACTGACGGACTCCGAAGCGTCCGAATATCGTCCCGCAAGAGGGTCCTGCCTCGGATCACTGGCGATATAAGACAGCCTGTGGATCAACGGGCCGGGCCGTGCAGACGGCTTTGGACATCCGTGCAGACGACTCCTGAAACTGACACGAGTTTTCCGCAGCGTCGTGAGCAAAAGCCCTGCAAATACCCCGCCCAAGAAACTGCACCCTGAAGGTCACCCAAGCGCTAAAGTTCGCGCCATGACAGCACTACATATCGGCTACGCCCGCGTATCAACCGCCGAACAGGAACTGACCGCGCAATCAACGCTCCCCGCGCCCTTGGCGTCGAGGACGAGCAGATCTTCGTCGATCACGGATACACCGGCACCAACAGGGCCCGCCCCGGACTGCGGGAAGCCCTGGCGGCATGCAGGAAAGGAGACACCTTCGTCATTACCAAGCTTGACCGGCTCGCCCGCTCCCTTCCTGATGCACGCGACATCGTGGAGGAACTCACCCGGCGCCAGGTAAAGCTGAGCATCGGCGGCAGCATCCACGACCCCAATGACCCTGTTGGCCGGCTGCTCTTCAACATGCTGGCCATGGTGGCCGAATTCGAATCGGATCTGAACAGGGCTCGGACCAGGGAAGGAATGCAGATCGCCAAAGCCAAAGGGCGCCTGCGGGGCAAGAAGCCCAAACTCTCCCCCGCCCAGGAAATGCTCCTTAACGAGACCTATCGGCTGCACTGGGCTAACCCTGCGTTGGCAGCACCAGCATGTAGCCCGCAGGCAGGTCGGAACTCCAGCGCCGCGGCTCGCGGATCACAAACTGCGCTGCCAGCTGTTCGGGCGTGAGCAGGCTGTTCGGGACCGGCGAAGGGCCCCACCGCTCGCTGCCGTGCGGGTACAGCGGATCGAGGACGCGGACACCGGTGACCGTGAACTCCGGGAACACAGCCGGGTCACCCACTGCTTCAAACCCACTCATTACCCACGCGTGCCGGCCGCTCCACATCACAAGCCCCACCGGGCGGCCGGTTTCCGCGATGGCCCGGGCGGCCGTCCGCAGCGCGTCCTGATAGCCAGGCACACTGACCACTGAATACGGCCCCATGCCCACCTCGATCAACACCTGCGCCCATCCCCGCGGGTTCGCCCCGTTGAATGAGTTGGAAGACCGCGCCCGCGCCATCTCCCACAGCTCTCCCTGGTGGGCGGAATCGCTCCAGGTGCCGCCTCCAGTGTCATCCATCAGGTTGTGCGCCATCTGGATGCTCGCCGCAACGCACCAGTCAAACGTGTACTGCGGCACGAAGTCCCCTTCCTGGTACAGGTTGAGGGCGAACGGCTGCGGCACCGGGGGCGGTGCGGGAGGCTGCGTGGGCGTAGGAGCCGGGGCAGCTGGCGGCGCCGCGGCGGGTTCCGGCATGGCCGGAGGAGCAGAGGAAGCCGGTACCGTTTGCGGCGCGGAATTTTCGTTAAGGCCGACGGCGGGCGCACAGCCAGCGAGGACGGTCACCAGGGCAACCAGCCAGGCAAACAGACGGGATCGGGCACCAGTCATGGTCGAACCAGTCTAGCGCGGCAGGGCCCCCTCCAAACCTCAGAATGCGTAGCGGATCCGGCAGTACGGCGCGATCCTCTCAATCAGCGCCGTCAACTGCCGGACGTACCCGGCCTTGGCTCCGGAACGGTACCGCACGTTGCTGAAGCCGTTGGAGGAGACCTTGGACTCCTGCAGGTCCGGGCGCCACAGCACCTTCTCGGCCTGCGGATGCCACCGCAGATTGACCTCATGGAGCCCCTCGTTGTGCGTCAGGAAAATGACTTCCGCCGCAAGCTGCGCCTTCGCGGCATCCGTCAGTGTGGCGTCGAGTTGGCGCAGCAGCTCCTCCCAGTCGCTGAGCCAGGTGTCCGTGACGATAACGGGCGAAAAGTTCACGTGCACTTCGTAGCCGGCGTCCACAAAGTCGTTGATCGCGGCCATGCGTTCGGCCACCGGCGAGGTCCGGACGTCCACCGACTTGGCCAGATACGCCGGCATCAGGGAAAAGCGGACCCGCGTGTGCCCGCCGTGGTCCCAACCGAGCATCACCGGGTTCACGTACTTGGTGGCAAAGGACAGTTTGGCGGTGGGCAGGTCCCGGAACAGCGAGACGAGGTCCTCCACGTTGTCGCTGATCAGCGCGTCCACGGAACAGTCGCTGTTCTCCCCGATGTCGTACACCCAGAGCTCGGGATCGCACTGGTTGGGCTCCAGCTTGATGCCCTGACGGAGGACATGCCGCTCCAGGGCGCCCGCGATCTGGTCGATGTTGGCAAACACGGTGACGGGGTTGCTGTACCCCTTGTGCCGGGGCACGTAGCAGTAGGCGCAGGCCATGGCGCAGCCGTTCGCGGTGGAGGGTGCGATGAAATCAGCAGACCGGCCGTTCGGCTTCACGGTAAGCGCCTTCTTGACGCCCAGCACCAGCGCCTCGGTTTTGATCCGGGACCAGCGCGGGACGTTTGTTTCATCGCCGTGAAGTTCGGGGATGTTCCAGTGGTTTTCCACAGGCACGACGTCGGCTTCCGGCCAGCGCGCGACGATCTCCTTGCCGCGGGGCATCTCCAGCGCCGCGGGCTGGGCAAAGATGCGCCGGATCTGCAGCAGCCGGTTGAAGTCCATGACTCTATTGTCCCAAGGCGTCCCCTGCCAACCGGGCCGTTAAGCCCAGGGCATCAATCCTCACGGGACGAGCCGGACGTCCTCCCCGCGAAGGCCAACGCGGAAGCCATCGTCACGCACCGCCACGTCCCGGAGTACGAGTCCCTCCGGCAGCCCTTCTACCTCATGCTCGATGGTCACGAGCTTGCGAACGACGGCGGCAGTGGCGTCAGAGAGAAAGCCAGGCCCGCCGACGTCGATCGAGCGCGGCTCGACAACAAGCCTCCCGGCCTCCACTTCAACAGTGCCGGTGGCTGTGACGCGCAGTTCCCGGCCGAACGCCTCGACCCTGCGGACCACCCTGGCCTCGCCGCCACCGGCTGCCCCGACCACTGCCCCGTTTCCGAGTTCGCCGGCGACGACGTCGAACGGCACGGTGGCATCAACGGCAAGGCGTGCAGCAGCCAGCCCGTCCGGGCCCGAGACAACGTCCTGTCCACTGGCCCGGACGTCGCGGAGCAGTGAGCCTCCCGCAGCAACCGACCCCGCATCAAGCACCACGTCGGAAAGCCACACCTCACCGTCAGGCAGCTCTTCGGGAGGGGCCGTGCCTACCGGGCTTTCAGCGCCAGGGACCGGTGACGGCCCCTGCCCAGGCCTTCCGGCCGGGTCACTGACAGCCCACCAGAAAACCGCGGCTGCGATACCCAGGACAACCAGCATCCCGGCCGCACCGATCAGCCACTCCCTTATCCGCGTCCACCCCATGAAGCCATTGTGGCAGTTGGACAAGTCCCTCAGCCTCCGCTCCCCCGTTTAGTAGGGCACCTACAAAATGGCCCCGGTTCCGTCCCGGTAGCGTCGGCAGTACATTAGATTCCGCTTGTACAACCCCGACAGGACCCCCAATGAGCAACACCAAAACCACCGCCACAAACACCCAACGGGCAGGCCGCCGCCGCTGGAACGCCACGGACCTCGGCCTGATCGCCGTCTTCGCCGCCCTGGTGGCCGCCTCGGCGCTGGTCCCCGGCCTTGCCGTCAACGGCTTCGGCGTCCCCATCACCTTCCAGACGCTCGCCGTCATGCTGACCGGCCTGGTGCTCGGACCCGGACGGGGCTTCGCCGCCGTCGGACTCTATGTCCTCCTGGGCCTCGCCGGCCTGCCGATCTTCAGCCAGGGCCGCAGCGGCCTGGGCATCCTCGCCGGGCCGTCCGCCGGCTACATCATCGCCTTTCCCATCGCCGCGGGCGTCGTGGGATGGCTGGCCACGGTGGTCATCCGCCGGACCATCAAGGCCCGGGCACTGTGGCTGTTCCTCTCCGCAACGGTCACCAGCGTGGTGGTTGTGCACTCGCTGGGCATCGCCGGCATCGTGCTGAACACCAAGGCAACCTGGGGCCAGGCCTTCCTGGGCGACGTCGTGTTCTACCCCGGCGACATCATCAAAAACGTCCTGGCTGCGCTCATCGCCGTCGCCCTGCACCGTGCCTTCCCGGACATCCTGCTGCGCCGGGTCAAGCGGACCGTGCCGCAGCCCGCCCAAGCTTAGGACCCTGCTTTATGCCCAACGTGACCTTTGACCAGGCGGCCGTAACCGTTCCGGTGGACCACCTCCCGGAACCCAAGGTCCTCCTGGAGGGCGTGAGCCTGCAGGTGACGGAGCGGCGGGTGGGCGTCATCGGGGCCAACGGTTCCGGGAAGTCCACCCTCCTGCGCCTGGTCAACGGGCTCGTCCAGCCCAGTTCCGGCCACGTGCTGGTGGACGGCGCGGACACGGTCCGGTCCGTCCGAGCCGTGCGCCGCACCGTCGGGTTCGTCTTCACCGATCCCCTCTCCCAGCTGGTCATGCCCACCGGCAGGGAGGACGTGGAGCTGTCCCTGCGCCGGTCCGTGAAGAACGGCGCTGAACGGCGCAGGCTGGCGGAAAACGCCCTGGACCGGCTGGGCCTGCTGCACCTGGCGGACCAGAGCATCTACGAACTGTCCGGCGGCGAGCGGCAGCTGATGGCCCTCGCCGCCGTCCTCGCCGTCGAGCCCGCCGTGCTGGTCCTGGACGAACCGTCCACGCTGCTGGACCTTCGGAACCGCGAACTGCTCCGCCGGACCCTGGCCGGCCTGGACCAGCAGGTCATCATGTCCACCCATGACCTGGACATGGCCCTGGACATGGACCGCGTCCTGGTCATCGACCAGGGCAAGGTAGTGTTCGACGGCGCCGCCGCCCCCGCCGTGGCCGCCTACCGGGCGCTCTGCCTGGCAAGCCTGGACGCGCGGGAAGCGCAGCCGTGAGGGGGCACGGCTTCCTGCTCGCCAATTATGTCCCGGGGCACTCCCTGGTTCACCGGGCGCCGCTGGTCTTGAAGTTCCTCCTGGTGTTCGCCTGCGGCCTGGCATCGTTCGTGACAGTGGACTGGCGGATGTCGCTGGCGATGCTCGGCGCACTCTCCGGCCTCTTCCTGCTGACCGGTGCGGGCCTGAAGCGGCTGTGGGCTGCCATCCGCCCGCTCGCTGCCGTACTGCTGGTCATCGGCCTGTTCCAGTGGTGGCAGCTGGGCGCCCCGACCGCAGGCAGGATCGTCCTGAACATCCTTGTGTGCGTGGTGGCCGCATCCCTGCTCACCGCCACCACCCCCGTCCACAAACTCCTGGACGGCGTGGTCAAGGCGGCAGGCCCCTTCAAAAGGTTCGGAGCCGATCCGGAACGCTTCGCCCTGACCATCGGGATCATGCTGCGGAGCATCCCCTACATTGCCGGGACCTTCGCCGACGTCCGGGATTCCGCCCGGGCCCGGGGCCTGGAACGGAACCCGCGCGCCCTGGTCCTGCCCGTGTTCATCACCTCGGTGGCCTTCGCGCGCCAGACGGGCGAGGCTCTCGCCGCCCGCGGACTGGGCGAAGCCGACGACGAGACCGACGACTGAGGCGTCCGCCCAGGTCTCCGGGGGTTAGCCGTCCTGGAACTGGCGGTACTCCAACAGGGCAGCCGTGCCCATCCCGCCGGCACTGCTGATCATTGCCAAGGCCAGGCTGGCCGGAGCGTCCGCCCGGCGTGCCTGCGCCAGGAGGCGTGTCACCAGCACGGCGCCGGACGCCCCGTAGGCATGGCCCAACGCCAGCGCGCCGCCGTCGATGTTAGCCCGTTCCGATGCGATGCCCAGCTGGTCCAGGCAGGCGAGGGTCTGGGAAGCAAAGGCCTCGTTGAATTCCACGAAGTCCAGCTCATCGGCGGCACAGCCGGCCCCGGCCAGGGCATCGCGGGCCGCCGTGGCCGCCCCCACGCCCAGGATTTCGGGATGCACGCCGGCGGTGCCGGTGCCGAGCACCACAAGGCCGTCGGCGGCCCCCATTGCCCGTGCCCGTTCAAGGGACGTGATCACGACGGCGGACGCGGCGTCGGCGTCGAAGCAGGAGTTTCCGGCGGTGACGGTTCCGCCGTCGACAAAGACGGCCGGGAACCGCGCCATGACAGCGGGAGTCAGGCCGCGGCGGGGGCCATCGTCTGCCGACACAGTCCCGGAGCCGGTCTCCAGGGCAACCAGTTCGCCGTCGAAATGCCCTGCATCCGCGGCTAAAAGGGCCCGGCGGTGGCTTGCCAGCGCGAAGGTGTCCTGGCGCTCCCGGCTGATCCCGAACCGTTGGGCCACTGTCTCGGCGGCGGGGCCCATGTCCGGATCGCCGAAGTCGGCCGGCACAAACTGGGCGCGCCGGTAGAAGTCCGCGCCGCCGTCGTCCGTCCGGTGGGCACGCAGGGGCGCCGTACTCGTGCTTTCCGCTCCCCCGGCAAGGAAAAGGGGGCTGCCGCCGGCTGCCACCAGCCGGGCAGCAAGGACGATGGCGTCCAGGCCCGAACCGCATTGGCGGTCAACGGTGATGCCCGGAACACTGACCGGGAGTCCCGCCTCCAGCAGTGCCAGGCGTGCCACGTTCCCGCCGCCGCCCACCGCGTTTCCGATGACCACATCGTCAACGGCTGCCGGTTCCGCACGGGTTTCGGCCAGCAGTTCCCGGAGCACGGGTGCCAGCAGTTGGTGTGCCCGCAGCCTGCCCAGCGCCCCGTTGGTGCGGCATACCGGGGTCCGCCTGGCGGCGATGATTACCGGCTGCCGGTCCGCCGGCAACAGCTCAGCCGCCAAGGTTCCGCACCCGCCGGTCGTTCGTGTGGATCCAGTCCAGCAGCATGTTGCGGCTGATCTTACCGGCGCCGGTCACGGGAAGTTCCGAGAGGACGAAGTACTGCAGCGGCCGCTTGTCCCGGGGCAGGATCCCCTCCAGGCCCGCGCGCAGCTGCGCCGCCGTGATCCCGCCGGCGGACGGAACGATGCCCGCCACCACGCGCTGGCCGCGGAGATCGTCCGGCATGCCAGCAGCCACCGCCGCGGCCACCCCGGGCACGGCCGCGAGTGCCAGCTCCACCTCGTGCGGATAGACGTTCTTGCCGGAGGTGAGGATCATGTCCGCGCGGCGGCCCAGGATGTGCAGTTCCCCTGCCTCCAGGTAGCCCTGGTCCCCCACGGTGAACCAGTTGCCGAAGGACCGCAGGGCCTGCCCGTCGTCCCCCCACAGGTAGCCGTTGCTCACCATCCCGCTCCGCACGCAGATGTTGCCGGATGCGCCGCCGGGCACAGGCTTCCCGGCGTCGTCGAGGATGGCAACCTCCACGCCCGGGAACGGCTGGCCGATGCCGGTTCCGCCGACGGCCGCAGGCTCGCCGGCAAGCAGCCCGGCACCGGAGACGAAGCTCAATTCCGAGGCGCCGTAGTACTCAAAGATGGTGGCATGCGGCGCCCAACGCCGGGCAGCCTCAAGGGTCCGTGCGTCCAGCTTTGAACCGGCGCAGATGATGGTGCGCACCCCGGAGGCGTCCACGCAGCCGGTAAGGCCGCGTTCGCTGAGCATCCGCAGCATAGTGGGCACCAGGACCAGCCGGGTGACGCGGTCGTGGGTGATCGCTGAGTGGACGTCCCCGACGTCGAAATGCTCGAGCGTCTGGAATTCCGACCCGGCGTAGAGGCACTCGCTCAACGCGTACAGGTTCAGGCTTGCGGCCAGCGGACCGGGGGCCAGCGTGACGTCATCCTGCCGCAGGCCGAAAAACTCGATGGAGGCGTCAAAGGACTGCTGCCAGGAGCGCCGGGACCTGGTGAACGCCTTGGGTACGGACGTGGTGCCGGACGTCAGCCCAATCAGGAAGGTGCTCTCCGCCGGCCCGTCGCGAAGTTCGTCGTCCGGCGAGACCGCCGCAGGTAAGGCCGAGGCCTCGATGCGGCGGATGATGTCTTCCTGCAGGTGCGGGTGCCATGCGGGATCCAGGACGGCGCACTGGCGCAGGCCCGCCACGGCGGCCGTGAAGTTGACGGCGAAACCGACGGAATTGGCCTCGCACAGAGCGGTGACCGCCTTCGTTTCCGCAACCTGGGCGGCCGCGGCGTCCCGGAGTTCGGCCCAGGAAAGGCGGCGGCCCGCGACCACGACGGCGGTGTCGTGGGGCCGTTCGCCGGCCCATCGCTGGATTCTGTTGAGGAAAGGCATCGGATCAACTTTACCGGCCTGCACGGATTGACCTCCGGGCCCGAGGGTAATGTGACTTCATGAGTTTCAACGACAATGTGCAGCTGGACCCCTCGCAGGTCCAGGACCGGCGCGGCATGGGCCGCGGAGCGAAAGTGGGCGGCGGCATCGGCGGCGGTCTGCTGCTGCTGATCGCCGCTCTCCTGGGTGTCAACCCCCAGCTCCTGGAGGGCCTGGCGGGCGGCGCTGCTCCCGCCCCGCAAAGCCAGGGCACCGCCCCGGCCTGCGAAACCGGTGCCGACGCCGACGCGCGCGTGGACTGCCGCATCACCGGCACCGTCAACAGCCTCAACGCGTTCTGGCCCGCCTACCTGGAGCAGTACAGCGTCCAGTACCCCCAGCCCGAGACCGTGATCTTCGACGAAGCCGTGAGCACCGGCTGCGGAACGGCCTCCAGCGCCGTGGGCCCGTTCTACTGCCCCACGGACACCACCGCCTACTTTGATCCCGGATTCTTCACGGAACTCGTAAACCGGTTCGGTTCCTCCGGTGGGCCGCTGGCCCAGGAGTACGTGGTGGCGCACGAGTTCGGCCACCACATCCAGAATGTCCTGGGCTATCTGGACCGCGCGCAGCAGGATCCGCAGGGCCCTGAGTCCGGCGCCGTCCGGGTTGAACTTCAGGCCGACTGCTACGCCGGGCTGTGGGCCAAGCACGCCTCCACCCAGCCCGGCCCGGACGGCCAGCCGTTCCTGGAAGCCCTCACCCAGCAGGACCTGAATGACGCGCTGTCCGCGGCTTCCGCGGTGGGCGATGACCGCATCCAGGAAGCGGCCACCGGACGGGTCACGCCCGAGGCCTGGACGCACGGCTCCAGCGAGCAGCGCCAGCGCTGGTTCTACCGGGGCTACGAAACCGGCGACATCAACCAGTGCGACACGTTCTCCGCCCCGAGCCTGTAGGGGCCTCCCGCCCTTAAACCCCGACGGCCCGGCCACCTTCGCACAGAAGGTGGCCGGGCCGTCGTCGTACTTTATTTAGATGTTGAAGCCGAGGGCCCGCATCTGGTCCTTGCCGTCGTCGGTGATCCGTTCCGGACCCCATGGCGGCATCCACACCCAGTTCAGGCGCCAGTCGTCAACAACACCGTCCAGTGCCTTGCCCACCTGCTCCTCGAGCACGTCGGTGAGGGGGCAGGCGGCGGTGGTGAGCGTCATGTCGATCAGCAGCGCGCCGTCGTCATCGGAGTACTTCAGCCCGTAGAGCAGGCCAAGGTCCACCACGTTGACCCCGAGCTCGGGGTCAATGACGTCCTTCAGCGCCTCTTCGACATCCTCCAGGGCCGTGCGGCCCGGCGTGATTTCGGTCATGGCAGAGTCCTAACTAGGCCTG
Source organism: Arthrobacter sp. Y3221087 (assembly GCF_059089905.1). Taxonomy (NCBI): domain Bacteria; kingdom Bacillati; phylum Actinomycetota; class Actinomycetes; order Micrococcales; family Micrococcaceae; genus Arthrobacter; species Arthrobacter sp. Y3221087. The sequence continues at coordinate 1,929,463 of NZ_JBNHFE010000001.1, forward strand.
TACTGCTGCGGGAGCGGCGACGGCGGGGCCGGCGCCCTTGGCGTAGCGGTCGTAGCCTTCTTCTTCCAGGCGGTCGGCCAGCTCGGGGCCGCCCTCCTCGACAACCTGGCCGTCCACGAACACGTGCACGAAGTCCGGCTTGATGTAGCGCAGGATGCGGGTGTAGTGCGTGATGAGCAGGGTGCCCATGTTGCCGTGTGCGTGGGCGCGGTTGACGCCCTCGGAAACAACCTTGAGCGCGTCAACGTCCAGGCCGGAGTCGGTCTCGTCCAGGACGGCGAACTTCGGCTTGAAGAGTTCCAGCTGCAGGATCTCGACGCGCTTCTTCTCACCGCCGGAGAAGCCTTCATTGACGTTGCGCTGGGCAAAGTCGGCGTCGATGCGGAGCTGTTCCATGGCCGCCTTGACGTCCTTGGTCCAGGTGCGCAGGGCCGGAGCCTGGCCGTCGATGGCCGTCTTGGCGGTGCGCAGGAAGTTGGTCATGGTGACGCCGGGAACCTCCACCGGGTACTGCATGGCCAGGAACACGCCGGCACGGGCACGCTCATCAACGCTCATCTCCAGGACGTCTTCGCCGTCGAGGGTGATGGAGCCGCTGGTGACGTTGTAGCGGGGGTGGCCTGCGATGGTGGAGGCCAGCGTGGACTTGCCGGAGCCGTTGGGGCCCATGATGGCGTGGGTTTCGCCGGTCCGGATGGTCAGGCTGACGCCCTTCAGGATCTCCTTGGTGCCCTGCTCCGTGTCAATGCTGACGTGCAGGTCCTTGATCTCAAGAGTTGACATGCTCTTCTTTCTTGTTCGTTCGTAAGTCTTGTGCTGCAGGGCGCTCAGTAGTTGTCTACTGCCGCGCCGTTCAAAACGTTGGTGACATCCACGTAGACGTCGTCGCCGTCGAGCTCAACGGCGAACACGGGAACGGGATCGTAGGCGGGGAGCTGGAGGGGCTGGCCGCTGCGCAGGTCGAACTGCGAGCCGTGCCCCCAGCACTCGATGGCGCAGCCTTCCACATCCCCTTCCGAGAGCGAGATGTCGGCGTGCGAGCAGGTGTCCCCGATGGCGTGGATATCACCCATGGAATCCCGCACCACGGCTACCGGGTAGTCGTCGATCAGGATGCGCAGCGCCTGCTTGACCTGGATGTCGTTGGCGCTGCAAACCAGCTCGCCCTTGGGCTTCCCACTCATGCGTCCCTGCCTGTCCCTCGTCAGTTTTCTGTTGCCGTGAGTTCGCGTTCCACAGCCTCGGTCAGGCGCTCTTCGAGGGCCGGGACCTTGATCTGCTGGATGATCTCATTGAGGAACCCGCGGACCACCAGGCGGCGGGCAACGTCTTCCGGAATGCCGCGGGCCATGAGGTAGAACAGGTGCTCGTCATCAAAGCGGCCGGTGGCGCTGGCGTGGCCCGCGCCTTCGATCAGGCCGGTCTCGATCTCGAGGTTCGGCACGGAGTCCGCGCGGCAGCCGTCGGTCAGGACCAGGTTCTGGTTCTTCTCGTAGGAGTCGGTGCCTTCGGCCTGCTTCTGGATGAGGACGTCGCCAACCCAGACGGTGTGCGCACCCTTGCCCTGCAGCGCGCCCTTGTACAGGACGTTGGACTTGCAGTTGGGCATGTTGTGGTCCACGAACGAACGGTGCTCCAGGTGCTGCCCGGCGTCGGCAAAGTACAGGCCGAGGAGTTCCGCCTCGGCCCCTTCGCCGGAGAACCGGACGTTGGAGTTCAGGCGGACGATCTTGCCGCCAAGGGTGACGGCGATGTGCTTGTAGACGGCGTCCTTGGCCACCTCGGCGTCGTGCTGGGCCAGGTGCTTCGCGTCGTCTTCCCACAGCTGGACGGAAACCACCGTCAGCTGGGCGCCGCCGCGGACGAAGACCTCAACGTTACCGTTGTGGTCGGCTGCGCCGTCGTGCTCCAGGATGACCACGGCGCGGCTGTTTTCGCCGGCCTCGATCACGTGGTGGGAGTTGGAGCGGCGGCCTGCACCGTTGCCTGTCAGGACGACGCGGACGGGCTCGTCCAGTTCGGCGTTTGCCGGGATCTGGATGTGCAGCGCGTCGTCAGTGTTGGCGGAAGCCACGACGGCGGCGCGGTCGGCCGGGACAAGGGTGGTGCCGCGGGGGGCCTCGCCTGCGTGAAGCGTGCGCTGGACGACGGCGGCGGGCGCCTCGAACGCGACGTTCAGGACGCCGGCGTCGCTGGGTGCGTCGGAGAGGAGGTTGGCCAGTTCACGCACGGGGGTGAAGCGCCATTCCTCTTCCCGGCCGTTGGGTAGGGCGAAGTCGGCGACGTCGTGGCTGGTCAGGCGCTCCGCGCGGGAGGCCATGACCTGCACGCCGTGGCTGTGGTGGCGGTCAACCTCGGAGGGAACGAGCTGTTCGCCTTCCTCGGTGAAACCTGCGATCGACGGTGCGCCGATGCGCGCCTTTTCGGTTGTAGCTTCGGCAGTCATTAACCGACGGATCCTTCCATCTGGAGTTCGATGAGGCGGTTCAGCTCGAGGGCGTATTCCATGGGGAGCTCACGGGCGATCGGCTCGATGAAGCCGCGCACGATCATGGCCATGGCCTCGTCCTCGGGCATGCCGCGGGACATGAGGTAAAACAGCTGCTCCTCGCTGACGCGGGAGACCGTTGCCTCGTGTCCCAGCTGCACATCGTCCTCGCGGATGTCGATGTACGGGTAGGTGTCAGAGCGTGAAATGGTGTCCACGAGCAGGGCGTCGCAGCGCACGGTGTTGGCCGAGTGCTTGGCACCTTCACGGACCTGCACCAGGCCGCGGTAGGCTGCACGGCCGCCGCCGCGGGCCACCGACTTGGAGATGATGGAGCTCTTGGTGTTCGGCGCGATGTGGACCATCTTGGAGCCGGTGTCCTGGTGCTGGCCCTCACCGGCAAACGCGATGGAGAGGGTCTCGCCCTTGGCGTGCTCGCCCACAAGGTAGACGGCCGGGTACTTCATGGTGACCTTGGAGCCGATGTTGCCGTCGACCCACTCCATGGTGGCGGCCTCTTCGCAGATGGCACGCTTGGTCACCAGGTTGTACACGTTGTTGGACCAGTTCTGGATGGTGGTGTACCGGACGCGGGCGCCCTTCTTGACGATGATTTCCACCACGGCGGAGTGCAGGGAGTCCGAGGTGTAGATCGGTGCCGTGCAGCCTTCGATGTAGTGGACGTAGGAGTCCTCGTCGGCAATGATCAGGGTCCGCTCGAACTGGCCCATGTTCTCAGTGTTGATGCGGAAGTATGCCTGCAGCGGGATGTCGACGTGGACGCCCTTGGGGACGTAGACGAAGGACCCGCCCGACCACACGGCGGTGTTCAGCGAGGCGAACTTGTTGTCGCCCACCGGGATCACGGTGCCGAAGTATTCCTGGAAGATCTCCGGGTGCTCCTTCAGCGCGGTGTCGGTGTCCAGGAAGATGACGCCCTGGGCCTCGAGGTCCTCGCGGATCTGGTGGTAGACAACCTCGGACTCGTACTGCGCGGCAACACCGGAAACGAGGCGGCTGCGCTCGGCTTCCGGGATACCCAGCTTTTCGTACGTGTTCCGGATGTCCTCGGGCAGGTCTTCCCAGGTGGCTGCCTGCTTCTCCGTGGAACGGACAAAGTACTTAATGTTGTCGAAGTCGATGCCCGACAGGTCCGCACCCCAGGTGGGCATGGGCTTGCGGTCGAAGTACTTCAGGCCCTTGAGGCGCAGGTCGAGCATCCAGTCCGGTTCGCTCTTCTTGGCCGAAATGTCGCGGACTACCTCTTCGTCAAGCCCACGGCGTGCATTGGCGCCGACGTCGTTCTTGTCAGCCCAGCCGTACTCGTAGTTGCCGATGCCATGGAGCTCGGGATTCTTTTCCAGAATTTCCGAGATCACAGTGTTTTCGGCTACCGCTTTCTCTGATAGTTGGTCCGTCATCACGGCCTTTCTTGCTGATGGTTGATTTCTTCGTTCAGGCGGGCGGGGGCTGCCGGAGGCCTTGTGGGCTCCTGGACAGACGGCCTGCCTGTAGGAATGTGGGTGGTGCAGACGTGCCCGCCGCGGGACAGCGTGGAGAGCCGGCGCACGTCAACGCCCACCAGCCGCGAAAACACTTCCGTTTCCACGTCGCAGAACACGGGGAAGCGTGCGGCAAGCTGCTGAATCGGGCAGTGGCCCTGGCACAGCTGGACGCTGGACAGCGCGGCCGGCAGGGGTGCCTTGGCCTCGATGGTGGCGGTGGACGAGACGAAGTTGTCGCGGGTCAGGGCATCGGAAAGGGCCCGGGCGCGGTCGCTGATGTCCGGACCGGCCTTTTCGATCTCCGGCGCATACCGCCGTTCCATATCCGAGAATCGCTCGACGGCGAATGCGCGGACGGCGTCGGGCCCGGCAACCTTCTGCAACTGTTGGAGGGCCAGGGCGGCGATGTCCAGGTAGTCATTGCCGAGGCTGGACTGGCCCTGGGAGCTGAGGACGTACCGCCTGGCGGGCCGGCCCGCGCCGGCACCGGACTTGGCTACCCTCTTGACTTCAATGACGCCGTCACGGGATAAATGGTCCAGGTGGCGGCGCACCGCCGCCGGGGTGAATCCGAGCAGGTCGCCGAGTTCGGCGGCACTGACAGGTCCGTGTTCCAAGACAGCCGCGAGGACGCGGTCGCGGGTACGCTCATCGGCATCAGCCACCGGACCGGTAGCCATCCGGCCCCGGTCTGCGGGAGCCTGGGAGGCTCCGTGCCCGGCAAAAGGCACAGCAGTAGCATTGCTCATGGAATACACAACACAATCATGGCGTAATTTAGTCCCCCGCTCCAGTAAGGACAGGCTGACCTCAGCCCGGGCTCCGGCAGGACAGCAGCTAGTACTACTTCCCGTAGAATACTGGGGTGCGTTCCCCCCAATCCCCTGTTCTGTCCATCAGCGGGCTCATTAAGGATGTTGGTCCGCTGCCCAGCCTGGACGGAAAGATGCTCCGGGTGGTCGGCGGCGTTTCACTGACCGCCGAACGGGGACAGGTCACCTCACTGCTCGGGGCCAACGGGGCAGGAAAAACCACCACCCTTGAATGCGCCCAGGGCCTGCAGAAACGCACCGGCGGCAGTATCTCGCTGCTCGGGCAGGATCCCGCCACGGCAGGGGCCGGATTGCGGTCCCGCGTTGGTGTCATGCTCCAGGATGGCGGGCTCCCGCCGTCGGCACGCCCTATTCCGCTGCTGCGCCACCTTGCCGGACTGTATGCCCGGCCCTGGCCGGTGGATGAGCTGGTTCAGCGCCTGGGGATTGATACTTTCAACCGGACGACGGTCCGCAGGCTTTCCGGCGGGCAAAAGCAGCGCCTGGCCCTTGCGGCTGCCCTGATCGGCAGGCCCGAAGTCCTCTTCCTCGACGAGCCCAGCGCGGGCCTGGACCCCCAGTCCAGGCAGCTGGTGTTCGACCTCATTGCGGAGCTCCGCGACGCCGGGATGGGAATCATCCTCACTACCCACCTCATGGATGACGCCCAGCGCCTTGCGGACTACGTCTACATCATTGACGGCGGCCGGAACGTTGCCGAGGGAACAGTGCAGGAACTGCTACAGCGCGCCCCGGAGGTAGAGGCAGGTGCCGAACACGTCCGGACACTGTTTTTTGAAGCACCCCCGGGGCTTGACCTTTCCACGGTCCTGCCGGCCGGCATCGATGTGACCGAGGACCGGGCCGGCAGCTACTGCGTCACGGGTGCATTGACACCCCACCATCTCGCCGCCCTTGCCGCATGGTGGGAAGCGCATGACATCATGCCGGGTTCGATGAGCCTGCAGGCGCGTAGCCTTGAAGACGTCTTTCTGGATATTTCGGGAAAGGACATCCGATGACCCGGAACCCCGCCGACGCAGTCCTGACCGGACCTGCCGGCCAGCAGGAGCCTGCCACCCTGCTGCGGCGCGTGCTGCTGCAGGGCAAGTACGAGTCGCTGGCGATGCTGCGGAACGGGGAACAGCTGATCCTGGCCGTTGTGCTGCCGCTGCTTGCCCTGGTCGGCCTGACCGTGACGCCATTCCTGGACGGAATGGGCGCGAGCCGGATCGATGTGGCCGTTCCAGGCATCCTGGCCCTGTGCGCCATGTCCACGGCCTTCACCGGGCAGGGCATCGCGACCGGTTTCGACCGCCGCTACGGCGTGCTCCGCCTTCTGTCCACCACTCCCCTGGGCCGCGGCGGACTCATTGCCGGGAAGGCGCTCTCGGTCCTGGCGGTACTGTGCCTGCAGGTTGCAGTGGTCACTGCCGTGGCGCTGGCGCTGGGCTGGCAGCCGCCGGCGGTGGGCTGGCTTCCCGGGCTGGCGCTGCTGGCACTGGGCGCGGCCGCCTTCACTGCGCTGGGCCTGCTGGTGGCGGGGACCGTCCGGCCGGAGGCCACCCTCGCGATCACCAACCTGCTGTGGATCCTCCTGGGTGCCCTGGGCGGCATTGTTCTGCCCGCCGAAAAGCTCCCGGCAGCTGCCCAGTCTCTGGTCGGCTTCCTGCCGTCGGGCGCTTTGGGCGAATCCCTGCGCGAGGCATTCCTTGGCGGCGGCCTGAACGCCGGCGCCGCCCTCATACTGTTGCTCTGGACCCTGGTCGCCGGGGCAGCAGCCATCCGTTGGTTCAAGTGGAATTGAGATAATCGTGAGCACGGCTTCACGCCTACCCCAACTGGCCGGGCGCCTGGTATCAAGGCTGCCCCGCACCGTGGACGCCCGGGTGCGCCGCCTCGCCGTCGCCTCCCTGATCGGCCAGACACTTCTCGTGGTCACAGGCGGTGCCGTCCGGCTGACCTCTTCCGGCCTTGGCTGCCCCACCTGGCCGCGCTGCACGGAAACGTCGCTGGTCAACACCCCTGAGATGGGCATCCACGGCTTCATCGAATTCGGCAACCGGCTCCTCACTTTTGCGCTGGCCGCCGTCGCCGCCCTCATGCTGGTCTATCTGTGGAACCTTCGCAAGGAACGCAGGGACCTCTTCCTCCTCGCCCTCGGCCTGCTCGCCAGCATCCCCGCCCAGGCAGTGATCGGCGGGATCACCGTCCTGACCAACCTCAACCCCTGGGTGGTGGGCCTGCACTTCCTGGTGTCGATGGCCCTGGTGGTGTTTGCCACCCTGCTGGTGAACCGGGCTTTTGGCAGGACCGGCAGGTTCATGGCCTACCGGCACCGCGCCCTGCCGGGAATCATGCGCCCGGTGACGTCCGCCGTCGCGCTTTTTTCCGCCCTTGCCGTGATGCTCGGCGTGGTGGTGACGGGAGCCGGTCCCCACGCCGGCGACGCGGACGCGCCGCGGAACGGCCTTGACTGGGACCTGTTCTCCCACATCCACGCCGTTCCGGCGTACCTCATTACCGCTGGTACGGCCGTGGCCCTGGCGCTGGTGTTCATGCGCGGCATCACCGGCCCGTTCCGGACTGCCGTGCTGGGACTCCTGGGCGTGACGGTCCTGCAGGCAGTCATCGGCTTCACCCAGTACTACAACGGCATTCCGGTGCTGCTCGTGGCCGCCCACATGCTGGGGGCGGCGCTGCTCATGTCCGCAGCCACGAACGCCTGGGACATCGCCCGCTCCAGCCCGGTGGAGTAGGACTCCACGACAAGTCAGCAAAGTGCGAAGCGCCCCGGTTCCAAGGAACCGGGGCGCTTCGCGTCAGGGGCCGCTACTTTCACCCGGGGTCAACGCACCGGCCCGGCGTTCGCCAATTCCGCAGCAGGGGCCGCATCCAGGAACTCAATCCCGGATGCGTTGACCAGCAGCACGCGCGCCGTCGCGATATCGTAGAACAGGCCCGTTGCCTGCACGGCACCCCTTGCCAGCGCGGGACCGATCACCGGGTGGGTTTCCAGCTTCGCAAGCTGCACCGCCACGTTGACCATCCCCAGCTGGTCCGCTTCGCCGTAGCCGGCCCCGGCTGCAGCCAACGCCACCGGGTGCCCCGCCTGCAGCTCCTCGTAGCTTGGCCGCGCGTGTTCCAGCCAGGCGTCAAACCCTGCACCGAGGGATGTGGCAGTGTTGCCGCCGGCGTCCGCGATGACAGCCTTCATGGCCCCGCAGTTCGAATGCCCGCAAACCACGATTGATTTCACGCCCAGGCCTCTAACGGCAAAGGACAGGGCGGAATCGATGGAGGCATCCTGCCCGTCATGGCACACCACGTTCCCGATGTTCCGCAGCGTCAGCAGGTCGCCCGGGCCGCTGCTGGTGATCAGGTTGGGGTTCACGCGCGAATCCACGCAGGCGATGAACAGCGCGTCCGGGTTCTGGCCTTCCGCCAGGTCCTGCACCATGGGCCGGACCTTGTCCGCGAAGCGGCGGTGGTATTTGCTGATCCCCATCAGGAGCGAACGCCGCGGGTCCTGCCCGGCCTCCTCCGGCAGTCCCCCCGCCTGCCACGAGCCTCTGGGTGGCAGCGGGAGTTCGCTGGCTTCCTGCCGCTTGGGGGCCTGGTCCGCCGCATCGCGGAAGAGGCTGTTGCCGTGTTCCTCAACATGGACGGTGCCCCCGGCGGCCTCGTACTGGCGGCGCCAGGCGAGCACCGCCTCACGGAAGGCATGGTCCAGGTAGTCGGCGTTCAGTTCCACCACAATGTCCTTACGCTCCGGGACTGAATGCAGCACCCGGTTCAGCCGCGGCAGGGCGAAAAAGCTGCAGGAGCCGGTGATGGTGATCCGCCACAGGACCGACGGTGCCACGGGCTGGTGCGCCTGGACGGACGAGCGCAGCACCCGCCACAGCACGCTGGCCGCGGCCAGCGCCAGTCCGATCAGGACGCCTTCCAGCAGGTTGAGGAAGACGACGCAGAGCAGCGTGACGGCGTAAATCAGGAAGTCTCCGGTGCGGAGGCTGGTGCGGATGTCCGCCACCTTGATCAGCCGGGCACCGATCACCACGAGCAGGCCGGCCAGGACAGCCATCGGAATCAGCTGGATAAGGCCGGCGAAGAGGGCCGAGAAGGTCAGGACCCATACACCGTGCAGGACGGCCGATGCCCGTGTGGCGGCACCCGCTTCCACATTGGTGGCGCTGCGCACGATGACCCCCGTGACGGGAAGCCCGCCCAGGGAACCGGAGACAATGTTGGCTGCTCCCTGGCCCATCAGTTCCCGGTTCAGGTTGGTGCGTGGTCCGGTCTGCATCTTGTCGACGGCGACGGCGGACAGAAGCGATTCGATGCTGGCGATCAGCGCCATGGAGAGGACGGCAAATGCTGCGGCACGCCAGTTGCCGTCCGGCAGCTGGGGCAGGGCAACGGCGTCGAAAATCGAACCGGAAAAGGAGATACGCTCAACGGCGGGCGCGAAGGCAACGGACAGGGCAGTTCCGGCGGCGACGGCGGCCAGCGGCCCCGGAATCCGCCGCACTGCCGGCGGCAGGTGCTTCCACACCAGAAGAATGGCCACGACGGCGAGGCCGAGCAGTGCGGGGTGGAGCTCGAGATTGGTGACCGCCGCCGGAAGGGCAGTCAGGTTCTCCATGGCCGAACCAGCCGGCCGGGAGCCGAGCAGGACGTGGATCTGCTGCAGGATGATCGTGATGCCGATGCCGGCGAGCATCGCCTTCACAACCACAGGCGAGACAGCCAGTGCCGCCCTGCCGACCCGGCTGATACCTAATAGCAGCTGGACGACGCCGGCGGCGGCCGTGATGGCACACGTCACCTGCCAGCCGAATTCCTGGACCAGGCTGGCCACGATGACCGTCAATCCGGCGGCGGGCCCGCTCACCTGGAGGGGTGAACCTCCCAGGCTGCCGGCCACAATGCCGCCCACGGCGGCAGCAATAAGGCCGGCCATGATTGGTGCGCCAGAGGCCGCGGCGATGCCCAGGCTCAGCGGCAGGGCGACGAGGAACACCACCAGCGACGCCGGAACGTCCGCGCGGAGGTGTTTGAGGAAGTGCGGGGTCCGGGATCTGTTCGTGCCTCCGGAGGGTTTAGCTGCTGGCGGACTGTGACTCGGAGCGGTTGTGGGATCGAATGCCTGTGCCATGGATTTCCTTTTGCTTGCGGGCAGGATCCATTCCAGAGTAGGCAGACAGTCATGAACAGTGACATAAAACGTGATCGATATGACAATTGCTGTCATGCCGTGTCCGTCCAGCGCCGGCGCATGATGCTTGCCTGATTCTGCCCAAGAATTGCACTTGCACTATCAAGAACCAGGGGAAGTCTTGATGCGGCGGGGGCATGCTGATTCCAGCAGCACACCCGACGGGACCAACCGCTCCGCCGGCGCCTTAGGCAACAAGCGATATTCGTGGGGCAGGAAGAGCTATGAAGCAAACAGCAGCGCTGGAAGTAATATCCGTCGTCCGCGGCAGCACCACTGACCGCCCAGCGGCCTGACATGAAACGCATAGCAGAGCGCCAGGCCCTCGGCAGGCCAGCATGCACGGGCACGGACGTCAAAGCGCCGGGCGGGCCCGGTTACCCCAGCGGAAGATGGACTCCAAACGTTGCTCCACAGGCATGGAACTCCGGTAACTGCATTCAAGACGGCGAGCAGCTCTGGCCCGACTGCCGCGACTGAAAGCCGGAGCGCCGCGCCCGGTCTTGGCGGAAACTGTATAACCTTCAGCCTGCGGTGGATGGAACGTTCGCCGCGAAGCTGCGCAATGGCGGACAGTCCTGCATTGGAGCCAACCGCATCAACCGGCTGCGACTCGGCAGGCCACTTCTTCGCCCCGACCGGCCGGCTAATCGTGGGCATCAACCAAGGCGTCCCGTCCAACGCTCCTGCGCTCGTCGGCGGCATCACGCAGTCAGGCCTTGGACGCGGAAGCGCCGAAGGTTCGAAGAATTCGAAACAATCCGCTTCTACAACGTGGCTCCACGCCCGACTGACTAACACACGCTCCCGGAACTCGTCAGCCTGACCCGGCGGGGACAGCTGACAACTGGCAGGAGCGACCACTGAGACCGGCGCCAGGGCGCCGGTCTCCCGCATATGTAGTGACGGAGACGCCGCCGGTGTACTATTGTTGACAATCTACGATCTGCGAGAAAGGTCAAGAGAGATGCGACAAAGTCGTCGTTCATCTGCATGCAGAGCCCGCCGGCGCCACTTTACCGCTTTAAAGCCGGGACCCACCAAAGGTGCAAAGGGGCTTCTTAACCCCGCCAGTGGAGGAGACGAGCGCCTTTCCGGATACTGGGGGGCGTGGGCGTAGTGCTCATCCTGATAGTAGTCACCGCAGCCGGCATAGTGACCAGCTCCAGTGCTGTCCTGCAGGTTCAACGGCGCCCCGCAAGCACAGGCAGCAACGAAAAATCCTGCCTGCCGCTGTTGCAGGTCATTGCCGGGATCCTTGCCCTGGGCTCGATCGTTCTCGCTACTCATTTTCAACTGGGTGCGTTGCGATGACTGAAGCCACATCCATTGCGCCCACGGATCCGAGTTCAACGGCTCCAAAACCATCCCCTGCCGGAGCCCCAACCCCTCGAGGGCCTGAGATGGTGTTCCATGATCCCCTCTCCCATTACCTGCCCGGGACGCCTGCAGGTATCTCTCTTCACGGGTCATCCATCCATCACGCACGACCGAGCTGAAAACGTGCAGCTAAGAGAAAAACTGCTAGCCGGGCCGCCGCGATAGAAGCTGTTTCGCGCGACCTGAAACTTCTTGCACTAAGCAAAGGAAGCACCGCGGGCTAGCTCCCCGCCCCGGCTCGCGGCGGGAAGCCGTCCCCGGGGAACCGCGCCGAAAACGCGAACGGGCCGCACCCTCGATGAGGGAGCGGCCCGCACGTCAGGATCGTGTCAGGCGGGTCGGCGCTCAGTCGAAGCCGTGGCAGTAAACCTTGCGAATGGTTTCGGTCACCACCCAGCGGCCCGACCAATCCTTGGGCTGCACGATCACGTCACCACCGGAGATCTCGTAGCTGGTGCCGGTGGCGCCGTCGGTAACGGTTGCGCGGCCGCTCACGATGTAGCACACCTCGGTGTCTTCCCGAGGAGTCACATCCCAGCCTCCGGGCTGGCACTCCCAGACACCCGTCTTGATGGCGGTGTCGAACTTCAGGATCGACGTCTTCGGGTCGCCCGAGTCGTAGCCAGGACGGTGACCATTGGGCTCGAGCTCCCCGAGGATTTTGGCCGCAGGCACGTACACGTACGGACGCATAAAGTTCTCCTTTTGTCGCGTTGTCAATTGTTGACAATCGTAGATGGATCGCGGAGCCAATGTCTACACATGAAGATTCATCAAAACTCACGGAGGTACCCGCAGGAGTGCGTCATCGACAAGTGACGAGATCGTGAACTGGGGAAGCAATTCTCGGGGAACGCAGCCCTGCACCCTATGGAACGGCCTGGAGAGCAGACTGCGTCTCTATTTCTCGGTCGACCATTGAACTTGCAGCGACCTCCATAAAATCGCCGTTGAGCACGAGAAGTTGGCTGCGTTCGCTTTGGAAGGTGACATCGACGGTTTCCGCCAGGAGATGCCAATCAGTTCCACAATGCGCTTCGCGCCGAAGATGCAGACCAGACGCAGGTTTAGTCCCGCTGCGACGGGGGAAAGCGGGTCCGTGCCGACAGGCGCCGGACTTAGCCTCCCATAACGGCCGGACCGATGAACGGGTCAACAGCCAGCGCAATGAACAGCAGGGTCAGATAGCTGATGGAACCGTGGAAGACCTTCATGGCACGCTTGCCGGAGATCTCTTCACGCTGGGCCTGGTTGTACAGGGAATGTGATTCGTACAGGAACCATGCACCGGCGAGGACCGCGGTTGCCGTGTAGACCCATCCCGCACCGCCGGCCGGAACCAGGAGGAGCGAGCAGGCCACCATGGCCCAGGCGTAGAGGACCACCTGGACAGAGACCACCTTGGCGCCAGCGATGGCTCCCAGCATGGGCACCTTTGCGTTGCGGTAGTCCTCGCCGTACCGCATGGACAGCGGCCAGTAGTGCGGCGGCGTCCAGAGGAAGATCACCATGAAGAGGATGATGGCGGGCCATTCCACGGTATTGGTTACTGCCGCCCAGGCAATCAGCACGGGGAAGCAGCCTGCGGCGCCGCCCCAGACAATGTTCTGTGCGGTGCGGCGCTTGAGGATGATCGTGTAGATCACCACGTAGAAGAAGATGGCGCCCAGGCCCAGCCAGGCGGACAACGGGTTGGCCCCGAACCATAGGATGGCGATGGCCGCTGCCCCCAGGACCCACGAGAACACGAGTGCCTCGCGCGGGGTGACCTCGCCGGTCACGAGCGGACGGTTTTCGGTGCGGTGCATCAGTTTGTCGATGTCGCGGTCGATGTAGCAGTTGAAGGCACCGGCACTGCCTGCCGCGAAGGCACCGCCCACCAGAGTGGCCAGAATCAGTCCGATGGAGGGGAAGCCGCGCTCCGCGTAGATCATGGTGGGCAGCGTGCTGACCAGCAGCAGTTCGATAACGCGGGGTTTGGTGAGGGCGAGATACGCCTTGGCCTTACGGGCAAACCCGGCACCTGACGACCGGGATGCGTTCAGCGGCGTATCTGTTGTGCTCACGGTGGCAGTCACCCGTTCTGTGTGGCAGTTGTGTCTGGCGGTGCAGCTACGGACGGCTGGAAAGGTCCGCTGCCCGGCATTGGCCTCCGAATATCATACCGTGCCGCCACCCTCCCACCTGCCCGCTGATATGCGCACTTGATCGCTCGGGTGCCAATTCGAGCAGATTAACTCAGGCTCACTTCAGGCTGATTCATATAAGGGGAAATTGCGTCCAAATCCTGAGATTTGCGCTGCCCGGACTTTGGAATGGAGCTAAGCTGTCACCAGATCAGCACGCAGCAGGGAAGCGGTGGAAAACGCATTCCCAGATTGCAAGTGGCTGAGTGAGAGATCAACGTTTCGATGGTGAACGGCTGGTACACACCGCAGCGGGCGCCACACAGCGTGCCTTTACTCGGACCCGGTGTGCCGCCTGCCATCAGCACAGAGAGGGGCCCGGTTTTCGTGCCACATTTGGAAGAGCAAGAACTGTCTTGGACCGACCTGGACCAGCGCGCCGTGGACACCGTCCGCGTGCTGGCCGCCGATGCCGTGGAGAAGGTTGGCAATGGCCACCCCGGCACTGCGATGAGCCTGGCTCCGGCCGCTTACCTGCTGTTCCAGAAGCTGATGCGCCACGATCCGCGGGATCCGGACTGGATCGGCCGTGACCGCTTCATCCTCTCCCCCGGCCACACGTCGCTGACGATCTACATCCAGCTGTTCCTCTCCGGCTACGGCCTGGAGTTGAAGGACTTGCAGGCGCTGCGGACCTGGGGTTCTCTGACCCCCGGCCACCCGGAATACAAGCACACCGCCGGCGTGGAAATCACCACCGGCCCGCTGGGCCAGGGCCTGGCCTCCTCGGTGGGCTTTGCCTACTCCCAGCGCCGCCAGCGCGGCCTGTTCGACGCCGACGCCGCCCCGGGCACCAGCCCCTTCGACCACACCATCTGGGTCATCGCGTCCGACGGCGACCTGCAGGAAGGCGTTACGGCCGAGGCTTCCTCTCTGGCTGGCCACCAGGAACTGGGCAACCTCGTTGTGCTGTACGACGAGAACCACATCTCCATTGAGGACGATACCGACATCGCTTTCACCGAGGACGTCCTGAAGCGGTATGAGGCCTACGGCTGGCACGTCCAGCGTGTGGACTGGACCAAGACCGGCGAGTACAAGGAAGACGTCCAGGAGCTTTACGCCGCGCTGCTCGCCGCGAAGGCCGAGACCTCCAAGCCGTCCATCGTCTCGCTGCGCACCATCATCGGCTACCCGGCCCCGAAGAAGCAGAACACCGGCAAGATCCACGGTTCCGCACTGGGTGCCGAGGAAGTCGCAGCGCTCAAGACGGTTCTGGGCTTCGACCCCGCCAAGACCTTCGAGGTTGACGAGGAAGTCCTGGCCCACGCCCGCTCCGTGGTGGACCGCGGCGCCGCAGCCCGCAAGGAATGGGAAGAGTCCTTCAACGCCTGGCAGGCCGCCAACACCGAGGCCGCCGCGCTGCTGCAGCGCATCGAGGCCAAGGAACTGCCCAACGATGTGGACGCGGCCCTGCCGGTCTTCCCGGCCGGCAAGGACGTTTCCACCCGCGCCGCGTCCGGCAAGGTCCTGAACGCCCTCGGCCCGGTCCTTCCCGAACTCTGGGGCGGCTCCGCCGACCTCGCCGAGTCCAACAACACCACCATCGAAGGTTCGCCCTCGTTCGTCCCGGCGTCCAAGCAGACCGATGCATGGTCCGGCAACCCCTACGGCCGGGTCCTGCACTTCGGCATCCGCGAACACGCCGCCGCGTCGATCGTGAACGGCATCAGCCTGCACGGCCGCACTCGTGCGTTCTCCGGCACCTTCCTGATCTTCAGCGACTACCAGCGCCCGGCGATCCGCCTGGGCGCGCTGATGGGAGTCCCGTCCCTGTATGTGTGGACGCACGACTCCATCGGCCTGGGCGAGGACGGACCCACCCACCAGCCGGTGGAACAGCTCGCCTCCCTGCGCGCCATCGTGGGCCTGGACGTCGTCCGCCCCGGTGACGCCAACGAAGTGGCAGTTGCCTGGAAGACCATGCTGGAAAACCACGACAACCCGGCCGGCATCGTCCTGACCCGCCAGAACATCCCCACCTGGGAACGCGGCGAGGGCGTAGCCTCCGGTGACACCTTCGGCTCCACCGCCGGTGTTGCCAAGGGCGGTTACGTCCTGGCCGAGGCGTCCAAGGACGGTGCCACCGTCCCGGCCGAGGTCATCCTGATCGCCACCGGCTCCGAGGTCCAGCTCGCCGTCAAGGCCCGCGAAACCCTGCAGGCCGAAGGCATTGCCGCCCGCGTCGTGTCCATGCCGTGCGTTGAATGGTTCAACAAGCAGGACGCCGCCTACCGCGAATCCGTCCTGCCCGCCGCCGTCAAGGCCCGCGTGTCCGTCGAAGCAGGACTTGCCCTGGGCTGGAAGGAATTCGTCGGCGACGCCGGCCGTTCCATCAGCCTCGAGCACTACGGCGCTTCCGCCGACTACAAGCGCCTCTTCCAGGAGTTCGGCATCACCGCGGAGGCAGTCGCCGCCGCCGCCAAGGACTCCCTCGCCGGCCTCCAGGCCTAAACCCAGAACACTTGAGGAGATAAACCATCATGACTACTCCCACCCAGCAGCTCTCCGACGCCGGAGTTTCCATCTGGCTTGACGACCTGTCCCGCGGACGCCTGGAAACGGGCACCCTGGCCAAGCTCATCGAAGAGAAGAACGTGGTTGGCGTGACCACCAACCCCTCCATCTTCCACGCCGCCATCACCGCCGGCACCGACTACGACGCGACCATCGCCAAGCAGGCCGCCGCCGGTGCCAGCATCGAAGACACCATCTTCGAAATCACCACCACCGACGTCGCCGACGCCTGCGACCTCTTCGCCCCCGTGG
Organism: Arthrobacter sp. Y3221087; assembly: GCF_059089905.1. NCBI lineage: Bacteria > Bacillati > Actinomycetota > Actinomycetes > Micrococcales > Micrococcaceae > Arthrobacter > Arthrobacter sp. Y3221087. The sequence continues at coordinate 1,945,824 of NZ_JBNHFE010000001.1, forward strand.
CAGCAGCCACCAACGGCGTGGACGGCCGCGTCTCCATCGAGGTGGACCCCCGCCTGGCCTGGGACACCGCCGGCACCATCGCCGAGGCTAAGCACCTGTTCAAGAAGGTCAACAAGGACAACGTCCTGATCAAGATCCCCGCCACCCCGGAAGGCCTTGAGGCGATCACCGCCACCCTGGCCGAGGGCATCAGCGTCAACGTGACCCTGATCTTCTCCCTGGAGCGCTACCGCGCCGTCATCAACGCCTTCCAGTCAGGCCTGGAACAGGCCAAGGAAAACGGCCACGACCTCTCCAAGATCCACTCCGTGGCCTCCTTCTTCGTGTCCCGCGTGGACACAGAGATCGACAAGCGCCTGACCGTCATCGGCACCGATGAAGCCCTCGCCCTCAAGGGCAAGGCCGGCGTCGCCAACGCCCGCCTGGCCTACCAGGTCTACGAAGAGCTCTTCGCCACCGAACGCTGGAACCTGCTGGCCCAGTCCGGCGCCCGCCCGCAGCGGCCGCTCTGGGCCTCCACCGGCGTGAAGGACCCGGCCTACCCGGACACCCTCTACGTCACCGAGCTCGTCGCCCCCGGCGTGGTGAACACCATGCCCGAGAAGACCCTGGATGCCACCTTCGACCACGGCGTGGTCACCGGGAACACCATCAGCGGCACCTACGCCGAGGCCAATGCCACCCTCGACGCCCTGGAGAACCTCGGCGTCTCCTACAACGACGTCGTCGCGATCCTGGAATCCGAAGGCCTGGACAAGTTCGTGGCCAGCTGGAAGGAACTCCTGGCCGACGTCGAAGGTGCCCTCGCCTCCGCACGGAAGGCTTCCTAGTCCCAGATGAGCACTCTCAGCTACGACGCCACCGGCGCAGCACAGCAGGCACTCGAGCAGCACATTCCCACCCTGGTGGCGGATCGGATTGCCACCCGGATCTTCGCCAAGGACCACACCCTGTGGGGTACGGACGCCGAGTCCGAGTCAGCGATCCGGCTTGGCTGGGTGGAGGCAGCCACCGTCTCCCAGCCCCTGGTGCAGGACATCCTGGAACTCCGTGACGCCCTTCGGGCCGAGGGTGTGACCCGCATCGTGCTTTGCGGCATGGGCGGATCCTCGCTGGCACCCGAGGTCATTGCCGGTACCGCCGGCGTCGAGCTGACAGTGCTGGACAGCACGGACCCGGACCAGGTCCGTGCTGCCCTGGCGGACCGGCTGGCCGAGACCGCGATTGTGGTCTCGTCCAAGTCGGGCTCCACCGTGGAAACGGATTCCCAGCGCCGCGTGTTCGAGAAGGCGTTTAACGACGCCGGCATCGACGCCGCAAGCCGGATCATCATTGTCACCGATCCGGGTTCCCCGCTGGACAAGGCTTCCCGTGAGGCCGGCTACCGTGCGGTGTTCAACGCCGACCCCAACGTGGGCGGTCGTTTCTCGGCGCTGACCGCCTTCGGCCTGGTGCCGTCGGGCCTGGCCGGCGTGGACATCCAGGCCTTCCTGGATGAAGCCGAAGAAGCTGCGGAAATCCTCAATGAGGACGCACCGGAGAACATCGGCCTGGCCCTCGGTGCTGCGCTGGGCGGCACCACGCCGCTGCGCAACAAGATCGTGATTGCCGAGGACGGATCCGGCATTGTCGGTTTTGCCGACTGGGCCGAGCAGCTCATCGCGGAATCGACGGGCAAGCTGGGCACGGGTGTCCTGCCGGTTGTTGCAGGCCCCGCCTCCCCCGAGGTCAGCTACGGCGCCCCGGACGTGCTGGTGGTGCGCCTTGTGAACGCGGACGCCGACGTCGAACTCGGCGAAAACCAGGTAGCCATCGCCGGCGGCCTGGCAACGCAGATGATGGTGTGGGAGTTCGCAACGGCCGTCGCCGGCCGCCTGCTGGGCATCAACCCGTTCGACCAGCCGGACGTGGAGGCAGCCAAGGTCGCTGCCCGCGGCCTGCTGGACGCACAGCCCGAACCCACGGCTGCGGCGTTTGTCGACGGCGCCATCGAGGTCCGCGGCGGCGACTGGCTCGGTGACGCAGCCACCGCCGAAGGTGCCGTGAAGGCCCTGCTGGGCACGCTGTCCCCGGACAGCTACCTCAGCGTCCAGGCTTACTTCGACCGCCTGGCCTTCGCGGAACTGGAAGGCATCCGCGACGAGCTCGCGGCCGCCACCGGCCGGCCCGTGACCTTCGGCTGGGGACCGCGCTTCCTGCACTCCACCGGCCAGTTCCACAAGGGCGGTCCCGCCATCGGTGTGTTCCTCCAGGTGACGGCATCCGCGGCGGAAGACCTGGCCATCCCGGACCGGCCCTTCACGTTCGGTGAGCTGATTTCCGCGCAGGCTGCGGGTGATGCCCAGGTCCTGGAAGGACACGGCCGCCCCGTCCTCCGCCTGCACCTGACCAACCGTGCCGCCGGCGTGGCGCAGCTGCAAGACATCATCGCAGCGCTCTCCGCCCGCGCATCCGCAACCGAAAGCTAAAGGCGCACAAGCACTATGCCAGAAACTGAATACGGCAGGAAGGCCGCGGGCCGGGGGCGGAATCCGCTCCGGGATCCGCGGGACCGCCGTTTGAACCGGATTGCGGGTCCGTCGTCCTTGGTGCTCTTTGGGGTCACTGGCGACTTGGCGCGGAAGAAGTTGATGCCGGCGGTGTATGACCTCGCCAACCGCGGGTTGCTGCCGCCGAGTTTCGCGCTGGTGGGCTTCGGGCGCCGGGAGTGGAGTGATGAGGACTTCGCCGCCCAGGTGAAGTCCTCGGTCCAGGCCTATGCACGCACACCCTTCGACGAGGCGGTGTGGAACCAGCTCGCCGAGGGCATCCGGTTCGTGCAGGGCGAGTTCGACGACGATGGAGCGTTCCAGCGGCTCGGTGACACGGTCAAGGAACTCGATGAAGTCCGCGGCACCCGCGGGAACCACGCGTTCTACCTGTCGATCCCGCCGAAGGCGTTTGAGCAGGTATGCCGGCAGTTGTCCAAGCACGGGCTCGCGCAGGCCGACGGGGACAAGTGGCGCCGCGTGGTGATCGAGAAGCCGTTCGGGCACGACCTTGAGTCGGCCCGGAAGCTCAACGATATCGTGGAGTCCGTGTTCCCGCCGGATGCGGTGTTCCGGATCGATCATTACCTGGGTAAGGAAACGGTCCAGAACATCCTGGCGCTGCGGTTCGCGAACCAGCTGTTTGAGCCGTTGTGGAACGCGAACTATGTGGACCATGTCCAGATCACGATGGCGGAGGACATCGGCACCGGCGGCCGGGCGGGGTATTACGACGGCGTGGGCGCTGCCCGCGACGTTATCCAGAACCACTTGCTGCAGCTGCTGGCCCTGACCGCGATGGAGGAGCCCATCTCGTTCAATGCCGATGACCTGCGCGCGGAGAAGGAAAAAGTCCTCGCCGCGGTCAAGCTCCCCGAGGATCTGTCCACGCACTCGGCCCGCGGCCAGTTCACCGGCGGCTGGCAGGGCGGTGAGCAGGTCCAGGGCTACCTGGAGGAAGAGGGCATCCCTGCGGACTCGACCACGGAAACCTACGCCGCGATCCGGGTGGACATCCACACCCGCCGGTGGGCCGGGGTGCCGTTCTACCTGCGTGCCGGGAAGCGGCTGGGGCGGCGGGTGACGGAGATCGCGGTGGTGTTCAAACGCGCCCCCAACCTGTTGTTCCGGGACCACACGGATGATGACTTCGGGCAGAACGCCGTGGTGATCCGGGTCCAGCCCGACGAGGGCGCCACGATCCGGTTCGGGTCCAAGGTCCCGGGCACCCAGATGGAGGTCCGGGACGTGACCATGGACTTCGGGTACGGGCACTCGTTCACCGAATCCTCCCCCGAGGCCTACGAGCGGCTGATCCTGGATGTGCTGCTCGGTGAGCCGCCGCTGTTCCCGCGGCACGAGGAAGTGGAGCTGTCCTGGAAGATCCTTGACCCGTTCGAGGACTACTGGGCGTCCTTGAGAGAGCAGCCCGAGCCCTACGCCCCCGGCAGCTGGGGCCCCGCCTCAGCGGACGAGTTGCTGGCCCGTGACGGACGAACCTGGAGAAGGCCATGATCGTAGACCTGCCCGATACCACCACCTCGAACGTCTCCAAGAAGATCATGGCCCTGCGCGAGCAGGGCGGCGTGATCGCCCTGGGCCGGGTCCTGACCCTCGTGGTCGTGACGAAGTCCGGGCTCGAGGAAGAAGCGATCGAGGCCGCGAACGAGGCCAGCCGGGAACACCCCTGCCGGATCATCGTGCTCGCCGACGCCGGGAAGGAACACGCGGACCGGCTGGACGCGCAGATCCGGGTCGGCGGGGACGCCGGCGCCTCCGAAGTGATCGTGCTGCGCGGCTACGGCCAGCTCGCGCACGAGTCCGAGTCGCTGGTCGCGGCGCTGCTGCTCCCTGACGCCCCGATCGTGGCCTGGTGGCCGCACGGCGCCCCGGAAAACGCGTGCGAAACCTCCATCGGCCGCATCGCGCACCGACGGATCACCGACTCCGCCAACGAACCCGACCCCCAGGCCGCGCTGGAAAACATCCGCGCCACCTACAAGGCCGGCGACACCGACCTCGCCTGGACCCGCCTCACCAACTGGCGCATCCAACTCGCCGCAGCCCTGGACGAGGTGGACACCTCCCCGGTTACAGCGGTCGCCGTCGAAGGTGCCTCGGATTCACCCAGCACTATCCTGCTCGCCGCCTGGCTCACCCTCACCCTGGATGCGCCGGTCACCATCGTGGCCGACCCAGCGGGGACCGGGATCCGCCGGGTCCGCCTCAGCCGCCCCGGCGGCGATGTGCAGCTGTTCCGCCCGGGGCTTTCCGTCGCCGAGCTCACCCAGCCCGGCCAGCCGGCCCAACGGATCTCCCTGCCACGGCGCAGCCTCCGCGACTGCCTCGCCGAAGAACTCCGCCGGCTCGACCCCGACGAAGTGTTTGGCGAAGTGATTACTATTGGACTGCCACGAACCAATCTAAGGAGCGTCCGTCCCAGTGAGCGTTGAGCCCAGAGTAAGCGTCCATCCTGATTCGTCCGTCCTGATGGCGGCCATTGCGGCCCGGCTCATCACCAAGCTCGTGGATGTGCAGGACAAACACGGCGAGGCCACCGTGGTGCTCACCGGAGGCACGGTGGGCATCGGCACGCTGAAGGCTGTAGCTGACTCTCCGGCGGCGCCCGCCGTCGACTGGTCCAGGGTGAACTTCTGGTGGGGCGACGAACGTTTCGTCGGTTCCGCGGATCCCGACCGGAACACGAAGCAGGCGTTTGACGCCCTGCTCTCGCGTATCCCGGTGGACCCGGAGCGCGTCCACCAGCCCGGTTCCTCCGACGACTTCGAGACACCCGAGGAGGCCGCCGAGGACTATGCACGGCGGCTGCGGGAGGCTGCGGCGGCCGAACATGCGGCCGACATGTCCGATGATCGGCCCGAACATCCCGCGGCGCTTCCCCGTCTCGATGTGGTGCTGCTCGGCGTGGGGCCTGACGCCCATGTTGCTTCGCTCTTCCCCGAGCAGGCAGGGATCCGGGAAAAGGAACGGACGGTGGTGGGAGTCCGCAACTCCCCCAAGCCCCCGCCCCTGCGCGTGTCACTCACCCTGCCGGCCATCAACACGGCCGCGGAGGTGTGGATGGTGGTCGCAGGCGAGGACAAGGCGGGTGCGGTTGGCCTGGCCCTTGCCGGGGCCAACCCCGTGCAGGTGCCCGCGGCCGGGCCGCGGGGAACGTCCCGCACCCTCTGGCTTATCGACGAGAACGCCGCGTCACGTGTCCCGCAGCAGCTCGTCCGAAAGGATCCCGCGGGCGCGTAGCTTTTCCAGCGCTCCGGCCAGGACGTCTTCGGCGTCCTGGCCGGAGCGCCTTTCTTTAACGTACTCAAGATGGCTCTTGTAGCCATCGTCCAGCGCGTCGGCCGCTGCCGCGGCATGGCCGTCCCTGGTGGCGGGAGCCCCGCACCTCCGGCAGTCCCACACCACCGGGATCTGGTCTTCCGGCAGCTTGAGGAACACGGGCTGCGTTTCGTGGCCCTTGGCGCACCAGTAGGACACCTTGATCCGCGGCAGGAGGGAGCCGTGGTCCTCGCCGGACTGGAGGCTGGAACCTGATCCCGCTGTTACTCCTGCACGGGTACCGCGGAAGCCTGATGCTGGATGGACCACCGGAACTCCTGCCTCGAAATTGCCTGGCTTAAACAAAAACTGTGGCTGTCGGGAACCGACAGCCACAGTTTAGTAGGCAGATCCGCCGGGCGGGAGTGCCCGCCGGCGCGCCTCAGCCGAGGAGAATCAGGAGTCGCCGCCGCTGAACCGCATGATCAGGCCCAGGGCGATGATGACGATGCCCCAGGTGACGCCCAGGATCACGGTGAACCTGTTCAGGTTCCGCTCGGCCACGCCGGAGGAGCTCAGGCCCGAACTCATTCCGCCGCCGAACATGTCCGACAGACCGCCGCCCCGTCCCTTATGGAGAAGGATGAGCAGCGTCAGCAGGAGGCTGGTGATGCCCAGGAGGATCTGCAGGATGACATGAAGAACGTCCACGACGGCCTTTCAGGAAGTTGGGATTGCGGGAGTGTGCGCTGCGGGACGGACTAGTCCGCCACCAGGTGACTCTCGAACCTGACAATATTAGCAAACTCGGCCGGATCGAGGCTTGCGCCACCCACCAGCAGGCCGTCGACGTCGCGCTCCTTCAGGATGGCGGCGGCGTTGTTGGCCTTGACCGATCCACCGTAGAGCAGGCGGGTCCTGGCAGCGACGTCGGCATCGAACAGCGAGGCGAGCTCGGCGCGGATGGCGGCGCACATCTCCTGTGCGTCCTCCGGTCCGGCAACTTCACCGGTGCCGATGGCCCAGACGGGCTCATAGGCAACTACGAGTTCTGCAGCCTGCTCGCTGGTCAGGCCCGCGACGCCGGCGCGAAGCTGTTCCAGCGTGTGGTTCACGTGCGTGCCCGACTGGCGGACCTCCAGGCCCTCCCCGACGCACAGGACGGGCGTGAGGCCATGTTTGAAGGCAGCCTTGACCTTGGCGTTGAGGACGTCGTCGGATTCGTTGTGGATGGTGCGCCGTTCGCTGTGGCCCACCAGCACGTACTTGCATCCGAGCTTGTTCAGGAACTGGCCGGAGATGTCGCCGGTGTAGGCGCCGGAATCAAACTGGGAAAGGTCCTGGCCACCGTAGGCGATGTCCAGGTCGTCGCCCTGGACGAGCGTCTGCACACCGCGGAGGTCAGTGAACGGCGGGAAGACAGCTACCTCGACGCGGCTGTAGTCGTGCTTGGCATCCGAAAGGGTCCAGGCCAGCTTCTGCAGGAGGGTGATGCCCTGCACGTGGTCCATGTTCATTTTCCAGTTGCCCGCGATGAAGGGCTTGCGGTCGAAAGCGCCGTTCGTTGACGAAGTCACGTAATCTCCAAAAAGTCTTGATAAGTGATTGGCCGGCAGGCTGCCGCGCGGGCAACCTGCCGGCCTGAGGACTGGAAGGTGGGGTGCTGTCTAGCGGTCCAGGACGCTGAGGCCGGGAAGTTCCTTGCCTTCGAGGTACTCCAGGCTGGCGCCGCCGCCGGTTGAGATGTGGCCGAACTGGTCATCTGCGAAACCAAGGGTGCGGACGGCAGCCGCGGAGTCGCCGCCGCCCACCACCGTGAACGCTTCGGTTTCGGTGAGGGCCTGCGCAATGGCGCGGGTTCCGGCGGAGAATGCTTCGAATTCGAAGACCCCCATCGGGCCGTTCCAGAAGACCGTCCTGGCTCCCTTGATCCGACCTGCGAACGCAGCGGCCGAGTCCGGGCCGATGTCCAGGCCGATACCCTGGGCACCGAAGCTACTGTCCTCGATGGCGTCGGCGGAAACGGTCTCGTGCGCAGCGTCAGCCGCGAACTTCTCCGCCACCACGACGTCGGTGGGCACCACGAATTCGGTGCCGGCGTCCGAGGCGCGCTTCAGGTACTCCTTGACCACCGGGATCTGGTCCTCCTCGAGCAGGCTGGAAGCCACCTTGTGGCCTGCTGCGGCGAGGAAGGTGAACAGCATGCCGCCGCCCACCAGGATGGTGTCAGCCTTGCCGATCAGGTTATCGATGACCGCCAGCTTGTCCGAAACCTTGGATCCGCCGAGCACCACCACGTAGGGACGCTGGGTATCGGCCGTGAGCTTGCGCAGGACCTCCACCTCGGTGTGCACCAGGTCGCCCAGGTAGGACGGAAGCCGGGTGGCGACGTCGTAAACACTGGCATGCTTGCGGTGCACAGCGCCGAAAGCGTCATCCACGTACGCGCCGTTGTCACCGGTCAGCGCCACCAGCTCGTCAGCGAAGGCGCCGCGCTCGGCGTCATCCTTGCTGGTTTCGCGGGCGTCGAACCGGACGTTCTCCAGGACCAGGGCTTCGCCGTCCTGCAGCGACGCCGCGGCTTCCTTGGCGGAACTGCCGACGGTGTCCCCCGCCAGGGTGGCCTTGAAGCCGGCAAGTTCCGCCAGGCGGTCAACTGCGGGGCGGAGGGAGTACTTATCCTCGGGGGCGCCCTTGGGGCGTCCAAGGTGGGCTGTTACCAGCACGCGGGCACCGGCGTCCGTGAGCTTTGACAGCACTGGAAGTGAGGCCTTGATACGGCCGTCGTCAGTGACTGTAGAGCCGTCGAGCGGCACATTCAGGTCACTACGAACCAGAATGTACCGCCCGCGGACACCTTCAGCGAGAAGTTCGTTGAGGGTGTGTGATGTCATGTGTCTAACCCTAGCCCAGCTTGGACGCGACAAGCTCCGTAAGGTCGACGAGGCGGTTCGAGTAGCCCCATTCGTTGTCATACCAGGAAACAACCTTGACCTGGTTGCCGATGACCTTGGTCAGTCCGGCGTCGAAGATGGACGAGGCGGGGTCGCCGACGATGTCGGAGGACACGATGGGCTCCTCCGTGTAGGTCAGGAAGCCCTGCAGTTCCTCGGACTCGGCAGCACGCTTGAGGGCGGCGTTGACTTCCTCAACGGTGGTCTCGCGGGAGACGGTGACGGTGAGGTCGGTGGCGGAACCGGTGGGCACGGGAACGCGGATGGCGTAGCCGTCCAGCTTGCCCTTCAGCTCGGGCAGGACCAGGCCAATGGCCTTGGCGGCACCGGTGGAGGTGGGCACCATGTTGACGGCGGCGGCGCGGGCACGGCGGAGGTCCTTGTGCGGGCCGTCCTGCAGGTTCTGGTCGGCGGTGTAGGCGTGGACGGTGGTCATGAGGCCGCGCTCAATGCCGAACTCGTCGTTGACCACCTTGGCCAGCGGGCCCAGGCAGTTGGTGGTGCAGGACGCGTTGGAAATGATGTTGTGGGTGGCGTTGTCGTACAGGTTGTGGTTGACACCCATGACGATAGTGATGTCCTCGTCCGAGGCCGGAGCGGAGATCAGGACCTTCTTGGCGCCGGCGTCGATGTGCTTCTGCGCATCGGCGGCCTTGGTGAAGAAACCGGTGGACTCGATGACGATGTCCACGCCCAGCTCGCCCCAGGGGAGTTTGGCGGGATCGCGCTCTGCAAGGACCTTGACGACGTTGCCGTTGACGACGATGTTGCCGTCTTTGACCTCGATGGTTTCCTTCAGGCGGCCGCCCACGGAATCGTACTTGAACAGGTGTGCCAGGGCCTCGGGGCTGGTGAGGTCGTTGACGGCTACGATCTCGAGGTCCGCGCCCTGTGCAAGTGCTGCGCGGAAGTAGTTGCGGCCGATGCGGCCAAAGCCGTTAATACCAATACGGGTCGTCACTTTTTCAGTCTCCTTGGTGCTTTTAGAAGCACTACTAGTTGAGCGGGCGTTCAAGCCAACTAACAGATCCCGCACGCCATTGGGCAGAGATGATTTACATACGGAGGGCGACCAGCCTCATTGCTGAAGGCTAACCGCCTTCCGTGACCTATCTTACGTTTAACTGGGTCCGCCCCCGCAAGTGCGGGGGCGGACGGTCCACATCGCGGCCCATTTAAGTCCGAATGTGAAGTTTGTAACAAGCGCTTGTAGCGCGGGTCACTACGGGAGGGTGATCAGGCCCGTGGCGTTGGTGCGTGCTGCCTCGAAGCGCTTGGCGACGTCGGCCCAGTTCACGATGTTCCAGAACGCCTTGACGTAGTCGGCCTTGACGTTGACGTAGTCCAGGTAGAAGGCGTGCTCCCACATATCGAGCATCAGCAGCGGGGTGGTGCCCAGCGCAGTGTTGCCCTGCTGGTCGTAGAGCTGCTCGATGACCAGGTTGCCACCGATGGGCTCGTAGGCCAGGAAGCCCCAGCCCGATCCCTGCAGGCCGAGTGCGGCTGCCGAAAACTGCGCGCGGAAGGCGTCGAAGGAGCCGAAGGCGTCGTCGATGGCGGCAGCCAGCTCACCCTCGGGCTTGTCGCCGCCGTCCGGGGACAGGTTGTTCCAGAACACGGAGTGGTTGACGTGCCCGCCGGTGTGGAATGCGAGGTCCTTTGAGAGCCTGTTGATGTTGGCGAAGTCGCCCTTCTCGCGGGCATCGGCCAGCTGTGCCAGGGCGTTGTTGGCGCCAGCAACGTAGGCGGCATGGTGCTTGCTGTGGTGCAGCTCCATGATCCGCGCGGAGATGTGCGGTTCAAGGGCGGCATAGTCGTAGCTGAGTTCCGGCAATACGTACTCGGTCACAAAATCCTCCAATATCGTGGACGCTCGGTCCGGTTGGTAACTCTCGGATTGTGCATCCGGGCGGCGGGCGCCCGGAATCTTTTTGATTCTATGGGTCGGTTACTCGTCCAGCATTTCGGGCGTCACATTGGCGTCCGTACCGGGAATGCCCAGGTCAGCGGCGCGTTTGTCCGCCATGGCCAGGAGGCGGCGGATGCGTCCGGCGATCGCGTCCTTGGTCATGACGGGGTCGGCCAGGCGCCCCAGTTCGTCCAGGCTGGCCTGCTTGTGGGCCACGCGCAGCTCGCCGGCGTACTTCAGGTGCTCGGGAACGTCGTCGCCCAGGATCTCGAGGGCACGCTCTACACGGGCACCGGCTGCCACTGCAGCCTGGGCCGAGCGGCGCAGGTTGGCGTCGTCGAAGTTGGCCAAGCGGTTGGCGGTGGCGCGGACTTCCTTGCGCATGCGCCGCTCCTCCCAGACCATCAGCGCATCGTGGGCGCCCATGCGGGTGAGGAGGGCGGCGATGGTATCGCCGTCGCGGATGACCACGCGGTCCACGCCGCGGACTTCCCGCGCTTTGGCCTGGATGTCCAGCCGGCGCGCGGCCCCCACCAGCGCCAGTGCGGATTCCGGGCCGGGGCAGGTGACCTCCAGCGAGGAGGACCGGCCGGGCTCGGTGAGCGAGCCGTGGGCAAGGAACGCGCCCCGCCACACGGCTTCCGCGTCCGCGGCGGAACCGTTGACGACGGCGGACGGCAGCCCGCGCACGGGACGGCCGCGACCGTCAAGGAGGCCGGTCTGCCGGGCCAGCGCCTCGCCGTCGCGCACCACCCGCACCACGTAGCGGCTGGCCCGGCGGAGTCCCCCGGCGGACACCACGATGATCTCGCTCTGGTGCCCGTAGACCTCGGCGATCGCTGCGCGGAGGCGCCGCGCCGTGGAGGCCAGGTCCACTTCGGCTTCGATGACGATCCGGCCGGAAATGATGTGCAGCCCGCCGGCGAAGCGGAGCATTGCGGAGACTTCGGCCTTGCGCACCGATGACTTTTTGATGTCCAGACGGGACAGTTCTTCCTTGACCGATGCTGTCAGTGCCATGGCACCTTCCTAACTGTTCCCAAAAATGTCCTGGTACGCCGTCGCCAGACGCAGGGGATCATGGACGGGCCGGCGTCCCGACGCCCCTACTTTACCCAAGACAACCTCGGCCCCGATCATCGCGGCGGCCCGCACGAACTCCTGCCGGTCCGGCACCGAGGCAGGATCGGCCAGGACAACGTCCACCGTGAACTCCGGGGCGTAGCGCCGCAGCACGTCGAGATGGTCCGCCGCCGTCATCCCGGAAGTCTCCTTGGTGTCCGTGGCGAGGTTCATGGTGAGGCAGCGTTTGGCCGGGGTGTTGCAAAGCGCCTGGCGCATCTCCGGCAGCAGCAGGTGCGGCAGCACGGAGGTGTACCAGGAGCCCGGGCCCAGGATGACCCAGTCAGCCAGTTCGATGGCTGTGAGCGCCTCCGTGCAGGCCCGGGCCGCCTCGGGCATGAGCCGGACGTGTTCCAGCGAGCCCGCCACGGCACAGCGCGCCTGCCCGCGGATGGTCTGCAGGGCGGAGGCGCCATCCGGCGCGGTGACGCGGACGTCGCCTTCGATGGTCAGCGGCTCCGTGGACATGGGAAGGACCTGGCCGCGGGCGCCCAGCAGCGCACCGGCCCACTTCAATCCGGCCACGGTGTCCCCCAGCAGCTCCCAAAGGGTGACGATCAGCAGGTTCCCCATGGCGTGCTCGTCCAGCGAACCGCCCGGGCCCTTGCCGGGACGGAAGCGGTGCTGCATGACGTCGCGCCAGGTCCTGCCCCAGTCCGTGTCGTCGCAGAGCGCGGACAAGGCCATCCGCAGGTCCCCCGGCGGGAGGACGCCGTACTCTTCGCGCAGGCGCCCGGAAGAGCCGCCGTCGTCCGCCACCGTAACGACGGCGGTCAGTTCGGACGTGAGCAGGCGCAGCGCCGAGAGGGAGGCGGAGAGGCCGTGGCCGCCGCCGAGCGCCACAACGTTGGGACCTTTGTCCTGCTGGCTGGCTCCGGTTCCGGACGCAGGCGGAACCAGCGGCAGCGCGCCGGTGAACAGCGCCATTATTCGCGGCCCAGATCCCGGTGCGTGGTGGTCACGGTGACCCGGGGGAACTGCGCCAGTTTCTTGGAGAGCTCGACGGCGACGGCGACGGAGCGGTGTTTGCCGCCGGTGCAGCCCACGGCGATGGTGGCGTAGTGCTTGTTTTCGCGGCGGTATCCGTCCAGGACGGGCTCCAGGGCCATGACATACCGGTCCACGAAGTTCTTGACGCCTTCCGCCTCCAGCACGTAGTCGCTGACGTCCTTGTCCAGCCCGGTGTGCGGGCGCAGCTGCGGAACCCAGTGCGGGTTGGGGATGAACCGGACGTCGGCCACGTAGTTGGAGTCGACGGGCAGGCCGTACTTGAAGCCGAAGCTCATGATGTTAAGCCGGAGGGCCACGGGGCCCGTTTCGCTGAAGAGTTCCGTGATGGCCGTGGCCAGCCCGTGGACGTTGTAGCCGGAGGTGTCCAGGACGACGTCGGAGCTGTCGCGCAGTTCCTGCAGCAGCTCGCGTTCAGCGGCGATGCCGTCCAGGATGCGGCCGCCGCCCTGCAGCGGATGCGGCCGTCGTCCCTGCTCGAAGCGGCGGACCAGGACGTTGTCGCTGGCGTCGAGGAACAGGACCCGGAAGGTAACGCCGCTGGCCGCGAGGGCACCGAGGGCGGCGCGGATATCCGCGAAGAGCCCCTTGCTGCGGACGTCGATCACCACGGCGAGCCGCGGGATGGACTGCGGGGCGTGGGAGACGAGTTCGGCCAGCGTGCCAAGCATCTGCGGCGGCAGGTTCTCCACCACGTACCAGCCATGGTCCTCCAGCGCGTCGGCGGCGGTGCTCCGGCCGGCTCCGGACATTCCGGTGACCACCAGCAGCTCCGCTTCGAGCGGCTTGACGGGCTGCATCCCGTCCTGCCCGGCTCCGGATTCCGCCGTCGTGTCTGCCATTAGGTCCGCCCCGTTTCTGTTGTTGCCATGCCGGGGCGCGCACCGCGCAAACCCCGCCCCTTACCCTAGCTAAGTTTCAATGATTTCGCCGGTGGACATGTTGATGGCGGGCACCGTTGCCGCAGCCGGTTCGCCCGTGGAGAAGTGGCTGACGATGGCGCTGGCCAGCGCAGGGCCAATGCCCTTCGCCTGCGAGAGCTCTTCGGCGGAGGCGGCCTTGACCCCCTTGACGGACCCGAAGTGGGCCAGCAGTGCCTTGCGTTTGGATGCGCCCAGCCCGGGAACTCCGTCCAGCGCGGATACCGTCATCGCCTTGCCGCGCTTCTGCCGGTGGAACGTGATGGCGAAGCGGTGGGCTTCGTCACGGATGCGCTGCAGCAGGTACAGCCCCTGTGAGGTCCGGGGAAGGATTACGGGGAAGTCGCTGTCCGGCAGCCAGACCTCTTCGAGGCGCTTGGCGAGGCCCACCACGTAGACATCGTCGATGCCCAGGTCCGCGAGGGCCCGGGCAGCGGCGTTGACCTGAGGCTTGCCGCCGTCGACCACCACCAGATTGGGCGGATAGGCGAACTTGGCCCGCGGGGCGGGCGTCGTGGTGTCCGCCACGGTGCTGTCCTTCGGGCTGCTGTCCATGGGCGTCTCCTGCTGCCCGGGTTCCGGTTGTTCCGCATCTTCCGGGGCAGGGCCCAGCACCGAGTCATCCACCTGGGCGGACTTGTCCTGCAGGTAGTGGCGGAACCGCCGGGTGAGGACGTCGTGCATGGCGGCGGTGTCGTCGGCTGCTGCGGGCCCGGTGACGGAAAACTTCCGGTAGTCGGACTTTTTCGGCAGGCCGTCCTCCACCACCACCATGGAGGCCACCACGTTGGTTCCCTGGACATGGGAGACGTCGAAGCATTCGATCCGCAACAGGGGCACCGGCAGGTCCAGCGCTTCCTGGAGTTCCTGGAGAGCCTGGGAGCGGACGGTGAGGTCTCCGGCCCTTCGCGTCTTGTGCAGCTTCAGCGCATGCTCGGCGTTTTCACGGACGGTGGTCATGAGGGCGGCCTTGTCGCCGCGCTGCGGAACCCGGATGTCCACCTTTGCGCCCCGGATTCCGCCGAGCCACTGCGCCAGCTCCCCGGCGTTGCTGGGCTCCACGGGAACCAGCACCTCGCGGGGCAGTCTGCCGTGGCTGTCGCCGTCGTTGCCGTAGACCTGCTGCAGGAGGTGCTCCACGAGGTCGGGCGTGGTGAAGTCCTCCACCTTCTCAACCACCCAGCCGCGCTGGCCGCGGATCCTGCCGCCGCGGACGTGGAACACCTGGACCGCGGCTTCGAGTTCGTCCTCGTGGAGCGCGAAGATGTCCGCGTCCGTGTCCTCCGCGAGCACCACTGCATTGCGCTCGAAGACTTTCCGAAGGGCGGCGATGTCATCCCGGATCCTGGCGGCGTGCTCGTAGTCAAGCTCGGCCACGGCATCCGCCATCTGCTTTTCCAGTTTGGCGATGAAGCGCTTGGCCTCGCCGCCCATGAAGGCGCAAAAGTCCTCGGCCAGGGAGCGGTGGTCCTCGGCAGAGATGCGGCCCACGCACGGGGCCGAGCATTTGTCGATGTAGCCCAGGAGGCAGGGCCGGCCGGTGGCTTCGGCACGCTTGAACACCCCTGCGCTGCAGCTGCGGACCGGAAACACCCGGAGCAGGGTGTCCATGGTTTCCCTGATGGCGCCCGCGGTGTAGGGACCGAAGTAGCGGGTCCCCTTCTTCTTGTCGCCCCGCATGACCTGGACGCGCGGGTACTTCTCTCCCATGGTTACGGCAAGGTACGGGTAGGTCTTGTCATCCCGGAACACCACATTGAAGCGCGGCTTGAATTCCTTGATCCAGGTGTATTCCAGCTGCAGCGACTCCAGCTCGCTGCCCACCACCGTCCACTCCACGCTGCTCGCTGCGTGGACCATGGCGTAGGTCTTGGGCAGCAGCCCTGCCGGGTTGGCGAAGTAGGAGTTCAGCCGGGAGCGGAGGCTTTTGGCCTTGCCGACGTAGATGACCCGGCCGTGGGGGTCGCGGAACCGGTAGACCCCCGGGTTGGTGGGGATTTCACCCGTCCTGGGCCGGTAACTTGCTGGATTTGCCACTTATCCATTCTACTGAGCCGTGCCCGCCGGCTGCGCCAGCCGGACCCCCTGCCGCTGGCGGCCTAGTCGAGCGCTTTGCTCTGGTTGTAGCTGGTGGACCGTTCCTGGCCGCTGAGTTCCGCGATGGCATCCATGATCCGGTCAGTGACTTCGCGCCGGGCCGGCAGCGAATGGTCCGGGCCGGTCTTGTCGAAATACAGCGGCTCCCCCACCTTCATGGTGAAGTGCTGGGGCCGTACGCCCTTCTCGCCCGCACGCTGCAGGTTCTCCGTGCCGACCAGGCCCACCGGGATTACCGGCGCGCCGGTGGTCAGCGCAAGCCAGCCCACGCCGGTGCGTCCGCGGTAGAGGATGCCGTCCCGGGAGCGCGTGCCCTCAGGGTAGATGCCGATCCCGCGGCCGGACTCGAGGATGTCCAGGAGGGTCTTGAGCGCCTGGACACTCGCCGCCTGCTCGCCCCTCTCCACGGGAATGGAGCCCACGGACTCGAAAAAGGCCTTCATGACTTTGCCTTTGATCCCGCCGGTGGTGAAGTACTCGGCTTTGGCGAAGAACGCCACCGGACGGGGCATCAGCGCCTGGACGATAACACTGTCGAAGAAGGACAGGTGGTTGGGTGCCACGATGAAGGGCCCGTCCGTGGGGACGTTTTCAACGCCGACGACGGTGGGCCGGCAGGTGCCCGCGATCAGGCTCCGCGTGGTCCAGCGGACGGCTTCAAACATTTCCATCGTTGGTCACCTCGCTCATGGCGGCACTGTGGATGGCCTGCAGCCGGTCGATGACCTTCACCAGCTCTTCCGCCGTGTCCACGACGGCCACGGACCCGGCGTTCTCCAGTTCGCCGTCGGGAGCGAAACCCCAGGCAACACCGATGCAGTCGAGCCCGTTGGCAATGGCTCCCGAGACATCCTGGGCGCGGTCCCCCACCATGAGGGCGTGCCGGGTTTCCAGGTCCTCAAGGGCGGCGGCGATGATTTCCGTCTTTCCCAGTGGCACCCCTTCGACGGCCGTCTCGTCGTCGGCCGAGCCGCGGATGCTCAGGAACAGCCCGTCGATGCCGTGGTGCGCCAGGACCTTCCGGGCCAGGTTCTGCGGTTTCTGGGTGGCCACGGCCACCGGCGTCCCGGCGGCCGTGAAGGATTCCAGCACTTCGCGGATGCCCGGGTACAGCCGGCTCTGGGCGATGCCGGTAGCCACGTAGTGCTCACGGTAGCGGCGGATGACCTCGTCCAGGAGGTGGGCGGGCACTTGTGCCACATTGAGCAGGGAATCGCTGAGCTTGGGGCCGATCATGGCTTCGAGCAGCTCCTGGCCGGGAACGGGAAGCCCCACGGCTGTCAGGGCCGCCGCAATTCCTTCTGTTATTCCACCGGCCGGATCGACAAGAGTGCCGTCCAGGTCAAAGATCACGGGCACTGTTGTTGGAGTCACCGGGTTAGTTTCTCACGTCAGCAGCAGTGCCTGAAACTCGCATTCCTGCGGCGGAATATTTCTCTTGTCCTACCCCAGGATTTCGGCGAGGAAGCTGGCCGTGTGGCTTGTGGTGGACGTTGCAACCTGCTCCGGCGTGCCGGTGGCGACAATCTGTCCGCCGCCGGAGCCACCGTCCGGTCCCAGGTCCACGATCCAGTCGGCGCTCTTGATGACGTCCAGGTTGTGCTCGATGGTAATGACGGTGTTGCCTTTGTCCACCAGGCCCTGCAGGACCAGAAGCAGCTTGCGGATGTCTTCGAAGTGCAGGCCGGTGGTGGGCTCATCCAGCACATACACGCTCCGGCCGTTGGAGCGCTTTTGCAGCTCTGCCGCCAGCTTGACGCGCTGCGCCTCACCACCGGAGAGGGTGGTGGCCGGCTGGCCGAGCCTGACGTAGCCCAGGCCGACGTCCACCAGGGTGTTCAGGTGCCGCGCGATGGGTGAGAACGCGGCGAAGAACTCCGCCGCCTCCTCGATGGGCATATTAAGGACCTCGGCGATGGTCTTGCCCTTGTAGTGCACCTCCAGGGTTTCCCGGTTGTACCGTGCGCCATGGCAAACCTCGCAGGGGACGTAGACGTCCGGCAGGAAGTTCATCTCGATCTTCAGCGTGCCGTCGCCTGAGCAGGCCTCGCAGCGCCCGCCCTTGACGTTGAAGGAGAACCGGCCGGGAAGGTAGCCGCGAACCTTGGCTTCAGTGGTTTCGGCGAAGAGCTTGCGGATGTTGTCGAAGACGCCCGTGTAGGTGGCCGGGTTGGAGCGCGGCGTGCGCCCGATGGGGCTCTGGTCCACGTGGACCACCTTGTCCAGGTGCTCAAGGCCCTGGACGGTCTTGTGGCGCCCTGCCACCTGCTTGGCGCCGTTGAGCTTGTTGGCCAGCACCTTGTACAGGATCTCGTTCACCAGGGTGGACTTGCCGGAACCGCTCACCCCGGTCACCGCGGTAAAGAGGCCGAGCGGGAATGCGGCGTCAACGTTGTTGAGGTTGTTTTCGCGTGCACCCACCACCTTGAGCTCGCGCTTCTTGTCGTACTTGCGCCGCTTCTTGGGCACGTCGATGCTCTTGCGCCCGGACAGGTAGTCGCCGGTCAGGGATGCGGTGTTCTCCAGGAGCTCCTTGTACGAGCCGGAGTGCACTACCTGGCCGCCGTGCTCGCCGGCGCCGGGTCCGATGTCCACGATCCAGTCGGCGACGTGGATGGTGTCCTCGTCGTGCTCCACCACAATCAGGGTGTTGCCCATGTCGCGGAGCCGGGTGAGGGTATCGATGAGCCGCCGGTTGTCGCGCTGGTGCAGGCCGATGGACGGCTCGTCCAGGACATAGAGCACGCCCACCAGGCCGGAGCCGATCTGGGTGGCCAGCCGGATGCGCTGCGCCTCGCCGCCGGACAGCGTGGCGGACGGGCGTTCGAGGTTCAGGTACTCCAGCCCGACGTCCAGGAGGAACGTCAGGCGCGCCTGGATTTCCTTGAGGACCTGGTGCGCGATCTGGGCTTCACGGCCGGTGAGGACGAGGTTCTCCAGGAACGCGGCGCAGTCACGCATGGGAAGGGCCGCCACTTCGGCAATGGACTTGCCGTTGATGAGCACGGACAGGGACGCCGGATTGAGGCGCGCGCCGTTGCAGGCAGGGCAGGGGATCTGCCGCATGTACTCCTCATACCGGTCGCGTGCCCAGTCGGAGTCGGTTTCGCCGTGCTTGCGGTGCACGTACTGGATGGCGCCTTCGAACCCGGTGCTGTACTTGCGTTCCCGTCCGAAGCGGTTCCGGTACTGCACCACCACCTTGTGGTCCTTGCCGTGCAGGACAGTCTGGCGGACGTCCTTGCCCAGCTTCTCCCAGGGGGTGTCCATCGAGAATCCGAGTTCCTTTGCCAGGCCCTCGAGGAGCCGGTTCCAGTACTCGGTGGTGGCAGTTCCCATCGACCAGGGGGCGATGGCGCCCTCGGACAGGGAGAGCTCCGGGTTCGGGACGATGAGTTCCTCGTCCACTTCCAGCTTGGTGCCGATGCCGCTGCAGGCTGCGCAGGCGCCGAAGGGGTTATTAAAGGAGAAGGATCGGGGTTCGATCTCGTCGATGGCGAGGGGATGCTCATTGGGGCAGGCGAGGTTCTCGGAGAACGCCCGGATGCGTGCGGGGTCATCCGCCTCGAGGTCCACGAACTCAGCCAGGACGCGGCCCTCAGCCAGCCCGAGGGCGGTTTCGATGGAGTCCGTGAGCCGCTGGCTGATGCCTTCCTTGACCACCAGCCGGTCCACCACCACCTCGATAGTGTGCTTGAACTGCTTGCCCAGCTTGGGCGGATCGCTCAGCTGGACGAGGTCGCCGTCCACCCGTGCCCGGGAGTAGCCCTTGGCGCTGAGCTCCTTGAAGAGGTCCACGAACTCGCCCTTCCGCCCGCGCACCACCGGGGCGAGGACCTGGAAGCGGGTGCCTTCGTCGAGCTCGAGCAGCTGGTCGACGATCTGCTGCGGCGTCTGCTTGGCAACGGGCTTGCCGCAGACGGGGCAGTGCGGCCGGCCCACGCGCGCCCAGAGCAGGCGCATGTAGTCGTAGATCTCGGTGATGGTGCCCACCGTGGAGCGCGGGTTCTTGCTGGTGGACTTCTGGTCGATGGAAACTGCCGGCGACAGGCCTTCAATGAAATCGACATCCGGCTTGTCCACCTGCCCGAGGAACTGGCGGGCGTAGGCGGACAGTGATTCGACATAGCGGCGCTGGCCCTCGGCGAAGATCGTGTCGAACGCCAGTGAGGATTTGCCCGAGCCTGACAGACCGGTGAAGACGATCATCGCGTCGCGCGGCAGGTCCAGGTCAACATTCCGGAGATTGTGTTCGCGGGCGCCCTTCACCACGAGCCGGGACAGGTCATGGCGCTGCACAATGCCAGTGGAGGGCTCGGTGACGGAAGTGGGTTCGATGGCGGTTTCTTCAGCTAAGGCTTTAGGCACCCAATAATGCTAATCGAAAACTTCTTCGAAACCGTCACCGCCCAGGGCCCTCAGCGGGCGTCGTAGGCGGCCGCCAGCAGCTTCACGGCTTCGGCAAACGTTGCCCCCTGCGACTTGGCGGCTTCGGCGTAGGCCGCCGCCGCTTCGGAGAGCCCGATGAGACGTTCGTCACGTGCACTGACCACCGTCCCGTTCCGGCCCCGGGTGGCCACGATGCCCGCCGCCTCCAGCTCTTTATAGGCCCGGGCCACTGTGTGCGGGGCCACGTCAAGGCTGTCAGCCAGGGAGCGGACAGCGGGAAGCCGGCTGCCGGGCGGAAGCGCACCGCTGTCAGCCAAGTGGATGATGCGGAGCCTCAGCTGCTCGTACAGCGCCACCGTGCTGGCGGTGTTGGGCTTCCAGGCCCCGGGGAAGTCGGGGACGGCCTTCACCGGCCCGCCTCGAGGACGCCGGCATTGCCGGCGCGGGCAGCGAACTGGGCGTAGTAGAGCCGGGCGTAGTAGCTTTTGGCCGCCAGGAGGTTTTGGTGGTTGCCCTGTTCGACGATGCGTCCGTGGTCCATGACCAAGATTAGATCAGCGTTGCGTACCGTGGACAAACGGTGGGCAATCACGAAACTGGTCCGGCCGTGCCTCAGCTGCTGGGTGGCCTGCCGGATCAGCAGTTCGGTCCTGGAGTCCACGGAGCTCGTTGCCTCGTCCAGGATCAGGACGGCGCGGCCGGAGAGCTGCGCCCGGGCAATGGTGATGAGCTGGCGCTGGCCCCGGCTGAGGGGTTCTCCCCCGTCTTCCAGCACGGTGTCGTATCCGTCCGGCAGTGCCCGGACAATATGGTCAACGTGGCTGGCCTCTGCGGCGGCCAGGATGCTGGCCTCGGTGGCGTCCGGCAAACCGTAGGCAATGTTCTCGCGGATGGAGCCCGCAAACAGCCAGGCGTCCTGGAGCACCACGCCGAACTGTGCACGCAGCCGGTCCCGGGGCACGGCGGAGGTATCGGTTCCGCCGATGGTGATTCGGCCCGAGGTCGGCTCATAGAACCGCATCAGCAGGTTTATCACGGTGGTTTTTCCTGCACCGGTGTGTCCCACGACGGCCACCGTCTGCCCGGGCTCCACCCTGAACGAAAGGTTGCGGACGGCCGGGGACGAGCCCGGGTAGCCGAACGTCACGTCGTCGAACACGATTGCTCCGCCGGCCGCAGGCTGCCCGTCCGCGGCATCAGGGTCGGCAGCCTCCTCTTCCGCGTCCAGCAGGGCGAAAACGCGGGCGGCGGACGCGGCGCAGGACTGCATGACATTGAGCAGGCCGCCGATCTGTCCCACCGGCTGGGTGAAGAGCCGGCTGAACTGGATGAAAGCCTGGATCCCGCCGATGGTCATGGCTCCCGCTATGACCTGGAGGGCTCCGATGACGGCCACCGCAACATAGGTCAGGTTGGCCATCAGCACCATGAGGGGCTGGACGACACCGGCTGAAAACTGGGCTTTCGTGGATGCACGGGCCAGCCGCGAGTTGCTGGCCGCAAACACGCCGGCCGCCCGGGACTGGTATCCGAAGGCTTTGATGACCTCATGGCCCGTGATGAATTCCTCTGCATGCGCATTGAGCTCACCGGTTTCCATCCATTGCCGCGCGTAATGCACCTGCGACCTGCGGGCCACGAAAAAGGTGATGCAGGTGGACAGCGGAACGGTGGCGAGTGCGATGGCCGCCAGCAGCGGCGAGATCCACAGCATCATGGCGAGCGACCCGGACAGCATCAGGACGGACATGATCAGCTGTGTCAGGAGCTGGTTCAACGCCTGGGAGATGTTGTCGATATCGTTGGTGGCCCTGCTCAGGACGTCGCCGCGGGAGCTGTCGCGGTAGTAGGAGGCGGGCAGCCGGTGCAGTTTGTCCTCCACGGCAGCCCTCATGTTGTACATCAGTCCCTGGACGGAACGCGCCGTCAGTGCGCCCTGGATCCAGTTGAACAGCGACGCGAGGACGTACATCACCGCCACTGCCGCAAGCAGCAGGACGAGTCGTTCCTGGTCTGTGCTGCCGCCGTAGGCGCCATCAACCACCACGTCCGTGGCATCGCCCAGGTACTTGGGGGCGGCCACGTTCAGGCCGGCGAAGGCACAGGTGGCTGCGACGGCTCCGAGCATCAGCCGCCGGAACGGCCGCAGCAGCCCGAGGAGCCGCCACGATGTGGCGCGGAAAGCCGGGTCTGCCGCCGTAGTGCCGGCCGGCGCCGTCACTGCGGGCCGTCCAGGGCCAGCTGTGATTCCGCGATTTCCCGGTAGGTGGACGACGTCTCCAGCAACTCCCGGTGCGTACCCTGCGCAACCACCTGGCCGCCGTCGAGCACCAGGATCAATTCGGCGTCCTCGACAGTGGAGACGCGTTCGGCCACAACAAGGATGGTGGCGGCCGCGAGTTCGGCGTCCAGCACCTGCCGCAGCCGCGTGTCGGTGTGGTAGTCAAGTGCAGAGAAGCTGTCGTCGAAGAGATACAGGGATGACTTGCGGAGCAGTGCGCGGGCTATGCAGAGCCGTTGGCGCTGTCCCCCGGACAGTTTGGTTCCGCCCTGCCCCACCGGCGTCTCAAGGCCCAGGGGCAATGCGCCCATGAAGCGCATGGTCTGCGCCTTTTCGAGGGCATCCCACAGTTCCATGTCCGATGCTCCGGGTGCCGCCATCCGCAGGTTCTCCGCGATGGTTCCGGAAAACAGATGCGAGTGCTGGGGCACCACGGACATGGAGCCGCGCAGCACATCCAGGGGCAGGTCCTTAATGTTGACGCCGTCGAGTGTGATGGCGCCTTCGGTGGTGTCGAGGAAACGCGGGACCAGGTTCAGCAGGGTGGACTTTCCGCTGCCCGTGGATCCCACGATGGCCGTGGTGGTGCCGGGCAGCGCGGTGAA
Organism: Arthrobacter sp. Y3221087; assembly: GCF_059089905.1. Classification (NCBI taxonomy): domain Bacteria; kingdom Bacillati; phylum Actinomycetota; class Actinomycetes; order Micrococcales; family Micrococcaceae; genus Arthrobacter; species Arthrobacter sp. Y3221087. The sequence continues at coordinate 1,968,916 of NZ_JBNHFE010000001.1, forward strand.
GCTGACGCCGGCAAGGACAGGCGCCTCGGCCCCGGGATAGGAGAAGCCGACACCCGTGAACTCCACGGAGCTGCCCTGCGGGACGGACCCGCTGGGTCCGTCCTGGGGCTGGGCCGGCAGCATGGGTGCCGCGGGCTCCCCGGGATCCGCCACCGAGGGCTCGGTGTCCAGGACAGCGCCGATCCGTTCCGCACACACGGCTGCCCGCGGTGCCGTCATCAGGACGTACATGGACATCATGATGGCCAGCAGAATCTGCATGATGTAGGCAATGAACGCCGTGAGCGCACCGATGTTCATCTGTCCGGCCTGGATGCGCTGGCCACCGAACCACACGATTGCCACCGAGGACAGGTTCACCACCAGCATGATCATCGGCAGCATGGCGGCCACGAGCAAGGCTGACTGGAGGTTGTTGGCGGTGAGGCTGCCGTTGGCGCGGGCGAAACGGTCCGTCTCATGCTCCTGGCGCACAAATGCCCGGATGGTGGCCACGCCGATGATCTGCTCCCGCAGGATGCCCCCGGAATTGTCCAGCAGGTCCTGCCCCTCGCGGTAGAGCGGTATGAGGCGCCGCACGATGGCGGACATGATCAGCACGAGCAGCGGCACGATGACGATGATGACTGCGGACAGCCCCACGTCCTGCTGGAGGGCAAGGATGACTCCGCCCAGGCCCATGGCGGGCCCGGCGATGAGCATGGTGAGCACCAGGAGCGCGAAGGCCTGGATTTGCTGGGTGTCGTTCGTCACCCGGGTGGTGAGGCTCTGGGTTCCAAACCGGGCCACCTCGCGCGAGGACAGGGACTGGATCTTCAGGAAGATCTCCGCCCGGAGCTGTTGGCCGAGCTTCATGGCGATGGCTGCGCCAAAGTAGCCTGCCCCAATGGCCGCAGCCGCCTGCACCACGGCAATTCCGGCCATGAGGAGGCCCAATCGGTGGATGGACGAGGTGTTGCCTGCCACGATGCCGTCATCGATGATGGCCGCGTTGATGGTGGGGAGCAGAAGGTTGGCGGCGGCCTGCACCAGTTGCAGGAGCACGACGGCGGCAACGGGAGCTTTGTGCGCCATAAGCAGCCGCCCCATGAGTCGGATCAGCAACGCACCTCCAGAAGGTCGGGAAGCCTGCGGGGCGGCGGCAACCGTTCCCCACCAGCCACAACGCTCATTGTAAGGCAGATCACTTACTATTTTTGTCAAACATGTGACAGTGCGGTAGAGCTTGTCCAGCGAATGGATTTCGTTAGTTCTTGCGCCCCACAGCGAATATCCGGCGGAATGGGAAGACGGTGCCGTGCCGTCCCGGCGGATAGGCGGTGCGGAGCGCCGCTGCGTATTCTGCTTCGAACTCCCTGCCGTCGTCCGGTGAGAGGACGGCCAGCACGGGGCGCAGGGCCGCGCCGCGCACCCACTCAAGGACCGGGTCCGGGCCCGGCAGGACCTGCTGGTACGTGGTTTCCCAAGCATCTGCGGTGCAACCGGCGTCGAGCAGGATAGTGAGGTAGTCCGCCGGCTCACCTACCGATTCCCCGCCGCGAAGCACGCCGTCGAGTTTCGGTGCCCACCGGGCTGACGCTGCGAGTTCCCGCATCAACGTGTGGGAGGGCGCCCCGAAGTTCCCCGGCACCTGCATGGCGAACCAGCCACCGGGACGCAGGGCGGCCAGCCAATCCCGCATGAGGTCCTGGTGCCCGGGCACCCATTGGAGGGCGGCGTTACTGACCACCACATCCGTTTCCGCTGGCGGCATCCAGCCGGCAATGTCGGCCTGTTCGAACCGCAGGAGCGGATGCCGGGCGGCTACAGTCCCCGCCTTGTCCAGCATCTCGGCCGACGAGTCGACGCCCACCACCTCGGCTTCCGGCCACCGCCCGGCCAGCGTGGCGGTGAGGTTCCCCGGTCCGCAGCCCAAGTCCACCACCCTTACCGGCCAGTCCGCGTCGATCCTGCCGGTGAGATCGAAGAACGGCCGGTTCCGGTAATCACCGAACTGGACGTATTTGGCCGGATTCCATTTCATAAGCTTCCCCGTTGCCTGGTCGTGTCACAGATACCGCGAAGCCTAGCCGGTACGCGGCGGATTTCCGGGAGCACCCTGGCACTAAGCTGGAAACCAATGAAACTCGTTGACCAGCTGACCGATCTGCCCCGGAACTCCTCCGCCGCCGTCGATCCCGATGACCTTTACACCCGCTTTGTCGAATGGACGGAAAGCCGCGGCCTGGCGCTGTATCCGGCGCAGGACGAGGCCGTCATGGAACTGGCCACCGGTGCCAACGTCATCCTGGCCACCCCCACCGGGTCCGGAAAATCACTGGTTGCCATCGCCGCGCATTTCCAGGCGATGGCCCAAGGCCGGCGCAGCTACTACACGGCGCCCATCAAGGCACTGGTGTCAGAGAAGTTCTTTGCCCTCTGCGACATCTTCGGCGCCGAGAACGTAGGGATGATCACCGGCGATTCCGGGGTCAACCAGGACGCACCCATCATTTGCTGCACCGCCGAGATCCTGGCGAACACGGCACTGCGGGAGGGTGCGGCAGCCGAACTCGGCGCCGTCATCATGGACGAGTTCCACTTCTACTCGGATCCGCAGCGCGGCTGGGCCTGGCAGGTGCCGCTGCTGGAACTTCCGCAGGCCCAGTTCCTGCTAATGTCCGCCACCCTGGGCGACGTCACCAGGTTCGAGAAGGGCCTGACCGACCTCACCGGCCGCCCCACCACCACGGTGAGTTCCGCCGAACGGCCCATCCCGCTGCACTTCTACTACCATGAGACCCCGGTGCACGAGACGCTCGAAGAGCTGCTCACCACCAAACAGGTCCCCGTCTACGTGGTCCATTTCAGCCAGATCGAGGCAATCGACCGCGCCCAGACACTGATGAGCATCAACGTCTGCACCCGCGAGGAAAAAGACAGGATCGCAGAGCTCATCGCGAACTTCCGCTTCGCCGCCGGCTTCGGCAAGACCCTCAACCGGCTGGTCCGGCACGGCATCGGCGTGCACCACGCGGGCATGCTGCCCAAGTACCGCCGCCTGGTGGAACAGCTCGCGCAGGCCGGCCTGCTCAAGGTCATCTGCGGCACAGATACCCTGGGCGTGGGGATCAACGTCCCCATCCGCACCGTCCTGCTCACCGCCCTGAGCAAGTACGACGGCGTCCGCACCCGGCTGCTCAACTCACGCGAGTTCCACCAGATCGCGGGCCGTGCCGGCCGCGCGGGCTACGACACTGCCGGAACCGTGGTGGTCCAGGCCCCCGAGCACGTGACGGAGAACGTCAAGGCGATGGCGAAAGCCGTGGCAAAGTTCGGCGACGACCAGAAGAAGCTGCGCCAGGTGGTCAAGAAGAAGCCCCCCGAAGGCTTCGTGTCCTGGGGCGAGCCCACCTATAAGCGCCTGGTCGAGTCCGTACCGGACCCTCTCACGTCCAGTTTCGCCGTCACCCACGCCATGCTCATGAACCTCATGGAGCGGCCCGGCGATCCCTTCGCTGCGGCACGGCGGCTCCTGACCGAAAACCATGAGCCCCGCTCCTCGCAGCTGCAGCTGATGAAGAAGGCACTGGGCATCTACCGCGAGCTGCTGGCGGCGGAGGTGGTGGAGCGGATCCCGGCGGACCAGCAGGAAGCTGACGGACGCAGCGTCCGCCTGACCGTCCACCTGCAGCCGAACTTCGCACTCAACCAGCCGCTCTCCCCCTTCGCACTTGCTGCGCTGGAGCTCCTTGACCCGGAGTCGCCGTCGTACGCCCTGGACGTGGTGTCCGTGATCGAGGCGACGCTGGAAAAGCCCCGCCAGATCCTCTCCGCGCAGCAGAAGAAGGCGCGGGGCGAAGCCGTGGCGGCCATGAAGGCGGACGGCATCGACTACGACCAGCGGATGGCGATGCTGGAGGAGGTCACCTACCCGCAGCCGCTCGCGGACATCCTTGGGGAGGCCTTCGAGGTCTACCGGAAGGCGGCCCCCTGGGTGGGCGACTTCGAACTGGCGCCCAAGTCCGTGGTGCGGGACATGTACGAACGTGCCATGAACTTCGGCGAGTTCGTGCAGTTCTACGGGCTGGCCCGCTCGGAAGGCATCGTGCTGCGATATCTGGCGGATTCCTTCAAGGCCTTGCGGCAGACGGTGCCGCAGGACATGCTGCGGGAGGACCTTGAAGACCTCACCGCGTGGCTGGGTGAAATGGTGCGCCAGGTGGACTCCAGCCTCCTGGATGAATGGGAAGAACTGGCGTCCGGGGCCATGCCCACCCCGCACGACGCGCCGCCGCCTCCCCCGCCGTCGCTCACCCCGAACATCCGGGCCTTCCGCGTGATGGTCCGCAACGAGATGTTCCGCCGCGTTGAACTGTTCGCTGACGAGGACGCGGCGGCCCTTGGTGAACTGGACGCCGGCTCGGGCTGGGACCGGGACCGGTGGGAAGACGTTCTGGACGACTACTTCGACGAGCACGACGACATTGGGACCGGTCCGGATGCCCGTGGCCCGGGGCTGCTCATCATCACCGAGGATGTTGGGCTGTGGAAGGTGCGGCAGATCTTCGACGATCCTGCCCGGAACCACGACTGGGGCATCTCGGCCGAGGTGGACCTGGCGGCGTCGGACGACACCGGAACCGCCGTGGTGCGGGTAACGGACGTCAACCGGCTCTGACGCGGGGCTTACCTGCAGCAGGGGGAACGGGCCCGGCGGTAAGCTCGGACAATGAGTGTTATCCGCCCCGCCACCGAACACGACGTGCCCGCGATCCTTCGCATGATCCACGAGCTGGCCCACTACGAGAAGGAACCGGACGCCGTCCGCAACACTCCCGAGATGCTGCGGCAGGTCCTCTTCGGCGAGAACCCGCGCGTCTTTGCCGCCATGGCCGAGAACGAGGCCGGAGGCGTCCAGGGCTTCGCACTCTGGTTCCTCAACTACTCCACCTGGGAAGGCGTGCACGGCATCTACCTGGAAGACCTGTACGTCAGCCCGGAGGCGCGCGGCGAGGGCCACGGCAAGGCCCTCCTGCAGCACCTTGCCTCCATAGCGGTGGCAAACGGCTACGCCCGGGTGGAGTGGAGCGTCCTGGACTGGAACGAGCCATCCATCAACTTCTACCGCCGCCTGGGCGCCCGCCCGATGGACGGGTGGTCAACCTTCAGGCTCACCGGCGACGCCCTCGGAAAGTTCGGCAGCGCCTCATCCGCCCCCGTCCCCGCAGCGGCCCATGGCTGAAGCAGGCCATAAGGTCCGTGCCCGGCACGAATTCCGGGGCATGCGCACGGTGGAGCACTACTTCACCGTGCCGCTTGAGCACTCCGCGCCGGACGGCGAGACCATCACCGTCTTCGCCCGCGAGTATGTCTCGGCCTCCCACAGCGGGGACGAGGCGCAGAACCTGCCCTGGCTGCTGTTCCTGCAGGGCGGCCCGGGCGGCCGCGGGAACAGGTTCGGCTCCCTCGGCGGCTGGGGCAAGGCCGCCGCCAAAGAGTTCCGGATACTGATGATGGACCAGCGCGGCACCGGACTGTCCACCCCCGTGGACCGCAACACCCTGCCGCTCCGCGGGTCTGCGGCTGACCAGGCCGCGTACCTGGAGCACTTCCGGGCCGATGCCATCGTTGCTGACGCAGAACTGATCAGGAAAGCGCTGGGCTCGGAGCCCTGGACCGTGTTCGGGCAGAGCTACGGCGGTTTCTGTGCCCTGACCTACCTGTCCTCTGCCCCCGGCGGCCTGAAGGAGGTCCTCATCACCGGCGGCCTCGCTCCCCTGACCGGTCCTGCCGACGACGTCTACCGCGCCACCTTCCAGCGGGTGGCGGCACGCAACGCCGAGTACTTCAGCTGGTACCCGGAAGACCGCACCATCGTGGAACGGATTGCCCGCCACCTGCGGACCACGCCGGAGTTCCTGCCCGACGGCGGTCCCCTCACCGTGGAGCGCCTCCAGATGCTGGGCGCGTTCCTTGGCGGCAACACCAGGGTGGACAGCCTGCACTACCTGCTGGAGGATGCCTTCACCGGGACCCCCGCCGGGCCGAGGCTCTCCGATCCGTTCCTTGACCAGATGCAGGGCATCATCTCGCGCCGGTCCAACCCGCTCTATGCCCTGATGCATGAATCCATTTACGGGCAGGGCCAGGCAACGGACTGGTCGGCGTGGCGCGTACTGGCGGAGTATCCCGAATTCCGGCCTGAAGCGGAGCCCCTGCTGCTGACCGGCGAAATGGTCTACCCCTGGTATTTCGAGCAGGATCCTGCCCTGCAGCCCCTCCGCGAGGTGGCCGGGCTGCTCGCCGCGAAACAGGACTGGCGGCCGCTCTACGACGTCCGGCAGCTTGCCGCCAACCGGGTGCCGGTGGCGGCAGCCGTGTATTCCGAGGACATCTATGTGGACCGGAAACTGTCCTTGGAAACTGCCGCCGCGGTCCGTGGGCTGGAGGTCTGGGAGACCGGGGATTTCCACCATGACGGCATCGCCGATGACGGCGAGGGGATCTTCAACCGGCTGCTTGGGATGGTGAGGTCAGGCCGCCGCTGACGCCCGGCGACCCGCCACCCGGGTCAGGAAGGCTGCGGCCAGGACGAGGGCACCCACCACGCCGCCCAGCATGTTCAGCCCCAGGTAGCCCGTCCAGCTGAGCACAAGGCCGGAGACAGCGCCGCCCACCGCCCCCGCTGCGCCCATCAGCATGTCCGAGACACCCTGCACCACCACCCGGGACTCCTGTCCGACGCTCTCGGCCAGCAGGGTGGACCCGGAGACAGTCGCTGCGGACCAGCCCATGCCCAGCAGCACCAGGCCGACGGCGACGGCTGCGGTGGAGCCCTGACCGAACCCCGCCACGAGGACGGCGGTGATCAGCAGCATGCAGCCGATCATGACGGTCTCGGTCCGGCCAGCTTTGTCCGTCAACCACCCCATCACCGGTGACAGCGCGAACATGCCCGCGATGTGCAGGGAAATGGTGAAGCCGATGATGACCAGCACATCACCAGGTGCCGTGTGGCCGGCATGGGATGCCGCGGGTCCTTCCACGAGGTGCTGCAGGTGGAGCGGCGTCATGGACATGACGCCCACCATGACGGCGTGGGCCCCGACGACGGCGGCGACGGCCAGCAGCGCAGTGCGGGAACCCCGGATTGCGCGCATCCCGCGTGCCAATGAGCCTCCCGGCCGGGGCCCGCCCGGGGCGGCAGCCGCCGCAGCGCCGGCGGCCGACCCACGTTCCGCAACCTGGCGGGCCGCAACTTCACGGGCGAGGTACAGCGGGTCAGGCCGGAGTCCGATGAGGACAAGCAGGGTAGCCACCAGAAGCCCGGCGCCGGAAATCACAAACGGTCCTGCCACCGCTGGCAGCCCCAGCGCCGCACCCACCACAGTGCCGGGCTGGATCAGGTTGGGTCCTGCCACGGCGCCAACCGTCACGGCCCACACCACGGTGGACAGCGCCCTGCCCCGGTGTTCCGCTTCGGCGAGGTCCACGGCGGCGAACCTGGCCTGCAGGTTCGCTGCGGTGCCCACCCCGATGCCTGCCGCGCCCAGCACAAGCAGGACAAATAAACCCGTGACCACGGCCAGGACCATGAGCACCGTGCCGGCCAGGGCAGCCGACAGGCCGGCCACCTGGCCCATCCGGCGGCCCCTTCGGTCCGCCAACGAGGCGAGGGGCAGCGCGGCAAGCGCTGCCCCCAGGGTCATGACGGTCGCCACGGCACCCGCCCAGGCGCTGGAGCCGGAGAGTTCAACAGCGAGGATCGAACCGATCGACACCGTTGCCCCCGTGCCGATTCCGCCGAAGACCTGGGCGGCGGCCAGCAGGGCGACGGTACGCCGCTGCACCCGCCGCACATCGTTGTCGGTTATCACCGTGGGGGCCATGGACAGAGCATAGTCCCCGCCGGTGGCCTCCTAAAGGGGTCAATTTAAAGGCAGTAGTCCCGGCCGCTCGCGTGGCCGGGACTGCTGCTAATAGAAGGCTGGAAGTCTTTAGTCGACGTCGCTGTGGCTCTTGCGGACGTCTTCTTCCAGGCGCGGATCCAGGTGCGCTTCCTTGGCCTTGGAGCTGACCAGGCTGGCGATCACCGCGATGACGATGGTGCCGACAATGACGGCCAGGGACACGAACGTGGGGATCTCGGGAGCCCATTCGATGTGCTGGCCGCCGTTGATGAACGGCAGCTCGTTCACGTGCATGGCATGCAGCACCAGCTTGACGCCGATGAATGCCAGGATGAAGGACAGTGCGTGCTTCAGGTAGATCAGGCGGTTCATGAGGCCGCCCAGCAGGAAGTACAGCTGGCGCAGGCCCATCAGGGCGAACAGGTTGGCCGTGAACACAATGAAGGGGCTCTGGGTCAGTCCGAAGATGGCCGGGATGGAGTCGACGGCGAACAGCAGGTCCGTGAGGCCGATGGTGATGAAAACGATCAGCATGGGGGTGAAGACCTTCTTGCCGTTCACCGTGGTGCGCAGCTTGTTGCCGTCGAACTTCTCCGACATCGGGATCACCTTGCGGATCTTGGCGATCAGCGGGTTCTCACGGTCTTCTTCGTCTTCGCCCTCGTCCTGGGCCTGCTTCCAGGCGGTCCACAGCAGGAAGGCGCCGAAGATGTAGAACACCCAGCTGAACTGCTCGATCACCATGGCGCCCAGCAGGATGAAAATGCCGCGCAGGATCAGGGCGATGATGATGCCCACCATCAGCACTTCCTGCTGGTACTTCCGGGGCACCGAGAACCGGGCCATGATGATGATGAAGACGAACAGGTTGTCGATGCTGAGGCTGTATTCCGTTACCCAGCCGGCCACGAACTGGCCGCCGTATTCCGGGCCGGTGAAAGCGAACATGGTTCCGGCGAACACCAGCGCAAGGCTGACGTAGAACGCTACCCATAGGCCGGCTTCCTTCATGGATGGTTCGTGGGGACGGCGGACCACCAGGAGAAGGTCGATGAGGAGGATAAGGCCGAGGACGACAAAAGAGCCGACCTCGAACCACACGGGCAATTCGAGCACAGGGTAGCCTTTCGCAGGGTACAGAGATGCGGTGTAAGTCTCTCCGGCCTGCCTGTGCACTTGGTGCTGATGCGGCGGCCCGCTACGCCCGGCCGGGCATCCATGCCCTGCGTGTTGACGATCGTAGCGCTTGGGATACTCCCCTACGTGACGTTAACTGTACATGAGCCGGGAGCGTTGCCGCTCCCGGGCTTACGTTGGGTGTCGCCCTGGCGCCGGGTCAGGCGTGGCCTGCCGCCTGCATCTGCCGCAGTTCCTTCTTCAGTTCGCTGACCTCGTCGCGGATCCGGGCAGCCACCTCGAACTGCAGTTCGGCAGCAGCGCCGTGCATCTGCTCGGTGAGCTGCTCGATGAGCCCCACCAGGTCCTCTGCCGGGGCCGCCGCGAGGCCGTCCGAACGGACCTTCGCAGCACCCTTCTTGGCCCCGGCCTTGGTTGCCCCGGTGATCCCGCGCTTGCCCTTGCCGTAGTCGAAGCTGCCCAACAGCGCATTGGTGTCGGCGTCTTCCCGGGCCAGCTGGTCCGTGATGTCCGCAATCTTCTTCCGCAGGGGCTGGGGGTCCACGCCGTGCTCGGTGTTGTAGGCCACCTGGATGGCGCGGCGCCGGTTGGTTTCATCGATGGCACTGGCCATGGAGTCCGTGATCCGGTCCGCGTACATGTGGACCTGGCCGGACACGTTACGGGCCGCGCGGCCGATGGTCTGGATCAGGGACGTGGAGGACCGCAGGAAGCCTTCCTTGTCCGCGTCCAGGATGCTCACCAGGGACACCTCCGGAAGGTCCAGGCCTTCCCGGAGCAGGTTGATGCCCACCAGGACGTCGAAGCTGCCCAGCCGGAGCTCGCGCAGCAACTCGACGCGCCGCAGCGTATCGACGTCGGAGTGCAGGTACTCCACCTTCACACCGTGGCTCAGGAGGTAGTCCGTGAGGTCTTCCGCCATGCGCTTTGTCAGCGTGGTGACCAGGACGCGCTCGTCCTTTTCCACGCGCGTCCTGATCTCGCCCAGGAGGTCGTCGATCTGGCCCTTGGTGGGCTTGACGATGACCTCGGGGTCCACCAGGCCGGTGGGCCGGATAATCTGCTGGACGAAGCCGTCCGCCTTGCCGAGCTCGTACTTGCCGGGCGTGGCGGACAGGTAGACCGTCTGGCCGATCCGTTCCAGGAACTCGTCCCATTTCAGCGGCCGGTTGTCCATGGCGGACGGGAGCCGGAAGCCGTGGTCCACGAGGGTCCGCTTGCGGGACATGTCGCCTTCGTACATTGCACCGATCTGCGGGATGGTCACGTGGGATTCGTCCACCACCAGCAGGAAGTCGTCCGGGAAGTAGTCCAGGAGGCAATGCGGGGCGGATCCCCCGGGGCGGCCGTCAATGTGGCGTGAGTAGTTCTCGATGCCGTTGCAGAAGCCCATCTGCTGCATCATCTCGAGGTCGTAGGCCGTGCGCATCCGCAGGCGCTGCGCCTCCACCAGCTTGTTCTGCCCTTCCAGGACGGCCAGCCGTTCGGCAAGTTCGTCCTCGATGGACTTGATGGCGCGGCTCATGCGTTCCGGGCCGGCGACGTAGTGCGACGCCGGGAAGACGTACATCTCCGTTTCCTCGCGGATGACCTCCCCGGTGACGGGGTGCAGGGTGTAGATGTTCTCCACTTCGTCCCCGAAGAACTCGATCCGGAGCGCGAGTTCCTCGTACATCGGGATGATCTCAACCGTATCGCCGCGGACCCGGAACGTGCCGCGGTGGAAGTCCATGTCATTGCGCGCGTACTGCATGGAGACGAACTTGCGCAGCAACGCATCGCGGTTCATTTCCTGTCCCCTGCGGAGCGTGACCATGCCGGCGATGTACTCTTCCGGCGTGCCCAGGCCGTAGATGCAGGAGACCGTGGCCACCACCACAACGTCCCGGCGGGTCAGCAGCGCGTTGGTGGCGGAGTGCCGGAGCCGCTCCACTTCCTCGTTGATGGACGAGTCCTTCTCGATGAAGGTGTCCGTCTGGGGAACGTACGCTTCAGGCTGGTAGTAGTCGTAGTAGGAGACGAAGTACTCCACCGCATTGTTGGGCAGCAGCTCCCGGAACTCGTTGGCCAGCTGCGCAGCGAGGGTCTTGTTCTGGACCATCACCAGGGTGGGGCGCTGCACCTGCTCGATGAGCCAGGCGGTGGTGGCGCTCTTGCCCGTGCCGGTGGCGCCGAGCAGCACCACGTCCTTCTCGCCGTTGTTGATGCGCTCCGTCAGCTCCGCGATGGCGGCCGGCTGGTCACCCGCAGGCTTGAACTCGCTGATGACCTCAAACGGCGCTACAACACGGTTTATATCCTGCGCAAGGCTCATGGATCTAATCTACAACCGGGCACCGACAGAACGGGCCGAGTCCGTTACGGGCGAACAGCGCAGCGGGTGGCGCAGGTGTCAGGACGCGCACGACGGCGGCTGCCACCCTGCGCTTTCGGCCCACCGTTCCATGGGTTCTTCCGCGTTCCGGAACCACTCCTCCTTGGCTTCCGCGTAGCCTTCGGTGGTTGCGTCGCCGGCATGCTCGGCGGCCAGCCGGCGCTTGAGGGCCAGATAACCGGCGGCGGCGCCGGCATCGGCGCGCAGCCAGTCCCGGAAGCACAGGGCGAACCGCCATCCGGGCGACCCCGCAGCCCGCACATGCAGGTTCACGTCGCGGCCGGGGTCGGCGCTGGCATGGAAACGCTTGTACCAGTCCTCCGGCCGCGGGTGGCCCGGTTTGGGGGCATCGGCGGAACTGCCCGGAACGAAGGGGAACCCGGCGGCCGACAGGAGCGGGGCAAGGGCGTCTGCCGCGGCCAGGTCAGGGACAGCGAGCTGGAGGTCGATGACGTCCTTGGCGTCGAGGCCCGGGACGGAGGTGGAACCGATGTGCTCCAGGCTGAGGCCGTTGAAGTCCACCGCGTCCTGGCGGGACAGGGCGGCACGGATCCGGGCCATGATGCGCCGTGCCTCCTGCGGCCATTCCGGGCGGGACGGGAGCAGGACGGGTCCACCTTGCCGGGCGGCGCGGACCCCCTGGGCGATGTTCAGCGCAAAGGGCTGCAGGCGTCCCTTCCAGAGCCGGTCCACCTGCTCCAGCAGTTCCGCGACGCTGCCCGAATTGTCCAGGACCACGTCCGCGGCGGCCAGCCTGTCCTCCCGGGACGCCTGGGCCTGGATGCGCGAGCGGGCGGCCTCCGCGGTCATCCCCCGGTGCTCAAGCATCCGCTGCACCCGCATGTCCTCCGGGGCGTCCACCACCAGGACCAGGTGGAAGTCGCTCCCCTGGCCCGTCTCCACCAGCAATGGAATGTCCTGCACCACCACGGCGTCGTCCGCAGCAGCTGCCACCATGGCCGCGGCGCGGGAACGGACAAGCGGGTGGACAATCCCGTTCAGGGCGGCAAGGCGTTCCGGCTGCCCGAATACCACCGCGCCGAGACGGGCACGGTCCAGCCGTCCGCCGTCGTCGAGCATCTCCGCACCGAACTCGGCCACGATCCTGGCCAGCCCCTCCGTACCGGGCTCCACAACTTCACGGGCCAGCGCGTCCGCGTCCACCAGCACGGCGCCCAGCTCCTTCAGCCGCTCGGCCACCAATGACTTCCCTGAGGCGATTCCGCCGGTCAACCCGATCTTCAGCACGGCTCCCACCCTATCTCGCCTGACTAGACTGGGGCGGGTGCATGAGCAAGAGAGCAGGGCGGCGTCCTACACCACCCTGGCCGCGGGTCCGGACTTCCGCCACGAGCTGGAGATCAAGCGTTCACGCTTCATCACCGTCCTCCGGCGGGCAGGCACCGAAGAGGATGCCCGTGACCTGGTGGCAGGCCTCCGCCGGGAGTTCCACGACGCACGGCACCACTGCTCCGCTTTCATCATCGGACCGGACCGGGACATACAGCGGTCAAACGACGACGGCGAGCCCTCCGGGACGGCCGGAATACCGATGCTGGAGGCCCTGTCCAAGAGGGAGACGGCACCCGGAGTGGCGGACCTCAGCGACGTCAGCGCCGTCGTCGTGCGCTATTTCGGGGGCGTGCTGCTCGGGACGGGAGGCCTGGTCCGTGCCTACTCAGAATCGGTCTCCTCAGCACTGTCGCTGGTGCCCCTGGTACGGCGCCGCCGGCTGCGCATCTGTTCCGCGGCGGTACCCCACGCGGCAGCGGGCAGGCTGGAAAACGACCTCCGCGCTGCCGGCTTCGTGATAGCCGAAACCAGCTATGGCGCCCGGGACACCGTCCTGCGCCTCGCCGTTGCCGATAATACGGATGCGATCGCCGCCGCCGCGGAACGGCTGCAGGTGCTGACTTCCGGCGGCGTTGGCCTGGCGCCCGAGGGAACGGAGTGGGTGGATGTCGCGCTTGCCTGACGTGTCCCTGGTGGACGTGGACGACGCCGTCATGGAGTCGCTCCTGGCGCTCGCCAAGCGGGACGCATCACCGGACGAGGTGGCTCCCCCGCTGGGCGGGCCCGGCTGGAACCCGGAACGCACCGCGTGGTTCCGCAGCTACCACCGGGCGGCGGCTGAAGGCCTGGACGGGAAGGCCGGCGAAAAATCCTGGGGCATCCTCTGCGGCGGGGACCTGGCCGGATCCATCCGGCTCCGCCGCCTTGCACCGGGCCACGGCGGGTCCGGCCCTGAAGACGGGGCTGTGGCTGAGACGGGCATCTGGCTGGGCAGAGGCTTCCGGTCCCGGGGAATCGGGAGTGCCGCGCTGCACCTGGTGCTGGCTGAGGCCCGGAAGGCAGGACTGTCCAGGGTGGTCGCCCGCACGCTGGCCGGCAACGGAGCGGCGCAGCATCTGCTTGCGTCGGCGGGCGGGCACCTGCAGCCCGAAAACGACGGAACCGTCCTCGCCGTCGTCGAACTTCAATCCGCCGGTTAACGCACAATGGGCCCCTGCTTCCGCAGGGGCCCATTGTGTCAGCCCGGAAATCCGGGCCGGCGGCAATTAGTTGCCGGTCAGCTTCTCGCGCAGGGCGGCAAGAGCCTCATCCGAAGCCAGGGTGCCGGCGCCGGTGTCGGCGGCAGCAGGCTCGGAGGAGTAGCTGGTGGCGCCGGAGTCGCTGTCACCGGACGTTGCAGCAGCGGCGTCATCGGCAGCGTGCTGGGCAACCTGCTTCTTGTGGGCCTCCCAACGGGTCTGGGCGTCAGCGTACTGCTGCTCCCAGGCGGCGCGCTGGTTCTCGTAGCCTTCAAGCCACTCGTTGGACTCGGGATCGAAGCCCTCGGGGTACTTGTAGTTGCCCTCTTCGTCGTACTCTGCAGCCATGCCGTACAGAGCGGGATCGAATTCGGTGCTGTCGGCGTCGACGCCCTCGTTGGCCTGCTTGAGGGACAGCGAGATGCGGCGGCGCTCGAGGTCGATGTCGATGACCTTGACGAACAGCTCGTCGCCAACGGAAACAACCTGCTCGGCCAGCTCAACGTGGCGGACAGCGAGCTCGGAGATGTGGACCAGGCCTTCGATGCCGTCTTCGACGCGGACGAACGCACCGAACGGAACGAGCTTGGTGACCTTACCCGGAACAACCTGGCCCAGGGCGTGGGTGCGGGCGAAGGTCTGCCACGGATCTTCCTGCGTAGCCTTGAGCGACAGGGAGACGCGCTCGCGGTCCAGGTCCACCTCGAGAACCTCGACGGTGACTTCCTGGCCAACCTCGACAACCTCGGACGGGTGGTCGATGTGCTTCCAGGACAGCTCGGAAACGTGAACCAGGCCGTCTACGCCGCCCAGGTCCACGAAGGCACCGAAGTTGACGATGGAGGAAACGACGCCGGGACGGACCTGGCCCTTTTCCAGCTTGTTGAGGAAGGTGGAGCGGACCTCGGACTGGGTCTGCTCGAGCCATGCACGGCGGGACAGAACAACGTTGTTGCGGTTCTTGTCCAGCTCGATGATCTTGGCTTCGATCTGCTGGCCGATGTACGGAGCCAGGTCGCGCACGCGGCGCATCTCGACGAGGGATGCGGGCAGGAAGCCGCGCAGGCCGATGTCGAGGATAAGACCACCCTTGACAACCTCGATGACGGTACCGGTGACAACACCGTCTTCTTCCTTGACCTTCTCGATGTCGCCCCAGGCACGCTCGTACTGAGCACGCTTCTTGGAGAGGATCAGACGGCCTTCTTTGTCTTCCTTGGTGAGCACCAGGGCTTCGACCTGATCGCCGACGGAGACAACTTCTCCCGGATCAACGTCGTGCTTGATGGACAGCTCGCGGGAGGGGATGACACCTTCGGTCTTGTAACCGATGTCGAGCAGTACTTCATCGCGGTCGACCTTGACGACGGTACCTTCGACGAGGTCTCCGTCGTTGAAGTACTTGATGGTCGCGTCGACTGCTGCGAGGAAGTCCTCAGCGGTACCGATGTCGTTAATGGCGACTACGGGGGTACCGGGCTTCTCGGTGGAGGTGATGGTCATGTAGTAGGGGCTCCGTTGTGGATAGTTAGTCGGTCAGGCAAACCGGCGCGCCCGCGTTATGGAACGCAGGCGCGATTCGCGGTGAATCCGACGGATCCTCCGGGTCATCCTGATTTTGTGGATTTTACAGAACGTGCACGTGGTACACGCCCGTTTATTCTAGTCGCCGCCGCCAACAAGGGCAAAAGCGGGCAGGTACCCCTCCCCTTTCAGAAGTGGGTAAGGCAGTGGGTGGCCCGCTCCACCGCGAACATCTGGCGGGCCTGCAACGCCGCGCCGGCAGTGTTTTCACGGATTTTCCCTGCCGCCGCCAAAGTCACCGGGCAGACACCGCCGAGGTAGATGGAGGAAAGCGCGGAGACGTCCAGTGCCAGGTCCGCGGGGATGCCTTCCGGGAGGCGTTCGACGGCGGCCCGGCCCCCCTCAACTGCCAGGGCCCAGGTTCCCGCGGTGAGCCCGAGCGGGTCATTGAGGTCCAGCACCAGCCTGCCGTCGGCCGGATACTGCCGGGCCTCGAGGGCCGCGGCGGCGTCCAGGACCCGGAGCCAGAGCATGTCCCTGCTGTCCGACGAGTCGATGCAGCGGGGGTCCGTGAGGGCCCAGGGCAGGGGGTCGTCCAGTGGAGCTTCGCCCCAGGTGACACGTTCCACCAGGTCGATCGCCGCCAGGAACTGCCAGAGTTCGAGGTAGGCATCGTTTGTGGCCGCCAGCAGGTCCACCACTTCCACTGTGTAGGGCTTGGTGTCCCAACCAAGGAACTTGTACGAGACGTAGCCGTCCACGTCACCGCCGGGCCCGTAGTGGAGCGCCACCTTGACGGCGGGGTCCTCTTTGCCGTCGTGTCCAAGTGACCCGGACGCCAACTGCCGGTACCACTCCTGCCGTCCGATGGACCCCGGGGTCAGTCGGTGCACGCGGGCGAACACCACCGGGGCCAGCTCCAGCAGGGCCTTGGGGTCGGCAACCTCCACGGAGCCGGTGGGCTGGTGCTCCAGGGTGAACCGGGTGGTGGTGTCAACCTTCAGGGAGCGCTCGAAGCTCGCCACCCCGTAGCCGAACCTTCCGTAAATGGACCCCTCGGAGGCAGTGAGTGCGGCCATCGCCACGCCGTCCTCCTTCGCGAGCCTGAGGTCCTCGCTCATCATCCGCCGCAGCAGACCCCGCCGGCGGTGCGAGGTACGCACCGTTACCGAGGTGACGAGTTGCGTCTCCAGTGTCCTTCCGAACCCGATGTTCAGGGTCTTCCGGAGCGTCGCGAACGTGGCCACGGGAACTTCTGCGGGCAGGGATCCAGGAGCCACGCCGCCGGTCTGGTAGGCGCCCGTCAGGACGCGGCCATCCACCTGGTAGGTGGCGAGGGCCTTTTCCACGTGCTCGGGCGCGCGGGTGGACTCGTGGAAACCGAATGACACCGCCCGGGACCACGTGGTGGCTTCCTCATAGCCGTCGTTGCCTTTTGAGACCGCGCCAAAGCGCCGGATTTCATAGTTGCCGCTCAGATCGCCCATTCGTCCGAGCCTAGCCAATTCATCCGGGGCCTGACCAGCGCAAACAGCCGGGCTGCACGTTCAGAGCGGGCGGACGGGCTGGCGCAGGATGGTCCGGAGTTTTTCCGGCGCCACTTTCCGGGGGTCGCTGAGGTAGATCTCGTGGTGCGGCCCGGCGAATCCGTACCCTTGGGAGGGCATGAATTCACTGTGCAGCCGGTGCAGGGCGGGCCCTTCATCGTCGTAGCTGCCAATGTGCAGGATCTGTACCGACAGGCCTTCGTCCAGGGTCTCCAGCCGCAATGCGTCCAGCCCGGCAACCCCCTTGGCAGCCGCCTTGGCCACGCCGGACTGCAGTTCGGCGGGGCCGATCCAGTCGGGCTGCGGAACCATCATGATCCACTTCCAGCTGTCCTTGTCACGGGTGGTGAAAGCCTGGGGGTCGTCCGCGGTCCACAGGCCTTCCAGCGGTCCCACCGCGTAGTCCCGGCCAGCGCTTTTGCTGGCGAACCTGATGGCGTAGGACACCGAGTACAGTGCTTCCAGCGCCGCAGCGTAGGCGGGAGCAGTGCCCGGGTTTCCCTGCCCGTCCACCATCAGGTACTGGAACGGCGGGACGGTGACCACCTCGAAATCACGGGTGCGGGGCGCGTACAGCTCCTTGAACTGCCTCCGGACGTCGTATTTGTCCATCGCCCCGCCCCCGTTCGACTCGCGCTGGCGGTCAGTGTCCGGCGTCGTACCAGCTGGGACCGACGCCGATCTGGACTTCCAGGGGCACGCTGAGGTCCGCCGCGGCAGCCATCTGCTCCGTGACCAGCCTCTCCACCGCCTCGCGTTCCCCGGTGGCGACTTCGAGGACCAGTTCGTCATGGACCTGCAGCAGCATGCGGGATTTGAGCCCCTGGGACTGCAGTCCGGCGTGGACTCCCAGCATGGCGCGCTTGATGATGTCCGCGGCCGAGCCCTGGATGGGGCTGTTGAGGGCGATGCGTTCCGCGTTTTCCCGCAGCTGCCGGTCGGTACTGGTGAGGTCCGGCAGGTAGCGCCGACGGCCTTCGATCGTGGCGGTGTACCCGTCCACGCGCGCCTGGTCCACCACGCCGCGGAGGTAGTCGCGGACCGCGCCGAACCGGTCGAAGTAGTCCTTCATCAGGGTGCGGGCCTCGTCCACGGAGATCTCCAGCTGCTTGGACAGGCCGAAGGAGGTGAGGCCGTACGCGAGCCCGTAGGACATGGCCTTGACCTTCGAGCGCATGGCGCTGGTGACCTCGCTGGTGGGCACGTGGAAGATGTTGGAGCCAACGAAGCGGTGCAGGTCCTCGCCGTCGCGGTACGCCTGGATCAGGCCCTCGTCGCCGGACAGGTGCGCCATGATCCGCATTTCGATCTGCGAGTAGTCGGCGGACAGCAGGCATTCGTAGCCGTCGCTGACCACGAAGATCCCGCGGACCCGGCGGCCCTCCTCGCTGCGGATGGGGATGTTCTGCAGGTTGGGGTTGTTGGAAGAGATGCGGCCGGTGGCGGCCACATTCTGGGCGTAGGTGGTGTGGATGCGTCCGTCCTCCGCCACCGACTTCTTTAGCGACTCAATCATCTGCCGGAGCTTGGCCGCCTCCCGGTGCGCCATGAGCTGGACCAGGAACTCGTGCCCGGTCTTCTCCAGCAGGTTCTTCAGCGACGCGGCGTCGGTGGTGTAGCCGGACTTGATTTTCTTCGTCTTGGGCAGCTGCAGTTCGTCGAACAGGACCGTCTGCAGCTGTTTGGGGGAACCGAGGTTGACCTCGTGGCCGATGGCTGCGAACGCCTGCTCCTGGGCCTGGTCGATGACCCGGGCGAGGTCAGCGAGCTGTTCGTCCATGCGGTCCATGTCGATCCGGATGCCGGCAAGCTCCATGTCCGCCAGGACCCGGCTGACGGGCAGCTCCAGGGTGGACAGCAGCTCCTCCGCCTTGCGCTCCTTGAGCTCGCTTTCGAAGTACCGGCTCAGGGAGAGTACGACGGCGGCTGCCTGGACGAGCGCGTCGGCGGCGGCGGTATCGTCCCCGTCAAACGACAGTTCCAGCTGGCCGGCTTTGGCGGTGGCCGCGGAAATTCCGACGTTCAGGTGGTGCTGGGCAAGTTCGTCCAGCTCGTAGGAGCGGCGGTCCGGCTGGATGAGGTACCCGGAAATCGAGGTGTCGTCCACCACGCCTTCCAGTTCCAGCCCGCGGGCAGTCAGCGCCTTCAGGGCGGCCTTGAAGCCGTGCATCACCTTGGGCGCTTCGGGGTCGCGCAGCCAGCGGGCCAGCACGTTCTCCGTTTCGGCATCCTGGCCGGAGAGGTCGATGTAGGCGGCCGCGCCGTCGCGGACGATGGCCACGGCTGCAGCATCCTCGCCGATCCGTCCCGGGATGAGGTCCACTGCGAGGGCCGAGCGCTGCCCTGCACCGGCCGCCAGGAACGCCTCCAGCTCGGCGGCGGTTGCGGGGGTGGTGTACTCCGGGGCGTCGATGCTTTCGCGTTCCGCGGCGGGCGCGTCCTCTTCACTGTAGAGAGCGAAGAGGCGGCTGCGGATGGTCTTGAACTCCAGCTGGTCGAACAGGTCTTCCAGGGCTGCCTGGTCCGGGCGGGGCTGGTACAGGTCGTCAAGCGTGACGGGAAGCTCCAGGTCCGTGTGGAGCTGATTGAGCATGCGGTTCCGCTTCACGTTTTCGACGTTCTCGCGCAGGGCGTCACCCACCTTCCCGCCGATGGAGTCCAGGTGTTCCAGGACACCTTCCAGTCCCCCGTAGAGGTTGATCCACTTGGCCGCGGTCTTCGGGCCGACGCCGGGCACGCCGGGAAGGTTGTCCGCCGTCTCCCCCACCAGGGCGGCAAGGTCCGAGTACCGGGACGGGCTGACGAAGTACTTGGCCTCGATGGCAGCGGCGTCCATCCGGGGGATGTCGCTGACGCCCTTCTTGGGATAAAGGACGAACACGTTGTCCGTGATGAGCTGGAACGCGTCCCGGTCGCCGGAGACCAGCAGCACCTCAAAGCCAGCCTTTTCGCCCATGGCGGCAAGGGTGGCGAGGATGTCGTCCGCCTCGTAACCCGGCAGCTTGATGGTCCTGATGCCCCAGGCCTCCACCACCTGCGCGATCAGGTCGATCTGGCCGCTCATCTCGCGGGGGGTCTCGTTCCGGCCGCCCTTGTATTCGCTGTACTGGGCCTTGCGGTGGGTGGTCTCATCGGAGACGTCAAAGGCCACGGCGATGTGCGTGGGCTGCTGCTCCTTGATCAGGTTGATCAGCATGGAGGTAAAGCCGTGGATGGCGTTGGTGTGCTGCCCATTCATGGTGGAGAACTTGTCCGCGGGCAGGGCGAAGAAGGCACGGAAAGCCATGGAGTGGCCGTCCAGGACCAGGAGTCGCGGCTGGCCTGTCATGGGGACCACGGGGGCTGCGGTGGCTGAAACCGACTCACCGGCGGGAGCAGGAATCTTGTCCTTCACGACGGTGCCGCCCTGGGCACTTCCGCCTTCCAGGGCAGGGTCCTGCGGAAGAACTTCGGACGGGAAAGGGGCCGGTTTGGTTGTTTCACTCACAGGTGCCAGCCTAGTTGGCATGATGGACAATTTCACGCCCGGCCCCTTCGCGGAGGAGCTGGCGGCGGCCGGCGTTCCGGACCACCTGCATGGCTGGCTGGGCCGGTACGGGATCGGCGCGCTGGTGGTGAAGATGGGGATCCGGTTCCTCGAGATGAGCCCTGAACGGACAGTGGCCACCATGCCGGTGGAAGGCAACACCCAGGTGGCCGGCATCCTGCACGGCGGTGCGCATGTTGTGCTGGCCGAGACACTGGGCTCGTTTTCCGCGGCCATGCATGCCGGCGATGGCCGGCACGCGGTGGGGATCGAGGTCAGTGCCACCCATCACCGTTCCATCTCAACAGGCATGGTGACCGGGACCTGCACCGCCATCCACCTGGGCGGGACCCTGGCAACGCACGAGATCGTCATGACGGACGGACAGGGCCGGCGGCTCTCGACCGCGCGGATCACGAACCTGATCAGGAAGAACGCGCCGGCAGGGCAGTAGCCGGGCGCCTGGCCAGCTCCGGCAGCGGGGAGCCGCTAGGAACTATCGCGGTTGAAGTGGTAGCGCAGCTCCACCACGCCCCTGCCCAGGGTGCGCGAGGCAGCCAACTCAAGGGGCGGCGTCGGGCCCGCCAGCGGAAGCAGCCGCTTGCCGTCGCCAAGGACCACCGGGATGACCGAGAGGATGATTTCGTCCAGCAGTCCGGCGTCGGCGAACTGGGCGGCCAGGTTTCCGCCGCCCACCACCCAGACGTTCCTGCCTGCAGCGTCACGCCGGAAGTCCTCGACGAACTCGCCCACGTCGCCCCGCACAAAGGTGATGTCCGCCCCCGAGGGTGCGGAATACTCGTGCCTGGTGAACACATAGCTCGGCGTCCCGGAATACGGCCACTTATCCGGTTCGTGCGCCATCAGCCAGGCGTAGGTTTCCCCACCCATGACGACGCAGCCCACGTCCGCCATGAACGCGTCGTAGCTTTCGGATCCGCCCTCGAAGCCGTCAAACTGCAGGAGCCAGCCGAGGTCGTCGGTGGACGTGGCGATGAAGCCGTCCAGCGAGGCCGCGACAAAGTACTGGAAGCGTGGCATGCGCCCAGCCTAGCCAAAGCCGCCCGGCGTGGACAGTGTTCCGAGCCCCCGTCCGGACTAGCCGGAGAAGTACGGGATGATCAGGTACAGCCCGAAGAGCACGGCCAGGCCGCACAGGCCGAAGCACACGTACGCAAACGACTTCTTGATGCCGGGCGATGCCTGCTGGGAGTCGGCAGCGATGGCGGTGAGCCGGACACCCAGCGAGTACAGGGTCACTACGGTAACTGCGGCTATCAGGGTGGCACCGGCCACGGTCACGAGTTCCAGCCACTTCATCGCCGGGGCTCCTTCGGGTTGGTGGCGTCGGCGTCGGCTTGTGCCTCGGCCTCTTGCTGTGCCTTGTGTGCCTGCGCCCTCGCACGGGCCATGGCCTTCTTCTTCCTGAAGCGGACAGCCTGGCCGGCTTCCTCCACTTCAATGGCGTTGTGGTGGCCCACGGCCGACTTGCGTGAGTAGAAGAACATGAAGAGTACGGCGGCGGTGCCGGCAACGGCCGCGATCAGCACGCCCACCACGCCGGTCTTGACCAGCAGGGCGGTGAGGGCACCCACGATGCCCGCGGCGGGCAAGGTGAAGAGCCAGCCGAGGGCGATCTTCCCCACCATGCTCCAGCGGACGCTGGTGCCCTTTCGGCCCATCCCGGAGCCGATCACGGATCCGGAGGCCACCTGGGTGGTGGACAGGGCGAAGCCAAGGTGGGAGGACGCCAGGATGGCGGACGCGGTGCTGGTTTCGGCGGCGAACCCCTGGGCGGGCTTGACCTCGGTCAGCCCGGCGCCCATGGTCCGGATGATGCGCCAGCCGCCGGCGTAGGTGCCGATGGCGATGGCGAACGCGCAGGCGGCGATGACCCAGAAGAGGGGGCCGGAGCCGGGCTCCTGGGTGCCGGCTGCAATCAGGACCAGCGTGATGATGCCCATCGTCTTCTGGGCGTCGTTGGTACCGTGGGCCAGCGCCACAAGGCTGGAGGTAAAAATCTGTCCGGTGCGGAAGCCGCCGCGCTTCTGGGTGAGCTTGCTGCCCGTCTCAGGATCGTGGCGGGACGTGAGGGCATAGGCGAGGCGGGTGCACACATACGCGACGATGCCGGCGATGAGGGGCGCGAAAATCGCGGGGAGGATGACCTTCTGCATGAGGCCCTCAAGGTTGATGGAGTGGAACCCGATGCCGGCAATCGCCGCGCCGATCAGGCCGCCGAACAATGCGTGGGAGGAACTGGACGGCAGGCCCTTGAGCCACGTGATCATGTTCCAGAGGATGGCACCCATCAGTCCGGCGAAAATAATGTCCGGCGTGATCTGGATGCCGTCCGAGCCCTCACGGATGATGCCGCCGGAGACCGTCTTGGCCACCTCGGTGGACAGGAAGGCGCCCACCAGGTTCAGGATGGCAGCCAGGGTTACCGCGGTTTTCGGCTTGATGGCACCGGTTGCAATGGGGGTGGCCATGGCGTTTGCGGTGTCGTGGAAGCCGTTCGTGAAGTCGAAAAATAGTGCCAGCGCAATGACCAGCGCCACCATGAAGGTGATATCCACCTGTTGCCCAATCTGCAGAGTCGACGTTCGGCAGTTTCTATCCCCCGGCTGCTGCCTTGGACAGCATAATTCACCGACTGTTCGTGTGGAATGAGTTGCGGCGTTTACCAAACCGGCGGGAAACCTTATCGATCGTACGCGTCCGGGCCATCAGGTCAAAACATCGGTTGGGTCAGGAACGTGCGGACCGCCGCCAGTTCAGCCGGTGAAATCCCCCGGCGCGGATGAGGCGAAACAAGGCGGATCCGCCTGCCCAGCAGCCGCGCCCACGCTTGCGCCTCCGCCTCGAAATCCAGCTGGTCATCGATCCAGGCCACCGCGTCCGGACCCGTCGCTTCCACATCGTCCTGGATGGCGCGCAGCTTCCACCAACCGGTTCCGCCCGACGGCCCGGTTGCCGAGAGATAGGGCCAGCTGCCGCCGTCGAGGCTGATGGCAGGGCACAGGTACTGCGGAGCAAGTTCCTCCCAGCTGGTGAGCCAAACACAGCGGACCCCGTCGGCCCGGGCCAGCAAATTCAGCCCGTCCACCAGTTCCCTCGCATAGGCAACGGGCAGGAGGCCGGCATCCACGTGGCACCACGCTGAACCCCATCCTGTGGTTCCCTCCGGGCCAAAAGGGCAGATGACGCCGTCGACGTCGATATAAAGCGTGCGGCCCACGCTGCCTGCCTCTCAGTTCCGGCGGAACTCCGAAGGCTCCCGGCCCGTTTCCAGCCCGGGAGCGATGCGCTTCTTCAGCGCGGCGACAGTCACCTCCGGCAGGACGATAAGGCCGTCCAGTTCGCGCCGCGCCCGCTTGTACGCTGCCTGGCGCTCGGCGGGGGTGGCGGCCTGGTTCTCCGCGATCATCAGCAGCTTCCGGGCGGTGGCCAGCCGCTCACGCTCGGGTCCCGTGAACTTGCTGTCCCTGATGCGCCGGGCTTCCCGCTCGGCCACATCCAATGCGACGGCGAAACTGTTAACAGCCTGCCGGTAGGCATCCAGCCGGACAGGTGAAGTGATCTCCGTTGCAGTTTTAGGCCGCTGGCCGTCGGCCTCCCGCTTCGCCCGCAGGAATGCCACGGTCAAGGGTTCCCGGACGTCGGTCATGAGCGGAAAATCGATGAGTTTGCCGACGTCCAGTTCATAGTCCAGCCAGCGCCGGTTGGTGGCGTCATGGGTTGCCATCAGGGCTTCCACTTCCGCCGTTGACGCCTGCTCCGCTGCCAGGTGCTGGTTGCGCAGCTTGTACAGTTCCACCCGGCGCTGGTGCCGGCGTTCACTGGCCTTGCGCCAACTGCTGGCCCAGTGTCCCGTAAAGGCAGCCAGCGGGAAGACCAGCCACCATTTGTCAGACAGGAACTCGAAAAGGGACTCCACCCGTCCATCGTCGCAGGCGCCGCAGCGCGCCTCAAGGAGGATTTCCGCCGGGACAACTTCCCCGGGGAATGATTCCACGGGGAGACAGTCCGGCCAGGATCAGGCCGGGCCGGTGGTGCCCTGGGCGGCGTTGACGTTAACCAGCCAACCGATGCCGTAGCGGTCCGTGCACATGCCGAACACATCACCCCACGGGGACTTCTCCATCGGGACGGTGACCGAGCCGCCGTCGCCGCTGAGCTTCTCGTAGTAGCCCCGCAGCTCTGTCTCGTCCTCGCCGCTGAGCGAGATGGAGATGGCGGACCCCTCACGGTATTCCATGCTGTTCGGGGTGTCGGCGCCCATGAGGACCAGCCCTTGCGGCGTGGTCAGCATGCCATGCATGATCTTGTCCGCCTCCGAGGGATCCTCGCTTGCCTGGTAATCCCCGAACGTGCTGACGCGGAGGTCGCCGCCGAACACGGACTGGTAGAAGTTCAGGGCCTCGCGGGCGTTGTCACGGAAGCTGAGGTAAGGGTTGAGGATGGTCGGCATGGTTGATCTCCTTAGTGGGGACTGACACGGTGAAACCAGACAACATCCTGCCCCAAAGAAGGGCGCGCTGGTAGGGGGTTTGGCGCCTTCGTGCAGGCACGGCCGGGTGCCACTAGGCTCGGGGCATGGCCAGATACTTCGATGTTCATCCCCAGGATCCCCAGCCCCGGGCCGTCACCCAGGCTGTGCGCATCATCCTCGACGGCGGGCTGATCGCCTACCCCACCGACTCCTGCTACGCGCTGGGCGCGCAGATGGGCAACAGGGACGCCCTCGACCGGATCCGCAGCATCCGGCAACTGGACGACAAACACCACTTCACCCTCGTCTGCCGTGACTTCGCCCAGTTGGGTCAGTTCGTGAACATCGGCAACGACGTGTTCCGGAGCATCAAGTCCGTCACCCCAGGGAGCTACACGTTCATCCTGCCCGCCACCCGGGAGGTTCCCAAGCGGCTGCTGCATCCCAAGAAGAAGACCGTTGGCGTCAGGATCCCGGACAACCGGGTGGTCCAGGCGCTGCTGGCCGAGCTGGGTGAGCCGCTGTTGTCCAGCACGCTCCTGCTGCCGGACGAGGAAGACCCGCTGACCCAGGGCTGGGACATCAAGGAACGGCTGGACCACCAGGTGGATGCGGTGATCGATGCCGGCGACTGCGGAGCCGAACCTACCACCGTGGTGGACTTCTCCAGCGGCCTGGCGGAAGTTGTCCGGCACGGCGCCGGAGACGCGTCCCGGTTCGAGTAGGTTCCGGTTGCGGTAGCGTACGACGGCGGCCTGCCGGGTCCGCGGCGCTGAACTTCTTCCGGTAGCTGGCGTGCGTCGATGTGACGGCGGGCCATCAGGGTCAGGCTGATAGGCTCCACGAGCGGCCGCTGGGGCCGCCAACTAAATGGGGGAATCGTCTCATGCGCACCAAACACCTGCTCCGCCTTTCAGCCTGTGGGGCCGTCGTCGCGGCCCTGGCAGTCGCCGCACCACTCCCGGCCCATGCGGCCAGCACCGAAGGCACGGAAACGACGTCCTCCAGCGAATGCACTGAACTAGCGCCCGGCGTCATCACGTGCCTGACCATGGAAGAGCGCCGGATCAAAGTGGTTACACCGTCGGGCACTGCAATCCTCCAGGGGTACCGGGAGTACTCGGATGCCACGACTTACCCTGGCGGCTCGTGGTCAAGTGATGGGGCACGGAGATACGTTGCCGTTTTCGGATCGTCGATAGTCGTTCCGGACGGAACCGTTTACTTTGACCCGAAGGTGACCAGGGTCGATGGTTGGGACATTCTGTCCTACTCAGATGGCCTGAATTGCGTACTGGACACAAATTACGTCGAGGTCAACGGCGCAAACGGCTACAACCACAGCACCGGGACTTGCACCACCAACTAAGCCAGGTTACTTGAGGCCCGCTCCGAGCGGAGCGGGCCTTGAGCATCCTGCGGTGAAGGAAACGACGTCGAGGCACGGATGGTTTTCCACATAGCGCTCTTGCCTGGACCGGATTGTCAGGGGTCGCTGGAAGACTTTGTTTATGGAAGCGGTTGGGGCGTCGGGAGAGGTAACGGCGGGGCGCGGCGGTGTCCCGACCATCGCGGATGTGCTTGCTCTGCTCGCTTGGGTGCCTGTCGCTACTGATGGTCCGGGGATGATTGACCAGCTGCGGCAGCTCGAGGACCTTAAGTCCCTGGCCGGCGCCCGGCAGGCCGATATCGCTGTTGCCTTTGACCTGTACCAGCGGCGGGAGCAGGCCGCGGCGGGTGTTCCGGCCGAGGAACTGGGAGTAGGTGTTGCTGCGCAGATTGCGCTGGCGCGGCCGGGAATCGCCACTCCGGGGCGGACGACTCCTTGGGATGGCGAAGGCGCTAACGGGGATGCCGCGGACGCTGGGCGTTCCGGTCCGGGCATTTGAACGAGTGGCGGACCACCCTGATCATAAAAGAGACAGCTTGCCTGACCGTGGAGGACCGGGCAGCGGTCGATGAGGAACTGGCCGCCGATACCGGCACTTTCGACGGGGCCGGGGACCGGGCCATCACCAGCGCCGTCCGCACCGCAGCGTACCGGCGTGACCCGCGTTCTGTTGCTAAGCGGCCAGCCCATGCTGTGACGGAGCGGAGGGTATCGCTGCGGCCGGCTCCGGACACGATGACGTACCTGACCGCGCTGCTGCCCGTCGCCCAGGGCGTGGCCGCCTACGCCGCGCTGGCCCAGGAGGCCGATGCTGCCCGGTCGGCCGGGGATGAACGGTCCCGCGGGCAGGTCATGGCCGACACCCTGGTCGAACGCGTCACCGGAACTCCGGGCGGGATCACCGGCATCGACCTTCAGGTCGTGATGACCGACCGGGCCCTGTTCCAGGGCGACAGCGAACCGGCCAGGATCCCCGGCTACGGCATCATCCCCGCCGAGACCGCCCGCACACTCCTCGTCAGCCCCGAACATTCCGGCGCCGACGCCCATGGCATGCGCGACCTGCCAACCTGGGTCCGTCGGCTTTTCACCGCACCCGGAACGGGAGAACTGGTCGCGATGGACTCACGGGCCAGGCTCTTCCCGGCAGGGCTCAAACGCTTCCTCCAGGTCCGGGATGACACCTGCCGCACACCGTACTGCGACGCGCCCATCCGCCACCACGACCACATCACCGCCTGGCACAACGGCGGAACCACCACCGCGAAGAACGGCCAAGGGCTCTGCGAAGCCTGCAACCACACCAAAGAAGCCCCCGGCTGGACAGCAAAACCGCTACTGACACCGCGCCTCCGGCACACAGTCCAAACCCGAACACCCACCGGGCATCTCTACCGATCTACAGCGCCGCCATTGCCTGGCGGCGGACCAGCAGCGGCCGCAGCTCCCGCAAGCGGCCGGTTGCGGGACAGACCTATCAAATGCGGCAACCCTACCCAATTAGGGGCACCAATCCTGGGACACGCTGCTGTGAAAAGCTCGGTCCAGGTGTTGGGCAGGGCAGGTCCCCCGGATTAGCGCGAACAGGGCTGCGGCGGGGTTCCCAGCAGGAGCTGTGGCGGTTAAGAATCAGTCCTGCTTCTTGGCCCGGCTTGGCTGTACCCGTGGCGGCTCGCCGGGCATCTTTGGGTAGTCCGGCGGGAAGGGCAGTTCACCGAGGCCGTCTTTGACGTCGCGTTCCCACCACTCCAGCAGGGTGTCGATGCTGCCGGGATTCCGGTGGAAATCGGCCCAGGGGTCGCCGGTGGTCCGCAGGCGCTCCGGAACAGTGAGGATGGTGAAGTTCTTCGGATCGGCGTTCCCCAGCTCATCCCAGGTGATGGGGCAGGAGACCGGCGCATGCGGCAAGGCGCGCGGGCTGTAGGCGCCGGCAATGGTGCGGTCCCGGTTGGCCTGGTTGAAGTCGAGGAAAATCCGCTGGCCCCGTTCCTCCTTCCACCAGGCCGTGGTCACTTTGTCCGGCATCCGGCGCTCCACTTCCCGCGCCGCGGCAATCACGGCGTGCCTGACATCCAGGAACTCGCGCACGGGCGCGATGGGCGCGTAAACATGGAGGCCCCGGTTTCCTGACGTCTTGATGAAGCAGTCCAGGCCCGCTTCCGCCAGCACTTCCTTGAGGACCAGCGCAGCCGGAACGGCGTCGTCGAAATCTGTTCCCGGCTGCGGGTCGAGGTCGATCCGCAACTGGTCCGGGTTGTCAGTGTTTTCTGTGCGGGACGGCCAGGGATGGAACACCACTGTGTTCATCTGGACTGCCCACACGGCCGCCGCAGGCTCATCCAGCACCAGCTGCGGATGGGAGCGTGCGCTGGGATAAACCACCTTGACCGAGCGGACGAAGTCCGGGGTGCCTTTAGGCGGGTTCTTGGAAAAGAACATTTCCCCGTTGATGTTGTCTGAGTACCTCTGCAGGGACACGGGCCGGTCGCCGTTCGCGGCAATGAAGGCCTCCCCCACATCGCAGATGTAGCGGGCCAGGTCCAGCTTGGTCAGTCCCAAGTCAGGCCAGAGGACCCGGCTGGGGCTGGAAATGCGCATCTCGCGTTCGCCGTGGGGACCCTGGACCGTGATGGTGGTCTGTTCGCTCGCCATGGGGACAACGTACACCCCGCCGTCCTGAAGGCGGCACATTTCAGCCGCCGCGGTCAGGCATGATGGAGTCATGCCCGATGCCGAAACACACCTTTCCCTTGACGTGGACGGGACCAAGGTTTCCGCGGCCTATGCCTGCCCCGAAGAGCACTGGGCTACGGTGGTGGTCGCCCACGGTGCCGGAGCCGGAATGGAACATCCTTTCCTCCGGGGCTTCACCGGGGCCCTTAATGCCCTGGGACTGGCTACCCTTCGGTTCAACTTCCCGTACCGTGAAGCCGGGCGCCGGTTTCCTGACCGGCCTCCCGCGGCCATCGCCACCTGGCGGGCCGCCATGGCGGAGGCTGTCGGTCAGGCTGCCGCGTATGGAGGCTCCGGCCCGTTCTGGGCTGCCGGGAAGTCGTTTGGCGGCCGGATGGCGTCCATGGCGGTGGCGGACGGGATGCCGGCCGACGGGCTCATCTACCTGGGGTATCCCCTGCACCCGCCGGGTAAACCAGAGAAACTGCGTGACGAGCACCTGTACGGGATCACCACCCCCATGCTGTTCCTGCAGGGCACCCGCGACACCTTTGCCACACCCGAAATCCTCGAGGGCGTAGTCTCCCGCATCGGGCCGTCAGCTGTACTTCAGTGGATGGAGGGCGGCGACCATTCCTTCGCCGTTGCTGGCCAGAAACGCCAGGCGGACGAGATAGGGGCTTCGCTGGGAGCGCCCGTCGCCGGGTTCATCCGCGCCAGCGGACACTAGGCCCCCCGGGGCAGCATCCGCTACGCGGCCTCCTCGTGCCACCAGCCCTCCCAGGCTGTGGAGGTGAGCTGTCCCTCGGGGAAATCCGTTTTTCCGGTGCTCCCGCTGGAAGACCAGGCGTCGTCGCTGCGCCGGCCGTCGAGCAAGAGGCTAAGGCTGTTCAAGAGAAACATCTTTACGTCCTTCCATAAGTTGAATGGACCACGCTGTCCATGTACCTGTGAGCCTAGCCAAGGCATGTTTCAGCACGTCGACGCAACGTTTCGATCTTGTATCGGACTTATCACCCGGCCGCACCAACGCAGACAGGAAGCAACTCGAAACGGCTACCTGCGCTGCTTTGTCCGGGCGGTGGCAGGCTCGCCCCAGGGGTCCTCCGGCCACGGATGCTTGGGGTAGCGGCCCCTCATCTCCGCCCGGACCTGGCCGTAGGGGCCGGACCAGAAGGAAGTGAGGTCGTCGGTCACCGCCAGCGGACGGCGGGCCGGGGACAGCAGATGGAAAAGCACAGGCACGGTGCCGCCGAGCAGCCGCGGCGACTCGGCGAGTCCGAAGCACTCCTGCAACTTCACGGCCACCACCGGGCGGGCGCCGTCCTCATCGTGGCCGGGATAGTCGATGGCGATCCGTGAGCCGCTGGGAACCTCCAGCCATTCCGGGGCAAGGTCGTCAAGCCTGGCGGCCTCGGGCCAGGGCAACAGCCGGCGCAGCGGCTGGGCGAGGTCCACGGACCCGACGGCGGCCCCTGCCGCAAGCGTTTCGAGCTCAGGTCCCAGCCACTCATCGAGGCACAGCAGGAGGCCCGCGTCCGAGACGTCCGGCCACGGCTCCCCCAGTTCCCGCCTCAGGAAGGCAAGACGGCGGCGCAAGCCCGCGGCCGCCGTCGACCATTCCAGGACAGCCAGACCCTCCTTGCGCAGGGCGCCGATAACTGCGGACCTGCCCTCCTCCGGTCCGGGGCGGACTGGCGTGTCAGCAAGCACGATCGCGCCGAGGCGGCGGACCTTACGGGCCGTCACCCGCCCCGGGCCGAACTGGGCCTCGACAGTCTCCGCGACCAGGCCGGACGCGGCCGCCAGGGCAAGTTCGCCGGTCAACGGTGCCGCCGCCCGGATGACGGCGCCGGTGCCGGCAGAGTCCCGTCCGTCGGCCCGGGACACCTCGGCCACGGCCAGCCATTCCTGCCCGGACAGGGCGCTTCCGGCAGGAAGTCCCGCCCGTGTCCCGGAGGAAAGCAGGTAGCGGGCCGGCCCGTCGCCCGGTACCAGGCGGGCCACCCGGTCGGGAAAGGCGAGGGCGACGACGGCCCCCACCGCCGCGCTGTCCGCGCCCTCGATGGATAGGGCCGGTTGCGGGGCGGAAGACATGTTCCGGGCCAGTCGTTCCAGCCGCCGGGCCTCTTCGGCCCAGCGCCGCCCGGCGGGGCCGGAGTCACTGCGGAGCCGGGACAGGAGGCCGGGCAGGTCGGCGCCCGGAGCCCGCTGGTCGCCGGCCACGGCCGCCACCACTTCGGCGGCTTCCCGGGCTCCGAGGGCTGCGGAACCGTCAAGCAGGGCGCGGGCAAGCCGCGGGTCAGCCGGAATCCCGGCCAGGATCCTGCCGGCGGACGTGGCATGCCCGTCGGCGGAAACCGCGCCGAGTTCCCGCAGCACCTCCACGGCGTCCTCGAGTGCCTGCCGCGGCGGTCTGTCAGGAAGGGCCAGGCCTTCACCGCCAGGGGACCCCCAGCAGGCAAGCGTCAAGGCAGCCCCCGTTAGGTCCGCCACTCTGATCTCCGGTGTTACGTGGGCAGGTGACGCCCCATACGCCTGCTGGCTGTAGCAGCGCACTACTCTTCCCGGGCCCTGGCGGGCAGCCCGTCCCGCACGCTGGTCTGCCGATGCCCGCGAGCAGGAAACCGTCATCAGGCCGCTCATCCCGCGGCCTGAGTCCCTGCGCGGTTCACGGGCCAGGCCGGAATCGACCACCAGCCGAACCCCCGGTACGGTCAGTGACGACTCGGCCAGGTCCGTCGAAACGATGATCCGCGGGCTCTCCCCCGGCCTGCGTCCCGACACCGCCCGGTCCTGCTCAGCGGCGCCCACCTGGCCATGCAGTTCCAGCACGTCCACGGCCGGTCCCAGCCGCCGCCGCAGCCCTGCCGCCACCTGCGAAACTTCCCGGGCACCGGGAACGAAAACCAGCGCGTCCACGCTGCTGTCTTCGGCCAGCACTTCCGAGTGCGCCAGTGCCGCGGTCTCCGCCAGGTGGTCCAGGAAGCCCTGCGCCACTCCCCTGCCGTCCAACCGCAGGCCGCCGCCCGGAACCCACGCCAATGCCAAGTGATGCAGCACCGAAGGGCACTCGACCACGGGAGCCGCGGGTCCGCCGTCGGGATCCCCCAGCAGGGAAGCGAAACGGGGCGCGTCCAGGGTGGCGGACATTGCGGCGACGGTGAGGTCACCGCGGAGCTGCCGCACTTCGGCCAGCATGCCCACCAGCAGGTCGGTCTCAAGGCCGCGCTCGTGCACTTCGTCCAGGACGACGGCGGCGGTGTCCTCAAGGCCCGGATCGGCCAGCAGGCGGCGCAGGAGAATGCCCGGGGTTACGAATTCAACGAGCGTTTCCGCTCCTGCCTGCCGTTCCCCGCGGACCGTGTAGCCCACCCGGCCGCCAAGCCGGGACCCGTCCAGGGCAGCGAGCCGCCGTGCCGCAGCACGCGCCGCAACACGCCGCGGCTGCGTCACCACCACCCGTCCAGCCGGGTGCACAAGGTTTGCCAGCAAGGGCGGAACAAGGGTGGTTTTACCGGTGCCGGGCGGCGCTTGTACTACTGCCGTGCCGTTGGCAAGCGCATCCTGCAACGCGCGAAGCGAGCCTGCGAATGCCAGCCCCGCACCGATGGCATCGAGGTCGAAGGCCGTAGCTTCGAGGGGCCGTTCCTGCCGGCTGGCTAAAGTCACCCGTCCATTTTGCCCGGTCGGGGGTGGTTACTGCTTGCCCTGGGCTTTGCCCTTCCCCTTGTTCTCCTTGGCCACCTCCGGGACCGCAGCGGGCGGTTCGGCCTGGTCTGCCGGTGGCAGCGGCGCAATGACCGGCTCATCCGGCACCTGCTGGACAGGTTGGGGCTGCGTGTCCGCTGCCTCAGACGGGACGGTTTCCTTGGTTCCCGGTGCGGCCGCTGCGCCCGCCTGGGACGCCTGCGAAGCCAAGTACCCGTCTATGTCTGTGCGGACAGCCGCCAGCGCTGTCTCAATGCCACGCAGCCGCGGTGCTGAAATCCGCCCATCGCGGGCCGCGGCATCCAGGTCGCTTTCCAGCGCCTGAAGGGCGGCCAGGGCTCCGTCCATCCGGTTCTCGGCGGCGGCCTGGCTGATGCTCAGGACCCTGATCTGGAAGCCCCGGAGCGTTGCTGTATCCGAATCGGACGGCCGGAAACCGGTGGTCGCCGCGAAGACAATGGCGGCCACGGCAAGCGCGGCCGCAAGCGCTGCGGCTGCTGTCCGCACCCGCCGCCCCGGCACCGGCCCCGCTGCCACTTGCCGGGCTTTTACTGACCTTGCTTTGACTGGACGTGCCGCTCCCGCAAGACCCTGCTGCCCGGCAGGCTGCAGGTCAGGCCGCATGCCGGCCCCGCAGGGGTGGAACCGCTGCGGGCCTGGGTGCCAGCACGGACACAGTGGCAAGCCGGACCTCGGGCGCCTCAGTTGCCGGGAGGGCGGACGCCGCAGCCGTCACCGCAGGGGTTGAACCGGCGCGGGAGCGGACCCGGCCGACAATCCTGCGAAGGCCGGACCGCAGCAGCATTGCCGCCAGGTGGCCGAGTCCTACGCCCAGCAGGACGTGGCCGGCGAGATACTGGCCACCCAGGCCTGCAGCGCCGCCGAAGGGGGCGCCTGCTGCCACCGCGGCTCCCCCGGCCGTCAGCGTGATTGACAAGGCAACCGCAAACACTGTGCCCATTACTCCTGCTTCCATCATCCGATTCATCAGCAAGCTTACTAGTAATGCTCAGCAAGCTTACTACCTAACTCAGGACGTGCAAGAAGGGAGTCTCAGCGAAAAGCCGCCGGCGCCTGCGCGGACCGGCGCGAAGAACACCCGCCGGCTCTGGACAGTAATAATCAGTAGGCTTAGCATTTTTCCAACGGTTCGGTCTTCGGATCCGCAGCTGGCAGCGGCTTTCCGCAGGGCCTTCCGGGAGGCAAAAAATCACACGAGGTATGGCATCAGGAGACAATCATGGCAACGGCACGGGAAATCATGACCGGCGGCGCGGAGTGCATCGGCGAGAACGAGACTCTGGAGGCGGCCGCCCGCAAAATGAAGGACCTCGACGTTGGGTCGCTCCCCATCTGTGGCGAGGACAACCGGCTCAAGGGCATGTTGACAGACCGGGACATCGTCATCAAATGCCTGGCGGAAGGTGGCGACCCACGGTCAGTTAAAGCCGGGGAATTGGGCCAGGGCAAGCCTGTGACCATCGGTGCCGACGATTCCATCGAAGAGGCGATCAGGACCATGCAGGACCACCAGGTGCGGCGCCTTCCGGTTATTGACGGGCACAACCTCGTCGGCGTCCTCAGCCAGGGCGATATCGCCAAGAACTACCCTGAGGACCGGGTGGGCGAGCTGGTGGCTTTCATCTCCTACTGATCACCAGGAACAGAAAGCTGCCGCAGCCATCCACGGCTGCGGCAGCTTTCTGTTCCTGACAGGCAGGTCAGCCGGCAGCCTCGAGGAGTCGCTCCGCCGGTGCCAGTCCTGCATATCGCCCCTTGAAGAACAGCAGCGGCTCGGCGTTCCGGCGGGCACGAAGGTGCCGCACGGCCGCCACCACGATGGTGTGGTCCCCGCCGTCGTATTCGGCGTGCAGTTCGCAATCAATCCAGGCAAGGGCGTCGTCAAGAATGGGGTTGCCCAGCGGCGATGTGCGGTGGCTGACCCCGGCAAACTTGTCCGAGCCGGACCGGGCGAACTGCGCGGCCAGGTGCTGGTGCTCTGCGGGAAGGATATTGACAGTGAAGGAGCCGGCCTTCCTCAACACCGGCCAGGTGCTTGATGTCCTCGCGGGGTTGAAGGTGACCAAGGCAGGTTCCAGGGACAAGGAGGCGAAGGACTGGCAGGTGAACCCGGCCGGCCCGTTCCCGGTGGAGCCTGTGATGACCGTCAGGCCGGTGGCAAAGGTGCCGAAAATGTCCCGTAGCCGGCGGGGTGCCAGGTCGGAGGTGAATGTCATGGGCGTGGCCTCTCACTTGGATCGTCACCTCACCAAACCAAAGGCCCGGCACCGTGATCAAGCGTCTTTGCAACGCTCCGACGCGTCCCGCAACGGGCCGTCATGGCGGGTCATTGCGCGACGCCGGCCGTCACACGCCGGCCAGTGTTACGCCCGGGATGCGGCGGTCTTAC
This sequence comes from Arthrobacter sp. Y3221087, assembly GCF_059089905.1. NCBI lineage: Bacteria > Bacillati > Actinomycetota > Actinomycetes > Micrococcales > Micrococcaceae > Arthrobacter > Arthrobacter sp. Y3221087. The sequence goes on from NZ_JBNHFE010000001.1 coordinate 2,004,126, forward strand.
GCCGTCCGGTCGAGCGCGTCGAGGAGCCGCCGCACGGAGCCGCCCAGGTTCCAGTCCGCCGCCAGCCGCTCCAGCTCCGCGCGCGGGTTCCCGGTCACCGGCCGCAGTCGCGCGCCGGCCTCCTCAAGGCCAGGCAGTTCGAGGTTCCGCACCAGCCGGACGACGGCGGGAGCTACTTTGAGGTAGTCGGCGGCAGCGGTGAGCTTGGCCCGGACCGGACCGGCCAGTCCGCTGCCGTCGTCCTCTGCCGCCTCCAGCAGCCCCTCAAGGGTGCCGTACTTCAGGAGCAGGGAAGCCGCCGTCTTCTCCCCGATTCCGGCAACGCCAGGCAACCCGTCGGAGGCGTCGCCGCGGAGGGTGGCGTAGTCGGCGTACTGCTGCGGCAGCACCCGGTATTTGGCCACCACCGTTTCCTCGGTGACCACTTCGAGGTTCCGCATCCCGCGGGCGGTGTAGATGACGCGGACCTGCCGCCCGTCGTCGCACACCTGGAAAAGGTCGCGGTCGCCGGTGACGACGTCCACCGGGAAGGGCGCATTGCTCGCGTAGGTGCCCACGACGTCGTCGGCCTCATGCTCAGCGGCACCCACGATGGCGATGCGGGCGAGGCCCAGCACCTCGCGGATCATGGGAAGCTGTGCCTCGAGCGCGTCCGGGACAACCTCGACGTCCGGGGCGTCAACGACGGCCTCGGCCACCCGGTGCGACTTGTAGGTCGGAATGAGGTCCACGCGCCACTGGGGACGCCAGTCATCATCCCAGCAGGCCACAAGGTGCGTGGGCCGGTAGTCGGTGGCCAGCCTCGCGATCATGTCCAGCAGCCCGCGGACCGCGTTGACAGGTGTTCCGTCCTGCCGGCGGACCGTGTCGGGCATGCCGAAGAAGGCACGGAAATACAGGGAGGCAGTGTCCAGCAGCATCAGGCGGTCCGGCATACCTGCATCCTGACACGGATCTGCCGGGGTTTGCAGCCGCCCACGCGGGTCTGCCGCTGCCAGGCATAGGATGCAAGCAGGTCATACCGGGCCTGATGCGGAGCGCAACGGAGGGTGGCATGAATCTCGACGACCTGGTGTTCCATCCCTGGGCGGTGCAGGGGCCGCGAGACGTGCCGACGCTGGTGGGGGGCTCCGGAAGCCATGTCTTCGACGACGGCGGCCGGCGATACCTGGACTTCGGCTCGCAGCTGGTGTTCGCCAACCTCGGCCACCAGCATCCGCGCATCGTAGCGGCGATCAGGGAGCAGGCGGACCGGCTCTGCACGCTGGCACCCGGCTGGGCCTCCGATGTGCGGGGAGAAGCGGCGCGCCTGATCGTGGACGTGGCTCCGGAGGGCCTGGGCCATGTCCTTTTCACCAACAGCGGCACGGAGGCCATCGAGCATGCGGTGCGGATGGCACGGCTCTTCACAGGGCGGCCTAAGGTGCTCGCCGCCTACCGCTCGTACCACGGCTCGACGACGACGTCGATCCACCTTACGGGCGACCCCCGCCGCTGGCCCTCTGACACCGGAACGGCCGGCGCTGTCCACTTCTTTGGACCATTCCTGTACCGGTCGGCGTTCGGATCGACGACGCCAGAGGAAGAATGTGATCGCGCCCTGGCCCACCTGGAACAGGTGATCCTGCTCGAAGGCCCCGGAACCATTGCCGCGCTGGTCCTGGAATCGGTAACAGGCAGCTCCGGCGTCATCGTACCCCCGCCGGGATACCTGCGCGGGCTCCGCGAGCTCTGCGACCGGCACGGCATTGTCTATATTGCCGACGAGGTAATGGCCGGTTTTGGCCGCACGGGGGCCTGGTTCGGCGTGGACCATGCCGGTGTGGCACCGGACCTGATGGCGTTCGCAAAGGGTGTCAACTCCGGGTACGTGCCCTTGGGCGGGGTCCTGATCTCCGATGCTCTTTACGAGCTGTTCACCACCCGCCCCTACCCGGCGGGCCTCACGTACAGCGGCCACCCGCTGGCTTGCGCGGCTGCCGTGGGCGCCATTTCGGCGATGCGCGACGAGAACACCGTTGCAGCCGCTGCCCGCCTCGGTTCCGAGGTGCTGGGGCCCGGCCTGCGGGAGCTCGCCGGCAAGCACCGGGTTGTCGGGGACGTGCGCGGCATTGGCGGGCTGTGGAGCCTGGAGCTGGTGCGTGACCCGGTGACGCGGGAGCCGCTGGTGCCGCCGGGCGCCGTCGGCCCGACGAACGCGCCGATGGCTGCCGTGGCAAAGGGCTGCCTGGAGCGGGCCCTGCTGCCTCTGGTCCTGGGCAACCGGCTGCACGTCGCTCCCCCGCTGAATGTCAATGACGACGACGCCGCGGCGGGCCTGGCCATCCTGGACGAGGCGCTGTCCGCCGCGGATGCGTACGCAGCCTGATCCTCAGGCAGGCTTGGCGTAGGTGGCGGCGCTCATGAGCTCGTAGCCCACGAACGTCTCATCGCCCTCCACCCAGGCATCATGGCCGGCCGGGATCGAATAGGCGCCTCCGGCCGTGACCGTGGCCCGGGTGCCGTCCTCCATTTCCACCGTCAAGGTCCCGGCCGTGCAGAAGCCCAGGTGGTTGACCTGGCAGCTGTCGGTGTGGACCACCGTCTTCACCGTTTCCGACCAGCGCCAGCCGGGTTCGAAAGTCATCCTCGCCAGTGTGGTGTCTCCGAGGGTGACCACATCAACCTGCGTCTTCGGCGGCCGGCGCTTTTCGTCGGGCTCGTCGAAGGACTTTGACTCAAGGGCTTTGACCGTTACTGCGGTCATTTTCTGTTCCTCCTGGCGGAGAGTTGTGCTGCTGTTCGTCCGGAAACCGGCGAGGGGATCCGGGTAGCGGGACGTGGCACGGGCTGCGCGTCGTGGACGCCGCGGCCCGCGCACCCCATCGACTGCGCTTCCAGCGTGCTCTTGGCAACAGGCCCTGTCAATGCTCCCTGACCTGCGGAAAGAGACACACTGAATCCGGTTCGCCGCAGCTGTGCCGGAACCGTCCCGCATCAGGCACAATGTGGTTCATGGGGCGTTGGAGCGAGGACCGGGTTGTCAGCGCCGCGCCCGACGACGCCTCCCTCGCGGCCGCGCGCAGGCTGGCCCATCCGGGACCCTGGTCCGATACCGGCAGCAACGAGGACCTGGTCTGGGGAAAGTGCCAGGGAAGCGGAAAGACCCCGTACCAGGTAAGCGTGGACACCACGGCGCCCGCATACCGCTGCACCTGCCCGAGCAGGAAGTTCCCCTGCAAGCATGCCCTCGCCCTGCTGCTCCTGTGGGCCCGGGGCGAGGCCGCCGCGGCCGGCAGTGAGGCCGCCGGCTTTGCCCAGGAATGGGCAGCCAAACGGACCGGTCTCTCCGTTGCCCGCAACCAGCGCCAGGGTGCTGAGCCTGCGGATCCGGCGGCGCAGGCCAGGCGACTGGCAGACCGGATGGCGCTGATGGACACCGGTATTGACGACTTTGCCCGCTGGCTGGCAGACCTGGCGCGGACAGGGCTCGCCCCGGCACGCAACCAGCCGTACTCCTGGTGGGACGGGGTGGCGGCCCGGCTGGTTGATGCACAGCTTCCCGGCCTGGCCGACCAGGTGCGTGCCATGGGATCGGACGTCCATGCCCGCGCCGACTGGGCCGACCACCTGTTGCTCCATGCGGGCCGCTGGTGGGCCCTCACCAAGGCCTGGCGGCAGCGGGACCGGCTTGGGCCCTCAGAACTGGCTGACCTTCGCGCAGCAGTGGGATGGCCTACGCCCTCCGCTGAGGTGCAGGGGTCCGAGGCGCTGCCCGGACCCTGGCTGGTGCTGGGCGCCCACCGGAGCGACGACGGCCGCCTCCAGCAGCAGCGCACCTGGCTGCGCGGCCCGGACGGAACAGTGGTGGTGCTCCTCGACTTCGCCGCCCGGGGTGAGGCGTTTGCCATGCCGCAACTGGCAGGGGCCATGCTGGACGGAACCGTCGCACGCTATCCCGGCACCGCACCCCGGCGTGCCCTGTTCAACGCTCCGGCCGCGCCCCGGGGTGCGGCCGGAGGGCTCGGTCCGGGCTGCAGCATCCAGCAGGCCCTGGAAGCGGAGTCGGGCGCCGTCGCGGCCTCCCCCTGGCGGGACCGGCATCCGGTACTGCTTTCCGGCGTCCGGATCTGCCCCGTGGACCACGGGTGGGTGCAGGACGGGTCCGGCCAGGGACTGCCACTGGTTGACGCCCGCCTCGACTACCTGCTTGCGCTGACAGGCGGGCACGCCGTCGAACTTTTCGGGGAACTGGAGGACGGCCGCCTGCGTCCCCTGTCGGTTGTTGTTGGCGGGTCTGTGGTGGCCGCATGAGGTGGCTGGCGGAACTCCGCGCCTCTGCGCTCGTGGGCACGGGCCGCCACCCGGCCCCTGCGCCGCCGGCCCAACTAAACCTCGACGCTCCCGTCGGCCTCTCTGCCGAGGAATCGCTGCTTGAGCAGGCGGCCCTGGCGGATGTGGCAATGCGTGCGGCGCGGACCGCCGGGCAGGTTCCGGACGGCCACCTGCCGGCGGCGCCGCCTGATGACGCCCCGGCAGCCGACGGTGAAGCCGCCAGGCTTTTGGAACTGCTCCTTAACCAGCCCCCGGTCGGGGCTGAGTTGCGGACCCGCCTGGTGGCTGACTGGCTTCAGCTCGCGGAACGCGCAGGCCGTCGGGTGCCGCACCCGCTGTTGCCTTCCTTGTTCTCGCTGGCGGACTCGCAGCCGCGCGTCGCAGAACGGCTCCACCCGGCCATCGGGACGCGCGGCCGCTGGCTTCAGGACGTCCTGCGGCCAGGACGCACGGCCCCCTTGCCCGGCACTAGGCCGGTGGCGGAGGAAGCCGGTACCGCCGCCAACCTGGAACGGCTGCGGAGCACCGACCCGGCTGCCGCAGCCGGCAAGCTGGCCGCGGACTGGGACGGCCTTGGCGCCCGCGACCGCGCCACCCTCCTGGCGCTGCTTTCGACGAACCTCTCCGCGGCTGACGAGCCCCTGCTGGAACGGGCGCTGGATGACAAAGCAAAAAGCGTGCGGGAGGTTGCGGCCGGGCTCCTCGACCGGCTTCCGGACAGCGCCCGGGCAACCCGCATGGCCGCCCGCCTCCGCCCCCTGCTGGGCACCCGCGGCATGCTCCGCAAGCGGCTGGAGGTCGACCTGCCGCCCGATCCCGACGCTGCCGCCCTACGGGACGGGCTGCCCCCGGCGCCAGCCACTGGGGACCCGGACCGGTTCCGTTGGCTGGATGCGATCATCCGCGGCGCACCCTTGGCGGTATGGACGACGGCGGCAGGCCGGGACCCGGCAGGCACGCTCGCCCTGCTGGACGCGGAACCCCGCATTATCGGTGCGATCAGCGCCACCGCGGTCCTCAGGGACGAGCCGGAGTGGGCACGGGCCCTGCTGGGTGTCCGCACAGACCCGCGGCTCCTGTCCTGCCTGCCCCCTGAAGAACGCGAGCGGTGGCTGCTGCAGCACCTGCGGTCCGGCGGCATCCAGCCGGTGGCGCTGGTTCAGCTGCTCCGCGACCTTCCAACGCCCTGGGGTGCGCCGCTCGCCGGAGCTGTCCTTGAGGTCATCGCCCGCAAGGAGAACGGTTACATGGCGGGCATGCTGGCTTCCATCCTGCCCGGTGCGCTTCCGCCGGAGGCCGCCGACGAGTGCCGGCGCCTGCTCGCGCGTCCCGACGACGACGGTTCGCGGCGGCGTGTCCTGCGGGACGCCGTCCAGTACCTTTCATTCCGACAATCACTGACGGAGGCTTTTCCATGACCGATGCCCAGGCACCCGCCGACATTGTCCGCGCCCATGCCGAGGACGCCTACGCCAGGGAACTGCAGGCACTGGCCGCCGCCGACGACCGGCCCCGCCCGCCCAGCTGGCGGCTCTCCCCCTGGGCCGTCACCACGTACATCCTTGGCGGCACCCTGCCCAACGGGGTGGAGATCACGCCCAAGTACCTCGGTTCGTCCCGGCTGGTGGAGATCGCGGTGGCGTCCCTGGCCACCGACCGGGCACTGCTGTTGCTGGGCGTGCCGGGCACGGCGAAGACCTGGCTGGGCGAGCACCTCTCCGCGGCAATCTCCGGCTCCTCCACCCTGGTGGTGCAGGGAACCGCCGGGACGCCGGAGGAAGCACTGCGCTACGGCTGGAACTATGCGCGGCTGCTCGCCGACGGCCCGTCACGCGAGGCCCTTGTCCCCGGGCCCGTGATGCGGGGCATGGAGTCCGGAAGCCTGGTCCGGGTCGAGGAGCTGACCAGGATTCCCTCGGACGTGCAGGATTCATTGATCACGATTCTCAGCGAGAAGACGCTTCCCATTCCCGAGCTGGACGCCGAAGTGCAGGCGCGAAAGGGCTTCAACATCATTGCAACGGCCAACAACCGGGACAAGGGCGTCAACGACCTGTCCTCCGCGTTGCGCCGGCGGTTCAACACGGTGGTGCTTCCGCTTCCCGACACCATCGACCAGGAGGTGGAAATCGTCACCGCACGGGTCCGTGCCCTGGGCAGTGCGCTTGACCTGCCGGCGGACCTCGCGGAGCTCTCGGAGATCCGGAGGGTGGTTACGGTGATGCGGGAGCTCCGGGCCGGCGTGACGCAGGACCAGCGAACCACCATCAAGTCGCCGTCGGCCACCCTGTCCACGGCGGAAGCCATCTCTGTGATGACGAACGGCCTGTCCCTGGCTGCCCATTTCGGTGACGGCACCGTCCGGGCCGGGGACGTGGCTGCAAGCCTGGTAGGTGCCGTGATCAAGGATCCGGTGCAGGACCGGGTCATCTGGCAGGAGTACCTGGAAACAGTGGTCCGCAACCGCCCCGACTGGAAGGACCTTTACCGGGCCTGCCGCGACCTCGATTCCTCCAACTAGCCGATGACAGACGTCCACGTCTTGGGAATCCGGCACCACGGTCCGGGATCCGCCCGGTCCGTCGCCGAGGCCCTGGCCGAGCTACGGCCCGGCCTGGTCATGGTGGAGGGTCCCCCGGAACTTGACCAGGTCCTTCCCCTGCTCGCCGACCCTGACATGGTGCCGCCCGTAGCCGGGCTGATCTACGCCCAGGACGAGCCCCGGCTGGCGTCCTTCTACCCGCTGGCCGGCTTCTCCCCGGAATGGGTGGCCATCCGCTGGGCCCTGTCCACCGGGGCCCAGGTCCGGGCCATGGACCTCCCGGCGGCCATCACGTTCGCGCGCCGCATCGCGGATGTGCCCGAGGGCCCTCCGGGCGGCTCCGACGGCTCGTACCGGCCGGACGCGATCGCGATGCTGGCTGAGGCAGCCGGCTACAGCGATGCCGAACGGTGGTGGGAAGACGCGGTTGAGCACCGAAACGGCGGACCCCTTGACCGGTTCCTTGCCATCACTGATGCCATTGCGGAGATCCGCGCCGGGGATCCAAGGCCCGAGGGGCATCCGGATGTGGTGGAGAACAGCCTGCGCGAGGCCGCCATGCGGCGGGTGATGCGCGCCGCTATCCGCGAGGGGCATCAAAGCGTGGCGGTGGTGTGCGGCGCCTACCACGCGCCCGCGCTGGTGCCGGACAACTTCCCTCCGGCCACGGCAGACAACAAGCTCCTGTCCGGATTGCCCAGGGCCAAGGTCACTGCCACATGGGTGCCGTGGACCTCGGACCGCCTGAGCTTCCGCAGCGGATACGGTGCCGGGGTCACGGCCCCCGGCTGGTACCAGCACCTTTTCAACCACTGGATGGTCCGGGACGGGGGCACCGACGTGGCCACCACGTGGCTCGTTCGGGTGGCCCACGCCCTGCGCCGGGAAAACCTTGGCGCCTCCACCGCTTCGGTGGTGGAGGCAAGCCGGCTTGCCACTGCCCTGGCCGCCGTGCGGGGCCGGCCCAGCCCCGGTCTGGCCGAACTCGACGACGCCGCTCAGGCCGTGCTGTGCGACGGCTCGCCGGAGCCACTGTCCATCGTGCACCGCGAGCTCACGGTGGGACAGAAGCTCGGAAGTGTGCCGGATACCGTGCCGACCCTTCCGCTGGCTGCAGACCTCACTGCGTCCCAGCGCCGCCTGCGCTGGAAGCCGGCCGCCACTGAGGAAATCCTCGTCCTGGACCTCCGCAAGCCGAACCAGCTGGCCCGGTCCGTGCTGCTGCAACGGCTGCAGCTGCTGGGCGTGGACTGGGGGGTCCCCGCGGAAGCCGGGCGCACCACCGGCACCTTCAAGGAGGCGTGGACGCTCTGCTGGAAGCCGGAACTGAGCGTGGCAGTGGTGGAAGCCAGCCTGCACGGCACCACCGTAGCCGCAGCCGCTGCTGCAGCCGCCGCGGAGCAGGCGGCACACGCGGACAGCCTTGCGGACCTCAGTGAACTGCTGTCGCGGTGCCTGCTGGCCGATCTCCCCGACGGGGTCGCAACCGTAGTTTCGGCGCTCGCCGAGCGCACTGCCCGCCAGCAGGACGTCGCACCGCTGCTCGAAACGGTGGGGCCGCTGGCGCGCACATGCCGGTACGGCAACGTCCGTGGCGTGGACGTCAGCGGCGTCCGGAAGATCCTCGATGCCACGGTGGTGCGGGCCTGCGTGGGCCTGGCCACCGCCTGCGCCGGCCTGGATGATGAAGCCGCCGCGGCCATGCGCCACGCCATCGATGCAGCCAATGATGGCCTGTCGCTCCTGCCCGACCTGCCGCGCGATGACTGGCGGCAGGCGCTGTCCGCCGTGGCGGGTTCAGACCGCATCCATGGCGCGGTGGCCGGGCGCGCCACGCGGCTTCTCCTGGACGCAGGGCTGCTCGACGCCGCCCATGTGGCGGACAGCCTGAGCCGGCGCCTTTCGCTGGCCACCCCGGCGCCCGCTGCCGCCGCATGGCTGGACGGCCTGCTCTCCGGCGATGCGTCCCTCCTGGTGTACGACCCGCGGCTCTTCGCGATCGTCGACGGCTGGATCAGCGGGGTGGACGAGGAGGTGTTCGACGACGTCCTGCCGCTCCTGCGCAGGACCTTTTCGGCGTTCAGCAGGCCGGAGCGGCGCGAAATTGGCGAACAGGTCAGCCGGACAGGCGGCAGCCAGGCCGCTGCCGCACCCGACGGGCCGGATTTTGCGGCGGCTGCCCCGGCCCTCCGGACAATGGCGCGGTACCTGGGATGGGAGACAACAGGATGACGGCTGGAGAACCCGCACGTGACCGGCTTGGCCGCTGGCGCCTGGTGCTTGGCGGGCATGAGGCGGACGGGGTAACAACCGCCGATGGCAGCGCCGTGGGTCTTTCCGCCGACGATGCCCGCCGCGACCAGGCACTCGAACAGCTGTACGACACGGAACGGAACGGCCGTGGAGGCATGGGCGCGTCCAGCCCCCGTGTGGCACGGTGGCTCGGGGACATCCGCGGCTATTTCCCGTCCTCGGTGGTCCAGGTGATGCAGGCCGATGCCATGGACCGGCTGGGCCTGCGGCAGTTGCTGCTCGAACCGGAGATGCTGCGCACCGTGCAGCCCGACGTCGGACTCGTCAGCACCCTGCTCGGGCTGGGGAGGGTCATCCCGGAACACTCACGCGAGAGCGCCCGGGCGGTGGTGCGCCAGGTAACCGCGCAGCTCGAGGAACGGCTGCGGGCGCGGACGGTCCAGGCGGTCACCGGGGCGCTGAACCGGGCCGCCCGCACCCGGCGGCCGCGGCACCGGGACATCGACTGGAACCGGACCATCGCCGCGAACCTCAAGAACTACCAGCCGGCGTACCGCACGGTGGTGCCCGAGCGCCTGGTGGGCCACGCGCGGCGGAGTACCGAGATCCAGCGGGAAATCATCCTCTGTATTGACCAGTCGGGATCGATGGCGGAGTCGGTGGTGTATTCCAGCGTCTTCGGGGCCGTCCTCAGCTCCCTCCGGTCCGTCCGCACCCGGATGGTGGTGTTCGACACCGAGGTGGTCGACCTGACGGACGTGCTGCATGATCCCGTGGATCTCCTGTTCGGCGTCCAGCTGGGAGGCGGCACGGACATCAACCGGGCATTGGCCTACTGCCAGGGCCAGATTTCCCGCCCGGACGAAACCATCCTGGTGCTGATCAGCGACCTCTACGAAGGCGGGATAGCCGAGGAGATGCTGCGGCGGGCAGCCTCGATCGTGGGTTCGGGGGCCACAATGATCGCCCTGCTGGCACTGAGCGACAACGGGCATCCGACCTTCGACGCCGGCCATGCCGCTGCGCTCGCCGGCATAGGTGTCCCCGCGTTTGCCTGCACGCCCGATCTCTTCCCCGAGCTGATGGCCGCCGCGATCGAACGCCGGGATGTCAGCGAATGGGCAGCCTTCCACGACATCCCCACCAGCCATGCGGAATGAGCGCCGGTCCTTGTCACGTCCGGCTGGCGCCCGGCGGGCCGTCCAGCACGGTGGGAACGTATTCGAGTAGCTGGAGCCGGCCGTCGAAGGTCCTGCTCTGCACCAGCTGGAGCGCGACGTCGGGATAGCCGTCATAGATGCGTTCCCGCCCGGTACGCCCGGTGATCACCGGGAAGACCACCAGCCGGAAACGGTCCACCAGGCCCGCCGCCAGCAGCGACCGGCAGAGGCTGAGGCTGCCCAGCGTGCTCAGCGGCCGGTTTCCCGACTGCTTCATTGCCCGGACCGCCTCAACCGCGTACCCCCGGACCAGTTCCGAGTTCGGCCAGCTGAGCGGCTCCTGCAGCGTGGAAGAAAGACCACTTTGGGCACCGCGGCAAGCCCGGCCAGCGAGGCACCTTCCTCCGCGGAAAAATCGGAGCCGCCGGCCGCAGCCTCCCCCGGCATGCCCGACATCAGCCGGTAGGTGTTGGCTCCCAGGAGGAAGGTGTAGTTCTGCTCCGCTTCCTGGTCCAGCCACGCGAGGTACTCCGGCCCCTCCAACCCCCACCAGCCGGGCCACCCCTCGGCAGAGGCAGGTTATGCCCGGCCCGGTGGAGGTTCAAGAGCTAACCCCTTTTATCCGGGGCGTGCGAGGCGTAGCGTCATCCCATGGCCGGATGGAATGCGGACACAGCTGCCGGGCCTGTGGGGGCAGGAACCATCACCCTGGTTGAGGGTTCATCGTTTTGTATCTCGTCCGCCAACGGGGATATCCACCCCGAGCATCCCCACGGCACCTTCCATGAGGACACCCGCATCCTGTCGCGCTGGAACCTGACCGTGAACGGTCAGTCACTCGAGCCGCTGACGGCCGAGACGAAGGAACCCTACCGCGCCCTCTTCATCGGCCGCGTCCCCCGGTCTGACGGCTACGCGGACAGCCCCCTGATCGTGGAGCGACTCCGGGAGGTGGCCGCCGGGATCGTCGAGGAAATCACCATCAGGAACTACTCATCCGACCCGGCGGAATGCAGCGTGTCCATTGAGGTGGAGTCGGACTTCGCCGACCTTTTCGAGGTCAAGGAGGCGCGCGTCCAGCGCCGCTGGGAGGAATCCCGCACCACGGAGGGCGACCGCCTGACAGTCAGCTCCTCGTGGAACGATGTCCGGAAAACGGTTCTCATCAGCGGACACGGTGCCACCGCCACTGCCAGGGCCCTCACGTTCACGGCGGCGGTTCCGGCGCGCGGCCAGTGGAGCACACTGCTCAGTGTCGCCCCGGCCGGGGACGACGGTGCACCCGCGGCACCGCCCGTCCGCCCGGCCGCGCATGGGATGTCGCCGAGCGACCGCCGGCGCCAGGAATGGGTGGCCAAGATCCCCCGGCTCCATATGACGAACCGCTCCATCGAACGGACCCTGCGGCGCAGTTATGACGACTTGGGTGCCCTGCGGATCGAGGACCCCGCGCATCCGGAACGGATCGTCGTGGCGGCAGGCGCCCCCTGGTTCATGACGCTGTTCGGGCGGGACTCCCTGTGGGCCTCGGAAATGGCCCTTGCGGTGGACCCGTCCCTTGCTCTTGGCACGCTGCAGACGCTGGCAGACCGCCAGGGCCAAGTGGTGGATCCAATGAGCGAGGAGGAGCCCGGGAAGATCCTGCATGAAGTCAGGCTGGGCGTTTCCAGCGGGCTGGCCCTGGGCGGCAAGTCGGTCTACTACGGCAGCGTCGATGCCACACCCCAGTTCCTGATGGCGCTCGGCTCCGTCAGCCGGTGGGGCTTCGCGAAAGACACCATCGCCTCGCTCCTGCCCAACGCGGACCGGGCGCTGGACTGGATCAGGAATTTTGGGGACAAGGACGGCGACGGGTTCGTCGAGTACGCCAGGCTCAACGACCAGGGACTGATCAACCAGGGCTGGAAGGACTCCTGGGACGGCATCAACTTTGCGGACGGCACCATGGCCGAGCCGCCCATCGCCCTGTGCGAAGTCCAGGCGCTGGTCTACTCCGCGCTGCTGTCCCGGGCCTGGATGGCGTACGACGCCGGGGACGCGGCCCTGGCGGCGCAGCTCACCGGGGAAGCGGCACGGCTGAAGAAGAAGTTCAACGAGGAGTTCTGGCTTCCGGAGCGGGGCTACTACGCCGTCGCCCTGGATGGCCGGAAACGGCCCGTGGACGCCTGCGCATCGAACATGGGGCAATGCCTGTGGCATGGCATCATCGACGACGACAAAGCCCCCCTGGTAGCCGAACGGCTGATGTCCCCCGAGATGTTCAGCGGCTGGGGCGTCCGGACCCTTGCCTCGGACATGGGCGCCTACAACCCTGCCAGCTACCACAACGGGTCGGTCTGGCCGCACGACAACGCGATCATCGCGGCCGGCCTGATGCGCTACGGCCTCGTGGAGGAGGCCCAGCGGATTTCCACGGCACTGCTGGAAGCGGCGGAGTTCTCCAACGGCCGGCTGCCGGAACTCTTTTGCGGATTCAGCCGCGACCAGGTTGCCGAGCCGGTGCCGTACCCCACAGCCTGCTCACCCCAGGCCTGGGCGGCCACCACACCGATCATGCTGATCACCAGCCTTATGCGGTACGACGCCCACGTGTCCCAGGGCGGCTTCTGGATGGACCCGGTCCTGCCGGAGTCCTACGGCAACCTGCACATCACCAACGCGCCCATAGCCGGCGGCAGGATGACCATCGACATCGTCGGTTCCGAGCCCACCGTCCAGGGCCTGCCCGAGGGACTCGAGTTCCGGCGCGGGCACCGGCCCTGGCTGACCGAACTCCTGGCGGAGGCGGGCCTGGGCACCGAGGGGTAGATCTGCCGAGGTGTGGATCTAAAGATCCCAGTCGGAGCCGCCGTAGTAGCTGCGCACGTGGGCGCGGAGGTACTCGCCCACCACGGCGGCCCCCAGCCCGCCGACGTCGGGTGCGACCACCCGGCCGTCGATCCGGCGTGCCAGGCGCTGGATGAACCGTTCGAGCCCCGGATCGTCGCCGAGGCGGAAGAACGTCGCCTGCGCGCCGGCGCGTCCCAGGCGGTCGAGTTCGGTGACCGTGGCGCGGATGGTCTCCCTGTCCGGCGGCCAGTTGAACCAGGAATCGCCGTCGGCCAGCAGGTGCGCGGTGGGCTCACCGTCGGTCACCACCAGCAGCACGTGCTGCATGGACGGGTGCCGCCGGAAGAACCGGCCGGCCAGCAGCAGGCCGTGGTGGAGGTTGGTACCCTGCTCGCGCAACGCAGGCAGGGCCGTAAGCTGGGCTATATCCATGGACTGCGCGTACCGGCCGAACGTCACCAGCTGCAGCCGGTCACCGCGGAACCGGGTGGAGACAAGGTGGTGCAGCGCTAGTGCGGTGCGCTTCATCGGCACCCAGCGGCCCTCGGCCGCCATCGAGAAGGACACGTCCACCAGCAGGACGACGGCGGCCTGCGTCCGTGCCTCGGTCTCCGTCACCTCGATGTCCTCCACCCCCAGTCGGAAGCCCCGGCCCGGATCCCGGCCCTCGGCAACCGTGCGCCGGATGGCGTTGGTCATGGTGCGGGTGACATCCCACGGACCGGCGTCACCGAACTCCCACTGCCTGCTGGAGCCGGTCTGGTCACCGGACGCGCCCGCGGCACGCGTTTCCCGACGGCCCTGCCGGCCGGACAGCTGCTTCGCTGTGTCCCGCAGCAGCGACTTTCCCAGCCTGCGCATTGCCTGCGGGGACAGCCGGAGGTCCCCGTCTGCACCCCGGCGCAGGTAGCCGCCGTCGTGCATCGCCCGCTCGATCTCCGCAAGGGTCCGCGCGGTCACGGCGGCGTCCTGCCCCAACTGGCGGACCAGGGCATCCAGGTCCAGATCATCCAGCCGCGAACCGTTGTAGGACTGGGAGAGCTGTTCGGCCAAGCTGTCCAGTTCGGCAACATCCTGCAGCACACCTGTGCCGTCACCCAGCCCGAGCCCTTCCTGGCCCTCAAAGCGCTCTGTCCCCTGCCAGTCCTCCCCCGGCCGGAGGGCCCGCAGGCTGGCATCGAGCTGGTCGAGCTGTGCCATCAGTTCGGCCGACCCGAACGCCTGGGCGGACAGCCGCATCAGCTCTTCACGCTGTTCGGGTGACATGGATTGCAGGAGCCGCTGGGCCGCTGCCGCCCTTTTCGCCAGGGCGTCGATCAGCTCCTCGACCGACTGCGGATTCTCCGGAAAGAAGGAACCGTGCCGGGCCATGAACTCCCGGAAGTCGGCGTCGGTGTCCTCACCCCTGCGGTGCTTGTCCAGCAGTCCGTTGAGGTCGCGCAGCATCCCGTTCACGGCCTCGCGGTCCTCGTCGGTGGCGTTCTCGAGCGCCTGCTTCATCCCTGCGAAGCGCTGGTCCAGGACTTCCCGGCCCAGCAGGTCCTTGATCCGTTCATACGCTTCGCTTGCGGCACCGGACTGCCAGTCGTAGGAGGCCAGTTCGTTGACGGCAGCCGCGGTGGAGGCCGGGAGGTTCTGCAACTGCATTTCACGGAAGGCACGGTCCGTGTTGTCCATCATGGCGTCCCGGGCGAGCTGCTTGCGCTCCTCCAGCACGGCCGTGTCCAGCAGCTTGCGCACCTCGTTGAGGGTGCCGTCCAGCCGGTGCCGGCCCAGCAGGTCTTTCCGGCGCTGCTGGACACGGGCAGCGAGGTCGTCCAGCCCGTCCCGGTTCCGGCCGCCGCGGCGCAGGAACTCCTGGAGGGCGTGCCGGGGCGAGTAGCCGGCCATGACGTCCTCGGCCACCGCCTCCAGTGCCTCGGACAGGTCCACCGGCGGGGCAAGGGGGTCCGGTCCTCCGGCATACCTGCCGTACCGGGACCGGTGGTGCAGCACCATGATGCCTCCTGTGGCTAGCCGTAGACCGTTGCTTCGTCGTCGGACTCCTTGGAGATCCGGCGGGCAAGGTAGAGCCCCTCCAGCGCGAGTTCGACGGCGGCAGCCCGCTGGCCGTCGTTCTCCGCCCCCAGGCGGCCGCTGATTTCGTCGTAGAGGCCGGATCCGTTGAGTGAGGGCAGGTTCTGGAGGAATTCCCGTGCGGTGACCTGGTCTCCCGTGGTCACGGTGGTGTGGCCGTCCAGGGCCGCCACCAGCGGACCCATGTCGATGCCGTGGAAATGGGCCCGCACGGCTTCGGCTGTTGCCGTTCGGAGCAGATGGTCCAGGACGCCCTGTTCCCGGCCTTCCTCGCCCGACTCAAATTCGATCTTCCCGGTGAGGACCTCCGCTGCGGGTTCCAGGTCGATGATCCTGGCCACTGCATGCTCCTCACCGCGCACGCTTGCACGGCGCAGCGCGGCCGCGGCCACCGTCTCGGCACCTGCGATGGCGAACCGGGCGGACACTCCGGACGTCTGGTTGATGGCCGGAGACTGCCGCAGGGCCCGGGTGTAGCGGGCCAGGATCTCCAGGATGACGGGCGGGACGTCGGCCACCAGCCGGCCCTCCTGCCGGATGACGGCCACCTCGTCCTCCAGCTCGATGGGGTAATGGGTGCGGATCTCGGCGCCGAAGCGGTCCTTCAGCGGCGTGATGATCCGGCCGCGGTTTGTGTAGTCCTCCGGGTTGGCGGAGGCGACCACCAACACGTCCAGGGGCAGGCGCAGCACGTAACCGCGGATCTGGATGTCGCGTTCCTCCATCACGTTGAGCATGGCCACCTGGATGCGCTCGGCAAGGTCGGGCAGTTCATTGATGGCGATGATGCCCCGGTTGGAGCGCGGAACCAAGCCGTAGTGGATGGTCTCCGGGTCCCCGAGCCGGCGGCCCTCGGCAACGCGCATGGGGTCGACGTCGCCGATGAGGTCGGCGACGGAGGTGTCCGGCGTCGCCAGCTTCTCCACGTAGCGTTCGGAACGGTGACGCCATGCCACCCGCAGCCGGTCCCCCTCGGTAAGCGCCCGGGCGCGGGACTGCTCCGCAATGGGATGGTACGGATGTTCGTTGAGTTCGGACTCCTCGATGACCGGCGACCACTCATCCAGCAGCCCGGCCAGGGTGCGGAGCAGGCGCGTCTTGCCCTGTCCCCGTTCGCCGAGCAGGACAACGTCGTGTCCGGCAATCAGGGCCCGCTCCAGCTGGGGCAGGACCGTGCGGCTGAACCCGTACAACCCGGGCCATGGGTCCCGGCCGGCGGCGAGCGCCGCGAGCAGGTTGTCACGGATTTCATGCCGCAGGTCCTTGTGGACATGGCCGGCTGCGCGCAGCTCGCCGACAGTGAAAATATCGGGACGGTCACTCACCCCTCTACGGTAAGCCCGGCCATGCCGGAGATCGAGCAAACTCCCATAATCCATCCCGTCCCCGCACCGGCCTGGCGGAACAGCCTCGCCAGCGGCGGTGCGCGGTGGGATCATACAGCCATGGCATCCATCCAGCGTCTCCGGCCCCAGGGCCTCGTCTCAAGTCCCGCGTTCAGTCACGTCGCCGTCGTGCCGCCTGGTGCGACCACCATCTATGTTGGCGGCCAGAACGCCGTCGATGCCGCCGGCGCCCTCACTGGGGAGGGTGACGTGGCCGCCCAGTCGGAGCGGGCCCTTGAGAACGCCCGGACCGCGCTCGCCGCTGCCGGGGCCACCCTTGCGGACGTCGTGCAATGGACGGTGCTGTTCGTGGAAGGTGCCGATATCGCTGCCGGCTACGGCGCCATCGCCGCGCAGCTCGCGTCGGCAGAACCTGCCCTGGTGACGGCGGCGTTCGTCAGCGGGCTGGGCGTGCCCGGCGCGCTGGTCGAGATCAGCGCTGTAGCTGCTGTCATGCAGTAGCAGGCGTTTTAGAAGGTCATCCTGCCCGGCTACGGCCAGGCGCTGCACATGCCCCTGGATGCTGCGCTGGCGGCGCTGCGGAGTCAGCCCGGTTGTGCCGGCAACACCCGGTAGGTCACGTGGGTGACCTGGCTCGCCCCACGGGATGTCAACTGTTCCAGCTTCAGGGGCGGGACGCCGTCGAACAGCCTTGTGCCCGCACCCAGAGTCATCGGCACGATGTGCAGGCGCAGTTCGTCGATCAGCCCCGCTGCGAGGTACTGGTTGACGGTGGTGGCGCCGCCCTGGACCGCGACGTTCCCGGCGCCGGCCGCCGCGCGCGCCTGCGCCAGCGCCGATTCGATTCCGTCCGTGACGAAGTGGAACGTGGTGCCGCCCTCCATGGGCTGGGGATCGCGGGCATGGTGGGTGAGAACGTAAACCGGGGCGTGGAACGGAGGGTTGGTGCCCCACCAGCCATTCCACTGCCGGTCCCATCCGCCGCGCACCGGACCGAACATGTTGCGGCCCATGATGAACGCCTTGGCGGCACCGATCTGTTCGATCTCCGCCCGGTTCTCGTCCGGAGTTTCAAACATCCATGCGTGCAGCCGGTCCCCCGAACCGTCGCTGCCGTCATCACCGAAGGGGCGCTGCTCCGTTTGGTTGTGCCCGGCAGAATATCCGTCCGCCGTGACGGTGATGTCGCAGACCACCCGGCCGGCCGCTGTTGTCATGGCCCTGTCCTCTCGTGGCGGCCCGGCCGCCTTTCCCTGTGGGCTTGCCCGGCGGGCTTCAGCATACGGCCCTCCCGCTGTCCCGGCGAGCGCTGTAACGTCCGGATAACGTCACTGGAACTAGAGTCCGCGGCATGGGTGAGCAGAAGGATGTCCAAAGCCGCGGGTACGATCCAGGGTTCCTTGGCAACGAACTCGAGCCGCCCTCCATCGATGCCACGCTACTGGAGGACACCGTCCAACTCAACGGTTCAGCCGTCATCCCGTACACCCACTTCTCCCTGGCCGTCAGCAAGTCCCGGCGGTTTGCCCGCTGGGTCGCCTGGAATATCGACGGCGGCAGCATCAAGAGGTTGAGCCGGAAGGGCAGCGCGTTTATCAAGGACTCCCGGATTCCGGAGGAGTTCCAAAACGGCGACGAGCTATACAACGGCAACCGCCTGGACCGCGGGCACATCGCCCGCCGGGCGGACCTGCTCTGGGGTTCGCTGCCCGAGGCGAAGAAGGCAAACGACGATTCGTTCTTCTTCACCAACATCGCACCGCAAATGGACGACTTCAACCAAAGCGGCAAGAACGGCATCTGGGGACGGCTGGAGGAGGCCGTCTTTTCCGACGTCGACGTCCAGGACCTCAAGGCCACGGCGTTCGGCGGCCCCGTCTTCCGGGACAACGACCGGGAGTACCGGGGCGTACCGCTGCCGCGCGAATACTGGAAGATCCTCGCCTACATGGAGGAGGGCGGGTTCCGCAGCGCAGCGTTCCTCCTGACGCAGAACCTGAATCCCCTCGAAGCCCTGGACCTGAACGAATTCCGTGCCTTCCAGGTCAGCATTTCCGAACTGGAGGAACGCACCTCCCTGCGCTTCGCGGATCCGCTGCGCGGTGATGACGGCCGGACGTCACTGCGGGCAGCCGATGACCGGGCCCCGCTGGAAACCCTTGCGGACATCCGCTGGTGACAGCCGGCCGCCTAGAGGGGCAGCACCCGCGGGGTCACGCTGATCTGCAGGCCGGCCTTCCCGCCGAGCAGCGGCTTCATCACCTCAGGCACGTCAATGCGGCCGCTCCACCTGTTGGGTGTCCCGTCGCGGTCAAGCAGCCGGTCCTTCTCCTCCGGGTTCCAGTCGCGCAGGGCGGTGGGAATGGTGCTGTTCCATGCAGCCCAGGCCTTCGGCAGTGGTTGCCCGGCGGACGGTGGTTCAATGTCCACCACCAGCGTGTCCTGCCAGTCCTCCGTCTGTTCCATGTGGTCGTCGAAGAACAGGCGGCCCTGCTTCTCGGCGATGGACAGCAACCGCAGCTTCAGCGCGTGCCGCAGCCTGGGGACCACCCGTCCGCCCACCAGCGGCCGGGGCGCCTGGGACGAAAGGAACGTGGTGAGCAGCGGCTTAGGTGAATCGATGGGATCGCCTTCCCTCCAGCGCTCGATCTGCACCGGACAGAAATGCGCGGCACTTTGCTCATGGACCAGCACTGGCAGCCCGCGGATGGCCACGCCGACGTCCAGCTGGAACTCCACTTCATCCGGCGCGTCCCGGCCGACGGTGAAACCCACCAGCTCAATCTGGATTTTCAGGTCCCCGAAGAGGAACCGCTGGAGGTTCTGGTAGCCCTCTTCGGAGTTGACGATGCCGTACCGGCCGCTGTGGCTGCGGTGGACAATGGCAAGGGGGGCGCCCCGGACAGCGGCGTTGTCGATCTGGACCAGCCCGTCGCTGCGGGGACCGACAGCCCGGGAGGACAGTCCAAGGGCGACGTCGTAGTCCTCGGGGTTGGAACCGACCAGGCAGAAGAGCTCGGAAACCGGGAACCCGTCGTCGGGCATTTCGGTGCCTTTGAAGCTCTCGCGCCGCAGTGTCCGCCGTCGTGCCGCGGGAGTGAGGTAGTCATACATGCGGTCCGGCCCGAAGATGTCAGCGCCGTGGATGCCGGTGGCGTCCCTGATCCGCTCCAGCAGTCCGAATCCGACTGCGAAGTTGATGCCGCCATGCGGTGTGGCATAGGTAAAGACCCTGGCCACGTACTTTGCGCCGGCCGCGGGATCAATCATTCCGTCAGTCTCCGCGAGCTCCTCCGGAATGACACGCTGCAGCAAAGACCTGCAGACCAGCCCGCCCATGGAGTGCGCCACCAGGAAAACTTTGGGCGCCCCCGTCCTGTCGAGCACCAGCTTGATGAGCTTGAACAGGTCCCGGGCGGCCGTTTCAAAGGAGAAGCTTTCCGGGTCCTGGTCAAAGGTGTCCGCGGAGTCGTCGTAGAACCGGTGGATCCATACCGAGGCGGGATTGACGGACCTGGTGTCCACCCCCTGCAGGAACGCCCACTGGTCTCCGTGTACCGGGACCTCGTATTTGTGGTCCGAGATGAGCCGCAGCATGGGCGATTCGAACTGGTGGAACTGCGCCCTGCCGCTGCTGTCCGACCGGACATGGACTGATCCCTGGCTGAAGCCGTAGAACGGATCGTCCACCGCGCTGTTGATGGCACCTCCGTTCCCGGCGAACCCGCGGACATAGATGATGGGCAGCCTGCCGTCGCCACCTGGAGTGCCCACGTCCCGTCCCCTTTCCGATGGTTTGCTTCCGCGGCGCCGCGCCTATTGTCCCTGCGGGCATTTGAGCACGTCCGCCGTTACGACGGCGTTACCGGCACGGGCGTGCCCCGGTGGTATCCCGCGAGCAGTAATGCGGCAGTAACGGTGCCGCGCTCTACTGGATGCAGACCGTCCCGGTGTCCGTTGCCGGGAGCAGCGGTTGATCCGGGCAATTCGCGGCCCGCCAGCAAAGGAGCGCACACCATGACTACAGAGACTGTCCGGCCGCACTGCGACACCAGGCCGCAAAGCCGTCCCCTGCTCCGTCCCGACCTCGCACCCGGCAGGGAACGCCTCATTCGCCGGTTGCGGGGGAAATGGGTGAACGGCACGGTGCTCCACTACTGGTTCTTCCAGGGACCGGCCCCGCAAAAGGAGGCAGTGCGGAAGGCCTTCCAGGAATGGAAAGCACTGGGCATCGGCCTGGAGTTTTCCGAAGTGGCGGACAAAAGCGAGGCCGAGGTAAGGATCGCCTTTGACCAAAGGGACGGGTCCTGGTCCTACGTGGGGCGCGACGTCCTGGAAATCAACGCCACGGAACCAACCATGAACTTCGGCTGGGACCTCACCGACGAGTACGGCCGGACAACGGCGTTGCACGAGATAGGCCACACGCTGGGGATGCCGCACGAGCACCAGAACCCGTTCGCGGGCATCGTCTGGGACGAGCCGCGGGTCTACGAATACTTCGGCGGAGCGCCGAACCACTGGCCGCCGGAGCAGACGCTGCACAATGTGCTGCGGAAGATCGACCCCGGCGAGGTTGAAGGTTCCTCGTGGGACCCGGATTCTGTCATGGAATACTGGTTCCCCGCCGGACTCATCAAGGAACCTGCCAGGTTCCAGGCAGGCCTGAATCCTCCGGGCGGGCTGTCCGAAGCGGACAAGGAATGGGTGCTCAAGTTCTTTCCTGCCATCAAACCCGAACTCCCCCTGCTCGACCCGTTCAAATCCGTCCCGCTGTCCCTGAGCCCCGCGGAGCAGGCCGACTTCGCCCTGGAGCCCTCCGCCTCGCGGACTTACGAGATCGCCACCTTCGGGACAGCCGATACCGTACTGGTGCTGTTCGAGAACGTCGACGGCGAACTTCGCTTTGTCGCCGGCGATGACGACAGCGGCGAGGACCGCAACTCGCGTGTTTCGGCCAAGCTCTTCCAAGGACGGCATTACGTAGTGCGGGTGAGGCTCTACTGGGCAGGTGAGTCCGGGCAGACGGCCCTGATGTATTGGTGAGTCCACTCTCCATCCGCCGGGCCCGAATTCGTGCGCCGGCAATTGCGGCGGCGTGTTGCTCAAGTTTGTCCGAATCTTTGCTAAAGGCAGCGGGCTACCGGTTCTTCTGGGGCAGGATGGGAGCTGTTCGGCTCAGTGCCCTGCCAATCCAGGCAGCACCGCAGCCGGCAGGACGGGTTGCGGGCAGTCAAACCGTCACCTTGAACGGGGCTGGTCCCGGCGGAGAGTGGGGAGACGATGCGATCGGACGACGTGGGGGCAGAACCTGCCGGCGGGCAGGAAGCAATGCATGACGTTTCAGACGCCGGCACCCTGGTGATCCGCACCTGGCATGAACATGGCGGGCAGTCCCCCGCATTCCGGGCAAGGATCACGTACGGTCCTGCCCACGGCCGCGACCAGACAACGGTGTCCGCCGCCGACCCCGACCGGGTCCTACACGTTGTGCAGCAGTGGCTGTTGTCCCAAACCATTGCCCCAGGCGGGAACTAGCTGGTCCTTTGCCCCGTGCGCCTGGGGCTTTACGGCCTCGCTGATGAGGTGCTTAAGCGCCCCGGAGGGTTCTACACCCATATCCTGCAGCAGCTGGTCGTGGTACTTCTCGTACGCGACCAGGGCGGACGCGAGGTTTCCCTGGGCAAGTTCTGCCGCCACCAGGAACCGGACTGCGCTCTCGTACAACGGCTCGATATGGAGTGCCGCGGCCGCGGCTTCCGCAGCCGCCCCATGATCACCACGGCTGGAAAAGCCGTCGGCAAGGAGCGTCAGGACGCGGAGCTGGTCGTGCCGCAGCCGCCCTTGCTCGAACAGTACCCAATCCTCATACCAGCCGGGCAGGAATTCCAGGTCGCGCAGTTCCTGCAGGTTCGCTGCAAGCACTTCGCCGCCGGGGATGCCCGCTGCCTTCAGGACAGCCCGGATCTTGTGCAGGTCCACCACAACCCTGGCGTCCAATGACAATAAAGCTCCGTCCTTGACGAGCAAGCCGGGCAGTTGCCGTGTGACCAAATGAACTGTTACCCGAAGGCTTTCGAGGGCCTTGTCATCCGGATATTCGGGCCACAGCATACCGGCGAGGAAGGTGCGAAGGCTGGGACCGCGGACCGCCAGTGCCGCGATGAGCCGCTGCTGGCGTGCAGCAACGTGAACAACTTCCCCGCCCTGGCGGAGCTGCCAGGACCGCATGAGGTCCAGTTCAAAAATTCCATAGTCATCGTTGCCCATGGCTACCCGATCGGAACAGGTGTTGCTGCAGTGAATTGTAAGATTGAGCATCCTCATGTTGACAGGGAAAGTCAATCGACAAATCCCCCTAATTGCTTAGCGAGAGAAGCCTCTCAGGGGGTTCCGGGGCCCTACATTGGCGGGTCATTCAACGCTTCAGCGGGTGCGTCGAGGAAGGTGACGACGACGTCGCGCACCAGGTTGGTCCGTGCGAGCCCGAAGAAGTGCGTCGTGCCGGGAAACACCGCCAACTGCGAGGCGGGCACACCCTCGAAGTCGCCGTTCACGTCTCCGCCGCGCAGCTGGAGGAACTTCACCGCATGGTCGAGCCTGACCATATCGCAGTCGCCCACGGTGAAGAGCGTGGGGGCGGCGATGCCGCGGATCTCGTCGTCGCTCCAGCCGGTTTCGCCCGCGCCGTAGCGTCCAAGCTTGTCCAGCAGGCCCTGCAGGTGCTCCCGGTCCGGATGCGGGGACACGGCGAGGTAGCGTTCCTCCATCGGGGTTCCGGCGATCATGTCCACTGTCATCACCGCTACCGCTTCTGCGTTCCCGCCGCGGTCGCCGTCCGGACGGAAAGATACCGAGGACACGATGAGCTTGCGCACCAGCTCCGGCCGGTGGACCGCGAGATCCAGCGCCACCGCACCTCCTATGCTGAATCCGAAGACATCGACGTTCCCAACACCGAGGTGCTCGAGAAGCCCGGTGACGTCAGAGGCCAAGGAGGCAGTATCGAGCGGGCGGTCGATGTCGTTGGTACGTCCGTGCCCCTGGAAGTCCGTAGCAATCACCCGGCGCCCGGCCGACAGGCCGGGAATCAGCGCACCGAACTGCTGCTCAATGTCGAAGAGCCCGCCATGCAGGAGCAACAGCGGCACGCCGCCGCCGTCGCCGTCGCCGTGCAACTCGTAGTACATCTGAAGCCCGTTGACCGGCGCGTATCCGGTTTCGGGCGCGCCTGCTGTCCTATTGATCATCACGAGCCTCCTCTGGCCTCGGGTGTGTAGCCGTGTGCTCAATGGTGGCACCGGGCAGGTGCACCGGCCAGTGCCTGCCGGTCGGCCTGCTGTCAGACCCCGGCCGCCCGCGGGAGGAAGGCGCTGGGTTCCTGCCTGATCCTTGCCAGTGCGGACTCCACCGCTCCTTGGACAACGGCTTCGGCTCCCAGCGTGCTTGCCACAAGATCCGGAAGCGGGGCACCGGAATCGGCAGGGAGCAGGCTGCGTGCGTGTTCCAGGACGGGGTCAACGGCCCGTGAGATCGCGCCGGCTATGACCACCCGCTCAATATCGAGGAGGCTGGAAAGAACCACCGCAATTTTCGCCAGCCGGGCGCCGAGCCGGGCGATGATGTCCTTCCCCAGAGGATCCCCTTCACGGGCTGCCTCGAACACGTCCTCCGCCTTGATCTGCTCCTCGGGAATGGCCCGCAGCGTTGTCCGGCCCTCGTAGGAGTGGATGCCCGAACGGGCCCACTTCCGTGCGAGTGCCCCGAACCCGTCCGTGCTGCCTTGGCCGGGGAGGAACTTGTCATCGGTGAACGCGTCCAGGAACCGCATCTCGCCGGCTCCGCCCCGCGGTCCGCGCAGCAGGCGCCCATCGACGATCAGGCCGGCGCCAAACCGTTCGCCTGTCAACAGGGTGGCCACGTTGGCTGAGGGGTCCTGTGCCCGTTCGGCGATGGCGGCGAGGTTGGCGTCATTATCGACGACGACCCTGCCATGGAGGTGCGAGGCGAATCCGCTGTTCATCAGCTGCCAGAATTCCCCCTCCGCGGGGGACGCGCCGCCGGCGTCCACCGGCGCGGGTACGCCGACAACCGTGAGCAACACATCATCACCGGTGAGCCCGGCATCGGCAAGTGTCAGTCCGATCAATTTCCGGGCTTTTGCGCAGCGGCCGGCGCGCCCCAGGACGTGTGAATCAAGCCCCTCGCGGCGGCTGCCCAGTTCACGTCCCCGCAAATCCGCGACGACGGTTGTGAAGGACGTCTCGCCGGCATCCAGTCCCACAACCACGCCGACAGCTTCGCGCAGCCGGTAGCGGCGCGCCGGCCTTCCTTTGAGCGTGCGGCCGGTGGCGTCACCGCCGTCGTCAACCTCTTCCAGCCATCCCGCATCAACCAGCCCGTCACAAACTCCCAACACTGTGGCGCGGGTCAGCCCGGTTTCAGCCATCGCCTCGCCCGCGGTGAACACCTGTTCCTGCAAGGCGAAGCGCAACACCGCCTCCGAGTTGATCTGCCGTAACAGTTGGGTGGAGTTCGCCGTGGTTGCGTTCATCCCTTGACGATATCCCTTCCGTCCCCCATCCTCGTATAGGTCCTAAATATAAGATCCAAATAAATCTTCCGAGACCCACCAGGAGCCAATGTTGCCACCCTTGACGTCCGCCGGAACGCGAGTCTCTCGACGTACATTCCTCGCCGCAGCCGGAAGCGCGCTGGCCGCTTACGGCTTGGCAGGATGCAGCGCGTCGGGCACCCCGACCATCACATTCCACCAGTCAAAGCCGGAAGCCGTTCCCTATTTCCGCGACCTGGCAGCGAAGTTCACCGCGTCCCAGGACCAGTTCCGCGTTCTGCACGACATGGCCACAAATCTCTCCGCCGGATTCGTCCGGAGCAGTCCCCCTGACCTCGGTTGCCTCAATTACAACCTTGAGATGGCCCGGTTCATGGAGCGGGGTGCGTTGTCGGACCTTTCCGACCTGCCCGAGGCAGCCGCCATCCGCGAAGACGTGCTCGACCTGACGAACTGGTACCCCACCTATGCAGGCCGTACCAGCGTGATCCCCTACTCGGTGATGGCGGCGTCCGTCATCTATAACCGCCGGATTTTTCAGGACAACGGCCTGGCCCTCCCGACAACCTGGGACGAACTTATCGAGGTATGCGAACGGCTCAAGGCTGCCGGCATCACCCCGATCTACGGCACATTCCGCGATCCCTGGACCATCGCCCAGGGCCTGTTCGACTACGCGGTGGGCGGCATGGTGGACGTACGCGCGTTCTACCAGGCGATGCACGGCACCGGAGAAAAGGTTGGACCGGATTCCGAAGTGTCGTTCCAGAAAACCATGCTGGAACCGGTGCAGCGCATGGTCCAGCTGACGAAGTACGTCAATGCGGACGCCTCCAGCCGCGGCTACGGTGACGGCAACACGGCCATGGCACAGGGGCAGGCGGCAATGTACTTCCAGGGGCCGTGGGCCTTTGGAGAGATTGAAAAGGCCGGCACCGATGTGGACCTCGGCACCTTCCCGCTGCCCATGACCGATAACCCCGCAGACCTCAAGGTCCGGGTCAACATCGACCTCTCGCTCTGGGTCCCCGAGGTGGCCAACGGGCAGCAGGGAGCCCGCGCCTTCCTTCAGTACCTCATGCAGCCGGAGATCCAGAACCCCTACAACGCCCAGTTCCTGGGGTTCGGCACGGTCAAGGACGCACCGGCGGTCACCGACCCCCGCATCGTGGACATGCAGAAGTACTACGACGGGGGCCGCTTCTACATGGGCGCCTCGCAGTTCATCCCCAACACGATTCCCGCCGCGAACTACTTCCAGTCGATCGTCTCCGGAGCGGACGCTGAGAGCACCCTGCGCCGCATGGATGCCGACTGGGCCCGCCTGGCCTTCCGCGCGTAGGCGCATCCCCGAACCCCTGCACGAAACGAGGACCACCCATGTCATCAATGACGAGACCTTCCACCAGGCCGGTGGTGACCGCCCCACCAGCGGCCACGCCGGCAAGAGTAAGCAGAAGCCGGGTCGACCCGCTCTACTATCTTTTCCTGTTGCCGTCGCTGGCGATCTTCACGCTCGCCGTCACACTCCCTGCGGTACTCGGCTTCATCTACAGCTTCACGAACTCTGTTGGCTTCGGCGACTTCGAATTCATCGGCCTCCGTAACTTCATCGCTGCCTTCCGCGATGAAGGGATCCTCGGCGCCTATGGATTCACGCTCGCCTTTTCGCTCGTGACCGTCGTCGTCGTGAACGTCCTGGCCTTCCTGCTGGCCCTGGGCCTTACGTCCCGTGTCCGCTTCCGCACCGCGCTGCGGACTGTCTTCGTTATCCCGATGGTGATCTCCGGCATCGTCATTGCCTTTGTGTTCCAGTACCTCTTCTCCAATTCGCTGCCGCTGGCAGGCCAGAGCCTGGGAATCGAACCGCTCACCACGAGCATCCTCGCCAACCCGGACCTCGCCTGGCTGGCGATCGTCTTCGTCACGGCATGGCAGTCGGTTCCGAGTGCGATGCTGATTTACATCGCAGGCCTGCTGACCGTGCCCGCCGAGGTGTACGAGGCGAGCTCCATCGACGGCGCGAAGCCCTGGCACAACCTGCGGCACATTACGTTGCCGCTCGTGGCCGGGTATGCCGTGATCAACACCGTGCTGGGCTTCAAGAACTACCTCAACGCCTACGACATCATCGTCGGCCTTACCGACGGCGGCCCCGGGGTCGCCACCCGGAGCGTAGCGATGGCAATCTTCCGCGGCTTCGAAGGCGGCGACTACGCCTACCAGATGGCCAACGCCGTGATCTTCTTCCTCATCAGCGTCGCCATCGCACTCATCCAACTCCGCTTCACACGTGGCAAAGGAGGGATCGCAGCATGAGCAACGCGACCCGTACCATCCCCGCACAACCAGTGACCCCTGCCACGCGCCGCATCCGCGTTGGCCAGGAGCGCACCAACTGGCCCGCCACCGCCGTCTTGATCGTTTGCACCCTTGGCGTGCTTGTCCCGCTGTACGTCACGGTCAGCATGGCACTCAAGACCACTGGCCAGGCGGTGGACGGCAATGCCTTCTCCTTGCCGAGCCCCCTGACCTTCGATGGTTTCACCCAGGCATGGACGCTCACGAACTTTCCCCGCGGCTTCGCGATCTCCGTGTTCGTCTCCGTCATCGCGGTCATCGGGGAGATCGTGGTGTCGGCGCTCGCAGCCTATGCGATCGTCCGCAACTGGGACCGCCGGCTCTTCCGCTGGTCCTTCTTCTACCTGCTGGCGGCGATGTTCATCCCGTTCCCGGTGGTGGCGCTCCCCCAGATCCAGCTGACCGGCATGGTCGGACTCGACAATCCGCTCGGCGTCGCGATCCTGCACATCGTGTTTGCCCTGGCCTTCAACACGATGCTGTTTACCGCGTTCCTGCGCTCGATTCCGCTGGAGCTGGAGGAAAGCATGCGGATGGACGGCGCCGGGACGTGGCAGGTGTTCTGGCGGCTCATCTTTCCCCTGCTCGGGCCAATGAGCGCAACAGTGGGCATCTTCGCCTTCATCGCGTCCTGGAACGACTTCATGATGCCGTCACTGATCATTTCCGACCCGGAACTGCAAACAATTCCCGTGCTGCAAAAGATGTTCCAAACCCAGTTCAGCAACAGCTACAACGTAGCGTTCGCCTCGTACCTGATGGCGATGGCACCCGCGATCGTCGTCTACCTGTTCACACAGCGTTGGGTCATGTCCGGCCTGACCCAGGGCGCCGTCAAATAGTTCCTGCGAAGAGGGGTGCCTTCCGACCCCACGCGCGCGTTGGAAGGCGCCCCTTAGAGTGCGGGCCTGGTCAAGGACCGGCGGATACCGGCTATCCTGACGGCAACTCCCAGCAGCACCAAAGCGATACCGAATGCCATGAGAATCCAGACGGGCGCCGCCGCGGCTTCGATGTTCCGGTAGCACTCCGGCGCGAGCGCCGTGATGTGCAGTTGGGCATCGGCCATTTCAGCTGCCTGGCTTTCCGGCAGCAGCGGACTGCCGCAGAGCGGCCCCGCGGGCCTTAAACCGATGACGATACTGAGGATGTGGACGGCCAGCCCCACGGCGATGACCAGTAACCAGCCGCGCCGTTGGCTCAGTTCCTGGTTGATGGACCTGGTGGGATTTTCCGCAGAATCTTGAACCGCCATGATCCGAGCATAATGAGGGCCGGAGTGTTTTGCAGTGTTCGTGCGCTTACCGGCAGCCGCTGAGGATGCCGGCGATCGCATCATGCTCAGCCTGCGTTACCCATAGTTTGTACTTGGCCTTAACGGCCGTCTGCCGGATGACATACTCGCACCGGAATGCCCTGTTCGGCGGCAGCCAGGTGGCAGCGTCCTTGTCACCCTTGGCGCCGTTGGTGGGTCCATCTGCGGCCATGAGGTTCAGCGGGTCGTTGGCCAGGTCCTTGCGCTCGTCAGCAGTGAGTTGTTGCGCGCCCTTTTGCCAGGCGTCGCTAAGTGCTACGAGGTGGTCGATCTGGACGGCGGAACTGGTGTCCTGCCCGCGCACGAAATCGATGGTTGTGCCGGTGTATTTGTCGGCCAAGGTGCCGGTCACAACAACGCAGTCATTGGTACTGGGCTTAAAGGTTTCGTCGGTGAGGTCCCGGGCCAGGATGTCATTGCGGGTGTCGCAGCCGTTCCGGTCAACGTCAGCCCAGGCCGGACCAAACTCATCGCGGGAATAGCCGGTCTTCGGCGCACGGCCCTTCACCGGAATGGTCTGCAGCTGGTTGAGGGCGTTGCCGGCAGCAGCCGGATCTGCCGGAGCGGGATCACTGGCGGCGCTGCGCGGAGCGGATTCGATGGCCTCCAGCGCATTAGCGGCGGCATCACAACCGGCAAGTGAACCAGCCAGCAGAACTGCAGTGACGGCGGCAAGGGACTTGGTGGCAAAGCGGGAAATCTTCATGGTCCTTCGGGGGGCAGCGGGCTTTCAACGCTAACCTCCGCTGCTGCTCCTGGGCGGAAGGATGAACTATGGCGCCTGTCACACCGGACCCCTCCCCCGGTCCTTGCAAGACAAATTTCCAGGCGGCCGGTGTCAGCCGCGCATCGCTTCGTGGACCTGCAGCGCCAGCCACAACTGCGCAAGCGTGGACGTCTCACCCATATCCAGGCCTGTCAGCTCACCGATCTTCCGGATTCGATACATGATGGTCTGCCTGTGCGTAAACAGAGCTGCGGCGGTCTTTTGCCATGAACGCTGCAAGTCCAGGTACGCCTTCAGGGTGACCATCAGGTCCCCGTCCTGTCGTTGCTCATAGTCGAAAACAGGACCCAGGAGGCGGCGCACCAGGGCCGCCCCCTCCTCCACTCCCGTCAGGCCCGGCCAGCTCGGGCCCTCCGCATACCGGGCCAGCCGGACCTTGTTCGCCTTGGCCGAGCCCAGCGCCCACAGCGACTCCTGCAGGGCATGCTGCAGGCCTGCAACCGATGCCCGCGAACTGATCCCCATGGTGGTTTCCGGGCCGGCACAGTGGACCAGCAACTCGTCCGCCACGTCGGCGGCGAGCACCACATGCAGCCGGTTGTTCCGCCGGAGGGAGGCCGCGGAAACTCCGTGCCGCCACAGTTCG
Organism: Arthrobacter sp. Y3221087; assembly: GCF_059089905.1. NCBI lineage: Bacteria > Bacillati > Actinomycetota > Actinomycetes > Micrococcales > Micrococcaceae > Arthrobacter > Arthrobacter sp. Y3221087. Next base: position 2,034,270 of record NZ_JBNHFE010000001.1, read on the forward strand.
ATGTGGACGTTCGCCAGCGCGTCGCCGTCGTCCGCTGACAGTGAGGCGAGGACAAATGACTGGTCCGGAACCCCGAACGCAGCGATCCGCCGTTCCATCTCGGCCCGCCCCAGACGGCCGTCGAGTGCCTGCAGCAGGAATTCGCCGGCCAGCCGGTGCCGGCCTTCCAGGGACAGGACAATCCGTCCCAGTTGAAGCTCCAGCACTGTTGCGGCGTGAAGCAGGACGACGGCGTCAGGGTGCGGTTCGCTGCGGGGCAGCACCACCATGAGCGCGTTGGCGTGGGTGGGAATGTCCATGGTCAGCACGTGCCTGCCCCGGACCCTGTGCCACTGGAAATTCTTGCCCGCAACGGAAACCTTGCCGGGACGCGGAGACCATTCATCCGCCAGGAAGCCGGGAAGCGGCTGGCCGTCGGGATGCCAGGCGTGGAGGCACCGGCGGTCCACCACGAACAGTTCCGCATCCAGCTCCGTGGCCAGCCTCAGGACGAGGCTCTGCCAGTGGTCCTCGGACGCGCCGGCTGTGCGGAGGAGGTCGTAGACCCGTGCAGTCTGCCGGAGCCGCCGGATCCACCGGGCGTGTTCCTCAACGACCACACCCGCGCTCTCCTGGGCTAATAAGAAATACGCCATGCCCGCCCGGACGGTTTCCGGGCGGGCGTGGCTTTGCCGGTATGTACCGACCGGTGCGGCGGAACCGTCAGCGTCCGATCCCGGTTGATCCCGACCATGACCGGGAGATGCTGATGATGAGGATTGCCCCGATGATGTCGAAGCTGAAGCCGCCCAGTGCCGGCACGAACGGATCCACTCCCGTGGCGACACACAGTGGTATGACGATGGGCACCACGACGGCGGCCGAGGCTGTGTTGCTCGTCGTTTCGGAGATCAGGATCGCCAGGAGTGCGGAGAACATGGTGATGGCGACGACGCTTGTCACTCGCAGGTTGTCAGCGGCGGCCTTGCCGGTGGTTTCGGCCAGACCGGTCGATGCCAGCATGGCGCCGAACCTCGTCCAGCCGGTCACCCAGGAAGGTGTAGACGTCCGAGTCCCGGTCGCCAATCAGCTTCCGGGTATCCACTCAAACTCCTAGGGATCAGCCGCTCATCCGCCACCGTGCTGGCCGCGGGGAACGAAAACGCCAACAACGCGCGCCGCCTGAAGCCGTAGATAGCCTGCGCCTATCAGCTGCCCTCAGCACGGCCGGCGGCCCCGGTTGCCACGGTTAACCAAGATCCCGGCGCAGTACCCCAGGTGCATCATCTCTCCCCAGTGTCTGCCTTGGCTGCATATGCGGTGGCCTTGTCACGCACTTGGCGGATGTAGGTGTCGGACTGGTTGTAGGCGTAGATGGCGGCGGTCCATCCTTCCGACGTGGTGAGGTCACGGCCGTCGGCGCATAGATAGGCTGCCGCGCTGAGGGCAGCGTCGTCGATGTTGGACGGGTCCGCCGTTCCGTCCCCATTCCCGTCGCGCGCTACGAGCCGCCAGGTGGAGGGGATGAATTGCATCGGTCCCACAGCGCGATCCCAGCGCGCGTCCCCGTCCAGGGTTCCAGCGTCCGTGTCGGCGATCGCGGCGAATCCGGCACCGTCAAGCACCGGGCCCACAATCGGGCGGCTCTCTTCCCCCTCGGCGGTGAGAATGCCGCCCCCGTACGTTCCGTGTGCTGTTTCGACGAAACCGACGGCCGCCAAAGTGTTCCACCCTAGCCCGCATGCCGGAACGGAATCATTGACGGTTACCGCCGCGGCAACGTATGCGCGCAACGCTCGGTCGGGGATGCCGGTCTGCCCGGCCGCCCGGACAACCCAGTCGGCATCCGGGCTCCTGGTGACGTTCACCGCGGTGCTCATACCAGAGGACAGAGTTTCGAGCCCGGCCCCGCCCGGGGCGGCGGAGCAACGACCTGCCGCGCATCGACGCCGGCTTGCCCACGCAGCCAGAACAAGGAAGCGGTCGAGACACAGACCGCAAACACGATAAGAACCACGAGACGCCTAAGACCAAGCACGGACCAAGCACGGACCAATCAAACCTTGTGCGGCTGATCCTCCTTGTCGACTCCCCTAGCGCGCGTTATCACCCTTGACACTTTTTCTGACCATACTCATAATTGAGCGTAATCAACAAGAAAGGCGCCTCAAGATGAAAGCGTTTGTCATCAACAGGTACAAGGCTGGCCTGCAGCTGACCGAGGTCGCGGAGCCGGTGGTCGGTGACCAGGATGTCCTGGTCCGGGTGGAGGCGGCCGGGCTTAACCCGCTGGACGAAAAGATCCGACTCGGAGAGTTCAAACAGATCCTCCCTTACGCTTTGCCGCTGGTCCTCGGAAATGACCTTGCCGGAACAGTCCTCCAGGTCGGGACGAAGGTGCGCGGCTTCAAGCCCGGCGATGAGGTTTTTGCCAGGCCGGACAAGGCCCGCATCGGCACTTTTGCCCAGCGCATCGCCGTGGCGGAAGCGGATCTGGCGCTGAAGCCCGCGACGATCAGCATGGCCGAGGCCGGGTCGCTTCCGCTGGTGGCCCTGACGGCGTGGCAGGCACTGGTGGAACGCGGCAAGGTGCAGCGGGGGCAGAAAGTCCTCATCCACGCCGGCGCCGGAGGAGTGGGCTCGCTGGCAATCCAGCTGGCGAAGCACCTCGGAGCGACGGTGGCCACCACCGCTGGCGCCGCCAACGCGGACTTCGTCCGCGGACTCGGCGCCGACGTCGTTATCGACTACCGGGACGAGGACTTCGAACAGGTTCTCAGCGGCTACGACCTGGTCCTCGACAGCCTCGGCGGACCGAACCTGGAGAAATCCCTCCGGATCCTCAAGCCCGGTGGCAAGGCAATCGGAATCGGAGGACCGCCGGACCCTGCGTTCGCCCGGGAACTGGGCCTCAACCCGGTACTCCGCTTCGCCATCACCGGCCTGAGCCGGAGCATCCGCAGCCAGTCCCGCCGGCTCGGCGTGCACTACGAATTTCTTTTCATGCACTCCAGCGGCGCGCAACTGGGCCATATCGCAAGGCTCGTCGACGACGGCGTGCTGCGTCCCGTCGTCGGACGCGTCACTCCATTCGCCCAGACTCCGGAAGCCTTGAAGGCACTGGGAAGCGGCGGATTGCGCGGCAAGGCCGTCGTGGTCAATCCCCCGCATAACGCCTCCGCCACCGCCCGGCCCGAAGCCGTCGGCCAGCACAGGTCCGGAGAAACGGCATGAGCGCCGCCCACATCCCCGTTGCATCGTCCTATGCGCTTGCACCCACCCGCAGCATCACAACCGGCGGCGTCAGCTATGCCTACCGCGAACTGGGACCGAAGGGCGGGGTTCCGGTGGTCTTCTTCGGCCACCTCGCCGGCAACCTGGACAACTGGGACCCGCGGATCATCGACGCCGTTGCCAAGGAGCACCACGTTGTCACCTTCAACAACCGGGGCATCGGGGCCAGCACCGGCGTGGTGCCGGGCAGCATTGAGGCCATGGCCGAGGAGGCCACCGCCTTCATCCGGGCCCTGGGCTTCGAGAAGGTGGACATCTTCGGTTTCTCCCTCGGCGGCATGGTGGCCCAGGCCCTCATCGGAAAGCACCCGGACCTGGTCCGGAAGCTCATCCTCGCCGGCACCGGCCCCCGCGGCGGAAAAAGCATGGACAAGGTTGCGAGGGTCACGTACTACGACGTGCTGCGCGCCGCCCTGGTCCGGGCCGATCCGAAGGAGTTCCTCTTCTTCAACCGCTCCTCGGCCGGCAAGCAGGCGGCAAAGGAGTTCATCACCCGCATTCGGCAGCGCACCGCCGCACGAGACCTGCCGGTCCGGATCCAGGCCTTCCGTGCCCAGCTGAAAGCCATCAGGAACTGGGGCCGCGCCGAGCCGGCCGACCTGTCAGCCATCAACCACCCGACACTGATCGCCAACGGCGACCATGACCGCATGGTTCCCTCCATCCTGTCCATGGACCTGCATCGGCGCATCGAAGGATCAGAGTTGGCCATGTACCCGGACTCCGGCCACGGCGGGATTTTCCAGTTTTACCAAGAGTTCATTCCCGCAGCCATCGGATTCCTCAAGCGCTGACGCCCGGCGGCCACCCCATTGACTACACTCGAAACCAGCTGAACACCATGACCGCCCGGAGGACCCCCCGCCATGCACCTTGCTTCCCAGCCCGTCGGCCGGCGGGAACGGAACAAACAGGCCAAACTTGACCGGATCACGGCGGCGGCCCGCGAACTCTTCGCCGAGCACGGTATCGACGACGTCACTACCCAGCAGATCGCGGACAGGGCCGACATCGGCACGGGCACACTGTTCCTGTATGCCAAGAGCAAGGGTGAGCTGCTGCTGCTCGTCCAGAACTCGGCCTACGCGGATGCCCTCGCCAAGGGCACTGCGGAGGCGGCAGGAATTACCGTGCCCCTCGATGCCGTCATGGCCATCGTCCGCCCGGTGGTGGTATGCAACCGGACCCAGATCGACAACGGCCGCACGTACCTGCGCGAGATGGTCTTCGGCGACCCGGACGAGCCCCACCACCATGCCGCGCTCACCCTCGCGGCGGGGACTGAGGCCGCCATAGCCGCCGTCCTGGAACGGGAAGCCCGCACCACCGCTGATAGCGCAGCCACGCTTGCACACGTCATCTCGGCCATCATGTTCCTAAGCATGGCCGCTTCAACCAACGTCTCCCGCCCGGTGGAGGACCTGCTTCTGGAGATCCGGAACCAGGTCGCAGCAATCCTTCCCGCCTGAACCGCAGCACCAGCCAGCTGTTCTTCAATAAAGAGAAGCACCCCCACCGCACGAAAAACCCGGGCGTCATCCCGCAAGTACTGCGGAATGACGCCCGGGACTGCTATTGCCGTCGCAACCTGCTAGGCGTCGATCACCATGTCGGTCTGCGCCGTGGAGCAGCAGGGCAGGAACTTGCCTGCGTCGATCTCCCGTTTACGGATACCACCCTGGTGGTTCATCTCGATTTCCCCAGAAAGCTTGACGACCTTGCAGGAGCCGCACATGCCTTCCTTGCAGTTGGCGCCGATCCGGACACCCGCTCGCTGCGCCACCTCGAGGATGTGCTGGTCGGGATCAATCCGCACGTTGACGCCGGTGCGCAGGAAGGACAGTGTGAGGCTTCCCGTTCCCACTGTCTCAAAGCTCGAGGCGTCGGGGGTTACGGCCTCGGGCTCCGCGTCCGCACTGCCCCCGGCCTCGGGCGCATCCGTGTCAACGGTTTCCAGCGGCAGCCCCGTGGCCTCGAGGGGTCCATCGGCGTCGTAGCCGGGCTCGTAGAGTCCGAACGCGCTTGGCTGGCCTTCGTAGTAATCCTCGGCTGACTCGGCGATCTCCTCGGCGATTTCCTCCGCGATGTCCGTTGCCAGCGCGATCTCTGCCTGGTATTCAAGGAGTGTCTGGCGGTCTCCCGAGAAGAACTCCATGTAGATGGATGTGTCGTCGACGCCGACCTTCTTGAGGAGCTCGGTGGCGCTGTTCAGGTAACCCTCGGGGCCGCAGGCGTAGACCTGGCGGCCGTTGGCGTCGGGGGCCACCTGGTCGAGCATGGCCGCCGTCAGCCTTCCGGTGAGCCCTTCCCACCCCTCGGGCTTGCTGCGGTCGCCCAGGGAGTAGAAGACCTTAATCCGCGAGTCCACGGAGGCGATGTAGGCCAGCTCCCGGTGGAAGGCAAAACCTCCGGCTTCCGCCCCGTGGTACAGGACCACCACATCGGCGTGTCCGGGCAGGGAGTGGATGGTCCGCACCATGGACATGATAGGAGTGATGCCTGCACCGGCGGCCAGCAGGAGGTAACGCGCCCGCCGGTCGGCGTCGGGCAGGTGGAACGCCCCGACCGGTCCGAGCATGTCCAGAACGGTGCCGGGTTTGACGTTCGCATGCACCCACGGAGAAACCAGGCCCGTGGGGTCGCGCTTGACGCTGATGCTGAACGTCCATGGCTCCGTGGGCGAACTGGACAGCGAGTAGCTGCGGTCCACCGGATCCTGGTCCTCACCGTTTACCGGAAAGGCGACGTTTACATACTGGCCCGCACGGAAGGCCAGGGGCGCACCGTCGGTGCGCCGGAACACGAAGGTCATCAGGCCGCCGGCCTCGACAACGGTCTCCACGCATTCGGCCATGAACTCCTGGGGGTGCCAGGGGCCCAATGCACGGGCAGCGCGGGCTGGTGTCTCGGTGCTGCCCATGACCCTGTTCCACGGCATCTCCAGACCGCGAATGCGCTGTGGTTCCTGGATCACCGTTTCAGTGAGGAGTTCGGTCATGCCAAGTGCTCCTGAACGCGCTGCACGTACCAGTTGATGAATGCCTCCACCTGGTATTCGCTCTTCATGTACGGGCCGGGCTCGTAGGCAGGGCTGGCAGCGCCCTGCTGGCACAGTTCCACGAACGCCTTGTCCTGCAGGTTGGTCTGCTTCCAGGTGTACGTGAGCTTCTCCAGGTCGTAATCGACGCCTTCTTCGGCGTCGTCAGCCACCAGCCAGGTGGTGCGGACCAGCGACTGGTGTTCGTTGATGGGGAAGACGCCGAACGTGATGACGTGGTCGCCGAGGAAGTGGAACCAGCTGTTGGGCTGCAGGTGCATGGAGCAGCGGCCAAGGCGGAAGTCCGGCAGGTCGCCGAGCAGCTTCTTGGAGAGCCGGCGCCCGTCGGCGGAGAAGGACTCGCCTTCGCCGTCCAGGGATTCGCGGGAGATGCGGATTCCGGCGATACGGGTGTCAAGCTCCTCTACCACCTCGTAGGGCAGGCCGTAGCGGCGGCAACGCTCTTCAAGAGAGGACTGCGCTTCCTTGTTGCGGTCCCATACTTCCTCAAGGTGCGGAGGAATCAGGCCCTCGGTCAGGCCCCACGTGGGGAAGAGTGAACATGCGAGCTCCGGGTGTCCATCGCAGTGGTAGCACTCACGGTTGTTCTCCATGACGAGCTTCCAGTTGCCCTCTTCGATGATGTTCTGCTGGTAGGCAATCTTCGTCTTGGACAGGTCGTGCGGGGCCAGGTAGGGCTCGAAGATCTTCGAGGTCTCGTCGAAGTCCGTGGGCGGTTCGTCAGCGATGCAGACAAAGATGAGTCCGGCAACCTCGCGGCTGTGGGCACGCTTGAGCGCGAAGCAGTTCTTGTCGAACTTCGCTTCTCCGGGGGCGGAGGCGTGGATCAGGTTGCCCTCAGGGGAGTAAGTCCAGGAGTGGTAGCCGCAGACGAGGTTTCCGGTGGAACCGGCAGCTTCGGTCAGGACGCGCGCCCCGCGGTGGCGGCAGACGTTGTGCAGGACGTTGACGTCCCCTTCGTCGGTGCGGAGGACGATCAGGGAGTAGGGACCGTAATCGACCGTGATGTAGTCGCCCGGCTCCGGCAGTTCGGCGACACTCCCGGCAAAGATCCAGTGCTGGCCGAAGATAGCCTCCATGTCGACCTTGAAGATTGCCGGGTCGGTGTAGAAGGGGGCATCGAGGGAGTAGCCCGTGCGGCGGAACGCAAACAACTCGGTGATCTCAGCCAGCTGCTCTGCAGGCAATGAGGACGCGAGTTTTCCGCGTGAGTTGAGGGGCTGGTGCACTGGAGCAGTCATGGGTTTCCTCCCGGGAGGCGTGGTTACGTGTGATATCTGGGCGGCTACGGGTGCGTCGGTGCAGCCGTAGTCAAAAAGCGTTGTTCCAAGAGATTAGGGCGCACGAGAGCTCAATAAAAGCGCAAGAATCCGGAGATAACCGTGCACAATAGTTGCATGATTGATCCCAGACTTATAACGCTCCGAGTATTCGCCCGCTGCGGGACCGTGGGCGCAACCGCGGAGCTCACGGGGTACTCCCCTTCAGCCGTCTCCGCGCAATTGCGTGAGCTCCAGCGCGTGCTCGGTTTGCAGCTCCTGGCGAAGGACGGCCGCGGTGTGCGGCTGACCGCTACGGGCCGGTTTCTTGTGGCCGGTTCGGACTCCCTCATCGCGGAATGGGAGAGCTTGCGCGCCGCCGCCATGGAGGCCGGCGACCAGGTGCAGTCACATTTCGGCCTCGGTGGATTTTCGACGGCGGCCGCCCAGTTGCTCGCGCCGCTTGCGGCCACTCTCCGCTCAACGCGTCCGCAACTGGAGGTACAGGTACTTGAGGCCGACCCGGCCCGCTGCTTCGATTTGTTGGTAGCCGAGAGGATTGACCTTGCGGTCATTGTCGCCATGCAGTCGAACACCTACGGCGAGGATGACCTGCGCTTCGAGCAGACCGTCCTGCTCGACGATCCCCTGGACGTGATCGTTCCGTCTGACCATCCGCTGGCATCCCGGGAACGGGTGACGCTCGAAGAACTGGCCTCGGAACCCTGGATCACCGAAGCTGCGGGCTCCACCTACCACTCCCTCTTCACTGCGGCGTTCACGGCAGTTGGTGTGACACCACGGATTGCCCACGAGGCCGTCGAGTGGGAAACCCAGATCGCCTTCGTGGGTGCGGGGCTCGGCGTAGGCTTGCTGCCGCGACTGGCGCCCTTGCGCAATGCAGAGAATGTGGTTCGCCTGCGCCTAACGGGCAAAGGCAGGCCCTCGCGGCGCATTGTCGCGGCCGTACGTAGGGGCAGCATTGCCTCTCCGCTGATTCAGGAGTCGCTCGACATCCTGCAGAAGAACGCTGAGCGGATCGTCGCCGCCCGGCCGGAGGACGAACTCTGAGAATCGTTTCCCCGACAACGAAATAAACATGTTGACCTGCGTCACAGTCGAGTATACGCTGGGGTCCAATCTAATATATCAGTTCGCTACTTTTGAATATATCTAGAAGGAGGAGGGGACATGACGCTCATGCAAACAGAGGCAACCGCAGCGGCCCTGCCGGCAATGGAGCCGGGGCAGAAGTTCGTGCTCACACTCTCGTGTGCCGAGCAGGCCGGGATCG